>NZ_BSOG01000002.1:387279-1086850 GCF_030160395.1 Chitinimonas prasina
GAGCTGGCGGGTGGCGCCCAGACGGGTCTGGCCGTCGGCGACGATGGTGCCGCCCTGGTTGTTCAGGTCGGCAGCCTGGAGGCTGACGTTGCCCTTGCCGCTGATGGTGCCGCCGATATTGCTGACCTGGTCGCGGGCCTGAATGTCCAGGTTGCCGGCGCTGGCCAAGACGGCGCCGTCCACCTCAATGCCACTCGCCTTGATGTCGACTTCGCTCCCCACCATGGAGCCATCCTTGAGTGCCAGCGACTTGTTCAGCACAACTGAGGATTTTCCACCGGCCACCAAGGCGGCGCCTGTCGCCTGCAAGGTGTCGGCTTTCAGCACTAAGTCATGCTTGGCCGAGACCGTACTTTTGGCGAGAGCCAGGTTTTCGGTGACATCGATCACTACATCGTTATTCGTGGCGATCAGGCTTGCATTACTGTCGAGGATGCGGCTTTGTAGCGTGACCCTGCCCTGTGCGGTCAGCTGTGCGTCTTGCAGCGAGAGTAGTTGCGCTGCCTTAATATCCAGTGCTGTGCCGGCTGAGAGGCGTGCTTTGTCTGCCAGCACCTGCTCACTGGTAAGCCGTACTGCTTGGTCAGAGACCACCGTACCGCCAGACATATCAGTGCGGCCATCTATCTTGATCGCTATATCCTGCTTAGCGCTGATGACGGTATCGCGCACACTGAGCGCCTCGGCCTGCAACTGCAGCGTGCCATTTGCCACGAGAGTGGATTGGTTGGCCTCGATGGTATCGGCCTTGAGCGACAATGCGCCATCGCTGCTGATAGCCCCGCCGTTGTTGCCAAGCGCTTTTGTCTCAACAGTTAGATCGCCAGCGGCATAGACTGTACCGGAGTTATTGAGCTTATCAACGCGCAGTGCGGCACCTTGTGCCCCCCCCAAGGCCAATATGCCCTCGTTGTTCAGCGTGGTTGTATTCAGTACCAGATCACCATTGACAAAGGCTTTGCCGGTGTTCTCCAGCTTGGCTGCCGTAACAACCAAGCCGGCTTCTGCATTGTTCTGGCCTGTCAGCTTAAGATCACCCGCAGCCTTCAGTTGCTGGCTACCCTTGCTGTAAACGTCATGCAAGCGAACATCACCATTCACGTCAAGCGTAAGGCTACTCTCCAGTGCGGCGATCCGGCCGGCAGAGTTCACCCCCAAGCCTTTTTCGGTGCCGACCAGAAAAATACGGTTGGCGTACATGCCACCTACCGCCGACACATCGAGCAGCATGCGCGGCGCAGGTCCTCGTGCCTGTGTGGCCTGAGTCGCCAACGTGGCATGGTCTATCTGATTGGCGCCACCTACCACGTTTAGCAATGGCGCCCATACTTCGCCTTCTACACTCAAGCCACGAGCAAACAAGTCGAGCTGGTCGACATTGGCCGCATTCAGGCCACCGCCTGCAATATGCAGTTGACCGCCGCCCACATCAAAACCACGGATAGCGCCATCTGCGCCGAACAAGGTTTGACCAGTGGTCAAGGTGGCGCGGCTAGTATTGATAAAGCCGCAACCGTCACAGCTGATGCCATTAGGGTTGGCTATGATCACCTCGGCCTTGCTACCTGCCACCTCCAAGTAACCGCGTAACTGGCTGCTACTCGCACCAGTAACTTCATTCAGAATAATGCGGGCCGAGCGTGTACCAAATTGCAGGTTGGGCGTGATGTAGCCACCCAACTGGGTGTCGGTGTTGCTTGTGGCGTTATTGAGTATCACGCCTTGCTTGTCGACATTGAACTGATCGTACTGATTGCGCGAAACACCCGACGCAGAGGGTGGTGCGATATGTACGACTGGTACGCCATTACCCGCTGCATCAACAATCGGCTTGGTTCCAGCAGGCGCACCCGGTGCGGCGACAACCGCCGCCCAGGCAAGGTTGGCTTGCCAGAAATAGCTTACCAGTACGGATTTGATGACCAGCTCGCGCCAGAAGCTGCGTGGCTCGCTAACTTGCATATCGTTCAAATTGTTCATTGCAGTCTTGCTCATCAGAACCCGTACCCCAGGCTCATAAAGGTATTCACCGCATGGGTCTGGAACCCATTAGGCTTATGTAAAGGCGCACCCAGACCTAACTCATAGCTCAAGCCCCATTGGCGTCCGCGCACGCCCAACATGCCGCCAGCCAATCGGTCACCTAGAAAATCGGAGGAAGAAGGACCCCAAACGCGGCCGGCATCCAGGGCAAGGTAATAGACACGCTCGCCTGAGGGCCAGGTCAGCTCATTGCGCCAGTACCATCCACGTTCACCACTCAAACTGACTTCACCGTCGAACCCTCTGATCGAGCCAGGCCCACCCAGAGAAACATGATCCATCACCAAGGTGGGTTGACCCGCAAACTGGCTGTGCAGTCGGCTGCTCAGGCCCAGCTTGGAGCCAGCTATCATCAATTGGCCGTTGAAGCTGATATCCAGGGTATCGACATCCGGGCGTAACGTGACGCCGCCGACATAGGCGCTCTCAAGATCATCCTGCGCCCCATTCCAGGCCATGCCCTGACGGCGTGAGTAGCTGATATCCATGCTGCCGTTTGCAAACCGCCTCCGGTAGCTGATGCCCAGCTCGGCATTGCTGGTGCGGCGACGCTGCACCAGTATCTCGGTATCGTCGATGAAGCTACGCGAGCCCCGCGAGTTGGCAGATAGGTGCATGGACAGGCGATCTGCGCCGGTGCGCCAGACCACGTGCTGTGCCCGAACCTCCACGCTATTGCTGCGGCCATGCGATAGAAAGGTCTGGCTGACGCCCAATATTCGTTGAGCAAAATTGCTACCCGATGCGGATGCGGACAACAGTGAGTAGCGGTAAGGCAGGCTGTAACTGAGCACCAGACTCTGGCTACGATTGTCCTGCTTTAGCTTGCTGAGGTTGCTACTGATGTTGACGTTTAGTTGATCACTTACACCCAAGGGATTGTCCAAAACCAAGTTGGCATTGCCCTGCAATTGGCCAAAAGCTTTAGACCCGGTATTGTCCAGCTGGACGCTACCGTAGAGGCTGCGACCACGTTGGCGGACAATGACGACATTGCTCGCGCCTGCGGTATTACCCGGCTCGATTTCTGTCTGCACCTGCTGGGAACCCAGTCTGCTGAACTGCTCCACGCCCTGCTCAAGATCACGCAGGTTCAGAAGTTGCCCCGGATCTACCGGCAAAGCGTTGGACCAGATGCCGCTATCAGCATCCGAAAAGCGTACTTTCTCAACCCGCCCTGCCATCACCCGCAGGATCAAAGTACCACCAGAGAGATTCTGCTCAGGCAGCAGCACACGCGTTGTGACAAAACCTTCATCCAGTAAACCATCGTTCAGGTAGGCCACGAGTTGTCGCAGGCCGTTGGCGCCGACGCATTGCCCTACAGCATCTTCTATCCGATCTGATAGTTGTCGAAACCGCGGCAGATCAGTTTCAATGTCGATCTGTTGCAAAGTAAAGCAGGGCGTTTCAGGTGCCAGCGATGGTTTCTCGCCACGCTTGGTAGCTGGTTTCAATGCGTCAGGCTGTGCCTGCAGGCGCTCCAAAACCGCCTTAGCCCTGTCCTCTTCTTTCTTAAGCTGCTCTGCAATCTGTTCATCCACGCCAATCGCAGCATGCGCAGACATGAGGATACTGCTCCAAGCCATAACGGCGAGCGCGATGCTGGCACAACGACGGTAAGAGGACTCAAGCAAACGCATTTTTATCAATAAATTCAGAAAAAACTCACCCGCTTCCATGCGCAAGGCTTGGAAGGCGTAGAAAGGACCTAGGTATTCAGCGGGTTTACTGGTTTCTACTGCGCTATGACGCAGTAGCATGGGGACCCAAAAGGTCGCATCCCTCAGACTTGGCCTGCTCAGATATGCCGAGGCTTGTATCCATATTGCTTTTCAACTTGGCAACCCTGCCAGCCGCGAAGCGACCCACCTAGCTCGCTGCAAAGCTGGTGGAAATTGGCACAGTACAGTTGAAGGCGCGAGAATATACTTTAGTCCCAGCACAACCTCAAGCCATTGATTTTATTAACAATAGTAAAGGAGCATAAGCTCTAGTGGTGTTAATTAGGTATCTAACTACCGCTAGTGGCAGGTCGAAAGCAGCTGAGCTCCGGAGCGCCAGTCCACATGGGATAGCTAACAGCACTGTGCTCGGTTAGCTTGAATTGAAGCGGTGCAACGAGTTGGCAGCCGTATTGAAGCAGCGGTGTGGTCTGCACAGCGAGGTAGGCCAATACCACTCGAGACATATCTTTTGGATTGCATGACATTTCTGTGTGCTGGGTAGCCAGAAACCCGGCAGTTCCGTTGTTCAATCCATCCGTCATTTATGACAATGGTCTTAATTTTCAATAGCTTTCTGACTCGGGATTGATCCCGCCGTACGCCAAGAACCTCAAGCTAGGGGGCCAATGAGAATAAAAGCCGAGGGCGTCAAGAAGTGCCAACAAGTCAGCCAAGTAGCAGCGTCACCCCTTCGGCGTCGTCAGCGCTACAATCATCTCCTTGACAGCAACAGCCGCCAGCTCCGGCTTCTCGAAGGGAAACAGGTGCCCGCCATCAAACTCTGCCAGTTTCACGCCGAAATGCCGCTTCATGCTGGCAATGTCGGCTGGCCGTACATAGATGGAGGTCTTGCCGCCAATAAAGCCGGTAGGCACGGTCAGCTTGCCTCTATGGCGTGGAAAAACATGCGGCAGGCCAACATAGATGCGGTACTCCACTTCGGTGTCGAACTTGAGCCTGACGCCGTTTTCCGTCGGTACAGTGCCCTCCGTCACATAGTCACGCAGGCAGCGAGGGTCGAAATCGGCAAACATGCCGCGCCCCTGGAAATGTCGATAGGCAGCATCCGTGCTGGGCCATTCGCGGCGGCGGGTACGTGACCCGCGGCCTGGGGTCAGTCGCTCGATAAAGCCAAACCATTTACCCAGGCGCAACATGCTGGAAACCCGTCTGCTGAAGATGGGGGAATCGAGCAGCACGACGGCGCGAAACAGGTCTGGCCGCTCCATGGCGCACATGAAGGACAGAAACCCGCCCAGCGAATGGCCAACTGCGATCACCGGCTGATCATAGCGCTGCTCGATATAGCGTATGGATTCAAGCACCTGATTTGGCCAGCAGTCATGCACGGGATAACGTGGATCATGCCCCAGCGCTTCTATGTAACCCACATCGAAATCAGCCTCGAACTGCGACAGGAACTGCTTGTAGCTGCTGGCCGGAAAGCTGTTGGCGTGGGAGAAATGCAGAGGAGTTTTCATGCGAGTCCGGGGCGGCCAAGTTTGCATGGCAGAAAGGTGACATGTCACCCTATCCGCCACTCAATTAAACTATCTAGCGGTTGCTAGAATATTAACTCGGATCATACCCTCGCCCTGCCCTGGCTGTCAGTGTGGTGGATGAATTTCCTGCCAGCCGGCATCCAGCCTGGGCAACAGCACCTTGTCCGCCGCCAGGCGCATCATCAACTCGGATGCAGGCATGGGGCGTCCCAGCAGATAGCCTTGCACCAGATCGCAGCCGGCGGCGCGCAGGAAATCAAACTGCTCAACCGTTTCCACGCCCTCGGCCACAACCTTCAATGCCATCTTGCGGGCGATGGCAACAATGGCCTCTGTGATGGCCATGTCGTCGCCTTCGTGTGGGATGCCCGAGATAAACCCACGGTCGATCTTGAGGTTATCCAGCGGGAACTGTTTGAGGCTGACCAGCGAGGAGTAGCCGGTGCCAAAGTCATCAATGGACAAGGCGACGCCCATTTCCTGCAAGCGCAGCAGCAGCCTCACGGCATCCTGCGGTTGTTGCATCACGGTGCTCTCGGTCAGCTCCAGCTCCAGCATATAGGGTGGCAGGCCGCTCTGGCTCAGCGCCGCGCTGATATAGCCCAGCAGATTGTCATCGGCAAACTGGCGGGCAGAGAGGTTCACCGCGACATGGCGCAGGCCATAACCTGCATCCAGCCATGCTTTGCCTTGACGGCAGGCCTCCTGCAACACCCAGGCGCCGATGGGCACAATCAGGCCATTCTGCTCAGCCAGGGGGATGAACCGTGCGGGCGGCACCAGACCCAATTCTGGATGGCGCCAGCGTATCAGTGCCTCCACCCCGACGATCTCGCCCGTCTCGGTCGCCACCTGTGGCTGGTAATGCAGCTCAAACTCACCACGCTCCAGTGCGTGCCTAAGGCTGTTTTCGAGCAGCAGATGCTCAAACGCCTGGGCATTCATCTCCTTGGCAAAGAACTGATAGGTGTTCTTGCCCCGTTGCTTGGCCCTATACATGGCCACGTCAGCGTTCTTCAGCAGCGACGCCGCATCATGGCCGTCCCCTGGGTACACAGCCACGCCCACGCTGGCCGTCACGAACATCTCGTGGCCATCGATAAAGAAATGCTGCGCCATGGCATCGACCACCCGGTTCGCCACGTCAGCTGCCATTTCCGGGCTGGGCAGGTTCTCCAGCACGAGGGTGAACTCATCCCCGCCCAGGCGCCCCAGCAGGTCCGTTGCCTTGACCTGGTTGCGCAAACGCTCGGTGGCAGCCACCAGCAGCTTGTCTCCCGCACCATGCCCCAGCGTGTCATTGATGGCCTTGAACCGGTCCAGGTCGAGAAACAACACAGCCAGCGACTGCTTGAGATTCCGTGCCCGGCTGATCTCGTGCTCCAGCTGGCTCATCAAGCCGCTGCGATTCAACAGCCCTGTCAGACCGTCATGGTTGGCCAGGTAGTGCAGCCGGGTTTCCGCCTCCTTGCGGCTGGTGTAGTCGGTAAACACTCCAACATAGCTATTGATGCGCCCCGCATCATCACGCACCGCCGAGATGGACATCCACACCGGATACCACTCACCGCCAAGACGCCGATCACGCATCTCGCCCTGCCAGTGACCATCACGTGCCAGGTGGTCGAGCATTTCATGGTTGAATTCAGCACGGGCGTCCTGCCGCATCAACATGCGCGAGAGCTTGCCTATGGCCTGCTGCGCCGAATAACCGGTAATACGGCTAAATGCCGGGTTCACCGCCACGATGCGGCTATCGGCATCGGTGATCAGTATCCCCTCAGAGGCTGACTCGAATACCCGCTCGGCCAGCCTGGACTGCCGCTCCGCTTCAATCCGCTGGCTTACGTCCAGCGCAATGCCCATCACGGCCAGACGACCATCGTATTCAAATACCCGGCCATGCGCCTCCACCCACAACAAGCTGCCATCGCGACGCCTGGCGCGGTAGGTATAGCGGGCACTTTCCATCTCGCCCGCCAGTCGGCGGCGGTGATAGTCGCGCAACAGGGGTAGATCCTCGGTGGCGGTCATGTCCTCTACCGAAAGCCCGATCAATTGCTCGGCCGAATCATAACCCAGCACACGTGCAATTTCCGGATTGGCATAAACCAGCCGGCCGTCCTGCACCACATACAGGCCAACCAGAGACAGCTCCACAAATGCGCGAAACTTGCCTTCCGATTCCAGCAGCTTGCGTTCTGCCGCCCGTATGGGCGAAAGATCGGTGATGATGGCTATGTAGTGGCTGACGGCATGGTGCTCGTTGCGCAGTGCGCTGATCGACAGCATGGTCGGATAGACGTCGCCGTTCTTGCGCAGGGCCAGGAACTCCCCCTGCCAACGGCCGCTGCTAAGGGCTGCCGCCACGATATGCTCCAGGCGCGTGCCACTGATGCGGTGCTCCAGCGACAGCACGGGCTGCCCCATCAGCTCGTCGCGGCGATAGCCCGACAGGTTTTCCAGCGCCGAATTGACGGTAACGATCATGCCCATGGCATCGGTCACCACGATGCCTTCGCTGCTGGCCTCGAAAGCCCGCGCATACAGCGCCAGTTCATGCTGAACGGTGATGCGGTCGGTAATATCGATCAACACGCCAACCAGGCGATGCTCGCCCCCCAGCCGGGCGGCCCTGCTATGCACCTCACAATGCCTTATCTGCCCATCACCGCGTAGGATGCGGAAGGGATAGCGCAGGCTATCGACCTCCCCCGCCATGCGGCGGCGAACGTTCTCGGTTACCAATCCCAGGTCATCAGGATGTATGACGCGACTGAGCGGCAGGTCAGACAGCGCATCGCGTGGGTAAGCCAGGATATCGGCCATGGCCTGATTGCCATAAACGATGCGGTCAGCCTCCAGGCAGTAGATACCAACCAGGGATTGCTCCACAAAGCCAGCCAGTTCTGCGGCAACTTCGGTGTCGTCGGGCTTGGCGGCAGAACGTAGATGACAGACATAGGCCACCGCTCCACCTATGGCCACGGCCAGGGGCAGTGCTACCCATGCAGGCAGCAGGCTCGCCGCCAGAACAGCGGTAGCCGCAACCACCCCCTTCAACAGGGGCGGCCAGATTCCAGGGGTCTTCTCCATTTCGCTCTTGGTGTTTGGGTGTCAGCCAGGGCCAACAACCGTACTCGGCGTATTTCAGCATTTGATTGTAAGGTAAATCCGCCAAACCACCAGTGACCCATCCACACCAAGCCGCCAAACACCCCAAACCTGATGCAAACCACCAACTACCCGCGCCAGACGCGAACCACTCAAGCCGCGCCAGGCAGCCGCAAAATCGCCAGCCCTGGCAGGCTGCGCAAATGCTTGTTCAGTATCTTGTAGCTATCCAGGTCAAACGGCATCTGCCCCACTTGCTCCAGCAGCTCGGGCAAGTCCTCTTCGCAGTTCACCGTACCCAGGTGGCGCCAGTGGTCTATCAGGTGCAGATCCACCGCCGCGCTGGACTCGGCCTGTTCCTTGACCAGAATAGGTCCGCCATAGGGCCAGCTATTGAGTTTGAGCTTGGCCAGCACGGCACAGGCACGCGCCTGGTGGGTCAGCATGGGTTCCTTGTTGACACAGGCACCACGGCATTTGCCTATCTGCATGCCAAAACAGGGCGTACCCGCTCGCCGGCTTGTACGTTCCAGCCCCAGTGCCATCATGCATAGCTTGTTGGCCTCGGCGATCTTGCGCAGGGTGTTGGTTGCCTCCCGCTCATTGCCGTAAAGGCCAAACAGGTTGGTCTGGCGACCAAAGTCCAACTCGTGGGCATAGACCAACTCAAGCTTGGCACTCCCCTCTGCATTGGGTTCATAGCGCCAGGCGCACAACTGCTCGTCGCACCGCTGCTTTGGGTTATGCAGTGGCTGCAATTGCTTGAGCAGGCGTGCTTCCGTCAGCAACGCCCCTAACTCGCCAGCGGTGGATACCCAATCTATGCGGGTGATCTGATGGTGAAAGCGCAGCGCCTTGTTGGCACGCCCATCGCCAGAAAAATGCGCCAGCACGCTGCGCTTGAGATTACTGCTCCGCCCCACATAGAGCGAGGCATCACTGTCACCATAAAACAGATACACCCCATGGCCATCCGGCATGGATTCGATCACCTCGGGATCAACACCGGCGGGCAGACTGGCCTGGCGGCTGATCTCCTCCAGCACGGCATTCAATTGCTCTGCCGGTAGCTCGCGCTTGAGCTTGACCAGAAACTGGTAGATCAACCGTGCGTCTGTCAAGGCACGATGCCGCTCACCTTCAGCAAGCAGGCCATTGCGCGCCGATACGGCATCCAGATTGTGCTTGTACTCGCCAGGAAACAGCTTTTTCGAAAGCTTGACGGTACACACCACCCGCGCACGGAAGTTGAGGCCAGCGCGCTGGAACTCGTTCTTGAGAAAGCCATAATCAAAGCGAGCATTGTGGGCCACGAATACCCTGCCCTCCAGCCGAGCCAGCAGCGGTTCGGCCAGTTGGGCAAAGGTCGGCGCCTCCGCCACCATTGCGTCGCTGATGCCCGTCAATTGGCTGATAAATGGCGGAATAGCAGTCTGCGGGTTGACCAGGCAGCTCCACTCCGTCATGCGCTCGCCATCCCATTCCACCAGGCCAACCTCGGTGATACGGTCACGCTGCGCATTGGCCCCGGTGGTTTCGAGGTCGACGAAGATCAGCGGCTGGTCTAGCAAATCAGGCATGGTGCTACGCAATGAGAAGGGCAAGGGGCCGTCACTTTAATCGAAAGTCCAGGAATACAGCAGATCCGCCGCACTACTCTGCCCTGCAGTCAAAGCTACCGATACCCGCCGTGTCAGCTGATACGTCAGTTTTACCGCATAACCCACGCCGTCCAGACTCTGCTCGTAGCTCACATAGGCCTTGTCCGATACCCGCTTGCCCAGGCTGACCACACGTCCCGACAAGGCGCCGCCATCCCCCTCGTTCTTGGTATAGCTATCAGAGCGGCCAATGCTGATATCGTCCAGCCCCAGGCGGCCCGCCATCTGCTGGCGCAAACCCACCGAGTCGCCTGCCGTAAACAGCGCATCCGCCGCCGTCAGCAAGAGATCGGCATCGCCACCGCCTGCCGCAGAGCCGCGCCCCAATACCAACCAGGACAACTTCTCTGCATCCGACATGGCATCGTTGGACACCAGGCTCACCCTGGGCGCCAGGGCAGTGCCCACGATTTTCACCCCCACCACCACCGGTAGATTCTTGCGCTCAGCCAGAATATCCAGCGCCGGATTGTCCAGCGGCCCCTGGAAAGTAATGATGCCTCGGCTAATGGCCAGATTCTGGCCATAGGCGGCGTAGCGCCCTTCATCAACCTTGAGCGCGCCACTGGCAGAGAGGTTCTGGGTGGGGCTGGCGGCGATTCTCACCAATCCAGACAGGCGGGCATCCACCCCCTGGCCCTTGAACACGAATTTTCGGCCCAGATCCAGATCAAGCCGCAGGGTAATCGGCGGCGCCTTGCTGCGCTTGCGATCCGGCGCCTCCCGCCCCTTCACGATCACATCGTCTCCCAGCGTCGGCGCATCGCCACGCGGTAGCTCTATCAGGCCCTCATCGGCAGATAGCTTACCGGTCAGCGTCAGTGCCTCGCCCTGTACACCCAGGGCAGTTTCTCCTGATACCACTAGGTTGCGGTCCGGTCGGGTCAACGCGCCAAATTGCGCAAACTTCACCAACAGCGAGCCCTCAGGGCCGGTATCCCGCAGACTCATACGACCCGATGCGGTCATTTCCCCCTTGCCGGCCTTGAGCGATAAGGCGGAGAGCTGTGCGGTATCACCATCCAGCGTGGCATCCAGCTGGCCCTCGCGCCAATAGATACCACTGTCGGGCAGCCTCAGTGCCACGTCTTTGGCGCTGAGCCGGCCAAACCAACTTGGCGCCCCGATATGCCCGCCGGCCGTAACTTCAGCCGAAAGCTTGCCTTCGACCTTGGCGGCCGGCCCAAGTAGCGGGCCCACCCAGCCCAGGGATGGCATTTCCGCCTGCAGCTTGCCCTCCAGAGCAGCGCCTGCGGCGGGCCGCCAGCCTTGTTCAGTACGCTCGAACCGGGTGCTGATACGGCCCGAGGCCGAACCGAAGGAAGCTGATTTCATATCCAAGGCCAGGGCCGCCTGATCGCCAGCCAGATCCAGCTGCGCCTTGGCACTAGATAGCTTCAGTGGCATGGGTTTGATCGTTGGGTCATCCACCAGCAGCGCCAGGTCACCAGTCTGCCTTTCAAGCACCAGGCTGCCTGCCAGTTTCTCATCTCCCTGCAAGTCAAAGCGCGCTGCCAACACCAGGTCGGTAGACAGATTGGATTTGAATTCCGGCAAACGTTCCAGCCATTCAGCCAGCGCCACATCGCGCAAATCGCCATGGGCGCTGAACCGGCCGCCGTGATGCCACTCGCCGCGCTGCACCCGTATCTTTGCACCCAGTGCCACGGCATCCAGCCCATGCACCGCACCGCCATCACGCGCCACCTGCAACTGCGCCGGCATGTTCAGGCGCATGGGCCAGACGCCTTTGTTCTCGAGTGCCACAATCTGCCCGCGCCACTGCTGTGTTTCGAGGCTGCCGCCTCCCTTCAACAGCAGCTCGAAATCTTCGTCCGCCAGCTTGCCCGTACCCTCCAGCTCCACCGTGTGAGCAGCCTGGGTGCCGCTAATCTGCAACCGTGCCCGGTTCAATGCCAGCTTTGGTGCGGTCAGCTGCGTCACATCCAGCTTTAGCATGAGCGGACTGCTGGCTGGCTTGTCGGGTGCGGCATCCAGGCGGGCAGCCAGCACGGCATTGCCTATGGCGATCTCACCAGGCAGACGCAGCTGCTCGCTACGGGCCGTCCCCTCCAGCGAAGGCCTTTGCAAGGTGCCGGACAGATTCAGCTGTGCCTCCAGGCGGCCGTTGAATCCCTTACCGAAGTCACCGACATCCGGCATTTGTATGTCCAGCCGCAGGCTATTACCAGGCAGGCCAAAATCACCCTGCGCGTTCAAGCGATTCGGCCCCAGCGCCAATGCAGCCCTCACCTTCTGCAACACGGCCGCGGCCCGCCAATCCGCTGCCAGTTCGCCTTGCAGTGGCTGCCCGTTGAAACGGCTGGGGGCGATATCCGCCTTGAAGGTGAGCGCCATAGGCGCAGCCAGTTGCCCTGCCGCAGTGATATCTGCATTGATCTGGCCTGCAGGCAGGGGGTAATCCACCAATTTGGCCAGGAATTGCGGGTCCATCCCTGCCAGTTTTCCAGTCAGCTTGAAGCCCTGCTTGCCTGCCAGACCCAGCTCCCCAGTAAGCGCCAGGCTACCCTCCGCCGCCTTCAATAACAGTTGCTTCGCCACAAGCTTGTGGGCTGGCAGCTCGCCAACCACGCCCAAGTCCATCGCCAGTGTCAGCCGGCCATCCCCCACCTCACCTTGCAGCAGTGGCGCTCGCGGGCTACCGGACAACACCAGCTGGCCGGATAACGGCCAGGCAGGGCCACCCAAAGCGGCGGGATTCAACTTGTTCAGCACAGCCTTGATATCCAGCTGATCCAGCGTTGCCGTCCCCGCCAAGCCCAATTCCCCCTCCGCCACACCGGCGTTCAGCTGCTCAATCCAGAGGTGTTCGGTATCCAGCCGCAGGCTGGCAGATGCTTGCCTAAGAGGCAGTCGGCCTGCCGGCCAATTGCCAGCCAGCGGGTTGCTCAGTTGCACACTCACCGCCACCGCCTCTTCGCGGCAGGGGGCACGCCTATGTTCCTGCCCTTGGCTGCCGACACGCGCATCATTGCACCTTGCCGGCCTGGCTTGCAGTTGCAAATCCAGCGCCGTGCGCGGCAGGCTGGCAGAGAGCACACGCAGATCCATCGCCTCGGTAGCCACTTCACCTGCCTTGAGTATGCCGTAGGACGAGCGGGAAAACGGCGCAAGCCGCAAGTCGTAACGGGCACGGAATGGCTTATCCTGCACCGGGCCACCCTGGGCCTGTCCTGCCAGGCGCAGGCTTTCCAGTGATTCAGACATTTTCAGTCCGGCCTGCCAAGGCGCGCCCTCTGCGCTGCCAGTCATCTTGAGCTCGCCGTGGAGCTTGAACGGCCGGGTACCCGCCAGTTGCAATTGGCCCTTGCCATCGAACCAGGGGGTGCGGGCTTGCTGTACCGTCATCTGATGCAGCGTGCCAGTGCTCTCCAGTGTCAGGCTGGCAGATTGCAGAACCTGCACACCATCCACCACCACCTTGCCGACAGTGGCCGAGCTGATGCGCAAAGCCATCGGCAGGTCCAAAGCATCGGGGACTTCGGTGGGGCTTGTGCTGGGTTGGGTGCGTATGTCCAGATTGCCTAGTACCAGTGCATCCACCGCCACCCGCCCCACCAGTAATTGCGCCGGCTGCCAACGCAACACAGTACTGTCCAGCCTCACATCCTCATTCTCGGTCTTGATCTGCACACCCTGCAGGCGCAACTCTCCCCATAGCGTGCCTTCCACCTGGGCCACCCGGATCATGCCGTCGGTCAAATGCGCCAGCAGGGCAAACAGGCCTCGCGTCCCGGTGGGGCTGGCTGCCATCAACACGGCGGCAGCCAGCAGCGATATCAGCAAAAACAGGAACAACTCCAGCCACACCGGCCCCAGGCGCCATTTACGCTTGGCCTTGGGCGTTGCTGACGGGGTGGCGGAAGTGGTCTGGGGCTCGGTCAAAACCCTATCCCCAGCGAAAAGTGAAAGCGCACTTTCTTGTCCGCCGCACCATAGGCCGCATCAAGTGCAAAGGGCCCCACCGGGCTAACCCAGCGGGCACCAACCCCATAGCCTTTGTACGCCTTGAAACTGAGCCAGTCATTGGCGGCGGCACCCACATCGGCAAATACGGCACCGCGCCACTTGCCCACAATGCGGTGCTGATACTCCACGCTACCTATAGCCAGCACCCTGCCCCCCTCCACCGCGCCGGTATCCGTCTTGATGCCGATGGACTGGTAGTTGTAGCCGCGCACCGAACCCGCGCCGCCAGCGCGGAACAGGGAATCGGTCGGCACACTGTCGCTGTTGTCGCTCACTACCTGGCCGGCTTCTCCACGCAACAGCACGATGCCCGCATCCCCGACAGGCATATACCAAGTAGCCCGTCCCCAGGCGCGCACGAAATTGGTATCCGACAGCAAAGCCTTGGCCGCCCCCCCCAACTGCCAACTCAGGGCCAAACCGCTGCGTGGGTCTACCGGGTTGTCCAGCTCAGTTCGCGACCAGGCTTGCGATGCAATCAGGGCACGATTGAGCTGCCTCTCCTTGCCCGCGGCCTGCTCAGCGCTACGGGTGTACTGTAATGCCTGTGTTACCTCGATCAGGCCCTTGAGCCGGCTGCGCTGCACCCCCAGGGTTTGCGCCGAAGTCCGTACTGCCTCCACGTCTTCGTTCTTGGCCTGAAAACTGCTGCTGTAGCGATAGCCATCGACATCGGGCGGTAGCTTCACGTCGGCATCAAAACGCTGCTCTCGCTGCTGCAGTTTCAGCTCCAACGAACCTATCCAGCCACGGCCTCGCAGATTATTGTCAGTAAATGCCAGCCGTGTACGCGCCCCCTTGTCGGTTTCATAACCCACACCGGCATCCGTGCGATAACGCGGTGCCTCGGTCAACTCCAGCTTGACCGGCACATCATTGGGCTGACTGGCATCAATGGGTACATCCAGAAACACCGATGAAAAATACGGCGTGTTCTGCAAGGCAGTCTGAAAGTCCAGCAGCTTCTGCTGGCTATAGCCCTCGCCAGGCTTGAAGGTCTGCAAACGCTCCACCAGCTCACGCGAATACTGCTTGAGCCCGCTGACCTGCAACTGGCCGAAGGTAAACCTCGGCCCGGAGTCGTATTGCACGCTCAATTCCGCACTGTTCTTGTCAGGGTCTATGTACGCACGGCTATCCTTGATGGATGCCGCCGGAAAACGGTCAATAATCAGTGCCTGCACCCCACGCCGCTTGGCGGCATCCCAATCGGATTGGGTAAAGTATCCCCCTATGGGCAAGGGCCATACCTCGATCAACTCAGCCCAGCGGCTACCAAAATCGGCTTCCTCGCGGATAGCGCCTGCTATTTGCAGCTCCACATCATGCACCAGGGCCTGCTCACCCGGCTCCACCTTGAAACCCAGCAGCCAACGGTGACGCTCTGTCCCCATGCTTGCAGTGATCTTGGGGTTGAAATACCCCTGAGGCGCGAGCAGTTTTTCTATCTCCTTCGGCGTTGCCTCGTAGAGCCGCTGCAGTTGCTCCTGGTCGATATAGTCACTACCCTGCCAGCGCAGTACCCCCAGGTTCTGCCGCAGCAGATCATCCAGCGGTGAAGGTGCAACAATCTCGACCTGATACTCAAGGCCGGCAGCATGGCCCGGTGCCGCCAACAAGGCGGTCAACAGATGCAGGGGAATAAGTTGGGATAGTCGGCGCACGTCGGGCAGTTTAGCGAGGCGCCGGCCCAACGTCATGGCAAGTGTGAGCAAATCGTGAGGTATTCCATCGAGAACAAGGGCTTAACCGACAACCGGGTATACAATTATCGTCAATCGGGCGGTAAAATCAGGTTAGGGGAATATCCGCGCCGTGTAACGTGCATGATGGGGATAGACCAATGAGCATCTCAGGGGTTTCAGCCAGCAGCACATACTATGCATCCATGCCCGCACGGCTGCATAGTAGTGGTTGCAGCTGCGCCATGTGCATGCCCCAGACCGTCAAGAGCTCGCCCCCGCCTACCGACCTCAGCGGCAAGCCCGTCAAGACCGATCCCGCCAAGCCAGAATCCGGCAGCGCCAAGGAGCAACAGCTCACCCGCGAGGAAATGGAGCGCCTGCGTGCACTGCAAGAACGTGATCGACAGGTCAGGCAGCACGAACAGGCCCATATGGCAGCCGCTGGCGGCCTGGTGGTATCAGGCCCCAGCTATACCTACCAGCGCGGCCCCGATGGCGTGAACTACGCCGTCGGCGGCGAAGTCGCTATCAGCGTATCCAAGGGCAGGACGCCAGAAGAAACCATCAGCAAGGCGCAGGCGATAGAACGCGCCGCACTGGCGCCGCAAGACCCTTCAGCAGCAGACCGCGCCATTGCCGCCCAGGCCAGGCAGATGGCGATGGACGCCCAGGCCGAGCAAGCACGGCAAGCGCAGGGGGAAGAACCCAGCGAGGCAGATGGCAAGAAAGGTGCCACACCAAGCGAAGCAGCAAATAATACCCGCCAGGGCCAGCGTGCCCGCCAAGCTTATGAGCAAAGTCCCGGCGCACAGGATTTCAACCAAGGCTTGCTGAGTGCTTATGCTTGAAAGCGGCTTGCAGATGCCTGGCATAGGCATGTGACCAAGCGGCCTCGGCCTTTACTTCAAGCGCAATGCTGAACTCAATCCGCATTCCGCATGAAATCTGCGGTGCGCCAGAATGCCTGCTCCAGATGATCAACCAGAGCCTGGTCCAGATTCATTTCACCCATGGCCTTGAACATGCAATAGAGCCACTCATCGCGCATGCGCTCGTCTATGCGAAAAGGCAGGTGCCGGGCGCGCAGCATGGGATGGCCGTATTTTTCGATATACAGTGCCGGCCCTCCCATCCAGCCGGTAAGAAACAACCGCAGCTTCTCCCTCGCCTCGGCAAGATCAGGTGCATGCACACCTCGCACCCCGGCCGCGACCGGGTCGCTATCCATGATGTCGTAGAAGCGCTGCACCAGGGTGGCGACGCCAGCCTCGCCGCCCAGCATGTCGTAAGGGGTGGTTTCCAGTAACTGACTCATAAAATGCTCTCTACTCCTGGCTGACGGCCAATGGTGGAAGACCGTGTCGGGCACGTGCGCGATTGCAGGCCGGCGGAAAGACCCCATGCTCGGCCAACGGGGCAAACTCGCGGCAAGGGCCAGGCCGCTCGGCATAGATGCCGCATTGCACCCGGCTGCCTATGGTGCCCACCAGCGCTATACAACGGGGCTTCAGGTAATCCGTACCGCGCAAACGGCACAGCACATCGTTTTCGTAGTCCACCAGACCTACGGGGACTCGCCCGCCCTCCTCGTCCAACTCAGCGCGGTCAAAGCTCACCCGAAACGCCGCACAGCAGGCGCCGCAGCTCAGGCAAGGGTTGTCGTTGGGGCTAGCGTTCATGTGAGTCGAATCAGGCCGGAATGGAAGCCAGCTGCGACTGGGTGCGTATTTCACGGAACAAGGCCGTGGCTTCCGGGTAGCTACGGCGTAGATAGCCCAGCCATTGCTTCAAACGCCCCGGCGCATAGGTGGGGGCACCCGTGCCGATCAAGCCGGTATGAAAGCGCCGGATGATCTCCAGCAGCTCAGGCCACTCAACCACGTCAGCCGCCTCACCAGCGATGGCTGCGCGTATCTGCCTTGCAAGGTCGGGGCGTGCTACCAACCCACGCCCCAGCATGACGTCATCACAGGTCGATTCGCTGCGGCAGCGAAAGTAATCTTCCACCGTCCAAATCTCGCCATTAGCAACCACCGGCGATTTCACCACTTCCTTGATACGGGCAATCCAGTGCCAGTGTGCGGGTGGTTTGTAGCCATCCAGCTTGGTACGGGCATGCACCACATGCTCGGCCGAGCCGCCTTCATCCAGCGCGCGGGCGCAATCGAGCACCAGTGCCGTGTCTTCATAGCCCAGCCGCATCTTGGTGGTTACCGGTATATGGACAGGTACGGCACGGCGCACTTCGCGCACGATGGCGTGCAGCAACTCCGGCTCCTGCAGCAGCACAGCACCACCCCGATGGCGATTGACTGTCTTCGCTGGGCAGCCAAAGTTCAGGTCTATGCCAGGCGCACCCAGCTCAGCCGCGCGGGCCGCATTATCAGCCAGGCAAGCGGGGTCCGACCCCAGCAACTGCAACTTGAGCGTGACGCCAACGGGAGTCTTCCAGCCATTTGCCCACTCCGGCGCCACCCGCTTGAAGTAGCGGGGCGGCAACAGGGTGCTGGTTACCCGCACGAACTCGGTCACACACCAGTCCACGCCACCAATTTCGGTCAGCGCGGTACGTAGCGGGGCATCAACCAATCCCTCCATCGGGGCAAGCGCAATACGCAAAATAGACAAGCCTTTGAAAAACATTGGATTCTAGCAAAATCCGGCCTGTTCACCGAATGGCAATTAGCAATGCGTTTTTTTTCATCTTTTGTATGCTGATAGATAGGCATTTCCTATGCCGAACCATCCAGGCGCCACTGCTAGCCCTAGGCAGAAAGAGCGCCAGCTACCACCTTGTACATGGGTCAACGCGGAGAAACAGCATGAAAGACCTCAGCTTCGGCTTACGCATAGGCGCCAGCTTCGCCTTGCTACTGGTATTGATGGCAATCGTCGCCATCACCGGCTCACGCGGTGTGGAACAACAATATCAGCAGGTCAAATCGCTGGTGGAGGGTGACATCGCCCTGAACGCGGCAGCGAGCGACACCCGCTACCACGTAGGGAACCTGCGCCGCTACGAGAAGGACAGCTTCATCAATATCGACAAGCCAGAGAAAGTGAAGGAATACCGCGAAAAGTGGGATAGCTCGCTGGCCAAAGCCCAAGAGAGCCTGGCCAAGGCCGACAAACTGGCAGCTGACGACATACACCAGAAGATAACAGCACTACGGGAGCAGATGGGCAAGTACGCCGAGGGCTACCGTGGGGTAGCGGGCAGACTGGGCCAGGATATCACCACCACGGCTGACGCCAACGCCGCCATCGATGTGCACAAGACCTATGTACGTGGTATGGAAGGCCAGTTGAACGAAATACTGAAATACACCGAAGGCCGTGCCGCCAAGGTGACTGATGAACTGGCCAGTGCCAAGGCATCGACCGAGCGTGGGCTTTGGTTATGGGCAGGTGCGGCCATACTCCTCGGCATCGGCATTGCCATTTGGGTTGCCACCTCCATCCGCACTCCGCTCAATGCCGCCCAGTCAGCAGCGCAGAAAATCGCGGCCGGCAACGATCTCACCATCAAGATGCCTTCGCATGGCGACAACGAAATTGGCCGTACCGTCAACGCCTTCTGCCGGGTGCTGGAAGGTCTGCGCAGCCTGGTAATCGATACCAGGGGCGGGGCACGCCAGGTGGCGGAATCCGCCAGCGAAATGGATACCATTTCCGAACAGGTCGCCTTGGCCTCCTCCAACCAGGCCCAAGCATCTGCAGCCGTCGCCTCTGCCATCGAACAGCTCACCACCAGCATCGCTGTTGTATCCGATAGCGCAGAAAGTGTGCGCGAGGCTGCGGGCGCTGCCACTGGCCAGGCGGGCGACGGTGAACGACTGGCAGGGCAGACCGCCGATGAGATTGCCCGTATCGCCGAGGCACTGGAGGCCGCCAGCCAGGCGATAGCCACGCTCAATGCCCGGTCCGACGAAATCGGCGGCATCGTTCGGGTAATCAAGGACATTGCCGATCAAACCAACCTGCTGGCCCTCAATGCAGCCATTGAGGCCGCCCGTGCTGGCGAACAGGGCCGTGGCTTTGCCGTGGTGGCCGATGAAGTACGCAAGCTGGCCGAGCGCACCGCTGGCGCCACGGCAGACATCTCGGCCAAGATAGAGACCGTGCAACGCGATACCGTCAGCGCTGGCGCTCGCATGCAGGAAGCCAGCGGCCGCATCGATGCCGGCGTATCCCATGCCCGGGAGCTGGCAGATGCCATGGAACGGATACGCTCCGGCTCGCAAGGTACGGTCAACACCCTGACCGAAATCGCCGACGCCATCCGTGAACAGCGGGTGGCCGCCAATCAGATCGCCATCAACATCGAGAAGATTGCCCAGATGAGCGAGGAAAACCACGCCTCAGTCTCGTCCGCCAATCTCTTGGCCAAGCGGCTTGGTGAACTATCGCGCGGGCTAAATGTGCAGATAGGCCAGTTCGTGGTGGATTAATAAACCCGACTAACAGCTCAGTGTCACGCGGGTGGATAGGCCAGGATGGCTTTCTACCTGCCCACCTACCTTCCTGCAGGCCAGACGCTAGCCGCCCCAGATCAATGCTACGGCCTGCTTCGAACTGCTAACAAAAACCAGCGTAGCGATTCTGGCTAGGCGTGCGAGCGATGGCGTGCGCAGCAGACAGTAAGTGGGTACGGCAAGCCCGCACAACAACGCCAGAGGGTTTTGTTAGCCGCTTTTAGCGACCGTGTGTCTTCCAGCAGCAGCCAGGCGCGACCCCTTCTGGCAATTCACCCTGTCTCACAACCGCCTTCCCAGCCAGATGCACCCGGGCTGCCGAAACAGCTCGGCGAAGCCAAACCGGGCATACCATCCCAAAGCACGCTCATTACGCGGATCCACCCCCAGGTGTACGGCCGGCGCACCTGCAGCCTGCAGACTACCCATCAGCTTCTCCATCAACACACCGCCCACCCCCTGCCCTTGGGCACGTGGCAGCAAATCCACATGGAGATGCGCTGGCCATTCGGTCAGGCGTGGGTCCAGCGTATGCACAGACTGCAAGCGGTTGATCAGCCAGCCATCGGCAGGGTGCTGCGGCACGCGATAGCACTCACGTAGTGGCGGCAGCCACGCCCGCTCCATATCGGCATAGAACGTTGCTGAATTGGCACACCCCAAGGCATAGCCGCAAATGCCCTCTTCATCCTCTGCCACCCAGGCATGCTCGGGCGCGAGCGACAGATACGGCCCCGCGTAAAGGTGCCCGTAGAGCGCATCCTGCCTGCCTGGCGCGCTGGCATCGCAACCGGCATCTCCGGTCAGCAGGCAGATGCGATATACCGCCTCTCTATCCGCCTCGGTTGCCATACGATATATTCGCATATAAGCAAATTCCTATCTTGATGGATGGCTCATGATCTGGCCATACTGCCACGCTGACTGCAAACCGTGCACCGCCCGATTCGAAGCGCCTCCGCAGTTCCGCAGAAGGGAGCCGTGTTGAAACGCCTGTATGCCCGTTTGATACCGCACACCGCAAGGATCAAGATCCTCATCGTGTTTATCGCCATCAACCTGGCGGCGACGGTGGCTTATACCCTCTACGCCTGGAACCTCAAAGCCGATGCGGTCCGCGAAACCATCGATGCCCGGCTGGTAGCCGCTGCCAGCGCCGCCCCCAAGATGATAGGGTACGACTACCTGCGCGAAGCCCGAGACCCCAAATCGATAGACGAGCAGCGCTACCTGGCCATGGTGCGCCTGCTGCATGACTACTGCCAGAAGGTAGGCCTGCGCTACCTCTATGTCTTCACCCAGGAAGGCAACAAGATCATCTACTTGGCCGACGCCGCCAGCGAGGAGGAAATCCGCGCTGGCAACTATGGCCGCTACTATGGCGAATACGATGCCCGCCCCTTGGGCCTGGCCCAGGCCTTCGCCACCGGTAAGGCACAGTTCGCCGAGTACGAAGATCGCTACGGACACTTCCGTTCTGTATTCCAGCCCATGCAGCGGGAAGACGGCAAGACCTTGGTGTTTGGCGCGGATATCGACCTGAGCGATGTAGAAACTCAGCAGCGCGAGGCATTGAACCAGGCCCTGCTGATAGGCATGGGCTTGTTCCTGGCCGGCGTACTCGGCTCATTCTGGCTGGCTCGCACCCTGTCTGCGCCGCTCAGCCGGCTTGCCGAGGCGGCAGACCGTATTGCCGATGGCGATTACCGTGTCAGGGTGCCGGCACGCGGACACGACGAGTTCGCCCTGCTCGCCCGTGCCTTCAACAGCATGGGCAGCGCCATATCGGAGCGCGAGGCGGAAATCATCCGCATGGCCTATATCGACCCACTAACCGAGCTGCCCAACCGCGTCAGGCTGGCAGAACTGATAGCCGAAGAAATCCAGGCGGCCCAGCAAGGCGACGACAGCGTCGCCGTGGTGATGATAGATATCGACCGCTTCAAGTACATCAACGACTATCTGGGCTATAGCGCAGGCGATGCCGCACTCAAGAGCATTGCCCAGCGGCTGCGGCAGGTGCAGCGCGATACCGACCATCTTGGCCGCTTCTCGGGTGACGAGTTCGTCCTGGTCCTGCCAGGCGTGCACAAAGGCAATATCGACAATGTCGTACGGCGCCTGCACCGCATACTGGAGAACCCACTCGCCATTGCCGGCCAGAGCATCGACGTGGCCGGCTCCACCGGCGTGGCGTTCTTCCCCCTGCATGGCACCAGTGCCAACGTGCTGCTGCGCGAGGCTGAAGCAGCCATGTATCTGGCCAAGCGCACCCACGCCGATTACCTGGTCTACGACCCTGGCCAGGAAGCCAACCGCAAGAGCCAGCTCTCGCTCCTGGGCGAGTTAAAGACCGCCGTCGAGAGCAATCAGCTCTCCACCTATCTGCAACCCAAGATCAACCTCGCCGATGGCCGCATTTGCGGGGTGGAGGCGCTGGTACGCTGGGACCACCCCGAAAGGGGCTGGATACCGCCCGGGCAGTTCATACCCTTTGCCGAACAGACCGGCAAAATACGGGCGCTCACCCTGTGGATACTGCGCGAATGCATGCTGACCAGTTGCCACTGGGCAGCGCTGGGCCGCAATGTACGCATCTCGGTCAACGTATCGGTCAACGACACCGAAGACCCCGCCTTCGCCGGCATGGTGCAGTCCCTGCTGGAAGAAACCGGCGCCGACGCCCACAACCTGTGCCTGGAAATCACCGAATCGGCCACCATGGAAGCGCCCGACAAGGTGCTCGATGCGCTCAGGCATCTGCGCAGCCTGGGCTTCAAGCTCTCCATCGACGACTTTGGCACGGGCTACTCCTCACTGGCCTATCTCTCGCGCCTGCCGGTGCAGGAGCTCAAGATAGACCGCTCCTTCGTACTGCGGCTGGACGAGGCCGATGGCCTGCAGATAGCCCGAGCCATAGTCGAACTGGGCCATGTGCTCAAGCTCGACGTCGTGGCAGAGGGCGTAGAAACCCAGGCCGCCTGGGACACCCTGGTAGAACTAGGCTGCGATCAGGTGCAGGGCTTCCTGGTGGCCAAACCTATGCCGATTGTGGCCTTTGATGAGTGGTACAAGCACCATAAAGGCTACTGGCGCGACGCAATGGAAAAAGACGAGTCCGGGCAAATGGCATGATTATTCGCTACAACAATAGGCAACAAGGGGGAGTACATGAGCACGCGATCAGGAGGTGGAGGCGGCCGTAGGCCGCCCGGAGGCCCAGGAAAGAATCCTTTCGGCTCGCATGCCCACTATAAGGAAGCCCAAGCACAAAAAGACCAAGCCGAGGCCGACGGCGATGAGCGCAAGGAACTTTCTGCCCTCAAGACAGAAAGAAAATCCCGCGCCGTGCATGGGAATACCAAGCATGGTGGTTTGGATACAGGGCACCAGCAATGGAACGCCGGCCTGAATAGCCGTATCAAGCAGCTTGAAGCGCGCGAGGAAGAGCGACAGGAGATCGCACGCGGACCGGTTGGCGCTGACGGCAGCAGGCCTACCCCCAAATCCTCCGCGCCGCTGACGCGCGCATGGGGTTCAGGTCGTATACCCGGCACCGCACCCAAGGCGCCCTCTATGGGGCTTGACGCCTTCCCTTCCCTACCAGGATCGACCTCCTCCAGCTCGAGTAGCAGCCACACCACGCCTGGGTCCATGCCACCGATAGTCTCCCCCACGCCCAGCACATCCACGCCCATGGCTCCTATTCCCGTCCCACGACCGACCTCCGTACAGAGTGGTGGCGGCTCGACCACCCCAACAACACCTGTGGGGTTGGTACCAACAGGCTCCTCATTCTCGCCGCCCGTCCAGACCGGTGGCCCCAGCCGACCAACCGCGCATGCCATGCCCCCCGTCCCCCCCCAGCCCAAGCGGGGTGGTGGCGGGCCCAGCTCCAGCAGCAAGCCAGGTTCTGGGGGTAAATCCGGCGGCGGCACGCCGCCTACTGGGGGTGGTACGGGTGTATAGGCAGGTGTGATGAGCGCTATCCCTTAAGCGGATGAAACCAGCCAGGTATGGTGGCAGGTTGGTGAAGGCCAGCAGCGCAGGCTCAGTCCATGGATCGCTTGGGCAGCGCAAAGAAGAAGCTCGCGCCCTGCCCTGGAGAGCTGCTAGCCCAGATGCGGCCACCGTGCAGCGCTATAATGCGGGCGCACAGCGCCAACCCTATGCCGGTGCCCGGGAACTCACTGCTCTTGTGCAAACGCTGGAACAGCACAAACAGCTTGTCGGCGTGCGAGGGGTCAAAACCAGCGCCATTGTCGTAGACCTCGATCACCCATTCCTGGCTGCTGGCCTCGCTATGGTCGCGGATGCCGACCACCGGGTCGGTTTGCCGGGCAGAGTACTTCATCGCATTATCGAGCAGGTTCTGCAGGACTTCGCGCAGCAAGATGCGATCAGCCTCAAGCTCGGGCAAGGTGCCAACTTGCCAGCTGATCTTCGCAGCCGCATCGACATTCAGTTCGGCCCGAATCTCATCGACCAGGACATTCAGTGCAAACCGGCTGACATTGAGTGCGGCACTACCCAGCCTGGCCACCGACCAGAGCCCCTGTATCATGTCGTTCATGCGCTCAAGCGCCCGCTGCGAGCGTTCCAGCCACTGGCGGGACGGATCCCCATCCGGCATGGCCTCGCCAACCATTTCCAGATAGCTACTGGCCTGCCGCAATGGCGCCCGCAAGTCATGCGCAATGGCATGGCCAAAGCTCTCAAGCTCGCCCAACGCCTCGCGCAGTGCGCGGGTGCGCAGCTCAACCTTCTGCTCCAGTTCCACATTCAACCTGCCCAGTTGCTCCTGGGCATAATGCAGTGCATTGATATTGAGTATCACGCCGTCCAGCCAGACCAACTGGTCCTTCGCGTCATAGCAGCCCTGCCCCTGCTCCATCACCCACATGATCTGGCCATCCTTGTGCTGAAGCCGATACTCAACCCGGTAGGGCAGCCTGTCCTCCAGCGCGTTCTGTATCTGCCGCCACAGCAGGTCGCGGTCGTCGACATGGACTACTGCATTGAAGCTGATGGCGCCCGTACCAATGAAGGCCGATGCCGGATAGCCGGTGAGCCCTTCCACCGCATCGCTGATGTAGTGCATGGTCCAGTCAGTATCATTGGCGCAGCGGTACACGATGCCGGGCAGATTGCTGACCAGGGTCCGATAGCGGGACTCCCTTTCGGCCAGGTCATCATGAAGTTTCAGTATGTCGTTGAAATGCCTACGGCCACGGCGATGGGCCAGTGCCAGGATCACCGTGGCGATCACCAGTTCGATCAGCAAGGTCGTTATTGCAATATTGCGCAGGGTAGTGAACGAGGCCTCAATCTGCCTGACGATAGGCCCCAATGGCAGGCTATTGACCAAGACCCAATCTGCGCCCTCGATACGCGCGACAAACCACACCCGGTCAGCCTGGGTGACCCGGACAAACCCCTGCCTGGCAAGACCCTGCTGGCGCGCCTGCTGAATCGCCGCAGCCCAGGCGGGGTCGCCAAGCTGGCCTAACCTCAGCTGCCCCTTTGCCCGCAGTATTTCCTCGCCATATTGGTCCGATGCCACGATGCTGTCCTGGCCGCTCAAGAGGACAAAGCGGCTACCCTCCTGCTGCCGCAGTTGCTGTGTCTGCAGCAGCAGGTTGGCCAGCGGCATGTCATGGCCCACCGAACCATACCAAGCGCCACGCCAGTACAGCGGCGCCACAACGCTGGTCATCCAGATACGGGGTACCGGGTCAAAAGCCAGGGCAGTCCAATAGGATTTACGCTGCGGGTTCTGTGCCGGTTCAGTCGGCAAGAACCACTCGGTGGCGCGGTAGTCGAAATCCGCTGCCGGTTGCTCCACCCAGCCCGGCTCGCTCGGCCAGAAAATCACCTCGCCGCCGTGCTTGGGCAAAATCCAGGTGTTGACGAAAGCCTTGCCGACCGTAGCCTGCCCAAACAGGCTGGTGAAGTGCACGCTGCGGACAAAGAACTCGCGGCTGGCGGCGTCTGGCTGCAGATACTTGGGCAGCACGGCAGCGGCATCGCGCTGTGGATCCATGCTGGCCAGGCGAGAACGGTAAGTGCCATCCGGCCGCTTTTCAAAAAGCGTATCGAATGCCCCGGCGGCCTGAGGATCGGTGCGATCCAGCTGGCGCTCCAGCTCCCGCGCGAAGCGCTCTATCGAGCCTCGCGTATCGCCCAGATCGTGCGCCATGCTGGCAGCCACCCGTTGTGCAGTCTGCTCATGCCGCTGCACGATCTGCTCAAGCCGCTCGGACAACAAGGCCTGCTGCTCTCGCTGCGCCGTCACAAACAGGACGAGAAATACCACCGCGCCCAGCAAAGCCGGCACGTAAAGCGGTAGCACAGCCCGGTAGCGCGGCCTGTCGTCAGTCGTCATGATCCACTTCCGGATCCCTCGTTCTAATCACTATAGCTGCCGGCCGCGTTGCAAACTGCCATCTGCCGCCATGCGGTGCGCCAGGCAAGTCAGCAATAAAAAAGGCGGGACATCGTCCCGCCCCTGCTTGAGCGCTTGCCGTAATGCCTGGCGGCTATCTCGGCGCCGGATCTTCTCGGCCTTGTCGTGCACACCCCCGCCACCGCGCTGGCTGGCGGCCAGCGCAATGGGGTTACGAGGCTTGGGTACTTTCAGTTTGATCTTCATGCTGTCATCGTCTCCAGATTCAATTGATACAACCTTGCTTCACAGGCCCGCTGCGCCTGCTTTTTACTCAAAAAACGCGGCACTTCGCTCCCTGCCGCAAAACAGAACTGCCTGGGCAGGTCGGTGTAGATCGAGCGTGGGGGCTGGCGCAGGACTATGCCCTTCAACGACAGGCACGAAGCCGGGCTGTGATAAAACATCCGTCGCAGCCCCAACTCCTCCCGTACAAACCAGATGGTTGCCGCGAGCATGGCCTCTGCCCACAGCTTGCGGTAGCGACCAAGCGCAAACTCGGCGTAGGCACGTATGGTTTCTTCACTTGCGTCCGTACCCTGCACCAGCCTGGGGTTCAACGCCGCAGCAGCGACATTGCGCAGCCAATCTGTCTGAACCTCTTCTATCAGTACCTCACCAGATGCCATATCCACGTCCAGTCGGGACCACGCCAGCGTATTGCGGCCCACCCTGTTGATAGGATGGCTGCGGGTACCAAATGGCAGGCAGTGCTCCCGTGGTCTAACCAGGCGCTGGTAGATTGCATCGTGGCCACGGTCAAAATTGAGCTGCAAAACCAGATTCGCGCCGCCACGGGTGGTCTGTGCGCCATCCCATAACCCCAGGCTCAGGGTAAAGGCCAATGCTGCCGGGTCGCCGTCCGCAGCCAGTACATCTGCCGTACATAGCCGCTTGCTGCCAGCCTGCGCCAGCCACTGCCTGATCCTGGGCTTCTGCAAAAGGCCCGCGTAAGCACTCCGCTTGATCGCCGCAATGCTTACTCCTGAGCCGACTAGGTGTTTGAGCAGCAGCCAGGCATAACGGTCTGGGTAATAATTGAAAATCGTCCTGCCCTCAGGCAGGCAGCCGATGATCTCCTCGGCATATTGTCTGTTCATAGACAGCTTCCCTCTGCCGCCTTTCTGGCGGCGCAATCTTGTATGGATGTGCGTGTTCGGGTTGGGCTGTCACTTGCATGGCGTACTCCTGGTCTAGCGGAAATCTTGTGGGGGATGGCGCACAAAGGCCGAGCACAGCCAGCCGATCGCAACAGCGATGGCATCTGGCAAGTGCAGCAGCACGCAATAGGCGCATGAAAAAACCCCGGACATGGCCGGGGCTTTGCGGGCGACCGGCGTGAAGGCTGTACCCTTCACGCCAATGGCGGTATGGGTCAGCGGATTAAGCGGAGATACATGGCAACAGACATCGGTGATTCTCCTTTCCTGACTGAGAGTGAGTTGAACAAGTTCTGCCTTTTTAAACCAGGCGGGCCTGCGCGGTCAAGTGCAGGCTGACAGGCCAGGGATAGGCTGATTGATTCCCCGGAGCCGCGGAATCAATCAGCCTGTCCTTAACGCTGCAGCGGCACTGCCAATACCTGGGTGGGCTTGAGGCTGGCTGCATCCTTCAGGCTGCCATCGGTTTGGTATCGCCCGACAAAGGAATTGGCAATCACATACAGCTTATCCCCCACCAAGGTGCCCGTGGTCGGCTCATCCAGCGCAGGGTGGTGATGCGACTGTAGTACAGTCATATCGGTGATGCTGCGGCCATCGGCGGCAAGCGCCACGCGTATCACCCGCCCTGGGTTGGTGCTGTTCTGCACCCCAAACAGCGCCTGGTCACGCCAGTAAAGCCCGTCTATCCCGCCAGTCATGACCGTATCAGGCTGCGGCATACGCATCGCTTCGCCTGTCGTCGCATCCACCCGGGCAATACCGGTGGAGAGGGTCACATACAAGGCATTCCCCTGGCCTACCGCCAACCCATTGGCGCCACGCAAGCTCCCCTTCTCGCCAAAACGTGCCAGCCCTGCTTCGCCCGGTTTCAGTCGCCAGAGCGAGCCTTCGGCCGAATCGCTGACATACACGCTACCGTCATCGGCAACCGCAACATCGTTGAACTGCAGTGCATCCGCCCCCTCCAGCCTACCCTGCAATTTGCCAGTGCGCAGATCGTAGCGCAGTACCGCATTGCGGCGCGCCAACTTGCTGCTGTCCTCAAAGCCATTGGTACTCACGGCATAGAGCACGCCCCGTGCGGCATCCACCGCCAAGCCCAGCACGGCATCCAGCTTATCGGTCTTGCGCGAGAAATCCTTGGTTCGCCCCTTGGCGTCCACCACCACGATCTTGTGCTGGGCCACACTCCCCAGAAAGAAGCGCTTGCCGCGTGCATCATAAGCAATACCCTCGGGTATCAGTTTGGGGTCTGGCAGGCTCAAGCCGACTGGCGCATCTGGCGTGCGCGGCTCATCCGCTGCCAGCTCCTGCCGCACAGCCTGGAAATCGGCATCCGCCCATAGCGCATCAAACCCCAGGCCGGGCGAGGGCACCAAACCCAGCTTACGGCCCTTCAGCGCCCGCAGCTCCGCCAGCGCCGCAGCCTTGTCGCCCAGGCTGGCAAGCGTCATGGCTTGGTAATACGCCAGCAAGCCATCACCGGGCCGCTCTGCCCGCAGTGCCTGCACACGGGCCAAGCGTGCCTTCAGAGCCGCCTGCGGGTCATCTTCTGCCTGGGCGGGCGCCCCAAGGGCAAGGCATAGCAAGCTGCAAATCCAGAGGCGTGAAGCGGGCATGGCGGGCTCCTGAAAAGTAGTCGGCCACTATAGTAGTGCCACGCCACCTGCGTCGATGCTGGGCAGCAGCAAGGTGCCAATAAGCAACAGGCAGCAAAGCCAGGCAGGCTTCTCGCTACCTTACATAGCGTTAAAGCACGTTAATCCACCTGCACTTATATTTGTGGGAATATAACTAGGCATGCCATATGCCACCGCCAAGCCTTGCTGTAAGCCACGGCGCGCAGCATCATGCACCCCATTACACCTGCCACTGAGCCTTAAAACGCGCCATCAACGGTACAAACATACACATGAACCCATCCACGATACAGATCATAGGCGCAGCGCTGTTTGCCATCGCCCTGATACATACCTTCTCCACCAAGTTCTTCGAGCGCCTGGCCCGTAGCCGGCCGCAGCATGCCGGCATCTGGCATCTGCTGGGCGAGGTGGAGGTGGTTTTCGGGTTCTGGGCCATGGTGCTGATGCTGGCGATGTTCTTCCTGCAGGGCAAGGATGTCGCAACAGCCTATATCGACTCGCGCAATTTCACCGAGCCCTTGTTCGTTTTCGCCATCATGGTCATCGCCGGTACTCGCCCCATATTGCAGTTGGCCAATTGGCTGGTCGAAGCCCTGGCCAGGCTGATCCCGCTGCAGACGAAACTGGCGCATTACTTTCTGGTACTCGCACTGGTTCCCTTGCTGGGCTCCTTCATCACCGAACCTGCCGCCATGACACTGGCTGCGCTGGTACTGCGTGATCGCTATCTGGGTGCCGGTGTCAGCAACCGCTTCAAGTACGCCACCCTGGGGGTACTGTTCGTCAACATCTCCATAGGCGGCACCCTGACACCCTTTGCAGCACCGCCTGTTCTGATGGTGGCGGCCACCTGGAACTGGGATATCGCCTTCATGATCACGACCTTTGGCTGGAAAGCCGCTGTCGCCGTCGTGTTCAACGCCGTTGCGGTGACTACCCTGCTGCGCAAGGAGTTGCTGGGACTCCAGCCAAGCAGCACAGGTGCTACGACACACCCTGTCCCCCTTGCGTTGATCGCCGTGCATCTGCTGTTCATGGTCGGGGTCGTAGTATTCGCCCATCACCCTGCCGTCTTCATGGGGCTGTTCCTGTTCTTCCTTGGGGTGGCCCACGCTTACGAACGCCATCAGGACAAGCTGATCCTGCGCGAAGGCTTGCTGGTGGCCTTCTTTCTGGCTGGCCTGGTGGTATTGGGTGGCCAGCAGCAGTGGTGGCTGCAGCCCGTACTCCTGAGCATGAATGCCGATGCCGTCTACTTCGGCGCCACCGCACTGACCGCCGTGACCGACAATGCCGCCCTGACCTATCTGGGCTCGCTGGTAGAAGGGCTGTCCGACGAGTTCAAGTACGCCCTGGTAGCCGGTGCCGTCACCGGTGGCGGCCTGACCATCATCGCCAACGCGCCCAACCCGGCGGGTATCGCCATCCTGCGCGACAAGTTCGACGACGGCGCAGTGCATCCATTAGGGCTGCTGGCCGCCGCACTCCCGCCCACCCTGGTGGCCATGCTGGCCTTCAAGCTGCTGTAGCGGGCTTCCCGCAACCTCAGCTTCCAAGCAATGCCGTATCGCAGCGAATTGCGGTAGCTACGAAAGTGGGGTTGCTGAGCGCCCTCGGCAGGAGTGGTACCGTGTTGATCATCAACCCCGGGACACTCCCTTCACCGGCTGGCGCGGTATCAAGCATGGCCTATATTGCAATGCCGGGCACGGCAACACTGCCCGGCATTGCTTTTTCCCATTCAGGAGTATTGCCATGCTGAAGATAACGCTGCCGCATACCGCCATAGCTGTGGCCGCAATTACCCTTGCCGCCATCACGGCACATGCTGCAAGCGAGTGGTATTTCTACGTCCAGAACAACACCAAGACCAAGATAGTGAAGCTGCAGGTATCCGAGACCAAGAAGGATTGGGGCGACTTTGACATAGGCAGCGGAATCGGCCCCGGCAAGAAGGAACGCATGGAATGGGACGAGAGCACCGATACCGAAGGTTGCGACCAGTGGATACGGGCCAAGTTTGCCGATGGCAGCTATAGCGAACCCAGCAAGTTCAATTTCTGCAAGAACCTGGACGACCCCATAGAGTTCGACGATTGACTCCCCCCGCAAAACCCTGGCTCGCCAGGGTTTCATCCTTCCAGCGTAAGCCACACCACGCTACGCGCTCCCAGATTCTCCCTCCCGGCTACTAGCCACCAGAATAGTCGGCAGTACCGTCCGGCTGGTGTAAAATTACATTTCCACAAATGCAAATAGACTTGGATGCATGGACCGGCATCGTTCCAAGCCATTCCCGTGCCCACAAGCGCATCTGAGCAGCAGATAGCACGACACCCAAGGGAGAAACAACATGTTGACCATCGCCATTCCAACCTTGAACGAGGCCGCCAACATCGGGTCGGTTGTCAGATTCGCCAAAGCCCACCCGTCCGTCCGGGAAGTCATTGTGGTGGATGATGGTTCGATTGATGACACGGTGCGCCTGGCCACCGAAGCGGGGGCAAATGTCATCACCAGCACCTTGCTGGGGAAGGGCCCATCCATGCGTGATGCGCTATCAGTCGCGCAGACAGACTTCATCCTCTATCTGGATGGCGACATGCGCAGGCTGGATGCCTCGCTGATCGACCGCATGCTGTCTCCACTTGAACGAGGGGCAGACTTCGTCAAGGCCAGCTTCGCCCGATCCGCAGGTCGCGTCACCGAACTCACTGCACGCCCCCTGCTGCGCACCTTCTTTCCGGAACTCAGCCAGTTCAGCCAGCCACTGGGCGGTATCATCGCGGCCCGCACCGAACTATTGCGGCGGCTCAGGTTCGAAGATGACTTCGGCGTGGATATCGGCCTGCTCATTGACGCCCATTTCCTGGGCGCACTGGTGGTAGAGGTGGATGTCGGCACGGTAGAGCACGACAGCAAGCCACTGGCCAGCCTGGGTAATATGGCCATGCAGGTCAGCCGCGCCATCCTGCGCCGCGCAGAGCTGGTCGGCAGGCTGCAAGCCGACAAACTGGCCGAGACCATGGAGCACGAGCGCCAGCTCGGTGCGGAACTGGACGGCATCGCTTCCAGCATCGACGCTGGCGGCAAGCTAGCCCTGTTTGATATGGACGGCACCTTGCTGCAGGGGCGCTTCATCCAGGCCCTGGCTCAGCGTGCCGGCTTTGAGCAGGCGCTGCTCCCCCTGCTGGACAATGGCATTCTGGATGCCGCTACCCGCTCCCAGGCCATCGCAGCCTTGCTCAAGGGCCTGCCCCAGCAGACATTCATCGACGTGGCAAAATCCATTCCCTTGCAGGAAGGCGCGGTAGAGGCCGTGATACAGCTGCGCAAGATGGGTTATCGCGTCGGCATCGTCTCGGACAGCTACTACATCGCCGCAGAAATCATCCGCAAGCGTGTCTTTGCCGATTTTGCCGTCGCCCATGTGCTGAACTTCGCCCAAGGCGAAGCCACTGGCGAGCTGCGAGTCAACGAACTGTTTGCGCATTCATCCGGCTGCGCTAGCCACGTGATTTGTAAGCGCAATGTCTTGCAGCATCTGGAAGATTTCGCCGATCAGCCTTTTGGCCACACCCTGATGGTGGGTGACGGCGACAACGATCTCTGCCTGATCAAGGCTGCCGATGCCGGCTTTGCCTACCGTACCCGCTCCCCACGGCTCAGCGCCAGCGCCACACCGCTAACTGATCTGAGGGAGATCAGCGCGCACATCAGCCGTGAGTGCGCCCTGCTCCACTGAAAGGCACAGGCCGAAACCCGCCTATCGTTGTAGCACGCACCCAAAGCAAACAGGCCGCTATGCGGCCTGTTTGCTTTACCAAGCATTGCCTGATCAATAAATATTGAAAATGAAGTACTTGCGCTGAATTTCCTGGTAAACACCATTCTCCAGAATGGTCGCCAGCGCCGTATTCAAGCGTGACTTCAGTGCGGTATTGCCCTTACGTAGCGCAATGCCCTGGCCCTCGCCAAAGAACTTGGGGTCAACCACCGACGAGCCCACCAGCTCAAAACCCTGGCCCTTGGGTGTCTGCAGGAAGCCATAGTAACCGGCCACAACGTCGTCCATCACCATGTCGACCTCGTTTCGGCTCAGGCCGTCGTACATCTCGTCTGCATTCTTGTAGCGGGTAATAGGCGAAGTAGCCGAATACTTGGCCGTGAGGTAGCGGTCATAGGTGGTATCGGCCTGCACACCTATCTTCAACTTAGCAACACGCTTGGGCGTGATGAACACATAGGGAACCCGCTTGTTCTTGGCAAAGAAGAAAGCCGGTGTATTGGCGTAGCGGTCAGTAAAATCAACCTGCTTCTTGCGCTCTTCCGTGATGGACATCATGGCCACCGCCGCGTCCACCTTCTTCTCCTGCAGTGCTGGGATCAAGTCATCCCAGTCCACCTTGACCAGCTTGCACTCCACCTTCATCTCCTTGCACAGCGCCAGGGAGATATCGATGTCGAAACCCTTGAGATTGCCCTTGGCGTCTACGTCAGAAAAAGGCGGATACTTGCCTTCGATGGCAATGCGCACTTCTTCGGCCTGTGCGGTAGAGAAAATCGCCAGCAACAAGACCGGCAAGAGCAAACGTAAGCTTTTCATGATTTCGGTACCCCCTTATGCAATGCACCATCCGAGTGTGGGCGCAAGGGCCGAAGCCTACGCCTAGCTGACAATACGAACAACCTTCCCCCTGCATTTGTCGCAATGCAACAATAGCGATGTTGTAGAACGCGAACATGGCCGCTTGCCGCAGCACCGCGACGCGCTACAATCGCCGATATGCTCAGCGAACGCGCCCAAATACTGCTAAAGACCCTGGTCGAGCGCTATATCGCCGAAGGCCAGCCGGTTGGTTCCCGTACCCTATCCAAGTACTCGGGTCTGGAATTGTCACCGGCATCCATTCGCAATGTGATGTCCGACCTGGAAGAACTGGGGCTGATCATCAGCCCGCATACCTCGGCGGGACGCATCCCGACACCGCTGGGCTATCGTCTGTTCGTCGATACCCTGCTCACCATCCAACCATTGGAGCAACTTCAGATACGGGAGTTGCAAGGACAGCTGCAGCCCGACAACCCTACCCGTGCCGTGGCAGCCGCGTCCACCTTGCTGTCGCAGTTGACCGAGTTCGCCGGCGTAGTCATGTCTCCCAAGCGGCGAGGCATCCCATTGGCCCAGGTGGAATTTGTCCGCCTGGCCGAAAAACGCATCCTGCTGATCCTGGTCACTGCCGATGGCGATGTGCAGAACCGCATCCTGCTAACCGAACGCGACCATTCCGCTAGCGAGCTGATTGAAGCCACCAATTTCCTCAACCAGCATTGCGTGGGCAAGACACTGGAAGAAGTACGCGACGCCGTCTATCAGGATCTCCGCAATCTGCAGGGCAATATCTCCGCCCTGATGAATGCGGCAGTCGAGGCCGGCAGCCAGGCTATGGCGGAGGACTCCACGCCCATGGTGATCACCGGTGAAAGCAACCTACTGCGGGTAGACGAGCTGTCAGGCAATGTCGAGCGACTGCGCCAGCTGTTCCGGGTATTCGAGGAGAAAACCGCCTTGCTGCAGCTACTGGATCACGGCCAGCATGCTGCCGGCGTGCAGATATTCATCGGCCAGGAAGCCGGTATTTCCTCGCTGGACGAATGCTCGGTCGTCACCGCCCCCTACAAGGTCAACGGCCAGATCGTCGGCACACTGGGCGTCATCGGCCCTACCCGCATGGCCTATGAGCGGGTGATACCCATCGTTGATATCACTGCGCGGCTGCTGTCTTCCGCGCTCTCGCACCACAACTGAGCCTGTCAGCCCGTCGCGCTACCGCGATAGGCTGGCATGCCGTGCCGCACACCCACCGGATACCCTGTTTTGATCCTACGTTCGCTGCTGCTCTCCCTCGCCGCCATCGCCTGCCTAGCCGACGATGCGCCGCTCCCATCCGCCCCCGAGGCCACGCCCGCCTATTGGGAACGGCCCGATGTGCAGGCCTTCATCGACGAAATGGCCACCCAGCACGGCTTCGACCGCGCCGCGCTGGTCCAACAGTTCGCCCAGATCGCACACAAGCCCAACATCTTGGCCGTGCTGGATAAGCCTTCCACCAGTCGCCCTTACCACGCCTTTCGCCCCGACTTCGTCAACGATACCCGCCTGCGCCTGGGCGTAGCCTATTGGCAGGCCAATGCCCCGCTGCTGCAAGCGGTGTCCGATCAATACGGCGTAGAGCCCGAATACCTGGTCGCCATACTCGGCGTAGAAACCCTCTGGGGCCGCAATACCGGCAGCTTCCGCGTCATGGATGCGCTCGGTACCATCGCCTTCGACTACCCACGGCGTGCCGATTTTTTCCGCAAGGAACTACGCGAGTTCCTGCTGCTGGCGCGCGATGAGCAGGCCGACCCCTTTGAATTCAAGGGCAGCTACGCTGGCGCCATGGGTGCTCCCCAGTTCATGCCGTCCAGCTTCCACGCCTATGCTGCAGACTGGGACAAAGACGGACGCCACGATATCTGGAACAACCAGGGCGATATCCTGGCCAGCGTGGCCAATTACTTCGTCCAGCATGGCTGGCAACGCGGCGAGCCACTGCTGGTGCCTGCTACGGTGGAGGGCGACGGCTACGCCCCGCTGGTCGCAGACAAGTTCAACCTGCACTACAAGGTCAGCGAACTGGCGGCCTTTGGCGTACGCCCCGCCGAACCGCTTAATGGCGACCCCCTGGCCGTACTTGCGCCGCTCGAACACGAGCCTGGCGTAACTCGCTACTGGCTCGGCCTGGCCAACTTCTACGCCATCACCCGCTACAACCGCAGCACCCATTACGCCATGGCGGTACACGAGTTGGCCCAGCGCATCAAGGCTGCCTATCACGATCCCAGTCTGCTGCCCAAGGTCGAAGCGCCTAAGCGCAAGCCAGCCAAGCCCAAAAAGAGATCCGGCAAGCGCCGTAAATAGCGCGGCCACAGGCTCTTACGACAAACCGATTACCAAGCCGCATCCGGGTCAGCTAGCCGACAGCGCACCTGACCCGCTCATGCAACCATCAGGAAAATGATATCTGCACCGCCTAGGGTCTATGCTGATAGACAAGGCGCCGGGCAGGAGGAAAGCAGCGCCCATACACCGGTCAACAATAAACAGCTCCAATGTCATTACGTACGTTGTTGCAGCGCATACCGCCTAGCCTCTACTACGTCCTGATCGCAGCGGCGTGGATCGCCTTTTCCGATCGCCTGCTCCAGACCCTGATCAGCTCGCCCACCCTCATCGCGACACTGCAGACCTTCAAGGGCTGGTTCTTCGTCCTGCTCACCGGCGCCGCCCTGCACTGGCTGATACATCGCAGCCGAGCCAGCAACCGCCTGGCCCATCACCGCATACAGGCCCTGGCTGGATTCTATCAAGCCGTCTCCAAGGTAGGCGATGCCGCTATGCGGGCAGAGCATAGCGAACCGCTTTACCAGGCCGTCTGCGAGGCCGTCGTCAGCAATCCAGGGATACGCGTCACCGCCGTCACCCGTATTGACCCCGATAAAAAACTTCTCCACAGCTGCTACAGCCTGGGCGAGGCCGCCGACATCTATGCAGAACCGCTGTCGATGGACCCCGCCAGTGCCCGCGCCGCACCGGTTTCCCTGCGTGCCATCCAGTCAGGCAGACCCTTCATCTGCAACGACATAGACAAAGACTACGCCTTTGCCCTGCAGCGGGAGCTGTACCGGGATCATCAACTCAACGCTTTTGCCGCCTTTCCCCTGTTTGAGGAAGGGCGCATAGTCGGCACCCTCACCGTCGCCAGCCAGCATGTGGGCTATTTTGATGCCGAACTGGTCGAGGTCATCACCCGTCTGGCCGACGCGGTCTCCTTCGGTCTGGGCCACCTGCGCCGCCTTCGCCGGCTCAGGCTGATGGACAGACTGATCGAACGCGCCAACGACGGCGTCATCGTCACCGACCCCACCGGTGTCATACGCGCCGTCAACCCCCGCTTTTGCGAGATCACCGGCTATACGGTGGATGAAATACTGGGGCAGACCCCTCGCGTGCTGCAGTCAGGCCGCCAAAGCGCGCAGTTCTACCGCGACATGTGGCAAAGGCTCACCCAGCAAGGCCATTGGCGTGGCGAGATATGGAACCGCCGCCGTAATGGCGAGATCTACCCCGAATGGCTGACCATTTCGTCGGTCAAGAACGAACGTGGCGAGACCGAAAACTACCTCGCCGTATTCAGCGACCTCAGCGAGCGCATCGAGTCCGAGCAACGGATACGCGAACTCACCGCAGTCGATACCCTAACCGGCGTACTCAACGCCGAGGTCTTCCGCGCCCGCCTAGCGGAATTCCTGCGGGATACCCGCCAGCAAAAGCAACGCGCCCTGGTGGCCGTGCTCAACCTCAATCGCCTGCGGGTGATCAATCAGGTGTATGGCCGCGAAAAAGGCGACCGCATACTCAGCGAGATAGGAGAACGCCTGCGCTCCCTGCAGCTAAGCAATTCCCTGATGGGCAGGCTGGGCGGCGACGAATTCGGTATCGCCGTAAGCGGTCTGCACACACTGGAAGATGTGATGCGCATCGCAAGGCGGATAGGCGGCTGCTTCAACGCCCTTTTCGTGGTGGATGCCGACACCCTGCTGATACGGCCCAGCATCGGTGCCGCCTGCTTCCCCGAGCACGGCGAAGACACCGTCAATATCCTGGCCCATGCCACCGCCGCCATGCAGCGCTGCAAGCGCGAGGCACTTGACACCGTTCGGCTCTATACGCCCGACCTATCCCACGAGGTCAATGCCCCATTTGAACTTGAACAGGACCTGCGCCGCGCCATCGACAACGGCGAGCTCTGGCTGTCCTTCCAACCCCAGGTCGATATCCGCGACGGCCGGCCCATAGGCATGGAAACCCTGCTGCGCTGGAACCACCCCAGCCTGGGGCCAATTTCCCCAGCCAAGTTCATCCCGGTCGCCGAAGAGTCCGGCCTCATCCTGCCCATAGGCGAATGGATATTGTTTGAGGCATGCCGCCAGGCCGCACTCTGGAACCAAGGCCGGACCCAGCCGCTACGAGTCGCCGTCAACGTCTCGGCCGTACAGTTCCAGCGCCAGAACTGGCCCAGGCTGGTCGAGAAAGCCCTCATCGCCAGCGGCCTGGAACCCACCTGCCTGGAACTGGAGGTCACCGAAAGCGTGGTGATGCAGCATATCGACGCCGTCGCCATGCGGCTCCGCGCCCTCAAGGCCCTGGGCGTCCAACTGGCCATCGACGACTTCGGGACAGGCTACTCCTCCCTGGCCTACCTCAAGCGCCTGCCCATAGACCGGCTCAAGATAGACCAAAGCTTTGTTCGGGGCCTGCCCGGTGACGCAGGCGACACCGCCATCACCCGCGCCATCGTCGGCCTGGCTGCCAGCCTGGGTTTCCAGACCATTGCCGAGGGAGTGGAAACGCTGGAGCAGGCAACCGTACTAAGCCGCATGGGCTGCCCAGAAGCACAAGGCTGGCACTACGCCAAAGCCATGCCCGCCAAAGACTTCAGTGCCTGGCTGGAAAAACAGGACCAGCGCATCACCACCAGCAATTAACCCTCGCGGCAAGTCCTCCTGTCTCCCACTACGGTTTCCATCAGCACACGCAACGGCCGGCATGGCGTCGGCGTATAATCATTCGCTTCGCCGAACCCACCCCATCCGCCGCTCGCCATGCCGCACTTGCTGCCCATACCGCCGCTGCCACCCGCCGGCCAACGCACCCGACTCGTATTGCCTGCCGGCTCCAGCGATGCCAGCTTGCTCGCAGCGATGGCGGAACAGGTCAAACCCCTGGCCCTACTGGCAGCCGATGCCCAGACGGCAGCAAGGCTGAAGGACGAGATTGCTTGGTTTGCGCCCGGCAAGAACGTCGTCCTCCTGCCCGACTGGGAGACCCTGCCCTACGACAGCTTCTCGCCGCACCATGATCTGATCTCCGAACGGCTGGCCACGCTGTGGCAGATACGCCAGCAACAGGCCGACGTCATCATCGTCCCGGTACAGACCGCGCTGATGCCACTGCCACCGGTCGAATACCTCACCGCCTACAGCTTCTTCCTCAAAGCCAAGACCCGGCTGGATGTGGAGAAACTCCGCAGCGACCTGGCCTTCGCCGGCTACAGCCATGTCACCCAGGTCTATGGCCCCGGTGAATTCTCCATCCGAGGCGGCTTGATCGACCTCTTCCCCATGGGCTCCACCCTGCCCTACCGGCTGGACCTGTTCGATTCCGACATCGAAACCATCCGTACCTTTGATGTCGATACCCAGCGCAGCATCTATCCGGTGCCCGAGATACGCCTGCTGCCCGCGCGTGAATTCCCGCTCGACGACAACGGCCGCGCCAAGTTCCGCTCACGTTTTCGCGAGGTATTCGAAGGTGACCCCAGCAAGTCGCGCGTCTACAAGGATATCTCCAGCGGCCTGATCCCCCCCGGCGTCGAGTACTACCTGCCGCTGTTCTTCGACCAGACCGCCACCCTGTTTGACTACCTGCCCGCAGATACCCTGCTGGCACAGCATGGCGACCTGATGCAGGCCTGCGACCGCTTCTGGGCCGATACCCAGAGCCGCTACAAGATGCTGGCCGGCGACCGCGACCGCCCCCTGCTGCCGCCCAATGAATTGTTCATCGGCACCGACCGCTTCTTCGCCCTGATGAAGCCCTACCGGCGGCTAGAACTCAGCGCCGAAGCCCCAGCGGTAGAGGACGCGCGCGAAACCGCCTGGCGCGAAGCCAGCCGAGGCCTGCCCGATCTGCGGGTAGACCGCCGGGCCGACAACCCCATCCAGAAACTGGCTGACTTTGTCGATGGCTTCGATGGCCGCGTCGTCCTGCTGGCCGAATCCCTGGGCCGCCGCGAGACCCTGCACCAATACTTTGCCGAATACGGCCTCAGCGTCGCCGTAGCCGAAACCTGGCAGGACTGCCTCGCCAGCACTGAAAGAGTACTGCTGGGCGTCTCGCCCCTGGCGGCAGGCTTTATCGTCAGCGGCATGGCCGTGATAACCGAGGCCGACTTGTACGGCCACAGCAGCACCCTCAGCCGCCGCAAGGCACAGAAGCGCAGCAACGCCGAAGGCATGCTGCGCGACCTGTCCGAACTCAAGGTCGGCGACCCGGTCGTGCACGAACAACACGGCATAGGCCGCTACATGGGCCTGGTCAGCATGGATCTAGGCGAGGGCGTCACCGAGATGCTGCTGCTGGAATACGCCGGCAGCGACAAGCTCTATGTCCCCGTCGCCCAGTTGCACCTGATCAGCCGCTATGCCGGCGGTGCCGAAGACAGCGCACCGCTGCACAAGCTGGGTTCAGGTCAATGGGAGAAAGCCAAGCGCAAGGCCGCCGAACAGGTACGCGATACCGCCGCCGAACTGCTCAACCTCTACGCCCGCCGCGCCGCCCGCGAGGGCTACGCCTTTGGCTTCAAGCCGCACGATTACGAAGCCTTTGCCGACGGTTTCGGCTTTGAGGAAACCGCCGACCAGGCCGGCGCCATCGAAGCCGTGATCGCCGACATGACCAGCGGCAAGCCCATGGACAGGCTCATCTGCGGCGATGTGGGCTTCGGCAAGACCGAAGTCGCCCTGCGGGCCGCCTACGTGGCCGTGGCAGACGGCAAGCAGGTCGCCGTGCTGGTCCCCACCACCTTGCTGGCCGAGCAGCACTTCCAGAATTTCTCCGACCGCTTTGCCGACCTGCCAGTAAGGGTGGCCGAACTCAGCCGCTTCCGCTCCAAGAAAGAAGTCGATGCCGCCGTAGCCGGGATGGAGTCAGGCAGCATCGACATCGTCATTGGCACCCACAAGCTGGTGCAGGACGGCATCAAGTTCAAGAACCTCGGCCTCGTCATCATCGACGAAGAACACCGCTTCGGCGTCCGCCACAAAGAGCAGCTCAAGGCGCTGCGCAGCGAAGTGGATGTACTCACGCTGACCGCCACCCCCATCCCGCGCACCCTCGCCATGTCGCTGGAGGGGCTGCGCGACTTCTCCGTCATCGCCACCGCCCCCAGCCGCCGGCTGGCCATCAAGACCTTTGTCGCCAACTGGAGCGACGGCGTCATCCGCGAAGCCGTCCTGCGCGAACTCAAGCGCGGCGGCCAGGTGTTCTTCCTGCATAACGAGGTGGACACCATCATCAATATGCACGAGAAGCTCGCCGCCCTGCTGCCCGAAGCCCGCATCGGCGTCGCCCACGGCCAGATGCGCGAACGCGATCTGGAACAGGTGATGCGCGACTTCAACCAGCAGCGCTTCAACCTGCTGCTGTGCACCACCATCATCGAAACCGGTATCGACATTCCCAATGCCAATACCATCATCATGAACCGCGCCGACAAGTTCGGCCTGGCCCAGCTGCACCAGATGCGCGGTCGTGTCGGCCGCTCCCATCACCAGGCCTACGCCTACCTGCTGGTCCCCGACATCAAAGCCCTGACAGCCTCCGCGCAAAAGCGCCTGGAAGCCATCCAGCAGATGGAAGAACTGGGCTCCGGCTTCTATCTCGCCATGCACGACCTGGAAATCCGTGGCGCAGGCGAAGTGCTGGGCGACGACCAATCCGGCGAGATGCAGGAAATCGGCTTCTCGCTGTATTCCGCCATGCTCAACGAAGCCGTCAAAGCGCTCAAGAAAGGGGTGGAGCCCGATCTCAACGCCCCGCTGGGCGTCGCGACCGAAATCAACCTGCACAGCCCCGCCCTGCTGCCCAATGACTACTGCCCCGATGTGCACGAACGGCTGGTCATCTACAAGCGCCTGGCCAACTGCGAAACCAACGACGAGCTGGACGACATGCAACAGGAGCTGATCGACCGCTTCGGCCTGCTGCCGCCGCCAGCCAAGATCCTGCTCGATTGCCACCGCCTGCGCCTGGTGGCCAAGCCCATGGGCGTGCTCAAGCTCGATGCCTCCGAGATCGCCATCTCGGTACAGTTTGCCGCCCAGAACACCCTGGACCCCATGAAGGTCATGAAACTGATACAGACCAAGCGTAACTACAAACTGGCCGGCCCAGACCGCCTGCGGGTAGAAAGCGCCCTGCCCGATCCCGCCATCAGGGCAGTGCGGGTAAAGGAGCTGCTGGCCGAACTCAGCTGACAGCTAAACACCGGCCCCGACGCCGTCCCTACAACATGCGTGCAACACAGGCATGCGAGCCTAGTTCAATCAAAACAAGCACTTCGCGCCGGGTGGGAAAAACAACAATCCGCCACCCGAGCCAGTGCTTGTATGCCCCCATGTTTTTGACCACAATCAAATCAAACCGGAGGACGTAATGACAGCAGTACCGGCCCTCAGCCTGCCCATGACGGGCGACCAGATTTTCGACACGGCCCAACTGGCCGGCACCCCCTACGTTCTCTATTTCTACCCCAAGGACAACACCCCAGGCTGCACCACCGAGGGCGGTGATTTCCGCGATCACCACGCCGCCTTCCAGGCCGCCGGCACCCAGGTGTTCGGCGCCAGCCGCGACAGCCTCAAGTCGCACGAGAACTTCAAGGCCAAGATGGCCTTCCCCTTCGAGTTGGTATCCGACCCCGAAGAGCAGCTATGCGAAGCCTTCGGCGTAATGAAGATGAAGAACATGTACGGCAAGCAAGTGCGCGGCATAGAGCGCAGCACCTTTGTCGTCGATGGTAAGGGACAGATTGTGAAGGAATGGCGCGGCGTGAAGGTGCCGGGCCATGTGAGCGATGTGCTAGCTTTCGTGCAAACGATGAAATGACCGAAACGCCCGTCCCCATGACGGGCGTTTTGCTTTGTGGAGCCGGATGAGCGCCACAAACAAAACCTAGCGTAACATTGCTGGCCAAGCGTGCAGCAGGCGTACGCGGCAGACCGTCCAGGCAGCACGGCCGGTTCACACCGCAACGCCAGCCGGGTTTTGTCAGTGGCAGCGATTTGGTACCGGTTCTCGCGACGTCGGCCACAAGCCGACCTATCACCTAGCCCGAGGAAAATATGGCCGCAGCCCGTAAAGCCAAAACCACCAAGCTCTTTGTGCTGGATACCAATGTACTGATGCACGACCCCACCAGTCTGTTCCGCTTCGAGGAACACGACGTCTGCCTCCCCATGGTCACCCTCGAAGAACTCGACGGCCACAAAAAAGGCATGAGCGAAGTCGCCCGCAATGCCCGCCAGGCCAGCCGATTCCTGGACGACATCGTCAGCGGCAAGGAAGGCGAGATCAACCAGGGCGTCTCCCTGAAAGACCCCTCCAAGGGCATGGCCACCGGCAGCCTGTTCCTGCAGACCCAGGCCACCCGCATCGAACTACCTGCTGACCTGCCCGTCGGCAAGGCCGACAACCAGATACTCACCGTCGTCATGCAACTGGCGCAGCAGCATGCCAAGCGCGAAGTCGTGCTGGTGTCCAAAGACATCAACATGCGCATCAAGGCCCGCGCCCTGGGTCTGGCGGCAGAAGACTACTTCAACGACCAGGTGCTGGAAGACACCGACCTGCTCTACACCGGCGTACGCGAGATAGACCAAGGCTTCTGGGAGAAAAACGGCAAGGACATGAAAAGCTGGCAGGAAGGTGGCCGCGCCTACTACCAGCTCAAGGGCAACGACTGCGCCAGCCTGCTGCTCAACCAGATGGTCTGGCAGGAAGCCGAGAAACCCTTCCTCGCCATGGTCAGGTCGGTCGAAGGCAAGACCGCCGTACTGGAGTCACTCAAGGACTACAGCCACCCCAAGAACGCCATCTGGGGCATTACCGCCCGCAATCGCGAACAGAACTTCGCCATCAACCTGCTGATGAACCCCGATATCGACTTCGTCACCCTGCTGGGCCAGGCCGGTACCGGCAAGACCCTGCTGACGCTGGCATCGGCCCTGATGATGACGCTGGAGGAAAAACGCTACACCGAGATCATCATGACCCGCGTCACCGTGCCGGTAGGAGAGGATATCGGCTTCCTGCCCGGCACCGAAGAAGAAAAGATGGCCCCCTGGATGGGCGCCCTCGAAGACAACCTGGACGTACTGAACCAGACCGATGGCGAGTCCGGCGAATGGGGCCGAGCCGCCACCCGCGACCTGATACGGTCACGCATCAAGATCAAATCGCTCAACTTCATGCGCGGCCGCACCTTCCTCAACAAATTTCTCATCATCGACGAAGCGCAGAACCTCACCCCCAAGCAGATGAAGACCCTGATCACCCGTGCCGGCCCCGGCACCAAGGTAGTCTGCCTGGGCAATATCGCCCAGATCGACACCCCCTACCTGACCGAAGGCTCTTCCGGCCTCACCTACGTGGTGGATCGCTTCAAGGGCTGGGGCCATTCCGGCCACATCACCCTGCAGCGGGGCGAACGCTCGCGCCTGGCCGACCACGCCGCCGAAGTACTGTAACCTCCCCCGTCCTGGCCAGCCTACCCATCAGGCTGGCCCAGGGCAGACCCATCCCACCAAACCGCCCGGCCATCGCAGCAAGCCGGGCGTTTTTTCATCGCCATTGGCCATACGGCAGCTAAAATGATGGCAGACCAACGAGGCGAACCGCATGACCATCATTGCCGTATTCAATCAGAAGGGTGGCGTAGGCAAGACCACCACCACCGCCAACCTGGCCGCCGCCATGGCCCGCAACGGCTTGGCGCCATTGGTGATCGACCTGGACCCGCAGGCCCACCTCACCAGCATGTCCGGCCTCACCCCCAAGGCCAGTCGCACGGTCTATAGCTTCTACCAGAACCAGACGCCCCTGTCCGAGCTGGTGACCGAGCTGGGCAACCAGGTCAACCTCATTCCCTCGCACATGGAACTGGCCAAGGTCGACATGATGCTGACCCAGAACCGGCGCGACTTGCGGCGGCTCAAGAAAGCCATGGCAGACGAAATGCTGGCCGATAGCGATACACCGGTCCTGATCGACTGTTGCCCCATGATCGGCGTACTGTCGCTCTCAGCGCTGATGGCTGCAGATGTCGTACTGGTACCCGTCACCGCCGAATACCTCGCGATGAACGGCGCCCAGCAACTCGACCAGACCTTGAAAGGCCTGGCCACCAAAGGCCTCTATCGCCCGCGCAAGGTATTCATCAACCGCTACCAGCGCGGCCACCCCACCTCCGAAAAAGTCTCTCACGAACTGACCCGCCGCTACGGCAAGGACTTCTGCCGCACCCGCGTGTTCGAGAGCCAAAGCATACTCGAAGGCGTAGGCAGCAATCAGGACGTCTTCAGTTTCGCCCCCGATTCAGAAAGTGCCGAGGACTTCAGCTACCTGTTGGACGAACTGATCGAATCCGGCTTCATCAAGGTGAGTTTGTGATAGTACGCATCCTGTTCGCACTCAGTCTCATGGCCTCGGCCCTGGCGGCCGACGTGGACAAGCTATGGGACTACGACAAACCAGCGGTATCGGAAACCCGTTTCCGCAAAGCCCTGGAACAAGCCCAGCAGGCCGGCGACGCCGCAACGGCAGGCGAACTCATCACCCAGATCGCCCGTGCACAAGGCCTTCAGGGCAACTTCCAGGCCGGTAATCTCACGCTCGACAGCGTACTGCCCACCATGGGCCAGTTGCCACCCACCGTCAGTGTGCGCTACCTGCTGGAACGTGGCCGCCTGATCAACTCAGCCGGCGAGCCCAAAAAAGCCTGGCGCTGGTTCCGCAATGCCCTCTCCCTGGCACAGCGCCACAACCTCGACTTCTACACCATCGACGCCCTGCATATGCTGGGCATCGTCGATAGCGGCAAGGCCACGCTCGAATGGAACCAGCAAGCCATCCAGCTGGCCGAGAAGAGCAGCGACACGCGCGCGAAAGACTGGCTGGGCTCGCTCTACAACAACCAGGGCTGGACCTACCACGACCAGAAAGACCTGCCCAAGGCGCTCGACTACCTGCGCAAGGCCCAAGCCTGGCACGAAGCGCACGGCAGCGGCAAAACACTGCTGGTAGCCCGCTGGAGCGTAGCCAAGGTACTGCGCGAAAGCGGCGAAGTGGAACGCGCCCTGACCATCCTGCTAGACCTGGAACGGGCCTGGCAGCGCCAGGGCGAGGAAGACGGCTACGTCTACGAGGAAATCGGCGAGAACCTGCTACTGACCGGCCGCCGCGACGAAGCCCGCAACTACTTCGCCCGCGCCCTAGCCGTGCTGTCCAAGGACGAATGGCTGGTCAAGGCCGAACCAGCACGCATGCAACGGCTGCGCCAGCTGTCGCAGTAGCACCATGCCATACCGCAAGCCCCCAGCAACCTTGATACCGGTGGCGTCCGCAGGTAGAGCGGCCTGAGCAAAGCGAAGCCCGCCGCATGGGGCAGAATGAAATACCAGTCCCCTCAGCGTTCACGCCAACCTCGGCAGCTCCCCCGCAAACAGCCCTAGTCCCGCATAGCTACTTCAAATATCTCGCCACAATCGCCTGCGCCTCACCGCTACGACTCTGCTCCACCAACTCCCTGTCCAGATCAGCAATAAATGCCTTCTGTGTCGCATCAATCTCGCCTGGCCCAAAAACCACATGGGCCGATTCGCTGGAGAGCGTCAAGCTTTCGCGCAGGTCCAGCGCCGCCATTGATGCCTTGATGCGAGGGTCGCGCTGCAATCGCTTAAGATTCCACAGGATGGAAAATCGATCATTGACATAGCAATGGGTCCTACCCGCCGCCAGCGCCAGCAGGTTTTCCTCGTTGCCTTTGAACTGCGTGACCCTGATTGCACCAGACTGCCGTGCCTGCACAAACACATCGCTCATGGCAAAACCCTGATTGATGCCTATGCGCAGGTCGCCATAGTCCCGGGGCCAGTCTGGCCTGGGTGGTTGCAATACCTGCTGCCTGCAGAACACCGCCACATGCTCGTGCTGCAGCGGGGCAGAGTAATGCGTGATATAGGACCGCTCAGACCGACGGTAGGAGGCAAACAAGCCAAAAATCCGCCCATGCGCCAGCTCCGCCAAACCGCGCTCCCAAGGAATGGGCCGCAGCTCCACCTGGTACTGCTTGAGTCTGGACACAGCGGCCCGCACCTGGTCTACATAGATACCCTTTAAGCGCCCCCGCTCAACATAGGAATAAGGGGGAAACGCCTCATCCGCATACAACACGATGGGCGCAGCCTGGCTTGCCGGCATGCATAGCAACGGCAACAAAGCCAGCATGCCGCACCAGTGGCTCGCACCGCCCACGGTCGCTTCGTACAGCCTCAGCAACGCGCGTCGGTCAAGCCAACAAGTGCTGCTCGCCCTAGCAGCAGCGCCCTGGCACATCACGGCCCAATGGAATCGACAAGAAAAAATCATTCCCCAGACGACCAGCCGCCACCTGGCAACGCCGCATTCTCGAAGCGCGACCAATGGCCCAGGAAGGTCAGCTTGACCACACCCGTCGGGCCGTTACGATGCTTGCTGACAATGATCTCGGCCAAGCCCTTGTCGGGCGAATCCGGGTTGTAGTACTCGTCCCGGTACAGAAACATGATCAAGTCGGCATCCTGCTCAATAGCGCCCGATTCCCGCAAGTCAGACATCATGGGACGCTTGTTGGGCCGCTGCTCCACCGAACGGCTCAACTGCGACAGTGCAATCACCGGCACCCGCAGCTCCTTGGCCAAGCCCTTCAGCGAACGCGAGATTTCACCCACTTCGGTAGCCCGGTTCTGATCCTTGCCCGAACCCGACATCAACTGTATGTAGTCGATCACGATCAAGCCCAGCTTGCCGTCAAACTGCCGCGCCAGGCGGCGGGCGCGGGCGCGTAGTTCCAGCGCCGTCAGGCCTGGCGTTTCGTCGATAAAGATATTGGCCTCAGAGAGCTTGCCAGCGGCATAGGTCAGCTTCTGCCAATCATCATCCTCCAGCCGGCCAGTCTTGATCTTGTGCTGATCCAGCCGCCCTACCGAACCGATCATACGCATGGCCAGCTGCGCACCGCCCATTTCCATCGAGAAAATCGCCACCGGCAAGGCCGAATCGATGGCCACATTCTCCGCGATGTTGACCGAGAAGGCCGTCTTGCCCATCGAAGGCCGCCCCGCCACGATAATCAGATCACCGGGCTGCAAGCCCGATGTCTTACCATCCAGGTCCGAGAAACCGGTAGGTGTCCCGGTCACCTCATCCGGGTTGTCGCGGCTGTAGAGTTCATCAATCCGCGTCACCACCTCCTTCAACAGCTGCGGCATGCCCAGAAAGCCCTGCTTGCCACGGGCAGACTGCTCGGCAATCTCAAACACCTTGCCTTCCGCCTCATCCAGCAGCTGTGCCGCCTCGCGGCCACGGGGGCTATAGGCGGCATCGGCAATTTCGGTACCGATGGCGGCCAACTGCCGCATGATGGAGCGCTCACGCACAATCTCGGCATAGCGCTTGATGTTGGCAGCGCTGGGTACGTTCTGCGCCAGGCTGGCCAGATAGCTCAGGCCACCCACATAGGCCAGCTGGCTGGCATTATCCAGCGATTCCGCCACCGTCACCGCATCCGCCGGGCGGCCAGTCTCCACCAACCGCGACACATGGCGGAAGATCACACGATGGTCGTCACGGTAGAAGTCCGGCTCGGTAATGGCATCCGCAATCCGGTCCCAGGAACCATTGTCGATCAGCAGGCCGCCCAACACCGACTGCTCCGCCTCCACCGAGTGTGGCGGTGTGCGGATGGCAGCTACCTGCGGGTCCAGCGACAACTCATGGTCGCCAAAATCCTGTATGTCTTCTTGATTGAATTGCATGTAACCCTGTTGAAACTTAGGATACGCGACCTTATGCCGCGAACTAGGCTGGTATTCTACCAGTCGCGATCACACCCATGCCCCAAGTCCGTAAATCTGTCCTCGTGCCCTACCCGGCCAAATTGATGTTCGACCTGATCGATCGGGTCGAGGATTACCCGCAATTCCTGCCCTGGTGCGGCCAGACCCAGATCCACCTGCGCGATCACGACTGGACCGTCGCCACCATAGGCATCGATTACCTGGGCCTGAAATCAGCGTTCACCACCGAAAACCGCAAGCAGGCCGATCTCATCAGCATGGAACTGAAAGACGGCCCCTTCCGTGCGCTCACCGGAGCATGGCGCTTCCATGCACTAGCAGACGACGCCTGCAAGATAGAATTCGAACTCGACTACGAGTTTTCCAGCCGCACGCTGGAAAGCCTGGTCGGCCCGGTATTCAGCAAGATAGCGGGCACCTTTGTCGATGCCTTCGTCAAAGAAGCAGACAGGCGGCACGGATGAGCACAATGATCCGCATCGAAGTAGCCTATGCCCGGCCCGACACACAGGCCATCGTCGCCCTGAGCCTGCCCGAAGGCAGCACAATCGCCGCCGCCATCACCGCATCAGCCCTCGCCCAGCGCTTTCCCGAGCTATCGCAGGCCAAGCTGACAGCCGGCGTACATGGCCATGTACGCGCGCTCGATACCCCGCTGCGCGAAGGAGACCGGGTAGAAATCTACCGCCCCCTGATCGCCGACCCCAAAGACGCCCGCCACCGCCGGGTAGCACTGGGCAAAACCATGAAGCGGGACGACGGCGCCTAGCAAGCCCAGCGGGCCACGACAACACAACGCGACCTTGAACGGGCGCCAACAACTCGCCGGCGCCCTACCTACTCCACCTTGTGGGCGCGTAGAGCTGCTAACAAAACCCAGCGTAGCGGTTCTGGCTAGGCGCGCGCCGCAGACAGTACGTGGGTACGGCAAGCTCGCACAACAACGCCAGAAGGGTTTGGTTAGCGGCGCTTAATTACTGCCCTTGCACAACCGCTGCTGCGCCTTGGTATTCTCGGCAATCTTCGCCTGGCGCTCCGCCTCAGGCATCTTCACATTCTTGCCATCCGGCCCGGTGGTAAAGACCTCCTTGGCGCCCAGGGCCTTCAAGTTGGCATTGGCATTGGCGCACAACACCTTGGCCTCTTCCGCCGTCGGCACACCGGCCTGTATCACATTACCCTTGCCCGCTGCCTGGGGCGGCGCCACCTGTACCACGCCAGCCGGTGAGCGAAGCTTCATCTGCTCGCTCTTCACCATGGCCGGTGGCTGATCGCCATACTGCACCTGGCCATTGGCGTCGACCCATTTATACACCTTGGCGTGCGCCAAGGTTGCTGCCAAGGCCAAGCCTACCAGACACAGGCCACGTACATTCATCATGCTCATATCAATTCCTCACTACTGGCTGCCTCAAGCGGCAGGGTCTCCGTTGCTTCGTGCTCAAACCGCACATGCTCGATCTCGACAAAACGCTTGCTGATCTTCTCACTGCTGATCTGTACCTGCTGCGCATCCTCATGCGCCTGCCGGATATGCGTAGCCAGGTTCTTCATACGCGTATCAAACCGGCGGAAGTCTTCCGACAAGCGCGACAGCGCCGACTTGATAATATGCACCTGCTGACGCGTTTCCACATCCTTGATGACAGCACGCGCCGTATTGAGCACGGCCATCATGGTGGTCGGCGACACAATCCACACCCGCTTGCCCATGGCGTACTGCACCAAGTCGGGATGGTAGGCATGGATCTCGGCAAACACCGCCTCGGCCGGGATAAACATCACGGCACCATCCGCCGTCTCACCCGCCACAATGTATTTGTCGCTGATGGCGTCGATATGTTTCTTCACATCCGCCTTGAACTGCCGCTGCGCCAGCAAGCGTTCGGATTCCACACTGGTACCGAACATCCTGTGATAGTTCTCCAGCGGGAACTTCGAATCCACTGCAACTGTGCCGGTCGGCTCCGGCAGCTTCAGTATGCAGTCCGCCCGGGTGCCATTGCTCAGCACCGCCTGCAACTGGTAGCAAGAAGCAGGCAGCACATTGCTCACCAGATGCTCCAGCTGCACCTCGCCAAAAGCCCCGCGCGAACGCTTGTCGCCCAGCAGCTCCTGCAGGCTCACCACATTGCTGGTCAAGCCATCTATCTTCTTCTGCGCCTCATCTATCGTCGCCAGGCGCGCCATCACGCTGGCAAAAGTCTCATTGGTCTTCTTGAAGCCCTCATCCAGCCGCTCGCTCACCTTGCCCGAAATCTGCTCCAGCCGCTTGTCCACCCCCTCGCTCAGCAAGCTAATCGACTGGGTCAACTGCTCGGTGGTACGGCGCAAGGTATTGAGCAACAACTCCTGCTGCGCCCGCCCCTGCTCACCCACCTGCTTGCCCACCGATTCCAGCACCTCAGCGCGCAAGGCATCCTGCTTTTGCTGCACAGTCTGCGAAATCTCAGCCAGCTGCTTGGCAATGGCCTCCCGGCTGTCGGCCAGGGCCTGGGCCTGCGTCAGCTGCATCGATTGCAAAGCAGCAGTCTGGGCAATCTGCGCCGCCTGCAAAGCCTCGGTCTGGGTCGCCCTCAGACTGTCCAGGCCTACCCGGGTGTCCTTCAGCTCAGCCCCCACCGATTCACGCAAGCGATCAAACGACTGCCCCACGCTATCGCGCAGGCGCTCGCCCGATTCCGTCACGCTATTACGCAAACGCTCACTCTGCTCGGCAAAGCCATGGCTCAATGCCTCGGATTGCCGCTGCAAACCACCATGCAGGTCATTGAGCATGGCCCTGTGCTTCTCCTCCAGCTGGGCAGACAACAAATCCAGCGTGGTGCGCTGTGACTGGGCCAACTGCCCCAACCGCACCACCACCAGAATGCCCGCCAACAGCACAACCACCGCCACGATGCCAAACAGCAGTTCAACCATGTAGATATTCCAAGAGCATGTTCATTGAGCGCGATGATACGCCTAGTCAGGCCCGCCGTATGGATGACCGCACAGCCGGCACCAACACAAAATTCCAAATTGATCTAAAAAGACAATTTCAAATTCCTATTTGGATTTTTTCATTGCCGGCATCATGCCCAGCAACGGCACCAAGAGCGGCTAACAAACCCAGCGTAGCGGTTCTGGCTAGGCGCGCGCAGCTGACAGTACGCGGGTACGGCAAGCTCGCACAACGACGCCAGAAGGGTTTTGTTAGCGGCTCAAAGGGTACACATACTGTGCTTGTATTAACCTTACCAAGGACACTTTCAGAAACCTCAGCGCGTCCATGGAGGCCCACCATTCCCCGGCCCCCAGGCAAGACAAGAGCAACACCGTTCTACGATAAAAGAGCGGTTGCCAGAAGCGCCCCCTACACAGCGTATCTGCCAAATTGACAGCCCATTTCGCTCACCCCCAACCCGATAGGCGAAGTCCATGCCCACCACGCCGATAGTGCTGCACCCAGGCTGGCAAAATTCCGGCCCCGAACACTGGCAAAGCCACTGGCAAGCCAGCCAACCCGGCAGCAGCCGCGTCCCACAAACCGATTGGGACCGCCCCGAACTGGACGACTGGATACAGACGCTGGACAAGCACCTGGCCCAGCAAGCCCAGCCCGTACTGCTGGCCTGCCACAGCCTGGGCTGCCTCACCCTGCTGCACTGGCTCGCCCACTACCCCCAACATCACCACCGCATAGTCGGCGCCCTGCTGGTCGCCCCGGCCGACGTCGAGCGCGATAACGCCCCGACGGAGATACAAGGCTTCGCCCCCATACCCCGCCAGCGGCTACCTTTTCCCAGCATCGTGGTCGCCAGCGACAACGACCCCTATTGCCAGTTTGCACGTAGCCAGCAACTGGCACAGCACTGGGGCTCCGGCTTCTACCTGCTCACCGGCGCAGGCCATATCAACGCCCAAAGCAGCCTGGCCGACTGGCCCGAGGGGTTGGCCTTGCTGCAGGGGATTGCCAACCAGCAGGCTGCTCTTGGGTAATGCGCTTCTGCATGCTCAATCTCCTTCGAATAATGGGATTGGACGCAAAATCGTGGTGCTACTCAAATTCGGGTGGACGCCGGCCTACCTCTCATAAGTAATAACTGGCTCCTTCAGCGCATCCATCAAAAGCGAGAAAGTTTCCCTAAGCTCTTCAAGATCATCTGCCTCAGGCGAAACAGGCTCTTTTGAGTACCCCTCAACCGAGCCATCATCCGCATAGTAGACCTCGTATATAGCAATATACTTCCCTCGTTTCATGACGCGATAATTCCAAGAACTCATAGATCACCTATTTCTAATGATAGTCTTGACCAACCCGATGAATAGTTACGCTATTCTCGGTTTCTGAATATATTACCCGATCCGATCCACGCCCTTTTCCGCTTCCAGGAAGATCAACCGCTGACTTGCTTTTCAGGTCGCCATGTAATTCATGTTGATTCTTTATGATGCCCCAGTCGGGGGCAACGCGGTGGGGGGGGACGGGCATACGGCCGGGCCGATGGTCCGGCTCCGAAGGAGTAGTCTCAGCATAGACTACTCGGTGCGTCTTACCAATCTGGTGAGCTGCGGTGGGCGGTTAGCGTGAGTACCGAACAGGGTAACGATGGCTGCTCAATCTGTTGCGGACGAGTGGGCGGGGCAACGGGGCACCGCGCTATGTGCTCTTGTGCTCCAACAATCCAGCGATATTATAAATGGCAGTATAAGACTTGCCCGAGTCCATGTCGTAAAACAATAGAAACATATACCCTTCCTCAGCGGACGGCATATCCAGCCATACCACAAAGATATTTTCGCTTGGATACTCGGCTATGATTTTCACTTCAGCCAGCAAATCAGTTACACGGCTCCAGACCCCCTTTTCCCTGTAGAAAATCTGCAGGGGAAACCGATCGTAGCACTCATTCGTTAAGAAATTCATGCACTCTTCAAGGGGCTCAATCACTTCATCCTCCTCACTTCGCAAGTGATTTACCGAATTGGAATTGCTGTTCTGTAGCATATTCTATTTCCTGCCTTACCATTAATCTTCACTGATGCGCGGCAGTAGTGCGATCATTAACCATTGCAATAATACGCTACCCATCTGCACTAATATAGTACTCTCTCCCATTGGGGCCACGCACCATATATGCCCCATCTTTAACTGGTACAAAAACATCTGAAGGCCTCGCCGTTTGAATATCATTTATCACCTTCCCAACATTTCGGCCTTCCAATTTTCGCAGTTCAGCGTGCGTTGTCTTTTGAAGAGCCTGGCTCTGCTGGGAAAGCGCCTTCTGCCCAACCACGCTCTCCCCAAGCAACCGACCGCCGTCATACCGGATCCATTGCTGTTTACCGTCTACTACTTTCATGTAGTAACCGGGACCGGGATACTTATCGACACCAGCTATAGTGGTACTTGGACCATCAGTCAGGTCATTAATCATCTTCCCAACAACAGGAAGCGCAGTCACGAACTCCTGAACCGATGATATCCCCTCCTGCACAGACGATGGCAGCGCCTCAATAACTCGGCCCGCTATTCCCCTGTTTGTCTAAACTGATGACCCCACCACGTCCTGTCCTACCCAAACGGCCAGATCCTAGACGCAGTGCGGCTTCCCTCGCATCACGCATACCGCCATACTCAGTTTAAAGAGCGAGACCCCCCAACGCGGTTTTCTGGCTACTGCTGAAGGGTCAAGGTTTAGGCTCGCAGTATAGCGTGTGCAAGGCTTGCAGCAATGCCCCGCCAGACATGAGAACGGCCGCGCGGTGAGGTTCCGGGCAGCCGTGGACGGGATGGATTGGCGGCAAGCATAGCGTGAGTACCACGCAGGGAACGAGGGCTACTCAATCTGTTGCGGACGCGCGGACAGGGCACCTACGCCTTGAGATCACCAAGGCAGCCAATTTTTAGATCGTACCACCTACCTTTTATCTCAAGGATATTCACCTCCTCACCACGGATTCTTTTCAAATAGGAGATATCTTCCTTTTCCACATTCAATTCTTTTTGCATCAGTGGATGAGAAGCGATCCTACCCTCCAGATCAGAATCTAAAGAGTCCATCCCCTCCAGCTCCTGAACATGCATATCGATAGAATCCCTGATCAAAGTCAATCCATCAGACAAATTCCCATTTTCAAATCTCTTTAAATATCTCAATAATGCACCTATTGCAACCGCCGCATCCAGTGCAGCAGAAACCAAAGGATCATTATAATCCTCCGTTTCAGGGGCTAAATCTTCGCATCGTTTTGCAAGGATCGAAAAATCAATATCATCAGATGGTGCGCCCAGCCATTCCCACGCCCTATCTAAGGCATCACGCAAGATGACTTGGTCCAGACCGTACCTCTTTGAGAACGAGGTGTAACTAGGTAACATTCTTTCACACACCCAAGCAAGGAAAACGGCACGTAACCGATGTGGCAGCTTCTCCAGCTCAGCATGTAATTCATCTAAATTGAAAATCAACATTCCTCACGGTTCCATTTTAACTATAACAGGACTGAAAGCATCTACGCGCTCTTGCTTTAGTGCGTTCGGACACAAAATCACAGGGTCAGGCCTCAATATTGTTTGGTTAGATTGATTACAGCGGTGGCTGCCGTGGTAGATAGTGCTGATCATGCGAACAATCTAACCGAACAATATTGAGACCCAACCCCTTTGTTGTTCCTTACCGAAATTATTTAGCATATCCGTTCCAGCACCTTTGCCAATGGCCCGTCTTTTTTGGCCAAATACGCCAATCCTGGCTTGGCGCCATCCTCCAACATGGCGATATTTTTCCCATGTAGGAAAATCTTCACGACATACTTATCGCTTCGGCACATCCACTCAGCCGAAATTTCACGCCCAGACTCCGGAAATTCAAAACCATCAACATCTCTCACGTATGACATGGGATTAGCAAAGGGCGCATTGCCTGGGCTAGTCCATTCAGGATCAACGGGAGCAGCACACCTGTTATACAGCCAAACATCGCCACAGATTTTTCCATTAGCATCGAGCAGATAGGCATATGCAACTCGCCCATCATCATCAACGACAACCGAACGGTCGCCATCTTCCGAGGTGAGTTTGATGCTAAAGCTCATCGAATCGCCCACTATCCCACTCCTTGTATCAATAATCTCGTTTTATCACACCTAGGGGGCAGGTCTCAATACTGCTTGGTTAGATACAATTCAACCCTCACGCTTCTGCCTCACGTCCTTACTGCACAATTCCGGTAGGGCGCCATGAGGCCGAAGGCCGAATCGCGCCGTATGTCTTGGGGCGAGCGCACCCTTAAAGGGAGATGGCTCAATATTGGAAAGTTTATCTAACCAAAGAATATTGATACCCGACCCCTTGTTTGATCCGTCACCAGACAAATAGACTACAAATTGTCTCTATAAGCTTATCGTCAATATAAACATCAGCGGATTGCCCATGAGGAATCCAAACGACAACATCACCATTGGAACAGTACTCAATTTCAAACAAAGCTGCAACTTCATATTTTGGATCCATCATCAATACCTCACCTGGCTTCAACCACAGTTCATCCGTTGAGGGCTCGATATACATCTTTAATGGCACTTCCTTGTCGTTCCTGAACAAGAACTTACTCACTATATTTTCCTTATCATTTCCATGAGCTGCAACCTGTGGGTCGAGTCTTGTTACCTTGACAGAATGGTTTGGATGTTTGGATGTTTGGATGTTTGGATGTTTGGATGTTGCGTAAGAGCGAACGGGGCTGCGCGCTACTTCCACACCGGAATGAAAATCGTATCCCCTTGCCCCACCTTTTCTATACAAGACTTGAACTCCTCAGAAACAATCAGCGCCACCCTCCACCCAGCCAATCTGAAAATATTAAAGCCCTTTGCACGTTCAGCATCAACAATTAGCTTCTCAAAGTATTTATACTGCCCAGCCTTATCCGGTCGAATTAAACTCCCACCTTCCCACTTCGAGAACAATGACACATCCTCGTCAACACACTCCACTTCAGCAAGCACATTCAAAATGAAGTACTCAACTCCGTTAATGCCAACCGGAATAAATTGAATATCCTGCTCAAATCCCCCCAACAATCCTTTCACCCCCTCACTCACGAAAGGAATGTCAAATGCACCAAAAAAGCACCCAGCAGAACTCCCCTGTACCTTCACAGCAGAAACCACCCCTCCCTGTCGAGTAGCATATCTCTCACATTTCTTGAAATTCCAAGCATCAACAACCTCACCATCTACCGATCTTGGTTCACCAACAAACCAAGTTGAGTGCGGCAAAGCACTAAATGTCCAGTTGAAATATTTCATCTTTTCGTGACCATATTATTCAGCGGGGTTCCAGGCCTACTAATTTCTTTACCTAACCACCTAAGCCCATGTCGCAATACAGAGGCGTACTCCTGCCTCTCAAGACCTTCTGTAATCCCCTGCAAACAAAATCACAGGGCCAAGCCTTGTATTATGCATTTCCCAAGCAGTCTTGAAAATTAGATGGCTCAGTATAGGCGAAATGTATCTAACCAAACAGAATTGATACCTGCCCCCTGTTTGTGCGTCCCCCATTTCTCACTTAAACCAGCAATCCAAAGTTACACATCAGACTATTTCACTCTTACCACCACGGCAATATTTTAAAATCCGTGACAGGTTGAGCCGGCCGAGGTTTGGTAAACACGCGGTCTTGCGCAGCAAATTTCAGAAGCTTCTCTGAATTTCTCGCAATAGCATAGATTGTCTCCCCATCCTCGCGGCGCTCCCGCACTTCCTTGTGATCAATATCATCCAACTGATCAGCATCTTCATCGAAGTACGACATCAAATCCAGGTTCAAGATCGACCCAGGATCGCCAAAGTAGCCTATATCGAGATCCAGCACTTCAACCCCTTCGAACCGGAGTTTGCTTGGATAGGAGCATCGTTCGCTGATACTAACCCACCTGGCCCGTACGATGCCGTGGATTTCCATAACATAGTCATTACCCGATGCGTAGATAAACCCCTCGGCCTCAACATCCCCTTTGACAAGGAAGATATCGGTCGTATAGATATTTTTTACCTTTAGATTGCCAAGACAGACCAAATGCGCTCGATTCGACTCGGCGCAAGTTCCTAGCACCTCAAGATTTCCATCAACGATAAGAGGAAAGTCCATTAACAGATCGGAAGGGATCGATAGGTCACCACGGTAGATTTTCCAATCGGCGACTTGCTCCATGCATATCCCGCCGGTTTCGGACAGGCAGTGAATCCTGTCCCGCTCTGCTTCAGTGGGTACGCCAAGATTCGTGATCAGCTTGGATGCGAGAAAATTCTTTGCCTTGGCTTTGCTCATGGTCAGTCTCTCAGATAAAAATCAAGGGCACTTCAAGCACTTCGTTTTCAATATGAAGGCTTCGGCCGTACCGCCTACGGAATCCTGGGGCCGCGCCTGCAATTTTCGCACTGTTTCCCCAGCCGCCCATCGTCCCGCATCGGTTTTCGCCTTGAGCTGGTAACGTGCATATTTCCGACGTATCAAGAAACTGTAGCGATCGTAGCGCGCATCTAGCGCTGCACGAAACAGACCACGACAGATATAGAACGGGGTAGAACGCACCTATGGCTCTTAGCTCTCGGGCAGGATTTCCAATTGATCTGAAAAGAAGACTCCGCTAAAAGTCGTTTTCGCAAGAACCTGTGCCACCTCACTTGGTAGATCATGCAATTTACAGGGTGATACAGGCACAGTAACTGGGAAATAGCTTAGACCCTTGGCATCGTAAGCAAATACACCTTTTCTTGACAACCAGGAGAAAGCTGAAACATAGCATTCTACATTCCCAGTCACACTCGAAATATTCGAGTCTACAGAATACCAATCCGATGCTTCAGCAGCTGAAGAGAAATATTTAAAGAGAAACTCCATTTCCCCAAATGATTGCATTATCGATAACGGAACGACACCACTTCCTGCGCTAGCAAATGCCGCAATGCTTCCTGTCGCATCAACAGCAAACCAGGTTATATCGAGCACTTCTAAATCCAACCCAGATATATTCACATTCAATCCATTTTTAGTTATAAAAGACGTTTTTCTAATTTTCACAATTTCTTAGCCCTGTCCTCGGGCGAATTACTTCGCCAAATATCAGACCTTTTAGCTTGGCACCTTAATGCAGCACTTCGTTCGTAGCACGAACCTTAGCACATTTACCATGCGCATTACCGCTAGTCAAAGATGGCTAGTCAGTGCGGGTGCCGGGGCAGATGAGTTAGGTATGAATTTTATCTTACCAAACAGTATTGAGACTGACCCCAGTGTCTCTTTGAAATTACTGCTTGTCGGCCATATTTAAAGATACAAGCACTGGCCTGGATGTTGACTTCGAATAGGAAAAATGAATTCGATAATCAGCCGCATTATCCCATCTTTCAGCTGCGATAGAACCATCTTCACGCTTTCTAACCCACGAAGGGCTACCTAGCTTCTTTCCAATATCTTTTATATCAATAGAAAAGGACAGGCCCATTGGTAGATTCCCTTTGAATTGCGAGTACCCATCTTTTCCTTCTGCATATAGAAACACACCACTTAGATAGAGCATGCCCTTACCTATCACCTGATTGGCCCTCCCCAAAAAGACAGCCTCATCCGTAAACACTAAAGAGTGCCCTTCAGCAGGCCGTTCAATATAAGCTCGATAATCACCATCAGGCAAGACCAATTCACTTAGCAAATCTATACCATTTTCAAGTAAAATTTTTACCAATTGCTGGCTAGATATGGGTTCGCCAATACACTCAAGCAACTTTTCTATTTCCACGCCAAGAGCCTCTCGCTAAAATTTGTCATCCAGTTACCTGCGCTGCCATTGATCAACCCGAATGGCAGCCACCCCAAGTTCGAATTTCCGTCGGAACGCTGCCCGCCCCCCACTGCTTGGCTGTTGTGATTGCGATATATTATGTACAAGCAGACGGGGCAGAAATAACCTGAATGTCTATTGACTCCCCACCCAGATAGAATCTTGACAGCCCCCCATCTCGTACTCCAACTGCATGCAAAGGATCAAAGTCAATCACAATTCTTTCATCCAATTGAACAATAGTAACAGGGTAATTTAAAACTAGATTTGTATTCCACGGAGCCTCCTCCCATGCGTGCACAACATTACCTCTAGCCTCAATTCTTAAAGAATACCAATCTGGCAATCCTTCATCAGCATATTCACAATAAGCTCTTAATATTATCCATACAGATCGATCCAGATTTGACACACCAAGATCGAACCCCATACCCAGCACAACGGCACCATCAAATCCCCCATACTGCTCAATAATAGCATTGACATTTACCGTCCCCACTGACCACCTCAATCTCATGGTTTTATCGGTTTAATTCCTGATGGCAATCCGCCCCAACCAGCAACTTAAATTTGCATTGTCTAAACAACCTTGCAATACAAATAATTAGACCTGACACCTTGGTTGTCAGCAAGGTCGATTTAGACTATTTCATCATCTGTAATTAAAGACACTCCAAAAATGCCCATTGGGGCAGTATATTCCCGGCGCCTTCTGATGCTCTTCTATGTCCGAAACGTCAAGCACAACAATTACCTCCTCCTGACACTTTGGACAGACGACAGACAATTCCCCTTTGTGATACTCACCAAATATCTTATTCATTGCCTCTAACTTTCCGTCGTAGATTATTTTTTCCATATTACCCTCCTAACCCTTACAATAACTTTTTGCAATTTAGTGCCAGGCACCGTCTTGTATTTTTTACAGTTCAAAGAAACCTAATAAATCAAATAACAAGGCCTGATCGCTTCGTTTTGCTTGCGTAAGATCCGCCAATACCATTTCTTCGATAAGCACGGCCTGCCTCACAGCTTATCCAATGAGCAGCGGAGGGTGGCTAGCTTGAGCACCATGCTGGGTTACGATCGCTACACCATCCCTTGCGAGTAAGCGGAAGGGGCTGCGCGTTGCATTTCCATAAGATCCTTGACTTGCGAAAGGAACGCCTCTGCCGACGACCCATTTTCCATTTCAAAATCAATCCGCTCGTTACTATTAGATATAACAGTCACCCACCTCAGCCCCAAACCCGGCAAAAACCCCAAGTCGCGATTAATTGCAAGATCAATCTTTGCAATCGAAATATCTTTATATTGCAGCCAGCTTACCGACTGATCTTTTTCCCAGAAAATCCCCTCCGACGCCACCCCAAAAAAACCACCCTCATCGCAAACATGAACCGCCAAAACAGTTGATGCCCCAGGAAGTGTCGAGAGAGCCCGTTGAATACTCCCCTTTATCGATTCTTCGCACGCTGAGAATACAAACGTTCGCCTAGTCTCCAACAGGCTCTTTCGGAACATGACAAGCAACGCCTGAATGGTTTTCACCTCGCCAAATCCTTTACTATTTTCAACAAGCTTTTATCGATTTCTGGGGTGCGACAGATAAGCTTTACTGCATAACCAGCCCGCAGGCCAAGCCCCCCCCCCCTCAGCCACAGCCAACGCAAGGCCCACCTGTGACGCTAACCCTGCCTAACGATATCCGGGGCGTAATTATGCCACGCCACCCAGAGCACACCCGCACCCGTCAGTAAACCACGGCCAGCTCGCCGCCAAGCACCCCCACCAACCCCACGCAAAACCACGCCGACCTTGCGTTTCAGCCTCGACGGTTCCACACTTGAAAACCCACTGTCATAGCTGCTCCGCGATGTACCGCTGCCTTATCCTCATCTTGCTGAGTTGTTCCCTTGCTGCTGCCGGCGATGCCCGGCAGGGTCTGGAGAGTCTTTACGAGGCAGCCAATCGTTACCTCACCACCCAACTCGCCAGCCACGGCGATCGGGCCAGCTTCCAGCTGGGCAGGCTGGATAGCCGGCTAACGCTTGCACCTTGCCAGAAGATAGATGTGGAACTGGCGCAGGGTAACCGGCTACTAGGCAACACCAGCTTGCGGATACGCTGCAGCAAGGGTGCCAAGTGGACAGTCAACCTGCCGGCCGCCATCGCCATACAGGCCGATTACTGGGTTGCTGCACGCGCCCTGCCCTCGGGCCACGCGATTACCGAAACCGACATCGAGCGCCGCACCGGCGATCTATCCCAATTGCCCCCCGCCGTGGTGGTCGACCACGTGCAAGCCATTGGCCGCCACCTGGTTGGGGGCACGCCCGCAGGCGCCCCATTGCGTAGCGATCAATTGCGTGCCCCCTTCGCCGTCAAGGTGAATGAATTCGTCAAGGTAGTGGCCGTCGGCAACGGCTTCGAAGTGGCCAGCGAGGGCCGCGCCATGGGCAATGCCAACGAAGGCCAGCAGGTCAGCGTCAAGATGATCAGCGGTGCCGTGGTGCAGGGCATCGCCCGCGCAGGCGGCACGGTCGAGATAAAGTACTGATTCTTGTTGCATTGCGCCATTCGCGCCTAGACCCCCAGCCCCCCCACAAGTAGAATTGCCGGTTCTTCCCACGGTGAGTGCATTCTCTCTACTCCATGCAGGTATTTCGCGGCGTCCCATTTCATCCGGCCGGGCCTTGTGCCCTGACCATAGGCAACTTCGATGGCTTGCATCGCGGCCATCGTGCCATGCTTGATCGCCTGGTGGCCGAAGCACGCCGCGCCAACCTGCCGCCCGCCGTGCTCACCTTCGAGCCGCACCCGCGCGAACTGTTTACCCCCGATGCCGCCCCCGCCCGCCTCTCCAGCCTGCGAGAAAAGCTCGAGCTGCTGCGCGATGCCGGCATCGCCAGGGTCTACCTCGCCCACTTCAATCGGGGCTTTGCCTCGCTTACCGCCGAGGCGTTTGCGGGCGAGATCGTAGCCAGGCAGATCGGTGCGCGTTACGTGCTGGTGGGCGACGATTTCCGTTTTGGCAAAGGCCGTGCTGGCGACAACAGCCTGCTGGCCACCTATGGCCAGCAATTTGGTTACCTGGCCGAGGCCATGCCCGAGATAGCCGTAGACGGCCGCCGCGCCTCCAGCACCGCCGTGCGCGAGGCCCTGGGCAGCGGCGATCTGGCGCTGGCCGAGCAGTTGCTGGGCCGCCCCTACCGCATCAGCGGCCGGGTGGTGCATGGCGCCAAGCTGGGCCGGCAGATAGGCTTTCCCACGGCCAATATCCAGGTCAAGCATAACCGCCCGCCCCTCACCGGCATCTTTGTCACCGAAGTCCACGGCGCGGCCGACCAGCCCCTGCTGGGTGCAGCAAGCCTGGGCAAACGCCCCACGGTGGACGACAGCGGCCGCATCGCACTGGAAGTCTACCTGCCCGATTTCAGCGGCGACCTGTACGGCCGTCATCTGCAGGTGGATTTTTTGCACAAATTGCGTGACGAAGCCAAGTACGATGGCCTGGAACCCCTGATCGCCCAGATCAAGCTGGATGTGGAGAACGCCCGCGCCTTCTACCGCGAACGAATTAGCCTCCCCCGTCCGTGAGCGGGCGGGGGCTGCACGAATCACGCTGATCGGTGCAAAGCGCCGGTCAAGAGACTGAATTCATCGAGTTACCACCATGTCCGAACAAAGCAAATACCCAGTCAACCTGCTGGATACCCCCTTCCCCATGCGGGGCGATCTGGCTCGCCGCGAGCCCGGCTTTTTGCAGCGCTGGCAAGACCAGAAGCTGTACCAGCGCATCCGCGCAGCCGCCCAGGGTCGGCCCAAGTTCATCCTGCACGACGGCCCCCCCTATGCCAACGGCGACATCCACATCGGTCATGCCGTCAACAAGGTACTCAAGGACATCATCGTCAAGACCAAGACCCTGTCGGGTTTTGATGCCCCCTATGTACCGGGCTGGGATTGCCACGGCCTGCCTATCGAGCATCAGATCGAAAAGCTGGTAAAGGGCGACAAGAAGGCCATCGAAGCCGCACCGGCCATCCACGCCAAGATCGTGGCCTTCCGCAAGGAAAACGGCCTGGACGAAAAAGCCACCCACCTGCCGGTCGATTTCGTCCGCACCCTGTGCCGCGAATACGCCGAGATCCAGATCGAGCGCCAGAAGAAGGACTTCGTCCGCCTCGGGGTGATCGGTGACTGGGAGCACCCCTACAAGACCATGGCCTTCGAGACCGAGGCCAACATCATCCGCACCCTGGGCGAAGTGCATCGCCAAGGCTATCTGGTTAAGGGCCAAAAGCCCGTGCACTGGTGCGTCGATTGCGGCTCCTCGCTGGCCGAGGCCGAGGTGGAGTACGAGGACAAGAATAGCCCCGCCATCGATGTTGCCTTCCCGGTCAAGGATACCGCCGCCCTGGCCGCGGCCTTCGGCCTGCCTGCCGATCGCATTGCCGGCGTGCCTGCCTATGCCGTGATCTGGACCACCACCCCCTGGACGCTACCGGCGAACCGGGCAGTTTGCGTACACCCCGAACTGACCTACGATCTGGTCGAAACTCCCAAGGGCCTGTTGATCCTGGTGCGCGAACTGGCCGAAAGCGCCATCAAGCGCTACGGTTTCGAATCGGTCGAGGTGGTAGCGCAGGCCCACGGCAGCAAGCTGGAACACCTGAAGCTGCAACACCCCTTCTACGAGCGTGAATCCTTCATCATCCTGGGCAACCATGTCACCACCGATGCCGGTACCGGCCTGGTGCATACCGCGCCCGCGCATGGCCTGGACGACTGGCTGGTCGGCCAGCATTACGGCCTGAGCGACGAAAACCCGGTGGGTAACGACGGCCGCTTCAAACCCGGTGTCGCCCTATTCGAAGGGAAGTCGGTATGGGAAGGCAACCCGCTGATCATCGAAAACCTGGCCGCCAACGAATTGCTGCTGGCCAATGTGCGCCTCAATCACAGCTACCCGCACTGCTGGCGCCACAAGACGCCCATCATCTTCCGCGCCACCGCCCAGTGGTTCATCAGCATGGAAAAACCCGGCCACGCCGGCCAGGCGCTCCGTGCCGTGGCGCAGAAGGCGGTCGATGACACCGAGTTCTTCCCCGACTGGGGCCGCCCACGGCTGGAATCCATGATCAACAACCGCCCGGACTGGTGCGTTTCACGCCAGCGCAACTGGGGCACCCCGATGACCTTCTTTGCCCACAAGGTGACCGGCGATCTGCACCCCCGTTCGCTGGAGCTGCTGGAAGCCGTCGCCAAGCGTGTGGAAACCGGCGGCATCAACGCCTGGTTCGCGCTCGACCCGGCCGAGCTGCTGGGCGACGAGGCCAAGGACTACGACAAGCTGAACGACACCCTGGACGTATGGTTTGATTCCGGCTCCACCCACTTCGCCGTGCTGCGCCAACGGCCCGAACTGGCCTGGCCGGCAGATCTCTACCTGGAAGGCTCAGACCAGCATCGCGGCTGGTTCCAGTCGTCCCTGCTGACCGGCTGCGCCACCCAGGGCCGCGCCCCGTACAAGCAGTTGCTGACCCATGGTTTTACCGTGGATGGCAAGGGCGAGAAGATGTCCAAGTCCAAGGGCAATGTGGTTGCGCCGCAGAAGGTCATCGATCAATACGGCGCCGACATGCTTCGCCTGTGGGCCGCCAGCACCGACTATTCGGGTGAGATGAGCATCTCGGACGAGATCCTCAAGCGTGTGGCCGACAGCTACCGCCGCGCACGCAACACCCTGCGCTTCCTGCTGGCCAACCTCAGCGACTTCAATGCCGCCACCGACGCCATCGCCGTAGACCAGATGCTGACGCTGGATCGCTACGCCCTGGTCATGGCACAGCAGTTCCAGGATGCCGTCACGGCCGACTACGGTCGCTACAGCTTCCACACGGCCATGCAGTCCGTCCACCACTATTGTGCGGACGACCTGGGCGGCTTCTACCTCGATATCCTGAAAGATCGCCTCTACACCACAGCGGCCAACAGCCCGGCCCGCCGCTCTGCCCAGACCGCTCTGTACCACATCACCCGCAGCCTGGCCTTGCTGCTGGCACCGGTACTCAGCTTCACGGCTGACGAGGTGTGGAACACACTGGAAGGCAATAGCGACGACAACACCCTGCTGCACACCTGGTACACGCTACCCCAACCTGCCGATGCGGCAGCACTGGCAAGCGATTGGTCCGCCGTGCGTAGCGTGGTGGCACTGGCCAAGAAGGAGATGGAAGTCCTGCGCGAAGCCGGCAATATCGGCTCCAGCCTGCAGGCCGAGCTGACCATCACAGCCGATGCCCAGCTCTACCCCTTGCTGGCCGCACTGGGCGACGATCTGAAATTCATCCTTATCGTCTCCAGCCTCAGCCTGGTCAGCGGCGACGAAACCCGCGTCAGCGTGTCGCCCGCCACGGCCGCCAAATGCGAGCGCTGCTGGCACTATCGCAGCGATGTAGGCAGCCATGCCGAGCACGGCAGCCTCTGCGGCCGCTGCGTCAGCAACCTGTTTGGCACGGGCGAGGTACGCAAGCATGCTTAAGCAAGGCATGGCGCGCTGGCTGCTGCTGGCTTTCATCATCATGGTGGTAGACCAGGCCACCAAGCTGGCAATTGAGTCGGCCTTCGAGTTCGGTGATGTCCTGCCCATCTTCAACGGCTTCAACCTGGTCCTGACCTACAACAAGGGCGCCGCCTTCAGCTTCCTGGCCACCGCCGGGGGCTGGCAGCGGCATTTCTTCACCTTGCTGGCCCTGGTCGTCTCGGTTGCCATCGTCGCCATGCTGCGCAAGCACCACGGCGAAACCCGCTTTGCCCTGGCGCTGTCGCTCATCCTCGGTGGCGCCGTAGGCAATCTGATAGACCGCCTGCTCTACGGCCACGTCATCGATTTCCTCGATGTCTACTGGGGCACCAGCCACTGGCCCGCCTTCAATATCGCCGACTCGGCCATCTGCGTCGGCGCCGTATTGATGGTGTTGGACAGTTTCAAGAAGCCGGCCGACCAGACCACCTGATCAAACAGGAATTGCCATGACCATCATGCAAATCGTACTCGCCAATCCACGTGGCTTCTGCGCAGGCGTAGACCGCGCCATCGCCATCGTCGAGCGCGCGCTGGATCAGTTCGGCGCCCCCATCTACGTCCGCCATGAAGTGGTGCACAACAAGTTCGTGGTGGAAGACCTCAAGCAAAAAGGCGCCATCTTCATCGAAGAGCTGGACGACGTGCCCGCTGGCGCCACCCTGATCTTCTCCGCCCACGGGGTATCCCAAGCGGTACGCCGCGAAGCAGAATCACGTGGCCTCAAGGTGTTTGATGCCACCTGCCCACTGGTGACCAAGGTCCACATGGAGGTCAAAAAGCTGCGCGAGACAGGCTTCGAGATCATCATGATCGGCCACAAGGGCCACCCCGAGGTAGAGGGCACCATGGGACAGTCCCAGGGCGGCATGTACCTGGTCGAAGACGCTGCCGATGTGGGCAGGCTCGCCGTGCAGGACGAAAGCCGGCTGGCCTATGTCACCCAGACCACCCTGAGTGTGGATGACGCGGCCGTGGTGGTGGATGCACTCAAGCAGCGCTTCCCCGCCATCGTTGGCCCCAAGAAGGACGATATCTGCTACGCCACGCAAAATCGCCAGGATGCCGTCAAAAAGCTCTCCAGCCAGGCCGATGTAGTGGTGGTGGTCGGTTCCACCAATAGCTCCAACTCCAACCGCCTGCGCGAAGTGGCGGCCAACGCCGGTCTCGATGCCTACTTGGTCGACAATGCCAGCGAATTGCAGGCAGCCTGGTTTACCGGCAAGGCCCGCGTGGGGGTCTCCGCTGGCGCGTCAGCCCCCGAAATACTGGTCAAGGAAGTCATAGCCCGTATTCAGGAATTCGGCGCTCAATCGGTAGAGGAAATGGAAGGCACGATTGAAGGGATTGTGTTCTCTTTACCCAAGGGATTGAATACCCAATAAATGGTGAATTACTGATATTCATTACCCGCAAACGCTGTCAACTATCTAATGTAGTTGTAGCGTGCGCGCTACAAAGGCCGGTAATATTATTACCGGCCTTTTTATTAAACGCGCCAAATCCAGATATAAATACAAGCGCAACGCATTGTTTACATTAAGAAAGTAGACATACCGACCAGTGTGTTTAGCCCCTCAGGTGAAATAGTTCCCTAACCGTTTTCCCTAATGCATTTATCGGCCACTCTCATCACAATGCGTTCGCCTGCCACGGGCGTGCTATGCGCCCTTGGCCTAACTTAGAAGAAAAGGAAATCCCGCATGAAATACGCTCGCATCGCCGCACTGGTTGCTGGTCTGTTTGCTGCTCCCGTACTGGTTCACGCCGAAAACGCCAACGTTACCGTTTACGGTATCGCCCAAGCCGGCGTCAGCATCGTCAACAACGACGACGTCACCAAGACCATCATTGAAGACACCGGTTCGCGCATCGGCTTCAAGGGCGAAGAAGATCTGGGCAACGGCCTCAGCGCTTTCTTCAAGATCGAAAGCAAGGTTCGCCTTGACGACGCCAGCGCAAGCGGCTTCGCCAACCGCGAAGGCTGGCTTGGCCTGAAGGGCGACTTCGGTACCGTCAAGCTGGGTCGCGGCAAGACCTACTTCGACCTGGCCCAAGAGAACTTCGACGGCTTCAACGGCAACTCCACCATGATCAACAGCCTGTTGATCGATGGCGTCTACTACCGCTCCAGCAACAACATCGCCTACGAAACCCCCAACCTGGGCGGCTTCGTTGGTAAGCTGCAGTACGGCGACATGGAAGGCAAGACCAACAACGTGACCCCCTCGGCCGTGATCGGCTCGCTGGAGTACAACGTTGGCTCGCTGCAACTGATCGGCGCCTTTGAGTCGCAGCGCGACCTGGCTCCTGTCATCGCTGATGGCACCAAGCCTGTCCTGGACGGCGCCCGCATCAAAAACTACCTGCTGGGCGCTGGTTACACCCTGCCAGCTGGCACCAACTTCAAGCTGGCCTACCGTCAATCCAACTTCAGCCTGGGCCCAGTCGATACCGACCGCGACACCATCATCGGTGTGGTCAGCCAGCCTTTCGGCAACGCTACTGCCCGTATCGGCTACACCCACGTGGGCGATCTGGACGGTCTGGACAACTCCGGTGGCAACTACCTGGCCCTGGGCGTGGACTACGCCGTGTCCAAGCGCACCATCGTTTACACCGAATTCAGCCGTGCCACCAACGAGAAGAACAACGTCTCGCTGCTGGAAACCTCGGCTGGCCAAGGTGGCGCCATCGGCACCAAGCGCAACAACAGCGCCTGGACCACTGGCATCATCCATCTGTTCTAAGCCGTACCCCGCTATATCGGCGCAAGCCGACGCAGCCGAAACACCCCGCTCAGGCGGGGTGTTTTTTTGCCAGCTGCGCTTGCAGATCGCCACCCAACTGCGCCACCAGAAAGTCGATCATCACCCGCAGCTTGGGGGGTACAAAGCGGTTGGACGGGTACAACACCCAGGCCGTCCCAGCATATGCCGTCAGGTGCTCCCAATCAGGCAACACCACCCGCAGTCGGCCCTGTGCCAAGCTGGCGGCAGCCGCAAATGCGGGCAGGCTGGCAATCCCCAAACCCGCCACTGCCCCTTCCAGCCGCATCTCACTGTGATTGGCCACATAGCGGCCACGCACCGCCACAGTACACAGCTCGCTGCCCTGTCTGAATCGCCAGTGCCGGTCACGCTCATCCTCACCAAGGTACAGGCAGCTATGCCCAGCCAGTTCCCTGGGGTGCACAGGCGTGCCATGCGCCGCCAGGTAGTCCGGGCTGGCGCATAACATATGGCTGATCGTCATCAAGGGCCGGCCAGCCAGCCCTGGCGGCGGATTGTCCGTCATGCGTATGGCCAGTTCCACCGACTCGGCAAACAGATCCACGGTCCGGTCAGTCACCACCAGCTGCACATCAACCTCCGGATAGCGCCGCAGGAATTCGGCCATCAACGGATGCACCACCTGCCGCCCCACCGCCTTGGGCACACTGATCCGTATCAACCCCCTCGGTGCTGCAGCGTAGGCATCCTTCAAAGCCAAAACCCCGCCGGCCGCCGCCAGCATGTCCTGGCTACAAGCCAAGGCCGCCTCGCCCGCCTCGGTCAAACGCAGCTGCCGGGTTGTCCGTTCCAGCAGCCGTAGCTGCAGGCGCGCTTCCAGCCTGGCTATCAAACGGCTGACCGCCGAGGGTGTCAGCCCCAGTTGCCTAGCCGCAGCCGAAAAACTACCCGCCTCCACCACCCTGGCGAACACCGCCATTTCAGGCAGGCTTTCAAACTCCTCATTTGTTCTCATGGCGCACAAATCTTGTTCCAATACGGCAGATTATCATTCCATACGGATAAATTGATAATCCGGCATCACTCTCTCCAGGCTGACGCCATGTCCTCACTTACCCTTCCCCAGCCCGCCGGATTACTGCGTCTGTCCGATCTCCTCTTGCTTCTAGTCGCCATGGTCTGGGGTACCAGCTATGGCATAGCCAAAGGCGCCCTCGCCTACTATCCGGTACTGGGCTTCCTGGCCATACGCTTCCTGCTGACCTTTGCCCTGCTGGCCCCCACGCTGTTGAACATCAGCCCACAAGCCCGCCGCGATGCGCTGCTGGCCGGCTTGCCACTGGGCGCCCTGATGCTGGGTATCTTTATCTGCGAGACCTTCGGCGTCGCAATGACCCAGGCCGCCAATGCCGCCTTCCTGATCAGCCTGTGCATCGTCATGACACCCTTCGTGGAGTGGTGGCTGCTGCGCCGCCGACCAGCAACACCGGCTTTTGCCTTCGCCGGTGTCTCCTTGCTGGGCGCCCTGCTGCTGAGCGGAGGTCTGGAGGCCCGCTTCGGCCTGGGCGATCTATTGATGCTGGGCGCAGCCCTGCTGCGCGCCATTACGGTCTGCCTCACCAGCAAGCTCACCCAGGGCCGCCAAATCGCCCCGCTGGCACTGACCGCCGTTCAGGCAGCCGTCATAGGCAGTGGTAGCCTATTCTTGGCTTGGTTTAGCCCACAGGGCCTACCGGCCCTACCTGCGCATACTGGCTTCTGGCTGGCAACGGTTTACCTGGTACTGGGCTGTACCATCTTTGCCTTCTTCGCCCAAAACTGGGCCTTGCGCCACAGCTCCCCCACACGGGTAAGCCTCCTCACCGGCAGCGAGCCCGTCTTCGGTGCCCTGTTTGCCGTCCTCTGGCTGGGCGAAACACTCAGCCCCATCGCCTGGCTAGGCGGCGCCCTTATCGTCCTGTCAGCATTCTGGGCCGCACGCCACAAGGCAATATGACATAATCATTCAAACAACAACAAAATCCATGCAAACACACTATTCAAGGCCGAATATCGTATCCCACCCACCACACACCAGCCTTGCTTAACCAAGCGCTAAGGCTGACTTAAGTGCGGTTATTCATTTGTCATGATAGTCTCCTCGTCCACGCAAACCCCTTTGCGCCCCGACAGTGGACCCAAAATACAAATGGAGAACCCCGTGCGTCACACCTTGCTCGCATCCCTGCTGACCTTAGCATTTCTCAACACCGCCCAAGCCGCCCCCGCCAAGAAGATCTGGATCACCGTAGGCGACGACGCCTACGCCCAACTGCAGCGCGTAGCTCCGCAAAGCATCGCCAAGCAATCACGCACCATCTCGGCCGGCCGTGGCGATCAAGGCCTGTTTGCCGAGCAGGTACACGTTGTCGAAGTCGAGGAGTCCAGCCTGCACTCACTGTCCGAAGCCGTGCACGAGGAACTGCACCGCTGCGGTGGCTTCATCGCCCACAATAGCTACGCTGACGCACTGCGCGCCTTGCAACCAGTACAACCAGCCGCCATCACCCGCCCCAGCTACGCCATCGACAATCAAGCCCAGGTCCAGCCCCTGCTGCCCATGCTGCAGGAAAGCCATATCGCCAGCACCATCGTCACCCTGTCGGCCTTCACCAACCGCCACTTCAAGAGCCGTCATGGCGTCGCCGCATCCGACTGGCTGCTCAAGCACTGGCAAAGCCTGGCAAAAGGCCGTAACGACATCGTCGCCGAGCAGATCACGCATGCAGACTACCCGCAGAAGTCTGTCATGATCACCATCAAGGGCCAGACCAAGCCGTCCGAAGTCATCGTCATCGGCGGTCACCTCGACTCGATCCACAAGGGCACCATGGGCGAGGACACCCGCGCCCCCGGCGCTGATGATGACGCATCGGGTATCGCCAGCATGACCGAAGCACTGCGCGTCCTGATCGCCCAGGGCTACAAGCCAGACCGCACCATCAAGTTCATCGGTTATGCCGCCGAAGAAGGCGGCCTGCGCGGCTCCAAGGATATTGCCCAGCGCTTCAAGTCCCAGAACACCAATGTGGTGGGCGTCATGCAGCTGGACATGACCAACTACAAGGGCTCGGATAGCGACATCTACCTCTACACCGACTACACCGACGCCGCACAAAACACCTTCCTGGCAGACCTGATCAAGACCTACCTGCCCACCTTGAAGGTAGGCCAGGACAAATGTGGCTATGGCTGTTCGGACCACGCCTCCTGGACTGGCCAAGGCTATCCGGCCTCCATGCCATTTGAAGCCAGCTTCAGCGGCATGAACAAACGCATCCATACCGCGGAAGACACTTTCGAGAACATGGGTAGCCAAGCACAGCACGCGCTCAAGTTCGCCCAACTCGCCACCGCCTACGCCGTAGAGCTTGGTAGCGATGCCAGCGGTCCCGGCAACGGCGGCGGCCAGACCGAGACCCAGACCGGCTCGCTGAAGCAAGGCCAAAACCTGGCCTACGGCCCTTATCGCCTTACCGCAGGCGCCAGGCTGACCGCCCAGCTCACCGGCCAGGGTGATGCGGATATCTACCTGCGTGCCGGTAGCGCCCCCACCAAGATGGAATGGGACTGCCGCCCTTATCGTGGTGACAGCGAGGAAAGCTGCAGCAGCCCGGTAGGCTACAGTGGCGACGTCTACCTGATGGTGGATGGCTACCGCGACGCCAGCTACACGCTGACGATCAAGCAGGCATCAGGAAAGTAAGTGAGCAAGGAGGATGGGTGTAAACCCATCCTCAGTAGCAAGGGGTGGAGTTGATCAATTATTGACGGCCCCCATCTTGCCTAGCCCATGAAAACAAACAGCCCATCGTTTCCGATGGGCTGTTTGTTTGCAGCACTCGCAGTGATTATTTGACTGCAACCGTGTCGGCCACGTCCTGATAATCCTTGATCTCGTTGAAATTCATGTACTTGTAGATTTCACCGGACTTGGCACTCAGCACGCCCATATCGGCCATGTACTCTTCCTTGGTCGGAATACGACCCAGCTTGGAGCAGATGGCGGCCAGCTCGGCCGAACCCAGGTAGACATTGGAGTTCTTGCCCAGGCGATTGGGGAAGTTACGGGTGGAGGTAGACATCACGGTGGCGCCTTCCTTCACCTGAGCCTGGTTACCCATGCACAAGGAACAGCCTGGCATTTCCATACGCGCGCCGGCAGTGCCAAAGGTGCCGTAGTGGCCTTCCTTGGTCAGCTCCTCGGCATCCATCTTGGTAGGAGGAGCCACCCACAGCTTGACGGGGATGTCGCGCTTGCCTTCCAGCAACTTGGAAGCGGCGCGGAAGTGGCCGATATTGGTCATGCAGGAACCGATGAACACTTCATCAATGGTAGCGCCTGCCACTTCGGTCAGCGTCTTCACGTCATCCGGGTCGTTCGGGCAGGCCACGATAGGCTCGTGAATATCGGCCAAATCGATCTCGATCACGGCAGCGTATTCGGCATCGGCATCGCCCTTGAGCAGCTCAGGCTTGGCAATCCAGGCCTCCATGGCCTTGATGCGACGCTCCAGGGTACGGGCATCGGCATAGCCGTTGGCGATCATGTTCTTCATGAGCGTGATGTTCGACGTCATGTATTCAATGATCGGCGCCTTGTCCAGATGCACGGTACAGCCAGCAGCAGAGCGCTCTGCCGAGGCATCGGACAATTCAAATGCCTGCTCGACCTTGAGATCAGGCAAACCTTCGATTTCCAGGATACGGCCGGAGAACACGTTCTTCTTGCCTGCCTTGGCTACCGTCAGCAGACCAGCCTTGATGGCATACAGCGGAATGGCATTGACCAGATCGCGCAGGGTGACACCGGGCTGCATCTTGCCCTTGAAACGCACCAGCACCGACTCGGGCATGTCCAGCGGCATCACACCGGTAGCCGCCGCAAAGGCGACTAGTCCGGAACCTGCGGGGAAGGAAATACCGATGGGGAAACGGGTATGCGAGTCGCCACCGGTGCCTACGGTATCAGGCAGCAGCAGACGGTTCAGCCAGGAGTGAATCACGCCATCGCCGGGGCGCAGGGCAACACCACCACGGGTGCTGATAAAGGCCGGCAGCTCCTTGTGCATCTTCACATCCACGGGCTTGGGGTAAGCCGCCGTGTGGCAGAACGACTGCATCACCATATCGGCGCTGAAACCCAGGCAAGCCAGATCCTTCAGCTCGTCGCGGGTCATCGGGCCAGTGGTGTCCTGCGAACCCACAGTGGTCATCTTGGGCTCGCAATAAGTCCCCGGGCGCACGCCCTGGCCTTCCGGCAAACCACAAGCACGACCCACCATCTTCTGGGCCAGCGAATAACCCTTGCCACTATCCACCGGCGCCTTGGGCAGGCGGAACTCGGTGCTGACCGGCAGGCCCAGTGCTTCACGTGCCTTGGCGGTGAGGCCGCGACCGATGATCAGGTTGATACGGCCACCGGCGCGTACTTCATCCAGGATCACATCGCTCTTGAGCTTGAACTCGGCCACGGTAGCGCCGTTCTTCTCGATCTTGCCAGCGTAGGGGTAGATGTCGATCACATCGCCCATTTCCAATGTGGACACGTCCACTTCAATAGGCAGGGAGCCGGAGTCTTCCTGGGTATTGAAGAAGATGGGGGCAATCTTGCCGCCCAGGGTCACGCCACCGAAACGCTTGTTCGGCACAAAGGGGATGTCCTGGCCGGTCGCCCAGACCACCGAGTTGGTGGCGGACTTGCGGCTGGACCCGGTACCCACCACATCGCCCACATAGGCGACCAGATGGCCCTTTTTCTTCAGGTCTTCAATGAACTGCATGGGGCCGCGCTTGCCGTCTTCTTCCGGGGTGATGCCGGGGCGGGCGTTCTTGAGCATGGCCAGGTAGTGCAACGGAATATCCGGGCGCGACCAAGCATCCGGTGCCGGCGACAGATCGTCGGTATTGGTCTCGCCCGTCACCTTGAACACTGTCACAGTGATCTTTTCTGCCACCTCTGGGCGGCTCTTGAACCACTCGGCATCAGCCCAGCTCTGCAGTACTGCCTTGGCGTTGGCATTGCCGCTATCGGCGAGTGCCTTCACGTCATGGAAGTAGTCAAACACCAGCAGGGTCTTCTTCAGGCCATCAGCCGCGATACCGCCCACTTCGGCGTCAGCCAGCAGATCGACCATAGGCTTGACGTTATAGCCGCCCAGCATGGTACCCAGCAGCTTGGTCGCCAGCGCGCGGTCAACCAGCGGCGACTTCACGCTGCCCTCAGCCACGGCAGCCAGAAAGGAGGCCTTCACCTTGGCGGCATCGTCCACACCAGGAGGAACGCGATGGGTGATCAGATCAACCAGGGTGGTTTCCTCGCCGGCCGGCGGGTTCTTCAGCAGCTCGACCAGGTCGGCCACCTGTTGGGCGGTGAGCGGGAGCGGCGGAATGCCCAGGGAGGCGCGTTCGGCGACGTGCTGGCGGTAGGCTTCTAGCATGATGGGGAACCTTTGCTTGCGGTTGCGATTTTTGGGAAGCGGCGCGGCTGCTTGCAGCCACAGATCCGGCTATTACCACCTGGCTGCCGGGATCATTCCCATGTCGGCGAGGCGATTTTTGCGAATGGGCGAAGATTACGCCCAACCGGCACAAGGCACAAACGAGTATTTGCTACACACGCTGTGAGCTAAAATCACAGCATGAAGCCCGATCTCCCCCCACTCAACGCTCTCCGCTCCTTTGAGTCTGCAGCAAGACTGGAAAGCTTTTCCGCTGCTGCCAACGAACTGTTTGTTACCCATGGTGCTGTGAGCAAACAGATAAAGCAATTGGAGGAATGGCTAGGGGTGAAGCTGTTTGAACGCGTGGGCGGCCGCGTCAAGCTGTCTGAAGTCGGCTGGCGCTATCTGGTGCAGGTGCAGGACGGCCTCGATATCATCGCCAATGCCACGGCGCAGCTGATGCAACCTAATCGCCAGCGCCGGCTGGTGATCAATTCCACCCCTACCATGGCCATGCATTGGCTGCTACCGCAGCTGACCGACTTCCAGCGTCAGTATCCTGACGTAGAGCTACGCTTGATGACCAGTGACCGCGACATCAGCCGCTTGGATGTACCGTTTGACCTTGCCATACGGCGTGGGCCCGGTGATTGGCCAGGCTATATCAGCAAACCCTTTCTGGATGAATGGGAAATACCCTTGTGCAGCCCTGCTTTGCTGGAGCGACACCCAATACGCGAACCCGCAGACCTGGTGCACCACACGTTGCTGCATGCCGATACCCGTCCCACGGCCTGGCAGCGTTGGCTGACGCTAGCCGGCGTCCCTGATCTGAAACCGGCCGCCAGCCAGCAATTCGACCATTTCTACCTGGCCCTGCAGGCTGCCATGGATGGCCTGGGCGTCACCCTGGGTCCTTTACCTATGATGCAGGCCGAAATCGAGGCCGGAACACTGATTGCCCCCTTGCGTGGCCCTATCGTACCGGTACGGGGCTATTGTTGGATCGCCCCACGCGCCATGATGAACGACCCCGCCATTACAGCTTTCTGCCAATGGCTGGAGGGACGTGCAGCCACCTTGGGCTGATGTAGCCGGCAGCCTCATGGTCAATACCCACATCGCAATGGCTTGCATCCTGCCGGGCATGGTCGAAGATAAGGAGATTGACGAACCACCAGACTGCCGCCCAGTCCTAATCGAAACACCCGCATTCCGTTCGGAGGAAGCACCATGCCCCACAATCTGCACAATACCCTCAAGTCGCTGACGCTCTCTTCGGGCATCCAGCTGCAGTATTACAGCCTGCCTGCACTGGAGGCTGCTGGCGTGGGGCCGATCAGGCAGCTGCCGGTATCGATAAGGCTAGTGCTCGAAGCGGTACTGCGCCATTGCGACGGCAAGAAAGTGGCTGAGGAACATGTTCGGCAGCTAGCCAACTGGGGGGCATCGGCACCTAGGGTGGATGAAATTCCTTTTGTGGTGGCGCGCGTTGTGCTGCAGGACTTTACTGGTGTCCCGCTACTGGCCGATCTGGCCGCCATGCGCAATGTCGCAGCCAGGCTGGGCAAGAACCCCAAGACCATAGAGCCGCTGGTACCGGTAGACCTGGTGGTCGATCATTCCGTGATGATAGATCACTACGGCTCCGCCGATGCCCTACGCCTGAACATGGAGCTTGAATTTCAGCGCAATAGCGAGCGCTACCAGTTCATGAAATGGGGCATGCAGGCATTTGACACGTTCAAGGTGGTACCGCCTGGCATTGGTATCGTCCATCAGGTCAATCTGGAATACCTTTTCCGTGGTGTGCAGATACGCGACGGCATGGCCTTCCCAGACACTCTGGTGGGTACCGATAGCCATACCACCATGATCAATGGCGTGGGTGTGGTCGGCTGGGGTGTAGGAGGAATAGAAGCCGAGGCTGGCATGCTGGGGCAGCCGGTATACTTTCTGACGCCTGATGTGGTGGGCGTAGAGCTCAAGGGCCAGTTGCGTGAGGGCATTACCGCTACCGACCTAGTGTTGACTGTAACCGAGATACTGCGACGCGAGAAGGTCGTCGGCAAGTTCGTGGAGTTCTTTGGTGACGGCGCGGCCACGCTAAGCGTGGTGGATAGGGCCACCATAGGCAATATGGCGCCCGAGTATGGCGCCACCATGGGTTTCTTCCCTGTGGATGAAAAAACCGTGGCCTACCTCAAAGGCACAGGTCGTAGCGATGCAGAGGTTGAGGCATTTGAAGCCTACTTCAGGGCACAAGAGCTCTTCGGCATGCCGCGTGCCGGCGATATCCAGTACAGCAAGACGCTATCACTTGACCTCGGCACCATTGTCCCCAGCCTGGCTGGCCCCAAGCGCCCGCAGGATCGCATTGCGCTACCCGACATGGCGAATACCTTCAACGACCTGTTCAGCAAACCTTTGGCCGAGAATGGCTTCAACAAACCCGCCGCTAACCTAGCCAGTCGGGTAGTGAGCAAGAAGGACGGCATCGACCTGGGGCATGGTGACGTACTGATCGCAGCCATCACCAGTTGCACCAATACGTCCAATCCTGGCGTACTGCTGGCCGCTGGCCTGCTGGCCAAGAAAGCGGTAGAGAAGGGCCTCAAGGTCCACCCCAGAGTCAAGACCAGCTTCGGGCCAGGCTCGCGCGTGGTGACTGAATACCTGAACGAAACTGGCCTGCAGCCTTATCTGGACCAACTAGGTTTTAATGTGGCCGCCTATGGCTGCACCACTTGCATAGGCAATGCGGGTGATCTAGCTGCCGAGTTCAACGAAGCCATCCTCGACCACGACCTGATCGCAGCTGCCGTACTATCGGGCAACCGCAATTTCGAGGCACGCATCCACCCCAATATCAAGGCCAACTTCCTGGCCAGCCCCCCTTTGGTGGTGGCCTTTGCACTGGCAGGCCGCGTCAATATCGATATGGAGACGGAAGCCCTGGGTCTGGGCCGGGATGGCCAAGCCGTGTTCCTGCGGGATATCTGGCCTGGCAGTAATGAAATCGCCGCGCTCATGCACCATGCCATGAACCCGCAAACCTTCCGCCGGCTTTATGGCGACTTCACTCGCGATCATGACCTGTGGAATGCCATTCCTGCGCCGACAGGGCAGGTCTATACCTGGCCGGACTCGACCTATATCGCCCGCCCACCGTTCTTCGACGAATTCAGTATGAGCACGGGACAGATAGGCAATATCGTTGCCGCACGCGCATTGCTGCTGCTTGGCGACTCGGTCACCACCGACCATATCTCTCCTGCGGGCTCGTTCAAGGAAACCACACCAGCGGGCCGTTACCTGCTGGAGCACGGCGTGCAAAAGCCAGACTTCAACAGCTATGGCAGCCGGCGCGGCAACCACGACATCATGATAAGGGGCACCTTTGCCAATGTGCGGGTAAAGAACCTGATGCTGCCACCCAAGGATGATGGTAGCCGGGTAGAGGGCGGCTACACCCTGCTGGATGGTGTGCAGGCTACCGTGTTTGATGCGGCGATGGAGTACATCCGCCGCGGCACTCCCACCGTGGTTTTTGCTGGCGAAGAATATGGTACTGGCTCTAGCCGGGACTGGGCCGCCAAAGGTACGCAACTCCTTGGCATCAAGGCGGTGGTTGCGCGCAGCTTCGAGCGTATCCATCGCTCCAACCTGGTAGGAATGGGCGTACTGCCGCTACAGTTCAAAGGCAGTGATAGTGCGGAATCGCTCCATATCAGGGGCGACGAAACCTTTGATATTGTGGGTGTGAATGAGGCCCTCAAACCGCAGCAGGACCTGAGCCTGCGCGTCACCCGCCATGATGGCAGCCGCTTTGAAGTCAGCGTCCTATGCCGCATCGATACTCCGATAGAAGTGGACTACTACAAGCATGGTGGCATCTTGCCTTTTGTGCTGCGAGAACTGATGGCCCGTTAAACATCGCCACAGTGCGAAAGGGTAAGTCGGGCGGGGGTACATCGGCGAGACGCCGTGCTGTAGGGTGCAGTGGCGCTAGAGTGGTGCGAAAACCTGGCGCGAGCCCACACTATTGAGAGGTGGGGTCGGACTGTACTAGCGCCAGGGAAACCCTGGCGCTATCGATTGCGGAAGGCCGAGCAGCCGCTTCTCAGTTGCTTGAGTTCATCACACGCGCTGAGTATCCATCTGCGTCATTAGCGGCCTGTGGCCGTTTGGGGTTGCACTGCCTCGTCGGGCAGCGCACTCGCTTGTGGCAACACGGTCTGTCGATAGAACGCCAGCAACCTCTCCGCCGTCGCCGGTGCGCTCCAGCCTTGCGCATAGTCACGGGCAGCCATGCCCAGTTGCTGTCGTTTCTGCGGATCTTGCAACAGCGCCACCAGCTTGGCGGCAAAGTCATCGGCATTGTCGCTGGTACAGACACACCCTATGCCCGGCCCCAAGATATCCCTCGCCCCCATGGCTGGAATGCCCAGTACCGGCACGCCCATGGCCATGGCCTCCAGCAGTACCAGGCCCTGGGTTTCTGTGGTCGAACCAAAGACAAACACATCGGCCGCCCGATAGCAGTCTGGCAATGCCTTGGCCCGGTCCAGATAGCCCAGAAAGCGCACATGCTCTCCCAGCCCCAGTTGGGTGGCGCGAGCCTGCAGGTGCGCCAGTGCCGGCCCTTCCCCGGCGATCAGCAGCAGCAGTCGTGGGCGCTGTAGCCGGGCTCTGGCTGCCACTTCCAGCAGCAGGTCGATATTCTTCTCGTGCGCCACCCTGCCTACAAACAAGGCCAGCTCACGGTCAGGCGCTATGTCATGTTGCTGCCTGAAACCTGCGCCATCCCCCTCGGCAAACTGCCGCAAGGGTATACCAGTAGGTATCACGGCTATGGGCACCGTCACACCATAGCGCCGCAAGCCATCGTGCATGGCACTGGAGGGGGCAATGACACCTGCCAGGGCATTGCACTGGCTGCGTGAAAACCTCCTGGCCAAGGCGCGCGTCAACACGGCAGGCAGCAAGCGGGCATAGTGGTGCAGGTACTCTTCAAAAAAGGTATGGTAAGTCGCCACTACCGGCACCCCAAGCTGGCCTGCCAGCGCCATACCGGCGTAATGGGCTATGAAGGGTGTCTGGATATGGACCAGATCGTATTGGGCTGCCTGCAACTGCGGTAGCAGGCGCCGTACCAACCCCCGCCGCATCATCCTGTCTTCCGGATCAAACGCCAGATAACGTGATGGCACCCGCCATACCCCGGGTTCGTCCAGTTCATTGGGGTAGGCCGGCGCGATCAGATCTACCTGCACATCCAGCGCAGCCAATGCTTCACGAAAGGTCTGTATCGAGGTGGAGACCCCGTTGACCCGGGGGAAATACACATCGGACACCATCAAGACGCGCATGCCAAGCCTCTGGTTTCAGCAAGATAGACACACGCCAGACTAGGCCTGGTTTATCTCAGCCAGATGACAGTGCGTGGCCACAGCTTTGTGCCGGCCGCCTCATGCAGGAGAAGACACACCCACCGCCCTGTTCCGCCCTGCATCCTTGGCACGGTAGAGTGCACGGTCTGCCCCGGCCACCAGATGGTCTGGCGCGACCCCCAGCAGTGGTACGACCGAGGCCAAGCCTATGCTGACCGTCACATGCGGGCTGGTCAGCGAGAAGGCATGGGGGATGGCCGCCTCGGCCAGCCTGAGCCGGATATGTACCGCCACCTCCATGGCACCGGCCTCGTCGGTATCGGGCAACAGGATGGCGAACTCCTCGCCGCCGTAACGGGCCGTAAAATCGCTGGCGCGGGTGACCGCGCCGCGCAGTATTTCGGCCACCTTGCGCAGGCATTCGTCACCCAGCTGGTGACCATAGCCATCGTTGTATTTCTTGAAATGATCCACGTCTATCATGAGTAGAGCCAAGGCGGTGCCGCTGCGGGCCGCGCGAGCCCACTCGGCGCTAAGACGCTGATCAAATGCCCGCCGATTGCCCACCCCGGTCAGCCCATCCTGCTGGGCCATACGGCCCAGTTCCATGTTGGCGTCCATCAATTGCTCATTGGCCGCATTGAGCGCATCTTGGGTGGCCTGCAACTCGTCAATGTTTTCGAGTAATTTCTCTTCAAATGCCTTGCGCTGCGAAATATCGCGCATCACGCAGGTAAACAGCCGCTTATCACCCAGCTTCACCTCGCTAATGGTCAATTCCAAAGGGAAGGAGCTGCCATCAGCGCGCTGGCCATCGACCTCGACCCGTTGCCCGATCACCTTGCCGCTGTGGGTGCCTGTCTCGATATACTGGAGGAAGCTGTTGCGATACTGCTCGGCCAGCACCTGCGGCAACAGCATGAATATCTCTCGCCCCATGACCTTGTGCAGGCCGTAGCCGAACACTGAGCTGACCGCAGGGTTGAGTGCCTGGACAATCGCATTTTCGTCCAGCACCACGATTGCGTCCTGCACACTCTCCAAGACTGAATTGAGGGTGGCTTCGTCTTCTATCATCTTGGCTTCCATGGCACGCATCTCAGTCAGATCGTGCACGATGGTCGCGGTAAAGTTTGGCTCTCTTCCGCCCATGCGGGGAGCCACAATCAGTTGTCGCGTTTCCAATGTGCGGCCATCGGGCAGGATCATCTGGGTATCGCCACTCCACGGCTTACCCTCCAGCGCCTGCGGCAAGCCCACGCGGCTGATCAGCTGGTAGGCCCATTCAGCCCAGCCTAAACGGATGGTAATGCCTTCCAGCGATGCTTCTGGCGCGATTCCCCGCATACGCCGTCCCGCCTGGTTCAAATAGATCAACTGCCCGTCAAGATCGCTCATGCCCACCATGTCGGGCAATACTTCGACCACGGCATGCAGCCTGTCCCGCTCTTCCTCCAATCGCTTCTGCTCGCTGATGTCATAGGCGATACCCATGGTGCCCAGCGCCCTACCCTCGGCATCACGCCTGACGGTCAGCGTCAGCAGTACCGGTATATGCCGGCCATCCTTGGCGACATAGGTCCACTCCCGCGTGCTGACACCATCGGTAGAGAGTAGCGAGACTGCCTCGAACAGGCTGGCATCCGGCTGTATGGTGCGCCCCAGCTCCTGGCTAAGCTGGGCGGCCATGCGGCTCAAATTGGCCGGTTCGTGAAACAGCATGGGAGTGGCGCGTCCTATTAGTTCGTCAGCGGCGTAGCCCAGCATCTGCTCGCCTGCACGATTGAGCAGACTGATCTTGCCGCTGGCATCGGTCGCCGCGATCATGTATGGGGCCGAATCCAGGATATTGCGCTGCAAGGCCTCGCTACTGGCCAAATCCAGCGCAGCCTGCTTGCGGGCAGTGATGTTGCGGCTGGTCAGTGTAATGCCCCACCCCATGGGCACCACCCGGTTCTCATACCAGCCTGGCTTGAGGCCAGCATGCTGCAGGTAGTCCTCTTCGACAAAGGGCTCGCCCGACTCCATGGCCCTGACGTAACGGTCGAAATAGCCAAGCTCGCGGGCTTCCGGATTGATCTGCGACTGTAGCTTGCCAATAAACGCTTCTCGTTGCATGCCCACTGCGCCCAGACCGATCTGGTTGGCTTCCACATAGAGAAAATCGACAATGCGGCCCGTTTCGTCCTTGACGGCCTCAAGCACGAAAACCGCATCAAGGCTGCCACTGAACACCGCGCGAAACAGTTCCTCGCTACGTGCAACCCGCGCCTGTATGCGGGCCATATCGGTCACATCACGGGCAAACAAAATGGCACCATCGAGATTGCCTTCGTCGTCATGCAGTGGCGCAAATGAAGCGTCAAACACCCGGCGCGATGATCCCAGGGTCAGGCGAACCTGCGTTTGCCTGCCTTGCAAGGCATGGGCAAACTGGTTCATCAGATTGGCCTGGTCTGCAGGGGACCGTGCCATCCATTCGTATAGCTGCGTGCCTACCGCCGGCACATCCCGGTACATGGCACCAAAGGCCTGCCCCAGCGCTGGATTGGCGAGTGTCACGCGTAAGCTGCGATCCAGTGCAAGGATAGGGTCACCGCTGCCAGTCACCACCCCTTGGACCAGTTGCAACGCATTGGCCAGTTGCGCCTCGTGATCCTTGCTGGCCTGAATATCGGCAAAACTCAGAATGCAGGCCATGGCTCGCAGCATCGGCCCTGGGCCCTGCGATATCATGCAGGCCACCCAGCGACGGCTGCCATCGCCCAGGCGCAGCTGCATCTCTAGGTTGGGTGCCTCCCCGTCCTCTAGAAACTTTGCCATTACCGCTTGTAGGCGCACTTGGTCTGCCTGCTCCAGCAAACTCCACCAGCCCTGGCCCTTGGCCAGAGCTGGATTCATGCCTGTAAGCCTGACCCAGTTGCGGTTGAAGAAATACCCCTCGCCCGCCTGATCCAGAACCACTACGCCTAGTGGCGCCTGCTCCAGCAAGGCCAGGAATACCTGCTCACGCGCATGCCGTGCCTCGCCCTTCAAGGCGCTACTTGCGAGCAGCACCCCGGCAATCAGCGCCAGCGCCAACGCACCGCCGCCAAACAGCAGGCTCAGCCGCATGGCAGCGTCTTGTGCCCGCATCAACGCGGCATCATCATAATGATTGAGCAACCACCAATGCTGCGGCCCCGGACCCGTCGCAAAAGGCAGGCGCAGACGTAACAGATCAGCCTGGCTACCGGGGTCGTTTGGCGTCAGCCTGCGAAAGCTCCATAGGCCTTGCTCATCCCGGTAATAGCCAGCAGTGCCGCTGCTGATGGCCGTCCATAAACCAGGGCGTAGCTGGCTCAGCAACCGGCCCTCACCTGTAATGGCACCGAAGTTGTCATGCTCTTGCCCGCCACGCAGCCATTGCCCGGCGGCATCAAGCAAGGCCACGCGCCCGCCGCCGCCCTCACCAAGCTTCTCCAGGAACTGGTTGGCCAGCAGGTTGACTACCAGAACACCGCGTTTGACGCCGCTGGCATCATAGAAAGGCGTCGCGAGACGCAGTGTGGGCTTGAATGGCCGTTCAATCTGTCCATGCTCGATATTGAGATCCAGGCCGGAGAGGTAGATACGGCCTCGTGCTAGCCCGACGCTATCCCTGAAATAATCGCGATTGGATTTATCCTGTAAGGCCTCTTCCGGCATGACCATCGGGGAGCCGCGATTCAGGTTGACCCGCAATCGCTCGCGCCCCTGCAGATCAATCAGTCTTATCTGGTCATAAACAGGCTTGTAGCTGAGAAAGCTGAGAAAGTGCTCGGCATGTGAACCCCATTCCGAGGCGGGACGCTCAACCCGGATGGCGAGCTCGGGGTCATTGGCCAGTAGCATCAAATCAACCGCTGCCGCCGTCACTGTCCCATACAGGTCACGCTGGGTTGCCGCCAAGTGCACATCTGCCTGCCGCGCAAGATCCTCCAGTGCCTGCTCGCGTTCCGTACGCCAAAGCCAAAGCGTCGCCAGCAGCGCCAAAAGCAACAAGGGCACGAAAGTGCGAAGAAACAATCGCATCCACAGCCTGCGTGCTGAGAGCGTGGTATCAGGAAGCATCCGTCCAATCCGGGCAAATTGACTGTTTATATATTTGATTCTTGTACATTGCAGTATAGGTGGCGATGCACAGGGTTTCTCCAAGCCTTATCGCCTGCAGCAGGCATCTGTCACGCAAGCGCGCGGCGGCCGGCATTTCGGCGTGCACTGCCAAGCGGTGCTTTACATTTCGGGACATCAAACCATAAAATACCGATCAGTATGCTTATTGGAGTACCGGCCTTGAACCGATCTGTCACCCCTGCCGCTGTCGAGCTGGATATACACGAGGCGCGTCAACGCGCCATTGCGGCCTTGCGCCAGCTGAGCCAGACACGCCCTGCGCCGGAGGTGAACTATGGCGAGATTGCGGCCGAAGCTGGCCTCCCCTGGCAGACCGTCAAGCGATTGCTGGGCCCTCGGGAAGAATTCACCGCCTTGCTGGAAGGTGGCGGGCCGGAACTGGTTGATACCCGGGATCGCATCCTGGATGCAGCCGCCCGGGTATTTGCCAATAAGAGCTATCTAGGTGCATCGCTGGATGAAGTGGCTGCCGATGCAGGCCTGACCAAGGGTGCCGTCTACTGGCATTTCAAGAGCAAGAGCGATCTGTTCTTTGCCCTGCTCGACAGCCGCTTCCAACAGGAATACGACGAACACCTGCCTGCCGCCCTGGCACGTGATGCCGCCCATACCGACCCCAAGGATGGCCTAAAGGAACTACTGGGTGGTGTAGTAGACCGAGTCAAGCAAGATCCGGACTGGCCCCGCCTGTTCCTGGAGTTCATGGGCCAGGCGCGCGACCCTGATGTACGTAACCGCCTGGCCACGGCCTATCAGGATTCCTGGCGTATGTCGGCCGGCCTCATTGCCCATCAGCATCAACTACGCGGCCAGCAGCCGCCGGCCGATCCTGAGTTGCTTGCCATCTTCTGGAGTGCCCTGATGGACGGTCTGATCATGGCCTGGTTGGTCAACCCCGAGCGCATACAACTCGACAGCCTGATGCCGCGCATGGTGGACATGCTCTGGCACGGCCTCGCTCCCGCTCCCGAATTCACGTCATCCCCTGCTATTGAGAAGGAGTAAAGCCATGCAAGCTCTCCGCCCCCGCTTTAATCGCCGTACCCTGGTCATCGGTGTCGTCGCTGCGCTGACCCTGGGCGGCATTGTTGCTTCCCAGACGGGCCGTGCTGCGCCTGACAGCCAGAAGAAGTCAGAAGCCCCCAAGGTATTCGAACTGTCCTCGTCTGACTTGGCTATCGTTGCTCACGGCGAGTTGAAGCAACCGGTGCCCTTGTCGGGCAGCCTGAGCGCCGTGCGCCAGACTGTTCTGTCGTCTGATGTCGAAGCCGTAGTGGCCGAGGTCATGGTGCGCCCTGGCGAAACCGTCAAGGCAGGCCAAATGCTGGCCAAGCTCGATACCCGTGAACTTAATGACCAGCTGATTGCCCGCTCGGCCAACCTGGACCGCACCCGTGCTGAACTGAAGCTGGCGGAGAAGAATCGCGCCCGCAGTGCCGACCTGCTCAAGCAAAACTTCATCTCTCCCAATAGCCACGATGCAGCCGAGAATCAATACGCTGTGGCACTGGCCCAGGTCAAGGCAGAGGAAGCCCAGGTCGCCATCGCCCGTAAAGCGCTGGGCGACGCCACCGTGCGCGCACCGTTCTCCGGCGTGATCGCCGAGCGATCGATCGAGCCTGGCGCCCGTGTAGGCGTTAGCCAAAAGCTGTTCAGCCTGGTCGATCTGGCCGAACTGGAGTTCGAGGCCAAGGTGGCCATGGCTGCGCTACCTCAGATCAAGCCCGCACAGGATGTCATCCTGCATATAGAAGGCTTTACCACCCAGCAGTTCAAGGGCCGAGTCGAGCGTATTGCTCCCGTGGCTGATAGCGGCACCCGCATGGTGTCGGTGTATGTGCGGCTGAAGAACACTGACGGCATCCTCAAGGGCGGCATGTTTGCTCAAGGTGAAGTGGCCGTTGCCACCGCCAGCGATACCGACATGCTGCCCCTGTCCGCCATCCGCGGCCTGGAAAGCAAACAGCCCTTCGTCTACACGATTGAAGGCGGCAAGGTAGTCGAACGCAGAGTGCAGTTGGGTTTGATCAACCAGCTCAGCAAGACAGCAGCCATTGCCAGCGGCACCAAGGCAGGGCAGCAGGTCATCATTGCCAAACTGGAGAACATCAAGCCCGGCCAGCGGGTCAAGTTGCCTGGTGAGGGCGATAAAGCGGCCGCCAAGCCGGCTACCAGCAGCAAGCAAAGCTAGCTAGCCTGCACTTAATCCCAGATCAAGGAAGGAACCCCACCTATGTGGTTCACCCGTATCAGCCTCCAGAACCCAGTATTCGCCACCATGATGATGGTGGCGCTGGTGGTGCTCGGCCTTGCCGCCTACTGGAAACTACCCGTCGAAGAAATGCCCGACGTGAAGTTCCCCTTTGTGGTGGTGGTGACCAGCTACCCCGGTGCATCGCCTGAAATCGTCGAGAACGAAATCTCTCGGCCCATAGAGGAGAAGATTGCGACCTTGTCGGGCATCAAGCATGTTTCGTCATCGTCCTATAACAGCCAGTCGGTGGTCGTCGCCGAGTTCGAGCTCAGCATAGACACCGAAAAAGCCTTGCGTGACGTACGCGAGAAAGTCGACGAGGCCAAGGTCGAATTCCGCGAGGAGATCACCGAGCCACAGGTCATTCAGGAGCGTAGTGATGACGAGGCTGCCATCTCGATAGCCTTGACCAGCGATAAGCTGACCATGAGAGAGATGACAGTCAAGGCCGATCAGTATGTCCGTCGGCAATTCCAGACGCTCAAGGGTGTGGGCTCAGCCGAGATCGTCGGCGGCGTAGCCCGACAGGTACGCGTGGAGCTGGACCCGCAGAAGATGCGGGCGCTGGGCGTGGGGGCCGATCAGGTGATCAGCGCACTGCGTAGCGAGAACCAGGAAGTACCTGTCGGCAACATCGAATTTGACAAGACTGAGCGGGTGGTTCAGCTCAAGGGGCGCATCAAGAACGCGGAGGATTTCCGCAATGTGGTCCTGAGCCGTCGTGATGGTCAGGTCATTGTACTGGGGGATGTGGCGACCGTGATTGATGGCGCCGAGGAAGAAACCTCCCTGTCGCTGGTGAACGGCAAGCGTGCCCTGTCAATCGACATTCGCAAGGTGGATGGCGCCAATACCATCGAGGTCACTGATGGCGTCAAGGCCATGACCAAGAAGCTGAACGAAGAGCTGGCGGCAGAAGGCTTGAGCCTGATGGTGATCAACGACTCGTCCAAGGGTATACGTACTTCCCTGGCTGATGTGAAGGCAACCCTCTTCGAGGGTGCACTGCTCACCATCCTGATCGTCTGGCTGTTCCTTGGTTCATGGCGCTCGACCGTGATTACCGGCCTGACCTTGCCTGTAGCACTGATCGGTACTTTCTTCTTCCTGCAGGCCTTTGGCTTCTCGCTCAATGTAATGACGCTGATGGCCCTATCGCTGTGCATAGGATTGTTGGTGGACGATGCCATTGTGGTGCGCGAGAACATCGTACGGCATATAGAAATGGGCAAGGGGCACTACCAGGCATCAATGGAAGGCACTCAGGAAATCGGCATGGCTGTATTGGCCACCACACTGACCATCGTGGCGGTATTCCTGCCTGTCGGTTTCATGGGCGGCATCATAGGCAAGTTCTTCTACCAGTTCGGCATTGCCGTCTGCGCCTCGGTGCTGATCTCCATGCTGGTGTCGTTTACCCTCGACCCCATGCTTAGCTCGGTCTGGCACGATCCGCACGCCCACGGCATGCGCCACAAGGGCTTCTTCGGTCGCATACTCGATGGCTTCGAGGCCTGGATGGACAAGGTTTCAGCGTTTTACAGTAGAGTCATACGCTGGGCCTTGGGTGAACAACGCTTTGCCCTGCCCCGCTGGCTGGTGCTGTGGCTTGCGGCGGCGGCCTTCCCCATCACGCTGCTGGCACTGATCACCCGCCCGCGTGCACGCGCCTGGGTGATGTCCGGCTTCAGGGGCAAGCCCACCTGGTCGCATCGCTTTGTGGTGTCACTTATCGGCCTATCGTCGGTGATAGTGGCCCTGATGTTCCCTTTCATGGGTTGGGTGGGCGGCGAATTCCTGCCGAAGTCCGATCAAAGCCGTGTCTATATCGACTTCCGTACTCCCATCGGTACTGCCTTGGACTACAGCACCAGCAAGGCCATGCAGGTAGAGGCCGCGCTGGCCGAGTTCAAGGAAATCGAGGAGATCTACACCACCATAGGCAGCAACAACAAGCACATCATCCGATCCAATATCAAGCTGGTCAGCAAGAAAGAGCGTGAAGCGAGCCAGGAAGAAATGGTCAAGCGCATCCGCGCTCGTATCGAGCGTATCGCGGGTATCGAAGTACGCAGCGTGCGTGGGCCTAGCGGCGGCGGCGGCGGCGCGCCGGTACAGATACAGGTGCAAGGCAAGGATCTCAATGAGCTCAAGCGCATTGCCGAAACCATTGCTGAACGCCTCAAGCGCATACCTCATCTGACCGAGGTGCAGACTTCGCTCCGGGCGGCAAAACCGGCGATCGATATTGAAGTCAACCGCGAGATGGCTGCCCAGGTCGGGCTGTCGGTCGGCCAGATTGGGCAAGCCTTGCGCCCACTGATTGCCGGAGACGAAATCACCACCTGGAAGTCGCCAGACGGTGAGAACTACGATGTGATACTGAAGTTGCCCAAGTCCAATCGCCGCATTGCGGAAGATCTGGCTGAGCTACCCATCTCCAGCCACGATGTGGATGCTCGTACCGGCCAACCCATCATGATCCCCTTGGGTCAGGTAGCCTCGGTCAAGGATAGCGGCACGTCGACCTTGATCGAAAGGCGTGATCAGTACCGCAACGTCACCATCAGCGCCGAAGTCGAAGGCGTGCCGGTGGGTTCGGTGCAGGGCGAAGTGAAGAAGGTGCTGGAGAGCATACAGATGCCACCAGGCTACCGTCAGGTGCAGGAAGGTGACAACGAGTTCATGCTGGAATCGGCAGGCTACGCCGGCATTGCCATGCTGATCGGCGCCGTGTTCATCTACCTGGTACTTGCCTCGCAGTTCGGGAGCTTCCTGCAGCCGCTGGCCATCATGATGTCCATGCCACTTAGTCTGCTGGGGGTATTCCTGGCACTGAAGGTCTGGGGCTCCACTCTCAACCTGTTCTCCATCATCGGCATCATCATGTTGATGGGGCTGGTGACCAAGAACGCCATTCTGCTGCTGGACTTCGTCAATCGTCTGCGTGAGGACGGCAAGTCGCGCTTCGACGCCGTGGTCGAGTCGGGCCGGGTACGTCTGCGCCCTATCCTGATGACCACCTTTGCCATGATAGGCGGCATGCTGCCGCTGGCCCTGGCTCTGGGCGAAGGGTCAGAGTCGAGGGCACCGATGGCGCACGCCATCATAGGTGGGGTGATTACCTCCACCCTGCTGACCCTGATCGTGGTGCCGGTGTTCTACACCTATCTCGACGACATGGTCAGCTGGTTGAAGGGCTTCTTCGTCAAGCCTATCGATGGCAAACATGGCCCGGTTGAACTACAGGTGGCCGAGCAACCAGGCAGCGGCCGCTGATTGAGCGTATGCGCCCTCCTGCGCGGAGGGCGCACTCAATCTTGGCTTGTCGTCTTTCGTGTACATTTTCCGCCATTTCATCGCATTCAATCTCACGGCATAGCCGTCTATCGCTAACATCCAGCCCGTTCCTGATGCTGCAGCCGGCACTGCCAGATAGCTCGGCCTGGATCACCCCATAACAAAGGCAATAGAGGACAACATGCAACTGATCACCGTTTTTACCGAACCCAGCAAACTGTTCGAGCGACTCAAGGAAAAGCCCGATGTCCTCTTCCCCATGGGCCTGTTCATTCTGGTCAGTTGCCTAGTCATTTTCTTCTACTTCAGCCGGGTGGACGCCGACTGGATGATCATGCAGACCCTGTCGGCCAATGAGGACATGAAGCCAGCAGAGATAGAAGCCGCCAAAGAACACATGAGCGGCACCATTATGATGATTAGTGGCCTGATTGGCGCCGCACTTGGTATACCGGTGGTCTACTTCATCATGGCGGCATACTACATGCTGGCCGGGAAAGTACTGGGTAGCGATCAGCGCTTTGTTGCCTGGCTGTCATTCTCGCTCTGGTCATCGATGCCGCAATTGTTATCTGGGCTTGTCGCGCTGGTAGGCATAGTCAGCATGTCGCCCGAAACCACGCTGCAGTCGCTGAACCTGACCCACTTGTCTCCCTTGCTGATGGACTTACCCAGCAACAGCCGCTGGTATTCGCTGGCTACCAGCGTGGACTTGCTGAGTATTTGGTCCATGGGCCTCGCCGCCGTCGGCCTGCGCAGCTGGACCGGTAGCAGCTGGACGTCAGCCATCATCGTCGCCGCCCTGCCCTCTGTGGTCATCTATGGCATCTGGGCCGTGGTCGTCGCCGTGATGTAAGCCCCCAATTGCGGTGCAGGCAAGAGCCTGCACCACTTCTGTTTACCTTTTTGCCAGCATTTATTACCGAGACATCCATGAAGCTTCCGTTCAAGAAAAAGTGGCTGGGCCTGATTGCCGTCATCGGCATCATTGCGGTTCCCCTGGTGGTCAAATCCAAATCCGGCGGTGACGGCAAACCGGTAGACATCGCGATTGCAGCGCAGCAGGAGATCAAGCCCACCATCCTGGCCTCAGGCAGCCTGACCTATCGTACCGAGGTCGACCTGCGATCCGAAGTCACGGCACGCGTGCAAGAGATCCTGGTTGCAGAAGGTGACGATGTGAAGGCTGGGCAATTGCTGCTGCGGCTGGACCCGGAAAGCTATCGCAACGCCATAGAACGCGAAGAAGCCGGTCTGCGGCAGAGCAGTTTGAGCATTGAACAGCAGCGCACCGCGCTGGAACTACGCCGTATCCAGTTCGAGCGCACCCGCAAGCTGTTTGAAGCCCGTATGGTTGACCATTCCAAATTCGACCAGGATAAGAACCAGTTGCAGTTAGCCGAAGTGGAATTGAAATCCAGCAAAGAAGCCTTGCGTCGCGCTGATGCTGTACTGAAGGAGGCCCGCGAGCAACTGGGCAAGACCGAAATTCGCGCACCCATGGCGGGTCGTGTCGTCAGCCTGCCCATCAAGGTCGGTGAGACTGCGATTCCTTCCATTTCCAGCCAGGCCGGCGCCCAGTTGCTGACCATTGCCGATACCTCGGCCATCCAGGCGGAAATCAAGGTGGATGAGGGCGATATCGCCAAGGTCAATGTTGGCCAGGCCGTTGACATCTACCCGGCAGCGTATCCCGAGACCGCCTTGAAGGGCCTGGTTGAGAAAGTCGCATTGGCCAGCACCACAGAAGGCCAAAGCCGAGCCTACAAGGTCACCGTCAGCCTGAAGCCGGATACCAGCCTCAAGCTGCGCTCGGGCATGAGCGCACGTGCCGAGATATTTCTGAGTGATGGCAACAAGCGCCTGGCTGTGCCGGTCGAGGCCGTTATCACCGAAGAAAAGGAAAATGCCAAGACCACCCAGCGCTTCCTCGTACTGGCACAGGATGGCAAGGCCAAGCGGGTGGAAATCGAACTGGGTACGTCCGATGACCGCTGGCAGGAAATCACCAAGGGTTTGAAGGTAGGTGACAGTGTAGTGACAGGCCCAGGCAAGACCCTGAATGAGCTGAAGAATGGCGACCCACTCAAGGCCAATGAAAAGAAGGCCGACAAAAAGAGCACGAACAAGGATGAAGCCGAATGAGTCGGGCCTTGATAGAGCTGTCGGGCATCGTCAAGCGCTACCGTATGGGCGACACCGAGTTTGAGGCCCTGCGCGGTGTGGACCTGCAGATACAGCGTAACGAATACGTGGCACTGGTCGGGCCATCCGGTTCAGGCAAATCCACCCTGATGAATCTGCTGGGCTGCCTGGATACCCCAACCACTGGGCGCTACACGCTGAACAATCGCGATATCGGTACCCTGCGCGATGATGAACTGGCCGCCATACGCAACCAGGAAATCGGCTTTGTGTTCCAGAGCTTTCATCTGCTGCCGCGCATGACAGTACTGGGCAATGTCGCACAGCCGCTGGTGTATAGGGGCATACCACTCAAGGAGCGTGAACGGCAGGCGGCGGAGTCTTTGCGCCGGGTTGGCCTGGGTGACAAGCTGCAACACCGGCCCAACCAGCTGTCAGGGGGGCAGCGCCAGCGCGTGGCTGTGGCCCGGGCGCTGGTAGGCAATCCCTCCCTGCTGCTGGCAGACGAACCGACCGGCAACCTGGACTCCCGTACCAGCGAGGAAATCATGGCCCTGTTCGATGCCCTCCACCAGGATGGCCAGACCGTGGTGCTGGTCACGCACGAACCTGATATTGCCGCCCATTGTCAGCGCACCGTACGCGTCAATGACGGGCGTATCGTTTTTGACAGCGCAGCACCAGCCACTGTCAGCGAGGTGGCCGCATGATCATCGTCATGATTGAATCACTGCGTGCCGCCATGGCCAATATCCTGGCAAATCGCTTGCGCAGCTTTCTCACTACCCTGGGTATCCTGATCGGCACCGCCGCCGTGGTCGCCGTAGTGGCCTTGATGCAGGGCTTTGCCCAGTCGATCTCGGCCCAGTTTGCCGATCTGGGCGGCGGTTCGCTCAAGGTGGAAGCCCTCAACACCCGGGAAAACCGGCTGAGCGGTGACTATCGCTACCTGAAGGATTCCGACCTGGATCTGTTGCGCTACCGGGTGGAAGGCGTAGGACATGTGGCTCCCATCATGGCAGCACCGCTGGGTACCGCCAGCCATCGTGCCGAGACGGCCACGCCATTTGTACTGGGCATTACCGCCGAATACCAGATGATAGAACGGCGCTTTACCCGTCTGGGTCGTTTTCTGGTACCAGCTGACAATGACACCCGTCGCCGGGTCGTCGTCATCGGCGACAAGGTGCGCGAAGATCTCAAGCTGCCGGACAATCCAGTCGGCAGTTACATCCAGCTGGGCCGTGAATGGTTCAAGGTGGTGGGCGTCATGGAATCACGTGGTGAGGTCTTTGGTTTCAACCAGGACAACTACGCCCTGATTCCTTTTGAGACGGCCAGGGCATTGACAGGCAACAAGGCCAAGGTGGATTTTGAGATCAACTTCACGATCTCCCAACTCGACGAGGTTGAAGCGGTCAAGGCCAGGGTGACGCGCGCCCTGCGTATCAACCACAACCTGAAGTTTGATGAGGAAGATGACTTCGAGATCCAGTCGCCGGATCAGATTGCCAAGACCTTTGAAAAGATCACCAGCATGGGCACCCTGGTGCTGGGCGGCATCGTCGGTATCTCCCTCTTGGTGGGCGGTATAGGCATCATGACGGTGATGCTGGTATCGGTAACAGAGCGGACGCGCGAGATCGGCATCCTGAAAGCCTTGGGTGCAACCCGACGCGACATCCTGGTGCAGTTTCTGATCGAAGCCGGTTTGCTCAGCCTGATCGGTGGCCTGATCGGTATCGCCATCGGCTACGGCCTGGGGCATGGCGTGGCAGCATTGATACCCAACTTCCCACCGGCATCCGTGCCGCTGTGGGCCAGCCTGGGGGCGGCAGCCTTCTGTGCCGTGGTGGGCGTGGTGTTCGGTATCATGCCCGCCTCCAAGGCCGCCAACCTTGATCCTATCGAGGCCTTGCGCTACGAATAACCGCTATTACCGGCCCGGCAAGCAGTACATGGCCGCCCCTCGCCTGCCACGCAATACATCTGCGTGCTCAGTTTAGGGTCGGTCATGCCAGCATGTGCAGAAGACAGGCGGAAGCATACCGCCGCACTGCATCGCATTACCTTAGGGGAGATTGATGAGCGATAAGAACCGGTCCCTGGCGCTGATCCTGTGCCTGCTGTTTGGCTGGGTAGGTGCCCACCGCTTCTATGCAGGCCGGACCATTTCCGCCGTGATACAGCTATTCACCCTGGGTGGCTTGTGCATCTGGGCAATGATAGACCTGCTGATCATCCTGTTTGGCGAGTTCAAGGATAGCAATGAACTGAAGATAGCCGACTGGAAGATGGACTAACTATACAGCGCCTCCAAACTGCGCATGCGGGTGCTTGGTACCCATGTTTAACTTCAAGCCAATAGGTAGCTCACACATGAAACATGCATTACTCGCCGCGCTGATAGCAGCCGGCTTTGCCGCCCAGGCCGCTGAGAACACCACCTACAAGGGTCTGGGTGCAGATAGCGTCAGTGCCGACACGCTGGAGAAATTCCGCGCCAAACCACTGGATTCAGACCTGAGCCGCAAGGTTCAGGGCGTGCTGGATCTGCGCGCGCCCGGTGCAGGCCTGCTGTCACCCGATGCCAAATCGCTGTACTTCGGCTGGCGGGTCACCGGTGTCGCACAGGTCTGGCGAATAGATGGCCCGCAGGCCTTCCCGGTGCAGATGACCGGTGGCGAGGATGCCACCAGCATTGCCGACATCACCCCAGACGGCAAATGGCTAGTCCTGAGCCGCGACCGCAAGGGCGAGGAGAATCCGGGGCTCTATCTGCAACCCGCCCGTGGCGGCGAACTGCAGGTCATTCAGCATATTCCTGGCGTGCAAACCTTCTTTGAACTCATCAGCGATGATGGTCGTTACATCTACTTCCGCAGCAATGACGAGAGCCGCGACAGCTATACCGTCTATCGCTACGATCTGCAGGGCAAGAAGAAGGAACGCCTGTTTGGCGAGAAGGGCTACTGGAGCATCATCGATCACAAGCCCGATGGCACGTTGCTGGCAGGCAAGGCGCTCAGCAATGTGGCGACCGAGGTATGGGAATGGAATCCCAAGGATGGCAAGCTCAAGCCCATCATCGGCCAGGCAGAGAAAGAAGAATACGATGTACGCTACGGTGCGCGTGATGGTGAATTGCTGGTGCAAACCAACAAGTTCGGCGAGTTCCGCCGCCTGTACAAATGGGTAGCCGGCAAGTTCGAGGCCATCAGCCCGGAACTGAAGTGGGATGTCGCCGGCTTTGGCCTGGACAAGCCCAAGAGCCGCCTGTTCTACTCCATCAACGAGGGTGGGTACACCAAGACCTTCGCGCTGGATGCGAAAACCCTCAAGCCCATCAAACTGCCCGAATTCCAAGGTGCTGATCACGTTACCGTCAGCGGTGGTACACGCGATGGCAGCAAGATCATTGTCAGCGTGGAGACGGCCACGGCCCCCCGCACCAGCTATGTATTGGACTGGAACAACGGCAAGCTGACCCAGTGGGTGCTGCCGTCATCACCGGAGACCGACACCAGCAAGTTCGCGGTCGCCACACTGGAAACCTATCCGACGCGTGATGGTGCCCAGATTCCCATGTTTGTACGCCGCCCGGCCCAATGCAACCCCGCGCCCTGCCCTGTCGTCGTGCACTTCCATGGCGGGCCGGAAGCTCAGTCAGATTCTGGCTTCTCGCCCTATGCCCAACTGTTCGTCGACGCCGGCTTCATCTATGTCGAGCCCAATGTCCGTGGCTCTGACGGCTATGGCAAGACCTGGCTGAACATGGACAATGGTGCCAAGCGCCTCAAGGTGGTTACCGATATCGAAGATGCCGCCATATATATGAAGAAGGCCTGGAGCAAGAACGGCATTGCGCCCAAGATAGGCGTGATGGGTGGCAGCTATGGGGGCTACTCCAGCATGGCCGCCATGACCATGTTTTCCGGCAGCTACGATGCGGGCGTCTCCACTGTTGGCATCTCCAACCTGCTGACCTTCCTGGAAAACACCGCCCCCTATCGCCGCGCCCTGCGCGTAGCCGAGTATGGTGACCCGGTCGCTGACCGCGAGGCCCTGATCAAGCTCTCGCCCATCACCCATATCGACAAACTGAAGGATCCTTTGCTCATCATCCAGGGAGCCAGTGACCCCCGTGTACCGGTAGGCGAGGCAGTGCAGATGTATGAGGCCGCCCAGAAGAAAGGTGTGCCCTCGGATCTGATCCTGTTTGCCGACGAAGGTCACGGCGCACAGAAGCGCGAAAACCAGGTGGCCAGCATAGGCCATACACTGAAGTTCTTTGAGCGCTACCTGAAGCCGGCCAAATAAACGGTTTGCAGTACAGCATTACAGGGGAGGCATAGCCTCCCCTGTTTTCTTTTGATGGGGCGCCAGTATGACAAAAGAGCCTGTATCCGATCTTTCACCTCATCGCCGATCTGGCACAGGAAAAGGCCTTGAACAGGCACTAAAGTGCAGTAAACCTTTGCCACCAATGCGAGCTTGATCCGCATCAACGTCCAACCTTGCTGCGGGGGGTAAGGTGCTACTTTCCACAAGCGCCGGGTAAGCCTGAACCAGCAGGCTCCCCTCAGTTTGAGTCCTCCCTCGCCACGGCGAGTAATCCTTGCTGGCACTCGTCATCAAGTTGAGCTGCTTGCAGGAATTGATTACAGCTTTCAAAGATTGACGTTCATGACAGGCGCAAGACCCACAGGAGGAAGCCTTGAACCATCTTGATCAATTGCTCCATACCGCCGCCCATGATGCCGGACTGCCCATGCAGGACGGCCACAGAGGCTTCCCCTACCGCAAGGTGCAGGCCGGTACGGCTATCGCCTACCAACCCAAGCCCACCCCGGCAGACGTTCAACCCCCACCTGAGCTGCATGCCTGGGCACAGGGGTACGGCGTAATCCAGCACGACCAACATACCCAGGCGCGCTGGGCGCAGCTGATAGAGTCAGCCGCCATACCCTGGCATGGTGGCGACAGTACCCTGGTGGCACCCCTGCTGCACGCCGCCGACCGGCTTTGTAGCCAGGCCATGTGGCTGGTCGCCCACATGACCTACTGCAAGCAGGTGAGGCTGGATGGCACGCCCCTGGCTGCAACGGACTTCAAGTCGGCACCAGAGGGGCATACCGGTGGTGCACTCAATATGGTGCCGGCCTATGTTGGCTATATGCTGGCCAACGCCCTGACCGGACAGACTCGTAGCTGGCTCATGGGGCAAGGCCACTGCGTCGCCGCAATCGAAGCTGTCAACACACTGCTGGGCAACCAATACCCGGAGCAGGCCGAACGCTACCCCTGTGATGATGCAGGGCTAAGCCAGCTCTGCCAGGACTTCTACAGCTATGCCCTCCATGCCAGCGGACGGCCTCAGGCGCCACTGGGTAGCCATGTCAACGCCCATACTGCGGGGGGCGTGATCGAAGGTGGCTACCTAGGCTTTGCCGAGCTTCAGTATGTGCACATGCCGCTACCGGGGGAGACGCTGGTCAGCTTCCTCAGCGATGGCGCCTTCGAAGAGCAACGCGGCAGCGACTGGATACCCCGCTGGTGGCGGGCAGAAGACTGCGGCGCGGCCCTCCCCGTGATGATATTGAATGGCCGCCGCATTGAGCAGCGCAGCGGACTGGAGCAGGATGGCGGCGTGGCGTGGTTTATCGAGCACTTGCGCCTGAACGGCTTCGAGCCCATGGAGATCGACGGCACCGACCCGGCAGCCTTTGCCTGGGCCATATTGCATATGGAGTCCAGCCTGGCAGCCCAGGCGGCCGAGATTGCACAGGGCCGTGCCGAGTACCCGGTACGTATGCCCTACGCCATCGCCCATGCCCCCAAGGGCTTTGGCTTCCCCGGTGCAGGCACTAACCTGGCTCACAATCTGCCGCTGGGCGGCAACCCCAGCCTTGATGCAAGCTGCCGCCAGCGTTTCAACCAGGCTGCAGCACAGCTCTGGGTCCACCCCTCGGCCTGGCAGGATGCCCGACGGCAGTTCCGCACCCATACGGTGCAAGGCAGGCCTGCCGAGCGCGATCACGCCATGGCGCAGCGACACCCGGACTACCATGCCCCCAGCCTGCCCTGGCGGGACGATATGGCATCGCCGCTGGTATCGCCCATGGCGGCGTTTGATGCCACCTTCTGCGCCATCGCCGAGGCCAATCCGCAACTCAGGGTACGGGTAGCCAACCCAGACGAACTACGCAGCAATGGCATGGGCAATACGCTGGAGCGGTTCAAGCACCGGGTCACCCACCCCGAGCCAGGCAATCCGGAATCACTGACCGGCGGTGTGATCACCGCACTCAACGAAGAGGCTGTCATCAGCGCAGCCCTGGCCAACAAGGGTGGACTCAATCTGGCGGTCAGCTATGAGGCCTTTGCCGTGAAAATGCTGGGCGCATTGCGACAGGAAGCCAATTTCGCCCGCAATCAGTCCGAGGCTGGCCGCCCGCCCGGTTGGCTGTCTGTCCCACTGTTGCTGTCTTCCCACGCCTGGGAGAATGGCAAGAACGAACTCTCACACCAAGACACAACCCTGGCGGAAGCGTGGTTGGCAGAAGCCAGCAGGCATGCCAGGCTGGTGTTCCCGCCTGACTGGAACAGCGCGGTCGCCACGCTGGATGCCTGCTATCGCAGCCGGGGCCAACTCTGGTGTGTGGTTGCGCCCAAGCGCGCCCTACCTGTCCGCCTGCCACCGGAGTCGGCTCGCCAGTTGACTGAGCAGGGGTGGTTCCGGCTGGTCGGCAAAGGTGAGGAGGACGAAAAACTGATACTGGTGGCAGTAGGTAGCTATCAGTTGACCGAGACACTGCGCGCCTCGCGCCGCCTGGACGAGCACGATATCCCGCATGCCGTGGTGTATGTCTACGAACCGGCCAGGCTAGGGAGTCACCAGGGCCTCGCAGCCAACGCCGGACTACTGTCAGATACCGAACTGGCAAGCGCCTTCCCCCATCACAGCCCATTACGCATCATCGTGGGCCATACCCGCCCCGGCCCTCTGCTGGGCGCCATGCGACGTATCGATACCGGGCCTGCCCATACCGTGGGTCTGGGCTTCCTGAATCAAGGCGGCACCCTGGATACCGCTGGCATGCTGTATGCCAATCGCTGCAGTTGGGCCCATATTGTCGCCAAGGCTGGTGAATTGCTGAAATTAGGGCTGGATGCCCTGCTTACCTCAGAGGAACGGGATGCAGTACTCGGCCTGGGTGACCCAGCCGACTTGCGCTAATCCGTATAGATGTCTCCTGGCACCGGGCCCATCATGTGGCCTGCGCCAGGGGCATACAGGCGTCAGGCTGCGGGCGTTATGCGGCGCAAAGGCGCCATGGTGATGCTACAACGACAGGCCGTACGCCTTGATACTGCTACAGTGGTTGCCAATCCGGGTCTATCTGGCCATCCACCACATTGATGCGCCGGTCAGCACCAGCAGCGAATTTGGGGTCATGCGTGACCGCAATCACCGACTTGCCCAGTTCGCGGGTCAGATCATGCAGTATTTGCCGCACATTCGCGCTCGCCACGGTATCGAGGTTGCCTGTGGGCTCATCCGCCAGCAGTATCAGCGGATCATTCGCCAATGCTCGCGCCACCGCCACCCGCTGGCGCTGCCCGCCCGATAGCTGGCTGGGTAGCTTTGACGCCTGTGCCGCCACACCCAGCCGCGTCAACAAGGACATGGCCCGCTCGTGGCACTGCGCCTCCGGCCATCGGCCTAACCGCCGCATGGGTAGGCAGACATTGTCCAGCACGCTGAATTCCGACAGCAGGAAGTGAAACTGGAACACGAACCCGAGCTTCTCCAGCCTTAGCTGGGTCAGTTGAGCATCGTTAAAACCCTGTGTATTGACGCCATCCAGCGCGATGGTGCCATGGGTAGGCACATCCAGCAGGCCTAGCAGATAGAGCAAGGAGGATTTGCCAGAGCCCGAGGGGCCCATGATGCAGACAAACTCTCCTGCCGATATCTCCAGATCGACGTCCTTGATCAAGGTAGTGGGAACATCCCCTGCCAGTATCTTGTGTAATCCCTGTGCGCGTAGGACCACACTCATGTCGCCCCCCGCAAGATATCCACCGGATGCAGCCTGCCGGCTTTACGGGCGGGTAGCCAGGCCGCCAGCAGGCATGAAAGCAGGGCAAACCCTGCGGCAATCAGAAATTGCTCCCCACCCCACCAGACTGGCAGATTGACCATGGCGGTCCCCCCTGGCGGACGTATCTGCACGCTGGCCATTAGTTGCATCAAGCCCGCCCCCACCGCGAGCCCCAGCACACTGCCCAGTGTGCCCACAATCAAGCCCTCCAGCACAAAGATGTGGCGTATATCCCTGGCCTGAAAACCAACCGACTTCAGGATGGCGATGTCGCGGGTTTTCTCCATCACGATGGTGGAGAGCGTGTTGTAGATACCAAAGGAGGCCACTAGCAGGATGGCCGATACCACGCTGTACATGATGACATTACGGACAAACAGCACATTGAGGATATCCTCCGATGCCTCTGCCCAACTGACTGCCTTGTAGGTCCCCATGGCCTCTATACGGCTGGCCACAAGCAGTGCCTGGCTGGCATCCGCCAGCTTGATGATGAAGCGATTGACTCTGTCTGGCCGCCCCAGCAGCAGCTGCGCACGTTTGAGCAGTACATAGGTCTGGCTCTCGTCGTAACCAGCATTGCCGGTGCGGAAAATCGCCACTACCGTCAGACTGCGATTGCTCCCACCACCGGCCACCAGATTGACGGTGCTACCCCGGCGCAGGCTGAATTTCTCGGCCAGTCCGGCACCGATGATGATGCCGCCGGGATTCGCCTCCAGGTCATCGAGCGAGCCCTCGACCAGTTTTTCTTCTATGCTCGACACCCCCCGCATGCGGGCCGGCACGATGCCAGATAGACTGATACCCTGCTCCTGCCCCGCAAACAGCAACACGGCCGACCCCACCAGCACCGGAGCCGCTTTCAACCCAGGCAGTGACTCTATCTGCCCCAGCCTATAGCGCCAGCCACGTATGCCCCGCGTTTCGTTATTGGGCCGCAGTCCGGCAATTTCCACCAGATCATCAGGCCAGCGTAAGCGCGCGGGCTGCAAACGAGCCGTCCTGAATTCGTCCGAAACCGTGATATGAGGGCTGTTATCGATCAGGCGGGTAATGAAGTCCTTCTCCGACCCACGCATCAAGGCCGATACCGCCAGGAAGAAAGCCACGCCCAGCACCACCCCCACCAGCGATACCGCCGTCTGCCGCTTCCGGCTGGTCAAATGGGTCCAGGCAATATTGAGCGCGATCATGGCGCCGAGCCCGTTCTGGCCGGCCCAGCCTCGGCCTGGCGAATTCTTACCACCTGGCCCACCGCTAACTGCTCATCGGGCACGCTGACTATCAAGTCATCCGGCCCTATGCCACTACGTATCTCGACCTGGTCCCCCATACTCGCACCGGTCGTCACCCTCACCTGTGTCAGCCGCCCATCCTGCACCCGCCATACCAGGCCTTCGCGCAGGGCGCTACGGGGCAGCAGCAACGCCCGTTCACGGCGGGCAAGGATCACATTGGCATCGACCGTCATACCTACCCTGAAGCGTTCGGGCTGATCGATGGCAATCCGCACCCGATAGCTGCGTGTCAACGGGTCGCCCTTGGGCGTAATACTGCTGACAACCCCATCAAATGTCTTGCCGGGCAATGCATCCGCCCCTAGCACTACCGGTTGGCCTTGTTGCACCCGGCCGATATCTTCTTCATCCACCTCGGCAACCACCCGCATGGGTGCGCAGCAGGCCAGATAGAGCAAAGCCTGGCCGGGCGAGACAACCTGCCCTACCTCCACATCGCGCTGGAGTATCTCGCCATCGGCCGGGGCCACCATTTGCAGAAAACGCCGCTGCGCCTGGCTACGCAGCAAGACTGCCTGGGCGGCTTTATTGGCGCTGGCGGCAGCATCACGCTCGGCGGCCGCCACAAAACCTTGCCGCCACAAAACCTCCGCTCGCTGCAGTTGCTGCCGGGCAAGTTCCGCCCTGGCGGCAAGCTCTGCAACGCCGCTGGCCAGATCATCATCCTGCAACTGTATAAGGATCTGCCCACGCCTCACAGCCTCGCCTTCCTGCACCAGGACTGCAGTCACCTGGCCCGCGCTGCGGGTAGTGATCGGTACTTGCACACCGGGCTCTACCTGGCCACTGGCATAGATGGCCTCCACCGCCGTACCCTGTGCAGGCTTGCTAACCTGAACCAGCCTTGGTCGCCAGTACCACCCTAATCCCGCCACGATAGCTACCAGCAGTATCGCAATCCACCAGCCGTGTTTTCGCACCGTATCTCGCTCCCTATTACCTGCTCAGAGCGGCTACCAAAACCCAGCGTAGCGTTTCTGGCTAGGCGTGCGAGCGCAGACAGTACGTGGGTACGGCAAGCTCGCACAACATCGTCAGAAGGGTTTTGGTAGCGGCTCTTAGAGCATGCCAGCCTTGCCCTGCACTATGGTTTGCGCTGGATCAGACTTCCAGCTTTTGAGTCTGTCATGGACTTCGCCATCCCCTTCCTATCTGGTGCAGCAGGCAATCACTAAAGCGCAAGGCAGGATGGGTTTATGCAACGCACTCCAAGCCTAGCTTGCTTTCTGCCAGGAGAGATACCGATACTGCAGACTCAACGTAAGTTTCGAGACAGAAACAGGAAAGCATTGCGTAAGCAATGCTATCCACGTTGAAACTATCCACCCATGGAGAATAGACAGATGCCCACATTCAAGGTCGCCACCACGGCAGCCTCGGCCGCGCTTTGCCTGCTATTGGGCGCATGCTCGGATGAATCCCCCACCGAGCCAGCCAGCAAGAAATCCCCAATCAGCCATAGATCCACCCAGCACAGCTATGCGACCGCTGCCAGCAGTGGCCTGCCCACCTATGCCGATTGGCCGGCTATCCAGAGCGCCATTCCGATCAACCCAAGCATGGAAGCACGTATCAGCCAGATCATGGCCGGCATGAACCTGGCGCAGAAGATAGGCCAGATGACGCAGCCCGAAATCAAGAGCATCAGCCCCGAGGAGGTACGGCGTCATTACATAGGTTCGGTATTGAATGGGGGCGGCTCCTGGCCAGGCAACAACAAGCATGCCCAGGCTAGAGACTGGCTGGCCCTGGCCGATGCGTACCACGCTGCCGCCATGAGTACCGATATGGCCGTTCCCATACCCTTGCTGTGGGGGACAGACGCCGTGCATGGCCACAACAACGTCTACGGCGCCACCCTGTTTCCGCATAATATCGGCCTGGGTGCAGCCAACGACGCCGATCTGGTGCAACGCATCGGTACGGCCACGGCCCGCGCGGTCAGGGCGACCGGCATACACTGGGCCTTCGCACCGACACTGGCCGTGGTGCGCGATGATCGCTGGGGCCGAACCTACGAAGGCTTCTCTGAAGACCCGGAAATCGTGGCCGCCTATGGCCGCAGCTATGTACTAGGGCTGCAGGGCAATCTGGGGGAGGCCAATGTACTGGCCACTGCCAAGCATTTCATCGGCGACGGCGGCACGGAAGCCGGTATCGACCAGGGGGTAAACCGCGCCAGCGAGGCAGAGCTGATCAATCTGCATGGGCAGGGCTATTACAGTGCCTTGGCCGCAGGAGTACAGACTGTCATGGTCAGCTTCAACAGCTGGGACAAGCCTCTCAACGGCGAGCCGGTAGGCAAGCTGCATGGCAGTCATGCCATGCTCAATGGTGTGCTCAAGACCCGCATGGGGTTTGATGGCCTGCTGGTATCGGACTGGAACGGCATAGGCCAGATACCGGGCTGCAGCAATGCCAGTTGTCCGCAAGCCATCAATGCCGGTATCGACATCATCATGGTGCCCGATGAATGGCGCGCCTTCATCAGCAATACGATGGCGCAGGTACAGAATGGGCAGATCAGCCAGGCACGGATAGATGATGCTGTCAGGCGGATACTCCGGGTAAAACTGCGTGCCGGGCTATTCGACGGCAAGCGCCCATCGCAACGCCCGGAGGCCGGCAGCCAGGCAGCCCTGCAAGCGAGAGCCCTGGCGCGCGAGGCGGTACGCAAATCCCTGGTATTGCTGAAAAACCAGCAGCAGTTGCTGCCCTTGGCGCGCAACAGCAGGGTGCTGGTGGTGGGCAAGAGCGCCAACAGCCTACAGAACCAGACCGGTGGCTGGTCACTCAGTTGGCAGGGCACTGGCAACAGCAACGCCGATTTCCCCATAGGGGATACGGTATTGGCTGGTATCAAGCAGGCCCTGGGCGAGGCACAGGTGCGCTATAGCGAAACTGCCTCGGGCGTGAGCCTGGCCAATGTGGATGCGGTGATCGCGGTCATCGGCGAGACACCCTATGCCGAAGGCAGCGGCGACATTGGCCTGGCCGGCAATCTGAGCCATAGCCGGCGCTACCCGGAAGACCTGGCCGTACTCAATGCGGTAAGCGGCCGTGGTGTGCCGGTCGTGACCGTTCTGCTCAGTGGGCGGCCCGCTCACGTCAACGATCTGCTGAACCGCTCCAGTGCCTTTATCTCCGGTTGGCTACCGGGTACCGAAGGCGCGGGCGTGGCCGATCTACTATTCCGTCGGTCAGACGGTGCCGTGGCTTACGATTTCAGTGGCCGGCTGTCATTCTCCTGGCCTGCCACCGCCTGCCAGACTGCGGTCAACCGTGGCGATGGCGGCACGCCGCCGTTGTTTGCTTTCGGCTACGGCTTGAGCGTATCGCAGCCCGGCAACCTGGGGGCGCTGGATGAGCGCGGCAGCAACCAGCTCTGCAATGGCAATACCCCACCTGAACTGCTGGTTTTCCGCCAGACCGACCAAGCACCGTTCGCCTTGCAGATCAGTACCGCAGCCAACGGTTGGGCCGGTGTGCCGGTAGGCAATGACCTCAATGCCAGCCTGGCCCTGCCCGCCAGCAACCCCTCGCTGCTACTCAGCACCACCCAGTTGAATGTGCAGCAGGATGCCAAGCTGCTGACGTGGCGCGCTGCGGGCCAATTCTATGCTGCAAGCAGCCAGCCACAGGATCTGCGCACCTACCTGGATCAACAGGGTGCGCTGCTGTTCGATGTGCAGACCCTGCAGTTGCCCCGGGGAGCGGTCAAACTGGCCATAGACTGCGGTTATCCTTGCCGGGGCGAAGTCGATGTAACGGCGCTGTTCGAGCGCCTGCCGCTGGGAACACGCCAGACACTCAAGCTTCCCCTGTCCTGCTTTGCCGCCCGCGGCAGTGATTTCAGCCGTATCAACGTACCCTTCCTGGTCTATACCGATCAGCCCTTCAGCGCAGCCTTTGCCCATGTGCGCTGGCAAGCGGGTGCCGGTGCGGATGCCGACGCGGTACGCTGTGACCAATTGCAAGCGGGCGCAGCCAAGCCAGGACCTTATTACACGGTATTGGAGGGGGGCCAGTTTGCGGCCGGGCTTCAACCCAGTCTGTGGTCCAGCCAGGCCGGCGTAGTCGGCATGGCCGCAGCGGGTAATGGTGAGCTGGCACTGCGCTGGGCCCATCCAGCCCCCGGCAATGGCTTGTTCTATGTAACTGGCGGCCCCTTGGATCTGCAGGCATTTGACCACGGCAAACTGGAGTTTGAGCTGCTGGTAGAAAGCTGGGGTGGCAATACGCAGGGATTGGCCATCAAGCTGGAAAGTACAGGTCAAGGCTGCCACAGCAATGACTACCGGATAGGCCGGCCCCAGGCAGGTGTCTGGACACGCTTCTCCCTGCCGTTGACGGAGATAATGGCCAACCCCACACCCTGCTTCAGGCTGGGCCAGCTCAGCGCGCCATTTGATCTGCTGCCCGTATGGGGAGACCAGTCGGGTGTAGCGCTACGGCTACGCAAGATCGCTTTCAGGCAATAGCGCCGTCTGCTACCAATGTGGGCAGCCAGTGCTTTGGCTCGCCCACAAGCAGGCGACTCGCGTAGCAAGCCAGCCTGCAATCCAGGTTCCTGGTTACTACGCCCTGATAAACTCGTCCAGACCCCGAACGGTGGTATCCAGCTTGCTGACAGCCTGGTCGATGGCCTCCGCCGAATGGCTGGCCGTCTGCATATCCACCCGTAGCTCAGCAATATCGGTGGCGATGGTCTGGAACTGGCCCGACTGGCGTTCCTCATTTTTTGCCACTTCGCCGATCAGGCTGGCAACACGGCCCGCGCCGGAAATGATCTCGTCCAGACGATTCCCCGCCTCGGCGGCGCTGAGGTTGATTTCGCCCATGCGCTGGGTGCCTTCGCGCATGGCTTCCATGGCCTGATTGGTGCCTGCCAGGATGGCGCCTATCTTTTCTTCTATTTCACGGGTTGCCGTACTGGTCCGCTCCGCCAGCTTGCGGACTTCATCCGCCACCACCGCAAAGCCCCGTCCCTGCTCGCCCGCACGGGCAGCCTCAATGGCCGCGTTCAGCGCCAGCAGATTGGTCTGATCGGCGATTTCCCGTATCACCTGCACAATGCCGCCTATTTCGTCGCTGCGCCGGCCCAGTTCCTCAATGCGTGCGGCCGAGTGGGTAACCACTTCAGATGCCTTGCCCAGGTTGCTGAGCGTGAGGTTCATGGCCCGCCCGCCCTCGCCGGCCAGCCGTCCCGCCTCTTGTGCCTCCCGCGCAGCCTGGCCTGACTGTTCGGCGCTCTTTACGGTCAAGGCCGCAATCTCATCCACGATTCGGGCCATCTCGGCGGCCTCGCCAGCCTGGTGACGCATGGTCTGGCTGATCGAAGCCGTACGCTCACTAATCTGCGCGGTCTGGCCCGAAGCCGTGCCGATGGCACCCGTTACCTGCGCCAGCAACTGCTGCATGGCAGCATTGCCCCGCTCTGCCTCCTGCCTGGCCTGCTCGGTTTTCTCGAAGCTCTTGACCTTGCCGAACTCAAACACCATGGCCAGGGCGTAGATCACGATGGTCAGGCCGACCAGCGAACGAGTTTGCAGCTGAGGGTGTAGTTCGGCGCCCAGGGGGCTCTTGGGCAAGGCCCAACCATGCTTGTGCGCCACAAAGAACAGCACGATGGCGATCAGCGCACCTACGCTCCAGAACGTCGCACTTTTCTTGCCGCCGATGAACATCGACGCCACCGGCACCAGCAGGAACCAAGGGGATGACGACGACTCTATCCCGCCGTTGACGTAACACATCCAGACCACCATGCCGAAGAACACGGCAATCGCGTACTCCCGCACCAAGGGTAGCAAACCAGTGAGCTTGAGCAAAAAGCCTGCCGTCAACATCAGGAAGCCCGCCGTCACGATGCCCCAGCCCATGGCGCCATGCCCCAACTTGAAGTAGTTGAGGGCGAAAATAGGCACAAAAACAGCAGCGAGCAACGTGGCGCCAACAATATTGCGGGCACGGCTCAGGTCCAGCGGGCTTTGCCGGATAGATTCAGGAATGAACCAGTCAAGAACACTGCTGAAGGTCTGGCTGATGGACATCGGTGGTATCTCCTGGCGCTGACAAGCTTAGGTATGACTTAGGGGTATTCTACACAAGCAAGCGCTTGCACTAACCGCGACTAAAGTATTTGCTCCACACCCGTTATAGCAGTCAAAAAAATAGCCCAACGTTGCGGTTGGGCCATGAAAAATACAAAGGAGAATAGAGGAGAAACATCGAGCGAGCACTTGCGTACCCATTCGATATGTTGATTTTCTTATATTGGTACATCTGTGTCAATTTTTAATTGTACAACTGTCTAATTTTTCCATCACAGCCCTTGCCTTGCTGGCCGGCCACATCATTTCCCCGCTACTACACGGTGGTACCGCTCGATCAGCGCAAGCTGCGTCCAACCTATCTGCGCCTGCTTGGGCTACCCATAGCCAGGGTATAATCCCGCTTTTAGCCCCACGACCGACTCCCCATGCAAGCCCTGCCCCTACTGCCCGATCCGCGCCAATACACCGGCACCGCCACCAGCCCGCTGCACAGCCTGGCCCAAGTACTGCTGGACGAACGCGACCTGGGCAGGCTGGTCGCAGCAGAGGCTGCACTGGATGCCGAACTGGCACGGCTGCTGACTGCCAATGACGACGCGGCTATCCAGGCAGCGCTCGCCACACCGCCCAACCCGGCCGTGCTGCGCATACTGAGCGAACGCCTGCGTGTGGCGGTCGAGAACCCAGCCCCCGGCAGTGCCATGCATGCCGTGATCTTTGCCTTACCCCTGGTCCTGGTCGCGGGCGTACGTGGCAAGCATGTGATTGCCGGGCGCCTGCCCGATGTGAGCGCTGTACAGTCACTCTTGACCGAACATGGCATCTTCAAGGCCGGCAGCGATATCCAGCTATCGGGTCGCCTGCTGGATCGCGAGCAATTGCAGGTGATACCGTCCAGTTCGCTGGCCCGTTGGCGCGATGCCCTGCAGTACGCTTCCGGCGGCTTACCGCACGAATTCAGCGGAAGCCCCATCACCGTGGATGGTGATGGCGTCTACCTGCGCTATCTGGTGGGGGTAGCCATGCAACCTGTCGATGCCGACCCCGTGGTACAGCTCAATGCCCCCCCCGGCACCTGGGCCATGGCCCTGACCAAGCTGCTGGGAGAGCAGCTCAAGCACGATGCCATGACGCTGTTCCCCTTGCCGCGCAGCCCACAAGCCTGGCTGCCTGCACTGGACGATGGCCGCGTTGCCCAGCAGGAAATACGCTTCCAGGTATTTGCCAGCAATACCCTGCGCAAGTTGCGCGAAGCTGGTGAAACCCCGGTAGCGGTGTTCTCCTGCCACGAAGGCAATGAATTGCGGGTGACACTGGGCGCCGAGAAAAATGGCGAAGAGTGGGCCGGCTTTATCTGGCCACTGGGCCCACAAGATCGAGTCGATGGCTTGCAGCACATGATGGTGAGCCTGCTGCGCGAGTGCCACCATGACGATGTCCGCGTGCTGCCCGACCTGCTGCCACAGGTGAAGGACGATCTGCCTTACTTTCCCCTGCCAACCGAGCTGCCATCCGCCGCCACCCGCCACTGAACCGAGCCATCATGAGCTACTTCAAGCACCACGTATTCTTTTGCACCAATCAGCGCCCCAATGGCGAGAGTTGCTGTGCTGATTTTGGCGCGAGCGATATGCATGCCTATGCCAAGAACCGGGTCAAGGAGCTTGGCCTGGCAGGCGAAGGTAAGGTACGCACCAACAAGGCCGGCTGCTTGGATCGCTGCGCTCTGGGGCCTGTCATGGTGGTCTACCCCGACAATGTCTGGTACCAGTACGTCGACAAGGAAGACGTGGAGGAAATCATCCAGGAGCACCTGCTCAACGGACGCGAAGTTGCCCGGCTCAAGATCTGACCCCGCATATGAAATCACCCCAGTTCCAGCCCATCACCGTGGCCGGCCCAGTGGGCCGGCTGGAAACCCTGCTGCTTGATAGCGCTCGGGAAGAAGGTCCACGCGGCATCGCCTTGGTCGCCCACCCCAACCCCACCCAAGGCGGCACCAATACCAACAAGGTCGTGCAAACCCTTGCCAAGGTATTCTCACGCAAGGGCTATGTCGCCTTTTGCCCCAATCTGCGAGGCGTGGGGCAGAGCGAGGGGGAGCATGATTTCGGCTCGGCCGAAGTCGACGACATGGCAGCCGTGCTGGCACATGCCCAGGCGGCTTATCCTGGTCTCCCCGTGATACTGGCCGGTTTTTCTTTCGGCACCTTTGTGCAGAGCCAGCTGCGCGAACGGCTGGGCGACGGCCCGATAGCCCGCATGGTGCTGGTCGGCCCTGCTACAGCCAAATGGAACTTCCCCACCGTCCCTGCAGACACCTTGGTGGTACACGGTGAAGAAGACGAGGTCGCCCCTCTGGCAGCAGTATTCGACTGGGCCAGACCGCAAGGTTTGCCTGTGGTAGTGGTGCCAGGCACGGGCCACTTCTTCCATGGCAAGCTCACCACGCTGGCCGATATCGTCAACCGAAATCTTGAATAGGTCGCCGGGCCCCGCTATCCAACAAGGGGCAGGTGCTCACTTCCCGGCGTCGTTCCAGCCCTTGTAGCGCGCCAGGTTTTCACGCGTTACCAGGGTAGGCTCCATCAATATCAACGGCTTGGCCAAGCGCTTTCCCTGCATCAGCTCATAGCCGACGCTCACCGCTCGCTCGGCCATGAGCCTGGGGCTCTGGCTGGCAGATGCAACGATAAAGGAAGGTTGCTGCAACGCCTGCTCGATATCGGGAGCGCCATCCACCGAGGTGATCAGCAGCCGCTTCAAGCCTGCCTTGCGGGCCGCCAGGTCCGTGCCGATAGCCTGACGGTCGTTGATGGTAAACACGCCGTCAATCCTCGGATACTGCTTAAGATGCTGCTGCATCAGCTGCTGCCCACCCCAACGAGACCCTTTGCCATCACCTTTGTCGTTCAGAACCGTGATTCCGGGAAATTGCTTCAAGGCCATATGGCAGCCCGCTACCCTGTCAATGACCGAAGACACCTGCGGACCACTCTGGATGATGACCTTGCCCTGCCCCGACAAGGCCTGGGCCAGGTACTGACAAGCCTGCTCCCCTGCCTGCAGGTTGTCTGTCATTACCGTGGCATTTACCCCGTTGGCCGCGACATCCACAGCAACCACCACAATGCCGGCAGCCCTGGCTGCCTGCACGGCAGGCTCCACCTTAACGGCATCGGCAGCATTCAACAGGATCAAGTCCACCCGTTCGGCCGTAAAGCGCTCCAGATGGGCGATCTGCTTTTCCAGTGAATACTCATTGGCCAGCGTCGTCACCTTGACGGTGGGGTTGAAGCGCCGCGCCTGCTGCTCGGCGCCCTTCACCAAGGCCACGAAGAAGGGGTTTTCCAGCGAGCTGATGCTCATGCCCAAAGATTGCAGCGCCACGCCCGGTGGTAGCTCCTGTGCCGCCACGGCGAAACTGCACAAGGCCAAGGTTGCCATTGCAATGCATCTCATCTTTACCGCCCGTCCTTTTTCGTATTCCAGATGGAATCCACTACTCCTTACTGTAGGGTGCTAGCGGCAACCGGCAAAGAAAAACCCCGCCTGGGCGGGGTTATCTGCTGCGCTTGCGACGCTGGCACAGGCCAGCCCAAGCTCAAGCAATGTCTTACAGCTGACCAGCGTTTTCAGCCAGATACTTGGCCACGCCAGCGGCATCAGCCTTCATGCCGGCCTTGCCCTTGTTCCAGCCAGCCGGGCAGACTTCGCCGTGCTCTTCGGTGAACTGCAGGGCATCAATCACACGCAGCATTTCGTCGATATCGCGGCCCAGCGGCAGGTTGTTGACCACCTGGTGTTGCACAACGCCGCTCTTGTCGATCAGGAAGGAGCCGCGCAGCGCCACGCCATCAGCGTGCTCGACATCATAAGCCTTGACGATATCGTGCTTGATGTCGGCCACCAGGGTGTAGCCAACCGGGCCGATACCGCCCTTGTCCACCGGGGTGTTGCGCCAGGCGCTGTGGCTGAACTGGCTGTCGATGGACACGCCGATCACTTCCACATTGCGCTTCTTGAATTCTTCCAGGCGGTGATCAAAGGCGATCAGTTCCGACGGGCAGACAAAAGTGAAGTCCAGCGGGTAGAAGAACACAACGGCGTACTTGCCCTTGGTGGCGGCGCTGAAGCTATAGTTCTCAACGATTTCGCCATTGCCCAGGACGGCAGCTGCGGTGAAATCGGGGGCTTGCTTGTTAACGAGGACGGCCATAGAGGTTCTCCGGAAATGGGTTGCAAAAAGACGATCAACTGTAGGCGCTAAGCCCTACAGCGTCCAATTTAAAAAGCAGAATGTTTCGATAGTATTTAGCTATCAAAGTTCACGAGGCATTGGAGAAAAAGCTTACACCCAACCACACCAGCACGTCAGGTCTTTGGCAGCGTCACGCCAACCTGACCCTGGTACTTGCCGCCCCTATCCTTGTACGACGTTTCGCATATGTCGTCAGGATCGGCCTCCAGGAACAACACCTGAGCGCAACCTTCATCGGCGTAGATCTTGGCCGGCAAGGGGGTGGTGTTGGAGAACTCCAGCGTCACATACCCCTCCCACTCCGGCTCGAAAGGCGTGACATTGACGATGATGCCGCAACGGGCATAGGTCGACTTGCCCAGGCAGATGGTCAGCACATTGCGGGGAATGCGGAAATACTCCACCGTGCGCGCCAGCGCAAAGCTGTTGGGTGGAATAATGCAATAGCCCTTACCGGAAACATCGACAAAGCTGTTCTCATCGAAATTCTTGGGGTCCACCACCGTGCTGTTCAGGTTGGTGAATAGCTTGAATTCGTCGGCGCAACGGATGTCGTAGCCATAGCTGGAGGTGCCATAGGAAACGATCTTCTGATCGTTCACATAGCGGACCTGGCCCGGCTCGAACGGCTCTATCATGCCGTGCTGTTCGGCCATCTTGCGTATCCAGCGGTCGGATTTAATGCTCATACTCTAGTTTTCCTTGTCCTGCGCCGCAGGCGGCGCCTTATCCACGCCATAGGCTACTCCAACCGGCGCAAAACCCACACTGCGGTAGAGCTGGATGGGGCCTTCTTCATCAGCCACGATCACCAGCTTAGTCGCACCAAATTCAGCTATGGCCTGGTGCCCCGCCTCGTAAACCAGGCGTTTTGCCATGCCCTGGCGACGCCAGTCTGGGTGTGTGCAGACATTCTGGTAGCGTGCCAGACCATCCTCACCCATGAATATCCCCAGTTCAGCCACCAGGGTGTCGCCGGCAAAGGCCCCATAGCGTTGCCCCAGCCCTGCCGCCACCATACTGCGATAGGTAGCGAACTGGGCGGTCTTGAACGTCTCGTAAGCCTGTTGCTCCTGGCTCTCATCACGGCTGGCCACCTGTACCGCGATAGCGGCCTGCCAGTCCGTCTCGCTCACCAGGGGGCGCACCTGTACTTGCTGATTCATGTCTGGCGCCTTGCTTGGCCGGCTGCAAGCCAGTGCTTGCGAGGCATAGACCTTGTAGCCCGCCAGCAGAAACTGCGCCTGCTCACCGGGCCCGCCCAGCCAGGCAAAGCAGCGATGGCGGGATTGTGGCTGCTCTGCTGCTATGTCAGCAATAAAAAGCGCTTCCCAATCCGCCAGCACACCCTGCCCTGGCGCCTGGGCAAACAACAGATAATTGCCCCAGTAAAAGGTGGGATTGCCAGGCGTGGTAATGCACAGGTAGTCGCCCCTGTCGCGCACGACGCCCTCAAAGCGATGGAAAATCATCGCTGTGGCATCCACCAGTGATTGGCTCAGATCCATCATGTATTCTGGATCACGATCTTCGGCAGCTTGGCGGAGAAATCCTTGGCCTTTTCGCCCACCTTGACCGCCACCTTGCGGGCAATCGCCTTGTAAAGCGCCGCCACCTTGCCGTCCGGCTCCGCCGCCACGCTGGGCTTGCCCTGGTCAGTGGCCAGGCGTATCGACAGCTCCAGCGGCAGTTGGCCCAGCAGCTCCACGCCATATTCGACGGCCATGCGGCCACCGCCGCCCTCACCGAAGATCGCCTCCACATGGCCACAGTTGGAACAGATATGCATGGCCATGTTCTCGACCACGCCTGTCACCGGCACGCCAACCTTTTCGAACATCTTCAGCCCCTTACGGGCATCCAGCAAGGCGATGTCCTGCGGCGTGGTCACGATGACGGCGCCGGTCACCGGTACTTTCTGCGACAGGGTCAGCTGAATGTCGCCGGTGCCCGGCGGCAGGTCGATCAGCAGGTAGTCGAGATTGTCCCAGCGGGTATCGTTGAGCAGCTGCATCAAGGCCTGGGTAACCATGGGGCCGCGCCAGACCATGGGCTGCTCGGCATCAATCAGAAAACCGATGGACATGGCCTGTATGCCATGAGCCTGCATGGGCAGGATGGACTTGCCGTCCGGTGACTCCGGCTTCTGCCCTTGCAGGCCCAACATCAGGGGCTGTGAGGGGCCATAGATATCGGCATCCAGCAAACCCACACGGGCACCTTCTGCCGCCAGGGCCAGCGCCAGATTCACGGCCGTGGTGGATTTACCCACTCCGCCCTTGCCACTGGCCACAGCGATCACGTTCTTGACCCCTGGCAGCGGCGTCAGGCCGCGCTGCACCGTGTGGGCCTCTATCCTGGCTTCGACCTTGACGGCGACACCGACCACACCCGGCACCGTCTTGAGCGCCGCTTCCACCTGAGCCGCCATCTCGGCATGCCGGCTGCGTGCCGGATAGGGCAAGGCGATGGTCAGGCTAACCTGCTCCCCTTCCAGTCGCAGATCGCGCACCGCCTTCATGGCGACATAGTCGCGGCCCGTGTCGCTATCGACGCAGGTTTTCAGCTTGTCGAGCAGGTCGGTTTCGGTCGTCATTGCTTGCCTTCTTCCATTCAAATATCGGGACCGGGCATCCATGCCCGCGTCCCCTCAAACTTCGCGCTACGTATCCAGCCAGCCCTTATGCGCGCTTGATACCCAGCTCACGCAACCGCTCATCCAGATAGGTGCGGGCGGTATGACGCTCAGACAAGACCACTTCGTCGCGCGGGTGCAAGAACAATGGCAGCGAAATACGCGATTCGGCCGCATCCGCGCCCGTCGGGTTCACCACCCGATGCGGAGTGGAAGGCAACCAGCCCTGCGTCGCCTCTTGCAGCATATCGCCCACGTTCACTACCAGTGCGCCCGTCTCATACGGCACGGCATGCCAGTTGCCCTGGCGATCGCGCACTTCCAGGCCCGGTCCGGTGGCGGATGGCAGCAGCGTGATCAGGTTGATGTCTTCATGCTCTGCCGCACGCAACGCACCAGCCGGCTCGTCGCCGCTGAGCGGTGGATAGCGCAGCACCCGCAGCAAGGTATTGGGGCTGCGATCTATCATGGTCGACAAGGGCTCACTCAGCTTGCCAGACACCTCGGTCGGCAAGGCTGCCTCTATCCACCCCAGCAGTTCGGCAGCCAGGGCGTTGGCAGTGCCGTGATAGGACAAGGCATCGGTGCGCAGCTCTGGCGGTATGCGGCCCCATGTGTAGACGTGGTAGAACTCTTTCAGGTCGCGCTGGCTGCGGCCCTTGGCCGTCTCAGAGACATCGGGCGGAAACCATCCGTCCTGCGTGTCACGGCTGAAGCGCCAGGGTTCTTTTTCACCCGATTCGAAGAATTGCAGCCAGTCACGATAGATGCCGCTGATCAGCCAAGGCGGCAGCGGATGACGCACCAGCACGGCAAAACCGGTCTCGCGCAGGGATTGTACAAAGCGGCCCGGAGCATCATGGGCACAATAATCAACGGTTTGAACATTCATGGAGCAGGTTTAACGCTTTTATGTGATGTAGCAGGCCGGGTATTTTAAGCCGTTCAGCTATAATCGCCAGCTTCCGTGTACGTTTTGATAGACAGGATTGAATCGTGTCCGCCCGCAAGATACTCGTCACCAATGCTTTGCCCTACGCCAATGGCGCCATCCACCTCGGCCACCTGGTCGGCTATATTCAGGCCGACATCTGGGTGCGGTTCCAGAAGATGCGAGGCAATACAGTGCATTACGTCTGCGGCGACGACACCCACGGCACGCCCATCATGATCAATGCGGAGAAGCAGGGCATGACGCCCGAAGACTTCATCGCCAAGATGTATGACGAGCACGTGGCCGACTTTGCCGGTTTCCATATTGGCTTCGACGAGTTCTACACCACCAATTCGCCGGAGAACAAGGAACTGGCTGGCAGCATCTACCGCCGACTCAAAACCGACGGCAAGATCGCGGTCAAGACCATCAGCCAGTTGTACGATCCGCAAAAGCAGATGTTTCTGCCGGACCGCTTCGTCAAAGGCGAGTGTCCCAAGTGCAGCGCACGCGACCAGTACGGTGACAACTGCGAGGTCTGCGGCGCCACCTATGCCCCTACCGAACTGAAGAACCCCTACTCGGCCGTCTCTGGCGCCACACCTGAGCTGCGTGAGTCCGAGCATTATTTCTTCAAGCTGTCCGATTGCCGCGATTTCCTGGCTGACTGGACACGCCAACCGGGCCGCTTGCAAAAGGAGGCCGCCAACAAGATGGGCGAATGGTTCGAGGCTGGCCTGCAGGACTGGGACATCAGCCGTGACGCGCCCTACTTCGGCTTCGAGATTCCCGATGCGCCAGGCAAGTACTTCTATGTCTGGCTGGATGCGCCTATTGGCTACATGGCTGCCACCAAGCACCTGTTCGATCGCATCGGCGAGGATTTTGGCGCCTACTGGGGCAAGGATTCGAGCGCCGAGCTGTACCACTTCATCGGCAAGGACATACTCTACTTCCACGCCCTGTTCTGGCCCGCCATCCTCGAATACTCGGGTCATCGCACGCCCACTGCCATCAATGTCAACGGCTTCCTGACGGTGGACGGACAAAAGATGTCCAAGTCGCGCGGCACCTTCATTACCGCCAAGAGCTACCTGGATGTTGGCCTCAACCCCGAATGGCTGCGCTACTACTACGCCGCCAAGCTGGGCAGTGGCATCGAGGATGCCGATCTGTCGCTGAGCGACTTCGTTGCCCGCGTCAACAGCGACCTCGTTGGCAAATACATCAATATCGCCAGCCGTGCAGCCGGTTTCATCAGCAAGCGCTTTGGCGGCAAGCTGGCCAGCAGCCTGCCAGACAGCCCGCTGGTTAGCCGCCTGCAGGCTGCCGCCACCGACTTGGCAGAGGGGCTGGAGGCGCGCGAATACAGCCGTGTGCTGCGCGAAGTCATGGCGCTGACTGACGAGGTCAACCAGTACGTCGATCAGGTCAAGCCGTGGGAGCTGGCCAAGCAGGAAGGCAAGGATGCCGAACTGCATGCTGCCTGTTCGCTACTGATCAACCTGTTCCGCCTGCTGACCATCTACCTCAAGCCTGTCCTGCCCAAGCTGGCGGCTGACGTTGAGGCCTTCCTCAATGTGGCCCCCTTGCAATGGCATGATGCCCAGACCCTGTTGCTGGGCCACGAGATCAAGCCTTACAGCCACCTGATGACCCGTATCGATCCCAAGCAGGTCGAGGCCCTGGTAGAAGCAAACAAGCAAAGCCTGGCACCTGCCACCGAAGCGGCCGCACCCGCCAAATCCGCCATAGAGCCGATTGCCCCCACCATCAACATCGACGACTTTGGCAAGATAGACTTGCGCATCGCCAAGATCATCGACTGCAAGCATGTTGAAGGTGCCGAGAAGCTGTTGCAGCTGACCCTGGATCTGGGCGACCACACCCGCAATGTGTTCTCCGGTATCAAGTCGGCCTATAAGCCTGAAGACTTGGTGGGCCGCCTGACGGTGATGGTGGCCAACCTGGCGCCGCGCAAGATGAAGTTTGGCCTGTCTGAAGGCATGGTACTGGCTGCCAGCGGTGAAAACCCCGGCATTTACCTGCTGAGCCCGGATAGTGGTGCACAGCCGGGCATGCGAGTCAGCTAGTACAGCCAAACCGCAGCCTGCCACCGCCCACCAAGGCGATGGCAGGCTGGCTGTGAAGCCTCAACAGCAACACCATGGAGCCGGCCTGTCGGGCAGGCAAGCCTATGCAATTCCCTCTTCTTGGCAGCACGCGCCTGTTGTTGCGGGAAATCACCGTCCGCGACGCCGATGCCCTCTTCGCCATCCAGAGTGACCCCGAGGTCATGCGCTGGTTTGGTGCCGACCCCATGCAGGATCGCCAGCAGGCGCTGCAGCTGATCGAGATGTTCGCCAACTGGCGCACTCAGCCCAATCCCGGCACCCGCTGGGGCATAGTCCACCGTCAAAGCGGTGTGTTCATGGGTACGGCGGGCTTGTTCCGCTGGAACCGTGGTTGGCGCAATTGTGTGTTGGGCTATGAACTTGGCCGCCCCTACTGGGGTCATGGCTATATGCAGGAAGCGCTGCAAACCTTGCTCGACTACGGTGTGGACCAGATGGCACTCAATCGCATCCAGGCCGAGATACACCCAGACAACCATGCCTCGGTCAGGCTGGTGCGGGGACTGGGCTTTCAATACGAAGGCCGGCATCGGCAGCAAGGCTATTGGGGCGGCAAGTTCCACGACCTTGATAGCTACTCTCTGCTGGCCCATGAGTGGCCGGCTGTCAAACAGGCATCGCAACCATGATGAAATTGGACTTCACTCCAGCCGCCGTGCTGTTCGATATGGACGGCCTGATGATAGACAGCGAAAAGGCGGTCATGGCTTGTTGGCTGGAAGCGGCCGATATCCATGGTGTCACGCTGGAGGAGGATCTGCTGCATGCCATGGTGGGTCTACATGAAAAGCTCTGCATAGCCCTCTTGCGCGAGCGCCGGCCTGATCTGGATATCCGCACCCTGGGCGAGACCACCGATCGCCTCTACCACGACAAGGTCGAACAAGGCCTGCCGCTCAAGCCTGGCATCATCGAACTACTGCAATGGCTGACGGATCTGGGCGTCCCCCGCGCCGTGGCCACCTCCACCCGGCGTGAGCGGGCCGACCAGAAGCTGCACCGCAGCGGCTTGATCCGGTTTTTCCCGATCGTCGTCACTGGCAGCGATATCGAGCACCCCAAGCCTGCGCCCGATATCTACCTCAAGGCAGCCAACCTGCTGGGCGTTGCGCCGCAGCATTGCTTGGTGCTGGAAGACTCCGAACCCGGCGTGCGTGCCGCCCTCGCGGCAGGCATGACCCCCATACAGGTACCCGACCTCAAGCCCCCCAGCCCTGAGGTCATCGCACTGGGACACCGCATCGTCGGCTCCCTGACCGATGCCCACACGTTGCTACGTGCGCGCTATACCCCTTGCGAGCAAGGCGCATGATCGCCCGGTTGCTGCGCGTCCATGGCCGGGTACAAGGCGTGGGCTATCGCTATGCCATGGAAGACCAGGCCCAACTACTGGGCCTGGCAGGCTGGGTGCGCAATCGCCTGGACGGCACGGTGGAAGCCCATGCGCAAGGCCCGGCCGATGCCGTGCAGGCCTTGGTAGATTGGGCACATCGTGGCCCAGCCCATGCCCAGGTCAGCAAGGTAGAGGTCACCGACACCTCCCCCACTCACGAAACCCGCTTTCTGCGCCTGCCCACGGCCTGATGCCACTTGCGTCAACCGCTATTTTTTCCGGCCCAGACCATCACTGACCTCCCCCCGGCAGGTAAAATTGGGGGATGACGTCTCCTGCATTTATTCATCTCCGCCTGCATTCCGAGTATTCCGTCACCGATGGCATTGTCCGTATTGATGACGCGGTAAAGCGGGCCAAGCAACACAATATGCCAGCCCTGGGCATCAGCGATCTGATGAACCTGTTCGGCATGATCAAGCACTACAAGACAACCCGTGGCAGTGGCCTCAAGCCCATAGCCGGCGTGGATGTATTCATCGAGAACGAGGAAGATCGCGACAAGCCCTTCCGCGCCCTGCTGATCGCCAAGAACCGTGATGGCTATGGCCGCCTGTGCGAGCTGATTACCGAGGCCTATCGCCACAACCAGTACCGGGGCCGCGCCGAACTCAAGCGTGCCTGGCTAGAGGGTGGCGACAATAGCCAGTTGATCGCATTGTCAGGCGCCCACCTAGGTGATGTCGGCCAGGCCCTGCTGAACGGCAACCTCGATAGCGCCAAGGCGTTGGTGGCCTGGTGGGCCAGGCATTTCCCCGATAGCTACTACCTGGAACTGCAGCGCACAGGCGACCCCAAGTGGGAAACCGCCGTACAGGGCGCCCTGCTGCTGGCAAGCGAGCTGGATCTGCCGGTGGTGGCCACCCATCCCATACAGTTTCTGGACAAGGACGACTTCAAGGCACACGAAGCCCGTACCTGTATTGCCGAAGGCTACGTCCTGGCCGACAAGCGTCGGCCCAAACTCTATACCGAAGAGCAGTACTTCAAGACCCCGGACGAAATGGCCGCCCTGTTTGCCGATGTGCCGGAAGCCTTGGCCAACACGGTAGAAATAGGTCGACGCTGTAACCTTACCGTTGTGCTGGGCAAGAACTACCTGCCGCTGTTCCCGGTGCCCGAGGGTATGACTCTCGATGACTTCCTGGTGCAAGAGGCCAAACAGGGGCTGGAGGCGCGGCTGTTGCATCTGTATCCCGACGAGGCGGAGCGCCTTGCCCGCCGCCCGGAATACGATGCCCGCCTCAAGTTCGAGTGCGACACCATCATCAAGATGGGCTTCCCTGGCTACTTCCTGATCGTGGCCGACTTTATCAACTGGGGTAAGCAGAATGGCTGTCCCGTGGGGCCAGGCCGGGGTTCGGGCGCCGGCTCGCTGGTGGCCTATGTACTCAACATCACCGATCTCGATCCACTCAAGTACGCCCTGCTGTTCGAACGTTTCCTGAATCCGGAGCGGGTATCCATGCCCGACTTCGATGTGGACTTCTGCCAGGAAAATCGCTGGCGCGTGATCGAATACACTCGCCGCAAGTACGGGGTGGAGGCCGTCAGCCAGATTGCCACCTTCGGCACCATGTCGTCCAAGGCCGTGGTACGCGACGTTGGCCGGGTACTGGATCTGCCCTTTGGCCTGTGCGACCGCCTGTCCAAGCTTATTCCGCTGGAAGCCAACAAGCCCGTCTCGCTCTCCAAGGCCATGGAGATGGAACCGCAGATCAAGGAATTGATCGATGCCGAAGACGCTGGCGAGCTGCTGGAACTGGCCGAAAAGCTGGAAGACCTGACACGCGGTATCGGGATGCACGCCGGCGGTGTGCTGATTGCCCCTGGCAAGCTGACCGACTTCTGCCCACTCTATATAGCCAGCGGCGAGGATGCCTCGCCCGTGTCGCAATACGACAAGGACGATGTGGAACAGGTCGGCCTGGTGAAGTTCGACTTTCTGGGTCTGCGTAACCTGACCATCATCGAACTGGCGCAACGCTACATCAAGCAGTTGACCGGCGAGGACGTGGACGTTGCCAAGTTGCCATTGGATGACGCGCCCGCCTACAAGATCTTTGCCAGCGGCAATACCACGGCCGTGTTCCAGTTTGAATCCAGCGGCATGAAGAAAATGCTGGTGGACGCCCGCCCCAAGCAGTTTGAAGAAATTATCGCCTTCGTCGCCTTGTACCGCCCAGGCCCGATGGACCTGATTCCGGACTTTACCCGCCGTATGCACGGCGAACGCTTTGAATATCTGCACCCCCTGCTGGAACCTGTGCTGGCCCCCACCTACGGCATCATGGTGTACCAGGAGCAGGTGATGCAGGCGGCCCAGGTCTGTGGCGGTTACTCATTGGGCGGCGCCGACTTGCTGCGCCGTGCCATGGGTAAGAAGAAGGTCGAGGAGATGGTGGCGCAGCGCGCCATGTTCGTCGAGGGCGCTGGCAAGAACAACATAGACGAGGCCAAGGCCAACGAAATCTTCGACTACATGGAGAAGTTCGCCGGCTATGGTTTCAACAAGTCGCACGCTGCCGCCTATGCCTTGGTGGCCTATCACACGGCCTGGCTCAAGGCCCACCACTGTGCAGCCTATATGGCTGCCACCATGTCCACCGAACTGGACAACACCGACCAGTTGCAGTTCTTCTATGACGACTGCCTGGCCAACAAGCTGATATTCCTGCCACCCGATGTCAATCACAGTGTTTACCGCTTCCTGCCCGTCTCTCGTAGCGAGATTCGCTACGCCTTGGGCGCCATCAAGGGTACGGGCGAAGCTGCAGTGGAATACATTGTGGCCGAGCGCGAAAAAAACGGCCCGTTCAAGGACCTGTTCGATTTCTGTCACCGTACCGACAAGCGTATCGTCAATCGCCGTGTCATTGAATCCCTGATACGGGGTGGCGCGTTCGACAGCCTCAGCGATCACCGCGCAAGCCTGCTGGCCACCGTGGGCCTGGCATTGGAAGCTGCCGAGCAGGCCGCGGCCAACGCCAATCAAGGCGGCCTGTTCGATGCGTTCGAGCCCGAGCCGGAACACCTGATGCAACTGGTGGAGGTGCCGCGCTGGGATGAGACGGTCAAGCTGACCGAAGAGAAGACTGCCATCGGCTTCTATCTCTCCGGGCATCCGTTTACGGCCCAGGCCAGGTTCGTGCGTCCCTTCGCCAAGAACGAGCTGGCGAGGCTGGTGCCCAGCAAAAGCCCGCAATGGATTACCGGCGTCGTGCTGGAAGTGCGCACCAAGATAGGCCAGCGAGGCAAGATGGCCTTTATCACGCTGGACGACGCCACCATGAAGCGTGATGTCATGGTCTATTCCGAGGTATTCGACGATGCCCGTCACAAGCTCAGTGTGGACAGCCTGCTGGTAATCGAGGCCAAGGTCAGTGAAGACAGCTACGGTGGTGGCAGCGGCGTTCGTATCATTGCCGAACGCATACTCGATCTGGCCGAAGCACGTAGCCGTTTTGCCCAAGCCTTGAGGCTGGGCGTCAATGGCAATGCCGACCCGGCACGCCTGCGCAGACTGGTGGAGCCTTTTGCCGGTGGTGACTGCCCCATCCGTATCGACTACCGCAACAATGCCGCCGCCTGCGCCTTGCAGTTGGGCGAGGAATGGCGGGTAACGCTGCGAGACGAGCTGCTGGCTGAACTGCGTGGCTGGCTGGGGGATGAATCCGTGAAAGTACAGTTCTAGACCAAAGACCACGACAGCACGATGTACAAAAGCAAAAGCCGCAGCACGATGCTGCGGCTTTTGCCTGTCTTGGCCATCAGTTAGCTGATGTACTGGAACAGCGACAGATTCTGTATCGATGAGAACGATTTGCGTGCTGCATCCAGATAGGTCTGGGTCTGGGTAAAGTCACTGATAGCCTGGGCGTAGTCCAGGTCGGTCAGCTTGGAGATAGTGGTCTTGTACTGCACATTGAGGTCTTCGTTGGTGCTCTGCACCGACTCGCCCTCTTTCTGCCTTGAGCCTATGCCCGCCTGTATGGTCAGGATACGGGTAAGGGCGTTATCCAGATTGGACAAGGTCGTATTGAGCTTGTTCTGGAAAGTGGCGCCGCCCAGATTGGTCTCCTCGTAGCGCTCCAGCGCGGCCGAGAAATCGCCTATGGTGCTGAACAGGTCATAGTCGCGGCTGGCTTCCAGGCTGAAGCTGTCACCATCCTTGGGTACGCCATCCACCGACATCTTGCCGCCAAAATCCCATCCAGGGTACAGCGCACCAGTTTCACCGGTCTGCTGGGAAAAAATGATGTCCGAACCTGCCGCGTACTTGCGCGGAAAGCTATTGGGGTTGCCGGCGCTGTCGGTGCGGGTTGCCGTCGGATTGGCGGCACTGGCGGTGCTGGTGGTGTAATTCCAGCCGTCAATCAAGGAGGTGTTGTAGTTGGCCGAGGCCGTATCGTTGTCGATGATGTCGTAGCTGGTCAGCATCTTGGCCGGATTGTTCGGGTCCGGCACCGAGTGGAACTGCACCCGGTAGTTCTGGTTGTTGAGCGGATTGGCCCACTTTACCGGGTCGGTCACCACGCCGGGGCTGACAACCCCAGTGCCGCCGTTGGCCTGCAGCTTGGCATCGAAGGTTGCCGTACCGTTCACGGCGGTAGGCTGGTTGCCTTGCGCCGTAATCACCATGCCCAGGGCAGACACACCGCCCACCAGCGCAGCATGCGACGCTACCGTGGTAGCGCCATCCGCCCGGGTGATAGTGTAGTTGCCACTGACACTGTCCCAGTCCACCCGGTAGTCTGATGCCACGAAGCCCCCCGCCGGATCACGCGAAAACTGGATGGAACCGCCATCGCCCACCCTGATCGTACGCGGCAATTCAGGCTGGGTCTGCGCAGTCGTAAAGGTGCCGTTGCCATTTTTGATCTTGACGAAGATATCCGATCCGGAATCCGATACCGGTATCTGCCGCGATGGCGACACCTGAACTGCGCGCTGGCCCTGGTCGCCGTCATAGCGCACATTGCCGTAGCCTTGCTCATTGAATGGCTTGGTATCGCCCTTGAAGCCGGCAAACAGGTACAGCCCGTTGCCATCCGTCGTATTCGCCAGCCCCAGCAACTCCTGGTACTTGCCACGGATGTCGGCCTCCACCATACGCTTCTCGGCATTGGTCAGCGTGGTAGCACCCGACTGCACCGCCAGTTGCTGGATATCCTGTATGACGCCGATAGCATGCTGCAGATTGGCCTCGGTCAGTGCCATGGTGTCATTGGCGTACTTCACATTGGTGACGTACTGCTCGTTCTGCCGTGTCGCCTGGGTCAGATCCAGCGAACGGGCCGAGGACACCGGGTCATCCGAAGGCGTCAATATCTTGCGGCCAGTCGATAGTTGATTCTGCAGCTTGAACAGATCAACCTGGCGATTGTTCATATTGAACACGCCCAGGTTGTAGATGGAACTGGTGGCGACACGCATGCTATTTACTCCTGCAGATCAATCGCTGCTTAACGGCCTATGTTCAGGACTTCCTCGAATGCCTTCTGGGCAATCTGGATTACCCGGCTCGATGCCAGATAGGCCTGCTGGTAGATAAGCAGATTTGATGCCTCCTCATCGAGATTGACCCCTGACGCTTCTGCCAGCTTGGTTTGCGACTGCATCAACAGCTGGGATTGAGCCGCCTCGTTGATATTGACCTGGTTGGCGCGCACGCCCACATCGGCTACCAGCTTGCTGTATGCACCCTGGTAGCTGGCCGTGCCTCCGCTAAGGATATTGGTAGTCTGCAGCTTGCCCAGCGCCAGCATATTGCGGGAATCGGCCTTGCCGCCGGTGTTGGGTTCGACCAGGAAGGTATCCCGGGCTGCGGGCACGCCGGTGATCTGCACGGTCCAGCCGTTGTAGGAGATATTGCCGTTCGAGGTATAGGCCTGTGAGCTGAACTGCACGGTCATACCGCCATCCACCACATTGCCGGTAGCCGGGTCCAGGCTGTTGCCACCCGACACGATATTGCCGCTGCGATCGACAATATTGCCGGTATTAGGCTGGAAGCGGTTGCCGGTTGCCGGGTCGATCACCTCGCCAGTGCTTGGGTTCACCAGGTTGAAGCGGGTCGCCGTTTCGAACCGTATCGCCACCGGCGTCTTCATATCGGTGTTGATGGGCATGGTGGTGACCACGCCAGCCGATATATTGGCCGTCCCGGTGTTCTTGCGCGGGTCTATCACGAAGCGGTCACCGGCGACAGGTGGGCCGCCACCGTCGGTAATCTGCACGGTCCAACCGTTGTAGCTGATGTTGTTACCGGAGGTGTAAGTCTGGTTGGCTGCCAGCACGGTACCCGTGTTGGCATCGCGGATATCAAAGGTGCCCGCAGCCGTAAACAGTATCTCGATCTTCTTGGCCGCCACCCCACCCTGTGCCGCCACTGAAGCCGATACGCTGTTGATCAGCGCGCCACCGGTGTTGGCGGCATTGGCCGACGAGGCGATGCTGAAGGTATCTGATGAGGTACGGATGGGGGCCGCTGCCGCCACCTTGGCCGTATCCTTGATCATCACCGTCATCTCATCGGCAAAGCCACGGGTAGGCAGTACCGTAAAGCGATCCCCCGCCACCATATTGCCGGCATTGATGCGGAAGGACAGGCCATCAATCTCGATAGGCGGGTTGGCCCAGGCCGAAGCATTGATATTGAACTGGGCGCCATCCTCCCTGCGCACTACCCGGTAATCTGGGCCGTCAAAGATGAATTCGTAATCGCTGGTGGTCAGCTTGCTGATATCGGATATCGAGACCTGCAGATCGGCATTGCCTTGGTTCCGTCCATTGGCGATCACTTCGGAGGCGGCGGGCCTGAAGCTGATGCCTACATTCTCGCCAGCCAGCAGATCAGGGCCGGTAGGTGGGTTCACATTGGGGTTGATCTCCAGCTTGAAGCGGACACCAAAGGCGGTGAAGCCAGTGGCGCTGGTCAGCTCGCCCGATGCCAGGCTGACAGTGGCGGTTTGCCCATCAGTCAGCCGGGTGATGGTGTAGTTGGTGCCGGTATTGTCCAGCGCGATATTGTAATCACTCTCGACGAAGGGACGTACCGATGTCAGCTCAGCCGTCAGGCTCACCTGGTTGCCACCTACGCGTGGCTGGGCGCTAATGCGTTCGGTGGGGAACTGGAAGAAATTGCCGCCATATTGGCCGTTCAGATCCTGCCCCTTGCGGTGCTGCTCGTTGAAGGTCTGCGCCAGCGCTAGCGCCACCCGGCCAAGGGAATTCTGCGAGACATCCAGCACTTCCTTGCGGAATTCCAGCACGCCGCCCAAGGAGCCGCCGGTAATCATCTCGGAAGGAATGACAGCAGTCACGCCAAACTGCTGGTAGGCCACATCCAGGCGGGATGGATCATCCACCGCCTGCACGGCGCCCAAGGTGAACGAGCGGTTGCCCACCACCAGGTTCTGGCCATTGCCGATAAAGATGTTGTAGCTGCCATCGGTCTGCTTGATGACCGTGGATTTGACGTACTGGTTCAGCTGGGTGACCAGATGATCACGCTTGTCCAGCAAGTCATTGGGCAGGTTGTTACCCACCGTGGTGGACAGGATGATCTGGTCGTTCAGGTGGGCAATCTGGCCGGTGATGGAGTTGATATTGCCTACCGTGGCCTGAATCTCGGTATTCACATCGCTGCGCAGCGTCTGCATGCGCGAATCCACCGTCTGCAGCTTGGTGATCATGGATTCAGCCAAGCCCAATAAGGATTGCCGTGCGGTCACATCCTGCGGGTTATTGGCCACCGTCTGCACACCGGTGAAGAAGTCCTGCAACGAGGGCGAAAAACCGGCAGAAGGGTCGGCCAGCAGATTGTCTAGATCAGCCAGGTGGGATTTGAGGTTGGTCAGGTACCCGGCCTGCGCCTGTGCTGTCTGCACCTGACGGCCAACAAACTCGTTGTAGATACGCGTAATGGTATCGACCTGTGCGCCACGGCCCAGGAAGCCACCGCCGGTGGGCGTGGGCTCTACCGCGCTCTGGCTGATCACCTGCCTGTTGTAGCCGGGTGTGCTGGCATTGGCGATATTGTGGCTGGTGGTGGTCAGCCCAATTTGAGCCGCCTTCAGACCCGATACTGCGATGCCGTAAATACCGTTACCCATGATTTCCTACCTCTGCCGCCCATGTGTCGGCACGTCTATCGTTATTGCTCAGGCAGCCTTATAGGCCTTCAGCGCCGGGTGCTCAGCCACGCGGGCCAGCTTGTCGGCATAAGCCGGGTCGGTGGCATAGCCACCTGCTTGCAGTTCCTTGCCGAAGACCTTGGCATCTGCACCGGCCTGCGCCGCATCGCCATAGCGCGAAGACAGCAGGCGTGCGTAATCGGCAAAGGCTTCGGCATAGCTGTCGTAGACACGGAAACGTTCCACCCGCTTCTGCGCTACGCCATCTACGTATTCGGTGGTGGTAATGTCCGTGGTCTTGCCTGCCCAACCCCGGCCAGCCTTGATGCCGAACAGGTTGTGGCTGTTGTTGCCATGGGCATCGACTATGGGTTTCTTGCCCCAGCCGCTTTCCAATGCGGCATGTGCCAGCATCAAATGGGGCGACAAACCCAGCGATTGCGCAGCGGCAAGGGCAGACTGGCCGATGTCGCCTATGAACTCGCCGGCATCGCCAGCCACTGCCGCAACCGGAGCGGCAAGCTTTGCCGCCACGTTAGCCGCCGCATTGCCCCCCCAACTACCGCGCGCGGGGCTGCGCTGCATGATCTGCAAGCTTTCGGGGTTGTTCATCCGCTCTATCTGGGCGGCGATCAAATCTGCCAGCCCCAGGCCACGACCAGCACCGCTGGTCATGTTCTGCGATAGCTGCTGGTCATACATGGACTGGAACATGCCCACCGTGCTGCTTTCCAGCTCATCAAACTTGGGTGTCGCGTCACGCATGGATTTCATCACCATGTCGAGAAACATCTTCTCGAACTGACCCGCCACCTCGCGTGCAGCCCCTTTGGGGTCCTTGGCTAGCCGGGCGCGCAGATCACCCACAGCCTGCGCATCTATCGCGAGCTTGGCGTTGAGGCTGGCATCAGTGGGGTTGGCAGTGAGTTGCATGGCGCTTGTCGGTTTCGAGTAGGCTCGAACCAGACAAAGCAAAGATGATGCCTGACTATATTACCTATACAATTCAATAGCTTGAACTGAAAATAATGGGCAATTCCAATCATCAGACCAGGTGGGCGGCAAGAACTGCCACCTGCAGCAAATGGCAACAAAAAAGGGCGCCAAGGCGCCCTCCTCTACTACGCGGTTTGGGGGTCAGATCACTTCCAGATCCGCCTTCAGCGCACCAGCAGATTTCATGGCCTGCAGTATGGCCAGCAGATCCTGCGGCGTGGCACCTATCTGGTTAAGCGCGCGCACCACTTCGTTGAGCGAAGCACTACGCGGCACTGCCGTCACGCCGCCTTTTTCCGCCTTCACTTCCACATCGGCATTCTGTACCGGCTGGGTATCGCCGCCGGATAGCGGCTTGGGTTGGCTGACTTCATTCTTGGCCGAGATGGTCACCGTCAGGTTACCGTGCGATATCGCACACGGCTCCAGCGTTACTGCCTTGTTCATGACCACCGACCCAGTACGGGCATTGATGATTACGCGGGCCACCGCATCTGCCGGAATCACGTTCAGGTTCTCGAGCTTGGCCATGAAGCTGACACGTGCGTCGGGGTCCTGTGGTGCGCGAACTTGTATGGTGCGGGCATCCAGCGCACGGGCGGTAGACGCCCCCATACCGGTATTGATGACCTGCGCAACCTTGCTGGCGGTGCTGAAATCCGCATCATGCAGCGCCAGCGTGATGTAGTCGCCCTCGCCTACGCCACCAGGCACTTCGCGCTCCACCGTAGCACCATTGGGTATGCGCCCTACCGCCAGTTGGTTGACCTGGGTGCTGGAGCCCCCGGCCGATGCGCCCGCACCCGCCACGATCACATTGCCCTGAGCAATGGCGTAAACCTGGCCATCCGCCCCCTTGAGCGGGCTCATCAGCAGCATGCCACCGCGCAAGCTCTTGGCATTGCCTATCGATGACACGGTGACATCAATGGCCTGACCTGAACGTGAATAGGGCGGCAAGGTACCGGTTACGGTCACTGCCGCCACATTCTTGAGCTGGAGACTGGTCCCTGGGGGCAATTGCACCCCCAGCTGGGTGAGCATATTGATGACGCTCTGCACGGTAAACGGTGTCTGTGTGGTCTGGTCACCGCTACCATCGAGGCCCACCACGATGCCGTAGCCTATCAACTGGTTGGGCCTGACCCCGCCTATGCTGGCCAGCTCCTTGATTTTCTGGGCGTAAACCGTACTGCAGCCAAGGGCCAGGAGTAGACAGGCTATCAGGCGGACTGCGGTACGGTTTAGAAGCATCGGGTCAGAATGGCAGGAAGCTGAAGAAGAATCGCTGCAGCCAGCCGGCACGGTCGGCGGATGCAATCGTACCGCTGCCCATTTCTTCTATGCGGGCCTCGGCAATCTTGTTTGAGGATACCATATTGCCCGCTTTCACATCGGCCGGGTTGACGATGCCCGATACTCGCAAATAACTGATTTCGCCACGGATATTGACCTGCTTCTCGCCGGCTATCACCAAGTTGCCATTGGCCAGCACATCCACCACCTGTGCTGTGATCTGCCCACGGAAGCTGTTGCTGGAACTGGCTGTGCCCTTGCCATCATGCTTGTTGGTTGACTGCGTATCGAGCGCCAGTCCGCCCAATATGCCTCGGAAGAAGTTCGAGCTGGCATTGACATCCACCTCGGTACTGTTCTCGCTGGTCCGCTCGGCCTTATTGGCAGAATTGCTGCTGGCGTTGATCTGTTCTTCAATCAGCACCGTCAGGTTGTCACCCATATGCCGGGCCAGCCTGTCCTCAAACAGCGAGCGGGCCGTTGCCGCCTGGTAGATGCTGCCCCGCCCTGCCGCAACCTGCGGCTGCGCCATGGGCCGTACACTGGTCGGTTGGGTGACGATGGTCGGTGGGATGCTGCTGGCGCAAGCGCTGAGCAACAACACGGCAATCAGGCTGAAGGTGTTACGTATCATGGCCAGGCTCCTGTCAGTATTTTGCTTATGCCATTGGTTCACGTACGTGGTTTACAGCTGTGTCAGCTTCTGCAACATCTGATCCGAAGTCTGGATGGAGCGCGAATTGATCTCAAAGGCCCGCTGCGCCTGGATCATATTGATCAGCTCTTCGGTGATGTTGACGTTGGAGGTTTCAACATACTGCTGGTTGAGCACACCCAGGCCTGTCTGTCCCGGCGTACCGGCCTGCGGCGCACCAGATGCCGCGGTCTCCAGATAGAGGTTCTCGCCCACGCTCTGTAAACCGGCCGGGTTGATGAAGGTCGCCAGTTGTATCGTGCCTATCTGGGTAGCCTGGGTCTGCCCAGCCTGCAAGGCGGTCACTATGCCGTCACGGCTGACACCAAACTGCAAAGCACCTTCCGGTACGGTGATGTTGCCTTGCAAGGGGTAGCCTTCAGCCGTAACGATTACCCCCTGATTATTCAACTGAAAGGCACCATCCCGGGTATAGCCTATGGTGCCGTCCGGCATCTCGATCTGGAAGAAGCCGCGGCCATTGATGGCAATATCGTAGGGATTGTCGGTCAGCTGCAGATTGCCCTGGGTGTGGATGCGCTCTGTAGCAACCGGCTTGACCCCGGTACCCAGCTGCAGTCCCGTGGGCAGTTGTGTCTGCTGGCTGGTCGCGCCGCCTGGCTGGCGCAGCGTCTGGTACAGCAGATCTTCAAAAATCGGCCGGCTACGCTTGAAGCCGTTGGTATTGACGTTGGCCAGGTTATTGGAGATGACGTCGATGTTCATCTGCATCGCGTCCATGCCTGTCTTGGCAACCCACAGAGAGCGCATCATGGCGGCTATCCTTTCGTCTTTCCTGTCGTTTTTTTCGTATCTTGCTGGTACTGGCTGGCGGCTTAGCTTACGGCCATGATCTGTGCGGCAGCCTTGGCGTTCTGATCAGCTGTTTGCAACATTCGTACCTGAAGATCGTAGTTGCGCTGGTAATCAATCATTTTCACCAGTTGATCCACCGCATTGACGTTGCTGGCCTCCAGCGCGCCATTGGTCATCTGTACGCTGGCGTCGACCTGGGCTGGCTGACCATCGCGCAGCCTGAACAACCCATCGCTGCCACGTTCCAGCTGCAGCTCGTCTGGCCTCACCAGCTTGATGCGGCCTATCTCATTGCTCTGCGCAGGGTCATTGGCCGGTGCAGCAGTGATCGTGCCGTCCTTGCCAAAGGTCACGATGCTGTTTTCGGGAATGATGATGGGGCCGCCATCGCCCTGCACGGGATAGCCCTCGCGGGTCTTGAGCAGGCCCGTCGCGTCGATTTCCAGGCTACCGTTGCGGGTATAGGCCTCGCCATTGCCAGTCTGGACTGCGAACAAACCCTCGGTCGTGATGGCGATATCCAGCTCACGTCCGGTGGTCTGCAGGGAGCCAGGGCTGAAATCCGAACCTATTGTCTGTTCCAGCGTATAGCTGCGGGTCTGGTATCCGGTGCCGCCGACGGCTTGCACGGCGCGAGACGCCGCCAACTCCTGCTTGAAGCCAGGCGTGGTGGCGTTGGCCAGGTTGTTGGCGACGGTGGCCTGCTGCAGACTGGCGTGCTTCGCCCCTGTCATGGCCGTGTAGATAAGCCGATCCATGCAACTCTCCCAGAGCGGCAAAGCTCGCCGGTTGCCCGGTAAACCTTGCCGGTCGTTTAACGATCCGCGCGGAGAGCGCTAGGTCGGCTCTGAGGCGTTAACGCAGGTTGACCATGGTCTGGAGCAACTGGTCCTGCGTCTTGATCGTTTGCGCATTGGCCTGGTAGGACCGTTGCGCGGTAATCATGTCCACGAGTTCCTTGGTCAGGTCGATATTGGAATCCTCGACCGCGCCCGACTGCAAGGCGCCAAAGTCACTCGTACCCGGCGTACCAATCCGCGCCTGGTTGGACGCGTAGCTTTCTGCCCAACGGTTATCGCCCAAAGGCTGCAAACCCTGCGGGTTGGCAAAGTTGAACAGCGTTATCTGGCCTATCGTGCGGTTCTGGCCGTTGGAGTAACGGCCCAGTATCAGACCATCCTTGCCTATCGACAGACCCGTGATATTGCCGTCTGCATAACCATCCTGGCTCAGTTCATTCACACCGAACTGGTTGCCGAACTGTGTTGTTCCCGTCAGGAAGGTGGTAAACGCCAAGGGCGTCTGCGCACCGCTCGGTGACGGTATAGGAGAGGTATATGCAAAGCTCGTGCCACCATTCATCTTGCCGGCGGAATCAAAGGTCACATAGCCCGGTTGCAGTACTGGTGTTGCCCCATCAAAGCTCGTCTGCACCTCCCAGGCATTCACCCCTACCTTGGTCATATAGAAGGTCAAGGTATGCCTTACCCCTTGCGAGTCATACACATCCGCCGAGGTCGAGTGGGTAAAGGTATTGGGGTCCGTCGGGTTCACCGCCGGTGAGCTGCGGGTCTCCACCGAACCGGCTGTGAACACCCCCGCACGCTGGGTCACACCCTGCAAGCTGAGATTGAAGTTCATCGGGCCGCCGGGCTCGCCAAAGGGCCCAGGCGGGTAGGTATAGGTTGCCGGGATGATGGGAGCGGAAATGATCTGGCCGTTGGTATTGAACACCACGGCCGGAATAGGGGTGACGCCGTCAGGCAAGGTGGAGACCGGCCCGGCACCATCGATATCATAGGTCGCCGTCCAGGTATTGGTGGCCGCCTTGGTCAGGGTAATGGCCAACGTATGGGTGACACCATTGGGGTCGCGGAATGTCGTGTTGTAGACATGGGGCGTGGTGACCGGGTCATTGGCGTCCAGATTGGAGTTGTAGACCGACACCGTGGTGCTCGATCCCACATCGCTGACACTGATGGTGCCGTTGACAGGCGCAGCTGTCTCCTGGATGCCGGAAAAATTCAGATTGAAGTTGAACGGTGTCGAGCCATATGCCGGAGCAGGCGAACCTATGGGGTAGGACACCGACTGGGTAGCGCCCGATTGCAGCTGCCCCCCGGGAGTGAAGACCAGTGGTGTAGACGTGCTGGTGAACGAGCCAGCCCCATCCAGCTGGGTCTGCACACTCCAGGTGGCTGGACCCACATTGATCAGCCGCACATTCAGCAAATGGAACTGCCCCATGGGATCCGCCACCCGGGTCTGGTAGTCGATCTGGGTTCCTACGCCAGCCCCCTGCTGCAACTGGGCTCCAGTTACGGATACCGTCTGGGTGCCGCGTGATATCAGGTCTTCCCGTGCGTCCAGGTTCATCCCCACCGTCAGGCCGGCATTGGCCAGGGTAGAGCCGCCTGTGGCGCGGGCACCAATATTCGAGGTGCGTACCTGTATGGCCTCGGGTGAGCTGCCGGTCAGCAACTGGTTATTCTCGTTGGCGATGTAACCAGCCAGCTTCTGGCCGTTGTTGACGATGTAGCCGTCACGATCCAGCTGGAACTGACCATTGCGGCTGTAGCTATAGCTACCGGAAGGGTCTATCAGGCGGAAGAAGCCATTGCCCTGTATGGCGATATCCAGGGGGTTGTTGGTGCTGCTGATATTGCCCTGGGCAAATTGCTGGGCCACATTCGACGTGCGGCCACCAATGCCCACCTGCACACTGGTACTAGCCAGGGTGTTGGCATAGATATCGGCAAACTCGGCGCGCGATCCCTTATAGCCGACGGTGTTGGCATTGGCCACATTGTTGCCGACCACGTCGAGGAATTTGGAGGCGGAATTCAGACCGCTCAAACCTTGCTGGAAGCCCATGGTGTTACTCCTGGATATCGCTTGCGGATTACGCTGTTTGATTCTTTACCGGCTGCAGCCGGCGGGCATTACATGATGCTGGTGACATCGCCAAACGGCAGTACACGGCCATCGGTCAGCCGCAGATTGACCGTGCCGCCAGTCATTGCCACGCTGTCGACCTTGACGTAGGTGTAACTTGGAATCTGCTTGTTGCCGCCATTGGCTTGCGCCACCGAGGCAGAAATGTAGTACTTGCCGGCAGGCAGGCTATTACCATTGGCTCCCTTGCCATCCCACTCCACCGCCTGGCGGCCACCGGGCTGCTTACCCAGCTGTATCTCATCCACCTTGTTGTTGCTGGCATCGTAGATGGCAACGGTTACCACACCGCCCTCGGCAGGCACATCGATCTCATTAGTGACGGGCTTGCTGCCGTCGAACTGCATCGTGTCGCCTTCCACCATCACCGTCTTGCCAATCAGCGCCGCTGCCTGGTAACTCTGGGCGGCATTGAAGGTCGCCATCATGCTGGTGATGCTGGCGTTCATGTTCTCTATCCCACTAACAGTGCTCATTTGCGCCATCTGGCTGGTGCTTTCCGCACTATCCATGGGGTTCATCGGATCCTGGTTCTGCAACTGGGTAATCAGCAGCTTAAGGAAGCGATCCTGGGTTTCCTGCGATTTGCTTTTATTGTCGCGAGCCTTGTTGATGCTCTCGAACAGGTCTGCACTATTGGTCACGCCAGTGGTGGTGGTCATGGCGGCGGTCCCCTATCAGGCCTGGCCCAGTTGCAGCGTCCGCTGCAGCAAGGTCTTGGCGGTATTCATCATGTCGGCATTGGTCTGGTAGGAGCGCGAGGCGGAGATCATATTGGTCATCTCCTCCACCACGTTCACATTGGGCATGGCGATATAGCCATTGCCATCTGCCAGCGGATTCTTGGGGTCGTACACCAATCTGGGCGGCGCCTGATCTTCCGACACGGCCGCAACCGTCACCCCCACTGCCTGGGGCTGCCCGGCATTGAGCTGGGTGGCAGCAAACACCACTTGCTTGGCACGGTAGGGTTGCCCCGTGGAGCTGGTGGCGCTCTCTGCATTGGCCAAGTTGCTGGCAGTCGCATTCAGTCGTATTGACTGTGCGGTCATGGCCGACCCAGCAATATCAAACACGCGGAATAAAGACATGTTGTACTACTCCTGTTTTCCTGCCTGGCCAATTAGCGGCGCTAGACTAGATTCTGCTCGCTGCGCTTACTGCGACTGCAATGCAGACTTGTAGCCTTCGATGCGGCGCTGCAGAAAAGTCAGCCCAGCCTGATAGCGGATGGCATTGTCGGTGAAATTGCTCATTTCCACGTTCATGTCCACCGTGTTGCCATCGATCGACGGCTGTATATCGTTGCGGTACATCAGTTCAGCCTCCAGCGTGCTGCTGGTCTTACCCGCCAGATGCCGGCTATCGGTCCTTGCCAGCCCCACGCCCTGCCCAGCGCCACGCTGAGCCGATACCGCATTGCCCAGTGCCTGGGCAAAATCAAAATCACGGGCTTTGTAGCCCGGGGTATCGGCATTGGCGATATTGCTGGCGATCACTTCCTGCCGCGTTGCCCTGAGCTTGAGCGCGGCTTCGTTGAAAGCAAGGTGGTTACTCAGCCTGGATATCATGGCGGCCTCACGAAGTGAATTGCTGTTTTATGGTCCTGTCGGATAACAGCAAAGCACGCAGCATGCCAAGCCATGATTCACCATAAAATCAATCCCTTCCCTATCGTACCTGGGTACGGCAAGCGGCCAGGCGGCAAGCCTTGCCGCCTGCCGCCAAGGGTTAGCGGCAAATGCCGCCCGGGCTGCCAAATGCAAACAGGCCAGCGCAAAGGCTGGCCTGTTCTGACTGAAAAGCGTAGGAGGATAGGTACTGCCTATTTACCTAGCAGACCGCTAATGTCCTTGGCTTCCCAGTTTGGGAAATACTTGCGCACTAGGCCATTGAGCTCCACCTCGAAGGCCCTCAATCGCTCCAGTTCGTTCAGGTCGGCCTGCCCGCTCTCTGCCACCGCCGCGGCCACCACCATGCCGGCACCGGCCGTCGCATTGCTCAGGCGGTCTATCACGATCAGGCTGCCCGTGCCACGGCACTCGCGGTAGGCATCGAACGCCACTGGCGCATTGAGGGTAATCCGGCACAGGCCGATTTCGTTCAGGCCCAGTTGGTGGGTCTCCATCTCTGCCAACGTATTGACATCCACCCTATGCAGAACGCGCTCAACTCGGCCAAACACCTGCTTGCCCGACAGCTTGAAGGCATACTCCTTGCCCGGCACCAACGCTTGCTCGCTCATCCAGACGATATGACTGTCCAGCGTGGTGGAGACATTGGGGCGTGTTTCGCTGGCCTTGACGATCATGTCGCCGCGGGAGATATCGATCTCATCCTCCAGGGTCAGGGTGATCGCCTGGCCACTGAATGCACGCGGCTGCTCGCCCTCGTAGGTCACTATGGCTTTGACCCGGCTTTGCTTGCCCGACGGCAGTGCCACAACGGCATCGCCCGGATGGATTTCGCCCGCAGCGACGGTACCGCAGAAGCCCCGAAAATCCAGGTTGGGACGATTGACGTACTGTACCGGCAAGCGGAAGGCATCAAGATGCACATCCTTATCTATTTCCACCGTCTCCAGCAGCTTCATCAGCGTCGGCCCGGTATACCAGGGTGCCTGGGTCGATTCGCTCACCACATTGTCGCCACGCAAGGCTGAAATCGGCACGAAGCGGATATCCGGTATACCCAGTTGCTCGGCAAAGGCCAGGTATTCCGACTGTATGCGTTCGTAAACGGACTGGTCAAAATCCACCAGATCCATTTTGTTCACCGCCACGATCACATGCCGTATACCCAGCAGGCTCACGATAAAGCTGTGCCGGCGTGTCTGCGTCTGCACACCGCGACGGGCATCGATCAGGATGATGGCCAGATTGCTGGTCGAGGCCCCCGTCGCCATATTACGGGTGTACTGCTCATGACCCGGACAGTCGGCAATGATGAACTTGCGCTTGTCCGTGCTGAAGTAGCGATACGCCACATCAATGGTAATGCCCTGTTCGCGTTCGGCCTGCAGGCCATCCACCAGCAAGGCAAGATCAATCTCTTCATCAGTGGTGTTGTACTTCTTGGAATCTCGCTGGATAGCCGCCAGTTGATCCTCGAAGATCAGCTTGGAGTCGTGCAGTAGGCGTCCAATCAGGGTGGACTTGCCGTCGTCCACATTCCCACAGGTGATGAAGCGCAACAGGTCCTTGTTCTCGTGCTGCTTGAGATAGGCCAGGATGTCGCTGGCAATGAGGTCAGATTGGTGCGACATCAGAAATACCCTTCCATTTTCTTCTTTTCCATTGAGCCGGCCGAATCATGGTCTATCACCCTGCCCTGCCGCTCGCTGGTCGTGGTCAACAGCATTTCCTGGATGATCTCCGGCAGCGTAGCCGCAGTGGATTCCACTGCCCCGGTCAACGGGTAGCAACCCAGTGTACGAAAACGTACCGACCGTGTCGTGATGCTGGCCTTCTGTTCAGGCGTCAGGTACTCGAGGATGCGGTCGTCGTCCAACATCACCAGCGTGCCGTTGTAGTTCACCACCGGCCGCTCAGCAGAGAAGTAGAGTGGCACGATCTCGATGCTTTCGAGATAGATGTACTGCCAGATATCCAGCTCGGTCCAGTTCGACAGCGGGAACACCCGTATGCTCTCGCCCTTGTCTATCTTGGAGTTGTAGATATTCCAGAGCTCTGGCCGCTGGTTCTTGGGGTCCCAACGATGGTGCTTGTCCCGGAATGAATAGACCCGCTCCTTGGCGCGGCTCTTTTCCTCATCGCGCCGGGCGCCGCCGAAAGCAGCGTCGAAACCATGCTTATTCAGCGCCTGCTTCAGACCCTCGGTCTTCATCACATCGGTATGCTTGGCCGAACCAGCGGTAAACGGATTGATGCCTGCCTTAACCCCGTCCTCATTCACGTGCACCAACAGATCCCAGCCTTCCTTGGCCTGCTTATCGCGTAGCGCGTACATGTCCCTGAACTTCCAGGTGGTATCCACATGCATAAGCGGAAAAGGTGGCTTGCCAGGGGCAAAGGCTTTTTTTGCAAGATGCAGCATCACGGCTGAATCCTTGCCGATGGAATAGAGCATCACCGGGTTGTCGAATTCGGCGGCAACCTCGCGGATGATATGGATGGACTCGGCCTCAAGCTGCTTGAGGTGGGTCAGGCGAAGTTCGGGAAGCGTCATACGGTATTCTGCAATCTCGATATGTGGAGGCCCGTCAATCCGGCCATCGAAGCAGCTGTTTTACCAGAAGCCAGGCTGGTACAGAAAAACCGAATAGTCATATCGTTATCCAGAGCTGGTAGGGAAGGGTAAAATCCGGCATTGACCACTTTGCGGCGCCGCCATGCTCAGTTACCGCCACGCCTTTCATGCCGGCAATCATGCCGACGTGCTCAAGCACTACCTGCTTACCCGCCTGCTGACCTATTTCAACCAGAAGGACAAACCCTACTGGTATATTGATACCCACGCTGGCGCCGGTTGCTACCAGCTGGATACAGGTTTTGCCGCCCGTAATGCAGAATTCGCCGCCGGCATCGCCCGGCTGTGGAACCGGCAAGACCTGCCGGAAGGGCTTGCTGCCTATGTTGACCTGATCAAGTCCTTCAATCCCGACGGGCAATTGCGCTACTACCCAGGCTCGCCACTGGTCGCAAAGCGTTGCCTGCGGCCAGAGGACAAACTCCGGCTGTTTGAACTGCATCCCACCGACTTCCCCCTGCTGGAAGAAAACATGGCCGGCAGCGGGCGCCAGGCCTTGCTGCAAAAAGGCGATGGATTTGCTGGGCTCAAGGCCCTGCTCCCCCCGCCTACTCGCCGGGCACTGACTTTGATCGACCCCCCCTACGAAATGAAGGATGACTACGGCCGGGTGGTGGAGGCCATGGAAGAGGCACTCAAGCGCTTTGCCACGGGTGTCTACGCCATCTGGTACCCGATGCTGCAGCGTAGCGACTCGCAGCTACTCCCCGAAAAGCTCAAACAACTACCGGTCAAGAGTTGGCTGCATGCCAGCCTGACGGTACATCGCCCGCGTGCCGACGGCTTCGGCATGCATGGCAGCGGCTTGTTTATCCTCAACCCGCCCTGGCTGCTGCATGATGAATTGCAGGCCACCTTGCCCATACTGGCCAAAGCCCTGGCGCAAGACATCGGGGCAAGCTTCCAGCTGGAACAACTGGCAGGCTGAGTTCAAGCCCCGCAGCGTGAGCCGGATAGCAAGCAAAAAAAGCCAGCGGGGTTAGCCGCTGGCTCGAAGATCTGCTGCTTGGTGTCCGGGGGCTTAACCTTGCAGCAGTGACAGGACTTGATTGGGTAGCGAATTGGCCTGGGCCAGCATCGCAGTACCCGCTTGTTGCAGAATCTGGGCTCGGGTCAGGTTGGCCGTTTCCGATGCAAAGTCCGCATCGCGTATCCGGGACCGGGAGGCCGACAGGTTTTCCGAGGTGATTTGCAGGTTGGAAATCGTGGATTCGAACCGGCTTTGTAGTGCGCCAAACTTCGAACGTTGGTCGTTGATGGCTGAGAGTGCACCATCCACCGTACGCAGCGCCTGGGTTGCCGTCTCCACCGTAGACACATCCAGCGTAGCTACCGTCTCCAGATCCGATGCAACTGTTGGCGTCAGCGTGGCGTCGGCCGCCGTGCCACCCAGTACCCCTTCGCGGAAGTGGATTGTGGTACCCGGTGTCAGCGCGAAACTGGACGAAGAGTTCAGCGTCAGTTGACCGCCAAAGGTGAACTTGCCTTGAGGGGGCGTACCCAGCGTGGCCTGCGACAGCACGTTGGCTGCTGCTGCGCCTGTCTGCGATACAAAGGTGCCGCCGCTTGATACATAACCGCCGCTGACGTTTGCACCGGCAGGCATCACTGAGGCGCCGATGGAGATATTGCCGCCATCCGGGTTGCGCAGTATCAGCGCCTGACCATCATCCGAGATACGCGCCGTTACACCTGTGGACGACGACTTGTCGTTGAACGCCGTCACCGCCTGCTGCAGATTGAGTGACCCATTTCCGTTGCGGGTAATGGCAAACGAGATATTGGCGAGGTTGGTCGTGGAGTTGTTACTCAGCAAATCCAGCGTATAGGTACCGGAGCCCTGGGTCGCACCGCCACTAAAGCGGAACGCTACTTCGGTCTGCGCTGCCGCTGTCACACCCGTTTGCGAGGTCACGGCGTTGATCTTGTCCGCCAGGCTGCGAGCAGAATCACCAGTCACGCCGGAGATGGTCACAGTGCCAGCGAAACCCCGTACTTCGAAGGTGCCGCTAGGGGTGATCAAGGCACCCGGTACATGACCACCCGTCAGGGTACCCGCCGAGACAGCCGTGCCCGAGATATGCGAGCTATTGCCAATCTGGTAAGTACCATACTGATCAGTGCGGAAATTGCGGGTGGTCGCCGTAATCGTCTGATTGGCATTGGCGCCCACCTGGAAGATAGAGGAGGTGGTCGAGCCATCGAACAGTTTGAGACCGTTGAATTCGGTCGCGCTGGCAAAGCGATCCAGCTCCGCCACCAGCTCGTTGACTTCGGAATTCAGCGCAGCGCGATCGGACGCCGAATTGGTGGCATTGGCCGACTGCACGGCCAGCTCACGTATCCGCTGCAGGATGTTACCCATCTGCTGCATGGCGCCTTCGGCGGTCTGCACCAGCGACACGCCATCATTGGCATTGCGTCGTGCCTGGTCGCTACCGCGAATCTGCGAGGTCATGCGCTCGGAAATCGCTAGGCCAGCCGCATCATCCTTGGCGGAGTTGATACGCAAACCTGAAGACAGCCGCTGCAACGAGGTGTTGAGGCTGTTTAACGAAGTATCCAGATTCCGCTGCGCGTTTAGCGAGGGAATGTTGGTATTGATAACTTGCATGATTGCTCTCCTTAGCCTTCTGTCCTGGGTAGCAGGACGTAGTCGCTAGACCACCGATTGGAAACGTCGCTTTTTTTGATCGCTTTCATTTCCCCACGATTGCTACCCATGCCCCCGGGCAACAAACCGACTGTCAAGACGCAACAGCTGAATAACTCAAAACAAGACAAGCTCATTCACCCGTGCGCGGGGAGTACATACGCTAATCAGCATGCATACCCCACCCCGCTTTCACGTCCCGCCCAATCCCCATCGCTGCCGACATTGCGGCAAGAATGGCGAACTACCTGTTGATTCGGTCTCGGTCTGCTCATCGCGGACACCAATGACGGTTTGGACGTAGTAGTAACAGCAAAGGGTGTGCCAGCTTTGTTGGCAACCTTGCAAAAGCCCGAATCGAAAGGCCTTCACTCACAGCAATGCAAGATGGGGGCCAGTACGACCTGCTCCAGCAAACCCAGCAAGCACGCCACTTGTAGCGATGCCTCTGCTCGGCCGTAGCCGCGCAGCACGCTTTTTCTGCGGCCCCGCCATATAGCGGCAGACCCTCTGCTTAGCCAGCAGGGCTGAGGGTGCCAGGAGGCCACGCATGCCCACCACATCGCCCCCCAGGGCCTTGAGCAGCTGGAAAAGCAAACATGCTTGCCGCTCAGATGGTGCAAGCCAGTCGCTTCAAAGCAAAACCGGCAAGTGCCTGGAAGCACTTGCCGGTTTCATATGTCCTGGCGGCAAGAATTTGCCGCTTTGATTTCAAGGGTTTGCCGCGCTACAGCCCGCCAGGCGGCAAGAGAGCCTCAGCTGATTCTGGCGCCAATCCGGTCTGCACCTGCTGCTCCAGCATATGGATGAAAGCCAGCAACTCCGCCACCGCACGATATAGTTCTGCAGGAATGTGCTGATCGAGGTCCACCTGCATCAGCAGCGTTACCAGCTCAGGCGACTCATGGATATAAACACCGGCTTCCCTGGCTTTTTCGATGATGGTTTCTGCCAGCAGGCCACGGCCCTTGGCGACCACCCTAGGCGCTTGGCTGCCCTCCCGATAGGCCAAGGCAACCGCTTCCTGCTGAGGCGCACGGCGGAACCGACTAACTTCCATCGTCAGTCTCCAACGCCACCTGATTCGCAGTCAGTTCAAGCCCCGCTGCATCAAGCTGGGCCTGCAACTGCGACTGCGCTCCCCTGATGCGTTCTGCCGTCGCCACCTCTGCCACCCTGAAGCCCACCTCGACCCGGGTCTTGTCCGACAGGCTGATGAGGATATCCACATGGCCCAGATGCGGCAGCACCATTTCCAGCCGGGTATGCCAGATCTTGCCCTGGGCGCCCTCCTCCTGGCTGCGGTTGCCGCCGTCTTCTTCCACTTCCCAGCGCAGCGGCTGGCCCGGCCATGCCTGCCCCATCCAGACCACCTGGCGCTGATCCAGCGCCTGCAACTGTTGCTGCACCAATTGGCGTGCTGCTGCAGGCATATTGTCGAGCTCGCCATTGCCGGACTCTGCAGCCTCCTGCGCCAACAGCTCAGCCCCTGTTCTATTGAGCTCCTGCTCTTGCTCGGGTAGCGCCAGAGTATTGGCACGGCCTTCCAGTACGGGCCTGGCCAAGCGCTCGGCCTCTGCCTTAGCCTCGGGCCTGGAAGCGCCTGCTTCAAGCCATTTGGCTGGCGGCTCCTGCTGCAACTGGCTTAATGGTCTTTTTCCACCGGCCCACTCTGCCACATGCGACTCATAGAACAAGCCACTGGCCGACAGCACCTGCTTGAGGGTCTCGGCCAGCTTCACTGTTTCTGGCTTGGCTTCCGTAAACAAGGGATTGGCGCGGGCAAGCGCCTGGGCATCCTGGGTGGCATCGTCCTGATTGCCTGTACCGGTAATCAGATTGCCGATAAACCGGGCGGTCGGGCTCAGTTCCACATCGACCGACTGGTTGTTAGCAACAGGCTGCGGCAGCGGCGCCGACTCGGCATTACCACGCTGCAGTAGAAAACTCAGGCGAGGCGAGTTGCTCACCACCCGCATATCCAACTCTTCGCCCGCTTCCGTATTGCGCGGCAGATTCAAATCCAGCAACTGGTCCTTCACCAGCACTGCAAATCGGCCAGTAGGCAGTTGGCTGGTTACCAACGCACGCACCTGCTCACCCACGGTGAATAGCTGCTGTATCTCCTGTATGGCATCGACCACCTGCACCAGAGATTGCTCTGGCGCGCGGATATAGGCTTGCAGCTGGCTGGCGACAGCATTGGCGGGAATCATGTTGGCTCCCGATGCGGATTGGGGTGCCTGGAGAAAGCCGGCATCACGATGTCATCAAGGTCGCTGAGAGGCGCGATACAAGGCAACAATCAACTCTGCCTCCCCGCGCGATATGCCGCAACTGGCGGCTACGGCGGCAGAATCCAGCCCTTTCTGGGCCAGCTTCAGCGCCTGACCATAGGCCGATTCGCTTTCCGGTGGCGCGGTCACCGGCTCATCTTCCTCCAGCCTGGCACGCAATCCGGCCACCTCACGCTTGAGCGCCACCATTTCGTCACGAAGCCATTCCTGCTCGGCTTCCAGTGCATGGGTCAAATGAGGTTTATGCTGCTCACGGCGCAGCCGCAACAACACGACGGCCAAACCCGCCGCCAACAGCAGCAGGCCCGCGATCAGCAGCGATTGCCAGCTAAGAAAGATGCCATTCATGAGCCTGCTCCGTCAGAACGGCCACAACATAAACTCACTAACCGCCGTAAGCCCTCAGCAAGCGGTTGGATTTTTGTTTGGCGCCATCTATGTCCTGCAATATCCGACCTAGCTCGTCCCGCCACGCATCGATACGGCTGTAGGCTTCCTCGTGTGCTTCACGCACGGCACTCAAGCGAGCGGCAAGTTCTGCCGCCACCGTTGCCGGCAGCTGCGCAGCCGGTGGATTCACCTGGGCAAAAGCTTCCGTTGCCGCTGTTTGCACCTGTATGGCATCCACAACCTCATCCCACTGCTCGGCACGGGCTAGCGCCAGCAGTTGCTGGGTGGTTGCCGCCAGCGCTTCCAGGCGCGACAGTAGCTCAGACACGACCATAACTCAGTGGCACCCGTTGCTCCGGTTTGCCCTCACTCACCTGCGGCGCAGCTGCCGCCAGCGTCGCCACACGGTTTTGTTCGATTTCTTCCCAGGCTGATTTCAACTGGTTCAACAAACCGTGTACTTCATCCAGCGCAGCCACATCGTTACGCAGATTTGCTTCCAGCAAGCGGGCAGACATGTACTCGTACAAACCGTCCAGGTTTTCTGCCAGCTCGCCACCAGCCGTCTTGTCCAGGCTGACACGCAGTCCTTCTTCAATGATAGCGATGGCTTTGGAGATTGCTGACCCTTTGGCAGCAATCATTTCGCCGCCAATGAATGCCTTGGCTTGCAATATGGCCTTGATCGCACCGTCGTACAGCATGCAGATCAACTTGTGTGGGCTGGCGGTATCAATTTCATACTCCAGGCCACCCTTGCCATAGGCATCAAGCGCGTTACGTATCGGGGTTGCCATCTATTGTTTCCTCAGTGCCAATGCCGATTCTACCTGCGATTGTTCGCAGTCAAGGCCGCGAGCTGCTGATTGAGATAGCTGCTGGTGTTCTGCAGGCTTGCAATCTGTACATCCAGCGCAGTGAACTGGGCACGATAACGCGCCTCGGTGGTGACCATGCGCCGCTCAAACCGCTCCTTCTGGTCGTCCACACCCTTGATCGCCTTACTGATGCTATCGCTACGGCCTGCCAAGGTGCCAGTCTTCGATTGTATGGAGGTCAACAACTGATCCAGCTGGTAGGCAAAGCCACGGTTATAGGTAGCCATGCCCCGACTTGCGCCATTGGGCGATGCCAAACCGCCGCCAACCTCCAACGCCAGGCCTGTCGCCTCACCCTGCCCGGTCAACACCTGGCCCGCCCCCTGCGCCTGCACCCCGCCTATGCTACCCGCCACATCCAGGCCAGTTGTCACCCCGGCACGTACCGACAAGCCCAAGGTTTCGCGCACCGAGGGATTGGCCGAGGTAATCTCGATCGCCGAGTTGGTACCGGTATTAGCCGAGAAGAACTCCAAGCGGTTATTGGCACTATTGTAAACCACCTTGGCACCGGCCAAGGCTGGCTCGGCATCCAGCTTGGACTGGATATGCAAAGCGAGGTCATTGCCATTGGCGTATGCCGCTGCATCAAGGGTGATGGCCGTTGCTGCACCGCCGTTGACCTTTAGCGTCAGGCTGTCATTGACGCCTGCGGTAATGGTCGACGACATCAAGGTACCGCCAAACAGGGTTGCCTGCTTGCCGGTAGTCATGCCCAGCATCGTTTGGGCATCGGCGCTGGCGGTACCAATCTCGACCTTCGACTCCTTGCCAAAACGGGTGGACGAGAATTCGAAGCGCTCAGTGACGCTATTCCACACCACCGAAGCGGTAATACCAGATGCCTTGATGCCGGTATCGCCATTGATCTTGGTCTGCATTTCAGCGGCCAAAGCACTCATGGAGCCATAGTTCTTGGCCTCCAGCGTGATATTGCCGCTGCTTTTGCCATTGATGGAAATAGTGAAGCTGCTGCTGAGCCCCGTCAGGTCGAAGTTGGTGTTGCTGACGGTGTTAGCCCGCACTATGCCCTGGGTTGCCAGATCGGTAATGATGACCGGGTAGTTGCCAGCCTGCGTGGCTGCCTTGCTGCTGATGTACTTCACCTGCTGGTCGGTAGTGGAACCATAAGCGCCAAACAGGGAGGCCACGGCGTCGGGGTTGCTGGCCAGTGCCTTGCCGAACTTGTCGGTATCAAAGGTCATGACGCCAGCTTTATCGAAACTGATACCCACGTCCGTGAGCCGGCGCAAGTCGCCCGATCCTGCCATTACACCATTCAATATGCCTTTCAGCTGGGTTTGTACCGACCGTATGGCCTGATCACCCTGCAAAACAGCCGCTTCCTTGCTTTTGTCATTGTAGGCAGTCAGCTCCTTGAGCTGCGCCATTAGTTCGTTGTAACCCTTAACGAACTCGCCTACCTTGTCTACTACCCCGGACGTATCGCGGCTGACGCTCAGCGAAGTCGTCTTGCCCTCGGTAGCCTTTTGCAACGTCAGGGTCACGCCAGACAGCACATCACTCACCACATTGCTAGCCTTGGTGATCTTGATGCCATCCAGGTAAAAAACCGCACTCTGGGCTTGCTGGGTCTGCGTCATGTTCTGGCCAGAACCCACAGCCAGGGTGGCGTCATAGGCCAGTTGCGACAGGCCGGCGGCATCGGTCGCATTGCCGTCATCATCGGTCACGCTGATCTTCATTGACGCATCGGCGCCACTTTCGGTGGCCGACAGAACCAACCTGAAGCCGCCGCCATCGTTAATGATGGAGGCGGTCACCCCTGCTTTTTTTGCATTGATGGCGTCGCGTATGCCGGAGAGTGTATTGCTGCCAGGGCCGATATCGACCTGGATGGCTGCCTGCTTGGCATTCAGCGTGAACTTGGTATCGGTAGGCTCGTAAGTGCCATCCGGATTCAGATTTGAGGGGTCAGCCGGGTCAATCTGCTCCAGCGTGCCGAACTGTATGGTCAGCTTGCCGCTACCCACCACCGAATCGATGCTCGAATAGCTGCCTGACTTGACCTTATGGCTCTGGGCGATCTGGTCGACCTTGAGCGAATAGGAGGAAGCCGTGGCGATGCTCGATACCGTCACGGTCCCTATTGTGGTGTCAGCCAGCGTTGCACTCATCTTGCGGAACTGGCTGGTTGAAGTAAGCCCGGCCACCGTCCCCTGAAAGGTGGATAGCGCACTCTTGACCGAACCCAGGGCCGTCAGCTTGGCCTCGAACTCTGCCTTCTTGAGCGCCATCTGCTTTTCAGGCATACGCTCGGCGGTCATCAGTTGGGTGATCAGACCGTTGATATCAAGACCAGATCCTACGCCCGACGTGGTGATGGCCATGGCAAACTCCTTACACGACTGATTGCTGAACCTGGCTTCAAGCAATATTCACGCCTGACCCAGCAATACCCTGAGGGTGAAATCACCCTCAGGCTTTTTCCTTGATCAGCAAGCCCTGCAGCTTGTCGATGGCTTTGGCGATCGCCAGGACTTCCTCGGTAGGAATCTGACGGACCACCTCTTCCGACTCCTTGTCGATCAACTTGACCACGGTCAGCTTGGTCGAATCATCGATGGAGAACTGCAAGGAGTTATTGAACACAGCAGAGGTCTTGTTCAGGTTCTCTACCGCATTCTTAACGTCTTCCGGGTCTATGCTGGCGCGCACAGCCTGGACTGCATCTGCGCTGACGCGTACCGCCTCTACCGCTTGCCCCGCAGAGGCAGCGTACTGGTTGCGGGCCACAGGGGCATCGGTGGTGCTGGCGCCACCCACCAAGGTGGTGGCAGAACTCAGTGTCTGGATTTGCATGATGAATCGCTCCTTGGGCAAACGCCCCGCTAGGCATAAAGCCTGGCGGGGCACTCACAGGCTAAGCACTAAAGCTTAGTTTAGCCGTTCAAGAGGCTCAACACCTGCTGCGGCAGCGCGTTGGCCTGTGCCAGCATCGCAGTACCAGCCTGTTGCAGAATCTGCGCCTTGGTCAGGTTGGCAGTTTCCGAGGCGAAGTCTGCATCGCGAATCCGGCTACGGGCGGCGGAGAGGTTCTCCGACGACGTTTGCAGGTTCGAGATGGTCGCTTCGAAGCGGGACTGCAGTGCACCGAACTTGGCACGCTGAGCCGTGATCGCAGCAATCGCACCGTCTACCGTACGCAGGGCCTGGGTGGCACCTTCAACGGTGGAGATGTTGATCTCCGACACTTCCTCCAGCTCCGAGGCTAGTACCGTACTGGCTTGCAAGCCCTGCGTATCGTCGTCGTCGAGGGCGCCGAGGTTCAGTTCCAGCGTAGCATCCGATTCGACCGAGAAGGACGAAGTGGAGTTCAAGGTAAGTTGACCACCGTAGGTACGGGCGTCCTCTGCCGTATCGATCACCTCACCATCGGCCACGAAGGTGCCGCCGCTGGAGATGTAACCACCGCTGATGACCTGTGCCGCAGACAGCGAAGTCAGCTTCACGGTGATGTTGCCACCAGTTGCATTTTCCAGCACCAATTCTTCACGGCTATCCGACAGCTTGGCAGTAATACCGGTCAGCGAGGACTTGTCGTTGAAGGCAGTGACAGCTTCTTGCAGGTTCAGCGTGCCGTTCTCGTTCTTGGAGATGGTGAAGCTGACCGAAGCGACCTGTTCCTTCGCCTGGTTACCCAGCACTTCCAGGGAGTAAGCACCCGAACCAGCGGTATCGCCACTGAACTTGAAGCTGGCTGTCGTCCTGGCAGTAGCAGTCACGCCCGTACTGTCGGTCACCGCGTTGATCTTGGTGGCCAGCGAGGCAGCGGTATCACCCGTCACACCCGAGATGGTGGCCGCACCAGCGAAGCCGCGCAATTCGAAAGTACCAGCAGTCAACACCACACCACCGGAGATATGGCCAGTACCGGAAAGATCGTAAGCCGCCACCTTATCCGAGCCCGAAGCACGGATGCTATTACCGACCTGGTAGGTACCGTATTGGTCGGTACGCAAGTTACGGGTGGTCGCCGTGATGTTCTGGTTGGCGTTAGCGCCGACCTGGAAGATGGAGGACGAGAAGGAACCGTCGAACATCTTTAGACCGTTGAACTCGGTCGTGGTGGCGAAGCGGTCCAATTCGGCAACCAGCTCGTTCACTTCGGAATTCAGTGCCTGACGGTCGGACGAGCTGTTGGTAGCGTTTGCCGACTGCACTGCCAGTTCACGGATACGCTGCAGGATATCGCCCATCTGCTGCAGGGCGCCTTCACCGGTCTGTGCCAGCGACACACCGTCGTTGGCATTGCGGCGTGCCTGATCCATACCGCGGATCTGCGAGCTGAAGCGCTCGGAAATCGCGAGACCGGCAGCATCATCCTTGGCGCTGTTGATGCGCAAACCTGAAGACAGGCGCTGCAAGGAGGTGTTGAGCGTATTCGCCGTATTGCCCAGATTGCGCTGCGCATTCAGCGAGGGAATGTTGGTGTTGATCGTTTGCATGGTCGTCTATCTCCATGGGAGGTTGCGTTTTCTTCAGGCCCGCGGAACCCTCGCAGCGCTGAATCCTGACTCACTTATCGGCCTGCGCTGAGAAAACTTTAGCGAAAGTCGATTTAGCTCATTGCTGCTGGGCTGAAGCGGAACATCCCTTGCCGCCCGGCCACTGCCTGCACTTGCGAACTGGATATCGTCAGCCCAGCACGATACTTGAGGCGTAAATGCAGAAAATCTAATTTACCTCTCACTTCCCAATCAAAGCCAGACGGTTACAAAGCCCTTGCCGGCAGCGGCATGCAGCCGTGTTTAAGCCCGACAAGAACTTGCTTGTCGGTACGCTTAACGCTCTATGCGCATTGCATATGTAAGAATAAGTCATTGAGTTTTATTGGTATTTACCTGGCATGAGCAGCATCAGCATCCCCGTACTAGAGGCACTGAACGACGACCCGGACAACCAGGCGGCCTATGGCCCACGCACCTATCGGCTGGCACAGGCAGCACTGCGGCGGCGCAGGCATATCAACTACCAGCAGTTCAAAGAGATCAGCGGTATACGTTCCAGCTATATAGGCCGTGTGTTGTTCGAAGGCCTGGCCGGCGCAGGTGCCACCGTGCTGCCGCCAGAGCGCCTGGCGCATTTCATTACCTTGCTTGATAGCGAGTTGCTGGACGACAAGGAGGCCGCAGCGTTCCTGGCCTTGAGAGGCAGCACAGCAGAGTTGACCCAGCGCCAGTTCAGCAAGCTGCTGTTCAGCACGCTAAGCATGCTGGAACCCGAACGGCGGAAACTGGTGTGCCGACGACTGACCTATAGCTTCTACCAACCCGATACCGGCACCGTGGCCCAAGCTACACTGGATGCAAAGGATTTCAGCCAGCGCTTCCGTGCCCTACATACCCTGCCTAGACAATTGAACAGCAAGCAGGTGAACTGGCTGGGCAAGCTGCGCCGCCGCACCGAAGCCGGCACAGTGCAGCAATGGCTGGGTGCCCCGCAGCAGCGCCAGCTGTTGTTCTGGTCGGCCAGCTATTTGCTGCTATGCCTGATGGTCTTTTACTTGCAGGCACAAAGCTACCGCGCCGCCGGTGCTGACATTGCCATACAGCTGGCGCGCGGGGCAGCAGGGTGTGTCAATCTAGGCACAGCACTGATCTGCCTGCCCATGCTACGCAGCCTGACCACCACCCTGCACCGGCGCCTACCGCATATCCTGATGCCCTATGGCGCCCTGCGCAGCCTGCACAAGCTGGTAGGTGTTTCGCTGGTTGTCTTCAGTTTGATCCATATTGCAGGGCAACTGGCCCATCAGGCAGCGCTGGGCAATTCCATGTCCGCCTTTCTTTGGCAGACCGCGCTGGGCATCACGGGCGTCATCCTGCTGGTGGTCATCGCCATCATGGCCGGCCTGGGTAGGCAGCGCTTCTATCGCAAGCCAGGCCGTTACGCCTGGTTCAAATTCAGCCACAAGCTGTATTGGGTCTGGTTCGGCCTTATGCTGTGGCATAGCCCGCAGTTCTGGCTTTGGTTTCTGCTGCCCGGCCTGCTATTCGTCATCAATCTTCTATTCCAGGCAAGGCGCAAGTCTAAGCTCTCGTGCGTAGTCGCCATGGAAGCAGCCGCCGAACAGATCACCATCCTGGAACTGCAACGCCCTAGCGGCTTTCAGTTTCGTGCCGGCGATTATGTCTATCTGCGCCTGCCCGAGATCGACCGCCAGCAGTGGCATCCCTTTACCCTGTCCTCTGCTCCAGGCCAGGACAAGCTGACCCTGCACATCCGCAATGCCGGCTTGTGGACTGGACAGCTACATGCTCTGGCACGCCAGACGGGTGGCGCCAACCTGCCCATGCCTGCAGAGCTGGATGGCCCCTATTCCGCCCCCAGCGCCATCGTCATGCGTCACGATGTCACCATACTGGTAGCAGGCGGCATAGGCATCACACCGTTTGCATCACTGCTGCGCCATATCACCCTGCAGTCGCAAGCAGGCTTGCGGCCGGTGAAGCAGCATGTCTATGTCTACTGGATATGCCGTACGCCCGACGCCATAGCCTGGATCAGGCCATTGCTGGATGAATTGGCAGACAGCCCCGCTGCCAGCTGGGTCAGCATCAAGCTGTTCTGCAGCGCCGTACAGCGGGACCTGGGCGATCTGGCCTTGCAGCTGGCCAGCGAGCACTATCACCTGCGGCATGGGCGCGACGCACTGACGGATTGCCGATATCCGCTCCACTGGGGCCGTCCTGATTGGGATCAAGAGCTGGATGGCATACTGCTGGCCCATCCCAGCCACCCACCAAGGATGTTCTTTTGCGGTCCCACGCCCTTTGCCACCGAACTCAAGGCAAAGTGCCTGCCACGGCGCATTCCGTTCTCGCAGGAGATATTCTGAGCAGTTAGCAGCTAAGTGCCGCTGCGCTGGGTCTGTCCCATGTGCTCATAAAAGAACAAGGCGCCATAGGCGCCTTGTTCTACTTGCTGAGTGCTGATTGCATACCGCTGGCGCGATTTCAGGCAGCAGCCCCGCTACCCAGCTCCTTGGCCAGGTACAACCAGGTTTCCACCACGGTATCGGGGTTGAGCGATACCGTTTCGATACCCTGCTCCACCAGCCACTTGGCGAAATCGGGGTGATCGGATGGGCCCTGACCACAGATACCAATGTACTTGCCCTTGGCACGGCAGGCCTTGATGGCCATCGACAGCATGGCCTTCACTGCATCGTTACGCTCGTCGAACAGGCTGGCAATGGGGCCGCCAGAATCTCGATCCAGCGCCAGGGTCAGCTGCGTCATATCGTTGGAACCGATAGAGAAGCCATCGAAGTATTCCAGGAACTGATCCGCCAGGATGGCATTGGAAGGAATCTCGCACATCATGATCAGGCGCAGGCCATCGCGACCGCGTTCCAGGCCGTTTTCCTTCAGCAACTCCACCACCTTGCTGGCTTCATCCAGGGTACGGACAAAGGGAATCATCACCTCGACATTGGTCAGACCCATTTCATTGCGCACCTTCTTCAAGGCACGGGTCTCCAGTTCGAAGCAGTCGCGGAAGGATTCGCTGATGTAGCGCGACGCCCCGCGGAAGCCAATCATGGGGTTTTCTTCGTGAGGCTCGTAGTTCTGCCCACCGATCAGGTTCGAATACTCGTTCGACTTGAAGTCGGACATGCGAACAATGACCTTCTTCGGGTAGAAGGCGGCCGCCAGGGTAGCAATACCCTCAACCAGCTTCTCCACGTAGAAATCCACTGCGCTGGCGTAACCGCCAATGCGCTCATCCACCTGCTGCTTCAGATCCCATGGCAGATTGGGGTAAGCCAGCAGCGCCTTGGGATGGATGCCTATCATTCGGTTGATGATGAATTCCAGGCGTGCCAGACCAACACCTTCATTGGGCAGGTGGCTGAAATCGAATGCCAGCTCTGGGTTGCCAACGTTCATCATCAGCTTGACCGGGCTATTGGGCATGGAGTCCAGCTTGAGGTCGATGATCTCGATGGCCAGCTGACCATCATAGATATTGCCGGTATCACCCTCAGCACAAGAAACCGTCACATACTGGCCATCGCTCAAGGAGCGGGTCGCATCGCCGCAGCCCACCACGGCTGGGATGCCAAGTTCACGAGCAATGATGGCAGCGTGGCAGGTACGGCCGCCACGATTGGTCACGATAGCCGAAGCACGCTTCATTACCGGCTCCCAGTCGGGGTCGGTCATATCGGTCACCAGCACATCGCCCGGCTTGACCGAGTCCATCTCGCTGGCGTCCTTGATCAGGCGTACCACGCCCTGGCCTATCTTCTGGCCGATGGCACGACCGGAGGCCAATACGGCAGACTTGCTGTTCAACCGATAACGGCGCAGCGTATCCACACGAGCTTCCTGCGACTTCACCGTTTCAGGACGGGCCTGCAGGATGTACAGCTTGCCATCCACACCATCGCGTCCCCATTCGATATCCATCGGACGCTGGTAGTGCTTTTCGATGATCAGCGCGTAGCGCGACAGCTCCTCGACTTCGGCATCAGTGATGGAGAAATGATTGCGGTCGACATCGGATACATCCACCGTGCGTACCGACTTACCGGCAGCCGCCTCGGTGGTGAATTCCATCTTGATCTGCTTGGAGCCACGGTTGCGGCGCAATATGGCCGGCTTGCCAGCAGCCACATTGGGCTTGTAGACGTAGAACTCGTCAGGATTGACCGCCCCCTGCACCACCGTCTCGCCCAGGCCATAGCTGGATGTAACAAACACCACATCGTCAAAGCCCGACTCGGTGTCGATGGTGAACATCACACCGGCAGCCCCCTTGTCCGAGCGCACCATGCGCTGGATACCGGCAGACAAGGCTACATCGGCATGTGCAAAGCCCTTGTGGACGCGGTAGGAAATGGCGCGATCGTTATACAGGGAGGCAAACACCTCCTTGATGGCGTGCAGCACATTGTCGATACCGACGATATTGAGGAAGGTCTCCTGCTGACCGGCAAACGAGGCGTCAGGCAGATCTTCAGCCGTTGCACTGGAGCGCACTGCCACCGAAATGGTCGCTCCGGAATCGGCCTCCATCTTGGCAAAGGCGGTACGGATATCGGCATCCAGTGCTGGCGGGAAGGGTTGATCCACCACCCACTGGCGTATCTGCTTGCCCACACGCAGCAGCTCGGAAACATTGTCCACATCCAGCGCCGTCAGGGCTGCATCGATGCGGGCAGAGAGGCCGTCATAAGCCAGGAAAATTCGGTAGGCCTCAGCCGTAGTGGCAAAACCGCCGGGGACGCGCACGCCCGAAGCGGCCAACTGGCTGATCATTTCGCCAAGCGAGGCGTTCTTGCCGCCCACGCGCTCGACGTCGGTCATGCGCAGTTCGTCAAACCAGATGACGTTGTTCTCTGCCATTTGCTTGTTTCCTTGCAGGGGATTTGGGGAATCTGAGGCGGTAATTCTAACTTGTTTAGCGGCATCGGCGCAGCCACACAAGCGATGTCGCAGCGACCTTATTTTGCGCAATGCAACACAACACGGTCAGGCTTGTATCACAAAAATGTAGTCGCACACCCGGCATTACAGGCTATACACCGAAAAAAGGCCGTTTTCCCTGATGTTGCAGCCTCGCAACCCCTCGCAGCCCTGGCCTGCGCTGTGGCAACATGGCTGCATCAGCCAGCTTCTGCACACCAGTGTAGCCTGCCATCCTTACGTGATACCGAAACCGGATACCCAAGCCATGTCAGCCCACCGCACCGTCTTCTTCGTCTCCGACCGCACCGGCATCACCGCCGAAATGCTGGGCCACAGCCTGATTACCCAGTTCGAGGGGATAGAATTCAAGCGCGTCACCCTGCCCTTTGTCGATACCCACGAAAAAGCCGAACTGGTAGCGGAGCGCATACGCCAGACCGGCATCAATGACGGCGCCAGGCCGCTGGTGTTCTCCACCTTTGTGAAGAACGATATCCGCGACATCATCCATATCCCGGAAGCCCATGTGGTGGACTTCTTCGAGGCCTTTATCGAGCCGCTGGAAGCGGAGCTGGGCAAGGAATCCTCGCACACCGTGGGCAAGAGCCACAGCATAGAGAACTTCCACGAATACAATGCCCGCATCGAGGCCGTGAACTATGCGCTGGCGCACGACGATGGTATCAAACCGTCTGACCTGGATAGCGCCGACATCGTACTGGTGGGTGTTTCACGCTCAGGCAAGACGCCAACCTGTCTCTATCTGGCGCTGCAATATGGCATCAAGGCCGCCAACTATCCGCTGACCCCGGACGACTTCGGCCAGCCTGGTCTGCCCAAGGCCCTGCTGCCCAGCAAGCACAAGCTGTTCGGCCTGACCATCGTGCCGGAACGCCTGTCGCAGATACGCGCCGAGCGCAAGCCGGACAGCCGCTATGCGTCCATCGACAACTGCCGTTACGAGGTTGCCGAAGCAGAAGCCATCTATCGTGCCGCCGGCATTCCTCATCTCAACACCACCAGCAAGTCGATCGAGGAACTGGCTTCCACCATCGTGCACAAATTCAACTTGGCGCGACGGGTGTACTGATCAATTACGCTTGCCTGCGCGCCAGATCGACCAGATCAGCCAGATACTGTTCAGGAAGGCAATCAGGAAGCCAATGAAGCCAAATGCCGGCAGACCGAAGATACGTGGCCCTGCCGGTACGGTCATGACGATGCTTGATCCTATGATCAGGCAACCGGTGACGATGCCCAATGTCAGCCGATTGGCGGCACGGTCTATCTGCGCGCCAAACTGATCCAACCGCTTGAGATCAAGATCTATCTTGAGTTTGCCGCGCCGGGCAGCCTTGACGAGTCGTGAGAGATCACGCGGTATGCCGCCCGCCAGCGTCAGCATTTCCCACAGGTTGCGCCGCCCTTTCTTGACCAGCGCCCTGGGAGAATAGCGATTGAGCAGCACCTGGCGGACAAAGGGCGTCAGGTGGGGCACCATCTGGAATTCCGGGTCCAGTTGTCGTCCCAGGCCCTCCAGCGTGATCAGCGCTTTGAACAGCAAGGTCAGATCAGCCGGCAGGGTAATGGCGTGCTCACGCATGATGGCGATCACGTCATTGAGCAGCTGGCCGAAGCGGATGTCCTTCAGCGCCAGGTTCTCGTAGTTGAACATGAACTCGGCCAGATCCGCCGCCAGCTTCTCCTCATCCACCGCGATATCGGCGGTCCAGTCGAGTAGCACATTCAGTATCCCACGCTCGTCCCTGGCGGCCAGCGCAGCCAGCAGGTCGACAATTTCATCACGCCGGGGTGCGGGCAGGCGGCCTATCATGCCGAAGTCGATGAAGGCGATACGATTGTCCGGGAGATAGATCACATTGCCAGGATGAGGATCGGCGTGGAAGTAGCCGTCGATCAAAACCATCTTGAGCACGGCGTCCGCCCCGCGCTGCGCCAGCAGCTTGCGATCCAGCCCCGCAGCCTCCAGCAGGCTCAGCTCGTTGCCCGGTACGCCGCCGACATAGGCTTGTACGTTGACGATCTCGTTGGTGTAGTCCCAGAAAATCTCAGGGATAACGATATGCTTGTCGCTGGCGAAATTTTCGGCGAAGCGACGGTGGTGGTGGGCTTCCTGCGCCAGATCCAGCTCTCGCCGCAGCGACTTGGCGAACTGCTCCACAATGCGTACGGGCTGATACTGCCTGGCATCGGGGAATTCAAACTCCACCAGGCTGGCCAGGTGATGGAGCACGCGCAGATCGGCCTCTATCTTGGCCACGATATGCGGACGGCGCACCTTCAGGATGACTTCGCGGCCATCCGGCAGCCTGGCGCGGTGAACCTGGGCGATGGAAGCCGAGCCTATGGGCGTCTCGTCCAGTTCGACAAACATCTCGCGTGGCGGCACACCCCATACCCGTTCCAGCTCCGCCTCCAGTTCGGCAAACGGGGTGGCCGGGACATTCGACTGCAGTTGCTCGAACTCGGCGATCCAGTCAGGCGGAAACACATCCACCCGTGTCGCCATGACCTGCCCCAACTTGATGAAGGTCGGCCCCAGCTCCTCCAATGCACGGCGTGCGCGCACAGGCGCATCCTGCTCGTTACGCATCTCTTCTTCGGGCAGATCAAGCGATTCGCCGGCCCGCTCGAATGTACGTTGTACATTGAGACGGCGAACCAAATCGCCAAAACCGTGTCTGGCCAACACGCCGATGATTTCACGTATGCGCGGCAGGTCGCGCATCAGGCTGATAGTTTCGCGTAGCATGGCTGGATTGTTAGAGCCTGTTCAATGTCTTTTCGTCGTGTCGCTGATCTGGAAAATGGCCAGGCACAAGGCGTGGTGCGCAGGCAATAACAAGTTATTGCCAAGCGCCACAACGCAGTGAACGGCCGTTTTCCAGATCAGCCCTGCGGGTTCGCAGCCTTGCCGGCGAATGGCCGATTTGCAAGCCGCTGACGGTACCCGTACCGCTGCGCGGCTTGCGCCTTGCCCTTTATCCGGCAAGGTTGCAAACGACACGGCGAAAAGACATTGAACAGGCTCTAAGGCCTGTCCGCAACTATTTCGCGCTCGCCTTGTACAGGTTGCAGAATTCCCTAGGGCTGGACGCCCGCCGCTGGAATTCGGCATCATGGCGCGCTTTACCGATAACCCTTTACCAAGAGTGCCGGCATGACGTTCAAGTTCCGACACCTGCTGCTATTGCCGCTGGCCTGCCTGGCGCTAGCCTCGCCCAGGGAATACACAGCCGACAAACCCGAAGATGAAGTCCAGACTGCGAGCGAAGCCGAAGATGGCAACCGCTTTGCCCAGGACATCATGTTGCAAGCCTTGGGGTTGATTGGCGTGACCTACCGCTGGGGCGGTAATACGCCCGAAAGCGGGCTCGATTGCAGTGGTTTCATCAAGTATGTATTCCAGCAGGCAATGAATATTGCCTTACCTCACAACGCCTTTGCCATCAGCCGCCTGGGCAATGATGTGGAAAAGGAAGAACTCAAGCCAGGCGACCTGGTGTTCTTCAATACCCTGGGCCGCAAGTTCTCCCATGTCGGCATCTATCTGGGTGATGATCGCTTTATCCACTCGCCATCCTCCGGCAGCAAGGTGCAGGTGGTGAGACTGACCGACGCCTACTGGGCCAAGCGCTATAACGGCGCGCGGCGCGTAACCCAGGAAAGCGTGGCCGAGCGTAGCCCGCAGTTGCAAAAGCTGATGAGCGAAGGCAGCGAAGTCAAACCCAGCAAGAAGAAGTCCAAAAAACCGGTCAAGAAAGGCAAGAAGAAAAGCAGCAAGAAGAAACGTCGATAGACATGCTGGCGCTTCTTGCCCGGCTGCCGGCTAACTGCATCAGTCAGCTGCAGCCGTCCTCCCCCGTTTGAATGATGTTGCCCCGTCTGGCCTGCACTAAGCTGGCTAGGCGTGTACCCTAGCTTGAGCCTGTTCAACAAACAGGTGCTGAGGGACATATACAACAAGCAAACAGGAGGAGGAAGCATGCAAACCGGTTCCCCATCGGGCGACAACCATATCGTCAAGGCCGCCATCTATCCCGCCATCGGCATTGCCCGGATCGGCAATAGCCAAGAAGCCTATTACATCGGCCCAGAGGTGTCCGAGCCGGCACCGCAGGCGCCCGGCTTCTACCGTGATGCCAGCGGCGCTATCAAGCGCGAGGCGGCCCGGTTCCGTGTTTATGGCTTTAATGCGGCTGGCGAAGTGGTGGCTGAACTGAATGCAGACAATGCCGAAGTACAGTGGGCCGCCACCCTGGCCAATACCAAGGCAGCCTGGTATCAGTTCCAGATAGCGCTGGATATTCCCGAGGCCGCTACTGCGCCCCCCTCCTTTTTGCGTAATATGGCCGTGGCAGACCGTGCCACGCTGAGCATTACCCCCGGCCAGCGCAAGATCGTTGGACGCGACCAGCATGGCGCCGCTTACGCCTTCGACAGCGGCAAGTTCATGGGCACACCGGTTTACCTCGGCGAGTTGAGGACTGACCCGCAAGGCCGCTTGCTGGTACTGGGCGGGCACGGCAAGTCGGCCTCCTGGAATGGGGCACGTGCCATCACCTTCGCCAACAACGAGGGCTGGCACGATGATGTGGCGGACGGCCCGGTCACCGCCAGTGTGAGTTACCAGGGACGCGACATCCCCGTTGACCCAGCCTGGGTGGTGGTGGCGCCACCCAACTATGCCCCACAGCAGAAGTCGGTTCGGACCATGTGGGACCTGATGCGCGACCTGTTCGTCGCCAAAGGCAGCCTCAAGGCACCGGTACAGCCTTCGTTCCAGCAGGATATCCGCCCCATCTTCGAGCGCCTGTCGCGCCTGCAGTGGGTCAACGCCGGCTTTGCCGCTGCTTTTGGCTGGGGTGGCAGCACACCGTTCAGCGATCAGGGCTGGATGCGCAAGCTGGCCGATCCCAGCGCCAATCTGAAGGAATGGCGCCTGACCCTGTTCAACGAGTTCCGCCAGTTCAAGCGTGATGCCTGGGCACCCACACCCTGGCCCTGGCTGTATGGCGATGCCATGAGCGTTCCTCCGGCCGAAACACCCCGCCAAAATGCTGCCCTCAGCGATTTGCAACTCACGCATCTGCGCCTTTGGGCCGCTGGCGAGTTCATTGCCGACTACGATCCGAGCGCCGTGCCACCACAGCGCATCGAGGACGTCCCATTGGCCCAGCAGCCGGACATGCTGATTCAGGCTGCCATGGAATTCTGCCTGGCTGACGCCTTTCACCCTGGCTGCGAAATGACCTGGCCCATGCGCCAGAGCAGCATGTATATGTCGCCCTTCCGGCTGGCGCACCGGCCACCTGGCTGGATAGAGCCCGATTACGGCGCAGTGCTGACTCCTGACAATATCTCCGGGCCCTGTGGCGCACAGATAGCAGGTGGCGTGAGCCGCTGGATGGCTGTCCCGTGGCAGACCGACACTGCCAGCTGCCGCTCCGGCTACCAGAAGAGCTATGACCCTTACCTGCCCACCTTCTGGCCGGCCAGGGTACCCAATCAGGTCATGAGCCAGCAGGCCTACCATATCGTGATGGATGAAAGCCAGCCGCTGGATGAGCGGATGAGTGCCTTCGCCCGCCGCGCGGCCTGGATACGGCCCTTGGGCAATATCAGCTACGAGGACCAGATCAATAACATGATCGCCGATATCGCCCAGATGGGCATCGTCGAGGTACGTGAAGGACCACGCGATGGCGCGGGCTTTCCACACACCCTGGAAGTGGAGCAACTACCACCGCACATCGTTGCCGAGAGGCTACTGATGTCTGCCCCACCGGCAGAGACATTCGAGGACGTGGACCTGAGCGAGGTGGAGAAGGTACAGCGTATGGCCAGCCGACATCGCAATTGAGCATGCAGCAGTTCGAGGTACTGATACAAGGAGCAGGCCCGGCCGGTGCCTGCGCCGCGCTCAATCTGGCGCCCCATCACAGGGTATTGCTGCTGGACCGTCAGGTGCAGCCGCTGCGCCGTATCGGCGAGTCGTTGCCCCCAGCCGCCCGGCGGCTATTGGGCGATATGGGTCTGTGGGAGGATTTCCTCCTGCAGGGCCATACCCCCTGCCATGGCAATCGATCTGTCTGGGGAGGGACGGCCGCCGAGCAGGATTTTCTACGCGACCTGGACGGGCACGGTTGGCACCTGGACCGAGCACGGTTTGAGCGTTGGTTAAGACAGCATGCAATACGGCGTGGTGCAGTGCTGCTAGCGCCAGCGCATACCGACACTGCCATACGTGTGGCCGATGGCTGGCAACTGACTTTGCAAGGCCCCCATGGCCCCTGCCATGCACATGCCCGCATCGTGATCGACGCAGGCGGTCGTGCGGCTACCCTGGCCCGCAAGCTGGGCGCCATCCGCCAACAGCAAGATAGGCTGGTCTGCGGCTGGGTACATGGCCACGATGAACATGCACCTGCCGATGGCCTATCACGCATAGAAGCTTGCGAGGATGGATGGTGGTACAGCGCCGCCCTCCCTCATCGCCAGCGGGTACTGGCTTTTCATACCGATGCCGACCTACCCGCTGCCCGCCAGATGCGAACGCCCGGCTGGCTGGCGGCTGCTGCGGCAAGGCTGCCCGAGTTGGGTGCCTTGCTATGCAGCAGCGGCTTTGTGGCGGACACCACGCCAGCGCTCACGGCTGCTCACTCTGCGCTCACTATGCCAGCGGCGGGCCGGGGCTGGTTTGCAGTGGGTGACGCGGCGCTCAGCTTCGATCCATTGTCGTCGCAAGGCTTGTTCAACGCACTCTATACCGGCCTGGCCGCAGCTGAGGCCTGCGACCGCAGCCTGGCTGGCGATATCACCGCCTGCCAAGGCTATGCGACTGAAGTAGCACGCATCATGCAGGCTTATCAGCAGCACCTGGCCTACTGGTATGGCGCAGAACAGCGCTGGACAGGCTCGCCTTTCTGGCAGCGCCGGCATCGCCTGGCTGCGTTGCAATATGAGGTAACTGCACCTGCCTGAGCCGCAATTGGATAATGCGAAAAGCCGATTCCTTCTCGCGAAGGATCGGCTTTTACAGGGTGCCTACGGCATACGGTGTCACTGCCCACCTTAAACAGGCTCTTACAGCCGTACCCGTCCGTATTGCCGACGACTACTCGGTGTAGAAAGCCAGCGGGCCGGTGCTGGTAATGCCGATATTGAAATGCTGGCCCTGGGTTGTACCCTCGCCTGCCAGCTCGGTATTGCGGACTATCTCATGCAGTAGCTCAAGCTCCTTGAACTCCTCCACTATCTCGCCATCGCCATTGAGCAACACCTCAATACGCTCTCGATCGGGATGAGAGCCCACCACCTGGATACGGCTTCCTTCAGGCCACCATTGCAGATGCACCGGGGGAGGAACCGGAACCGACTGCTTGTCGAACATTTCGGCAATCAGCTTGCCGTAAGCGGCCAGATTGGCGGCTGCCTTGCTGCGTATGGCTTCCAGCTGGACGCCAGCCTGATCAGTCGCAATGCCAAAGATGCGGGCCAGACCTTCATCCAGCCGGTTGTCCTTCAACGCTACCATTCGATTGCTTCTCCCAAATATAAAATTATCAATGTCAGCAGAGCCCCGCTATCGGCCGTCGTGCCGCCAGCAAGGCCCAGCGAATAGGGTGTGGCGTTGCCGTTAGCTACGCCATGGAGTGGCTTGGGCCGCTAACAACACCCTTTCTGTGTTGTTGCGCTAGCTTGCCGTAACCACATACTGCCTGCTGCGCACGCCTAGCTGGAACCGCTTCACCAAGCCCGGCTAGCAGTACTAAACCTGAGTTCCACAGAGTTATAGACGTCGTGCAAGACGCTAATGATTGATTTTTTCAATCCGCCCGTGCTTGCCGTATCAATTCATACAGCATGTCATGGGCAGCCCTTGGACTAAGCTCATCCGGGTCGATAGCGGCAAGTTGAGTGACCAGCGGGTGTGGTTCTGGTTCCGCCTCCAGTGCCACTGGCATGGAAAACAGGTCACCCTGGCCACCATGGCTGACGCGCTGGTTTTCCAGCTCGGTCAGATAGCGCTTCGCTTGCCTGATGGTCTCGCGCGGAACACCCGCCAGCTGGGCGACTTGCAAGCCGTAGCTCTGGCTCGCTGGCCCTTCTTCCACACTGTGCAGGAAAACAATCTTGTCCTTATGCTCCACCGCGTCCAGGTGCACATTCGCCACCTGCTGGTAATCAAGCGCCAAGCGGGTCAGCTCGAAATAGTGGGTGGCAAACAGCGTGTAGCTGCGATTCTTTTCTATCAACGCACGGGCAATAGCCCAGGCCAGCGCAAGACCATCGAAAGTCGATGTTCCTCGACCCACTTCATCCATCAGCACCAGCGCATGGTCACCGGCATTGTTCAGGATGTTCGCCGTCTCAGTCATCTCCACCATAAAGGTGGAACGCCCGCCGGCCAGGTCATCGCTTGCGCCTATGCGGGTAAAGATGCGATCCAGCCTGCCTATGGTGGCTGATTTGGCAGGCACGAAGCTACCGATGTGGGCCATCAGCACAATCAGGGCAGCCTGCCGCATATAGGTCGACTTACCGCCCATATTGGGGCCAGTAATCAGCAGCAGCTTGCGGCTGGCATCAAAGCGCAAATCGTTGGCGATGAAGGCATCACCCGTGGTGTCGCGCAACTGCTGCTCCACCACCGGATGACGGCCAGCTTCGATTTGCAGTACGGTTTCTTCGCGGAACGATGGCGCCACCCAATCAAATAGCATGGCCCGCTCTGCCAGCGAAGCCAGCACATCCAGACCTGCCACGGCCTGCGCCAGGAGCTGCAGTGATGGCACAAAAGGCGCCATGGCATCCAGCAAGCCTTCGTACAGCGCTTTCTCCAGTGCCAGGGAACGCTCCTGCGCCGACAGTGCCTTGTCCTCGAAAGTTTTCAGTTCCGGCGTGATGTAGCGTTCGGCGTTCTTCAGGGTCTGGCGGCGGCGATAGTCGTCCGGAATCTTGTCGCCATGGGCATTGGTGACCTCTATGTAGAAGCCATGTACCCGGTTGTACTCCACCTTGAGGTTGGGAATACCGGTACGTTCCCGCTCGCGCGTCTCCAGCGCCAGCAGGAAATCGCCATGATTGGTCTGCAGGGCACGCAATTCGTCCAGTTCAGCATGAAAACCCGCGCGTATCACGCCACCATCGCGTATCACGACAGAGGGTTCATCCATCACCGCGCGACGCAGCAGGTCGACCGCCTCTGAAGGCGCGCGCAACTGCCGGCCCAGTTCTTCCAGCAAGGGGTCGGCCGGTAACAGCGGCATTAGCGCGGGCAAGGCCAGCAAGCTATCACGCAGGCTGGAAAAATCGCGCGGCCGGGCCGAGCGCAACGCCACCCGGGCCGATATCCGTTCGATATCGTGTATGCCCGCAAGGCGCTCGCGCAGGTCAGTCAGCAGGTGCGATTGACTCAAGGCGCCTACCGCATCGCGGCGCCGGGCAACCTTGGCCTGATTGCGCAAGGGGTGGTGCAGCCAATGCCGCAGCAGGCGGCTACCCATGGAGGTGGCGCACACATCCAGCAAGGAGTACAGGGTAGGCGCGGGCTCGCCGCGGATGGTCTCAGTCAGCTCCAGATTGCGCCGGGTCGCCGCATCCAGCGCCAGATACTGGCCTAACTGATCCAGCACCAGCCCGGTTACATGGGGCAAGGCACCGCACTGGGTCTGGCGGGCATATTCCAGCAACGCCCCCGCGCTCCCCACAGCCACGCCGGGCTCGTCTATGCCATAGCCGCTCAAATCCTGGGTCTGGAATTGCCGCGCCAGATTGCGCGCGGCGGTCTCGACATCAAACTGCCAGTTGGCGATGCGTTTTACCGCGTAACCCGCTGCTGCCGGAAACTCCAGGTGCAGGTCATCTGGCAGCAGCACCTCTGCCGGCTTGAGCCGCTCCAGTTCACTGGGCAAGGCATCGACGGCCGATTCCATCAGGCGGAACTCGCCCGAAGCCAACGATAACCAAGCCAGGCCCAGGCGCCCCTTGATGGCATTCACCGCCAGCAACAGGTTGTCGCGCTTGTCGTCCAGCAAGGCCGCATCCGTCAGGGTGCCCGGCGTGACGATACGTACCACCCTGCGTTCTACCGGCCCCTTGCTGGTAGCCGGGTCACCGAACTGCTCGCAAATCGCGACCGACTCACCCAGCTTCACCAGCCTGGCCAGGTATTGCTCCGCCGCATGGTAGGGTATGCCCGCCATCTTGATGGGTATCCCGGCCGTCTGCCCCCGCGACGTCAGCGTGATGTCCAGCAGGCGTGCGGCCTTGACCGCGTCGTCAAAGAACAGCTCGTAGAAATCGCCCATGCGGTAGAACATCAGCTTGTCCGGGTGCTGAGCCTTCAGCGCCAGGTACTGTTGCATCATGGGAGTGTGGGCAGGCGTATTCGACATGGACAGAGCAATTCAGAATGGCAAAGCCCGGCCAAGATTGGCCGGGCTTGCGATTATAGAGGCGAGACGACGGTTTGGTGCTAACTCTGGCCCTATCCTGGCAGTTTCGCTGGCCGCTGGCGGATAAAGACAAGGTTGCCTTTATCGATGGATCATAAAAAACGCCACCGTGATGCGGTGGCGTTTTTCGGCAAGCGTCGTGATCAGGCTTGCAGTGTCTGGAGCAACTGGGCGAACACCTTGGGGGTGCCGGCCACCACATTGCCACTTTCCATGAATCCTGCCTCTCCGCTCAGATCGGTGATCAAGCCACCGGCTTCCAGCACCAGCAGGCTACCTGCAGCGATATCCCAGGGCGACAAGCCCAGCTCCCAGAAGGCATCGTAGCGGCCGCAGGCGATATAGGCCAGGTCCAGCGCTGCAGCGCCAGGACGGCGCACGCCGGCCGACTTCTGCACCACGTCGCGGAACTGCTGCATGTAAGCATCGAGCTTGGAGAAATCCGAGTAAGGGAAGCCGGTGCAAATCAGTGAATCGGCCATTTCGCGGGTCTTGGATACCCGGATACGGCGATCATTCAGGAAAGCCCCAGCGCCACGGGTGGCCGTAAACAGGTCGTTACGGTTGGGATCGTAAATCACGGCCTGGCTGATCTGGCCACGATGCTCCAGCGCGATGGAGATGCAGTATTGCGGCACGCCGTGCAGGAAGTTGGTGGTGCCATCCAGCGGATCGATGATCCAGGTGTACTCGTTCTCGCCATGTGCGCCGCTCTCTTCCGCTAGAATGGCGTGCTTGGGATACGCTTCCAGCAAGGTCTCGACGATGGCCTTCTCGGCGGCACGATCCACCTCGGTCACGAAGCTGTTGTGCTCTTTGCGCTCTACGCGCAGCACGTCGAGGTTGTTGGAAGCGCGCTGTACTACGGAAGCGGCGCGGCGTGCGGCCTTGATGGCCGTGTTGAGCATCGGGTGCATGGCAATTCCTTGGGCAACGGTAATAGACTTCCCACCGAGGAACAATAGACCACGCGGCCAACAGGCGTTGGCAACAGGCACACGATGCGGCAGGAAGCAAAGATCAAATATAAACGGCGCCGATCAGAATCGACGCCGCTTTCATTCGTAATTCTACGCGAAGTCAGACAATGAATAAACCGGAAATCTCTCACCTGGATCGCGTACGCGTCGTGCTCTCGCACACCAGCTTGCCCCGCAATATCGGCAGCGTCGCCCGCGCCATGAAAACCATGGGCCTGAGCCGCCTTTACCTGGTCAATCCCAAACGCTTCCCCGATGACGAAGCGGTCACACTGGCCTCGCGGGCCGACGACATTCTTGACCGTGCCGTCGTCTGCAGCAGCCTGGAGGAGGCCCTGGCCGGCTGCACCCAGACCGTGGCGACTTGCCCACGGGTGCATGAATTGAGTGTCCCCCGGCATACGCCACGGCAAATTGCGTCAGTCGTACTGGAACGCGCCGCCATGGGCGAAGAAGTCGCCTTGGTGTTCGGCACCGAGATGTCGGGCCTCAGCAACGATGAAGTGCGCATGTGCAACCGCCTGGTCACCATTCCCACCAACCCGGATTATTCCTCGCTCAACCTGGCACAGGCAGTACAGATACTGGCGTACGAGCTACGCTGTGCAGTAGACGACGATATCAGCCATCTGGAAGAAAAACCTGAGCTGGCCAGCCACGATGATATCGAGCGCTTTTACACCCATCTGGAACAGACCCTGGTGGCGATATCCTTCCTCAACCCGGACAATCCCAAGCGCCTGATGCCTCGGCTGCGCCGCATGTTTGGCCGGATACAGCTGGAGAAGCTGGAGGTAGACATCTGGCGCGGCATCTTGAACGCTGCAACCAAGCACAAGGGCGAGTAAGCGCCACAACCCAAGCCTTTTCGGCTAGGCTGGCGGCACCTAAGGTAAGGCCGCCGGCACGACCAACAGGCCAGCGCGCAAGCCGTTCTTGACCTTGCGATTAGGGAATACGATCCGTGCGCCCTGCTCTTCCACCACAAAGCGATAGTCGCCATCCTCGGCCAACACATAACCCGGTGCCAACTCGGTGAAGTTCTCCACGGCATCCTCAAGGTGCAGCGCAAAGGCATCGCTGTGCTTGACGACTTCGCGCGCCACCTTGAACAAGGCCGGTTGGCCATCAGCGCCGAAGTGATCCAGCCGCTGGCCTTGAATCAGGCGCCTCAGCTCGGCTTCCAACCTATCCAGGTTGACGCAGGCGTTTTGCCCGAAGGGCCTAGCCTTGCCCAGTTCCAGAGTAAAGCCGTGGGCGCCGCAGTGGCGACGGGTGTAGTAGCTGAAGGTCGGCGAGGCGGCCGATTGCAGCAATACGGCTTCAATGCCGCAGGCACCCAGGCGGGCAATCTCGGTGGCATCAAAGGCCTGTTCGTGCGGATACGGATAGATGGCGAACTTCTCTATCCTGGAGCCACGGATGGCCGTATGCAGATCGTAATGCAGCTTCCAGCGATCTGCTGATCCCGCAAAGAAATCGCGGCAAACCCCTTCAAGCTCGCGCGCCCTGCAAGCAGCCGGCCCCTGCCCGGTCACACTGGAAGGCTTGCCAAACAGTCGGTTCAGGTCGTCGTCGAGATAGCGCTCATTGCGCCGCATGGCCTCAGGGTTGCCAAAGGCAAACAACAGCCGTGCCTGTGCCCGCAATTGGCCATCCAGCAAGGCTTGCAGCAATTTGGCCATCAATTCGACGGGCGCTGTCTCGTTCCCGTGTATGCCACTGGAGATCAATACATCAAACGCCGGGGCGGCGGGCTCTATCGCCAGCAGGCCCTCGCCCAGCAGACTCAGCCTGGTGCCCTGGGCCAGGCTGGCCGGCAATTGCGGTAAGCGGCCAGCAAGCAAATCGGCAAGGTAGTCCATCAGCCGGCCTCTAGCCCAGTTGGAAGGGATAGACCGAACCCAGTTGCAGTATCTGGGTCAGCTCATCCAACGCAGTGCGGCATTCCAGCAGCAATTGCGGGTCCGCTAGGTCCTCGGCCCCCAGGCGATCGCGATAGTGTTTGTCCACCCAGTGATTGAGCGTGGTAAACAATGTGTCGTTCATCAGGACGGCTGGGTTGACCGCAGCCAGCTCCCTGTCGCTCATGGCTACGCGCAAGCGCAGACAGGCCGGGCCGCCGCCATTCTGCATGGACTGCTTGAGATCGAACACCCGCACTTCGTCTATCGGGCCGCCGCTTTGGGTCAGTTTGCTGAGGTAATGCCAGACCCGCTCGATATTGCGCGATTCCTCTGGTACCACAATGATAAGCTTGCCATCGGCCTTGCTCAGCAACTGGCTGTTGAAGAGGTAGGATTTGACAGCCTCCTCCACAGAGACTTCCGACTCCGGTACTTCTATGCCTATGAACTGACCGCCCACTGCGGCCAACTTACGGCTCAACTCGTCCAGCACGGCAGCTTGATCCAGAAATGACTTCTCATGGTGGAACAGCACATTGCCATTGCCCACCGAGATGACGTCATTGTGGAACACACCCTTGTCTATGGTCTCGGGATCCTGCTGGGCATACACCACCTGTTCCGGCTTGAGGCCATGCAGACGGGCAATGGCCTGGCTGGCCTCCAGTGTCTGGCGCGCGGGAAAGCGCGCCGGCTTGGGATAGCGGCTGTCGAATGCAGCCTGACCAAAGACAAAGAACTCCACGCCGGGCTTATCGTACTCGGCACAAAAACGGGTGTGGTTGGCCGCGCCCTCGTCGCCAAAATGCATTTGTGCTGGCAAGGCTGAGTGATGGGCAAAATGCCGCTCATCGCGGAACATGGCCTGCAGGATGCGCCCCGTCGTCGGGTGCTCAATGGCCCGGTGAAACTTGTTGTTCAGATTGGCCGGGGTGAAATGCACCCGTCCATCGGCCGTATCGGCGCTGGGCGATACCGTCGCTGCATTGGCTGTCCACATGGTGGACGCCGACGAGCAGGCTGCCAGAATGGCTGGCGCCTCCTTGGCGGCACGGGCTATCACCTCCGCATCGCTGCCGCCAAAACCCAGCAAACGCAGCGTAGCTACGCTGGGCCGCTCGTGCGGCGCCAGCACGCCTTGCTTGAAACCGGCGTCATGCAGGGCTTTCATCTTGGCCAGGCCCTGCTTGGCCGCCACCTTGGGATTGGCAGTAACGTTCTGGTTGCCGGTGGAGGCCACGTTGCCGTAAGAGAGGCCGGCGTAGTTGTGGGTAGGGCCGACCAGGCCATCAAAGTTCGCTTCAAATGCGCTCATTGCTCTGTCCTTGTGTTCATTCAGGCTGCAACAACCATGTCGGTCTGTGCCGTCGCCCAACCACCAGGGTGGCGTTGCATCCATTCCTCGCGCAGCACGCCGTATGCCATGCCATCGTAATACTGCCCATCCACCACGCGGGCACGCCGGAATCGTGCCTCTTCCACAAACCCCGCCTTGGTCGCCAGCCGCATCATGCCCTCATTACCCGACCAGGTTCGCAAGTCCAGCCTTGCCAGCACCGGCATGGCTTCAAACAGATAGCTGCACCAACCTTGCAAGGCAATTTGGCCCAGGCCTTGGCCCCAGTGCGTCGGGTCGTACAGAACCAAGCCCACGCTCAGCCAGTGCGTCTCTTCGCTTTGCCAATAACGGCTTACCTCACCGATAAACTGGTCATCGGCATCGGCTATCACCATGCGCTCCCTCACCCGTGGCCATTCACTCATGGCTATCCGCTGCACCAGCCTGGCCTCACTGGCAGCCAACGCAGCCGCATCCGGTAGCGGGTAGTACGGCCCATCCAGCCGTTTCCAGGCATGTCCTGGCTGCATCCAGCCGCGCCAGAGCGGTACATCCTGCTGGTGCCAGTCGCGCAGGCTCAAGCCCCTAGTCATGGCAATTCGCATGGTTTACATACTCAAGCCAACAGGCAGACTGGCAGGGAGCGCCAGCTCTGGCGTTTCCAACCCCGCCACCGGATAGCTGCAATAGTCGGCCGCATAGTAGGCACTGGCCCGGTGATTGCCGCTTGCACCCACCCCACCGAACGGCGCTGCGCTGGAAGCCCCTGTCAGCTGCTTGTTCCAGTTAACGATGCCGGCACGGCTCTCTTGCCAGAACTGCTCGTACAAGGCCTTGTTGTCGGACAGCAGTCCAGCTGCCAAGCCATAGCGGGTAGCGTTGGCCAGGGCAATAGCCTCTTCAAAGTGCTGGTAGCGCTGTACCTTGAGCAAGGGGCCGAAATGCTCTTCATCGCTCAGGTCGCTCACCTCGGACACATCGATGATGCCGGCAGACAGCAAGGCCGTGCCGGCTTCAAGCCGGCGCATAGGCAGCAAGGCCTTGGCGCCGCGTGCAAACAGGGCCTCCTGCGCCTGTAGCAGATGATCGGCCGCCGCCAGCGAGATCACCGCCCCCATAAAGGGCGCCTCGGCATCATCCCAGCGGCCGACCTTGAGCCTGGCCGCCACATCCACCAATCGTGCCAGGAAGGCATCGCCCTCGGCAGTGCGTGGCACGATCAAGCGGCGGGCGCAGGTACAGCGCTGCCCGGCTGAGATAAAGGCCGACTGTATGGTCTGGAAGACGGCGGCATCGATATTGCCGACCTGCGCCACAATCAGCGGGTTATTGCCGCCCATCTCCAATGCCAGGATCTTGTCGGGTTGACCGGCAAACTGCTTGTGCAGGTAGTGGCCAGTATTGCTGGAGCCGGTGAAGAACAGGCCATCGATGCCCGCGTGGCCAGCCAGTGCCACGCCGGTATCCTTGGCGCCCTGCAGCAATTGCAGCACCCCAGCCGGCAAGCCAGCCTTTTCCCACAAGGCGACTGTCTGCTGCGCCACCATGGGGGCCAGCTCCGATGGTTTGAACAGCACAGCATTGCCCGCCAGCAAGGCCGGCACAATATGGCCATTGGGCAGGTGACCAGGGAAGTTATACGGACCGAACACGGCCACCACCCCGTGCGGCCTATGCCGCAGCACCGCCTGGGCATCGCCCATGGTGCTTTCCTTCTCGCCTGTACGTTCGTGGTAGCTCTTCACCGAAATATCGACCTTGCCTATCATGGTCTGCACTTCGGTCAACGCCTCCCAGCGCGGCTTACCGGTTTCGAGACCAATGGCGTCCGCCAGCGCCGCCTTGTTTTCATTCAGCAGCTCGGCAAACCGCCGCACAATCGCTTCACGCTGGGCAAAACCCAGCTGGCGCCAGCGGGGAAAGGCAGCGCGTGCCGATTTGACGGCAACGTCCACCTGCTCGGCCGTAGCGGCCTGACCCTGCCACACGGTTGCTTGGCTGACAGGGTTCTTCGATGTCAGTGCCTGCCCCTCGCCGCCCACCCAATGGCCATCAATGAATTGCTGCGTCATGGTGCTTATCCTGTTCTCTATCTTTGGTCATGGCCTCAAGCCATTTCGTCATCCGGCGCTCCATACCTATCCTGCCCTGGTAGCGCGGGCCATCATCCACCCATCCGGCCCGCTCATAAGCGGCAATCCCAGCCGGGTTATGCTCGTCGACACTCAGTACCAACCTGGCCGTCTCGGGCCAGACAGCGAGCACGCATGCCGACAAGGCAAGCAGTGCTTGTCGGCCCAGCCCCTTCCCCTGCGCACAGATGTCCATTCTCAAGCCAGTAATTGCCACCGCATCAGCGGGTACCCAAGGTGCTGCCATGGCGCCGCGCCGTACTAGGCAGAAGCCAACTACCCTGCCCTCAGACAGGAAGGCCACACCGCGCAGCAGCTCAGGGTCGGTCTCCTGGCATAGGGCTATCGCCTTCTCCACAGCGCCGCAAAACTCGACCTGCGCCTCGCTGATACGCAGTTCGGCCACGGCTTGGCGCTGCGCTTGGCTCAGGTACTCCCACCGGCAAAGCGACATCGTATTCATCCGTCGGCTCACAGCTTGGCGGACAAGGGCACAGCGCGTACGCTCGCCCCAGGCTCTATACCCAGGCGCGCGATTACCTCGCGGGTCAACGGCAGGCCCGCTGGCGTGGGCTCGGTCTGCGCCAGACACACCCGGAAGTCGCCCAGTTGCCGGTTGGATATCAACCAGTTGCGGCCACGGGTCTCGTCTTCCGGCTTGGCCGTCAGTATCTGGCTATCGCGCACGGCGCGGATATCGCCCAGGGCGGACTCGATAGTCGGGCCGGCATCAAAGATGTCCACATAACCGTTATAGCGGAAGCCCTCGCCTTCCAGCATGGCCAGGGCTGGCCGGGTATTGTCGTGCACCATGCCGATGACGGCACGTGCCTCCTCGCTCAGAAAAGCGGTATAGACCGGGTGCTGCGGCATCAGCTCGGCGATAAAGGATTTCTGGCCTATGCCGGTCAGGTAATCCGCTTCCGAGAAATCCATCTTGAAGAAATGCCGCCCCAGGCTCTCCCAGAACGGTGAACGCCCGCCCTCATCCGATACCCCCCGCATCTCCGCAATCACGCGCGGATTGAACCGCTCGGGGAACTCGGCCATAAACAGAAAACGGCTCTTCGACAGCAGGCTGCCGTTGTTGTCGCGTCGGTATTCCGACTGCAGAAACAAGGAACACAGCTCAGCCGCACCCGTCAGGTCATTGGTTAGAAACAGGGTATCGAGCTTGCGATACACGCCGATCTCGCGCGAGCTATGCACCGACAGGCCGACACGATAGTTGTACCAAGGCTCGTTGCCTCCCACCGCGCCTTCAATACCGCAGATCCCCGCCACATGGCCTTGCGCCGTATCGTCTTCCAGCACGAACACGAAGCTGGACTCCGCCGGATCCGGCTCGCCAGCGATGGCCTGCAATGAGCTGTCTATGCGACGGGTAAGTCGCTCTTCATTGACCGGCAGTGTCGTCACCCCAACCCCGGTGCTGCGGGCCAGCTGCATCAGTGCCGCGAGGTCTTCGCGGCGTATGGAACGTACCAGCATAGTCTGAATCCTCACAGCGGCGCGATGCGCACCGTCTCTCCATCTTGCAGTGCCAGGGCCGTCATCACGGCCAAAGGCAGCTTGATTTCGTCACCCGCCAGTTCAGCCTCGGCAACCGTGGCGCGGAAATCCTCCAGGCGGGTGGTGGCCACAAGGAAGGGCGTACTGCCACCGGCACCGGCCCTGGCCTGCGCCAGTCGACTCTGCACCACCGTGCGTATGCTGGACGTGCGGGCATGCAGCGTCGGGCCACCGTCAAAAATATCGATATAGTTCTCGGTCTCGAAGCCTTCGCGCAGCAGTACATCAAAAGGCACTTCCGAGTCCGTGCTGACCTGCCCCATGGCAGTCTGTGCCTCGTCACTGAGCAAAGGCACATAGATGGGATGCTGCGGCATCAGCTCGGCAATGAATTTGCGTCCCTTCACGCCACAGTAGAACTCGGCATCCTGGTAGCCGATACCAAAGAACACCTGGCCTACCGAATCCCAGAATGGGCTGGTGCCATCGGGCCGGTTCACCCCCAGCATCTCCGAGACCACGCCCTCGGCAAACCGCGCCGGCCATTGCGCCAGGAACAGCAAGCGACCCCGTGAGAGCAGATCGCTCCAGCGGCTGAAGTCCAGCTCATCGCGGCAGTAAAAGCCCGTCAGTAGCGTATTGCCTGTCAGGTCATGGCATAGCGACAGTGCGTGTATCTTGTTGTGGATACCGAGGCCGGGCGAAGCGTGGATCAGGGTCTCGTTCCGATAGCTGTAGAACGGCTCGCTGAAACCAGCCGATGCCACCAGGCCGGAGACCCCGACCAAGGCCTTGCTGTCGGTATCTTCCAGTACGAAGAGATAGCTCTCTTCACCATGGAAACCCACGTCAGCCGCCATGGAATCAATGGATGCCTGGATACGACGATAGAGTGCATCACGATTGGCGGGCAGCGATGTCACCCCTACCGGGCTTTCCTGGGCAAGCAGCTCAACACCGGGCAAATCGGCCAATCGGCTGGAACGAAGCACTAGCACCCTACGGTCTCCTCATCTGGAACTGCCAACAAACCCCGTATCGCGGCTCTGGCCTGGTGTGCGCAACAGTGCTGCACCATGGCTAGAGTGACAACGCTGGAACGGTTTAGTCAGCCGCCCCTGGTCGAAAGCGGCTCCCCACAAGCACCACCTGAGCCTTGCGAGTGCGGGCCGCTCCTTGTCGTTATGATGCGCTTAGCGCCCTGCAACCTCGTTTACCGCCTGCTCAAAACGGTCAAGGCCCTCGTCGATATCGGCGTCGGCGATCACCAGGCTGGGGGCAAAGCGCACCACATCCGGCCCAGCCTGCAGCACCATCACACCGGCCTTGGCGGCTGCCGTCATGAAATCCTTGGCGCGGCCCTTGTAGGGTTCTGCCAGAACCGCGCCAATCAGCAAGCCCATGCCACGCACCTGCTGGAAGGCCCCGGTCTTGTCGCCCATGGCCGTCAGGCGGCTGACAAAGCGCTCATGCTTGGCGCGGATACCGGCCAGCACTTCCGGGGTGTTGACCACATCAATCACCGCCTCTGCCACAGCACAGGCCAGCGGATTGCCACCGTAAGTGGAACCATGGGTGCCCACGGCAAAATGCTGGGCTACCGCCTCGGTGGTGAGCATCGCACCGATAGGGAAACCGCCACCGAGGGATTTGGCCGAAGTCAGGATATCGGGCGTGACACCGTACTCCATATAGGCATAGAGCGAGCCGCTCCGGCCCACACCAGTCTGCACTTCGTCGAAGACCAGCAGCGCCTTGTGCTGATCGCACAGCTCGCGCACGCCCTTGAGATAGTCGGCGGTCGCCGGCAGGACCCCGCCCTCGCCCTGTACGGGCTCGATCACCACCGCAGCGGTCTTGTCAGAGATGGCGGCCTTGAGGGCTGCCAGATCGTTGTAGGGTATGTGGGTCACGCCCTGGGGACGCGGGCCAAAGCCATCTGAGTACTTGGGTTGGCCACCCACGGTTACGGTAAAGAAGGTCCGACCATGGAAGGAATTGGTGGTCGAAATGATCTCGTGCTTGTCGGCACCAGCCGTATCGATCGCCCACTTGCGCGCCAGCTTGAACGCGGCCTCGTTGGCTTCAGCTCCGGAATTGCAGAAGAACACCCGGTCGGCAAAGGTCGCGTTCACCAGCTTGCGGGCCAGACGCAATGCCGGCTCGTTGGTCAGGGTATTGGAGACATGCCAGAGCTTTTGGGCCTGCTCAGTCAGCGCCTTCACCAATGCCGGGTGAGCATGGCCCAGTGCATTCACGGCGATGCCGCCAGCAAAGTCCACATACTCACGCCCCTGCTGATCCCACAGGCGAGCCCCTTCGCCGCGCACGGGTATGTAATCGGCAGGTGCGTAGTTAGGCACCATGAACTGGTCGAAATCGGCACGGCTAACGGTTTGGCTCACGGGAGCATCCTTTCAGGCTTTTGCGGATATGGGAGTCATTCTAGGGAAGTCGCAGCGGCGTGGATTCCGGTATTGCGACATCTTCGTAATGGGTTCAGGCCCATTATGGGCTGCTGGGTGTATCTTGCGACTCACTCTTTACCGTACCGCGCTGCCTATCCTCGCGCGGGGTGGTATCAAAATGATTACGGTAGGCGCTGGAAAAATGCGGGCCGCTGGAAAAACCGCAACTCAGCCCTATCTGGATGATGGATTTGGCGGTTTGCCGCAGCATCTGGCGGGCGCGATTGAGCCGCAGTTCCAGGTAGTACTGCGATGGCACGCTGTCGAGGTGCTGCTTGAACAGCCGCTCCAGCTGCCGCCGCGAAACACAGACATGCTGGGCGATCTCATCCGTCGTCAGGGGCTCTTCCAGGTTGGCCTCCATCAGCATGACGGCCTGCACCAGCTTGGGCTGATTGCTGCCCACCCGGTTTTTCAACGGTATGCGCTGCCTATCATCACGGCCGCGAATACGCTCCAGCAGCAGGTTCTCTGCCACCGATGCCATCAGATCAGCACCGTGTTGCCGTGCGGCAAGGTGCAGAAACAGATCGACCACTGCCACGCCACCACCACAGGTGGCGCGATCACGGTCCACCTCGAACAAGGCTGTCGAGGCCACAACCTGCGGGTAGCGCTCAGAAAACACCTCCAGCAGCGACCAATGCAAGGTCGCCCTGCAGCCATTGAGCAAGCCCGCCGCTGCCAGCCAGAAAGCGCCTGCATGCCATGCCCCCAGCAGGCAGCGCTGCCGCCCAAGCTGGGCCAGACCGCTGACCACGGGGTCGGTCATGCTCAATGGCTTGGGCAGGTCGGATGCCGCCACGAACAGCACGGCAAGCGCCTGTGCCGGATCAAACACGGCGTCCACCACCTGCAGGCGGCCGTGTCGTGACATCACTGGATTGCCATCCTGCGACAACAGCCTGACCTGGTACAGCACACTACCGGTGAGGCGGTTGATCTCGCCACTGCAATCGAGCAGCAGGCCCAGCTCGCTGGCCGAGAAGCCGGGCAGCAGCAGCACACTCAATGTCTGCGTGGCGGGCTTTTCGGCATAGTCAAACATGAGGGGCTACTTGAGGCTGCCCGACAGGAACTGCTTGAGGCGCTCGCTGGTCGGGTTGACCAGCACCTCCTTGGGATTTCCCTGTTCTTCGATGCGCCCCTGGTGCAGGAAGATCACATGGTTGGAAACCTCACGGGCAAAGGCCATTTCATGTGTCACCACCACCATGGTGCGGCCTTCCTCTGCAAGCGACTTCATCACACGCAACACTTCACCCACCAGCTCGGGGTCGAGCGCCGAGGTGGGTTCATCAAACAGCATGACCTCAGGCTCGACGGCCAGCGCACGGGCTATGGCCACGCGCTGCTGCTGTCCGCCCGACATATGGGCTGGGTATTTGTCTTCAACATTCTTCAGGCCGACCTTGTCCAGGTATTTGCGTGCCCGCTCCACCGCCTCGGTTCGGCTGACCCCCAGCACATTGACAGGGGCCTCGATGATGTTCTGCAGCACCGTCATGTGGGCCCACAGATTGAAGTGCTGGAACACCATGGCCAGCTTGGCGCGCATCATCTGCAGTTGGCGTTCGTCGGCAGCCTTGAACATGCCATCCTTGGCCGTCACCAGCTTCATCTCCTCGCCTGCCACCGTGATCCGGCCGGCATGCGGCCGTTCCAGCATATTGATGCAACGCAGGAAGGTACTCTTGCCCGATCCGCTGGAGCCGATGATGCTGATCACGTCCCCGCCATGGGCTGTCAGCGACACGCCTTTCAGCACTTCGTGGCTGCCATAGCTTTTGTGCAGGTCTTCAACTTGAAGCTTGATACTCACGGTTGTCTCCGTCGCAGATGATCTGGGCTGGCGCGCTAGCTGCGCCGACCCTGGGTATGGGGGTTCAGGCGCTCAGCAGGTAGCCACTGCGGAAGGCCACCTTGCCGGCAACCTTGCACAGGTCCATGCCGGTGGTGGCATAGCGCACAATGCTGCGGGCGTAGAGGACACCGCTCACGGAGGCAGTCACCGAGGTCACCGTGTCGGTCAGCGGGTCAATGACGTCCACCACCACCTCTCCCGCCTCGATGTAGTCGCCAGTCTGGCGGTGGAAGGCCACTACACCCGCATGGGGCGCGTGCAAGGTCTCCGACCCCGCCAAGGGCGTTGCCTCACACAATGCAGTCGGCATGGCAGGCGGATCGCCAGCCACCACGCCACGATGCTGCAGGAAGGCGATCAGATTGTCCGCATCCTGACCCGCCACCGGGTGGTAAACATCGGTATTGCCACGCAGTTCCACCGTGGCCGAAAAACAGGCCTGTGGAATGGGGTAGCGGCCCGCATGGCGTTCCGCCAGTTGCCACCAGTGTCCACTGAGCGCCTCGTCAAATGAAGCGCCACCCGAGCCCTTGGCCAATAGCACGGCCTGCGCACCCAGATAACGACACAAGGGTTCGGCCTGCTCCAGGCAAGGCGTTTCGGTATACACATGCAACACGGCTTCGAAATCACAGTGCAGGTCCAGCACGACATCGGCGTCATAGGCCAGGCTGACCAGAATGTGGCGCAACGACTGCAACTCCGTTGCCGGCTTGATGCGGCCAAGAGCGTCGCCCATGGCGGCGCGTATGGCCCGCTTGTTGGCCTCGGCATCCGGACCCAGTCTGGCGACTATGCCTTCACCCAGCAAAGCCAGGAAATCCGGATAGTGGCGGTTGAAATTCTCGCTGCTGGCAAACTCGAACCGCCCCAATTGCCCATGCATGAGGGTCTGGTCCAGCCCGATCGGGTTGGCCACCGGCACCACCACCACTTCACCGCGCAGCTGCCCCTGTGATTCCAGCACCGCCAGGCGCTGCTTCAGGTGGTGAAGTACCAGCATGCCGGGCAATTCGTCGGCATGCAGGCTAGCCTGCAAGTACACCTTCTGCCCGGTGCCAGGCGTGCCGTAATGAAAGCTCAGCAGCTCACGGCGCGTGCCCACGCTGGGTGAAAGCAAGGCATGACGTCTGATTTCCATGGCTCAGGCCTTTCGCGGTTGCAGATAAGCCAGCCAACGGCGCTCTGCCAGCTTGAAGCACCAGACCAGGGTAAAAGTCAGCACCAGGTAGATAGCACCCGCCGTGATAAAGGCCTCAAACGGCAGATAGAAATCCGAATACACGCTGCGGGCAGCGCCCGTGATATCCATCAATGCCGGCACCGTACTGGCCAGCGAGGTGCCGTGCAGCATCATGATGACCTCATTGGAATACGCCGGCAGAGTACGGCGCAGCGCCGATGGCAGTACGATGCGCCACATCAGCTGCCGTCGGCTCATGCCCATGGCGCGGGCCGCCTCTATCTCGCCGTGGTTGGTGTCGCGGATGGCGCCCGCCAGCATCTCGGTGGTGTAGGCGCAGGTATTGAGGGTAAATGCCAGCACGCAGCAGAACAGCGCATCCTTGAACGGTATGAGCAGTGGCACCGTATCCCAATTGGACTGGACGAACTCCAGCTGCGCCACGCCGTAGTAGATCAGGTAGACCTGGATCAGCATGGGCGTGCCACGCATAACATAGGTGTACAGCCACACAGGGGTGGACAGCCACTTGTTGCGGGAGACCCGCATGATGGCCATGGGAATGGACAGCACGGCACCGATGGTGACCGAGATAAACAGCAGCTTGAGGCTGACCAGAATGCCTTGGCCGAACAGCTTGAGCGTAGCCGGCTCGAAAATGACTTCGAATTGCATCAGAACTCTCCCCGGCGTACGCCCATGGAGTAACGCTTATCCAGTTGCTTCAGTACGATCAGCGACACGGTTGTGATCGCCAGGTAGATGGCACCGGTGAACAGGAAGAACAGCATGGGCGCCAGTGGCGTCACATCACGGGCGGCCGAAGCGGCCTGCTTGGCCAGCATGGTCATGTCCGGCAGGCCGAGGATGGATACCAGCGCGGTGGCCTTGATCAACACCAGCCAGTTGTTGGTGAAGCTGGGCAGGGCCAGCCTGATCATCTGCGGCACGGTGATATGAAAAAACACCCGCGACTTGCTCATGCCGAAGGCGTAGCCTGCCTCCATCTGCCCCTTGGGTATGGCCATGATGGCGCCCCGAAAGGTCTCGGTCATGTAGGCGCCATAAATGAAGCCTATGGTAAGTACACCAGCGAGGAAGGGGTTGATCTCGATGTATTCCTCGTAACCTACCAGCTCCAGGCCCTTGTTCAGCAGTATCTGGCCGCCGTAGAAGATCAGCAGCATCAGCACCAGGTCGGGAATGCCGCGTATCACTGTGGAATAAATGCCTGCCAGCCAGTTCAGTGGCTTGCTCTGCGCCAACTTGGCCGTTGCGCCAAGCAGGCCCAATACCACGGCCACGGCCAGCGAGCCCAGTGCCACTTCCATCGTGAGCACCGAACCCTTGAGAATATTGACTATGTACTCTTCCATCGATTGATCTCTGTACCGCTTGCGGGAATGCGGCTTTGGGGGTGGGGCGTAACCAAGGGTATGCCTGTCGCGATGCTACGGCGAGCAAAACAACGTCAGGACAAACCCGTATGCGGGCGTGCCGCAAGAATCAAGGATAGGACGAGAGACGAAAACGGCGCAATCCCAACCTGGGAGCGGTAAAGCCCCCTTCTGATTGCGCCGTCCTTGCGATCAAACGCGTATGGGCTTAGCCGCCCCAGACTTCAAAGTTGAAGTACTTGTCGTTGATCTTCTTCCAGGTGCCGTTTGCACGGATATTCTTGATGCCCTTGTTCAAGGCATCGCGCAGATCGGTATCGCTCTTACGGATAGCGATGCCGGCGCCTTCACCGAAATACTTCTTGTCGTTCAGGATAGGACCAACAAAGCCCCAGCCTTTGCCATCAGCGGTCTTGAGGAAGCCTTCATACACTTCCACGCTGTCGGCCACGGTGCCATCCAGGCGACCGGACTTGATATCCAGGTAGACCTGATCCTGAGCCTCGTAGGGAACGATCACAGCACCGGAGGCTTCCAGTTCACCCTTGGCGTACTTCTCCTGGGTCGAACCCTTCAGCACGCCGATCTTCTTGCCCTTGAGTTCGGCCGGCACGTTCTTGATTGTGCCCAGCTTCACAACGATGCGCGAAGGCGTGTTGTAGTACTTGCCGGTGAAGTCCACGGCCTTCTTGCGGTCTTCAGTGATGGACATCGAGGAAATGATGGCGTCGTACTTCTTGGCGTTCAGGCCAGGAATCATGCCGTCCCAGGCTTGCTCAACGAACACGCACTTGGCCTTCATTTCGGCGCACAGTGCATTGGCAATATCCACATCGAAACCGGTGGGCTTGCCATCGGGCGTCTTGTAGGTGAAAGGCTTGTACGTAGCGTCGATTGCGACGCGAACTTCCTTCCATTCCTTGGCCGAAGCGGCCACGGACAGCGCCAGTGCGATCGCACCAAACAGCGCGGTTTTCTTCATTGCCTTACTCCTCGTTCTTGGATGAGTGTGGAAACCGGCGAAGCCAACATTGCGGCCTCGGAGAAACCGGAACCGGCGCTGATTGTAATCCGCCATTTGGACCTACACCATTGCTGGAATGCGACATCTTCGTACAGCAGTGCAAATACCCCTAAACAGGTGCAACAAAACGGTGCAAAAGGTAGTCTTAGCGCCCCAGTATTGCCCTGCGACGGGGCGCGGCTATAACAAAGTGTCGCATCCCCTAATACTGGTAATCGTCGCGTCGGCGCTACAATGTCGTCGCGCTTGCCAAGAATCCCTTGCAAGGGAGCGGCAATCAAACAAGCGATTGCTCAAAAAGCGCATCGCTCGCAGTCCAACAGGAGACAACCCAAGATGCAAACCTTCCACGCCAGCCTCTTAGCAGACATCCAGCGCCATGCCGATGCGCGAGAGGCCGGACCGGTCAACCTCACCTCGCTGATCCAGAACTACTACGCCGATACTGATGCCCATGATCTTGCCCGCCGCGATGCGCAGGACTGGTACGGTGCCGTGCTCGCCCACCTGAAACTGGCGGCCACGCGCAAGGCGGGCGAGGCGCAGGTACGCGTCTACAACCCCAGCTTTGACGACCACCGCTGGCAGACCAGCCACACCGTGATCGAACTGGTGAATGACGACAAGCCTTTCTTGGTCGATACAGTCAGCCTGGCGCTGAATCGCCTGGGCTACGGCATACACCTGATCATCCACCCTGTGCTCAAGGTCACGCGCAACAAGGCCGGCAAGCTGGACGAACTGGGCGCAGGCCAAGCTGAATCGTGGATACATCTGGAGATCGACCGTATCAGCGACAAGTCCAAGCTGGACGAGATCAAGGCTGAGCTGCTGAAGGTGTTGAGCCAGCTCAAGGACTGTGTGGAAGATTTTGACTGCATGGCCAAACGGCTCGCCGAAGTACACAGCGAGCTGACCAAGTGCAAGCCGGCAGTAGAAAAGGCCGAATGGCAAGAAGCCTTGTCCTACCTGGAATGGCTGCAGGATGACCATTTCGTCTTCCTGGGCTATCGCGATTACAACCTGACCGACAGCAAGGAAGGCGTGCAGCTGACTATCGTCAAGGGCTCTGGCCTGGGCCTGTTGCGCGGCGAGACCCGTGGCGCCCACTCGGCCAGTTTTGCCGCCCTGCCCGCCGATATCCGTGCGCTGGCACGTGACAAGACCCCGCTGCTGCTGACCAAGACCAACTCCCGCTCCACCGTGCATCGTGGCGCCTACCTCGACTGCGTCGGCCTCAAGCGCTATGACAGCAAGGGCAATGTCACCGGCGAGCGCCGCTTCCTGGGCCTGTACACGGCCAAGGCCTACAACACGCCACCGCACCAGATCCCGGTTCTGCGCCGCAAGATCGATGCCGTGATGGCCGCCAGCCAGGTTGCCGCCAGCAGCCACAAGGGCAAGACCTTGCTCAACGTACTGGAAACCTATCCGCGCGACGAATTGCTGGAGATCAGTGAATCGGCCCTGAGCGAAATCTCGCTGGGCATTGTCAGCCTGCAGGAGCGCAACCAGGTGCGCGCCTTCATACGCGAAGACCTTTATCGCCGCTATGTCTCGGCTCTGGTCTACCTGCCGCGGGACAACTACAACACCGATGTGCGGGTAAAGATGCAGCAACTGCTGCTGAACGCCTTCAACGGCACCTCGGCAGAATTCAACGTCATGCTGTCGGACTCGGTACTGGCCCGCATCCAGTTCATCGTCCGCACGCCAACGGGCTCCAGCCTGCCCGATTACGACCCGCGCGAGATCGAAGCCAATATCGCCCAGGCCACCCGCCGCTGGACCGACGACCTGCAGCTCAACCTCGCCAGCCATGCCGGCGAAGAGCGAGGCATGGCCTTGCATGCCAAGTACGCCCGCGCCTTTGCCGCGGCCTACTACGCCGACTACGACGCCCGTACCGCCGTCAGCGATATCGACAAGATTGAGCAGGCACTGGCAGGCAAGAGCCTGACCATGAAGCTGATGGATGCCAGCCTGGCCGATCCCACCCTGCATCGCTTCAAGATTTTCCGCGAAGACCCAATTGCGCTCAGCGACAGCCTGCCCGTACTGGAAAACATGGGCGTACGCGTGATAGAGGAACAGCCCTACACGCTGAAGTTCGCCGACGGCGGCCGCGCCTGGGTAACCGACATCGCCATCAAGCTGCCGATTTCCGGCCTGCTGGACGAAGACGAGACCCGCAATGCCTTCCAGCAGGGCTTTGCTGCCATCTTCGAAGGCCATGCCGAGAATGATCGCTTCAACAAGCTGATCCTGCTGGCTGGCCTTGGCTGGCGCGAAGTCGTGCTGCTGCGCGCCTACGCCAAGTACCTCAAGCAGATCGGCCTCAATTACAGCCTGGATCACATTGCAGAGCGCCTGGGGCATTTCCGTGAGATCGCCCGCGACCTGGCCACGCTGTTCCTGTCCTTGCACGATCCCAAGCAAAAGCAGGTCAAGCAGGTTGCTGCGCTCAGCGCCAAGATCAAGGAGGCCTTGGCCCAGGTGCCCAGCATCGACGACGAGCGCATTCTGTCTGGCTTCTTCCACACCATTTCCGCCACCTTGCGTACCAACTTCTTCCAGCCGGGCCCGGCGGGCGAGGTCAAGGACTACATCAGCTTCAAGTTCGAAAGCGCCAAGATCCCCAACATGCCGCAGCCTGTGCCGCTGTATGAGATCTTTGTTTATTCGCCACGCGTGGAAGGCATCCACCTGCGCTTCGGCAAGGTGGCCCGTGGCGGCCTGCGCTGGTCCGACCGCAAGGAAGATTTCCGCACCGAAGTGCTGGGCCTGGTCAAGGCACAGCAGGTCAAGAACACGGTTATCGTCCCGGTAGGCTCCAAGGGCGGCTTTGTGCTCAAGCAGGCACCGACCGAACGCGAGGCCTATCAGGCCGAGGGCGTCGCCTGCTACAAGACCTTTATCCGTGGTCTGCTGGATCTGACCGACAACCTGGTCGATGGCAAGGTCGTCCCACCCAAGGCCGTGCATCGCCTGGATGCTGATGATCCCTACCTGGTGGTCGCGGCAGACAAAGGCACGGCCACCTTCTCCGATATCGCCAATGGCGTATCGCAGGAATACGGCTTCTGGCTGGACGATGCCTTTGCCTCCGGCGGCTCGGTTGGCTACGACCACAAGAAGATGGGTATCACTGCCAAGGGCGCCTGGGAATCGGTCAAGCGCCATTTCCGTGAAATGGGCCACGACACCCAGAAGCAACCCTTCACCGTAGTCGGCATCGGTGACCTGATGGGCGACGTGTTCGGCAACGGTATGCTGCTGTCCGATCAGATCAAGCTGGTCGCCGCCTTCAACCACCTGCATATCTTCCTGGACCCCAATCCCGATACCGCCAAGAGCTTCAAGGAGCGTTCGCGCATGTTCGCCCTGCCCCGCTCCAGTTGGGAGGACTACGACAAGAAGACGCTGTCCAAGGGCGGTGGCATCTACTCGCGTAGCGCCAAGTCCATCCCGCTGTCGCCGGAAATCCGCAAGGTGCTCGACATCACCGACGAAGCACTGGCGCCTAACGACCTGATCCGCGCCATCCTCAAGGCACCGGTGGACCTGCTGTATAACGGCGGCATAGGTACCTACTTCAAGTCCAGCAGCCAGAGCCACGCCGAGGCCAGCGACCGCAGCAACGATGCACTACGCATAGACGGCCGTGAAATCCGTGCCCGTGTGATAGGTGAAGGCGGTAACCTCGGCTTTACCCAACTGGGGCGCGTGGAATATGCACTCAGCGGCGGCCATATCTGTACCGATGCCATCGACAATTCGGCCGGCGTGGATTGCTCTGACCACGAAGTCAATATCAAGATCTTGCTGGGCCGCCTGGTACAGGCAGGCGACATGACGCTGAAGCAGCGCAATGCCCTGCTGGCCGAGATGACGGACAATGTGGGTGAACTGGTACTGCGCGACAACTACCTGCAGACCGCTGCCATCAGCCTGGAACTGAAGCAGGCCAAGTCGCTGCTGAGCGTGCATGGCCGCTTCATGCAGTCGCTGGAGCGCGCAGGCCGGCTCAGCCGCCGTATCGAGTATCTCCCCAACGATGCACTGCTGGCCGAGCGCCAGGCTGCCGGCCAGGGCATGACCAGCCCGGAATTGGCCGTATTGCTGGCCTATGCCAAGCTGGGCCTGTTCGACCAGCTGCTGGCTTCGCCCCTGCCCGCCATGAAGGAATGGGACGAGCTGCTGTCGGGCTACTTCCCCACCAAGATGGCAGACAAGTTCAAGAAGCAGTTGCCCAGCCATCCGCTGCGCAGCGAGATCGTGGCCACCGTACTCACCAACGAGTGCGTCAACCGCATGGGTATCAGCTTTGTATTCCGGGTGGCCGAGGAAACCAATGCCACGCCCGCCGAAATCGTGCACGCCTGGAGCGTGGCCAGCCGCCTGATGCAGGCCGACAAGCTGTGGGCCGAGCTGGAGGCATTGGACAATACGGTGCCGACCACCACCCAATACGATCTGATGCTGGAAGTGCGCAAGCAGCTGGAACGCGTAGCTCGCTGGGTACTGCGTGTGCAACTGACCGAAGCCGATGCCGACAAGCGCTTGGTTCAGCTCACCGACGAAATCCCCACCCTGCTGCCCAAGCTGGACAAGTGGGTGGCCGACAAGGCCAATTTCGCCAGTGCCCGCGAACGGCTCAAGGCAGCTGGCGTCAAGGCTGAGCTGGCCGGCCGCGTGGTGTATTTGGATGCTGTCCTGGCCCTGCTGGACATCGCCCGCCTGGCCCGCGAAAGCAAGGCCAGCGTGGAGGATGTCGCCCAGGCCTATTTCAAGCTGGAAGGCGCACTGCAGATAGACTGGCTGCGCGAGGTGGTAGATGGCTTGCCACGCGACAACCGCTGGCAAACCCTGGCCCGCATGGCGCTGCGCGATGAGCTTTACCGCGAACACGCCGGCCTGACTGCACGGGTACTGGCAGGCACGGGCACGGTACAGAAGCGGGTGGATGCCTGGCTCAAGGCACGCGAAGTGGCGCTGGAGCACGTAGGCCGCATGTTCGAGGAATTGCGTGTCGCCACGCCGGACCTAGCCATGCTGTCCGCCGCCATGCGCGAGATACGCAATCGCCTGGCTGCCTAAACAGCGAAACAAGCAGGTCAATCAAGCCCCCCGGTAGTACCGGGGGGCTTTTTTTTACCAGCCGCGAGCCAGATCGCGCTTGATATCGTCGATATGCTCCAGCCCTACCGAGATACGTATCAGGCCTTGGGTAATGCCTGCCGCCGCCTTGACCTCGGGCGAGATACGGCCATGGGTCGTGGTATAGGGATGAGTGATGGTGGTCTTCACGTCGCCCAGGTTGGCCGTGCGGCTGAGCAGTTGCACGCTATCCACCAGGCGCCACGCGGCCTCCTGCCCACCCTTGACCTCGAACGAGACAATGCCACCGCCGCCAGACTGCTGCCGCTTGGCCAGCTCATGCTGCGGGTGCGAAGGCAAACCGGGGTAGTACACACGTTCGATGGCCGGTTGCGTCTCCAGCCACTGCGCCAGGGCCAGCGCGTTCTCGCAGTGGGCACGCATGCGCAGGCCCAGCGTTTCCAATCCCTTGACCAGCACCCAGGCATTGAAGGCACTCAAGGTGGGGCCGGCAGTGCGCAAGAACAGGTAGATAGGCTCGATCAAGGCCTTGCTCCCCACCACCGCACCGCCCAGCACCCGCCCCTGGCCATCAAGGTATTTGGTGGCGGAATGGATCACCAGATCGGCCCCCAAGGCAATGGGACGCTGCAAGGCCGGCGAGCAGAAGCAGTTATCTACCACCATGATGGCACCGTGCCGATGGGCAACAGCCGAAATGGCAGCAATGTCGGCAATCTCGGTCAGTGGGTTGGATGGGGTTTCCAGGAAGAAAAGCCTGGTCTCCGGCCGCACGGCGGCATCCCAGGCGGCAGGGTCGGTAGGCGGCACAAAGCTGCTGGTCACACCAAACTTGGCCAGCCAGTTGGAAAACAACTGAATGGTGGCGCCAAACATACCGCTGGACGCCAGGATATGATCTCCCGCCTTGAGGTGCCCCATGCATAGCGCCAGAATGGCCGACATACCGCTGGCCGTCGCCACCGCAGCCTCTGCCCCTTCCAATGCGGCCAGCCTGTCCTGGAAAAGCGTCACTGTCGGATTGGTAAAGCGCGAATAGATGAAACCCGGCTCGGCCCCGGTAAAGCGGGCTGCAGCCTGGGCGGCATTGTCGGCCACAAAGCTGGAAGTCAAATAGAGCGCCTCGGCATGTTCACCAAACTGGCTGCGCTCTTGCCCCGCGCGTATGGCCAGGGTTTCCAGCTGATAGTCGAAATCATCGGTCATGGTGCTTGGGCTCCTGATGTGATGGTTTTTTATCGCGCCATGGCTGTGCAAACAACAGGCACGGTTGATTAAAAGAGGTGACGACTGTCCGCCCTCGGTAGCACTAACCCACGGCCAGCTTGACGCCAAACAGGATGAAAACAGCGCCCAAAAGGCGGTTCACCCACAGGGCATAGTGCGGGGCCTCGTCCAGATGGCGCAGAATAAAACCGGCACCGACGATCAACATGGCCTGATAGATGCAGTTGAGGCCGATAAAGACAGCGCCCAGCACGGCAAAGGCCCAGATACTGGCGCCCGGCGGCACGAACTGGGGGAAAAACGCCATGAAGAAAACGACCGCCTTGGGGTTGAGCAAAGTCACCAGCAGGCTGCGACGAAATGGACTGCCCTGCCCCGGGCCACTGACGGCCAAGCCCTGCTCCTTGGACAGCAGGCTCTTGATACCCAGCCAAACCAAATAGGCACCGCCACCATACTTGAGCACGTTGAATGCCATGGGATTGGAGGCCAGCAGGGTAGCCGCCCCAATGGCAGCCGCCGCCAGCAGGATGGCATCACCGGTGCTGGTGCCTGCTAACGCGGCAAAGCCTGCCCGGCGCGAGGCGGTGGCTGATCCCAGTATGGCCAGGGTGCCAGGGCCAGGTGAGAGTATCAGCAGGGTGGAAGCCACCAGAAAAGCGGGGAAGTCGGTAATACCGAGCATAAAGACAGGCGTCCGTCGAACATGGCCGCACAGTGTAGCGCAGCCATCCGGCTTGGCCTCATGGCGCTTGCTTACTTCCTAATAGCCAATCCTGCCGTGGCAGTAGCTCATGCCAGTTTGATCTGGTCGTCCACCAGCCGCACCCGACCGCCATTCTTGTCTTCTACTATCTGTAGCAGTTTCTGCCCTATCTGCAGGTTCACCCCGCCATGTATGCGGCGTGGCGCATCGATGTAGGCGCCATCGGCCAGTTCCATCTGCTCGGCCAGTTGGGCCAGGCGCGCATCCATGGCCTTGATCTCGCCTTCGAAAATCTCCTTGGTATGCTCCGCCTTCTCACGCATCCCACCCACTGCTTTGGCTGGATTCTGCTCAAAGAAGGTCAGCAACTGCTTTAGCTTGGCGAGTTCTTCTATCTTGCGCTTGCGCTGTACTTCCACGCCGTTGCGTTCCGCATTCAGATAAGGGTTAAAACCTACCTGTACTACCGTTGGGACCCCCGAGGGCGACCCTATGACAGGTGACCGTACCAGCAGGTGGGCGCGTGCCCGCCCTCCTATCAGGCTGCCCTGATTGCTGCCTGGCTTGCCCACCATGATGCTTTCGCCCGCCGTTAGCTCACTCTGCCGTATACCGCCGTCAGCCTGTATGGCCTTGCCCGCCTCGATCACTGCATGCTCGATGAACTTGGCCTGTACCGTGCCATTACAATGGATACGGGCGGTTTCCGCTGGGCCATCTGCCCCCCCACTGGTGGATTCCGACTTACCGATGATTCCACCCTTGACCACGACATTGCCACCCGCGACGACCTCCGCCGCCTCTATGGTGCCACTCACGACCACATCACCCGCCACCCGCACGGTCATCCCCGCCTTGATATCCCCTTTGACCTGCAAGGTACCGTCGAAGGCAATGTTGCCAGTACTCAGATCCACATCCTGCACATCGACCAGTGGATTCACCGAAATCCCAGTCTCACCCAGCGAGGGCGCGCCCGCAATGGTAGCCAGCAACAGGTCGGGGTCATTCTCGTCGGGCATGGCTCCAGCCAACCCCTTGGCAAAAGCCGGGTCTGGTACGGGCTTGGCAGGTACCGGACGATCAAACACATCCACGCCATTCCTGCCTTGCACCGCAGGAGTACGGCGCATAAGTGGCGTTCCGGGGTCAACTACAACCAGGTTTCCCAGGTCACGATAATCGATCACATCCCCCTCTTCCGTCTCCAGCCTCTGGGTTTTGAGGCTGTCGAGCAGGCTTTCGAAGCGCGCAGGAATGCCTGACTCTGGCTCCTCTCCTTCGGCAATGACCAGATCCCTGCAATGGCCGGCAGCCATTGCCTCGGCCAGATCAGCCTCTTTGATGCCATGGGTGATATGACGCGCCCTGATAGCCTCGCGCACCTGCTCCGCCGTTACTGCCTTGCCACCACGTGGTGGCGTCACGGTCAGCCAGGCGCATAGCCGACTTGGCGAGATCATGATTTCGAAGGTTCCATCCTGTTGCGCGCCAAGGATAGCGTCCTGGGGTTCGGTCGCCTTGCCACAAGAGGACACGAAAGCAGCGATAGACTTTTCATCCAGCGCGCAGTCCGCCCAGCCGGACGCCTCCAGTGCTGCCAAGATTGATGGCTTGGTCGGCGGAGCGACGCCCTCGCCAGGCACGAAGTGCGCGCACAAGTTATGGCTTGCTGCGTCCAGGTTGATCGTCAACCCTGTTCCCGTTTCGCTCATATCCCTGCCTCTCGTATGTCGCCTGCCTACCCCTGCTAAGCCTACAGGACGAACTTATATTAATTACATCATAGACCGCTTATGTATCTGCTGCTTCAACCTCTTATCGACACAAATTCAAGTGACTTCAACTCCCTTTGACAAGATAGACACCTAGTCTGTCGGGACTGATCGGTATAATGGCGGGTTACGCGCCTTCATAGATAAGTCTCATGCCTGTCCTGATAGTAGAGAATGCCTGCCTTGCCTTTGGCCATGTGGCCTTGTTGGATCATGCCGATTTCGTACTGGAACCCGGTGAACGCGTCGGGCTGATCGGCCGCAACGGCGCAGGCAAGTCGTCTCTGCTCAAGGCAGTGGCAGGTACGGCCAAGCTCGATGACGGCTACATTCGCATCGCCAATGAATCCCGCGTGGCCTATGTGCCGCAGGAACCGCCTTTCGACCCCGACACCACGGTTTTCGAGGCCGTCGCAGCGGGCCTGGGCGAGGTCAAGCAGTTACTGACCGATTACCACGCTGCTGCCATAGCCGCGGAGCACGACCCCGCCGCGCTGGATCGCATGATGGCGCTGCAGCACGATCTGGAGGCACGCGATGGCTGGCGGCTGGATAGCCTGGTTTCCAGTACCCTGAGCAACCTGGGACTGCCTGCCGAAAAAAAGGTTGGCGAACTATCTGGTGGCTGGAAGAAGCGCGTGGCGCTGGCCCGCGCCCTGGTCTCCGAGCCGGAGCTGCTGCTGCTGGACGAACCCACCAACCACCTGGACCTGTCCGCCATCGAATGGCTGGAAGGCCTGATACGCAATTTTGCCGGCGCTGTGCTGCTGATCACCCACGATCGGCGTTTTCTGGACAATGTCGCCACCCGCATCATTGAACTGGACCGCGGCCATATCAATAGCTTCCCCGGTAATTTCAGCACCTACCAGGCCCGCAAGGCTGACATGCTGGCCCAGGAGGCCACCGAGAATCGCAAGTTCGACAAGTTCCTGGCCCAGGAAGAAGTCTGGATACGCAAAGGCGTGGAGGCACGCCGCACCCGCAATGAAGGCCGGGTGCGCAGGCTGGAACAGCTGCGGCGCGACCGTGCGGCACGGCGCGACCGGGTAGGCAATGTGCAGTTTGCCCTTGATGCCGGTGAGCGTTCGGGCAAGCTGGTGGCCGAGCTGGAGCACGTCAGCAAGGGCTACGACGGGCGCACGCTGGTTCGTGACTTCACCACCCGCATATTGCGTGGCGACAAGATAGGCCTGATCGGCCCCAATGGCGCCGGCAAGACCACCCTGCTCAAGCTCATACTGGGCGAGCTGGCACCAGACAGCGGCGAGGTTCGCCAGGGCACCAAGCAGGAAATCGCCTACTTCGATCAGTTCCGTACCGCTCTGCCTGAAGACACACCCATCTGCGATGTTATCAGCCCAGGTAGCGACTTCGTCCAGATCGGCAACGAGAAGAAACACGTCATCAGCTATCTGGAAGACTTTCTTTTTGCCCCCGAACGTGCACGCAGCCCGGTAAAGTCATTGAGCGGCGGCGAACGTGCCCGCCTGCTGCTGGCCCGACTGTTCACCCAGCCTGCCAATATCCTGGTACTGGACGAACCCACCAACGATCTGGACATCGACACACTGGAGCTGCTGGAGGAGCTGCTGGCCAATTACAGCGGCACCGTGTTCCTGGTCAGCCACGATCGGACCTTCCTCGACAACGTGGTCACGCAGGTAATTGCTTTTGAGGGCGACGGCAAACTGATAGAAAACCCCGGCGGGTTTGACGACTGGATGGCGACCAAGGCTCGCATGCAGGCTGCTGCCAAGAACCCACCAGCCAAGCCCGAGGAAAAACCGGTCGCCGAGAAACCGGGAGCCGCTGCAGCACCGGCCCGCGCTGCACGCGCCGCCAAGATGAGTTACAACGAAACCCGCGAACTGGAACGCTTGCCAGCAGAGATTGAAGCGCTGGAAACCGAGCAGGCTAAGCTGCAGGAGCAGTTGCTGGACCCCAATATCTACCGTAATGCCCCCACCGATGCCGCCGCCTGGCAGGCACGTATCGACGAGATCGACATGCTGGTCCTCAGCAAGATGGAGCGCTGGGAAGCCCTGGAAAAGAAGCAGTTGGGCGATAGCTGAACGACGGCCAGGCGGGAGGCACAAGCTGCATTGCCGCCTGCTATTGCGTTATGCCGTGCCGCTTAAGTATGCGTTCATACTCACCGGTACGGCGTATCTCGGCCAGGCCCCGGTTGAACGCAAGCAGGCGTTGCTCATAGCCCGGCTTGCTACGTGACAAAGCCACATAGAGTGGCATGGTAGCGATGGGCGGCTCGCGCCACTCCAGCCTGCCGTCCGCCTCGGGTATACGGTTGCGTATCAGGTGTTCCGCCAGCGCCTTGTCCACCAAGGCCAGGTCCACCCTCCCGCCCAGCAGTTTCTTCAAGTTGGTTTCATCGTCCACCGCCTCGTCCACCGTCAGGTTGGCAGCCTCGAACTCGGGCGGATTGGCATATCCCCTCACCACGCCTATCTTGCGCCCCCTCAGCGTGGATAGGTGCTGAGTATCAGCAGGCTCGCCCACCCTTCCCATGAAGCCAATGCGGTTAAGCCAGAGTGGGTCGGTGAAGGCGAGGAACTTATTGCGCTCGCTCTGAAACCAAACTGCCAGGATGGCATCGTGCTTGCCAGCCTTGATCTCGGCCAGCGCTCGGGCCCAAGGTTTGAACACCACTTCGGTTTCATACCCTCCCGCATTAAAAGCAGCTTGTGCCAAGGCTGTAAAAACCCCTTGCTCAGGCAGGTCAGCTGCACAATAGGGGGGATAGTCGGTCGTAATCAGTTGCAGCCGCGTCCCCGCCCAAGTTGGCGCAAGCCATAGCCCGCTCAGCAGTAACAGTAGTGGCAACAGGCCAGATAACTTAAGCATGGCTATAGGTTAGTGCAGCCAGCCATCTCCGTCAGCCACCTTTTGACCCTGCCTGCATCCGGGCTTGGCGTTTAGGCTTAGCCTGGGCTATACGGAATAGACAGCGCCGGCACTGGCGGCACTGGTTTTTGCCAGCAAGATGCAGCAATTGTCGCAATCGCACTAGACCCTTGGGCTAGCATGGATCTTCTCAGCGTCGATCATTTCAGGCGACAGACCGTACATCGGCTCCCCTCTGCAGGCGGCATCTCCAGCGAGGTTGATCCTGTGGCACCCGACACCACCAATGTCACCGTGCTGAGCCGCTTTGCCCGTGATCGTGATCTGGTCAGCCTACCTGTCGTTGAAAGCGGCGTGCCCATAGGCCTGATCAATCGCAATGCCTTCATGTCCGAGATGTCCTCGCCGCAGAACCAGGAGCGCTACGGACCACAGGGCTGCACCGCCTTCATGGACAGAGATCCGCTAATCGTTGACGAGAAACTCAACCTGGAAGCGCTCTCCTTCCGGGTGGTGGAACACGGTGAGCAGACCCTGGCAGCCGGTTTCATCGTCACGCGTGATGGCCTCTATGCCGGCGTGGGCTCCTGTTTACGGCTGATGCGCATGATTGCCAATCTGCAAGCCGAAAAAAACCGCCAGATACGCCACTCCATCGAATACGCCGGGGTGATACAGCAAGCCATGATGCGCGCAGCACGCGAGGCACTGGCGCATACCCTGCAGGACAGCGAACTAGTCTGGGAGCCGCGTGACGTGGTGGGCGGCGATTTCTATCATTTTGCCCGGTTCCAGGATGGCTGGTTCGGTGCGGTAGCCGACTGCACCGGCCACGGTGTGCCGGGTGCCTTCATGACACTGATTACCTCGTCGCTGCTGGTGCAGGCCATAGAACAAAGCAATCCACGCGATCCTGCTGCCGTGCTGTCCGAACTCAACCGTGCCATCAAGCTCCTGCTGGGGCAGACCGGCCCCAGGGCCGGGTTTGGGCAATCAGACGATGGACTCGACGGTGCCTTCTTCTGGTTCGACGAAGCCAAGCGGACCTTGACCTATGCCGCAGCCAAGACACCGTTGTTCGTACTGGATCAAAGCAGCGAGGATTTTGTACAGCTGGATGGAGATCGCATGGGCGTAGGCTATGTCGATACGCCCATGGACTTTTGCTGGACCAATCAGGTGATTGCGGCGCCACACGGTACTCTGATGTTCGTCACCACCGATGGCCTGGTAGACCAGATAGGCGGCCCCAAGCAGACCGCCTTCGGCAAACGCCGCATCCGGGAATCCATCATCGCCCAGCGCAATGAACGCGCCGACGTAATCAGCATGTCGGTGCTCAATGCCTATAGCCTTTGGCAGGCAGACCAGCCCCGCCGCGATGACCTGACTTTTTTGTGTTTCAGACCCTGAGCCCCTCCCGTACCCGAGGATGAAAAGATGGAAAACCTGTTTATAGCCGCCACCCCAAGCACACCCGAGGTGGACTTCCGTTTCGATCAGCACACGCTGAGCCTGAAGGGTGAGTCCTATCCCGAGAACGCAACCTCCTTCTATGGCGGCGTGCTGGAACGAGTACGGCAGTACCTGGCCGGCTGTAAGGGCACCAACATTCGCATCAACGTCTCCCTGGCCTACTTCAACAGTTCCAGTACCAAGCTGTTGTTTTCCATGTTCGATGCCTTTAATCAAGCAGCTTTGGCAGGAAACGAAATCAGCCTCAACTGGTTTCATGATGAGGACGACGAGACACTTTTCGAGTTCGGCCAGGAGATCCACGAGGATTACCCTGCCCTCAGGTTTACCGATGTCCCGGTGAATACCGATTAGCCATATCTCTTTCTGCTGCCTGGCCACCCAGGCAGCCATTACTGGGAGCACAGCCCCATGCTCGACGATGTATTTGAGGAATATGGCGAGTTGTTTACCGCCGGCAATGTCTGCTTCTTCTACAGTGGCTACCTGTCACAGCCACTGCTGACGGCCATGGTGGAGGGCTTCAAGGTCAAGCTGGACAGGGATGGCGTCAGCAACCCTATCCGTCGCCGGCTACTGTCCTCCCTGGTCGAGATGACGCAGAACATCATCCACTACGCCCAGGACACCCTCACCCCCAGCGAACAGGACGATCACCAGCTGCGCTGGGGCAGCATCTCCGTCACGCTCACACAGGGCCACTACCTGCTCGAGTGCGCCAACCGGGTTGATGCCGCCCAGGCCCACACCCTGCGCGAGCGTATAGAACCCCTGCGCCTGATGACCCATGCCGAGATCAAGGAAGCCTATGCCCAAGCCATCCGGCAGGACACGCCAGACGGCAGCAAAGGGGCGGGCTTGGGCCTGTTGACCATCGCACGGGACGCCCAGGCAGCCCTGACCTACCGTCTGATAGAGGATGCGGCCCGACCCGGCACCGTGATTTTCCTGCTCAAAGCCACGATCTAGAACCGGCGATTACGGGGTAGATCATGAGCCAATCACGGGTTCGACACTCGGATATCGAGGTAGGCAAGGCCCTGCCTTGGGACGTCTACGATGAGAAAGGCACCTTGCTGCTGCGCAAGGGCTATCTCATCAATAACGAAGGACAGGTAGACCGGCTAGTTGCGGTCGGCGTATTTGCCGACAGCAACGCCCTGCGGCAATCACGTATCGCACAGGTTGAAGCCGAGGACAGCGAGCCAGAAGCCAGCCCCGCACAGGAGTGGCTGGATCTGCGCAAGAAAATGGAGCTGCTGTACGAGAATGTGGAGCTGACCATACAAAGCGGTCAGTTCATCTCCCGCATTACCGAGATTGCCCGTTGTGTCGACAACCTGTGCGGTGCCAAGCCCGAACTCGCACAGGCCATCATCAGCCTGCGCCAGGATGGCCGCTACAGCAGCCGTCACCTGCTGGACAGCGCCACCATCGCACGGCTGGCCGCGCGCGATCTCAAGCTGACCCCTGCCCGTGAGTTCGGTCTGATCTGCGCTGCCCTGACCATGAATCTGGGCACCACCTGCTTCCAGGATGAAATAAAGGCCCAGAGCACACCGCTGACCGACGAGCAAAAAGAACGTCTGCATAAGCACCCGGAGGAAGCCACCACCCGGCTCAAGAGCATGGGCGTGAATGATCCCATCTGGTTGCGGGCCGTACTGGAGCATCATGAGCACTTTGACGGCACCGGCTACCCCAATGGCACGGCGGGTCATGAACTGAGCCCGGAAGGACAGATATTGCGGCTGGCGGATATCTATTGCGCACGTATCACCTTTCGCGAGTATCGCTCTGCTGTCCCGCTGACGGTTGCCTTGCGCGGCATCCTGCTGGAGCGCGGCAAGACGGTGGACCAAACGCTGGCCGCCCAGTTCATACGTGCGGTCGGCATCTTCCCACCCGGCCTGCAGCTCCGCCTGGCCAATGGCGAGAAAGGCGTGGTGGTGCGGCCCGGCAGCTCACCCAACCACCCCTTGGTGGTCAGCCTGATTGGCAACGATGGCCTGCCGCTCTCACCCCCGCTGCAGCGCGACACCCAAAACCCGCTTTATGGCGTGGGCGAAACCATAGATCCGGCCACCTTCAATGCCTATGTAGACATAGACAGCATCTGGGGCTGACACCTGCTGCAACAAGCACCCAATTGCTGGGGGCATGGACAGGCCACCCATAGCGCATCGACTTTCATGCCTTACTGGCCTACAATCGCGCCCTTTTCTCAAAGAATTCAAGGCGCTTGACCATGTCGCCCATCGCTCAGGAAGTCGCCCGTCGACGCACCTTCGGCATCATCTCCCACCCCGATGCCGGTAAGACCACGCTTACCGAGAAGCTGCTGTACTTCTCGGGCGCCATTCAGATGGCGGGTACCGTCAAGGGCAAGAAGACCGGCAAGTTCGCCACCTCCGACTGGATGGAAATCGAAAAGCAGCGCGGTATTTCGGTCGCATCCAGCGTGATGCAGTTCGACTACCGCGAGCATGTGATCAACCTGCTCGATACGCCTGGCCACCAGGACTTCTCGGAAGATACCTACCGCGTGCTGACCGCCGTGGATAGCGCGCTGATGGTGATCGACGCCGCCAAGGGCGTAGAGGAGCAGACCATCAAGCTGCTCAATGTCTGCCGCCTGCGTGATACGCCCATCGTCACCTTCATGAACAAGTACGACCGCGAAGTGCGCGATTCACTGGAGCTGCTGGACGAAGTGGAGAGCGTGCTGAAGATACAGTGCGCACCCATCACCTGGCCCATAGGCATGGGCAAGACCTTCCGTGGCGTGTACCACATCCTCAAGGATGAAATCCTGCTGTTTTCGCCCGGCGAGGATAGGAATATCGAAGATGTCGAGGTCATCAAGGGCATAGACAACGCCCGCCTGGATGAGCTGTTCCCGCTGGAAATCGAACATACCCGGATGGAGTTGGAGCTGGTACGTGGCGCTTCTCATCCGTTTGATCTGGAGGCCTTCTTGGCAGGCGCCCAAACACCGGTATTCTTTGGTTCAGCCATCAACAACTTTGGCGTACGTGAGATTCTGAACGCCCTGATCGACTGGGCCCCTGCTCCCCAGCACCGGGATGCGACGGTGCGTGACGTCAAGCCGGACGAAGAAAAATTCTCCGGCTTTGTGTTCAAGATCCAGGCCAATATGGACCCCAAGCACCGCGACCGTATCGCCTTCCTGCGAGTCTGCTCGGGCAAGTTCGAGCGCGGTATGAAGATGAAGCATTTGCGCCTGGAGCGCGATGTGGCCGCCAACTCGGTGGTGACCTTCATGGCCTCCTCCCGAGAGCAGGTGGAAGAAGCCTATGCTGGAGACATCATCGGTGTGCCTAACCACGGCAATATCCAGATAGGCGACAGCTTCAGCGAGGGTGAAAAACTGGCATTCACCGGCATCCCCTACTTTGCGCCCGAGCTGTTCCGTAGCGTGCGCATCAAGAACCCACTCAAGCTCAAGCAGCTACAAAAAGGCCTGCAGCAGTTGGGTGAAGAAGGCGCCGTACAGGTTTTCAAGCCCCTGTCGGGTGCCGACATGATCTTGGGCGCCGTGGGTGTGCTGCAGTTCGAGGTGGTAAAAAGCCGGCTCGAGAATGAATACGGCGTAGACGCCGTATTCGAGAACTGCGCCATCAATACCGCACGCTGGGTCAGCTGTGACGACCAGCGCATGCTGGCCGACTTCGAAAAGGGCCTGATCCTGAACCTGGCCCGCGATGCCGCCGACAACCTGACCTACCTGGCACCCAACCGTGTAAACCTGCAGCTGGCGCAGGAGCGCTGGCCCAAAGTGGCCTTCCATGCCACCCGGGAGCATGCTGCCAAGTTGTAAGCTTGGTTTCGCTTGCCACAAGACAAAGCCCGTCGCGATAGCGGCGGGCTTTGTCATTTTAAATCATCAACTTGAAGAATCGGACGGGTACGGCCTAACGCAGCAAGCGTGCACTCATGGCTGCCACGCACACCCCCAGGCTGGCCAGCACCAGAAAGCCCAGGCCCGCCTGCAAGCCCATGCCGTGAACGACATAACCCATGATAGGAGGCCCCATCAGAGAGCCGCTATAGCCCAGCGTGGCCACCCCAGCCAGAGCAGTCGCACCCTCCCGGCCGGCCGCGCTGAACAGGCAGGGAAACACTGCCGCCACACCCAGCCCCGTCAGGGCGAACCCCACCGTGGCCACCAGTATGGTGGGCGCGAAAATGGCGATCAACAACCCCAGCACCGCCAGTAAGCTGCTGCCCGCCACCAGCACACGTGCACCGAAGCGCTCCTTCAGGCGGTCACCCACGATGCGTGCCACCAGCATGGCACCGGCGAACGCAGCGTAGCCCAATGGTGCCACTGCCTCGCTGGCATGCAGATGGTCGTGCAGGTACAGCGCAATCCAACTGGTGAGCGAACCCTCGGAGACTGCGCCGAGAAAGGCAATCATGCCCAGCCAGATCAGTGCACCGTGGGGTAGCGCAAAATGCTTGCGGCCAGCCTCCGGGTCAGGTCGGTCGCACGGCAGCACGCGGTAGGCCTGCCATAGTGGCAGCCCCAGCAGCAGCGCAGCCAAGGCAAAGTGCATTGCGGGCGACAAGCCCAGCTTGGCTGCACCACTCCCCAGCAACGCCCCGCCAAATGTGCCCACGCAGAACCAGGCATGCAACATGGACATGATGGAACGACCCGCAGCCCGCTCGGCCTCCGCGCCCAGGGCATTGATGGCAACGTCAAAGCAGCTGCTACCCACCCCGATCAAGGTTACCCCCAGCATCAGCAGCGGCCAGCTTGGCAGCAAACCCAGGCAAGGCAGTATCGTCAACAAGCCCACACCTGAGAACAGTGCCGCCTTGCGGGCGCCGTAATGGCCTATCAGCCAGGCAGCCAGGGGGAACGACAGCACTGCACCGAGACCACCGCCCAGCAGGACGGTACCCAGCGTGGCGGCATCCAGTTGCAGGGCATCACGTACCGCCGGGATGCGTGACGCCCAACTGGCGTACACCATACCCAAGAGCAGGAACAGTACCGGGATGGCCGCCTGCTGCCAGCGGCCAGTGCTTTCGGGGGGGGAAGTAAGCGCTAAATCGGATGACATACAGACACCAGGAACAACACGAAAGGCACAGTAGAAAGCACTGGCGCTACTCTACTGGATACAGGTGCGAAACTTGCACGAAAATTACAAATATAAAACCACCGCCCCAGCAGATTGCATGGGGCGGTATAGGCAAACTCAGCTCGCGTCGTCCGCCAGCACTTCCAGCTCTTCCTGCAACTCCAACCAGCGCACTTCCAGCTCACCCAGGGTCAGTTCAAGCTCGGCCTGGCGCCTTACCTTGTCCTTCAACTGCTCCTTGGCCTCTGCCGCGTAAATGGCTTCGCCTGCCAACTCGGCCACCAAGGCCTCCTTCTCTTCGGTCAAGGCAGCCATCTGCTTCTCCAACAGGCCCAGCTCCTTCTCCAGCGGCTTCTTCAGCTGCGACATGCGCCTACGATCACCCGCTTCCTGCCGCTTCTGCTGCTTGCGATCCGACTCCACCACCACACCGGCATTGGCCGCCACCGCAGGCTTGCTTTCGGTTTCCTTGCGATAGCGCTTGTAGTCATCCAGATCGCCGTCAAAGTGGCTGACCCGCCCACCCTCGACCAGCAGGAAACGATCAGTCGTGGCCCGTAGCAGATGGCGGTCATGCGATACCACGATCATGGCACCAACATAGTCCTGCAAGGCCATGGTCAGCGCGTGGCGCATCTCCAGATCCAGGTGGTTGGTCGGCTCATCCAGCAGCAGCAAGTTCGGGCGTTGCCAGACTATCATTGCCAACGCCAGACGGGCTTTTTCGCCGCCCGAGAAAGGCGCCACAGGGCTACGGGCCATATCGCCACGGAAATCAAAGCCGCCCAGGAAATTGAGCAGCTCCTGCTCACGCACCTGCGGACTCAACTTCTGCAAATGCCAGAGCGGGCTTTCATCCAGCCGCAGATGCTCCAGCTGATGCTGGGCAAAGTAGCCTATCTCCAAACCCTTGCCTTCCACCCGGTGGCCGGCAACCAGGGATAGCTCGCCCGCCAGCAACTTGACGAGGGTAGACTTGCCGGCACCATTGCGGCCCAGCAAGCCGATACGCGCGCCTGCTTCCACGGCAAGATCCAGCCCATCGAGCAGCCGGTTGCCGCCATAGCCCACCGCGCCATCCTCAATGCTCAACAACTGGTTGGGGCTGCTCACCGGCTCGCGGAAACTGAAATCGAATGGCGAATCAACATGTGCGGCCGAGATGATTTCCATCCGCTCCAGCGCCTTGATACGCGACTGTGCCTGCCTGGCCTTGGTGGCCTGGGCGCGGAAGCGATCCACATACTTCTGCAGGTGGGCCATCTCACGCTGCTGCTTTTCGAAAGCCTGTTGCTGCTGGGCCAGCTTTTCGGCCTTCTGGTTCTCGAAATCTGCGTAATTACCGGTGTAGATCGTGATCTGGCTATTGGCCAGATGCGCAATGGCATTGACCGTAGCATCCAGAAAATCCCGGTCGTGCGAGATCAGCAGCAAGGTGCCAGGGTAGCTGGCCAGCCAGTTTTCCATCCAGATCACCGCATCGAGATCCAGATGGTTGGTGGGCTCATCGAGCAGCAGCAGATCGGACCGGCACATCAAGGCCTGCGCCAGGTTGAGCCGCATACGCCAACCGCCCGAGAAACTGGCTACCGGGCGTTGCAGATCAGCCGCGCTGAAACCCAGGCCAAACAGCATTTTGCTGGCACGCGCCTCAGCCGAGTAGCCATCCACGGCTTCGAGTTGGCCCAGCCATTCGGCCAATTGATTGCCATCCTGGTCGGGGTTGGCCAATTGGGCCTGGATATGCCGCAACTCGGCATCACCATCAAGCACATAATCCAGCGCGCTGGACGTCAAGGCGGGTGTTTCCTGGCGCACGGATGCCACCACCAGGTTGCTGGGGTAATCTATATCGCCTGCATCAGGGTGCAATTCGCCGCGCAACAGCCCGAAGAAGCTGGACTTGCCGGCGCCATTGGGGCCAACTATGCCGACACGTTGGCCACGGTGAAGGATGAGATCGACTCGATCAAGCAGCACCTTGGTGCCGCGTCTTAAGGTAAGGGAGGATAAACGGATCATGCCGCAATTTTACCAGACGCCGAGGGGCATTCTGCTTTGCCTGAAATCGACTAGAATGAACTGACGGTCCTACAGCTTCCCGCTCATGCCACCCTTTGATGCACAACACGCCGATACTGCGTTGACCGCCTACCTCAATTTGTTGAAAAACAAGGGGGCTGCAACAAGCATCATCACGCGCAGGAAGCACTTCCTGCGCCATTTGCTGAGCGCGTTGGAGTCGCAGGCTGATACCCACCTGACCGACGATGACGCTGGCTACCGTTCGGGCGTCGACAGCACCGTTGCCAAGTTTCCCGATGACCAACAAGTGGAAATCATCACCACATCGCGTGAATTCTACCCATTCTGGATAGGTGACCTGAAGACGATTGCCCGCTTGAATGCGGCCGATGCCTTGTCGCTGGAGCACTCGCCGGTGGATTTACGTGGGAGCCTGGTGGAAATGTTCGAGCGCCTCGATGCCGATGCCTGGTCACAGAATGAGCAGCCCTGCCTCAAGGAATACCTGGTGCGGCTGGCTGAACAGGGCACCCACGATGCCGGGGTCGATATCCGGGAGCGCCTGCTGACCTTGCTGCTCTATGTCATACGCCATGCCGAACCCACGCCGACTGCTTATCGAGCCGGCGTGGATGCCATGCTGACCCTTTTTTCCAAGGAAGATACCCGCCGCCTGTTCATAGAGATGGCACGGGAATTCTTCTATTTCTGGAATGGCTTCAACCACGGCGAGCCCAAACCGCTAGCCCACGCTGCCTAACCCAACCCACAGCCGACCATGAGCCGTCCCCAGCCTGATCAAGCACTGGAACAATACCTGGAAGAACTGAAACGGCGAGGTATAGCGAACAAGCAGATGACGCTGTCGCGCCATTTCTTGCGCCACTTGCTCTCCACCTTGCGAGACTTGCCGCAGGACGGAGCGGGCTATCGCAAAGCCGCTGAGCTGACCTTGCGCAACTTCCCCGAAGATAGCCAGTTTGTCGAATTGATACGGGAGTTTTTTCCGCACTGGAACGGCGAGGCAGTCGCCGCACCGCCACCTGGACGCCCCGCAGCCCCCCCGGCAGCCACGCCCATGCCTGGTGGCAGCAGCCTGGGCGGCGACAATACGGCCTTGCAGGACGCACTCAGCCGCATGCATGCCGACCCCTGGTCGCAAGCCACCCTGATACAGCTGGAACGGCAGGCACACCAGATCAAGAGCATGAACAAATACGTGGAAGAGCTGCGCAAGGCCGGCATGGAAGAGAGCAACATCAACGCCCGCCTCCGGCTGATCAAGCTGCTGCTGTTCACCATCCGCGACGTCGCGCAGAACACTGACAGCTATCGGACTGGCGTAGACCAGGTATTGACTCTGTTCCCCCACCAGGAACGCTGGCATGTGTTTGTCAGCCTGGCACGGGAATTCTTCTACTTCCTGGCCAACGATCCGGAAGCCGCCAGCAAACTACAGAAGCAAATCGGCACTGCAGACTTGCTGAACCTGGTCGCCAACTAATAATGGATTAACAAAACAGGGTGCCATAGCACCCTGTTTTGTTGTACGCGACCAGCAAAGCAAGCTCTATGTCAGCGCTGACGCCGGAATGCCAGTGCAAACGCCGTTGCAGTCAAGCCGACAAAACCTACGGCCGACCATCCGGGCAGTGACAGGCCCAGCAGACTCCAGTCTATAGCAGCGCATTCGCTGCCACCGGCCATCACCTGGATGATGACTTCCATGACATTCATGGTTTCAAACATCTGCATCAAGCCGGCACCGCAGCTGCCTAGATCGGCAGGCGGAAAATACTGCAGCAGGGTATGCCGTATGGCCACGACCAAGCCGATCAGACCGAAAATGCCGGCAACCATGCCGTAGTAGCGATAGCGCCGCTGCCCTGGGCCATGCAACGCAGCCAGCAGGGCCACAATGCCCACGCCCACCACGAAGACGCGCTGGAACATGCACAGGGGGCAAGGATTCAGGTACTTGTAGTACTGCAAGTAGAGGGCAAAGGCCATCATGCCGGCGCAAGCCAGCGCCAGGGCCAAGAAGCCCATGCGTCGAGTAAATAACCAGTTCATATCAGGGTAGCGAAGTTTGTATCAGGATGGCTCGGACAACAGCAGGGCCTGGGTGGTTTCATTGAGATCGATGGCCACGCTGTGTGCCGACAGCACGCGGTTGTCCTGCGGGCGGACGATCTTGAGGTTGAGGAAAATCTTGTCGGGAGAAGTGGCATAGGTGCCCACCACCACGGCTTGTACATTATGGGCGAGGCTGATGTCCTTGACCTCCCGCGACAGCAGCAGCTCACCCTTGCCCTCACGCACAAACACGCTGCCCCGCAGCTTCAGTTCAACCACAGGGTAACCCATTTGTGTAAAACGTGTTGCCACCTGCTCAGACAATACGCGGCCCAGCGTCGCCGCCTCTGTCAGGTGATCCAGATGCACAAAGGTGGCAACGATCAGCGGCGCATCCTTGGGCAGCGTCGGCTGAGTCAGTTGCACCAACTGATCTGCTGCATCGTAGCTGGTCCGTATCAAGGGGTTGCGGCTACCTGCCTGGTACTGGGCACAACCGCCCAGCAACAACGCCAGCATAAGTGGATACAGTCTGCGCATGCTCACCCTCCCGTCACCGACATGGTCTTGGTGGGCGTGGGGGGAGCTGGAGGCTGTGGGGGTGGCGGCAGCATCGATTCGTCATAGAGGCGGACATCTGACTGGTTCACCATATAGACATCGGTCTCCCGGAACAGGAAGCGGTTACCGTCACTGATGGCCGTCGTCACCACGATCTGCAGGCCGCTGCTCATACGCACGGACTGCACTTCCGCATCCAGCCAGACTTCCCCCTTCTCCTTGCGCTGTGCCACGCTCAAGCCCATCTGGGTCAGATCGCTCTGCAGGAACTGCCGCAGGGCGCGGGCAAACGGCGTAGGCAGCGCAGGTTCATTTACATAGACAGTTCGGCTGCCTAGCTCCTTTATCTGTGAAGCACGCTGCGACATGCGCAAGGCAGCCTCACGGGCTAGCTCTCCCCAGTCTGCAGGTGCACGCAGCAGTTTGACATTGGCAACCGGATCCACCGGCTTGGCCGTCTTGCCCGGCTGGGCGACTTCTTCGGAGCCAAAGGTTGGCGCACGTGTAGGCATGGATTCGCGCAGACGCTGCATCAATGAGCAGCCAGCCAGCAGCAGGACCAGACTCAACAGCAAAGGGCGGCGTAACACGGCAACTCTCCTCGGCACGGCATCAATCCTCTGTGGGCGGCAACGCCGCTGGATCATAGCCGAGAAAGCGGATGATGTCGCCGCGCCGCCGCATGGCGTCGGTGTAGCCCAGCTCGATCAGATCACGGGCGTAACGACGATGGAACAGCAGATAGGATGCCAATACCGATCCCTGCCGCTTGAGCGCCCCTAACCCACCCAGGACAAAGCGCATGGTCCAGGGAAACCGCGCTGTATGGCGTGATGCAATGGTTTCCAGCGGCTTGGAGGGTGAAATGATCAGCATCTCCACCTCTCTCAGTTGTACGTCACGACGGCCCTTCACCTCCTCCGGCACAAAGCTGAGCGTACGGTTGACCCGGGCGATACGCTCCAGGTCCACCTCCATGCCATCGATAAAGATGCTATTCATCAAGTGCCCGGCCACTTGCGCCAGCGTAGGGTAATCCGGTGCGTACAGCCGCTCCAACGGTTCTTCCCGGGCAGGCGATACGCCGATCACCAATATCTTTTCTGCTCCCAGGTGCAGCGCAGGGCTGATCGGTGCCACCTGGCGTACCGATCCGTCGCCAAACCACTCCCGATTGATCTGCACGGCGGGAAAAACAAAGGGGATCGCAGCCGATGCCAGCAGATGGCGCAGTTCGATGCGGGCACGCGTTCCCACCCTTTGCACCCGATTCCAACCTTTGATGTCTTCAGCTGCCTGGAAAAAAGACACAGACTGGCCCGAGTTGTAGCCCGATGCCGTGATACTGAGCGCCCGTAGATGGCCGCCATCAATGGCGGACTGGATACCGTTGAAGTCAATCAGCTTGTCCAGCAGATCATTCAGCGGTGCGTTATCCAGGAACGATCTGGGATTGAACTTGCCAAAACCACCGGTGAACAGCGGTCCAACCCAGTGGAAGAAGTTACCTATCATGGTCCGCAGATCGGTGCGGTAGACATGCTCCACGCTGAGATTCTTCCAGACGAACTCCAGCTTGCAGACCGCCTTGCGAAAATTATGGCTACCTGATGCAAGGGACGCTGCATTGATGCCGCCAGCCGAGGTGCCGGAGATGATCTGGAAAGGATTGGGCGCATTGTGCGGCAGCATCTTGGCGACGGCGCGCAATACCCCGACCTGGTAGGCGGCACGGGCACCGCCGCCGGACATGATGAGTCCAATCAATGGAGAGCGGGTATCAGACATGGTCTCCTCGTTCTTATAGGCGCGGGTCTAACCCGGCTATTTGAAGCATAGAGCAAGACAACCGCATCGGTATGCGTTGCCGCAACAAAGCGTAAACAAACCGTTGCAGCAAAGCTGCATATACCAAACACCCTCTCGCTATCGGAAGTTTGATTGAACTAGGGTATAATCGATTTTTGCCGCCAAGGACTTAGCCATGCGTGTCATTCAAAAAGCGCTGACCTTCGACGACGTCCTGCTCGTCCCCGCTCATTCCAACGTCCTGCCGCGCGATGTCGATCTCTCGACGCAGTTCACGCGCGATATCCGCCTCAATCTTCCGCTCGTCTCGGCCGCCATGGATACGGTTACCGAAGCCCGCCTTGCCATTGCCATGGCACAGGAAGGCGGCATCGGCATCGTGCACAAGAACATGAATCCGCAGGCACAGGCGCAGGAAGTCAGCAAGGTAAAGCGCTACGAAAGCGGCGTGGTCAAAGACCCGGTTACCATCACCCCCGATATGCTGGTGCGCGATGTACTGGCCCTGACCCGGCAGCACCGCATTTCCGGCCTGCCAGTCGTGGAAGCCAATGGCCAGGTAGTCGGCATTGTTACCAACCGCGACCTGCGCTTTGAAACACGCCTGGATGCCAAGGTATCCAGCATCATGACCCCCAAGGATCGTCTGGTGACCGTGCGCGAAGGCGCCAGCATAGACGAAGCTCGCGAGCTGATGCATACCCACCGCCTGGAGCGCGTGCTGGTAGTGAACGACAGCTTCCAGCTGCGTGGCCTGGTGACGGTCAAGGACATCATCAAGACCAAGGAACACCCCAATGCCTCCAAGGACAACCTGGGCCGCCTGCGCGTCGGTGCTGCGGTAGGTGTGGGTGGCGACACAGACGAGCGGATTACCCTGCTGGTCGAAGCGGGTGTCGACGTGCTGGTGGTCGATACCGCCCACGGTCACAGCCAAGGCGTGCTGGACCGTGTGAGCTGGGTCAAGCGACACTTTCCACAGGTCCAGGTCATCGGCGGCAACATCGCCACCGCTGCAGCGGCACTGGCACTGGTCAAGGCTGGCGCCGACGGGGTCAAGGTCGGTATCGGCCCAGGCTCCATCTGCACTACCCGTATTGTGGCCGGTGTTGGCGTACCGCAGATCAGTGCCGTGGCCAACGTGGCCGAAGCCCTCAAGGGCACCGGCATCCCGCTGATTGCCGATGGTGGCATCCGCTTCTCCGGCGATATCTCCAAGGCTATTGCTGCAGGCGCCAACCTGGTCATGCTGGGTGGCTTGTTTGCCGGTACCGAAGAAGCCCCCGGTGAAGTCGAGCTGTTCCAGGGCCGCTCCTACAAGAGCTACCGCGGCATGGGTTCGCTCGGCGCCATGCAGCAAGGTTCCAGTGATCGCTACTTCCAGGATAACGTCAACAATGCCGACAAGCTGGTACCCGAAGGCATCGAAGGCCGCGTCCCCTACAAGGGCCCGCTGACCGCCGTGATCCACCAACTGGTCGGCGGCCTGCGCTCCTCCATGGGTTACCTGGGCTGCGCCACCATCAATGATGTGCACGAGAAGGCCGAATTCGTCGAGATCACCTCGGCAGGCATTCGCGAATCGCATGTCCATGATGTGCAGATCACCAAGGAAGCACCGAACTACCACGTGGATTGATCGTTCGATCAGCCAGCAAAGCCCCCGCAGCGTCGGGGGCTTTTTGTTGCTTACTGCCCTGCCGCCAGCGCCACTGCGGGCTACAGTAGATGAAATCATGTCCTGTAGGCCCTAGAATCCCCTGCATGACCCAACTGACACCACAAGCCCTGCTTGCCATTGCCCACCAACGCCGTCAGGCCGGCGATCTACTGGCTGCCGAGAACTTCAGCAATATGGTGTTGGAAAAGCATCCTGATTGCCGCGAAGCCTGGCTGTTCAAGGCACAATTGGCAGAACTGGGGGGCAAAGCTGAAGAGTTGGCTGCTGCGCTGGCAAAGGTGGAACGGCATAGCCTAGGGGCCTCTGCCGCCTACCTGACGGATATGGGCAACCTCTACCGTAGCCAGCGTCAGCACGCCGAGGCTGGCAAGGCCTATCGGCGTGCTGTTGAAACACAACCCGACTATGCCCAGGGCTGGAACAACCTGGGCGTCAATGCCCATGAGCGCGGTGACGATGCAACGGCCGAGGCAGCCTATCTGCAGGCCATGGCACTGGCACCCGACCTGGCCCTGGCACATAACAATTACGCCGCATTGCGCCACTTGGCGGGTGATCTGAATGCGGCCAGCCAACACTATAGGCTGGCCATAGAGCTGGACCCTGGCTACGCCGTCGCCTGGAAAAACTACGGCAGCATTCTGCAGGAGCAAGGGCGCTATGCCGAAGCGATGCGTGCCTACGACCAGGCTGCGCGGCACCGCCTGCATTACGCCGATGCCATCTCGGGCAGCCTGTATATGCGGCTGAACCTGCTGGAATGGGATGGATTGTCACAGCAATTGGGCAGCCTGAGTAGCGCCTTGCAGCACGACAAGACCGCACGCATCTCGCCGTTCGTGCATATGGCAGTGGATAGCAACCCGGCCATGCAGCAGCAGATATCCCAGCGATGGGCCGGCCACTATACGCCGCAGCCCTTGCCTGGCCGGGCTGTCACACCGGGCAAACGCATCAGGCTGGGCTATGTGGGAGCCGATTTCTTTGCCCATGCCACCAGTTGGCTCACTGCCGGCCTGTTTGCCGGACACGACCGTACACGCTTCGAGGTCTGGGGCTACGACTATGGCCTGGATGACAACTCCGACGTGCGTGGCCAGATCAGCAACAGCTTTGACCATTTCGCCCAGGTACACGCGCTGGATGCCGAACAGCTGGCGCAGCGCCTGCGAGACGATGAGATTGATATCCTGATCGACCTGAAAGGCTGGACCCGCAACAGTCGCAGCCAGGTCATGGCTTGGCGACCCGCACCGGTGCAGGTGCACTACCTGGCCTACCCCGGTACGCTGGGCGCGAATTGGTGCGACTACCTTATCGCCGACAAACAGGTGATCCCACCCGGCGCCGAGCAGTACTACAACGAGGCGGTGGTCCGGCTACCCCACTGCTATCAGATCAATGCAAGGCTAGCCAACGCCAGCCCCACCCCTAGCCGGCAATCGGTAGGCCTGCCTGAAGCCGGCTTTGTTTTCTGCTGCTTCAACCAGCACTACAAACTCTTGCCGGCGATGTTCGACTTGTGGATGCAGTTGCTACAGCAAGTACCCGGCAGCGTGTTATGGCTATTGGCCACCTCGCCCCACAATTGCGAAAGACTGCGACAAGAAGCCCACAAGCGCGGCGTTGCCACTGACCGATTGGTGTTTGCGCCGCCCCTTGCCCAAGGCGAACACCTGGCACGCCTGGCTTTGGCAGACCTAGCCTTGGATACCCTGCCCTGCAATGCTCACACTACGGCCAGCGATGCCCTGTGGGCAGGGGTGCCCTTGCTGACCTGCGTGGCTGACAGCTTTGCCAGCCGGGTTGCTGCCAGTTGCCTGCATGCCATTGGCCTACCTGAACTAGTCACTACCTCCTTGCCCACCTACCAGGCGCTGGCCCGCCAACTCGCGACCGAGCCGGCACAATTGGCAGCATTGCGAGCCAGACTGGCGGACAACCGGTCAAACTGGCCCCTGTTCGACAGCCAGGCCAGCATTGCAGCGCTGGAGCGCGCTTATGAGGCCATGTGGGCACGCCAACTGGCTGGCTTGCCGCCAGCCGGGTTCGATTTACCTTAGCGCCAGTACCGGACCAGCCGCGCCTAGCGCCTGCGCCGATCCTGGCTAAAGCGCGGTCTGTCGTAGAACTCGGGTGGCCGTCGGCGCACCCAGGCGAGAAAGCTGGCTATCGTCGCATGCGCCTGGAGCCTTTCCACAGTATGGAAATGCTCGGCAAGCTCGCGCTCGGTAAACACCGCGTGCAGTGTCTGATGGCAAATCTTGTGCAGGCGCACAGTCTCCCTGCCACCCAGGCTGCGCGGTATCAGATGATGCTCGTCTACCGTCGTGCCTTCCGGCAGCAAGCGGCCACACAGGGCGCAGTGGGTGGCAGGCACCCCCCTAGCCTGCAAGGTCTGACATTGTCTCGGGTGCTTTGCCATTGCCAAGCCCGCCAGTCTTTGCCACTGCGGCGTGTTGTGCTGGGTGCATGAGCCCCCCGCCTGCCTGCGGCTGACACCTAGGCCTAGCTACCCTGCTTGCCAGCCTGCTCCACCACATTGCGGAAAAAGCCATACACACCCTCGTCGTTCATGCTGCGCGCACTGGCCAGTTCGCCCGCGCGGGTGGCATACAGCACGCGCTGATCCGGTGCCAGCACAACCACGGCAGGTATCCCCTTCTTGATCGGGTTGCCATAAACCGTATCGATATCCAGATTCTTGTCGAAACGACCCACATCAACCTTGACCACCTTGAATTCCTTGGCGATCAGGGCCGCATTCTTTTCGGTCTTCAAGGCCGTATCCAAAGCGACACAATCCTTGCACCAGTTGGCGCCGAACACCAGCAGCACAGGCTTCTGCGCCTTGCGTGCCTCGATCAGCGCCTGCTTCACGTCGGCACGGGCATCTGCGGTTTCGTTATAAGGTTGCTCTCCCGCGTATACGTTCAGACTGAATAAAAGACCAAGGAGCAGACTGAGTTTCTTCATGACGTAACCAGGCAAAAATGGAAGACCGAAACAGATTACCGCGTCAGCGATTGTCCTGCTACCCAACCTGCACCGTACGTTGGTCGCCCCGTACTGGCAGGTGACTCGCCTATCTCATATAACCAAGAAACGGGGCGTAAGTACAAGGAAACTGCCATGCGGTTGCTGGCTATCACAGTGTTGTACAAGGCAACCATGTTGGCGTACACGCAAAGCCTGTGTGCTGATGTCATTCGCCACATTCAGCGGCTATGACAACCCTACCGTCAGCGCCGCTCGACCAGGACGCCATCATTCCCGAGCACTTGGCCAACCCACTAACAACCGAGCATGGTGCGGATCGCCCGCCTGGCGAGGGCGGAAGCCAGCATCTTTATGAAGCATTACGGCTAGCCTCTGAGGCGCAGCACCAGTTGGAACTGGCATTATGGGCCAGTGGGGAATCCATTTGGGAATGGGAGGCTGCGTCTGACACCGTTACCATCCGGACCTTCATCGTCGCGAACCATCCACCCGACATCGTCGTTCTCAATAGCCAGGATTGCTTTGCCCGCGTGGAAGCAGACGACCTGGAACAGGCGCGCCTCGCCTGGAACATGCATGTGCTCGGCAATGCAGATGCCGTCGATATTTCCGTCAGGGCCAGCATGGAGGGGAATATCCGCTGGCTACGCATACGCGGGCAAGCCGTGTCGCGCAGCGATGAGGGACGGGCGTTGCGGATGGTTGGTACGGTCAAGGATATTACGCGCTACCGCGAGGCCGAAGAGTCGCTGCGCTTGATGGCCTCGGCCTTTGCCAGCTCGCGCGATGCCATGCTGGTGCTGACCGAGCAATGGCAGATCATCGAGACCAATAGTGCCTTTACTGACCTGATCAAGCTGAAGCTCCATCAGTTGGCGGGCGAATCACTGAGTCGCTTTGTTGACCTGCCCGATAACATGCTCAGACGGCTGCAGCGCTTGGGACACGCCCAGGCAGAAAGCTTGCTGCAACTGACACATGAACAACAGCTGCCGGTGGAGATCAGCATCAGCAGCTTTGCCTCAAGTAACGGCAGCGCGCCCTACCTGATTGCCACCTTGCGTGACATACGTGAGCGCAAGCAGGCAGTCAAAGCGCTGGAGCGCATGGCCAGACAGGATGCGCTGACCCAGCTACCCAATCGCAATGCCTTTCAGGAGGAACTGGAACAGCGCCTGCCTCACGCCAGCGAGTACAACCCCCTCGCCGTATTGTTCATAGACCTGGATGGATTCAAGCGCATCAACGACTCGCTGGGACATGAGGCGGGTGATGAGCTGCTGCAAATTGTGGCTGGCCGGCTGCTCACCATGCTGTCACCCGCCGACACGCTGGCGCGCTGGGGTGGTGATGAGTTTGTCGCCATGCTGGGTGATACGGCATCCATGCGGCAATTGGAAGAACTGACCGCACGCCTGCTTGAGGCCATGCGCATGCCGATATCTGTCAGAGGGCACCAGGTGAGTGTGAGCGCCAGCATAGGCATAGCCTTGGCACCGCAGGATGGCTACGACTCGGGCACGCTAATGCGCCATGCTGATTCGGCCATGTATGCCGCCAAGCAAAGCGGGCGGGACCGGGTAGACCGCTATCGGCCCGAGCTGGATAGCGATGCCCTGAGCCGTATCAAACTCACCAGCCTGTTGCGGCAGGCTGCCGAGCGCAGCCAGCTTACCTTTGTAGCCCAGCCCAAGGTGAAAGCCGATGGCCGCGTAGTGGGTTGCGAATTGCTGGTGCGCTGGACAACCAAGGAGTTCGGTGCCGTTTCACCTGTCAGCTTCATTCCCATTGCCGAGGAAACTGGCATCATTCTCACCATAGGCCACCAGGCCATACGGGAAGCCGCCCTGCTGGCCAGGCAGTTGCAGCAGACTGGCCAGCAGATCTCGGTCGCCATCAATCTCTCACCCCTGCAGATACGGGATCCGCAACTGGAGCAAGTGCTGCTGTCGGCCTGCCGGGAAGCAGATATCTCGCCGATGTGCATACAGATAGAGCTGACAGAATCTGCCTTTCTCGACAGCAAGCAGGTAACCGGCCTGTTGCTGCATACCCTCAAGGCGCATGGCTTTGTGCTGGCGCTGGACGACTTTGGCACAGGCTACTCCTCGCTCAGCTACTTGCGCGACCTGCCTTTCGATGTGATCAAGATAGACCGGGCCTTCCTGCACGACATCGATCGTGACGAGCGCTCGGCCAAGCTATTGGCTGGCATCGTGGATCTGTGCCGCGCATTGGATATGGAGACCGTGGCCGAGGGACTTGAGAGTCGTAGCCAGCTGGCAGTATTGAGCCAGCTGGGCATAGGTGAGTACCAGGGTTTTTACTTCCATAAGCCCATGGCGCAGAGCGATTTCATTGCTCTGGTAAAGGATGCCAGCCCGCAGCATCCGGCCTAGTGCATCAGGCCGCCAGCCCAGGACAGCCTTGTTCCACGGCCGCATTGGCGCTCAATGCCGCGGCTACGCGCACGGCGTGCTTGGCGCGACTATGGGCTTCCGGCCCATGGGCCGCCGCCGTGGCGCCCCAGATCGCCTCCATATTGATATAGGCCGAGAACGACTTGGGGTCGATGGCGGCAGCAATGGCATAGGCATCCTGGCTGGTATCTCGGCGCAGTATCAGGCTGGTGGGTGTGCCCTGGGGGCTGATGAAGGTCGCCACCGCCGGTTGCTGCGCATTGCTGCCCTGCTGCAAAACTACACCGACTTCACCACTGACCAGGCGTACCAGCATACCCGGAGGGTATATGCCCAGGGTCTTGATAAAGACGGCAGCAACGGTGGGATCGAATGCCTTGCCGCGCTCCAGCAAGATACCCCGCAGCGCCACATTGGAGGCGACTGCAGGGCGATAAGCACAGGGCACAATGCGGGCACAGAAGACATCTGCGAGGCACAGTAGCTGGGCCTCGACGATGCAACGTGATCTGCCTGGATAACCAGAACCATCAAAATGCTCATGGTGCTGTTCGACGGCAGTCAACCAGACCGGGTCCGTCACGCCGGCACGCAGCAGCAGTTCTCGTGCTTCCAGCGGGTGCCTGTCTAGCCGGGCGCGCTGGGTGGGCGTCAGCGGTTCTGCCTGCTGTTTGAGTTCATCCTGGTAGTCCGCCATGGCCAGATTCATGGTCAGCGCAGCCGCTACCACCGAACCTTCCCTGTCCTTGGTCATTTTCATGGCGCGGGCAACCAGGCGCACTACCGTCGCCACATTGATCATGTGGCGGGTCGCATAGCGTCCCTCCTGGCGCAACAGCACCATGGCCATGGCCACGTTCTGATCATGGCTGCAGGCGGCATCGATATGCTGAGTGATCTCTTCAATCCCCCGAAGGAACACGCCTTGCCGTATCACCTGCTCGACATTGCCCACCAGGTAATCCAGCTTCTTGCGCGCCACAGCCAGAGTTGCCGTCACCGAGGGTGGCTTGATCGGTTCGGCCGGTACTTCGGCCCGCGTACGGGCTAGTGCTTCCGCATCGGCATAAAGCCCAACCCGCACCAGCCTGTCCAGCTGACCATCACTGCTGATGACGTGGCCCTTGCTTAGCAGCAAGCGCCCATTGCTATCGCAAACATCCCATTTCAAGGCCTGTCCGATCTGTATATCGGAGGGCCGAACTCGCGCATTCCCCACGCCGTATCCTTTGCAAGCGGCTTGTTCTGCATTGCGCTGAATTCCTCCTTGCCGGAACCCTCCAACAGCCTCAACCTCCAGGCCAAGCAAGACGCGGATGACAAATATCGGCGCCCACACTCAGGGCGTATAAGGCGATATTTTCACGGGCAGCGCTGCGTGATCGGGAAAGCAAGGTTATCGGGAGCGCCACCGTCGCATCACGACAGGATGGATATCCAGTACCCCAGGGGCGTATGCGTCCTCCAGTCATCCGCCGACACTAGCAAAGCCCATCTATGCGGGTTTTCCCTAGCAAAGGCGGCAAGCTACAGAAATATCTTATTTGCTGATATGGAAAGACTGCCTAATTTTATGGCAGCCGACGAACGGCAGATATGGCCAACACCACTTAATCAAAATGGTATGGCATAAACAAACCAATCCAACACCAGCAAGCAGGAAAATAGCATGCAAGCACCACAAATCTCACTTTGATTCAGACACTTGCCCAACTCTAGCGACGCAGCGTGAACTGGTCACACACGCGCCACTCCGGTGCCTTCTGCCCCGCCGCCTCTACCCAGATGGGTCGCTTTGCCGCAGCATCCGGGTTAGCTTGCCAGCGTTGCGGTACTTGGTCCGTGCCCAACATATAGCCATGCAGATTGCCTTGGGCATCGATACAGAAACGCAGGAAACCCTTGTAACCCTGCCAGGCCAGGGGTGAAAAGGCATTGTTGCCCAGATAGCCACAGCGTGCCATCAGGGCAAAGTAGCAGCCAAAGGTCAGCCCGCCTATGGCAGCGCCCAGCACGATCAGCATGGCGCCCTTGAGCAAGCCCGCCAGGACAGGCAGCAAATAGTGGCACAAGGCGGCACCCATACTGGCCACATCTGCCCAGGGATAGCGCGGCGCAGCCACGCTGCTGGCCAGAAGGTGGAATTGCCCATAGCGGCTCAGCAGCCAGTACAGGCTGGCCGCCCAGAACATATGCAACAGGGCGTGGGGCACACCGGTCAACACCCCCACCCTGGGCCCGTCCTCTCTGGCAATGGCGCAGCAAAGCACCAGCAGCAAGGCATGCACGGCAAAGGCCAGCGGGCTGAAGAACAGCGCCTTCACCCACAATGCCAGAAACGATCCATAGTCCAGCCTGGCAAACGCCGCAGGTGGCAGGAAACCGTCGGCATGGAAGGAATGGGAGAAAACAAAGGCGTTGCAATAGACCGCAGCCCAATACAGCACGCCCAGCAGCAAGGGAAACAACATATTGCCCTGCACGATGTTCTGCCACAGCGCAGCCGGGCTCTCCAGCAATTCTGACCAGTGCAGGCCACCGGCAGACTGAAACAAGGCCCGCCAGTTGCGCCAGGACAGGCAACGACTCTGGGCTGGATCGGGGTAGCTGCACTGTGCCTGATAGCCGCGCAGTTCCGCTGTATCGGGCGTGTCTACCGTCCCCACCCTGACGCGCTGACGCAGGTCGTCGGTCATGGCCTGCTCGTCCACCTCCAGGCACATGCGCTTGGCCTGCGAGGTCTTGCGTGCGTGCGTGGGGTGCAGAAAGGCGCCGCCGCTACCACAGGTAATCAGCGCATCATCAAAGTCCAGGCCACCCTCGCCTCGCGCGGCGGTTTCCCTGACATAGTGATGCAGATCTCCTGCCAGGCGCATACGTACGCGTGCCCCCTGTGCCAGCAGCAGCGCCTCCAGCCGCTGGTAGCGCTTGGCATAGCCCGGTCGGGCGGCATCGCCCAGTGGGCGGGTCCAATACGGTTCCGGGTACAGCAGTATCACGTTCTGCCCTGGCTGTACCTGGGTACGCACCAGGTCCCGCAGCACCTCGTACTGCTCGCGATCCAGATCGCCCAGCAAGGCGAAATCCAGGCCAAATAACCACCAGCCGTGAGGTAGCCGTGCCACAAAGTAGCTGCGCGACTGTGGCGTATGGGCGTTGAGGAAGCCATCGTCATGATCGTCCACGAAATGCCGCTGAAAGCTGGAGATATTGTCGAACCAGTCATGGTTCTGCGGGATCGCCAGCACAGTCCGTCGCGCCTCGTCCTGCGCAGGCCTCGCCGCCTCCCACATCTCATTGAAGCGGTACTGGTACTCCTCAGTGCCAGCGCCGGGGTAGGCCATATCGCCCCCCAAAACCAGCAGCCTGCCAGCCGGCAAGCGCAATGCATCAGCGCCTGGCAGCGGCATCTCAGGAGCCAGCACCGCCTTGGCCACCGTGTAGGTAGCATTGCCGCCATCGCCGGTATCGGAGACGAAATCCCACCAGAATGCATCGTCCTCAGCCAGACTTGTGGCGTCAAAGGCAGCGAAGTCGCCACTGTATAGCTCGCGCCGATCCAGATTGCGGTTCTGGTCGGCCGTGGACACCATTTCGCGGGCTGAGCGTAACAACACGGCTGGGTTATACCAGGCCACTGGCCAGCGGCGATGTGGCGGTGCGCCAAGGCCATAGTTGTAGTCACCCATGTGTCTTCCCCCATTGTTCTAAGTCTGCTGTTTGTTAGCGCACGGCAGGCCGCAACGCAAACTCAACGATACAAGAAAGCACTACACCAAAAACAAAACGCCACCCTAAGGTGGCGTCTGTCTACCGTGGCTTGATCAGGCTTACTTGATCATACCCTTGCTCTTCAGCAGCTCGAACATGGTCTTGCCGATCTCGGCCGGGCTACGGGTGTAGGCAATACCGGCCTTCTCGAAGGCAGCGAACTTCTCTTCTGCCGTACCCTTGCCGCCGGAGATGATGGCGCCAGCATGGCCCATGCGCTTGCCCTTGGGGGCAGTCACACCGGCAATGTAGCCCACGACTGGCTTGGTCACATAGGCCTTGGCAAACTCAGCGGCCTCCTCTTCAGCCGAACCACCGATTTCACCGATCATGATGATGGCGTCGGTGTCCGGATCGTCTTGGAACAGCTTCAGTGCATCGATATGGCTGGTGCCGGGGATGGGGTCGCCACCAATGCCGATACAGGTGGACTGGCCCAGGCCCAGGGCGGTGGTTTGTGCCACGGCTTCGTAGGTCAGGGTGCCGGAGCGCGACACGATACCGATACGGCCAGGGTTGTGGATGTGCCAAGGCATGATGCCGATCTTGCACTCACCCGGGGTGATGACACCGGGGCAATTCGGGCCGATCAGACGAATACCGGCTTCATCCACGGCACGCTTGACGTACAGCATGTCTATCGTCGGCACGCCTTCGGTGATGCAAACCACCAGCTTTACACCAGCGTCGATGGCTTCCAAGATGGAATCCTTGGCAAACGGTGCCGGCACGTAGATCACCGAGGCATCTGCCTGGGTCTCACGGGCGGCATCGCGCATGGTGTTGAACACCGGCAGGCCCAGGTGGCTGCTGCCGCCCTTGCCCGGGGTCACACCGCCAACAACCTTGGTGCCTACCTTCAGCGCCTGCTCGGCGTGGAAGGTACCGTTCTTGCCGGTAAAGCCCTGCACCAGCACTTTTGTATCTTTGTTAACCAAAACGCTCATGGTTTTTTCCTTTGTTCGTGCGGGTGATTAGGCAACGGCCTTGACGGCAGCCACGATCTTCTCGGCAGCATCATTCAGGCCTTGGGCCGAAGTCAGCTTGAGGCCGGATTCATCCAGAATCTTGGCGCCCAGCTCCGCATTGTTGCCTTCGAGGCGAACCACGACCGGCACGGTCACGTTCACTTCCTTCACGGCAGCGATAATGGCCTCGGCAATCATGTCGCAACGGACGATGCCACCGAAGATGTTGATCAGCACGCCCTTGACCGACTCATCGGCCAGGATCAGCTTGAAGGCTTCGATCACGCGCTCCTTGGTGGCGCCGCCGCCCACGTCCAGGAAGTTGGCTGGCTGACCGCCCTTGAGCTTGATGATGTCCATGGTCGCCATGGCCAGGCCAGCGCCGTTGACCATACAGCCGATATTGCCTTCCAGCGCCACATAGTTCAGATCGAACTCGGAAGCCTTCAGTTCACGGTCATTCTCTTGCGACTTGTCACGCAGTGCCACGATGGATGGCAGGCGGAAGGCGGCATTGCTGTCGATGCCGATCTTGGCATCCACACAGCACAGCTCGCCATTGCCACGGATGGCCAGCGGATTGATTTCGAACAGGGCGAAATCGTTTTCAACGAATGCCTTGTAGGCACCCATCATCAAGCCAGTGAACTGCTTGATCTGGGTATCGTCGAGACCCAGGGCAAAACCGGTTTCGCGAGCCTGGTAAGGCTGCAGGCCAACCAGCGGGTCAACCACGGTCTTGATGATCTTCTCGGGGGTGTTGTGGGCGACTTCTTCGATCTCCACGCCACCTTCGGTCGAGGCCATGAACACGATGCTACGGGTGGAGCGGTCCACCACGGCGCCCAGGTACAGCTCGCGCTGTACGGGGTACATGTCTTCACACACCAGCAGGCTGTTGACAGGCTGGCCCTTGGCGTCCGTCTGGTAGGTCACCAGGCGCTTACCCAGCAGCGACTTGGCCACATCGGCAGCTTCGTCGGCGCTCTTGACCACCTTCACGCCACCGGCCTTGCCGCGGCCGCCAGCGTGTACCTGGGCCTTCACAACAGCAAACTTGCCAGCCATGGAACGGAAGGCGTTGGCGGTTTCTTCCGGCGTGGTGGCCAGGATGCCCTTTTGTACCGGCAGGCCGTATTTGGCCAGCAGGTCTTTCGCTTGGTATTCGTGGAGGTTCATTGCAACTTCCTTTGTCTAAGGTGTGAGGAGTGAGGCGTGAGGAGAAAAGCGCAGCGTGCAACAACTCACGCCTTGCTCCCCACCCCTCACACGTAATCAGCTATGCAGCGTCCGGCCATCGCAGCCCAGAGCAGCCTCATGCAAGGCCTCGGACAGCGACGGATGGGCGTGGACGATACGGGCGATATCTTCCGAACTGGCCGAGAATTCCATGGCCACCACGGCTTCCGAAATCAACTCGGAAGCGTAAGGGCCAACGATGTGCACGCCCAGGATACGATCAGTCTTCTTGTCGGCCAGCATCTTCACGAAGCCCTTGGCCTCGCCCAGCGCCAGCGCACGGCCGTTGGCCGAGAACAGGAACTGGCCCTTCTTGTATTCCACGCCTTCAGCCTTGAGCTGCTGCTCGGTCTTGCCTACCCAGGCAATTTCGGGGCTGGTGTAGATCACCCAGGGCACGGTGCCAAAATCGACGTGCGGATGTTGGCCGGCAATGCGCTCGGCCACGGCCACGCCTTCTTCCGACGCCTTGTGCGCCAGCATGGGGCCGCGTACTACATCGCCAATAGCCCAGACATTGGGCAGGCTGGTCTGGCAGTCGTCGTTCACTTCAACCTGGCCACGCTCGTTAAGCTTGAGGCCAACGGTATCGGCATTCAGGCCTGCAGTGTTGGGCACCCGACCGATGGAAACGATCAGCTTGTCGTACACTGCCTTGTGCTCAGCACCGGCCGCGTCGGTGTAGTTCACCGTCACGTCCTTCTTGCTGACCTTGATCTCGCCGATCTTGACACCGGTATTGATGACCAGGCCAGTTTCCTTGGTCAGGAACTTCAGCGCCTCGCGTGCTACCTGCTCGTCAGCCGCGCCCAGGAAGGTGGGCATGGCTTCCAGCACGGTCACATCAGCGCCCAGGCGCTTCCATACCGAACCCATTTCCAGGCCGATCACGCCGGCGCCAATCACGCCAAGACGCTTAGGCACGGCCGGGATAGCCAGCGCGCCTTCATTATCGAGCACCAGCTTGTTGTCTATGGTCACGCCGGGCAGCTGGCGCACGCTGGAGCCTGTTGCCACGATCACATGGGTCGCCTCGATCGCCTCCAGCTTGCCGTCGGCCAGCTTGGCTTCCAGCATGTACTTGTCGCCGTTCCTACCCTTGAAGCTGCCGGTACCATGGAAAGAGGTGACCTTGTTCTTGCGGAACAGGAAGGCAATACCGCCGGTGTTCTTGGCGATGATTTCTTCCTTGCGCTTGAGCATCTGGGTCACGTCCATCTTGACCGCGCCAGTGCTGATGCCGTGATCGGCAAAGCTGTGGACAGCGTGATGGTAGTTCTCGGACGATTGCAGCAGAGCCTTGGAAGGGATGCAACCTACGTTCAGGCAGGTGCCGCCCAGGCTGGGCTTGCCATCAGCGCTGCTGGTGGCATCGATACATGCAGTCTTGAAGCCCAGTTGGGCGGCACGAATGGCGGCCACATAGCCGCCAGGGCCACCACCGATAACGACAACGTCGAATTGTTGGGACATGGTTCAGAACCTATGTGAGGTGTTGGGCACCGGGCATGGGATATGCACCATGCCCGGCGCTGTGTTGCATTACCGCGAGGGGCAAGACAGGACGGTGTCCCGCGCTTGCGCCCCGCCCTGGCGCATCAGATATCCAGCAGCAGGCGGGCTGGGTCTTCGATGGCTTCCTTGATCGCCACCAGGCTCAACACGGCTTCGCGGCCGTCGATGATGCGGTGATCGTAGGACTGGGCCAGATACATCATGGGGCGAACCACCACGACGCCCTCTTCCACCACGGCACGCTCCTTGGTGGCATGCATGCCCAGGATGGCCGATTGTGGTGGGTTGATGATGGGGGTGGACATCATGGAACCAAAGGTGCCGCCATTGGAGATGGTGTACGTACCGCCGCTCAGCTCTTCCATAGTCAGCTTGCCTTCCTGCGCCCGCTTGCCAAAGTCGGCGATCTGCTTCTCGATCTGGGCCAGGCTCAGCTGATCGGCATTGCGTATCACCGGCACCACCAGACCACGCGGGCTACCCACGGCCACACCGATGTCGTAATAGCCGTGGTAGACGATATCGCTACCATCGACCGAGGCGTTCACGATGGGGTACTTCTTCAGCGCATGCACGGCAGCCTTCACGAAGAAACCCATGAAGCCCAGCTTGATGCCGTGCTCCTTCTCGAAACGGTCCTTGTAGCGGTTGCGCAGGTCCATCACCGGCTTCATGTTCACTTCATTGAAGGTGGTGAGGATGGCAGCAGTCGATTGCGATTCGACCAGGCGCTCGGCCACGCGCTGGCGCAGGCGGCTCATCGGTACACGCTGCTCGGAGCGGTCGCCTGCCGGTACGGCAACGGCTGGGGCGGCGGCCTTGGCAGCCGGCTTGGCGGCAGCTGCTACCACATCTTCCTTCAGCACGCGGCCATCACGGCCCGAACCGGCGATCTTGCTGGCATCGATACCGGCATCGGCAGCTGCCTTCTTGGCAGCCGGCATCACGGCGGTACCAAAGCCGATGGCGTTTTCGGGCACACCCGCTGCAGCAGCGGCTGCAGCAACGCGGCTGGCTTCGGGTGCGGCTGGCGCCGCTGCCGTGGCTGCAGGCGCAGCAGCACCGGCCTTGGCTTCGGTATCGATGGTGGCGATCAGTTCCTGGCTCACCACGGTGGCGCCATCGCCCTTCACCAGGCTGACGATCACACCGGCTTGCGGTGCCGGCAGTTCCAGCACGACCTTATCGGTCTCGAGGTCTATCAGGTTTTCGTCGCGCTCGACGTAATCGCCGACCTTCTTCTTCCAGGAAACCAGGGTGGCTTCGGAGACGGACTCGGGCAGTTGGGGGACTTTGACTTCGATCAGCATGTTTTTCGGCTCCGTTGGGAATAGCCTGGCTTGGGATGTTGATAATTCAATGGGCGGCCACCCTGGTGGCCGCCCGTACAGATCGGTTTACTTGCTTACCGTCATGGCTTCGTCCAGGAAGGCCTTGAGCTGCGCAGTGTGCTTGCTCATATAGCCCACCGCTGGCGAGGCAGACGACGGACGGCCAGCGTACAGCAAGGCTTGCTTGGCCGACATACAGGCTTCCAGCCGATGCCTGATCTGGTGCCATGCGCCCTGGTTCTTCGGCTCTTCCTGCACCCACATGATTTCCTTGGCAGCACTGTACTTACCCAGCTCGGCCTTGAGTTCATCCGTGGGGAAGGGATAGAGCTGCTCGACGCGAACGATGGCAACATCCTTCTGTTCGCGCTCCTTGCGGGCATTGGCGAGGTCGTAATAAACCTGGCCGGAACACACCACCACGCGCTTCACCTTTTTGGCGTCCGGGCTGTCCGGATCGGCAATCACCGGGCGGAAGCTGCCATTGGTATAGGCCTCCAGCGGGCTCATCGAGTCCTTGTAGCGCAACAGACGCTTGGACATGAAGATGATCAGCGGCTTGCGGTACGGGCGCAGCTGCTGACGACGCAGCACATGGAACATCTGGCTGGCTTCCGAAGGCATGACGATCTGCACATTGTGCTCGGCACACATCTGCAGGTAGCGCTCCAGGCGAGCCGAGCTATGCTCCGGGCCCTGGCCATCGTAACCGTGCGGCAGCATCATGGTCAGGCCGCAATACCGGCCCCACTTGGTCTCGCCCGAGGTGATGAACTGGTCAATCACCACCTGCGCGCCGTTGGCGAAGTCGCCGAACTGCGCTTCCCAGATCACCAATTCATCCGGTGCCGAGGAGCTGTAGCCATATTCAAAAGCCAGCACGGCCTCTTCGTTCAGAATGGAGTCGATCACCAGGAAGTGCCCCTGGTTCTCGCTCAGGTTGCGCAAGGGCACATGGGCGCCGTCATCCCACTTCTCACGGTTCTGATCGTGCAGCACAGCATGGCGATGGCTGAATGTACCCCGGCCCGAATCCTCGCCCGAAATACGTACACCGTAGCCCTTTTCCAGCAGCGAGCCATAGGCCAGGATTTCAGACATGCCCCAGTCCATGTTCTGCTTGCCGGCAGCCATGTCACGACGTGCAGCCAGCACCTTGTCCACGGTCGGGTGCAGCTTGAAGCCCTCGGGGATCTTGGTCGCCTTGTCGGCCAGACGGCCGATCTCGGCAGCGCTGAGGGTGGTATCGGTCGGGTGCGCCCAATGGGTACCCTTGAACGCGCCAAAATCAATGGCAAAGCTGCGCTTGAAATCGGTCAGCGTGGTCTGCTCCACATGCTCACCCTTGTCCAGAGCGGCACGATAGGCTTTGATCAAGCCATCAGCTTCATCTGCACTCAACAGGCCCTCGGTCACCAGGCGGTCGGCGTACATCTTGCGGGTGCCAGGGTGCTTGGCGATCTTCTTGTACATCATGGGCTGGGTCAACATTGGGTCATCGCCCTCGTTGTGGCCCAGCTTGCGGAAGCAAACCAGATCGATCACCACGTCGCGGCGGAACTGCCGGCGGAAATCCAGTGCAGCCTGCACCACGAAGCAGACAGCCTCAGGATCGTCGGAATTGACGTGGAAGATCGGTGCTTCGATCATCTTGGCAATATCGGTACAGTACAGCGAGGAGCGCGTATCACGCGTGTCGCTGGTGGTGAAACCGATCTGGTTGTTGATGACGATATGTACCGTGCCGCCCACACCGTAGCCACGGGTCTGCGACAGGTTGAAGGTACCCTGGTTGGTACCCAGGCCGATAAAGGCCGAATCGCCATGCAGCAGCACCGGCATCACCTGACCGCCGGTGCGGTCGCCACGACGCTGCTGACGGGCACGAGCCGAACCCACCACGACCGGATTGACGATCTCCAGGTGCGAAGGGTTGAAGGCCAGGGAGACGTGCACGGCACCACCTGGTGTGGGGATGTCGGAACTGAAGCCCATGTGGTACTTCACGTCGCCCGAGGGCAGATCGTAGCTGTACTTGCCCTCGAACTCCGAGAACAGGTCGCGTGGCTGCTTGCCCAGGGTGTTGACCAGTACATTCAGGCGGCCACGGTGGGCCATGCCGATCACCATCTCCTGCACGCCATGCTCGCCCGAGGTCTGCACCAGGTGATCCAGCGCAGCGATCATGCTTTCGCCGCCCTCCAGCGAGAAGCGCTTCTGGCCCACGTACTTGGTGTGCAGATAACGTTCCAGCGTTTCGGCAGCGGTGATCTGCTTGAGGATGCGCAGCTTCTTGTCGCGGTTGAAGCTGGGGGTGGAGCGCGTCGACTCAAAACGCTCCTGTATCCAGCGCTTCTCCGTCGAGTTGGTGATGTGCATGTATTCCAGGCCGATGCTGCCGCAATAGGTCTGCTTCAGGCGGGCCAGGATGTTGGCCAGAGTATCGCGCTCGGGGCCGATCAGGCTGCCACAGTCAAAGGTCAGCGCCATGTCGGCATCAGACAAGCCATGTGTGGCCGGATCCAGCTCAACCAAAGGCTGCTGGTCCAGGCGCTTGAGCGGATCGAGCGAGGCATAACGCACGCCTAGGACCCGGTAGGCCGAGATCAGCTTGAGCACGGCCACCTGCTTCTTCATGGCCTCCTGCTGGGCGGCGGCGGAGATACCACCAACGCGTGGCTGCTTGGCCATCTGCACGAATGACTCTTCGATGGCGGCGCGCGGAATGTCGCGATCGGTATTGCCGGGCTGTTGCTGCAGTTTGTCGAAATAGTCCCGCCATTCCTGCTCCACGGCGAGTGGATCGGCGAGGTACTGCTCATACAGGTCCTCGATAAACGGCGCATTGCCGCCGAACAAGTGGGACTGGGCTTGGAATGCTTGCATCATGGTGATGTGGCCTATGGCGTTTTTTGCTTTTCGCTTGGGCGAGACGATTTCGACAAACTGGGTAATTCGGTAGAGCTGCAAATACGCGCCCGATTCCAGGGAACCGGGCGCGTATTGCGGTACTTAGCCGCGCTTCTCGATATCGATGTAATCGCGACGCGGTGCACCGGTATAGAGCTGACGCGGACGACCGATCTTCATGGTCGGATCAGCGATCATCTCGCTCCAGTGCGAGATCCAGCCCACGGTACGTGCCAGGGCAAAGATCGGCGTAAACATGGAAACCGGAATGCCAATGGCGCTCAGCACGATGCCCGAGTAGAAGTCCACGTTCGGGTACAGCTTGCGCTCAATGAAGTATGGGTCTTCCAGGGCGATCTTTTCCAGCGCCATGGCCAGCTTGAACTTGGGGTCATCGTGCAGGCCCAGTTCGTTCAGCACTTCATGGCAGGTCTCGCGCATGATGGCTGCACGCGGATCCATGTTCTTGTACACGCGATGGCCAAAGCCCATCAGCTTGTAGCGCTTGTCCTTCACGCCTTGCATGAAGTCGGCAACCTTGGAGACATCACCGATTTCATCCAGCATCTTCAGCACGGCCTCGTTGGCGCCGCCGTGCGACGGGCCCCACAGGCAGGCGATACCGGCAGCGATACAGGCAAACGGGTTGGCACCCGACGAGCCCGACAGACGCACCGTCGAGGTGGAAGCGTTCTGCTCGTGATCGGCATGCAGGGTAAAGATGCGATCCAGCGCGCGAGCGGTGATCGGGTTAACCGTGTACTCGGCAACCGGGGTCGAGAACATCATGTACAGGAAGTTCTCGGCGTAGCTCAGGCCCGCCTTGGGGTAGCTCAGCGGCAGCCCCTTGTTGTAGCGATAAGCCTGGGCGGCAATGGTCGGCACCTTGGCGATCAGGCGGAAGGCCGCCACTTCGCGGTGGCGCGGATCATTGATGTCCAGCGAGTCATGGTAGAAGGCCGACAAGGCGCCGACCACACCGACCATCACGGCCATGGGGTGGGCATCGCGACGGAAACCACGGAAGAAATTGTGGATCTGGTCATGCAGCATATTGTGGCGCATGACGGTGTAGTCAAACTGCTCCTTCTGTTGCTTGGTCGGCAGTTCGCCGTTCAGCAACAGATAGCAGACTTCCAGGTAGTCGCTCTTTTCTGCCAGCTGTTCAATGGGGTAGCCGCGGTAGTAGAGCTGGCCCAGGTCACCATCGATGAAGGTGATCTTGGATTCGCAGCTGGAAGTCGACAGGAAGCCGGGGTCATGGGTAAACATGCCGGTCTTGCCGAAGGCGCGGATATCGACCACATCGGGGCCCAGAGTGCCCTTGAGCACGGGCAGTTCGACGCTGTTTTGGCCGTCGTTGTAAGAGAGCGTTACTTTGGAGGCTTCAGCCATGGAAAATGCTCCTGATTGAATGTCGGGTGAAGCAGAGAAGGCCGCTTATTACGCCCTTCCCGGCCCTCGAACTAAGCGCATTATTATTGTTTCTTGGCGACTTGCCAGTGCCGCAACCGCGTCAGGATAGGAACGAGGCGGTCATCGGTGGTGTCGGTTTTGCCATCCACCAGTTCTAGCAGATCAATGTCCGGCAGCATCAACAAGTCTTGGTAGACGTCCAGCTCCGCTGGGGTCAGCTGATCAAAATCGTGTTCGAGAAAGAGTTCGAACACGAGATCAAGTTCCAGCAGACCCCGGCGGGAACGCCAGCGGAGTCGGTTCTTGTCCGCTTGGGTATAGGTCACTTAGGCTATCCGTTTCACCATCAGCTCTTTGATCTTGCCTATGGCCTTGGTGGGGTTGAGGTGCTTGGGGCACACATCCACGCAGTTCATGATGGAGTGGCAACGGAACAGCCGGTACGGGTCTTCCAGATTATCCAACCGCTCATTGGTGGCGGTATCGCGGGTATCGGCAATAAAGCGATAGGCAGCCAGCAGGCCAGCCGGGCCGACGAACTTGTCCGGATTCCACCAGAACGATGGGCAGGAGGTCGAGCAGCAGGCACACAGGATGCACTCGTACAGACCATCCAGCTCCTCACGATCCTTGGGGCTCTGCAGCCTCTCATGCGAAGGCGGCGGCGTGTCGTTGATCACGTAGGGCTTGATGGAATTGTATTGCTTGAAGAACTGGGTCATATCCACGATCAGATCGCGGATGACCGGCAGGCCAGGCAAGGGACGGATTTCAACCGGCTGCTTGAGGCCAGCCACATCGGTCACGCAGGCCAGGCCGTTCTTGCCATTGATGTTCATGGCATCCGAACCACATACGCCCTCGCGGCAGGAGCGACGGAACGACAGCGTGTCGTCCACCACCTTCAGGCGTACCAGCGCATCCAGCAGCTTCTTGTCGGTAGGCTCCAGCTCGACTTCGCAATCCTGCATATAAGGCTTGGCGTCGACGTCCGGGTTGTAACGGTAGATCTTGAATTGCATCTTCATGTTGGTTCTCCGGCGCGCGCTTAGAAGGTACGTTCTTTGGGCGGAATGTAGTCGACAGTCAGCGGCTTGGTATGCACCGGCTTGTAATCGAGGTGACGGTCATGGCTGAAGAACAGCGAGTGCTTCATCCAGTTGTCGTCATCACGCTTCTGGAAGTCATCGTGCGAGTGAGCGCCACGGGATTCCTTGCGGGCATCGGCGGCGATCATGGTCGCCACGGCGGCCTCGATCAGATTGTCCAATTCCAGCGCTTCGATACGGGCGGTGTTCCAGACCTTGGACTTGTCCTTGATCTGGGTGCGCTTGGCACGCTCGGCCACCTCGGCGATTTCCTTCACGCCCAAGGCCATGTTCTCGCTATTGCGGAACACACCGGCACGCAGCTGGATGGTCTTCTGCATCGCGCTACGCACGTCGTTCACCTCTTCGCCACCGGTCTGGTTTTCCAGGCGGGCAATGCGCGAAAGGCTGTAGTCGGCGGCGTTCTCCGGCAGCGGCTTGTGCACCGGACGCTCGCGCTTGATGAAGTCGATCATGCTGTCGCCGGCCGATTTGCCGAACACAACCAGATCCAGCAGCGAATTGGTACCCAGGCGGTTGGCGCCGTGTACCGATGCACAGGCACACTCGCCCGCAGCATAGAAGCCATTGACACGCACTTCTGGGTTGTCGCCCTTGGGCACCATCACCTCGCCGAGGTAATTGGTGGGGATACCACCCATCTGGTAGTGAGTGGTCGGAATGACCGGGATCGGTTCCTTGATGGGATCGACACCAGCGAACTTGATGGCGATTTCGCGGATGGACGGCAGGCGGTGATTGATCACCTCCGGGCCCAGGTGATCCAGCTTGAGCAGCACGTGATCCTTGTTCTTGCCGGCACCACGTCCTTCCAGCACTTCCAGCGCCATGCAGCGCGACACGAAGTCGCGCGGCGCCAGATCCTTCAGCGTTGGCGCATAGCGCTCCATGAAGCGCTCGCCATTGCCGTTGAGCAGAATACCGCCCTCGCCGCGCACACCCTCCGTGATCAGCACGCCCGCACCGGCCACGCCAGTCGGGTGGAACTGCCAGAACTCCATGTCTTCCAGCGGGATGCCGGCACGGGCACACATGCCCAGGCCATCGCCGGTATTGATGAAGGCATTGGTGGAGGCCGCATAGATACGCCCTGCCCCGCCAGTGGCAAACAGCACCGCCTTGGCATGCAGCACATAGACTTCACCGGTTTCCATCTCCAGCGCGGTCACGCCCACCACGTCGCCATCGGCATCGCGAATCAGGTCCAGCGCCATCCATTCGACGAAGAACTGGGTATTAGCGCGCACATTGCGCTGGTACAGGGTATGCAGCAGCGCGTGGCCGGTACGGTCGGCAGCTGCACAGGCACGCTGCACCGGCTTCTCGCCGAAGTTGGCAGTATGGCCGCCGAAGGGGCGCTGATAGATGCGGCCCGATTCCACCCGGTCAAACGGCATGCCAAAGTGTTCCAGCTCGATCACGGCCTCAGGTGCAGTCTTGCACATGAATTCGATGGCATCTTGGTCACCCAGCCAATCGGAACCCTTGACCGTGTCGTACATATGCCATTCCCACTTGTCTTCCTGGACGTTGCCCAGCGAAGCGGAAATGCCCCCTTGCGCCGCCACGGTATGCGAGCGGGTAGGGAAAACCTTGGATAGCACGGCCGTCTTGAGGCCGGCTTCGGAAAGCTGCAATGCTGCGCGCATGCCGGCACCGCCAGCACCCACGATCACTGCATCGAATTGACGTTTAGCGACGTTCGCCATTAGACACCCCACACCACTTTAACTGCATAAACAAAGCTACCGATCAGATACAGGATGGTCAGCACATGCAGGGTCAGCCTCAGACCCAGAGGCTGGACATAGTCCATCCAGATATCACGCACGCCAACCCAGGCGTGCAGCAGCAAGGCGAGGATGGTGACGGTGCTCAGCACCTGCACCCAGGTGCAGGCGAACAACGCTTTCCAGCTATCGTAGCTGGCACCCGCGGCCAGGATCAGAAAGGCCAGCAGGCCCACTGTGTAAACCAGCATCACCACGGCGGTAACGCGTTGCAACAACCAGTCGCGCAAACCATAGTGCGCGCCGACGACATGGCGATTTACCACAGGACACCTCCGATGATGGCGGTAAGCGCCAGGCTGACAACCAGCACAGCCTTGGCAGTATTACGCGCAGTCTCGAGCTCCAGGCCCTTGTGCACGTCCAGGAAGAGAAAACGGATGCCGGCGCAGGCATGATGCAGATAGGCCCACAGCAGACCTATCAAGGCAAGCTTGACCACCGGGTAGGCGATGAAGGACTTGAAGGCATCGAACTGCGTCTCGCTGGAGAGCGAGCCATGCAGTAGCCAGAGCACCACCGGGATGGCGAGGAACAGGACCACACCGCTGATACGATGCAGGATCGAGATGATGCCCGGGATAGGCAGCCTGATCTTCGGGAGATCAAGATGCTTGGGCCGTTTTTTCTCCATGACGCGATTCCTTATTTTGTTTGAGTCACAGTGCAAGCCGCTGCACCGTTGCCCCGCGGCAGTACCCGCGGGTGGCGGTGTCGGCACCGGCAAAACCGGCCAGTGCAGCAACGCCTTTGGCAAAGCCTTTCGATTGTAGCAAACGGATTTGCCATTACCGTCCAGCTTGGCCTTTATAAAACCGTCCCGACTACATTACCGTGTCATATCAGACACGATAGACGTAATGATCTGTGCGGCAACGCAACACCGACCATTCCACCGGCGTGCTACTCAAACCGCCTGCGGTCCTTGCCACTTCCAGGATGGGGCTATCAACCTCAACCCCCAGCAACCTGGCCTCCTCGCGCCCTGCCAGCCCCGCCCTGAACTGCGGCGGATTGGATACCACGCGCAATCCGAATTCACGCCACCAGACGGTTCGCAAATTGCAATTGGCCTGCTTGATACGGCGAGCGTCCAAGCCCTCGAAGCGCTCTGCCGGCACAAAACTTTCGATCACCGCATAGGGCTCACCCGACACCCTGACCAGTCGCTTGACTGCGATCAGGATGGCACCGCGCCGCAATCCCAATGCGGCCGCAGGCTCATCGCCAGCATTGCTGCGGGCGCAGGCAAGCAGCTCCACCGAGGTTTCGAGCGCCCGGTCCGAACCCGGCAACTCCGCCCGCCCCCAGTCGTCCTGCGCCTGAGCAATAAAGGTTCCCAGCCCCTGGCGGCGCACCAGCACGCCCTCACCCACCAAGCTATCGAGCCCCTTGCGTACCGTTCCCTGGCTGACGCCAAAGCGGTCAGCCAATTCAAACTCACTGGGCAAGGCCGACCCGGCATCCCACTCGCCCTGCTCTATGCCTGCAAGGATGCGCCCGCGCACTTGCGTGTACAGAGGCTGGCGACCTGGGAGTTCGGCCGGGTGACGGCCGGATGCTGCAGACATAGACGACTCGCGGGAAGCGGGATTTCGCGCTTTATACGCCACCGCCGCGCCGCTGTCCATCCCGGTCTTATATAAGACACAAGATTGCAATGCAACAAAGTCACTCTTCAACCGTATTCCGGGTGATTTCAGCAGCTTGAGATGCTAGACTCGTCCTGATTGCTGTGCTGCCACATGAAAACCCTTGCCTCTCTCGCTTACTGACGAACTGAAGTGAACGATTGCTGCAACTGGTGGCCACACTCGCCTCTCCCTACTTAAAGCTCTCCAGGAGTTCCAACGATGAAGAAACCCGTTCGCGTTGCCGTTACCGGCGCTGCCGGCCAGATCGGTTACAGCCTCTTGTTCCGCATTGCCTCTGGCGAGATGCTGGGCAAGGATCAGCCCGTCATTCTGCAACTGCTGGAACTGCCGCTGGAGAAGGCCCAGGCCGCACTCAAAGGCGTGATCATGGAGCTGGAAGACTGCGCCTTCCCCCTGCTGGCAGGCGTGGTCGGCACAGATGACGCCGAAGTCGCCTTCAAGGACGTCGACGTGGCACTGCTGGTCGGCGCTCGTCCTCGCGGCCCCGGCATGGAGCGCAAGGACCTGCTGCTCGAAAACGCCAAGATATTCACCGCCCAAGGCGCCGCCCTGAACAAGGTTGCCAGCCGTGACGTCAAGGTGCTGGTTGTCGGCAACCCTGCCAATACCAATGCCTATATCGCCATGAAGTCGGCTCCCGATCTGCCGGCCAAGAACTTCACCGCCATGCTGCGCCTGGATCACAACCGCGCCCTGAGCCAACTGGCCGACAAGGCTGGCGTAGCCGTTGCCGATATCGAAAACCTGATCGTCTGGGGCAACCACAGCCCGACCATGTACCCCGACTATCGCTTCGCTACCGCCGCTGGCGCTTCGCTCAAGACCAAGATCAACGACGAAGCCTGGAACAAAGACACCTTCATCCCCAAGGTGGGCAAGCGCGGTGCCGCCATCATTGAAGCCCGTGGCCTGTCGTCGGCCGCCTCGGCTGCCAATGCCGCCATTGACCATATCCGTGACTGGGTACTGGGCACCAACGGCAAGTGGGTGACCATGGGCATTCCGTCGGATGGTTCCTACGGCATCCCCGAAGGCGTGATGTACGGCGTTCCCGTTACCTGCGCCAACGGTGAATACACCCGCGTGACCGGCCTTGAAGTCGATGCCTTCTCGCGTGAACGCATGGATTTCACTCTGGCCGAGCTCGAGGAAGAGCGCGCAGGCGTGGCACATCTGCTGGGCTGATTTTCACCTCTGCAGCGAAAGGCGAGCCCTGGCTCGCCTTTTTTGTTGCCCGTCATCGGCGTATAAGCAAGCCATGATGCCCTGAAACGGGCACAATACGCGCCGCGCGATGGACGGTAGCTGCAAACGCCGCTTCTCCTCGCTGCAAGAGCTAGGCTGATTTCACACCTCAACGCTTCCATCCGTTTGCCACCAACGTGACCGACACCCAGACGCCTGCCCCTCCCAAAAAACGCCTGCAGAAGTTGCGTGCCTTGCTACGACGCTATCGCAAACTGCTTTGGGCCACAGCAGGGCTGATACTCGCCGCCTTTATCGGTGCCGGCTGGTGGCTGCTGCGCGACCTCCCCTCCTTGGCCGAGCTGGACAACCTGCAAGCCAAGGTGCCGCTACGGGTGTTCTCCGACGACGGCATATTGATAGGTGAATTCGGCAAGGAGCGGCGCAGCCTGGTCAAGCTGGCCGAGATGCCAGCGCAGCTCAAGCATGCCGTACTGGCAATTGAAGACGCCCGTTTCTATGAGCACGGCGCTGTTGACCTGCAAGGCGTACTGCGAGCCGGGCTCGCCAACCTGGGTAGCGGCGGCCGCGGCCAGGGCGCCAGCACTATCACCATGCAGCTTGCCCGCAATATGTTCCTGACCAAGGACAAGACCTACACCCGCAAACTGCGCGAGATACTCCTGGCCTACAAGATCGAATCCGTCCGCAGCAAGGATGAAGTACTCGAGCTGTACATGAACCAGATCTACCTGGGCCAGCGCGCATACGGCTATGCCAGTGCCGCCCGCATCTACTATGGCAAGGAACTCAAGGACATCACCCTGGCTGAAGCCGCCATGCTGGCAGGCCTGCCCAAGGCACCTGCGGCCTATAACCCGGTGGTCAATCCCAAGCGGGCACGGATACGCCAGGCGTATATCCTCAAGCGCATGCTGGAACTGAAGCTGATCGACAAGGCCAGCTACGAGCAGGCATTGGCCGAGCCGCTCAAGCTGGCCGAAGGTGAGATGCAAACCTACCAGCCCCGGCCCAAGGCGGAATACGCCGCCGAGATGGCGCGCCAGCAGATGGTCGCCCAGTATGGCGAGAAAGCCTATGGCATGGGGCTGGTGGTACACACCACCATCAACTACACCGCCCAGCTGGCCGCCTGGGACGCCGTGCGCACCAGCCTGCTGGACTACGACCGACGTCGCAACTATCGCGGCCCCGAAGGGCAGATGCTATTGCCCCCGGCGGAAGAGGATCGCAATGACGCGATAGAAGAGGCACTGGAGACCCACCCTGATGCCGAGGAAATGATCGCTGCAGTAGTACTGAAAGCCAGCCCCCGTGAAGTGACCGTGCAGACCCGCGAGGGCGAAGCACTGGTCATCAACAGCAACGGCCTGCGCTTTGCAGCTGCGGGGTTACGCAGCAGCGCCAACGATGTTTTGCGCATCAGGCCGGGTAGCATCGTACGCGTCATACAGAATGCTCAGGGCAAGCCCGAGATCGCTCAGCTACCTGAGGTGCAAGGCGCGCTGGTGGCATTGGCCCCCCAGGATGGCGCCATTCGGGCACTGGTTGGCGGCTTCGACTTCAAGGTGCAGAACTTTAACCGCGCCGCCCAGGCCTGGCGCCAACCGGGCTCCACCTTCAAGCCGTTTGTCTATTCGGCCGCGCTGGAGCGCGGTGTCGGCCCTGCCACCATCGTCAACGACGCCCCCTTATCGATCAAGCTGGACCCCAAAGACGAAAAAGCCTGGGAGCCCAAGAACGACGACTACAGCCAGTCCGGCCCCATTACCTTACGGCGCGGCCTGCAAAAATCCAAGAATCTAGTGGCCGTGCGGGTGCTGGACTATATTGGCGTGCCCTATGCGCGTGATTACGTCACCCGCTTCGGCTTTGAAAAACGCCAGGTGCCACCCTACTTGCCCATGGCCCTGGGCGCAGGCCAGGTCACCCCTCTGCAACTGGCTCGGGGCTACACCGTGTTCGCCAACGGCGGCTTTCGTGTCGACCCCTACCTGATACGGGAAGTGCGTGACGGCAAAGGCAAGCTGTTGCTGCAGGCGCAGCCCAGGATTGCCGATCAGAACGCCATCCGCGCTATCTCGCCGCGCAATGCCTTCCTGATGAACAACCTGCTGCAAGGTGTGGCTCAGCACGGCACAGCCTACCGCAGCAACGATATGGGCCGTACCGACCTTGCCGGCAAGACCGGCACTACCAACGAGGCGCGTGATGCCTGGTTTGCCGGTTATCACAACAGCCTGGTCGCCGTCAGCTGGATGGGCTTCGACCAACCACGCTCATTGGGCACCAGCTCGGCTGGCAGCCAGTTGGCTCTGCCGCAGTGGATGCGCTTCATGACGCCCATGCTCAAAGGTCTACCCACTTACACCATGCCGCAGCCAACCGGCGTTAGCCAGCACGGTGGCGAGTGGTACTTCGACGAGTTCACTCGGGGCAATGGCTTCGTCGCCGGCATAGGCATGCGCGGCGTCGCCATGCCCGAGCTCGAAGAAGAAATCGAGCTGCTGGAGGGCGAGGAAATCCCAACCGAGGAAGGCGAGCCGGAAGAAACCAGCGAGCCCGTGCCGGATGGGACTCAATCGGGGAAACGGGATCGTTGACCGAAAGGCCGGCGGGACGCAAAAAAACGGCGCATCGTGCGCCGTTTTTTGCTTTAGGACCGCATCACTGCCAGCTGATCAAGGCATAGTTCTTCCTGCCACGCTTGAGCAGTGTAAAACGGCCAAACAGACGTTCTGCATCGCCAAATGCATGCTCCAGCGTATCGGACCGATTGCCATTGATGCTGACTGCACCGCTCTGGATAAAGGTACGCGCTTCGCTCTTGGACTTGGCCAGATTGGCGGCCACCAGCGCCTCGATCAGGCCGGTCACCGACCGCTCCAATACGACACCGGGCATGCCATCCTGGGCCAGCTGCTCGAAGTCCGATTCGGTCAGGGCCGCAAGGCTGTCGCTGAACAGGCTTTGGCTGATGCGCTGCGCCGCCTCGACCGCACCTGTGCCGTGGACGATGGCCGTCACCTGCTCCGCCAGGATGCGCTGAGCCTCAGGCTTACCTTCGCGGGCCTTGTCGGCCGCCTCGATGGCATTGATCTCGGCAGGGGACAGGAAAGTGAAATAGCGCAGGAAGGTGTACACATCGGCATCGGCCGTGCCCAGCCAGAACTGGTAGAAGGCGTAGGGTGAGGTCTTCTTTGCATCGAGCCAGATGGTGCCGGTCTCGGTCTTGCCAAACTTGGTGCCATCGGACTTGGTCACCAGCGGCAGTGTCAGGCCAAACACCTGCTGCTGGTTCAGACGCCGGGTCAGGTCGGTACCGGCCGTGATATTTCCCCACTGGTCAGACCCACCTATCTGCAGGCGGCAACCGTAGCGGCGGTTCAGCTCGGTGAAGTCGTAACCTTGCAGCAGGCTATAGGCAAACTCGGTGAAGGAGATGCCCTGATCGTCGCGGTTGATGCGCTGCTGCACCGACTCCTTCTTGATCATGGCATTGACCGAGAAGTGCTTGCCGATATCGCGCAGGAAATCGAGCACGCTCATGGGGCCGAACCAATCGTGGTTATTGGCCATGATGGCGGCGTTGGCACCATCGAACTGGAGGAAAGGCGCCACTTGGGCACGTATCTTGGCTACCCAGCCCTCAATCACATCGGGCGTATTGAGCTTGCGCTCTGCCGACTTGAAGCTGGGGTCACCTATCATGCCGGTGGCGCCACCCACCAGGGCAATCGGCTTGTGACCAGCCTGCTGGAAGCGTTTGAGCACCAGTATGGGTACCAGGCTGCCAATGTGCAGGCTGTCCGCCGTCGGGTCGAAGCCGCAATAGAGGGTCACCGATTCCTTGGCCAGCAGTTCGTCGAGCGCCGCAGCATCTGTCGCTTGAGCGATCAGGCCACGATCTTGCAGATCCTGGATAAGGCTGGATTGGGACATGTAGGAACTCTCCACAGGGCAAACAAGGCACCGACACGGCGCCGTAAAAATCGGAACCGGTGATTCTAGCGCAAACCGGGGTGCTACCCACATCCTATACAGTCATTGCATCAGCGCTGGTCATGAATTCAAGCCATGGATGGGCACTGGCTGGCCACGCGGGCGCGGGAGCAAACCTGGCGCAGGACCTCAGGGCCTGTTCAAAGTTAATTCGCCTCGTCACCTATCGGGAAAAGATCCTGAACCGGCTCACAGACTGGTAGGCTATTGCCTCCCGACTTCGCCTCCCCAAGCGCCATGCACACTCCCCAGCTTTATATCGGCCTGATGTCCGGCACCAGCCTGGATGGTATTGACTGTGCCCTGGTGGACTACGCGGGCACCGCCCCCCGGTTGCTGCATGCCACGCTACAGCCGTTTGCGCCGGCCCTGCGAACCGCGTTGCTGGCCTTGCAAAGCCCACAGACGGATGAGCTGCACCAGGCTGCGCTGGCAGCCAACGCACTGGCGGACGCCTATGCGGCCGCGATCACCGATACCCTGGCCCAGGCCGATGTCGCGCCCGCGCAGGTGCGTGCCATCGGCATGCATGGCCAGACCATACGGCATAGGCCCGAGCTGGCCTACACGCTGCAGATAGGTAATGCTGCCCGATTGGCGGAGCAGACCGGCATTACGGTGGTCAGTGATTTCCGCAGCCGCGACGTCGCCGCCGGTGGCCAGGGTGCACCGCTGGTGCCCGCCTTCCATCGTGGCTTGTTCGGCGCAGCTGCGCATCGTGCCATCGTCAACATAGGCGGTATCAGCAATGTCACCGATCTGCCCAGCCACGGCGAAGTGCGCGGTTGGGATACTGGTCCCGGCAATGTGCTGATGGATGGCTGGACGACCCGCCACCAGGGCTGGGCCTATGATGCCGATGGCGGCTGGGCCGCCACGGGCGCAGTCAATGACGTCTTGCTGGCGACCCTGCTGGCCCAGCCTTATCTGGCCCAGCATCCACCCAAGAGTACCGGGCGAGACCTGTTCCATCTACGTTGGCTGGATGCCGTCCTGGCCCAGCTACCGGCCATACCGCCACAGGATGTACAGGCCAGCCTGTTGGAATTTACAGCGCGCAGCATCGCTGATGAAATCAACCGACACGCGGCGCAAGCCAGTGAAGTCTATGTATGCGGCGGCGGCGCACGCAACAGCCTGCTGATGCGCAGGCTGGCCGCCTTGCTGGCCCCGCGCCGGTTGGACAGCACGGAGGTGTTGGGCCTGCATCCTGACTGGGTTGAAGCAGTGGCCTTTGCCTGGCTGGCTAAGCAATGCCTGGCTGGGCAGCCGGGCAACCTGCCCGCCGTGACGGGTGCAGCAGGCCCCAGGGTACTGGGCGCCATCTACCCTGCATGAGCATGGCCGAAGTGCTGCACTGGCTTGGCGGCATCGGGCCCTCGGCCAAATCTCAGCCAGGCCTTCTCGTGAAAATAGTAGGCCACGGTATTGACGGCGGGTTCCACCAAGGCAAGCGTGCTGCTGATACCTATGCTGCCCGTCAGCATATAGGCCACGCTGAAGGCCACCCCAAAGTGGGTAGCGGCAAATGTCGCGGTCTTGGCCATGATGGACTCCTTGGAGCTACTGTGCTTAAGTTGATGGCCCTATCATAGCGCCCTGCCACCACAAGAAAAAATCAAACGTTTCTCATGTAACGATAGCAATAACACTATCACCATCAAGCACAAACAGGCATTCTCATCAGGGCTAGATGACATAGTCCTGGCCATGGCTGGCCTTGAGTGCCTGCATGGCCGCATGGGTGGACAGATGCACCTGTCCGGACAGTTCGTCGAGAAAACCGCTCTGCTTGAGCTGATCCATCACCGGCCCCTTCACCACCGCAAAATGCAGCCTCACCCCCTGCTCCAGCAATACCCGGTTCAGCTCACGCAAACCTTGCAGCGCCGAGACATCGATGGCATTGACGGCCGACAGCACCAGCAGTAGCTCTCGTGTCCTGGGTCGCTGTCCCAGCATGGTCACCAGGCCGGCCCGCACGAAGCGGATATTGGCAAAGTACAGGCTTTCATCTATCCGCACCGCCAGTATCTCGGGCTCGGTTTCGACTTCGTAGCGCAGCACATTGCGGTAATGCTCGGTGCCGGCCACCCGCCCCAACACAGCCAGATGGGGTTGGCTGGTGCGCCAGATAAACAGCGCCAGCGACAAGCCGACGCCCAGCAGGATGGCATCGACCACCCCCAGCACCAGCACACCCAGCAAGGTCGCCAGATAGACCAAGGCATCGCGCCTGTCGTAACGCCATGCCAGCCTGAAGATGGACAGATCGATCATCTGCGAGACTGCGACCACGATAGTGGCCGACAACACGGCCAGCGGCATGCTGGCGAACAGATCGGTAAACACCAGCAGGATCAGGGCTATCCAGGCTGCTGTCAGCACCCCCGCCAACTGGGTACGGGCGCCTGCCAGCTCATTGGCGGCAGAGCGGCCAAAGCTGGCAGACACAGGAAAGCCCCCGGTCAGGCCAGCCGCCGTATTGGCAGCACCCAGCGCAAGCAGCTCCCTGTCCGGGTCCACGCTTTCGCGGCGCTTGAGTGCAAGGGACTGGGCAATCGAATAGCTATCGACAAAACCGACCAGAGCAATGGCCAGTATGGCCGGCACGATGGCGCCTGCGCTGGCGATATCCATGGCGGGCCACGCCAATGGCGGTAAACCGGCCGGCAACACACCCACAGAGCGCACAGGCAAAGCCAGCAGGCTACTGACGACGGCACCGGCCACAACCACCACGATGGGGAAAGCCTTGCCCCATAGATCGGCTGCCTGTGCACTCAGACCCAGTTTCTGCAGGCAAGGCTTGATCCAGCGCCGGCCGGCCAGCAGCAAGACCAGCGCCGCCGCGGACAGCATCAGTGCTGGCAGATTGGTCTGCGGCAATGCCCGTACCAGTTCGGTGGCAATCTGCCAGGCGGTAGCGCCATGGGCGCTGATGCCCAGCAGTTGCGGCAGCTGGCTCAGTACGATCAACAGCGCCGAGCCACTGACAAACCCCCCCACTACCGAGTGCGACAGAAAATTGGCGATAAAGCCGAAACGCAGCCAGGCCAGGCCCATGCGCAAGACACCGGACAGCAGTGCAACCATGCCCGCCAGCGCCATCCAGGTGGCACTGCCCGGTGCAGCCATACCTGCCAACGCCGTAGCGGTCATCAGCGAGGGCAAGGCAGCAGGCCCGACCGATAGAGTGGCGCTGGAACCCAGCAAGGCATACACCACCACCGGGACGATACTGGCGTACAAGCCCGCCTGGGGTGGCAAGCCGGCCAACAGGGCGTAGGCCAGCCCCTGCGGAATCAACAGCACCAACAATGTCAGGCTGGCCAGCAGATCGTGAGGGAGATCGCCACGCCGATAATGTCTAAGCCAATCAGGCATGGCTGCACTCAGGAGCGAGGTGGTGGCAGCAAGCTGTATAAGCCCATACCGGCCAGCATGGCGAGTACAAATGGCACGAAGGCTATCTCACCGGTCGCCAGGCCCAGTAGTGCCGGGCCAGGGCAAATACCTGCCAGCCCCCAGCCCAGACCAAACAAGGCAGCCCCCAGCAGCAGGCGGACATCCGGCTTGCCTGGCTTGGGTAGTTGCATGGGCAGGCCCAGCAGGCTGCGTTGGCGATGCCCTGCCCACGCCAGCAATCCCGTCGCGGCACAAATCCCGCCAACCATCACCAGGGCCAGGCTGGGGTCCCAAAGCCCGGCGATATCCAGAAAGCCAGATACCTTGGCTGGATTCGCCATCCCGGCCAGCAATAAGCCCAAGCCAAACAACAGCCCCAAGAAGCCCGCGGTCAGTGACGATTTCATCTTAAGCTCCCAATACATGACGCATGATGTACACAGTCACCACAGCAACCAGCATGAAGGTCATGGTGGCTATCAGCGAGCGCAGGGTTCCTCGCGCCAGGCCGCAGACACCGTGGCCGCTGGTGCATCCCGACCCCAGGCGTGTACCGAACCCCACCAGCAGGCCGGCAAGCACCAAGGTGACAGGGCCTGCTGCCACCTGGATATCAGGCAGGCGCCAGCCCAATTGCCATACCAGCGGGGCCACCAGCAGACCCACTATAAAGCTCAGGCGCCAGGCCCGGTCGCCCTGACCACCTCGGTTCAACAGCCCACCCACGATACCGGAGACGCCCATGATACGTCCCAGCAGCAGCGCAAAACCGCCCGCAGCCAGGCCTATCAGCACGCCCCCAGACAATGACGCCAGCGGTGTGAAGTGCAAGGTATCAAGCTGCATGCGTAGTCTCCTTCTGATTTGGCGGACAGTACAGTTCGTACATCAATCCCAGCACCCGGCTGACTTCGTCACTGGCCAGGCTGTAGTAGATAAATTTTCCTTCACGGCGGGTGCTGACCAGCTGCTCGTTACGGAGCACACCCAGTTGCTGGCTCAAGGTAGGCTGGCGTATACCGGTCATGGATTCGAGTTCAGACACGGTTTTCTCCCCATCCACCAATTGGCAGAGCAGCAGCAAGCGATCTTCATTGGCCAGCGCCTTGAGCAGCGCGGCGGCCTGGCCTGCCGCGCCACGCAAGCCTTCCAGCTGTTCTGGTGTCATTGTTTCAACCTCTCATGACAGACTTGATAGTTGACACATTATACGTTTTTACATTATGTTTTCAAGCATATTGATTAGGAGCATACCCATGCATCCCGCCAACGCCCAGATTCAAGCCTTCCATGAGCCTGTCACCGGCACCATCAGCTACGTGGTGTATGACCATCACGGCGGCCATGCGGCCATCATCGACCCCGTACTGGACTACGACCCCAAGGCTGGCCGTACCAGCACCCGCAATGCCGATCAACTGATTGCATTTCTGCACGCGCAGCAACTGACGCTGGAGTGGATACTGGAAACCCATGCCCACGCCGACCATCTGTCAGCGGCGGCCTATCTGAAACAGCGTTGTGGCGGCACCGTGGCCATCGGTGAGCATATACGGCAGGTGCAGGCCATTTTTTCCGGCATCTTCCATTTCGAGTCCAGCTTCAAGGCCGATGGCAGTCAATTCGACCGCCTGTTCCGTGACGGCGAAACCTTCCAGATTGGAACACTGTCCGCCCAGGCCCTGTTTGTACCGGGCCATACGCCGGCAGATATGGCTTATCTGGTCGGTGATGCCGTTTTCGTGGGCGACACCCTGTTCATGCCGGACTTGGGTACCGCAAGGTGTGACTTTCCGGGCGGCAATGCCGCCACGCTGTATCAATCCGCACAGCGATTGCTATCCCTGCCCAACAGCACCCGCCTGTTCATGTGCCACGACTATCCGCCTGCATCGCGCAAAGTGCAGTGGGAAACCACCGTGGCCGAGCAGCGCGCCGCCAATATCCATATCCGGCAAGGCATCAGCCAGGATGAATTCGTCGCCTTGCGCGAAGCCCGTGACCGCACGCTGGACATGCCCAATCTGCTGCTGCCATCGGTACAGATCAATATCCGGGCGGGCGAGATGCCCCCCTTAGAAGATGACGGCCACCGTTATTTGCGCATTCCCTTGAACCGGCTCTGACCAAGTTCAAAACAGGCGACAATATATCTTAGCCCCAAGCCCTTTCTGTGGCATGACGGACCAGTACAAGTGCTATACCGACTCAGAGCCTGTTCACGACCATTTCAATACTGGTGAATAATCGTGGCTATGCCCTTAGCCCTTGCCTAAAGGATCGTTATGCCAGCAGCACTCAGCTTCCGCACCAAGATACTGATCGTGGCCCTGCTCTGCGCCACACTTGCACTGGCTGCCGTTGTAACGGCGGTATCAATGCAAACCCGCTCGCTGTCGCGCCAGCAAGCTTACGACAGTGCCCGCTCCCTGGCGGAATACTATGCTGGCTATGCCAGTGCCGTCTTTGGTGCGCCAGCCAATACAGCGCGCGATATGGCCGGGGTATTCGCCGGTTTCAAGAAGCATGGCCCGCCTGACCGCAAAGTGATGGACGGCATGCTGGAGGCCACTTTTCAGCGGCAGGAGAAGCTCTACGACCTCTGGGTAATATTCGAGCCCAATGCCCTCGATGGGCGCGATGCTGAGTTCACGAAAAACAAGCTCTACTACGCCAGCGGTGCCTATACTCCCTGGCTGCTGCGTCCAGACGCCAAGCAACCTAGCACCACCAAATTCTTCGAGTACGACCATGCCGAGAAGGAGATGACGCCGGAGGAACAGAAAAAGTGGGACATGGACTACTTCGGCCAGCCCTATTACATCGAACCCAAGAACACCAAGCGTGATACCGCCGTAGAGCCCTACCTGGATACTGACACCAATGTACTGATGATGTCTTACGTGGCACCTGTGCTTGCTGATGGCCAATTTATTGGTGTCATTGGCTCTGACGTACCCATGCGTGACCTGCAAGCCACCTTGAATGCCCAGAAGCCGTATGAAACCGGCTTTCTTAGTCTGATCAGCCATGCCGGCGTGTATGCCAGCCACCCCGATGCCAGCCGCATCAACAAGCCCTTCGACCCACAGGAAATTCCCAAGGATGCCTTTGAGGCCGCACGCGCCGGCAAAGCCATCGTGGTAGAACAGGACGAATATGCTCGTTTCCTGGTACCTGTCGCCATCGGCAGCAGCGCCACGCAGTGGGTGCTGGCAGTCAATATCCCGATTGCCCGTATCATGGCCCCAACCAACCAAATGCTGATGGTCAATATCGTCATCGGTGCCGTGGCATTGGTGTTGCTGGCCATCGTGCTGGGTATCGCCATCGGCAAAGTAGCCCAACCGCTGGCACGCCTGCGCGATGCCATGCGTGAACTGGCGGGCGGCGAAGCCGATCTGACCCGGCGCTTGCAGGTAGCCAGCCAAGACGAGATCGGCCAGACCTCGCAAGCCTTCAACCGCTTTATAGACAGCCTTGCAGACATCGTAAGGGCAGTAAAAGACAACGCCGTCGATCTCAATGGCCGTATCAATGAGCTGGCAGGGCATACCCGACATATATCAGACAGCTCGGCGCAGCAATCGTCGGCTGCGGCTTCGTCGGCCGCATCGCTGGAAGAGATGTCCACCAGCATCAGCCTGATCGCCCAGAATGCCAGCGATGCTGGCAAGACCAGCGAACAGGCTGAACGCGATGCATTGAATGCGGTGGAAGAGGTAAAACAGACCGCCGCCGAGATTAGCAAGGTGGACCAGGCGGTCAGACAGCAGGCCTCGACCATGGCGCAACTGGCGCAACGCGCCCAGGCCGTGAGCAGTGTGGTCGCCACCATACGCGAGGTAGCCGATCAGACTAATCTGCTGGCACTCAATGCCGCCATTGAGGCCGCCCGCGCAGGCGAACAGGGGCGCGGGTTTGCCGTGGTAGCTGACGAGGTACGCAAACTGGCAGAGCGCACCGCCGCCGCTACGCTGGAGATCAGCCAGACCATCAGCAGCATCCAGCAGGAGACTGACATGGCCGTCAGCGGCATAGGCACGACACTCGGCCAGGTCGAAGCAGGAGTGACACGCTCGCGCAGCGCAGCCGAGCAAATAGCCGGTATCGCAGATACGACACGCATCACCGCCATGGGTATGCGCGACATCGCCGTTGCCACCCGCGAGCAATCCGAAGCCTCTAACCTGATGGCCAACAATGTGGAGCAGATCACCTCGGCCATTGCCCAGAATGATGTCGCCCTCCAGCAAGCCTCCAATACCAGCCAGCAGATTGCCAGCCTGGCAGCAGAGCTGGAATCACTGGTACAGCGTTTCCGTACCTGAAAACAGCAAGGCCGCCCTTTTGGGCGGCCTGTCTGTGCTTTTACCTGTGCCTGCGGCAAGTGACTGTAACTATGGTCAGCGCATAGGGGTCTATTCGCTACCTACCCTAGCGCCAGCGTATCCACGCATGCCAGAAGACCGGTGGGCGGCTGGCCCAGTCGTTCATGCGCTCCTGCTTGCGCACCTCATCCAGTTGGGTCTGCTGCATATAGTCCAGCACCGGATCAGGCAATCCCTGCTTGCTCAGGCGGACGATATCGCTGGCTGTCAACTGATAGCTGGAGCGGCTCTCCCGCATCATGGCGATGATGGCATCGGCGCTAACGCCCTCACGGCTCAGCTTGAGTGCCTCATCCACCGAAACCTGCGGCGGTAGCGTGGCGCAGGCCGAGAGCAACAAGGCACCCGCCAGCCAAACATAAGTCAGACGACGCATGATGTATCTCCCAGTACAGAACACTATCCAGACGAACAGGCCGCCCACGGCCTATCCTCGTCCTAACGTCTGCGTTATAGACCATGCACAAGCCGGAAAGTGCCATCAGCCCTTGAGGGCCAACGCCAGGTGGATCAAACGGGTAGCCAGTTGATCCACCTGCCCGCGTTGCCGCTCGTTGACCAGGCTGCCATCCTCTGCAAACGCCTCATGCGCGCGGCTGACAGCCAGCGTTTGCGGCAGCGTGGTTACACCCAGGGTGTGCAGGATGTCGCGCAGGTGGTTCAGCCCACGCAGGCCACCCAGCGCCCCTGGCGAAGCCGCCGTCAGCAAGGCGGCCTTGCCTTGCAGCGTGGCACCGCCATCGATGCGCGATAGCCAGTCCAGTGTGTTCTTCATCAGGGCCGAAATCGACGCATTGTTCTCCGGCGAAGCCAGTGCCAAGCCATCGTGTTGCGCCAGCAGCGCGTTCAATCGCCTGGCGGCTTCGGGGGGACCGTTATCCGCCTCCCAGTCGCCGTGATACAGCGGCATTTCATAGTCGGCCAGATCAATCAAGGTAGCCTCGCCACCTGCCGCAAGAATCGATGCCGACAGAACAGCAGCCAGTCGCTTGTTTAGTGAGGCCCGCCGGGCGCTGCCGGCAAAAACCAGTATGCGTGCACTCATCACCTTCTCCTTTGCCGCCGTCATTGCGCCTGGGTCATGATCTCGAAGCGGCCAGACAGCGTCTTGTGTACCGGACACTTGCCGGCTATCTCGGTCAGCCGGGCACGCTCCTGCTCGGTCAGGTCGCCTATGAACTGCAACTGTCGCTCCATCTGGTAAACACCGCCCTCTTCCTTGTGGCGGATAGTCACCACCACGTCCTTCAGTGCCATACCCTTGCGCTCAGCGTACATACGCACGGTAATGGCAGTACATGCGGCCAGAGCCGCATCCAGCAGTTGATGTGGGTCGGGTGCTGTCACCTCACCCTGTGCGCCGTCCGCATCGGCCAGCCAGTGGGCCTGGTCTGCTACCAACTGTGTCAGATAATGGCCTTGCTCGGCCTTGCTTGCTACGACGGTCATCTTTTTCTCTCCTGAACTTTGTTTCTACTATCCAGCCTACACCCGGGCCGGCAATACCCGCAGCTTCCATGCCATCCCAGGCGCGAGCATGGCGTTTCCTTAGCGTCAGCTCAAGCCGCCATGTCAAACACCAGCACTTCAGCACCCCGCCCCTGCGCCAAGGTAACAAAGGGTTCGCCTTGCAGCAGCAAAGCATCGCCAGCCTCAAGCGCTTGCCCGTTAACCTGCAGGCTACCCCGCGCCAGGTGCACATAGGCCAGGCGGCCAGGGGCGATGGTCAACGCCCCCTGCTCCTCGGCATCGAACAAGCCCGCATAAAGCCGCGCATCCTGATGCACGGACACCGAACCTTCAGCCGCATCCGGGCTGGCGATCAGGCACAGCCGACCTCGCTTCTGGGCCGCATCAAAATGCTTCTCCTCGTAGCCTGGTGCAATACCGGTCGCACTGGGCATGATCCATATCTGCAGAAAATGCACACTGTAATCCACCGAGCCGTTGTACTCGGAGTGCATGACCCCCTTGCCGGCACTCATGCGCTGTACATCACCCGGCCGAATGACCGAGCCGTTGCCCATGCTGTCCCGGTGCTCCAGGCCCCCCTCCAGCACATAGCTGATGATTTCCATATCACGATGGCCATGGGTACCGAATCCCGCTCCAGGCGCCACCCTGTCCTCGTTGATGACGCGCAAGGGGCCAAAACCCATGTGTTTGGGATCGTAGTACTCGGCGAAGGAAAAGCTATGGAAGGACTTCAGCCAGCCGTGGTCGGCATAACCCCGGTCTGCACTGCGACGTAGCGTAAGCATGACAACTCCTTGCAAAAGTCTGAATGAACGATTGCCATGCTATGCCTTGAACTAGCTTGCTGATAGCGGAATGATCTGAGTAGTTTAATCAAAAAAACAGAATGAGCTTGCGTGGCATGCGAAAGAACCCGCGGGTTCAGGCCACGCTGCCATGACGCAAATCCGCCAGGCTCACAGCAAAATCGATGCGCAGGCTAGGATAGCCAAGGATACAGCAGATAGAGTAGGCCGGCTGCCGGCAGCGCCGCCAGTGCGTCGTCGAGCATGACGCCGAAGCCGCCTTTGATGCGTGCATCAAACCAGCTGATAGGCCAGGGCTTGCTGATATCAAACAGGCGGAACAACAGGAACGCGGCGCTCCAGCCCAGGACAGTCTGCGGCACCATGGCCAGCAAGGGTAGCATCGCCACGATTTCATCCCAGACGATGCCGCCGTGATCCGACACGCCTAGCGCCTGCCCAGTCTTGCCGCAAGCCCAGATACCCAGCACAAACAAGGGGATAGCCAGCAGGGCGATATGCCATGGTGACAGCAGCTGGGCCAGCAGCAGATACAGCGGGATCGCAGCCAGCGACCCAAATGTCCCCGGCGCTTTGGGAGCAAGACCGCTGCCAAAGCCCAAGGCGAGAAAGTGCGCCGGGTGGGACAGCAGCAGCTTGATATCGGGTTGGCGCAGTGCAGGCATAAGTCAGGCGAAATGGTTGAAGCCGGTATAAGGCAGCCTAACAGGCTGATCGTTGGCGTCCAGCACCGTCACGCCCTGCCCTGCCTTCAGTTGGCCGATATGGCTCAAGCGCAGCGCCAGCCCCGTTGCCAGTTGCTCAATCTGTGCCCGCACCGTGGGTGCGGCCGTAAAGCACAGCTCGTAATCGTCGCCACCAGCCAGCAGGCAGCGATCCAACGTAGGCAGGGCCATGGCCTCGTCGCTCAGCGGTGGCAGCGGCAAAGACATCAGCCGCAGTTCCGCCGCCAACTGCGAGCGGGCTGCAATATGCCCGAGATCGGCCAATAGGCCATCGGACACATCAATGGCAGCACGGGCGAGCCCCGCCAGGGCCAAGCCCAGCGCCACCCTAGGCTGCGGCTTGTCCAACCGCTCTGCACAGTAGGCAAGGTCGCTCGCCTCCAGCTGGAGCCGGCCATAGCGCTGCGCCACCGCCATGGCGGCCGCGCCGGTACAACCTGATAGCCAGATATCGTCACCTGCCTGGCCCGCATCGCGCCGCAGCGCCAAGCCGGGCGCGACTTCGCCCATGATCTGGATAGAGATGGTCAAGGGGCCGGCCGTGGTATCACCACCGATCAAGGCCACATCGTGCTCGTCGGCCAGGGCAAACATGCCGCGTGAAAACGCCGCCAGCCAGTCCGGGTTGGCTTGTGGCAGGCTCAGGCACAGCGTAAACCAACGCGGCCTGGCGCCCATGGCCGCCATATCCGACAGATTGACGGCCAGACACTTCCAGCCCAGCGCCTCAGCATCGCAGCCAGCAAAGAAATGGCGTCCCTCCACCAGCGTATCGGCGGAGACTGCCAGCTGCATGCCCGGTGTCGGCGCGATCAGTGCGGCATCGTCCCCCACGCCCAGTACGGTATTGCCGACAGGCCGGGTAAAGTAACGCTGTATCAGATCAAATTCATCGAGCGGCATGGCGGGGCGTCAGTCCACCCGGCGCAGGCTGCGGCCGGGCTCGCTCAACTCGTGCAACAGGTCGTAGAGATAACCCGCAAGCTGCGCTTCCGTCAGCTCAGGCGGAATCACCAAATCAGGCAGTGCCAGCAAGGTGCCGACACCTGGGCGATAGGCCACCCACTCCGTACCGACACGGCGTATTTCCAGCTTGTATCTGCCAAAGATATCGAAGCGCATGGCCAAGCACTACCCGTATCAGCGACGGCGGTTACGGCCAGCCTCAACCTCAGCAGTGCGCACTTCAGCGGCCAACTTGTCCAGGACGCCGTTGACAAAGCGATGACCGTCGGTACCGCCAAAGGTCTTGGCTATCTCGATCGCCTCATTGATCACCACCGCGTAGGGGGTTTCCGGCTTGTGGATCAACTCGAATGCGGCCACCAGCAGCACGGCACGCTCCACCGGGCTGACATCGATTTCATCACGGTCCAGATGTGGTGCCAGGGCCGTCTTCAGTGCCTCGGCATCGCGCAGGGCGTTGTAAAACAGCTCGCGGAACAAGGTCTCGTCAGCCCGGACAAAACTGGTGCTGCTATCGCGCAGGAAACGCTCGATATTGGCCACACCGTCGCCAGTAAGCTGCCACTGGTACAGCCCCTGTACGGCAAACTCACGCGAGCGGCGGCGGGAGGATTTCTGCGGGGTCTTCTTGGCTTCTTGGGGTTGTTCAGCTTGGCTCATGGTGTGTCCTGTTCTAAAGAGCAGGCGCGGCTTGCAAGCCGCGCTCTTGGGGGGTTCTTGACGGCTGGGGGCTTGCCCGCAACCGGCTTGGTACTTACTGCCTACCCACTACATATCAGGCAGCGGGTGGCAGCAAAGCCTTTACATCTTGAAACGCTCGCGCAACGCTGCCTGCAGGCGGGCCATCTCCACGGCTACCTTGGCCGCATCGCTACCCTTTTCCTGCATGCGCACCAGTGCCTGGTCGTCGTTCTCGGTGGTCAGGATGGCATTGGCGATGGGGATGCCAAAGTCCAGGCCTACCTGGGTCACACCCGAGCCCGATTCGTTGGAGACCAGCTCAAAATGATAGGTCTCGCCACGAATGATGGCACCCAGGGCGATCAGGGCATCGAAACGGCCAGACTTGGCCATGGTCTGCAGTACCAGTGGCACTTCCAGCGCACCCGGCACAGTGGTCAGCAGCACGTCGGCATCCTGCACGCCCAGGCGCTTGAGCTCGTCGCGACAGGCCAACAACAGGCCGCCACACACATCGTTATTGAAACGGGCGGTGACGATGCCGATGCGCAAGCCCTTGCCGTCAAAGTTGGATTCGATTTCCGGTATGGATTCAAAACGGGCCATATCATGCTTTCAATTCAGTATGTTGTCGCAACAAGGCTGCCAGTGCCGGTCTATCCAGCTCGCTGACAGCAATACGTACTATCCAGTCCACCAGATCCACCTGGCTGAAGCAGAGCCGCCAACCGTTCTGCACCAGAAAGGTGGTCATGGTGGCGGCAGCGGTGCGCTTGTTGCCATCCAGAAAGGGATGGTTCTTCGCCAGCGAATGCGCGTAGGCTGCCGCGGCCTCAAACAGGTCGCTGGTGTACTCATGGGTCTGCTGTGCCTGGCCCAGCGCCGAGCGCATCAGTTCAATATCCCTGATGCCCTGCATGCCGCCAAAGGCGCGTATCTGATCCTCGTGCATCAATAGCACCAGCGACTCAGGCAGAAAACGCACCGCCATCAAAGGTCGGCCAGTTTCTGGAAGGCCGGGCGATACTGCTCCAGTACCTCCTGATAGGCACGCCAGCCTTCGGAAAAGGCCTCATCTACCGGCGTCAGCAGCAAGCGTCCATTCTCGCTGGTGATCTCGAACTTTTGCCCCTCCGCCAGATGCAGGCTGCTGACCAGCTCGGCCGGTATGGTAGTGACAAAGCTGGAACCAACCTTGCGCAGCGAGACCTGGCTCATGGCGTACTCCGTATTTCGTATATACAGCCGTATATCTTAGCACCAAGCCGCCATGGCGGTCAAAAAGCCTTAGAAATCAAGGCTCGACAAAGCCCGTCACTTCCAAACCAAAGCCAGCCATGCTGGGCATCTTGCGGGCGGGCGACAGCAGGCGCATCTTGCCCACCCCCAGGGACTTGAGCATCTGGGCGCCTACGCCATACGTGCGCAGATCCCATTTGGTGGGGTTGTTGAGCTTCAATTCCGGCAAGGCACGGGCCAGCAGATCCTCACCGCTTTCCTCGCGATGCAGTAGTACCGCCACCCCACGGCCCGCCTCGCTGATCGCGGCCAGGCTTTGATAGATGCCCCAGCTGTGGCGGGTCTGGCCAGCGTCCATCCAGTCCATCACGCTCAGTGGCTCGTGCACCCGTACCAGCACTTCATCGCTGGCCGTAAAAACGCCCTTGACCAATGCCAGGTGGGTGCTGGTGCAACCCTGCTCCCGGAATGCCACCAGCTTGAACTCACCTGCCGGTGTCTGCACCATGCGCTCACCAGCGCGCTCCACCAGCGATTCGGTACGGCTACGATACTGGATCAGATCAGCAATGGTGCCGATCTTGAGCCCATGCTGGGCAGCAAAGGGCAGCAGCTCGGGCAGGCGTGCCATGGTGCCGTCGTCATTCATGACTTCGCAGATCACCGATGCCGGCAGGCAGCCTGCCATGCGCGCCAGATCGCAACCTGCCTCGGTATGGCCCGCACGCGCCAGCACCCCGCCCTCGCGCGCCATCAGCGGAAAAATATGGCCAGGCTGGACGATATCGGACGGCCTGGCATCGCGTGCCACGGCAGCCCGCACCGTCCGTGCACGGTCGGCGGCAGAGATGCCGGTACTCACCCCTTCGGCGGCCTCAATGCTGAGCGTGAAATTGGTGCCATGCGAGGCGCCATTCTTGGTCACCATCAAGGGCAGCTCCAGCTGCCGACAGCGCTGCTCGGTCAGAGTCAGACAGATCAAGCCACGCGCGTGCTTGGCCATGAAATTGATGGCCTCCGGTGTGACATGCTCGGCTGCCATGACGAGATCGCCCTCATTCTCGCGGTCCTCGTCATCCATCAGGATGATCATGCGGCCGGCAGCCAGCTCGGCAATCAGGTCGGGTATGGGAGAAATAGCAATGGACATGTAACGGGTACTTTCAGAATTCAAAGGGAGCGGGTGAGCAGGCGGCTCAGCCCTTGCGCTTCTTCAGCGCTTCAAACGGATCGGCTTCTGGCAGCATGCGCTCAAGGTAGCGTGCGATCAGGTCTATCTCCAGATTGACCTTGTCACCGGCCTTCAGGTGCTTGAGCGAGGTGACTGCCACTGTATGGGGTATCAGGTTGACCGAGAAGATGCAGCGGTCATTGACGTCCTTGACCTGATTGGTGGTCAACGACACGCCATTGATGACCACCGAGCCCTTGATGGCAATGAATTTGGCCAGGGACTTGTCCGCCTGCACCACCAGTTGCCAGCTCTCGCCCACCTCGACGAACTTGAGTACCTCCCCCAGGCCATCCACATGGCCGGACACCAGGTGCCCGCCCAGGCGATCGCCCAGCCGCAGCGCCTTCTCCAGATTTACCTCGCGGCCCGGGTCTTCCAACCCTACCGTGCAGCGTAGCGATTCGGCCGAGATATCGTACTTGAAGCTGTGCTCCGTCTTGGCAATCACCGTCATGCAGCCGCCGTTGACCGCGATGCTGTCGCCTATGGCCACGTCACGCAGGTCCAGGTGTTCGCTGACCACCATCACACGCAGGCCTTCGCCTTCCAGTGGTTGTACGGTGGCGATCTTGCCGGTGGCTTCAATGATGCCAGTGAACATGGCTATCCTTTCTCGATTGGGGGGCGCCGACGCATGCGTCATGCCGGTTTTTGGCAGGCATGCAGCCGCAGTGGCCAGCTCACACGCCTGGGCGCATCCCCCCAGAGCGGCGCAAGCTGCTTGCGCAACGCCGGCAGGGGGTCATGCTGTTTATCTTCTTTATAGCGCTGGGTAGCCGACCAGGTGCCCAGATATCCGATCAGTGCATCCAAGGTCCACATCAATGCCATATCCAGTTTAGGTACAGGCAGCCGGGGGTAAGGCATGGCCAAGCTGGCATAGCCCTGCTCAAGCCAACGCCGTTCGGGTGGCCAATATGCCCCGACCACATGGTGATAGTAGTCGGCCACGAAGGCATCGATGGCAGGCTCGGTGGCGAACACCTCGTAACACCATATAGCCAGCACACCACCGGGCTTGAGCACGCGATCAGCCTCGGCCATGAAAGCGTCCAGATCAAACCAGTGCAGCGCCTGCGCCACCGTGATCAAGTCCGCAGTGCCGGCAGTCAGCGAACTGCGCTCGGCTGCCTCCTGCCGGTAGATGATATGGGGGTGGGATGGTGCATTTGCAAGCTGCCCGGCCGAGGGTTCGGTCGCAACAACCTGCTGGAAGTGTTCCGCCAGGGCCAGCGCCGCCTGTCCATTGCCGGTGGCGACATCCCAGGCCAGCCCGGCAGTGGGTGCCACCTGGGCCAGCCAGGCAAACAGGCTGGCCGGATAACAGGGCCGGAACTGCGCGTAGGCGGCAGACTGGGTCGAGAAGTGATCCTGGAAGCTCATGGCAGGGTTGCCGACTCCAGCAGGCTGATGCGACGGGCATCACAGTCTATCTCGACCATCGCGCCATAGGGCAGCACGCACATGGGGTCGGTATGGCCAAAGTCCATATGGGTCACCACAGCCAGCTCGGTCAATCCTTCTTCATCCAGCACCTGCAACAGGGCATCGTCGTATTCGACAAAGCGGCTGGGCGCCAGCTTGCCACCCGGTCGCCCCAGCAGTATGCCCTGCAGCCCCTGCAACGCGCCCTGCTCAGCCAGATTGCGCAGGAAGTAACGCAGCATGCTGGGGGCTGGCGCATCTTCAGAAGTTTCCAGGAACAGGATGGCCCCCTGCCACTGTGCCAGTGAGGGCCAGCAGCGACTGCCGCGCAGCATGTCCAGCACATCCAGGCAACCGCCCAGCAGATGTCCCCGCACCACCCCTTGCCCACGCAGGTAGCGCCACGGCAAGGGGGCGTTGAGCGGGCGCTGCCGGGTCAGGCTGGCCACATCAGACCAGTCATACTGTTCTACCACCCAGCCGTCCGGGTTGGGGCGTATCTCCCCCGCCGGGCCGTCTTCAAACAACAGGCGTTGCACCGACAGACGCAGGTATTCATGCAACCCCCCGTTCTCCGCAAAACCGGACATGATGCTGGGCCCGTAAAAGCTGCCCAGACCCGCCTTGTAGCAGGCCAGATGGCTGACCGTACTGTCGGAGTAGCCCATATACACCTTGGGGTGCTTGCGTATCACCTCGAAATCCAGATGCCGCAACAGCCGTATCGAATCTTCACCACCGATGGCAGAGATGATGCCGGCGACAGAAGGATCGGCAAAAGCCTGCATCAGATCCTCGGCCCGTGCCTGGGGGTTGCGCGCCAGCCAGTCGGCCGGCTTCAGCGTATGCGGCATCTCCACCACTTCCAGGCCAAATGCCGCAGCCAGTTGCTGCTTACCCTGCCGGTAACGCTCAGGGCAGGCTGCCGGCCCGCCCCAGGACGATGTCACGACCGCAATGCGATCGCCACGACGTAATTTGCGTGGGCGTATTATCGGGCTATTGCTCAAACCGTTGTTCCTTGCGGCTGCGTCACAAAGGGCAGCACCACGCTCAGCAGTCGGGCCACATAGCTATCCTTCTCGCCTACCGGCGCCACATAGTGCAGCGCCTCCTTTGCTGCAGCCTCGCCAGCCAGCCGCAGCATCACCCAACTGGCCAGGTACTGCGAGGCCAGGCAGCCCCCGGCAGTCGCCAGATTGCCTTCGGCATGGAAAGGCGCGTCCACCACGTGGGCACCCGCCTCCTGCACCCAGGGCTTGGTAATCAAATCCGTACAGGCCGGCAAGCTGCCCAAGAGGCCCAGGCGAGCCATCAACAAGGTGCCGGAGCACTGGGCACCGATCAGTTGCCGAGCGGGGTCCAGCTTCAATCGTGCCAAGGTGGCCGCATCGGCAACGACCTCACGGGTCTTGATGCCACTACCGAACAGAACCACCTCGGCGTCGTTGGCAAACTCCAGCGGCTGCTGGCTGCTGATGCCAACGCCATTCATGGAGGTCAGTTGCGGCGCCGATCCGGCGATCTCCGCCTGCCAACCCAGCCCGCGCAGGCGATTCAGCATGCCCAGCGCAATAAATGAATCCAGCTCGTTGAAACCGTCAAACGTAACAATGGCTATCCGCATGCAGCACTCTCCTCAATCAAAGCGCAGGGTGTAGCGCATATCTGCCCCCACCTGACGGCTATCCACCAGCCTTGGCGCCAGTTTGTCGGCCAGCCGTGCCAGACTGAAATCCGCCATATGGGCAGCGGCACTCCCTAGCAGGACAGGCGCCTGGTACAGCACCAGCTCATCCACCAGGCCGCTTTGCAGCCAGGCGCCATTCAAGCGCCCACCCGATTCCACCGTCACCTCATTCATACCGCGCTGCCCCAGCAAGGCCAGCGTAGCGGCCAGATCAACCCGCCCTGCACCATCCGGCAGGGCCACCACCTCGGCCCCGGCCTCCCGCAAGGCATCAGCATGCTTGGACGGCGCATCTGCAGTAATCACCAGCGTCTTGCCCGGCGCCGTCAGCATGCGTGCACTGACCGGCAGCTGGGCACGGCTGTCGAGCACGACGCGTAGCGGCTGCCGGCCGCCCCAGACAAGCCCATCCAGCTCACGCACCGTCAGCAGGGGGTCGTCCTTCAGCACCGTACCGCTACCCGTCAACATGGCGCAGGAGCGGGCACGCAGTCTCTGCACATCGGCCCTGGCCGCCGGCCCGGTAATCCATTGCGATTCGCCGTTGGCCAGCGCTGTCTTGCCATCCAGGCTGGCTGCCAGTTTTAGCCGCAACCAAGGCCGATGCCGCTCGATACGGGACAGAAAACCCTTCAGCGACTCACGTGCTTCCGTCGCCATCAGGCCGACCTCGGCCGCAACGCCCGCTTCTCGCAACATGGCCAAGCCCTTGCCCGCTACCAAGGTATGCGGATCGACCAGGGCAGCCACCACCCTGACAACGCCCGCCTCGATCAAACCCTTGGCGCAGGGTGGCGTACGGCCGTAATGGGCACAGGGCTCCAGGGTGACATAGGCCGTGGCGCCCGCCGGGGTCTCGCCCCTGGCGACCGCATCACGCAAGGCCATGACCTCGGCGTGCGGGCCACCAGCAATCTGGGTATGGCCCTGGCCGATAAGCCTGCCATCACGCACCAGCACGCAACCCACGCTGGGGTTGGGCGTGGTGATGCACCGCCCACCCTCCGCCATCCGCAAGGCCTGCGCCATAAAACCATGGTCAGCTGCACTGAAACTCATGCCTGCCTGGCCTCGATCAACTCCGCCAGCTGGGGAGAGATGCGGCGCCGCCAGCGGCTACCCAGCGCAGCGCCATGCTTGTTCCACCATACCCCAGCAAACACGATAGCCAGGCCGATCAGGCTCAAGGTAAAGGCAAACAGCAGGCTATCCTCGAAGACATCGTACGCCAGATAGCCCAGATAACCCGCCACCCCCAGCCCGCCGAAAACGGCAAAGGCACGGCGTGACAGGACTGCACCGACAAAGATCAAGCCCAGATTTATGCCGCAATAGATGAGCTTGCCGAACTGGCTGCCCGAATCCATGGCTGACAGCGCCCCCCAGAAGGCCAGCAACCCGAACAGATAGAGCCAGAACGCATAGTCCTGCTTCAACATCCGGGTACGCAGGTCTATCACCAGTGCCAAGACCAGCATCAGCAAGCCAAATCCCAGTGAGACAAACTTGCGCAGATCCCACACCGAAGCGAAATAGCTACTGTAGTCGTCTGAATTGGCCAAGCCCATAGCGATCCAGGCCGCCACGTCCATGCTCATATACCAGAGTGTGACGGCCACGGGCATGGTCATGAACGGCAGCCTGTAGCGCCACAGCATGACGGCAGCGGCCACCAGCGTGGCCAGCTCCATGATCAGCCAGCGCCAATCTATCCAGACATGGAAATCGCTGTATTGGCCCCCATCGTCCCAGTGGCCCATGGCAGCCTCCACGCCGTAAACCGCCAGGGGCACCAGCACAATGGTCAGCGTCAGCAGAATGCCAGCGGGGATGCGCAGCTGCTTGGACTCCAGAAACCAGACACCCAGGCGCCAGGCCAGAAAACCATAGGCAACTGCGAAAACCGTCAGAGAAACCGGTCCCCAGGTGGCGTAGCCCACAGTCATGAACAGGCTCATGGCCGCTATGGCGATTGCCCCGCCCAGGTAATACAGCACATGGGCAAACCGGAACTGCGCGTGATCATCCGGATTGGCTTGAGTGAGGAACTGCCACAAGGCATCTGCCTGGCCCGCCTGTAGTACTCCCTGTGTCTCGGCATGCGTCAGATCTTGGCGGCTTAACTTCATTTCTTGCTCACCTCTCGTATCAAGTCGCGGAAGTCATCCACATCCTGAAAGCTGCGGTACACCGAGGCGAAGCGGATATATGCCACCTTGTCCAGCTTGGCCAGTTCTGCCATCACCATCTCGCCTATACGCCGCGACTCAACTTCGCGCTCGCCCAGCGACAGCACTTTCTGGTCTATCCGGGCAATGGCTTCATCCACCAGTTGGGTAGGCACCGGCCGCTTATGCAAGGCACGGTGAAAGCTCACCCTTACCTTGTCGCTGTCGTAGTCGGCACGGCTGCCATTGGCCTTCACCACTTGCGGCGGCCTGACCTCGGCCGTCTCGAAAGTGGTAAAGCGCTTGTCGCACCCGGCACATTTGCGCCGTCGCCTGATGCTATCGCCTTCTTCCGAAAGGCGGGTATCGACCACCTGAGTATCGGCCGAACCACAGAACGGGCATTTCATCTCGCTGCTCCGCTACTTGGATAGCACGCATTCTAACCGTGGCGCGGCCTGCAGCGGGCTAAAACCGGTCAACAGGCAGCTGGGCGCGGTCAGCGCGGAAATACGTCTGTCATGTCGATTTCGATCAGATGTAACAAACGCCATCTATGCTGCAACGCACAAATCACCTCGCAAAGCTAACCATGCCGTACTCACCGCGCCATCAGAAACCGTCTACCTTATTTGCCGAACCGCTGCTGACCATCGCTGTCACCGTGCTGTTTACCTACGCACTGGTATCCGACCCTCTGCCCGCAGCCCCTACCCAGCCAGATTCGCCGGTGCTGGCCCAAGCAGGCACTCGCCATGCTGGCTGAGCCGCTGATTGCAGCGCCACCGCGGCAGCCAGGCCTGCGCATTCGACTGATAGACGTGCTAGGCCTGCTATTGCTTGCCCTGCTGGCCATGGCCTGGCGTTGCGCCATCGTGGACGATTGAAAGTCATTGATGGGTATAAAGGGCTGCGCGGGCGCCAGGTAAAGCCCCGCACTGCGGCTTTCCCGAATGCCGAAACCGCCAATGGCTAGGCTTGTCGCAGCGCAGCATGATGAATGGGTTCGCAACAGGATGGCTGTTCCGGGACAGAAAGCCTTCTTGTGCCCTCCCCCTTCCTCCTCTCCCCGAGGGCATGGGGGGTGGGCAGCGTCCTGATGTTGACCATACGCTCAGGGCGCTGCTGTGGACGGTGTTGTTGCTCCGTGCTGCGTCTCCCCTATGACAGCAGCGCTTCTCAGGGCCGCCAGCGCTTCATCGCGGGCGGCCCGATTTTTTTCTGCCAACTGGCGCACCGCCAGATAAAACGCCGAAAAATCGCCCCCCAACTGCCTGAACAAGGCACGAAATGCCGGCACCTTCTCGTGGTAGGTCGCCAGAGAAGCCATATGGGCATTGTTGGGATGGGGCTGGAACCAAGCGTCATAGCCCAGATAGCCTCCCCACTCCGCCTTCAGCGCTTGGTAACCACGCTCCAACTCAGCCTGTATCTCGACTTTGGCAGCATGCTTTGCGTCATCGGCCTGCTCGCTGGCATAAACAGCCTCCAGCAACGCCCTGCCCTGCTCCATCAGCCGCCTGAAGGCCTGCCGCCGCTGCTCCGCCCTGGGATAAGCCTCGCGCGCCGCCGCATCGCCCTCCTGTGCCAGCCAGCGCTCGTAGCCCTCCAACTCCACGGCCGTGGCAAAAGCCTCGTTGAAACCACTGTCGTCCTTGATATAGAGCTGCTGATGGGCCAGTTCGTGAAAGATCAGCCTGGCAAGCACAGCCTTGTCGTAGCGCAGAGTTGTATTGAGCAAGGGATCCGAAAACCAGCCCAAGGTGGAATAAGCGGGAACACCGTAGAGGAATACATCCTCGCCCAGTGCCTTGCGTGATTCGGCATATTGCTGGGCTTCGGCTTCGCTGTAATAGCCCCTGTAGCTCAAGCAACCGGCGATAGGGAAGCAGCTTTCCTGCGGTTTAAGCGACAGCGGCGGTGTGCTGACGATGTTCCACAGCGCATAGGGGCGGCCCAGATCCGCATAGCGGGTATAGCTGGCATTATCGGGTAGCTTCAGCTCGCGTATGGCGAACTCTCGCAGCCGCTGTGCCAGCCTCAGCTTGTTCGCCGTCTCAGGCGTGGTCGCCGGGTCGGCCAGTACCTCGTCTATGGCTCTGGCTTTATTCATGACCTCTGCCTGCCCGGTTGCCGCCTGGCCGACGAACGCCACGCTGGCGCAGCCCGTCACCCCCAGGCAGAACAGCAACCCCAGCAGCCGCCCCAGCCACGCAGCCATCAGGCCGCCTTGGGCTTGGCAGCCCGCAGATTCAGTACCACCAATGCCAGCACGCCAGCCACCAAGCCCCAGAAGGCAGAGCCTATACCACCCAGGCTGACGCCCGATGCCGTCACCAAAAAGGTGATCAAGGCCGGCTCACGCTGGCTGTCCTCGCGCATGGCCAAGGCAAGGCCGCTGGATAACGCACCGAACAAAGCTATGCCGGCAATGGCCAAGACCAACTCCGTGGGGAAGGCCGCAAACAAGGCCCCGACCGAACCGCCCAGCAAGCCCAACAACAGGTAGAAGCCACCAGCAGCCACGCTGGCGCGATACCGCTGCGCAGGGTCTTCGTGCGCCTCCTTGCCGGCGCAGATGGCGGCCGTAATGGCCGCCAGATTAAGCGCAAAACAGCCGAACGGCGCCAGCAGCAGATTGGTGAAACCCGTCCAGCCCACCAGGGCCGAAACCGGCGGCTCATAGCCAGAGGAGCGCAGCACCGCAACACCGGGGATATTCTGCGAGGCCATGGTGACGATAAACAACGGCAAGCCTATGCCCATCATGGCAGTCCAGCTGAACTGCGGTGTGGTCCAGACTGGCGCGGCAATGGCAAAGCTCACCCCGTCCAGCTTGATCAGGCCGAACCAGGCAGCCAGCAGGCTACCCACTAGCAGCACGGCCACCACGGCATAGCGGGGCAGAAAACGCTTGAAAAACAAATAAGCCAGGAACATGGGCAGCACTATCCAGAACTGCCCCTGCATGGCGGTAAAGGCATTGATGCCGAATTTCAGCAACACCCCTGCCAACATGGCCGCCGCAATGGACAGCGGAATGTATTTCATCGCCCGTTCAAACCAGCCCGTTATGCCGCACAGCGTAATCAAGGCCGCCGAGAAGACAAATGCACCGATGGCCTCACCCATGCTGTAGCCCGCCAGGCTGGTGGTCAGCAAGGCTGCGCCTGGAGTGGACCAGGCGGTAGAGACAGGAATACGGTAGCGTAAAGACAGACCTATGCAGGTCAGCCCCATGGCAAAACCCAGCACCATCAGCCAGGAAGCCAGTTCAGCCGGCGTGGCGCCAGCCGCCCGGGCCGCCTGGAAGATAATGGCCGCCGAGCTGGTATAGCCCACCAATACAGTGATGAAACCGGCAGCAAGTGACGGCAGGGGGATCAGCTTGAACATGTCAGGGGGCGCCAGCAATAAGGGACAGCCAGACAATAGACTAGCCCATGTACCGCAAGCCCGGTACACCTGATGGCCAGTGGCCGACACAGTGGCCCCGTCCGCCCAGCAAAACGCCACGGCTGACCGTGGCGTTCTGGCTACTTGCTCTTGCGTGACCGCAAGCTTGCAGCAACGGCTTATCTGGCTGCCTTGGCGGCAAAACCATCCGCCTTGATGTCCACCTCCAGCACCTCGCCATACTTGGCAGCGATGGGCCGTATGGCCTCGGCCTTGCCGACCAGCACCATTTGCAGCTTGTCCTTGGGGAAATGCTTGTCTATCAAGACACGGGCCTGCTCCGGCGTCAGGCTATCCACCTTCTGGCTGAACTGATTGACCTGCTCATCGCCAAAACCGTAGATGAACATCTCGCCCAGCAAGCCGGCAAGCTGCGCACCCGTCTCATACCGGGGTGGGAACTGTCCCTTCACATAGGCCTTGGCCGATTCCAGCGTCTCGGCATCAATGCCGCGCGTCCACAGCCGCTGATAGGTTTCGGTGGCCAGTGCCAGCGCCGCTTCGGTCTTGGGCAGTGCGGTAAAGCTGGACACCGCAAATGTGCCGTTCTGGCCATAGGTGGTAAAGCCGCTGCCAGCCCCATAGGTCAGGCCGGAGTTCACCCGCAGCTCATCATTGAGCCAGGAAGTGAAGCGTCCTCCCAGCACCGTATTGATCACCTGCAACGGCACATAGTCCGGGTCGCCGCGCGAGATACCCGCACCGCCAAACAGGAAGGTGGTCTCACGCGCATCCTCCTTGTTCACCAGCAATACCCTCGCCTTGCCGGCCTGGATGGGGCTCGCCGGCAATACCGCCGGTGCCGCACCCTCGGCGCGCCAACCGCCGAACAGCTGCTCGATCTGGCCACGCATTTCAGCGGTCTTGAAATCGCCTACCACCACCACAGCCGAGGTATCAGGACGATAGTAGCGACGATGGAAAGCCGCCAGATCGCTACGCTTGAGCTTGGCCAGGCTGCTGCCTGTCCCCTCTATCGGATTACCGTAGACACCTTCGCCATATAGCAGCTTGGCGTAATAGCTGCGTATGACGTTGCGCGGACTTTCCTTGGCCTGCTTCAGCTCATCCATGGTGCGTGCCCGCAGCTTGCCGAACTCATGCTCTGGAAAACTCGGTTTCTGGACGATATCTGCCAGCATGGGCAGCAGGGTCGCCACATCATCGCGGGCAAAACTGGCGGCTACCATGCTGAACTCGACACCGCTGCCACCGCCAATATCGGCGCCGCGGAAATCAAAGGCGTCATCCAGCGCCTGCTTGCTATATTTCTTGCTGCCTAGCAGCACGCCATCTGCCGTCAGATTGGCCAGGCCAGCCTGCGTGCCATCCAGCGCGCCGCCAGCACGGCTGATCACACGCACCGCCACCAGCGGGACGTCATGGCGCTCCATCAGGTAAACATTGAGACCGTTGGGCAGCTTTGCCGTGGCATAGGCCGGCAAGCGGAATTCGCTGGCCAGGGCAGAACCGGCCAGCGCAATCAAGCCAGCCAGGAAGGTTTTCTTCAGCATCATCAATCCTCCTTGGCCGCGAGCACGCCAACCGTGCGTTGCGACTTCTTCAGATATTTGGCAGCAACCGTCTTGATATCGGCAACCGTGAGCCGCTTGTAGGCAGCAGGCACGTCAAACAGCTTACGGTAGTCGCCACCGAACACCTCATAGTGCCCAATGCTGGCCGCCTGACCGTTGATGGTTTCCAGGCTGCGATAGAACTCCACCACCTTCTGGTTCTTGACCTTCTGCAACTCCTGCTCGGTCACGCCCTGCTTTACCACGCGATCAAGCTCGGCAGTAAAGGCCTGTTCCAGCTTGTCCGCCGCAACGCCATCGGCAGCCACTGCGTAGAATTGCATCAGACCGGGGTCAAACGTATCGCCTTGCCCGGCATCCACATCGCTGGCCAGGCGCTTGTCCACCAACGCCTTATAGAGGCGCGAGGTCTTGCCGCTGACCAGCAGGCTTTGCAATACATCCAGCGCGTAGTGATCGGGATGGTTGGTTTGCGGCACCTTGTACGCCACCATCAGGTTGGGCGTGGTCACCGACTCCTTGCGCACGAACACACGGCGCTCACCCACCTGCTCAGGCTCCACGGTGCGGACCGCAGGGGGCGCTGCGCGAGCGGGTATCGGGCCGATGTACTGCTCAGCCAGACGCTTCACCTCGTCGAACTTCACATCGCCCACGATCACGGCCACCGCATTGTTGGGAGCGTAGTAGGTATCAAAGTAGCGGCGCAGGTCTTCCTGGGTCCAGGCCTTGATATCGGACTCATGCCCGATAACCGGCCAGGAATAAGGATGGGCGCGGAATGCGGCGGCTTCTACCACCTCGCTCAGCATGCGCCAATTGGAATTCTCCAGCCCCGTGATGCGCTCTGACGCCACCACACCGCGCTCGCTCTCGACCATCTTGGGGTCGATGGCCAGATTGCCGATACGGTCACCTTCCAGTGCAAATATGGTTTCCAACGACGAAGCGGGGAACCAATCCTGGTAAACCGTCAGGTCATTGGAGGTATAAGCGTTGTTGGAACCGCCCTTGGATTCCATCACGCGGTCGAACTGCTTGGGGCCATAGACCTTGGCACCATTGAACATCATGTGTTCGAAGAAGTGCGACAGACCAGTAATGCCGGGTGCCTCGTTGCGCGATCCCACCTTCCAGAAGGTGTAGAAGTTCGCATTGGGTATGGCACGGTTCTCCAGCACCAGGAACTTCATGCCATTGCCCAGCGTGAAGGTCTTCACCTCATCGGCCGTCAGGGCGTGGGCCGGCGCAACCGCCAGGCCAAACACCAAGCCTCCGGCCGCGAGCAGGGTTTTCCACTTCATTGTTATTGCTCCTTTGTATGGCTATCTTGCCAAGCGGGTGGCATAGCTCTCCCCGACCCGACTGGCGCAGCATCATGCCATAGCCGCCAAACCGACAGAATATGCTGCGACGAAGTGACCTTAGGGTGGATGAGTGGCGGTACGCACCGACACGCTCAGTCCTACAGATTGCCGACAAACAATTTGCGCAGCAGCAGGTTCTTCAGGTCGCTGGCCTCATCCAGGCCCAGGCGAGCCAGCCAAGCCGGCGGTGCCTCTTTGTCGGTGAACAGGCCTTTGAGCGCCGCGGCCACCAATTCGAGCGGATTTTCACTGGCTTGCCGCATTCTCTGCAGCGCCTCGATGATCGCCAGCTCCTCGGCAGTGAAATCTGTGCCGAAAGGAAAGTCCGGCAGGTAGGCCTGCTGCCAGGGCACCATCCCCGCCGCCAGTACCTCAGGCAGGTTTCGACGTACCGCATCTGGCAGTTGATAGGATTGCTCCAGCTTGCCATTGGCCTTGGCGGTTTCCATCAGCTCATCCTGGAAGCGGCTGTCTGCTACTGCCAGCAAACGCTTGATCACTTCAGCGTCGGATTGGCCGCGCAGATCGGCCACGCCGTATTCAGTCACCACCATGTCACGTAAATGCCGAGGGATGGTAGTGTGACCGTAGTTCCAGACAATATTGGAACTCACCTTGCCCCGGCTTTCGCGCGTCGTCCGCAACATCAGGATGGACCGAGCACAAGGCAAGGCATGTGCCATGGCGACAAAGTTGTACTGCCCACCGACACCGGAAACCAGCTGACCGTTCTCCAATCCGTCCGATACCGCCGCTCCCAGCAGGGTGACCATCATGGTAGTGTTCATGAAGCAGGCACGCTGCCGCTGCACACTGGCGAGCGCATGCTGTACATCCAGCTGATTGATGAAGTCGATGCGGTGCATCTCGATACGGTCCAGCTCCTGTTCCGACATCTGCCGTAGCCGCTGATAGAAGTCGTTGGGGCCCAGGAAGAAACCACCGTGCAGGCAGACACCACCGCGCAAGCGCTCGCCCAGCAGCGCTCGCTCTATATGCAGGAAGGCGTCGGCATCATCGAGCCTTGCCGAGAATACCCGGCCCTCGTGGTGCAGTTGCTCATCACGCCATTGCACACCGGGTTTAAAGATGCCGAAGTGGACGAGAAACGCCACGTCACCGGCCGACAGGCTATTGCCAATACGACCTGCCTCATGCAGGCGGCGTAGTGTGTGGCCGCTGACTACCTGGCTGATATGGCCGTGATTGAGCAAACGCTGCAGTACCGCGTCGTCATAGACTTCACGCTTGACCACGCCTGCCTCAATCAAGCGCAACAATCCATTGACGAACATCTCCGAACAACCATAGAGACCCTGCTCGAACTCACCCAGATGGCGCTCGCCCAACTGGCCACGGCTCAGTGTCGCCAGCAAACGTCGGTAGGCGTCGTTATGCTGCTCGCGCAGTATCAAAGCCTGGGCAATGGCATCCCCCAGGGCGCCTATGCCTATCTGCAAGGTGCCGCCATCGCTGATCAGGCTGCTTGCATGCAGGCCGATGGCGTAGTCCTGCACGCTGACCTTCATATTGGGTGGCGCAAAGAGCGCGTGGGTGCCCACCGCATCAGTCACCACCAAGTCAAAAAAGTCCGGCGCCACTTCGGCCTGACGCGGCATGAAAGGTAGATGCTGATTCAAGACCGCCACGGTCAGAACCTTGTTTTCGCCTGCCGCCCGCAGGCGCTCCAATACCTCGAAAGTGAGATCCGGGTTGCTCGACAGTGATAGGCGCATGCTCTCGCCGTCGCCGTGCACCGAAACCGCCTGGGCCAGCAGATTGACCCCATGCAGCGCCATGTCTCTCGCCACAAAGGTGTAGTTGGTGCAGATATAGCTCTGCTGAGCCTCGGCATTACCCAGGTAGTCGCCCGTCTTGAGGAAGAACTCCAGCACCTCGACATTGGCCGGCAGCTTGCCCGCCCGCAAATCCAGCACATAGTCCAGATCGGGATAGTCTCCGAAAACCCGCTCAACAAACGGTGCCAGAAAATGCCGCTCTATCTCGCTGCCACCCACCGGTTTTTGCAGCGACAAGGCCGTGATGATCTTGAGCCGTCGTGCAGGTGTAGCCTTGATACGCTGATAAAGTCGATTGATGAAGGGATTGGGTTTGCCTATGCCCAGGGGTGTCCCCAAGACGATATCCCCTGGCAAGCGCGCCAATACTTCATCTACCGCCGCGTCCATCCTGTCCAGAAACAAGGGCATGGTGCATCCTGATTGTGTGCCTGCCTGCGCGTGGCGCGCGATGGGCAGGTGTTCCAAACGAGAAAGGAGCGCCGAAGCGCTCCTATCTTTGTACCACCAGCGAGGTTTACTTGCCGTAAACCGGGAAGCGGCTGGTCAATGCATGCACCTTGGCCTTGACCGCAGCGATATTGGCTTCGTCATTGGGCTTGTCGAGCACATCAGCCACCAGGTTGGCCACCATGATGGCCTCCTCTTCCTTAAAGCCACGGGTAGTGATGGCGGGCGAACCGATACGGATGCCCGAAGTGACAAAGGGGCTTTCCGGGTCGTTGGGGATGGCGTTCTTGTTGACGGTAATGTGCGCCTGGCCCAGCAAGGCATCGGCCGCCTTGCCAGTCAGACCCTTGGGTCGCAGATCCACCAGGAACACATGGCTCTCAGTACGGCCGGAGATGATACGCAGGCCACGCTCGGCCAAGGTCTTGGCCATGATGGCAGCGTTCTTCAGCACCTGTTCCTGATAGCTCTTGAACTCAGGCTGCAGGGCTTCCTTGAAAGCCACGGCCTTGCCCGCAATCACATGCATTAGCGGGCCGCCCTGCAGGCTGGGGAACACATTGCTGTTCAGCATCTTCTCGTGTTCTGCCTTGGCCAGGATGATGCCGCCACGGGGACCACGCAGGGTCTTGTGGGTGGTCGAGGTGACAAAGTCGGCATGCGGCACCGGGTTGGGGTACACGCCAGCGGCAATCAGGCCTGCATAGTGGGCCATGTCCACCATGAAGTAGGCGCCTACCTTCTTGGCGATGGCCGCCATGCGCTCAAAATCGAAGCGCAGGGCATAGGCCGAGGCGCCGCCGATGATCAGCTTGGGCTGGGTTTCAACCGCAATCCGCTCCATCTCGTCGTAGTCGATCTCTTCCTTGTCATTGAGGCCGTAAGGCACGATCTTGAACAGCTTGCCCGACAGGTTGGCTGGCGAACCATGCGTCAGGTGACCGCCGTGGCCCAGGTTCATGCCCATGATGGTGTCGCCCGGCTTGAGGATGCTGAAGTACACCGCCTGGTTGGCCTGCGAGCCCGAATGGGGCTGCACGTTGGCGTACTCGGCGCCAAACAGCTTCTTGACACGGTCTATGGCCAATTGCTCCACCACGTCCACATACTCGCAACCACCATAGAAGCGCTTGCCTGGGTAACCCTCGGCATACTTGTTGGTCAGTTGCGATCCCTGCGCTTCCATCACGGCCGGGCTGGTGTAGTTTTCCGAGGCGATCAGCTCGATGTGCTCGTGCTGGCGAACGACTTCGCTTTCAATGGCGGCAGACAGTTCGGAATCGTATTGGGCGATGGACAGCGGCTTGAACATGGCGGGGCTTCCGTAGGAAGGTGGGGGAGTAAAGACCGGTATTTTACCATGTCGCGCGACATGAACCAGTTGAATGGATTGCATATTCATCGTGCGCCCCATTCATCTTATAAACTAGGCCCATGGAACGCCCCGTCTGCCCCAAGTGCGGCTATGCCCGCCAAGCCACCGATGCGACTACTGGCAACGCCTGTCCGCGCTGCGGTGTGGTCTTCGCCAAGTATGCCCAGTACTTAATCGAACGGCAGTCAGGCCAGTTGCCCACTCAGCAACAAGCCAGTAGCACCGAGGCAGAAACCGAAGGCTGGCGCCACCTGTTGCTGGCGCGCTTGTTTCACCGGCCGGCACAGGCGCAGCCTTCCGTACTTATGGGTGAAGCCTTGCTTACCTTGGTCCTGGTGGTATGGGGCATGTGGTTTATTGCTGGCGACTGGCGTAACGGCGATGCGGGCAACTCCTTGCTGCATGGCGCCAACCTGGCTTTTCACGAATTCGGGCATCTGCTGTTCCGGCCGCTGGGAGAGTGGATGATGTTCCTGGGCGGTAGTCTGTTCCAATGCCTGGTGCCCGTGATACTGGGCGGGGCATTCCTGCTGCGCGAAGGCAAGCCCTATGCTGCCGCAGCCTGCCTGTGGTGGCTGGGCCAGAACTTTATCGACCTCGCACCCTATGTCGGCGACGCCCGCGCCATGGACCTGCCCCTGATAGGCGAATGGAACGAGGAAATGGTCGAGTTCCGCAGCGAACGCCACGACTGGCACAACCTGCTGGAACCCTTGGGCCTGCTGGAATGGGACCATGGCCTGGCAGCGTTGGCGCACTGGAGCGGAGCCCTGCTGATGCTCGTTGCCTGGGCCTGGATGGGCTGGTGGTTGTGGCAATGCCTGCAGTTGCTGCGGGAGTCGCGCTGAGCGCCTGTTATAAACGCAGCGGTGAGCGGGTGGCAGGCGCCATGGAAACCCTGGCGCACTGCACCACCCTGTCTTGACATCACCAGCCAGGCCGGGTGAGGTCTCTACAGCCCTTTCACCGCATAGATGCCAAGGGTGTTGCGCCAGAAACCCTTGTAATCCATGCCGCAGCCAAACAAGAAGCGATCCTCCACCTCCAGGCCCACGAAATCGGCATGCATGCCAGGGAAGGCCTTGCGGTCATGCGACTTGTTGACGACAACGGCCGTCAGCACCTCGGTCGCCCCCTGCTCGCGGCAGTACTCGATGATGGCTGCCAGGGTATTGCCTTCGTCCAGGATGTCGTCGACGATCAACACGGTACGGCCATGCATGTCCTCGGTCGGCTTGACCTTCCAGTTCAGCCGTCCGCCCTGGGTCTTGTCGCCGTAGCGGGTAGCGTGCAGATAGCTTACCTCCAGCGGAAAACGCAGGCGCGGCAGCAACTGGCCAGCGGCAATGATGCCGCCGTTGAGCACTACGTAGACCAACGGGTTGGCGTGCTTGAGCACCTCGGTCACGTCTGCAGCCATGCGATCCAGCGCCGCGCTTACCTCGGCATCGCTGTGCAGGCAATCGGCCTCGGCCATCACCTTGACGATTTCGTCCTTCATGTTCATGTCCATCTCCTGCACCCTACCCAAAGCTTGAAAAGGCGCGAAGGGTAGCGATGAAACTGCTTTACTTCAAGGGCTTGCAGACAGCATAGACGAAACCACCGTGCAATCACCCTGCCTATCGTCTAAGCTCCGCGCCGTTATTTGCCTTGCACAAGGGGGGTTACACCATGGCCGTACATGAGATTCGCCATCCGCTGGTTCGCCACAAGATAGGCTTGGCGCGCGAAGCCGATATGAGCACCAAGAAGTTCCGCGAGCTGACAGCCGAGATAGGCCGCCTGCTGGCTTACGAGGCCTGCCAGGATTTTCCTCTGGAAAAAGTCATGCTGGACGGCTGGTGCGGCCCGGTTGAAGTGGAGCGCATCAAGGGCAAGAAAGTAACGGTGGTGCCGATACTGCGGGCCGGCATAGGCATGCTGGATGGCGTACTGGACATGGTGCCCAACGCCAAGATCAGCGTTGTCGGCTTGGCGCGCAATGAGGAAACCCTACAGCCCGTGCCCTATTTCGAGAAGTTCGTAGGCGATCTGGCCGAGCGTACCGCACTGATCATCGACCCCATGCTGGCGACCGGCGGCTCCATGGTTGCCACGGTAGAGATGCTCAAGCGCAACGGCTGCAGCCACATCAAGGCCTTGGTCCTGGTAGCCGCGCCGGAAGGCATCAAGCTGATGACGGAAAAACACCCGGATGTGGACATCTACACCGCCGCCATAGACAGCCACCTGAATGAACACGGCTACATCATTCCTGGTCTGGGCGACGCTGGCGACAAGATATTCGGCACCAAACACGGCTAACACAAGGGGAGACGATGAACGATACGCTCAAGACCGCCATAGGCGGCGCACAGATACTCTTTGTGGCATTTGGCGCCACCGTGCTGGTGCCGCTGCTGACCGGGCTCAACCCCAGCCTGGCCCTGTTGGGTGCTGGCATCGGTACATTGATATTCCAGTTTGTTACCCGCCGCGAAGTACCCATCTATCTGGGCTCCAGCTTTGCCTTCATCGCCCCCATCATCTATTCAGTACAAACCTGGGGCATGCCCGCCACGTTGGGTGCGCTGGCGGCCGCCAGCTTCTTCTACTACGTCGCCGCCGGGCTGGTGAAATGGCGGGGGGTGGAATTCATCCACCGCATCCTGCCGCCCGTGGTGATCGGCCCGGTCGTCATGGTCATCGGCCTGGGTCTCGCCCCGGTCGCCGTAGGCATGGCCAGCGGCAAGGCCGGCGCCAACCAGGTGGTGCCCTACGCCACCGCCATCAGCCTGGCAGCCATTGCCCTGTTCACCACCATGCTGGTAGCCATCAAGGCGCGTGGCATCATGAAGCTGGTCCCCATTCTGGCTGGCGTAGCAGCAGGCTACATCGCAGCGCTATTCATGGGCGCGGTCAATTTCCAGCCCGTCATCGACGCCCCTTGGTTCGCCCTGCCCCAGTTTGGCAAGCCGGAGTTCAACCTGGCCGCCATCCTGTTCATGATACCGGTGGCCATCGCCCCCATCGTCGAACATGTGGGCGGCATCCTGGCCATCGGTTCGGTTACCGGCAAGGACTTCACCGAGCGCCCAGGCCTGCATCGCACCTTGCTGGGCGACGGCCTGGCCGTCAATGTGGTGGGCCTGTTCGGCGGCCCGCCGGTAACCACCTACGGCGAAGTCACCGGCGCCGTCATGCTCACCCGCAACTTCAACCCGGTCGTCATGACCTGGGCAGCCTGCTTTGCCATCCTGCTGGCTTTCGTGGCCAAGTTCGGCGCCTTCCTCAACACCATACCCCTGCCTGTCATGGGTGGCATCATGCTGCTGCTGTTTGGCTCCATTGCCAGCATCGGCCTCAAGACCGTGATGGAAGGCAAGGTCGACCTGGGCGACCCGCGCAATCTCTGCATCATCTCTGTCGTGCTGGTCACCGGCATAGGCGGGCTGGCAGTCAATTTCAGCGACAGCTTTGGCCTCTCGGGCGTCAGCCTGTGTGGCATCTTGGCGATATTGCTGAACCTGTTGCTGCCCAGGGCTGCAGCCCACCATCCAGAGCAGGCGCAATGAAGCAATGACGTGAGCCGGGGCTGCAGTTATAATCCGCCCCGTCTTTGGGGAGTAGCCGTTCCGCCGCCCCGGCGGAAGCCCACGTCAACATACTTGGCCCGCATGGCCATGGCGTAGGCAACAGGATCGCCTGATCCTGCCTGGCAAGACCACAGACGCATCCGAACGGCAAGGGGCCGCGGCGGCATGCGTCTATGGTTCTTGTTGCCGGCCCCGGAGAAAATCAATCATGGAAGCTTTCCTGGTATCGACCGGCATTGTTGCGCTGGCCGAAATTGGCGACAAAACCCAGCTGCTGGCCTTGTTGCTGGCGGCCAGATTTCGCAAACCCATTCCCATTGTGCTTGGCATACTGGCCGCCACTCTGGTGAACCACGCGCTGGCCGGTGCTGTGGGCAGCTGGTTGATGGCGCTGATCGGCCCCACTACCATGCGCTGGATACTGGGCATCTCGTTCATCGCCATGGCCGGCTGGATGCTGATACCTGACAAGCTCGAAGACGACACCCGCCTCAACGAACGCCTTGGGGTGTTCGGCACCACCCTGGTAGCGTTCTTTCTGGCCGAGATGGGCGACAAGACCCAGGTGGCCACGGTGGCGCTGGCTGCACGCTTTAGCGACTATTGGTGGGTGATTGCCGGCACCACCGTAGGCATGATGCTGGCCAATGCGCCCGTGGTCTGGCTGGGTGACAAAGCGGCAAAAGCATTGCCGGTTGCCCTGGTGCACAAGGTTGCCGCAGGGATATTCGCCGTATTGGGCCTGCTGGCCCTGGCTGGCGTCGGCTTGTCCTGACGGCGGGTGGGGTAGTCGCCCCTACTGCCTTAGAGCCTGTTCAAAGTCTTTTCGCCGCGCGCCGGCCCGCTGGGCTGTTCTGGAAAATGGCCAGGCACAAGGCGTGGCGCGCCGGCAATAACAAATTATTGCCAAGCGCCACTACGCAGTGAATGGTCGTTTTCCAGTTCAGCCCTTCGGGTTCGCAGCCTTGCCGGCGAACGGCGGCGTTGCAAGCCGCTTACGGTACCCGTACCGCTGCGCGGCTTGCGCCTTGCCCTTCATCCGGCAAGGTTGCGAGCCCAGCGGGCCGCGACGCGGTGAAAAGACTTTGAACAGGCTCTTATCCAGGAACTCAGGCTGGAAACACCCCGGTGGACAGGTAACGATCACCCCGGTCACAGACTATGCTGACGATGGTGGCATGCTCCAGCTCTGCCGACAGCTTGAGCGCCGCCGCCATGGCACCGCCAGAACTGATACCGGCGAAGATGCCCTCCTCTGCCGCCAGTCTTAGGGTCATGGCCTCGGCTTCCTGCTGTGTGACCTCCATGATGCGATCTATCTTGGAAAAATCGCAGATACCCGGCACATACTCGGCAGGCCATTTACGTATGCCAGGTATCTGGGCGCCATCCACCGGCTGCACACCGATGATCTGCACAGCGGAATTCTGCTCTCGCAAGTAACGCCCGGTGCCCATGATGGTGCCCGTTGTCCCCATGCTGGAGACAAAATGGGTAATGCGGCCCTCTGTGTCGCGCCATATCTCGGGACCGGTGCCCTCATAGTGGGCCAGCGGGTTGTCGGGGTTGCCAAACTGGTCGAGTATGATGCCCTCGCCCGCGTCCCGCATCTGCTCAGCCAGATCGCGCGCCCCCTCCATGCCTTGCTTCTGGGTCACCAGCACGATCTCTGCACCAAAGGCTTTCATGGTCTGGCGCCGCTCTATGCTGAGGTGTTCCGGCATGATCAGCCGCATCCGGTAGCCCATCATGGCCGCCGCCATGGCCAGGGCAATGCCGGTGTTACCGCTGGTGGCCTCGATCAGGGTGTCGCCAGGCGCGATCTCACCGCGCGCTTGTGCCCGCCGAATCATCGACAGCGCCGGCCTGTCCTTGACCGAGCCGGCAGGGTTATTGCCTTCCAGCTTGGCCAGCACCACATTGCTGCTCTTGCCCGGCAAGCGCTTGAGCCTGACCAGGGGGGTATTGCCGACAAAGTCTTCCAGTGTTGGGTACATGCTTACACTCCAGGGGAGCGCACATTGTACCCAGGCAGCCACCCCAGCCATAAAGCCGCATTGGCTATTTCTATATGCGACGCCACGGATACCACATAAAAAAGCCCCGTTTGCACGGGGCTAATCTACGGCGGAGAGGCAATGATTATTTGGGAAAGTAGTCCTTCAAGGGCTTCTTCAGATGCAGGACCCAAAACTGGGTATCGCGCTCATCACTCTGTGCAACGCGGTAGCTGGCCTCTACCGCATTGCCCTTGGCATCTGCCAGCTTGCCATCGGTGTCCACCAGGTAGGCCTCCGGGTCACGCTCGGCGGCAGCAACATCGCCCTTCAGGCCAAAATCGTTGTCATTGATCACCGCCAGCTCACTGGCATCGGCAAACTTGCCCAGCTCTCCCACCACCGCCAGGCCTTCGGCCTTCTCGGCGTTCCAGCCCAATTCGCGCAGGTCGAACAGGCGGGTCTTGCTGATCATCTTCAAGCTGCTGCTGGCGCTGGCCGACACGATATTGCCGCTGCCTGTCACCTCGCCGCCAGCCTGGAACTGGCTGAGTGCCTTGGCGTCGGCATATTCAAGCGCCTTGCCGTCAGGCAAGCTCAGGCCTGTCAGATCCTGCGCACCCTTGGTGTCTATCAGGTAGACCACATTGCGCATGGTCTTGTTCTTGTCCTTACCCTGCTCAATCAAGAGGAAGCGGGTATCGTCTATGGCCACCAGGTCGCCTATCTTGGCATCGCCACTCTTCTTGTACTCGCTTACATCGTGGGGGTAGGCAAACATCTGCGTGCTGTTGGTCTTGGGGTCCAGCACGACCAGGCGCAGGAACTGCGCACTGCCCCGTGTCTCTTTCTTGATATCCAGCGTGCTTTGCACAATGGCAGCCACCTTGCCGGACGGGGTCACGGCCACACCTTCAAAGCCACGGTTAGGTTGGCGCTCGCCCAATATCTCGGGCAGGCCTGCACCGGGCATGTACTGCTGCATGAATTCGCCGGTCTTGGCGTCAACCTGTGCCAGGAAAGGGCCATATTCATCGACTATCCACAGATTGCCCTGCTTGTCGAAGTCGATGCCTTCAGGGTCCATGCCAAAATCGTCGTACTTGAGCGGCTTCAGCTCATCGGATAGCGGCACCTCTTTGGACGAGCCACTGTTCTCCGGCGCAATGGGGCGACCACTGATGGCCTTGCCATCCTGCTTCAGCGGCATGGTGCTGACGACCCGGGCACCCTCAGCCAGCTGCACATTGATGGTGGCGATGCGCGGTGAGAAATCGGGCGCCAGGAATACCTTGGACGGTGCAGCCTTCTCGCCTGCCTTGACCTTGGGCGAATCACCATTGGGGCCACGGTCTGTCAGCGCCCAGAAGCTCAGGGAGGCATCCTTCTCGTAACCCTTGAACCGCAGACCCGAGCCCACAGCCAGGTGCAGCCCCTGCGGAAACTCAGCCTTGAACTTGCCACCATAGGGGATGTAGTCGGCTGCCGGCACCTGTAGGGCATAGCGCTCCACCGTGCTCACCACCTCGTGTTCAACCGGATTGATCTCGACAGTTTGAGCCTGGGCGGCAACGGTAAAGAGCGATGCCACGGCGGCGGCTAGACGGGCTTGCATGGTGAATTCCCTGTTTGCATGGTGAATAGTGTCAGGCGCTACGCTACCTCCGCAAGATGACAGCAGTACGACAAGGCATTATGGCGACGGAAGGCTTTGACCGGCTGGCCCGCATCATCTATCCCAAATAACACGCCCGCGAATGCGCTGGCGGCCACTCAGCCAACCGGAGTACATCATGAAGAAGCGCTTTGCGACGTTCCTGATCTCGGGCAAGGCCGCCACCTTGCCCATGCTGCTGCAAGAAGCCATGGCCAACAACGGCCCTGTCACCCCCAGCTATACCGATATCACGACCGGTGTACTCACCCTGGTGGAACTACCCCAGGCAGGCAAGTTCCAGCTGGAATCGACCGCTTATGGTGTCGTACCCACTATTTGCGTGAATGCGGGCGCCACCGCCATGTCCACGGTGGTGACAGGTGTGCAGCGCGGCGACCAGGTATTTATTGCGGCCTCCAGCGACAAGGACGACCCGGCCTTCCTGGCACTGAACAGCCAGCTCCGCGTGGGCCAGCAGAACTTCACCCTGTTGGCACAATTCCGCCACGATGGTACCGATCTGGCAGCACCGGTAGGTGCCACCACCTCCACTTCCACAGCTAGCATCACCTTCTCCATCAACCTGACGGAATTGGCCAGTCGAGGCTTGGTAGGGATCAAGGGCACGAAGTTCTATCTACAGGCCATGGTCTGGCCCAAATCGGCAGACGGCTCGGACTGGAGCCAGTTCCGCTATTCAGAGCTGGATGAAATCACGGTGGACAGCTGCACAGCCCCCTAATTGCCTACCTCCGCACTGTTACCAGACGGCCTGCCCCTTTACCAGGGCAGGCATGCGCGTTTGCGACGTGTCGGTGCGGCTGACCTCGCGCTGCTGCAGCAAGCCATGTCCCTGCCTGGCTTCTGCCACTATCAACCGCAGTGCCGGACGCTCTACCCCGACTTTGCAAGCCGCCTGGCCCGCTTCGAGTGGCTGAGCCGGATCGACCCGCCGATAGAGATGGACATCCTTATAGAGTCGGCCCTTACCGCCGAACCGGTAGGCCTGATGAGTCTGTCGGCCATCGACCTGCTCAATGGCAAGGCGGAGTTCGCCATCTATATGCATCGCGCCGGCCGGGCCTTCTGGGAGGCCTGGCATTACGCCATGCACACCGCTTTCCATCACCTGAGCCTGTACAAGCTGATCTTCCTGGTTTCAGCCGAAAACACCCGGGTATTGGCCCTGCTAGATAGACTGGCGCTACGGCAAGAGGGCGTGCTGCAGGCAGAAATCACGACGCCGGAAGGCAAGCGGCTGGATCTGCATCGCTATGCCATCGATGCCAGCGAATGGCCGGCCAGCAGGCTGCATATGCATCTGCTGCGGCTGGCACCACTGAATGAGATACACAGCCATGGCTGATCGCATCCTAGTCTTTGCACCCCACCCCGACGACGAAGTACTGGGCTGCGGTGGCTTGCTAGCCGAAGCCGTACGCAAGGGCAGCAAGATACGGGTCGTCGTAATGAGCGATGGCGAAGCGGGTTTGCCCCCCACAGGAAAGCACCATGACAGGCTGGCCGAATGCCGTGCCGGTCTTGCCTTGCTGGGGGTGGACGACATTGTTTTCTGGCACTACCCGGATGGCGCCATACCGATGTCCGGCCCCATACAAGCAGCCTATCGCGATGCAGTACAGGTTTTCCGGCCCCACCGGCTACTGTTGCCAGCACCATCGGAGCAGCACGAGGATCACCGCCGCTGCAGCCGTGGCCTGTTGGCCGCGCTGACAGGCCACTGGCAAGGTGAGCTGTGGTTTTACGAAACCATACAGGCCAACCCCAGCATCAACCGCCTGCTGGTGCTTGAAGACATGGACAGCAAGCTGGCCGCGCTGCGCTGCCATGCATCACAGTTGTGCCAGTACGACTACCTGCGGCATGTGGAGAGCCTAGCCAGCCTGCGTGGCCTGGCAGCAGGCGCAGCCCATGCCGAGGCTTTCCTCCAATTCGACTGGGATGGCACGCCCCAACGCTTCTTCGAACACCCCCCCCTGCTGTCGGTCATTATCCGCGCCAGCCGCAACGCGCTATTGCAACATGCGCTCAGCAGTCTGCAGCGACAACGCTATCCCATGCTGGAGGTCGTACTGGTCTGGTTTGGCGACGACGAACCGGCACTGGCCGCCTTCCAGACGCTGGAGCTACACATCGTTCCCGGTGTAAGCAATCGCAGTGACAACCTCAACCTGGGCATCGCTGCGGCCAGAGGGGATTATCTGGCCATACTCGACGAAGATGACGTGGTCTATCAAGACCATTACACCCAGTTGATCGCCGAGTTGCAGCAGGATAGCAATGTCGATGCCGCCTATGCCGGCTGCCAGTTGCGCCCCTGCGTGCTGCAAGGCGACACGCTACAGACTGGCCATGTGGTGGCCACCCTGAACCGCCCCTTCAATGCCGCGCGGCTTCTCGTCGGCAACTACATCCCCATCCACGCCCTGGTCTGGCGCGCTTCCCTGCTCAAGTCTCAGCGCTTCGACAGCGAACTGGGGGCCTACGAGGATTGGGATCTGCTCAGCCGGTTGGTACTGGCAGGGAGGCGCTTTACCCACCTGGATAGCATCAGCTGCGAATACCGCCTGCTGGGCGATAGCCTGGAGAGCGACCAGCGCAGCAACCACCAGGCCAAGGGCTACCAACCCTGGCAAGCCGTGGTGCAGGCCCGGATAGCTGGCCAGTTGAGCGGGCCGCAACTGGCAGCCATCGCCAGCCTGGTCGATGGCCTGGAACAGCAGCACGATGCCAAGGATGCTGCCCTGGCCGAGGCCAGGCATGAGCAGCAGCAGCTCGCCACCGCACTGGAGAGAAACCGCGAGGCACAGTCCTGGCAGACCCGCAGCCAGACTGCACTGGGCCTGCCGACCGGCACGACGGAGAGCGCTGCCCGCCTAGCCGGCCTGGCAATAGCCCAAGGCCGGCCACGCTTCTCCATTATCCTGCCGGTCTATAACACGGCAGCAGCCATCCTGACCCAAACGCTGGCCAGTGTGGTGAACCAGCATCTGGCCGATTGGGAGCTGTGCCTGATCGACGACGGCTCCAGCCGGGCCGAGACGCTAGCCGTGCTGGACGATTTTGCACGCGATCAGGCAGGCAACCCCAGGGTACGCTGCCGCAGGCGGAGTGAGCAGGGCGGCATTGTGGCTGCCAGCAACGAAGGCATACAGATGGCGCAGGGCGAGTGGCTGGTGCCGCTTGATCATGATGACCTGCTCTACCCGGAAGCCCTGCTGGAGGTCGCACTGCTGCTGCAGGCACAGCCCGAGCTGCAACTGATCTATAGCGACAGCCAGACCATAGACGAGTCTGGCCGCGCCTTGCAGGTCTTCCGCAAGCCGGACTGGTCACCGGAGCTACTGCATTCGATCAATTATCCCAATCACCTGACGCTATACCGCCGTGAGCGGGTGCTGGCGCTGGGTGGCTACAGGCCGGCCAGCCACGGGGCGCAGGATTACGACCTGTTGCTGCGCGCCAGTTCGGCACTGGCGGCCGACCAGATAGCCCACCTGCCCAAGGTCTTGTACGACTGGCGCGCGGTAGCAGGCTCGCTTGCCCATAGCCGCGCGGCCAAGCCCTGGGCACACGATGCCGCGCTGGCCGCGGTGCAGGAAAACCTGGCACGCCTAGGCATAGGCGATGCCCAGGTCGGTTGGGACGAAAGCTATCCTGGCATACTGGCCGATTGGCCAGCCAGCGGCGAGCTGGTGCATGTGATCATCCCCACACATAGCAATATGGAGGGCTTGCAGGCGTGCGTGGCCGGCTTGCTCCAGGCGACAGACTACCCGCAGCTGCACATCACCATCGTTGCCAACCTCTGTACCGAGACCATGCTGGCCGCCGTCGAGGCGCTGGCAGCCAGCGATGCCCGTATCAGCTGGGAGCGTGACGACAGCCCGTTCAACTGGGCCGCCATCAATCAGCGGGTTGCCGAGCGCAGCCAGGCGCCCCTGCTGTTGTTCCTGAACGACGATGTCACCGTTCAGCACCCCGAATGGCTGCAACGCATGGCGCGCTTCATGCGCCTGCCAGGTGTAGGCGTGGTGGGGGCGACACTGTTCTTCCCCGATGGCAGCTTGCAGCACAACGGGATAGAAACCGACCCACAATGGATTGCCGCCGAGCTACGCAGCTGGGGCGAGCGCTACGAGTGCCTGCTCAACCGCAATGTATCGGCCGCCACCGGCGCCTGCCTGCTGGTCAGACGCGACGCCCTGCTCGCTGCCGGCGGCTTCGATTGCCGCTTTGCCGTCAATTACAACGATGTGGATTTCTGCCTGGCCGTACGGCAGGCCGGCTGGCGCATCGTCCAGGCCGTGGACGCCCGCCTCACCCACGACGCCTCAACCACCCGTGGCAGCACGGCAAACGACGACCCGGTGTGGCAAGCAGAAGCGGCCCTGATGCGCGAAAAATGGGGAACCCAATTGCGTGAACGCTATCGTTCCCGCTACCAGGTGTATCTGCAAGGCAGCAGGGTATTGCATGTCAGCGTTTAGCGCCTGTTACCCACTGCAGGCATTCGCTCAACGCATACCCGCTGCGGCCAAAACAGGTAAGGCCGCACCATGCACGGCGGCGGCCACCAATGTGTCAGCTGCATCAATATCCATGCCCCGCTCCGTGTACCAAGCCGGGTTGTAATAGCTGTGGGCATAGCGCTCGCCGCTATCGCACAGTATGGTCACGATGGAGCCGCTGTGGCCCTCAGCCTGCATCTGCTGCGCCAGCGACAGCACACCGACGAAGTTGGTGCCGGTCGAGCCCCCTACCCTGCGCCCCAGCCGTTCGCTGACATAGCGCATGGCCGCCAGGCTGAGTACATCCGGCACCTTGAGCATGGCCTCGACACAATGCGGGATAAAGCTGGGCTCGACCCTGGGCCGGCCTATGCCTTCAATGCGGGAGCCACACGGCAAGGTCAGCTGGTTATCGGGTTTGCCCGCCAGGGCGCTTTGGTAGTAGTCGAAGAACACCGAAGTCTCAGGATCGACACAAAGTATCCGGGTCACATAGCGCCGGTAGCGGACATACCTGCCCAGCGTGGCACTGGTCCCTCCCGTACCCGGGCTGCACACTATCCAGTCCGGAATGGGATGCGGCTCTTCGGCCATCTGCTTGAAGATGGATTCGGCGATATTGTTATTGGCTCGCCAGTCGGTTGCCCGTTCTGCGTAGGTGAATTGATCCATGAAGTGGCCCCCGGTCTCGCGCGCCAACCGTTCCGACTCGGCGTTGATGGCACCCGGATCGTCCACCAGATGACAGCGGCCGCCGTAGAATTCGATGGCGGCAATCTTCTCCGGCGAGGTACTGGCCGGCATGACGGCCACAAAAGGCAAGCCCAGCAGCCGCGCAAAATAGGCTTCCGATACCGCCGTGGAGCCACTGGACGCCTCGATCACCGTACTACCGGCGTGCAACCAGCCATTGGTCAAGGCGTAGAGGAACAGCGAGCGTGCCAACCTGTGCTTGAGGCTGCCGGTAGGGTGGCTGGATTCGTCCTTGAAGTACACCTGTATGCCAGGGTAGCCCGGCAAATCCAGCGGGATCAGATGGGTATCAGCCGAACGATTGAAATCGGCCTCGATCTTGTGGATGGCACTGGCCACCCAAACGCGATTACTCATGGCGGAAAAGGCTTGGTTGCAAGGATGGCCTTATCTTACACGCCGTTCCGCCTTACCATCAGGGTGCTGGGGAAATCGCCAACTCGCCCTTGCGCTGCATGTCCTCCAGCACTCCCGTCAACCGGGCTGCCAGGCCACGATGCCGTTTATGCAGGTAATGATACAGCGGTACTTCCTCAACCGGGGTGGACACCCGGCAGAGCAGGTAACGCGGATGCCGCTCCCTGGCCGCATCCAGTTCCACACCCACGCCTACCGCATAGTCGGCCAAGCCTTCGCTGACCATGCGCAAAGCATCGTCATTGCCTGAGGAGTTCAGCACGGCAACCTGCCGGGTCCTGCGCTCCAGCACCAGCACACCGCGCTCATGAACTAACCGCTTTGCCAACAGTTGCGCCCAACTGATCTGGTTGGGGCAGCTATCATGGCCGTAGGCCACCACGCTGAGGCTAACCACTGGTACGGCGACTCTTACCAGGCTGGGTATCTCATGAGCCAGCTCGGCCACGCGCATGGTATCGCCATCCAGCTCGCCCTTGGCGGCCAGTGCCAATGAGCGCCGCAAGGGATAGGGTTCAAACCGAGGCGTGACACCCAGGCGCTGGTAAGCCACTCGCAGCACGGCCTCAGCACGGTCAGTCAATTCCGAAGGCTGGTCACTACGGCCCAGGCGCAGCTCGTTAGCTGCCAACGAGGACATAGCAAACAGCACCAGCAGGCACGTTGCCAGGATGCGATGCACGGCGAACACCCATCGTGCCTCCCCCTGGTTGACCAAGGCCCTACGGGGTGGCTATCAATGCGCCGAATAGGCTTGTGCCTGGCCTGCGTCGTGCCACCCTCACCCATGTATAGAGGCACCACTCGCGGCGCCCCCTTGTACGTATTAGCCGATCGATACCCCTGCAAACAGGACTGGTGGATGACCGGTAGCCGATGCCATAGCCCCGACGCAACACCGCAAGCTCCGTAATAGCCTGACACAATAATAGGCTGGCACAATGGCGCTCGCCGCACCTGCCCCATGCCCATTCGGAGATCGTGTCGTGAAACGCAAAATCTGGCTTAGCCTGATACTGGCCGCACTGCTCGTCAGCGCAGTGGTCATCAATGCCATCTGGTTCAGGCCGTGGTCAATACGGGTATTCTTTGAGCGGGTATCGCTGCAGCAGGCACTGGATTCGCCGCAGGCGCTATCCGACCTGCGCCTGCTGGAACCCTGGGGCCTGCGTGGACACAACGCCAGGCTGGACGATAACTCCGATGCCCAGGAAGCGCGCCAACTGGCCCGCAGCAAGCAGAACCTTGCCACCTTGCAGGCGTATGATCGCAACAGCCTGAGCCCCGCCGACCAACTCTCCTTCGACACCATGCAGACTGTGCTGGAGTACGAGCTGGCAGGAGAACGCTTTCGCTATCACGACTTCCCGGTCAACCAGCTGTGGGGCGAGCAGCAAAGCCTACCCAACTTTTTGCTGAGCACGCACCAGATCAACGACCGCGTTGACGCCGAGCATTACATTGCCCGGCTGAAGGCTATGCCGACCACGCTGGGGCAATTGGGTATCAAACAGACAGAGCGCGCACGCCGTGGCATTGTGGCGCCGCACTTCGCCCTGGTGAAATCCGTCGCCAATATGCAACGCTTTATTGCCACACCTGAGGAGCGCAACCCGCTTTACGAAAACCTGGCACGCAAAACCAGCGGCATAGAATCCATTTCCGCAGAAGAACGCCAACTACTGCTGGCCCAGGCAAAAACAGCGCTGCAGAAACAAGTCTATCCCGCGTATCGACAACTGATTACCGCCACCCAGGCCTTGGCCCGGCAGCACACCCAGAACCTGGGTGCCTGGTCCCTGCCGGACGGCGCAGCGTTCTATGCCTGGAAGCTGCGCGGCCACACCACGACCGAGCTGAGCCCCGAGCAGGTACACAGCATAGGGCTGAGCGAGGTCGCCCGCATCCAGGGAGAGATGCAACGCATACTGCAGGCCCAGGGCGAAAAAGCCGACGATGTCGGCGCTGCCATGAAAAAGCTTGGCGACGATCCACGCTTCCTCTACCCAGACACCGACGCGGGCCGCGCCCAGATACTGGCCGACTACAAAACCATCCTTGCCGAAGCACAGGCCGCACTACCCCAGGCGTTTGGCCACCTGCCAGTCGCCAAGCTCGATGTGCAGCGTATACCAGCCTTCAGCGAGCAAACTGCACCCGGTGCCTACTACGAGCCCCCCGCCACCGATGGCAGTCGGCCCGGCGTATTCTTTGCCAATCTGCATGACATCAAGGCCACCACACGCTGGAGCATGCGGACGCTGGCCTACCATGAGGGCGTACCTGGCCATCACTTCCAGAGTGCCCTGGCACGCGAGCAATCCGACCTGCCGAGCTTTCGCCGCTACAACTGGTACACAGCCTACGGCGAAGGCTGGGCGCTCTATGCCGAGCAACTGGCCTGGGAGATGGGCCTGCAAACCGACCCATACGATCAACTGGGTCGCCTGCGCGACGAGCTGTTCCGGGCCGTGCGGCTGGTGGTGGATACCGGCCTCCACGCCAAACGCTGGAGCCGGGAGCAGGCAATTGATTACATGAGCCAACACACCGGCATGCCCGAAAGCGACACCGTGGTGGAAATAGAGCGCTATATGGTGGACCCAGGCCAGGCCTGCGCCTACAAGGTAGGCATGCTTAAGATACTGCAACTGCGCGAAACCGCCAAAACCCGACTGGGTGCCAAGTTCGACCTGCGAGCCTTCCACGACCTGATACTGGCTGCCGGCCCCTTGCCGCTGGATCTGCTGGAGCGTCGGGTCAATGACTGGATCAAGGAAAGCGCAGCGACACGATAAGTGATTAATATCCCACCAACCTAGGCGGGATATTAATCACAACAGCCACTTAACAATAAAAACAAGAATATGAAACCAGACAATTATCTCATCATCGACTTTGAAGCAACATGCTGCGACCAGGGATCAGTTCCCCGAGAACACATGGAAATCATCGAGATTGGTGCCGTTATGGCAAGCGCCCATGATCTTGAAATCATCAGCGAATTTCAAAGCTTCATCCGGCCTGTCAGGCATCCAAACCTTACTCCCTTTTGCAAGTCACTTACCTCAATACAGCAAGCCGAGGTAGACAGTGCTCCACTGTTTCACGACGCCATCCTCGCGTTCAAAAAGTGGCTGTACCAGTATCCCAATTTCATCTTTTGCTCCTGGGGTGATTATGACTACAAGCAGCTTGAGCAAGATTGTCGATTCAATAAAGTCCCCAACCCTGTTTCGGCGCAGCATGTCAACCTGAAAAAATTGATCGCTGAGAAGCAAAACCTAATGAGAAAGCCGGGACTTGGAGAAGCCATCAGACTATCCGGCCTTACGTTTGAGGGTAAACATCACCGTGGCATCGACGATGCGCGCAATATTGCACGCTTGCTACCCTATATATACGGTACTGAAACTTTCAAAAGCAAAGATAATTGCCGTCCACGCACAAACAACCGAAGTCAATAAGCCGCCCCAAGGTAATGATGGACATCATGAAAAGAAATATTTCTTAACGCCTATCAATCCGTGCATGGCGAGTGCGCCTACGCAACATCACTCGGGCGATCAATATCAATAAGCACCCCAGGATCATCTACTGGTATTTGATTGGCGGGAAATCGTTCAATAACTATTTTTGCGCCTTGATCGCCACTCAGTAATAGCAAATCATCCCGGCACACAGCAGCAAAACCCACAGGGTGCCCCCGACTGCCTGCATAAACAGGCACTGCCACTGCAGCACCCTGCTGTAACGCGCCTGCTACCGCCTGCGCCGTACTGGCCGTCACTGCCGGCATATCCGCTAACATCACCAGCCAGCCGGCGGCGTTCTGGGTGGCAGCCACCCCGGCCGCTAGCGTGTGGCCCATACCGGACTGCGCCGTTGGGCAGGGCACGATGTGACATCCCGCTTGTTGCAAGACCTGTATCAGTTGCACGGTCGTCGGGAGCGCATTGTCCGGCACCAAGGCGACGACACGCGGCACCGCTGCCAGCAAGGTCTGTGCAGCAGCTACCGCCACCAGCCTGCCATCAGGCAAGCGCTGCAACAGCTTGCTCTGCCTGCCCGTCGGGTCGAAACGGCTACCGCGCCCGGCAGCCAGTAGCAAACCGGCAAGCTGGCCCCTTTCAGGGAGCATGCCTGGCTGCCTCCGGCGTTTCCTCCGAACATGCGGGTGGTACCTGCACTACCGGTACGCCATTCTTGACTGCCACGATCTCCGCCAGGATGGAAATGGCGATTTCCGCCGGGGTGCGGCTACCCAGGTAGATCCCCACCGGGCCGTGCAGCCGCTGTATCTCCTCATCCGCCAGGTCGAACAGCGCCAAGCGTTCGCGCCGCTTGTGCGTGTTGCGGCGTGAGCCCAGCGCCCCCACATAGAAGGCTGGAGACTTGAGCGCCTCCAGCAAGGCCATATCATCTAGCTTGGGATCGTGCGTCAGTGCCACGATGGCAGTGTGGGCATCGGGCTCCATTGTCAGCACCACCTCATCGGGCATACCCACTTCAAAATGGACATGGGCCACATCCCAGTCCACGTGGTACTCACTGCGCGGATCGCAGACGTGTACGCTAAAACCCAATGGCTGGGCCATCTGGGCCACGATGCGCGACAACTGACCAGCACCAATCAGCAGCAGACGCCATTGCGGTCCAAAAATACTGGTAAAGCGCTCACCGTCAAATGTCGGCCTTGCACCACGCTGGGTCGCGGCCAGGGTAACGGTACCGGTTCCCAGCTCTACCGTGCGTGCCACCAACTCGTGCCGGCTGGCTCGCTGCAGCAGATCTTCCAACCAGGTGCTTACCAACAGGGGCTCCACCAGCAGGCGCAAGGTGCCGCCACAGGGCAGGCCAAAGCGGCTGGCCTCCTCCTTGCTCACGCCATAGCAGACCAAGCCAGCGGCCGACGGCCGCTCGCCCTGGCTGACGCGCCTGACCAGATCATCCTCGACACAGCCACCTGATACCGAGCCCGCCACGGCACCGTCATCGCGCACTGCCAGCAATGAACCTACCGGTCGGGGAGCCGACCCCCAGGTTTCCACAACGCTGACCAGCCATACGGCATGACCATCCTCATGCCAACAACGGGCACGCTGCAATACCGCCAGATCCAATGCGTCCAAGCCTGACTCCTGCTATCCGTTCTCATTCGCCACCAGAGTGGCCAGTCACCGCCCTAACGATACTGGGCATAAATCGCCTGCAATTCCCCTTCTCTCGCCATCTCGGCAAAGGCCTGCTCTATCGCGGGTCGCCACTTGATCCGGGGCGATGCGATCGAGAAAGCGATATGCGAAGCGCGTCCTTCTATCGCCCAAGGTGCCTTGACCAACTCCATGGCATCCTCCCGCAGCAGCCAGTCGCCCAGTTCTTCCGGTATCAAGGCCGCGTCACTCCGCCCCATGGCAACCTTGCGCAGCGCAATACGCGGATCGCTCACCAGATCCTTCACCAGCGCGGTATCACTGTCGAAAGGTTCGAAAAACCGCTTGCCGCGCTCGACCGAGACAACCTTGCCAGCCAGGTCGGCATAGGAGCGTAGCAGCGGCTTGTCCAACCGTTGATAGAACACCTTGCGTGCCGGCGGGAACGCCGCCTCCAGAAACACCATATAGCGCTCACGCTCAGGTGTTCGATTGGGGCCGAGCATCAAATCCGCCTGGCCGTGCTCCATCATCATCAAGGCCCGTGCCATGGGTACCTGCACATAACGCAATTCGAATCCGGCACGCCTGGCTATCGCCTGCATGGTGTCGCAATACAGGCCACGGCACGCCTTATCCTGCATGATGCGATACGGTGGCGCATGTTCACCCACCACCGTCAGCACCTCGGCCTGGGCAAGTACTGGCGGCAAACTGCATAGCAACAGGCCCAGCAACCACCCTAAGAAGGCAGGCTGGCGCGCCCTCATGGCGCAACAACCGCAACACCGCTCGCCAGCCACAGCAAGCCGCACGCGCCGCCAAGCGCATCCAGACAGGCAACCATCGCTACACCTCCAACTCCAGATGGCTGCCAAACACAGTACCCAGGGGTAATGCATCTGGCAGCGTGTTCCCGCTCCTCGACCGGGAGCTTGCCCTTCACATTCAGCTCAGCTTGAATGGCAGGTCGTACAGGCGCTTGCCGGTGGCGGCGGCAATGGCATTGGCCACGGCGGGTGCAATCGGCGGCACGCCGGGTTCACCCACCCCACGCGGAGCCGCATCGCTGGGCAGGATATGCACCTCTATCCTGGGCATGTCGCCTATGCGCAGCACGGGGTAATCATGGAAGTTCGATTGCTCTACTGCACCGGACTTGAGCGTAATCGCGCTGTGCATGGCGGCAGACAGGCCAAAGCCTATGCCACCCTCCATCTGCGCCCGTATCACATCCGGGTTGATGGCAATACCACAATCGACGGCGCAAACTACCCGGTCTACCTTGTAGCTACCATCCGGCCGTACAGTGACTTCTGCCACTTCAGCCACGAAGGTGCCGAAAGACTCCACCACTGCCACCCCCCTGCCCCGTTTTTCGCCCTTCTTGCCCGCTTTGAGCGGCTGATTCCAGCCAGCCTTCTCGGCCACCAGCTTCAATACACCAGCGTGGCGGGGATGCTTATCCAGCAAGGCCAAACGATACGCCACCGGGTCACGTCCAGCGGCCTTGGCCGCTTCATCTATCATCGTTTCGACGGCATAGCCCGTGTGGGTGTGCCCTACCGAACGCCACCACAGCACCGGCACGCCCAGTCGCGGTGAATGCAGGTCTACCTGCAGATTGGCGACAGCATAAGGCAGGTCCGATGCCCCCTCGACCGAGGTCGCATCCACTCCATCCTTCACACCAAATGCCTCGAACGGCGTGCCCGTCATGATGCTCTGGCCTACCACCCGCTGGCGCCAGCCCAGCAATTGGCCGCCAGCATCCAGTGCCACTTCCACCCGGTGCAGATAAAGCGGCCGGTAGTAACCGCCTCGCATGTCGTCCTCGCGCGTCCATACCAGCTTGACCGGGTGGCGGCCAGCGGTGGCCTTGACGATATGGGCGCATTCCATAGGGTAGTCGGAAGCCGGATTGGCCCGGCGACCAAAACTGCCCCCCGCGTACAGCATGTTGATGCTGACCTGCTCTGGCTTGATGCCAAACACACTGGCGATCATGGCCTGGTCTACCGTCTGCATCTGCTCGCCGTTCCAGACTTCCACCCCATCTTTGTCCTGCCGCATCACGCAATTGAGCGGTTCCATGGCGGCATGGGCGAGATAAGGAAAGTAGTAGTCGGCCTTGAGCACTTTGGCGGCCCCCTTGAAGGCCTCCACCACATCGCCCGTCTTGCTGGCCACAGCACCTGGCTGATCCAGCAGTGCCCGGTACTGGGCCACCAGTTCTGGCGTGCCTTGGGGCACAGCCGCTGTCTCATCCCACTCCAGCTTGAGCGCATCGCGCCCCTTCTTGGCCGCCCAAAAACCGTGTGCCAACACGGCCACACCGCTGGGTATGGCGACCACCTCCACCACGCCCTTGACCTGCTTGGCCGTCGTGGCATCAAAGGACTTCAGCTTGGCGCCGAAGCGCGGCGGGTGCGCCACCACAGCTGTCAGCATGCCTGGCAGTTTTACATCCTGGGTAAACTGGGCGCGTCCAGTAATCTTGTCCTTGCTGTCCTTGCGCGGCAACTTCTGCTTGCCGATCAGCTTGAAATCCTTGGGGTCTTTCAGCTTGGGTTCCTTGGGCACCTCCATGGTGGCGGCCAGCGCCGCCAGATCGCCAAAACTGGCTTGCTTGCCGCTGGCATGGCTTAGCTTGCCTTGTGCCACGGCAATCTCCGCCGCAGGCACCTGCCACTGTTGGGCCGCTGCGGCTACCAGCATGGCGCGGGCCGTTGCCCCTGCCTGGCGCAATTGCTTCCAGGAATTGGCCATGGCACTGCTGCCACCGGTGCCTTGGGTTGGCCCCCACATCAGATTGTTGTAACGCTTGGCATCGGCCGGCGCTGCCTCCACCATAACCTGGCGCCAGTCAGCATCCAGTTCTTCAGCCAGTATGGTCGCCAAGCCGGTATAGCTGCCCTGCCCCATCTCCAGATGCTTGGCGATGATGGTGACACTGTTGTCGCTGGCGATACGGACAAAGGCATTCGGCGCCAAGCTGGCCGGCATGGCAGCGGCACGGGACTTTCCCGACCACTGAAAACCGACCACCAGCATGCCACCCAGTGCACCCGCCTTGAGCAAGCCACGGCGCGATATCTCCACAGTCTTGTCCATATCAGGCCTCCAGCTTGTCTGAAGCCTTGCCAGCCATGATGGCCGAAGCCTCATGGATGGCAGCCCGGATGCGGTGATAAGTGGCGCAACGGCAGACATTGCCCGACATGGCGGCATCGATATCGGCATTCGTCGGCTTGGGCTTTTGCGCCAGCAAAGCAGTCGCCGCCACGATCTGGCCAGACTGGCAATAGCCGCACTGCACCACATCCAGTTTTTGCCAGGCAGCCTGTACGGCACGCGCTGGCGCACCGCTGATACCCTCTATGGTGGTGACCTTGCCCTTGCCGACCGCCGATACCGGCAAGCTGCAGGATCGGGTAGGCTGCCCGTTCAGCAGTACCGTGCAGGCACCGCACAAAGCCATACCGCAACCATACTTGGTACCGGTGTAGCCAAGCTCGTCTCGCAACACCCATAACAGGGGCGTGTCTGCATCGGCGTCGACCTCATGGGTCTTGCCGTTGATACTGAGTTTCAACATGGGTAGAGCCTCCGGGCAGGCGATGGGAAGAACTTCAGCAGTATAGAAAGCACGCAGCCAGAAAACAGCACGGTGCAACACACAATGGCATCCATCTCACCGGGTGGCATTTCCAGGCGTTTCGATTTCCAAGCAAGACAAGGCCTGCGTAACAACTGCAACGGCGCCATGCAACGACCGCGCGGTTCCAGGAGGCCCCCGCATCAACGCTTGGCTAACAGCTCGCAATGCTGTCTGGCCATGGCTTCAGCAGCATCGGTCAGCAAACTAGCCGCATCCCGTTGCGCAGTTTCCCGGTCTACCGCACCGCCCACCAACGCCAGGCAGTGATCAAAACGCTGCTGCAAAGCAGGTAGCGCAGCGCTGTCGATATCGCCCGACAGCAGGCTGGCCGGTACCGCAAGGCGAGCCGCACGACCCGCTACCCGCCACGGCACCTTGCCCAAGGGCGTCTGCGCATCCGACCGCCCCTCTCCCGTCAGCAGCCAATCAGCGCCAGCCAGGCTGGCATCCAGCTTCTGCAGATCGGCTATTGCCTCGGCGCCAGGCTCCAGCGTCGCCCCTAAAAGGCGCAGCGCCCAGCCCAGCCCACCCGCCGCACCACTCCCAGGCTGATCGCGTAAATCCTGGCCGCGCACGGCATCGCCCAACTCGCCCAAGCGTTGCAAGCGCCGGTCGAAGCGATCCAGCTCTTCGCTGCGCACACCTTTCTGCGGGCCAAACACCGCAGTGGCCCCAGTTGCGCCGCATAGGGGGCTGGCAACATCAGCCAGGGCTACCAGCCGGGTCTGCGCCAGCCTGCTGTCCAGGCCCGACAAATCCACCACCGCCAGATCGGCAAGGCTCGCCAATGTGGGTGGCAGCAGCAAACCCCGGCCATCCAGAAAACGTGCCCCCAAGGCTGCCAGCAGCCCTACGCCGCCATCATTGGTGCCTGTCCCCCCTAGGCCCAGCAACACACGTGCACAGCCCGCGTCGAGCACTGCCAGCAGCAACTGGCCCAGCCCCAGGGTGCTACGGTCTGCAACCTGGCTGCTGCCCACCAGCGTTATCCCCACCAGCTCAGCCGATTCGATCACCGCCGAACCATCAGGCAAGCGCAACCACCGCGCAGGTTTGAGCCTGCCCTCCAGATCAGGCATTACCGCGTGCTGCCATTGCGCCGGCATGGCTGCGGCTACCGCCTCCAGCGTGCCCTCGCCGCCATCGGCCATGGGGTGCAGATGCAGGTCGGCCTCCGGCCATATGCGGCTCAGGCCTGTTGCCATGGCATGGGCAGCCTGTGCAGCGGACAAGGTTCCCTTGAAGGAATCAGGCGCAATCACGATGCGCGGTATGAATGAGGTCTGCATGGACATAGTGTGCCGACCTGACGAGCGGCAGGAAAGTGCCCGGCCGTTTATCGTTTTGCATGGCCAATGGAGAACGAACGTTCTCCACGGTGCTATCATGGCGGCCATGGACCAGCCTCTACACGGCCGTGGCACAGCCCGCAATCCCGACAACCGCTACGCGGCCCATGCCCGCGAGGCGGTGGACGATGGCTGGCTACGGGAGGCGGATGGCAAGCCACGTACGGTGATTACGCTGCATGAAGCCAAGTCCATCATCAGTCGCAACAGCTCGCCGGATGTGCGCTTTCAGCAATCGATCAATCCCTATCAGGGTTGTGAGCATGGCTGCATCTACTGTTATGCCCGCCCCAGCCATGCTTATTGGGGCTATTCGCCGGGGTTGGATTTCGAAACCAGAATTATCGCCAAGCCCAATGCAGCCGCGCTGCTCAGGGCCGAGCTGGCCAAGCCCGGCTACCAGCCCAGCAGCATCTGCATAGGCAGCAACACCGATTGCTATCAACCTGCAGAACGGGAGCTGGGGCTGACCCGGGCGGTACTCGAAGTCCTGGCCGAAACACGCCACCCCACCATGCTGCTGACCAAGAATGCCCTAATAGAGCGGGATATCGACCTGCTGGCCGATCTGGCCGGAGACGGCCTGGTGCAAGTCATGATCAGCGTTACCACGCTGGATAGGGAACTGGCACGCAAGCTGGAGCCCCGTGCCAGCCAGCCGCTGCGCCGGATTGAGACCATTGCCAGGCTGGCGCAGGCCGGGATACCGGTAGGGGTGCTGGCCGCGCCGATGATTCCGGCACTGAATGATCATGAGATGGAACAGATATTACAAACCTGCCAGGCAGCAGGTGCCAGCCGCGCTGGCTATGTCCTGCTGCGCCTGCCGCTGGAATTGGCCCAGCTGTTTGATGACTGGCTGGCCCAGCACTACCCCTTGAAGCGTGATCATGTATTGAGTGTGCTGCGGCAAAGTCGCGGCGGCCGCTACAACGATGCCCGCTTTGGCAAGCGTATGCGCGGCGTAGGGGTGTTTGCGGATATGCTGTCGCAGCGCTTCAAACTGGCACGCCAGCGCCTGGGGCTGGACCAGCCCACCGTGGGGCTGGATACCAGCCTGTTCCGCCCACCCCGGCCCGATGGCCAGCTCGATCTATTCAGCTGACCGAGCGGCTGCATCAGCTCCTGGCCGGTATCCCCAGGCCAGTGGCAACAGCTGGCCTTGCCACAAAAGCATCCAGTGCCCGCAACACATGGGGGAATTCGCTAACCCCTACCAGCTCGCCCGCGCCATAAAAGCCTATCAGGTTGCGCACCCAGGGAAACACCGCGATATCGGCGATGGTGTAGCGCTCACCCATGATCCATTCCCTGTCCGCCAGGCGCTGGTTCAACACCGCCAACAGACGCTTGGATTCCGCCACATAGCGATCACGCGGACGCTTGTCTTCATAATCCTTGCCAGCAAATTTGTGGAAGAAGCCCAGTTGGCCAAACATCGGGCCTATTCCCCCCATCTGGAACATCAGCCACTGTATCGTCTCGTAACGCTCGGCAGGATCAGCCGACAGGAACTTCCCCGTCTTCTCCGCCAGGTACAGCAGGATGGCGCCCGACTCAAACAGGGCCAGGGGCCGTTCGCCAGGACCTTGGGGATCCAATATCGCCGGTATCTTGTTATTCGGGTTCAAGGACAAAAACGCCGGCGACATCTGATCGTTGGTCTCGAAGCTGACCAGGTGAGCCTCGTAAGGCAAGCCCGTCTCTTCCAGCATGATCGAGACTTTCACACCATTAGGTGTGGGCAAGGAATACAGCTGCAGCCGGTCGGGATGGGTTGCGGGCCACTTCTGGGTGATGGGGAAAGCCGAGAGGTCAATCATGTCTATCCTTCGGGGCAGGCCCAGCCTGCACACCGGTTGATGAGTGGAAGTAGATGCAGCAGCAGTGCTCTACATCAGGGCGACCGCCTCCGCTTTCAAGCATCACCCCGCAGCACCGCTCGCTTGCCCAAGCGCTACGCGGGAGCTTGTTCGTGATGCCAGCCCCCCAAATCCGCCGGAATCAGCTAGATTTGCCGCCCCACAAGCGACTCGGTCATCATGCAAACCAACCTCTACGACGCTTCGGTGCCCGTGTTCAGCCACTATCTGCAACAACTGGCGCACATGCTGGCGAAAGCCACCCTGCATGCCCAAGATGGTGGGGATGCAGCCGAGAAGCTGCTGAACGCGCATCTGGCTCCCGATATGTTCAATCTGGCGCAGCAGGTTGGCATCACCGCTGGCTTCAGCCTGCGCGCCTGTTACCCCTTGGCGGGTCTGGCCATTCCCAGCCTGCCGGATGCCGGCAGCAGCTTTGCAGGGCTGCAGGCTTGCCTGGGCCAGACGCAGGGCTTACTGCAGTGCCTGACCCGCGAACAGATGGCGCATGCCCCCGAACTGCCCATCACCACCCAGGCAGGCCAGGCCGAGCGCCAGTTCAACCGGCACGACTATCTGCTGCACTACACCCTGCCCAATTTCTTCTTCCACCTCGGCATGGTTTACGCCATCCTGCGCCATCAAGGAGTGCCGCTCAGCAAGCAGGATTTCGACGGCCACCATGCCTATGCCCCCGGTTTTTCTTTTGTGGCATAGGCTGCAGCCTCGCGCAGCTTGTCTTTCTTGCTCTTGCGCTTGCCCTTGATGCCGCCATTGCCGCTGACATCCACCACCGCCGAGGCCTGTTGTATTGGCTCGTACCCCGCCACCACTTCGCGCCCAACCCGCAGCCCTTGGCGTTTTTCTATCAGGCGGAAGTGCGCCTCGGTATCAGCGCTGATAAAGCTCACCGCCAGGCCATCCGCCCCCGCGCGCCCCGTGCGGCCTATGCGGTGGGCGTAATCCACCGCTGAACGCGGCAGATCGTAGTTCACCACCACCGGCAACTGGACGATATCAATGCCGCGCGCAGCAATATCGGTCGCTACCAGCACCTGCAGCAGGCCCGCCTTGAAATCCTGCAGCACCTGCCCTCGCCTACCCTGGCTAAGCTGGCCGTGCAGCGCAGCAGCGGCAATACCCGCGCGGCCCAACTTATCGGCCAATCGTTCGGTAGCATGCTGGGATGCGGCAAAAACCAGTACCTGAGTCCATTGCGCCTGCTGCAGCAAATGGCGCAGCAAAGCCGTGCGGCGGTTATCGTCCACCTGTATGGCGCGCTGGCTGATGGCTGGCGCATTGGCGGGTTCCGTCGTCAGCACGATGCGTACCGGGTTCCGCAGCAAGCGGTCGGCCAGCGCCATCACAGCAGCGGGAAAAGTCGCCGAGAAAAACAGGTTCTGCCGCTGCGTGGGCATCAAGGCCAGCAACCGGCCAAGCTCATCGGCAAAATCCATATCCAGCAGACGGTCTGCCTCATCCAGCACCAGGGTGCTCAAGCTACCCAGGCTCAGCGCATTCTGCCCCAGCAAATCCAACAGGCGCCCTGGTGTGGCGATCACCACATCGGCACCGCCCCGCAAATCCATCATCTGCGGGTTGATTGATACGCCACCGTAGGCAAGTACCCGCTTAAGCCGAGTGCCCTGGCTCAGTTGGCCCAGCGTTTCATCCACCTGTATGGCCAGTTCGCGCGTCGGCACCAGCACCAACACCTGCAAACGCCGTACCTTGCTCTCGGGCAAGGCAGAAAGCTGCTGCAGCAAGGGCAGGCAGTAAGCCGCCGTCTTGCCCGACCCCGTCGGCGCCAGCCCCAACACATCACGCCCTTGCAGAATGGCCGGAATCGCCTGCTGCTGTATGGGTGTAGGCTCAGCATACTGACAGGCCGCCAGCTTGAGCAGCAGCGGTTCAGTCAGGCCCAGATCGGCAAAAGACATGGCATCCCGCACTTATAAAAGGGAATGATTATACGTGCCCAAGCCAGCAATCAGGCCTAATCTTGGCAGGCCAAAGCGGAAGAAGTCCCGGCAAGCTGATGCCCCAATCTGGCCGATTCGGATCGATTGTGCAGGCGGCAGCCATGGCACATGAAAAAAGAGGACGGCACCGGCGGCGCAGTCTATACGCAACAGCGGCGCCAGGCAGGTTTGCCAGGCATGCAGGTGAGGACGTTAAATCAAAGCATGCGGGCAATACCAAAGCCTATCCACCCATTGCGTGGCCTTGTACTGGGCAGTAGCAGGTTTGGTCGTGGCCGGAGCTTACCGATGAGGTTGGGCAAGTGCGAAGTTGTGCAACAAAGCCCATACCCCCTACCGAATACGACAACAACAAGACTCGATCTCGCCGGTTGCAATCAAATCAGCGACTGTTCGTCGAATAACGTCCACGCTTATCGATTCAACCACGATCATATCCACTGCCCAAATATACGTACCCTCAGCACATTCCCCAGAATCGCGATGTCTCTTCATAATCGTCCGAAGATTGTCGACGGTAAAAAATGTTGCCGCATATCTCCTACCGTCCTCAAGGTCAACCAAGACGTCGATATTGTCATCGGTCGCAGCAGCGATTTCGCTGCCCGACGGTGTACCAATCTGAAAATTCATGGATTCAGTTTCTAAAAATTTTACGAATTAGGTCAATCACCAACTTTTGATTATCTTTGCACGATTTGCCAACAATATCTATTCCCTACCCCGTAGAACAGTAGTATATGCGCGCTCCATTTTTCGATTGCGCCTCAAAAAACCACATTCTATTGATTTTGATCCTGTACCCGGATTCATATTCCCTTGGTGAAGCTGCTCCACCAGTCGATCCAAAATCTCCTGAACAGTCTTTCCGGCAGCTTCGGCTTCCTTCATGATAGCGATGCTCTGGACTTCGGTGAATCGTGACTTCCTCATGAGGGGCTCCTTTGCCATTCATGCTAACTAATTTAGGGTAGACCTGGGTGGGGTAAGGTCAGCTACCTTTACGTGTTGCGGACGAGCGGGCGACGCAACAAGGTGGGCGCGCAAGGCGCATCTGGACACTACTCCGTTGCAAGCATTTCGTTCGCTGACAGGCACGATCGCCTACTCCGGCGCCAGTGACACCACCAAGCCGAACCTTACTAGGTCTTCTACGGCCCGCTCCATCTCTTCCTTTGTCACGGATCGAACGATCACCAGATTCGGTTCAAAGAACACATTGCCGCTCTCAAGCTCGCTTTCGATCTCCTGACCGAGGCGCGCAGCGTCGTAGAAATTCAAACGATATTGCTTTCCGCCGACAGTAATCCGCGCCCCTGAAAAACAGCCCTTTGCCGTCACCTCCCATTCATACCCCATAAAATCCGACGGCAAATCAAATGAATAATTTAACATGGCCACTTCACACCACCTCACGCAAATCATACCGTTGCATGCATTCATGAACTACTGCGGCGTCAAATTGACGCCGGGTACTGGAAAACCACAAGGGATGGTCCTATTATTTGCATTCTAGGACTATTTAGAATATGTAAGATACAAGATTTGCCCCTTTTGCGTGTAAAACAAAGCCCAGCAGACCATCAAACCGAAAAAGAAAAAGCTCGTAATAGTTGCTTATCAAGACCGCCAACCGACAGACTACCCCTGATAGTCAAACCTTCCAATGGAACAAAGCCTTCTTTGCCGACTGTGTTTTTTGATGGAATAAGTCTGAGCCTATCTCCATCCAATTCCAAATTGACAAGCCTTGCTGACTCACAAAAGGCACGCCAAGATTTTACAACGGCCAGCATTAGCACAGGTTCAAATACTTCTCCCCATGAATTTGGGTGAGGAACTCCCTCACGAGAGGCGTTTAATGCTGCAACCATCGCGACCTCCATATCCCTTACATTCACCACATCCACAGCGACACAAGGAGAAGATAATATTCATACCCCTTCTGTAGTTTTGGAAGACGAATGAAAGTAAACCACATCTTTTCGCATATACGCCGAAGCCAGTTTCATCACACTCTCATGGAAACATACCAAAACCACAGGACCAAGCCTTGTTATTTGCATTTCAAAACTGCTTAGAAAATGCAAAATAAATAATCCGACTCTTTATTAGCGACCCACTTTTAGTGAAACCGACAACTCGATAAATTCAGTTTCATACTTACTCCTGTATCCAAGGGCGTTTTCAACTGCGGTGACAACCTCTTGACGACCAGACTGTCCCTTTGCCGTATCTAATTGAAAGCAATTTCATCCAATATTGCCTGCAATTTAACAGGGTCCGCAGCGCCACCGAAGTAATACTCACTCCCACCTTCTGCCTCAAATTCTTTAGGCGTAGTTTTCCAGTAAAGAACGTAATACTGGTCATCCAAGATATCTTCCAGCGCCCCAGCATCGTCGTAGGTGGAAATACGGATGTATGGCCCGTATGCCTCGTGAACATGAACAATTACTCTATCACCCGTCTTTTTATCAATCACGATCCAATCTCACCAATTAAGAACTGCAGGCTCAGAACTTACCATTAACACCCCAAGATTTTATAAAATAAAAAACACAAGACCTGAACCAATACTGTTAGGTTAGATTGATCCCAGCGTTTGCTACCGTGGATGAATCAACTTGGGCTCAACCATGGCTACAGTGCAATCCAGCGGCTATCGTCGTAGATAGCGATGATCGTGCGAACAATCTAACCGAACAGTATTGGGACTTGACCACAAAAAAGCCAGCCGCAGGAGTACGTTTCAGGACGAATCTAAACAACAAAAAACCCGCATCGCTATCAACGATACGGGTTTTCTGGAAGTCCTTGGAACGACTCGGACTGTATTCTGGTGCCCGGGGTCGGACTCGAACCGACACGCCTCGCGGCGGGGGATTTTGAGTCCGGCGGGGCACCACATGAAATCAACACGATACGTCCAACGAGTTTCCGCAACCCGATGTGCCATAGTTATCACAAACCGCGTGGTTAAGCCAAGTGATTTGCGGTTGCGGAACAATTTCTGGTCGGTTTCGGCCTTGACTAGCGCCCTTTTCCCAGCCATCCCCCATCAGCTCGACACTACACTCAGCCCGCGCGCTTGCATGCCCATGGCGCATAAAAACGCATAAATTTCAGCCCGCCAAAAGATCGCCCGACAGCGCCTGTTTATGGGCCTCCCAGGGGCATTATGCAGGTGCATGGAAAGCGCCCTATGAAGCGGGCGGGCGTGGCGGGGCTACGAGCGCGCGCGCCAGGTGATGACCACTTAAAAAGTGAGCAAAACCCAGCGCGGCAGGCTGGTCCGGTGCCTGCTATGCTGTTCACCATGTGCGGCCGCTACAACGTCACCGATAGCCCCGAGGTTCAGGAACTCTGCAGGCTCCTGGGCATCCACCTCTACCCCGAGCCACGGCTCAACATCAGCCCCGGCGCGCTGGGTCAATTCATTGCGCAGAAGGGCGGGGAGCGCCAGCTCTACACCGGCATGTGGTCGATGCTGGTTGAACCCAAGCCCGATGGCAGCGGCGCCTTTCGACCCAACCCCAAGTTCAAGACCTTCAACGCCCGATCTGATCGGCTGGGTAGTAGCAGCCTATGGCGCCGGCTGTACCCATCCAAGCGGGCCATAGTGCCGGCCAGCGCCTTCCACGAATGGGCGGGCAAGCAACCGTACAACATCACCCAGCCAGGCCGGGCTATCGCTTTCGGTGCGCTGTATGAGCTGTGGAAGTATGGCGATGTGGTCGTACCTGCCTTCTCCATCATCACGCTGCCACCACACCCCAAGTTTCTGCATGTGCATGACAAGTCCTTGCCGCTGATGCTGGAGCCTGCCGCGTTTGATATGTGGCTTGACCCGGACATGCGTAACACCGAAGCCCTGGCCGATCTGCTGGAGTCACGGCTACGGCAAGACTTGCTGCTGACGCCCATTGATTCCCCCAAGACGCTGGCCACCATCGGCGAACCCGAGCTTTTTCCAGCCGATTAATGGCGGTGAACGTTCGTTCTCCGTGCGCTACACTTTGCGCATGAAAGTCATCGTCTACACCCTGCGAAACCAAGGGCGCAAATTGGCAGAGAGCGCCTGGCGTAACAACCCCACCAAGCCCGGCACGATGTCGCTCAGCTCCACCACGTATGGCGAACGGCGCGTTGAGCTGCTGACATTCTATGAAACGCAGCCCAATCAGGTAGTGGCCGGCAAGAACGGCCTGGCCATGGCGTTGTATGAGCCACGGCTTATCACACTTGGAAGTGGCCGCATGCGCTTCGCCGGGTTTGAGTCCGTAGGCACGGGCCAGGAGGCGCGTGGGGTGGTGCAGGAATGGATTACCGAGGTGGTGCCCTGATACGACAAGGCCGCCCATTGCAGGCGGCCTTACAACTGCAACCTCGCCCATTCTGGCGAGGCGGTACCGGTCAGCTCTCGGCAGTCTCCAGCGTGTACGGGGTGAAGGTGATGATCTCTTCCCCCATCCAATCATTCAATTCCTGGAAGCGCAGCTGCAGGTAAGCCAGCTCGTTGCGCGCAAACACAGACGCCGCCTTCTCTACATCGCCAAACCCACCTGTATTGTTTGGGATGATGCCCATCAGGTTCGGCGGCACCCGGTGCGATGCGAGCTGGTCATCGCGCGTCACGTTCTTGATGCCGATGAATTCATCTTTGGCCGCCACCTCAGACAGCGGAATGACTTGCAGGCCGTCTTTCTTGCCCCCTGGCGCGTAGACCATCAGGTTACGGAAGTTGCCCGGCCCTTTGCTTTGCTTGAGGGCTGTGCGCAATGTGTCGATATCGCTCTCTTTCTGAGCCGGGTCGGTTAGATACAGAATCACCCCGGCATGCGAGCCATTCAGATAGTACTTGCGCCTGAAAAGCGTAGCCGACTCGTTCAACCAGGTGCTGTTGTTCGCACTGAGGTAATCCGGCAGGCCGTAAATCTCTTGGTTGATGTCAGGCTCCAACAGATGGAACACCGAGCCAGGCTTGAACTGATGCTCCTGCCCGTTTCCCGATACAAACCAATAGGTATCCATGTCCACCCCGCGCCGGGTGTATTTGGACAGCGATGGCTTGAGCTGCATCGTGCGACCAGTAAAGGCCTCGCATCGCTCCACATAGGCATTGCCAAAGGTGAGGAACTCCAAGGCAAAGCGAGCGAAGTCAGACCGGCTCAAGGCCGGGTGCGGCTTGTAGCAGCTGACCAACAGGTTGCGCTTTACCTGCATCGCGCTGGAATGGTGGACTGCCGCCCGATAGGTGCGGGCAAGGCCATCAAGGCTGATGGGTGGCTCGTACCACTTGTTCCCCACCGTGGGGCACTCCAGCAAGTCGAGCAGCTCACGCCGGTCGAGCACCGGCACTGGCTCGCCAAAGGTGAACGCATCCACCCCGGCCTGGCTAGCAAGCGCCTCGGCCTGGGGCTGCTGCACCGGGCTGGCCGGCTTGAACTTGCGCTTGTTTCGCATCAACACATCTCCATAAAACTACTGTTTGCGCTGGTCATACCTTCCAGCGGTTCGTTTGCCAGGGCGTGCATCAACGCCCAGGCCAAGTCGGCGTGGCTCACTTCTTCGGAGCGGCTTGCTTCAAAGGTGGCTTGCCGGCCACTTGCGGTAACGGTTTTGCGTATCGCCAGAAATGCAGCGGCGAGATCCGTGCAGCCGGCGTCAAACTCCAAACGGCCATTGCTGATTACGTCCAGCGCCTTGAGCACCAGGCGGGTTTTGACGTCCACCGAGTAATTGAAGGCGACGACTTGGGGAAAGAAATTGCGCACCAGCTGATAGACACCCTGACCCACGCCCGTGGTGTCGATGCCGATATGGGTCACGTTGTACATTTCGGTCAGCATCTTGATCTTGGCGGCCTGGCCCGCGAAATCGAGGCCTTTGAACTGGTGGCGTTCCAGCACCCGGAACTTGCCGCCAGCCACCAAGGGCGGCGCCAAGACCACCAGGCCAGCGCTATCCCCGGTGTGGGCCGGGTCGTAGCCTATCCACACCTCGCGGTGGCCAAACGGGCGCAGGGTGTAGGGCTTGTAGTCCGTCCACTCCACCCAGGAATCCACCATGCAGCGTTGCAGCATGGCCAGGGGGAACACCGACGCGCCATCGTCGATGAATTCGCACATAAACAGCTGGGCGAACTCCTCGGCGGAGTTTTCAAGCTGCAGCTGATCCAAGTTGAACAGGTTGCAACCACCTGCCTCGGCATCCTTGACTGTGACAATCTGCCGCCACTGGCCATCAGGCCCACGCCGCCCAGGTGCAAGCGCGGCATGGCTGATATCAAGGTCTATATGCTCGCTCTTGGGCCGCCCCTTGTTGAATAGCTTCCCCGACCAGAATGGGTAAGCGCTATGGCTAATGGCAGAAGGGGTAGAGAAATACGTCAGGCGCCACTTGGCATGGCTGGCCATGGCGCCGGCCACCTTGCGCAGCTCTTGGAACTTGGGAATCCAGAAGTATTCATCCACGTACAGATTGCCGTGGTAACTCTGCGCCGTGCGGGAGTTGGTACCCAGGAAGATCAGCTGGGCGCCATTGGGCAGCACGATAGGATCGCCGCGCAGCTCGACGCCGACCTCCTTGGCAAACCCCAGTATGTAGGCCTTGAACTGGTGCGCCTGAGCCTTGCTCGCGCTAAGGAAAATCTGATTACGGCCAGTAGTCAGGGCATCAATCAAAGCCTCGAAGGCAAAGTAGTAGGTTGCACCAATCTGCCGGCTTTTCAGCAGATTGCGTATGCGCTGGGTCTTGCCGGCCTCGTGCCATTTGCGCTGGTACTCAAACATCGACCCCATGAACAGCTCGATCAGCGCGGCCTGCTGGTCATCGCTGATGGCGTTCTTGTCGGGTGGCTTGCGTGGCCCCTTATTGCGGTTAGCCACCTTGGGATTCAGATCCGTTTCGTTCCCGCCATTGGCGTACTTACGGACGCGTGCCGTGCGCTCCAGCTGCCGGCCTAGTAGGTCGATTTCCTTGTAGTCCGCGCCGCTCTTGGAATCCTTCGCAATCAGCTGCTGCATGCGGGCTTCGAGTGTGGCTTCCACCCGGTCTATCGGGTCGCTCTTGTCCCATTCGTCGCGGCGCTTCCAGCTATGGACGGTGGCGGCCTTTACCCCAAGGTGGTCGGCGATCTTGCCCACGCGCCAACCCTGCCAGTAGAGCGAGCGGGCGAAGCGCCGGGGGTCTATTTCCGGTGTGTCGAAAACGGTGTTGTTGGGCATGCCGACATGCTGCCGACGCATGCACGCGATGCCACGAAGTGGGGAATGTGGGGCTGGCTGGCACAACCACCTTGCGTTGATGGGGCGAGAGCTGAACGGGAAGATGGCCACATCAAGCCACTCACCCCCAAGCGAGCCTCACACATGCCGAAAACCGCGTTCTTCCGTATCGCCCAGGAAGGCACCACCACCGACCGCCGCGTCATCGAAGCCAAGTGGATCGACCAGGCCGCCGCCAACTACGACCCGAAGAAATACGGCGCCCGCGTCAATCTGGAACACTTCCGTGGCCTGCTGCCCGATGGCCCGTTCAAGATGTATGGCGATGTGCTGGCGCTGAAAGCCGAGACCATAGACGGCAAGCGCACCTTGCTGGCCCAGATCGACCCCACCCCCGAGCTGATCGCGCTGAACAAGGCCCGGCAGAAGCTCTACACCTCCTGCGAGATCGATCCCGACTTCTCCGACAGCAGCGAAGCCTATCTGGTCGGCCTTGCTGTCACTGACAGCCCCGCCAGCCTGGGCACGGAAATGCTCAAGTTTGCCGCTGGCCAGGGCGACCAAAGCCCCTTGGCAGTCCGCAAGCTGCACGCCAATACCCACTTTACCGCCGCCGAAGCCTTCCAACTGGAGCTGCAATCGGAGCCAGGCGACGCCATCAAGAGCGTGATCGAGAAGCTCACCGGCCTGTTCAAAAGCACGGAAAAACTGAGCCAGGGCGAAGCCGACACCAGCAAGGCGCTGGACGCGGTAGCCGAGCACCTCAAGACCGTGGAAACCCGCTTTGGCGAGATAGGCGATGTGCGCCAGACCGTGGACGAACTCAAGGCCACCGTAAACGCCACCAACCAGCAACTGGCCGAGACCGTAACCACGCTGAGCGCCCTGACCACCAAACTCAATTTCACCCTACAGACGCCGCCCCGTCCTGTCGCTGCGGGTGGCGGTGGCCAAATCGTCACCGACTGCTAAGCCACCTCTTCACCGCCACCCCATACCCGGAGCCCTACCCGCATGCAAAACACCACACGCAAGCTCTACGCCGCGTACCTGCACCAGATTGCCACCTTGAACGGTGTATCCGACGCAACCGTTAAATTCAACGTCGATCCCACCATCCAGCAGACGCTGGAGACCAAGATGCAGGAGTCCAGCAGCTTCTTGAGCAGCATCAACGTGGTTCCCGTCGCCGAGCTGGAATCCGAGAAACTCGGCCTCAGTATCAGCGGCCCCATCGCCAGCAATACCGATACCACCGCCAAAGACCGTCAGACCAGCGATCTCAGCGGCCTGGATGGTCAGCGCTACCGCTGCGAAAAGAACAACTCGGATACTCACCTCGGCTACGGCAAGCTCGATATGTGGGCCAAGTTTCCCGACTTCCAAGCGAGACTGCGCGACGCCATCATCAAGCGCCAGGCACTGGATCGCATCACCATCGGGTTCAACGGTGTCAGCGTTGCTGCGAACTCCAATCGCGCAACCAACCCCTTGCTGCAGGATGTCAACAAGGGCTGGCTGCAACACTACCGCGAGCACCGCGCCGGGGCGCGTGTCATGAAGGAGGTCGCTGTAGGCTCTGGCAAGATCAAGATTGGCGCCGCAATCTCCAAGGAACAGGGCTACAAGAACCTGGATGCCCTAGTGTTCGACTTGGTGGGCAGCCTGATCGACCCATGGCACCAAGAGAATCCCGACCTGATCGTCATCTGCGGTCGCGCCCTGCTGCATGATAAGTATTTCCCCTTGGTCAACAGCAACCAGGCACCCACCGAGCAACAAGCGGCTGACCTGATCATTTCGCAAAAGCGCATCGGCAACCTGCCCGCCGTCCGCGTGCCGTACTTCCCACCTAATGCGCTGCTGGTGACCACCTACGAAAACTTGAGCATCTACTACCAGGAAGGTAGCCGGCGCCGCCATGTTGTAGACAACCCCAAGCGCGACCGGATCGAGAACTACGAATCGAGCAATGATGCCTATGTGGTCGAAGACTTCGGCGCGGGAGCCTTTGCCGAAAACATCGAGCTGGTGGCGTAATGGTCAGCCCCGCACAAGCCCACGCCATGCGCGTGGCCGCCATGCTGGTGGCGTCAGAGAACAACCCCGCGCCAGCCAACGCCAGCGAATACGAGCTGATGCTGCTCAAGCTCGCCCAGGATCGCGCCAGGCTCAAACAGATCGAGAGCCAGCGCGGCAAGATCGAGGTCAAGCGCAAGCTGCTGCCGGAATACGTGCCGTGGATCGAAGGCGCGCTTAAAGGCAATGGCGCCCAGGATACGGTGCTCATGACCATCATGGTCTGGCGCATCGACACTGGAGACTGGCGCGGCGCCCTGGATATTGCCGCCTATGCGCTACGGCACAACCTCGTGCTGACCGACCAGTTTGAACGCAACCTGCCGTGCCTGATCGCCGAGGAAATCGCCGAACAGGCCAAGGCCGGCGAACCGGTGCCTCTGGCCATCCTGCTTGAAGCCGACGCCTTGCTGAACAGCTATGACATGCCCGACCAGGTGCGAGCCAAGTTGGCCAAGGCCATCGGCATGGCCCAGCTCAAAGAGGCCGGCGAAGGGCTGGCCGGCATGGCGCTAGTTCGCAAGCAACAAGCACTGGTCTCACTCAAGCGTGCCCTGGGCCTGCATGACGCCTGCGGCGTCAAGAAAGACATCGAACGGCTCGAACGAGAGCTGAAGAACGCGGCCAAGCCGGAGGAATCCTCCTCCGGCACCGGCTAGCACCGGGCGTTCCCCCGCGCAGGGCGGCTCGGGGTGGCGAGTGTGCATGTCACAACTCAAAACCCCGACCACCGCCCCCTCTACTTACACCAAGGCCGCGCCATGTCGAATACCTTCATCGCAGTCCCCGCAACACCAGCAACACCCGGCACTGGTAGCGACCTGATCGCAGCCACCGGCTTTTTCCCAAGCATCAGCTTGGCCAAGGCGCGGCAGGCCGTGCGTATGGATGGCACGGTCACCGACGAACGATTGCGCAACGCCATCATAGAGGCCAAAGCCACCGTTATCAGCGACCTAGCCACCTGGGCAGATGCGCAAAAGTCGCTTGGCTTTGCCACCCTGGGCGACATACCCGCCACCCACATTGATGGTGAAAGCATCCATGTCCACCGCTACCGCACGGCGGTCTATGGCCTGGCCGGCGCATCGCTATCCGAACGCTACCGCAGCACCGACCAGACCAAGTCCGGCCACGAAAAAGCAGACAGCATGGAACCCACCATCGACGATCTGCGCCGCGATGCGCGCTGGGCGATACGCGACATCCTGAGCGTATCCCGTACCACGGTAGAGCTGATCTGATGCGCGTCATCGCCCACGAAGGCGACACCATCGACGCCATCTGCCACCGCCACTACGGCCAGACCACCGCCATGGTGGAAGCCGTGCTCAACGCCAACCCCGACCTTGCCCGACTCGGCGCCATCCTGCCGCACGGCACCCCGGTCTATCTGCCGCCCTTGGTCGCAGCCCCCACCCAAAACCTCATTCAACTATGGGATTAAACATGGCCGAACCTGTTACCGCCGCTACCACTGGGAGTCTGGCCCCGCTCGGCCTGACCGGCGCCATTGTCATCAGCCTGTTCCCCGGCATCGACCCCGGCGCCGTCATGGGCGCGTTTGCTGGTGCCGTGGTGTTTGTCCTGAGCGCCAGGGATTTCACCGCCCTGGCCAAGCTCGGCTATTTCATCGTGGCCTTCATCGTCGGCCTGGCCGCCGCCCCCACCGTAACCAGCGTACTGTCCTGGCTGCTGCCGGCTCGCGTCACCATCAACCCCAGCATAGGCGCCGTCATCGCCGCCGCAGTGTCGGTCAAGCTGCTGCAATGGTTGATCGCCCAGGCTGACAACCCTATGGCGCTGGTAGCCAAGCTGCGCAAGAAGGGCGGCCAGGAATGAACCTGCTCGCCATCCTCAATGCCATCGTCTGTGCCGCCATCACCCTGCGCCTGCTGGCCTACCGCCGCCATGGTAGCCAGCACCGCCCCCGCGCCGCTTGGCTGGCCTACCTGCTGATCGTGGCCACGGCATCGGTGCCACTGCGGGTATTGCTGGGTGTACCGGTATCGGCAGACCTCACCACCGTCGCACTCAACCTCGTACTGGCCGCCGCCGTGTTTGCCGTGCGCGGCAACGTGTCGGATCTATTTCGCCGCCCAGGCTGGCGATTGATTACCGACAAAGACCACCCCATCGCCCACTTTGTAAGGAAGCCCCAATGAAAACGCTCATTCTCAAAGCCGGCGCCACCGGCCTGGACGTAGTCGAACTGCAAGAGCTGCTCAACCAGCAAGGCTTCAAGGTAGTGGTGGATGGCCTGTACGACGACACCACCGCCGAAGCCGTGCGCAAGGCCCAGGCTAGCTACGGGCTGGTGGTCGATGGCCAAGCCGGCGCCAAGACCTTGCACGCCCTACGCAATGGCGGTGAAGACCCGCGACACCTGCAAGAAGCCGACCTGATTGCCGCCGCCAAGCGCCTGGGCGTACCGCTGGCCGCCATCAAAGCCGTGAACCAGGTCGAAACCACCGGCCCCGGCTTCCTGCCCAGCGGGCGCCCGGTGCTGCTGTTCGAGCGGCATGTCATGTACCGTCAGTTGGCCGCAGCCGGCCAGGATGCTGCCGCCGCAGCCCAGCGCTACCCGCAGGTGGTCAGCACTGCGCGCGGGGGCTATGCCGGTGGCACCATCGAATGGCACCGATTCCAGACCGCCACCCAGATAGACCCCGCCTGCGCTATCGAGTCGGCTAGCTGGGGCATGTTCCAAATCATGGGTTACCACTGGAAAGCGCTGGGCTACGCAAGCGCCGCCGAATTCCTCGCCTGCATGCAGCAGAGCGAAGGCCAGCAGCTCGAAGCCTTTGTGCGCTTCATCGAGAACGACCCCACGCTGCTGAAAGCCCTCAAGGGCCGCAAGTGGGCCGAATTCGCCCGCCGCTATAACGGCCCGGCCTACGAAGAAAACCACTATGACATCAAGCTGGAGCGTGCTTTTGATCGTTTCAGCGCCGGTGAGAAAGCAGCGGTGCCCGCATGATTCGCGCCCTGATTGTCGCCCTTGCCGTGTCGCTGGCCGGCAATGTGGGGCTGGGCTGGTACAGCCAGGTATCCACCCGCAATGCCGAACTGGCCCTAGCCAACGCCAAGGCCGACCAACGCGAGGCCGTCATCCAGCAGCAGGGCGACCAGATCAACACCCTGCAAGCCATCAATCAACGGCACGACGCCCTGCAGGCCGAGGTCCACCAGGTGGTGGCCAGCCTGGGCGACCTCGCCACCCGCAATGTCCAACGCTATGAAAGGCTAGAACGTGAAAACCAAGCGCTACGCACCTGGGGCGATACTCTCCTGCCTGCTGATCTTGTCCGGCTGCGCCAGCGCCCCGCCTTCGATACCGCCGCCGCTTATCGTCAATGGCTGTCCGACACCGACCAGATGTTTGCTACCACCAGCCAGCCCCCAGACGAACCGGGACTTGAAACGCGACCTTGATGCCGCAGAAGTCGCCTGGGCGGTCTGTGCCGCCAAGGTGGATATGGTCATAGCCTGCCAACACAAGATGCCCCATGTACAAACCCCAGTCACTCCGTGACCACCTGAGCGCCATGGTGCCCGGCTTGAACACCAACCCCGACAAGCTGCTGCTGTTTGTCGAAAGTGGCAAGCTGCGCACCACTGGCGCCGGCTCGCTCTCCTTCCAGTATCACTACACCCTCAACGTGGTACTGCTGGACTTCGCTGCCCACGCCGATACCGTGTTTGTGCCCATACTCATGTGGCTGCGCGAGCATCAGCTCGACCTGCTGTTGAATCACGACAAGCAGTCAGACGGCTTCCAGTTCGAGGCCGAACTACTCAACCACGAAACCGCCGACCTCTCGATCAAACTGGCGCTTACCGAGCGCGTCATCGTGAAAGAAGCCAAAGGCGGCCTCGATGTGCGCCACGCCCAGGAACCCAAACTGGCCCACCACGACAAGCGTCCATGGGAGCTGTTCATCCGTACCGACAAGGTCGCCTGATGGCCGAGCTGACCGAACTCACCGCGTGGTGTGATGGCCTGTTGGCCAGCCTGGAAAGCAGCCAGCGCCGCCAGCTCGCTCGGCAGATCGCCCAGGAACTGCGTACCGCCAACGCCAAGCGCATCGCCGGCCAGGTCACACCAGACGGCGAAGCCTTCGAGCCTCGCAAGGTCACTCCCAAGTTTCGCAAGCAGGGCCACATCCGGCGAGGGCTATTCAGCAAGTTGCGCACTGCACGGTTCTTCAAAGCCGAAGCCGGCCCGGATGGCGCGACGGTCGGCTTTGGTGGCCGAGTCGGGCGCATTGCCCGTGTCCATCACTACGGCCTGCGCGATAGGGTTAGGCCAGGCGGCCCCGAACACCAGTACACCGCCCGCCCGCTGCTGGGTGTTACAGACGAAGACATCGAGTCCATCAAAGCGCTCGTATTGGCCAGCTTGATCAGGATGTAAACAGGCAGCTGCCTCAACTTCTGGTCAGGTACAGAACCCTTAAAGGGTATCGCTGGTATGCACTGCTTGGTAACCATAGAATCCGCGCCAGCCGTTATCCGGCACCGTATTGGTACGAGTTTGCCAGTGCGAGTACGTGATAGTTAAAGAACTAGAAACCAATAGAGCGAGGAAGAATATGTCTTTGAAAAACAAGGTAAAACAAGTAGTCCTGAGTACAGTGATGGCGACGTTTTGCATGCCATTCCAATATGCTCACGCGACAGAAACCATAGTAGTGATTGGCAAGCGCCCGGGTGGCCCCTCTGTCGATGATCTGCGCGATGCGGTAGACCGGGAAGAGGCGCTGAGGTATGGCGAATGGCTGGAGTCGCAGATGCAGCCCATCGATGTGGTTGCAGTAGAGATTACGTCACTGGATACGCGCTGCCATCCTGACGGAACTCAAGCAGTCTCGACAGACGGCAGCTTTGAACGATACCAAGCAGCACATGATACATTTACCTCAACTCTCCACGCGCTGCGCTCTTCCGCCAGTAACCTCAACGGGAAGGAGATTACAATTATTTTTGCCGACGGCGGTCGCGAAAAATATAAGGTGAATGCATTCAGCACGGGACTACTGACCCCAGTCAAAGACTCAATAGTCGTCGGTAGTGGAAAAGCTGAGCCAGGTTGTGGGAAAAAGGGCTAATGAAGAAATTTGCACTCGTTTTGCTGATTGTGTTCGTCGTAGCGTTCGCCTTCGTGTCGTTGCCGAATCAGCCTGAAAGCGCCCCAGTTGCAGAGAAGGTGCAGGCGACTGCTGCTGCTCAAGCAGAAGCATCGGGAAGTGGTCTATTCAGTCAACGTACTGTAGATGGCGGCAACGTCAAACCTCTCGACTCAAAGGCCTCAAGTGAATCGCTGACAGGGAGTCTCCGAGATGCACAGAGCTACAGACAGTTCATTCTGTCTGCAGCACAGCACCCGGAACGAGGTGGTATTGCCTATGCCAAATCGATTAGCACAACATGCTTGGTAATCCAAAAGTCGCAAATCCTCCCGCGAACCAATGATACGGGTGCTCCTGCAACAGCTGTCAGTCTTGCTGCAGCCTTGTTGAAGTCACGATGCGATATCACTCGCTCGGAATATGACGCTTTGCGTAAGTCACAGGCATTTGTCGACGGCAGCAAGAAGGACCCTTTGCTTGCCCTTCTGGATGCGCTGGACAAGGCTAAGGGGCAAGATAAAGCATTGCTCGTCAGCAAAGCATTAGAAAGCGCCGATCCCATTGTTCTGAGTTCCAACATGCTTGCCTGGCGCAAAGGTACCGGTAGTTCCGATCTACCGGACGGTTACTTCAATGGTAAATGGCACACTTATGAGGAAACCGAGGCTAGCGGTGTAGAGGATGCCTTTAGATTGGCCAGGTGTGATCTTGGATGGGACTGCGGCCCGAACAACCCCATGACTTTGGGTGAGTGTGCCTTGGCAGGCGTTTGTCAGGACTCACTTGAGAAGACGCTCTTGTCGGTGCAAGTACCAGGTCGAGATTGGGCCAAAACGCAGGTGCTAAGACGACAGATCGTGGAGGCTGTTCGCACCAAGAATGTAGGCTTCTTTGTGCCCACCAGCTAAGGTAGCAGTACAGTCTGTCGAACTACTAGTTATGCAATCAGCCCCGCTATGCGGGGCTGTTTGCATTGTCGACTAGGACACATCAAGCAGGACTGTGCCCTCCACTGGCACAACCACCACAGCATGACGCCCCCACACCTGCGCGGCATCCTGCCCGCATGGACCCCACCGCCGAACTCGCCCGCCGCCTCGAATCCCTGATTCGCACCGGCACCATACAAGCCGTTGACCACCCGGCCCGCCGCTGCCGTGTGCAGACAGGCCAGCTGCTCACCGACTGGTTACCCTGGCTGGAGGACCGCGCGGGCGACACCGGCACCTGGAACCCGCCCACTGTGGGCGAACAGGTCGTGCTGCTATGCCCCAGCGGCGACCCCGCTACCGGCATTGTCCTGCTCGGCCTCCCCAGCGACGCCAAGCCCACGCCCGACAGCAGCCCCGATACCCATGTCACCGTCTACCCGGACGGCGCCCGCATCTGCTACGACCACGCCTTGGGCGCGCTCACCGCCACCGGCATCAAGACCGCCCTCGTGGATGCCGCCGACAGCATCGCCGCCAAGGCCGGCAAGACCATCACCGCCCAGGCCGGCACGCTGGTCACCATCGACGCCCCCAATACAGTCGTCACCGGCAACCTGCTGGTACAGAAAACCCTGACCTACATGGGCGGCATGGCCGGCTTTGGCTCGGCCCAAGGTACAGGCGGCCCCGCCGCCGTCATCCACGGCCCGGTACAGGTGCGCGGCAATGTCCTGATCGAGGGCAACCTCGACGCCAGCGGCAGCGTCATGGATGCGGGCGGCAACAGCAACCACCACAGCCACCCATGAGCTACCACGGCATGAACGCCCATACGGGCCAACCCATCAGCGGCATAGACCATCTGCGCCAATCCATCGCCGACATCCTCACCACACCCTTGGGGAGTCGCATCGAGCGCCGCGAGTACGGCTCGCTACTGCCCTTCCTGATCGATAGCCCGATGAACGCCGCAGGCCGTATGCGCGTCATCGCAGCCGCCGCCATGCCACTGCTGCGCGATGAACCCCGGCTCAAGCTCAGCCGTATCACCACCATAGCCACGCCCGACGCCCCTGCCAGCCTCACGCTGGAAATCAGCGGCAACTATGTGGACGGCACTGGCCGCCAACAGCCCATCACCACCGCCGTCGAGATAGGCAGACCGCAATGACCACCATCGCCCTCGCCGACCTCCCGCCGCCCGAGCTGATCGAAGCGCTCGACTACGAAACCATCCACGCCCGCAAAGTGGCGCGGTTCAAGGAGCTGTATCCCGCCTTCACCGCCGCGCTCGAATCCGAACCCGTGGTCAAGCTGCTGCAGCTCGCCGCCTACGACGAACTCAACCTGCGCGCCCGCATCAACGATGCCGCCCGCGCCGTACTGCTGCCGTTCGCCCGCCGCAGCGATCTGGATGCCCTGGCCACGCTGCAAGGCGTAGCACGCCGCGTGCTGGTGCCTGCTAACCCTGACACCTACCCGCCGACAGACGCTGTCTATGAGAGCGACGACAGCCTGCGCCAGCGCGCCCAGATGGCGCCCGAGGGTTTCACCGTCGCCGGCAGTATCGGCAGCTACCGTTTCCACGCCCTGGATTCAGATCCGCGCGTGCTCGATGTCGCGGTGGATACACCCACCCCAGGCCAGGTGCGCGTCACCGTGCTATCGAGCGCAGGCAACGGTACGCCCACTGGCGAGATGCTGCAGACCGTTCAAGCCTACCTAAGCGCTGACGAACGCCGCCCGCTGACCGATGTGGTTACAACCAGCGCACCCACGCTGCAGCCCTACACCGTGCAAGCCACCCTGCACCGTAAGCCAGGCCCGGAAGGCGACCGCGCCGAAGCCGCCGCCCGCCAGGCGCTGGCCAACTACCAGGCCGACCGGCGCCGGCTGGGCTGCGATGTCTCGCTATCCGGCCTCTACGCCGCGCTCCATCAGCCCGGTATGGTGCGCGTCACCATCGAGCAACCCACCGCCGATGTGCTGTGCGCCCCCACCGAGCTGGCCCACTGCCAGGTCGTCACCCTCGCTATCGTGGTTAGCAATGAGCGCTAGGCTACTCCCGCCCAATAGCACGCCCCTGGAACGCGCACTGGCCAACGTCCTGCCCAGCGGGCTAGACCCCGAAGGCCTGCGCAAGCTGTGGAACGCCGACGCCTGCCCCGCAGCCTTTCTGCCCTTCCTCGCCTGGGCCATGTCGGTCGATGGTTGGGACGCTGCAACCACCGAAGCCCAGCAGCGCGCCCTGATACGCGGCAGCGCCGCCCTGCACCGCCGCAAAGGCACGGTATGGGCCATCAGGCACGTGTTCGAGCTGCTGGATATTGACGCCACCTTGGCCGAATGGCCCGCCTACCAAGGCGAGCCCTACACCTTCCGCGTGCGTATCGAGGTCACCGACCGAGGCATCGACCCCGCCCGGCTCGCCGCCCTGCATCGTCTGATCGCCGAATACAAATCCGCACGCTCCCACCTGGATCGACTCGACGTCGAGCTTGTGACCAGGGCGCCGATGAATACGGCAGGCCATGCCGCCATCCGGCCCACGTGCATCGCTTACCCCCAAGTCCTGCCCATCAACAGCATGGCGCCCACCCACACAGGCGCAGCTGCTTTCACGCGCCCGCAGATTTGCGTATTACCCAAGGAAACCTGATGGCCAACTACTACACCCTTGTTACCCAGGCCGGCCATATCCTGCTGGCGCAAGCGCTGGCCAACCGGCAACCACTGGTCATCGCCAGCATCGCAGCCGGCACCGGCCAGAATGAGGCCGAGTATGACCCCAGCGCCACCCAAACCGCGCTCGCCAACGAAGTCTGGCGGGGCACCCCTAACACTGTTGCCCAGGATGCCGCTAACCCAACCTGGATCTGTGTGGCTGGCGAGATACCCACACAAGTGGGCGGCTACACCGTGCGCGAGCTGGGCCTGTTCGCCCCGGATGGCACTCTGATTGCCATCGGTAAAACGCCCCCCTGCACCAAGCCACTCCCGACCGATGGCGCCGCCTTCCCGCTACCGGTCAAGTTCGTGTTCTGCGTCACCGACCGCGCCGCCGTCTCGCTGGTTGTCTCAAGCAGCACCTACGCGACCGAGGAATTCTCAACCGGCATCGTGGCTGCGCATGCCGCAGCCGGCGACCCTCATCCCCACTACCTGCGCCGCAATGAGCGCGCCCGCATCCATTTCCTGACTCAGCGTTAAAGGACAGCCATGCCCACACTCGGCAAAGGCCTCGTTACGGCCGCCAACACCCCACAGTCATTCTGGACTGCGTCGCCAGGATCTATGCCCAGCATCTGCATCAACCTGTGCAATGTCACCAAAGCGCCGATATTGGTCTCCCTTGCCATCCACGGCGCCGCGCCTGGACTGGGCGACCACATTGAGTATGAGTTTCCGCTCGACCCGGCTGGCACCGAGGGCAATACCCTGGAGCGCACTGGCATCGCCATCAGCCAAAACATGCAGGTGTGGGTCACCTGCTCAGCAGCTAACGCGGTCGCTGTGCACGTTCACGGCTACGAGGTGTAAACATGGGCCGACACTACACACGTCGCACACCCGGCATGAGCTGGCCCACCGCCGAAACTGCCATACGCCTGGATCTCGGTTACGCCACCGCCGATGCCGCCTTGATACCCCAGCCATCGGGCACAGGTGGCTACCTCAACGTCGCCCACGTGCTGGCCACCAACGGCCCAGGCACCGGACCACTTACTTCCAACACGCCAGCAGGCACATTGATCTGGACGAAAACGCCCGCCGATGTGGATAGCACATGTACTGGCTGGGCCGGAATGGCGGTACTCGACCCAAGCGACATCTGGGTAGCGGCCCGCAACGGCACCACTGGCATCTTCTGGGCCAAATTCAACCTCATCAGCGGTGCCAAAACCATTATCGGCGGGGGCGTATCCAGCCAATCCAGCCACAACGGCGCGTTTGTTCGCCTCGTCGGAAACGAGCTGCATGCTTATACGGATAGCAAACGATTCCGCTACTCCACTACCACGGGCGCCCTGCTGGCCGCCGAGAGCATCACCCTTACCAGCGGCTACCTACTGCCTGGCGTACCCAGCTACTTGCCGACAAACCTGCGCAATGCCCTCCTGCGCGTACCCACCGACCGCCGCGCTGTCGCCATGGCAAACGTGGTGGACGGCTCCGAATACACCAACCAAGTGCCGCTGCTGGTCGCCCGCAACGCCCGCACGCCCATCGCCGCCAATCTCGACCAGCCCGGCGCATTTGGCATCTATGTGCGCGACCACACTGCCGAGCGCTCAGGCCGCTTCATCCAGTACCCCGGCAATCGCTGGCTGCTGGTCGGCCTCATGTCCTACCAGGCCACCGCCAAGAACGAAATCTCCGGCTCCCGCCTGTACACCGAAGCCAACCTCGATAGCTGGCTCGAACGCATCTGCAACGCCTACAGGACATAACCATGAAGCGCGTAATCTTCGACCTCAAGACCAACGACGGCACCGTCACCTACCCCGACGACATCAATCTGTTCGGCGCCACCGACATCGAGACCGAACCCGGCAAGATCATCGCCGACTACCACGGCAAGCTGGCGCTCACCCCCTACCACCCACCCGGCAGCCAGCGCCCCCACCTCGTAATGACAGGGGTGGATAGCAACAAGACCGAGCTGACCCGCATCAACGGGGCATTGACCGAAGCCACCTGCCCACTTGGCACCACCCTCACATTCACCGCCAAGCTGATCGGCCCAGATGGCAAAACGCTCGACATCACCGACACCTTCCGCCTACCCATCCGCCAAAGCGGCGGCAGGGGCGGCATGCTGCTGGCCGATATGAAAGGCGGCATCGTCACAGTATCTGCACCGTTCACGGTGGCCGGCGACGATGGCACCTGGCAAGTGGACGAAGCCACGATCAACGCCGCCCTGCCGCCCACCCTGCAAATGGTGTTTGCTGGCTTCACCGTCCACGTTTTCCGGGCCGCAGCATGAAGACCCTCGCCAGCCTCATACGCAACCTACTCGGCAGCGACATTGCCACCGGCCCCGGCACCCCACCCAAGTGCTGGCGCTACCGGCTCGAACAGCACTACAGCTACAGCTCACCCCACCTGGCCGGCATCACCTGGGCAGGTGAGTGGGCCACCATCTACGAAGGCACCATCACCATCCGGCGCGGCTATGCCTGGGACGGCTGCACCCCAGCCTGGCCGGTACTGGGCCTGTTCTACCTTGGCACGCCCGATGGCGCCCAGCACCTCGGCAAACCGGCCACCTACCATGCCAGCCTCGTGCATGACGTACTGTGCCAATGGCGCCTGGAGATACCCATCACCCGCGCCGCATCCGTCGCCTTGTTCCGCGACATGCTGCGCGAGACCGGCTTCCCCCTGTCCAACGTCTACGCCGGTGCCGTCGCATGGCTCGGCCCCCAGCGATTTGCCGGCGACCAGCTGCAACCGTCAAAACCGGCGAGAAGCTGACGATGATTCTTGCTGCATGTAAGCTTTCGGCGTTTCGTAGCTGGTCCATCCAGGATAAGGAAGCGTTATGGGTTTGCGCGACGGATTTGACAGAGTACTGAATGAGTATCTAGTAGCAAGCCAGGGAGACTTTACACAGCACGCTTTAGCCAATTTCATCCGACGGAGTTTGCGCGACACTGTAGCTGTCGCAGTCGGCGAAAACGAGCGCTTGGTTCTCAAGGGGAGCGCCGGCCAAGGCAACTGGGCGCGCGGTCCTTGGGTGGGCATTTTTGATAAGCTCGTAACTAGCAGCGCACAGAGCGGCTATTACCCTGTCTACCTGTTTCGTGAGGATATGACTGGGCTTTACCTCAGCCTCAATCAGGGGATGACTGAAGCGAAGAAGCTATATAGGTCGGACGCCAAGACTGCCTTGAAATCGCGAGCGGCAAACTTCCGCGCCATGCTAGGCAAAGAGGTTGCCTACTTTCCAGAACTCGACATCGATTTGCGCCCTTCCGATCCGGCTAACGATACCGCTTTTTATGAAGCCGGGAATATATGCGCCCAGTTCTATCCACTCGGGCAGCTTCCAAGCGAGGCGCAGCTGATATCTGACCTCATGATTATGGTCAAACTCTACGAGACCCTAATTCAGGGCGAGACCAATAGCGAGGTGAGCACTACAACCGTGGAGGGCGATGAACCGCCAGAGATGGCATACGAGGATGCCACTCGTTTCCGCATGCACAAGCGCATTGAGCGTAACGCCGGCCTAGCCAGAGCCGTCAAAAAGCATCATGGCTATACCTGTCAGGTATGTAATACAAACTTCGAAGCGCGTTATGGAGAGATCGGTAAGGAGTACATTGAAGCCCATCACCTCAGGCCACTTGCATCTCTCAAGGGGAAGAAGGTTGCCATGGATCCGACCAAGGATTTTGCGGTGCTCTGCGCCAACTGCCACCGCATGATTCATCGTTCAGGTTGTGTAGATGACATCGCACAGTTTAAGAAGGCACACTATCGTGGCTAGCGCACCCCCAATGAGTTTAACGGAGCTCCGCGATGAACTTAGGTTATTCGCCGCAGAGCGCGATTGGGACCAGTTTCACACACCCAAAAATCTCGCCTCAGCACTGAGCGTGGAGGCAGCTGAGTTACTAGAGCCTTTCCAATGGCTCAAGACAGGTGAGCTATCCGAGCTGAACGAGCAGAAACATGAAGCTATTCGGCAGGAGCTGGCAGACGTCCTGATGTATCTCGTGCGTCTTGCAGACAAGCTAGACGTTGACTTAATGACCGCAGCCTCCGAAAAGCTAGTGCATAACCGCGCGAAGTATCCCGCCGAGAAGGTTCGTGGTGATTCTCGGAAATATTCAGAATACTAGGGACTAATCCTGCGCAGGATCACAAGCAGACGTTCGTGGCGTGCTCCTGAAACGTGCTCATTTGGCAGAGAAGCAGATGACTAAATACTCTCCAGATAACCAGCAGACTGCGCAAAAAATGCAGCGAGGCAATCACAAGTAATCTGCGTCCACAGGCAGTGCCAATCTCAAAACAGCCCCGAAAATGCAGGGCTGTTTGTATGTCCGGCTAGCACAACGGTAAGCGCGTGGCGGCTTCGCGGGTGCGCGGTAAGGTGGTTGCGCCCACCCCAACCCCCGGAGCACCAATGGCCAATGATTACCACCACGGCGTGCGCGTCATCGAAGTCAACGAAGGCACACGCCCCATCCGCACCATTTCCACCGCCGTCATTGGCGTAGTTTGTACCGCGCCCGATGCCGACGCGGCCTACTTCCCCCTCAATACCCCCAAGCTGGTCACCAACGTCTATGAAGCCATCGGCAAGGCCGGCGTTGGCGGAACGCTGCTGCCCACCCTGCGCGCCATCGCCGACCAGGCCAAGCCCATGGTGATCGTGGTGCGTGTAGAGGCCGGCGCCGATGCCGCCGCCACTACCTCCAACGTCATTGGCACCGTCACGCCCGATGGCAAATTCACCGGCATCAAGGCATTGCTGGCAGCCCAAGCTGCTTTCGGCATTAAGCCCCGCATCCTGGGGGCGCCAGGGCTGGACACCCTGCCGGTAGCCAACGCCCTGGCCGGTGCTGCCCACAAGCTCCGCGCATTCGCTTACGTCAGCGCCAACGGCGCCCAGACCAAAGAAGAAGCCGTGCTCTACCGGGGCAATTTTGGCCAGCGCGAGGTGATGGTGATCTGGCCCGAGGTCACCGCCTGGGACACTACCGCCAACGCCGCAGTCACTTATCCCGCCGTGGCCTACGCCCTGGGCCTGCGCGCCAAGCTCGACGAAGAACAAGGCTGGCACAAGACCTTGTCCAACGTGGCCTTGAACGGCATCACCGGTATCAGCAAGCCCGTGTTCTGGGACTTGCAAGACCCCGCCACCGATGCCGGCTACCTCAATAGCAAAGAAGTCACCTGCATCATTAACAGCACCGGCTTCCGCTTCTGGGGTTCGCGCACTACCAGCGACGACCCGCTGTTCGCCTTCGAGAACTACACCCGCACCGCCCAGGTGATCGCCGACACCATCGCGGAGGCTCACATGTGGGCGGTGGATAAACCGATAACGCCGATGCTGGTGAAAGACATCATCGAAGGCATCAACCGCAAGTTCCGCGAGCTGAAGCGCGCCGGCTACATCGTGGACGCCAGGGCATGGTTCAACGCCGAGGCCAATACGGTCGACAGCCTCAAGGCCGGCAAGCTCGCCATCGACTACGACTACACCCCAGTGCCGCCGATGGAAAACCTGATGTTCATCCAGCGCATCACCGACCGCTACTTGGCCGACCTCGCCGCCAAGGTCACCGCCTAAGCCAACAATGCCGGCCAGCCAGGCGCTGGCCAGCAACACACAGAAAGGACAACGCTATGGCATTGCCATCAGTGCTCAAGTTTTTCGGGACATTCGTCGGCGGGAACGATTACATCGGCGAAACCAAGGAAGTCGTTCTGCCGAAGCTCACACGCAAGCTGGAGAAATGGCGCAGCGGCGGCATGGACGGCGCCATCTCCATGGACTTGGGCCAGGGCGATCTGGAGATAGAAGTCACCTACGGCGGCTTTATGCGCGAACTGCTTCGGGACTATGCCGCCGACAAGCACGACGCCGTAATGATCCGCTGGGCCGGCTCCTACCAGCGCGGCGACAGCGAGGACGCCGACGCCGTCGAAGTCGTAGTGCGAGGCCGCCACGAAGAATTCGACTTCGGCAGCGGCAAGCCCGGCGAAGAGACCGAATTCAAGGTCAAGTCCGCCATCAGCTACTACAAGTTGACCGTCAACGATGTCGTGGTAGTCGAGATCGATCTTGTGGGCATGGTCTGCATCGTCGATGGCAAAGACCGCCTCGCCAAGCACCGCCGCAACATCGGCATGAACTAAATCCCACCCATACCCAGGAAGCAAAGACCATGACCCAAGACACTGCGACCGAAACCACCCAAGTAGCCATCCTGCCAGCCGCCGAACCCATCACCCTGGATTACCCCATCCAGCGCGGCAATCAGCGCATCAATCAGATCCACCTGCGCAAACCCAAAAGCGGCGCCCTGCGCGGCCTCAGTATCACCGCGCTGGCACAGATGGACGCCGAGTCCATCGCCACGCTGGTGCCCCGCATCAGCACACCCACCTTGACCAAAGCCGACATGCATCAGATGGACCCGGCAGACCTGACGCAGTGTGGCATGGCGATTACCAATTTTTTGCTACCGACTTCGCTGAAGGAGCCAGCCTCCCCGACCGAGTAGAAGACGCCATGGCCGACATCGCCACCATCTTCCACTGGCCACCGGACGCAATGACAGACATGACTTTGACCGAGCTGGCGGAATGGCGAGAGCGGGCCAGGGTAAGAAGCGGGACAGATGCGTAGCTAGCCGGCAATAAGCTGCGGCTCAGCGGAAATATACGGATCGCTGAGCCGCCGCATGCATGTTGGCATCGCTGACTTTACATCAAGAACGTTACAGCCCACGGCGTTACGCCACAAGAGCTCTCCGATCGCAACTACCACACCAGACACTAAGACACTTTGACCTCTCGGGATTGGTCTGCTATGCATCAGAAGCAGTCTTTACGATCCCATACAGGAGGAAAGCAAATGAAAAATATTATGTACATGGTGATTGCATTGTCTTGTGCAGCAGTTCATTCCGAAGAAATTTCTACAGCGGAGAGCACCACTAACGAAACCAAAAAAGATTTTTACAATGGCTGCGGCTCCGGTTGGAATGAAAAGCTGGTGCCTGAAGAGATCTCAATATTTCCATCCAAGATTAATTTAGAAAAGGCTTGCAGGGTTCACGATAATTGCTACAGCAAATGCCTTGAAGGCGGTGATTATTCCAAGACAGAAATATGCAAGGAGCAGGAGGACGAAGCGCGAAGCGCAAGAAGGAGCAAATGTGACGATGAGTTTTCCATGCAAATGAAAGAGATGTGCAGAGAACTTAACAAAGGCAAAATCGCAGAGGCAATATGTAAATTTGTTGGTAACGTCTATTTAACGGGTATAAGCATAGGTGGCGGCAGTTTCTTTGATGGCAAAGTGCTGCCTAAGGAATTCGTCGACTTCCTCAAGAAGGGGGAGGTAAATGAGGATATGCTTAATCGGCTCTCAAGTGATCTTGAGCAGCTTGGAAGTAGCAAACGCATTGTTGACTACAACGTGGCAACCATTAGCATGATTAATGGCCAACCGAAGTTGATTGTAACGGCTCGAGATAATGTAGCCATAGATACAAACGAAGTGCTTGCCGAGAATTACGTATTGCGACAAACCACTTTCGGCACGGCCGATATCACAAAGGCCGTGATTGGGCATGGTGGTGCATTTAAATTTGTAACCAGAGATAACATTGGAGCTAGCCTGCGCGCTAAAGTCATTCAGCAACGTTCACAAGCGATTCCCTGACTGGTCATTTCGAGAAATTGAGAGTACCGGCCATAGTCCGCAAGGCGCAACAAGCAAAGCGCGTTGCGCCGTATGAAACGGAAGGAGCCAGCGTCCCTAATAGAGATGAAGACGCCACCGGCGATATCGCCACCATCGCCCACTGGCCACCAGATGCCGTGGCCGACATAGCACTGACTGAGCTGGCGGAATGGAGAGAGCGTGCCAGGGTGCAGAGGGATAGGGCCGACAGGAGGGAAGTAGCGGCGACCGTGCCGGATGCGCTAATACCCGGCACGGTCTGGTACCCACACACCGATAAGCTACATGTGCATGCTAATATCTTTCAATTGACTCTCAAGAATTCTATGTTCGCGTCGTATTTCAACAGCATCCACACAGAACTGCTCTGCAGAATAGGGCTCAAGATACAGATTCAGGAGGCGCTCATTGTCACCCAAGGCGTTCTGCGCGACTCTTTTTATTAAGTATCTCGTGCATGGATCAAGGGGGCTAAAAGACAAATGCTTTAGTAGGTTATATTTGCATACTTTCTCGTCAAAATCCCGCCCCCAGTAAGAATCATAATTTAAAAGCAGCAGATAGAACTCCGCCTGGGACATTTGCGAGCGGACCATGCTGCTATAGAATTTTTTTTCCGAAGCCTCACCCCATACGTCAACACTATCAATGTGCTTGTATAGTTGAAACAAACTTCTAAAATATGGCCCGAGGCATTTTTGAACGTATGAATCCAGTATATGTTCAGTGCACTTGATAAATTTATCCTGAGGCATATAAGAAACTTGGTATAAATTGCGCATGGCACCAATGACACATTTGACCAGGGCGGCATTACCACTTGAAGTATCGTAAAAAATCTTATCCTTTACATCACGATGTAGCTCCAATAGCTTGAATAATGTTTCTTCCGCTCGTTCACGCTGCCTAAATATTTCATCAGAATGTCGCTCTTCATTGGCCTTCCTCAGCTGCATATTCTGCAGCCAGAAAGTTGCCCCGGCCGCAATAAACAGCAACGAGGACATCAGCGAATTGAATATTCCGAAAGAATCACCCAACTGCCCGAGCTGCGATATTTCAATTGCTGCTTTTTGCTCGGCGCTAGCTGGGCTTACAGTCGCTCCGACTTGAGAAGTGGGGCCCAAATACCTCTGGCCAAAATGAAGGGCAATGCTCGGGGCAGATGCCCAGCCTATTAGCACGATCGCGATCAAGGAAGCATACCAATGTGATTTTAAAATCCGGAACGCCCAAGGAAATGCCCCCTCAACTATAGTATTAACCCGCACTACCCACGCATCATCCACCCCATTCCTCCTTGCATTGGTTGTCTCACTCGCAACTGCAACTTTTTTTTGTTCTTGCTCAATCATTAGTCAACCTTTAGATAGCTTTACGGTTATGACAGGTTCGTGTTTGTTTGGACAATCTGCACAACGATTCTAGCGCGCCAACCACACAGCCGCACGCCACCATGGGCAACCCCCATCACCGCGCGCGCATATGTCCACCACCAACCTCAAACTCCAAGTCCTGATGGCCGGTGCCGACAAGTTGTCGGCCCCCATCCGCCGTATCCGTGGCGAAACCGTCGCCACCGCCACCACCGTCAAGAAGCTACGCGGCGAGGTGTCCGAACTCAACGCCAAGCAGCGGCAGATAGACGGCTACCGCAAGACCGCCGAGCAAACCGCCAAGACCGGCCACGCCGTGAAGGCAGCCCAAGAGCGCATCGCCCAACTGAGCCAGGAAATGGCCAAGGCCACCACCCCCAGCCGGCAGCTACAGAAAGCCCTGGAAGGCGCCAAGCGGGAAGCCAGCGACCTGACCAAGCAGCATCATGAATTGATCGCCAAGCAACAGCGCATGCGCACCGCATTGGCCGCCAGCGGTATCGAGACACGCAAGCTCGGCGAGCACCAACGCCGGCTCAAAACCGACACCGCCGAAGCCGTGCGCGCCCTGGCCGCCGAAGAACAGAAACTTACCCAGATCAACGCCAAGCTGCGGCAGCAGCACGCCATACGCGCCAAATTCAACAACGGCATGAACGCCCGCAACCAGATCGGCGGCGCTGGCGCATCCATGCTGGTCGGCGGCGCAGCGGTCGGCGCCCCCATCGTCGGCATGATCAAGAACTATGCAGACTTTGAGACCGCCATGCTGGGTGTGGCCAAGCAGGTAGACGAAGCCAGAAAGGACACTGGCGAGCTTAGCGACACCTATTACGAGATGGCCCGTGCCATCCAAGCCATGTCCGAAGTACCCGGCAGCAAGTCCGCCATCGAGCTGGCCGCCTTGGTTGAAGCCGCCGCCCGCAATGGCATCAAAGGCAAAGCCAACTTGCTCGCCTTCGCCGCCACAGCCAACACCAGCGCCGTCGCCTTCGACATGGCAGCAGAGGAAATCGGCGACAGCCTGTCCAAGATTTCCAACCTCTACAAGCTACCCATCGCGAACATCGAGGAGCTTGGGGACACCATCAACTGGCTCGACGACAAAACCCATTCCAAGGGCGCCGACATTATCGACGTCATGCAGCGCATTGCGGGTATGGCCGACAAGCTCGACTACCGCAATGCCGCAGCCTTGGGCAGTACCTTCCTCACCCTGGGGGCAAGCGCCGAGGTGGCCGCCAGCGCCAGCGAAGCCATGGTGCGCGAGCTGACCAACGCCACCATACAGCCCAAGCGCTTTCAGGATGGCTTGGCAGCGCTCAAGCTGAACGCAAAAGACGTCCAGAAAGGCATGGCGAAAGACGCCACTAACACCATCCTGCGTGTGCTGGACGCCATCCAGCTGCTACCCGCCGAGCTACAAACCAACGTCACCACCCAGCTATTCGGCAAAGAATACGGTGACGACGCCGCCAAGCTGGCCAACAACCTCAAGGAGTACCGCAAGCAGATCGATCTAGTGCACAGCGCCAAGGCGCGCGGCTCGATGAAGAAAGAAGCCAGCGCCCAGGCCGACACCCTCAACGCCAGGTGGGCGGCCATCAAAAACCGCACCTTCAACACAGGCGCCAACCTGGGCAAGACCCTCAAGCCCGAGCTGATCGAGCTGATGGGCTACACCAACCGCCTACTCGGCGGCATCAACGCCTGGGTACGCGCCAACCCCGCCCTGGCCGGCACCCTCATGAAAGTCGGCGCCGCCCTCGCCGTGCTGCTGGTCGCCATGGGCGGCATCACCCTGGCCCTTGCCGCTTTCATGGGGCCGATGCTGATAGTCCGGGCAGGCATGGCCATGATGGGCGTGCATGTGGGCGGCGCAGTCGGCCTGCTCAGCAAGCTGGGTGGCGTGCTGGGCATGCTCGGCAAAGCCATGATGTGGCTGGGCCGTATCTTCCTACTCAACCCCATCGGGCTGGTGGTCACCGCCATCGCCCTGGCCGCCTACCTGATCTGGAAGCATTGGGACGTCATCGGCCCCAAGTTCGCCGCACTGTGGGCCGGCATCAAACGTGTGTTCGCCACCGCACTGAGCGCCATCACCAACTTCATCATGAACTGGACGGTGGTCGGCTTTATCGTCGATCACTGGCAAGACCTCAAAGCCATCACCCTCGCCGTCTGGGCACTGATCAAGCGCGGCATTACCGCCATCGCCAACGGCCTCACCAGCTACTTTATGAACTGGACGCTCTACGGCGTCATCGCCCGCCACTGGGACACCATCAGCGGCACCGCCAGCCGCGCCTGGCAGGCCATCAAAGGCCACGCCATCGGCGCCGGCCAGGCCATACAGGGCTATTTCCTCAACTGGACGCTACTCGGACTGTTCGTGCGCGAATGGGGCCGTATAACCGGCTACCTGGCCAGCCTGCGCACCGTCATGGCCTCGCTTGGCGGCATGCTGGTCGATGGCATCGTCAACGGCTTTGTCGGCGGCCTGCACAAGCTCAAGGCAGCCATCAATGGCGCCGGTGAAAGCATGATCCTCACCCTCAAGCAGAAGCTCGGCATCCGCAGCCCCAGCCGCGTCTTTGCAGCCCTGGGCGGCCATACCGTGGATGGCCTAACGGTAGGCATCAACAAGGCCCAGCACGGCCCCCTGGATGCCATGGCCCGCATCACCAAGCAGCTCACCCGCCCAATCGGCGCCGCCGTCGCCCTGGGCGCCAGCGCCATGGCACCGGCCAGCACCCTCAACATCGACAAGCGCCCCACGCTGGCCAGCCAGGCCGCGCCAGCGCGATCCATCGTCATAGAGGCCATCAACGTCCACGCCGCCCCCGGCATGGACGCCCAAGCCCTGTCCCGCATGGTCGCCGAGGAAGTCGCCAAAGCCCTGCGCAAAGCCACGGCCACAAGCACCCGCTCGCGGCTGCATGACAAAGATTAAGGAAGCCCCATGATCGCACTCGGACTGTTCGTATTCGACCTCACCACCGCACCGCCCCAAGAGATTCAACACCAAGCCGCATGGCGCCACCCCGGCGCCGCGCGGGTAGGCCTGCGCCCCGCTCACCAGTACCTGGGGCCAGACGACGAACTACTGAATCTATCGGGCGTCCTGTACCCCGAAATCACCGGGGGAGAAGTCACCCTCGACGAACTCAAACAAATGGGCGACCAAGGCAAGGCATGGCCCCTGCTCACCGCAGACGGCTACCTGCAAGGCCTGTTTGTCATTGAATCGCTCGAAGCCACCCGCTCCCTGTTCTGGCCCGATGGCAGCGCCCGCCGTATCGAATTCCGCCTCGCCCTCAAGCGCGTGGACGATGATCGCGTGGATCTGATCGGAAAGGCCACAGCATGACCCCCCGCGCGCCCGCATTTCGCCTGGCCATCGATAGCCAGGACATCACCGCCAAGGTAGAACGCCGAGTCGAATCCATCACCCTCACCGACAACCGCGGCTTCGACGCCGACCAGGTCGAAATCGTCTTGCTAGACCATGACGGCAAGCTCGACATCCCCACACGCGGCGCCAAGCTCACCCTCGCGCTCGGCTACGCAGGTGAACCCCTGATCGACAAAGGCACATTTGTGGTCGACGACATCGAGCACCAGGGCGCCCCCGACAAGCTCATCCTCCGCGCCAGCTCCGCCGATCTGCGCGCCGGCCTGAGCGACAAGAAGGAGCGCAGCTGGCACCGCCAGACCATGGGCGCCATTGTCCGCACCATCGCCAAAGAAGCCGGCCTGCAGCCCGCCATCACTGCCGACCTGGCCAAGCAGCCTATCGCCCACATAGACCAGACCAGCGAAAGCGACATTAACCTGCTATCCCGCCTCGCCGCCATGTTCGACGCCGTCGCCACCGTCAAAGCCGGCCGCCTGCTGTTCATCAAAGCCGGCGCCGCCCAAACCGCCAGCGGCCAGCCCCTGGCCGCCGTCACCATCACCCGCCAGGACGGCGACAGCCACCACTTTACCGTGGGTGACCGCGAAGCCTACACCAGCGTGCAAGCCCACTACCAAGACACCAAAGGCGCCCACAAAGGCACCATCACCTGGCCAGACAAACCCAAGCGCAAGAAGGGCGACAAACGCACCACCAACAGCACCGACAGCGTCAAAACCCTACGCCACACCTACGCCAACAGCGCCAACGCCAAACGCGCCGCCAAAAGCGAGTGGGAGCGCATCCAACGCGGCATGGCCACATTCAGCCTCACCCTGGCTCACGCCCGCCCGGAGTTGTTCCCCGAGCTGCCCGCCACCGTTCAAGGCTTCAAATCTGCGATAGACGCACTACCATGGATTGTGACAAAGGCAACACATAGGCTGGCGGATGGGTTCACAACCGAAGTGGAACTTGAAGTTGCGGCCGAAGCACTGACATGATGGCAGGGCACCCAAGCGGTGCTCACTTAAAAACAAGAAGTAAATTGGGAGGAAGTATGAAAGTAACGACCATTGCCGTTGCACTGGCGGTAACGTGTGGCCTTGCACAAGCAAATGAGGCACAGACACAAGTGCCAGCCATCCAAGCTGCACAGCTACCCATGCTGCCCATGGCCTCTGGACTGCCCACAGGACACGGCCCTGCCGAAACCGGCACCCCACCAGTAGTCGGTGCCATCAACGGCCCTATGCAGCCAAAGGCCTGGGGCGAAATTCGCATCCTAGGCCCATCAACTTCATGGGTGTATACCCCCTATTACGCTCAACTGACCGTATCAGACTTGTGGAGCATAGGCTGGACATCCTCATTCGGCTGGCAAGCACTGCGCGATCCAAGCGGCAATGTCTGGCTTGCCCGTACTAGTGGGTTGTACATCGACTATGCCATTCCACTGCCGCGTCTTTACTAACACGATGTCTTTAGCACGAAGTGCAGACAAAGTGAAACATACTGCGCCGTATTACTCACCTTTAAGGTTAACGCAATTCAAGCGTAAGCAAATGAATTACGGTTGCACTTCGATGACTTATAAAAGGAATATGATCATCGCCTTACAATCCAGCGAGTGATAGAGCATTGAAGCATGACAGCGGAAGCCGTCAAAAATTCACTGAGACTGTCACCAATGAGCGCCGCCCAGCAGCTCCAATCGGTGGCGCACAATATTATAACCGTCCAAAGCCATGAACCACAACGAGCATATCAGTCAGACTTTCGAAGAACTAGTGCGAAAAATCCTAGAGGTGAACAGTTTTTCTGTCCAAACACCCGAGTCAAAGACATTAGACTTCCTCGCGGATTACAACAATGAGAAGTGGGCCATCGAAGTTAAGTACTACCGAACAGCTCGAGCCCAGATTCCATTGATTGAGTCCGCCGCCACCAAGTTAATCGTTGAATGCGAAAAATTAGGTGCAACTAGAGGAATACTCGTAGCTTCCTGTTACATCCCACTGGCAGCCCGCATAGAACTAGAAGGTCGTTATAAAATAGCATTTGCTGATAGGACAGACCTAGAAATATGGGCATCAAAGGATCCAGATTTACTAGATAAGCTGGCCGCGTATTTGAACGAAGACCCCATACCTGGGGCTGAAGAACATGGGCGGAACTTTGGGGACGTTATTTCTCTAACCAATCAGCCTCCCAGCCCATCGACACCCGTTATCACTAAGGGAGCAGACCTGTGCAAGGAGTTGAGGGAGTTGCAAGCAGGAAAGAACACATGGTCAAAATATGAAGATATCTGCGATCGCATTCTTCACTACTTATTTCCCAACAACCTTCATGGGTGGCACAAACAATTAAGCACGGAAGGTAAACATAGTAGATTCGACTACGTGTGTCGCATTAAACCATCTACGGAATTTTGGCAGTTCTTACTCGACAACCTAAACTCGAGATACATAACTTTTGAATTCAAGAATTACACGGAAAAGATAAAACAGGGTCAAGTACTGACGACGGAGAAATACTTGCTAGAAAAAGCCTTACGTCGCGTCGCGATAATCATTACTCGCAAAGGCGCAGATGAAGGTGCCAATGCAATGATTCAAGGTGCTATGCGCGAGCACGGAAAACTCATACTGGTCATCGAAGACAATCACGTTTGCGAAATGCTACATATGAAGGACAGAGGTGATGACCCTTCTGACCTGCTGTTCGATATCGCTGATTATTTCTTACTTACCCTCCCACGCTGAGTGGGGCAGCCCTGCATTAAGGGCGAACTGCGAAAAAGACAGCATCAAGGGAAACGTCTGCTAGTTCATAGCAGTCAAAACAGTGTATGGCAAGGTGGTCAGTAAGCCAGGTCCAAGCAGCCATGTTGGAAGTACTTGGAAAGCATCCCCCATTTTGATGATGTGTGGCACACAACACCGAGATAGACTTACACCAACTGCGCAAAAGCGGTTCAGTCATCCCGATTTCACATTTGGCATCGCAGAACACACTACCCTACCTCGAAAATGTCCAAGTTAATCATCACGGTAGGCATTTCAATTGCCTCGCAAGATGCTAAGAACGAGAGCTTTCGCTCTCGCGCCTCACTACTTGACTGGGACATTATCCTCTTTCGGCCACACATCAGCGAGTTTTTGGTGGACCAAACGGGTCAGTATCAAGGCAAGCCTAGCCTAAATGACTCGTCGTCGTTTCAACTGAAGGAAGCTTGCGAACATTGGCGTCGCGAAATCATACAGGCTGTGGAATCGGGAAAGACTGTATTTGTGTATCTTCCAGAGGTCCAAGAGGTCTATATCGATACAGGTAAACGCAATTACTCCGGAACGGGGCACAATCGGGCGACAACTAGGATAGTTGAGCGATATACAAACTATGCAGCACTACCAAATGACCTAAAACCCGTAAATGCTACTGGCTCTGCGATGAAGCTAGCTCCACTCGGTGCCGATATTCTTGCTCCCTATTGGGCTGAGTTTGGCTCTGTGTCGGAGTACAAGGTACGGCTCACCGCGGAGTCTATTTGCCCTAGTATTTTGACCAAGAACGGCGATATGGCAGTGGCGACGATCCAACGTAGCAAGATGTCTTCAGGGGCGCTTGTGCTCCTTCCCGACATAGATTTCTATCCTGAGACGTTTATAGGGCGTAAGGGAGAACCCTGGACGCCGGCCGCAAAGAGATTCGCTGCAAAACTCATTAGCTGCGTTGTTGCGCTCGACAAGGCACTTCACTCAACTGCAGAGGTGACCCCGGAGCCAGATTGGGCATCTGACCCGTCGTTCGTTCTCGAACCTGAACGTGTGCTTCGCTCTGAGCTTCTTGACGTTGAGCGAAAGGTTGAGGAGGCACAACGAAGGCTAGAAGAGACTCAAGCCTCACTACGTGATGCTGGTCAGTTGCGAGCACTGCTTTACGAAAAGGGAAAGCCGCTGGAGCACGCTATCGTCGGTGCGCTCTCAAGACTTGGATTCTCTGCCGCACCATACAAGGACGCTCAGTCAGAGTTCGATGTAGTTTTCCAATCAACTGAAGGGCGACTGCTTGGCGAAGCTGAAGGGAAAGACTCCAAGGCAATCAACGTAGACAAGCTGAGACAACTGTCGATGAACATTCACGAAGACCTTCAGCGCGAAGAAGTAACGAAACCGGCAAAAGGTGTCCTCTTTGGCAATGGATTTCGACTGAGTAGCCCTAACAACAGGGGACCTCAGTTCACGGAAAAGTGCATAAGCGCCGCAGTGTCATCCTCCACTGCACTAGTTCCAACTAGCGAACTCTTCAGGGCTATACAGTACCTTGCTGCACAACCAGATGATGGCTACGCATCGGAATGTCGAGCGGCGATTATCAACGGTGTCGGCGTTGTGGAACTACCGGCCACACCATATTTTGAGGCGCAAGAAGCGGAAGCGGCAGAGCGGTGATGCCTATAAGTTCCGCCTTACAGGTCGAATCCTGTTCGGGAACCGCGCGAATTGTTAGTAAGGGGTGCTTAGCCACAAAGTGCCAGATACCAAGAACCTATCACCAGTTGCTACCAGCTCTAACGATTACCCGCTGTAGGTACGACGCCCTAAATCGCCCCCAGCCCGCCTACCGCGCCGTCTCCATTTGACGTGAAATCAAGCCGCCCGGAACAATCCTATCCCCCAGATGGAGGATGGCATCAGTAGCTGTGTGGCACTACGCTTGCCACACCGCCAAACGGCGCAACAACAAAAAGGAGGGCTGAATGGCCTACGAGGGAAAGGATTTTGCAGCATGTAGTGCAATCGATCGGCGTTCGATGCAAAAGGCAGCAGAGCAACTTCTGGGTGTGGCAACCGGGTTGATTGCCGACAGCTCCATCAACGACAAGGAAATTTTGTTCCTGCAGACCTGGTTATTCGATCATCCAGAGCTGTGTCACCGCTGGCCGGGCCGGCCAATTGCAGATCGCATCCGAGCAATCCTCTCGGACGGCATCATCACCGATGCAGAGCGGACGGACATGCTGGAGCTGCTGCGCGGTATTTGTGGCTACCAGTTCGATGAGACAGGCACCGGGGAACCAAGTGTTGCGGCTATACCTTACGACGATGATCCATCAGTATGGATTGAGGGATACACGTTCTGCCTTACAGGTCGCTTCCTGTTCGGTAACCGAGCCGATTGCGAGCGAGCGGTGCTCAGTCGCGGTGGCTTCATAGCCGACAGTGTGACTACAAAGCTAGACTATTTGGTGGTGGGTTCGATGGTGGAGCCAACCTGGGCGAACACGACTTATGGAAGAAAGATCGAAAAAGCGCTGGATTACAACGACAAAGGGCATGGTATCGCCATAGTGCCAGAGAAGGATTGGCACGCCGCGCTGTTCCTGTAAGAGGTTCAGTAAGTACGGAGCGACAGGCGCAACGCACCGTATGGAAGACACGTATCGAGCGCCAAACAAAAGCCCCGCAACCGTGGGGCTTGCTACTTTCCAGGCTACTTAAATCGCCCCTAGCGCCCCATGCCGCGCAGCAATCATCGCAGCCTGCAGATAGCTGCCCGCTCCGATCTTCTCAGTAGCGTGCCGTAGTATACGGCGCGCATCGGCGAAGGACACATTTAGCTGCTCAGATACCTGATACTCAGTGTAGCCATGGGCAAACACCCATTTCAGCGCCTCCAGCTCCCTCGCGGTCAGGTCATGTTCAATAAGGCTTTGGATATCGAAGATGGACGCGACCGTTCCGGCCAGCACCTCTGAAAACGTCACCAACTCGCTTATCAGCATGGCTTCTTGCTCGGGCGTCCCGTCGAACGGCACATCCCTGTCCATGCTCATCATCATGCGCCGTTTACCGCCCAAGCAGGCGAGCCGGGCAACCCCGTTATGGATGCCCACGGAATTCCCCAGCTCCCACAGATCCCCGGCACCTGCCTGGGCATAGGTGTCACTTGTCCACAGAATCGTCTTGCTTTCCTTGGTGGCAACAATCGCCGCTGCTACTGGATCGCGGCATACAACTGCCGTGGAGTCCCAGGTGCGTGTGGGCATGTTGTCTACCCAGAATGGTTTGCTAGACAGGGATGGATTGACATACCCGAGCATAAAACTACGAAAGCCCAGCGCGCTCGCCATGGCGGCGACCTGGTCAGCAAGATTGTCCGCATGCCTGATATGGCCTAGCGAGTCGCGCAGTGCAGTCATATTGGTATTAGATGGCTGGATTAATGATCGGCTGTGGCTGATCTGACTTCGTGCTCAGCGCAGCAGCTTGTGGTGCCGCTTGCTGCTCTTTCGCCTGCGCCTCAGCCGGCGCAGCCAATGGTGTAACAGCGGTCAGCAAGTTGATAACGGTGGCAATGATGATCTCAATCATGGTTTCCCCTCAGGATAGTTAGGTGTCAAACAAGCCGACGCGCCATTGTCAGCACGTCGGGCAGCATGATAGAGCAAAAATAGTACCCCTCTATCAGCTGGGGTTCGGCTGGCGTTTCACACAACACCAGCGCTGGAATGTACTGTCCAGTCACCCCACGGACACCTAGTACAAATGAGGGCCAGTCCGGCAAGGCCTCATGCACCACCAGCAAGTTCGGTGGCAAGGCAAACCGGTCTACTACGCCATCATCAATCGGGCCTCCCCAGAACTTGAGCTGATCCCAAAGCGCATGCGCGCTCTCGTATGCCTCCCGAGTTGGGCATCGCTGAAGCTCACCCATCAACAGCTCAAACTCGCGTGCAACCGCCCTGGCTGGTTGCCCAGACAGCGACTTGAACAAGGCCGCCGAATCGGCATACGCATGGACATGCCCCAACTGCCCCATATAACCACCCAGATGCTGCGCCAGGCTTGCGGCATAGTCCTGCATACCTGGCAGACAGATCGCAATACGTGCGGTTGAATACCGCTGGGTGCACTGCATGTCCACGTAGTAGGCAACGTGGGCCGTTGCGCGCGGCCCGCGATTGCACGCCTCAAGCCGCCAATACCGTCCTTTGCTGGGCCGGCAAACAAGGCCAAAGGGCTTGTCGGCAGGCTGCGGTAGCTTCGATACCCACGCCCGGCAGATATACTCGCAGCCCTCAAACGACATGACGCAATCCACCATCTGCGTGCCTTCGAGCGTCGGCTCTAGCAGTACAGCAGGCGGCACATCAAACGCCTCGCATATGGCCATCACATCGGTAACGCTGCGTATGCCTTCATCGCGCCACCGGTAGACCTTACTACGGTGGACTTGCAACTTGGTGGCCAACTTACGGGCTTGGCTCGCCGGGTCCGATTCCTCGCTGTGCAACAGCGAGACCACGCGCGCATAGATCGCAGCCGGGTCGGGCAGCGGGGCCAGCTGCTCACTGAAAGCAATGCAGTGCCGTTCGAATACGTTGTGCTTCGAGACATCAGAAGCAACGCCGCACAGTTCCTCAAGCAGATCCATGGAGTAGGCTTATTCGCTGGTGGTTTTCTTGCCTACGCGTGCTGCATCTACAGCACTCATGGTTCGAGAGAGAATCCGCAGATTCTCGGTGACAGTCCGCACCGGGCCAGCAATCGGAGCCAGTGCGTGGTCACGGCTTACCAGCTCCAGAGTGTGGATACAGTCTTCAACGCGCTGGCGATTGGCAGCGTCTACTACGTCGCCAGCAACGGCCTGAAAATCAGAAATTACTTTCACTTGGATAACCCCCCGAGTTGTTGCTCTGTCTTATTGGGGGGCATCCTAACCACGCGCAACCATGCTGGGTAGCTGGCACCTGTCCGTTTTTCGGACACCTAACAGCTAGCTAACAGATAAACGTCAACTAGCCACCGGTTTTGGTGCGTGACTTGGTGGGCGCGCGCGGACGCTTTACTTCAGCCGCCTGTGCCTGGTCGATGGCGCTGAGTAGGTTTTCGTTCACCATGTCGTCGATGGCGGTATCTGCAGCTGCGCGCCTTGGGTTTGTCGCGGGTACTGGTGAAAGTGCAGGCTTCTGATGCTGCGCAAGCATGTGGATCGGGTTCATCAGCTTCGTTAAATCCGCAAGGACTTGAACGGCCTGCGCGTCGAGTGGGCGTACATGGTGCAGGTGCAACCAAGCCTCAACGAGCGACCCAAGTTCATCAGGAATCGACACCGCCGAGTACCCGGCTTCCTCTACCAAGCCGCGCTTGCCCGTGAGCACGAAAAGCACATCGACCCCAGTCGCATCAATAGCCCGCAATTGCGCGGCATTGGGTTCTGCCGTACCCAATATCCAATTGTTGAAGGTGCGGAGCGACACGCCTACGGCTTCAGACATCTGCAGATCAAGTATGCCGAGTCGCGAACATTCCATCGCCAATCGCAAGCCTAGGCTATCAGCTTCGGGTGTGCGCTCAGGCTGAGCCGACAGTGCGGGACGCTTATCCGTACGCGCACCCAGCACAAGGAATGAAAGATCAAAGCCCATGGAAGCCAATGTGCTTAATGCCTCAACGCTTGGCTCCGCGCGACCACGTTCATATGCCCCGTAGGCATTTGCCGTGATTCCAACCCTATCTGCCAGATCCTTCTGCGTGAGACCCAGGCGCTCTCGCTCGCTCCGTAGCCTCTCAGCAAAATCAGTCATTTGCGCCTCACAGACACAGTTTTTTCAACTTCCACTTGAAATGTGAAAATTAGTTTGGTTAAATTAAGTCACTTAAACGATGAAGGTGAAAAAATATGGATATCGGCAAGGTTCCAACACCATCTCGCCGCCGTCGCCGCCGTCGCTCACCAACCGGGTGCAACTCCAGCCCAGTCGCCTTGCGCTTCTTCCCCCTAGAGCGGGAAGACCTCGATCAGCTTGCCGAGCAACTTGGAGCAACGCCGGCAACCATCGCCCGCGAGTGCGTTTTGAAGTGCTACCCGGAGCTTGGCAAGCGTGCGTAAATCCTATTCCCTCCAGCCGTCATTAGGCACTTGCCAGCGCGTGGCCTCGCCCCGCTGGCGTCTTTTCTTCCGTCTGTTTGGTGCCGGTCACCAAACCGACATCACCACAGCGCTTGGCGCCCTGCTTGCCATGGAAACCATTGTCGCCAAAGCCACCGCGCCAGTGCTGTCAAAAGTTACATTTTTCAACCTTTTGGCAATTTTCGCCCGCAAAGTAACACATTGGAAGGTTCTCGCAATGGCCTTTGATTGCCCTCACTGCGGTGGTGTCGCCAAGACCCGCACCAGCCGTCGCATGTCCACCGTCACCCGCGAGTCCTATTACCAGTGCGAAAACCTGAGCTGCGGTCACACCTTCAAGGTATTGGCCCAGATCGTCTACACGGTCGTGCAAAGCGCCAACCCTAATCCCCAGGTGGCCATGGCGCTGCGCTACTGCCCCCGCAAGGTAGCGCCCCCCGAGCAATACGAGCTGACGCCCAGCACCTAACCCAACCCCGTACTAACCGCCCCGCCTACAGCGGCCATTTTTTGGCCGCATAGGCCCCGGCTTGCCCAAAGAAACGTAATGCCCGGCCACCCAAGCCAGGAAGGAGACCCAGATGAACACCGCCATGTTGCTCGCCGCCCGCTTCAACGGCCCGACCGTACCGCTCGAATCCATCTCCGAAGAATTCCTTGGCATCGAGCGCAAGAAGGCACTCGAACTGGCCAGGCTTGGAACGCTGCCCTTCCCTGCCACACGGCTGGGCAGGACGCAGAACGCCCCCTGGCTGGTGCATGTGGATGACTTGGGCAAAGCCCTGGATGACGCATTCAAAGAGGCCCGCGCGGCCTGCACGCTCTGAGTCCACCAAGAAAAACAAAGGAGGAAACACGATGCACAACCACACCGCCGCCCTCGTCAACGCTGCCCACGCGGTACTGGCACAGCTCGATAACGGCGAACTGTTCGTCCACTGCGAGCCCGCCATCAGCAACAACGTCGCCGCGCTCGATGCGCTGGCCCTGGCCGTATCTGCCACCGACAGCGCACCGACGGCCCAAGCGGCCCTGCCCGCCCTGCGCGCCTCCCTGGAGCACCACTTCAACCAGTCGGTTTACATCCCCCTGGATGGCAACGTCGCGCGCTGCTCCCTGGCCAGCATCAAGGTATTGCTGACCGCACAAGGTGAACAGGTGGTCTACATCGTCGCCGTTCCCGTCACACGCGAGCTGTGTAGATACATCGAAGTCGATGCCATCTACAGCAGCGCCGCTGATGCCTTTGCAGCGATGGTGGGGTGAGCCATGGACATCAACTACCTCTACGGCCTGCTGATCGTCGTCGCAATCGTGTCCGTCCTGGCCGACGCCTGGGCGCGCAAGGAAGGGGGCGACCAATGATCGCCGCCCACTCCACCGCCGAACTGGCGGCCTCCCTTGCCGTATTCGCCGACAACCTGTCACTGGCCCTCGAAAACGCCATTGGCCGGGGCGAGATAGACCCCGACAACCTGCATCCCATCGTCAAGGCCTCCCAGGCGCTTACCCAGGCCGCCACGCAAGCCCGCGCTGCGGGCGCCCACCTGCTCACCGTCAGGGGTTAGCCATGCACTACCACGCGTCCGCCCACCGTGCCGCCATCCGCGCCAACCTCGCCAGCCTGTTAGATCGCCTGGAGTGCAGCGACGCCGCACAACGTAGCGCGCAACTGGCCAAGGCCACGAAGCCCGCCGCGCCGGCCTCTGCGCCGCCGTTCTTGGCGCGCGGCACGGTGCCCATGGGCGCGGTGGCCGTAGACGGCAACAAGCTCATGTCCCGCGCCCAATACAGCAGCGCCGATGAAGCCGTTGCGATCGCTTACGAGATAGACGGGCTGCTGGTCGAGCTGCAAACCCGCGTGGCCAAAATGGCAACGGTCGGCATGGAGATAGACCCGCAGGCCTTTACCGGCAATCTGCGCGGCGGCCTGGGTTTTCTGGCATCCGAGCTACGCCGCGTGCTGGAGCAACACCAGTACGCCGCCGAACGCCTCGCCCCCACGCTGGCGCGCTCCACTGGCTTCGGTGGCGCGCAATGACCTTCGATTTTCGGTACTGCCTGGACGAAGACGACGAAAACTACATCCCGTCGCCTGACTTCTCGCCCGAGACTGACGAAGAATGGCTGGCGGCAAACCGCCCCTACCAGTACAGCGCCGAGGGCGCCCGCGAGCGTAGCCACCAGCTTCAGGCTATCCCGCAGGCCGATTGGCCCGCCCTGCAATGGGCCGACGAAGCCACGGTGGCCAACCACGCCGAGCAATACCGCGACCAGCTACCCGGCGCCGTGCAGTTGCAGAGCCTGGACCACCTCACCCGCGAGCTGATCGGCAAGGAATCCACCAGCCTCACCAGCATCGTCGACCTGGGCAATCTGGGCGCCGACACCGCCCGCCAGCTGCACGGCTGGGTAGACCCCGAGTACACCGCCGAGCTGGTGGCCGAACGCTACGACATACGCCTGCCCCCCCCTGGGCAGGGTGGCGTTACCGTCGAAGGCAACGGCCAGCGCTTGGAGTCGGCCAAGGTCTGGCGCCGTAATTTCATGCGCCAGCACCTGCAATCGCTTGAGTACGCCCGCATCGCAGCCGGCCAGGTGCGCCGTGGCCGTCAACCGGTAGTGTCCGCCTCGACAAGCGGCTATTTCGCCACCCGCTGGAAGCAATCCGAACAGGCCCTACGCAGCGCCGTCGCCCTGAGCGATGCCGGCGACGAAGTGTCGCTGTTCGAGTTGCAGCAAACGAGCGTCAGCAATCCCCGCGTCCGGTTCGCCGAGCTGATCACCCGCGCACGCGGCTTCGAGCTGATCGCCGAAGAGCTGGGCCACGTTGCCGTGTTCGTCACGCCGACCTGCCCCGGCTACATGCACCCTTCCAAATCGGTGCCCATCAAGCGCGCCAAGGGGCAGAAGGCCTACCGCCAGGTGCAAAACCCCGCCTGGGTCGAAGCCGGCAAGCCCACGCCCAAGATGGCAAACGACTACCTGGCCAAGCTGTGGGCCAAAGTCCGCGCCGCCGCTGCCCGCCGTGGCCTGCGTGTGTATGGCCTACGCGTTGCCGAACCCCACGCCGACGCCTGCCCGCACTGGCACATGCTGCTATGGGGCGAACCCCATGAACTGGCCATGTTCATCGCCCTGTTCAACAACTACGCCTGCCGCGAGGCCTGGGACGAACTGTTCGACCTCAAGCTGCGCAAAGATGGCGAACTCGACGTAGTCAACCATACCGTCTGGCACCACGACAAAGACGTACCTAAGGGCCGCGACCCGGTGTGGCGCAAGAAGCCGGCCAGCACCGTGCGTTTCGACGTCAAACAGATGCAGCCCGCCAAGATCACCGAAGACGGCCGCCGCGTAGGTGGTGCCGTGGGCTACCTCACCAAATACCTAACCAAGAACCTCGACGGTCGCACCGAGCAAAAGCGCGAAGACGGCGAACACCTCGCCATGGGCGACAACCACGAAACCGGCACCGACACCGTCACCGGCGCCCAGCTCGCCCGCGCCTGGGCCAGTCTCTGGCGTATCCGCCAGTTTCAGTTCTACGGCGGCCCAGCCGTCACCCTCTGGCGCGAGCTGCGCAAGCTGAAAGGCGCCGAGCAAGACAGTGTCTGGCTCGACTGGGCGGTACACGCCGCCGACCAAGGCGACTGGGCCACCTTCTGCAAGCTGCTAGGCGGCCCGCTAGCCAAGCGCAAGGACATGCCCATCAAGCTGGCCAAAGAGGATCAGCCAGAGAAAACCAACTGCTACGGCGAAGCCGCCTGCGCCGTGGTCAAGGGTGTCGAAGCCTCCGACCAAACCGCCATCACCCGCACCAAGTCGTGGCGCGTTGAGTGGCGGCCGCAGGCAGCCACCGAAGGCACGGCCACCAGCCGGGCCGCCAGGGTGGGGCGCAGCCACACCCACCTTGGACTTGTGCCACTAACTGTACGCGCCACCCCCAACGAAGAACCACCGACCCGCGCGTTTCACTTCCGAATGCTCACCCAGGAAGAAGCAAACGAGCCGGCGCCCTGGGATGTGCCGGCATCCACCGCCGATATCGACGGGGATGAAACCCCGCCCGACTGGCATGCGCTGGCCAGCACCGCTGATTCCGACGATGCCAGATCCGTTTTTGACGATGCAGGCCTGCCGCCCTGGGCCACATCCGTCCCCGACTGGCTCCAAACCTACCCAGCCACCCACGCCGAGGCCCGCCGCCATGCCTGATCTCGCCCGCCTAACCCCCTGGGCGCACGCCCTGCTGTCCGCCTGCGCCTTCTTCGCCTTGCAAGCCCTTATCCAGCTCATTGAAAGGTAGCCGTAGCCATGAACCACGAACGCCTAGACCAGATCGACCAAGCCAACGAAATAGCCCAGGCCCGCCTGGATAGCCTGCTGGCCGCCCAACGCGCCACCGTCCGCCAGGTCGGCACGGCAGAGTGCCAGGACTGCGGCGAAGACATCCCCACCGCTCGCCGCGCAGCCTACCCAGCCGCAACCCGCTGCATCGCCTGCCAGTGCCGCCAAGAAACCCGCAGGAAACAAGGGGTGGTGGCATGAGCATCGAAAACAACTCGCTATTTCTCACGGCCGACGAGGTCGCCGAGCTGACCGGCATTCGCAACGGACGTAATAAGCGCTCCCGGGTCCAGCTACAGGCTGACTGGCTTCGCGCCAACCTTATCCAGCACGTCGTCAACGCCCGTGGCGCCCCCATTGTCTTTCGGGCGCAGTTCATTGCACACAAGGTAGCCACGCCAACAACAGAACCCACCAGGTGGGTTCCGAATATCACAAGGAAAGCATAATGGGACGCAAGCCACACTTGGCAGGCAGCATTACCCGCCTGCGACTGCGAAAGCGCGGTAAGAAGGTTTACTACTACTACGACCAGGGTGGTCGACCACGCAAGGAAATCTCCCTTGGCAGCGACTATGCGCTAGCCCTTCGCAAATATGCCGAGCTCGAGCAATCTCGCGTCGCTGACACCCAAATATCACAGGTACTGACGTTCAAATATGTGGGCGACCTCTACATGAAGGAGGTAGTACCCACCAAGGCGCCGGCCACGCAGCGGGATAACGAGCGCGAGTATCAACAGCTACTCCTCTTCTTCAACAACCCACCAGCACCGCTCGAAGCCATCGAACCAATGCACATCAAGATGTACCTGCGCCAGCGCACAGGAAAGTCACGTGCCAACCGCGAAAAGGCGCTCTTGTCCCATATGTGGAACTGGGCGCGGGAGTGTGGCTACACAAAGCTCGCGAATCCCTGTTCCGGCATCAAAGGCAACAAGGAAAAGGGCCGCGACGTCTACATCGAAGACGACCTTTATCGACTGGTATATGAACACGCTAGTGATGGCCTACGCGACGCAATGGATCTCGCCTACCTGGCTGCACAACGCGTCAGCGACACGCTACGGATGGACATTCGGCATATCCGAGACGGTTACTTAGAAGTGGCCCAGGCGAAAACAGCCGCCAAGCGGAGAATTGAAGTAACAGGCGAGCTAGCAGCACTGCTAGACAGGATTGCAGCGCGCAAAGCTGGGCTGCGTTATTACACAAACAGGCTGGTAGTGAATGAGGCAGGTCAAGCGCTGACCTACAGCATGCTGCGAAAGCGGTTTGATGACGCCCGGGAAGCAGCCGGCGTGGCAAAGCAGGATTTCCAGATACGCGACCTTCGCGCCAAGGGTGCCACAGACAAGGCCGACAGCGAGGAAGACATCCGACAAGCGCAACGCTTGCTGGGCCACACATCAGTCGCAATGACGGAGAAGTACACCCGGAACCGACGCGGAACCAAGATCACACCAACGAAGTAATTGCGGAACAGTGCCGGAAATTGCGGAAGAAAATAAAAAGGCCTTCATCGCTGAAAGCCTTCTTAAATAAGCTGGTGCCCGGGGTCGGACTCGAACCGACACGCCTCGCGGCGGGGGATTTTGAGTCCCCTGCGTCTACCATTTCACCACCCGGGCAGGTCATGAAGGCGCGGATTATGGCCGAGCCTGGCGCTGCGGTCAATCACCCTTTAGCTGCAAGGCCCGCTCGTACAGCGCGTTGCGGTTGCCGCCGGTGATCTCGGCCGCCAGCTTCACTGCCTGCTTCATGGGCAACTCCCGCACCAGGGGGGCCAGCACGCTATCAAAGCTGGCGGCATCATCTGCAGCCTGCTCAGGTGCAGCCTCCACCAACACCACCAGCTCACCGCGCTGCTGGTTACTGTCTGCCGCCACCCAGCTTGCCAGTTCCGCCAATGGGGCGCGCCGTAGGGTCTCGAAGGTCTTGGTGAGCTCACGGCACACCACGGCTACCCTGTCTGGGCCAAATACCTCGGCCATGTCGACCAAGCTTTCGGCGATACGGTGTGGCGCCTCAAAAAAAGCGATGGTGTGCGGCAAGGCCTTGAGGGTCTCGAATTCCTTGCGGCGCGCACCTGATTTGGGCTCGGGAAAGCCATGGAACTGGAACCGGGGCGATTGCATGCCAGCACCGGCCAACGCAGCCAGCAGGGCCGATGCGCCCGGTATGGGCACAACCTTGTAGCCAGCGGCATGCACGGCAGCCACCAGGCGGGCGCCGGGGTCGCTGACGGCGGGGGTGCCGGCGTCCGATACCTGGGCCACGGCCTGGCCTTCTGCCAGCCGGGCGATCAGCTTCTCGGCGGCTTCACGTTCATTGTGTTCACGCAGCGACATCATGCGGGTATCGATGCCAAAATGTTTCAACAGTTGCCCGGTCACCCGGGTGTCCTCGGCGGCGATCAGATCGGCACCGGCCAAAATGGCCTGCGCGCGCGGCGTTAGATCACGCAAGTTCCCGATGGGCGTAGCCACCACATATAATGCGGGACGATCTATCGGATACGGCTCCTCATGCACGGTATTGCTCACCTTGAAGTGAATAGCGCCCCAGTGGCGCTGCCTGCCACCCTTGCTGTGTTGCAAGAGACCAGGCGGGATGAAAAACGCCCGCTAGGCTCAGGCAGCCACGGGCACAGGCTGCCCAGCCTGCATAGGCTGATATTGGCAACAGCGGCACTACTCTACCTTGCCACCCCAGCCCCTGCCAGCGCCGAGGAGCCTGCGCCTGCCCCGCCGGTAGCCGAGGCAGATGCGCCCGGCCCCCATATTGCGCTGATATTGCCAACGGATTCAAAGCAGTTGGCGGCACCTGCCGATATTGTCCGGCAGGGTGTGATGGCGGCAGAAGCCCGCCTGGGCGATGACAACACCCCCAAGGTCAGGCTCTATCCCACCGGCGCAGGTGACGAGGAAGGCATACTGGCCTACCGCCAGGCGGCCATTCGCGGGGCCGTAGGTGTCATCGGCCCGCTTACCCGTGGCGCCATTGCCAAGCTGGCAGCCTTTGGCAAACTGGATGTGCCGGTACTGGCACTCAACACCCTGGACGAGACAATTACGCCGCCGACCAATCTGTTTGCGCTGGGCTTATCGATTGAGGCGGAAACCCGCCAGATCGCCCGCAATATGCAGCGCGACGGCCGCAAGATGCCAGTGCTGATCGAGACGGAAGGCCTGCTGGCCAAGCGTATGCGCGAGGCGTTTACCGCCGAATGGCAGCTGCTTACCGGCAAGGCGCCCGATGTGATTGCCCTGGGTACGGACAAGGATGCGGTCTGGAAGCTCAAGGAAACCGTGGCAGCCCTGCGGGCCGACGCCCTGTTCATGGCGGCAGACCAGAAGAAGGCTCGCCTGATTCGCCCCTATATCGGCACAGAGCGCCCCATCTATGCCACCTCGCAGGTCTGGAGCGGCAAGTTTGGCAAGCAGGCCGGTGCCAATGTCGATCTGCTGGGCGTGAAGTTTGTGGACATGCCCTGGCTGCTGGAACCCTACCAGCCCGATGTGCTGGCCTACAAGCAGGCCGACAAGCCACTGGGGCCCGATATGCAGCGCCTGTATGCGCTGGGGATAGATGCCTACCGGCTCAGCCTGCTGCTGCTGGTTTCGGCCCCAGGTGCCGCCATCGAGGTTCAGGGTGTCAGCGGTGTACTCAAGCTCTCGGCCAACCGCCAGTTCAGCCGCGAGCTGATGAGTGGCGAAGTAGGCGGCCAGCCGCGCACCCCTGCCCCACCCAAGCTGGAAGTACCACCCGAACCAGCCCCTTCGCCTGAAGAGGGCATCACGGCCACGACCCAGCCAGCAGAATAATGGCCACGCCCACGCCGGCCCAGCACAAAGGCGCCGCCGCTGAAGCGCTGGCGGCGAACTTTCTGGCCGCCCGGCGGGTCAGCATCGTGGCGCGCAACTGGCGCTGCCGCATGGGCGAGATCGATTTGATCTGCCACGACGGCAGTACCCTGGTGTTTGTCGAGGTGCGCAGCCGTGCCAGCGGCCGTTTCGGCTCGGCAGCCGACAGCATCACTGCCCGCAAGCAGGCCCGGCTGGTGGCGGCTGCCCAGCACTATCTCGCCACCCTCAAGCGCGTTCCGCCCTGCCGCTTCGACGCCATACTGATCGATGGCGAAGCTGAGCCCCAATGGCTCAAGCACATCATCGAGCTCTAACCCCCGCAATACCGTAGCGAAAGATTCCCCGATATGGATTTGATAGACCGCGTCAACCAGCACTTCCTCGACAGCATCGCCACGCTGGAAGACGCTCGTGAGCTGCTCTCGGCCCCTGTGGCTGTAGCCGCCGAGCGCATGGTGGCGGCACTGATGGCCGATCACAAGATTCTGGCCTGCGGCAACGGTGGCTCGGCTGCCGATGCCCAGCACTTTGCGGCCGAAATGGTAGGCCGCTTCGAGAAGGAGCGCCCCGGTCTGGCTGCTTTCTCGCTCACCACCGATACCTCGGCCATCACCGCCATCGCAAATGATTACGATTACGACCTGGTGTTCTCCAAGCAGGTCCGCGCACTGGGCCAACCGGGCGATGTGCTGCTGGCCATCACCACCTCGGGTAATTCGGTCAATGTGATAGAAGCAGTGCACGCCGCGCACGAGCGGCAAATGACGGTGATTGCGCTGACTGGCAAGGATGGTGGCAAGATGACCGAACTGATGACCGGCGACGATATCCAACTCAACGTCCCCAGCATGCGTACTGCACGCGTGCAGGAAGTCCACGCCCTGCTGATCCACAGCCTGTGCGATGCCATAGACTGCATACTGCTAGACGGAGAATAAGCCCCATGACCAAGCGACTGACCGCCCTGACGATAGCCCTGCTGGCCACCAGCCAGCTGACCGCCTGTTTCCCGCTGGTGGTAGCGGGTGCCGCCACCGGCGTGGCTGTCTCGCAAGATCGCCGCCCCACCTCGGTCATCTGGAACGACCAACAGATACAAGGCCGGATTGCTGATCGCATCGCGGCCAAGTTCGGCACGCTCAGTCACGTCAACATCACCAGCTACAACCGCAGCGTGCTGTTGACCGGCGAAGTACCCGACGACACCACCCGCGCCGAGGTGGAAAAGATGGCCCGCGAGACCCAGGACGTCAAACAGGTCTACAACGAGATCGCCGTGATGCTGCCATCCAGTATCACCTCCCGTGGCTCGGACACCGCGCTGACCACCAAGGTCAAGGCCCGCATGATGGATGCCAAGCGCTTCTCGCCCATGCACGTCAAGGTTATCAGCGAGCGCAAGCAGGTGTTCCTGATGGGTTCGGTCAAGCAGCAGGAAGCCCGCGACGCAGCCGACATCGCCAGCCAGACTGCCGGTGTGGAGAAGGTTGTCACCCTGTTCGAATACATCGATTAAGCGCCGCCAACAACACCCTTCTTGGGCTGATGTGCAAGCTTGCCATACCCGCATACGGCCTGCAGCGCGCGCCTAGGCTTGCGCACCACCACAAATGCTCGCCGGCTATTGTTGGCAACGCCAAGGTCAGCACCCGGGCTCCCGGGTGTTGCCGCAGCCCCGATTCAGCCTATGCCACCCAGCCCTCAGGCTACGCGCCGCCGCTGCGCCAGCACGCCCACCTCCACCGCGGCTATGGCCTTGGCCTGATTCATATCGTCGACATAACCTATGCCATAAAGGCAGCAGGCCAGTTGATTCACAATGGGTGTGGGTACCGGCACGTCGCCCGCCAGCACAGCCTGTATCCAGCGCGCCGTTGCGGCGGCATCCAGGCTGGCCGGCAGCATGCCGGTGGGGCTGAACGAGCCATTTTCAGCGCGGAACAGTACTTCCTGCTCACCATCGCGCAGCAGGTCTATCTCAGGTCGGTGACGCGGGTCGGCAAAGGGCTCACCCTCGGTGCCCATCAGCACCAGTGCGCGACGTCGGCGGCCCAGGCAGATCAGCCGAAAGCGTTCCAACCGGTCGGCATGGGTGGCGCCTATTACGGTCAGCGCCCGCGCATCTTCAAACGGTTGCAACAACTTGGCCGCCTGGTGCCCCAGGTGCCGCACGCCCAGGCGGGCGCGCAAGGCCAAGAGACCAGCCAGCCCCGGCGCCAGCGCCCCAACAGGCAGGAACACCAGCCCTTCGCGGGTCAACACCTCATCAGCCCGCGCCAGGTTCGCCACTGGCATGATGCCCAACTCACGCAACACATAGGCAGTAGCTACTCTGCCGTGGCCATCCAGTTCGCCATGTAGCAGCACCGGTATTTCAAACCGTCGCAGCAGCAAGGCCAGCAGCGGGGTCAGGTTGGGAAAGCCGCGTGCACCACCATAAGTGGGCAGTACCACGGCCGGCTTCTCTCCCCCCGCCAGCTTAGCCGTACGCGCCGCCAGGGCTTCGGCTGCGCCATCCAGCTCATCGATATGCTCGCCCTTGAGGCGCAGGGCCATCAGCAAGGCACCCAGCTCAAAATCGGGTATGCCGCCATCCAGCATGGCCGCAAACAGGCTGCGTGCTTCATCCTGATTCAGATCGCGCGGGTCGCTGCTTGTCATGGCTTTCAGCAGCCGGGTGTAGCTCATGCCTTGTCTCCTTATTGTGGATGGCAGCAACTACCCAGCAATGGCCGTGCCATCTGAATAAGGCGGTTTTTTGGAGAATGCCTGGCAGATTTGGCGCTGCCAAGGTGCATGGCCAGCCCGCTTACGCACCAGTACCGCACAGTGGGCGGGGCACCAAGGCTCTAAGGTAGATAATCGACCAGCAGGCCGCTGGTGCGCCTCAGGCGTTGAGACAGCAAGCGCCCCAGGCGGCGCAGTATCTTGAGCGCAATGACGGGCCGCTCAACACACAAGCGGTCAAAGGCCTCGCGTGACAACAGGGCAATCTGGGTATCGACCGGCGCCATCACCGTGGCCGAGCGCGGCTCCCCATCCAGTATGGCCATCTCGCCAAACACCTTGCCGGCCGACATGCTGTACAACGGCTTGCCCGAGGCCTCATCGTTGCGCTTGGTAACGATCAAGCGCCCATCCAGCACCATGCCCATATAGCCGGCGGCCTCGCCCTCTTTGAACAGCACCGTACCCGCTGGCAGGGCAAAGGCCTTGAGCTGGGTGGCAAGATGGCCGATTTCGGCACCATCCAGCTCAGTCAGCGCCTCGCTCCCATCAAGCTTGGCGCGCAGACTTGGGGTGGTGAGCAGGTCGAAAGCATCCAGTTTCAGGGTTTTCAGGCTGGTATCGGCTTGTGACATGGTCGTTAGACAAAGCGCTATCAGGTAGCTTCATTCTAGGCCCGACCACGCCTGCGCCGCCATCAATACCCGTGCCTACTTTCACCGTTCGCTGCCCAAGGCCAGCCAGCCGCGCTACAGTAGCGCCATGCTCGATCTTATCGATACCCATTGCCACCTGGATGCCCCCGAGTTCGACGCTGACCGCGACGCCGTGGTGGCGCGGGCGCGTGATGGTGGCGTACATACGCTGGTCGTGCCCGCCATCTCGCTGGACACCATCCCCGCCACGCTCGCCATGCGGCAGCGCTATGGCTGCCCGGTTGCGCTGGGCTTTCATCCCATCTACGAGCGCAGCCACCGGGATGCCCATCTGCCTGCGCTACAAGCCTTGATCGAAGCCGAGCGTCCAGTCGCCGTGGGCGAGATAGGCCTGGACTTTTTTGTGCCGGGCCTGGATGCCAACCGCCAGACCGAGCTGTTTGCCGCCCAGCTCAAGCTGGCCCGCGACTTCGACTTGCCGGTGCTGCTGCATATACGTAAATCGCAGGATCAGGTTCTGAAGCAGTTGCGGCGCTTTGGCATACGGCGTGGCATAGCGCATGCCTTCAATGGCAGCCCGCAACAGGCAGATGCCTATATAGCGCAGGGCATGAAACTGGGCTTTGGCGGCAACCTTACCTTCGAGCGCGCCCTCAATATCCGCCGGCTGGCTACCAACTTGCCATTGGACAGCATCGTGCTGGAGACCGACGCCCCCGATATCTCGCCCGAGTGGGCCTATCAGCAACGCAATGAACCCGCCTACTTGCCGTGCATAGCCGGCCTGTTGGCCGAACTGCGGGGCATGGACCCCGCCAGCCTGGCTCAGGCCACCAGCAAAAATGCACGAGCGGTACTCGACCTGCCAGCTATGAAAGATTAGGCTAATATATAAATTCAAACATCTTAGAGAACACCATGCCACTCTCTCGCCTGCTGCTGCCTATCGTGTGCTGCCTGACCCTGTCTGGCGCCTCGGCGGCCGAGGCGACCTGGCGTTTCTGCCACGAGGATAACGAAACCTACCCGTGGATCATGAAAGACCGCGAAGGCCTCTATGCCACCATGGCCAAACTGGCAGCCAAGCGTGTCGATGCCCGTATCGAACTGGTGTGGCTACCCTGGAAGCGCTGCCTGGCCGACGTCAAGAACGGCGTCATGGATGGGGTGGTGGGCGCAGGCTTTCTGCAGGAGCGTTGCGAGATCGGCGTCTACCCAGGCGAGCCTTGCAAGCCTGACACAGCCCAGAGACTGTATATCGACCGCTTTCCGCTCTACCGCAACCGCGCCAGCACGCTAGGCTGGGACGGCCAGAAGGTGATCGGCCAGCGCAAGCCTATTGCCGTTCAACCGGGCTTTGTCGCAGCCCGCATGCTCAAGCAGATGGGTGCCCAGGTAGACGAGACCGACAAGGAACCCTACCAGATACTGCGCAAGGTATCGGCCGGCATGGTCGATGGCGCGATACTGCAGGCACCGGTAGCCGACCCCCTGCTCAAGGAGGTTGCTGATTTTGGCGCCACAATCGAGCGGCTGCCCATCTCATTCCAGGAATACCCCACTTATCTGGTGGTATCGCACCAACGCTACAAGGCCGATCCCAAGCGCGTCAAAGCCATCTGGCAGGCCTTTGTGCAGGCGCGCGACTCCAACGAATACCAGGCCGCCAAGGCCAGCCTGAATTACAACGAGGCCGACTGACCATCGAGCCGGCTCGGGGCGCGCGGCCGGTACAATCCGTCGGCGAGCTTGTTTAGATTCACCAGCGCCTCGTACCCATACCCCATTGCGGGACTATCTCGTGTGCTTGACGTCAAATCGCTGCGCGTCATGGCTAACCGCGCGACGCATTGCAGACAGGGCACGCAGTATCGCGCTTGAAGCGCAAGGTACGCCAGTTGTGGCTGCGCAAATCCAGCGTCACCAGCTTGCCGAGCGGGATATCGGGCATGCCTATCAGCAGCTTCAGCGCCTCGGCCGCCTGCATGGCGCCAATAATGCCGACCAAGGGCGCAAACACCCCGAATGTGGCACACGGACCATCGCTGGCCTCGCCTTCTTCAGGGAACAAGCAGCGGTAGCAGGGACTATCCGCCACGCGCGTATCAAACACCGCAAACTGCCCATCAAAACGCACCGCCGCCCCTGACACCAAGGGCTTGCCTTGCGCCACACAAGCCCGGTTGACAGCGTGGCGCGTAGGGAAGTTGTCAGAGCAATCCAGCACCACATCAGCCCTGGCCACGGCTTCAATCAAGGCCTCGCCAGCCAGCCGCTGGGCCATGGGCTCTACCCGTACCTGGGGGTTGATGCCGGCCAGCGTCTGGCGGGCAGAATCCACCTTGCTCAGGCCCAGGCTATCCTGGCGATGCACGATCTGCCGCTGCAGATTGGTCAGTTCCACCGTATCCGCATCAGCCAGCATCAAATGGCCTACCCCGGCAGAAGCCAGATAGAGCGCGGCAGGCGAGCCCAGCCCACCCACCCCGATAATCAAGGCGGTGGCATCCGCCAGCTTGCGCTGGCCCTCGATACCCACCTCATCCAGCAGGATATGGCGGCTGTAGCGCAGCAGTTCGTCATCAGAAAAATCGTGAGGCATAGCGTGCTCTGGCCAGCGGATAGTCGATACCGCAATCATACGCCGCTAGCCGGCAACCTTGCGCATCAGCATCTCCATGGGTCCACGCTCAAACCAGCGCGACCAAAGATTGGCATAGAGCACGGCGCCAGTGCAGAACAGCAAGGATGCCAGCAACACCAACTGCGGCGACTGGCTACCCAACATGCCCAGGGCCTCCAGAGCGCCCATGCCCAACAGGATATGTGCGATATACAGGGTCAGCGTTTGTCTGCCAGCACGCGTGAACACGGCCAGGCAGTGGCGCGACATACCCGGCCGCCGCGCCAATTGCTGCCCCAGCCACAGGCACGCCCCCAGCACTAGGCAAGCAGCCCCGCCACCGGCCAGCATATACAGCGGCACAGGGGGTATTGGTGCCGTACCTAGCAAGCCATGCAAGCCTGGATGCGCCGCCAAAAGGGTACGCAAACCGGCTGATAGCCCATGTGCCAGCAACATGGCCAACGCACCACCGGTCATCAATCGACATTGTGTGACCGCATCACCCAGTTGCAGGCGCCCCAGCCGTATGCCCAGCACGAAGAAGGCCAGCCAAGGCAGCAAAGGATGCCAACCATTGAACAGCAGGTTGCGGGTAAACCCCGGCAGGGTCCAGAAGTCGGTGTAGCCAAAGGTAGCCCAGTCCCAGCCCTGGCCATAATCCAGCAGGCAGGCCAGCACCACAAACCCCGACACCAGCAGGCCAATCAGTATATGCAAGCTACGGTTGCGCCAGCCCAGGCAGCATACGCCCAGGGCAAAGTAGCAGGCGTAGTAATGCAGGATATCGGCCACGAAAACACTGTAGTTGAGCAGCCCCAGAACCAGCAGAAATGCAGCCCGACGCCAGGTGGCCCGGCGCAGTGTGTCAAACGCACCGCGTGCAGCGGCAACGCTCAGGCCCACTCCGGCCAAGGTGACAAAGGTGGCCGATGCACGCCCTTCCAGCAGGTCAAACCAGTGACTCCAGCCCTGATCTGCTACCGGGCCCATCATGGCCAGCCTGAAATTCACCAGCAGCATGCCGGCAAATGCCAGGAAGCGCGCCAGATCCAAGCCTTCCAGGCGTACTGACTCAGATCTATCACGCATGCCGGCTCCTTACTCCCAACAGCGCCTGCACGGTGCGCAACACCGTTTCCACCGTGGCAGGCGCGGCTGTGGCTGGCAGCAGCACCGTACGAAAAGCTGCACCCTCTATGATATCCAGCACTGCCTCGGCAGCCTCTGCTGCCAGCCAGACACCAGGCGCACTGCCCGTATCGGCGGCACGCTGCAGCACATGCGCCAGGGCAGCGGCCAGATGGCGGCGGTTGTCGGCAAAGTGCTGCGCCACCGGCGGATTGCGCACGGCCTCGGCCATGACCTCTATGGTCAGCACCACGGTCTCTTGCTGCATGCAATTGGCAAGGTAGCGCCGTACAAATACATCCAATGCGGCAATAGCGTCGGGCTCTGTTCTCAAGCCTTCGATCAGCAGTTGCAACTCGGCGGCTTCCAGCGCCGCAATCTCAATGATCAAGGCCTCCTTGCCGCTGAAGTGGTTATACAGATTGCCCAGGCTGACCCCGGCTGCCGTGGCGATGTCGCGCATGCTGGTCTGGTGAAAGCCCTGCTGGATAAAGCAGGTCAGTGCAGCGTCCAATATGTGCAAACGCCGTAGTTCGGTCTTGTCCGAGCGCGGCAGTTTTTGTTTTGTACTCATGCTTGATGGCCTCCTAATCAAATTATGAACGAACATTCGTTCATTTATCAAGTGCGCTTGTGTCACAAAAAAACAGGGCCGGTGCCCGCTCAAGTCAGCGCAGGTACCGGCCAAGGGTTGATTTTCAGTCCAGGCTTACATAACGGGCACAGTGATCGGACGGCGCCACCACAGAAGGATCACGCACTGCTAGCGGTTTGCCATCCAGCGTAAAGCCCATAGGGCGCACAATGCGCTCGGCATCGCCCATGTCGGCCGCCAGTGCGCCGCTGATGACCACATGGTCTATGCCCTTGGTGTAACCGCAGTGCCAACTACCCGCCACCAGCCCGTCGCCGCCTTCACCCTCTTTGCGCAGGTGATCCAGCACCACGACGGTGCTGCCCTCAGGCTGGTTATCGTTCCACTCCGGCAGCATGGCCGAGACAACCGCATTCTCACGCGTGCCAAACTGCACCAGCGGCTTGGTGCCATAGCTATCCCGCTCCCGCAACAGGCTCCGGTTGAAGTCGCCCATCACCACAAAGCGCTTACCCGCACGCTGGTCTATCCACTGTTCCAGCAAGGTAGTCTGCTCTGCCAGGGCGCTGCACGCCTGGTTTGGTGTTTGTCCGCGTGGCTGATCCATGGGCTGCGACCTGCAACCAGCCTTGAGGTGCACCAACAGGAAATCCGTCGCCTTGCCATTGAGCTTGGCGCTAAAAGTCAGGCCTGGCCGCAGCGGCCGCTCACCTTCCAAGGTCAATTCCAGCACCGCCTTGATAGACGCGACATCCAACTTGATCCCGGCCGGCTTCCATGCCACCCCTATCTGCTGCGGCATGGCCGGCACACCGGGCATGTTCGCCGTGGTCCGCACCTTCCAGCCCTCAGGCAGGACGGCTTGCACGGCAGCATCATTGCTCACTTCCTGCAGCGCCACCAAGGTCACGCCAGCCTTGTCCAATGCCGCAAATCCCTCGCGCAGGCCTTGCAGCTTGCGCTCGTACTGCTTCCAGTCTGCCAGGTCGGGCGCAACCCGGCAGGAGGAGGCTTGCTGGTTGGGACGCTGGTAGTACACTTCGCCCAGTTCCGCCTTGCACTTGGCTTCGCGGCCATATTCCAGGCCATTGTGCACATCGCAGTACGGCAGCCCCCGCAAGGATGCGGGCATGGCTTTACCCTCCTGCTCCAGCTCCCTGGCGGTACGCCATTTCACACTGTCGCAGGCGGCAACCCAGCGGCTATGGCTGGCCTGATCCATCAGCCAGGCCAGGTTCCAGGTGGCAATACCCGCAGCCTGCGCGGGAGACAACAACAAGGCAGCCAGCAGGCCACCACCAAGGCGAGTGAGATTCTTTTGCATTAGCGAGGAAAACAGCGAGGTTAAGCAAGGCCGGCAGCACCGGCAAAACAAACGCCGCCCAGAGGCGGCGTAGCCAACAACAGGGGCGGAGCCTATCAGCCCAGCTTTTTAAGCGCCAGACTCACCATGGCTACCACCTGCTTGAGGTACTGCACATCGGTCTGTGTCCATTCCTTGATCTCCACCGTCTGCTCGCAGCAGACTATGCCGATCTGGCTACCATCCATCTCTATGCCCACATCCAGCAAGGAATAGATATTCAAGGGTTCAAAGTAGCCCTCGTTGAAGCAACTGGTTGCAGCATGCTGGCGTGCATCGCCAGCGACTATCATGCGCATCTCGCGCATGGCCTCAAAATACGGCGCATAGTCGTCCTCACTCAGGACCATGCCATTGCTCCACTGGTTGTCGCTGGCGTCATACAGGCTCTCGCAGATGATCTTGTCCTGCAAAGCGCCATCATAGAACCAGAAACTACCACGGCTGCAGCCCACCTCCTGCACCACCACGCGCGCCAGCATCTGGAAGAACTTGGCTCTATCCAGCTTGCCTTCATTCAGCAGCGTGTACAGGTTCTTGAGCAGATTGGTATCGTGCATTGCCACCCCCGTGCATAAGCCTGCCTTCTTTATAGCCCGCTCAGCGCAAAAATGCGAAAGGCCCGCGCCAGGCAGGCCTCGCGTACATCCATCCCCTCCTTGCCCAAGTCCAAGGCAGCCCCAGGCTGACGTGCTGCTTCATCAGGCGGAACCGCAGGCATCCACACGGATACCGCTTGCGGGTGGAGGCAAGGCACTGAATCAGAGGAACAACAACGCAGAACAGCTATTTCTTTTTGATTCAATGCACTACAAAAGAGTATTGCAGCGCTTTAGCAACAATATGACAAGCAGCTTGCTGAGCAAGCGCTCGGCTTGAGACAATCGAGAGTAAATATTCAAACTACCCTCAGTCTACTCTGATGAATTACGTGGAGAACACCATGCAACGCAGCCTGCTTGCACTCGCCCTTGCCAGCGCTTTTGCCGCTTCGGCACAAGCGGCAGAACCCGTTACCGTCTATGGCAAGATGACGTTAGGCGTCGAAAGCATTGCGGCAACCGGCGCCACCCTGGCCAACCAGAATATCGAGCGCCTCATGCGGGTGACCGACGGTGCCTCCACTCTGGGCTTCCGTGGCAGCGAAGAGATCAACGACGATCTGACCGCCTACTTCCAGATTGAAACCCAGATCAAGCCCGATGACGGTTGCGGCTTTGGTGGCTGCTCCACCGTGGGCAAGATCACTGCCCTGGGACCACAGGACAACCGCTATGCCGCGATCACGTCGCCGCATACCGGTACATCGCGCTTTGCCAACCGCCCGTCCTTTGTCGGTTTGCGCGGCTCTTGGGGCCAGATCCAGATGGGCCGCATGGACATGTACTACGAAAAGCATGTGCCGAACGAACTGCACCTGCTGCGTACTGGCCTCAACACCACCGCCCTGGCCGTACTGGGTAGCAACCAGCTCTCGCTGGCCGTAGGCGCCAACGATACCGTGGTGGCCCAGCGTACTTTCAGCACCACCCTGGCCCCCATTGTCGATGCTGCCATCGGCAAAAGCACGCCCGTCAACGCCACCATTGCCGCAACCCTGGGCAATGGCATAGGCGCAGCCTATGCACAGGGCCTGACTCCGGCGCAAATCCTGGCTCAAGCTGGCGGTGGTGTTCAGGCACTGCTGAGCAACCCGCAAATCGCCAGCGCCCTGATTGCTTCCGGCGTCAATCCAGTTCAAGCCGGCGCTTCGCTGCAGGCCGCACTGGGCACGGCCGCGACCCAGGTGTTTACCCCAGGTAGCGCACTCAACACCCAGGTGTTGAATCAGGCCCGTGCCTACACCGTGCAGAACGGCTTCTACTTCGTCGGCCACCGCTACAACAACGTAGTGCAGTACCGCAGCCCTGCCATGAACGGCCTGACCGTGCTGGGTGCTGTCCACACGCGTGAGAACAAGGGCGAAATGGGCGTCGAATACGCACTGGACAAGACCCTGACCAATTCTGCCGCCCAGCGCAAGCTCAACTCCTGGGGCGCCGAGCTGACCTTCCACTACATGAACAAGGGCGTCTTCGCCAGCTTGTCCATGATGCGCGACAATGACCCGTACTCCATGGGTGGCGCCCTCGATAGTGCCTACGGCATCAAGGCCGCCTACGGCATGTACTTCAGCCCCGAAACGCGCGCCGGTTTGGTGTTCGAGCGCCAGGTCAACAAATACAACGGCGCGCTGGGCTATGGCGACAATGTACGCGACGCCTGGGTACTGTCCGGTAGCCACAAGGTCACCCCCAAGATCGAGCTGATCGCGACCTACGCCCAGGCCCTGGATGCCGAAATGCACGGTGCCAAGCAGGCCAATTCCGGTGCCCGCTACGCCCAACTGACCGGTGTTGTGACACTGAGCCCCCGCACCAATCTGTTCGCCACAGCAGCCAAGGTCGCCAACGAAAGCGAAGCGGCCTACAACTTCTATGTCAGCGGTGCAGCTCACCCCAACGGTGACATCCAAAGCGCGCAGTACACCTCCCGCGGTGCCGATCCGACCAGCTTCCAGGTCGGCATCAACCACAACTTCTAAAGAGCCTGTCATCAACTCAAGTCTTGGATAGTTGATGACGTACTGCGCTGGCGCCAGGGCAACCCTGGCGCTAGTCGTCAATGCAGCCTGAATCAGTAGGCTCTTCCCTGATTGATTCCACTCCTCCCGCCCTCGCCGCCGCGACGAAAGTCCACGTTGCACGGTGCGTGGAGGGAGCCTCGCGGGTGCTCGTTGTTGTCTTGAATTGGCTTCAGAGCCGATGAACCTCAGCTTTCAATGAAGACAGCAAACAGGGTGCCTCGGCACCCTGTTTTCATTACTGTACTCACAGCATGCCCGCACCAATCCTGCGTGCCGGTTAGTGACGCTTAAGTACCCTATAACCCGGCCAGTTGCGGTAAGCTCAAACCCTTGTCCAGAACGCGACTCGCCATGCGCCGCCTCCTTACTGCTTCCTGCCTGATGGCCTTGCTGGCTGGCTGTGCCACCCAAGCGCCCGCACCAACCGTCACCGCCACACCGGCCAAGTCTGTCGACTGCCAGTGCCCCGATGCTACCAGCAAGCCCGCGCCCATCACCGCCCGCTATCAGCCTGCAGATTGGTCCGTCCTGCCCGGCTGGCCTGGCGACAGATTGCTGGAGAACTGGCCCGCCTGGCTTAATTCCTGCAAGCGACTGGCCAACCGTACCGGCTGGAAGGAAATCTGCAGCGAGGCACAGACCCTCAATCCACGTGATGATGCAACGGTAAGGGGTTTCTATGAGCGGTACTTCCAGCCGTGGCGGGTGGAAAGCAGTGACGGTAGCCAGAGCGGCCTGATCACCGGTTACTACGAACCCCTGCTGACGGGTAGCAAGCAAGCCAAGCCGGGCAGCGCCCCCATTCATGGCGTACCCGATGATCTCCTGACCATAGACATGGGCGAACTCTATCCCGAGCTGAAGGGCATGCGCCTGCGAGGCCGGCTGGATGGCCGCAAGGTCGTACCCTATTGGAGCCGTAGCGATATCGATGCCGGCAAGGCGCCGACAGCCGGCCTGGCATTGGCCTGGGCGGATGATCCCATTGAAGCCTTCTTCCTGCAGATACAAGGCTCCGGCCGTATCAAACTAGAGGATGGCAGCATCATACGGGTGGGCTATGCCGATCAGAACGGACATCCCTATAAATCGATAGGCCGCTGGCTAATAGACCAGGGAGAGCTGAAATCGCACGAGGCTTCCATGCAAGGCATTCAAGCCTGGGCACGTGCCAACCCGTTGCGATTGAAGGAATTGCTCGATACCAATCCCAGCTTCGTTTTCTTCCGCCTCCTGGCCAACGCTGATGGCGGCCCGATAGGTGCGCTGAACGTCCCACTGACGGACGGCGGCAGCGTGGCGGTAGACCCCAAGTTCGTGCCGCTGGGCAGCCCCATCTATCTCGCCACCACCTGGCCCAACGACAGCAAGCCGCTGTCCCGACTGATGCAGGCCCAGGATACCGGCGGCGCCATACGCGGCCCCATACGTGCAGACTTCTTCTGGGGTTATGGCCATGATGCCGGCCAACTGGCCGGACGTATGAAACAGCAGGGACAAGTGTGGCTACTGTGGCCCAAAGCGCTGGCCTTACCCGCCGGGGGATAGCGCGCAAAGGGCTGCATGCCAGGCTAATGCCCTCGCCTCAAACCAAGCCGCTAAGAGCGGCTATCAAAACCCAGCGTAGCGGTTCTGGCTAGGCGTGCGAGAGATGGCGCGCGCAGCAGGCGCGCGCAGCTGACAGTACGTGGGTACGGCAAGCTCGCACACCACCCCCAAAGGGTCTTGTTAGCCGCTCTATAGGGATCGTGCTGTACGCCACGCCTTGGCCACGGCACCTATCTGGTCCAGGCTAGCCACGATACGAATGCTGCTGGCCAGCCCGTCGTCTGGGCGCACACCGCTGCCCCCAGCCCAGATCTGAATACCGTCAGGCAGCCTGCCCGCCAAGCTATTCAGCATCTGGCGTGCCGCCTGCTCGCCATAGGCAGCACTGAAGGACAAGGCCACCACATCTACCTGATGGGCAATGGCCGCAGCGGCGATATCCGCCAGCGGCAGTTCGGTGCCCATGGGCAGTATGATGCAACCTTCCAGCCAGAGCATGACCTCCGCCATCAGCATACCAAGCTGATGCGGCTCATCCGGCATCGTGGTCACCAAGACGCGAGGCGCCTGCCCCATCGGATACAGTTGCAGCAGCGCCTGACGCAGCATCATCTGCACTTGCTCGGTGTAGAGGTGTTCAGCATGGATGGCCAATTCTCCTCGCTGCCATGCCGTACCAACAGCCTGGTTGGCATGCTGCAGGCTGACCGTCACAAACCTGCGCAAGCCGTGGTCTATCAGCTGCTGGCTCAACCAGCGCCGCATCCCGTCCACATCGTTCTGCTGCAGCAGTGCAACCAACTCATCCCCCGGCCCCACGGGCAGAGACGTAGCCACCGGCACGCCCTGCCGTGGCGCACCTGCCTGCAAGTCTCGCAAGGCCGCCAGCTGCATATTCATCAGGCGGCCTGGGCGGTATCCCCGGTCTATCAACAGGCGTATCAGCTTGAGCTTCTCCACCGTCTCGCGGCTGTAGACCCGATCACCACTCTCATCGCGATCGGGTAAAGGGAAGCCATAACGACGCTCCCACATCCTTAACAGCTCCTTGGATACCCTGGTTTCCTTCTCGACCGCCCCAATCGGCATCTGCAAGCCGCGCTCCTCTTGACCAGATGCACTCATGTTGCCAGCCTTCGTTTAATCATGCGCAACACCGCACCCAGCACCGGCACATGCTCATAGAGCTGCTCGGCGGCATCCCAATAGTCGTGGTGCAATACGATCAAGCCCTGGCTGTCCAGCTCCAGCTGTGAGCCGCCACGTATCACCATGGCACGACCACGCAAGCCAAACTCGAAGCGCCAGACAACAAAGGCGCGTTCCGCTTCGACAATACTGCTCTCCACCACAAAGCGGGGCTGTGCAAGCGTGTCGAACATGTGCTGGTAGATACGTTCGATGGCGGGCAGGCCCCGCACATCATTGAACGGATCCCTGAACCGAGCCTGGGGGGCGTAATAGTGAGCAATGCCGGTCAGGCTGGTCGGCGTCAGTGACTCAAACCAGCGGATGATCTCTTCAAAGCGGGGCTTCATAGTCCGGTAACCTTGTGCAGCAAGGGAAAGCGCCAGCTATAGGGCAGCCTGCTCAGCCACCACAGCATGCTGGTGAAACGACGGGGAAAACGAATCTCGAAGCGTCCGGCCGCCATGCCCGCCAGCATGGCTTGGGCAGCCGCTTGTGGCGTCATCAACTCAGGCATGCTGAAATCGTTGGCGCGGGTCATGGGCGTGGCGACAAAGCCAGGATTGACCAGGTAGATGGCCAAGCCACGGGGTGCTAGGTCAAAGTACAGCGTCTCGGCCAGATTGATCAGCGCCGCCTTGGTAGCGCCATAGACCGAAGCCTTGGGCAGACCGGTATAGCCCGACACACTGGCAACCAGCGCGACACCGCCACAGCCGTTAGCCAACATGGCGGGCAGTACCAGCGTCAAGCCTCGATATACACTCAGCACATTGAGCTCAAAGCTACGCGTCGCGGCAGCAGCATCCAGCTCCCAGGCACGCTGCGGCTCATAGCGCGCCGCCAAAAACACCACCAGGTCCAGGCCACCAAAGGCTGCCTCCGCCTTGGCATGGGCCGCCGGCCACTCTGCCTCGGCGGCAGCGTCAAAAGCCACGACTGCCGCCAGTGCATGCGAACCCGCCACCCGCCGCAGTTCGCTCTCCCGCCTGGCAGACAAGATCACCTTGGCCCCTGCGGCGAGCAAGGCTTGGGCAAAGGCCTCCCCTATCCCGCTGGAAGCACCTACCAGCCACACCCGCTGCGTGCGCCAGTCCTGTATCGGTCGGTTCATGGTGGCCATAATCACGACCGCTTGCGAAAGAACAGCGAGACCTCACCGAGGTTCACGCCGAACTTGGACATGGTAGAGCGGTTGAACATGGTCTGCTCGTCCAGCAGCCACATCCAGTCGTCGAAAACCACCTCATAAACCGTCCCATCCACTGGCAGTTTGAGGGTGTAGCGCCAGTGCAGGGCATTGCCGGCCACACGGCCCACCGCTACGCCCAGCACATCGTCGGCACGGCCATGCCAAGTGCCATCAGCCTGCCGGTTAAGGGTCCAGACGCGCCGCTGCGTCTCGCCATCGTCATAGACAAAACGCTCATCCAGCGTGCCGGTGTCACCCACCCAGCTACAGCGCATCTCCACCTTGAATCGGCGGGCCACCTCTCCATTTCGCTTCTGAAACACACCCCAGGCATCAATGGTGCCATTGAAATAACTGGGCAGATCCAGGGTCGGCCCTTGGCGTGCGTAGTGGTTGACATCCACCCCAGCGCAGCCCAACAAGAAACAGGCAATCAGCATGACCAACAAGCGTTTCATGGGGTGGGCTCCGGCAGAGGTTGAGGATTGAATGCGGTGCTCGACCCCAAGAGCAGCAAGCCGTTGAACAGCTTGAGCACGCAGGGCACGCCGGCATAGATCATGGCCAGCGCCCCGGCAGCCGCAGAACTGCCCGGCACATAGCCAAGGCCATGCAACAGCGGTAGCGCGAGCCCGGCAGCCAGGGCCAATGCCAGCTTGCCCAGCATGGCCCAGAATCCGAAGTAAAGCCCGGTATCCTGGCGCAGCCCAGACGGGATCAGATCGGCCAGCAAGGCGGGCGGCAATGCCAGATCAGCGCCCAGTGCCATGCCCGACAGCAGGCAGACGAGGCCAAACTGCCAGACATCGCCGCTCCCCAGGCTAGCCGCCCAGAAAAATGCGCAACTTCCAAGCACCATGCCCACCAACCAGGCCCTGGCCTTGCCTATGCGGTCGGCCAGCATTACCCAGCAGGGCAAGGTAAGGGCACCGGCCAGAAAATAAACCAGCAGCAGGCCGCCGGCAGCAGCAGGTGCCTGCAATACATCGGCGATATAGAACAGCACCAGCGTGGCGGGCAGTGCCACAGCCAGGGAGTTGATCAGGTAAATCAACATCAACCGTCGTATGGCCGGCGGTTGCAGCAGCTGGCGCCAATTGGAGCCTGCCCGTTTCGGTGGCAGCAATGGCGGCGGGGACCAGTGAAGGGTGTAGGCCAGGGCCATCAACAGCACGACTGCAAACACCAAGGCGTAGACGCTGTAACCCAGTCGCGCACCAAATTGCTGTACCAGCCAAACCGGGAGTACCGAGGCCAGCAGCACCCCCGCCAGTCCCGTTGCCTCACGCCATGCGGTCACCCGCGAGCGCGCATCCACTTCATCGGTAAGCCTGGCACCCCAGGCCAGGTAGCAGATGTTGACCAGACTGTGGGCCGTATAGACCACTACCAGGCAGACAGCCAGCCAGGCATGCAGGCCCCAACTGGCCAGTTGCGGCGGCGTGAACAAGGCAAACAGGCTAGCCGCCAGCGTAGCCCCCCCCAGCAGCATCAGTCGCCGCCAGCCTGCAGGCTTGTGCTGCCAGGCGTCTACCAGGCGGCCCAACCAGGGGTCCTGAACCGTATCAACCAGGCGCGCCAGAAACAGCACCAGGCCCAGGCTGGCCAGATTGAGCCCCAGCTCCGCACCATAGAACTGTGGTGCAGTCACATAGACAGGCAAGGCCGCCATGGCCAGCGGCCACCCCAGTGCGGCGTAGGCGAGCAGGCCGGTGGTTTTCATGGCGCGCCGCCCAGTAACTGCTTGCGCAGACCGGGCTCACTGGTGCGCGCATCCAGCCAGATAGCAAAAAACCATCGGGCAAACTCCGGGTCGTCAATGTCGGCCGTCAGCCGCTCGCCCGCATAAAAGCGTATGCCTTTGCCCGGCTGCAGCACGCCCACCAAGGCATCGCCCTCGCTGACATCGACAAAACCGCGTCGCATATGCGCGGTCCAATCATCAAAACGTGCCCTGGGCGCACCCAGCCTCGCCATCTGCTCCAGGCTTGCATCAATGATGCGGTCCGCCTTGAAGCTACGTGCATAAGTGAGCACCAGGGCATGGCCCTGCTGGGGATCGTATTTACCGCTGTGGCTTAGCAGTTCGGCACGATAGAGCTTGAGGCCAAACCAGCGCATCTCCCCCTGCCCTACCGTTCTCGCACCAGGCAAGGCATCGCGCCAGCTTGCCTGGGCGGCAACTGACAAAAAGACCACCAGCAGCAATCGCATCAACCCAGTGTCCATTGCCTCACCCCGGTTCGACCTTCACGAAAGCCCGCCTCGCAGTAGATGAAGTACATGCGCCACAGCCGGATGAACGCCTCGTCGTAACCCTGGGCACGCACCGTCTCCAGCGCCTCTTCAAAGCGCATGCGCCAAAGGCGCAAGGTTGCCGCGTAATCCAGGCCGAACTCCAGTTGATCCAGGACCAAAAGGCCGGCGGCGCGGGCTTGCGCCTCAAAGCGCTGCGGGCTGGGCAGCATCCCGCCAGGAAAGATGTACTGCTGGATGAAATCCGTGCCGCTACGGTAGCTCTCAAATCGCTCGTCCACGATATCGATGGACTGTATGACCACGCGCCCACCCGGTTTGCGCAAGCTGGCCAGCTTGGCAAAGTAGGTCGGCCACCAACGCTCTCCAACGGCCTCCACCATCTCGATGGAGACGATATGGTCGAATTGTCCCTCGATATCGCGATAGTCGGTCAGCGTCAGGTTGACCTGCTCACTCAGCCCCAGGCGCTCCATACGTGCCTGAGCCCAGGCCAATTGCTCAGTAGATAGCGTTACACCATGCACCTTCAGGCCACGCTGGGCAGCACGCTCGGCAAAGCCCCCCCAGCCGCAACCAATCTCCAACACCGTTTGCCCCGGTACAGCATTCAGTTGATCCAGAATGCGGTCATACTTGGCCCATTGCGCCGCTTCAAGTGTCTGCTCTGAGCCATGCTGAAACAGCGCGGCCGAATAAGACATCGAGGGATCAAGCCACAACTGGTAGAAGGGATTGCCTAGATCGTAGTGTGCCGAGATATTGCGGCGGCTACCGCGACGATTGTTGTCTCGCAAGACCAGATGCGTCAGCCGCTTGAGCAGCAGCGCCCACCAGCGACCGTTGACGGCCTGGCTCATTGCTGCCTCATTGCGCAGAGCCAGCGTGAACAAGGCCAGCATATCGCTGCTGTCTACCCAACCCTGCTTGTAGCTCTCGGCAAAACCGATATCGCCTTGCCGCAGAATGGCGGTAGCAGCACGCCAGTCATGCACCTTTAGCTCGGCATGGGGACAGGCGCCCAGCATGCCGAAATGGGCTACCTGGCCCTGGGGGTCCACCAGGGTCAGCGAGCCCGTTGACAGCTTTTTCAGCATGCCCACAAACAGTCGGGCACCCAGCGGCAGCCCCTCTGTTCGGTATGGCAGCACCAGATCGTTGCGGTTCATCGAATTACCTCGATGTTATGGGTGACTTCTCGTTCAGGCGCAGCGGGTTTGCGGAAAAAAGGCACGCCCTTCCCCCACAGGCGCAGCGCCTGCCAATGTATTCTTGCTACCACGCCCAGGGTCATGAAGGGCATGGCTAGCACGGCGGCAAGCACGCGGCCAGCACGCAAGGACTCGGCCCTGCCCCATAACGCCGTCTTGAGCAGGGGCCGTGCTTGATCCTGGCCGTCGTAATAGTCAATGCCAGCCATATGCAGATCGCCATGCCGGCGAATCCGAAACCGATAACTGCCCTTGACCTCACAGAAGGGCGAGACATGGAACACCTTGCTGCAGCTCAGCAAGGTATCGTTATCGATCACTCCGCCATTCGGCGGGGCGAGCACATACTGATGTCGCTCGCCAAAGGTGTTGTTTACCTCGGCCAGTAGCAATGTCAGCGCGCCGCTACGGTCATGGCAAAACCAGAAGCTGACCGGCTTGAAGGCATAGCCCATCAGGCGGGGAAAGGTCTGCAGCCAGACGTCGCCATCAGGCCGCTGCATTCCCGCAGCCGCAAGACGGCCGTCCAGCCAGGCCAACAGATCGCCACCATCGCGCCCACCATGGTCGCGATCATGGAAGCTCAACAGACCCGCTCGCTGGTAGCCAAACCAGGGGCCACTGGCAGCCCGCAAACCTGCGGGGTCGGTCAGCCGCAAGCGCAGAAAGAACACCGGGTAAACAAAGCGATTGAGGCGCGGGCGGCTGCGTGCATGCAGTACCCTGCCCCGGCAAAACTGTACCGCCCCTTGTTCCGCCGGCTTAGTCATAGACCGCCTCCCAAGGCGGCGTAACACCCAGGTCGCGAGCAACCCGCAGAGCAGACTTCAAGCCATCTTCATGAAAGCCATAGCCAGCCCAGGCACCGCAGAACCAGGTACGGCGGCGCCCCTGTATCTGTGGCAATCGCGCCTGCGCCGCTACCGCAGCTTGATTCATGACGGGATGCTCATAGTCGAAGCTAGCAATCAAGGATTCCGGCGCAGGTTCGGTATGCGGGTTCAGCGTGACCACCACGGGGGTCTTGAACGGCAGGGGTTGCAGCTGGTTGAGCAGATAGCTCACAGCCACCGGCCGCGACTGTGCATCACCCGCTGCGGCCAGGTAGTTCCAGGCAGACCAAACCTTCTCCCGACGGGGAAGCAAGCGACGATCGGTATGCAGCAAGGCGCGGTTGGGCTGGTAGCTGAAACCCGCCAGCACCTGACGCTCGGCGTCGTCTGCATCCAGCATGGCCAGGCTGGTCGGTGCATGGCATGCCAACACCACCGCATCGAACCGCTCCTTGCCAGCGGGCAAGGTGAGGCTTACGCCGGATTCGTCGCGCTGTATCTTGCTGACCGGGCTGGCCAGGCGTGCATCCTGTACGCCTTCCAGCAACTTCTTTACATACTCCCGCGCCCCCCCCAGCACAGTACGCCACTGCGGCCGACCAGCCACTTGCAGCAGGCGATGGTTCAGGCAGAAGCGGAGGAAGGTTTCTGCAGGGAAACCCAGAATGTCCTGTACGGATGAAGACCAGATGGCCGCCGCCATAGGCAGCAGATACCAATCCCGCATGGGCTTGCCATAGCCGTGTGCGGACAGTAGCTCACCCAGCGTCCAGCCTCTCTGGCTGGCTTCTTGCAGGTATGCCGGCGCGGCGCGATTGAAACGCATGATGTCGGCCAGCATGGCCAGATAGGCAGGCCGCAACAGGTTGCGCTTCTGCGCAAACACTGTAGCCAGGCTGGTGCCGGCCCATTCGATATCAGGGTCGCTGATGGACACGCCAAAAGACATGTCACTGGGAAAAACCGCCACATCCAGGTGCTGGAACATGGCAATCAGATTAGGGTATGTCAGCTCGTTGTGCACCAGAAAGCCGGTATCCACCGGGTAGGTCTGGCCTTCCAGGGTCACGTCCACCGTATTGGTATGGCCACCGAAATAATCGCCAGACTCAAGCAGCGTTACTCTATAGCGCCGGGCCAGCAGCCAGGCAGATGCAAGGCCAGCAATACCAGCGCCGACAACGGCAATGCTGGCGCCTTCAGGCAAGGGGTGGGGAGTGGTTTCCATGCCTTCACTCTAGGCTGGCATCAAATTTATGTCAATGCTTTGTACAGTACGTCTGCAAAGTAGACTTACCACTACCCCGAGCAAGGTAAAATCGACCCATGCGACTCTCCTGGGATATTTTCTGTACCGTCATAGACAACTATGGGGACATAGGCGTCTGCTGGCGCCTGGCACGACAACTGGCGCAGGAGCGCAAGGAGCCAGTACGCTTGTGGGTAGACGACCTGGCCGCATTCGCCTGTCTCAATCCGGCGATAAATGGCTCGGTAACCCAACAGCACTGCGATGGCGTGGAAATACGGCACTGGTGCAGCCCCTGGATGGCGGTGGCACCGCACGCGGTGGTGATCGAGGCATTTGCCTGCAACCCGCCGGAAGCTTTTCTCGCCGCCATGGCAACAAGCCAGCCCAAACCCGTCTGGATCAATCTCGACTACCTCACAGCCGAGGACTGGATCGAGGGCTGTCACAGGCTGGGCTCCCGCCACCCCAGGTTGCCGTTGACCCACTATTTCTTCTTCCCTGGCTTTACCCCAGCCACCGGTGGCTTGCTACGCGAGGCCGGTCTGCTCAACCAGCGGACGGCGTTCGACAAGGGTGAGTTCCTGCAAGGCCTGGGCATCAGCCCCCCCCAGCCGACACAGCCGCTGGTTTCCCTGTTCTGCTACGACAACCCTGCCCTGCCCGCACTGCTGCAGCACTGGCGCCTGAACCAGGAACTCACCTTGCTGGTGGCGGATGGCAAACCCAGGCAGCAGGTGGAAGCCTGGCTGGAACGGCCCTTTACTGTGGGTAGTAGCATCCGCCTGGGTCGGTTGCTACTGCATGCCCTGCCATTTCTGCCACAGCCCGACTACGACAAGCTGCTCTGGGCCTGCGACTGGAATTTCGTGCGGGGGGAGGATTCGTTTGTACGGGCACAGTGGGCTGGCCAGCCCCTGGTCTGGCATATCTACCCGCAGGACGATGCCGCCCACATGGTCAAGCTGGAAGCCTTCATGCACCGTTACAGCGAGACACTGGCAGCCCCTGCAGCCGATAGCCTGAGGGCATTCTGGCGTGCCTGGAACCATGGCGACGGTAAGACCTGCAGCGCCGCCTGGCCAACTCTTGCCGCACACGGCCCGGCCTTGCGGCAGCAGGCGCTACGCTGGTGTGCGCAACAGGCCGAACGAGCCGATTTGGCGCAACAACTTGCAGCGTTTGCTACAGAAAAAAGTACCCAGCCGCAATAAGCCTTCCGGCGAGGTGGCGCTAACAGCCTGTGGGCGGCTATAATGCTGCGTTTTATCAAACGCTTATCTTTTTCGCAGGATCTACCAGCATGAAAACCGCACAAGAACTCCGCGCCGGCAATGTGGCCATGGTCGATGGTCAGCCCATGGTCGTGTTGAAGGCTGAATACAGCAAGTCCGGCCGGAATGCCTCGGTCGTGAAGATGAAGATGAAGAACCTGCTGACCGGTTCGGGCTCCGAATCCGTTTACAAGGCAGATGAAAAGTTCGACGTGGTCGTGCTGGAAAAGAAGGAATGCACCTACTCCTACTTCGCCGATCCCATGTATGTCTTCATGGATACCGAGTTCAACCAGTATGAAGTCGAAGCCGAAAACCTCGGCGACACCATGAACTTCCTGGTCGACGGCATGGATGACGTCTGCGAAGTGGTGTTCTACGATGGCCGCGCCATCTCGGTCGAACTGCCCACCACCATCGTGCGCGAAGTGGAATACACCGAACCCGCCGTGCGTGGCGACACCTCGGGCAAGGTCATGAAGCCTGCCAAGCTCAAGGGCACTGCCTTCGAGCTGCCAGTTGCCGCCTTCATCGAAATCGGCGACAAGATCGAAATCGACACCCGCACCAACGAGTTCAAGAAGCGCGCCTAAGCCTTCCGAGCCGTTAGCAAAGGGCAGCCCCAGGGCTGCCCTTTTGTATTTGCAACAGGCCCAGGCCACCCAGCCTGAATATCTGCACACAGGTGCTTTACAGCATCGGCACATGTGCTATATTCCGCCCATTCTTATCGGTGAACGAACGTTCTCCACGCAAAGGGAAAACACCATGGACGACAACAAGAGCAAGGCCCTCGCGGCCGCGCTGGCTCAGATCGAAAAGCAGTTCGGCAAGGGTTCCATCATGAAGATGGGCGAAGCACAGATCGAAAACGATCTGCAGGTGGTTTCCACCGGCTCGCTGGGCCTGGATCTGGCACTTGGCGTTGGCGGCCTACCCCGTGGCCGTGTGGTGGAGATCTACGGCCCGGAATCCTCGGGCAAGACCACCCTCTGCCTGCAGGTTGTGGCCGAGATTCAAAAGCTGGGTGGCGTTGCCGCCTATATCGATGCCGAAAATGCACTCGACCCCGTCTACGCCGGCAAGCTGGGCGTCAACGTGGCCGACATGCTGATCTCGCAGCCCGATACTGGTGAACAGGCCCTTGAAATCGCCGATATGCTGGTGCGCTCCGGTGGCGTGGACATCATCGTGGTGGACTCTGTCGCCGCCCTGGTACCCAAGGCTGAAATCGAAGGCGAAATGGGCGACAGCCATGTCGGCCTGCAGGCCCGCCTGATGTCGCAGGCACTGCGCAAGCTGACCGGCAATATCAAGCGCACCAATACCCTGGTTATCTTCATCAACCAGATCCGCATGAAGATAGGCGTGATGTTCGGCAACCCCGAAACCACCACTGGCGGTAACGCGCTCAAGTTCTACGCCTCGGTCCGACTCGATATCCGTCGTACCGGCGCCATCAAGAAAGGCGAAGAAGTCGCCGGTAACGAAACCCGCGTCAAGGTCGTCAAGAACAAGGTCTCGCCCCCTTTCCGCGAAGCCAACTTCGATATCCTTTACGGTCAGGGCATCAGCCGCGAAGGTGAGATCATCGAGCTGGGCGTGCTGCACAAGATCGTGGACAAGTCCGGTGCTTGGTACGCTTACCAAGGCAACAAGATAGGCCAGGGCAAGGATAATGCCCGTGAGTACCTGAAGGAAAACCAGGCCATCGCCCGCGAAATCGAGGGCAAGATCCGCGCGGCAGTAGGCATCAGCGCACCGCTGCCAGTCGAACAGCAGGAAGAAGACGAGGCCGATCTGGATCTCGCCTGATCCTGCCTCCGCCTCAGCCAGTACAGCAAAAGCCCACGCTCAGTGGGCTTTTGCTTGTTCGTTACCACACTATTCGTGGGCAAGATTGCTAGCCCAGCGTTTGCGACGGAGCAACAAGACTTGGAGCAGGCTCTAAACGCTCAACCTACCATTCTAGGAAACCACATAGCCATCGCCGCCATCGTAGCACCCACTCCAATGGCTACGCTTAATCCCGCCAACAAGGTGGCCACAGCGAGTCGCACCTTGACACCCGCCTGTGACTCAGCAAAAAAGTACAGCTCCAGCACAGCCAACGGCAGCAGATAGTCCACAAATGCAAGCGTAGTCAGGAAAGGCCCGGTAAAACTGTCAGGGTCAAAGCCTACCGGGCCACCGTTCACCAGAATCCAGAACATCAAACCCACCCGGAAGAACCATACGCCACTGACAACCATGAACAGCCGCATGGCCCACCGACGATGCTCGACAAACTGCCCTCGCCTGGCAGCCCGCCAGGCCAGTGCCACAAAGCCCCAGATCAGTACGGCATTGAGTGTCAGTCCAAGATGCTGACCCATATCACCCACCGCACCGCGTATCCATACCATGTAAAGCCCTGCGCCACTGGCAGCCAGGGCCCCCAGCATATAAACCCGCCCATTCCAGCGATGCAGGCCAGCCAAACGCCGCCTGAGCCAAGGCAACAACTGTAGCAGTCCACCTGCGATCACCAGCGCAGCCAGTGCGACATGCAGCGCCATGGCCGTATTGCCGAGAGCATCTCCAGCCCTGTGGGCGTGTGGTACAACTCTGTTCCAGGCCTCGAAGTCCCCTGCCATACCATACCGGCCGTAAAATGCCAGCAAGTAGGCAACGAACATTAGCTGTCCCAGCACTACTACACCGAACCAGAGCCGCCCCGCCCAAGTCAGCGTCCGACGCGAAAAATCAGGGTTGGCGGAGAGGTCTGCTACCTCGAGTACCCGCGTTGCAGTTGTTTCACGCGGTAGAACGGACGTTGGCGAAATCATCGATGCCTCATCAGGTACTTGGGATAACCAGCACTGTGGATTAGCAATTCGCAGTGAGACAGGCCTGCCGGACAGAATGCAGAAGATATGGGACGAAATGCAGATCAAACCGACACATTGCAACGCCCCCCTGCTACCGACCACCCAAAGCACAAAACCCACCTCGCGGTGGGTTTTGGCTAACCTGAGCCAAGCGCAGGCATTCCGTCAGACAGGCTGTACCGGTGCTAGATCAGGTTCTGCTCTGCAACACCGACATTCATGTCCAGCACGCGGCTACCACCGTCATTGTCCTTGGACAAAGGACTGGCGCGACGGTTTTCCATCTCATCCAGGTAGGCGGCATCCACATCGCCGGTAATGTATTCGCCAGAGAAACAGGAAGTCTCGAACACCGTGATGCTGCCCTGGCTGGCATCGCCGACTGCCTGCACCAGCGCGTCGAGATCCTGGTAGAACACCGCATCAGCGCTGATCTCCTTGGCGATCTGGGCATCATTACGGCCGGTCGCAATCAGTTCGGCACGGGTGGGCATATCAATGCCGTACACATGCGGAAAGCGTACCGGTGGCGCCGCCGAGGCAAAGTAGACCTTGTTGGCGCCCGCTTCGCGCGCCATCATCACAATCTCCTTGGAGGTAGTGCCGCGCACGATGGAGTCGTCCACCAGCAACACATTGCGCCCCTTGAACTCCACGCCTATGGCATTGAGCTTCTGGCGCACCGACTTCTTGCGGGTAGCCTGGCCCGGCATGATGAAAGTCCGGCCGATATAGCGATTCTTCTGAAAGCCCTCGCGATAAGGCAGGCCCAGGTGATTGGCCAACTGCAGGGCGCTGGCGCGGCTGGTATCGGGGATGGGGATCACCACATCGATATCCATCTCAGGCAGTTCGCGGCGTATCTTCTCCGCCAGGTTGTCGCCCATATTGAGGCGTGCCTGGTACACCGAGATACCGTCCATGACCGAATCGGGGCGGGCAAAGTAGACGTGCTCGAAAATGCATGGGATCAACGTCGCCTTGTCGGCACATTGCCGGCTGTGGAACTGGCCATCCATGGTGATGAACAGGGCTTCACCGGGTGCCACGTCGCGCACCATCTTGAAGCCTATGGTATCGAGCGCCACCGACTCGCTGGCCACTAGGTATTCCGTACCTTCGGCCGTCTCATGCTCACCCAGTACCAGCGGCCGAATACCGTGCGGATCACGGAAAGCCACCAGGCCGTAACCGGCGATGATGGCTACCACGGCATAGGCACCCTTGACCCGGCGATGCACGGCGGCAATGGCGTCGAATATGGTGTCGGGCTTGAGCGCGAATCCAATGGCTCGCTTCTGCAGCTCGTAGGCAAAGACATTCAGCAGGGCTTCGGAATCCGAATTGGTGTTGATGTGGCGCAAATCATTGCGGTACATCGCCTCCTTCAACTCCTTGTGATTGGTCAGGTTGCCGTTGTGCGCCAGGACAATGCCGAAAGGGCTGTTGACGTAAAACGGCTGTGCTTCTGCCAGGCTGGATGCCGAACCCGCCGTGGGATAGCGGACATGACCTATGCCGATGTTGCCCATCAGGGAGCGCATATTGCGGGTACGGAACACATCCGCCACCAGGCCCTGTCCCTTATGCATATGCATCACGCCGCTCTGTTCCGCCGTCACGATACCTGCGGCATCCTGGCCGCGATGCTGCAGGACGAGCAGACCGTCATAGAGCAGTTGGTTAACAGGCGTCTTTGCCACCACACCGAGAATGCCGCACATGATGCTTCCTTGCTTTACAAACCAGTACGGCCTGTCCCGGGTACTCCCGACCAGACAGACCCTGTAGAAGATCGCCAGACACCGCTGTTTGCGGGTGAAGGCGGCGCATATTGGAACCATACCGGCCTAGCCCCATGAGGCTAGGCGAACGGGGGCTCTCCTGGTGACACCGCATCACGACGAAAAGTGGTCCCTGATGTCCCTCTACTCAAACTTAATATAGGCCGCCAACTGCGGCGGCAACCAGGGTTTGATCGTGACCGCCAAGGCCTCGAAAGGCGGGCTGAACATGGCATCGCGCCAAATGTTCTCGCGCGGCAGGCTAGTCAGGCCAGCCACGATCACCATGGCCAGCACGATCAACACCCCTCGGGCCAAACCGAACAAGGCCCCGATAAACCGATCCAGCGGCGCCATGCCGCTGGCCTTCAGAAACTGAGCCACCGTAATGCGTACGATAGCCGAGACAAACCACACACCCAGCAATATGCCGACAAAGCCCGCAATCAGGCGCAGTTCGGTCGTGGGAACATCCGCCGGCAGCAAGGCGCCAACCGTGGCGGCATACCGCTGCGCCAGCCAGAAACCCAGTATCCAGGCGGCCAGCGACAGTATCTCGGATACCCCGCCGCGCAACACCGCCAACAGGACTGACATCCCGACTATCACCAGAACCGCGTAGTCAAACCCTGTCATTTGCCAACAATGGTGCTAGATATGCCGGCCCCAGCCAGCTTGGCATGGGCTTTCTCGGCAGCATCCCGGTTATCATACGGCCCTGCCCGCAAGCGCGTCAGCGCCCCTTTGTCGGTCTTGATCGCCTCGGTCTGTACTGTCACCCCAGTACCTCTGGCCTTGGCTACCAGCCCCAACGCCTTGTCCTTGTCGGCAAAGGCACCCAGTTGCAAGAAGAACCGCGTATCGGTGGCCGGCTTGGGCTTGGCTGCAATATCGGCCTCTTCCTCTATGCCAGCCAGGATCCTGGCAGGGTCCTTGTGCACCTCGGCAGGCTTGCTCTCGGGCTTTTTCTCTACTGGCTTGGCTTCTGGTTTGGCCTCTGGCTTAGCCACCGGCTTGACCTGGGGCTCGGGCTTGGCAACAGGCGTAGTTTCGCCCACCGGAGGCGTCACCGGCTGCTGTGCCGGCTTGGTTGCCTCGACTTGCGGCAACGGCGGAAACGGTGCCGGCGCTGGCGTCGGTGTCACCGTACCAGCCAGCCCCGGCGTCGTGCTGACGATGGCCACGGGCTCGCTCGCCAGGCTTTGCGGCGGTTTGTCATCCATTACCGTCCACAACACCACCAGCGCCACCAGCACCAGGGCAACGGCCCCCACCAGGCGGCGGCGCGCACGTTTCTTGAGGGTAGTGAGTTCTTCGCTGATCGGGGCGTCGGCCATATCTGTCTTCAGCGTGGCTTCAGTGCAAGTACATCGGCCACGACCTTGAAACATCCAAAGGCCGCGATTCTATCATTTTCCCCGGCTGCCAGCCTCGCTGCAGCATAAGCCTCTGCAACATCGGGATAAATATGTACGCGGCCACGTGCGCCAGAGGCTGCAATCAGCCCGGCGATGACCTCGGGCGACTCCGCCCGCGGTACGTCCAGGGCAGGCACATGCCAGACGTCGATCTTGTCATGCAACAGCGCCAGTACACCTGCAATATCCTTGTCCGCCAGCCCACTGAAGATGGCATGGGTGGTCTCGAAGAAGCCCTGGTTCAACAGATTCTGCGCCAGCGCCCCGGCAGCATGGGGATTATGAGCCACATCCAGCACTATGGAGGGACGCCCCGGCAACACCTGGTAACGCCCCGCCAGCGTCACTTCCAGTAGGCCGCGCTTGATATCACCTATGCCTACCGGTACACGATCATGCAAGGCATCCAGTATGGCAATCACCAGGCTGGCATTGCCCAACTGAAAAGCGCCGCGCAGGGCCGGAAAAGGCAGTCCTGGCTTCTGCCCATGGCGGCCGCGCCAACGCCACTGCGTGGTTTCGTTGACGTAGCTGAAGTCGCGTCCTATCACCTGCAGGTCGGCCCCGATGGCGGCTGCATGGTCCAGCAGGCTTTGCGGCGGCCTGGGGTCGGCACAGAACGCCGGCTTGCCAGTCCGGAAGATACCCGCCTTCTCAAAGCCGATGGCCTCGCGGGTATCGCCCAGAAATCCCTGGTGATCCAGATCCACGCTGACCACCGCCGCCACATCGGGCTCGAAGGCATTCACTGCATCCAGGCGCCCACCCAGGCCTACCTCCAGCACAGCGACATCCACATTCGCCGCCATGAAGTGGTGCATGGCCGCCAAGGTGCCAAACTCGAAATAGGTAAGCGACGTATCGCGCCGCGCCGTCTCGACCGCGCGCAGGCCCGCCACAATATCTTCATCGCTGGCCGGCACCAGGTTGATGGCAACACGTTCGTTGTAATGCAGCAGGTGCGGGCTGGCATAGGTGCCCACCTTGAAGCCCGCCGCCCGGTAGGCGGCCGACAGCATGGCGCAGGTCGATCCCTTGCCATTGGTGCCACCCACAATGATGACGGGAAACGCAGGTCGCAGCCCCATGGCATCCCGTACCTGGGCCACTCGGGCCAGCCCCATGTCGATAGCACTGGGATGCAGCAACTCCAGATGTTGCAGCCATTCCGGCAGGGTTTTCGCATCAAAGCGCATGCTTATCCATTCCGATAACAGACACGGCCGCATCGCGCGGCCGTGTCTGGTTAAGCCTTAGTCTTGCAATCAAACCGCCACTGCGGGCTGTTTGCTCAATAGCGTAATCAGTGCCGCCAAGCGCTGACGCAGCTCGCGGCGGTCCACGATCATATCAATGGCGCCTTTTTCCAGCAGGAATTCCGCCCGCTGGAAGCCCTCTGGCAGCGTCTCCCGCACCGTCTGCTCGATCACGCGTGGGCCGGCAAAGCCGATCAGCGCGCCCGGTTCAGCTATCACCACATCGCCGAGGAAGGCAAACGAGGCAGACACCCCACCCATGGTGGGGTCGGTCAGCAGCGAAATAAAGGGCAGCCCCTTATCCGCAAGGCGAGTCAGGATGGCGCTGGTCTTGGCCATCTGCATCAACGACATCAGGCCCTCCTGCATGCGTGCACCGCCCGAGGCCGATACGCAGATGAAGGGACAGCCATTGTCGATGGCTGCCTGCGCACCACGCACAAAGCGCTCGCCCACCACCGAACCCATGGAGCCACCGATGAACTTGAACTCGAACGCGGCTATCACTACCGGCAAGGTATGGATAGCGCCCTGCATCACCACCATGGCGTCTTCTTCGCCACTGTTTTCACGGGCAGCTTCCAACCGCTCTGGATAGCGTTTTGAATCCTTGAACTTGAGGAAATCGGTGGGTCGCACCTCGGCGCCTATTTCTACCCTGCCCTCCACATCCAGCATCAAATCCAGCCGGCGGCGCGCTGTTACGGCATTGTGATGGCCGCACTTCGGGCACACTTCCAGATTGTTCTCCAGATCAGTCCGGTACAGCACGGCCTCACAGGCCGAACACTTGCTCCACAAACCTTCCGGCACCGACTTGCTGGGGCCGGTAGGTTTGGCCTTGATCTTGGGGGGCAGCAGTTTCTGCAACCAGCTCATGCATATCTCCTACGCTGTTTGGTCATCTCAACCAAGCGCTTGAAAAATCAAAGGGCCGCATGGGCGGCCCTGTTTGGGATTATTGTCGGGCCGCATCCATGGCGCTACGCACCTCGCGCAGGAAGGCTGTCAGCCTCACCGCCGCATCAGCGCCATGCTCCTCGACCTCCTGCACCAGGCGGCTGCCTATGATCACCGAATCGGCAATCCTTGCCACAGCCTGCGCCGATGCTGCATCGCGTATGCCAAAACCCACGCCTATGGGCAGGCTCAACTGGCCACGCAGGTGCGCCAGCTTGCTGGCAACACTGTCGATATCCAGCGTTGCGGCACCTGTCACGCCCTTGAGCGAGACATAGTAGACATAGCCGGCTGCATGCTTGGCCACTTCCGCCACACGCCAATCGGGGGTAGTGGGTGCCAGCAGGAAAATCGGGTCCAGTCCATGTGCCTTGAGGGTGTCGGACAGCGCTGCAGCCTCTTCGGGCGGCAAATCAACAGTGAGCACACCATCGACACCCGCCTCGCTGGCGGCCTTGGCGAACACTTCATACCCCATCGCCTCCACCGGGTTGGCATAGCCCATCAGTACCACGGGAGTCTCTGTATCGCGGCGGCGGAAGTCACGCACCATGTCCAGTACACTGGTCAGGCTGACGCCATGCGCCAACGCCCGTTCGGACGCCTTCTGAATCACCGGACCATCGGCCATGGGGTCAGAGAAAGGTACGCCCAGTTCAACAATATCAGCACCGCCAGCCACCAGGGCATGCATCAGGCCCACGGTGGCAGCAGGGTGCGGGTCACCAGCGGTGATATAAGGTATCAACGCCTGCTTTTGCTGGGATTTCAGGCGAGAGAAAACAGTCTGTATACGGGCCATAAGGTCAGAAGACTCGCACCGGCCGCAATCGCGGCCGGCATAGGTAAAGGCTTACAGTTCGATACCGGACAGCTTGGCGACAGTCGGAATATCCTTGTCGCCGCGGCCGGACAAATTGACCAGGATGATCTGATCGCGAGGCAGGGTTGGCGCCAGGCGCTTGGCATAGGCCAAGGCATGGCTGGACTCCAGCGCCGGGATAATCCCCTCGGTACGGCATAGCTCATGAAAGGCGGCCAGCGCCTCATCATCATTGGCAGCCGTATATTCTACCCTGCCCATGTCCTTAAGGTAGCTATGTTCTGGTCCCACGCCAGGATAGTCCAGCCCAGCCGAGATGGAATGGGTCTCAATGATCTGGCCATGCGCATCCTGCATCAGGTAGGTACGGTTGCCGTGCAAGACGCCCGGACGCCCTGCAGACAGCGGCGCCGCGTGGCGGCCGGTCTCCACGCCATCACCACCCGCTTCCACGCCTATCATGCGCACACCAGGAACCTGGATATAGGGATAGAACATGCCGATGGCGTTGGAGCCGCCACCCACGCACGCCACCACCACATCGGGCTGGCGCCCCGCCATCTCCACCATCTGCACCTTGGACTCCTCGCCGATCACCGCCTGGAAGTCGCGTACCAGCATGGGATAGGGGTGCGGGCCTGCTGCCGTGCCCAAGATGTAGAAGGTATGGTCGACATTGGTCACCCAGTCGCGCATAGCCTCATTCAGCGCATCCTTGAGGGTGCGTGAGCCCGATGTCACCGGCACGACGGTAGCGCCCATCAGCTTCATGCGATAGACATTGGCCGCCTGGCGCTGCACATCCTCGGCGCCCATATAGACCACGCACTCCATGCCATAACGGGCAGCCACTGTAGCGGAGGCAACGCCATGCTGGCCCGCACCGGTCTCGGCAATCACCCGCTTCTTGCCCATGCGGCGCGCCAGCAGAGCCTGGCCTATGGTGTTGTTGATCTTGTGCGCACCTGTGTGGTTCAGGTCTTCCCGCTTGAGATAGATCTGTGCCCCACCCAGCACTTCGGACCAGCGCTTGGCATGGTAGATCGGGCTGGGACGGCCCACATAGTGCTTGAGCTCATAGCGATACTCGTCCATGAAGGCCTTGTCGGCCTTGGCACGGGCGTACTCCTGCTTGAGCTCGTCCAACGCGGCCATCAAGGTTTCGGCTACGTAGATACCGCCATACTCGCCAAACCGGCCACGGGCATCGGGCAGATCGTAAACATCAGGAACAGGTAGATCGTTGATATGCATCGGTTTTCCGGTTGAAACTGGCTTTAATGATGTTGCCGGACGGCTGCAATGAACTGCGCCACCCGGTCGAGATCCTTGATGCCACGCTGAGACTCAACGCCACTGGAGACATCCACTGCCCACGGGCGCACCGCCCTGATCGCGTCAGCCACATTGGTGGCATCCAGGCCGCCAGACAGTATCAATGGCAAGGGCAGCGACGCTGGCAACAAGTTCCAGTCAAAGCGCTCACCCGTGCCACCATGCGCCAATGGCGAGTAGGCATCACACAGCAATCCTCTGGCATCCGCATAGCGGTCTGCCAATTCTAACAAATCAAGGCCGGGTTTTACCCGCACCGCCTTGATATAGGGCCGCCCAAATGCCCGGCAATATTCGGGTGGCTCATCGCCATGGAACTGCAGCAGATCCAGCGGCAGGGTACGCAGCACCCCTTCCACCAGACTGGGGTCGGCATCCACGAACAAGCCCACGGTGCTGACGAAGGGGGGCAAGGCCGCCACAATCTCGTGCGCCGTATTGATGGACACATGCCGCGGGCTGGCCTCGTGGAACACCAAGCCTATGGCATCGGCACCCAGCGCGGCAGTGGCCCTGGCGGTCGCGACATCACGCAGGCCGCAGATCTTGATTCTTGCTGTCATGGGGGGAGCAATGGCGAAATCAGACTAAACCAGATAGTGGCGGAAGGCGGGCTCGCTGGCAATGCCGAAGTCAGCCGGATAGCTGACACCGGCAAAATACAAGCCATCCGGCATAAAGGTCGGTGGCGCGATGGTGCGATCACGCGCCGCCAGCAACTCCGCCATCCAGGCAGGGTGTGCCGCCCCCCTCCCGATATGGATCAGCGCCCCTGTCAAGTTGCGCACCATATGGTGAAGAAAGCCCCCAGCCGAGACATCCAGGCGCAGTAGGTCGCCCTCGCGCACAATCTCAAAACGGGTCATGCGCTTGACCGGGCTGGCTGCCTGGCACTCCGATGAGCGGAAACTGGAAAAATCATGCTCGCCCAGCAAATAACCACCCGCCTCGCGCATGGCTTCCACGTCCAGCGGCGCATGGTGCCAACCCACCCGCCCTGCCAGAATGGCCGACCGGACCGGATGATTCAGCAACAGATAACGATAATGCCGCGCCGTGGCAGAGAAACGGGCATGGAATCGCTCATCCATTTCACGCGCCCACAACACGGCCACACCTTCAGGCAGAAAACTGTTCACGCCGCGTACCCAGGCTGTCACTGGCCGTCTGGCTCCTGTATCGAAATGGGCAACCTGTTGGCAGGCATGCACCCCCGCATCGGTACGGCCTGCTGCGTGCAAGCGCACCTTCTCACCGGCCATACGCCCTATCGCCGCCTCCAGCGCATCCTGCACGCTCCTGCCGCTGGGCTGTGCCTGCCAGCCACAGAAGACACGGCCATCATATTCAATACCCAGTGCAATGCGCATGACACCAACCCATATCAAATCCCAGTACAAAACAAAACGTGGGTCGCTAAGCGACCCACGTTCCATTTTGCCTCAAGCGGGGCCAGGCCCCTAGCAATTACAGCTGTGCCAGCAAAGACTCCGCAGTGGACTTTTGCTCGGAATTACCCTCGCTCATAGCCTCCTGCAGTATTTCACGCGCACCTTCCTTGTCGCCCATGTCGATATAGGCCCTGGCCAGATCAATCTTGGTGGTAACCGGATCATCCAGTTCCGCGCCAAAATCCATCACGTCCGTGCCGTTAGCCGCTTCGGGCGCAATGTCCAAGTCCAAACCCATACCATCCATATCCAGCGTATCTGCCGAGGCAGCTGCAGGCGATGCCACAGGGGCCTCACCCATGTCGAAGTTGAAGTCGAGGCCTGCAGCCAAGTCCGGCGTATCCAGCTCAGCCAGCGGCTCATTCGACACAGGCAGGGCAAAGTCCGGCATGTCCGAACCCAGATCAAGCGGCGCCGCAGCCTTTGCTGCAGGTTCATTAGGCAGGTCTAGCGGGATATCCAGCGAGAGGATGCCATCATCGGCAGCCGCCTCGGGTGCAGCGGCCGCAGCCGGCGAATCGAGGTTGAACTCACCGATGTCGAAGTCCATCTCGGCCTCAGCCGCTACCGGCGGAGGCGTCATGTCCGGCATGCCGGCCGACAGATCCAGCGGTGCCTCGGCAGGCGCAGCAGGCTCGGCGCCCAGACCCAGATCAAAATCCAGCGAATCGCCAGCGACCGGCTGTGAAGCCGCCTCGCCCGCATCCAGCTGGAAATCCAGGTCCAGACCAGCAGCCGGTGCTTCGGCAGCAGGCTGGGCAAACCGTGCAGTTTCCTGCGCCATCTCACCCAGCGTACCCGCCGAGAGAATCATGGTCTTGTCCAGCGCACCGGTATCAACTGGCGCCTGCTGCTGATACAGCGAGTTCTGCGGATCCAGGGCACGGCCCATTTCAGCCGCCTGCGCCCACAGCGGACCTTGCCCCTGCGTACCGGAATACAGTTCGCGTGCGGTGCCCTCAAACGCTGCAGCATTCTTGCGGGCGCTGTAGATTTCCAGCAGCTTCAGGCGTACTTCCTGCCGAGTGCCATCACGGGTCAAGGCATCCTTAAGTATCTCCTCGGCCTGGGCATCACGGCCATAGGCCATGTACACCTCGGCTTCGGCAATCGGATCCACTTCATCGGTATCGATGGTGCCTAGGCCAGCACGGCTGAAGTCGGTGAGGAAGGAGTTCTCCGTCACGCCCGTGCTGATGACCGCACCACCGGTGTTGCCCACCATGGTGTTGGATTTCAGGTCAGAACCGGTAATCACGCTGTCTTCAAAGCTGCCCTTCTTGCGGCGGCGCGCGAACCAGAAGCCACCACCGGCCAGCAGGGCCAGCGCCAGACCACCCGCACCCAGCACCATAGGGTTTTCCAGCAAGGACGGCTCCGGTTCCGGCTCCGGCATCACGATAGGCGGACGCTTCTTCTTGGGCTTGGGCGGCTCAACAGGTGCCACCACCGGCGGGGCCGGTTCTGCCACGACGGGTGTGCCAGCTTCCGGATTCAGCGGAGCTTCCACTGCAGGCGTGGCAGTCACGGCACCTGGGGCCGGAGTAGGCTCGGCTGGTACAGGGGTGGGCAAAGTTGGGGCTGTTACAACAGGCTTGGCCGGCTCCACAACCGCGGGCTTCGCAGCCTTGGCTGCTTCAGCCTGCTTCTGCAGATCAGCGCCTTGCTTGCTCTTCAGGGCCAGCAACTCTTCCAGCTTTTTGTTGGTCTTCTCCAGCTCGCTGACGCGCTGGCTGGCCTCAGCCAAGGCCTTCTGCCGTGCAGTCGATTCTTCTTCCAGCGTCTGCAAGCGCTCCTTGAGCTTGCCTTCCTCGCCCTTGGAAAGCTTCAGCGTGTCCTTGCCGGCAGACTCTGGCGCCTTGACTTTGTCTTCGACCTTGGCCGTAATCTTGCCGGCACCAGGTGTCGCTTCCGCCTGCGAGGCACCAGCACTGTCTGCCAGCTTGGCGCGGTATGCACGCCAATCCTGGGCCTGCACCCGTATCTCCTGGGCCGCTTCCGACGGCGAGATATTGCTCAGGGCATCCCTGTCGGGGATGTTGAGTATCTTGCCCTTGCGCAGGCGGTTCATGTTCTTGCCATCAAAAGCACCCTGGTTGGCACGATAGATACCAACCAGCATCTGCTCCAGGCTCACACCCTCAACCATGTTCATGCGCGCTACACCCACCAGCGTATCGCCCGTCCGCACCGTGTAAGAGGCAGCATCACCGGATGCTTCTTCGGCTACAGGCTGAGGTTGAGGCTGCTTGGCGGGCTCAGGCTTTGGGGCGACAGGCTTGGGTGCGGTTGCCTGCACCGGCTGCGCTGCAGGCTGCGGCACGGGCGTCGCCGGCCGGCTGGCGGCCACGGGTGCCGTGGCAGTAGCCGCGTTGTAACCCACCGGATCCAGCAGCGCGGTGTATTCACGTAATACGCGGCCACCTTCCCACTTCAGCTCGATCAGGAAATTCAGCGCAGGCTCATTGACGCTCTGCGAAGAATTGACCGAGATAAAGTATTGCCCGTTCGAGCGCTTATCCAGGCTGAAGCGCAAGCCCAGCGAGGATGAAGGGTATTCGATTTGGGCCTCCCGATAGGAATCGGGGGCGGCCAACCCGGCACGCAAGGACTCGATCTCGGCTGCCTGTACGGCAACGAGGTCTATTTCAGCACGTAGCGGCTGGCCCAGGCCCGACAGCACATTCAAGCGCCCGAGGCCTGCTGAATGAACGGCAACGGGTAACGTCGCCAAGGCAACAGCCGCGACAGTGGCCTTAAGTTTTGATCTGATTCGCACGGCTCCCACCTTTTTTGCGGAGTCAAAATTCCGACAAATAAATTAACATCATGGGGTTATGCACGCAAGCTCGCGTGCCACCTGAGTTTAGACAGCGATTGCGGCAAATAAAAAGAAAAAAGTTTGCCGCTTACATTTCAATGGGATACATGACATTGGCGTTAAACCGGTTCGTCGCTGCCGCACAACGGTTCCACCAAGTCCCTGCACGTAGGCACTTTGTCAAGTCGCCAATTCGTGAAGGCCCAAGACCAGATATCGGTCAGACTAGCCGAAAATAAAGCATCGGGTGGCATCTGTCCCAATTTATCCAGCGTCTGGCACAACAATAGCGACCTGCGCGACATATCCAGGGGCGCAGCGCGGGTCTGTTTACTGAGTTTCTCACCTGCGGAATTGATCAATACCGGCAGGTGCGCGTATTGCGGTTGCTGATATCCCAGCACCTGCTGCAAATAGATTTGCCTCGGGGCTGAGTCCAGCAAGTCCGCCCCCCTGACTATATGGCTAATTGCCTGATCGGCATCATCCACCACCACAGCCAGCTGATAGGCAAAATAGCCGTCCGCGCGCAAAAGTACAAAATCGCCCAAGTCGCGGGCCAGATTCTGCCGCTGCAAACCCTGTAGCGCATCGGTAAATGTTACGGTGACATTATCGGCCAGCTTTATACGCCATGCCCTACCGGTTTTACCGGCCGGCAGCCCGGCACGGCAGGTGCCGGGATAAACTGGCCCGTCGATGCCACGCACACTGGAATCCGCAATCTCGCGTCGGGTACAGGCGCAGGCATAGGCCTGCCCATCGCGCTGCAAGCCAGCCAACACCTCGCGGTAGCGCTCAAGCCGGCGGCTCTGATACATCACCTCGCCATCCCACTCGAAACCGAAGCCCGCCAAGGTGCGCAAAATGTCATCTGCCGCCCCCGGCATCTCACGCGGCGGATCCAGGTCTTCCATCCGCACCAGCCAGCGTCCGCCATGGGCGCGCGCCTCCAGATAGCTCCCTACCGCCGACAGTAGCGAGCCCGCATGCAGCGGACCAGTGGGGCTGGGCGCAAAGCGCCCGATATAGGGGGGGCTTATGATGGTGGCGTCTTTGGAAATAACCATGCTGTGCGGGGAGTCTTGAGCGCTTCTGTTACAATCGTCAAAAATTTCAGCGTCGCAAGAATTAAAGGACTGAGCGATATGACGTACGTGGTGACCGATGCCTGCGTGAAGTGCAAATATACCGACTGCGTGGATGTCTGTCCGGTGGACTGCTTCCGCGAAGGCCCCAATTTCCTGGTGATCGACCCGGACGAGTGCATAGATTGCACCCTGTGCGTGGCCGAGTGCCCGGTCGAGGCCATCTACGCCGAGGATGATGTGCCCGCCGATCAGCAAGCCTATATCCAGATCAACGCAGAATTGTCCCGGAACCCGGCCTGGACACCCATCGTTGAGAAGAAAGACCCGCTGCCCGATCACGACCAGTGGTCCACAGTGAAGAACAAGCTGCCGCATCTGGATCGCAACGGCGCCTGAATCTGACAGCGCCAAGGGTAAGCGGACACTTGCCCGTCAACGCCCACCCCTCCCAGGTGGGCGTTTTTCCTTGCCTACCAGTCAGCCCCCACCGAAAGCATTACTCCGCCTCGCGCAGTATCCGCCACAGGGTGGTGCGGCTGATACCAAGGCGCGCCGCCGCCAACGCCCTGTCACCACCGCACTCCATCAGGACGGCCTGCAGGCGCTGGCGCCTAGCGGTATCGGCAGTCCTGGCCAGCGATGCATCCCCTGCCTGTGCCGTGGTCAGCTCCGGTGCCAAGCGCCGTATATCACTATCGCGCAAGCTACCATGCGCACACAGAAACACCGCCAGTCGCTCCACCAGGTTTTGCAGTTCGCGCACATTGCCAGGCCAGCTATAGCCTAGGCTCGCCCTGACCAGGGGTACGACCAAGGCATCGGCGGGCTGCTTTGCGCCTAGCCGCTGCAGTGCATCAGCAGCCAGCCGCGTCGCCAGCAACACCACGTCCTGTCCGCGCTGCGCCAAGGCGGGCAAGGTCAGACTGAGGATATTGAGCCGATAGTACAGGTCCACGCGGAATCGACCTGCCGCCATCACCTCCTTCAACTCGGCGTGGGTGGCCGCTATCACCCGCACATCCACCGGTACTGGCTCCGATGCCCCTAGCCGCAAGACCTCCCGCTCCTGCAGCACTCGCAGCAGACGCGTCTGCAATGGCAGAGGCATATCGCCTATCTCATCCAGGAACAAGGTTCCGCGATGTGCCAGTTCAATCAGACCAGGCTTGCCACCGCGACGCGAGCCGGTAAACGCCCCTTCCTCGTGGCCAAACAATTCCGATTCCAGCAAGGTCTCGGGAAAGGCCGCGCAATTGAGCGCAACAAAAGGGCCATCCACCCGCTTTGAGGCCTGATGTATGCCCTGGGCAAACAATTCCTTGCCGGTGCCCGAAGCACCGCCAATCAGCACCGAAGAATCCGTACCCGCATACAGCAGGGCCAACTCGCGTGCTTCCTTGATCAACGGTGCCTCACCCAACACATCGGCCAGGCTGTATTTCGCACGAAATGGGCTGCGGCGCGCTTCAGCCCGCAACTTGCGGTCCGCCCGCTCAATGGCGGTCGATTCCTGCAAGGTCAGTACCGCCCCCACCTGCAGCCCAGCCTCCATCAAGGGCAGGCGCTGGCTTACCAGCCTGCGGCCGGCCACCGTTACCACCTCGTCGCGCCGCCCTTCACCGCTTTTCAGCACACTGGCCAGCGATAGCTCAGGGGCCAGCTCTGACAGCCGCCTGCCTTCGGCCCACTCCCCAGCCACCCCAACCAAGGCGGCCAGCGCCGGATTGATGGTCTGTACCCGCTCATCCATATCAACCGCAGCGACCCCCTCGGCCAGGCTCTCCAGTATGCGGTCCAGCCGCTCCCGCTTGGCCTCCTCCACCCTGGCTACCCGTGTCAGCTCCAGCGCGGCTTCAATCGCCGCCACGATGGAATCCATCGAGTAGATCAATACCGCAGGCAAGCCATGCAAGCCCGCCAGATGCACAATCTGGCTAGAGCCCACCACGACCGGCCGCGTAGCCTGTGACAAGGTATCGAGGTGTCGGCGTGCCTCATCGTCGCCCTCATAGATCAGCGGCACCAACTCCAGATTCAGTATCGGCTTCAACGACTCAAACTCATCCGCCAGGCGTCGGCGCGTCAGCAAGACGGCTCGCGGATTAAGCCGGCGCGCCGCAACCAGCGCATGCAATATGTCGTAACCGGTCACCTTGATCTGCGCCACCGGTATATCCAGCGCTCCACGCAGCAGCTCTGCACCACGGCCCGCAGCAATCACCGCATCCAGCCGCCCCGCCTGCACCAGCTCACGCACGCTAGCCACCGCCTCGTCGGCAGGCATCTCTATCAGCTGCAGTTCATAGCGCTGCCCCGCTCCAGCCAGCACGCCGCGCGCCATTTCTGCCAAGGCGCGCGTTGCTACCACCCCCAGGCGGGGTATCGATTGCCTTGCCATCTTTTCACTTTCCCTACAGATTGACCCAGCCCGGCGGCCAAGGGGCAGAGCGCGGTACACTCTGCACAGCGATTTCACTTGCGCAACAATATCAGCCAAAGTTGAAACCTGTCTGCCGCAACAAGAGCAACGGCCCACCAATGGCCTGCCAGCAAACCACGGCATAGCGGGTTTGCCTGACTACATCCGGCAGATTTGTCTGCAACCATTAGAAAGGAAAACTGCAATGGCCTTCTCCCTCCACGGCGAACGCGTCATCGTCCGAGACTGGCGCGATAGCGATCTGGAAGCCTACGCCGCCCTCAACGCCGACCCTGAAGTCCGACGCTTTTTCCCTACCGTGCTCAGCCGTGAACAGAGTGATGCAGAGATAGGCCGCATGCGTGAACACGCCGAGCGTGAGGGTTTTACCTTCTGGGCAGTGGAAGTGCCCGGCGTAGCCGAGCTGATCGGCTTTACCGGCCTGCTGCGCACCCCCTACCCCACCCATTTCACTCCCTGTGTCGAAATAGGCTGGCGCCTGGCTCGTGCCCATTGGGGCAAGGGCTACGCAACTGAAGCTGCCAAGCTTTGCCTGGACTGGGGCTTTCAACAGCCCGGTATCGAAGAAATCGTCGCCCTGGCGGCCATGGGCAATCTACCCTCGCATGCGGTAATGGAGCGCCTGGGCATGCAGCGCAATCCGGCCGATGACTTCGACCACCCCAGGCTGGAAGCAGGCCACCCCCTGCGACCCCACCTGCTTTACCGAATCAAGCGGCAAGACAGACTGCAGATGCAGGCCTGATCTGCTGGCACACCCATGCCAGGCCAGCCTATTATTAAGTTGGCCTAACCATGGACCTGGGCCTGCCCTGCCAGGACAAACCCAGGTGGTGTAAGACAGTGGTGCGGTAGGTGCTTGCGATCCTGGCGGCACGGCCCATACCCGATATTGATATACCCTGCACGGCTGATGGAACGTAAGTAAATGCTGAAATTCATCTAAAACACAGAGCTTGTACTCTTGTGCTAACTTTGCCCCGCTGCAGGCGATGCGGCGAGACATGACACGAGGGAAACACTGTAATGATGGCGATTATGCGCAAGACCGAAGCCGGCCAGCAGGCGCTGCAGGCACGCGAAGGTGGTACCAAGTTGCCGGTACGCCTGCGCACCCTGCTGCTGCAGGTGGACGGTCAAAAGAACAGCGAGCAACTGGTACAACTGGCCGTGTCGCTGGGTAGCCCGGCCGAAACAGTCGACAAACTGCTGGAGTTAGGTCTGATCGAGCCTTTGCCCGGCAGCGTGGTCGAGCCACCAGCACCCAGTCAACGCGAGATAGCCGCAGCCGCCATGGCCACCGTGGCCGTCACCATCAAGCCGGCGGCACCAACGCCCCCCCTTGCCGCACCCCCTGTCGTATCTACAGCACCCGTTGTTGCACAAACCGCAGCGCCGGTAGCTACCCCTGCAACAGCCGCTGTCGACGATACCCAGCTTGAAGACATCCCGGTTTCCACCAAGCTGCCCGAACACCTGCGCCCGGTAGCAGCGCTGATGCGCCAGCTGGTAGAGAAACACCTGGGGCTCAAGGCCATGCTGCTCAAGCGCCGTATCAGCCACTGCGATGACGAGAAGGAACTGCGTCTGGCGCTGGTAGCCCTGCGTGAAGCGATGGCAAAAGCCAGCAACAATGCCCAGGCCGATGCCATTCTGCAGGAGGTCTACACCCATCTGCCCATGATAGGCCTCAATCGGGCCAAGACATTCTAAGAGCTGCTAACAAAACCCTTCTGGCGTTGTTGTGCGAGCTTGCCGTACCCACGTACTGTCATCGCTCCCACGCCTAGCCAGAACCGCTACGCTGGGTTTTGTTCGCCGCTCTAAGAACCTGTTCAGGGGCGTCCAGGTAGCTTGTCCCTATCTGTCCTATTCTGGTCGGGTTTCGGCACTGTGGCTTGAGTGGATGTTGCTTAAAGTAGCGACATCCCAACCCGCTGGAGTCCTGATATGTCCGCCGCCCTGCTAGTCATCGATGTCCAAGAATCGTTCCGCCATACCACCTACTGGCAAGCCGACGACCTGGATGCGTATCTGCACCAACAGAACAAACTGATCGCCGGCTGCCGCGAAGCCGGTCTACCCATTATCCGGGTGTTTCATGTCGATATCGACGGCAATCCTGCCTTTGCTCAGGATTCCGGCCATATCACGCCATTGGCAGGAAGCGATCCGCAGGCGGACCACACCGTCGTCAAGCATGTCCACAGTGCCATGGTCGGCACCGACCTCGATGCCTGGCTCAAGGCGCAGGGCATACACCACCTGATCATCTCCGGCATACGCACCGAGCAATGCTGTGAAACCACCACACGCAACGCCTCAGACATGGGCTACACCGTGGATTACGTGACCGAAGCGACGATGACCTTCCCCATGCGCCATGCCAATGGCCACCTCTATAGTCCTGCCGAAATCAAGGAACGCACCGAACTGGTACTGGCAGGTCGCTTTGCCACCGTGCGCAGCGTTGCCGCTGTCCTGGATCAGTTGCCGCTGACAGCCTGAGCGAAGGATCACCCCATGCTTGCCCTGCGCCCTGGCTGTGAATGCTGCGACAAGGATCTGCCACCCGACAGCCTTGATGCTTTTATCTGTTCCTTTGAATGCACCTTTTGCCGCGACTGTGCTCAGGGCGGCTTGGCTGGTGTCTGTCCCAACTGTGGCGGAGAATTGTTGCAACGTCCGCGCCGGCCAGCTGAAAAGCTGATCAAGTATCCCGCCAGCACGGAACGTATCCATAAACCCCGTAACTAGCATGAGCAGATGACCCAGCCCCCCACCATCCCGGTTCATTTCATCCTGCTACCCGGCTTTCTGTTGCTGGACTTCGCCGGACCAGCCGAAGCGCTACGCATTGCCAATCAACATGGTGGTCGGTTCGAGCTGCACTATTGCGGGCCGGAAGCCATGCCACAAAGCTCGCTGGGGATGGCGCTGGATGGAATCGAGCCGCTGCCCGGCCAGCTACCAGCCCAGGGCTGGGTCATCATCCCCGGCCTGGCAGGTGCCATGGCAGCACAATCGGCCGCTGCAGCCCGGCAAACCGTGGCCTGGCTGCAGCAACTATGCCCCGCCGGGCAGCCCTGGCCACATGGTCAACTGATCACCATCTGTTCGGCAGCCCTGCTGGCGGGCGCCGCCGGTCTGCTGGATCATCGCCGCTGTACCACCCACCATACCCTGGTGGAGAAATTGCAGCAGATCGCGCCAAACGCCCGCGTGGAGAATGACCGGGTGTTTGTGCTGGACGGCGAAATCGCCAGCTCGGCCGGCATCACTACCGGCATAGACCTGGCACTGGAGCTGATCGCACGGCAGTGCGGCCCGAAATTGGCGCTGGCAGTGGCCCGCGAGATGGTCGTCTGGCTACGACGCGACAGCGCCACGCCGCAGCATTCGCCGTTCCTGGCTTACCGCAACCACCTGCATCCGGCAGTCCACCGCGTACAAGACGCCATCAGCGCCGAGCCAGCCAGACCCTGGCCGCTGGAGGCCATGGCCAGCATCGCCTGCGTCAGCCCGCGCCATCTGGCGCGGCTGTTCCGGCAGCATGCGGGCGTCAGCCCGCTGGATTATTACCAGCAGATACAGCTAGCTCAGATCGAACCCCTGTTGACGCTACGTGACTGGTCGCTGGAGCGTATCGCCGAAGCCGGCGGCTTTGGCTCGGCCCGCGATCTGCGGCGGGTATGGCAAAAACAGCGGACTACCCCGCTGCGGCGCCCCGCCGAGACGCACTAGTCCATCTTGGCCGGCGCCAGCCAGCGCGGCGACCATAGGCCCAATGCCAGCGCAATGCCCAGCAGGATGATGCCGCCGCCCGCCGCCATGGCTGCAGTCAATGTTTCGCCCAGGAATATCCCGCCCCAGACTATGGCAAACAGCGGAATCAGGAAGGTCACTGCAATCGCCTTGCCTGGCCCAACCTTTGCAATAAGCCGGAAGAACAGCAGAAAAGCCAATGCAGTGCAGACCACTGCCAAGGCGATGGCAGCAAGCCAGGCATTCAGGCTGATAGGGTGCTCAGGCCATAGCGGCACAGCTAGCGGCAAGAGCATCAAGGTCGCAGCAAGCTGGCTACCAGTAGCCACCACCAGGGGCGAGGCCATGGCCAGTTTTTGCTTGGTGTAGTTGGCGGCGATCCCATAGGCGACAGGTGCCAGCATGGCCGCCAGCACCGCCCAGCCATCACCGCCAGGCTTGAAGCTGATCCTGCCCCAGACCAGCACCACTACCCCAAGAAAGCCCAATGCCAGGCCCAGTACCTTGCCACGCGGCAGTTGCGTCGCCAGCCACAGCCACGCCACTACCGCACCCCATAAAGGAGTGGTGGCATTGAGCACCGCAGTAAACCCAGCCGAAAGGGAGAGCGCGGCCCAAGCAAACAGGCTGAACGGCAGTGCGGAATTGAGTAATCCAACCACTGCCAAGGGGCGCCAATGGGTCATCAGCTCGCGGGCCTCGCTGCGCCAGCATACCAGGGGCAGCAGGCATAGCGTGGCCAGCCCCACACGAACCAGGACCAGAACCAAAGGCCCAAACACAGGTGCCGCCACCCGCATGAACAGGAAGGACGCACCCCAGAGTGCGGCCAGCAATACCAGCTCAGCCAGATCCCGCCTACCCACGCACTACCTCGACGCTGGCTAGGTCCTGCCGATGTTGAAGCTCCAGGCCGATGAGGGCCCGCTTGCGGGTTTCGCCCCAGTGATAGCCACCCAGGCCACCATCGCCCCGTATGACCCTGTGGCAGGGTATCAGCAAAGCAATGGGATTGGCCCCCACCGCGCTGCCCACGGCCCTGGCCGCCCCAGGCTGGTCTATCCGCCGCGCCAGCTCGCCATAAGTGGTCAACCGCCCCTCGGGTACCTGCAGCAGCGCCTGCCAGACCTTGAGCTGAAACTGCGTACCTTTGACAAAAAGATGCACCGGCTCCAGTCGCTGAAAACCGCCAAACACCCGCTCAGCCAGCAACTGCATCATCTGGTCATCGCGCTGCAGGCGTGCCGCCGGCCAATCGCGTTTCAACTCAGCCCATGCCTGCGCATGACCATCGTCCACAAAGGCCAACTTGACCACCCCACGCGGTCCCTGCGCCAGCAGGGCCAAACCAAAGGGCGTCGCTGCCAGCCCCCAGGTCAACACCCAGCCCGCGCCACCCAGTTTGATCTCACCGGGTGTCGCCGCCTGAAAACTCAGCATCAGATCATGCAAACGCCCAGGACCAGAGAGCCCCACCGAGAGGCTGGCGCCCATCACATCCTCACCCGCCAGCAACGCCGCCCGGGCCTTTTCGCCCGTCAGATGCTGCAGAAAACGCTTGGGGCTGAGACCAGCCCAACGTGCAAACAGGCGCTGCAGATGCGATTCGGACAAGCCCACATGGCGTGCCAGTTTTGCCAGCTCGGGTTGTTCGTCGGCATGGGTGCGCAGCCAGTCCAGGGCCGCAGCCACTGTCACATAGGCCTCGGCGCGTGCTGGCAGATCATCGTGGGAGTAGGTAGCGGTATCCATGGCGGCATCTTAGGCAGGGTAACCCTCACCCGCCCACCCGATTCCTGCTGTCAACCCAGCAGGCGATACACCGGCCGGCTACCGAACAGGTACCCATGGTCGGCATAGGCCGCCTCGGGCTGTGCCAGCCGGAAGCCATCGGTCGCTAGTATCTCGCCTCCTTTGGCCATTTCCTCGCCCAGCTTGGAAGCCGCATTGACCTCCGCCCCCCATACCTCTTTGTCATCGATCAGCAACACCGGGCCGTAGCCCAGGCCTATGCAAACCTCTATCCGCTCCTCGGCCACCCGTCCGGCATTGGCGGCCGTGCAGGCGGCCTGCAGGTCAAGGGCACAATGCAGGGCGTCTGCTGCCTGCTCAAACAGCACCAACAGCGAATCCCCCTCACGCTTCAGGCACACCCCCTGATGCTGCTGCAGCAAGGGCAGGAACAAGGCCTCCGACTCCTGTATCACCTGCAGGAAGTGGACAATCCCGAACGCCTCCACCATGCGCGAGAACCCCACCAGGTCAGTGAACATTACCGCCCGCTGGCAACCAAAGCGCTGAAAGATAGCCTGCTCTATTGCCGCCTTGTCAGCGCCGGGCTGCCGTCGCTGCGCAAGCATGCTGCTGAGTGCGTCGGCATCAGTCACCTGCTACCTCCCGCACCACCTCGCCCGCCGCACGCATGGCATCAACACATAGCGGCACGCCCGCATAGATGGCCGAATGCAACAGCACTTCGCGTATTTCCTCAACCGTGGCGCCATTATTCAGCGCACCCCGCACATGACCTTTCAACTCTTGGCTACGGCCCAGCGCAGCCAACATGGCCAGGGTAATAAAGCTGCGGGTCTTGCGATCCAGCCCCGCGCGATTCCATACCGTACCCCAAGCGTGTTCGGTCACAAACTCCTGCAATGGCAGGCTAAAGGCATCTGCATCGGCAAAGGCCTTATCGACAAAAGCATCCCCCATTACCTCGCGCCTCACCTTCAGGCCACGGTCAAACTGTTCACTCATTGGATCTCCCGATTTGTCGGCAACGGAAAGGCTTCCCATAATAGCGCCAGCCCTCCCAACATCGAAGCCCATGCGCGCCCTACTCCTGCTTGTCCTCAGCCCCCTGGCCCTGGCGTTTGATACCGGCCTCCACCCAGTCTGGCTGAGCACCGTCTACACCGCACTCACCTTGTTTGGCGCCGTCATCCTGGGTGTCGTACTCAACCGGCTATGGCGCAGGCTGCAAGCCTGGATAGTGAAACGCAGCCGGCTCAGCGCCCGACAACTCGAACGGCGTACCCACCGGGTACTCAAGGCCAAGCCACTTCTGCGGCTGGAAGTCTTCCTGCTGCGTTTCTGCAAGCTCCTGCTGTGGCTGAGCCTGTTCTATCTGACGCTGGAACTGACGCTCAGCTATTTCGAAGCCACCCGCCCCTTGGCGGGCAAGCTGCTGGGCTGGATGCTCGATCCGCTCAAAGCAGCGGGCCAGACGCTAGCCGAGCAGTTACCCAAGTTACTGTTCCTGCTGGTACTAGTCATCGCCACACGCTATCTGTTGCGTGTTATCCGCTATGTATTTCTGGAGATAGAGCGTGGGCGCCTGCGCATTGAGGGCTTCTATCCGGACTGGGCCGATCCCAGCCGCAAGATCACCAGCTTCCTGCTGATCGTCTTTGCCTTGATGGTGGCCTACCCCTATATTCCCGGTTCCAGCTCAGACGCCTTCAAGGGGGTATCGCTGTTTCTGGGCGTCCTGTTCTCCCTGGGCTCCACTGGTGCCATCTCCAATATCGTGGCCGGCGTCATCCTTACCTATATGCGTGCCTACCGGGCTGGCGACCTGGTACGCATAGGCGAGGTCCAAGGTGTCGTCGTCAGCCACTCCCTCCTGGTCACCAAGCTCTACACCATACGGAATCAGGAGATCACCCTGCCCAATTCCGTGATACTGCAAGGCCATGTCACCAATCTCTCATCCGGTGGCGCAGATCGTGGTGCACTGGTGACCACGGCGGTAACGATAGGCTATGACACCCCCTGGCGACAGGTGCACGCCATTCTGCTGGAGGCCGCAGCGCAAACGCCTGAGGTTCTGCAGAACCCCGCCCCCTTTGTGCTGCAGACCGAGCTGCACGATTTTTATGTGCGCTACGAATTGAACGTCTATACCGATAAGCCAGAGCGCCTGCCGTTTGTACTGTCAGCCCTGAATGCCAACGTGCAGGATAGTTTCAATCGCCATGGGATACAGATCATGTCGCCTCACTACTTTGACCGTGCGCGCCAGCCAGTACTGACACCGCCCGAGCAGTGGTACACAGAGCCCGCCAAGCCGCCACGCCGGTAAGTTGCCGCAGCGGCCATGCAGGAGCAGCATCGCCAACCCCCAAATCAACAACTGAGACCACGTCAGTGGGTTTTTTATCAACTTATATATATTAAATAATCATGAAGCTACGACAACTTACTCTCCTGCTGATACTGCTCTCGTCCGCCCATGCCAAGGAAGTCACCATGGCCTTCGGCGAGAAGATCCCGCCGTTTTGCTTTCCACAGACCAATTCAGGCATAGAGTTGGAGGTCATTGGCGAGGCATTGGCTTATCGCGGCCATGTGCTCAAACCAGTCTACTTCCCCTTTGCACGCATTCCGGTGGCCTTCAAGAATCGCCACGTCGACGCCGCCATGACCGATCTGGGTGAAGACCTGACTCCCTACGGTGCAAAGTATGGCGATCCGGCAGTCATCTACGACAACGTGCTGATCACGCTCAAGTCACGCAATCTGCATCTACGCCAGCCCAGTGACCTTAAGGGGCTCTCGGTCATTTCCTTCCAGGGGGCCATCAATCGCTATCCTGACTGGCTCAATCCAGTCAAGCAAGAAGGCAACTACTTCGAGCAGAACGACCAGAAAGTCCAGGTACTTACGTTGGACAAAGGGCGCTACGACGTCGTGCTCAGTGACCGGAGCATCTTCCGCTACTTCACCCTGCAGATGAAGAAGACCGAAGGCTTTCTGCCCAAGCCCGTACAAGAGCATCGCTTCACCACAGTCAATCCGCAGGACTACCGTCCGGTATTCCGCGATGCCGTGGTACGTGACGATTTCAACGCCGGACTCAAGCAGTTGAAGGAGAGTGGACGCTTCCAGGCCATCTACGACAAATACCTGAAGGAGTAAGGCTGCCCACAATCATCCTCGCAGCGATCCTGACTAGGGGCAGCAATGCCCTAGCTGGGCAGTACAGGCAGTACCAAGGTCTCCTTGACCTCTTCCATCACGACATAGCTGCGTGATTCCACTGCGCCGGGCAGATTGAGCAAGATATCGCCCAGCAAGGTACGGTATTGCGACATATCGGAAATACGTGCCTTGACCAGATAGTCGAAGTCGCCGGATACCAAGTGACATTCCACGATATTGGGCAGTTTCATCACCTCGCGTCGAAACTGGTCGAATATCTCGGCCGACTTGGCCGCCAGCCGCAATTCCACAAATACCAGTTGGGCGCAGGCCACGGCGCGCGGATTTACCCGAGCGTAATAGCCCTCGATCACGCCATCACGCTCCAGCCGCTTCACCCGCTCCGACGTCGGCGTGGTGGACAAGCCCACCTTCTCGGCCAGCTCCGTCAGCGCCATACGCCCATCCTGCTGCAGCAGGGTCAATATCTTGCGGTCCACACGGTCCAATTCGCGCATAAGGGCAATTCCAGATTAAATCTGGCAAACATCATATCAAACCAGATTTTTTCCTGTTGAACGCCGACAACTTGGCGGCACTTTTTGGTATTTGATCAATACACTGCGCGAATTCTCTTCTTGCATATTCAGACAGGTAAACCATGAAGGTAATCGTACTCGGTGGCGGTGTGATTGGTGTGTCCACGGCCTACTACCTGGCCCGCGCCGGCGCCGATGTCACGGTACTGGAACGACAGTCCGATGTCGCCCTGGAAACCAGCTTTGCCAATGCCGGCCAGATTTCCCCCGGCTACTCCACGCCATGGGCCGCCCCCGGCATTCCTACCAAGGCCATCAAGTGGCTGTTCCAGCGGCATGCCCCATTGGCCGTGCGGCCAGACGGCAGCCTGTTCCAGTTGCAGTGGATGGCCCAGATGCTGGCCAACTGCAATGACGCTGCTTATGCAGTGAACAAGGAACGCATGATGCGTCTGTCCGAGTACAGCCGCGACTGCCTTCGTAGCCTGCGCCAGGAGATAGGCTTGCAATACGAAGCACGCACCGGAGGCACCCTGCAGCTGTTCCGTAGCCAGAAGCAGCTGGATGGCGCTGCGCGCGACATCCCGGTGCTGGAAGCCTGTAATGTACCGTTCGAACTGCTGGACGAAGCAGGCTGTGCGCGCGCCGAACCCGCCCTGGCCAAGGTGCCCGGCCGTGTTGTCGGCGGCCTGCGCCTGCCCAACGACGAAACCGGCGACTGCCAGCGCTTCACCACAGAACTGGCTCGCCATGCACAGCAGATGGGCGTGAAGTTCCGCTTCAACACCGAAATCGACACGCTGGAAGTCGAACGAGGCCGCATCGCTGCCGTGAGCCTGGCTGACGGTGAGCGGCTGGTGGCCGACCACTATGTGGTGGCCCTGGGCAGCTTCAGCCGCCAGTTGGTCAAGCACCTGGGCCTGAGCCTGCCGGTCTACCCCACCAAGGGCTATTCGCTCACAGTACCCATCACCAATCCCGATGGCGCACCGGTCTCCACCGTGCTGGACGAAACCTACAAGATCGCCATCACCCGCTTTGACGACCGCATCCGCGTCGGCGGCATGGCGGAGCTGGGCGGCTACGATCTGAGCCTGAACCCACGCCGTCGCGAAACACTGGAAATGGTGGTGACCGACCTTTTCCCTGAAGGTGGCGACGTCAAGGCCGCCAGTTTCTGGACCGGCCTGCGCCCCATGACGCCGGATGGCACCCCCATCGTCGGCCGCACTCCCTATGCCAACCTGTCGCTCAACACCGGTCATGGCACCTTGGGTTGGACCATGGCCTGCGGTTCAGGCAAATTGCTGGCTGACATCGTGATCGGCCAGCGCCCTGAAATCAGCACCGATGGCCTGGCCATAGACCGCTACGGTCGCCGCGCCGTAGCCAGCCACCTGCACGGCCTGCAACCCGCCACGGCCTAGTCCAGCAGCCCATGCGCACAGCAGTGCCTGCCGCCCATCTTGCTGTACCGGGCCGGCAGGCAGGCTTTGCGCCATAATTCCCTACGCTTTCCACACGCCTGCCCGCCATGAGCCGCCCGCTAACTGCCACCATCTCGCTTTCCGCCCTGCGCCACAACTATCTGCTGGCCAAACGCCTGCATGGCGGCCGAGTACTCGCCATCGTTAAGGCCAATGCCTACGGCCATGGCGCCGTACGCTGCGCACAGGCGCTGGAAGACATTGCTGATGGCTTTGGCGTGGCAGCAATCGAAGAAGCCCTGCAACTGCGTGAGGCGGGTATCAAGAAGCCCATATTGCTGCTGGAAGGCTGGTTTGAAGCCAGTGAGCTGGCGCTGATAGACCAATACGACCTCTGGACTGCCCTGCATAGCGAGGCACAGATCGCCGACATCGAAGCTGCCGAGCTGAGCCGGCCACTCACCATCTGGGCCAAAATTGACACCGGCATGCATCGCCTGGGACTGCAGCCTGCCGCCTTCAAGGCAGCCTATGACCGCATGCAAGCCAGCGGCAAGGTCGGCAAGGTCATCGCCATGACACATTTTGCCCGTGCCGACGAACTGGATGTAGAGACCACCTCGCAAGCCGCCAGCCTCTTTCAGGCGGCCATCGATGGACTGGGGCTGGAAACCAGCCTCTGCAACTCCGGCGCCATCCTCGGCTGGCCCACCACCCATGGCGATTGGGGTCGCGCCGGCATCATGCTGTATGGCGGCGTCGGCACTGATCGCGTGCTGCCCGACTGGCCGCTGCCCGTCATGGCGCTGGATAGCCAGCTGATTGCCATACGCGAGCTGAGCCGCGGTGAAGCCATCGGTTACGGCGCCCGTTTTGTAACCGAGCAAGCCACGCGTATGGGCGTGGTGGCCTGCGGCTATGCCGATGGCTACCCTCGCATCGTGCCCACCGGCACCCCCGTGCTGATCAACGGCCGCCGCAGCCGCATCCTGGGCAGGGTCTCGATGGACATGCTGGTAGTGGACCTGAGCGAGCATCCCGAAGCGGTCGTCGGCACCGCTGTCCGCCTATGGGGTGAGGGCCTGCCGGCCAGCGAGATAGCCGCAGCGGCCGGTACCATAGACTACGAGCTGTTCTGCAACGTCAAGCGCGCCCGCCTGATCTATCAGGCATAAGAGCCTGTTCAACGTCTTTTCGGCGTGCGCCGGCCCGCTGGGCTGAGCTGGAAAATGGCCAGGCACAAGGCGTGGTGCGCAGGCAATAACAAGCTATCGCCAAGCGCCACAACGCAGTGAGTGGCCGTTTTCCGGTTCAGCCCTTCGGATTCGCAGCCTTGCCGGCGAATGGCGGCGTTGCAAGCCGCTTACGGTACCCGTACCGCTGCGCGTCTTGCGCCTTACCCTTCATCCGGCAAGGCTGCGAACCCAGCGGGCCGCGACGCGGTGAAAAGACGTTGAACAGGCGCTAAGAGATACCGGCAGGTACAACTACCCCTACCGCCTCAGCCCAATAAGGCATACTCGCCGCCCCGCTCCAGCGCCCGCTGGTAAGCCGGGCGTGCATGGATGCGCTGCAGAAAATCCATCAGCCTGGGCCGGCGTTGGTCGAGGCCCGCGCGCGCTGCTGCCGCCTCCAGCGGAAAACTCATCTGTATGTCAGCCGCGCTGAATGCCTCGCCGGCAAACCAGTCTGCCTGGGCCAGCTCAGCCTCCAGATAATCCAGGTGCTGGGCAATCTGCGGCAGCACATAGCTTTGCTTGACCTTGCTGGCGATGGCACGCGCGATAGGCTTGACGAAGAAGGGCATGGGGCCGCTCTCCACCCGATCAAACACCAGCTTCAGCAACAAGGGCGTCATGGCCGACCCCTCGGCATAGTGCAGCCAATAGGTGTAACGCAGCCGCGCCGGCGTACCCGCTGGCGGCACCAGGCGGCCGCCACCATACTTGTCCACCAGATACTCGATGATGGCGCCAGACTCGGCCAGTACCAGTTCGCCATCGCTGATCACTGGCGATTTGCCCAGCGGATGGACCTCGCGCAGCGCAGGCGGCGCCAGCATGGTCTTGGGGTCACGCTCATAGCGCTTGATCTCATAGGGCAGGCCCAGTTCCTCCAGCAGCCAGAGCAAGCGTTGCGAACGCGAATTATTCAGGTGATGCACAATGATCATGGGGCTCTTTCCGGTAAGGGGCAGTGCAAGCCAGGGTCTGGCGCCACTAACAATACCCTGCTGTCGGGGTGGTGGGAAACTGAAGCTCACTACAATCCATGGCATATGGAAGGCAGGGTTCAGCGGCTCAGGCTTGAGGTGTTATCCAGGGCAGGGGTCTACACGTATGTACAAAGGTGCTGATTAGGCTCAAACGCGGGAAAGCCCAATTTCAACACAGCTTCCTACACCAAGCGCTGGGCATCACGACCAAATACCTCGACCAAAAAATCGATAAACACCCTGACAGCAGGCAGCAGCCCCCGGCGGTGAGGGTAGACCGCCTGCAGGAAGCCTCCCGGTATTTCCCAGTCCGGCAGCACCTGTACCAGTTCGCCGCTGGCAAGCTCTGCCGTGCAATAGGGGTGGGGCAGCGTGCCCACCCCCAGCCCGCGCAAGGTTGCCGTTTTGCGCAGCTCGAAATCCTCTACGCTCAGCCTGGGCTCAAATGCCAGCTCCTTGACCACCCCTGCAGCGCCCTCCAGCCGCAAGCGTACCCGTCTATCTGCCTCCACAGCACCCAGGATAGGCACGCCATGCAGGTCTTCCGGCACCGTGATCGCATGCTGCTGTAACAAGCTGGGTGATGCCACCAGGATGGCGGCTGCCGGCCGCAGCCGCCGCGATATCAGCGATGGGTCTTCATCATCCGGCGAGCGCACCCGCAGCGCCACATCCAGCCCCTCTTCCACCAGATCTACCCGCCTGTTGGTCAATACCAGCTCCAGCATGACCTCCGGGTAGGCAGCCAGGAAGTCCACCACGATGGCAGAAAGATCAGACTGTGCCAGTGCGACCGGGCAAGACACCCGCAACCTGCCCCGGGGGACGGCGCTAACGGCAGCCACCACTTCATCAGCAGCCTCCGCCTCCACCAGCATCGCCTGACAGTGCCGGTAGTAGCGCTCCCCCACCTCGGTCAAGGCCAGCTTGCGGGTGGTTCGCTGCAGTAACCGGACTGCCAGCCGCGTTTCCAGCTCGGCTATCCGTCGAGACAGGCGCGACTTCGGTATCCCCAGCAATCTGCCCGCCGCCGCAAAGCCGCCGGCCTCCACCACCTTGGCAAAGTAATGCAGGTCATTCAGGTCTTGCATAACATTGTCCTACCAATGAGACGATGAGTCATATTCTAGCTATCTAGTCCAAAATTAGCGCCATCCATAATATGCAACCCAAGACAGCCGCCATCGTGACGGCCACATTGATTGGAGATAGCCATGAAACTGTTGCATCTGGATTCCAGCGTCCTCGGCGATGTATCCGCTTCCCGCCAACTGAGCCGCGAAGTCGTTACCGCCTGGCAGGCGAGCCAACCCGGCATCGAAATCAGCTACCGCGATCTGGCAGCCGATAATATGCAGCAGCTCAGCGGCGGCACCCTGGCGGCCAGCGGCACACCGGCCGAGCTGCGCGATGCAGCGCAACAGTTCGAGGCCGCCTTGTCTGAGAACATCCTCAACGAATTCCTGGGTGCCGACGCACTGGTCATAGGCGCCCCCATGTATAACTTCGCCATACCCAGCCAGCTCAAGGCCTGGATAGACCGGGTGGTGGTAGCGGGCAAGACCTTCCGCTATGGCGCCAATGGCCCAGAGGGACTGGCAGGCGACAAGCGCGTCATCATCATTTCCACGGCGGGTGGCATGCACGCAGGCCAAGCCACGGCTGCCGCGCATGAGGACTATCTCAAGTTCGTACTGGGATTTGTCGGCATCAGCAACGTCACCGTCATCCACGCCCACGGCCTGAGCATGGGCCCTGATGCCCGCGAGGCCGCGTTTACCCACGCGCGCAGCCAGATTGCAGGGCAGTTCGAAGCCATTGCGGCCTAAGAGCCCGTTCACGATCCTCTCGCCCCGGCGCCGGGGCAAAAAATCGTGAACAGGCTCTAACAACCACCATTTCGGTCATCTCACCAACCCCTGTCGCCAGACAGGGGTTTTGGCCGTCCAGCTACCAGGAAAGGCTTTGGTGGACTGCCTTTGTCGCCTAAAGTGACAGATATGGAGCTTTCGCTCGAAATGCCGTGACCATTTCGGTGCATTTCAATAAAATTACCATCTCAAGCGCTTGATCGAATTCATGAAATCGATGCCGAGACAAGGCTAACCTGGAGACTTCCCCGCATGCGCACCACCCTACGTCATCTACTCCCTCTTATCGCGGCCCTGCTACTGGTGCCCGGCAAGGCCGAGACCGTCACGGTCGGCCACGTCGGCCCTGTGTCCAGCCTGCTCAGGGAGCTGGCGGTCAGCTCGGAAGACACCCTCAATGCCTATTTTCAGGAGATCAACGCCAAGGGCGGCGTCAATGGCATTAAGGTCAAGATGGCCTATGGCGACGATGCCTTCAATCCGCTGAAGCATGCCGACGAGACCCGCCGCATCATCAAGGAAACCAGCCCGATCGCGATGCTGGGCGCTGGCGGTTCTGCCGGCCCGCTGGAGCTGCTCAAGCAGAATATCCTGTCCGACGCCAAGATACCCTTGATTGCACCAATATCGGGCGCCCCCGCACTGCGCAACAACCCCTGGATGTACCACCTCCGCGCCAGTTGGGTAGAAGAAATGAACAAGCTGGGCCAGCAGATGGCCTCACTGGGACACCAGCGCATTGGCGTGTTTTACCAGAATGATCCAGACGGCAAGTTCGGCCTGTTTGCCTCCCGCCAGGAAGCCAAAAAGAGCAATCTGGAAGTCGTTGCCACGGGCAGCTACGAGAAGAACAGCATGAATGTCGAGGCAGCGGCCAAGGCCATCCTCGAGCAGAACCCCACAGCCGTATTGATGCTGGGTACCGATGACGCCTGCGGTGCCTTTCTCAAAGCCTACCGCAAGGCTGGTGGCACGGCGCAGATGTACACCGTCTCAGTGGTGGGTGCCAAAGAGCTGATCGCCTCGGCCGGCGTGGATGCCGCCCGTGGCACCGGCATCAGCCAGGTCATGCCCTTTATCTATACCGACTCATCCCAGTTGGTGAAGGACTACCGCGCCTTCGTCAAACGCAACAAGCTCAAGCTCGGCTATATCGAGTTTGAGTATTACATCGCCGCACGGGTGCTGACCGAAGGCCTGAAGAAAATAGACAAAGGCAATATCACTGGCGAAGGTCTGATGACGGCCATAGACTCGTTGGGCACCCTCAACCTGGGGGGCTTCCGCCTCACTTTCGGGCCCAACCAGCGCGTAGCTTCCAAGTTCGTCGAAGTCACCGTCATTGGCCCCACCGGCGAACTGATACGCTGAGCACCGTTTCAAATCTCAACAACACAGCATGTCACCCCAAACAACAAAGCCACCTTACGGTGGCTTTGTTGTTGGCTGCAGGGATACTTACACCCGCATCTCCGGCACATGCGCGGGAACCACCATGGCGCCGGCCGTCTTGGCCTGAATTTCCTCGACGCTTACACCTGGTGCTCGCTCCAGCAGATGGAAGCTGCCATCACGTATCTCGACCACGGCAAGGTCGGTCACCACCTTGCGTATGCAACTCACGCCCGTCAATGGCAGGGTACAGGCTGGCAACAGCTTGGAGTTGCCGGCCTTGTCGGTATGCTGCATGGTCACCACGATATTCTGTGCCCCTGCCACCAAATCCATGGCGCCGCCCATGCCCTTGACCAGCTTGCCCGGCACCATCCAGCTGGCGATGCTGCCATTGACATCCACTTCGAAGGCACCCAGCACGGTCAGGTCCACATGGCCCCCCCGTATCATGGCAAAACTCTCTGCCGAACTGAAAAAGGCTGCGCCTGCGATGGTGGTCACCGTTTGCTTGCCGGCATTGATCAGGTCGGCATCCACCTCATCCTCGGTAGGAAACGGGCCCATGCCCAACAGGCCGTTTTCCGACTGCAGCATGACCTGCATGCCCTCGGGGATGTAGTTGGCCACCAGGGTAGGTATACCTATGCCCAGGTTGACGTAATAACCATCACGTAGCTCCTGCGCCACGCGCATGGCGATCTGTTCGCGGGATAGTGCCATCTGTCTCTCCTCAGCCCTTGCGCACGGTGCGTTGTTCTATGCGCTTCTCAAAAGCGCCCTTGATCACCCGGTGCACATAGATGCCAGGCGTGTGTATCTGCTCAGGATCCAGGCTGCCGGCAGGTACGATCTCTTCCACCTCGGCCACCGTAATCCGCCCCGCCGTTGCCATCATGGGGTTAAAGTTCATGGCGGTCTTGCGGAACACCAGGTTGCCGTACTCATCGGCCTTCCAGGCACGTACCAGGGCAAAGTCGGCGGTCAGGGAACGTTCCTGCACATACTGGCGGCCATCAAACTCCGCCGTGGGCTTGCCTTCAGCCACCTTGGTGCCGTAGCCGGTAGCCGTATAGAAAGCCGGTATCCCGGCGCCACCCGCCCGTATCTTTTCAGCCAGCGTACCTTGCGGGGTCAGGATCACCTCCATCTCGCCCGACAGCAGCAACTGTTCGAACAAGGCATTCTCACCCACATAGGAAGCAATCATGGTCTTGATCTGGCGCTTCTCCAGCCATAGACCCAGGCCAAAGCCGTCTACCCCGGCATTATTGGAAATCACCGTCAGGCCCTTGTGACCGGACTCATAGACCGTGCGTATCAGGCCTTCTGGTATGCCGCAAAGGCCAAAGCCGCCCACCATGACGGTCATACCGTCCTGGAAGCCGGCCAGCGCATTTTCATAGCTGTGTACGACTTTGTTGAACCCGGACATGGGTGTTGTCTCCTGGTATTAGGAAGGCGAGTCAGGCCCGCCATTGTAAGGCGTTGCAGCAATCAGCCGACTGCAGCAGGCTCCAGCAGGTGCAGTACCGGGCCAGTGCAATTGACGTTAACGTCAACTGCTGATTCTAGCACGAGGCGCGGCCACTGCGCTGGGCATCAGCCCCGCTGTGATAGACTGCCAGCTATCTGGTTCAACCCGGCCTCCCAGCGAGGCCGTTTGCTTGCCCCCCGCACGACGCAAGAGGATGCATCCATGTCTGGTAGTACGCTCGGCCTGCTGTTTACTGTCACCTCCTTTGGCGAGAGCCATGGGCCAGCCATAGGTTGCATTGTTGATGGCTGCCCTCCGGGCCTCGCCATCACCGAAGCGGATATCCAGCTGGAACTGGACCGGCGCAAGCCCGGCACCAGCCGCCACGTTACCCAGCGCAAGGAGCCCGATACGGTAGAGATACTGTCAGGCACCTTCGAGGGTCTGACCACCGGCCACCCCATCGCCCTGCTGATACGCAATACCGATCAGCGCAGCCAGGATTACGGCAAGATCGTTGAGACCTTCCGCCCAGGTCATGCCGACTACACCTACTGGCACAAGTATGGTATCCGCGATCACCGGGGAGGTGGCCGCAGTTCGGCTCGCGAAACCGCCGTACGGGTTGCTGCAGGCGCCATTGCCAAGAAATGGCTGCGGCAACATTTCGGCATCGTCATCCGGGGCTATATGAGCCAGCTCGGTGAAATCGCCATCCCCTTCAAGGGTTGGCAACACATCAGCGAGAACGCCTTCTTCGCCCCCAATGACGAGATCGTGCCGCAGCTCGAAAACTATATGGATCAAATCAGGGCGGAGCGCGACTCCATTGGCGCCCGTATCGACGTCGTGGCCGAGAATGTCCCCGTAGGCTGGGGCGAGCCGGTTTACGACAGGCTGGATGCCGATATCGCCCATGCCATGATGAGCATCAACGCCGTCAAGGGCGTGGAAATCGGTGATGGTTTCGGTGTGGTTGCCCAGCGTGGCAGCGTGCACGGCGACGAACTGACCCCCAAGGGCTTTGCCAGCAACCATGCCGGCGGTGTGCTGGGTGGCATCTCCACCGGGCAGGACATCCGCGTCAGCATGGCCATTAAGCCTACCTCCAGCATTCCGCAGGAGCGCGCCTCCATCGACAAGCAAGGCGAGCCGGTCATGATGCAAACCACCGGGCGGCATGACCCCTGTGTGGGCATACGTGCCACCCCCATTGCCGAGGCCATGCTGGCCCTGGTATTGATGGATCACGCCCTGCGCCACCGCGCCCAGAACGCCGATGTACACGTCAGTACGCCGCGCATACCAGGGCATATCGGGTAATTGCGGCGGGAAGACAGCACTGCAGCCGCCATGGCGACGCTGCTGCAGCAAAAACGCAAAAAGGACGCCCAGGCGTCCTTTCATATTGCCCCGCCCCGATCAGAGAGACAATCGTGGGAAAACGACAGGCAATGAAAAAGCCGACCCGGAGGTCGGCTTTCTTCGCTAGCAAAAGCTAACCGAGCAATTACTGCTTCGGAGCTTCGGCAGGAGCGGCAGCGGGAGCAGCAGCAGCGTCAGCAGCAGGAGCGGCAGCAGCGTCAGCAGCAGGAGCGGCGGCAGCGTCAGCAGCAGGAGCGGCAGCAGCGTCAGCAGCAGGAGCGGCTTCAGCAGGAGCAGCAGCAGGAGCGGCTTCAGCAGCAGGAGCGGCTTCAGCAGCAGGAGCTTCAGCAGGCTTTTCGCCGCAAGCAGCCAGACCCAGGGCGAACAGAGCAGCAACGAGCAGATTCTTGATCATGGTTTTTTACCTTTAGTAGTGTGAGTTCAACACGAGTTTAAGCACAATCGATCGTTGATCGAGGGCTTTGAAAAACCTTTGACGTATCAAAAGCGACCGACCGGAAAATTCTAGCAGCTTTTAAGGAAAAAACTAGGGGTAATTTGCATTGCAACATGCAGTATTTGCATGCGCTATTCGAGCCTGCCGGCACAAGTTCCCGCTCTCGCGCCGAGACGTAAATAATGCCGCCCTATCGGCAGCCACAATACAGGGCGCCACACACACCACCACCGCTAGCACAATCGCAGTAAATCAGCGATCTGCCGGGGTTTCAGGTACGGCTTGCAAGCCGGTCAATGCGGAAGAACTCGTGTTGAAGTCGAAAGCCTAAAACCCCTTGCACAGACCCGCCTCAACCACTTGTGCCTGCTGCCGCTCAGAGCCTGTTCACGATCTTTTCGCCCCGGGTGAGACAATCGTGAACAAGCTCTCAGATATACAGCCTACGTCCGCTGGCAGCCGGCTGCGCTCTTGGCCACATGCTGTCGAACTGCTGTTGGCATAGGATACGGCTACGAGCATCATCGCTGGCCACGCCCCTGAGCGCATCAGGGTGGAAACGCCGCACCACCACCTGATCGGTCAGCAGGAATTGCTCACCCGGCAAACGGTCGCACTCGTCCGCCACCCTCAGCTCCATGACATGGCCGTAGGTCGTCATCAAGGCGGCCACCCCAGCGCCATGTCGCCAGAACCAGTCATCCTCGAACACCAGCAAACGCACCCTGGCCAGGGCAGAGCCAGCCAGCATCTGGCGCAAGCCTTCTGCCCTATCGGCCAGCTCCAGCCCCACCTCGGCCATGGTCATATCAAACCAGTCCACCCGGCGTGTCGCGCCTGCCAAGGCCAGGCCCAGTTGCTGCTGATAGTCTCCCAGTGTCTCGAATCGTATATCGCTCATTGCCCACCCTCCTCTTCATGGCTCAGCGAGCCATCAGCCACATCCCCAGCGCCACCAGGCCATAGGCCACCAGGCCGCCGCCGGCCAACCGGCGTACCCACGCCTTGTCTCGCAGGCGCTGCAGCCGGCCTGCCGCCGCGCCCATCAATAGCAGGTTAGGCAAGGTGCCCAGGCCAAACGCCAGCAAAATGGCCCCGCCCCGCACACTGCTACCACTGGCCAGGGCGCCCGTAGCCGCGGTATAGACCAAACCGCAGGGCAGCCATCCCCATAAGCCACCAGCCAGCAGGGCAGCACCTGTCGAGCGCAAAGGCAGCAATGCCGCAAATCGGGGCTGCAAGCGTTGCCACAAGGGGCCGCCCAGGCGCTCCAGCCGCAGCAGCCAGCCAGACCAGCCGGCCAGATAGCAGCCCAGCAGCACAATCAATAGCAAGGACACCAGGTAAAGCCCTGTCTGCAGGAGGGCCGCTCGTGGCAGCCACGCCACCACCCCAGACACCCCACCCAACAGACCACCTATCAAGGTATAGCTGAGCAGGCGCCCCATGTTGGCTGCCAGCAGCATTACCGCCTGTTGCTTACCTGCAAGGTTCAAGCCCAGCGCAGTTGTCAATCCGCCACACATGCCCAGGCAATGTATGCCGCCCACAAAGCCTGCCAGCCACCAGGCAGCCAGCGTCAGATAGAAAGTCTGTTCAAACATGCCCGCAGTTTAGCACCGCCGTCCATGCCACCGATTGATACGGGGCGCTCATGAACGAGGCGCGCTTAGAGCCTGTTCACGTTTCTTTCACCCCGGCGCCGGACCGGAAAAGGGTCAGGTACAAGGCGGACGACGCAGGCAATAACGGGATATTCCCAAGGAGTCCAACGCAGTACATGACCCTTTTCCGGTCCGGCCCTTCGGGTTCCGGGCATTGCCCGGAACGCCGGCGCGGAAAATCGTCGACAGGCTCTAAAGCAAAGGCGACCCCTTGGGGTCGCCTGTGTCCATCAAGGCCTAGCAACAACTCAATGTGCCAGCGTACCGCCATCCCGCTCGCCTTCCGGCTTGCTGAAATCCACAGGGCAATACCGGTTCACCTGCTCACGATCACGCTCAAAGAACAAAGTCAGGCCGCTGGACAGACCCGCAAACAGCCAGCACACAAAGAACCCAACCGAGTAAGCCAGCACACGACTGTCGAACAGGGGCTCCCCGGCCATGGTCATCTCAAGGGGATCAAACAACGTAAAAAACAAGCTATTGACGATACCGGCCACCAGAAAGGACGGCCAAAGCACCAGGATGGACTTCAGTTTCATGCGTTATGTCTCCATTTGCCGGTCTAACGCCGGACATACAACGCATCCTACTCCAGCCCCAGAGCAGCGAAAACCCCCTATTGATCAATACCCTAGGTGGGTCCCGCTTGGTGCAACGCAGCATACTTTCGTCCACTACTTCAGAGAAATAGAGCGAATAAGTCGGCATCCCCCCTCGCTTGCACCATAATTCGCAAACCAAGCCCGCCATAGGGCCGCTCACCCACCTTCGGATTCCTTGACATGCGCCTTTCGCTGGATGCCCTGATCGTGCTTGATGCCATTGAGCGCAAAGGTAGCTTTGCCGCCGCTGCAGCCGAATTGCATCGCGTCCCCTCAGCCATCACCTACACCATACAAAAGCTGGAACAGGATCTGGATGTGCTGATCTTCGACCGCAGTGGCCATCGCGCCCGCCTCACGCCAGCTGGCCAGGAGCTGCTACGCGAAGGCCGCCCCCTGCTAGACGCTGCGGCGGCACTGGAAGCGCGGGTCAAACGGGTTGCCACCGGCTGGGAACCAGAGCTGCGCATTGCCGTGGGCGATCTGGTCGACTTTGATGTGCTGCTGGAATCCGTCTGCGCCTTTGACCGGGTAGGCGGCGCAACCCGGCTACGCTTCTCGCACGAGGCCTATGGCGGCGCCTGGGATGCGCTCTATACAGGCCGTGCGGATCTTGCCATCGGCGCGCCTGACGACGCACCACCGGGCGGGGGATACAAGAGCCAGTTGCTGGGCGACGTGGAGTTCATACTGGTGGTCGCCCCGCATCATCCGCTGGCCCAAGAGCCACAGCCCATACCCATGCAGACCATCAGGGCACACCGCGCAGTCAGCGTGGCAGACAGCTCACGCAGCCTGGCGCCTCGCACCTCCGGCCTGCTCACCGGCCAGCCCACCCTGACCGTCTCCACCCAACGCGACAAGCTGGCCGCCCAACTGGCAGGCTTGGGCGTCGGTTTCATGCCCCGCCGCCTGGCGCAACCCCACCTCAACAGCGGGGCCCTGGTGCAACTGCAGGTAGAGGAAGACAAGCCCTTGGCCAGGCTTTACGTCGCCTGGCCCTCCAAATCGCGTGGCAATGCCTTGCGCTGGTTTCTTGATCACCTGGCAAGCGAAGAAGTCAGGCAGCGTCTATGTCAGGGCAGCCTGTGCAGCTGATATTGCTGGGCACCCCTCCCAGCCTGGCACAGCGGCTGCAACGCCAAGGCTGGTTTGGCCATGTCGTGGCGGCACCGCCCCCACCGGGCTGGGCCGGTCTGGCCGATCCCGCAGCCGCAGCCAACCTGCCAGGGCCGCGCTGCTGGCTTAGCAATGGCGTCACTCCAGTGCAGCTGGGCGAGCATGATCTCCTGCTCACTACCGAGGCAGCCCCCGCCTGTGCGTCGGATTGCTGGGTAGGCATCCACTGGCAGGACAGCCCCTATGCTGGGGAACACGGTTTTCTGTTGGCGGCTGGCGGCTCACCCACCGGCCTGCAGCGCGCGCAACCCGTGCTGGACGCCCTATCTCCCGCACCTGGCGGCTGGTTGCATGCCGGCGGTCACGGCGCGCCGGCCTATCTGGCCAGCCTGATGCAGCAACTAGGTAGTGGCATGGCTGGACTTGCCAGCCTGATGGCTACCACGGCCACCACCGGCTTCAACCCCATCTGGCTAGGCCAGCAGGCATTGTTGGCGCAGCTTGCCGAGCAAGCAGGTCACTATCTGGCAGCCAGCGAGGGCGAACACTATCAACCCCACCTCCCCCTACCTCCCCTGTTTGGGCTGACGCCACCCAATGGCGCAGAGACCGACTCCCCTGCCCGCAAGCTTGCCTGCTTGCTGGTATGGCTGCAGGAGAGCGCCAGTCAACCAAGGTAAGTGGGGCCTATCGACACTGGCGGCAGCGCCGGCCGGCGCTGTTTGCACACAAGCGCCGTTCCCCCACTTCCCGCTCGCCAGTTCATCACGGCCGCCAAAAGCAAAAAACCACGCCGAGGCGTGGTTTTTTTTTTGCTACGGTTCCAGCAGCAACAGATCAAGCAGCAGCAGCGGCAGTCTTGCGGGCGGTGCTTTTGGCCACACCTGCGGCAGCCTTTGCCGAGGTCTCGGCAGCAGCCACGCCAGCTTCAGCGAAATCACTGGTGACCTTCTTGGCTGTCTTGGCTACGGTGTCGTAGGCAGAAGCAGCGGTCGCCACAGCCGTCTTGACAGCCGACACCACGATTTCCGAACCGGCAGGCGCTTGCTTCACGGCCTTGTCCAGGGTGGAAACCAAGCCCTTGTTGAACTCAACTACCTGCTCTTCAACGAAGGCACCCAGTTCAGCCTGAGTAGAGCTGGTGACTTCATACACATTCTTGGCAACCGACAAAGCCTTGTCGATCACGGGCTGCGACAGTTGCTGCTGCAGGGCGATAAAGCCTTGCACATCCTTCACATCAGCAAACGCCTTGGCGGTCGCCGTGTTGTCGGACAGCAGATCACGTGTCAGATCCAGCTGCAGGTTAACAAAACGTTCCACGCCGGACAGCGCAATGGACGACAGACGAATCGACTTTTCGAGCTGGGCCTGGCCCAGTGCGGCGAAATCCGAAGTAGCGAACATATGGTCTTCTCCTGGCTAACTATTCATTCGGTGTATGCGCCGCAGTCAACAGAATTTTGCGCTGCAGCATGAACCCATTATGGTGAGCCACAAACGCCAAGTCAAGCACTTTTGTGCGTTGCACAAATGTTTAACAACAGTGTTTTATTTAATTGAAACAATACCTTAGAAAATAGAGCAAAAAAACTAATGCGGCGGCGCACTGCATCGTGCAAACAACAGTGTCAAAACCGTCCAAGCCGCGTCCTTCCCGTCTGTGCAATGCCAGCCAGTGGTACTACCGTTCTAACTGGGTGTCTTCTGCCTGATGGCCAGTATCGCCTGGTTACGCAGGGTCTTGCACAAGGCCAGTTCCTTCTGGCCCAGCCTCAGGCTGCCGGGCTTGGCCCTATCTGCGTAAAACAGCCCCACTATCTTCTTGTCTATCACCACCGGCATCAGCAAAAAGGTCTTGCCCGCCCCCGCTTGGCGAAACCACGCGGGGATGCGCTCGCGTATGCTGGTGCTGTCTACATCCTCAATCAGCACATCGGCATTTTTCGACAGCGTCACCCTGAACACATCGGCTGTTTCATCCAAGGGTAAGGCAAAACGGGCCAGGAAATCCTCTATGTTCTCGCCAAAGCCGAAACGCCCGACGATGGCATTGCGCTGCACGCTACGCGTTGCGATCAACACCCTGTCCACTGCCAGGCTGCGGAACAATGTCTCCAATATCATGCGCAGCAGATCGTTCAGGCGGAAATCAGCCACCAACGTCTCCGTCACGTCCTGTACACAACTGGCCAGCGCTTCCAGCACTTCAGGGCGGTCTGGCGCAGCTGGGGGTGATGCTGCCGCCTCTGCGGCCGTGGCAACCGCCGCAGCTGGCTGCCCCGACCCGGCCGCAGCGCCCGCCGCACCGGCGACCGGCAACCCTGCCAACTGACGCAAGCGGGCCAGCGCGCCCGAACCCTGTGCCTCCAGGCCAAAAATCGACGCCTCACGCAATGCCTCGCGCGCTGCATCATCCACAGCAACACGTAGTTCACGTTCGCTTAGGCGCATGGGCTCGCCAAACTGATCACGCACCTGCAAGAAACCCTTGAAGCGCTCAGGCTCGCTCTCGGCCAGTGTTGCCCGCATCAGGCTGCTGCCGGCATTGGCAAACAGGCGCAGCCAATCGGCATCATGGCGGGGTGGCTTGGGCTTGGGGTCTTCGGCCGCCATGCTGCTGATCAGCTTGCCGGGCAGATTCCAGCCTTTGGCCACCCCCATGCCGAGCTCTTCATAGCTGATACCCAGGATACGCCGGGCGGCAATATCATCACGCTCACCTTCGCGTACCAACTGCTGTATCTCCAGCGCCTCGGCGTGGAAGTAAAACAGGGTCAGCAAACGGCCCAGCAGATGAAACATGCCCGATACGCGGGCCTCTTCCACATCACGGTAGCCACTTTTCTCGGCCAGCTTGCGCGCCAGCAGGCTGGCAAAGAAGGCCTTGGCCACCTCATCCTTGAGCTCAATGGCATGGGTATGGTTGCTCAACTGCTCTATCAGCACCAGCGACATGGCCAGCGACTTCACAGTACCAAAGCCCAGCACCATCACCGCCCGCGAGATCGTACTGATAGCACCGCCAAACTGGCCATAGCTGGCCGAATTGGCCAGACGCAACACTTTGTTGGTCAGCGAAAAGTCACGCAGTATCACCGTGGCCAAAGACTGCAGCCGCTCGGTATCGCCATCTGCAATCCGTCCTATCGCCCCTATCGCCCGCGACAGCGCCGGAAAATCCTCCGTCCGCTCGATACGGCGCAATAGCAGGCCGGCCGGGCTCTCATCCTCTTCCGGCACACCGTCCAGCGCAGCCAGTTCAGCTTGATAGTCGGTCAGTGCCGCTCGCAGCGCCAGCAGGTGCTCGAAGGGTGGCACACCCGGCTCACCCAGGGCGCGCTGGACTATCAACTCCAACCGTGGATCCAGGTCGACAATCAGATCAGCCAGGGCAGGCAGCTCACCACGCTCATTCGGCACAGCTAACTGCCCGGTCAGCATATGGAACAGCAGCTCGCCCATGCCCCGCAGCGCATCCTCGCTGACCTCGCCCTTGGGCAGCAGCGCTGCAAGCTTGGGCCGGCCATCTCTATCCAGCAGCACACGCTCGGCGGTTATCCAGCCCAGTGAATAGCCCATCAGGCGGGCATGCGCCGCCCCATCAAGCAGACGTAGTGCCAGCTGGACCGCCTCCCCTCGCTCCAGCGGCATTGATTGCAAGCGGGACGCCAGGCTTTGGCCTTCGCCCCAGCGGTATGCCAGCCAGGGCTCGCCATCAATCTCGGCAGCCCCATCCAATGGCAGCATGACCGCATGGCCTGCATCCTGCGGGGACAATTCGGCATCCAGGCCAGGATCCGGCACCAGCAAGGCAGGACGTCCGTCCTCGCCATGCGCATGCCAAACACCGCCCTCGTCGGCAATCAGGGTATAAACGGTCTCGTCCATGCCACGCCCAGTGGTGACCATGCCAATCTCAGGATCGGTCATGGGTATTCGAATTAAATTATATTCCGAGCGTAGCAGAGGCAGCCAAGAAAGCCACCAACGGTCAATTATTCGGGCGTTTCCACTGACTCAGGCAACACCAGCCGTCCCAACTCAGCCAACGGCGGCAGTTCAGTGCGGCTCTTAAGTCCCATATCATCCAGGAAGGCACGCGTGGTCGAGTACAGGCCGGGCCGACCAGGTGTCTCGCGGTGCCCCACCACCTCTATCCAACCCCGCTCCTCCAAGGTCTTGACGATATTGCTGGAGACGGCAACCCCACGTATTTCTTCTATTTCACCGCGTGTCAGTGGGCCCTTGTAGGCAATAATGGCCAGTGTCTCCATCACTGCACGGGAATACCTTGGAGGTTTTTCCGGGCTAAGCCGGTCCAGATAGGGCTGGAACTCCAGCCTGGCCCGAAACCGCCAGCCGCTGGCCAGCTTGACCAGTTCCACGCCACGGCCCACCCAGGCGGACTGTATCGCCTCCAGCACCTCGTTCAGCAGTTCGGCACGCAGCTCTTCGGCGAACAACTTCTTGATATCGTGCAGGCTGAGCGGCTCCTGTGCGACCAGCAAGGCGGTCTCTATCACCAGCTGCAGGTGCTGCCTGTCATGCAGGGCCGATTCCTGTGTTTCAGCCATGCGCCGGCTCCAAGGCCTCACTGCCTGCCAACCGCACATAGATGGGCTGGTAGGGTTCGGCCTGGGTAACGGCAATCAGGCCTTCCTTGGTCAACTCCAGCAGGGCAATAAAACTCACAACCAGCAGCGGAATACCCCGGCTGGTATCGAATAATTGGGAGAACTCCAGATAGCGGCCACCGGCCAGCAATTTCAGTATCTCGCCCATCTGTTCGCGCACACTCAATTCGTCCGGCTTTACCATGTGACTGCGAGTGTGTTTGGCACGCGCCAGCAGCGATAACCAGGCGGTCTTGAGGTCTACCGGGGTGACCTCGGGCAGGCGCACCACCATCTCGCGGTCAAACCATACGGCAGCCCAGCTGAAATCACGCCCCGCCTGGGGCAACTGGTCTATCTCGAAGGCCGCCAGCTTCATCTGCTCATATTCCAGCAGGCGGCGGACCAATTCGGCGCGTGGGTCATGCTCCTCACCCTCCTGCGCAGCAGGCCGGGGTAGCAACATCCGCGATTTGATCTCTATCAGCAGGGCCGCCATCAACAGGTACTCTGCAGCCAGCTCCAGTTGCTGCGCATGCATCACCTCGACATAGTCCATGTACTGGCGGGTCACCACCGCCATGGGAATATCAAGTATGTCCAGATTCTGCTTGCGTATCAGGTAGAGCAATAGATCCAGTGGCCCCTCGAAACGCTCCAGCATTACCCGCAGGGCATCCGGGGGGATATACAGATCCTGCGGCAGCTCGGTAACCGGCTGGCCGAACAGCAAGGCCAGCGGTTCGGCCATGCCATTCATCAGTCTGTCCCAGGTTCCACTGGCGCAGAGTCATCGGCGCTGGGGTCGCGGGTGGCCAGCACTTTGTCGATGCGCTTGCCATCCATGTCCACTACTTCAAAAATCCAGCCACCCCAATCGAGCTTGTCCGCCGTCTGCGGCAGGCGCCCCAGCAACAGCATCAACATGCCAGCCAGGGTGTGGTAGCGGCCCTTGTCCTCTTCCGGCACATCACGCAGGGAAAGTCGGTCCTTCAGCTCGGGCACCGGTATCAAGCCATCCAGCAGCCAGCTGCCATCCTCGCGCTGAACAGCCCAGGCATCTTCTATATCGTGCGGCTTGAACTCACCGGTAATGGCCTCCAGCAAGTCCTGCAAGGTCACCAGGCCCTGAATCTCGCCATATTCATCCACCACCAGTGCCATCTGCACCGAGGTAGTCCGGAAATTCTCCAGCAGTTCCATGCCGGTCAGCGTTTCCGGCACATAAGCCACTTGCTGCAGATGGGTAGCAAAGTCGGCCTGCTGGCCACGCAAAGTCTGCCCCAATATCTGCTTGGCAGTGGCGATGCCCAGCACCTCATCCAGGCCACCCTTGCAGACCGGGTAGCGCGAGTGGTCAGTCTCGGCAATCTTTTCCAGGTTGACGGCGCGCTCATCCTCCACGTCCAGGAACACGATTTCCGAGCGTGGCGTCATCAGCGAGCCAATCTGCCGATCATCGAGTCGGAACACATTGCGCACCATCTCGTGCTCATGCTGCTCGATGGCACCGGATTCCGAACCTTCGGCCAGCAGCGCGTGAATTTCTTCCTGGGTCACGGTATTGGTCTGATCGGTGCGCACACTCAAGGCGCGCAATACCACCTCGGTCGAGACCGTCAGCAAACGTACAAAGGGTTTGGTCAGGGCCGCCAGCCAGTTCATGGGGCGGGCAACCAGGCGAGCAATCGGCTCAGGGTTCAACTGGCCTATGCGCTTGGGCACCAACTCGCCCAGCACGATGGACACATAGGTGATGCTGACCACCACCAGGATCAGCGCCAGCAAGTCGGCGGCTTCCGCCCCCAGCCCAAAACCTTCCAGCCAGGTAGAGAACGGGCCGGCCAGAGCGCTTTCGCCAACGATACCGTTCAGCACACCGATGGAGGTGATGCCGATCTGCACGGTAGACAGGAAGCGGGTGGGATTTTCGCCCAGCTTGATGGCTGCAATCGCCCCGGTATCACCGGTTTCCGCCAGTACCTGCAAACGGGCACGGCGAGCTGCGACAAGGGCGATCTCGGACATGGCGAATAGGCCATTGAGTATGATCAGTCCGAGTAAAAGGGCTATCTCCATTATGGAATAACTGGTTGTGGCGAAGCCGCTAGTTTACCTGCCAGCAGGCCATTCGGGCAGATTACGCAAAAATCCCCCAAAAAATCGGGGCTTTTCAGCACCCACCCCAAGCTCATGACTTGCCGCCCCCCCAGCATTTGCGCCACTGCTGGCCAGGTTGCACAAATTAAAGGCAAGCCAGCACCAACCCTGCCCTTTCAAGCGCTTGATGCAATTATCCACAAGCCGCCCACAAGCTTTTCCAGTGCCGCTGTGGGTGATTCCGCTCAAACCAGCAAGCCACGCAGCAGCTCCGACGCGCCATTCCAGAAAATCTGCACGCCGATGCAAAGCAGGATGAACGCCGATAGGCGCAGGAACACGGTAATGCCGGTTTCACCCAGCCTTGCCAGCAAGCGGTTGGCGTAGCGATAGCTGAAATACACCACGGCCGTCAGCAACACGATGCCGATCACCCCGCCCGCCAGGTTCAACTCATCGATACCACTGCGCGTGCGCAGTGCCGCTCCCAAGGTAATCGCCACCGAAATCGAACCCGGCCCGATGGTGAACGGGAAAGTCAGGGGGAAAAACGCACGTCGTATGATGGCCGGCCCGGTAGGCTTGGTGGCAGCCGCCTCGCTACTATGGTCGTCTGCCTCCAGCAGTTTCCAGCCTGCCGCCGCCACCACTAGGCCGCCACCTATCTTGACTACCGCCAGTGAGATGCCGAAGAACTTGAGCACATAGTTGCCGACAAACATGGCCCCTAGCAGCAGGAAGAAGCCATTGATGGCGATGCGCTTGGCAATCAGCCGTCGCTCCTGGTCGCTGGCGCCATGGGTATAGGTCAAAAAGATGGGCGCCACACCCGGTGGGTTGATGATAGGCAGCAGGGCCGTCAACACCAGCAGGATGCTTTTGATGAATTCAATCAGATCGGTTGTCATGGCAACTTGTTATATAGGTCAGATCGGCCAATGATGGCAGCATGACTTGCCGCTGTGAACTGGGGGTATTCCGGCACCACCCTGCACAAAAAACAGGCAGCCACCAAAAACCGGCTGCTTTCAGCAGCTTGCAGCAGCTGTCCACAGGGCACCCACAGGCTTGTCCCACTCAGGCTGTGGATGCGATTACCGGAAACACCAAGCTGGCACAGAGACCGCCACGATTGCTGAAATCAAGTTCAGCCCCGTGCAAGGCCACTACCCGCCGGACGATGGACAGACCCAGCCCACTCCCCGGCAATACGCTATCCAGCCTGTAGAAGCGCTCACCCAAGCGCGCCAAGGCGGCATCAGGTACACCAGGGCCATTATCCTGCACCGACAGACTCAGCCGTCCCGCCATTGTCTCCAGCGACACAGCCACATGTCCGCCAGACGGCGCATGGTTGATGGCGTTGTCCAGCAGATTGCGCACTGCCAAGCGCAGCAGGCTGGCCGAGCCAAACAGCATTGAAGGCTCACCGTCCAGCGATAGCTCAATACCCCGACCCATGGCCTGGCAGGCGCAATCAGCCAGTTCCTCCCGCGCCAGCAGCAGTAAATCGAACACACCGGCATCCGGCACAGCGGCAAGGTGATCCAACCGCGCCAGCAACAGCAACTGCTCGGTCAGCCGCGTTGCACGGCTCACGCCTGCCAGAGCCTGTGCCAGCGCATGCTGCCGCGCAGCAGCAACCGGTTCCGCCATTGCCACCTCCAACTGGGCGCTAATGGCCGCCAATGGGGTACGTAGCTCATGCGAAGCATCCGCCGTAAAGCGCCGCTCGTTTTCCAGCGCAGCTTCCAGTCGCGTCATCAACAGATTGATTTCCGCCATCAAGGGCTGCGCTTCATCCGGGATGGCGCTTGCCAACACCGGAGACAAGTCATCCGGTCGCCTGGCGGCAATCTGGCGCGACAGGTCTTCCAGCGGGGCCAGGCCACGGCCCACCGCCATCCAGATCAGCACCACCATCACCATCAGGGACAGCAACCACGGCGAACCCAGCCCGACAGCCAGCCCTGCAGCCAACTCATCCCGCTCATACCAGGGCCGGGCTACGGCCAGCCAGCGATCACGCAAGGGCTCTTTCACCCACAGCACGCGCCAACGCTGCCCGCCTATCTCCAATGTTTGCAGCCGCTCACCCGATTGCCGGAACGCCAGTTCCGGTGCAGCCTGGCTGCGAAACACCGGCCTGCCCTGCAGATCCCAGGCCCAGGCGGCAAAGGCATCATCATCATTGAAGGCATGCAAGCCAGGCGCATCGACCGCCGCCTGTATCTGCCCCATGTCCAGCGAAAACAAGGTAGCAGCCACCTGCTCCAGCTGGTGATCGAACAACTCGTCCACCTCTTGCAGCATATAGAGATAGGACGCCACGGCCAGCAGCAACCAGACGGGGGCCAACACCCCCAGCAACAGCCGTATCAGGCGTCCACGTAACGATCTGCCCATCATGGGGCTGCCTCCGCTTTGGCAGGGTTCAGCATATAACCCACACCACGCAGGGTCTTGATCCAGTCGCTCCCCAGCTTCTTACGCAAATGATGGACATGGACTTCCACCGCATTGCTCTCCAGTTCCTCCCCCCAGCCATACAACGCAGCTTCAATCTGCTCGCGCGACATGGGCCTGCCCGGCTGGCTGATCAACAGCGCCAGCAGGTCAAACTCGCGCCCGGCACAGGCCAGCGGCTGGCCTGCCAGCGTCACCGTGTGGGTAGCCGGATTCAACACCAGCTCGCCATGCTGATAAAGCGGGTCACTGCGCCCGGCCGCACGGCGCAGCAAAGCCCGCAAACGGGCAGCCAACTCCCCCAGGGCGATAGGCTTGACCAGATAGTCATCCGCGCCCGCATCCAGGCCTGTAATACGGTCCTCCAGCGCATCGCGGGCAGTCAGCATGAGTACTGGCGTAGACAGACGCCTTTCCCGCAAGCGCTTCAGCAGCGAAAGGCCATCACCACGTGGCAAATTCCAGTCCAGCACCACCGCCGCGAACGGTTCTGCAGCCAGCGCGGCATCCGCCGCCATCGCATCGCAAACCCAATCCACGGCAAAGCCTGCCTGGCTCAATCCCGCCTTCAGGCCATCGCCCAGCAGGGCATCATCTTCCACCAGCAATATGCGCATCCAGCAAGCTACCTCGATAGTTATGAGCGGCTAACAAAACCCAGCGTAGCCGGTGCTGGGTTGACCTGCTTGTCGCCATGAAGCATTGCTGCATCCTGGGTATCTCGCTCCCAGCTGCATTCAAGCACGGCCACCATAGCATGCAAGGGCACCATGGCCGGCTGCCCGCAAGCGCCTTGTGCCTATCCCACCTTGAACTACTTGACCTGATAACCCTCAGCCTGCCGCTGTTCTTGCCCCTCAGAACAAACAGAGAGCCTCATGGCAAGTTCCCAGAAGTCATGATCCCGGAGCCCGCATTAGACACAGGCTTGCTTAAACCAAACTTAAGCGAAGGTTTGGCCCACTTGCCCGAAAAACAGGCAGCACTGAGAAAGCGCCATGCTTCAAGCAGTTGCCATACTTATCAACATGCCGCCCACAGGCTTACCCCAGGCTGACGTGGACAAACCAGCCATTGCAGATAAGCCTGCAAAACTTGCTTGCGCTCTATAAGCTACCTTTTGAATAATTGATACAAGCCCCCCCCCGCAGAGGGCATACCGCTCGGCCCAACCGCATCACCGACCCTGTGCGAACAGCACCCCAGGAACTGCCATGCGCCTACCCCCAGACCTGATTGCCGACCTGCGTCTCTCAGACCTTGCGGCCGAGCCACTCTGGCCCTCTGCCCTGGTCGCCGGTGCAGCCCACTATGCCGATAGTGCAGCACGTGACATGCGTTCCCCCATCGACCACGCCCTGCTCGGCAGCTATGCCCCCGCCTCGGCCGGGTTGGTCAACCACGCAGTGGAAGCAGCACATGGTGCCTTTCTCAAATGGCGTACCGTACCTGCACCCTTGCGCGGCGAGCTGGTACGGCGCATAGGCGAGCAGATACGCCAGCGCAAACAGGCCCTGGCCAGCCTAATTACTTTGGAGGCCGGAAAGATCAGCAGCGAGGCCGAAGGCGAGGTACAGGAATGCATTGATATCTGTGACTTTGCCGTAGGCCTGTCGCGGCAGTTGCATGGGCTTACCATCGCCAGCGAGCGCCCCAGCCACCGCATGATGGAGCAATGGCAGCCGCTGGGCGCGGTAGGCGTCATCACAGCCTTCAATTTTCCCATGGCAGTCTGGGCCTGGAATGCCATGCTGGCCCTGGTATGCGGCAATGCAGTTGTCTGGAAACCCTCGGAAAAGACGCCCCTGTGCGCCATCGCCTTGCAGCGGCTGGTCGAATCGACCATAGACGAGATGACCGAGAGCGTACCCGCCCACCTCTGCCAACTGGTATTGGGCGAGCGCGAGGCGGGTGAGCGGCTGGCAGCCCATCCTCTATTGCCCTTGCTGTCCGCCACCGGCTCCACCCGCATGGGCCGTACTGTCGCCCAAGCAGTAGCGGCACGCCTGGGGCGTTCCCTGCTTGAACTGGGCGGCAACAATGCGTTGATCGTCGCCCCGACCGCCGACCTGGAAATGGCCTTGCGCGCCATTGTCTTTTCGGCCGCCGGCACCGCCGGCCAGCGCTGCACCAGCCTGCGTCGGCTAATCGTGCATGAGAGTTTGGTGGATACCCTGTGCCAACGCCTCACCCAGGCCTTCGAGAGCCTGCCCATAGGTCATCCCGGCGCAGAAGGCACGCTGGTAGGGCCGCTGGTGGATGCCGAGGCCTACTGGGCCATGCAGCAAGCCCTGCAGGCTGCCGAACAGCAAGGTGGTCAGCGTCTGGCTGGCGGCAATCGGCTGGAACAGGGTGTACCGGACCATGGCTACTATGTGCGGCCCGCACTTGTGAAGGTACCCGGCAACCTCCCCATCGTGATGGAGGAAACCTTTGCTCCCATCCTCTACCTGATGCCCTATAGCGAGCTGCAGGATGCCATCGACCTCAACAACGCGGTGTCCCAGGGACTCAGTTCCGCCATCTTCACCGATAGCGTGCGCGAGGCCGAGACCTTTCTAGGGCCAGCTGGGTCAGACTGCGGTATCGCCAACGTCAATATCGGTACCAGTGGTGCCGAGATAGGCGGCGCCTTTGGCGGCGACAAGGATACAGGAGGCGGTCGAGAATCCGGTTCAGATGCCTGGCGCAACTATATGCGTCGCACGACCAACACCGTCAACTACGGCACAGCCTTGCCACTGGCCCAGGGTGTAAAATTCGAGGTCTAGCCTCAGGCACAAGGTTGCTCAGGCCTTGTCGCGCCACACAAGGAATCCGATGCAAGCTCCCCTTCCTCAATACGCCCTGGCACAGCTTTGGGCGCTGACCGGCCTGCCGCAGCAGGCACTCGAACATATCCACCTCGAGGGCGACGACCCCATACTCCCCTCCACCTTTGCTGTAGGCAGCGCTGCCCAGGCCAGTCTGGCGGCCAGTGCGCTGGCCGCAGCCACGCTATGGCACCAACGCACAGGCAACTGGCCCGACGTTCGCATCAATATGCGCCACGCTGCAATTGAATGCCGTAGCGAACGCTACCTGCTGGTGGATGGCGCGCCGCCGCCCGACCCCTGGGACAAACTGGCTGGCGCCTATCGCTGTGGTGATGGCCGCTGGGTAAGGTTGCATACCAATTTTCCCCATCATCGCGACGGCGTGCTGGCGCTGCTGGGTTGTGCCAACGAGCGCGCCTCGGTGGCAGAAGCGCTGTTGAACTGGCAGGCCGAAGCCTTTGAAACCGCAGCCAGCGAGCGAGGCATGGTAGTGGCGGCCATGCGCAGCTTTGCCGAATGGGATGCACACCCGCAGGCCGCTGCCATTGCTGCCCTACCCACCTTTACCCTGGAGCAGATAGGCGACGCGCCTGTGCAAGCCCTGCCCGCTGGCGACAGGCCGCTATCTGGCATCAAGGTGCTCGATCTAAGCCGTGTGATAGCAGGCCCGGTGTGCGGCCGTACCCTAGCCGCCCATGGCGCCGATGTGTTGATGATCACCTCGCCGCGCCTGCCGGCCATTCCCTTGCTGGTGATGGACACCGGCCGGGGCAAACGCAGTGCCGCGCTGGATCTGACCCAAGCAGCCGAGCAAGCACAATTGCTACAGCTATTGGCCCATACCGACATATTCATGCAGGGCTATCGCCCCGGCGGCATGAACGATATGGGGCTGGGGCCGGAAGCCTTGGCCGCCTTGCGACCTGGCCTGGTCTATGTTTCGCTCAGCGCCTATGGTCACCAAGGCCCTTGGGCGCACAAGCGGGGCTTCGATTCGCTAGTGCAAACCGCCATGGGTTTCAATCATGCCGAGTCCTCAGCTGCAGGTGAGGCAGCCCCCAAGCCCCTGCCCATGCAGGTATTGGACCATGCCAGCGGATACCTGATGGCACTGGGCGCCATGGCGGCACTGCATCGCCGCGCTACGATCGGTGGTAGCTGGCATGTACGGGTATCACTGGCACAAACTGCCCACTGGCTGCGACAGCTGGGCCGCCTGCCTGATGGATTGCAGGCGCCGGACATCTCGGCTGCCGAAGCACAGCCGTATTGCGAGACCGCGCCATCAGGCTTTGGCCAGCTGACCGCAGTACGCCATGCGGCCGTGCTGAGTGGATTGCCGCCTCATTGGTCACTGCCTGCCGTACCGCTGGGACATGATCCCGCAGCATGGTGGTAGGCACCATACGCACTAAAGGGCGATAAGGGACTCTCAAATGCTTCGACTTCCAGCCGAGGTGCGCGTGTAAACCTCAGAGCAGCATATATTTGATATGCAAGCAAAAGTCGCTATCGCGCAACGCAGTATTGCGACGATATCAAGGTGGCTGGCAGCCCCCTACCGTGAGCCCCCCCCCCCCCGACAAGGAGTGCACCATGCCCACAGGTCACACCACACTGTCGCCGCAGGCGATCAGCGCCATCCAGAACGGCAATCTGCTTGAAGCCATCAAGATCGTTCGGGGGGATACCGGTTTGGGTTTGAAGGAAGCCAAGGAACTGGTCGAGCAGTATCGGTCTGGCAAACCGTTAGTGGGCAGCCTACAGCCTGGCTCGCCCACACCGCAGTTCGGCGACCAGTTGCCCCCCGCTGCCCGGGCCGCACTCAGCCAGGGCAACATCATCGAAGCCATCAAGCAGGTACGGGCCGAAACAGGCCTGGGCCTGAAAGAGGCCAAGGATCTGGTAGAGCGCCATCAATCGGGCAAGGCGCCGGCCAGCAGCAAGCCCCGCTTAGGTTCGGGCCAGGTGGCCGAAAGCCGCTTTGGGGCAGGATTCTGGCTGGCCGTCATCCTGGGTGGGGCACTGCTCTATCTGTGGTTCAGCGGCAGCTTGTCTGGCTAGCCCTGGCGATACGGCAGGTGGTGGCTCATAGCATTTCAAAACTGAATAGGCGGGTCAGCCTACCGTTGTCGAAACCCTCCCCAAACACATTGTCCACCGCATGAAAGTGATTACCCTTGTACAGCACCAACCGGTTGTAGCGCATGGGCACGGTAAAAAGTTGCTGCCAGCGGTCGCGCTGAGCCGCAAAACCGGCAAAGGCACGCGGCTCACCCAAGGGGGTTTCGCGTCGTAGAAAGGTCTTGAAATCCGCATAGCCAGCCGCCCGCAGCAGCGCATCGTCCGGCCGGCGCAGCCAGCCCGTGGCGGCATGGCGCCAAAAACTGGTGCCACCCTGGCAGTGCTCAGGCCGCGTCAGGTAGAGCACGGCAGCATAATGGCGAGTCTCCGTCGCCAGCTCATCATCCACATGGATATCGGTACGTGCCGTGGCATCTGCCAACGTCAGGCGCATCACGCCGTTGTCGGGCGACAACCATTTGAGCCGGCGCCCCAATCGGTCAGCTAGCGCCTGCATGATGGCCTCGCAAGGCAGCAGGCCGGTTTGTGACCCAGGATAATTGCCCCTGGCTACGCCATATTGCAGTCCAGCAGCCCAGGCTCTGGCCGCATCAGGATCAGGCAGAAAATCATCGAGCACATGCAGATCAGCATCACGCAACACCGTGCGCACCTGCTTCTCCTCCGCCGCCTCGCCCAACTGCAGCAATGGAAAGGGATCACCCACCGCGACCGTCGCGGAGGGTGAGGCAAAACCCATATAGGTTTGCTCAGGCAGGCAAGGGTCGGCCGTACATGCCGCCTTGTAGTAATCCATGGCCTCGGCGGCATCGTCCCGGTCGTAAGCCGCCAGCGCTAGCGCCATCAGTGTCGGTACATGTCCCGGGTGCTGCTGCAGCAACTTCAACCTGGCTTGCCGTGCACCGCCCAGATCCCCCATGCGTTGGTACAGAGCAGCCAATGCCTGCCCATACGCCAGATCCCCGGGGGCCAAGTCGCTTGCACGCTGCCGATGCACCAATGCCTCCTGCAGCTTGCCCACCCCTTGCAGCATCTGCGACAGATGGTCATGCAAGGCTGCCGTGTCCTCGCCAGCCGCCAACGCCTTCTGCAGCATCACCCTGGCCATATCGGCCATACCCTGCTGGGCCATGCACAGGCCCAGGTAGTGCAGCGCCAAGCCACAGCCAGGCTCCAGGGCCAGCGCCTGCTGGTACAAGGCCGTCGCTTCGCGCAGGCGTCCCTGCTGGTGCAGGCCCATACCCTGCTCGGCCATCTGGCGCGCTTTATTCATGCAGTCCTCACGTAACAACGGCCCGCAATGCAGCGAGCCGTTGTCTGAGAGCCTAGGCCATTACCCAGCCCAGACTTATTCCCACTCTATGGTTGCCGGCGGCTTGCCCGAAACGTCATACACCACCCGGTTGATGCCACGCACCTCGTTGATGATGCGGTTGGACACCCGTCCCAGCAGGCTATACGGCAGCTCAGCCCAGTGGGCTGTCATGAAATCGCTGGTCACCACCGCGCGCAGGGCCACCACCCATTCATAGGTGCGGCCATCGCCCATCACGCCTACCGACTTCACCGGCAGGAACACTGCAAACGCCTGGCTGGTCAGCTCGTACCAGGTCTTGCCGCTGTGCTCGTCGCGGGTATTGCGAAGTTCTTCGATAAAGATGGCATCGGCACGCTTCAGCAGTTCAGCGTAATCGCGCTTCACCTCGCCCAGTATCCGCACCCCCAAGCCTGGGCCGGGGAAAGGATGGCGATACACCATGTCGTGGGGCAGCCCCAGCGCAACGCCCAGTTCGCGCACCTCGTCCTTGAACAGTTCGCGCAAAGGTTCCAGCAGCTTGAGGTTCAGGGTCTCAGGCAGGCCTCCCACGTTGTGGTGGCTCTTGATGGTATGAGCCTTCTTGGTCTTGGAGCCCGCCGATTCGATCACGTCCGGGTAGATGGTGCCCTGGGCCAGCCACTTGGCATTTGGCAGCTTCACCGACTCGCGCTGGAACACTTCCACAAACTCGCGGCCAATGATCTTGCGCTTCTGCTCGGGGTCGGTCACCCCCTCCAGGAAGCCCATGAACTCGGTGCTGGCGTCCACGCGTATCACCTTTACACCCAGGCCGCGGGCAAACATCTCCATCACCATATCGCCTTCGTTCAGGCGCAGCAGACCGTGGTCAACGAATACGCAGGTCAGTTGATCGCCGATGGCGCGGTGTATTAACGCCGCCGCAACCGAGCTATCCACCCCGCCCGACAGACCCAGAATCACTTCCTCGCTGCCAACCTGCTCGCGTATCTTCTTAACCGCCTCGTCAATATAGTTAGGCATGGTCCAGCTAGGCTGGGCGCCGGCTATGCCCAGCACAAAGCGATGCAGCATATCGGTGCCGCGCTTGGTGTGGGTTACCTCCGGGTGGAACTGCACAGCGTAGAACTTGCGTGCCTCGTCGGCCATGGCCGCGATAGGGCACGAGGCTGTCTCGGCAATCAGGCCAAAGCCGGCAGGCATTGCTGTCACCTTGTCGCCATGACTCATCCATACATCCAGCAGACCATCGCCGGCTTCGTTGGTACGGTCTTGCAGGCCGTTGAACAGCTGCGAGTGGCTACGCGCACGAATTTCGGCATAGCCAAATTCTCGGCTGGCGCCTGCCTCTACCTTGCCGCCCAATACTTGCGCCATCCATTGCATGCCGTAGCAAATACCCAGCACAGGCACGCCCAGCTGCAGCAGGCCAGCATCAGCCTGGTAGTCGCTCTCATACACAGAGTTGGGGCCGCCAGACAGAATAATGGCTTTGGGATTGAAAGCCTGGATATCGGCCAAGGGCATGTCATAGGGATGCAGTTCGCAGTAGACATGCGCCTCGCGGACGCGGCGGGCAATCAGCTGAGCGACTTGCGAGCCGAAGTCGAGGATAAGGATTTTGTCCATGGCGGCCTTCCGTGCAAAAACCGGATTTTACAGGAGCCCGGCGAGCAAGCGAAGGGCGGATTGCACAGGGCATAGGCAGTTAAGCGCCCAGATGGCGCTGAGAACATGGACCATCCCCCTGCCAAGTCCCGCCAGCATGGTACCAGTCACCTCACAGCCAACCGGCTCAGACCGACATCGCCAATATCTGCACCCTATTCTGCCCTGTCGATTGGGCGGCCTCCAGCGCCTTCTCTGCCGTCACCAACAACAGGTCCACATCGTTCTGCCCCTCCGCCAGGCTGGTCACACCAATGGTCACGGTAAACCAGAGGGGGCCATTCGGGGTGTAGATAACCAGGTCCTCCACCCGTCGCCGCAATCGCTCCGCCACCTTCTGGGCGCCATCGCTGGGCGCATTGAGCAATAGAATGGCAAAGGCATCACTGCCCAGGCGAGCAAAGGTGTCCACATCGCGCAATTCCTCGCGCACCACCCGGACAAACTGCAACAAGGCCTCGTCACCCGCATTCATGCCATAGCGCTGGGTCAGATGCTTGAAGTTGTCGATATCCACCCGCAGCATGGATGTCGGCGACCAGGCGCGCTCGATCCGCCGAGCCTCCGCCTGCACGATCTCGCCAAAGCCTCGCCGATTGAAGCAATTGGTAAGTGGGTCCTGCTTGGTGGCATACATCAGCTCGGCCGCTATGCGCTCATGGATCAGCAGCATGCAACCCAGCGCCAGCCAGATGCCAAAGAACAGCACCAACACATAGAACACCAGCTCCCGCAAGGCATGCACATCCCCTGTCTCGGTCGGGTAGATCACCCCCAGCACCAGCCGTAGCAGATTGACCAGGCACCAGCTGTAGATAATGCCGCGGAACAGCGTATGCCCCAACCGGCGCTGCGGCTGCACCGGCTGTCTGAGCGCGCGTACACCGGCGATGCCAAACACGACTTGGGTAATCGAAAACAGGGTCAGGCGGGCGTGGTAGTCGGGCCAGACTACGCCAAACAGCAGCAATGCCAGGGTATTGCACAGCAGCATCGCCAGCACAAATCGCCAGCGCCTGGGGCGCTCGAAGAAATCATCGATACCCAGCAAAATACCGGCACAACCCAGGCTGGCCAGAAAATCCGGCAGCGCCCCCCAACGCGGCAGGCTGGTCAGCACCAGAGAAAACGTGAACAGCGAAGCGGCATAGGCCAACAGCCCAAACGCCCAGATGCGAGGCCCGCTCATGATGCTGCGTACCCGTATACCGCTTACATAGACCAGCGCTGCCAGCTGTAGAAGCATCAACGACTCGGCCAGCAGCAAGGTGGGGATGCTGAGAAAACTCATGGACGGCATGTGCCGGCAGGCGGCTTGATCAAGGGGTGTAATACAAGGTTCATGCCGGTGTTATAGCCAAAATCAGCCTGTCACCGGTATGAACAATTACACCAATCTAACGGCCCACACACACGCCAAGGCGTGCTAGCCCGCCTGCGGCGAGCGTAGGGGTCTGGCCAGATTAGGGGTAGCCGCTAGCAACAAGCACCCGGGTTGCCCGGGTGCATGAGCTGAAGGTACCTACCCTATGACGCCCGTACGGCCGAAGTAGGCTCTCAACGCTTGTGCACCTTCATCGCCCGCTGTATCTCGCGCTGGGCATCCTTGGTCCGCTCGCTATCACGCTTGTCATGCAGCTTCTTACCCTTGGCAAGACCCACAGACAGCTTGATGCGGCCACCCTTGAAATGCATGTCCAGTGGTGCCAGGGTATAACCCGAACGCTCCACCCGGCCTATCAGCTTATTGATCTCAGCCTGGTTCAGCAGCAGCTTACGGCTGCGAGTCGGGTCCGGCACGATATGGGTGGAGGCGCTGGTCAGCGGCGAGATATGGGCGCCCACCAGATAAAAGGCGCCGTTACGCAAGATGACATAGCCTTCCTTGATCTGCACCTTGCCAGCGCGGATGGACTTGACCTCCCAGCCCTCAAGCACAAGGCCGGCCTCGTACTTCTCTTCGATGAAGTAATCGTGAAACGCTTTACGGTTATCAACTATGGACATGGCTGGATGCGTTCTGCAGAGCGCGGTAAAGTCCCGCCGTCGCCACCGTGGACGACTGCGCACTTCCGCGCATAACAATTCAAAGCGCCGATATTAACTGAATCGACAACGCCATGCCCCACAAGCGCCTATTTGTCATCTATGCCGGCGGCACCATCGGCATGCAATCCACCGCCAGCGGCTATGCCCCGGTCGCCGGCTATTTGCCGCAGGAGCTGGCCCGCATTGCCAAGCGCACCCCGGGCTTCCCCGCCTATACGCTGAAGGAATACGCCCCGCTGATAGACAGCAGCAACCTTCAGCCGGCCCACTGGAACACCATGGCAGCCGATATCGCTGCCAACTACGACAGCCACGACGGCTTTGTCATCATCCACGGTACCGACACGCTGGCTTACACCGCCTCGGCACTCAGCTTCATGCTAGAGAACCTGGCCAAGCCGGTCATCGTTACCGGCGCCATGGTGCCGCTGGCCGAGCAGCCCAACGATGCCGAGCAGAACCTGGTAGATGCCTTCCACTGGGCTACCGAATCCAAGCTCTATGAAGTCTGCGTGGCTTTCAATCGCCAGCTACTACGCGGCAACCGCGCACGCAAGCTATGGGGAGCCGAGATCGGCGCTTTTGGTTCGCCCAACTACCCCATCTTGGGCCGAGTGCAGGGGCACCATGAATTTAATCCGGCACTCTGCCTGCCCAAGCCTGCCGCGCCATTCAAGGCACATCAGATCAACCCGGACCTCGCCATCGTTGGTATCAAGCTCTATCCTGGTCATACGGCGAGAATGATGGAGAATCTATTAGAGGCCGAACCCGCCCTCGCTGCCGTGGTGCTCGAAAGCTTTGGCGCCGGCAACGCGCCCGACGCCGATACGGCGCTGCTGTCGGCCTTCGCCAGCGCAGCCCGGCGTGGCACCGTGCTGCTCAATGTCACCCAGTGCATCTCGGGCAAGGTCAGCGATAGCTATGCCGCTGGCACGGCCCTCAGCCGCGCTGGCCTGATCTCAGGCCAGGATCTCACGCCCGAAGCCGCACTGGCCAAGCTGTACTTCCTGCTATCGCAGCCACGCGGCGTGCTAGGCTGGGAGGACACCCTACCAGTCAATCTACGTGGTGAACTGTCAGCAAGCTGATTGGGATAGAACCGTCATTGTCCATGCCACCCATCCATGCGCCTTACCAGCTCGATACCTTGCTCGACCTTTGCCAGGTCGAGGGCGAGCAGCATATTGCCCGCCATGCCAGCTTCGTGCTGCATAGCCACTTCCAGCCCATTTACAGCTTCGCCCACCGCCGTGTAGTCGGCCATGAGGGCCTGATGCGAGCCTGGTCCGATGCAGGCAAGGTGCTGTCGCCCTACACTGTATTTGCCTCCGCCCGATCCGAATCCGAGCTGGTGACACTGGATAGGCTCTCCCGCCTGCTGCATACCCGCAACTTTGTCACCCAGATGCAGGCCTGCCAGGAGCCCGCTCACTGGCTGTTCCTGAATGCCGAACCCAATGCCTTTGCTCATGCAGGTCAATACGGCCGCTTCTTCCCGGAGATGCTGGACAAGCTGCAGCTGCCGCCACAGCAGGTGGTGGTGGAGGTGCTGGAAACCGCAATCGAGAATAACCGCGCCCTCAGCCATGCCGTGGATTACTTCCGCGACATGGGCTGCCTTATCGCCATTGATGACTTTGGCGCCGGCCACTCCAATGTGGATCGCGTCTGGCGCCTACGCCCCGATATCGTCAAGCTCGACCGTACCCTGATTGCCGATGCATCGGAAAACCGTGAAGCGCGGCTGATACTGCCGGGCCTGGTCAGCCTGCTGCATGAGGCCGGCTCCCTGGTCCTGGCCGAGGGCATAGAAACCGAAGAGGAAGCCCTGCTGGCACTGGAGGCCGACTGTGATCTGGTTCAGGGCTACTATTTCGCTCGCCCCAGCCCCAGCATTCTCTCCGCCGAGCCTGCCAACCCAGTGTTCGATACCCTCTGGCAACACTTCAACACCCATGTGCGTGAGGAAATAGACCAGACGCAACGGCAGTTGGCACCCTATCGCACCGCCCTGCTGAAAGGCGCGGCCCGTCTGGCCGATGGCGATGCATTTGGCCTGGCGGCCCAACCATTCATGGATGAGCCCGCCGCCATACGCTGTTTTCTGCTCGATGCAGAGGGTCGACAGGTTGGCGCCAACCTGACTCCCACCACACCAGCCAGCGAGAAAGCCCCGCGCTTTTCGCCACTGGACGATGCCCGCGGCGCCATCTGGTCACGCCGGCACTATTTTCGTCAAGCCATGAAGCGCTTTGGCGAGCTACAGATTTCACGCCCTTATCTATCCATCGTGGGCGAAGAACAGTGCGTTACGCTATCGCTGGGCATTATGCTGCACGGCCAGCAGCATGTGCTTTGCGGCGATTTGCTATGGCAGGGCCCTTCCGAATTCGACGTAAGGCCCGGTAGTGTGTAGAATGCTGGCTGTTCGTCGCGCTGGCGGCGAATGTTGTCTCAATGGCGGGTCTCCCCGCATTGCCAAGTCGTGAATCTGGTCAGGTCCGGAAGGAAGCAGCCACAGCGGTGCAGGCAAGTGCCGGGGGTCGGGCTCGCCACCTCCCCTTCTCAAGCTTTAACAGCCGTCCCTACGCAGCCATTGCGTCGCCCGATGCCTGTTTGTGCAGCTTTTTCTAGAGCTGCAGCTCAAACCTAGTAAGATTACGTCATCCTTACGCCACCACCTATCGTGATGAAGACCTACGACCGCATCGTCCAGGAAAGCCTCTTGCTCTTCAACGAGCATGGCGAGCGCCCGATTACCACCAACCATATCGCGGCCCACCTCGGTATCAGCCCTGGCAATCTCTACTATCACTTCCGCAACAAGGAAGAGATCGTCTACCAGATTTTCCAGCTCTATATCGACTACATGCGCAAGCACCTGCAAGTGCCGGAACACCGGGTACTGGAGCCCGAGGATCTGGGCCGCTACCTGGATGCCGCCTTTGCCGCCATGTGGCAGTATCGCTTCATGTTCTACGACCTGCCCGGCCTGCTCAGCCGCAGCCCTCAGCTCCAGACCGACTACCACAGCTACGTCAAGAACGAGCTTGCTCCCATCCTGGCCAAGGCCTTTGGCGAATTTGCCGCCATCGGCTTCATCAACATCAAGCCGGATGAGATCATGCCGCTGGCGACCAATACCTGGATGGTGGTGAAGTTCTGGTTTGCCTTTCAGCAAACCATCCATCCCGACCGCCCCATCAGCGAAGAAACCGGCAAGCAAGGTGCCCGCCACGTACTGGCCCTGTTCAAGCCCTACGTACAGCCGAGCTTCATGCCGGTGTTCGAGCAAATCGAAGCCCGCTACAAACCTGCCTGACCAGGCCCCCCAGCATGCGCCTGATTATCGCCATCTTTCTGCCGTTTATGCTGTTCTTCACCATAGGCCGCCCCATTGCCGGCCTTATCTGCCTGATCTTGCAACTGACGGTGCTGGGCTGGATACCGGCAGCCATCTGGGCCGCCTATGCCTTGTCCCAATACAAGACCGACAAGAAGATCGAGGCTGCACTGGGCAAGCGCTGACAAAACCCGGCATTGTGACTCTGGCTGACACAAGCAGGCGCATGTGACCAGGTAGTAGGTGGGTAGTGCAAGACAGTACAACAACACCCGTTAGGTTTTAAAAGCTGCTCTAAATCCAGGTGGCCCAACAAACCCTAGTCCTCAACATGCCTTAGAATAGCGCCACTTCCCACGCCCGATCGTCCACCTCATGACCAAGCCCTACAAGCGCCCTGAATCTGTCCTGGTGGTGGTTTACACCCCTGAACTGCAATCGCTCATCATTGAACGCACCGATTACAAGGATGCCTGGCAGAACGTGACGGGCAGCCTGGAAGAAGATGAGACTCCTCGCCAGACTGCGATACGGGAGCTGCAGGAAGAGCTTGGCATTGATGCCAGCCAGCACGAACTGCAGGATTGGGGCATTACCAATGAGTGGGAAATCTTCGAGATCTGGCGCCATCGCTACGCACCGGGTGTAACCATGAACACCGAGCATGTATTCGGCCTGCTGGTGAGCGAACGCTTTGAGCCGCAGTTGGCACCGCGCGAGCATACAGGCTGGTTGTGGCGGGACTGGAACGTGGCGGCCGAGGCGGTTTTCTCACCCTCCAATGCCGATGCCCTGCGCATGCTGCCCGAGATGGCCGAGAAGTTTGGCGCCAGCATGCTTCCCCAAGGCCACGCCTGAGACACGCAAGCGCCCCGCACCATCAGCCTGGCCAGCGCCAGCATGGCCTACCGTATAGGCCGGCCAAATTGGGCTGCCAACTCAAGGCGCAGCAGTTGGCGTAGCCGCTGCCTTGCAGTGCAGGCCCGCCTTGTCTTCCATGCCATTGCGCGCCAGCACCAGGCGTTTGGCGGCCGCACTGTAACTGCTGCGCGTAGTTTCAGCCTGCTTGCGCATACCCTCGCTGCAACTGGCGTTGTTCACCACCTCACTCAGCACGACTTCCACCTGTGTGGCTAACCACCAAGCCTGGCTCAATTCTGCCTGGACGGAGGGGGCCGCTTGGCACAGCTGTTCCACCGTGCTGTTGGCCAGGCTCTTGAGTCGGCCCTGCATGCGCATGTCCGCATCGTATGCCGCTTGTATCTGCGGCGTCGCACGGTCCAGCAGTTCCTTGCACTCAGCCAGTGCAGTGGCTGGCAGCAGCAACAGGGCCAGGGCGAAAATTTGCTTCATGATTTTGCCATCAAGAGTTGGAATCAAGCGAAGTATGCCGATGTCGTTGCTTTACCACCATACCGTTGCACCCGTCACGGTGCGCGCCCATCGTACCGCTTTATACCGCGCCGTAGCCCATGGATGGAATTGGCGCCGCTGGCTCCACCCCGCGTAGCGGCGCTTGCTGCAACCCGCCCAAGCGCTCAGGCAACATCAGATCAGCCACCCTGGCATGAAACTCAAAGCCACGCGTATTTTCCTTTGCTACCGTGAATCCCAGGCGGCGATGAAAACGTACCGATGCCGCATTGGTACGGTAGACATGAGATACCAGACGCTCAACACCACGCTCTGCAAACAAAGCACCGGAATCGCGCAACAGCTCTCCCAGTACGGCAGGCGTGCGCCAAGCAGGGTGAATGTTAAGCATCAGGACAAACCAGCAAACCGATTCATGGGGCGAATAATTAGCATAAGCCACCACCCTGCCCTCGCGCCGCACCAGCACAAAGGGGTGGCCAGCTTGCTGCGACGCTGCCAGTTGAACCATGCGTTGCGCCAGGCTGATGGTGTCGCCGGCCGCCTCAGTGTGCTGGGTCAGGGTCAGCAGGTCCAGCTGGGCCAGCTCAACCAGCAGGGCGTCCCCAGAGGGGCTCAATGCAGAAACTCCGGCAAGCCCCCCGGCCAGGCTGGGAAGGCTGAGGATCACCACCCCTCTGGCCAGCCAGGTCCATACCGGGCTGCTGCTGTTGCTGGCGCAGCGCCACACCACCCAGGATGCCAGCAACCCATGCAGCACCAACAGGCAGAACCAGCCCAATGCCACCTGCTTGAACAGCACCATGTCCAGTTCATGAAACCGCTTGCTGATCAGCACCCAGGCAAAAAATCCCCCTACTGGCAGATAGAGCACGACTTTGCCCAGCACATAAAACACCCACCAGGCTGAAAACAATCGGGCTTCGCCACTCAGGTGACTCAGCAGAAAACCCCGTGGATACAGGTTGGACATGATAAACAAACCAGGCGCGATGCCCCGGTGCGGTGACAAGAAAGCCGGATTCTAGCCGCAAGCTGACCAGCCGTACGACCCCAGTGCAAACTGGCCGCCCCTTGCACCATCTCAGCGACACCACGCCCTACCCAAGGGCAGCAACACAAGCCTGCCCCACGGCAATGCCTACCCGCCATAGCGCTTCCCAAGCGTGCATTTTTCCGCCACTAACGCCGTGAGATGGCTATATGATTCCACATAAGGCTAACCCTCTCGCGCAGGCCCTCACCGCCCCCGCACGGACGGCACCCAAGTGACGGAATCAAACAAAAAAACATTGCGGATCGCAACCTATAACATCCACAAAGGCATGTCGGCCTTTAATCGTCGCCATGTCTTGCCAGCGCTCAAGCACGCCCTGGGTGGGCTGACGGCCGATCTGGTGTTTCTGCAAGAGGTCCAGGGAGAGCACCAGGCCAGGGCGCAACGCCATCACGATTGGCCAGAGCACCCCCAGCATGCTTTTCTGGCGGACGATCAACTGCACCATGTCTACGGCCCCAACGCGGCATATCAGCATGGCCACCATGGCAATGCTCTGTTGAGCCGCCATCCCATCAGCAGTTGGCACAATCACGACATCAGCCTAAGCAAGCTGGAGCGGCGGGGCTTGCTGCACAGCCAGGTATTGCTGCCGGGGCGCGATCTGCCATTGCATGCGCTATGCGTACACCTTAACCTGCGCGCTACCGACCGCCGCGTGCAACTGGCCGCGCTGGCCGACTACGTCTTGGCGCATATACCTGCCGATGCACCGCTGGTGGTAGCTGGCGACTTCAACGACTGGCGCCAGGAAGCCTGCGGCTTTCTGCGCGAGGCACTGGATCTGCGCGAAGCCTTTCATAGCCTTCATGGCCGCGTGGCAGCCAGTTTTCCGGCACGGCTGCCCTTATTGGCCCTGGACCGCATCTATCTACGTGGCATGCATGTAGAACATGCCGAAGCCCACAGCGGCAAGAGCTGGGGCCAGCTGAGCGACCATGCACCCCTCACCGCCACTGTCAGGTTGAACTGATGCAGGATAAACACGGCCGCCTGGCCGAATACCCTTTCGATTTCCTCGCTTGCAAGAACGGCAGCGTCCAGCTTCGCGCTCATGGCCGGGTGGTGAAAACCTTGTCCGGCAAGGCGGCAGCCAGCTTTCAGCTCAAGGCCAGCCGGCTCGAAGGCCAGGCTTTGCAGCACTTGCTCGCGCGCGAAACCGGGCAGTTCAAGTTCGGCAATGAACGCTCGTCCGGACAGGAAGCCCCCTACTGATGCCCTGGCTGGAGGGTAACCAGCTCACCTTGCTACGCAATGGCGAGCAGTATTTCCCCGCCCTGCTGGCGGCGATTGCTGCAGCCCGACGCGAGGTGTTCCTCGAGAGCTATCTCTACGAACCCGACAAGATAGGCCGACAGGTTTCTGCCAGCCTGATGCGTGCGGCTCGCAGAGGGGTACAGGTGCATCTATTGCTGGATGGATTCGGTGCCCGTTACCTGCCCCAAGACCTGCGCCATAGTTTGCTGCAGGCAGGCGTGCGCCTGCTGTTCTTTCGGCCCGAGTCCACTCGCTTCTCACTCGATCGCCAACGGTTGCGACGCATGCACCGCAAGCTGGCAGTAGTGGATGGCCAGGTGGGCTTCATCGGCGGCATCAATATCCTGGAAGACCTGGATGGCCCAGGCCTCCCCCCGCGCTACGACTACGCCACCCGGGTAGAGGGCCCGCTGGTGGCCGAGATGCGCCACATCGCCGCCAGCCAGTGGCGCCAGACCTGCTGGTCTCAGCTCAAGCACGAATGGGCCGCCATCCCGCATCACCATCACACGCCGCCTGCGACAGGCCGGATGCTCGCCAAGCTGCTGCGGCGTGACAATCTGCGCCACCGCCGGGCCATCGAGGCTGCCTATCTGCAGGCCATCAAACAGGCCCGTGAAGAGATCGTCGTGGCCAATGCCTACTTTCTGCCAGGCATTACCCTCAGGCGAGCATTGCTGGCGGCAGCCAACCGGGGTGTACGGGTGGTCATCCTGCTGCAGGGGCGTCTGGACCATGCCCTTCTGCACTACGCCACCCGCGTACTTTACCGCCCCCTGTTGCTGGCCGGGGTAGAGATACATGAGTACACCGCAGGATTCATGCACGCCAAGGTGGCTGTGGTGGATCGAACCTGGTTGACGGTGGGCTCGTCCAATATCGACCCCTTCAGCCTGCTGACGGCCCGCGAGGCCAATATCGTCGCCCTGTACGCGCCCCTGGCCCATGAACTGAGGGCGGATATCCAGCGGCACATTAATGAAGCCGCTCAACCGGTACCCGCCGAGAGCATCATGGCCGCCCCCTGGTGGCGCCGTGTGCTGCCCTGGCTGGCTTACCAGCTGGTACGTGGCCTGCTGGGTTTGACGGGGTATGGCAAGCGCGAGTACCGCGAATAAGCATCGTAGCTTAGAGCACCACCACGGCGATGGCGCCCGCTCCTAGCTCTGCGTGGCAACCGCTGGCGCCACACTGCGCCCACGCACCAGCCTGCTGCGTATCCGGCGGTTCAGTGGTTCGGAGAAATACCGCGCCACAAGATGGCCCGCCAGCAGCGACAAACCCAGCCCGCCGCCATACAGCCACGGCACCATCTGCGGCCCGCCACCCAAGGCACGGAAGGCCTCGACCAGGGCTATCACCACGAACATATGACACAGATAGACTTCGTAGCTGCTGCGCCCCACCCAGCGCAGCCAGCTTATGCCCGGCAAGCTCGCATAGCGATACCAGGCTGGATTGGCGTGGGTGGCAATCAGCACCAGGGCAGCACCCAGCGCCAGCAGCGTCATGTCCAACCCCAAGCTGGTCAGGCCAGACTTGTAAACCCAGCCACGGAAATACAGGGGCAAGGCCATGCACACCAGCCCCAGTATCAGCACCCAGATCCCACGGTGCCCGGTTGGCGGCCAATGCCTAGCCAGCATGGCCATCATGCAGCCCAGGGCAATCTCACCCATACCCGACAGATAACCATGGTCAGCCCAAATCTCATTGCTACCCATGCCCACGCGGGCATAGGGGCCGATGACGAAGAAGGCACACAAGATGACCAAGAGCCAGCGCGGCGAGCGCACCAACAGGCAAAGCAGCGGGAAGCCCAGGTAGAACGCCTCTTCCACCGACAAGGACCACAGCACATCCCAAGCACCCGGCAGATAACCATATTGGGCTTCCAGCCAGTTCAGGTGAAAGGTGAGTGCCGAGACGACGGCGCGCCATAACGGTGTAGTGCTTGCGGCATCATGAAAACCCGGCACCTGCCACGCCTGCAACAAGGACTGCAATACGATGAAGCCCAGCAGGCAAGGTAGTAGCCGGGCAGCGCGAAAACCGTAAAAGTGCAGCGGCTGCACTTTTTCCAGGCTGTGCCAGCGAGCCAGCATGGCCTGCGTGATCAGGAAGCCTGAAATCACGAAAAACACCATGACCGCCTGCCAGCCGCTGGAGAACAGAAAATTGTAGGCACGCTTGGATAGCCAGGCAGCCCCTTCAAAATCCCGGAACGGGACCCGGATATTCAGGTGCATCAGCACCACGGCAATGGCAGCCCAACCGCGCAGCACATCTATCCAGTCATTGCGTGCCAAGGCTAGACCAGTAATATTCTGGTCTGGGTAAGAAGTCATCCATTTCCAATCAGCGTATAGCGGGTACGACCCCGCACTGGGCAGGGCCCGCCAGAGAAGTAAGCACTACCGTCGGGTGACCTTACTCGGCGTCGGCCTGTTTGGAAGGATGCGTCTGGCTGAAAGCCGGCAGGCTGCTCAGATGCGCATCGATTGCGGCAATACGCGGGTAGTTGGCCATGTCGACCTTGAAGCGATGGGCGTTGAATACCTGTGGCACCAGGCACAGATCGGCCAGCGTGACGCTGTCACCTACGCAATAGCGCTCGCTGCCCAGGCGAACCAGCTCCTGCTCCAGGGCAGCAAATCCCTGCCTTATCCAGTGACGGTACCACTCATCTGCGGTCTCCTGGCTCTGGCCCAGCGTCCCCTTGAGATATTGCAGCACGATCAGATTGTTGAGTGGGTGGATATCGCAGGCAATCAGCTGCGCCAGCGAGCGTACCCTGGCGCGTCCCAGCAGGTCTGCTGGCAACAGCGCTGGCGTTGGATAGCGCTCTTCCAGATACTCGCAGATGGCCAGCGACTGGGTCAGCACCACGCCATCGTCCAGTAGCGCAGGCACCCGCCCCTGCGGGTTGAGCGCCAGATAGTCGGAACTTCGCTGCTGACCACCATCACGCAGCAGATGGATGGGCACTGCTTCGTAGTCCAGCCCCTTGTACGCCAGGGCAATGCGCACACGCCAAGCTGCAGAAGAACGGAAATAGGTATATAGCTTGCGATCCATGGTCATGGTATGAGCTTGTGTAGTTGGTATATTTGGTCTGTACGTGGGGTAAGACTGCCGCGGTATAGATAGCGTTCCCCACTCGCAACGGTCAGTACGATAGTGTATGCCATGCGCCGGCCATATCACTACACCTGCACCTAGCCGCAGAAACAATCAGGGCAGGCAGGCCCGGCACGCTTGCGCACCCTGCCCACCCGCCCTGAATGGCACTACCAGTCGGGCCTACTGCCCCAGTACGACGGTCTGCTCGATCGCGCCAAAGATGGACTTGCCTGCACCATCCCACATATCGATCTTGACGGTATCGCCTGCCTTGAGGAAAGGCGTCTTGGGCGCCCCCTGCTCTATGGTTTCTATCATGCGGACTTCCGCCAGGCAGCAGGAGCCACGGGCGCGATCCTTGTTGGAGATGGTGCCAGAGCCGACGATGGAACCCGCGCCCAGCTTGCGGGTACGGGCCAGGTGGGCGATCAGGTCGGCGTGGCTGAAAGTCATTTCCTCGCCGGCGTTGGGCTCGCCAAACCACTCGCCATTGAGCCACACCCGCAGCGGCAGGTGCAGGCGATTGTCCTGCCAATGGCCTTCCAGCTCATCCAGGGTCACGGCCACCGGGCTGAATGCGCTGGCCGGCTTGGATAACACAAAGCCAAAACCCTTGGCCAACTCGTTCGGTATCAGGTTACGCAGGCTGACATCGTTGACCAGCATCACCAGCCGCACGTGACGCGCCGCATCCTCGGCGCTGGTGCCCTTGGGCACATCGTCGGTAATCACGGCCACCTCGGCCTCGAGATCGGTTCCCCAGGCCTCGTCCAGAATGGATATAGGATCACGGGCGCCCAGCATATCGTCCGAGCCACCTTGGTACATCAGCGGGTCGGTATAGAACGAGGGCGGCATTTCCGCGTTGCGGGCCTTGCGTACCAGTTCCACATGGTTCAGGTAGGCCGAGCCATCCACCCATTGATAGGCACGCGGCAGCGGCGCCGCACACTGCGCAGGGTCGAATGCCTGGGCGCGTCCCTCATGGCCGCTGTTCAGCAGTTCCGATACCTTGCGGAGCTGCGGCTCGATGTGTGCCCAATCATCCAGCGCCGCCTGCATGGTGGGCGCGATGTCCGGGACGGCCACATAGTGCTTGAGATCACGGCTGACCACGACGAGTCGGCCATCACGGCCATGCTTGAGACTAGCGAGTTTCATGCTTGAGTTCCTATGTTATGGGGATGGGCAGCAACCTCAGCTTTCAGGCAAGACAGGATGCGAGCGAAAAATTTCAACGCAGCATATTGCTGATACGGCGATGTAAATTCTTTGCGCGCGACACCCTGCTCCGACGAGTTGAGGTTTCCGGCAACCCCCTTATGCTTTCTTCGCGCCATGATAGGCGCCTGTACCCCGATGCAGCACTTCGTCGACGGGCAGTATGTCGCCCGGCTGCAGCTCAGGCTGCGACTGGATGCGCGCATAGAGCGGCGCAAAGTCGATACGGTCCAGCTCCAGCAGTTCGTCGAGGTTGTTCAGCACGAAATAGACTTCCTGGAAATCATCAATGCGGTAGTTGGTGCGCATCACCCTTTCCAGATCAAAGCGGATGCGATTGGGCGAGGCGTCATCCAGCGAGAAGATGCTCTCCGTGTAGGACGAGGCAATGCCCGCACCATAGATACGCAGGCCGTCGCTCTGCTGCACCAGACCGAACTCCACCGTATACCAATACACCCGCGCCAAATTCTTCAGCGTACCCAGCTTGTGCGCCCGCAAGCCACCCGCGCCATAGGCCTGAATGTAATCCGCGAACACCTTGTTCATCAGCATGGGAACATGGCCGAACACATCGTGGAACACATCCGGCTCTTCCAGGTAGTCCAGCTCGTGCGGCTTGCGGATAAAGTTGCCCGCCGGAAAACGCCGATTGGCCAGGTGCTCGAAGAACACATCGTCTGGCACCAAGCCAGGAACAGCAACAATCTGCCAGCCTGTCTTGCGCATCAAGGTCTCGGAAAGCTTGCGAAAATCCGGTATCTCGTCCGGCCCCATGGGCAGGTCGCGCATGCCCTCCACATAGGCATCGCAGGCTCGCCCAGGCAGCAGCTTGGTCTGACGCTCATACAGTGTTTTCCAGACACCATGCTCTTCAGCGGTGTAGTTCTCCCAACCCTGGTCTATGGTCCAATCCGGGCTGGGCGGTACGACATCGCCCGCCGCCAGTCCATGCTTGACGCGTTCGACCGGTGCTGCGGCAGAATCGGTATAAGTGCTCATGATCCGCTCAATTCCGGAATTCACGCTCATGCAGGAAGGCGCCTTGCTTGGGTGCACGCTTGGTACGTGACCACTCCTCCAGCATGTCCCACTTCACTTCATCCAGGCGCTTGAGCATGTTTTCTTCATCGGGGTCCGGGCAGGCCAGTTCCAGCCTGTGGCCGTTCGGATCAAAGAAGTAGATCGAATGGAAAGCACCGTGATCGGTCACCCCCAGTACATCGACCCCATTGGCTTCCAGGTGGGCGCGATACTCAAGCAGCGTTTCGCGATCCTTCACCTTGAAGGCGATATGCTGTACCCACGCCGGGGTATTGGGGTCGCGCCCCATCTCAGGCTGGGTAGGCAACTCGAAGAATGCCAGCACATTGCCCTGGCCTGCATCCATGAAGATATGCATATACGGATCAGCTGCCTTGGTCGAAGGCACATAGTCCTCTGAGATCGCCAGCATGAAATCCATCTTCAGCATCTTCTGGTACCACAGCACGGTTTCCTTGGCGTCCTTGCAGCGGTACGCCACGTGATGGATGCGATCTATCTTCATGTCAGGCCTCCGCCTTCAGTACGCCACGGCGTATCTGGTCACGCTCCAGCGATTCAAACAAGGCCTTGAAGTTGCCTTCGCCAAAGCCATCGTCACCCTTGCGCTGGATGAACTCGAAGAACACCGGGCCCAGCACGGTTTCCGAGAATATCTGCAACAGCAGGCGCTTGTCGCCCTCGGTAGTGCCATCAAGCAGGATGCCGCGCGTGCGCAGCGCCTCCACGTTCTCGCCATGGCCCGGCAGGCGCTCCTCCAGCATTTCGTAATAAGTATCGCGCGGCGCGGTCATCAACGGGATACCAGCCTCACGCAGCAGATCTATGCTGCGCAGCAAATCATCGGTGAACAGGGCAATATGCTGTATGCCTTCACCGTTGAACTTCATCAGGAATTCCTCGATCTGGCCCGAACCCTTGGAGGATTCTTCGTTCAACGGGATACGTATCATGCCATCCGGTGCAGTCATCGCCCGCGAGGTCAGACCTGTGTACTCACCCTTGATGTCGAAGTAGCGTATCTCGCGGAAGTTGAACAGGTGCTCATAGAACTCGGCCCAGAATTTCATGCGGCCGCGATAGACATTGTGGGTCAGGTGATCCACCACCTTGAAACCATGTCCCTTGGGATGACGATCCACACCTTCGATAAACTCGAAGTCGATATCGTAGATCGACTTGCCTTCTTCAAAGCGGTCGATCAGATACAGCGGTGCACCACCGATACCCTTGATGGCAGGCAGCTTCAGTTCCATCGGCCCGGTGGGAATATCGATAGGCTGCGCCCCCAGTTCAAGCGCGCGCTTGTATGCCTTGTGCGCATCCTTGACCCGGAAAGCCAGGCCGCAAGCCGATGGACCATGCTCGGCGCTGAAATACGCAGCCACACTCCTGGGCTCGCGGTTGACGATGAAGTTGATATCGCCCTGACGATAGAGCAGCACATCTTTGGAGCGATGGCGAGCCACCAGTGTGAAGCCCATCTTCTCGAACAGCGGCTCAAGCACATTGGGTGTGGGCGACGCAAATTCCACGAACTCGAAGCCCATCAGACCCATCGGGTTTTCATAAAGATCTGCCATTGCTGCTGCCCTCTATCCAGTGTGGGAAATGGACGCACATAGCCTGCGCATCCTAGTTTGTCTGTGCCGACAGGATACGAATTCTGCCGCGCAATGTGCTAGCAAATTGGGCTCGGAAGCAGCGCAGCATTGGCATAAAATGCCAATATTGAACCAATTCGAGCAAAAAAATGATTGAGCTGGATAAAACCGACCTGAAAATCCTGTCAGTGCTGCAACAGGAAGGACGCCTCAGCAATCTGGAGCTGGCCGAGGCAATCAATCTTTCGCCCTCACCTACCCTCAGGCGGTTGAAACGGCTGGAACAGGAAGGCGTGATTGCGCAGTACGTGGCGCTGCTGGAGCCGGCCAAGATAGGCCTGGGGCTGGAAGCCTTTGTAAGGGTGATGCTGGACAAACGTGAACGGCAGTTCGCCGCTTTTGCCCAGGCCGTACAAGGCTGGCCAGAGGTGGTCACCTGCCATGCCATGGCAGGCGAAATGGATTATCTGCTCAGGGTGGTGTTCGAGGATCTCGCCCACTTCTCGCGCTTTGTCATGGATACCCTGCTGCAGCACCCAGGGGTCGTGGACGTGAAATCCAGCTTTGTGCTGCAAGCCATCAAGCAGACCACCGCCCTGCCACTGGCCCACTTGGCCAGGCCGCAAGGCTAGGCAGCCAGGCGCTCAGCCACCACACGCTCAGGGCGGCCCGTCGCTTGCAGGTCAGCTTCGTTGCTGGCCCGACGCTCAGCCGGTATACGGTAAACCAGGCTGGCATCCAGCCAAGGGAAATCGCGCAGCTCGCCATGCGGTTGCATACCCAGCTTCTCCAGTACACGACGGGAGCCGGTATTGCCGGGCCGGACCAGGCCACAGACTTCGGTTGCAGCCAGGGTATCGAACGCCATGCTCAAGGCCGTGCGGCCCAGCTCGGTTGCATAGCCCTGCCCCCATGCCGATGGCCGGAAGCGGAAACCCAGATTGAGGCGCTGCTGCTGGCCGTATTCCCGCCAAGACAAACCACCAAAACCCAGCACCACCTGCGGCGCGTCGCGCTGGCAGATCACCCACAAACCAAAACCATGGCGTGCCCAGTGCATCTGCCAGCGCCACAGCACATCGGCAGCGGCTTCAGGGCTGGCCAGCGGGCCAGCAGGGTTGTGCAGGCAGGTCGCCGCATCGCCGAATATCTCATACAGCGCCGCCACATCCGACGCCACCGGCGCACGCAGCAGCAGGCGTTCAGTCTCGATACGGGCAAATGACGGTTGGGTAGGCATGGGGTGTCAGACAGGGGTCTTGTGATGGCCGTATTGTCTGGCTTATCCTGCCATGCAGGAACACCACCATCACTTATAGTTCTTATAAGAAATCATTATGTCTCTATTGATCAGCGATCTCGAACTGCTGCGCGATGTAGCCGAGCGTGGCAGCTTCAGCCAGGCCGCCGCCGCCCGTGGCTGGTCTCAGCCCCAGGTCAGCCAGCGCATAGCCCAGCTGGAGGCCAGCCTGGGCACCCAGCTGTTCCAGCGCCATCGTCGCGGCGCAGTCGCCACCCCGGCCTGCCTGCTGTATCTCGAGTCGGTCAGGCGGGCACTGTCCGAGCTGAGCCTGGGCCGACAAGCCATACAAGGCGCCGCAGTGCTGCCCGAGGCGCGCGTGGGTTGCCCGCCCTCGCTGGCTTCGCTGGTCTTCAGCCCCCTGGTCGCCGCCCTGGCCGAACAACCGGTAGAGCTGTTCTGCCACACCGATCATTCACCCGAACTGATGGAGCGTGTGCTGGCAGGCCGGCTTAAAGTGGCTTTCGTGTTCAACCGCCCCACCATAACCGGCATACAGCTGGAACTGCTGGCACGCTCCCCCATCGTCGCCATGGTGGCGGCAGACCATCCGCTGGCGCAGTCTGGCCCCTTGCCCCTGGCGGCCATTGCCGATGCCCGTATCTCGCCGCAATGGTGGGGGCAGGACGCAGAAGCACTGGTCAGGCTGTTGCGCCAGCACCGCCGAGCGCCCTTGCCCCTGCATACCAATCAGCCCGCCACGACGGCTTGCGAGCTGGCCCTGGAGCACGGTTTCATCGTCTTTATGCCGGCCATCGCCGCCTTGCGCGAATTGTCGCGGGGACAGCTCAAGGTGCTGGAACTCAGCGACCTGCCTCAGTGGGAATGGGAGGTCATGATGGCCTACCGGGCAGGCAAGCGCCCCGATGCCGCCCGCGAACTGGTGCTGCAGGCTGCAAGAGAGATCGGTCATGGCTGGCGCCAGGCCTTGGCCACTCATCTGCCTGCCGGTTAGCGCAGAGGCAGCCACCCTCCAGCCATCACCTGGGTACTATGGCGTAGTTGCGGGCTCCAGCAGTTTCAGCAGACCATCGGCCAGCTCAACCACACCAGCATCGCTGCGGTTGAGCAGCAGCACCAGGCTCAGGCCGCCGTCACGATAGCGCGCGGCGTAGGATTCAAAGCCCTGCCAGGCACCGTCATGGTAGAGCCACTCGCGCCCGCTGCGCAGGCCTAGCTCCCACCCCAGTCCATAGGGGTGACGCTTACCGCTATTGAGCCGCACCGGCTGCCACAGCTCGGCCAAGTGCTCGGGTGCCAGCAAGGTAGCATTGCGCAGCGAGGCATCCCATTTGATCATGTCCTGCAGGCCCACATAGAGCGAACCATCTGCCGTGGTATTGAGCGTAGGCGACACCCAATCCTGGTTCTTCAGTCGGCCATCGATCAGCTGATAACCGGCAGCACGATGCGGCACGATATCGCGTTCGCTGATCACCCTGGCGGTAGCCATGCCTAACGGCTTAAATACCCGCCGCTGCAGAAAATCACCATAGAACTGCCCTGCCAGCTTGCTGACCAGCACCCCCAACAGGACATAGCCGGGGTTGCTGTATTGCCAGCGCTCGCCTGGCTTGGCCTGCAGCGGCATACCCATGATGTAGCGCGCCAGCTCCTGCTCGCTGTAGTCGCGCCGATAGTCGAATTTCTCCGGCCAGTCTGCTGGCAGGCCTGCGGTATGGGTAAGCAAATGCCGCACCGTCATATTGCGCCAGCTGGCGGGGGCTTGCGGCAGGTGGCGGGCAAGCTTGTCATCCAGCTTCAGCTTGCCATCCTGCACCAGCAGCATGACTGCCATGGCCGTCATCTGCTTGCCCACCGACCCCGACTGAAACACCGTTTCCGGCCTGACCGGCACCTGGTGCTCCACATTGGCCAGACCATAGCTGCGCAGCAATCGAACTTCGCCCCGCTCCACGATAGCCAGTGCAGCGCCAGGTACCTGCCTTGCTTGCAGCCACTGGTTGAGGTGGGCATCAATGGCTTGCGCATCTATCTGCAGGGGCTGCGGCTGCCGGCCGACGTCCGCCGCCATAGTGCCCACATTGATTAGCAAGGCCAGTAGCAGGCCCCAAAAAAGGTTGCGCCGATTCAGTTTCAACATGTTTCCTTCCTACTCCCTACGGGATGCTGGTTTTGATATGGTTTTTGATGTGGGTTTGTTATGCGGTTCTGCATGCCGCCAAACGCTCAACCCTGCAACGGATACTCCGCCAGAGCCGTATGTAAGGACGCATACAAACCCGGCAACCAATCCGGTGCGGCATCCGGCAGCAGCACAGGCTTGCGCCGGAAATCCCATGGCCCCACCAGGATGCGCAACTGCGCATTGCCCGCCAGCGCTGCCAGGATGAACAGATCCTCGGCGGCCTCGTCCCCCATGGCCAGACAGCCCGTCGAACGGGCGTCACCGTGAATCATGATGTCTCCACCCAATTGCGTTCTGCCAGCCTGCATGGCCATCTGCCGATCAAATGCATTGGGATAGTCCAGCCGGATCGAAAGGTGGTAGCGGCTATTTGGGTTCAGCAGCTCCGCCTGGTAGAAACCTTCCGGAACCTGCCTGTCACCCTCACGCAGCTTGGGCCCGGCCTCACCACTGGCGGCCAGCACCGGGTAGGTCTTGATGTACCGCCACGGCCCCTGCGCCTCATCGCGCCCATACACCCACAGCTCACGCTCAGCCTTGAAGGCCAGGTAGGTCAGATGCTGTGGCGGGTACTGCAGGCCCGCTTGCAACACGGCCGGACGCAGCCGCAATGCCACCCCCGGAGAAAACTGGGTCACCCGTTCCGCTACGGTATAACGGCCCGCTCGCGTGGGTTGCTTGATCTGGCTCATGGTGGATAGGCAGCAGACACGCCATGCAACGATGGCATAGGCGAAAAACAGGGGTGGCAACAGGTAACAGGCACGCTTACGGAAGTGTATCCAAGGGCATGATCGGCATTACATCGCATAGCCAATACGATAGCCGAGGTACTGGTTTGACGGGTCGCAAGTGTAACGTCTTGCGCAGCATAGCGACCCACTTCCTCGCCCCAGTCAAACGTCCCTATCGCCCCGGCGGGCACAAAGCATGCCATCACCACCCTGCCAATTCTTGCAGGCGACCTTCCTCTTTCTACTCAGTGATACCCCCTGCCAGCAAGCGCGGCAGCAAGATAGCCGGCACAGCCCCGGCCAAGCGTCCGATTTAGGCCACGACCCCAGCGATTGCTGATCGCCCTCGCCAGAAATACTTCACAACCCTCCACGGCCACTCGTCTTTGAGTTGCTCGCACCGTTGCTCTTCGTCGTGAGTAGCCCAGGCGCCTTGATGCGTCCTGGACGGCAATACCAGCCGATACGAAAAAAAGCCGGAGGAAATCATTGTGGGGAATCAGCACGCCTTGAACGGGCCGTCAGGCTCACGCACCGAACAGCAATTGATCGAAAGTCTGGCCTTGCGAGAGCACAGGTCCTTGGAAAACTTCCTTAAGCAGTACCGTCCCTACCTGCTGTATCACTGCCGCCGCCTGTCCGGCGGCAACACCGACGACGCCAATGATCTGTTCAGCCAAGTCGTCCTGCGCATCTACACCGAATCACCCGATGCCTTGCGCCGTATCCGGCACCTGGGCGGCTGGTTGCGCCAGGTCGCCCAGAACAAATTCATCGACCAGCAGCGGTGTCGTATCGCCGAAACCCAGCGGCTGCAAGGCATCGACATCATGCTCGGCCAGAGCAGCCCCAGCTCGCCCGAACAGCAGTTGCTGGATGATGAACTGGCACGCCAGATACAACGCGCCTTTGCCGCGCTGCCAGACCGCTTGCGGTCCGTCGCCACGCTGCGCTTTGTCGACAATCTCTCGTATGAAGAAATCGCACACTGGCAGGATATCTCCCAGGTCAACGCGCGCAAGCGTGTGCAGGAAGCCAGGCGCCATCTGGTCAGTGCCCTCAAGAGCTATCTCGATATCTCCCTGGTTCCCACCGACACCAGCATGGTACGGCACACCCTGAACGAGATATTCCATGGTGTCTCGCCCCTTACCGCCAATTGCTATGCCAGCGCCGACGGAGTGGAAGAATGACAGCGCCAGTCCCTGTTTTATGCGAGCCCATGCAGGGCGAGCAGCAATGTGGCCCGCTCTACATCAGCTGGCATGCCCACCCAGTAGGCAGCGGCTGGCGGGTGGAATGCACGGTCCGGCTGGGGCAAGACGTTCAAGTGGCCTGGCTCAATGCCGAGCACCCTACCTGTTTGCTACAGCTCTGCGATGGTGAGGAGCGCTGCTGGGTAAGGCTATGGCTGGCAATGGCGCCCCATGCCTGGCGCCTGATGATGCTGCACGGCATAGGCAAACCGCAGGAAGAAACCCATGTCCTGGCAGACTGGCACATCAGCCTGCCCCATGCAGGCATAGCCCATCGTGAGGACAGCATCTGCCTGCCCCTGCCCAACGGCCAGCAACTGGCATTGGATTGGGACATTGCGGGCAGTGACTACAGCCGCTTGCAGGTGACGCTGTCAGCCAGGCTGGATGGCACGCTGCTGGCAGCACATGCCATCCTGCAGCCTGTCTGTCCGATCTGGTCCAGTGGTATCGAAGCCAGCGGCATCTGCCTGGAAATCACGGTGGTGCTCAAGGTGGAAGCCAATGGCCAGGCCAGGCTACAACTGGTCTGGCTGGTGAGCTGCCCCCTGGGCGACGAGCTGGAACTGGCCTGCCTGCCGATCGACGCACCGGCGCCCGAGCCGCTGCTACCGCACCACCCACCACCCGACGGCGTGCTGCTCGATTCTGCCCACGACTTTGCCTGCCTGCTCTACCCGCGTGGCGTACGGCCGGCCTGCGCCGTCGACCTGGCGACCCGTTTTATCGCCATCAGTAATCAGGGGGCTTTTCAGTCCGCCTTACTGGCCACCCCGGCCGATGCGCAAGCCATCGCCACCGACTATATCTCCCCCAATTCACAGCACTATCCCGGCGCCTACGTGGCCGCAGTGGCACAACTCCCCCCGCCCATGGATAAGCTGAGCGGCCCCGCCCTGCTCGCAGTGCTGGATACGCGGCCTGACCATGCCAGCCAGCTGCAGCAGGCACTGGAACTGTTGCTGGGCATGCCACTGACAGAGTTTGTGGCCTCTACCGCCTATGTCAGCAGCCTGCCCAGAATGCAAGACAGCCTGACGGCGCTACTGCTGCTGGGCTTGTCTGGTCCGCCACCGGAGACAGACAACAGGGATGCGCTGATACGGGCACTGCAGGCTTGCCATATTGCCGTTGCGCTTGCCAGCCAGCCGCCCTGGAGCAACGATGCCAGCACCCTGCAGTCACTGCTATGCGCCAGCATCCTGTTGCCTGACGCCATACCGGTACCCGCCAGCAGCCCTGGCAGCCAGGCCCAGCCGGGTTACTGCCGTCCATTGGGCCTGGCAGCGATGATGACCCTGCGGCAGCGCTTGTTGCGCTACAAGCTGGGTGCCCTGGCCCACGTGGAAAACCTGATGCGTGGCGAGACAGCCGAACGGGGCTCGGAGCATCGTGTCCAGCACGAACAGCTGGAGCACACAGAACAGATCAACCAGGATAGCGAACACCATCGCCAGGAGAGCCGCGGCGATTCCAATGGCAGGATACGCACCGCCAATCCGCCGATCACCCAACTGAAACGGGAATTCGACGATCTCAGCCGCAGCTACAGCGATGATGGCCTGTCAGAAACCACCACCGGCAGCTGGACCGACAGCACCAGCAGCAGCGGCCAGTTGGCCGAGCAAGCCAGGCGCCACGCGCAATCGCAATTGCAGCAGGCCAGCATTCGCGTATCCAGACGGGTGAGTACCGAACGGAGCTACCGTAGCCAGGAGGAAATCATCGAGCGGCGCAGTCGGCGGCTCGATAACGCCGGGAATCCGCAGCATCTCTCCGCCGTCTACCGCTGGATAGACGAGGTGCATGCAGTAGACCTGCGGCATCGCGGCGTACGCTTGGTTCTGGAATGTGTCTTTGCCCAACCAGCCGCCAGCTATGTGGCGCGCCAGAATGCCCTGCACGGGATGCAAAGCACCCAACCCACGCCGCCCTGGCTGCTGGATGCCACCACCAGTCCTGCCGGCCCCATCCTTAGCTCGGCCGACATCAATCGTGGCAACTACGCGGCCCTGGCCAACTACTACCTGGCCGACGACGTGGTTGCCCCGCCACCTGCCCAGTTGGTACTGGATACGCTGCTGCGCAACGACCCGCCCATGACCAGCAGCGTACAGTCACTCCCGGCTGGCTATACCATCAGCCAGGCTACCCTGGCCTATGCCTGGTCGGCCAGCAATGGCCAAGCCAGCCCGCCGGCAGGCGCCATACTGGCCGTATCGCTGGGCAATATCGTCCAGGCCATCAGCCTGACTGCGGGTGCACAGTCAGGCCAGTTGACGCTGCCCACGGCACCGGAGAGCAGCACCACACTGAACCTTGCAGCGCTGGCCAGCGGCGTCAATTTTGTCGTGTCAGTTACCCTGCAGTGCAGTTGCAACAACGACGCGCCCGCCTACCTGCAGTGGCAGATGAGTACCTATCAAGCCATCCTGGCCGCCTATGCCGTCCAACGCGACCAGTACCTGCAAAGCATGCGTGTGCTGGCGGGACAATGGGCAACCGCCAACCACGAGCGACGCGACGAGATCGAGCGCACTGCATTGCGGCAGACTGCCATAGAAGGCCTGATGGCCCCATTCCTGGCGCGCCACGGAAATCAAGGCTGGCAACAGGACGTCCTGCAGTTCCAGCTGATCCCCTTCTTCCAGACCACGCTGGAGTGGGAGGACATGATCTACACCTACTACGGCCGTTATTTCTCGGCCGACGACGCTGAACGTCCAGCCTGGCTACAAATGACGCAACTACCCAACGAGCAGGGCGACTTCACCGCCTTCCTGGAAGCAGGAAGCGCCCGGGTACTGGTCGCTGCACCGGCACAACATGGCCTGGCCCTGCTCTACTATCTCAGCTCAAAAGGCAGTTTCTGGTTTGGCCCCGCCAACCTCACCCCGGTGTTCAAGGCCGATCTGCTGCTGGCCAACGCGCTCAAGTCACCCGAGACCCAGCACCCGCTACCTGACAGCAGTTGCTGGGAAGTCGAGATCGCCACGTCGCAACTGATGCTGCAACAGGGTTCTGACCTGCCAAATCTGGTCCGCGAGTGCGGCGAGGCGGGCTGATGCGCGATACCGTTTTTCCGGTCGGCGCCATCGTGCCGTATGCCGGCCCTGTCAATGATCCTCAAGCTGGTAGCGGCACCTTTCCCAACCCTGCCAGCAAGGCCTACGATCTGCATCTGCGACGCGAGGGCTGGCTGGTATGCGACGGCCGCGCCCTGGGCTTGGCCCAGTACCACGAGCTCTTTCTGGTCATCGGTTACGTTTATGGCAAACCCCGCTCCGGGCACTTCAACCTGCCCGACTACCGTGGCCGTTTCCTACGCGGGGTGAACTATCTGGCACAGGGGCCAGATGGTCTGATGCGCGACCCACAGGCCACCGAGCGCGTTGCCAGTGCGGCGGGCGGCTGGTCGGGCAATCAGGTGGGTTCTGTGCAGGACGATGCGCTGCAAGCCCACGAGCACAACTATGAGCAAGCTATTGCCGGCGGCACTGGTGGCACCGGCGCACCGGTGTTCGCCAGCTATTTGACGCCAGAGGCCCTGACCACCGGCATTGCCCCGCCATCGGGCTACACCCCCAGCATTACCGTGCGCACGGCCCCGGAGACCACCGTCAAGAACGTTTACGCCAATTTCCTGATCCGCTTTACCGCCCACCCGCTGGCGTAGGAAATAAATAGCCACAGGCCGTCACAAACCGCGAGTAAGCCTCGTCTTCATTACAAAGACAAGCCGCTGTAGCGGCCCGGAGGAAAAGCATGAATGTGCAGTTCGAATTCACCAACACCGGCATCGAACAGGCTACCTGGGTTTTTGTCAGCCAGCAGTACGATCCAGGCGCGGTGGTACACACGGATACCGACAGCGCTGCAGCACCGTTCAAACCCATGCCCTGGTTAAGGCTCAACCCCTCACGCAATGCGCGCGAATGCTTTCGCTGGACAGGCCGGGTATCGGCACAGGCCTGGGCCCGGCGTGGCGGCGCAGAGTACAGCAGCCCTTGCGTGTCAGTGCGGCCAACCAATGCCTACCTGCTGGTACCGCAAGTCGAGGATGTGTTGATCGCCTGGGTGGAGCGCAACGAAGACCCCGCCTGCACCGTGGTGTGTGCACCGGCCCAGGTAAACGACGCCACCATGGCCGTCGACTGGTATCTCGATGACAACCTGGTCGGCCGTAATGAAGGGCTACAACCTGGCAGCAGCTGTCGCTATGCGCCTGGGCAGGAGCTGCTGTTTCTACCGATGCCGCCGGATTACGCCCCCATGCCGGTGACGGTACAGCAACTGGAGCAGGCATCCGCCTACTGCATACCCAGCTTTGCCAGATTGGTCCAGGTCGTTGCCAGCCCCGACCCAACCCGCCCTTTGGGGGTTCGATATCGCTTCATCGCCAGTTAAGCCTGTCGGGGACCATTAACAAAAGCCGGCTAATGGCTATGGCCAGAACAATCCCGGGGCGGCAGCCTCGCCAGAAGGGTTTTGCTAGCGGTTCCTAGCCGGGATCACTTGATCCCAAACCGCAGCACAGGGTTGGCTCACCCAGTGTTGCGATTCCAACCAGAGCCTGACGAGAAGGAAGACAGCAATGAGTACCCAATTCAATGTACACATGAATGCCCCCGACATGCAGGGCAAAACGGTTCTGGTATTCCTGAAACCGCAGAACCCGCAGCGCAACTACCGCATTCATGCCTGGCAAGTCCTGACCGGCTCTGCCGGCTCGACCGAATCGTTCCAGTATGTGGACGTCATCTCCACCGACGTCACCAGCAGCGGCGAGAACGCCAGCAATGTCATCATCTCCGGCCGCAGCATCATCAACCCCGGCCAACTGCTACAGGCAACCAGCCCTGCCGGCCTGTCGCCATCGCTGCAACTGGCGCCGACCTCGATGGCCCAAGAGAAGCTCACGCCAGCCCAGTGTGGCGTGATCAACCAGACCAACCCCTTCATCCAGTTCCAGAGCAATTGGTATGTGAACGACAAACCGGTGGTGTCCATGCCCTATGTCGATCTCAATATGACCGTGAGCTTCGAATACGAGCCGCACTTCTACTTCATGGTCGCTTCGCCACCCATGGTGGGCCAGACCTACATCGTGCAAAACTTCTCCGACATGACCGAGTACATCATGCCCATCACCGCAACCAACGTCGATGTCGGAGTAACGCGCGATCAAGGCCTGTGGACCTTCGATTTTGATGCAAGCTAAGGCCGCCCCCAGGCACCCGCGCTGACACAACGGTGCCAAGTGCCGACCCGCCAGAGCACGGCGGGTTGGCCCCCCCGATATCTCATGCTGGATCGATAAAATGACCACATGCATCGTAACCGCCGACATCGACAATATGCGGGGCAAGGTCGTGCTGGTGTTCCTGCGCCCCATGAGAGCCGAGAGCAACATCCGTATTCACGCGTGGCAGACGCTGGCGCTATCGGCAGGTGCACACGGTGTTTTCGAGTTCGACCCGACCATCTCACTACAAGTGATGCAACATCGGAACGAAACCCGTACCAGCTCTGGCATCATGGTGCTGCATCCTGGCCAATTGGCCGTCGCAACCCGTCCATCTGGTCTGTCGCCCCAGTTGAGCATGGCATCCACCGGCAATGCCAACGCACGCCTGACGCATAACCAGGTAGGCGTACGCAATCAGACCTTGCCGCCCGCCACCATCGATTGCATCTGGCACGTGGGCGGCCGACCCATGGTCACCGTGCCTGATGTCGACCAAGGCATGACCTGCACTTTTGAATACGAACCCACCCTGTTCTTTATGGTGGCCGCAGAGCAGGTTGGCGACGGTACCTATACCGTGCAGTCCTTTACCGACATGACGCGATGCCCCATACCGCTGGACTGTACCGTACTGAGGGTCGATATCCACTACCAGCGCCATGCCTGGCATTTTGTGTTCGACCCGGAATACGACCCGGAGGACTAGCCTGCTCTACATACAGCCAGCGGATCAATCTCCAGCGGAATCGCTCAAAGCAGCTCGCAGGGAAAGACGCGATGGCAGCACCTCTCTCGCAGGTGCTAATCGGCTACACCGCTAACGATTGCGTATAGCGTCAGTGCGACGATTAGCAGGGTCCCCCCCATCCAGCCGTAATTCGCCCAGCTCAGTCTGCTATTGGATTCACCTTGCGGATCGTTGCAGGCGATATTGATCGCTTTCTGTGCCTGCCATAGCGTGTATCCCAAAGTAATGAAAACGAGTAGTGGTATCCAGTCGGTGTAAGGGCTGCCAATATTCTTGTCGCTCAGCTTATTGCATGTATGCCCAATTACGCTGGCCACCACATAAACACTGCCAAGGCGTGCGTGATTGAAAAAGTGCGTTCGTTGCCCGCGCTTCAGCGATCGATCGACGCTTGCAAACAGCGACCAGACAAAAAATATTGGGAAAAGGCCACGCATGACAGGCCAAATGGATTCGCCAGTTCGCGCTTTGTAAATAGCCCAGTTACGGTAAAACCAGTAGTAGTCGTAGAAACCTAATGTCAGATAGAAAAGCAGGAAGAATTTACGCCGGGAGACCACATAAAATTCGGGCGCAGACGAGTTGCCTCCCTCGAATGAGCTTTGATCAAGTGCAGTTTGGGGAGGGCTATAGGGATTCAGATTCATAGTTGCAAAGCAGAAGTATCAGCAGAAACCACAGTGGATTCGATCCACGCTCCGCCAAATGCCACAGCACCAGGCAGTGTAAAGGGGAAATTCACTGTGGAGACCCAAAAAAAGGCGGAAGAAAAAAGCCGGGCAATCGCCCGGCCGATTTTGCTGCATTACATATTGGGGTAGTTGGGGCCGCCGCCACCTTCTGGCACCACCCAGTTGATGTTCTGGCTGGGGTCCTTGATATCGCAGGTCTTGCAGTGCACACAGTTCTGCGCATTGATCTGCAACCGTGGTTTACCTTCTTCCAAGCCCACGTATTCATACACACCCGCCGGGCAGAAGCGTTGTTCCGGGCCGGCATAGACTTGCCAGTTCAAGGCCACCGGCACACTGCTGTCCTTGAGCCGCAGATGGCTGGGCTGATCTTCTTCATGGTTCGTGTTGGAGATAAACACCGAACTGAGCTTGTCGAAGCTGACCTTGCCATCGGGCTTGGGGTAATCGATGGGGCTGCATTCATCCGCTGGCTTGAGGCATTCATGGTCAGCCTTGCTGTGGCGGAAGGTCCACGGCAGGCGTATGCCCAGGCTGTGGCACCACATATCGAAACCGCCATAAACCGTGCCACCCCACATGCCAAACTTGCTGAGTGCCGGCTTGATATTGCGCACCGAATCCAGATCGTCCCACACCCAGCTGCTGCGTATCTTTTGTGGATAGGCCACCAGCTCGTCCGACCCATTGCTGCCGCCAGCGATGGCATCAAAAGCGGCCTCGGCAGCCAGCATGCCGCTCTTCATAGCATTGTGGCTGCCCTTGATACGGGGCACGTTCACGAAACCGGCCGAACACCCTATCAGCGCGCCGCCGGGGAAGGTCAGCTTGGGAATGGACTGCAGCCCGCCTTCGTTGATGGCACGGGCACCGTAGGCAATACGCTTGCCGCCTTCGAAAAAGCCACGGATGGCAGGGTGGGTCTTGAAGCGCTGGAACTCATCGTAGGGGCTGAGATGGGGGTTCTCGTAGTTGAGGTGGACCACAAAGCCCACCACCACCTGATTATCGTCAAGGTGATAGAGGAATGAACCACCGCCCGCATTGCTGTTGAGCGGCCAGCCCTGTGAATGCATGACGAGGCCAGGCTGGTGCTGCTTGGGGTCGACCTTCCACAGCTCCTTGATGCCTATGCCGAATTTCTGCGGATCTATCCCGTCACGGAGATGGAAGCGTGCTTGCAGCTCCTTGGACAAGGAACCCCGCACCCCCTCGGCGATCAGCGTGTACTTCGCATGCAGCTCCATGCCGCGTGCGTACTCCGGCTTGTGGCTGCCATCCTTGGCCACGCCCATATCGCCGGTTGCCACACCCTTGACCGAACCGTCGCTGTGGTAGAGCACCTCTGCGGCAGCAAAGCCCGGATAGATTTCCACACCCAGCGCTTCTGCCTGGCTGGCCAGCCAGCGACAGACATTGCCGAGGCTGACGATGAAGTTGCCATGATTGTTCATCAAGGGCGGCAACAGGAAATTGGGAATACGGTAGCTCTCGTCTTCCTCCAGTATCAGGAAGCGGTCTTCGGTAACCGGCACATTGAGCGGAGCGCCCCGCTCCTTCCAGTCCGGGAACAATTCATTCATGGCTATCGGATCAATCACCGCGCCCGAGAGGATATGGGCGCCGACTTCCGAGCCCTTCTCCAGCACGCAGACGCTGATATCCGAGCCTTTTTCTGCTGCCAGTTGCTTGAGGCGTATCGCTGCGCTCAGGCCCGAGGGGCCGGCGCCGACGATTACCACGTCGTATTCCATGAATTCGCGTTCCACGGGGTGTGACCTCGCTATTGTTATCGGCCTGGCGCTGGGACGGTGTACCCCGACTCTGCCAGGTGCCGCGGGAAGAAGAATTTCCGAATGATGCGGGACTGAAGGGGGTTACGTCAAAATACCAAGCGCTTGCTCTATAGATTTGCGTTGCCTGCAATGCACACCACTTTCCTGCAGGCGGCTCCCCACAAGGCTTTGCCATCACGGTCTCCGTGCAGCTTTGCCCCCTGCCCTGGCTCTTACACGCCATTCACAAGTTAGCCCGCTGTCTCGTCTTCTACCTGCCACCAGCGTATTGGCCTGCCTGCACGACAGCAGACCAGGCGCTGGCCCGGTGGCATGCCTGGCCGCACCAGCACCTCAAGGTGCTCCAGCCGGCAAGGCCCGCCCCCATAACGTCAATGTGATTGCAGGAGGAAGACATGAACATCTGGAAACGGCGCGCCGGCGCCTGTGCCTTATTGCTGCTGCTGTGCAGCCCCCCAGCCCTGGCAAGAGGCTACGAGGGCTACCAGGACCAACTGGGGAATGCACCCTGGTACGACGGCAGCCGCGCACGCATACAGTACCAGGACACCGTGGTAGTGGTGGACGTGGCCGTCTGGAGTGGCATAGACGACGGCCGTGGTGCCGACATTGCCTGGATACAGGGCGGTTGGGGCAAGCGCGGCAATGCCAGCGCCAAGGTCTATTGGGAATATCGAGACAAAAATGGCCAGTGGGAACTGGGCGAAGACATCGCGCCGGCAGCCGAGGCGCTCTATGTGCAGCAGCGCAATGGCGACCAGGTGGAATGGCTTAGGGATGGCGTGATCTACAAAACCGTGCCCTGGAACCAGTTCGACACGGTGAATTTCATGAAAGCGCAATTCACCGCAGAAGCCAACAACCCGCCTGCGGACCACATCCCCGGCACGCTCGCCAGCAAAAACCGGGTATCCGCGGCCCAGGTCAGGCGAGGCGTGGCTTATGCCGATACCCCCCTGGCCATCCAGTCGCTGCCGGAAGCCGCCAACGGCCATGTCGAGAAGGGTGATGAAGCCAACACCCTGCGTACCTGGTACGCCGAAGACTAGCCCCAGCCATCTACCTAGAGAGGAACTCCCACCATGCACCGATATCAATGGCATCACTATGTGCGCCATAGCCTGGTCTGCTTGCTGAGCTGCCTGGCCCTGGCTGCCACCGATCCCCTGTTCTCCGCCGGCACCCTGACCTGGCGCGATGCTGGCGTCCCACCTACCTTTAGCAGCACCGTCGCCATAGGCAAGGCCGCCGACTACCTGGGCATACCGATCGATCTGCCGACCGTGGATACCCGCTTTGTCCAAGTGACCGACAGCACGCCCAACGGCAACATCAAGACGACGATTTACTCCGCCTGGAAGATCGATGTCTACAACGTCACCCTCAACAACCCACAAGGGCCGTCAACCAGCGTGAGTGTCAGCCTGTTCATTCACGGCAAGGATGTAGATGGCGCCATGGGTTTGGCAGGCGCTTACATTCTGGCCAGCCCGCCCACGGCCTCTTCCCGCGATGCACTAAACGCGCAATCCAAAGCCCTGATGCAGGCTGCAGCGCGAGATGGCTGGAATCTCAGCCGGCCGGCCGATGTATCCGGCGACTCCAACGGCGGCCTGACACGGCTGCTGACCAGCCTATGGGCCGATAGCGGCATCGAACCTGGCAGCCGGGGATTGTGGTTCATCAAGCCGCTGAGCGCTGAGCCGGCGCTGCCCATGCAGGCATCCACACGGAAACCCTTGCTCCCCAAGAGCGCGCGCTACTGGATAGCGCAGATCATGGCGACACCGCAGGGCAGCATGCGGACTCCCGCCTTGCCCAAAGGCATCACCGGCACCCCCGCCAGCTTTCCCCTGACCGGCCGAATCAGCCTATACGACGAGAGCCGTCGTGCCTGGGTACGCAGCATCTCCATCCAATAAATCGGCTTCTGCCCGGAGGAAAACATCATGCCATGCATGACACAACCGTACCGTTACCTTGCGCTCGCCCTGCTCTGCACGGTTGCCAGCCTGTCGCAGCCCACATGGGCGGCAGACTGCAACAGCGTTGACTTCGACTGGAGCACCACCACGCCCCCGGTCAATATCCAGCATGTATTCTGCGGCGAGATCAAGGGCAGCAAGAAGGTCGTGGGCTTCCATTCCGTCCAGATGAAGGACAGCGCCCCCATCAGCAGCATCAGCGGCATCACCAATCTGCGCAAGGGCATCTACGATGCTACGGTCACCTTCGACAACGGCAAGAAAAAGATGTCGACGTTCTTTCCCGACAGCTGCAGCTACGACCAGATACTGGCCTCTATCGTCTATGCCGCCAACAACCAGCAGGGTGCCGCTCAGCCATGGGGGGTGTGGGGCTGGTCCGGCACGGATGGCGACAGCGGCAAGTGCATGGATAGCGATGGCAAGCGCTTCAAGATACGGATGGGTCTGTTGTATAGCGCGGTGAATACCGCCTTCCCCTACTAAGAGCCGCTAACAAAACCCATCTGGCGTTGTTGTGCGAGCTTGCCGTACCCAAGTACTGTCATCGCTCGCACGCCTAGCCAGAACCGCTACGCTGGGTTTTGTTCGCCGCTCCAAGCCCACCACCGACTCCCTGGCGCCACCACCATGTGGGAGCGCTTTGCCCATGCGCCGCAAGGTGCATGGGTTTTTCTCCTGGCGCGCTGGGGCATACACCGTTGTGTAGACTAGGCCCATCGGTGTCGGCAGAGCTGCAATACCGCGAGCGCTGGCCTTGCCGGCGGGGTGCCACCCGCGCCTGCAATCTCGACAAGGAGCAACAAGATGACACGACCAAGCTACCAATTCGAACTGGACGAAACAGGCCAACCGCACGCCAGTCTCGCAGGCGAGATCGACCAAGTGGCGGACTTCCTGAACACCGATGTCCGCCGCAGCAGCGAGCGATGCGAGGAGATATTGTCCGCCATTGCCGATATACAGCAGGGCACCACGCCGGCTTGGTCCTGCACCGGCAATCTCTATGAACTCTGCCTGTCTACACAGGGCGCCGCTATCGCCAATGTGTACGACGAAACCTTAGCGCCCGCCGAACTGACACTGGCAGAGCTTGCAACACTCGTGCGAGACTGGCACAGCCTGCTTGCGAGCTAACCCCCCCTCTATCGGAGCATCATGAAGCTGCAGACCCTTGCCCTAGCGGGCGCCTTGTTACTGGCCTATCCAGTACACGCCCAGGTTCCCGTCACGGCGGCAACCGATCATGACAGCCTGCTTACCAGTGCCGACCCCAAGCTGGCTAGCAACAAGCGGCTGGTATACGACTTCTGGCGCGAGGTGCTGGAAGCCGGCAGGCTGGATCAAGCCGACAAATACCTGGCCGAAGGCTATATCCAGCACAACCCCAACGTACCGACCGGCCGTGCCGCCTTTGTCGAGTTCTTCAGCAAATTCAGCAAGACCAAGCCGGTAGACGCCAAGATCAAAGCTCCGCTGGTGGCAATCAGCGCCGAGGGGGACAAGGTGATATTGAGCTTTGTCCGTACCGTGGCCGACCCCAAGGAAGCTGGCAAACGGTACACCACCACCTGGTTCGACATGTTCCGCATAGAACAGGGCAAGATCGCAGAGCACTGGGACTCCGCCGTCAAGGAATAACCTGCATCTCATCGCGTAGCACCAAAGACAAAGGCCCCATCAGGGGCCTTTGTTTACGTATGAGCAAGCAGTCTGTCTGGATCAGAAGGAACGGGTATTGGTGCCCGATGCCCCCACGGCCAGATAGCTGCCATCGCCAGCGATCACATCGTTGAGTTTGCTGATCGCGCCAGCACTGCCAACCGACCACGCATAGCTCCAGACCGTCTTACCATCTGTGCCCTTGCTGGAAGTGTAGGCACCCAACACGGTAGTGCCATTGGCGCCCACGGCCAGGATGCGGCTACCAATGGCGATCGCATGCAGGTTCTGCGTGGTCGGCAGGGCTACCTTGGTCCAGGTTTCAGTATCGGTACTCATCAACAAGGTACCGCCGCTACCTACCACGAAATAGCTGCCGAGCACACTGTTGTAGGTAACGCCGTACAGATTGGCATCGGTGCCCGAGGTTTTCTGCGTCCAGACCGTGGAGTAGCTCACTGTGCTGCCTGTAGTGGTCGTCGTTACCTCGCCCACCAAGATAGTGCCGCTGTCGCCGACCACCACATAGCGCGGTATGGACACCGAGTTTTCCAGCTTCCATTGCGCGTTATATATCAAGGCATTGAGGTTGGCTGTGGTATTCGAAACCTGTTTGACCCAAGGCTTAGGCGCAGTCAAGGCATCTGCAGCACCGGTATAGATCGCCCCCCCTTGGCCAACCGCCAGGTAAATGTTGCCGCCCGTAGCCAATGCATTGAAGCGCTCAGCCTTTGCAGCGGCGCCTGTATCAACCACAGTCCAAGTGCTGGCATCGGTGCTGTATATCAGCGTGCCAGCACTACCCATGACCATGTGGTTGGTGCCATTGAAGAGGTAGGCGTACAGATCTGCCGTGGTCTTGGCATTCTGCTTTACCCACAGCCCCACGCTACCAGTGCCGACGGTATAGATACTACCCGCATTGCCAACGGCAACATACTGGCTGGAGCCCGCACCTATCTTGTTCAGGTCTGCCGAACCCAGCGGTGCGCCTGGCGTCCAGGTCGTGCCGGCAGGCCTTGGCACTATCGCCTGCGAGGGAGCAGCCGGGCCGGCTGGGCTACCGTTCCGAGTAGCATTGATGGTAAACGAGTAGGTCTTGCCGTTAGTCAGGCCGGTCAGGGTAAACGGCGATGAAACGCCTCGCTGAAGTACGGATTCAGGAAATTTGTTGTAATTGTCGGGCGTCACGCTATCTGCCTGCGCGGCAAACACCCAGTAGGTCATATTGGGATCCTGGTTCCAGGTAAGCGTAACCCGCCCATCACCTGCAACCGCCGTAAACGCTTGCGGCGCATCGGCAGGGGCCGATTCACCGCCGCAGGCCGCCAGGGCCAGCAAGGGCAGGATTAGCGCAAGGCGCGCAAGGGTCTTATAGAAGGGTTGAAGCACTGAAGAATCCTTTCCTGACAAACTACCGGGACACCTTGGCAGCCCGCTAGGGTTGCCAGAAAACATCCAACTCGATACTGCCGTACACCTGGTACACCCAGGCTCGGCGCAAGTGGCAGCCCTCATCCGAGGGGAGCGGCAATTTTACTATCAGCCAGGTAGCGAAATACGACTCCGCAAACCCCAGCCTGCCTAAATGGGGCTGTAGTCTGGCTGCGCGGCACGGTACGCGCAAGTGGTTTAGGTGTGGCGAATCAGATAAGTTGCACAAAACAGCGCCATCCACCGCCCTGCCACAAGTGCAACACTGCTCTCCCCGGCCAGGGCCAGACCAGGCCGCCGCCTGTTTCCAACGAGGAATCAAGGGCTTGAATTTCAACCCCAGCGGCGCCGCATTGCGTGCATGCGCCCAATCGGGATTTCCCCCTCGGCCTCTCGGCCCGGCAGGCCTATAATCGTGAGCTACCCGCATAACAAAACGACGATGTTGGAGCCCCACGATGGATGAAGAACTGCGCAAGAGCGCACTCGAATACCACCAGTTCCCCAAACCCGGCAAGATTCAGGTCGCCCCGACCAAACCGCTGTCCAGCCAGCGTGATCTGGCCCTGGCCTATTCTCCGGGTGTCGCCGCCGCCTGCGACGCCATCGTCGAAGACCCGCTGAACGCCTACAAATATACTGCCCGCGGCAACCTGGTCGCCGTGATCTCCAATGGCACCGCCGTGCTGGGCCTGGGCAATATCGGCCCGCTGGCCGGCAAGCCAGTGATGGAGGGCAAGGGTGTCCTGTTCAAGAAGTTCGCCGGTATCGACGTGTTCGATATCGAAGTCGACCAGAACGACCCCGACAAGCTGGTTGATATCATCTGTGCGCTGGAACCCACCTTCGGCGGCATCAACCTGGAAGACATCAAGGCACCAGAATGCTTCTACGTGGAGCAAAAGTGCCGCGAGCGCATGAAGATTCCGGTGTTCCATGACGACCAGCACGGCACCGCCATCATTACCGCCTCTGCCGTACTGAATGGCCTGCGCATCGTCGACAAGGACATCGGCCGGGTGCGCCTGGTGGTATCCGGCGCCGGTGCTGCCGCCATTGCCTGCCTCAACCTGCTGGTGCAGCTGGGCCTCAATCCAGCCAACATCATTGCCTGCGACTCCAAGGGCGTGGTGCACAAGGCGCGTGAAGACTGGGACAAGCTGGACGAATCGAAAAAGCGTTACGCCCAGGACACCCCCCATCGCACCCTCAAGGATGCCATGGTAGGTGCGGACATCTTCCTGGGCTTGTCCGGCCCCAAACTGGTAAGCCAGGACATGGTCCGCAGCATGGCGGCCCACCCGCTCATCCTGGCCCTGGCCAACCCCGAGCCGGAAATCCTGCCGCCGCTGGCCAAGGAAGCCCGCCCCGATGCCATCATCTGCACCGGCCGGTCGGATTACCCCAACCAGGTCAACAACGTACTCTGCTTCCCCTTCATCTTCCGCGGTGCGCTCGACGTCGGCGCCACCACCATCAACGACGAGATGAAGCTGGCCTGCGTACGCGCCATTGCCGACCTCGCCATGGCCGAGCAAAACGATGTAGTGGCCGACGCCTATAGCGGCCAGTCGCTGACCTTCGGCCCGGACTACATCATCCCCAAGCCGTTCGACCCGCGCCTGATCGTCAAGATTGCGCCGGCCGTGGCTCGCGCCGCCATGGAATCCGGCGTGGCAACCCGCCCGATTGCTGACATCGCCGCCTACCACGAATCGCTGATGCAGTTCGTGTACAAGTCCAACCTGTTCATGAAACCCGTCTTCACGGCTGCCAAAAAGGCCGCCAAGCGGGTGGTCTACGCCGAAGGCGAGGACGAACGGGTACTGCATGCCGTACAGGAGATCGTCGATCAAGGCCTGGCCCGCCCCATCCTGATCGGCCGCCCCAACGTCATCGATATGCGCATCGAGAAGCTGGGCCTGCGCATTCGCCCCGGTGTGGATTTCGAGCTGGTCAACAACGAGAACGACCCACGCTACCGCGAGTACTGGAACGAGTACTACCAGTTGCGCAAGCGCAATGGCGTCAGCCAGGAGTTCGCCAAGCGCGAAGTCCGCCGCAAGACCACCCTCATCGGTGCGCTGATGATGCGCCGCGGCGAAGCCGATGCCATGATCTGCGGCACCTACGGCCATTATCAGGATCACCTGGACTTCGTCTGCCAAGTCATCGGCCGCAAGGCCGACAGCCACACCTATGGCGCCATGAATGCACTGATGCTGCCCAAGGGCAACGTCTTCATCACCGACACCTATGTGAATCAGGACCCGACCGCCGAGCAATTGGCCGAGATCACCCTGATGGCTGCCCAGACCGTACGCAACTTCGGCATCGCCCCCAAGGTTGCGCTGCTGTCGCACTCCAGCTTCGGCTCGGTAGAATCACCGACCTCGCTGAAGATGCGTAAGGTGCTGGAGCTGCTGCGCCAGCGCGCCCCCGAGCTGGAAGTGGACGGCGAGATGCACGGTGATGCCGCGCTATCGGGCCAGATACGCGATATGGTGATGCCGGACTCCACCCTCAAGGGCGATGCCAACCTGCTGGTCATGCCTACCCTGGATGCCGCCAACATCGCCTTCAACCTGCTCAAGGCCAGTGCAGCCGACGGCGTCACCATCGGCCCCATGCTGCTGGGCGTGAATCAGCCAGTGCATATCCTCACCCCCACCGCCTCGGTACGCCGCATCGTCAACATGACGGCCCTGGCCGTGGTTGAGGCTGGCCAGCAAGCCTGACCTGTCGTTCCGTAGCAAGCAGACGGCGCCTCCGCAACGGGGCGCCGTTTTTGTATCGCCTTACAAAAGCAGAACGGCACCCTATATAGGGGTGCCGGTCTGCAATACACACAGGTCAATAGGCTTACCGCTCGCGCAAGCTCTCCTGCACATGCTCGCTCAGCGGACTCAGGAAGTACTCGATCACCCGCCGCTTGCCTATCTTGATCTCGGCCGTCACCGCCATGCCGGGGCTCAGATTGACCCGCTTGTTCTCCACCTGCACCGACGAGCGCATCAGCTCCACCCGGGCCGGATAGATCAGGCCACGCTTCTCGTCCTGCACTGCGTCGTTCGACACGGTCAGCACCTTGCCCGGCAGGGTGCCGTACTTAGTAAAGCTGAAAGTCTCCACCTTGACCTCGGCCTGCTGGCCTGCCACCACGAAACCGATATCCTTGTTCTCGATCTGCGCCTCCACCACCAGCCTGTCGTTCTGCGGCACAACCTGCAGCAGCGGATCAGCCTCCTTCACCACACCGCCCACGGTATGCACCGACAATTGCTGTACCACCCCGTCCACCGGCGCCACCAGGGTCAACAGCCGGTTACGTTGCTCTGCCTTGACAAGTTCCTGGCGCAGCGAGTTGGCCCTGTCCTGTGCCTGGTTCAATTGGTCCAGCGCTGCCCGGCGGGTCTGAGCCAGCAAGCTGGCACGTTCACGCTGGTTCTGCGCGATGGCATGCTCCAGCTGCCTGGTACGGCTCTGCTCTGCCGCAAGGTCGCGTTGCGTCTCGACCAGTGCCTGCTCCTTCTCCAGCAGGGCGTGCTTGGCGATAAAGTTCTTCTCGGCCAGGCCACGATAATCCTCGGTACGCTGCCGCACAATGGGCAGGGTCTCGGACAACTTGGCAGCAATCTGCCGACTGGTCTCCAGCTCCGCCCGACGGCGTTCAGTCTCTTCATCGAGCGCAGCCAGGCGCGCCTGTATTTCGGCATACTCGCCTATCAGTAGCCGCTTCTCGCTGGCCAGCGCACCGGCCGCCACATTGCCTGGCGAAGTCAGCTGCGGCAGATGACCACGCTCCAGTGCATCGGCCAGGGCCTTGCTGCGCGCTGCCTCCAGCTCTGCCGCGCCCAGCTCGCTGCCGGCGCGTGATTTATCGGCACCAGCGCTGGTGGCATCCAGTTCTATCAGCACCTGCCCGGCTTTCACATGCTGGCCATCACGCACCAAGATGCGCCGCACCACGGCCAGCTCAGGCGTCTGTATGACCTTGGTACGGTCATCGGGAATAATCTTGCCCTGGGCCACCGCCACCACATCGATCTTGCCGAAGATGCTCCAGGCCAGCGCAATCAGGAACAAGGCCATCAGTATCTTCATGGTCAAGCGTGGAACAGGCGAAGGCGGCGTCTCCTGCAGTTCCAGCGCAGCCGGCAGAAACTGCGCCTCGTAACTCAACTTGGTCTTGGGCGCCAGTTGATCGCGGACTTCCCAAGCGGCTTTCCACACCGTTGCATAGCGCTGGAACAGGGCTTTTGTGGCTTCGAATATCATCTGGCTTACCCCTGCTGCAGACTATAGAGATGGGCGTAGTACCCACCTGGGCGGTTGACCAGCTCATCATGCTGGCCCTCCTCGACAATCTGCCCCTTGTCCACGGCGATAATCCGATCCGACATGCGTACAGTAGAAAGACGGTGGGCAATCACGATCACCGTCCGCCCCTGGCAGATGGCGCGCATATTGTCCCGTATCACCCGCTCCGACTCGTAATCCAGCGCACTGGTCGCCTCGTCCAGGATCAGGATACGGGGATTGGTGGCCAGGGCGCGGGCGATAGCCACGCGCTGGCGCTGGCCGCCGGACAAACCGGTGCCGTGTTCACCCACCACCGTGTCGTAGCCCTCCGGCAGCTCCACGATAAACTCATGCGCACCGGCCAGCTTGGCGGCGTGTATCACCGCTTCCATCGGCATACCGGGGTCGGCCAAGGCAATATTGTCGCGGATGGAGCGGTTGAACAGCAGGTTCTCCTGCAAGACCACACCCACCTGGCGCCGCAGCCACACCGGGTCGGCCAGCGCCAGGTCCACACCATCCACCAGCACGCGGCCACGCTCAGGTACAAACAACCGCTGCACCAGCTTGGTCAAGGTACTCTTGCCCGAGCCGGATCGACCGACTATACCGATCACCTCCCCGGGTTTGATCTGGAGCGAGATGCCACGCAGTATCTCCGGCCCATCAGGACGGTAGCGAAAGCCCACCTGATCGAACTCGATAGCCCCCACAATCGCCGGCAAGGCAGCACGGCTGGCCTGGGCCACTTCGGTACGGGTATTGAGAATATCGCCCAGGCGCTGCATGGAAATACCGGTCTGCTGGAAATCCTGCCACAGCTGCGCCAAGCGCATGATAGGCCCAGCCACTCGGCCGGCCAGCATATTGAAGGCAATCAACTGGCCCACTGTCAGCTCGCCCTCGATCACCAGTTTGGCGCCCAGCCACAGGGTGGCCACCGTCACCAGCTTGCCGATCAGCGAAACCACCTGGCTGGCGATATTGCCCAGCTGGCCTACCTTGAAGCTGGCCGCCACATAGGCTGCCAACTGGTTGTCCCACCGCTCAATCACACGCGGCTCCACCGCCATGGACTTGATGGTCTCCACGCCGTTGACCGCCTCCACCAGAAAAGCCTGGTTCTCGGCGCCACGGGCGAACTTCTGGTCCAGCCTTGCGCGCAACACCGGGGTAATCAGGAACGACAGCAAGGCATAGCACGGCAGGCTCAGCAGCACGATCAACGTCAGCCAGCCGCTGTAGTAGAACATCACGGCGATAAACACCACCGAGAACAACAGGTCCATCACCAGGGTAATGGCATTGCCAGTAAGGAACTGGCGGATGTTCTCCAGCTCCCGCACACGGGCCACCGAATCCCCCACCCGGCGCGCCTGGAAATACGCCAGCGGCAGGTTCAGCAAATGGCGGAACAGCCTTGCCCCCAGCTCCACATCGATACGGTTGGTCGTGTGCGAGAACAGCCAGGTACGCAAACCTGTCAGCACGACCTCGAAGATGGACACCACCAGGAGGCCGACTGCAATCACGTCCAGCGTCGAGAACCCACGATGTACCAGCACCTTGTCCATGACCACCTGGAAGAACAATGGGGTCAGCAAGGCGATCAATTGCAGGATAAAGGAGACGAACAGCACCTCGCCCAGCAGCTTGCGGTACTTGACCACCGCCGGAATAAACCAGGTGAAATCAAACTTGGACAGCTCGCCTGCCAAGGAGGCACGCGAAGCAAACAGCAGCAGCCTGCCGCTCCAGCGGCTGACCAGTTGGTCGCGGCTCAGCGTCTCGGGGCGGCCCACACGTGGGTCCTGTATCAGTACCTGATCGTCCGAGACACGGGCAATGATGAAATAGCCCCCGCCCACATCCTCGGCCAAGGCCGGGAGCGGCAAGGTGTCTAATCTATCTACCCTGGCATTGACCGCACGGGCCTTCAGGCCCAGTTGCTTGGCTGCCAGCAAAATACGGGTTTCATCGAAAGCCACGCCACCGCCAAACTGGTGGGCAAGTTGCGCGGGCTCGGCTGCCACGGCATGAAACCTGGCCAGCATGACCAGGCCGACCAGACCGCTATCCACAACGCTGGTCTGCTCGGTGTCGGGTTGTATCAATTCCGCTTCTGGAGCGGTGGGCAATTTATCTGTCATTCCTGTCGCACAGTTATTTTCTGACTCGTTCAATATCGAAATATCTGCAACACAAGCCGAGCCATCACGGCAACGCTTTCTATTGCATACAAACACTTAGGCAAAACCCGTGCTCATGCCCGGATGTAAGAGCCTGTTTACGATATTTTCGCCCCGGCGTTCCGGGCAGTGCCAGATGGCGGACAAGGCACAAGCCGCGCCGCGGGTACCGCAAGCGGCTTGTCACGCCGGCCACTACCGCGGCGGTCGCTACCGGCAATGCCCGGAACCCGAAGGGCCGGTACGGCGCCGGGGTGAAAAAATCGTGGGCAGGCTCTAAGCCATCCATACAAGCACTATAGCCATTGCCCCATGTCATGGCCGGCAGTGAGCCGACGCCAAGGCAGGCAATATCTACCCTGACTGGGCAGGGGCGCGGAATATACCCGTTCCCCAGCCTTATGACAAGACAATAAGCTATTGATTCTAAATAAAAACAGAGAAAACCAGACCGCGCTTGCGGCCTGGTCTCGACACGCCAACCAAGGCTGCGCGGCCTAGTGGTGGGATGGCGCCAGCACTGGCCTGTACATATCGGCCTCCTGCACCGCCGCGCCCAGGTTGCCCATGGCACTCGGTGCGAAGCTCGCCATGGCATCGACCAGCAGGTTCAGCTGCTGATCGGCCGTGTGGCCAGTGCGGTTATTCAGGCTGGCACTAGGCGGCGGTACACCGTCCAGATCCAGACCTGCACGCACCACTTGCTCGTGCGGACGCAGCGTCATATCCACCGACAACCCCACCACTGGACGATTCGGGTAAGGTGACGGCGTGTACCCTACCCGCTTGTTCAGGTTGGTACTGGGCGGCGGCACGCCGTCCAGATCCAGACCATTGCGCCTGACCTGTTCCTCCGGGTTACGCTCCGTCGCCAGCGACAGACCTGCCGCCAATGGGCCCAATTCCTGGTTGGCCCGTTGGCCCAAGCGCTGGTTCAGGTTGGCACTCGGTGGTGGAACACCATCCAGATCCAAGCCGCTGTGCACCACCTGCTCCTGTGGACGCAGCAAGGCATTCACCGACAAACCGGCCACTGGCGCCAGCTTGGCCTGCACCTGGGCATCGGTCCAGGTCACGTTATCGCTGAAGCTGAACAGCTCAACCCGGAAACGGGTTGGATCAACCGAGTAATACTGCCCCTCGATGGTGACCTGATCGCCATTGCCGTACTGGAACACCAGGTTCTGGCCTACCTTTTGCACCGATGTGATAGCGGTAGACGCCACATCAAGGAACTGCAGCGTATCGCTGTTACCCGCAACCGCATCATTCTCGCGTATCGCGTCCTTGCCGCCACCCAACGCAACCTGATAGACATCGCTGCCACCGGCACCGACCAGGATATCGTCGCCCACACCACCCGCCAGCACATCGGCACCTGCACCGCCGCTGAGGCTGTCATTGCCCGCGCCACCCATCAGGATATCGGCACCCAGGCCGCCGGTAAGCGTATCGGCCCCTTCCAGTCCGTTCAACCGCAGGCCATCCTGCGTGCCGGTTCCCGCCACACTCATGGTGTCATTGCCAGCCGAACCCATCAGGCCCTGCTGGCTCATCAGGGCTTGCAGGGTAATGCTGCTGCCATCGGCAAACTTCAGGGTTTGCTGCTTCAGGCCGTCATACCACGGTGCATTGGTCAGCATGCTGAGCAGGGTCACGCTCTCATTGGCACCGTACTGTATGACCAGGTCGTTATTGGGGCTACCGCCCGACACACCCTGGCGCAGGCTAAGGCCAGACAGCGTAATACCCTGACCAAACTGCAAGGTATCCGCCGCGCTGGCGTAATGCTCGTTCACCACATCATGGCCATCGCCCAGGTTGAAGACATAGGCATTGCCGCCCTGCCCGCCCACCAGGTTGTCGTTGCCCGCGCCGCCTACCAGCGTGTCTGCACCCAGGCTGCCGGTCAGGGTATCGTTGCCGGCCAGGCCATTCAGGGTCATACCGTCGCTTGTCGCAGCACTCACGATGCTGATGCTGTCGGCCCCTGCCGAACCAGCCAGGCCAGCCAGCGCCAGGGCCTGTTTCAGGGTCAGGCTGGTGCCATCGGCAAAGCGGAAGACCTGCCCCTTCAGGCCGTCAAACCAGGTCACATTGCTGAACACCCCCGGCAAGGTCACGGCGTCCGTAGCGCTGTACTTGATGACCAGATCGTTCTCGTTAGCCCCGGTACCGCGCTGCAGCACAACATCAGTCGGCACAATACCGCTGCCGAATATCACCGTATCGGCAGCACTGTTGTACTGCTCGCTGATGACATCGGCGCCATCCCCCAGATTGAACACATAGCTGTTGCTGCCCGCGCCGCCCTTGAGCATATCGCTGCCCGTACCGCCCACCAGGGTATCGGCACCCAGGCTGCCGGTCAGGGTATCGTTGCCACCCAGGCCGTGCAGGGTCATGCCATCGTTGGTGGCCGCACTCAATATGCTCAGGTCGTTGGCATCGGCTGTACCCAGCAGGCCCGCCTGCGCCAGCATCTGCTTCAGGCTGGTGCTGCTGCCATCGGCAAACTGCAGGGTCTCGCCCTTCAGGCCATCAAACCAGGCAGTATTGGTAAAGAAGCTGGGCAGGGTGAAGGCATCAGCCGCACTGTAGTGGACGACCAGGTCATTCGCCGCCGCACCGCTGCCGCGCTGCAGCACGATATCGGCCTGCGCAATGCCATTGCCGAAAATCAGGCTGTCGGCAGCGCTGTTGTACTGCTCCGCCACCACGTCCAGGCCATCGCCCAGCATGAACAGATAGCTGTTGCTGCCGGCATCGCCCTTCAGCATGTCATTGCCTGCACCACCGCTGAGGGTATCGTTGCCCAGGCCGCCTACCAGGCTATCGTTACCCAGGCCGCCCTCCAGGCTATCTGTGCCCTGGCTGCCGGTCAGGGTATCGTTACCTGCCAGGCCATTCAGTACAAAGCCTTCCGTGGTCACCACCGATGCCACCGACAGGTCGTCAGCAACGGCACTGCCCATCAGGCCATGTTTTTGCAGCAGGTCTTGCAGGGTAATGCTGCTGCCATCGGCAAAGCGCAGCGTCTCCAGTTTCAAGGGGTCGTACCAGGTGGCATTGGTAAAGAAGCTCTGCAGGGTAATGGCATCCTGGGCACTGTACTTGATGACCAGATCGTTAACCGCCGCACCGCTGCCACGCTGCAGCACGATATCGGCCTGGGCGATGCCACTGCCAAATACAAAGCTGTCGCCACTGGCGTTGTAATGCTCGTTCACCACGTCCAGCCCATCACCCAGGCCGAACAGATAGGTATCCTTGCCAGCACCGCCCAACAGGCTGTCATTGCCAACGCCACCCACCAGCGCATCTGCACCAGCAGCGCCATTGAGCGTGTCATTGCCCGCCATGCCAAACAGGCTGTCGTCCTGAGCCGAGCCAGCCAGGTTGTCGGCAGCGACAGCACCCAATTGCATATGGGGATTGGCCGCTATCGTCATCTCCAGCGGAATCTGCGCCTTGGCGCCATGGCTATCGCTGGCCACCACCAGCAGCTGCAAGCTACCGGGCTGGCCCATGGGCGTACCGGCCAGCGTGCGGCTGGCAGCATCGTAGACCAGCCAGGCTGGCAGGTCGCCACCATCGGCCAGCTTGAAGGTCACGTTCAGGCTGTCCTGCGCATCGGCATCGGTAAACAGGTCTTGCGGCAGTTGCAGGCTATAGGGCTTGCCCACCATCAGCACTTGCGCATCCACCTTGCCCGCCACCACCGGCGCATGGTTGACCGCCAGCACCTGCAGCTTGAACGGCACCGTGGCGCGCAGGCCAGCGGTATCGGTGGCCACCACCAGCAAGTCCAACCCACCCGCCTGAGCATTGCCAGGCGTGCCGCTCAACACCCCGGTCACCGCATCAAAGCTCAGCCAGGCCGGCAAGGGGCTGCCGTCGGCCAGCGTCACCGTATGGCTCAGCACATCGCCATCCGGGTCGCTGAACAAGCCAGCCAGCAAGGGCAAGGTAAACGGCGTATCAGCCGTGGCCGTCTGCTCGTTCACGGCACCCGCCACCGTGGGTGCGCGGTTGATAGGCATCACATTCAAGGCAAACTCGGCCTTGGCCTCCAGCCCGCCGGCATCCGTCGCCGTCAGCCGCAAGGCCAGGCTGCCCTGATGGGCTGCCGCAGGCGTGCCCGACAAGGTACCCGTCTCCGAATCAAAGCTCAGCCAGGCCGGCAAGGGGCTGCCATCGGCCAGCGATACCGCAATCTTCAGCTTGTCCCCATCCGGGTCGCTGAACAGGCCGGCAGGCAAGGTCCAGCTGAACAGGCTGTCTACCGAAGCCGTGGGGGCATTGATCTCGCCAACGGGTACCGGAGCCTTATTTTCCTGATTATCATCCAGAAGATTATGCAACTGCATCAGTTGCCCTATGGTTGCACGGGAACCATCGCTAAACTGCAGCAGCTCAATACCAAAGCCGGCGGGCGTATCCGGATTAGGCAATACCACCTCGGTGATCTTGCCGTCGGCCTGCTGGATACGCAGAGTCTTATAGGATTTGTCATGCAGCATGATGCTACCCATGCTGGCGGTCAGGTCGCTCAGGCGGACGTTGCCTTCAAAGCGCAGAATATCCTTAGCATACTCACCGTCCTGACCTAATACTTGCCGTGAGAGCTGATTGAATATTTCAGCCCCCGCCATTGCTTGTTGTAACTTACCAATGCTCGCAAGTTGACTAATGGGTGCAAAGGTTGCAGAACCAAATGATTGGCCGAACTCTGTATCACTCGAATTCAATACCCCTCTCTTGGGATAATCCACTTCAATCTTAACGTCAATACCGCTTGGCGTAACCAAAGCAGTAGTATATGAATCAGTAAAAATTTGTTTATCCAACAACGGGTAATGTCCAGGGTAGTTGGTATCGCCGGTTTGGTGTGCCATCAGTCTTAGTGTAGCGCCCAGATATACATCAACATACTGCTGTGCCGACATAGAAGCACTAACATACAAATTGCTGTATTCTCCATCCATCCCCTCAGCCGACGCCTTACCAAATGCAGACCCACCCTGCAAGATGAAATCCGCATAGTAATCTACGGTATTAGAAACACCCGCATCCAGCACCAAACTATAATTGCTGCCCGCCTGAATAGAATAGGTATCCCCGCCACCGCCGCCCGCCAGAGTATCGTTGCCGTTGCTGGCTACCAGCATGTCTTCCCTCTCAGCCCCGACCAGGACATCATTACCAGCCTCACCATCCAGGAATAAGCCCATTTCCTCGGCGTGATGCTCAGAAAAATCGTTCCAAACCGAGCCACTACCCAAGGTGTCATTCCCGGCACCGCCACTAATCGCGCCCAGTGAGCCGAAAATAGACTGGTCACCCACTGAGCCGTAGACATCCATAATGCCGACCTTGGTTTCAGTAGAAACAACGCGGGTTTTCTCCTCTGTCACAGTCTCAACCGTGGTGGATATGACGGCTGGTACGCTTATACGCACTATCTGCTCATACCCCACCACCGTCTCTTGAATATAGACAGGTTGCATACCTTCAAAACCATCCCCATCCTGGCCTTGACCTGGCCCGCCAAGACTACTGTGACGATAACCTGGATGCACCAATATCTGCTCGGTACGCGTCGCGGGGCGATATCGATTGGGATCGACCGGTCCTGGCATATCCGATTTCTTTATAAAGCCCAGCACCTTGATTTCTTCACGACCCTGCTCAAGGATATGGTCCGTACGCTTAGGAATCTCTACCTTTGTGGTTTCTGTCTGTTCGGTACGTTCGTGGGTAGAAGACACCTCTGCAGTATCATTGGTCACGTCAACGCGCTGGATACGTACATCCACGTCGTGTTGCACACCCAATTCACCCTCGGTCGCCAGTTCTTCTTGCTCACCCAGCAGGCGTGCAAGAAAGTCTTGCCGCAGCCGTTGGCTGTTGCCTGAAATCTTGTCATCCTTATCTTGCTGCGCCAGCGCTGCCAGCACCCAGGCCTTCATTTCCACCGGGTCCTGCTCGCCAAACTGTATCTGCCAGCCCGCCCCCTTCTGCTTGACAAAGTCGCGCAGCACCACCGAGTCAGTGCTCTGCCGCAATTGCACCACCAGATCATCACCACGTAGGGCGACCTGCACATCGGTGCCGGTGAGGCTGGCATCCAGCTTGAGGATATTGGCACCACTGTCGATCACCTGGTCCCGGCCCATGCCGCTGTAGACCAGATAGGTGTCGTTACCTTGCTCGCCGGCCAGCAGATCGTTGCCCGATCCACCATCCAGCGTATCGTTGCCGCCACGGCCATACAGCTCATCACGGCCTGCATCTGCCGCCATCACCTCGCCAGCCGCCGTACCCGTCCAGTAATCCACACCATTGCCAAACGGGTTGACCTGATGGTTGACCTGGGTACCCAGGGCGGCCTCGATATCAGCCATGCTCCAGGCACTGCCATCGGCAAAGCGGACTGTCAGTTGGCTTGCCAACAGGCCATTGCGAACCACCACCACATCGTCAATGCCATATTTGAGCAGCAGATCGAAACTGCCCTTGTTGCTTACCCGCTCCAGGCGCACCGTCGCCTTGTCCACGGATGCGTCCAGCTCAATCAGCAAATTGCCATCAGCATCGGCCACGGTGTCAAAACCATCGCCCACGCCAAAGCGGTAGGTATCCAGCCCCTCGCCACCATCCATGGTATCCCGGCCCTGCCCACCTGCCAGGGTATCGTCACCCTCCAGGCTGAACAGGCCGTCATCGCCCGCCAACCCCTCAATCAGGTTCTTGTCTGCCGTGCCCACCAACCAATCGGCCTGCTCCGTACCGCGGCGGGTGCGTAGCTGCGTCAGGAAGCTGCCAGCCAGTTCGTCGAAGGTCTTGAGCGTGCCATCGGCAAAGGCGAACTCCAGCATGCCTTTGACCTCGGCGCCCAGCGCCAGGCTGCCACCGGTGTAATCCATCACAATGCTGTAACGGCGCTCATCAAAACGGAAGCTGACCGAATCGGCATTGATGCCTTCGCCGAATATCACCCGGTTGCGGCCATCCACGTCGATAAGCTGATCATTCCCCTCTCCCTGCCCGATGCGGTAGATGTCGTTGCCATCGCCACCCGACAAGATGTCATTGCCTAGTCCACCAATGAGTTGGTCGTCGCCATCCCCGCCATTGAGCACATCGTCGCCACCGTACCCATGCAAAGTGTCGTTACCGGCCAGTGCTTCAAGAAGATTGTTCCCACTGGTGCCAAACAATGTATTGGCACTCGCATCGCCCACCGGCATCACGATCTTGCCGATTTCGGTAAACAACAGGTCGCGCAGGGCCTCACCCTGCAGGATGACGCGATCACCCAGCATGATGCCGGCCAGCAGGGGAGCATCCGACTCCAGGTAGATACGGGTACCGGCCACTTCCAGGTAGATATCGGGCTCACCCTCTACCATTTCCTCCGCACGCTTGACCAGCACGGGCACAGTCTGGCCGTCTACCAACGGGGCTGCCCCAGTGATCACCACCACGCTGCCGCCATCGCCATCCAGCAGCTTTACCGTACTGCCTTGCTCGATCTCATAGGTGTCCACGCCTTGGCCGCCGGCCAGCCGGTCACCATCGCCGCCTTGCAACAGGTCGTCGCCCGTGCCGCCCAGCAGGGTGTCGGCACCCGCGTCACCGCGCAGGGTATCGGCACCATGGCCGCCCATCAGTTCGTCGTTGCCATCGCCACCCAATAGCGAGTCAGCGCCGTTGCCGGCCTCCAGCATGTCGTTGCCGGCATCGCCGCGCAGCAGGTCATAGCCTTCCTCGCCCTGCAGCAGGTCATCGCCACTGCCGCCAATAAGCACATCATCGCCGCCACCTGCCTGCAAGGTGTCGTTGCCGCCCAGGCCCAGCAAGCGGTTATAACGATGGTCGCCTACCAGCACGTTGTCGCCTTCGTCGCCGCGCAGCAGCAATACGTCGTCTATCTCGCGCTTGTAGAAGGCCGCCAGTTCCTCGCCCGAAATCAGCACCTTGTCGTCCAGCATGATGCTGCTGAAGCGAGTGCCGTTGGAATGGAAGTAAACCTGGGTATCACCCACCTGCAGGTAGACATCCGGCTCGCCCGGCTGGGGTAGGTCTACCCAACCCACACCGATGGCCGCACCTGCATCGGCGTTCCTTGCCTGGCGCACGGCACGGGCCGTACTGGCTGCGGGCAGGCTGGCGCTTTGTATTATCAGTATGCTGTCGCTGTCCGCGTCGGACACGCCGGTCGATTGGCCCTTGGTCACGTAATAGATATCAGTACCGGTGCCACCATAAAGCTGATCACCCTCGCCACCATACAGCTCATCGTTCCCGCCATCGCCGTAGAGCTTGTCGGCGCCAGCACCGCCTTGCAGTTTGTCGTCGCCCTCACCGCCACGCAGGATATCGGCACCGTCGTCGCCCATCAGCACATCGTTGTGGTTGCCACCAGCCAGGCTGTCTATGCCATCGCCACCAACCAGTATGTCCGCGCCGTCGCCGCCCAGCAGGGTGTCGTTCTCATCGCCGCCGCGCAGGGTATCGTCGTCGGCTTCACCATCCATCGCGTCCTGCCCCTCCCCGCCATCCATCGAGTCGTTGCCGACACCGCCATAAAGGGTGTCGTTGTCCTCGCCACCCAGCAGGGTATCGTTGCCGCCTGCGCCTTGCAGGGTGTCCCTACCCTTGCCACCCACCAGCGAGTCATTGCCCTCGAATTCGCTGGGTGCCATGGTGCCAAAGTCGCCAAACAGCAGATCGGCATCGTCGCCCCCGTTCAGGGTGTCATCGCCGCCGCCACCCACCAGGGTATCGTCGCCTTCGTCGCCATCCAGCACGTCATTGCCATAGAAGCGGGCTTCCTGGGTCTGGTATTCGCCATCGCCATAGAGCCGGTCATTGTCTTTGCCGCCGCGCAGGCTATCTTCGCCCCATTCGCCCCACAGGCTATCGCTACCCACGCCACCCAGCAGCACATCGCGGCCATTGCCGCCGATCAGGCTGTCTTCCCCCTTGCCACCAGACAGGAAGTCATTGCCGTTACTACCACCAGCAATCAGGTCATTGCCGTCGTCACCAAACAGGGCATCATTCCCAAACTGGCCCTGCACTATGTCGTCCCCGCCACCACCGTGCAGTATCTGCGAGTCCATGGCTTCCGACATCTGCTTGTGCGCTTCGTCGAGACGCTTGTTCCAAAGTTCAGAGAACGCCGATGTGTGGTAGGCAAGCTCTATCAACCCATCCTCGATCGGGCTGATTCGGGCAAAGTAGGTCATGTAGCCATTGGGGTGGGCAAATACGCCATCCTTGTGCAGCTCCCACTTCCAGCCTACCGATTTGCCCTTCTCCTTGTCATACCCATCGCTGTACTGGACTGTGTCGTGCTTACCGCTGTTGTCGTGATCAACATACAGGTTGAAAACATCATTGCCTTCCCCGGCATTGACCAGATCCAGCCCCAGGCCCAACGTAAAGTGATCGGCATCCTCACCCGTCACAATCTCATCGTCACCAAACGGCGAGAGAATCACATTGGACTTGTTGCCAAACTCCGCCTGTACACCCATGGAGTTGACCAGCGGCCACTCGTTGACGACGGCACCGCCATCCAGCTTATTGAGGTAAAGCGAGGTGGAGCCTTGTAGCTTGATACCGAACTTGCCGTTCTGGAAGTTGGGTATCACCACATGGTTGCCCTTGCGGAAGATCATCAGGGCGCCAACGCCCTTATTGTCCGGCTCCCACACATAGCGGGTTTCACGGTCGGCACTCAACCAGACATTCGGCATTTCCTCTATCTGCGCACCGCCATCCAAGGCCTTGTTGTCGACCAGCAGTACACCATCGCCGTCTTCATCCAGCACGATATCGGCGCCATCGCCCTTGACCAGCAGATAGGTGTCGCGGTCCTTGCCCCCAATGAGCAAATCGTTGCCCTTGCCGCCGGTCAGCATATCCTCGCCGTCGCCGCCTTCCAGCGCATCGACACCGTCGCCACCATTCAATATGTCGCCGTCGCCATCGCCCCGCAGATGGTCATTGCCATCACCGCCATCTAGCGCGTCATTCCCCTCGCCGCCCTCCAGCCAGTCGTTCTGCTCACCGCCCTGGATATCATCGTTGCCTGCGTCGCCGTAGAGTGCGTCGTTTTGGCCACCGCCCAGCAATCGGTCTTCACCCGCACCGCCACGCAAAGTGTCGGCACCAGAGTCGCCCATCATGAAATCAGCGCCCACGCCGCCGAGCATCGAGTCGTTGTCGGCACCACCGTCTAGCGTGTCATTGCCACTCCCACCCTCAATATGATCAGCGCCTCCTTCTCCATTCAAAACATCATTCCCGCCCATTCCGTAGAGATGGTCACCATTATTACTCGCCAAGCGAACGTCCGCCTTCTCGCTGCCGAAGTAATACTGTTTCGTATCCGCAGGCGTATCCAAATCTTGCGATATCAAGTAGCCTGATTGCTGATCGAAATACTGCACCGAGTCAGTTATATACCGATGAGACTGATCAGGCCGATACTGAGCATCGGCAACATACTCGATATTCTTTTGATCAGGTAAATAGTTTTTTTCATTAAACCAATTCTTTCTCGTCAAAAATTCCGCACGATCCCTGACAAATTCGCCAGAGAAATTCAACGACGACGCCAGGCCAGTACGAATGGTGGCTTGATCAGCCTGCCAAAGCGAATAAATATTATCCCACACACCACTAACAGGGTTTTCCTGACCAAACATCAATGCAATTGGACTAAGCGTCAATAGGGCTATAAAAGCACCGAAATCCGTTCGCGCATTTTCTGCCGTCACAAGGCCTAACTTAACCTTACCCTTCATGGCCACGTATTGATCAGAATCAACAATGTCCTTCAGCAGTCGATGTAAATCCTCACGATCCGTATACTCCCCCTTGGCCGTTCCTTGAGGTCTAATATCAGCCCACGTATTGCCATTAGGATTGCCTTTGAGCAAGTCTTCTGGCAAAGAAAGGCCAAAACAATACTGCGCCAGTCCATTCACCAAATTTTCCAGCACATCACCCTCAGCAAGTCCTTGGCCGTCGCCATTATTAATTGCCGTATCGGACTTCATATACGACGCATACAACATTGCTTTATCCAAAGCCGATCGAACACCGTCTTTTTCACCATCAGCCAAAAGACTAAGTATTGTCGTTTGAACTTTAAGAGAATCAATTATCAAAACCAGGCTATGATTATCACCAAAGTCATTCAGATTATAATTATTAACAAGCAGCTTCACCTCCCCATGCTTCCAAGAAGCTTGCAAAGATTCCCACGGAGCATCGCCACGAACCAGTGGCTGATCCTCAATAAACACGCCTACTGCCGAACCATAGCGGTACTGCGAGTTCGACACCATAAATTCAGCAGGACCAGAAGTTTCAACGCCTTGTACATCAAATTGATTATTCAATGGTTGATCAGCGCCATAGACTCGCTCACCCAGCATTGCATTAATGCCATGAGGGATGCTCGCCGACTCAATTTTATATTTTTCTGCCACCGTCAAATAAGCAAGCTGATAACTAAGACTAACAGCCTCTATATTACGCAGTGGTATATCAGCGGGCGTACTTGGCGCACCCCCGCTAGCCGATCCCGCCGATAAATTACGCACCCTGATTGCCTCTTCAGCGATACTCTTCACTCTAGCATATGCCTCCTTAAGCATAAGAAAATCCGAATCCGGGTCAGGTATTAAATTAATTGCCTTAAGCCAAATATCGGCAACAGAAAAATCTGCCGAATCCGACTGCACTATTTTTTTAATCTCAGCATCCAGTGTTGCAAAGCTCTCCGCCGCAAGCGCGGAATTCCAAGCCGAGGCACTAAAAAAATGCTGCTGTTGCTTTCTCAACGAATTGAATTCATCCACCATTTCTCTTAAGTGAGCACCACTCACCGCAGTTTCACCATACATAGTCCCGACGCCGGCGCCATTGAAAGTGACGACTTTCTCTATTACGGCATATCCATTATTCTTATCATTCTTGTGCATCAAGTTGAATGCCGTAGCAAGATGGCCACCCAGGCTATAACCGGTTACCGTAAGTGGCTTATCAATATTTTTCTTTATCGACTGATACCAATCCTCCATATCCGCAATCTGGCCCAGCGCCCAACCATATTCTTTGATTTCCAATGTATTGCTTGCCAAATTATCACGCGCGGCATCGTCCATGAACTCCGTACTACGGAAGCTCATAACCATTTCGCCATCTTTATTCTTAAATAGGGTTCCTGAAAAACCAGAAGCGGTATTTGCCTTGTGCTCTACCACAGTCCATTCTTTACTGAATTCCTCAGCCTGCGTCGCTGTAAATCGGCTAGCATGTCGATTGCCGGCCTTTAAATAATCGACGCTTAGGTCACCAGAATACACAGCACCCGGCACTACATTGGCGTTCTTATTGGCATCAGAGTTAAAAACAGCCTCTGCAGCCATCTGCAGGTTGGCATACTTAAAAATGTCAAATGCGGACAGAACAATCTTATCGGTCATGCTTGCTTATTCCTGTTGGATTTAAATTCAATGTTCGGTTATTCGTTCAGCCATTCCAGCATCGGTCGCCCAAGTCTAAAACCAGGGTTGGTTGACTTACTTGGTGCCTAGCATGCTGTGGTTAGCCAATAAGTAGTGGTCGCGTTACCCGTCAGGCGATAGATACTTCGCCCATCTGTGTCATGCCAGCAACCCCAACCAAGCCGCATTCCCCGCCCCTATCCCATAACCCGCCACCACCTCGGCACGGGCTTGCTTGCGCAGGGCCGTTTGGGCCTGGGGGTCGTCCAATACGGTCTGCAGCTGGGCCACCAGCGCATCGCGGTCGAAGAAGTCCACCAGCCAGCCGTTCTCGCCATGCCGCAGCACTTCGGCTACCGGTGCGGTTTGGGAACCCACCACGCAGCAGCCCACGGCCATGGCTTCCAGCAGGGACCAGCTCAGTACAAACGGGTAGGTGAGGTAGACATGGGCGCTGCTGATCTGCAGCACCTTGAGATAGTCCTGGTACGGCAGCTTGCCCAGATGGTGGGTGCGGCTGGGGTCGAGTGCTACTTCGGCGGTCAGCTTGGCGCGCCAGTTGGCGGCGTCCTTGGGTTTGCTGCCGTAGCTGACGTCGTCGCCGCCGACGATCAGTGCATGCACATCGCTGCGCTGCCGCTGCAATTGGGCCAGGGCGTGGATGAACTGGGGGTAGCCTCGATAGGGTTCGAGGTTGCGGGCAACGTAGGTAACGATCTTGTCGTGCCGGCTGAGTACCCGGCCATCGGGCAGGGTGAAGCGGGCAACGGGGTCGGGTTTGGCGACATCGGTATCCACGCCTTCGTGGATAACCTGGATCTTGTCGTGGTAGGCCTGCGGATGCAGTGATTTCTGCCAGGCGGTGGGGGCGACGGCGAGGTCGCATTGCTCGAGATTGAGCAGGTGCAAAGCATTGCGGCTGCGTATGCGGGCGCGGTCGTCCAGGCTGAGGGGGAAAGCCGGGTCAAAGCCGGCATCGGCGCCCTCGGCGTGGTAGTAGTACTCGCAGAAGTGAATGACGCGGGCCTGGGGATAGATGTCCTTGACGTAGAGCGCTTCGCCCCAGCCTGGGTGGGCGATGATGACATCGGGGCTGAAGCCCTGCTGCTTGAGCCGGGCCAGCACTTCGGCAACGGCCTGGCCAGCCAGGACGGCGTTTTCCATACCGTGCAGATAGCGATGGGTGCTGGGGTGGGCTTGCCGCTTGGGCTGGTAGCGCAGCATGCGCACGCCGGGCATGCCGGGGGCTTTCTGCTGGCCCAGGGCGATGACCTGGTTGGCTGGGTCGGCGGCCACGGCGCGCGCCAGATGCCGGAACTGTCCTGGGAAGTTCTGGTGCAGGAAAAGTACCCGCATCCCCTTTGCCGGGTGCTTCATACCGTGCGCTTTAATACCAGAATCAAACAAATCACTGCTTGTCAATGAATCACCTTCCAACAATCACTACCCGAACAGGGTTCATTCGGGCGAAAGGCGCGGAATATACAAAAATCTCCCCTTAATGGCAATCTGTAAATCACTGATTTTTCTTTAATTACTGCCAAACCCGCGCCAGCCATGGCAAAAAGAAACGGGCCGCTTCCGCGGCCCGCTCTTGTCGTATCAATACAACTTACTGCTGGGGCTTGGTCAGGAGTGGGGTATAGATATCCTGGGTCGACATACCCGCTGCCAGATTACCCATGCTGCTCGGCGCAAAGCTCGCCATGGCATCGACCAGCGAGCTGACTTGCTGGGCAATACCTGCATCGCTACGGCCAACTAACTCCATATCGTGCAGTGGCGCCGGGCGCTGGAACTCGCGTCCATCCACGCCAGCTGCTGGCAGTGCGATAGGCCCGAACGATTCGACCGGCTGCGCCTGTGTCCTCGCCGATTGCTTGGTGGCAGGCAGCAAGGCTTCCAGCTGGCTGGCTGTCAGCACTTGGCCGTCGTCGAACAGGAACTGCTCCACGCGGTTGCCCTCGGCAGCAAACCAGCCGCGCACTGTTATGCCATCGCCAGACCCAGCCAGGCGGACTTCCAGATCATTACCAGAACGGCCCACCTTCAGCTGGTTGACGGCAATGCCTTCACCAAAGTGGATCGTATCGCTGCCTTCGCCTGCCAGCTCGGTGATGACATCGAAGCCATCTCCGCGCAGGAAGCGATAGGTATCGTCGCCCTGCCCACCTTCCAGCCAATCTGCCCCTGCACCGCTGGCCAGGGTGTCATTGCCAACACCACCGAACAGCTCGTCACGGCCTGCGCCGCCTTGCAGCAGATCGTGGCCTTCGTCGCCAGTCAGCGTGTCATTACCCAGGCCACCATCGAGCTTGTCGTTGCCAGACCAACCATACAGCTGGTCGTTACCAGCCCCGCCCAACAGGGTTTCATGACCACTGCCGCCGTAGAGCTTGTCATTGCCATCGCCGCCATCCAGCAGGTTGTCACCTTCGCCGCCATCCAGCAGGTCGTTACCGGCATCACCACGCAAGGTATCGTTGCCATCGTTGCCGTACAGCTTGTCGTTACCCGCCATGCCGCTCAGGCTGTCTGCCCCGGCAGTGCCCTGCAGATTATCGGCGCCCGTACCACCAGTCAGCACCGCACCCGCGGGCGCAGCAACAGTCAGGCCCAAGCCCAGCTTTGCGGTGGCGCCCGCTGTATCTTGCGCCACGACCACAAGCTGCAGATCGCCCACACTGGCCGCACCAGGGGTGCCAGACAACTTGCGGGTAGCCGCATCAAAGCTTAGCCAGGCCGGCAAGGGGCTGCCGTCTGCCAGGGTAAAGCTTAGCGTCAGGCTATCACCGGCCTCGCTATCCACATCGCGGAAGATACCCTCTGGCAAGTAGAACTCAAACGGCTGGCCGACACGCATGGTTTGCTTTTCCAGCGTCCCGACCGCCTCAGGTGCGTGATTGATGGCCTGCACTTGCAAAGCAAAATCAAGATGCGTACTCAAGCTGCCAGGGTCCGTCGCCGTCACACGCAGTGCCAGCACGCCAGCCTGGCTATTGACGGGTGTGCCGCTCAGCAAACCCGTAGTGGCATCAAATTTCAGCCACACCGGTAGCGCGCTGCCATCGGCTTGCGAGACGGTGTACGCCAGCTTGTCGCCATCCGCATCCGCAAACAGCCCAGCGGGAAGCTGCCAGCTAAAGGGGCTCTCGGCTGTCGCCAACTGATCAACAACTTCCCCCGCCACCACAGGCGCTTGGTTGAGCTGGCTGAGGAAATGGCTGAAGGCAATCGTTTCACCTGTGCCATCAAACTGCACGGCACCAATCAGGCCCTTGCCAATTTTGTCTTCCACGCCATGGTAGTAATCCTGCAGCGTCACCGAATTGGCCACCTTGGACTGATCGTAGTGAACCACCAGACTGTTGCCGACTCTCTCCAACCGCAGGTGGGCGGGATGAGTGCCAGGGCCGAACTTGAGGATATTCTGCTCACCCGCCACGCCGGATTCAATCACCGTATCGTGGCCAGAACCGGAATACAGCTCATAGGTGTCATCACCCAGACCACCGATCAAGATGTCGTTACCAGCCTTACCTACCAGCGTATCGTTGCCGGCATGGCCCTCCAGCGTGTCGTTCGAATTAAAACCCGACAACATATCATTGCCATCAGTGCCGGCAATTGCCGTGCTAAGGGCTTCCAGACCGAAATGGCTAAGGGTATAGCGCCCGGTATCAAACACCAGCTCACTGATATAGCCCTTGCCCACGCTATCTTGCGCGCTGGTGTAGTAGTCCTGCAGCATCACCGAGTTGGCAGCCTTGGACTGATCGTAATGGACAACCAGATGGTTGCCCACGCGCTCAAGCCGGATTTGATCAGGATTAACGCCCTGAGCAAACTGGAGAATATTCTGTTCGCCTTCGGCGCCAGATTCGATCACCGTATCATGGCCAGACCATCCAGCCAGCTCATACGTGTCATTGCCCAAGCCACCCATCAAGGTGTCGCGATCGGCACCGCCATTGAGCATGTCATTACCAAGATCACCAATCAGAATATCGTTGCCATAATTGCCATATAGTGAGTCATTACCAGCATAACCCTCTATCTTGTCAGCAATATTCTCACCCGACAGTTGATCATCACCGGCCGTGCCCTTGATTACCGGGTCTAATGCGTTCAGTCCAAAGTCAGCCAGTGTGTAGCGCTCACCATTCTCAAACACCAATTGGCTGATGGCGCCATTACCGACCAAGTCATGCATATCCGCATAAAAGCCTTGTACAGTGATTGCGTCGGCAGATTTGGACTGCTCAAAATGAACAATCAGATCCAGGCCCTTGCGCTCAAGCCTGATATGCGCCGGGCTGATGCCTTCACCAAACTGCAGCACATTCTGCTGCCCCGCTGCGCCGGAATCGATCAAGGTATCGCGGGAGAAGCCCTTGTTGAACAAATAGGTATCGTTACCCTCACCACCGTCAAGGTGATCGTCAGAATCACCACCAATCAGGGTATCGTCACCCGCCCCCCCTATCAGGGTATCGCGCTCCGACAAGCCAGACAGCTTGTCGTTACCCGCATGACCCTGCAAGGTATCGCCGTGACGCGTTCCCGATAGATCGTCGTTACCATCAGTCCCGACAATCGGCGTGCGCACTCCTGTCACTTCCACTTGCATAAGCTGCTGCACACTGGCGCCCTGCTTATCCGTTGCAGTCACCAGGATATCCAGCATGCCGACAAAATCCCCTGTAGGCACACCCGAGAGTTGGAATCCCGTCGTGCCTTTTGGATCAGATTGACCAAAATTGAGCCAGGAAGGCAGCGGGCTGCCATCCGCCAGGGTGGCTGTGTAGGTGATCATATCGCCTATATCGATATCGAATGCGCAACCTGGCCCATAGCTAGAAAATTCACCGGCAAAGAAAGCCGGGACTGAGGGAAGTATAAATAGAGTTGGGGTATCGTTGATCTCACGACCCTGCAATTGAAAGCTGGTTTGGGTGCTCAATCCGCTGCTATCTGTCGCAGTGAGCACTATTGTTAAGTCACCCACCTGGGCTTGGTAAGGATTGCCTCGCAAATACTGCTGACCTGGATCGTAAGTCAGCCAAGACGGCAGGGGGCTACCATCAGCCAGCGCAAAGCTATAGTTAAGATAGCTACCGGGCTTGGTGCTGAACAAGCCTTGTGGAACAGCCCAGATAAAGCTGTCACCTTGGTCAATATTGTTGGTATCTACCACCACATCGGCAATGGTGCCGGTCAGCACGGGTGCCTGGGGCAGGAAATCAGCCAGCGTATAGCGCTCACCCGATGCAAACACCAGTTGGCTAATATAACCCGTTCCTACGCTATCTTGGGCATTGGTGTAATAGTCCTGCAGCGTCACCGAGTTGGCAGCCTTGGACTGATCGTAATGGACAACCAGGTGGTTACCTACGCGCTCAAGCCTGATTTGATCGGGAGTGATGCCCTGAGCAAACTGGAGAATATTCTGTTCGCCCCCAGTGCCTGACTCAACAACCGTATCGTGAAAAGAATATCGGTGGATTACATATGTGTCATCACCTAGGCCACCAATCAAAGTATTACTGTTGTCAAACCCCATAAGCGTGTCATTGCCGGCATAGCCCTCCAACACATAGCCACTACCACGCCCAACCATCCAATCATCACCTGCCGTTCCCTTAAGCACTTGATCCAGTGCCTCCAAACCAAAGTCTGTTAAGGTATAACGCTCGCCATTGTCAAACACCAAGGCGCTGATCGTGCCATTGCCTACCCGGTCATGAATGTCCGCATAAAAGCCCCGCACCGTTACAGCATTGGCCGATTTAGACTGTTCGTAATGCACAATCAAATCTAGGCCCTTGCGCTCAAGGCGGATATTTTCCGGGGTGATGCCCTGTCCAAACTTCAAAACATTCTGATCACCTGCTATACCGGAGTCATGAATATCATCGTGGGATGAGCCCCAATTGAGCACGTAGGTATCGCTACCCTCACCACCATACAGAAAGTCGTAGCCCTCGCCACCCACCAGGGTGTCGTTGCCCGCGTTCCCCTGCAAAGTATCGCCATGGCGAGTACCCACCAATTCGTCGTTACCCTCCGTCCCTGAAATTGGCGTGCGAACACCCACCACTTCTAGCTGCACAAGCTTCTGTAGGCTAGCTCCGTGCTGGTCGGTCGCAGTCAGCAGAATATCCAGCATGCCCACAGATTCCACCGCAGGCGTACCACTAAAATAGAATGATGATGCATCAGTTTGAGTAAAGCTAAGCCAAACCGGTAGCGGGCTACCATCGGCAAGGGTAGCGGAATAGGTCAATACATCACCTTCATCGCGATCTTGGAAATAGCCGCCATAACCCATGCCGAGCGGTTCATTGGCAAAACCTGTCAAAGTGATCGGGTTATTGCTCGCTGTAGGCGCATCGTTGATGTCACGCCCCTGCAATTGAAAGCTGGTCTGTGTGCTTAGCCCAAGGCTATTTGTCGCGGTAACCACTATCGCCAGATCGCCCACCTGTGCATCGTAGGGATTTCCCAGCAAATGGCCCTGGTGTGGGTCGTAAGTCAACCAAGCAGGCAGGGGGCTGCCATCAGCCAGCGCAAAGCTATAGCTGAGTGTGCTACCGAAAGTCGTGGTAAACAGGCCCACTGGCACCACCCAGCTAAAGCTTTGACCCTCGTTCACATTATTGGTGTCCACCACCACATCAGCGATGGTGCCGGTCAGCACGGGTGCCTGGGGCAGGAAATCAGCCAGCGTATAGCGCTCGCCAGATGCAAACACCAATGCGCTGATATAAGCCTTGCCTGTACTGTCATCAGCGCCGGTATAGTAATCCTGCAGCGTTACCGAGTTGGCCACCTTGGACTGATCGTAGTGAACCACCAAGCTGTTGCCGACACGTTCCAACCGCAGGTGGGCGGGATGAGTGCCAGGGCCGAACTTGAGGATATTCTGCTCACCCGCCACGCCGGATTCAATCACCGTATCGTGGCCAGAACCGGAATACAGCTCATAGGTGTCATCACCCAGACCACCGATCAAGATGTCGTTACCAGCCTTACCTACCAGCGTATCGTTGCCGGCATGGCCCTCCAGCGTGTCGTTCGAATTAAAACCCGACAACATATCATTGCCATCAGTGCCGGCAATTGCCGTGCTAAGGGCTTCCAGACCGAAATGGCCAAGGGTATAGCGCCCGGTATCGAACACCAGCTCGCTGATGTAACCCTTGCCCACGCTATCTTGCGCGCTGGTGTAATAGTCCTGCAACGTCACCGAGTTGGCAGCCTTGGACTGATCGTAATGGACAACCAAATGGTTGCCCACGCGCTCAAGCCGGATTTGATCGGGATTAACACCTTGAGCAAACTGGAGAATATTCTGCTCACCTTCGGCGCCAGATTCGATCAAAGTATCTTGGCCAGCTCCCAATAGCTCATACGTGTCGTTACCCAAGCCACCTAGCATCGTATCGTTACCCAAAAAACCCCGGAGCGTGTCATTACCAAGGTCACCGATCAGAATATCGTTGCCGGGATTGCCACTAAGCGAATCATTGCCTGCGTAACCCTCAATGGTATCGTCACCACCGCCACCAGTCAGATAGTCCTCTCCGCTCGTTCCCCTGATCACCGGATCCAACGTATCTAAACCAAAGTCCGCCAAAGTGTGACGTTCACCGGTCTCGAACACCAGTGCACTGATGGCGCCATTCCCAACCCGATCCTTCATATCCAGATAAAAGTTATGTACGGAGATGGCATTCGCCGATTGGGGCCTTGCGTAATGCACGATCAGATCCAGGCCATTGCGCTCCAGACGGATATGCGACGGGCTGATACCTTCACCAAACTGCAGCACATTCAGTTGCCCCCCAGCGCCGGAGTCCACCAGGGCATCGTAGGATGACCCCCAGTTAAACACATAGGTGTCGTCACCCTCGCCACCCGCCAGATAATCGTGGCCTTCACCAGATATCAAGGTGTCGCTGCCCTCACTCCTTGCATGCACATCACCGCCCGCCACCCCCAACAGGGGGTCACCCTGGTTGGTCGCCATTGCAACAACGGGTTCATCTTGCACACCCAAGGTGCGCTTCGCAGGGGAGGAATGGTCTACTTGTTGCTGTGTCATGGTCTTGATCGATATGAAATTGGTTGTTTGAAGCCATTACCCGGCCCTGCGGCAGCGGGGCTCGCGCAATGGCTCAGGAACAATGCAGTACAAAGCCGACAGCCTTGCCGGCTACCAGCGTGATGGAGATAGAGGCAGTAACTTACTGGACAGGTGCGGCAGGGCCATATTGCCCATGCCTGCCGCAATCCTGTGGAGAGTGGCTCAGAGCCACGATGACGTTCGGCGTGGACGCCGAAGAACAAACTTATTCTCCCTACACCCTTACCTGTCCGCCCTGCCTTATCGTTGCTGCAGGGTCTCTCGAACAGGGCCGTGAATATACAAAGTATCCGGGGCGCAGGCAACATACAAACCACTGATTTTGCATAGCGCTTACCCCTTGGCGGGCTGGGAATGGCTCTGAACTTCAGCCTGCCGTGTTGTATGCTTCTGGGCACATCAAGGTGTCTGTAGCCATTGTCACAGGCTTGGGCAATAACAGGCCAATACACCACTATGCCAAACCAACCGGAGCCCCCATGAGCGAAGCCCATACCCCACCCGACCCGTTTGCCATGTTTAAGCAGTTCTTCAAGCCCATGGAAGGCATGCAGGCCTTCATGCCACCCATGACAGAGGAAGAATGCGCGCGCAAGATAGCCGAGCTACGCACGGTAGAGCAGTGGCTGGCCATGCAGGTGGGCATGCTGCAGATGAGCATCAAGGCACTGGAGTTGCAGCAAGCCAGTCTGGCAGCGCTCAAGCCGCGCGACAAGCCCAAGGCGGGCGACGAACCGTCAGCCTAGGGCATGCTGCGCATCAACCCGCCATCATCTCGGGCGAGGACTTGACCCCCGCCCTTTGCGCCAGCCTCCAGGCCACCAGGCCCAGCAACGAGGCTGCCACGGCGCCCATGGCCAGGCCAGAAGGCCGCAGCGACAGCCAGGGCGAGATCGCACCGGCCACAATGGCGCTGAATGTCAGCTGGATAAAGGCCTGCAGCGATGAAGCCGTACCTCTTTCCTGCGGGTAGATATCCAGCACCAGAAGCGTCAGTGTAGGAAAAGCCAACGAGATGCCAGCACCGTTGATCATGATGGGTATCACCGCCCAGGGCCAGGCAACGGCTGGCGCCAGCAGGCAATAGGCCACATTCCCCACTCCGGCCAGCAACATCACCGCATACGCCAGCTTGACGTTCGATTCCGGGGTGTGACGGCCAGCACGGCGGCCTGACAGGTAGGCACCAGTCATCATGCCCATGATGGCTGGCACAAAGAAGTAACCGAAATCGGTGGCCCCCAGCTTGAGATGGGTGAGCACAAATGCGGGCGCCGAGGCGATATAGATGAACAGCGCCGAAAAATTGAATGAGCCGGACAGGCACAGCCACACAAAGCGCGGATTACGCAGCATGTCGAGATAGCGGCTGAACAGGGGAATGGGCTCCAGCGGCAGGCGCGCTTCCTTCGGATGGGTCTCTGGCAGCCAGCGCCAGCAGGTGGCCAGCAACACCAGGGCAAACACAGCCAGAAACCAGAAGATAGCCTCCCAGCCGAAACGGGTGCCGATGATGCCGCCGATGATGGGGGCAATGGCTGGCGCCACGCCAAACACCATGGTGATGCGCGACATGACGCGCTGCGCTTCCGGCCCGTGAAAACGATCTCGTATGATGGCCCGGCCAACAATCAGACCTGAGCCCGCTGATACCCCCTGCAAGGCACGGAAAAACAGCAGTTGCCAGATCGAGGTGGACAAGGCGCAGCCTATGGAGGCCAGTACGAACACGGCCACCCCAGCCATGACCACCGAGCGCCGCCCCAGCGCATCGGACAGCGGGCCATGCAGCAAGGACATCAGGGCATAGGCCAGCAGGTAGACGCTGATGGTCTGCTGCATCTGCACCGGGCCGATATGCAGCGCGCTTTGCATCTGCGGGAACATGGGGAACACGGTGTCGATGCTGAAGGGGCCGAACATGGCCAGCCCAGCCAATAGCAGCACAAAGCCCGCACGCGACGGTTCGGTATGGGTGGACGACATGGTGAGACAGCCTGGTTGGCAAAGTCAGACAGTGTACCGGCACCCCGGCACAACAGCCCGGCACAGTTGGTGATATGCAGGGGAACAGTCACCTTAGCGAGTCAGTAAGCATCTCAGGCAACCTAGCGCAATCTCAGATGCCTGCTCACGCCAATACTCGGTGCGACACGGATTGCCCTGCACACCAGCTGCAGCAAGCTCAGGGCAACAATATGGTCGAGCCAACCGTCTTGCGTGCCTCCAGGTCCCGGTGGGCTTGTGCGGCATCTGCCAAGGCATAGCGCTGTGCAATCTGGATGCGAACCTGTCCACCTGCCACCACCGCAAACAAGGCCTCGGCGGCCGCCACCAGCTCAGCACGGGTTGCCGTGTAGTGGCCCAGGGTAGGTCGTGTCAGGAACAACGAACCTTTTTGCGACAGCAACAAGGGCGCGATGTCGGGCACCGGGCCAGAGGCATTGCCGTAGGTCACCATCATGCCGCGTGGCGCCAGACAATCGAGCGAGCCCATAAAGGTATCCTTACCCACACCGTCATACACCACCCGCACGCCCATGCCCTGGGTGGCGGCGCGTGTCGCGGCAACGAAATCCTCGCTGCGATAGTCTATCGCCACATCGCAACCCAGGCTGCCAGCCAAGGCTACCTTGTCCGGCCCACCTGCCGTGCCGATGACAAAAGCCCCCAGCGCCTTGGCCCACTGGACAGCAATCTGCCCCACGCCACCGGCAGCTGCATGGATCAGCACGGCGTCACCCGGCTGCACCGCATAGGTGCGGCGCAACAGATACTCGGCTGTCAGCCCCTGCAACATCATGGCAGCTGCCGTCTCAAAGCTGATGCTGTCCGGCAGGCGAACCAGCTTGTCGGCCGGCATGATGCGTACACTGGCATAGGCACCCAAGGGGCCGCCCGCATAGGCAACCCGGTCGCCCACACTCAGGTAGTCCACGCCTGCGCCCAGCGCTTCCACCACACCCGCCGCCTCCATGCCCAATCCCGATGGCAGGCTCAGTGGATAGAGACCCGAGCGATGATAGGTATCGATGAAATTAAGGCCGATGGCATGGTGCCTGACCCTGGCCTGACCTGGGCCAGGTTCGCCTATGGCCACCTCGGCCAGGCTCAGTACCTCGGGATCGCCTACTTGCTTGAACTGTATTGCCAACGCCATCTTCCACCTCAAAAGCAAAAGGCCCGTGCCAGGGCACGGGCCTGATTGGATAAGCACATCAAGTCTTGAAGTAAGCCACCATCTCACGCAACTCCGCTGCCTGGTCTGTCATGGCCGTGGCCGTGGCAGACAATTCCTCGGCCGCTGCCGCATTGGATTGCATGGAGAGACTAATCTGCGAAATGCCCGAATGTATCTGTTCGATACCATTGGTCTGATCGCTGGAGGCTGCCGATATTTCCTGCACCAGCGCAGCCGTGCGCCGTATGCTGGGCACCATCACCACAAACAGCTCACCTGCCTGGTTGGCCAATCCCACGCTTTCATTGGCCAGCTCACCAATTTCGCGCGCAGCATTCTGGCTACGCTCGGCCAGCTTGCGCACCTCCTGCGCCACCACGGCAAAGCCCTTGCCATGCTGGCCTGCCCGGGCCGCCTCGATGGCGGCATTCAGCGCCAGCATATTGGTCTGATAGGCAATTTCGTCTATCACCCCTATCTTCTGGGCAATCTGGTTCATGGCCGTCACCGTGCGCCGCACCGCGTCACCCCCCGATTCGGCCTGCTCCACGTTCTGCATAGCAATGCCATCCGTGGCCCGGGCATTGTCGGTATTCTGCGCAACCGAGGCGGTTACCTGCTCCATGGAGGCACTGGTTTCCTCAACGCTGGCAGCCTGGCTGCTGCTCGACGCCGATAACGACATGGCTGCGCCGCTGATCTGCGCCGCAGCATCGCTGACCAGCTCAGTCGAATTGCGTACCTTGCCTATCACGGTCGCCAGGGTATCGCTCATATGGCTTACCGCAGCGGCCAACTGGCCGATCTCATCACGGCTGTTTACCCCCGGATTGGTCTTGAGCTGTCCCTGCGCAATTGCAGACAAGGCGGTATTGACCCTCTGCAAGGGGTGTATGACGTAACGGCGCAAGGTAAACAGCAAGGCCATCACCATGAGGAAATCCAGCACCACGATCTGGCCGATGATGAACAACAAGCGGGAATTCAATTGCTCGACGATATCGGCATTCGAGATCACCAGCTCCACCTTGCCCACGGTACGGGTGGCCCCGTTGGCGGTATAACGCAAGTCACCCACGCGCCGCACATCGTCATCCGCGTGCTTGATGGCCCCCTGCTCTATCTTGCCGCCCATATCGTGCCGCAGGCTCAGGAACACCTTGTCTTCGGCACTGACGGCAATGCCACGCACAAAGCTCCGATTGATTTCCGAGCGCACGATGCTTTCCGCCTGGGTCGCATCGAAGTTCCACACCGCTACCGGCAGGGATAGCGACAGTCTATCTAGAATGCTGGTGATAGCCACCTGCCGCTGTCCCAGCAATTCCTTACGGGTTTGCTGGTAGTTGTAGGCACCCGATGCCGCCAGCACCAGAGTGACGATGGCGACAAAGATCAGGTTCAGCTTGAGACTGATGCTTTTGAAATCGAACACGAAGCGGCCCTGAGTAGCGACGAATAATGCTTCATCCTAGCCTACGCACGTTGGCTGCCAAATATAAATGCACGTTGCCCACAAGCTATGCTGCCTAAAACTACGACGCACTCCAGGTTGGCCAGCGGCGACAGCAAAGAAATAAGGCGCGGGCACGCCCTGGTCCATCAACCAGGACGCGCACCACGCCTATTTCCTTATTCGCCTCTAGGGGCTTTTCTAACGCTTGGGTACTACGGGTTCGGACTATCGCTTAAGGTCAGGCGTGCTCACCCTCGCCACCGGCCATCAGCTTCACATTACCACCCACAGCTGCCGTATTGATGGTGAGGGTGCGTTCACAGGCAAAGCGCAGCAGGTAATGCGGGCCACCCGCCTTGAAACCGGTGCCGGAGAGGCCTTCGCCACCGAAAGGCTGCGAGCCGACCACAGCGCCGATCTGGTTGCGGTTGATATAGAGGTTGCCCACCTTGGCCAGCTTGCGTACCACGTCCACCGTGCTGTCCAGCCGTGTGTGCACACCCATGGTCAGGCCAAAGCCCAGCTTGTTGACGCGGTGTACCGCATCGGCCAGGGCATCGCCCTTGAAGCGTGCCACATGCAGTACCGGGCCAAAGGTTTCCACCGTAGGCAGCTGATCCAGCGACACCTCAAAGGCATGCGGGGCGAAGTAGCAACCACCGGCCAGCTCGGCCGGCAAGGGCGTGGTGGCAATCAATTTGGCAGTACCGGCCAGTTTGTCGCAATAGGCCTTCAGGTCACGCTGCGACAGGGTATCGATGGTGGGGCCGACATCGGTCGACAGCTGCAGCGGGTCGCCCATGCGCAATTCCTGCATGGCCAGACCCAGGCGGCTGATCACCTGATCGGCGATATCGTCCTGCACCAGCAGGATACGCAGTGCCGAGCAACGCTGGCCGGCCGAATTGAAGGCACTCATCAGCACATCGATGATCAGCTGTTCCACATGGGCAGAGCTGTCGGCGATCATGGCATTGAGGCCACCGGTCTCGGCGATCAGGCTGGCGATGGAGGAATCCCGGCTGGCCAGGGTGCGGTTGATCTTCCAGGCAGCGCCGGTCGAACCGGTAAAGGCTACGCCAGCGACACGATGATCGCCCAGCAGCTTGTCGGACAAGCCACCCGACTCACCCGGCAGGTAATGCAGCACATTGGCCGGCACGCCGGCATCCAGCAAGGCCTCGATGGCACGCATGCCAATCAGCGGCGTACGGCGCGAGGGCTTGGCAATGACGGTGTTGCCTGCAGCCAGCGCGGCAGTCACCTGGCCCAGGAAGATGGCCAGCGGGAAGTTCCAGGGGGCAATGGCAATGAAGGGGCCGCGGCCGGTCAGGCGCAGCTCGTTCGACTCACCCGTCACGCCTGGCAGTGCAATCGCCGAACCCATCAGGCGGCGCGCCTCGTGGGCGTAGAAGCGGCAGTAGTCCACCGCCTCGCGCAACTCGCCCAAGGCGTCGGGCAGGGTCTTGCCTGCTTCACGGCTCAGCAGCCAGAGGAACTCATCCTGACGTGCCTCCAACAGGTCGGCAGCCTTATCCAGCAAGGTTGCACGGCTGGCAGCAGTGGTGGCGGCCCAATCGTCCTGGGCCGCATCGGCCAGGTTCAAGGCCTGCTCGACCGCAGCAGCGTCTGTCGCCACCAGGGTGCCTATCTGGCGCTTCAGGTCTATCGGGCTGAACCGGGCCTGGGCAGCACCCTGGCGGCGTTCGCCACCGACAATGGCAGCAGCGGTGAACGACTGGGTTTCCAATGCGGCCAGGCGTTGGCGCAGCGGTTCGAGGGCGACGATATCGGTCATGGCAAATCCTTGGCTGTTGCGGCGGGGGGCAAAGACTTCGCTGGGTGCCTTTACACCAGGCGTTACGGGCTGGCGGGCAACGGTCTGAGCCGGGTTGTCGGCTATGCTTTCCAGCGGCACGCGGGTATCGGCCAGCTGGTGTACAAAAGAGGAATTGGCGCCGTTTTCCAACAGTCGGCGCACCAGATAAGGCAGTAGCGCATGGAAGCGGCCTACCGGCGCGTACACCCGGCTCGCCACCCCTTCGCGCTCGTGCAACTGGGTGTGCAGGGCCTCACCCATGCCATGCAAACGCTGTATCTCAAACTGCCGCGTGGTATTGCGAGTGGCCTCCATGATCCAAGACAGTGTCTGGGCATTGTGGCTGGCAAACTGCGGGTAGAAGCGCTCCGGGCCGTACTTGAGCAGCTTGCGGGCACAGGCCAGGTAAGCCACATCGGTATGGTGCTTGCGGGTATAGACCGGGTAGCCAGGCAAGCCATTCTGCTGGGCACGCTTGATCTCGCTATCCCAATAAGCGCCCTTCACCAAGCGTATGGGCAACACCCTTCCGGTATCAGCGGCCAGCTCGGCCAGCCAGTCTATGACATAAGGCGCGCGCTTCTGGTAAGCCTGCACCACCAGACCCAGACCACGCCAATCCTTCAGGCTGGGTTCACGCAGCAGGCGCTCATACAGCCACAGCGATATCTCCAGCCGCTCGCTTTCCTCCGCATCGATACTGAATACCAGATCGGCCTTGGCGGCCGCCTGGGCTAGGTCCAGCAGCCGGCCATACAGTTCGTTCTGCACCCGATCGAGCTGGGCAAATTCATATCGGGGATGAATGGCAGACAGCTTGACCGAGATTGATTGCCGGGCAAAACCCGTCTCGGGATCGTTGCGACGCCCCAGAGCGGCAATGGCCTCGTGGTAAGCCTTGAAATAGGCCTCGGCATCGGCATTGGTCAGCGCTGCTTCGCCCAGCATGTCGTAGGAATAGCGCCAGCGCTTGTCCGCGTTATCCAGCGCCTCCTCTATGGTCTCGCCTACCACAAAGTGGTTGGCCATGACCTTCATGCCTGCCTTCATGGCGCTGCGCAACACAGGCTCGCCCATCTTGCGCAACAGCCGGTCAAACCAATGGCGGCCCTCGCTGGCCTCGATCCAGCTGTCGGTAAACAGCAGCGCACGGCTGGCGGCACTCACCAGCCAGGTCGCTGTTTGCGAGCGACGCCAGTCGCGGCTTTCCAGCAGGTCGCGTATCAACACGTCCTGGGTATTGGTGTCCGGTATGCGCAGCAGGGCTTCTGCCAGCGCCATCAGCGCCACGCCCTCTTCACTGCCCAGGCCATAGCTCTGCAAGAAAGCCTCAAAGTGATTCTTGCTCACCGCCTGGCGTACACCCTGAGCCAGCGACAGGGTGCGCACATGCACCGCCTTTTCGCCCTGCTCATCCAGCCGCGCCAAGGGCAGCAGGCTGTTGATGGCCTCGGCCTCGTCGCGGAACAGATTGTCGCGTATGCCAGCGAAGCTGGGCAGGCTCTGGGGAAGATCGGAATAAAGTGGAGTCATGGAAACGAAACCTGTCTGCCTTTGAAAAGACCCGCGCACCGTGGTCTCGGTACGCGGGTCGGCTTGGGCACGGGCGGAGACCGGTGGGTCTCGCGTTCTTTTGGATACGCTGCCTGTCCCTGCTACCCCTCGCTGGCTAGCAAGGGGCAAGAAGAACGAAGCGCATCGTACTGAGCTACCGACCAAATGTGCCGCTATTTTTAATACATAAATCCGCATAAAATCCGGCCATATGACTTTTCACCGGATAATCCACCATTGAACCTAGATATCGACCGGATTGATCGCAAAATACTGCGCGAGCTGCAGGATGACGGCCGCATTGCCAATGTAGACCTTGCCAAGAGAATTGGCCTGTCGCCCACGGCCTGCCTGGAGCGGGTGAAGCGACTGACACGCGATGGCTACATCCTGGGCTACGGTGCCCGCCTTAATCCGGAAAAACTCAGCGCCGGGCTGCTGGTCTTTGTAGAAGTACTGCTGGACCGCACCACGCCCGAGGTGTTCGAACGCTTCAAGCTGGCAGTGACAGACCGGCCAGAGGTACAGGAATGCCACCTGGTGGCAGGTGGATTCGATTACCTGGTCAAGGCACGGGTGCGCGACATGAGGGCTTACCGGGATTTCCTGGCCGGCACCTTGCTCAGCCTGCCCGGTGTACGCGAGACGCATACCTATGCTGTGATGGAAGAGGTCAAGGAATCGGGCACCATCCATATCCCTCCATGAAAACCCCGAGGCCCTGCTGCCCGGCAAAGCAGCGGCAGGCAACCTGCCAAAAAAATGCCCGCTGTTCACACAGCGGGCATTTCTAGACTACGCCTCAAATCAGTTTAACTGCAGGAAGGTGGCCGTCACAGCGCCCCAGCTACCCGAAGCATCACGCGAGCGCACATACACCAGATGCTTGCCCAGGCTCAGGCTGCTGGTGCTGATGGTGGCGCGTATGCCCTCGGTCTTTGCATCGAAGCTGCCATCCGTTGCCGTCATTGCCCATGGCACCGCCCCTGGTGCCCAGGGCGGGGTGTCGATGTAATACTCAGCCGCCGCGATATTCTGAGTGGCCTCGGTACCATTGCTGTTACGGAAGCGGATATCGGTGGCCGAACCGGTCAAGGTCACCTGAGTCCCCCTAGGCACCCCTGTCGTCGCCGCCGTCCCACTCAGTGCCACCGTGGTCACATCCGGCCCTGCCGGGGTGATGTAAGGCGTACGCACTACCTTGGCGGCATAGATCAAAGCCTGCAGGTTCTGCGGTTTGATGGTGCTGTTGAAGGTCGTGCAGCTTTGGAAGAACGATGTACCCAGCTCAAATGTAAACGCCGCCACCCCCAGTTCGCCGTAGCTAATGGCATCGCTGGTGCCGTCCGTGGGATAGAGGCCCACCGACTGTTGCGGCGTGTAGTTATTGAAGTAGGCAAACTTGCGCCCCAACGTCTGCAGGGCCGTTCCGTTAGGCGCCGCGCTGGAGCGATCACCCCAGGGCCATAACACCAGTTGGCTGTAGCTATGGATATCAAGGTGGATGCCGCTGGTGGTGGCAGGTGCGGCATCACCGACATTGGGGCCACGCGAATCCGGCCAAAGGGTACGCACATAGGCCTCAATCGCCTGGGTCTCAGGCTCGGACGCCGGTGCGGGCCCACGATAAGTGTCATTGCACTGGCTGCCACTGGAGCCGGTGCCGCCAGTGGAGTTCCAACTGTGGGTGAAGTTGCGGTTCAGGTCGGCCCCACGGCTGTTGCTGGTCGCCCCGCAATAGGCCTGGTTGGTGTTCTTGCGCCAGGACAACCCGGTCTCTGCCCGCTTGCGGCCATCGGGGTTGGTATGCAGCAGCATGTGTATCTCGTGGTGGTCCAGTAGCCAGGTGGCATCCGCATTGGTGCCATAGCCGTTTACCAGCCAGCGGGCGAACTCCAGCACCAGCGGTGCGGTGGTGTATTCGCGGGCATGGATGGCCGAATTGATGAACAGCTTGGGCTTGCTGCCCGTCACGGCACTATTGGTCAGCTTCAGCACGCGCATATCGTAGCCGCCCAGCCCATTCTTCTTCTGCCAGGAGTCACCGATATCGCTCCAGCTGGCCAGCGTGGGCTTGCTCGCCACAAAACCCTGTGCTGCGGTAAAGGTTTCCTCAACCGTCTCATAGCAGCTGTAGCCGGGTATCGAATACAGGTTCACATCATCGGCCGGCTGCCCCTTGGCCATGCGCTGGCGCATGAGCTTCTGCACCTGCCCCAGCACCTGCTTGCGCTGCGACATGAAACGCTCGGCCGGCTTGATACGGAAACCAAACTGCCGCAGCTTGCCGATGTCCTCGCGGTTGAGCTCCATCACCAGGAAGCCACTCTCGTAGTTGGCCTCCAGTACTGCATGGTGGAAGGTAATGGCCGCCTTGCGGGCCAGTTCCAGCGAGGGAAAGTGGGCCTCATAGACATTACCGGCAGATTTATCCTCCTCCAGCATGTCCAGCACGCGCAAGCCCTGCCCCATTGCAGCCGAGTCATGCGCCGAAGCCAGGGGCGCAGCACAGGCCAGGACAGCAGCGACACATGCAATATTCTTGTACGACATTGCGTTTCTCCTTTGTTGTTAGCACTGCGTAAGTAGCACCAGAGAAGGTCCTTCCTGGCACCCTGCTTGCCGCCACGCCATCCCGGATCAGGTTGCCTGGCACAAGTACGGTAAGCCGCTACCTGCACGGCTGATTTGGTTATCAAATCAGCATGCGCGAGGATTATTTTTTTGCTGACTTTTCAGTGCCTTCCGACATAAAGTCCCATGGCAATGTCACAAGTTGTTGCATGCACGCAAAGAACAGGAAAGCCTTGCCTTCGCGCCAGCCTTTGCCAGACTGATTAAATAATCCCGTCAGGTCGTCATCATGCAGCCTCCCTCCTTACGCCGGCGCTTCTGGCTGGTTGGCATCTGCGTCAGCCTACTGGCCTGCGGTCTGTTGGGCCTGGCCCTATGGCATATGCGCAGCCTGTCCGCCACCATCGATGCCACCCTGGCACGAAACCTGGCCGCCAATGAAAGCTTGCTGCTGCTGGAGAACGCCCATGTGCATTTCAAGATTCAGGTGCAGGAATGGAAGAACATCCTGCTCAGGGGTAGCGACCCGCAGATGCTGGAACGTTACCGCCGCCAACTGATGCAGGAAGGCGAGCAGACCCGCAAGCTGCTGGCTCTCCTGGAGGAGCGTTGGCGCAATCAGGGACGCGAGGCCGCCACCATCCAGCAGTTGATCAACAGCCAGCGCAGCGTAGAGGCACGCTACCTGCAGGCCTTGCAAGCACAGGATCCCGCCCTGCCCTTCAATGGGCAGTTGCTGGATCAACAACTGGTCGGTGTTGACCGTGCCCTGACCCAACGATTGTTTGAGCTGGTCAGCAGGGAGGAAGCCCGCTTCAACCAGCAGCTTGAGCAGGGGCGGCGGGATATCGCCGGCAACGCGGCGGCAGCCAGGATGCAATACTTCTGGTGGGCACTGCTGGGTGCAACAGGCATCAGCCTGCTGCTGGTCTGGATAGGTCGCTGGCTGTTTCAGCTACTGGGTGGCGAGCCAGCCTATGCTGCACGCGTGGCGCATGCCATCGCCGCAGGCGACCTGAGCCAGCAGATCGGCTCGCCCGGGCAGCGACTGGGTTCCAGCCTGCTGGCGGCCATGCAGGACATGCAGACAACGCTCAACTGCCTACTACTGGAGGTCAGGGAGTCGGCCGAACAACTGGCTGATGCTGCCAGCCAGGTGGGCACAACTGCCACCATGGTGGGCAGTGCCACCAGCGAGCAGGCTGCCAGCCTGGAGCAGACCAGCGCAGCCATCGCCGAGATCGGCAGCACCTCACAGCATAGCGATGACCAGGCCCAGATGGCCGCACGTATCGGCCTGCGCACAGCAGAGGTAGCACAGAGCGGTGGGGATGCTGTGCGACAAAGCCTGGCGACCATCCGCGCCATTGCCGACAGGATCAAGGTGATCGACGAGATTGCCTACCAGACCAATATGTTGGCCCTGAATGCCGCCATAGAGGCCGCCCGCGCCGGGGCCGCGGGTAAGGGTTTCGCTGTGGTCGCGGGTGAGGTACGCCGGCTGGCCGAGCACAGCCAGAAGGCTGCCCGCGAAATTGGAGAACTGGCTGAACATAGCGTGGAGCAGGCAGCATCCGCTGGCAAGGTGCTGAACGAACTGGTGCCGGAAAGCCAGGAGACCGCCAAGCTGGTTTCCGCCATTGCGAAAGATACCAGTGAACAACGTGGCAGCCTGCAACAGACACAAACAGCCCTGGGCCAATTGTCACAAGGCGCGCAGCAAAATGCCTCGGCCTCGGAGGAACTCTCTGCCATTGCCCATCAATTGCATGCGCGTGCAGACGACCTGCATGCCTTGCTGCTGCGCTTCAAGCTGACGAACAAACCAACCTGAGCATCATCAAACCCGCCTGGCGCCGCGCAGTACCAGATAAGCCGCATAGAAGAAGAACACGGCGAACAGGCCATCACCCGCACCATAGACGGCATAGAACATCCCAGTCAGCGGCGCCTGGGCAAACAGTACCGGCAAATCTGCCCCATTGTTGGACAGCCACAGCAACCAGTTGCCCAGGTAAAGCAGCTTCTCGACGCCAAACACCAGTAGCAGCCATGGCACCTGATCATACTGGCGCCAGATGGAGGCATAGGCCGCCCCCCACAGCATGATGGCAAAGAGCCCCAGAGTGGAGAACACCTCGGGGTCCGGCTCGCTCAAGCCGGCATTGCTAAACCCAGCAGAGAAAACCAGAACGCCCAGTATGTTATACGCGCCCGCCAAAAGCAGGCCGCGGCTGATCAGCGGGTGGGGGTGATTCATGAGAGGCTCCATCCATCACAAGACCCTAGCGTAGCACCTGCCAGTCCAGCCCGGCAGCGATCATTCAAACAAGAAAGCCCCCACAATGCCGACAAGGAAGCCAAGCAACACGCCCCAGCTTGCCAAGCGGCCAAGCACCTGCCAGCGGCGGGGAATGAGAAAGCACAAACCAACACAGAAGAACCCCACACCCAGACTCAAGACCTGCCAATGGTAAGGGTCACAGAAAATCGCGGTGCAGTACCGGGATGGCCGCCATGGCACAACGCCCCAGTACAGCAGCATGATGAACATACCCAAACCACCCACCAGCAAACCAAGCAGGACGCGCCCCCCCGTCGGCATGGGTTTTGGCAGGGTGGACAGTCTTTCCTCCGGTTCCAGCTTGCGCATATGGCGCCACTCCACGCTTGGTATCGACTCGGCATAGCCCAAGACAACTTGCTTTGTGCCGATACCCCAGCCTAGCCGTTCTGCCCAGCTGTACCAACGACACCCAAACAACCATGTCAGTGGCGATTGACCACCAGAGGGTGGTAGGAAAGTACCATGTGCTCAGCCAAGGCTTCCATCAGCACCGATACCGAGCGCAACGCCCGGCAATCGGGCCGTGTCAGCAGCCAAAGCTGCGTCGTGCAGCCGGGCAATGGCGGCGTCAATGCTTGCAGGTCCTGCGCGATCAGAAAACCCGGCAGCACGGTCAGGCCCAGGCCCGCGCGCGCCAGACTGGCGGCCGACAACAGGCTGTTGCAGTGAAACCGCGGCTGCACGCCTGGGTAGTGCTGGCGCCGCCATTGGACGGACGCATGATCAGGCAAGAAGTCATCCGGTGCTATCCAGTCCATCTCCGGCCAAGGCCTGTCGCCCTGGGCACGCAGATAATCGGCATGGCCGCATAGCTGATAGGGCACCTCGCCCAGGCAGCGGCCCACCAGATGCTCGGGAGGTGTACGGGTCAGGCGTAGCGCCACATCAGCCTCGTGCCGGCTCAGATTGGCAAAATCGTTGGAGGCAATCAACTCCAGCCTCAGCGCCGGATACTTCGGCATAAAGCGCGCCAGCGCTGCTTGTAGTAATCCATGCAAGACGGTATCGGTACAGGTCAGCCGCACCGTACCACTGACGATGTCCCTCTCCTGCAGCACTGCCAGCTGGGCCGCCGCCAACGCCTGCTCGGCCCGCTCTGCCTGCTCGGCCAAGCGCAGGGCCACCTGCCCCGGCAAGTAGCCCGATCGGCCTTTCTCGAACAGGCTGCTACCCAGGCCTTGCTCCAGCCGGCGTATGCCCCTGAACACTGTGGTCACATCCACCTGCAGCAATGCTGCCGCCCTGGCCAAGGTGCCGCCACGCACCAGCGCCAACACCAACATCAAGTCGTCATGACTCAGTTGCATTGCACGGTCGCAATCACTTTTTGCAAATACGCCAATATTCATTGCACCCACGCAAATATAGAGTGGTTCGCATCACGCCAGCAAGCGGCGTTTTCTCAAGGACAAGCCATGTTGCATACCCCGCCTCTCCGCATTGCCCTGGTAGGCGACTATCAAGGTCAGGTTATTGCCCACCAGGCCATTCCCCGAGCACTCGAACTGGCTGCATTGGCACTGGACTGTGATCTGGCCCCCGTCTGGTTGCCCACCGACACACTGCGCCAGGCCAGCGATCTGGACGGCTATGCCGGCATTTGGTGCGTACCCGCCAGCCCCTACCGCAGCACTGCAGGTGCACTAACCGCAATACGCCACGCCCGCGAAACCGGCACACCGTTTCTCGGTACCTGTGGCGGCTTTCAACACGCCGTGCTGGAGTACGCCCGGCATGTTCTGGGCTGGCATGCGGCAGACCATGCCGAGACGGCACCCATGGCTGAGCTGGCGGTTATCAGCCCCTTGAGCTGCGCCTTGATCGAAGAAACCGGCCTGGTACAACTGCGAGCGGGTAGCCGGCTGGCTGCTGCCTACGGCACCCCCCATGCACTGGAAAGCTACCACTGCCGCTATGGCATCAACCCAGCCCTGCAAGCCAGCCTGCTAGCGGGGCCGCTGGTCGCGGTGGCGCATGATGCTGCGGGCGAGGTACGGGCCGTCGAATTGACCAATCACCCCTTCTTTATTGCCACCCTGTTCCAGGCCGAGCGTGGCGCACTGCAAGGGCGCCTGCCGGCGCTGGTCGCCGCATTTGTGCGTGCCTGCCAGCTCAAGCAGACACAGTACGCGGTGCAGCCCGCATGATCGCCACTACCCCACCCTACTATGCCGTGATCTTCAGCAGTCGGCGTAACGATGCCGACCAAGACTACGCCGCCACAGCTGAGGCCATGGTCAGACTCGCCACCCTGCAAGCGGGCTTTCTGGGGCTGGAATCGGTACGCGATGCCGATGGCAGCGGCATTACCGTGTCGTACTGGGAGAGCGAGGCCGCCATCGCCAACTGGCGCCGAAACGCGGAGCACACCCAGGCACGGCAACTTGGCCGGGCGCAGTGGTATGCCGCGCTCAGCGTGCGGGTTGCCAGAGTGGACCGGGCCTATGGAACAGATTTGGACCCACCGGCATAGTGTGCCCATAGGCAAACAGCCAGGGTGTAGCCCTGGCTGTTTGCCTACTCATGCCACTAGACCTTCAGGGCTTGGGATGGCGCAGGGCCTGTGCTTCCAGCACATGCTCCCACTTCTGCTCGCCCAGGTCGTTGATCACCTTCAGCACCAGGCGGCGCTCCTTCTTGCTGCCCTCAAAGCGCAGCTGGCAGAAGTTACGTTCTCCCATGACCACGGTACCCGGCACCACGCCAGGCCGGTTACGCAGCTTCTCGTCGGCATACACGCCCGAGGTCAATGCCGAGCAAGTCAGATCATGCAGCGGATAGCTGCCCGGCCGCTCCAGCTTGCCCAGCTCGCTACGATGGACATCGCCTGACAAAAAGATCACGCCGTCTATCTTTGCCTCGGCCAGAAACTTCAGGAAGTCCTCCCGCTCGGCCGGGTAGTCCACCCAGCTATCCCCACGCGGGCTCCTGCCCAGCATCTGGCTACCGCCTGCAATCACCTTGAATGGCGCAGTGGAGGCCAGCAGGGCATTCTTCAGCCAGTTCATCTGGGCTGGGCCGAACATGGCGCGGTTGCTGTCGGTCAGGCGATAGTCATCGCGATACCAACGGTTATCCAGCAAAAAGAAATCGGCATCGTTGTAGCTGAAGGTACTGAAAGCCCCCGGCACGTCCGGCAGGCCGTAGCTGGGGTTGGCCCAGTAGCGCTGCTGCAGCTTGAGCGCCTCGCCCTTGAAGACAAAGCTCTTGTTGCTGTCATTGGGGCCGTAGTCATGGTCATCCCAGATGGCTGCATGGCCGCCCACCTGCAGGATTTCCTGCAGATAACCCTGGCTGCGGTCACGCTGCCAGCGATAGGCCATACCCGCCGGGCTATCGTAATCAACCTCACGGTAATACAGATTGTCGCCCAACCACACAGTCAGATCCGGCTTTTGCGCCGCCATGGTCTTGAAAATGCTCAGGTGGCGATCACCATAGGGCTTACCCGGCCGGTCATAGCCTGGCTCGTTGCCATAGTTGCAGGAGCCCGCCAGCACGGTGAAGTCCGGCGCGTCGGTACGCCACTGCCACAGCGCCTGGGTAGCAAAGCCATAGACCTTACCCCCCGCCGCCGGCTTGTCGTTCAGCACCACCCGGTAGCTGTAACGGCGGCCTGGTTCCAGCCCAAACACGGTGATATGGCCGGCATATTGCGCCTCGGCCGTCAGGGCCAAAGGCGCAGTACGGCGCTTGGCGCCCTGGGTGCCCTCGGGCCAGTACTCTACGGTGGCGCGGCTGGCACCATCGGCTTGTAGCCAGAGCGTCACTCCACGCAGCGTGGGTGGCCCAGCCATGGGTCCGGCGGTCAGCTCGGCTGCGTAGACCGGTGCTGCCAGCAGGCTGGCCAAAGCCAGGGAAAACAGGGATTTCAGCATGCGTTTCAACCTCATACCAAGGGCAGCGCAGCGCGCTGCGGGTGCCTAAGGGGACATACGGCAGGTTTGCCTTGCTCACGGCCTTACAGGCCCGAAGCGTGAAACAAAACCAGGCCGGACGGAAGCCCCCATAAATGGAACAAGCGCCACAGACCTTACGGTCTGCGGCGCCAGCTTGGACTTTGCTGCGACGATTAGAACTCGTAGCGCAGCGTGCCCTGTACCGCCCACTGCGACTCACCCTTGGATTGGCGAGTTACCAGGTTCTCCACATCGTCCATGGCGTACACGTAGCGACCTTGTGCGTCCATACCGACATAGTTGACGAAGCTGCGCGCCTGTCCGCCATTGGTCTGGAAACCCACTTCATCAATACGACCCCAACGCTTGTTCAGCATATTGGCGACGTTGAGGAAGTCCAGCGTCAACGAAGCCTTGTGGTGCTTGCTGAAGGCAAACAGCTCCTGCTTGATGCGCAGGTCAAAGCTGTTGACGAAGGGCGAGAAGCTGCCATTGCGACGGGTGGCCTTGCCGGCCGAATTACGCAGCTCCTGGTGTTGGTTCACCACATTCCAGAAGCGCTCTTCATTGGTGTGGCTGGTGGCCGTATCACCAAGGAATACCACCTCACCCGAGCCAGGGCGCGACGGGATATACATCAAGTCATTACCGGCCAGGCCATCACCGTTCAAGTCGTTCTTGAAGGTCCAGCTGTAGGGCTTGCCCTTGCGGCCTTCGTAGAACAGGCCAACGCTGGTCTTGAGGCCGCCAAACAGGCTGCGCTCCCAGCTCAGCGTGGCATTGACACGGTCACGGGTCAGGTAGGCCGAATTGGCGGCCACTTCTTCATTAGGATTGAAGATGGAGCGGCCGGCAAAGTTCGAGCCCGAGGTGGACGAATTCAGCGGGCTCACTTCCGTGGCCGAAGTACGGGTGAAGGCCAGCGACCAACCCAGGCCACCGCGTGCCGGCTGGCTCAGCGACAGCGTGGTCGCGTTGCCGCTACCCTTGCTGGTGCTGCTGGCCATCAACACATTGTTGAACTTCTCATTGCTCAGCGCCTTGGCACGCAGGCCATTGCAGCCCGTCGCCGAGGTGTTGCTGCTACCGTCATCACGCCAGCAGTTGGGGTTGTAGCCCTGGGCGTTGTAGTACAACTCACGGCCATCCTTACCGGTGGCGGTAGGCGCACCCAGGTTCAGGTTGCGGTAGTAGATGCCAGTACGGGTGTTGGTATAGACCCACTCAGCCCCCAGTACCAGACCACCCCATGGCAATTCATGGTCGAATGCCAAGTTGGCTTTCCACACCGAAGGCTGGGTCAGGCCGTCTTCGATCAGATCCACATTGACTGCCGGCACCGCGCCGGTAAAGTTGGTGCGCTGATTGTTGGGGTCAGCGCTGAACACGCCGCCCGAGGTTGGGCAGGCAGCAAAGCCGGAGATACCGCAACCGACAATCTGGGTTGCCATACCGCTATTGGCATAGGGGTTGCCCATCCATACATTGGCAGCAGCGCCTTGGAACAGGCCAAAACCGCCACGCAACTGAGTAGGGCGGGCGTTGTCGAGCTTCAGGTTGAAGCCGACGCGCGGCTGCACCAGTACTTCACCGTCCATGGTGTAGGTGTTGTCCACACCGAAACCGCCGGTTTGGCGCACATTGCCAGCCACATTGCCTGCCACCATGGGCTTGGCCACATTGGGGTTAGCCAGCGGTGTATCCGGCAAACCCTGCCGGTCAAGACGCAGGCCGTAGACCAAGCTCAGGTTGCGGTCTATCTTCCAGGTATCCTGGGCAAATAGGCCGGTGTTCTGCACGGTGAACTTGGCCGCGCCATCAGCACGGGTACGGCCAGCCAACGGGGCCTGCACCTGATAAGAGCTTGGGCGGCCAATGCGGTAGTTCTCCAGCACAGCGGCAGCAACTCGCTCAGCCGAATCGCGCGAGCAATTGACTGCGCCCAAGCTATAGGTATAGGTGGCGCTGCTGTTCACACAGGAGAAAGTGTAATCACCATTCACGTTCTGCAGGAAGGCATTGAAGATGTCGTTATCGGTGTAGTCCATACCGAACTTGACTTCATGCTCACCCAACTGCCAGTTGGCACCGACATAGGTATCCAGGGTCTTGGTACGCAGTTCGTTGAACTGGCGGCTGCGCTCAGTACCAAAGTTGAGCGAGCGGGTACCACCCGCTACGCCATCAGGCGAACCGGCAGGTAAGGCACCAGCGTAATCAAGCTTGATAGCGGGCAGTTCGCTGTTCTTGATGGGCACGCTGTCATAGTCGCGCTGCGACAGCTTGAATTCGGTAGAGAAATCCGGCGTCCACTTGGCGAACCATTGGCCCACCGTGGTCTCAATAACCTTCTCCTGGGTATACCAGTGCGAGGACAGCGAAAGCGAGCGGGTGCCGAAGTTGTTGTAGAACGGTTCGCTCTGCTCGGTCTTGGTGTAACGGAAGCTGGCACGATGGTCGTCGTTGATATTCCAGTCCAGCTTCAGCAGGCTGTCCTTGACCTTCAGCTTGGTATCGGTGGGGGCTTCCCAGCCGCCGATCTCCATACCGTACTGGCTGCGGCTCAGTTCCTGCACTGCATTGATGGTGGCGGGGGAGATGCCGACGTTGGTCAGGCTGCTACCCAGCGGGCCGAAGTCGGGCGAGGAACGGCTGCTTTCCATCTCTTCGTAGTTGGCGAAGAAGAACAGCTTGTCCTTGATGATGGGGCCACCCAAGGTAAAGCCGGTCGTGGTTTCATCAAAGCCAGGCGCCTTGGTATAGGTGTCATTGCTGCGGTTGTAACGATCGCCCGCGCCATTCTCATCGCGGTACACATAATAGGCACTGCCGTGGAACTCGTTGGTGCCCGACTTGGTCACTGCATTGATGTTGGCGCCGGTGTAGCCGGTCTGCGACACATCGTAGTTGGAGATATTGACCTGCACCGACTGGATGGCATCGATCGAGATCGGCTGCTTGGCCGTCGGCATATTGTTGGCTTCAAGGCCAAAGGTGTCGTTGATGGTCACGCCATCAATGGTCACCGAGTTGTAGCGGCTGTTCTGGCCACCGGCCGAGATCTCACCGCGCTCCTTGTCGGACTGCGACAGGCGTGGGTCGGCCCGGGCATAGTCTTGCAGGTTACGCTGGATGGAGGCTTGTGCTTCCAGATCGCGGCGGCTGATATTGGTGGTCGCGCCCATGGAGGACGAGCTGAACTTGCTGGAGCGGCTACGACCGGTCACCTTGATTTCTTCGGCGCCCGATTTGCCCAGGGTAACGCTGTGGTTGAAGGTTTCAGCCAGGGGCAGCACGATATCGTCCGCCTTCTCGCTGGCGCCGTCCTTGCTGATGACGATGGTGTAGGGGCCGCCCACACGCAAACCACGCGCCACATAGCGGCCATCAGCGCCGGAGGTGGCCGTCGCAGTGGAGCCGGACTCCATGTGCTTAATTACCACCTGTGCGCCGGCAACCGGCTTGCCATCGGCACCGGTCACCAGGCCGGTCACCGAGGAAGAGGTATTCTGCGCCAATGCCGGCGCTACCAACGCGGCAACTGCCAGACTGACGGCGGTACGCGAGAAATTGTTGAAAGGAAACATGTTCTAGCCCTGGTTTAAAAAATAGCAGCCGCACTCACACGAAAGTTTCGTGTAAGCTGATTGCGGCGAGACCCCGGCATTCTCGTTACCATTTGTTACAAAATCACTTCATTTCCGCATAAGCTTATCGCCCGAAGCGAAGCGCACTTACCCGCGTCGCATGAAAACACGCCGCTATTTTTTGAAAACCTATTTTGTTTCAACCATTTGAATTAAAGCGTTCACTCTAAAACAGCCAATTCGTTGCAAAAATGCGCCACTCGTAGAATGTTGCAAAAAACACGCAGATTACAAACCAGAATTTTGTTTTGAATACAGAGGCTTGGAGTCAAGCCCTTCTGTCAACACCCGCCTAGTCAAGCCGTAGCGCAACAAAAAAGGGCAGCCCAAGGCCGCCCTCTTGTCACTTCGTCCGCTCCAATCTTTAGAAGCGCCCCTTGAGCTTCTGATTGCGCAGCACGCAAAGCAGATCAGCTGCAATATGGGCTGCCGCCAATGCTGTGATTTCGCTCTGGTCAAACGGCGGCGAGACCTCCACCACATCCATGCCTATCAGCTTCACCGGCTCCATGCCACGGATGATGTGCAAAGCCTGGGCACTGCTGAGGCCTGCCGGCACTGGGGTGCCGGTGCCTGGTGCAAAGGCGGGGTCCAGGCAGTCGATATCAAAGGTCAGATAGGTCGGATTGTCGCCCACGATCTCAATGATACGGTCCAGAGTAGCCTGCGCACCGTTGGCATGCACCCAGGGCGCATCCAGCACGTTCATGCCCATGAAGTCATCGTTCCAGGTCCGTATACCCACCTGCACCGAACGCTTGGGGTCAATCAGGCCGTCCTTGATTGCCTTGTAGAACATGGTGCCGTGGTTCAAGCTGTCCGGGCTGTCGTCCGCCCAGGTATCGCAATGGGCATCGAAGTGGATCAGGCTCAAGGGTTTGCCAAACTTCTCGGCATGGGCCTTCAGCAAGGGGTAGGTTATGTAGTGATCGCCCCCAAAGGTCAGCATCTTGGCGCCGCTGGCCAAGATGGTACGGGCATGCTCGACAATGCTGGGCGTGATGGTGAGCGGGTTATGGGCATCAAACCAGCAATCGCCGTAGTCAATCACGGCCAAGTCGTCGAACGGGTCAAAACCCCATGGGAAAGGCTTGAGCTCAGCCAGTTGCACGCTGGCGGCACGCACAGCCGCCGGTCCAAGCCTGGCGCCGGGGCGGAAGGTCACCGCCAGATCCAGCGGCACACCGCTGATCACCACATCCGCACCGGTCAGATCGCGGGTGTATTTGCGGCGCATGAAGCTGAGTACGCCAGCATAGGTATTCTCGATACTGGAACCATAAAGGCCATCGCGACGGATAGCCCCATCGCCGTAGATCGGTTGGGTCATGCTACATCTCTCCGATAAGGGTATTGCCGGTCCTGTGCATAGGGAAGCGGACACTGGCAGCACCCATGCGCCGGGCGAGTGCTTGGCACTTTGCCGACGACTCCCATCCATCTTTCAACAGCCGACGCGTGAAGGCTGCGCAGGCCGGCCAGGCCCGCAGGCGAAGCTTAAAGGCTATGCCCCGAAAGCTCAATTTCCCTGATTGTCATCGGCACGCATACCGCGCTGGCAAGGCAAGCCGATTCGCACCAGCAAGCCGGCAACGAGTGTCATATGGTTAGTGTGTGCCCCTTCACCCTGCAACCATGCCCTATCGACGCAGCCTACACTGCCTGGACTACATCCTTGCCGGCCTGCTTGCCCTTGCCAGCCTTGGGGTGCAAGGCGGTGTGGATTGGGCCGCCATGGAACAACGGGCGGCCGACGATCCCATCAAGGTACGCGAGGAAACGCTTAAGCTGAGCCGCGAATTGCAGGCCAATGGCGACAAGCAAGAGGAACTGGCAGCGCTGCGCCTGCTGGCCATCACCTCGGCCCAAATGGAGCACTATAAGGATCTGGATGTCGTCCTGGCACGTGGCCTGATGCTCGCACGTGAGCTGAACCAAGCCGGCAGTGAGTCCACCCTGTTGTCGCTACGTGGGCGCTTACTGGCACAAAGCGGCAAACAAGCTGAGGCCATGAGGGATCTCGACGCTGCCATCAGCTTGGCCGAACGCAACAAGCTGCAACGCGAACTGGCTTCTGCCCTGCAGGAAAAGGCCCGGTTGCTGCAAGGTGAAAGTCGGTTCAACGAGGTATTGCCGCTGCTATTTCGGGCCCACACCCTGTTCGATAGCCTCAAGCTGACAGCAGACGTCAGCGGCGTACTCAACGACATTGGCAATGCCTACAGCACGCTGGGGGATGAGGGACAGGCGGTGGACTATTACCGCCGTAGCTTGGTAGGCCTGAACCCGGCGCAGGATCGCCACGCCTTGTCGGTACGGCAATACAACATCGGCGTCAGCCTGTTGCGCCTGGAGCGGTGGCAGGAAGCTGGCGATACCTTGCGCGAAGCGCTGGCTCACTCCGAAGCGCTGAACGATGCGACCGGCGTAGCCTATGCCCGCTTCAGGTTGGGTGCCATCGACTTGAAGCAAGGGCGAACTGAAGCCGCGTTGCAGCAGCTTGACCTCGCCTTGCAGGAATTCCGCCGCACCCACCTTCAAGACATGCTGTTTGGTACGCAGTTGGCGCGAGCAGAAGCACTGAGCGGGCGTGATGTCCGTGCCGCCATGGCGGCGATGGCCGAGGCCGAGTCTATCTTCAAGCAGAACCCCACCGCCCCCCGCAAGTTGATGCTGCACAAAACCAGCAGCCTGGTCTATAAGCAGCAAAGCCGCTACCGGGAGGCACTGGCCGAGCTGGAAGCCTGGATACAGGCGAACAAGGCCAATGACGAACAGTTCAACCGCAAGCTGACCACCGAGATGCAGGCGCGGTTTGACAGCGAGCGCAAGGAAGCCGACAACGCTCTGCTGAAATCCGAACGCCGCCGCCAGGCCGCCGAACTGGAAGCCGGCAAAAGCCGCCGCCTGCTACTGCTGCTGGGATTACTGTGCAGCGTCATCGCCATCGCCGCGCTAGCCTTTGTACTGCTGCGGCAGGTCAGGCAGAAGCAGCGCTATGCGGCCCTCGCCATGCATGATGAGCTGACAGGCGCCCCTAATCGCCGGCACATCCTGGCGTATGGCCAGCGACAATTGCAGGCTTGCCGCGAAGAAGGCCTGCGATTCTCACTGGCAGTGATTGATCTGGACCATTTCAAATCCATCAATGACCGCTACGGCCACGAAGTCGGTGACACCGTACTGCGGCGCTTCGCCCGGGTCTGCCAGCCCACGCTACGGCGAGGCGACAGGCTGGGCCGGGTTGGCGGCGAAGAATGGCTGCTGATCATGCCCGCCACCCATAGCAGCGAAGTCCCCCTGGTGTTCGAGCGCATGCGACAACACCTTCAAGCGCAACATGAAGACCTGCCTGCCGAGCTGATCATAGCCTTCAGCATGGGCGCAGCCGAGGCCCAGCCTGGCGAAAGTTTCGAGCGCCTGATGCGGCGCGCAGATGCCGCCATGTATCGGGCCAAGCAGCAGGGGCGCGACCAACTGGTTATCGCCCGGCCCGGCGAGACAAGCTAGAAACGATAGAGCGGCAGCACGCCGCCCGGCAGTAGAGGCAGATGGGTGAAAGCCAGGCGGCTCAAGACGCTGATGGCGCCTCACAGTTCGTACGGGTCATGGGAAAATCCCGCGACTTTTCCTGCCCCTTGATCTGGCCCTCTATCCTGGCCAGCAAACTGCCATCGGGCTGCAGGCGGTACAGGATGCGCTGCGGAAAATCATGCGCCTGATTCTCGAACACCAGCGACCGCCCCTCCGCCCTCAGCAACTTGAACGTAGTCTCCGCCTGGCTGGAGGGCTTGGCGGTATAAGCCAACTGCCCATCCACCACATGGATGCGCAGGTACTCAAACTCCCGCGTCTGGCCCTGGACCACAATGCGAGATACACCCAGCAGCATGCCGCCAGCGGGTTGTGACCAGATTTCGACCGAACCCGGCTCGCGCTGGCTATGCTGCCAACACCCACTGAGCCAAGCCAGACCGTCCACGGCGCTGGCCGCAGCGACAGGCACCTGTTTGGCATCCGCCGCCCAGTTCAGCAATGGCAGCACCAGCAGGCAGCCACCCAGCAATGACAACGGTCTCATGGTGATTACCTTAATCTCAAGGTTTCGCACAATCGCATGCTGGGTTGCCCTTATCGAACACCACCTTCCAGACCCCTGGCGCCTCTTGCCGCCAGACTGAATTGAAGGTCGCCACGATCTTGCCAGCAGGGTCGCGCACCGGCCCACTGCTATGTGCCAGTGTGCCTGAGGCCAGCACCTCTACCGATTGGGGTTCCCAGGAAAACGGCGCGGCCGCGCCCTCAAAGAAACCCTTCCAGCCCGCAGCCACCTGTGCCTTGCCGTGCAGCACCTTGCCGCCCCCGAAAAAAACGGCTTCGTCCGACAGGAAACCGGTGAAAGCCGCGTGATCGCGATCTGCCATGGATTTGGCAAAAGCCCGTTCGGCATCAGCCACCTGCGCTTGCAGGGCTTTGGGGTCCAATTCAGCGGCAGTAGCGGTCATACTCAAGGTCAGGCTCATGGCGGCAATCAACAAGGACGGTAATCGTTTGGGCAAGATAGGGCGCTCCGGACATCGTGATGCTGGTGGCTCAAGGGTTCTCGGTCGACCAGGTTTTCATGCGTTCCTGCAGCTCGGCCTCGGTCAGGTCTTCCAGATGGGTGGCGATATGCCAGCTATGCCCAAATGGATCGGACACACTACCCACCCTGTCGCCATAGAACTGGTCGGCCACCGGCCTGTCCAGCCTACCGCCGGCAGCCACTGCCTGCGCCACCACGGCATCCACATCCTCCACATAGAACATCAATGTACTGGTGCGGCCCTTGAGGGTATGCGGGCTGATGGCGCCCCAGGCAGGGAATTCATCCGACAGCATCACCCTGGAATTGCCCAACTGTATCTCGGCATGCGCAATCTTGCCGGCCTCGTCCGGCATGGTCAGGACCACTGTTGCACCAAAGGCACGCTGGTAGAAATCCAACGCTGCATGGCCATCATGGACGGTGATGTAGGGCGTGATGCTGTAATAGCCATCAGGGATGGCGCTTGTGGCCTTGCTCATGGAGACCTCCGGGTTTGTGCTTGTGCAAACAGTGTAGATAAGCGCAATCCGTTTTGCCGACCGTGCAATATCCGCATCGGCTTGTAAAGCATATTCAACAGTGCTAGCTTGCTGCCAGTACGCCGACCACGCCCGGAAACCCGCCATGCTGAAGTACGATCGCCAGCCTCATATCGACTCCTACTACGTCGCCAGCACGCCCGACATCCCCAGCTACCCCGCCCTGGACGGCAGCACGCAGTGCGATATCTGCGTGGTTGGCGGTGGCCTGGCAGGGCTGTCCAGCGCCTTGAACCTGGCCGAACGTGGCTATAGCGTGGTACTGCTGGAGGGCTCCCGCCTCAGCCATGGCGCATCGGGCCGCAATGGCGGCCAGGTCATCAACGGCTATGCCTGCGATATGGATACCCTCAGCCGTGCCGCCGGCGAGACTGCAGCCAAGGCCATGTGGGACATGTCGCTGGAAGCCATAGACATCATTGAGGAGCGCATACAGCGCCATCAGATCGATTGCGACTGGGAGCGCGGCCACACCCTGGCCGCCGTCAAACCCGCCAAGTTCGACGAACTGGTGCAATGGCAGGCCGAGGCCGAACGTCGCTTCGGCTACCGCCACTACACGCTGTGGGACAAAGCCGAGCTGCGCCAGCATCTGGATAGCCCACGCTATTGCGGTGGACTGTACGACGCCCTGGGGGGCCATATCCATCCGCTCAAATACGCGCTGGGGCTAGCCCGTGCAGCGCACACCGCCGGTGCCCGCCTGTACGAGAACACACCGGTTACCCGTATCGAGCAAGGCGCCCAAACCAAGGTCCACACCGCCAGCGGCGTGGTGAGCTGCAAGCAGCTGATTCTGGCGGCCAATGTCTCCGTGGGCGATCTGGTGCCCCCCTTGGGCAACAAGATCATGCCAGTGGGCACCTATGTCATCACCACCGAGCCACTGGGGGAAGCCCGTGCGCAATCCTTGATCAACCCGAACTTTGCCGTGGCCGACACTCAGTTTGTACTGGATTACTACCGCCTCACCCGCGACCATAGACTGCTGTTTGGCGGCAAGGTCAGCTACTCCGGCCTGCCCCCACCCAATTTGGCCAGCGCCATGCGCAGCGACATGCTGCGGGTATTCCCCCAGCTTGCCGATGTCCGGATAGACCATGCCTGGGGTGGCTTTGTTGATATCACCATGAGTCGCGCGCCGCACTGGGGCAGGCTGTCTCCCAATGTCTATTTCTGCCAGGGTTTCTCCGGCCACGGCGTTGCCGTGACCGGCCTAGCCGGCCGGCTGATCGCCGAGGCCATTGCCGGCCAGAATGAGCGACTGGACCTGTTCAGCCAGATCAACCACCACCCCTTCCCAGGCGGCAAACTGTTGCGCATGCCCAGCCTGGTGCTGGGCATGGCCTGGTACAGACTGCGAGATTACTTCTAACCCCAAGTAGACCGACGCGGCTGTTTTTGCAACGTCGGCGATGGACTACTAACCACAGCTTTGCATCGAGCAAGAACGCAGCTGATAATCTCGCGCAGCCAACCTACCCCAGAGTCCTACTCGCCCTTACCAGACAGGAAGCCAGTGAAACGTTCCACCCTCCTTCCCCTGATTGCCTGGATACTGCTAGGTAACATTGTGTTGGCGAACGTGCCGCCGACTGCGACACCGACCCATACCGACCCACAAACAATTGTGAGCCAGACCAAGGCCTACGCCGAATTGTCGGTGGCGGAAAAAAAGGCGCTGCACGCCAATTATGAATCCATCAAACCTGGTGACGAGCCCCCATACCCACTCTATGGCATGAAAGACATCAATGCTCGGGTACAGTTGCTCTCTATCCAGGAGGACGAACTGGGCCAGAGTAAGGATGGTCAGATAATCGCCACGGTGCAGGTCGACAGCAAAGGTATGCCTCTCGCCGTCAGCATCTATAAAGCCCCCGACATACCTGTCAGCAACTTTGTGGTAGGTCTGTTGATGAAAACCCGCTTCAAGCCGGCCAAATGTTCAGGCAAGCCCTGCCAGATGGATTTCTACTATGAAACTCAGTTGCCCAAGACAAGCAAGTAAGCGTTTCAGCTAGACCGCCTCATCTGCAGGCAAGCTCCAAGATGTGGCGGACATGGCACAGCCTAAACCATTTCCGACCCAGGCAGCAGACTGCTGCGCATGACCTGGTACAGGCTGTGTGACTATTTCTAGCCGTGACGCGTGCCGCTCGTGCAAGCCACGGCATGAACCATCCCTGGCTGTTGGCCTGCTTGCACCGTGTGAATCGCCGGAGCAATAGACTTGCGTAGGACCAGGCTCTGATAGCTGCGTCCGGTAAAGCGCAGTGACTCGGCCAGGATGTAGCCTTTGCGCAGGTAATAGGTCAACAGGTGGCGCGCCTGCTGCGGCGTATCCAGTGCTAGGGCATGGCAGCCCTGGCACTGTGCCCATCGCTCTGCCATGCGCAGCAAGGCATCCCCCACGCCGCGGCGTTGCCAGTCTGGCTCCACCGCAAACTGGTGTACGCTGGCCACACCGGGCTCCCGGTAGGCATCGGCATCACTGCGAGGTAAAGTCCCATAGACCGTCAGTGTGCCAACCAGTTGGCCATTCACTTCCGCCACAAAGCCTTGCCCACTCGCCAGGCGTGCTTCGGTAGCGGCTGGCTGTTGCCGGGCGCTGGCACAATCCAGGCCCATACGCGCCATCGGTGCAAAAGCACGGTGCAAGAGCGCCGTCAGCGCCTCGGCAGAGTCCTTGCCCTGCCAAGGCCGCAGCAAGACCGGGTGCATCCAGGGTCTGTCCATGCCCTGCACCTCAGAAACGCACAACACGCTTGCGCTCAACCTGGAAATCCGGCCGTAGCAAGCTGTCGCAATCGTGAAAGTACCGCGAGCTGTCCGCCAACAGGCTGGCGCCGCTGCGGTGGCATAGGGCCATACCACAGCCCTCCTCCGTCAACAGCTGGCCAAGCAGGGTATGCGGTACACCCGCCTCCACCAGATGTACGGTACTCACACCATGGCTCAGCGCATCCAGGGCAGCACGCACCGTAGTCGCACCAAGTGCCTCTGAGTGCTCGCCCAACCAGACCTCCAATTGGGCACGGCTGTTCAAGCCATCATGGCTATCCACCGCATGCAGCACGTCGCCGTTCACCATCAGTACCAGTGTGTTGGCCTTCAAGCGCTGGGCCAGCAGGCTGCCGATTTGTTCCGGCACCAATAACTGATCGTTGCCATCCGCGTCGGGCGCCATCGGCATGATCACAGGCAGCAAGCCATTGGCCTGCATGATCTGCAGCAGGCTGGCATCCAGCGTGGCAACTTCTGCGGCCCGGCCAGCCGCTGCGGGCGGGGCGGCGCGCAGCAACTGACCATCCTGCCCGGCAAGGCCAATTGCTCTCGGACCGTGCTGATTGATCAGCCGCACCAGTTCCAGATTGATTTCAGCCAAGGCCGTCCTCGTCACCTGGGTCGCCACCCGCTCGACCAGGCTGGCGCCCCCTGCCGCATGGAAGGAAGGGGCGCCACCATGTATCAGTACGGCCTGCGCCCCCATCATGGCAAGCAGGCTGATGTCCTGGGCAAAGGTCTGCCGTATGGCGGGGTCGTAGCTGGCCGTACCAGCAAAGACCACTACCACCGTCTGCTGTTGCAAGGCCTGGACAAAGGGCAGCGATCCCGCCAGCAGATCAGCATTGAGGCCTTGCAGATAGGTCTGGGCGTTTGCCTTGGCGGGTGTCGCCATACCGGTGAAATGACGGACATTGGGAGTCATGATGCTTGGCTTTCGAGCAGAATACGACGCACATCGAAGGGAGTGGCAGCAGCGCGCAGCAAGGCGCGGAATGATCGCTCGCAGAATAGCCGGGCCGCATCGGCGAGAATTTGCAGGTGATCCTGGCTGGCATGCTGGGGAACCAGCAAGAGGATGAGCTCGCCGACCGGCTTGCCGTCTGGCGCATCAAAGGCTATGGGCAGTTCGGGGCGGATGAACACCGCCAGCGGGGCGGAAAGATCGGACAAGCGGGCGTGGGGTATGGCCACCCCCTGCCCCAATGCGGTCGAACCCATGCGCTCCCGCGCTTCCAGGCTACCGATGATGGGCTTGGCTGCCAGGCCATAACGCCGCTGCAGGTGCCGCGCCACATACTCAAACAACTGGTGCCTGTTCTGCACCTTTGCATCAAGCAGGATGTCCTCTACAGGACACATTCGGGCCAAGGTATTCATGGTTATTCCCTACGTCCGGCCGGGGCTTGCAAACCCGCGCCCTGAGGCCACAGCGGGGCGATACCGGATGAGAGAAGTGCGTGGATTGCGCTTGTGCTTGCGAGCGTTGCCACATCCTGTATCGCCAGGAAAGTTTATGTGGCCGGACGTAAAGAAGGCATATAGAGCGGTGCCACGCAGCTAAAGATTGCATAAAGTGGGTTTGATCCGACTGCCCGATGGCGCACCCACGGCGAGCGCGCCACAGTGCGCCAAACACGCTAGGGAGCAGCTGCGGCTAAGCTGCTTGAGAGCGTGAGGTATCGTGGGCACCCGTGCCTTCATGCCCCACTCCCACCAGCCTGTACCCCACCCCCAGCTCAGTCACAAAATGCCTGGGCTGGCTGGGGTCCGCTTCCAGTTTCTGCCTTAGATTGCCCATATAGACGCGCAGATAATGATCGCGCCCACTGGCATTCGGCCCCCAAACCGCCATCAGGAGCTGGTGATGGGTCATGACCCGGCCATGGCTTTTGATCAGGGCCGATAGCAAACGGTATTCGATAGGTGTCAGGTGGACTGCCGTGCCACCACGGCTGACTTCGCGGCCTGCCAAGTCCACGCTGATCTCGCCAAAGCACACCACGGCGCTACTGGGCTGGATACTGGCGCTGTTACGGCGCAGTTGCGCCCGTACGCGGGCCAGCAGTTCCGGCACGCCAAAAGGTTTTACCAGGTAGTCGTCGGCACCGGCGTCCAGCGCCGCCACTTTTTCTTCTTCGCGGTCGCGTGCCGACAACACGATGACCGGCGCTTGCGTCCAGTTGCGCAGCTCGCGTATCAGTTCGCGGCCGTCACGGTCCGGCAGGCCAAGATCCACGATAAACAACTCGGGTTGGCGGCTGGCCGCCTCGATCAGCGCCCTGGCCACGGTCTCTGCCTCAAACACCGTAAAACCTTCGGTTTCCAGCGCGGTACGGACAAAGCGCCGGATATGGGGATCATCTTCGACAATCAGCAAGCGTTGCGCACTCATGGGCAGCTCAATGTGAGGCCAGCTCGGCCTCCGCCATCGACGGCGGCGTGCCCAGCGGCAAGGTGAAAACAAAACGGGCACCGCCTTCCGAGCGGTTCTCAGCATGGATGCGGCCGCCATGTGCCTCGATGATGGCGCGGCAAATGGCCAGGCCCAGCCCCACACCAGGCAGTGCTGATTCATTGTCGCCACGCTCGAACTTGCCGAACAAGCGCTCCTCGCGCCCATCTGGCAGGCCTGGGCCATTGTCTTCCACCACCACCCGCAACAGATCGCCACGGTGCTGCGCCCGTATGCAGATTTCACTGCCGGCAGGGGTGTACTTGGCGGCATTATCCAGCAAGTTCACCAGCACCCGCTCCAGCAATACCGGGTCGAACTCGCACAGCGGCAAATCAGGCGCCAACTGGCTCACTACCCTGTGTCCTGCCAGCACCGCGTCCAACTGGCGCCGTGCCGAACCCAGCACTTCTTCCAGCGAGTGCCAATCCCGCCGCAGCTCTACCGCTCCCGATTGCAAACGCGCCATGTCCAGCAGCTTGCCTACCAGTTCGGCCATGCCCCTGGCCTTGTCGCCCACCGCCAGCGTCAGCTCCTGTCGGCTGGCCTCGCTCAATCCCTCGCGCCCCAGGGTATCGGCCAGCCCCACCAATGCCGTCAGGGGGGTGCGTAAATCATGCGAGACGGCGGTCAGTAGCCCATTGCGCAGGCGCTCACCTTCCATGCTGACCAGCGCATCCTGCGCCACTTCCACGAAATGTACCCGCTCCAGTGCCAATGCCACCTGGGCGGCACAGGCTTCCAACAGGCGCCTGTCCTCGGGTTCGTCCAGCAGCGTGGGGTCGGTCGCCTGCAGCGCCAGCACGCCGCGCGTGCGCATGGGTGCCTTGAGCGGCAGGTAGTGCGTCGGGCTGGCTGGCAGGGTTTGGGTACCCTGCCCCGCAGCCTGCTGATGGTCATACACCCATTGGGCAATCTCGCTATCGGCCTGCAAGCCCTCTCGCTCGCCAAGCGTATGCGCCCCTACCGTCGTGGAGCGCACCCGCTCGTGTGAATCCGGCAGCAGCACTGCACAGCGGGCATGGAAAACCCCTTGCAACCGTTCCAGTGCCGTGCCCACGATCTGCTCTGTCGTCAACGCACCCGATAGCTCACGCGCCAGCCCGGCCAGTTCGTCCGCCCTTCGCTCGCGCTGACGTGCCACATCGGCCTCGAAGCGCAGCTTGGCAGCCAGTTGGCCGATGACCAGGGCCACCCCCAGCATCAAGGCAAAGGTCAGTACATACTGAGTATCACTCACCGCAAAGGTAAAACGCGGCGGCACGAAGAAAAAATCAAAGCTCAGCACTGCCGCCAGCGCCGCCCAGGCACCCGGCCCACGCCCATACCGCAGCGCGGCGCCCACCACAGCCAGCAGGAACACCATCACCACATTGGCCAGGTCAAAAACCGACAGCAGCGGCGTGGCCAGCAGCGTGGTCACCGCCACATAGGCAGTTGCCCAGGCATAGCCGCGCCAGTCTGGTCGCGCAGGCCTGCCGCGCGCGTCCCGCTCGCCCAGCGCGCTGGTGTCATCCACCCCCACCAGGTAAAGATCCAGCTCCACCGCCTGTTCGGCCAACTGGTCGGCCAGACCGGGCAGTAGCTTGCGGCGCCAGCCGGCCTTCAGCCTATGGCCTATCACCAGCTTGCTGGCATTACGGCTGCGGGCATAGGCGGCCAGGGTTCTGGCTGCATCGGAACCCGCCAATGTCGCCGTCTCGGCCCCCAGCTCTTCGGCCAATTTCAATGTTTCCAATACCCGCGCCCGTCGCTCTGCCGGTAGCCGTTGCAGGGATGGTGTCTCCACATACACCGCAATCCAGTCGGCCTGCAGCTTGGCTGCCAGCCGGGCCGCCGCCCGTACCAGCTTCTCGCCGCTGCTACCCATGCCCACGCACACCACCAGGCGCTCCTTGGCCTGCCAGACATTGGCAATGGCCCTATCGGCGCGATAGGCCCGCATCTGCGCATCCACCCGGTCGGCAGTGCGGCGCAAGGCCAGCTCGCGCAGGGCAATCAGATTGCCCTTGCGAAAGAAGTTGCGCGCTGCGCGTTCGGCTGCATCCGCCAGGTACACCTTGCCGGCCGCCAGCCTCGCCAGCAGCTCATCTGGCGGCAGGTCTACCAAGGTCACTTCGTCCGCCACATCAAAAACCTGGTCGGGCACCGTCTCGCGTACCCGCACCCCGGTAATCGATCCCACCACGTCGTTCAGGCTGTCCAGATGCTGCACATTGAGTGCGGTGTAGACATCAATCCCGGCAGCCAGCAACTCCTCCACATCCTGCCAGCGCTTGGCATGGCGGCTACCTTCCACATTGCTGTGGGCTAACTCGTCCACCACGATCAAGCGAGGCTTGCTGGCCAGTGCCGCATCAAGGTCAAATTCGGCCAGCAATTTGTCGCGGTATTGCATCTTGCGCGAGGGCAGCATGGGCAAGCCCTCCAGCAGCGCCCCTGTCTCAGCCCTGCCGTGGGTTTCGACTATGCCTATCAATACATCCACGCCCTCGTTCAGCTTTTGCCGGGCCGCCTGCAACATGGCGTAGGTCTTGCCTACGCCAGCACAGGCGCCAAAGAATATCTTCAGCTTGCCCCGCGCAGCGGCCATCGCCTCTGCCTGCAAGGCTTCCAGCAAACGGTCTGGATCAGGTCTTTGTTCGGTCATGGTTCGATGCCTGTCATCAGGCCATTATGCGGTGGCGCCAGTCAGGCTGGCGAGAATGCAGGCGAGGTGCACAGCGCCAAGCGCCTGTTCAGGCTCTTATCGCCGTACACCTCGTATGCACAACAAGCATGGCACAGGCAGCTGCCACCGGTCTTTCGAAAGGAGATCGGGCAATGAGCCCGCGTTGGCAACAGCCTGCCAGGCTTGCCTTCAGCCGTGTTTCAAGCTGCGAAACACGGCTGCACAAGCCTTGGGCTCAAACCCTGCCCTGCGCGTTCAACGCCATGTTCAGTTTCAGCACATTCACCGTGCGATCGCCAAAAATACGCCAGCTGGGGTACTCGGTATGGGCATCCACCAGCCGCTGTACGTCCTCCGGCTTCAAGCCACGTGCCTTCGCTACCCTGCCTATCTGGTAGTACGCTGCGGCAGGCGAGATATGCGGATCCAGCCCCGACGCCGAACTGGTGACCAGATCGGCAGGTACCGGGCCGGCCTGATCAGGATGGGCGACACGCATCGCCTCTATCCGCGCCTTCACCGCTTCGGCCAAGGCCGGATGCTGCGGGCCATAGTTGGAACCGCTGGAGGCAGCGGCATTGTTCGGTACTGGCCCCGTGGCCGATGGCCGCCCCCAGAAATAGCCTGGGCCGCTAAAGCTTTGGCCTATGAGGCTGCTGCCCACTACCTGGCCCTGCCGCTGTATCAAGCTGCCATTGGCCTCATCCGGAAACACCACCTGCGCCACACCGGTAATCGCGGCCGGGTAAAGCACACCGGTAATGACACTCAGCACCACAAACAGCGTCAAGGCTGGACGTATCAGGTTCTTCATCATGTTTACTCCTTGCGGGCCGGTGCCATGGGCGATGCCCTGCACCGGCCTGTTGTCTTAAGACTGTTCACGATCTCTTCGCCGGGGTGAAAAGTCGTGATCAGGCGCTTAAGCCAGGCCCAAACCGCCCAGCACCATATCGATCAGCTTGATGCCCACAAACGGCACCAGCAGGCCACCCAGGCCATACACCAGCAGGTTGCGGCGCAGCAGCGCACCGGCAGCCATCGCGCGGTAGGCCACACCCTTCAGTGCCAGCGGTATGAGGAAGACAATGATCAAGGCGTTGAAAATTACCGCCGAGAGTATGGCCGAGGCAGGGCTGTTCAGACCCATCACGTTCAGTGCTGCCAGTTGCGGATAGGTCACCGCGAACGCTGCGGGGATGATGGCGAAATACTTGGCCACATCATTGGCCACCGAGAAGGTGGTCAAGGCACCGCGCGTCATCAGCATCTGCTTGCCGGTCTCGACTATCTCGATCAGCTTGGTCGGATTGCTGTCCAGGTCGACCATATTGCCGGCCTCCTTGGCAGCCTGGGTGCCGCTGTTCATGGCGACCGCCACATCGGCCTGGGCCAGCGCCGGGGCGTCGTTGGTACCGTCGCCCGTCATGGCAACCAGCCGGCCTTCAGCCTGGTAGTCGCGTATCAGCTTAAGCTTGTCCTCTGGTCTTGCCTCTGCCAGAAAATCATCCACACCGGCCTCGGCCGCGATGGCAGCTGCGGTCAGGCGGTTGTCGCCAGTGATCATCACCGTCTTGATGCCCATCTGGCGCAGCTCAGCAAAGCGCTCCTTGATACCGCCCTTGACGATATCCTTGAGCTCCACCACCCCCATCACCAGATTGCCGTCGGCAACCACCAGCGGCGTACCACCACGGCGTGCCACCTGCTCAACCAGTTCGACCACCGCCTGAGGCCACTGACCGCCCTGGGCCAATACATGCACCCTGACTGCCTCGGCCGCACCTTTACGTACCTGGCGGGCACCGATATCCACCCCGCTCATGCGGGTCTGCGCCGTAAAGTGGACAAACTGGGCGTCGTGCAACTCGCGGCCACGCAGTGCAAAGCGGGTCTTGGCCAGCACCACGATGGAGCGTCCCTCGGGCGTCTCATCGGCCAGCGAAGCCAGTTGGGCCACGTCCGCCAATTCACCATCGCTCACGCCCGGCGCTGGTAGAAAGGCACTGGCTTGGCGATTGCCGAGCGTAATGGTGCCGGTCTTGTCCAGCAGCAGCACATCCACGTCACCAGCGGCTTCTACGGCACGGCCTGATGTGGCTATCACGTTGGCCTGCATCATCCGGCTCATGCCCGCCACACCAATCGCGCTCAGCAAGCCGCCTATGGTGGTCGGGATCAGGCAGACCAGCAGCGCCACCAGCACCGTCACGCTCACCGGGCTGCCGGCACCTGCCGCATTAACGCTATACATCGAGAACGGCAACAGGGTTGCCGTCGCCAGCAGGAACACCAGGGTCAGGGCCACCAGCAGTATGGTCAGGGCAATCTCGTTAGGTGTCTTCTTGCGCTTGGCGCCTTCCACCATGGCAATCATGCGGTCCAGGAAGGCCTCGCCCGGATTGGCCGTCACACGGGCGATCAGCCAGTCGCTCAGGACCCGCGTACCGCCGGTGATGGCCGAAAAATCGCCCCCCGACTCACGAATCACCGGGGCAGATTCGCCCGTGATGGCCGACTCATCCACCGACGCCACGCCTTCCAGCACCTCGGCATCGGCCGGTACGGTATCACCGGCTTCCACCAGCACGATGTCGCCCCGACGTAGGCTGGCCGAATCCAGCACCGTTACCTTGCCATCACGGCTGGCCTCCGACAGCTTCTTGGCGACGACATTCCGGCGGCTACCCCGCAGGGCCGCAGCCTGGGCCTTGCCACGGCCTTCTGCCAATGCCTCGGCAAAGTTGGCAAACAGCACGGTAAACCACAGCCAGGCAGCAATCCCCAGGATAAACCCTGCGCCCGCCTCACCCTCGCCCCCCAGGGCGTGGATACCCAGCACCGTAGTCAGCACGCTGCCTACCCACACCACAAACATCACGGGGTTGCGAAACTGCGCCTGTGGCGACAGCTTTCTGAACGACTCCACCACGGCTGGCTTGAGCAGCACAGGGTCCAGCAAACGCCAGGATTGATCCATCGGCTTGTTTTCCTGCAAGTCCACACCCTTGGCTGGCGTGGCTGTCTTTAGTCTGTCATTCATCTCAGCCTCCTTGGCCAGCAAACAGTTGCAGATGGTCGACCACCGGCCCCAGGGCCAGGGCGGGGATATAGGTCAGGGCGCCGACAATCAGCACCGTGCCCACCAACAGCACGACGAACAACGGCCCGTGGGTAGGCATGGTGCCAACCGACACAGCCAGCTTGGGCTTGCGCGCCAGCGAACCGGCAATGGCCAGCACGGGGATCAGCACTCCAAAGCGGCCAAACCACATGGCCAGACCCAGCGCCAGGTTGTAGTAGGGGGTGTTGGCCGAGAGGCCGGCAAACGCCGAGCCATTGTTGTTGGCAGCAGAGCTGAAGGCATACAGGGCCTCGCTGAAACCATGGGCACCAGGGTTCCACAGGCTAGTCAACGCCTGGGGCAGCAGCACCGCCACAGCCGTACCGCCCAGCACCAGCAAGGGGGTAATCAGGATGGCGATGGAGACCATCTTCATCTCGAACGACTCAATCTTCTTGCCCAAGTACTCCGGCGTGCGGCCTATCATCAGCCCAGCCAGAAAGACAGCCAGCATGGCGAACAGCAGCATGCCGTACAGGCCCGAACCCACACCGCCAAACACCACCTCGCCCAGTTGCATCAGCCAGGTAGTCACGCCGCCAGCCAGTGGCATCAGGCTATCGTGCATGGTATTGACAGCACCGCAGCTGGCTGCCGTGGTAATCACGGCAAACAGGCTGGAAGCCACGATGCCAAAGCGTGTTTCCTTGCCTTCCATATTGCCCAGGCCGGCATCCATACCCAGTTGCACCAGCAGCGGGTTGGCATGCGATTCCGCCCAGACCACTACCGCCACCATGGCGCCAAAGATCAGGGTCATTGATGCCAATACCACCACGCCCTGCCGCACATCGCCCACCATATGACCGAACATGAAGCACAGCGCGGCCGGTATCAGCAGGATGCTAAGCATCTGCAGGAAGTTGCTGGCGCCCGTGGGGTTCTCATAAGGATGGGCGGAGTTGGCATTGAAGAAACCGCCACCATTGGTACCCAGCAGCTTGATGGCCTCTTGCGATGCCACCGGCCCCATCGCCAGCGTCTGGGTGCGCACCGTCACCGTTTCCATCACGGCGGCGCCTTGTGCATCCACCAGCGGCTTGCCTGCCTCATCTGTCTTGGCCACTTGGTAGCTCACCGGCTCCACCAGTTGTGCCTCAACATAGGGAGAGAAGTTCTGTATCACGCCCTGGCCCACCAGGAATACGGCAAACAGCGATGCCAAGGGCAGCAGCAGCCAAACCGTGGCACGGCTCAGATCCAGCCAGGCATTGCCCAGACCTTGGGCATGCTTGCGGGCAAAGCCACGTACCAGGGCAACCACCACCGCAATACCGGTAGCCGCCGACAGGAAGTTCTGCACCGTCAATGCCAGCATCTGGGTCAGGTAGCTCATGGTGGCTTCGCCCACATAGCCCTGCCAGTTGGTGTTGGTAACAAACGAGACGGCTGTATTGAAGGCCGAGGCCGCCTCCACATTGGGCATGCCCGCCGGGTTGAAAGGCAGACTCAGCTGCAGGCGTTGCAGCAGATACACCGCCAGCAGGCCTGCTAGGTTGAACAGCACGATGGCCGTTGCATAGCGCCACCAGGGCATGTCCTCTTCGCCATTCGCGCCGATCAGCTTCATCAGGCCACGATCGACCTTGCCCATCCAGCCCAGCCGCTGGGCCAGCCCCCCTGACATCAAGGCAGCCAGATAGCGCCCCAAGGGCCAGGCCAGGGTTAGCAATACCAACAGGTACAAGCCTGTTTGCAAAACTGCGGACTGGTTCATGCCACCTCCTCAGCATTGAACAATGCATAAAGCAGGTAGGCGAACAGGCCGATGGACACACCACCGGCCAGCCAGTAAATCCATACCAATCCAGGGTTCATTTTGCTTGCCCCTCCAGTTTGCGGCAGGCAGCAATCAGGCCCAGAATGGCCCCGCCAAACACCGCGATCAACGACAACACCAGCATTTCCACAGCCGACTCCATGAATGGGAAAAGACAGTGCCCATGCTAGGGAGATCGCCGTAAAGACAGTGTCGAGATAGGCGGAACGAGTATAAAGATTGTGTAAAGATGGGGCGCCAGGGGGCTGGCTTGCGCCGGGAAAACAACTGACATGGAGTAGCAGAAAGCCTGCTCCGGCAGACAGGGGCGACCGACAAGGTACAATGGCGGCTTACGTGTCTCACACCGAAAGCAGGACCATGAAAAACTGGCTCAATCGCCATTCCAATAGCCGCATACGCCGTCTCAACCAGCGTCAGCGCAAGAAGTACCATCTGGCCGAATTCGTGGAACTGGGCTTTCACCTGACGCTGCGCTTCAAGCAGCTGCTGTCTGAATCCGAACTTGAATCCTGGATCAATGCCATCTGCGATGAGGCCGAGCGCACCAACCTGATTGTGGGTGGTTTCAGCAGCGGCATGACAGCCCTGGAAACCGACGGTTTTGTGGTGGCAGAGCACGGCTCGGTGAGTGACACCCAACGCGATGCTTTTACCGCCTTCCTCCGCCAACACCCCCTGGTCGCCGAGGTGGATGCTGGTGAGCTGGTCGACAGCTGGTACGGCCAACTGTAATCACACACGCGGGGTTGCGTGCGCATCGCGCCCGCAACCCACCTCCCGCCCTACCCGTTCCAACGCGCCATGGAATACCCATGAACATCAGCGAAACCCTCATCAGCCCCACTGAGCTCAAACCTGTACGCGAATGGGTGGCACGCATGGCCAGTCCGCTGGGCATCCCCTTGGCCGGACGTAGCACGGCTGAGCTGGTTGGTGCAGTCGAGCAGGCTGTCAGTCAGTGGCAGCAAGGTCGCCCGCCCAAGGCCGCCGAGGTCAAGCCCGAAGACCTGCATATCGTGCTGGGCACCATCTGGGGAGAGCAGTTGATCGCCCAGTTCGACTGGCTCTGGGTCAACCTCACGTTTCACGACTTCAACGACTGGAGTTCGCTAGCCGTGGTCTCGCCCGACCGCGCGTTGATGATCCTGCCCTACGCCTATGTCTGCCTGTGCCGCGATGACCAGGCCGTGGCCGTGAACATGCTTGCTGCCTTCAATGTCATCGGCCGCCAGACGCTCCCTGCCGCAGCGCCGGGCAGCTACAGCAATGTCATGGATACGCTAGCAAACTAGCCCTTGCCCCAGGCACTGCGTGCCTGGCTGGCGCGCTCGAATTTTGCCGTCATGCCGTCCGCATCGGCTTGTTGCAACTGTGCAATCAGGCTATCGAGTTCCGCCCGGTAGGCACGCAGGTCCTCAAGCAAGCCATCGCGGTTGGCCAGTGCAATATCGCGCCACATCTCCGGGTGGCTACCCGCAATACGGCTGAAATCGCGGAAGCCGCTGGCTGCCAAGGCTAGGCAGGTATCGGCATCGGGCCGATTCAGCACCGTGTTCATATAGGCAAAAGCCAGCAGGTGCGGCATATGGCTGACTGCCGCAAAGACTGCGTCGTGCTCGGCGGCGTCCAGCACCACCAGATGGGCACTACAGGCCTGCCATAAGGCGCTTATCCTGGCCAAGGTATCGGCACTGGTTTCCGGCAGCGGGCATAGCACCACCTTGCGGCCCTCATACAGGCCATAGCGTGCGGCTGCAGCGCCAGACAGATCCGACCCCGCAATCGGGTGGGCCGGCAGACAGCGATCCAGGCTATCGCCCAGATGCTTGCGGTAGAGCGCGGCGACATCGCGCTTGGTGCTGCCCGCATCGGTCACCAAGGTATGGCGCGGCAAGGCGGGGGCGATACGCGCCAGCACGGCGTCCATCTGGCCTACCGGTGTCGCCAGCAGGACCAGATCGGCGTCGCGGACGGCTGTTGCGGCATCCTGTTCAGCCAGATCAATCACCTTGAGCTGCATGGCCCGTGCCAGATTCTCGGGCGAACGCCCCACACCCACGACCTGGCCCACCAGCCCCGCCCGCTTCAGGTCCAGGGCAAACGATCCGCCTATCAGGCCCACGCCGATTACCACCAGCTTGCTCAACACATCCCACTCCTAGATTTAGCGCCGCCAGCCAGATTTTCACGGCATCGGATGCACCCTGTAAGCCTATCGCCATTCAAGCGACCAAGGATGCCAGAGCGCCACCCACCACCAGCCCGGACCCCATCATGCGACAACTGATACTACTGACCCTGCTGTGCAGCCTGACCACCTTTGCGGCAGAGCCCGCGCCTGGCCTGCAGGATGATGCGGCCGGCCAGGCCCTGCTGAGCGAGCGTATCGCCAGGGCCTATGTCTGGCGGGGGCTGGAGGCAGAGAATGCCGAAGCCCGCCGCCAGCAACAAGCCGCCACCGCACAGTTCGAGCGGAAGCTGGCCAAGCTACGCGCCGGCAGCCAGGAGCATGCCGAACTGGCTGACGACTATGCCCTGCTGGCCCAACTTTGGGCTGACTACCAGACGCTCACCCAAGCCCCGGCGACACGCGAAGGCGCCGCCAGGTTGGCCGAACTGTCGGAGGAGCTGGCCTGGATAGCCCGCAAGGCGAGCGATCGACTGGCACAGCCCACGGGCAACAAACCACAGCCCAACCGGATAGCCGGCGATATTGCCACTTTGTCGCAGCGACTGGCCAAGACTTATCTCTTGCAAGCATATGGCTTGAAGGTTGCCTTCCTGCAGCGCGACCTGATCGAGAGCCGCGCAGCCTTTCTGCAACTGAGCCAGCAGTTGAAGGCCCGCCCCGACAACACACCCGCCCTGAAGGCCAAGCTGGCCTTGATGGATAGCCAGTGGTTCTTCTTCCAGCAGGCCATCGATGAGCTGGCCAAGCGCAACACCGATCCGCAACTGCGCCGCAATGTCATCACCACCAGCGACCGCATCTACGAGGTAGCGCTCGATCTGGCCGCCCACTACCAAAGGCGCGGCCAGGATTGATCACGCCTGCCACATCGCTGGTTGGCGCTTAGAGCGTGTTCACGATCTATTCGCCAGGGCGAAGAAATCGCGAACAGGCTCTTACAGCTCCCGGCCTACCGCCTGGGCAATCAGGCGCAGGGAGGCCACCAGGTCATTGAGCTCCTGTGGCGTCAGGGCCTGGTCGGCATCACACCAGGCATCGCAGGGGTTGGGGTGCATCTCCACCAGCAGGCCATCGGCACCTGCAGCCACAGCGGCGCGAGCCAGCGCCGGCACCATCCAGGCCTTGCCACCGGCGTGGCTAGGGTCCACCAGTACCGGCAGATGGGTTTCCTTCTTCAGCACCGGGATGGCCGTCACATCCAGCACATTGCGGTAAGCCGTCTCGAAGGTACGTATGCCGCGCTCGCACAGGATGATGTTGTTGTTGCCACCCGCCGCAATGTACTCGGCCGCCATAAGCCACTCCGAAATCGTGGCCGACAAGCCGCGCTTGAGGATGACGGGCTTGTTGACCCGGCCGACTTCCTTAAGCAGATCGAAGTTCTGCATATTGCGGGCACCGATCTGTATCACGTCCACATCGTGCTCCAGGAAGGTATCCAGCATGCGCACATCCATCAGCTCTGTCACGATGGGCATGTTGTACTCGCGTGCCGCCGCCTGAAAGAACTCCAGGCCCTGTACTCCCAAACCCTGGAAAGCATAGGGGCTGGTACGCGGCTTGAAGGCGCCACCCCGCATCATCTTGCAGCCAGCCGCATGCACGCCAGCAGCCGCCAGATGCATCTGCTCCTGGGTCTCGACCGAACACGGCCCAGCTATCACCTGCACCTGCTTGCCGCCCAGCTTGATGCCACGGATATCAATCACGCTGCCGGCCGGGTGTCCTTCGCGAGCCACCAGCTTGTATGGCTTGACGATATGGATGGCACGCTCGACGCCCGCCATCTGCTCGAAGCTCTGCTCGTTGAGCGGGCGCTCGTCGCCGATGGCGCCGACGATGGTGCGCTCGCTACCGCGCGAAACATGCTCGGTCAGGCCAGAGGCGCGGATCTTGCTGACTACGGCGTCGAGCTCGGATTGGGTCGATTCAGGGGACATTACGATGATCATGACGGTCTTCCTATGGGGTGGACGGCAGAAAATGGACAAAGAAAAAGGCGGGCCTTTTGGGCCCGCCTTCTTGAATCTTTACTTGCTTCAGGGTGTAACAGGGCAGCCCGCGTCAACTCGTGATCGGAAAATAATAAAACGAGAAGAAAGCGGTGAAACGACGCATGACGGTTACGGCTGCCTGAAGTAGATGTTGGAACCAGCTTAACCCAAAATTTCGCGCAATGCAGCAATTGCTGCCTGTACCGATGCAAAAATCGCCGCCGGGCTGGCTTCGTCGAACATATAGGCCGGGGTTGAAATAAACGCATGGGTACGGTCCAGGCAGGCCTGGTCCACCGCCAACGGCATATGGAACTGCCCCCAGGCCTCGATGGCATCGGACAAGGGGTTACCGCCATAGCCCACGGTAATCTGTGCCTTGCTATAGCCCGCCTCGCGGGCGGCCAGGCCCAGCAGCAGCGGCGCGGCACAGATGGCCACCACCGGCTTTTTGGCCAGCACAAACGGCATGATGGCGGCCTTTACATCGTCATGCATGCCGGCATTGACGCCCTCTTCGGCAAAGGTGCAGAGATTCTTGGCCGCCCCAAACCCACCGGGGAACACGATGGCGTCGTATTCAGCGGGATTGAGCTGATCCAGCGCCCTGACATTGCCACGGGCAATGCGGGCGGCTTCGACCAGAATATTGCGACTCTCCTCTGTTCCCTCGCCGCTGAGATGATCCACCACATGGCGCTGCGGCCTATCGGGTGCATAGCAGTCGTAGTGCATGCCATGCTGGCTCAGCGCCACCAGGGTAGCGACTGCTTCGGTAATTTCACTGCCATCCAGATAACCGCAACCGGACAGTACAACCGCTACTCTGGACATGGTCATCTCCCCGTTCATGGCTTGCGCTCAACAATCATATAGTGCTTCTTCATGGCTTCCAGTACGTGGAACTCGCCCTTGAAACCCGCCGGTATCACCAGCGACTCCCCTGCCCCTACCTCCACAGCCAGGCCAGCCTCGTCGATCAGGCGGCAGCGCCCTTCGGTGACAAAGAAGAACTCATCCTCGGTATCGCCCATGGCAATACGCCAGCGTCCCGGCTCGCACGCCCAGACGCCGGCATACACCTCGCCGCTCTCATTGGTGTAGTGATTCCAGGTGGTGCGCTGCGGATTCCCCTCTACACGACGCTCCTCCCTGGGCTGGTCATACTCGGGTGCAGTGTTCTGCTGACTGAAAGCAATGATGGCGGGCACGGCACTATCCTGTTGCAGTAAGGTTTCAAGCCATTCTAGCTGTATGTCGCCCCGCTTGGGCAAGCATGACGTTTGCAAGTTCTGCCACATCCCTGCGCCAGGGTGCCGCACAAACAGTGCACACAACACAATGCGTATTTACAAATTGATAAAGCACAGTGAATAATATACGCAATGCGTAAACGGATAACACCATGACCCTGCCACAACAGACCCTGCTGCGCGACGCCATGCGTAGCCTCAACCTGACCCGCGATGCGCTCTGCGAGAGGCTTGGCGTGAGCCGCAGAGCATTGGACAGTTGGCTACTACCGGATGACTCCAACGAGCAGCGCAGCATGCCCACCGTGGTTGCCCGCTTCATTGGCGAGATCATGGCAGCACAGCAGCCCACAAAATATACGCATAGCGTATATCAACCAACCAGCAATATCGTCGCAGGCAGCCCACACCTGCTCTCGGTCAGCCAGTTTGATCGGGAATCCGTACAGGCCCTGTTCCGGCTTGCCGACCTGCTGCAGCCGGTAGCCCGGCGGCAAAAAGTCTGCCGGGTGCTGGAAGGCGCCGTACTGGCCAACCTGTTCTTCGAAGCCAGCACCCGCACCCGCATCAGCTTTGGCGCCGCCTTCTGCCGCCTGGGTGGCGCAGTCTGCGACACCACCGGCTTTACCTTCTCGTCCATGGCCAAGGGGGAATCCATCCACGACACCAGCCGCGTCATCAGCGGCTATGTCGACGCCATGGTCGTGCGCCACCCCGAGCAGGGTGCCGTGGCCGAGTTTGCCAGCGCAACCCATATCCCCGTCATCAACGGCGGCGACGGCCCCGGCGAACACCCCACCCAAGCCCTGCTGGACCTCTACACCCTGGAACGGGAATTCTCGCGCCAGGGCAAGCTGATCGACGGCTGCCACATCGCCATCGTAGGCGATCTCAAACACGGCCGTGCGGTGCACTCCCTGGTCAAGCTGCTGTGCCTGTATCAGCGACTCACCATCAGCCTGGTCGCCCCAGCCGGGCTGGAACTCCCCAGCGAACTGATGGACCAGCTCAGCCACAACGGCAATCAGCTGCGTTGCAGCCAACACCTGGCCCAGGGCCTGGCCGGCGCTGACTTGATCTACGCCACCCGCGTGCAGAAGGAGCGCATGGGCGGCGAAGTGCTCGAAGGCTATAGCCCTGACTTCCAGATCAATCTGGCGGCCGTGCAAAACTGGTGCAAGCCCGACACAGTCATCATGCACCCCCTGCCCCGCGACAGCCGCCCCGACGCCCACGACCTGGCCACCGACCTGAACCTCGACCCCCGCCTGGCCATCTTCCGCCAGACCGATAACGGGATTCCGGTACGCATGGCCATCTTCGCCCAGTTGCTGGGGGTAGATCAGCAGGTGCCCCACGCCCTGCGCGACTGCAACTGGCGCCACCCACCGCACCTGGGGCCGGAGGATGCGGCGTTTGATGTGCTGGAGTGAAGGCCTGGTATCCCCTGAGTTGGCTGATGGGACAGATTTAGGCGGTAAGCGCGGCAACGTCCTGCATGCGGCGCGAGATTTCTGAATTGCGCTTGAGCAAAAAGGCATGCAAGAGGTCGGGGTAGTTCAACTGCACTGCATCCCTGACTGACGGACGACGTTGCAGGGCGCTGCGCCACTGACGGACTCGGGGAACATCGGTGAAGACACCGAAGTCGCCAATCGTGTCGAAGATGTCGAAATACCGAAATACGGGACCAAAGGCACCGTCCACAAGACGAAATGTCGCGCCGTCAAAGAAGGGGCCCTGATGGCCCGCCGCTGTCAGTTCAGCCTCCAGCTGGCGGAACTTGCTGTTGATCTCTGCAGCCTTCGTATCGAACGTCTTTGCATCTTGTGCGCCATACAAGCCACCGATGGCGTTCAAGGTGGCAGATGCAAACTCCATCCATGATCGGTGACGCGCACGCTGCAGCGGGTCGGCGGGATGGAGGGCCGGAGTCTGTGTGTCCTCCAGGTATTCGCAGATCACCGCCGACTCAAAAATCGGCTGCCCGTCCACCAGCAACACCGGAGTCTTGCCCAGGGGTGAAATCTTGAGGAACCAGTCAGGCTTGTTGGCAAGGTCAATGTCGATGCGCTCAAACTCGACCTTCTTTTCCTTTAGAGCGATAACTGCGCGCTGAACGTAAGGGCACAAAACGTGGCTGACGAGAGTAAGTTTCTTGATCATGGCAATCACCTCAGAAGCTGGGTGTAAAACGCCGTGACGTACGGGTGGTGTAGGCACCGTCACCCAGTAGCCAGAGTGCGAGAGACGCCACGGTGAGGAAAACGGGGTACTCCCAACCACCGTTTGGGCTGGTATGAACCCAACCGTTGCCGAAGTGCACGGATGCGGCCAAAGCCATCACCGGAACCAGCGCCAGTGAAACCTGACGGGCATAAAAGCCCAGTACCAGGGCGACTCCACCCAGCAACTCAACCGCGAAGACCGGGTAAGCCAAGAGTCCAGGAAAGCCGATGATCTGAAAGAACTGTGCGGTGCCAGGGAGTGTGAAGACAAGCAGCTTGAGCAAGGCGTGGGCGATCCACATGACGCCGAGGCTCACGCGCAGGAGCGTGATTCCCAAGCTAGTTGATCTGATGGCGGGGTTTGAGGTCATTGCAAGACTCCATTGAAGTTGCGATGAATGGAATTTATTATTGCAAATGCGCAATATAAATAGGCGCCGATGCAAGCCATGAATGCAAAAACGCAATACAGAGTTTCCGCTGCTGACCTAGAGGTCGTGTTGGCGCTGAGCCGCACCGGCACCCTCGCGATGGCCGCAGAGCGCTTAGGGCAGGACGCATCGACCGTCTTCAGAAGCCTTCAGCGCATCGAAAAGGGCTTAGGTCAACGCCTCTTCGAGCGATCCCGGCAGGGCTATCAGGTGTCTGAGCTTGCGCAAGATTTGGCGACCGAAGCAGAGCAGATGGAGGTGCACCTGGAGGCTGCCCGGTCGTTAACCCAACTGCGCCCTGAGCATGTCGCTGGATCAGTGCGGATTACGACAACCGACACCATCCTCCACGCTCTGGTTGCTCCGGCGCTTCACACCTTGCACAAGCAACATCCCTTGTTGTCGTACGACCTGCATGCGGGGAACGAGCTAGCAAGCCTTGTCCGAAGAGATGCTGACATTGCGGTGCGAGCCACACGTCGCCCACCGAACCACTTGGTTGGAAAGCATGTGGGTCCAATTCGCGTGGCGGTCTATGCCGCCCGCTCGTCATCTGTCCGCAAATTTGACGAGACCATGGTGAGGGACTATTGCTGGATTGCCCCTGACGATGCGTTGCCCGAGCATCCTTCCGTGGTCTGGCGAAAGAAGCATTTCCCGAAGGTAATGCCCACTTACCGCGTGAACAGCATCCTTACGGTGGCAGATTTGGTTGCGAAGGATTTCGGCATTGGTCTACTCCCACTGTTTCTTGTAGAAGGCAATAGGCAGCTTCGAAGAATCTCTGAAGTGCTGGACGAGTGCCAAACAGAGTTGTGGCTGCTAACCCATACCGAATCCCGACACCTGCGTCGCGTATCCACCGTTTTTAGCCATTTGTCGCAGTGTCTTAGATTGGAATAGGCAGTGGAGTCTTGACCTCCTCCCGGCAACCTGCGGTTGTTTTTACTGTCGCAGTACGTTCTCTCCAAGCGAAATTACCGAGTGAATTGACGAGGATGAAAACGGTCTTGGCCAGTGTGCCCCCTGGAAGACCAATACGTCGCTGGAAACCGCGACGCTGGAGGGGGTGTTCTGGTTCAATCGTCAGCAGCTGCTGGCCCCAATTGGGTATATCCCGCCCGCAGAAGCTGAGGCAAACTACTACAGGCAACTCGCCAGTCAGGCTGCAGTACCAGCCTGACTTAAACCAAACAGCCTCCACGGAAGTCCGGGCGGTTCAACATGCTTGGTTTGGCCTTGGTCAAGCTATTGCGTGACCGGTCGATTGGCGCGCTCGGCAGCCAAGAAGGGGGCGTAGTCGACATAGTCACGGTGGCTAATTACCTTGCCACCTTTGACCTCGATCACGATCACGATGGGGGTGACACTTGAAACATCACGACCGTCCCCCATGTCGACCGTCCAAGCTAAGTCACCTTCATAGAGCGCGAAATGGCCGGAGTGGATGACTCGCCGCTTCGTTAGCGCCATTTGCCGGAGTGGGGCATAGGCTTTACGGAACCTCTGCATCACCGCCAGCTTGCCCTGCGTGCCGACGGCACCGAATACCAATGCTGCTGTGGGATCGTTAAAACTGGCGTCGTCGGCCAAGAGTGGTTCTAGTCGATCCCAATCTAGAGAGACATACGCTGCAAGATAAGCATCAGCGACGGGAGCCGCGGCGGCGGTTTCTGCGGTATAGCGTTTTGCGGTGGCTGCTGTGGCTGGCGCTGCGAAAGTTAGGATTAAAATCAGGATGACTGAGAAAGACTTATTCATGGCTTGGTCTCTTAAATGGCTTGCTTGGTGCTACTAGTCCGCTGAAGGCGTATAAGTACTATGCGAATCGACAGCGGTTTTGGCGCCGATGAATGCCAGGTATTCCTCCTGATCAGAAGTCTGGATAGTCAATGGGGTTGTTCTGTTTATCGAAACGTTGTCGGTATGCTCGCGGAATCGGACAATCCCACTTCGAACAGTGGTAGAAGCGGTAGCTGCCAGTCGTGCTGATCAGGAAACTGATCGACTGAACGTATTTGCGGTGAGCAAACGGTGCTACGTCCTTTGTACCATCGTCTTCCGTTTCGTCGTCACTGTCGTGGACATAAACCACGGCGCCCGAGTGTACGTCCATGTCACGCCCGATAAACTCTGCAATACCGCCAACAAAGCCACCGGCGGCGTACCAATGCTTCCCACGCCGCACGAGCGTGCTGGCAAATTTGCTCCTGCCATCCCACACGACTAGTACGGCGGGCTCAGGGGACGCCTCGGCGAGTCGATGTATGCGGCCCACGGGAAATTCAGGTACGGAATTTTGCGCGTTCACCATCAGAGAAATACCAAGCGCCAGATATATGGCTGATTTCTTCATGCGATATCCTTCCATGATCCAAAATGGCGGTTAACCGGGCCGTTGTTGTCTGCAGAAAGCGAGCACACCACTTCGGTCCCAGCTTGCTTAACGCATTGCTCGATTCCTCGCCGTGTCACAACTTGAACCGGCGAAGCTGTTTCGCTGCTCACACGACGAATGCTGGATCCAATGACTTCAATTTTTCCTACCTTCTGCGGCTCATCAGCCCATACAACTAGCCCCCCCGCTTGCCGATCCCATCCACGCCAAAGCGCGAACGATTCCGCTTGGTTCCATCTCGAGTTAGCTCCCTCATCACATGATCAATTGGCTATCTAGCGCCGTGTAGGCAACCGGCTCCTGTCTCAGCGCCCGAGGGGGGTCTACTCCCAATGGCTCCCTCTTTTCCAATGGAGAAAGGGGTAGCGACCGGTACAACCAATTTAAACTGAACTCGCTGGTCCGACGGCGGCGCTGGGGTGAAACACCGGTGCGATGACGCGGCGGGATCAAAGACCGGTGGAGAGGGCTGAAACTCAGGTGGGGTGTTTTACATTCACCACCACTGATTGCCCATATCAACTGGAGACGCGGTGTGAATCGGCGAGCATTGTGGGTGGGAACTACGGGAGGGGTATTACTCTGCGGGAGGGCGAAAAGCGGAGCGACGCGAGATTGGCGCCGAAGGGAAGGCGAACCCGGCCATTCGCACTTTCAGCTACGAGGTGCCGGTGCTGGCGGCGCGGCTTGTCAGCTCAGCGTGAGTACGGCGCGAACGGCGTCGACGTATCGGCTACTCACCGCAACCTGACTCCCGTTGCGAAGAGTGAGTGCATAGGTTCCATCACCGGTCACGCGCAGCTGCTGCATCTGCTGGCGCCGCACCAAGTAGCTCCGATGCACCCTGATAAATGTCCGAGGGTCCAGCAATGTTGCCATATGACTGAGTGTGGCACGGTGCAGCACGATGCGATGTTCGAGATGCAGGGAAACGTAATTACCGGATGCGCTGAGAAAATGAATGTCGCCCAGATCAACAGACTCAATGGCCCCAACGGAGCGAACCGTTATCCGGTCGAGGTAAGAGGAGGCCGGCGTCTCAATGGCCTCGAGTGAGCGCCGAAGTACTTCGGCGTAACTTCCTTGTCGAAGGGCAAGCATGGAGCTTGCTCGAGCCAACGTCTGCGCTAGGCGCTCGTCATCAAATGGCTTAAGGAGATAATCGAGCGCGTGCGCCTCGAACGCTTCAACGGCATAGCGCTCGTAGGCAGTCACGAAAACGATGACAGGTGGGTGTGCAAGTGCCGATAGCTCCCGTGCGAGTTTCAGGCCGGACTCACCGGGCATCTGGATATCCAGAAACGCGACATCGCACGGTGATACGGCCCACTGGGCCCGAGCCTGCTCAGCGCTGCTGCACTCCGCCAGCAATTGCCACTCAGGGAACCCGGCAAGGGCATAGCGCAAATTGAGCCGACCAGGTGTTTCGTCGTCTACTACCATGGCGCGAATCGGAACCTGTCGCTCAGTCATGGCGGCGCAGCGGTATTTGCACGGTAACGACGAACTGGTCATCGACTGTTTGGGTAGAGAGGTTGGCAGCAGCGCCGAATGCCAAGTGCAATCTTTCACGCGTGTTGTTTAAGCCAAGGCCGGTGCCGGGATTGGTGGGCAGCTGTCCCCGCGTGGGGTTGGACACCGTTAGCTTTAGTATGTCGGCGCAAGCTGCCAAAGCGATAACAATCTCGCTGGATTCGTTATGTCGTTCCAGGTCATGGCGCAGCGCATTCTCAACCAAGGGCTGCAACAACAGCGGGGGGAACTGCATACTCATCAGGCGGTCTTCGATGTTCTCAAAGCGAACCCGCAACCTTTCGCCAAATCGCAGTTTCTGTAGTTCCAGGTAGTCGCGAACAAAGTGAATTTCGTCTGCGAGCGTTACCCATTCCTGAGTGCTGGCCGTGAGCGCATAACGCAGCAACATACTCAGTCGACTGAGTGCGCTGATGGCGAGTTTCTTTTCTTCGGCACGGACCAGCGCGCTAATGGCGTTCAGCGCATTGAACATGAAGTGTGGCTCCAGCTGCGCACGGAGTGCCGCCATACGCTGCCGTTCCAGAGCGAGATGTAGCGCCAGGTTTTCCGCCTCGATCACACGCTGGTGCCGCATCATCTGCAGTTGCTGAGCCACCAGTGCCAGCGCATACACCGCTCCGCTGTACCCAACAAAAAGTAGGTAGTCCCACAAGGCGTACTGGACCGGCAGTCGGTTCAGGGCTGGCAACAAGCCTACCCATGGCTGGTTGCCAATCACGTAGGTAGTCACGAAGTTGGCCAGGATGGTGTAGGGTAAAAAGTAGCACACGCTTCCCCACAGCAAAGGAGTCAGCATTTTTCGGATTCGAGTCAGCCCACCGGGCTGGCGCATGAGACAGAGGTACAGCCACGCGCAATACCCAGCCATGGGGAGGCTATACACACACATTTGAGCCGCAACGGCTGACAGCTTCAGGTCTTTGCCGCTACGAAGCTGATCCCCGACGCCGGCGATGGTTTGCATTAACGCAATGAAGGACCAGATCAGCATGCTGATCAGCAGAACCCGTTGCCAGCGCAGCGGCGGCACTACGGTCTTAGCCTGGTCTGGCGCGGTCAGGTCACTGGTAGGGAGCCGCATGTTCATACTTCAAGGCTACTGATTTCGTCTTGCCGGCGCACGGCCAATTCATACCGGCTGATCGGCTTTTCGTCACAGATCCTGCCTTCGTCTCGCGTGCGGATTGCGCTTCACGTCTTTCTGCGAGTACCCAATCACGGCTTGCTTGTTGCGAGTGTATCGGGCCGCTAAGGAGGCGACCATGCCGAACCGTCTCGATCCTCGGGTGGATGGTTACCAGTGAGCGAAACAGGGGCGTGACATGAATACGGTTCATCAAATCATCATAGATATTATGGCTGGGTTGGCGCTGATTGCAGCATCGGCCGGTGAGACGCTGGATTAAGAAATCGATTCGAAGCAGCTGCCACCCGGCTGCACAGGCTATCAGGCAGTACTTTCCCTGGCGCTAGCTATCAGCGCTGCATGAGCCAGCGTGCTCCCCGCCCGCGCTGATACCACCCAGCAAGATGAAGAACACCAATTCTTCCATCTTTAGAAACAATCAATTCACCGAATCAACCATTCTTCCTCCGATCGGTTTTTGGCAAAGTAGCGTCACTTGCATCGCAACACGGATGCCAACACTACTGAAGACAAGGACCCACCATGAGCCGCATTGCGCTCATCACACCCGAAATTGCCACGCGTGAACAGCACGCTCTGTTGCATAGCGTTGGCGAGCTGCAAGGCTATATCCCGAATCTGCTTCGGATCGTTGCGAACTCGCCCGCCGCGCTACGTGCGTTTCTCGACCTGCACAGCCTTACTCGTGACGGCAGCCTGGACCTCCCCACCCGGGAGCGGATTGCAATTGCGCTCGCCCAGAAGAACGGAAGCACCTACTGCCTTTCGGCCCATGCGCAGCTAGGCAGCCAAGCCGGACTAAATGGTGCCGAGATGGAATCGAACCGGCTGGGCGACAGTCACGATGCCAAGGCGGCTGTGGCTGTCCGCTTTGCCTGCCGGCTGATCGAACAACGCGGTGATCTCGATGACGATCAGCTCAGATCCATGCGCAATGCCGGCTACAGCGACGCAGAAATTGTGGAAGTGATTGCACATACCGGGATGAACTTCCTGAGCAATCTGATGAGCAAAGTAAGCCAGGTCGAAATTGATTTTCCCCTGGTTTCGCTGAACTGAGCGCCCACAACATGATCTCCAAGTTACTACATTTCGTGCGCAATCGTCGCCACGGCCGTCACTTCGTCCCATCAACATCAGCAAGCGGTTTGAGCTGGCTGCTGCTCGCTGGTCATGCGCCACAACGAAGCCCCGTTGCTGAAGGCCGCGATCTACTGGCTCTGGTGGACGGAGTCGATCATCTCGATATGGCCCTGCAGCTTCACTGTACCTACTAACCCCCCGACCCACCCTTACAGGAGTACTCTCATGTCCAAACAACCCGTCAAACTCTATACCTTCCCCCTGTCCGGTCATGCACACCGTGCCCGGCTAGCGCTGTCGTTGCTGAACGTGCCTACCGAGCTGATCGAAGTGGATCTACGCAAGGCGGAGCACAAGCAGCCCGGCTTTCTCAAGATGAATACCTTTGGCCAGGTACCGGTCATTGACGACAACGGCACCGTGATTGCCGATTCCAATGCCATCCTGGTGTACCTGGCTCGCAAGTACGGCAACAGCGACTGGCTGCCGGCCGACGCTGCAGGAGAAGCCGCTGTTCAGCGCTGGCTGTCAGTTGCTGCAGGGCTGGTGGCATTTGGTCCAGCTGCTGCGCGACTGGTGACCGTATTTGGTGCAGGTTTCAACGCTGATGAAGTTATCAACCGCTCGCATAATCTGCTCAAAGTGATGGAGGCTGAACTGGCTGACCGTCCCTTCCTGATCGGCAGCAAGCCCAGCATTGCAGACATCGCCAACTACACTTATATCGCCCATGCACCCGAGGGTAATGTTGCGCTGGGTGCTTACCCCAATGTCAGCGCTTGGCTCCGTCGCATCGAAGCCTTGCCTGGTTTTGTGGGCATGCAGAAAACCGCCGTTGGCCTGGCTGCCTGATCAGCCAGTTGCAAAGGGCAGGCAAATTGCCTGCCCTTGAAAGCATACTTGTCACGAATAAGGCTTCAGCCTTCTGCGGGTCGCCCGGCTGCGCCAGAACAAAGCAGTTCCGTGCACCAGCGTATCGACTAAGGAAAAACCATGAGCTCCCCGAACACCGGCACTACCTCCCCCTGGCATCGCGGTGAACGGGCGATCCATCAGCAAATGGGCACTGCCGCCCAGATGGAGGCTTTTGGCAGGCGGGTCATCCGCGACTACATGCCGGATCAGCACCGCACCTTCTATGAGCAATTGCCCTTTATTGTGGCGGGTGGCGTTGATGAGCAAGGTTACCCTTGGGCCAGCATCCTGGAGGGAAACCCAGGCTTCATGCACTCACCCGAACCGCGTCAGTTGTTGATTCGCGCCAAGCCTGCAACTGGCGATCCATTGCTTGAGTGTCTGCAGGATGGCGCTGCCGTCGGACTACTGGGTATCGAGCTGCATACGCGTCGCCGCAACCGCATGAATGGGCAGATCCACCTGCAGCAGGATGGTGATATCGCGGTTCAAGTTGGCCACTCCTTCGGCAACTGCCCGCAATATATCCAAAACCGTGAGTTCTCCTTTTCTCAGCCACCTGGGCAAGCTTATAGCGGCGCCGTCGAGCAGTTGAGCGGGCTCGATGCAGCGGCGAGGGAAGCCATTGTCGCTGCCGACACTTTCTTTGTTGCCAGTTACTTTCCCGGCGACGCTGACAATCCCGGCCCCCAGGTCGATGTATCGCACCGTGGCGGTAAACCAGGTTTTGTCCTGGTCGATGGTGACACGCTCACGATTCCCGACTTTGCCGGCAATATGCACTTCAATACGTTAGGCAACCTGCTGGTTCACCCCAAGGCGGGGCTGGTATTCATCGACTTCGCCAGCGGCGATATGCTGCAATTGAGCGGTAGTACCGAAATCCAGTTTGCTGGCGAGGACATTGCCGCCTTTCAGGGGGCCGAGCGCCTGTGGCGCTTTCAGGTCGAACGAGTTGTACGACGCCGCGCCGTACTGGCCTTGCGTTGGCAACTCAGGGACTTCTCACCTAACTCTTTGATGACCGGCTCCTGGGAACAGGCTGCTGCCAGGCGAGCTGCGGCGGCACTGCAGAACGCTTGGCGACCGTTCCGCATCGAGCGGATCGTTGAGGAGAGTTCGGCGGTGCGCTCGTTCTATCTAAGCCCGACCGATGGCGTGGGTCTGGCCGCCTTCCGTGCGGGGCAGCATCTGCCGATACGCCTGTCCCTGCCGGGACAGGAAAAACCGGTAATCCGTACATACACCTTGTCACTCGGGCCGTCCGATGGTGTCTACCGTATTAGCGTCAAGCGCGGCAGTACCGTTTCAGCGCATCTACACGACACTCTCCGGGTCGGCGACCTGATCGAGGCCCGCGCCCCGCAAGGTGACTTTGTGGTCGATGCAGCCGAGCGGCGTCCGCTGGTGCTTCTGGCCGGTGGTATCGGCATTACGCCCATGCTGGCGATGCTGCATCATGTCATCTTCGAGGGGCTACGCACCCGCCGGATACGGCCGACTTACCTGTTTTATGCCACCCGCACGGTTAGCGAGCGGGCGTTCGATGCTGAAATCGACGACTTGCTCCGCCGTGCCGGCAATGCCGTGCAGGTCGTGCGTCTGAGCAGTCAACCCGAAGGCGACCGCGTACATGGTCACGATTACGAAGTTGCGGGCCACCTTGATCTGGCCTTGCTCAAATCGGCTCTGCCGCTGGATGACTACGACTTTTACCTTTGTGGCCCTGCACCGTTCATGCAAAGCCTGTATGACGGCCTGCGTGATCTGCGGATTGCAGATGACCGTATTCATGCCGAAGCCTTCGGTCCGGCAGCTTTGGCGCGGCGGCCGGATAACGCGCCTGCGGTGCCAGCACTGGCGCCTGTCGCCGATCACGACGTCAAGGTACTGTTCGCCGAATCAGGCAAGGAGGCGCGCTGGCAGGCCGGCGGCACCAGCCTGCTCGAACTGGCCGAGGAACGCGGCTTGACACCGGAATTCAGCTGCCGCGGGGGTAGTTGCGGTACCTGCAAGGTGTCGCTATTGGAGGGTGCCGTTACCTATCCTCAATGGCCCGCATTTCCATTGGCCGAGGGTGAGGTCTTGCCGTGCTGCGCCGTACCCGCCCGTAGCAGCGAGCAGGCTGCCCGCATTGTCTTAAAGCTCTGAACCCGCCGGCTAAGCATTTACTCACACTCAGTTCAGGTGCTTGTCGGCGCGCAGGCGATCTACCATGAGGTCGATGAAACTGCGCACCTTGGCCGAACCATACTTGCTCTCGCGGTGCACGATGTGTATGGGCAAAGGTGCGTTCTCATATTCGGATAACACGATCTTGAGTTCACCCTTCGCCAGGTGCGGAGCTATCTGATACGACATAAGGCGGGTAATACCTAGCCCACTGCGCGCGGCCTCGATCGCAGCATCATTGCTGGTCACCGTAAGCCGCGGCTTCAGCTTGATATTGGCGGGATCGGATTCCGGTCCGAACTTCCACTCCACCGCTGGCGACACCCCGGTCGCCGCAATGACAGTCCGGTCGCGCAATACCTGCGGAGTTTGCGGAATGCCGTGCCGTTCCAGGTACTCAGGCGAGGCGCACAGCACGCGCCGAACCTGGCCTACCTTGATGGCGCGCATGCTGGAGTCAGGCAAGGGGCCAATGCGTATCGCCACATCCACGCCCTCCTCCAGCATATTCACTACCCGATCCAGAAATAGCGCCGACACATCAGCCTCTGGATAGCGGTTCAGGTAATCGACGATGCCCGGCATGACAAACATCTTGCCGAACAATACCGGTGCCGTCACCGTGAGATGGCCGCGTGGCGCCGCATTGATGCCCGCTGCCGCCTCGTCGGCTTCATCCACCTCACCGAGGATACGGCGGGCATCGTCAAGATAGCGCTGGCCCGCCTCAGTCACACGCACATAGCGAGTCGTGCGTTGCAACAGCTTGACGCCCAAACGGGCTTCCAAGGCCGAGATGGCACGCGTCACAGCCGGTGGCGACATACCCAGTCGCCTTGCACCACCTGCAAAACTCTCTTCCTCGCCCACCGCTACGAACACCGTCATCAGGTGCAGTCTGTCCATATATTCATTCCTATTAATGGAATAATCTATTGCATTCTACACCCATTCTTCTATTCGATGATCTTTGGCAAAGTGTCATCACTCGCAACGCACTGGGCGCTGCGAACCGCAAGCCACCCAACCAAGGAACCAACATGAGCCGTATCAGCATCCCTACCGTCGAACAATCTGTTGAAGCAAGCAAGCCACTTCTGGCCGCCGTGAAGCAACAACTCGGCGTTGTCCCCAACCTGATGAAACTGATCGGCCATAGCCCCGCCGCATTGGAAGGCTATCTGTCGCTCAATGCCGCATTGAACAAGGGCAAGCTGGACGCCGCTTTGCGTGAGCGTATCGCCCTGACAGTAGCCGAGTACAACGGCTGCGACTACTGCCTGTCGGCGCATACCTACCTGGGCCTGAATGTCGCCAAGCTCAGCGAAGCCGAAATCGCCGCCGCCCGTGACCACCACAGCAGCGATGCCAAAACTGCCGTTGCCCTGCGCTTTGCCCATCGGGTTGCTGCTGAACGCGGCCGCGTCAGTGATGCCGATTTGGCGGCACTGCGCCAAGCCGGTTTCGATGAGGCCGAGGTAGTGGAAATCGTTCTGGTCGTTGCCCTGAATGTGCTGACCAATTACGTCAACAACGTCGCCCAGACCGATATCGACTTCCCCAAGGTTTCGGCCAAGTAAGCCTGTTCACTAACCACCAACCCCACTCACTTAGGAAACAACATGAAAATCTCCCGCCCCCAAGTTATTGCCCAACTGGTACTCGCTGCCACCATGTTCATCCCGGCCTTTGCCGCATCGCCCATGACCAAGGACGGTGTCACCACCATCCACCTGACGGAGTACAACGGCTACTTCGCTGCGCAGGAAACCCTGACTGACCTCAAGCCCGGTGAGTACGATTTTGTCGTCACCAACAAGGCGGGCAAGTTTGTCGGTTTCAATGTACAGGATCAAAAGACCCATGAGCTGCTGGGTGGTTTTGGCCTGAACCCCAACGAAACCAAGACGGCCCGTGTCACTGTTACGGCTAATGGTTTCCGCTACCGCTGCCCCATCAATGTCACCCCCTGGTACGACGTGGACATGACCAAGTAATCCTTCCCACCCTGCCTGCAGCTGCATTACCTAAGGCAGGGTCACTGCCGCTACGGCTGGCAAGCCAGCCCTGCGGTAAAACTGACGATGGCGCTGGAATGGCCACATTGACGAGGCGCTTCATGCGCCTCGTACTCTTCTTGCCTGGCTGTTGACACTCTGAGCCAGTTCACACGCTTTTCGCGCCCTGGTGTAAATCGTGAGCCGGCTATCGGTACCGGCCGGCAGGCAACTCAAGCGCACAGCCAAACACTGAACTATCGTGTTGGTGTGAAAACCCCGGTTTTCCTCCATCCACTTTTTATCGGCACCCACCATGTCTAATTCCCCTATTGACCTCCATCAGACGCCACCCAATCAGGGCCTGCTTCGCAGTTTGATGCTGATGGCCTGGATGGTTGAAGCACGCGACCCCTACACAGGTGGCCATCTGTGGCGCGTGGCGCGCATGGCCGAGGAAATGGGACGGTCATTGGGCATGCCGGACAAGGAAGTGAGGCGTATTGCCCTTGCCGGGTTCCTGCACGACATTGGCAAAATTGGTATTCCCGATGCTGTGCTGCGCAAACCAGGTAAGCTGGACGACGATGAATACGCGGTCATCAAGGCCCACCCAGCCATAGGCCAGCGCATTCTGGCCGAGCATCCGCTGGCACATCTGGTCATGGACGTCGTCTTCCACCATCACGAAACACCAGATGGCCGCGGCTACCCAGTGGGTCTGGTTGGCACAGCCATTCCACTGGACGCGCGGCTGGTTGGCATTTGCGACGCCTTCGATGCCATGACCAGCACACGCCCCTATCGCAAAGGCATGCCTGTCGCCAACGCACTGGAGATTATCAGCGGTGCCTTGGGCAGGCAGTTTGACAGCGAACTGGCGAGCCACTTTGTGGCATTGGGTCAGTCTGGCGCCTTTGACCATATCGTCGGCCATACCGACGAGGGAATTCCACTAGGTGTTTGCGTCAGCTGCGGTCCAGTGATCCAACGCTATCGAGCCACTCAGCCTGGAGAACATGCCGATTGCCCGGCCTGCAATGCGCGCTATGAGTGGCAGCAGACAGGCAGTGGGCTGCATGCAGCCCATGTGGGTAAAACCCATGGCAACCTGAGCCTACCTTTACCCGATACCAGTCTGCTACAGACCTTGCTGAGCGAGTGGGCACCTTTGCTGACATAAAGTGCCGGTCACGGCGGCGACCCCTGGCATACGAACAAAGCCCAATTATTCCACTTTTCGCAACAATCACTTCCCCATAGTGAGGATTCTATTCTTCCTGCAAAACGGTCAAAGTGATGCCTGTTCGCTACTCGATCACCCACAACCAAAGGAAGCGCCATGACCGATATCACTATGTTCCACACCTCCACCTGCCCCTATTGCGTACAGGCTGAACGCTTGTTGGGCCGCAAGGGCATCACCGCATTAAACAAGGTCAACATTGAACAGTCGCCCACCTTGCGTGACGAGATGATCGCCCGCAGTGGCCGGCGCACAGTCCCGCAAATCTTCATTGATGGTGAGCACATAGGCGGGTTTGATGACTTGGTTCGACTAGATCAGGGCGGCGCTCTCGATCCTCTGCTGGGTCTATGAACCGGTTCAATGTCTTTCCGCCTCGTCGAAAAGCGTTGAACTGGCTCCGCATGCATAGCAGCCGACCAGTTGCAGCAAACCACCCCTAAATACGGTAAATCATCATGACAGACCAACACAGTACTAGCCGCCCTCCCCTGCCACCTTTCGACCACGACAGCGCACTGGCCAAAGTCAGGGCCGCTGAAGACGGCTGGAACGGGCGTGATCCTGCCAAGGTTGCGCTGGCCTACACAGCAGACAGCCGTTGGCGCAATCGCAACGAATTCCTGAGCGGTAGAGAAGAAATTGAAGCATTCCTGCACCGAAAATGGCAACGCGAACACGACTACCGACTAATCAAGGAGCTATGGGCCTATAGCGGCAACCGAATCGCCGTCCGTTTTGCCTACGAATGGCATGACGACACAGGTCAGTGGTTCCGCTCTTACGGTAACGAGAACTGGGAATTCGATGCACAAGGCCTGATGGCAGTGCGCCACGCCAGCATCAACGACTTAACTATAGGTGAAACCGAGCGGCTGTTTCACTGGCCGATAGGCAAACGGCCGGAAGATCACCCAGGCCTAAGCCAACTGGGTCTGTAATACAAAAAGGACTCCGCTGCAGACGCCCCGTCCTGACTTTGCCGTCACTGCTCACCATGCCCAAGACAGACGGAGCGAGGGCACAGCCAGTGCCGTGCACGGCGCTGCACCGGGCGGGTACACTGGGTGCCATGAACTACCTCGCCCATATCTACCTTGCCCAGCACGACGATGAAGCCATGGTCGGCGCCTTGCTGGGGGATTTTGTCGGCTCGGACAAGCTCGATCATTACAGCCCCACGCTGCAGGCGGAAATCCGCCTGCATCGCAAAATAGACCGCTATACCGACAGCCATCCTGCCGTGCTGGCTGCCAAGCAGTGTTTCCCTGATGGTCGGCGCCGCTACGCCGGCATTTTGCTTGATGTCTATTACGACCATCTGCTGGCTCGCCAGTGGTCGCGCTACAGCGATACACCGCTGGATCAGTTCAACCAGCGCTTCTACGCCGCCCTGCAGTCCAGGCAAGACCAGTGGCCTAAGCGGCTGGGAGAGATCGCCCCGCACATGATGGCGCATGACTGGCTGGGTGCCTATCGCCAGCGCGAAAGCGTAGACCATGCCATACGCCGTATCGCCACGCGGCTTTCCCGCAATGGTGAGCGCCTGGTTGATTGCCTGGGTGACCTGCAATCACATGAAGTGGCGCTGGCGCGGGGTTTCGATGTTTTCTTCCCCGAACTTATCGGCTACGTTCAGGCCGAGCGCCAAGGGCAGTAAGCGGTCGCCGAGGTATCCGCGTCCGGTTTCGCACCGTTAGCCAGCCCTTCCGTCCCTGCCGGCCGGGTTTCATCCCAAGGCCAACACGGCGGCGCCACTTGCCCGCTATGCTGCACACCATTCCTGCCACGTCGGACACGCCATCATGCTCAGCAGCCTGCTCTTCACCTATCGCCTGATCCTCACCTGGGGTGCCTTCTTCTGGGTTGTCATTGTGCTCTGGAGCACCATCGCCCCGCCCGGCTATGGCGACCCACACTGGGTCTGGATGCTGGTCATTGGCCTGGTGATGAACTGCCTGGTGATCAGCGCCGCCTCGCACAAGCGCCGGGTACGGCTGATTGCGGGTAGGCTAGATGGCAGCACGCTGTCCAATCGGCAACGGCGCCAGATCGAGATACCCCTGCCGGCCAGCGAGGCCTTCGAACTAGTCGATGCAGCAATCCGGGAATTGCCGCGGGTCGAGGAAATCGAGAGCACCGCTGACAGCCTGCAGGTACGGGCCAAGGTGCAGCGTATCGACCCCTATGGCAAGGGCCTGCCTGGCCGCATCCTGTTCGGTATGTTCCGCACCGGACGCAACCAGATATTGGCCACTGTGATGCCGGGCGAAGGCACAGGCAGCGTGACGCTGATCTGCGAGCCTGAAGGCAGTGCCTGGGGTGACTGGTTCAAGATGGACGACGCCACCAATCTGGAGAATGCCGAAGCCATCGCCCGCGCTATCCGCCGCCGGGTAACCACGCTCCGCCAGCTTGAGCAGGAGCAGGCACGCCAAAGCGAGGTCGAAAAGGAGCTTACCCTTGCCAGGCTCAGCTTGTTGCAGGCGCAGGTGGAGCCGCATTTTCTCTACAACACCCTGACCAGCGCCCAGTACCTGACCCGCAGCAATCCGGCCTTGGCAGACGAGATGCTGGGCAATCTGATCGTGTATCTGCGCCGCTCCCTGCCCAGCACCGATCACGCCTTTGCCGGCCTGGGCAACGAGCTGGAACGGGCCCGTGCCTACCTCGATATCCTGCGAATACGCATGGGCGACAGGCTGAAGCTGCAGATCGAGGTACCCAACTCCCTGCTAGCGCTCCCCCTGCCTAGCATGATGCTGCAAACCCTGGTGGAGAATGCCATCAAGCATGGTCTGGAACCCAAGCCCGGCGGTGGCACCATCTGGATACTGGCCCGCGCCAGCGGCGGTCAGATCACATTGACGGTGGCAGATGATGGCCAAGGCTTCAATGCAGAGAGCAGCGGCACCGGCATAGGCTTGAAGAACTTGCGCGAGCGCCTGCGCCTGGCCTATGGCAATCTCGCCTCGTTCAGCATCGTTGCCAACTTCCCGCAGGGCGTGGCTGCCACCCTCACGCTGCCTGGCAGCAGCCTACCCACACTGGCCCTGCAGGAGCAGCAGCATGCTTAGATGTGTGATTGCCGAAGACGAGCCCCTGTTGCGCCAGGCACTGCAAGTGCTGCTGAGCGAAACCTGGCCCTCGGCACAAATCGTCGCCCTATGTGAAGAAGGTGGCGAAGCGCTGGAAGCCATCAGCGCCTTGCAGCCCGAAGTGGCCCTGCTGGATATTCGAATGCCTGGCCTGACCGGGCTGGAAGTGGCCGCTGCGGCCGCCGAGGTCAGCCCGGCGACCCAGGTGGTATTCATTACCGCCTACGACCAATACGCCATCGATGCCTTCGAGCGCGGCGCCGTGGACTACCTGCTCAAGCCTGTTAGCCGGGAGCGACTGGCCAGCACCATGCACAGGCTGCAAACCCGCGCAGCCGCCGGCGCCATAGACCACGCCACCTTGGTGCAGTTGTTGGGCCAGCTCAACCAGCGCAAGCCTGCCACGCCGGAGCCAGCCCCGCTGGTGTGGCTGACGGCCAGCGCCGGCAAGGAGACACGGCTGATACTGGTGGAAGACGTGGTCTATTTTCAGTCTGACAATAAATACACGGTGGTCATGACAGCCGAAGGCGAAGCCTTGCTACGCAAGCCGCTAAAGGAGTTGCTGCCCTTGCTGGATACCAATCTGTTCAAGCAGATTCATCGTGCCACCATCGTCAACCTGAAGGCCATTGCCTCCATTAGCCGGGACGACAGCGGCAAGGGTGCTATCAAATTGAAGCAACGTCCCGAACTGCTGAGCATCAGCCAGCCCTTCATGGCCCTGTTCAAAACCATGTAGCAGCCACACCGTGCTTGGCGTGGCTTATCTCGCGGCCAGCGGTAGACGATCGGGCGCGATAAACGCCTGCCGCGATGACTCTTGCGCCAGCAGGCCTTCGCTGTAGTGATGGCTCAAGGCATCACGGCTGCTCAGCATCAGCCTGGCCGCACGCTGTTCAAACCGTCGCCACTGCTGCTGCCAACGCAGGTGCTGCCCGGCGTCGTCGGGCAGATACAGGGCGATCAGCTTCAACAGCGCCTCGGTGATGGTGACGTGGTACTTGTCATCGGCCTTGAGGTGGCCGCAATAACAACGCAAGGCATGGCGAAAACGCGTCGCCCCCTCATCCAGGCCGTATAGACGCATGGCGGCCCAGGCTGCAAATACATGGGCCCTATGGTCGAACGCATGGGGTGCCAGCGTCCCGCGCTCCAGCGCTCCAAGCACATCGGGCAAGCCAGGCAAACGTGCAGCCGCCAGCGTCTCTGGCGAGGTGCTGGCGGTATGGGTGATCGTACCGGGCGTGGGAATAGGGCTATTCACAAAGGTGGAGCAATGGCTGCAGGAAGGCGGTGCCATTGTCGCACCCCTAGGTGAATATTCCCGAATATATCCAGCACCATAACGCTTCCTGCACAACGCTTGCCAGGCAAACAGCACTGCTGCCAAGGCTTTGCGCACACCTTGCCATGGCAACTCCTGACCATACGCAGTACGGTTTACCTGCCGCTTATCGGTTAAACTTAAAATTAGTATTTCGTTATATTGCCATTAACAAATCAATGGCCTAGCCTTGGTTTTGCCGCCACCAAACCGTTAACCCTTCAGGAGTCCACCATGTCCTCCAAGCTGCCACGCCTTGCACTCATCACCCTGTTGATTGCCAGCCAAGCCGGCACGGCGGCGGGCCTGACGGTAGGCATGAGTTGGCACTTGCAGTTACAAGGCACCCTGCAAAAACCGAACCGCCAGTTGTACGACATTGATTTGTTCGATACGCCTGCCACCACCATCGCCGAGCTAAAGAACCAAGGCCGTACCGTAATCTGCTATTTCAGTGCCGGCAGCTACGAAAACTGGCGGCCCGATGCCAACCAGTTCCCCCAGGCTGCCCTGGGCAAACCGCTGGATGGCTGGGAAGGCGAGAACTGGCTGGATATACGCAATGCCACCGTGCGCAGCATCATGGGAAAACGCATGGATCTGGCCAAACAGAAGGGTTGTGACGGAGTAGACCCTGACAATGTGGACGGCTACAGCAACGACACCGGCCTACCGCTGACCGCTGCGCACCAGCTCGACTACAACCGCTTCCTGGCTGATACGGCCCACGCCAAGGGCCTGCTGATCGGGCTAAAGAACACGGTGGAACTGGCGCCCGACCTGGTGGGCAAGTTTGATTTTGCGGTCAACGAAAGCTGCTACAAGTACCGCGAGTGCGGCGTCTACCAGACATTCATTGCCATGGGCAAACCAGTGTTCATTGCCGAATACCGCAGCACACCCAATACCAACTGGTGTGCCGATGCCAAGCGCAATCGATACTCGCTACAGTATTTCAAGCTGGCGCTCAAGGGCGTAGGCACGCTTTGCAGCTGACAGGCCTGGTTGCGACCGGGTGGTAGCAACTAGAAAGGCACCACGCGGCTCACCAGATCCTCACGCTCCACTTCAGCCAGAAAGGCGTCACCCAGGCGCACCGTTTCGGCCCTGACCTGGCGCCAGTATTTTTGCCGCGTACTGTCGTCGAAATCGCGAAAGTCGTTACGGTCAGGAATCTTGCCGTGCGGCAGCCTTGCCACCCAGTCTGGCGAGGGGGCGACCAGCACGACATTATCCAGTCGCTGTGGCAACGGCCGGCGCCAGGGCAGGTTTTTGTCGAACCATCCCGGCACGATGTGCGGGTAAAAGTGCGGGTAGAGCACCAGATCACTGAGCTGGGTATAGGGCAGGTCCAGGTGGTAGTCGATCAAGCCACCATCACGATAGCGGCCTGCGGGTGCGTGGTTGGGGTTGTTCACCCCCGCCACCACCAAGGGGATGGCTGCCGTGGCATGCAGCGCATCCAGCAGATTATCGGCCTTGAGTGGCGCGATATGGGTGGGAAAATCCCCCGCCAATGGGGGTGCCGGATGACGGGGGTCGGCAAACCAGACGCGATCCCAGCCTTTGGCATACAGCTTGCGCGATAGCAGATTGGCGGTCGCCACCGCCAGCACCCCGGCCAACTGGGTAGGCCCATGCTCGGAGGCCAGCAGCCCCCGGGCTTTTACCGTCGTCAGCGTCAGGCTGTAGCTGGGGTGATGCAGCAGGCTGGCCGGATCGCCCTGGAACAAATCCACCAGCATACACCGCAGGGCGGTGCCCACCTGGCTGGCCGTCACCCCCTTGGCATAGGTTTCCTCGGTATAGCGCTCCGCCAGCCTCCCCAGTGCACGAGCTGGGTCATCCTGCATGGCGCAGACAAAACGCCAGGCGCCGATCGAGCTGCCTATCAGCTGACGTTGGCGTGGACTGCGCGCCAGCCAGTCACCGAACAAGGCCTGATCCAACCCGGTCAGCGCCAACGCCTTCGGCCCGCCCGCGGCACCGGGCAACAGGCCGATGTCGGCCGGCGCCAGGCCACGCTGGCGGATATGCTGCAGCGCACGATGCCCCGCCCGCCAAACCAGGGGCGCGGAGTGTTGTATATGGATGGCAGGCGATAATGACATGGCAGTTTTCGCGGCAATGCAACAAAAACACATTCTAGAGCCTGGGGCGAGCTTGCCGCCAGCTGGCTATCAAGCCCCGTTTACCCAGCCCAGCGCCACGTTCACAGCGGGTGCGGCATCACGCGGTTTCTGCAAGTGGCCTCCAGGCCCTAGAATGCTGCCTTCCTCGCCCCGTCAATGCCGCTCCCATGAACTTCAGCGTCCTCCTATTGCTTCTCGTCACCCTGGTCTGGGGTACCACCTTCCCCTTGCTCAAGTCGGCTTCCAGTAGTCTTAGCGGGGTCGAGATATCGGCCATACGCTTTGTCATTGCCGCCGTCTGCATGCTGCCGTTTGTGTTCAAGGCACGCCGCGAAACCTGGCGGGATGGTGCTCTGCTAGGCGCTCTAGCGCTGACCTCCTATGTGGCGCAGGCTTACGGGCTGGAGCACATTTCGTCCAACCGCAGTGCCTTCCTGACCAGCCTGAACGTGCTGATGGTGCCCTTTATCGGCCTGCTGTTCGGTGGCCGGCTCTCCATCCTGATGGTGGGGGCCGCCACGGTGGCCTGCAGCGGCATAGGGCTGATGTCATGGGAAGGCGGCGGCAACCTGCTGGGCGACAGCGCTACCTTGCTGTGCGCCCTGGCCTATGCCCTCTACACCATCATGCTGTCGCAGCGTGCTGGCCGGCATGATGCCCGCCAGTTGGCCGCCACGCAGATCATCCTGATGGCGCTGTTTGCCAGCCTGTGGGTGCTGGGCAGTGGCGCCAGCGGTGGGGGAGCGGTGTTGGCCAGCCTGCCCGATCGACTGATGCCGCATATCGGCACCCTGGTTTATCTGGGGCTGGTCGCCACGGCCGGCATGCTGATGCTGCAGGCCTATGCGCAGCGCAATGTCTCGGCCGACAAGGCCGCCGTCATCTACGCGCTGGAGCCCGTCTTTGCCGCCTTGTTTGGCTGGCTGCTGCTGAGCGAATCGCTGACCGTACAGGCAGGCATCGGTGGCGCCATGGTGGTGGTGGCCGTCATCATCAGCGAGCTCAAGCCGGCCGAGCCCAAGCCCGCGAGCTGATTGATATTACTGGTCTGCCGGGCTATCACTCAGCTATCGCAGCTCCTTACCCTACCCATCATGCCGGTATCCCTCAAGCCTACGCACAGCTACCTGTTGGCCATCACCCTGGCATTGGCTGCCTGCGGTGGGGGCGGTGGGGGTGGTAGCACACCTACCCAACCCACCCAACCGGGCAACCCGGCAGACAGGGGCTTCAGCGACCCGTTGGCTTACTCGAGCAGTGGCAATGCCTCGCTCAGTGTGGCCAATGAGGGTGCCGCCCTGACCCACCATAGCCTCAACCTGGGCGGGCGGGTAATCGACTACACCGCAACGGCCGGCCACCTGATCGCCAGCCATCCACAGACCAGCCAGCCCAAGGCAGCCTTCTTCTATGTGGCCTACACCGCCAAGAACCAGGATGTGCGTACCCGGCCAGTCACCTTTTTCTACAATGGCGGGCCGGGTTCTGCCAGCGTCTGGCTGCACCTGGGCTCCTATGGCCCCAAGCGCCTGCAGGTAGGCTACCCCGCCACCAGCCAGCCACAACCGTTTCCGCTGGTCGATAATCAGGAGAGCCTGCTTGATACCAGCGATCTGGTATTTGTCGATGCCATCGGCGCCGGGCTATCGCAGGCCATCGCGCCCCATACCAACCAGACATTCTGGGGTGTGGATGCCGACGCCGAAGCCTTCCGCGACTTTGTCACCCGCTACCTGGCGGTCAACCAGCGTACGGCATCGCCCAAGTTCATCCTGGGGGAATCCTATGGCGGCGTGCGAAGCAGTGTACTGGCCGATCTGTTGGAAGCGGCCGGCACCCGCATGAACGGCGTGATCCTGCTCTCTCCCATACTCAACTACTACAGCAATTGCGCCGTCTATAGCCCTGGCGAAGCCAACTGCACCGGTTTTTTGCCCACCTATGCCAATACCGGCGCCCATTTCAGGCTGACCAATCCGGCCCAGACCGACTACGCCGCCTATGCCCAGCAGGTGCGCAGCTATGCCGCCAGCACCTATAGCCCCGCTGTCGCCAACTGGCTGGGCAGTCGCCTGCCGCCCAGCAATAACTTGGTCGATCAACTGGTCGGCCTGACCGGCGCGCGTGCCAACCTATGGCAGGCCAACCTCAGCCTCCACCCCAATACTTATCAGTTCCAGCTGATTACCGGCACGGTGCTGGGCCGCTACGATGCCCGTGTCACGGCGCCACAGGGCAGTGCCCTGGCCAGCGAGGGCGACCCTTCGTCCACCTTCATCACCAGTTCGTTTGCCAGCACAATTCGCAGCTACCTGACCAGCCAGCTGAAGTACACCGCCCAGACCAGCTATGCCATCAGCAGCAATGCCATACAGAGCTGGAACTGGCAGCACGATGGCCAGGATCTGCCTGATACCTTGCCCGACCTGGCCGCCGCGCTGCAGCAGAACCCCAATCTCAAGATCATGGTGCTGCATGGGTATAACGACCTCGCCACGCCCTTCCACCAGACCGAGCTGGATCTGGCGCGCCTGGGCAATGTGCCCGGCCTGCGAATTCATAACTACGAAGGGGGTCATATGATGTATCTGGATGACGCCTCACGCGTCAGGACCAAGGCCGACCTGGCCGCCTTCTATGCCAGCTCGCTGAACTGAGGACACTGCCATGCCCCATCGCCACCTCGCCCCCATGCTCGCCGCCCTGCTGGCACTGGCCGTACAGGCGGCGCCCGGCAACGGCGATTCAGGCACACAGCCCGAGGATCGCAGCCACCTGCCCCAACTGGGCGACCCCTATCTGCCACCAGCCGCCCGCAAGCCTGCCCAGCGCCCGCCGCTGGCTGGGGCAGCACTACAGGCACAAGCCCGCGCCAAGCTGCAGCAACGCTTTGCCGCTGCCGATCCGCTCAAGACCGGCAGCATCAGCCTGGCCCAGGCCAAGGCCGCCGGGCTGGGCTATGTGGTGCAGCATTTCGCCGAGATCGATCGCCAGGGCAGCGGCCGCGTCAGCTTCGAGCAGGTAGAACGCCACCAGCAGGGGGCGCGCTAGATCAACCTACTGGAGTCAAGCTCGTCAGGGCACGCCACCCAGCACCACTGCCTCCCTTGGGGCCGTAGATGACGCTGCCCAATGCAGATCATCGTCAGCAAGTCTGGCGATACCTCGCTACTGCGCTACCCAGCCGCCATCCACATTCCACGCGGCCCCACGTATCTGGCTGGCCGCCGGGCTGCAGAGAAACACCACCAACTGGCCCAGCTGCTCGGCGGTGACAAAGTCGTGCGATGGCTGTTTCTCGGACAGCAGTTCACGCTGGGCCTCCTGCACGCTCACCCCCTCCTCCCTGGCGCGTGCCTCGATCTGTTCCATTACCAGCGGGGTGCGCACCCAACCGGGGCAGATGGCATTGCAGGTCACACCGGTTTCGGCCAGTTCCAGCGCCGCCACCTTGGTCAGGCCTATCAACCCATGCTTGGCCGCCACATAAGCGGCTTTCTGCCGCGAAGCCACCAGACCATGCACCGAAGCGACATTGACAATACGCCCCCAGTTGCGCTCGCGCATGGCCGGAATCGCCAAGCGGCTGGTATGGAAAGCCGCCGTCAGGTTGATCGCGATAATGGCGTCCCAGCGCTCCGGCGGAAAGTGCTCCAAGGCGGCCACATGTTGTATGCCCGCGTTGTTGACCAGGATATCCACCGCCCCCAGCTCGGCAGCCGCATAGCGCATCATGGCATCGATCTCGACAGGCTGGCTCATATCGGCACCGTGGTAGCGCACCGCCACGCCGTAAGACGTTATCTGCTTGACCGCCGCATCGGCATCGCCAAAGCCATTCAGTACGATATTGGCGCCCTGGCTGGCCAGTTCGCTGGCGATCGCCAGGCCTATGCCGCTGGTCGACCCGGTGACCAACGCCGTCTTGCCCTTGAGTGTGTGCATCGGATTCAAACCTCCAGAAACTATTATCGGCAAGGGCATGAACCTTGCCGCGTTGTTATAAGAGCCTGCAACAAGCAGGCAGATTTTAGTAGGCTCTTCCCTATCCAGGGAGGGCACGGCACGCGCTTTCAGGTAGATTACTTGTCCGCCGTTGCAGACAGGCTAGACCAGATCAGGTTTGGTTGCCTGCCTCAGTAACCGGAACCCAGGCCAATTGAGGCCTGTCTTACCATTCAGTCATCGCCGATAGTCGCAAATCGTCGCATGCTAGGTGCTTAGGTGTTGCCTGCAGCGTATGCTGCGCGGCTTTGCTATCTTTCTGACTTCCGAATCCCGTTATGAAACTGTTTGCCATGGCCACTGCCACGCTATTGTCCATCGCCTCTCTGGCTGCCGAACCACCCAAAGCGCCCGTGCAACCCAAGAAGCTCAGTATCCACGGCGATACCCGTGTCGATAACTACTTCTGGCTGCGCAACAAGCAGAACCCGGCCACCATTGCTTATCTGCAGGCCGAGAACGCCTATGCAGAAGCCGTGACCGCGCCGATCAAGGCGTTTGAGAACACCCTGTTCGAAGAGATGAAAGCCCGTATCAAGGAAGACGACAGCTCGGTACCCTACCGGCTAGACGGTTTCTACTACTATTCGCGCTTCGAAACCGGCCACCAGTACCCCATACTCTGCCGCAAGCCGATTGCAGCCGACGGCAGTTGGGAGGCCTCGGCCGAACAGATACTGCTGGACGTAAACGAACTGGCTCGCGGCAAGCGCTTTATGGATGTGGGTGAGTTTGAAGTCAGCCCCAACGGCAAGCTACTGGCCTTTACCACCGATGCCACCGGTTTCCGCCAATACAAGCTGCAGATCAAGAATCTCGAAACCGGCAAGCTGCTGCCCTTCAAGCGCGAACGGGTTACCTCCACCGCCTGGGCACTAGATAATGGCACGCTGTTCTACAGCACCGAAGACAAGCAGACCAAGCGCTCCAACCAACTCTGGCGCCATCGCCTGGGCGAGAAGACAGACCAACTGGTGCACGAAGAGAAGGACGAGCGCTTTGGCCTGGATGTCTACCTGACCCGTAGCGAGGGCTACCTGATCGAACAGGTGGGCAGCCATACCAGTACCGAGATACGTTATCTCAAGGCCGATGCCCCAAATGGCCGCTGGAAGGTATTGGCACGTCGCCGCGCCGACGTGCAGTACAACGTGGATCACCACGGCGATGATTTCTATATCCGCATCAACGATACCGGCCGCAACTACCGACTGGTAAAAGCTCCCGTCAGTGATCCCGCCAAGGCCAACTGGACAGAACTGCTGGCAGAGCGCCCTGACGTCATGCTCGAAGGCATAGACCTGTTCAAGCGCTTCATGGTGCGGCACGAGCGGGTCAACGGCCTCAACCAGATGGTGATTACCGACCTGGCCAGCCAGCAAAGCCACAATGTGGCCTTTGACGAGCCCGCCTACAGCATCAGTACCGAGGCCAATGCCGAGTGGGACAGCCAGGTCTATCGCTATGGCTACGAATCAATGACCACGCCGGATACCGTGTTCGACTACGACATGGCTAGCCGCCAACAAGTGCTAAAGAAGCGCCGGCCGGTGCTGGGCAGTTTTGACCCCGCCAACTACGTCACCGAGCGCATCTGGGCCAAGGCCCGTGACGGCGTGCAGGTGCCCATCTCGCTGGTCTACCGCAAAGGTGCCAAGGTGGCCGGCGGTGCCCCCATGTGGCTGGAGGCCTATGGCGCCTATGGCTCGCCCAACGACGTGTACTTCTCGTCCAACCGCCTCTCCATGCTGGATCGCGGCGTGATCTTTGCCGTAGCGCATATACGTGGTGGTGGCGATCTGGGCGAGAAATGGCACGACGCAGGCAAGATGCAGTACAAGATGAACAGCTTCAATGACTTCATCGACAGCGCCGAGCACCTGATCGCCCAGGGCTATACCCGTGCCGACAAACTGGCCATCGAAGGTGGCAGCGCTGGCGGCCTGCTGATGGGCGCAGTGACGAATATGCGCCCAGACCTGTTCAAAGTGGTGCTGTCCGAAGTCCCCTTCGTGGATGTATTGAGCACCATGCTGGACGCCAGCCTGCCGCTGACCGTGGGCGAATACGAGGAATGGGGCAACCCAAACAAGAAGGCCGAATACAACTGGATGCGTGCCTACTCGCCCTATGACAACCTGGAGGCCAAGGCCTACCCCACCATCCTGGTGAAGACCTCGCTCAACGATAGCCAGGTGATGTATTGGGAGCCCGCCAAATATGTGGCCAAGCTGCGCACGCTGAAGACCGACCAGAACCCCCTGCTGCTGGTGACCAATATGGGCGCCGGCCACGGTGGCGCCAGTGGTCGCTTTGACCGCATCAAGGAGGTCGCATTCGATCAGGCCTTCATCATGAACCAGCTGGGCATCAAACCGTGAGTGGCGCGGCCCACCAGATGCTGGATGCGATCAAGCTGCACCGGCTGAGGCGCACCGATGCGCCTGCCGTGCGGCAGCTGATCGAGGCTGCGCTGATGGAACACTGGGGCAAGGTCGAGGCTGCAGCCCATCCCGACCTGGCACAGTTGTTCGATCACTACGCCCAGAGCATCTTCCTGGTGGCCGAGGCCGGTGATCGCATCATAGGCTGCGGCGCCCTGGTGGCCGAAGCCGGCGGCGGTGGCCGTATCGTGCGTATGGTGGTGGCGCCAGAATGGCGCCACCATGGCCTGGGCGGCCGCCTGCTGCAGAGCCTGCTCGATGCAGCCCGTGCATTGGGCTACCAGACCGTACAGCAGGAAACCCCCGCGCACTGGCAAGATGCCGTGCGCTTCTACCAAAGCCACGGCTTTACCCTGGTGAAAGAACAGGCTGGCAGCGCCCACTTCAGCCTGGCGCTGACAGCCTGAGCGCAGCCAGGGCTGCGCGCGCCGTTGGTCTGAAATCAGCCCGTCAGCGCCACCCGCGCAGGCCCGCAGCCGAACCGCCCCCGGCAGGGTGATGTCCAACCCTTGCGGCTATTTGACCGCACACCCCAAGCCGGAGGATAGGATCATGCGCAAACGCCTGTATTTCCTGCATCCTGACCACGATAGCGCCAAGCGCGCCATGGACGAGCTGCTGCTCGCCCGTATCGAGGTCAAGCACATTCATTTCATGGCCCGCGACGGCACCAACCTGACTGGCCTGCACGAGGCCAATCTGCTGCAGAGCTCCGATATCCTGCACGGTGCAGGCGCAGGCTTGCGCTGGGGCGGCATGACCGGCCTGCTGATTGGCCTGGGCATGATCTTCGCCCCCATAGAAGGCATACCCCATGGCGCGGCAGCCCTGGTGACCTTCCTGTTCGGCGCGGTGTTCGGCTGCTGGGTCGCCAGCATGGTGGGCAGCTCACTCCCCAACAGCCATATCAAGCCGTTCGAGGTTGATATCGCCAATGGCAAGATCCTGCTGATGGTGGACGTACCGATAGGCCGTGTCGCCGAAATTGAATCCATGCTGCAGCGCATGCACCCGGAAGCAGAAGACCGCGGCCTGGACCCGGTGATACCCGCCTTCCCCTGATGGCGAGCGCCATGCCATAGCCCCTGGCGCCTCCCCCAACCGGTGGCGCCAGCCTGCCCTTGGGGAACACTTACCCCCTGTGCATACCGGTATCAAATCGTCTTTTCCAGACTGGGCACGCATAACATAGCGGCCTATGGCCGATCTCCCCCTCTACCGTCAACCCGCTTTCCTGCTGCTCTGGCTGGGCAGTGTCGCCTCCAGCTTCGGCCTCGCCATCGCCCTGCTGGCCGAGACCTGGTATGCCGTCAATGTGCTGCAGCTGAAGGCCGAACTGGGCTATGTCATGCTGGCCGGCACCGTGCCCCGCATCGCCCTGATGGCGCTGGGTGGCGTACTGGCTGATCGCCTGCCGCGTAGCCGCATCATGGCGGCCAGCTTCATGGCCCGCAGCCTGCTGTTGCTGGCCATGGGCCTCGCGGCCTACCAGCAGGTGCTGACCCTGCCCTTGCTGATCGCGCTGGCAGCAGGTTTTGGCATGCTCGATGCCCTGTATTGGCCAGCACGCGACGCCATACTGCCCGCCATCATCCCGCCAGCCCAGTTGGGCCAGGCCAACGCCTGGATGCTGGCCACCAACCAGCTGGGCATGGTGGCAGGCCCCGTCATCGGCGGCATCCTGCTGGCTGCCCTGCCCTTTGCCGGCGCCTTTGGCCTGACTGCCGGCCTGATGCTGGCAGGTGCCGTCGCCGCAGCCTGCATTGCCGAGCCCTCGAGATCGGCCCGACAATCGCGTGCCCTCTGGGCAGAGCTGCAGGAAGGCCTGGCCTGCGTACGCGACACGCCGGTGCTGCGGCTACTGCTGATCATCTACGCCATTGCCAATCTGCTGTTCATGGGGCCCATGGGCTTTGCCCCGCCACTGCTGGCAGCCAGCTTACCGGGGGCCAGCGCAGGCCTGCTGGCACAGCTGCAAAGCGCCTTCGCCGCCGGCATGCTGGGCGGTGGTGTGCTGCTGGCACTCTACCCACCGCGTTACAAGCGGCTGCAATTCATCTGCTGGATCATCGCCCTGGAAGGCCTGCTGCTGGCCGCACTGCCGCAGCTGGGCGCCACCGCCGCCACCGCCACCCAGTTCGCCATCGGCTTTTGCATCGCCTGCAACAACGTGCCCATGCTATCGCTGCTGCAGCAGCACACCCCGCCCGAACGCATAGGCCGCGTCATGAGCCTCAACAGCATGGCATCGCTGGGCCTGACCCCACTGGCCTACGGCGTCAGCTCGGTGCTGCTATCAGCCGGCGCATCGCTGGGCCTGCTGGCGGCCAGTTGCGGTATCGCACTGGCCTTGGTCTGCGCAGCCGTGGCGGTGTTGTCGCCTACGGCAAGGGCAACCCGGTAACCGAGTGGAGGAAGGTCATAAGGTCAATACCTCCCCCGCCAGCAGGCGTAAAAAAACCGGGCTGTAAACACAGCCCGGTTTGATGCCTACAACACGCAAGTCGCCTATTACAGCGTATTGACTGCCATCGGCCGGTATTGCTCTTCCAGCTGGGTACTCAGATTCAAGCTACCCATCTCGGTCGGCGCAAAGCTGGCCATGGCATCCACCAAGGCATTGAGCTGGCGGTTGGCCGAAATCGCGGCTTGCTCCATCTGCGGCATACGCACCACCGGGCTGGTCTTGACTAGGCCCTGCAGCAAGAGCACCTCCTGGGTATTCAGCACGGTGCCGTCCGCAAACTTGATCTGCTCAACGCGGTATCCCTCGCTATTGAAGTGCGCCGCCACGGTGATTTCATCCGTCGCGCTGTACTTCACCACCAAGTCCTGACCCACGCGGGTAAAGCGCAAATCTGCAGCCTTGATGCCAGCGCCGAACTGCAGGGTATCCAGGCCCGACTTTGCCGCCGCATTGAAACCATAAGTCTCTGCGACGCGGTCCACGCCATCGCCCAGATTGAACAGGTACACGTCATTGCCCTCACCACCATCCAGCGTATCGCTACCGATACCACCGTTGAGCATATCCGCGCCCAGCCCACCATTCAGGCTGTCATTACCTGCTTCACCGTGCAGCAGATCATTACCTGCGCCACCGGTCAGCGTGTCGTTGCCTGCATCAGCATAAAGCTGATCATCGATCTCAGTGCCCGTCATTGCATCGTTGCCTGCCGACCCACGAATGCCATTGCGCAGCAGCAATGCATCCATCGCCACCATACTGCCATCCGCAAACTGAACCTGCTCGACACGATATCCATCGCTATTGAAGAACGCCACCACGGTAACCTCATCCGTCGCGCTGTACTTCACGATCAGGTCCTGACCCACGCGGCCAAAGCGCAAGTCATCAGCCTTGACGCCTGTGCCAAACTGCAGGGTATCCAGGCCAGATTGGGCGGCCGCATTGAAACCATAAGTCTCTGCGACACGGTCCACGCCGTCGCCCAGATTGAACAGGTACACGTCATTGCCCTCACGGCCATCCAGCGTATCGTTTCCGATACCACCGCTGAGCATATCAGCTCCTAGGCCACCATTAAGGCTGTCATTACCTGCTTCGCCGTGCAGCACATCGTTACCGGCATCACCAGTCAGGGTATCGTTGCCCGCATCGCCGTAGAACAGCTCATCAATCGCGCTACCCGTCAGTACATCGTTACCAGCGGACCCACGAACGCCATTGCGCAGCAGCAATGTATCCATCGCCACTATACTGCCGTCGGCAAACTGCACCTGCTCGACACGATATCCATCGCTATTGAAGAACGCCACTACGGTAACTTCATCTGTCGTGCTGTACTTCACGATCAGGTCCTGACCCACCCGGACAAAGCGCAAGTCCTCTGCCTTCACGCCAACACCAAACTGCATGGTATCGAGACCAGACTGCGCAACCGCACCCCAACCATAGGTCTCAGCGATGCGATCCACGCCATCGCCCAGATTGAACAGGTACACGTCGTTGCCCTCACCACCGTCCAGCGTATCGTTACCGATACCGCCGTTGAGCATATCCGCGCCCAACACCCCATTCAGGCTGTCGTTGCCGGCTTCACCGTGCAGCAAATCGTTACCCGAGTCAGCATTCAATGTGTCGTTGCCTGCATCACCGAATATCAGGTCGGCAGCCTGGCTGCCCACCATGGCATCATTACCCGACGTCCCGCGTATACCATTGCGTAACAGCAAGGCATCGGTTGTCATCGTGCTGCCATCAGCAAACTGGATCTGTTCGACCTTATAAGCAGCATGATTGAAGTGAGCAGCTATCGTGACCGAATCAGTTGCGCTGTACTTGATCATCAGATCCTGGCCCATACGCGCCAGCACTAGGCTATCCGCCGTAATACCTGCGCCAAATACCAGCGTATCGCTGCCTGTTACGTCCACAGCCCCCCAGGTTTCAGCAATACGGTCTTGGCCGTCACCTAGGTTGAATGCATAGGTGTCATCACCCAGATTCCCATCCAGCGTGTCGTTTCCAATACCACCGTTGAGCATATCAGCACCCAGCCCACCACTCAGGCTGTCATGATCAGCTTCGCCGTACATCGAGTCGTTACCGACCTCACCAGTCAACGTATCAGCACCCAAACCACCCTTGAGCAGATCATTGCCTAGACCACCGTTCAGATTGTCATTACCTGCCTCACCGTGCAACAGGTCATTCCCCGCATCGCCAGTGAGCGCATCGTTACCTGCATCGCCGAAAAATTGGTCATCGGACGTGGTGCCCGTCATCGCATCATTACCTGCCGACCCACGCACACCATTTCGCAAGAGCAAAGCATCCATCGCAACGGTACCGCCATCGGCAAACTGAATCTGCTCGACGCGATGCCCAGCGCTATAGAAATACCCCGCTACGGTGATTTCATCCACCTCGCTGTACTTCACGATCAAATCCTGACCCACACGGGTAAAACGCAAGTCGTCTGCCGTGATACCCGCGCCAAACCGCATCGTGTCCAGGCCAGACTGGGCAACCGCACTATTGGATTCGGCAATACGGTCCACCCCGTTACCCAGGTTGAACAGATAGGTATCGTCGCCCTCAAAGCCATCCAGCGTATCGTTACCGATACCACCGTGGAGCAAATCTGCCCCCAGGCCACCATGCAGGCTGTCGCTGCCCGCATCACCATGCAACACATCGTTACCAGCATCGCCGGTCAGGGTGTCGTTACCCGTATCGCCATACAACAGATCGGCTGCCTGGCTACCCACCATGGCATCGTTACCTGCCGTCCCGCGCATACCATTACGGAACAGCAAGGCATCCGTCGTCATCGCGCTGCCATCAGCAAACTGAATATGCTCAATCTTGTAAGCAGCATCGCTAAAGTAGGCAACTATCGTTACGACATCAGTATCACTGTATTTGATTACCAGATCTTGGCCCGCACGAGCTACAACTAGGCTATCAGCCGTAATCCCTGCACCAAACGCCAGTGTATCGATACCCGTTACTTCCACCGCACCCGAAGCCTCGGCAATACGGTCTTGACCGTCGCCCAGATTGAATACATAGGTGTCATTACCCAGGTTCCCATCCAGCCAGTCGTTACCGATACCACCATTCAGCAAATCATTACCCGCACCGCCGTTCAGGCCATCATTGCCTGCCTCGCCAAACAGCAAATCATCACCACCGGCGCCATTGGCACGGTCATCGCCGGCGCCCATCAAGTAGTAGTCCTTACCATCGGTATAGTAGGCATCGAAGCCCTCGCTGCTGGCGGTGCCGTGGATACCATGGCTATCCAGCAGGGTCTCTACCGCAACCACACTGCCATCAACAAACCGGATCTGCTCAATGCCATAGCTGACGGCGCCGAACCAGCCCACTAACGTGACCGCATCGGACTCGCTATAGCGGACAATAAGATCGTAACCGCTACGGCCGAACTTCAGCGTGCTGACATCTATCCCCGCGCCAAACTGCAGCGTATCAAGTCCTTGAACCGCAGGATCATTTGAATTGAAGGTGTTTTCTGTGATGCGGTCTTGGCCATCGCCCAGATTGAAAACATAGACGTCGTCACCCACATGGCCGTCCAGCCAGTCGTTGCCGATACCGCCATTCAGCAAATCATTACCCGCACCGCCGTTAAGGCTATCGTTGCCGGCCTCGCCAAACAGCAAATCATCGCCGCCAGCGCCATTGGCACGGTCACCGTCGGCACCCATCAGGTAGTAATCCTTACCATCGGTATAGTAAGCATCGAAGGTCTCGCTGCCTGCGGTGCCGTGGATACCGAGGCTATCCAGCAAGGTCTCTACCGCAATCACACTGCCATCCGCGAACTGGATCTGTTCAATGCCATAGCTGACGGCGCCGAACCAGCCCGCCACCGTCACTGCATCTGTCTCGCTATAGCGCACGATCAAATCGTAGCCGCTACGGACTAACTTCAGCGTGCTGACATCTATCCCCGCGCCAAACTGCAGCGTATCAAAGCCTTGAACCGTCAGATCCGTGGAGTTAAAGGCGTTTTCTTTGATGCGGTCTTGACCATCACCCAGATTGAAAACATAGACGTCGTCGCCCACATGGCCGTCCATGCTGTCATTACCGCTACCACCAATGAGGGTATCATTGCCCTTACCCGACAACATCGAGTCGTTGCCGGCACCACCTAGCAACACATCAATACCATCTGCGGTAGCCATGGTGTCCCCGCCACCACCACCGATCAGGAGATTATTGCCGCCAAAGCCTTCAATATTATCGCTCGCTTCACCACCGACCAGCAGGTCGCCTTGCTCAAGATTGTTGGTGCCCTTGAGGACTCTGGATTGCGTATCATCCGCATGGCTGAAATCCACGTCAAAGGCGGACAATTGCAGCTTGATATCTGCAAGATTGGCCATGCCTATCTTGTCCACCAGCTCATTCAGCAGAATGCCATAGTTCCAGCCCAATTCCGGGAGCGCAGAAAAACCGCTGCCACTCACAAAGGTGAGTAGATCCACCAACACATCCTTTGCCCCCGATTGTGCGGCGCTTCGAACATGCTGATCCAGGCGGCTGAAATCTATATTTACACCCTGTAAATCGACAGTAAGATCGATAAAGTCATACCACTTCTCCAGACGTGCCTGCATAACCAGTGATTCGTAGACCGAACCCACCAAGGTGTCGTATGCCTTCTCGAACAAAGCCATTTGCGGCTCCGCCAGCACAACCGTATAGCCTATCCAGTATTGAACAGGGGCAGTATTACCCTCTTTGGCTCTGAACGCGCCTTTCGCAACAGCGGACGAATTGCCCGTTCTGCTAGGCATAGTAAAGCCAAATATCCTCAGGAAAGTATTCTCATACGCCGCTTGCCCGGTAAAATATTCCAGCGTGCGAATTTTTCCAGGCAGCGCACCATATCGCGCTCGCATTTCTGGTGAATAAATACCGTATTTTATGCCGGACGTATCGGTCGATTTATCCTTGCACACTTCTTCAAATGCGGTTATCGCCTCACTTTTATCAGTGAATCCGTCATTAGGCGTATCCTTACCAGGATAGTGAACGGCATCTGCCCCGCCCCCAAATGGCGAGGTTTTACCCCAAGCTTCCAGTAGTTCAGCCATCAAGGCCATTTCCTCGGCACGCGAGGTCGCTGTCGCAAACTTCTCCACAATCGCAAGGAGTTCCGGCGATTGGCTCATTGCCTCACGCAGGCTACGCAAGCCACCTGAACCCGACATATTGGGCAACTTGGCTGCAGCATCCGAAACCGGCAAGGTATCGGGGTAAGTAGTAAAGAAATTATTCACACCAAGATTAAGGGCGCTGGCAATGCCTTTACTTCCATCGATCTTGGTATAGTCACTGGAATACAATATTGCATTCCCATTGGGCAACAAATGGTTATAAAAGTCACCCTTGGTATTCACGCTGCTGACGTTGGCTTGCTGCAGTGTAAACAATTCACCGGCCTGCGATACACCGTCCTGGTTCAAATCGCGCCAAACCTTGAGTTGGCCCCAAGCTGCATCCGCCGCATTAAGTTGGCCGTCCGCATTGCTATCCAGATCGCGTATAGCAGCAAAACCATCCTCGGCCTTTTTACCATCGCGCAGCACGGTATCGACGCCAAACAACTCGGCGCCCTTTTCTATCAACCCATTGCCATTGAGGTCACGTACCAACCAGCCGTCATCGCCACTCAGCCAACCCGTACCCGTTTTGGAACCATCGCCGTCGTGGTCGAATAAAACTTTACCATCAGCCGGTGTTGTTTCCACACCATCGCCATCCAAGTCTAGCGCTAGCGGATCGCGCCTAGCTTGCCAATTGGCAGCAGCTGCGGTCTCTTCTCCCACTTCCACGCCAATACCAGGTTGCCGACGCCGAAGTAGGCTATATAACCAACCAATCAAACCAGATTCAAACAATCCGTTAGCTTCGGAATCAAACAATTGATCAGGCGTAAATGTTCTCGGATCACCCTCCCAATCATGACCACCCCAACCGAATTTCGGCGTAACCTGCATACTTGGAAGTTTGGGTAAACGTGGGTCAGTTGGATGATCCACCATGGGACCACCTTTAAAATTAAGTGTTGCAGGCCCCCAATTTACATCAATACCATCACCCGTGTATATATAATTCCCATTTTCATCTTGAGTATACGAGCCGCCGCCGCTGACCTTTATCTTTTTCCCTAAGGTCGTCGATGCTTCCATTGAGCCATCAGGATTGAGCGTCCATCCGCTGTTAATTTTCCCTGCCTCAATCGTGACCGTAACCTTGCCGTCAGCGCCAAGCTTCCCACTAACACCAGCCCCCGCAAAATTTACACCTTTACCCATTTTCAACCTTTCCCTTCTCGACAGAAAAACTTATCCACCCAACTGGGTTGATAATGCTTGATTTAATATTCACAACCTAGATTACTTCATAAAACCTCTGTACTTTAATATCCTGCTTGCACTTAGACTTATGTAAGCTACTGCAGATACAAATCGGCATACTTAACCTTTTCAATAGAATGAGCATCGACTGTCTCACTATAACTTCCAAGGTTTTCGTTGTCGTCGGAATTACCGGATCCGAACCTCAGGCATCATGCTTGCTAATACATTCGGTGGCAGGCCGCAATATCAAATTCAAAGCCCAAGTGCCTGCGTTCCAAACCATGCTAAGCGCCGCCAAAAAAATCCTGCTGGTGATGCAAAGTTCATTTGCCGTACGCCGGGCACTGCCTGCTTCTCGGCTGCACCGCTATGCTGGGTTTTGTTGGCGCCCCTTAGCAACAAATTTATGGTGTTGCAAAAGCCCGTATAAAGCACTCACCCCCCAGCTTCGCCCTCAGATAAACGCCCCACAAGCATGGAATATAATATTCCATTCGGGTAAAAAAGGGGCGCACTATACAGCATAAAACCCTCTCGGTCAATTTTTAAGTTGATGTTTTTTATAGAAAAATCTCAACCACCCGCAACTGACCTACCCAGCACTAGGTAGCAACAAAACCGCCCGCTCACGCGGCCTATTTGCGATCTGCACTACCCAGCTTAGAACCGGGAGCTCCCATCACTCCGCGCTACCGAACCACCGCAGGCCGGTGTGGTGAACTCGCGATTGCCACTAGCCGGAGCCCGGTTGCCGACCACATAGACACGCTGGCCGCTAACGGTGATGGCATTGGCGATGCTGAATGCCACCGGTACGGTTGTGCAACCGCCGCTGAACCTCCCTGGGTTTGATGGGGGCTTATCACGCTCAGCAGCACGCCCCTTAACATCTGCCCGCCGTGAAAACTCCCCTTACTCACACACAGCGGCAACGATATGCTCACGCAATATCCCTAAACACCACTGCGCCCCCCCCTAGCGCTGGCCACGCCATCACCGACAGCACCATGCCTCTCCCCTATCCAGATCCCGCCACCTTCACCAGCCAACCCAGCTTCACCGATAACGCCGATAACCTCGCATCGCTGCTCGATAAACACTTATGCGGCAACCTCGACGATGCCCTATGGCTGCACCAGATCGGTATGGTCTTGCAGCCGCACGATGCCGGTATCGATGCCAAAATTTTTCCCACCCTTTTTATCGATGACGATGGCGATGATGAAGAAGAAACCCAGCCGGCTGCCATCCAGATTGCCATCAAGCTGGAACAGGTATTGGAAGGGGTAGACCTGACCGAGGACATGTCAGAGGCGGGTGAGCCTTTCCGTGATGCCTTGCGCTGGAGCTATATGACGCAGGCGCGCGCACAGGCGCGGGATGACGATGAGTTTGAGGCGTTGGAGCTGGCACAGAAGGCTGTGGAACTCATGCCATCCAGCACGTGCACAGGCAACCACGGCTCTGCCTTTATGTTGATGGCGCAAATGCTGGATGAAGTGAGCGGAAATGCGCAAGCACTGGTTGCGTCCATCCACAGGCTGGTGGACGGCGGTGGGAACACCGCCCATCTGCTGGCACTGCCAGCAGACTTCTCAGCACTGGCCGCCCATATCCTGGCACAACGACAACTGCAGCAGAACGATCAAGATATCGTCCTACCCCGCCGCCAGCTATCCGATAGCTTTTTTCGCTTTCGCTATGCCGAGGCAGAGGAGCGCCAGGCGCTGATCGAACGTGGCCTCGCCATGCCGGATGGTGACAGGCAGTGGACAGAAATGGCGCGCACCTATCTGGCGATGGATTCCGGCTGGCGCATCCACGAAGGCGATCTGTATCTGCCCGATGGCGAGACCATCGTTGACCTCAATCTGATCGTTACCGGGGATTTGATCTGCGACGTGTACAGCGATGAGGGTGAATGCACGGTCCTGGTCTTGGGCGATCTACGCTGCCAGCAGGTCTTTTCGGTCTATGGCCTGTTTGTCTGGGGCGATGCCATCGTTGGCGACACCGTCTACCAGTATTACAACGATTGGGCCTTTGAAGTGGTAGGTACGCTATCGGCCCGTGGCTTCATCATCCAGGACAAGTCGGCTGGCGCCCACAAGACCGTGCTGGACTACCACTACAACAGCTATGGTTTTGACAATCAGCTGTCTGACCATGCAATGTACTGGGCCGGCCTGAACCCGGAAAAACGTGGCGGGGCCAGCATGAATGTGCTGCGGCGCGCCTACGCCAATGGGCGCTCAACCTACCCCGCCCCGCCTGCCCATGAAGCACGTGTGCAGCAGCACGGAGAAGCGCGAGCCTGGCAACGGCGTATCGTGGAAGGCAGTCTGACAGCAGAAGAGACCCAGACCAAACTGGCCGATCCCGATTGGGCCTGGCAGATTGCCAGTCTGTTGCCTGCCCCTTGCTGGACACCTGCCCTGCTTGAACAAGCCGGCCACCACGCCGAGCCACGTATCCGGGCACGGACTGCCGCACGCCTGACCCAGGGGGCCGATATGCTCTTCGCCCGCTTGGCGTCAGACCCGGTGGCCGCCGTGCGCGCCGAAGCGGCCTTCAATGCACACTGCCCGACTGCGCTGTGGCCCGGCTTGGCTGGCGACGAAAACGCCGACGTACGCGCCGCCCTGGCCTATGGCCGCTACGCCTGCAAGACCGCCTTGCCAGAAGCCTTGCAACTGGCCCTGGCCAGCGATCAGGAAAGCCGGGTACGCCGCGCCATGGCAGTACAGACCGATCTGGTGGATACGGCCAGGCAACGCTTGGCCCAAGACCCGGATGAAGTGGTACGGACGCGCTTGAAAGAACCACAGTAGTTTCAGCCATGGGCAGCAACAAAACAGGCCGCTCACGCGGCCTGTTTTGATTTGCACTACCCAGCTTAGAACCGGAAGCTCCCATCGCTCCGCGTTACCGAACCACCGCAGGCAGGTGTGGTGAACTCGCGATTACCGCTGGCCGTGGCCTGGTTGCTCTCCCAGGTGGCACTGCTGCCATTCCACTTCACGTACTTGTACTGCGTGGCCGTTGCTGGCGGCAGGTTGGCGGTGCCGCTCCAGGTCGCGTTGCTACCGCTGCCTTGTGCCGTCAGGGCATAGCCGTTGGCAGGCGTCCAGTTGCCCAAGGGGGTCTGGTTGCCGACCACATAGACACGCTGGCCGCTAACGGTGCTGGCATTGGCGATGCTGAATGCCACCGGCACGGATGTGCAACCGCCACCGCCTGTGCTCTTGCTCCAGACGGCGTACTGGTTGCCTGAGGTACGCAAGGTCCAGCCTGCGCCGGGGTTCCAGTCGGTGGGGCCTATCTTCATCGCCACCTTGCCGTCGACAATAGCCGCATAGAGACCCTGCTCGGCGCGCTGTATGGCCACCGCAGAGGTCGAGCTCAGGCCTTGCTCCTTGCGGACATCGAGTATGGCCTTGATGGCCCCCTTCAATCCCCAGTTATAGGCGTGGGCGTAGTACACGCTGGGGATGCCCGGGTGGGTCAGCACATAGGCGTAACCTTGCATGACCTTGTCGCAAGGTACTGGCCAATGGTTCTGGCCCACGCCGCAGCTCTCGCTGGGGCCGGTGTCGTGGTTGTCGACGAAGGTCACCATCTTCTGCCCCCACCAGCCTATGCCACCAGCGGGCTTGCCACTGCCATCGCGCAGGCGGCCATACTCGTTGTAGCTGAGTGCCTGGTTGAGCAAACCCTTGGTGGTGAAGTCGAACACGCCGCACTTGCCGGCCGTGCCGTCCACATAATTGACCAGCAGTTGGCGATGCCCATCCACGTTGTTGAAATTCAGGTCGGTCCAGACCTCGCCCACGCAAAAGCTGGGGTTCATGGCATCGTGGTAGAGCGCCGCATAGCCCGGCGCATAGCCTTTTGAATAATCGTAACGTATGCCCTTGAAGCCCACGCCCTTGAGGCGTGACGATAGCCAGGTCTTGATGTCGTTCTGCACCACGGTCTGGCTATGGTCCAGATCGCGCGCGGCGGCATAGCCATCGCCCGAATCGGCGTTGCCGCATTTGCCAGCCCACTCGTCGCTATTGACCACGGCATTGCAGCCCCAGGTGGGGTTGGTGAAGTCACCCCAGTTGGTGGTGCCGATACGGTGGTTGATCACGACATCGGCCACGCTGTGTATGCCCTGCCCGTTCAGTGCCGAGATGGCAGCGGCGAGCGCAGCTTCGTTGCCGTAGTTGGAATCGAGCTTGTTGAGCTGCCGCGGCAGGTAGCCCTCGCGCGAGCCAGCATCGGATGGCGGCGGGAACCAGACATGGGTGATGCCCAGGTTTTTCAGATCGCTGGCCTTGGCTTGCAGATCGCCGTACAGCTGACCATTGGCCGAGTTCCAGTGAAAGCCCTGGAACAGCACGGCGGTGCTGGACTTGGCCTGTTCTGTTGCGGCCAGCGCGGGCAAGGCGGCGGCCACTGCGCTTGCCAGCAAGCTGGCACGCAGAAGGTGTTGCAGTTTCATGTCGTCACTCCGATTTGATTTTTTATGTGCTTGTTGGGTTGAGGCCGTACCGTCGTTCTGCTCTGTTGCGGCAACTCCTTGGCCATGCTGCAGCCGGCTTGGGGTTGAAAAAAGGCCGCCCTCTCGGGCGGCCTGACAGTTTACATTTCCACGAACACGGCGGTAGTCCTGGCCGGCACGCTAAAGCTGCCGGCGGCGCTGCTGAAGACAGCCCCCCTCACCACAGCATCCGCCCCGGCCTGCAGCACGGGGTGCAGTTGCAGTGTCTTGCCGCTGCTGCCTGCCACCGTGGTGGTATGTGCCACCTTGTCTGCATTGAACAGCACGAACACCGTCTTGTAGACCCCCCCGGTGTAGCCGGCACCATCCACCTTCATCACGATCAAGCCCGGCAGTTGCGCCGCGCCCGCATCCGGAAAGCTGACCCGCGCCTGCACATCGGCAGCGGTACGCAGACGGAACAGCGGAGTGCTCTTGCGGATGCGCAGTAGATCCTGGAAAGCACTACGGCTGGCAGCAATATGGCTGCTGCCGACCTTGAGGCCAGCGTCGGCCAGCAAGGGCTTCATGATGCTCCAGTTGTCGCCGTTCTTGTCCTGTATAGGCAAGCCCACCGCCCAGTTGTTGCTGGTGCCGCTCCAATCGATGCGGTTGAACCAGTCACCCGAGTTGTAGGAATCACGATCCAGCGACTTGGAGCGCAGCAGATCATCGCCCGCGTGGAAGAATGGCACCCCCTGTCCCAGCGCAACCAACGACAGGCCCACCACCTGCGCCCTGGCTCGATCCGCGGCACTACTGGCGCGAGGCAAGCGGTACTGGCTGATATCGAACAGCGTCTGGTTGTCGTGTTTGCTGACATAGCTGATCAGTTCCTGTGGGTCCGCCGTATAGCCGGCCGGTTGGCCGTTATAGTCGATCTGGCTGCCTTTCTTGCTGGCACCGGTGTAATCGACCAGCGTGTAGTCCTTCAGGTTGCCCGCCAGACCGAGGCGTATCAGGTCCTGCGCCTTGAGGGCGCTATTGCGCTCATCCGCAGTACAAGCACTAGCGTCGTTCTTGTCCACGCACTGGCCATTGATAAACCCCTGGTTGCGTACCAGCCACTCGCCACCATCGAACGGGCTACCACCCCGGGCGGCATCGCGCAGGCGATCGCTGAACGAGCCTATGCCCGTGCCGGCCAGATTGAGCTGGCTGGCCTGCTTGAAGCGGGCATTGTTTTCCACCTCGCCAAAGTTCCAGCCCTCGCCGTACAGGTAAATCTCTCGGCCGGCGGCCGCATTTACCTCGGTCTGCAGCCGCTGCATCACGTCCAGCGGCTGGTGGCCCATCAGGTCGAAGCGGAAGGCATCGATCTGGTACTGGCTGGCCCAGACCTTGACCGAGTCGATCATCAGCTTGGCCATCATGGCGTGCTCGGTCGCCGTATTGGAGCAACAGGTGGAGTTGGTGACCGCACCATTGCCGTCTAGACGATGGTAATAACCGGGGACGATGCGATCCAGCACTGATTTGCCGTCCTGGCCCGATGCCGGAGTGTGGTTGTAGACCACATCCATCACCACCCGCAGCCCGCTATCGTGCAGCGCCTTCACCGCAGTGCGCATTTCCACCGTGCGGGCCAGGCCATTGGGGTCGGTAGCATAGCTCCCCTCCGGTGCGGTGTAGTGCAACGGGTCATAGCCCCAGTTGAATGCATCGCTGTCGCGCACGGCTGCCACGGCAGCTTGCTGGCTCTCGCCGTCACCCGCCGCCGCGGTGTCTATCGCTGGCACCTTCTGGTCTGCAGCCAGCTCAGGGGCGCTGGAGATATCGTTCACCGGCAGCCAGTGCACATGGGTCAGGCCCGCCTGCTGCAAGGCCTTCAGGTGCTTCATCCCATTGCTGGTGCCATGGCTGAATGCCAGGAACTTGCCCTGATGGTTGGCAGGCACAGTCGCATCATTGGCCGAGAAATCACGCACATGCAGCTCGTACAGCGCAATATCCTCGGGCGCAGCCAGTGCCGGTATGGCGTGGCCATCCCAGCCTGCCGGCTTGGTGGCTGCTGCCGTCAGGTCGGTGATCAGGCTACGGGTGCTATTGGCTGACAGGCCCAGCGAGTAGGGATCGGTTACCGTATTGATCTCGACCTTGCCGGTACTGCGGGCATATACCTCCACCCGGTAAGCGTAATACCGGGCGTTGATCCAAGCCGCTTCGCCATTGGCACTCCAGATACCCGTATTGGCATCCAGCTGCATGGTCAGCGAGCCGGCGCTGGCGCTGGTCGGGCCATCAAACAGCTGCACATCCACCGACCTCGCTGTCGGCGACCACAGCCGGAACACCGGCTTGCCGCCTTCGATCACTGCGCCCAGCGCCGCATTGGCTGCGGCACTGGCGTACAGATCGTCCAGCACCGGCCCCGTCTGTACCTGGCTGCCATCGACTACGACACCGTTCACCGTCTGCGACACCACCAGTTGGCCTTTGACCAGGCTCTTGGCATTGGCGCCTGCCGCAAGCTTGAACGCAGGCGCACCGGCCAAGTGTGGGTAGCGGGCCTTGAGGGCATCAGCCAAGGTGGTCGCCGCCAGGTCTATCACACCATCGGCACCGCTGATGCCACTGGCCCCCAGCACCATGCCGCCATTGGCAGCATGATGCAGCTTGTAGCTGGCGCTCAGGCTGGCGCCAGGCCAGACCAGGGTATCGGCAGTCAACCACACAGCCTTGGCCGACGAGAGATTGGCGCTGCTCTTGGCCGGCTCGCTGCTATAGACCGTGCAATCGCCATCCTTCACCCACACCTGCTGGCCCTTGCTGGCGATATCTGCCGCAAAGGTCGCCAATTGATCGCTGCCGCACAGCTTGGTGGCATCCTTGCCATCGGCCGTCGGGACGGTGATCAGGAAGTCCATCTTGCCCTTGGCCACATCCACCTCGATATCGGTGTAAGCGCCGTAGGCATTAGTCTTGTCAAACAGGTAACGGTTGCCGGGCCAGCCGGTAGAAGGCGTCTTGGGGCCGGACCAGGAATACACACCCCAGTCCTTGTAAACACCATCCTTACGCCAGAGATTGACGCGCAGATGGCCTGCCTTGATTTCAGCCGTGGGTGGGGTAGTTGTGCCGCCGCCGTCACTGCCACCGCCTCCACCGCCACAGGCGGTGATCAGCAAGCTGCCGGCGAGCGCCGCGCCAAACAGGCGCAGCCGGGCCCAGCGGCCCGAGTCGCTAAGGTATTGCATGGGTCATCACTCCGGTTTATTCGCCGCCGGGTATCCCGGCTGGCTGGTTTATTGTGCGGTGCAGCGTAACTACGGGTAAGCAAAGTACTGAAACTACGCAACTTTTTGCTGCACTCGTTTATTTGTGCCCCAGGACTGGCGCGAGGTCAACGCCCAAGACAAGACTGGTATGACAAGTAGTTTTACAACCTTGCTGCAACGGGCTTCGTCGTCATGCAAGCCGGCATGCGCAAATCCGAAAACAAAAAAACGCCAAGCACAAAGTGGTTGGCGTTTTTCGTAGTCTACATATTAGCAGCTACTTGTTTGGCACAGCCCTGCAGCAAAACAGACCGTATCAGAGGGGCTGCAGATCCAGCTTTTCAAATAACTGGCGATCCCGATCCGCCTCCGGATTGCCGGTGGTTAGCAGCTTATCCCCATAGAAAATGGAATTCGCACCGGCCAGAAAGCACAAGGCCTGCACCGACTCTGGCATCTGCTGGCGGCCGGCAGACAGGCGCACAAAGCTGCGCGGCAAGGTGATGCGGGCAACGGCAATAGTGCGCACGAACTCGCTCCAGTCTATGCCTTCCTGCTCCGCCAGGGGCGTACCCTCCACCTTGACCAGGTTGTTGATGGGAACCGACTCAGGTTGCGGATCCAGATTGGCCAACTGTGCCAGTAGGCCGGCGCGCTCTTCGCGCGTTTCGCCCATGCCCACAATGCCGCCACAGCAGACACTCATGCCCGATTCCCGTACCTGCCGCAGGGTATCAAGCCTATCGTCGTAGCCACGGGTACCGATGATGTCGCCGTACTTCTCCGGCGCGGTATCCAGATTGTGGTTGTAGTAATCCAGGCCAGCGTCCTTCAGCTCCCCCGCCATGCCTTGCTTGAGCATGCCCAGGGTGGCACAGGTCTGCAGCCCCAGGGCCTTGACCCCGGCTATCATCTGCTTCACCTCGTCCAGATCACGCTGCTTGGGGCCACGCCAGGCTGCCCCCATGCAGAAGCGCGAGGCACCAGCAGCCTTGGCTGCCTGCGCCGCCTGCAGCACCTCATCCAGCGGCATCAGATCCTGGCTGGTGACACCGGTGTCATAGCGCACCGACTGCGGACAGTAGCCACAATCCTCCGGGCAGCCCCCCGTCTTGATCGACAGCAAGGTGGACAGCTGCACCTTGCTGGCATCGAAATGCTCGCGATGCACCGTCTGGGCCATGAACAGCAAGTCATTGAAAGGCAATGCAAACAACTCCGCCACAGCCTCCACCGACCAGTTCTTGGCCTCGGCATGCGGAACGGGTTTCTTGTGGAAGACAACAGCGTTGGGTGCAGCAGCTTGGTTCATGGCAGGGAAGCATGTCTCGTTATCGTTATGCTAATTTTTGGGCCTACCGCCGCACTTGTCAAATATTCAACGCAGCAAAATTTGACTAGTAAACCACCCCACCCCGCGGAAACTGTTTGGTTTAAGTCAGGCAGGCTCAGCAGCCTGACTGGCGTATGGCGGTTGTAGTTAGCCGCCGCCACTGCGGGCGCGATATGCATGATCAGGACGAGAAGGTGCTGATGGTTGAATCCGGGCATACCAACTTCAGCCTGCAACGGTACCGACTAAAGTGGCCAAGCCAAATGGTGAATAGTTCACAACCACATGTTTTGTAACAAATCCATGATATGAACGTCCTTTGCCTGAAGTTCCACCCTAAGGATTTGTCATGAGTCGTTCCGCACTTTTTAGCTGCCTCCTCGCCTGCACCGTGGCCATTGGCCTGCCAGCACACGCTTCAGACCCCAAGGCCATTACGGTTGGGCTGATTGCACCGACCAACGAGGCGGAAACGCTCAAGAAATGGCAACCGGTGCTTGATGACATGGCCGCAGAACTGAAGGTGCCGGTAGTCGGTATGCCGGCCAAGGATTATGGCGCCCTGATCAAGGGTATGGCAGATGGTAAGGTGCAGGTTGCATGGTTTGGTCAGAAATCGGCCTTGCAGGCCATCACCGATGCGCATGGCGAGGTGTTCGCCCACCATGTGAAGGCAGATGGTAGCAAAGGCTATTCATCGCTTTTGCTGGCGGCCAAGAGCAGCCCGATCAAGTCCGTGGATGAGGTCATCGCCAGCCCCGGCAAATATAGCCTGGCAATGGGCAAGCCCAGTTCGACCTCGGGTTTTCTCATTCCAATTTACAACGTGATCACCAAGAACAAGCTGGAAATGAAGACCCATTTCAGCCGCCTTCAGACGGGTAGCCATGAAGACAACTTCCTGGCGGTTGCCAATGGCAAGGTGGATATCGCCACGAACAACACCGATGACCTCGACAACTTCCGCAGCAAGCACCCTTCGGAGTATGCCAAGGTCAAGGTAATCTGGACTTCGGAGCCGATAGGACTGGACCCTATGGTGATGGACAAGCGCCTCAATGCACCACTCAAGCAGCGGATTGCCGGCTTCTTCAGAGCCTATGGCAAGACTGCCCAACAGAAGGCGCGTTTGCTGCAGGCCAATGAGTTGGTGGGGTTTGCCCGGGCCAACAACAAACTGCTGAGCCGAATTGCTGATCTGGAAGCATTCAATGAGCAATACACGCTGATGAACGATGAATCGCTCACTTCCGAGCAAAAGGATGCAAAGTTCAAGGTGCTGTTCCAGAAGCACAAGGACACGTCCCGCCTTCTCGGGGGCAATTGAACGGGGTTGCGCAAGGCTGTGATGGGGCGACCGGCTCAAGCAGGCATGATGCTCGCTCCGCTCCTGATCGCCTTCAAGGAAGTTGCCCGCCAGGGCAGTGTGACAGCGGCAGCCAGGCAGCTCGATTGCAGTCAGCCCACGATCACAGCCCGAATAAGGCAGCTGGAGGAACGTTACGCAGTTGAGTTGTTCCACCGTCGAGGCAGCAGGCTGGATTTGACCGATATCGGTACCCACCTGCTACCCTTGATCGATCAACTGCTGCAGCAGGAAGGGGATATCGACTTCTTGCTGCGGAACGCAGGCGCATTGCGTGGTGGCAGTTTGCGCATAGGGGTCACAGGGCCGTATTACATACTGCCCAGCGTTGCCGCCTTCAGGCAGCAGTATCCCGCTGTTGAAGTGAGCATAGAGGTGGGTAACTCCCAGGCTGTGCTGGAGGCGCTCGATGACTATGAAATCGACCTGGCTGTTTCTTCGCATGAGGTCGAGGACAGCAGGCTGGAGCGCAGGACCATCGCAACCGACCCCTTGGTATTGATCGTGCCGCAGCGGCATCGGCTTGCCGCTCTTGCGGACATTTGCCTGGCCGATCTGGCCGATTGCAACCTGCTGCTGCGCGAGCCGGGGTCCATGACCCGCAAGCTGACGGAGCAGGCCCTGCAAGGTGCCGGCATCAAACTGGCGTCTAGCATGGTGATAGGCAGCCGTGAGGCTATCTGCGAGGCAGTCAGGCTGGGCATGGGCTGCAGTCTGATGCCGCGTGGCGAGGTGCCTACTCAGGCTGGCCTGGCCATTTGCTCCTTGCGCGAGCCTATCCCCGTCTTGCATGAGTATCTTTACACCTTGAGTACGCGCGCGCACAACCCGGTGATCGCCGCTTTTCTCGCCGCCCTGCCCCCACACCGACTCCCCTGACAACGCTGTGTCCTGAGTGCTCATAAGGCGCGGAGCAGGTCACCCCCCTGCAGCACCGCACACCCCAGCCATCACCCGCTGCCAAATCGGCTGATATGGGTATCGGTAGATTTGTGCCTATGGCAATCAGCCTGTCGTGCTAGCTCCCTAAGCTGCGGGCAGCCTCGTTGGCTCGGCAGCACGGGCAATGAGGCCTGCTTGCAGGGAGCGATGATCCTTGCGCCACAAGGGAGAGCAACAATGCATCGGAAACAGTTTACCCAGCGCCTGCTACTGGCGGGCCTGGTGGGATTGAGCCTGGCTAGCCAAGCCGCGCCCAAGGCGGTACTGATAGGCATGGACGGCACCCAGTACGAAAAATTGCAGGCGCTGAACTTGCCGCACATCAGCCGCTTCTACCAGACCAAGGCCTACACAGGGGGCGTGCAAGGGAGCGGTAGCGAGCAGGCTACCGTCAGCGGGCCGGGCTGGACCACCATGCTCACCGGAGTGTGGGCCAACAAGCATGGTGTCACATCCAATGAATCGGGCTTGGCCAACGCCCAGTTCCCCAGTGTGTTCAAGCGCATTCGGCAAGCCAAACCAGGCGCCTATATCGCCAGCATCACCAATTGGGCCAGTATCAACCAGCGCTTCCTGACGCAGGATGTGGCGGGAAACAACTTCAACGCCAGCGGCCTGAGTGACCAGGCCGTGACGGACAAAGCCGTAGAGCAGATACGGAACACAGCGGCCGATTTCATCTTCGTGGCACTGGATGATCCAGATCATGCAGGCCATGCCAGTGGGTTTGGTTCGGCCTACAACCAGGCGATACGCGACAGCGATGCCCGCCTGGGCCAGATCATGGCCGCGGTAGAAGCCAAGCGGGCTAGCACTGGTGACGATTGGCTGGTTTTGGTGACGACCGATCACGGCCGCGAGGCTACGCTGGGTTATGGCCATGGCAACCAGACTCTGTCTGAGAAGACCATCTTCATTGCCAGCAACCAGCCTTTGAATGCTGAGTTCAGCCAGCCGGTAGGCAATGTGTCCAATCAGGGCTTTGGCGGGCTGTATGGCTATGCGGCCCATACCTCGATAGCCCCCACCCTATTGCGTCACCTGGGCATTGAGCCACAGCCGCAATGGCTGCTGGATGGCATACCGCTCAAGGGCGCACTAGGCGTACAGAAGCTGCTTCCAGCATCGACCAACCAAGCCACACTGAATTGGTACAGCACCTCAGGCGGCATGGTGGATATCCAGCGCAATGGCCAGAGCGTGGCAACCGTACCGGCAGCACAGCAGGGTTGGCTGGATAGCGCAGCTCCTATGGGGATGACCGATTACAACCTGATCCACAACGGCACACCGGCTGCTTTGCGCCTGAATCGGCGGCAGATACAGGCCACACTGGATTGGGATGCGACCCGCAGCTATTTCTTCCTCGATGATGGTAGCTACGTGCGATACAACCAGGTACTGGACAAGGCCGACAACGGCTACCCGGCCACCACTAGCGACACTAGCTGGCCAGGCTTGGGTAGCTACGCCAGCAAGCTGGTGTCCGGCTTCAGCAAGGATGCGGGTGTAGCCTATCTATTCCTGAACGACGGCCGATACCTGCGCTACAACAAGATCGCCGACAAGGTCGATAGCGGCTATCCCAAGGAGATCAACGACAGCACCTGGCCCGGCCTGGGCGCCTACGCCTCCCAGATTCGCGCCACGTTGCGTTGGAGCGGCAGTACCGTGTATTTCTTCCTGCGCGATGGTCGCTACCTTCGCTACAACCTGACCTTAGACAAGGTTGATGCCGGCTACCCCAAGCCGGTGACCGACGCCTTGTGGCCGGGGCTGGGCGCCTATGCAGGGCAGATCGAGTCGGCCATGAAGTGGGATGATACCCGTGCTTATTTCTTCCTCAGCGGCAAGCGTTACATACGCTACAACATCACGCTTGATCGCGCCGAGAGTGGATATCCCAAGACCGTGAACCAGTCGACATGGCCAGGCCTGGCCGTACAGTAGTGGCGCTTGGTACGCCATAGCTGACCGGCGCACCATGGCAACAACGGGAGCTCAAACGCGCTCCCGGTGTTGCCATTCAAAGGGAAGCCTGCTTGCGAAATGCCCACCAGCCTGCCAGCAGGGTAAAGGTCACCACCAGTACGACCATTACCCAGAATCCACTGGGGTGATGTGCCAGCGGTACATCTCCCACACTCATGTCGAAGAAACCCGCCGTGATATAGGATGCAAAGAATTCGTCGGACAATACGCTTTGTGGCTGCATCCAGCGCTCGAACGCGGTGTGGGTCAGGTTGAAATACAGCCAGATGAGCTCACCTCTCTCACCGCCCTGGTGCTGCCATGAGTGCACCGCTGCCGAATCGATTTCCCGCCCTGGCTCACCGGCCTTGAAGTGGCAACCACTGACCAAGCCGGCCTGATCTGAACCATAGCTGGCTGAGGTAATAGACATGGTCAACAGGGTTCCATTTAGATCCGCTAACAAAACCGTTCTGGCGTTGTTGTGAGAGCTTGCCGTACCCGCGTACTGTCTGCTGCGCGCGCCATCGCTCACGCGCCTAGCCAGAACCGCTACGCTGGGTTTTGTTAGCGGTTCGTATAGGGTGTACAAACGCCATGCTAGCCAGCGATGCTGACAATAGTGTTGCATCCAGATGCCAAGTACCTTGCCGTCACCTCACTGTAAAAGGCCCGTAATCATCCACCGCTAGCGTTCTGCCCTTTTGCGCCGCCACCGCCGCCGCGCAGCCACAACGATAAAAGGGAATAGCGAGATGCATCGAGCCAATCACGCAGATAGGGCCAACCGAGCACATGACCGATCGCGACTGCACCGGCTGTGTTTGCTGGCCGGCCTGGTGGCTGCAGCTTTTGCCCCACCCGCCGTTGCAGCGGGTTTTACTGCCGGTAATGTGGTGGTGTACCGGGTGGGTGATGGCAGCAGCAGTTTGGGGAGCACAGGCGCTGCTGTGTTCCTGGATGAATACACGCTAGCCGGCGCCCTGGTGCAAAGCCTGCCCTTGCCCACGGCAGCCAATGGCAGCAATCAGCCCCTTAGCGCAGCAGGCAGCGCCAGTTCAGAGGGCATGCTGAGTCGCTCCAGCAACGGTGAATGCCTGCTGCTGACGGGCTATGCCGCCGTACCAGGCACCACCGGGCTGGCGGCGACGACCTCAGCCAGCGTCCAGCGGGTTGTCGGTGTGGTCGGTAGCGACGGCAGTGTCGATACCCGGTCGGTGCTGGGTACCGGCAGCAGTGGCAGTTTCAGCGCCACCAATCCGCGTGGTGTCGCCAGCGATGATTGCAGACGCGCCTGGATTACCGGTGGCAAGGATGGTGTGATCTACCTGCCGGGCCTGGGGGCCACCCCGACCGTCGTGGCCAATGCCACCACGAATCTGCGCTCGGTGGTGATTGCCGATGGCCAGCTCTATATCAGTACAGCCTCAGGCAGTGTGCGCATTGCCAGCGTGGGCACTGGCCTGCCCACTGCGGCGGCCAGCGCCATCACCAATCTTGCCGGTATCAGCAGCACCGCCAGCGACCCGGCCTATGTCAATGGCCCCTATGGTTTTGCGCTGCTGGATGCCGACAGCAGCACACCTGGCGTCGATACGCTGTATGTCGCGGACAACGGCGCCAACCTGGTGCGCAGGTTCAGCTTCAGCGCTGGTAGCTGGGTGGCTTCCGGCAGTGTGGCCCTGAGCGGGGTGGTGGGGCTGACGGCAGGGGTGAACGGCAATACCGCCACCCTGCTGGCCTCCAGCGGCAGCAAGCTGTATAGCCTGAGCGACACCAACGCAGGTGGCGCCAGCGCAAGCTTCAGTACGCCCGCCGTGCTCGCCTCGGCAGCCAGCAATACAGCCTTCCGGGGCGTCGCTTTTGCGCCGGCAGCCACGACTGTCAAGCCCACCGTGCAGTTAAGCGCTTCCACTGCACAAGCCAGTGAGGCAGGCATGACTGTCATTACCCTAAGCGCCACGCTTTCCGCACCGGCCGTACTCGATCAAACCGTGTCCGTGCAGGTAGGCGGCGTTCAGATCGATGCCAGTGACTATGCACTGAGCAGCGCTGTGATAACCGTACCTGCCGGGCAATTGTCGGCAAGCGTCAGCTTTACGGTGCTGGATGACGCGGCTGAAGAAGGCGAGGAAGTGGCCACCCTGACCTTGCAGCATCCCAGCAGCGGGCTGACCCTGGGTGCAGACAAGTCTGTCAGCATCACGATTGCCGACAACGATGATACGACGGCCCCCACGGTCTCCAGCGTAGCCGTGCCTGCTGCGGCTACCTATACGGCAGGCCAGGTACTGCGTTTCACCCTGAACTGGAGCGAGCCTGTCACGATCAATGGCTCGCCCTACCTGCAGCTCGATGTGGGCGGCACGGCCCGTCAAGCCACACTGCTGGACGGTAGCATCAGCAGTACGCATCACTTTGACTATACCGTGGCAGAAGGTGACGTAGATTCTGATGGCCTGGCCTTGCTGAGCCTGAGCGGCAACGCCGCAACCTTGGTGGACGCAGCCGGCAATGCCGCCAACCTGACGCTCCAGCAGATCGGCAGCCTGGCAGGCGTCCAGGTGAACAGCAGCCTGGGCTTGCCTGTGCTGGCGCCGCCAGTTGTGCTGGATGCGACCAGTGAGAGTGCCGAAATCAGTGTCAGTAGCAGTCTGGCCGGCATGGCCTACTACGTGGTTCTGCCAGCCGGTGCAGTACCGCCATCAGCAGCCCAGGTGCTGGCTGGCCAGGATGCCACCGGCGGCAGCGCGCTGCGCGCGGGCCAGCTCGCGGTGGCCAAGGATCAGTCGGCCAAGCTGGTCATCAATGGCCTGGCAGCCGACACGGCCTACAAGGTGTATATCGTGGTCAAGAGCGGGGGGGTCAGCTCTGCCGTCGCGGCGGCTACGCTGGCCACTACGCCTACCATCACCCGCATCCATCAGATACAGGGTTCCGGTGCAGCCTCGCCACTCGCCAACCAGGTGGTGTCGGTGGAGGCCATCGTCACCGGTGTCTTCAAGGGTACTGGCAGCTTGCAGGGCTTCTACCTGCAAGAAGAAGATGCCGACACGGATGCCGACCCGCTGAGTTCCGAAGGCCTGTTTGTCTACACCGGTGCATCGATGCCGGCATTGAGCAAGGGGGACAAGGTCAGGGTGACGGGCAAGGTGGTCGAGTTCAACGGCCTGACCGAGCTGACCAACACGCCTGCGCTGGTGATTTCCGTGTTGGCCCAAGGCCAGGCGCTACCCAAGGCCACCAGCCTGACGCTACCTGTCGCCAATCTCGCCGATTGGGAGCGCTATGAAGGCATGCGGCTGCAGTTCAGCCAGACACTGACCGTCAGCAATAACTTCGAGCTGGGGCAGTATGGCAAGGTCACCCTGTCTAGCGGTGGACGTCTGCTGCAACCCACAAACGTGCTTGACCCCAACGACGCAGACCCCTCGGGCACCAGCAGCAGTGGCAACAGCAACAAGGCCGCCATCGAGGCCATGGCGAATGCCAATTTGCGGCGTGCCATCGTGCTCGACGATGGGTTTAGCAAGCAGTACCCAGACCCAGTACCGTATATCGAGGCCAGCAGCAACAGCCTGCGACTGGGCAGTACCGTGAGCCAGCTCAGCGGGGTGCTGCACTACGGCAACAATGTCTATGCCTTGCAGCCTAGTGATGGTGCCCCGGCCTTCAACTATGCCGCCCGCCCGGCCGCGCCTGACCTGGCGGGTGCAGACCTGCGGGTAGCGGCAACCAATGTGCTCAATTACTTCACCACGCTGACCGCTAACAACAAGAATGCCCGAGGTGCCGATAGCGCAGCCGAGTTCAGCCGTCAGAACGCCAAGATCGTGGCCGAACTGCAGGGCATCAATGCTGACGTACTGGGCCTGATGGAACTGGAGAACATTGACCAGGGCGCGCAGGATGTACTGCTGGGCAAGTTGAACGCCGCCGTAGGCGCTGGTAGCTATGCCAGGCTTGAGGACGGCATTGCTGCTTATCCGGCCAGCGATGCCATCAAGGTAGGCATGTTCTACAAGCCCGCTGTAGTCCAGCCCGACGGCAAGCCCAGCCTTCTGGCGGATGCCATGTTCGAGCGGCCGTCACTCGCCCAGGTGTTTGTGCACAAGGCCAGTGGCAAGCGCTTCATGGCGGTGATGAATCACCTCAAATCCAAGAGCTGTGGCAGCGCCAAGGGCCTGGATGCCGACCAGGGCGATGGTCAGGGCTGCTATACCGAAAAGCGTCGTGAGCAAGCCAAACGACTGGCTGCCTGGCTGGTGACGCTGCGGCAGCAAAGTGGCCTGGACGAGGTCATTCTGCTAGGGGATTTCAATGCCTACGCCGAGGAAGACCCCATCGACATACTGCGTGCTGCGGGCTACCAGTTGCAGCATGCGGCGACAGAGTCCTACCAGTTCGGCGGACTGACGGGATCACTGGATCATGCGCTGGCGACACCCGCCCTGGCCAGCAAGATAGTGGGGGTAGCGCACTGGAATGTGAATGCCGATGAGCCTGTCTTCCTGGACTACAACCTCGAGGACAAATCGCCGGCACAACAAGCCGGGCTGTACCAGCCGAATGCTTACCGCTCCTCCGATCATGACCCCGTTATTGTCGGCCTCAAACTGGGCACGGATGTCGCGCCGCCAACACCCAGCAATCCCTTCAATGGCGGTGTTACCGAGCAACCCAACCCTACCAGCCTGCTGGGGGTTGCTGGCACCCCAGCCACGGCCGATACCCTGGACAATGCAGGCGCACTGGCCGGAGAGGTCGGGATAGCCGACAACGGCAGCCTTGTGGTGCTCTCGCCTCCCAAAGGCCCTGTCGTGTTCAGCCGAAGCGCACCCGACAATATCGTGCTTTCCTTGCCGGCCAAAGCACCCGTCGCGCTCAGCGTGGCCGGTGGTCTGGTCACCCTCGAAACCAATCCGGAATCCGACAGCAGCAAGCGAGACACCTTGCTGGCGACAGCCAGTTTTCCGCGTGACGATGGCTCTGTGCAGCAAGGCGTGCGGCTATTGCTGGGCCAAGCCTATGCGACCGCTGGGTCCATGGGCGCCTTGCTGGGTGGCATGAGCCTGTCCGCCGATGGCGCCGGCCCCCTGCTTACCGTGCAAGCCGGCAGCAGCGCTGCAAAGGCAGGCATGCAGCGCAGCGCCGACGGCCAGGCCGCAGTGTCGGCAGAGCAAGGCGAGATCAGGCTGAACATGCCTGCATCAGCCAGGGCTGGCAGCCTGGATCGGAGCACCAGCACACGCCTGACCATGGCACTGCAAGCGGGTGAAGTGGCGCGTTTTGATGCCCTGGGCAAGCTGACCGGTATCTACTTGGGATCGGTCAGCGGCAGTGCCGGCAAGGTGGGCGATACGTTTGTTCTGCAACGTCCTGCCGGGGTGACAGACTACCCCTGGCAGCTACCTCGGCTGAAGGGCAGCAATCTTCCTGCTCGCACAGGCAGCCTGATAGATGGCCTGAGCAAGGCACTGGGCGCCAGCATCGTGCAGCGCGCTGACGGTGTGGTGGAGGTCAATGTCGGTACGGAACGCTACCGGGCATTTTTCACTGATCGCTTCGAGATAGTCCCTGGTGCCAGCGACGCTTTCGCAGTACAGGACGACGGCGGCTATCTGCTCACGGTGGCAGGTGTACGCTACCGCATTTATCCTGCACTGGATGATGTGCCAGGTTTGCTGACAACCCTGCCCGGTGCCAGCCTGACCGTAGGCCAGACAGGGCTATTGCGTATCTACCACCAGGGCATGAGCTACATGGCCCAACCTGCCCTGACGCTGACTGCCGCCACGCCAGCAGGCGCACCAGCCATCACCACGGAGAACGGAGTGTTTCAGCTGCTATCAGCCAGCGGTCAGCGCCAGCAGTTGCTGCCCACCTGGTTTGATCGGGCTGAGCTGGCAGCGGCAGCTCGCAAGCTGGGTTGGCAATTAATGCTGTTCGGCGAAACCACTACCCTGCTTGACCCCAGCGGTAAGCGTTGGCAAGCCCGGCCGGATTACGGCTTTGGCTACACCTACCCGGTGCAGGCGACTGATCTGGGGCATGGTTTTCTCCTGAGCCCCCAGCATCAGCTGTTGTTCCGCTTCAGCAATCCCAATTATCTACCTGCCTATCAGCGCTTCGAAATATTGCCCTGAGAAGCAACTTGGATAGCCAGAAAGCACCGGTTTAACCGGTGCTTTTTTGTTTTTCGGCGGTAGGAGTTGCTGCCAACCTCGCACAGTCATCTAGACGTCACGATGACGTAATGCAGACCTCGTAAAGTGCCATGGCTGGTCGACAAACGGCCTGCCTTTCCACCCACGAGGAGTTTCCATGCAGGTTCGCCACATTCTGAAGCCGCTTGCCACGCTCGTCGCCTTACTGGCAGGCGTTGCGCACGCCAACACCACCCTGACTGTCTATACCGCGCTGGAAGCAGACCAGCTCAAAGCCTACCAGGCGCAGTTCGAAGCAGAGAACCCCGATGTCAAGATCAAGTGGGTTCGAGATTCCACCGGCATCATTACCGCCAAACTGCTGGCCGAGAAAGCGGCCCCACAGGCAGATGTCGTCATGGGCGTGGCGGCCAGTTCCCTGCTGGTGCTGGCTCAGGAAGGCATGCTGCAGCCCTATGCGCCCAAGGGCGTGGAAAAACTCAGCAAGCAATATGTGGATACCGCCAAGGTACCAAGCTGGGTAGGCATGGATGTCTGGGGAGCCACTCTGTGCTTCAACACCGTCGAAGCCGCCAAGCAGGGCATCAAGAAGCCTGAGTCATGGCGTGATCTGCTCAAGCCGGAATACAAGGGCAAGATCGTGATGCCGAATCCAGCCTCCAGCGGCACCGGTTACTTTGATGTCACGGCATGGCTGACCCTGTTTGGCGAGAAGGAAGGCTGGGCCTATATGGACAAGCTGCACGACAACATCGCGCAGTACACCCATTCAGGTTCCAAGCCATGCAAGCAGGCTGCTGCTGGCGAGTTTCCCATCGGTATCTCCTTTGAGTACCGCGCCGCCAAGCTCAAGGAAGGCGGCGCACCGCTTGATCTGGTCTTTCCCAAGGAAGGCCTGGGATGGGATGTGGAAGCGACTGCCATCATGAAGGGAGCCAAGAATCTCGAAGCTGCCCGCAAGCTGGCCGATTGGTCCGCCTCACGCTCGGCCAATGAGCTGTACGAAAAGAACTTCGCTATCGTCGCCTATCCCGGTGTCGCCAAGCCCAATGGCTTTATCCCGGCCAACTATGAGCAACTGCTGGTCAAACAGGATCTGTCCTGGTCTGCCAAGCATCGCGATCGCATCCTCGCTGAATGGACGCGTCGTTACGACGGCAAGTCTGAACCCAAGAAGTAAAGCCGTCTGGCGTGCCATGCGCCAGCAAGCTGGCGCATGGCACGCCACTTTCCCTACCCATCTGCAGCTCACGCCATGTCATTGACCATACCCACCATCGCCTCCCTGTTTGCCAGCCACGGTAGCCAACTCTATGGCGGTGAGGCCATCAGCCAGGCAGAGCATGCATGCCAGGCGGCCTGGTTGGCTGAACAGGCCGGCGAGGACGATGCGCTGATCGTAGCCTGCCTGCTGCATGACTTGGGCCACCTGCTGTTTGAGCAGGGAGAGCAAGACCTGGCGCAAGGCAAGGATGACCTGCACCAGTACAGGCTGCTGCCTTTTCTGCGCCATTGGCTGCCCGACGAGGTCGTGGTGCCCATCGGCATGCATGTGGATGCCAAGCGCTACCTCTGTGTTACCGAGCCCGGCTATCAGGACCGATTGTCCGAGGCGTCCAGCCTTAGCCTGGCCTTGCAGGGAGGCGTCATGGATGTGGATGCAGCCGCACGCTTTGCCGCGCAGCCACATGCAGGGCGCGCCATTGCGCTACGACGTTATGACGATGCGGCCAAGCGAGTGGGCTGGGTCGTTCCGGATATTGAATATTTCCTGCCACGCCTCGCGGCGCTGGCGAGTGAGTAGGCCATGAAACGCCAGGAGTTTCCTACACCAGCCGAGCAAGGGCACCCGTCTGCCGACTGCTTGCGCTTTACTGGTATTCACAAGCGCTTCGGCAGCTTTAAAGCGCTGGATGGCATAGACCTCAGCATACGCAAGGGAGAATTCCTGTGCCTGCTTGGCCCGTCGGGCTGTGGCAAGACCACCCTGCTGCGCATTCTGGCCGGGCTCGAGACCCAGGATGCCGGCAGCCTCCACATGGCCGGGCGCGACATCAGCCGCCTGCCCCCTGCAGCAAGGGACTACGGCATCGTCTTCCAGTCCTATGCGCTGTTTCCCAACCTGACCGTCGCCGGCAATATTGCCTACGGCCTGCGTACAAGCAGGCAGGCGCAAGGTCGCCGTGTCGCCGAGTTGCTGGATCTGGTGGGCCTGCCCGGTTCCGAGTCCAGGTTCCCATCGCAGCTATCCGGCGGGCAGCAGCAGCGCGTAGCATTGGCCCGTGCACTGGCTACCTCACCTAGCCTGCTGCTGCTGGATGAACCGCTCTCGGCGCTGGATGCCCAGGTGCGGGAACACCTGCGCGCAGAACTGCGCCTACTGCAGCAAAAGCTGGGGGTGACCACCATCATGGTGACCCATGACCAGGAAGAGGCACTGGCCTTGGCGGATACGATTGCGGTCATGCGCCACGGCCGCATTGAGCAGGTAGGTAGCCCCGAGCAGATCTATCGGCAACCCGCCAACCGCTTTGTGGCCGAATTTGTCGGCCATGCCAACTGGCTGCCCGTGCATTGTGACGATATGGGCACGCTAAGGCTGGCTGGCATACCGCTTGCCAGCAGCTTTGCAATGCCGACAGGCTTGGCGTCGGCAGAGGCTACGCTGTTTTGCAGACCAGAGGATGTGCGGGTCGAACCGCACTGGCAGCCAGCTAACAACACCCTGATGGCGGTAGTGGAGCGGGTGGATTTCCTCGGCGGCTTGCGCCGGGCCAGCCTGTCGCTTTGCGCAGCGCGCGAGATCGTGCTGGTGGCGGATGTAAGCCCAAACGATGCCGGCTTCAGCGCGCTTGTGCCGGGACAGCGAGTACCCGTCACGCTTCCCGCCGACCGCCTGCGGCTATTCCAGGGGTCGGTTCTATGATGGCCTGGGCTTGGCAACGGTTCCACCCTGTGGGGCTGAACATAAGGCGTAGCGCGGACGAGCAACTGGCTGTCGCGCTGGTATGGCTACTGGCTGCCCTGCTGCTGGTTTTCCTGGCCTGGCCACTGGCCAGCATCCTGATAAAGGCAGTGGAGGCACGTAATGGTAGCTTTGTTGGCCTGGATAACCTGCTGACCTTGCTGACCGAACCCCGCCTGCTTGAGGCCACCTGGAACAGCATGCGCCTGGCCCTCATGACCTTGGCCCTGGTATTGCCCCTGGCCCTGGCATTTGCGTTCGCCTTGACCCGCTCACGACTCTGGGGGCGCCCAGTTTTTCGCCTGATCGCGCTGTCGCCGCTGCTGGCACCATCCCTGATGCCTGCCATCTCGCTGGTCTACCTGTTTGGTAACCAGGGCGTGCTCAAGGACTGGCTGGGAGACAGCAGCATCTACGGCCCCTTGGGCATCGTCCTGGGCGAGGTGTTTTACACTTTTCCCCATGCACTATTGATATTGGCGACGGCGCTATCGGTGGCGGATGCCCGGCTGTACGAAGCGGCCGAGGTGTTAGGGGCCAGCAAGCTACGACGCTTTATGACGGTCACCTTGCCGAACGCTCGCTATGGTCTGCTGTCGGCCGGCATGGTGGTATTCACTTTGGTGGTGACGGATTTTGGCGTACCCAAGGTAATAGGCGGGCAGACCAATGTGCTGGCACTGGAAGCCTACAAGCAGGTCATCGGGCAGCAGAATTTCGGCAAGGGTGCCGTGATCGGCCTGTTGCTGCTTCTGCCGGCTGTCCTCAGCTTCTCGGTGGAGCGTTGGCTGGCGCGCAGCCATGGCGCCGCAATGAGCGGTCGCTCGGTTAGTTACCAGCCAGGCCGCAATCATGGGCGTGATGTCCTGCTAGGCGTGTGCTGCAGTGGAATATGCCTGTTCCTCCTGGCCATGCTGGGGGTGGCAATCGCCGCGGCCTTCATGAAGCTTTGGCCCTATGACCTCAGCTTTACGCTTGATCATTTCGACTTTGATCAGGTTGATGGCGGTGGCTGGCTGGCGTTTTTCAACAGCCTGAAGCTGGCCGCATTGACTACCCTGGTCGGCACAACCGTGGTGTATTTCACCGCCTACCTGATTAGCAAAACCCCGGCGCCCCGTTTGCCCGCCAACCTGATACGTAGCCTGGTGTTGCTGCCGATGGCAGTGCCGGGCCTGGTCCTGGGGCTGGGTTACATCTTCTGCTTCAACTCCCCCGCCCATCCTCTGCACGGACTCTACGGCAGCATGACCATTCTGGTGGCGGCCACTGTGGCGCACTTCTATACCACCGCCCACCTCACCGTTGCGACGTCATTGCGCCAGATTGATGCGGAGATCGAGGCTGTAGCGCGTAGCCTGCGCCGCCCCTGGTGGATCGCCTGCCTGAGGGTCACGCTGCCTATCAGCCTGCCTGCTTTGCTCGATGTGGCGCGCTATCTGTTTGTCTCCAGCATGACTACCGTCAGTTGCGTCATCTTTCTCTACACCCCCGATACCGTGCTGGCCTCGGTGGCGGTGCTGAACATGGATGACGCAGGAGATACCGCCCCTGCCGCCGCGATGGCCAGCCTGATTGTGGCCAGCTCCCTGCTAGCGACGCTGCTGATCAATCTTCCGGGCTGGTGGTTGAACCGCCATGCCCAGGCTTGGCGGACAGCCTGATTGTCTACTTACTTCCCTACTGGATTTGACTCTATGCGTGACCCCCTATTGCTCACCCCGGGCCCCCTGACCACCACACTGGCCACCAAGATGGCCATGCTCAACGATTGGGGCTCATGGGACAGCAGCTTCAATGCACTGACCGCTAGCGTATGCCAACGGCTGGTTGACCTGGTTGACGGCGGTGAGGACTTTGTCTGCGTGCCCTTGCAGGGCTCGGGCACCTTTGCGGTGGAGGCCGCGATCGGCACCTTGCTACCCCGGGACGGCAAGCTGCTGGTGTTGGCCAATGGCGCATACGGAAAACGTATGGCGCGGCTGACTGAGGTCATGGGGCGTGCGGTTTCAGTACTCGACTTCGGCGAGACCTCACCGGTCGACCCGGTGCGGGTAGCCACGCGCTTGGCCGCCGACCCACAGATTACCCATGTGGGTGTTATCCACTGTGAAACCAGCACCGGCATACTCAACCCGCTGGAGGCCATTGCCGAGGTCGTCGCACTCGCAGGCAGGCGGCTGATCATTGATGCCATGAGCGCGCTGGGCGCGCTGCCCTTGTCTGCGCGCGAGATAGCATTTGATGCGGTGATCGCCAGCAGCAATAAATGCCTGGAGGGGGTGCCGGGCATGGGCTTCGTACTGGTGCGCCAGCGCAGCCTTGCCTTGGCGCAGGGCAACGCCCACTCATTGTCACTGGACCTGCACGACCAGTGGCGCTATCTGCAACAGACGGGTCAGTGGCGCTACACGCCACCCACTCATGTCGTGGCAGCCCTGGCCTCGGCACTGGATCAATACCAGGCCGAAGGCGGGCGGCCGGCGCGCTTTGCACGCTACAGCAGCAACTGTGCGGCTTTGATCGAAGGCCTGCATGGCCTCGGCTTACGTCCATTTCTCCCTGCTGCCATACAAGCCCCCATTATCGTTACCGTACAGGCACCCGAGCATGCCAACTGGCAATTTGGCGAGTTCTATCAACGCGTCAAAGCCCAGGGTGTGGTGCTCTACCCAGGCAAGCTGACGGAGCTGGAGACCTTCCGCGTGGGCTGCATAGGCGCCATAGGCAAGGCCGAGATACAGATGGCGGTCGATGCCATTGCCCGCGCCCTGACCGAAATGCGCATACGCGCCTGACTCCTTCTCCCTATGGAAAACATCATGCTGCAAACGCCCTACCGCCACAGCCGCCACTATCATGGCCCGGTGCAAGCCGTTGTGTTTGACTGGGCAGGTACCCTGGTCGACTATGGCTCTTTTGCGCCTACACAGGTGCTGATTGATGCCTTCAAAGGCTTCGGCATTGACATCACGCTGGCTGAGGCCCGCATTCCCATGGGCCTGGCCAAGTGGGACCATATAGCAGCGCTGGGACAACTGCCGTCAGTCGATGCCCGTTGGCGTGCCCGATTTGGCCATAGCATGCGCCGCGACGACATTGATGGCCTCTATGCAGCCTTTATGCCCTTGCAGGTAGAGCGCGTCGCGCATTACTCCACGGTCATACCTGGCGCTCTTCCCGTATTGGCCAGTCTGCGTGAACGAGGCATCAAGATAGGCTCCTGCTCGGGCTACCCGCGCGTGGTGATGGACAAGCTATTGCCACATGCGGCTGCACAGGGGCTGGAAGTGGATCATGCGGTCGCCACCGATGATCTGAAACCAGGAGGCAGGCCCGGCCCCTGGATGGCACTGGCGAATGTGATCGAGCTGGGCGTGAGCGAACTGGCCAGTTGCATTAAGGTGGATGACACGGTGCCAGGCATAGAGGAAGGCTTGGCTGCCGGCATGTGGACCGTGGGCCTGTCGCTTTCTGGTAATGAGGTTGGGCTGAGCCTGGACGAAGTCCAGGCACTGCCTGCTGCCGAGGTGGAAGCCCGACGCCGCCGCGCCGCCAACAAACTGGCTCAGGCGGGAGCGCACTACGTGATAGACAGTATTGCCGACTTGCCAGCCGTGGTGGCCGCGATTGCCCTGCGACTGGCGCGTGGCGAGCGCCCATGAGCCGCCCCCGTTTGGCCGTGGTGGGGGCCGGCGTGGTGGGTTTGGCGCATGCCTGGGCCGGTGCACGCCTGGGCTATGACGTCACGGTCTTCGAACGTGATGCTGTCGCCGCAGGTGCCTCCGTACGCAACTTCGGCCTGGGCCTGCTGCTGGGGCAACCCCAGGGTGACCTCTATGAGCTGGCCCGGCATAGCCGCAGCCTGTGGCTGGAACTATTGCCCGCAATGGGCTGCTGGTACAAGGCCCAGGGTAGCCTGGTCGTGGCTCGCAACGCTGTCGAATGGGCGGTGCTAGAGGCATTTCAGGCGGAGCTGGGACAGCAGTATGGTACCCGGCTGCTGAATGCTGCGGCGCTCAGCGCACATGACGCCTTAGGCCTGGGCGCACTGCAGAGCGGCAGCGAGATCGCCTTCGAATCGCGCCAGGTCATTCCAGCGCTGGCAGGCTGGCTGGCCCAGATGCATGGCGTGCGTTTCCACTACGGCACCCAGATCAACGCAGTTGAATTACCGGTGCTACAAACCAGCCAAGGCCGCCATCATGCAGATAGAGTGATTGTCTGTACCGGGCACGATTTCCAGACACTGTATCCCGCACATTTTTCGGCACTGGATTTGGCGCGCTGCGGGTTGCAGATGCTGCGGGTAGTCAACCCTGGTATTACACTGGGCCCCGCACTGATGACAGGCTTGTCCACCCTGCATTACGGGGCTTTCACCCAGAGCGCGGCCTTGGCCGAACCGCTTGCCAGGCTGCATGAACAGCTTGCTTGCGAGCAGCCAGAGCTGCTTGAGCATGGCATACACCTGATCATCCAGCAGGTGGGCCTGGACGGAGATCTGATCATCGGAGACTCTCACCACTATGGCGCGGACATCACGCCCTTCAGCTCTGCTGCAGTAGATACCCTGTTGCTGGATCTGGCAGAAAGTCTGCTGGGACGACGCTTGCAGGTTCAGGCAAGGTGGCAAGGCGTCTATGCCAAAGGACCACGCCCCTATGAAATCATGCAGCCCGAACCAGGTGTGCAACTGGTCACGATCACCGCTGGGGTGGGTATGAGCATCGCCCTGGCGCTAGCAGAACGGGTACTCTCTCCATAATATGGCCCAAGCAACCCCCTCCCCCGCAACGCCCCCTACCCCCTTGGTACGCCGCGCCGGCACCGCTATCTGGCGGCAGATAGAAGAAGCCCTGGCCAGCGACATTCTGTCGGGTGTACGCAAGGGCCGTTTACCCAACGAAACCGAACTGGCTGAACAGTTTGGCGTAAACCGCCATACGGTGCGCCAGGCGGCAAAGGCCCTGGCAGAACGTGGCCTGGTCGAAGTAGTACATGGTCGTGGCACGTTCGTGCGTGAGAACCTGATCGACTATGAGCTGGGTCGCCGAACCCGTTTAGCCCACAGCCTGGACAAAGCCCGTCGCGTGGGCATCAGCCGCGTGCAAGGCCATCGCGAACTGATTCCCAGCCCTGATGTACTGGAGCTGCTGACCTTGCCGCCGGGAAGCAGCGTTATCCAGATCGATACGTTGGACGTGGTAGATGAGCGAGTCGTGGGCGTATGTACCCAGTATTTCCCCCTGCCACGCTTTGCCGGCTTTGCCCAGGTATATCAGACCCTGGGAAAAACCCACCTGGCCCTGGCGCATTTCGGCGTGGCGGAGTTCCAGCGCAAGCTGAGTCGTGCAAGCGCCAGGCTGCCCGAGCGTGAAGTGGCGGTGCAGCTGGACCAACCAGCCGCACAACCCATACTTTACGTCGAGACCATCTATGTCGATGCCGCTGGCAGCCCTATCGAATACGGCATCTCTCGCTTCAACAGCACGGCTGTGCAGCTGGTGATCGAACCCTGAGAGCCGCTTGAAAGCAAGGTCCGGCCATGGTTTCAAGGCTCTCCGGCCTTGATGCTGATGGCGGCCTGCATCTCGGCGATGCGGCGACGCTTTTCCTCCGCCTGGGCAATCTGGGCCGCAGTCACCAGCCCTTCTGCCTTGGCGCGCGCAATGTCGGCATCCAGTTGCGGCAGCATTTGATCAGCGGCTGCGACATAGGCGCGATAGAGCTTGGCCTGCTGTCGCTCGGCGTAACGCTGGTATTGGTCGGGGTCTGCCAGCTCAGACTGGCTGGGCGGATCGCGCCACTGCGCGTCCATCCGTACCAGCGGTGGTGCACGGTCATCGCCGCGCTCACGGGCATCCGTCATGCTCAGGATGGCGGACGCTGATTGATCTATCACCGCTGGTTCGCCGGCCAAGGCCTGAGGCATTTCTGCCGCCCCGGCCGCAGGATGATCATTCAACCCACGAGTTTGCACCAGGGGCGATGTCACAGTGGGAGCATCAGCCGATCGCGGCGTTGGCGCTACCTCGCGCTGCCAATCAGGCAGCATAACGAAGGCGCAGGCGGCGAGTAGCGCCGCGACCACCAGTCCAGTTCTACGCTTCATGGTTGCTCCTGGATATTCAGTGCGCTCTGGCCAAAACCCAAGGCCGTGGGATTAATCGCAATGTCAGCATCCCGGTAGAGCTTTTCGCGCAATGCCTTGAACTCGGCCAAGGCTTTCTTTTTGCCTATCGCCTGACTGGCGATATAGCGAACGGCCTCACTCTCTGGCGCTTGCATGCCCTCTTCGCGCGCCTCAACCAGCACTATCTGCCAGCCGCTGCCGTTGGGTTCGCGTATCAAGCGGGAGGGTTTGCCGGGTGGCAGGGCAAAGGCCAGCTCGTGCAGCCAGGGTGCCGCGCCGTCCTTGGGAAGCAGCCATCCCAAAGCGCCACCTTCAGCCGCATTGGCGGCATCTGAAAACCTGCGCGCCGCCTCGCCAAAAGGTAGGCCCTTGCCCAGCGCTGCATAGGCACGCTGGCAAACAGCCTCCTCCTTGCACTGGATATGGCTGGCCCGCACCCGTTCTATGCGCCGGAACTCCTCCTGGTGACGATTGTAGTAATCACGTATCTCAGCTGGAGTGACGGTAGCGATAAGCCTGTTCAAGTGCTCGCTGGTGTAGTGCATATCTGCTGCAAGACCCAGCAGTTGCAAGAGCGCACCACGGCGGTCTCGATCCTCGATGGCACGCTGCAGTAAAGCCAGGTCTGCCGGTGCCAGGCCACTGGCGTGTTTTGCCCAATCCAGTACATATCTGCTCGCCAGCAACTGCATCGCCTGCTGATCCCGATAGCCCGCATCCCCACCCACAAGCTGGGTCTTGCCCTGGATGTTCTGCTTCAACCAGACATCGGCCAGGGAAATCTGTCCGGCTTCGCCGCCGGGAAGGCGATACGACAGCAGCACGATCTGGCGGGCCGCCGCCATTTGCGCCGTGCTGAGTTCCGAGTTCAAGCGCAGCCCCCGCTTGGGCGGGAACACCTGCTCCAGCATGGCCTGTTCTGGGACATGGCGGCGATTCACGAGGGTGTCCAGCCCTCCCGCCTTGTCCAATGCCACATCCAGCTGGGTTTTGTAGGCACGCCGCAAGGTAGCAACGAGCTGATCCTCTACAGCCGCCGCGCGGCTGAAGGCTACGCCCGTACCGGGGAACAAGGTGGCATCGTCGTAGTGCCGAAGTGCGTACTCGCCCAGCAAGCGGTTATCAATTACCGAGGCAAGAACCTTGTTGAGCGGTGTGCGCCTATCGCTGTGGGCAGCGATGCTATGCAACACGGCCAGACCGGCCAGGGAAATGGGCTCACCATTCACTCGGGCGGCCAAACTGGGGTCGTTTAGGCTATCTCGGCTGACAGCGCTGACCGCCAGGCTGGCGATCAGCATTGCCATCAACGCCAGCCATGTAGAGCAAGGCTGGCGCATCATCAGAAGCGCTCTGCTGCGCGATTGAGCAGATGCACCACCATGGCGATGGCGTGCGGCACCACCACCTTGCCTACGGTACGGCGGGTCTCATGATCGGTTGCCGATAGTACGGCGCCGCCTCGTGAGTAGGAAATGCTGCCACCTTGCGTCAGCAATGGGCGGATATCCGTTGCTGTGCTGGCCAATGGGGTAAAGTTAGCCATGGCGTTCTTGACCAACGCAGGGTCGTTCAACCGCTCGCTATCGTAGTAGTCCTTGACCCAGCCTTCCCATTGCGCGTGATTGAGCGCTGAGGTGGTCCAGGTATGGTGTGGCTGCAGCAAGTCGGTGGTATGAAACACGAAGCCCAGCGACTGTGCAGTAGGCCGGGCCAGAAACTGCTGAAACCAGTACTGACCAAGATTGTCGATGGGCTGAAACGGCATGGTTTCAAAATCGGCATACATGGCAGGGGTCGAATGGCCACCCAGGCGGTAATTGGCTTCGGTGATGCCGTAGCTATTGTATTTGGACCCATCACCGAACCAGCCTTTCATACCACCACGGCCATCGTCCAGATGGTCGCCGTACAGCCAGGACGAGGCCATATTGTCGATATCGCCCCAGACAGTCAGCTTGTTATAGTTGTAGCCGCCCAGGTCGTTGCCATGCACGTCGGGACCGCCAGTATGGTTCTGGAAGTGCAGGTAGCTGGTGTACTTGACGATGCCTGCACCAAGACCCCAAACCGGCGCCATCTGGCAATCACCGGTCGTGGCACCGCACAGATAAGTATCGGCAAAATCGTCCACATCGTAGGCTCCCTGCCCTAACGCGGCCGCGAACTGATCGACTGTGTAGCCGGCACGGGTAGCACCCGACTGGAGCTTGGCGAAGTTGGTGGTGCCTGGGTTGGCCTGCATATAGGCCACGGCATCAATAACGATACGGCGATGGGTCTCTTGCGAGAAGGCATGGGCTGGGGCGGTGAGACAACAAGCTACTGCTACACCGGCCAGTAGACGGGCGAGTTTCATTGCTATGTTTCTCCTTGATTTCTCGTTTTCTGTGGGGCCAATGGGCCGCGGCCTATTCTGGTCTGGCCATATGGCGCTTTTGTGAAACGCGATATCAAGTTCCCGGTGCCACGATGGCTGTTCCTGGCGCAGCTGTCCGGCTCAGATAGTCGGCAGACCAGCAAGCCCATGCCTTGCTCGCTCAGGCTCGACTTGATCACTTACACCGGTGACCGGAAATCGGCTAAACCAGCCAATGTTGGCTACCGCGAGGCAGGAGAAGACGCTGATGTCAGAGTTACGACGCTGCATTGGGCGGCAAATCAATCAAGCAAGGCTGGCGGCCGAACTGGCCACCCACGGGCTACATGCGGGAGATATCGAGGCTTTGCACGACATAAGGGTGGGCATTCGCACCGTCGATAGCGTGCTCACACCAGTGTGGCGCTTGCCAGGGATGAAGCCGGTGAGGCAGGCCTTTGCCCCCCTCTGGCGCTGGTCCCGCAAGTACAACGCCTTGCGTGATGTCGAGGCGCAACTGGCCCTGCTACAAGCCCTACTGCCCACGCCGTGGCCGCTACGGTTACAAGATTGGTTCCACGCAGAAACGGCCCGGGTAGCCGCCAGCCACCGTCAGCTGGTGCAGGCTGCCGACGACAAGCGGTTGTTGGCGAGATATCGCTCGTTTCGCAAGGTATGCCGCCGGCGCCTGTCCAAGACGCGAGAGGCTGATCTGAGGTCGGCGCTGGAGCAGCAGATGAGAAGCTTGCTGGCGCAGCTCTACGAAGATTGCACGCTGGGTATGGCCCTGTTTTCGCATAGTGGCTATTGGCACCAAACCCGGATTCTTGCCAAACGGTTACGCTATCTGATCGCAGGCTACCCAGGTCAACTCGGGGCAGCGTCGGCGCTACAGAAACGGGCCGGATCCGTGCAATCTACACTGGGGCAACTAAGAGACTGGCTGGCTTTGCGGCCCAAGATTCAAGGCAGGCTGGGCGCGCAGGAAGCCGCGAATTGCGACCTCATACAGGCTCGTTTGCTGGCAGCGTCTGCCGACGCATTGGCGGCACTGGGCTTGTTGATCGCAGCAGAAAAAATCCTGCATCGCACCACTAAAACCGCCGTCGCAGCTTGTGCTGAAGCCGTTTGAACAGATTGCTGGGGCGATGGACGGCTGCCTGCAATCGGGCACAGATGGCTTCGGGCTGCAGCCCCTGCTCCGACAGCTGCCAAGCAAGATCCGCTTCATCTGTTGTGAGGGGACGCCCCATCAGGCTGCTGACCATCGCATGCTGTCGCTCGCGCACAAGGCCATCCAGCACCTGGGCACAGTCCTGTATCGAGAAATCTGAGCCGCCCAGAAAAAGCACCACCGTCTCATCCTGCATGCTGAGTGGCCGCTTCATCAGCGTACTGACCGCCTGCAGATACTTTTCTGGTTGCATCGCACCTCTCCTCAGACATGCTGCAATGCAATATAACATGGTGCTTACGATGGCCGTACTAGCAAGGTAGCGATGGACAGCGCCAGCAGACTCAGCTAGTACGGCAAAGCCGCTTTCGCAGGCCATTTGATGGCGATACGGCCGTCCGTCGGCTTGCCGTATGAGCCCATAGCAGGCCTGTCATCCCTGTTTTTGATGGAAAACGACAGGTAGCTGCCGCTTTCTCCCGGTGGCTCTCCCCCTGCGCGAAACCCGCATCAGCGTGCAGCGGCATGCGCCTGGTTACCGGAAAAACAAGCCACATGTCACTAATTTGAAACACATCCTAAATATTATTAGCTGCTGATATGCAAATTGGCGATAGCGATGAAATGGTCACTCTCCAAGCAGCTGATGCTGGTTAGCCTTGTCACCGTTGCCGTGCTGGCGGTAGCGATCTTCATGACGGCACAGCGCGTTACAAGCTTGCGTGCCAAGGTACAGCAGCTGGAACAGGGTCAAATGATCGTGACCCGGCTTCTCACCATCAAGTCCACTGCACTGGCAGTCTCGCGTGCCGACCCGGTCATGCCGGAGACCAAGCAGCGCCTGGATGAGGCGAATCAGCAAATTGTTGCCAGCACGGCAGCGCTGTTGGACAGCATGGAGGCTGACGCGGCCAAACAGCTGGCGCAGCAGTTTCAGCCTGCCTGGCAGGACTACCTCAAGCAGTTCCTGAGTGCCGTGCAGATTGCCGAAACGAGCCCGCAAGATGCCCTTTCCATCCCCGAACAGATCTACAAAGGTGGCCTGGAGCCCGCCATCACCCTGCTGGATGGCCTGGTGGTACAGCAGGAAAAAGCAGCAGAACGGCGCAAGGCGGATATCGACAACGAGCTTTCTCAGGTGGTGATGGTGGTCGTTGTTGTGCTGATGCTTGCTGCTGCAATTGTCATCAGTTTTCAGTTACTTTTCGCACGTAGCCTGAATCGACAAGTACAGCAGACCAGCCTTGCCGCCAGACATCTGGGACGCGGGGACCTGTCTTTCCGCCTGCCCGAATTCCGAAATGAGCTGGGTGCCATATCCAGCGCGATCAATCAGTTCGTGAGCCAGCTGAATCACCTGCTGGGCGAGGTAAAGCAAGCCAGCCAGCGATTGAGGCATGAGTCCGAACAGCTGAGCGAGCATGCCGAAGCGGTACGGCATAACACGCAACTGCAGTCGGATGAGGTGACCAGCATCGGCGCCGCCGTAGAGCAAATGAGTACCGCAATTGACAGCGTGTCGAGCTTTGCCAAAGGGGCATCGGATAAATCGGCCTACTCCGTCACCCTGGTCCGATCGGTGGCCCAGCATACCCAGCAAGCCATGAAGCAGATGGGTAGCTTGGCAAATGACATCGGTAGCGCCAGCACGACGCTGGGTGAACTGAGCAGCGCGATCAATGAAGTCACCCAGGTCAGCAGCCTGATTACCGAGATTGCCAGCCAGACCAATCTGCTGGCCTTGAATGCCGCCATTGAGGCCGCGCGTGCTGGCGAGGCAGGACGCGGGTTTGCCGTGGTTGCAGATGAGGTGCGCTCGCTGTCTGAACGTACTGCTAAGGCCACCACACAGATCAATCAGCAACTGGAACGTTTGTCGTCCAGCATGGGCATGACCCGCACGGCAATGGATATTGCCTTGGAGAAGACACGCACAGAAGCCCAGCAGATTGCGGCGGTAGTCGATATGAGCGTGGGCGTTGAGGCCGCAGTCAGCGAGGTTGAAACCCTTATGCTCAGTATCGCAGAAGCCACGGTGCAGCAATCCAAGGGCGCCTCGCAGATTGCCATCGAAGTCGCGGCTATCAACAACTTGGCTGAACGCAACGTGTTGGCCATGTCCAAAACGCTGCAGGATGCCCAGGAACTGGTTGGAACAGCGGCGTTACTGGATCAGGCAGCCAGCCAATTCGTCATCAGCAGGGCCTGAGGTAGAACATCAGCGGTGTGCGGCCGTAGATTTGTACACGCCATGAGGCTAAGCATGGCTGGCCACGCCTAGCCCATCATCAAATGGTTCGATCTACAGAGATTCAGGCTACAGGCCACAACCATAGCCAATACAGCCTATGGGCTCTGCTTCGTTCGGCGCCTAGGCACACCACCTATCGGTAAGTCCTTGAGGCGCAAGGTGCCGGAATTCCGGCATCTGCGACAACCTGCACCAAGGATACGCAAGGTCCGACGCCCCCTCAGAAACCTCGGCGCAGATGCGCCCCGGCTACCCAGCAAGCCCGCCCAAGCTCGAACCTTGAAAATCCCCACCGAAGATGGCAAGGTGCTGCCACGCTGACGCTTGGGGATGCCCTGAAAACCTTGCGTTCCAAAAAAACGCCAATCAAGCGCAGCAAAGCTGGCTACTGTGTGCAACAACAGATCGTGGCTACGGCAAGCCCGCACAACAACTTCAGAAGGGTCTTGTTAGCCGCTCTTAAAGGCTCTCCGAGCTTGGCGCTTTACAGTTACCTAACCCTATAAACATCTTTTAATTACCACATTACCCGTGATCTCGAGCCAACTACTATTTCTCTTCAGCGCCCTTGGCTCGGTTAACGGCATCTTCCTGGCGCTCTACCTCTTCACCCGACAATCGCATCGGATGACGAATGGCATGCTGGGCGCATTACTACTCGCCATAGGTTTCCGTACAGGGAAGTCAACGATCTATTATTTCTACCCTGACGTCTCGGTCGATTTCCTTCAGATCGGCATGTCAGCCTGCTTATTGATCGGGCCATTGACTTATCTATATGTCGGATTCCATCTTGCGGATTTAAGACAAAGCGCCCCAGGCAAACACTGGCGCTGGCATCTTCCCTTATCGCTGCTTATCATCGGCATTGGGCTTATTTTCCCATACTCGCAATATCCGTACATCTGGCACCATGTCATGCGATGGATACATGTCTACTGGCTCACCTATTTACTGCTGACCGGAAGACAGCTGTGGAAATCACGTATTTTACTGACCGACATAACAGGCCGGGTATCTCGCCCTACCCTATTATTGCTCAGCGTCTATTTTAGCAGCTGCGTGATTCTCATCGCCTATATGAGCACTCCATTTACATCGTATATTATCGGTGCACTGTCGTTTACCTTTAGCATACACCTCACGGCGCTGACCTTTATACTGCAGAACGACGCCAAAGTTGATGCAAGTAAAAAGGAAAGGTATCAAAATCGAAAACTGACCGAAGAAGACGCGCTTTCATTACTGGCATTACTGAATCAAACAATGCATGAGCAGCAGCTATACTTGAACCCCAACCTGAGCCTAGCGCTGCTGGCCAAGAAGGTTGGGAATCTACAAACAACCGTTTCCCAAGTGCTCAACGAGCACCTGAAGAAAAGCTTCAATCTCTATATCAATGAATTTCGCATTCAACATGCCAAGGACCTGTTGATCAACGAATCTCACTTGAACATGGAACTCGTTGCCGAACGCAGCGGTTTCAATTCCAGCTCCACTTTTTTTGCCGCCTTCAAGAAAATCACCGGGCAGACACCTGCAAGCTATCGTGCTGCATTGGCATCAGAGCCATCTTCAGCCTCGCCAACAGATCTTCCGTCAGCACCGCCACAAAACCACCAGGTTTCCAGTCTCCCCTGAGAGCCGCTTCATCGTTGTTTCTTCTCCTTACCGTCGCGCCCAAGCAGCCTTTGCAGGCCGACGGTAAGTGCCTGACTTACGCATCACCTACGGTTCAGCACCAACCTCCCCAAGGCTTGCGCTATTTCTCCCTCGGCCTGCCACGTGCGCCGGCACTATCTGTGGCTGCTTCACCCGCTTTGGCGGCCTGCACCTAGCCGCTTCCTCATTGAACCGCTACGAAATTATGTATCCGGAGTCCGAAATCATAGTTCGAGACTTCAGGTATCTGCACCCAGACTACATTGGCATCCGGCAAAGCGAGGCTTGATCGCTGCCGCACAACCGTACTTACCTTCGGTAAACAGGTACATGTCCAAGTCCAGGTCAATTTATGAGCCCACATCGTTCTCTCAGCGTCATCCTTCTCAACATCTGCCTTGTTCTCGGTGTGCCTGAACAAGCTATCGCCTCCGCCGCATCATCCACCACGGCCACCGAAGTCGCAACCCAAGCGGGGAGCAACAACACTGATACGGAGCAAGTCACCAGAACGCTGACGGATTACCTAGAAGGTACGGCGAATAGCGAACCAGAAAAGCTGCGGAGGGCTTTTCACCCCGACTTTAAGCTCTATGTTGTAAATGAAGCCAATGAATTAGTCATTCGCTCCGGTGAGCAGTACATCATGAACTTCAACAATGGCAACAAAAACAATCGGGTTGGACGGATATTATCCATCGATATCGAAAACAATGCCGCCATGGCAAAGGTGGAAGTGCTGGCGCAGAATCAAAGGCAATACACTGATTACTTCATGCTGATGAAGTATCAAGGTGCCTGGAAGATCGTACAGAAGAGCTATACCTGGAAAGAAATCCCCAAACAGGGCAACAAGATTTTATTTATCACCTCCAACCAGCACACCTACGGCAACACGAATCTTAATGCAGCCAATCATTTTGCGGAAATCGTCATCGCCTATGACATTTTCAGGAAAAATGGCTACACAGTAGACTTCGTCAGCCCCCAAGGTGGTGCCATCCCCCTTGGTTATATCGAAACATCGAACAGCATACAGAAAGCGCATTTATACGACACCGACTTCATGCGCATGCTGAAAAATACTTTCAAGCCCACGCAGATCAACGCAAGCGACTACAGAGCGGTGTATTACAGTGGTGGAGGCTCAGCCATGTTTGGTGTCGCCGACAACAAGGAAATCCAAAACATCGTCGGCCAGATATATGGGAACGGCGGCGTTGTTTCAGCCATCTGCCACGGCACTGCCGGCATAGTCAACTTGAAGGACAGCAACGGCAAATCCATCTTCTCAAACAAGAAGATCACTGGTTTCCCCGACATTTTCGAGAATACCAACGCTGAGTATTACAAGACTTTTCCTTTCTCCATCGACAAGGAAATCATACGAAACGGTGGCGACTTCGTTTATTCGAAGAAGTTTGGTAATAACTTTTTCATTACCGATGGCAACATCGTAACGGGCCAAGACCCGTCAGCCACCGCCTCTGTGGCGCAGCAAGTCATCAAGACCATCCAGAAAAACTGAACGGAGCCCCCAATGAACAATACCGTCAAGTACGCAATACTGGGATGCCTTGCCTCGCTTTCCTTTACGGCTCGCGCCAATATCGGCATAGACCCGGCCACCAATCAAGCCATTGAAAAAATACTCAGCGAATTCAACTCACCTGGCAAACCAGCTTTGGCTGTCACCGTCATCAAGGAAGGGAAACCCATATACGAAAAAGCCTTTGGCAGCGCCAACCTGGAGTACAAAACACCGGCAACGGTCGACACAAAATTTCAGGTCGATGCATTTGCCTGGGAGTTCATCGCCTATGCCGCGTTAAAGCTGGAAGCGCAAGGCAAGATAAAGCTGGATGATGACATCAGGAAATACCTGCCGGAGTTGCCCGACCTCGGCGAAAAAGTCACCGTCGATCACCTACTAAGCTCGACGGACGGCTACTATGGGTACAAAGCCCTGAAGTCACTATCAGGCTGGGAAACGAAAGATCCCGAACAACACAAATCCATCCTGCGAATCATAAAAAGTCAAAAAGCATTGAACTTCAAACCGGGGAAGGCATTTTCACCCGGTGGTGACACACGGCTGATCCTACTGGCAAGCATAGTGGAGTCGGTTACCGGCCAATCGTTTGACGCTTATTGCAATAGCCAAATATTTGCTCCCCTGGGCATGTCCAACACCGTGTTTCTCTATGACAGTAATCAGGCACCAGACAACACCGCCGTACCGTATCGCAGTGAGAGTAACGGAACCTACAAACGGGACTATGGTGACAGCACTGCCCCAGGCCCGGTGAATCTTTACACCTCTATCCGGGATCTATCCGTCTGGCGATCACACATTTCGGCACGCACGCCCGGCATAAGTTCACTGGTGAACAAGATGAATTCGCCCATTAAACTGGACGGTGGTGCAATGATAAAAGACGTCGCCAGCATCTCGAACTATGGGCAGCAGCACGTGGGTAAGGAGAGAGGGATTCCCAAGGTTTACCTACGTGGGATCTCCGGTGGATACTCCAGTACCTTGTTCCGCTTCCCCGAACAGGATTTCTCGGTGATCGTATTGAGTTCCGGTCTTGCTTACAATGGTAGCTACGGCATGCAGATCGCCAACCTGTTCATGAACAATCACTTTCCCGAGCCGGAGACCATCGATTACACCAAGATTGAAGGCGTAAAACTAAGCCGGCAGCAATTGCAGCAATTTGTCGGGAACTACTGGAACCCAGTACGCGCCCTCAACGCAAGAGTCCACTTGAAGGATGATGTACTTTATTACAGCAGAGTTGACGGCTCAGACGGCAACGCACTGATCCCACTAGGCAACTCAACCTTCCAGATAACCATCGAAGGTGACGACAAAATCTTGCTGAAGTTTATCGACAAAGCAGGAGGAAAGGATATGAACTATACCGTTAACGATAGTGATCCCGTTGTTTTTGAATCATACAAGCCAACCTCATACGCTAACAACGAGATGACCCAATTCACTGGAACATTCTATTCCAATGAACTCAATTCATCCTTCGTCTTCGATGTAAACAATGGCGTGTTAACTGCCAGCAATGTCCGTTCAGGCACTATCAAGTTCAAGCCCCTCAGCCCAAATATGTTTTCCGGGGATAAAAGCTTCCTAAGGGGTATCAGGTTCATTCGTGGCAACAACAACGAGGTAACGGGGTTCAAGGTCGCGGTGGATACGGTTCGTAGCTTGGTATTCAAGAAGGTTCAAGAGGATGACAACCGGAAATTGTTCAGCCTATAGAGCTCATCATTGTTCCACCTTGGCATGGTGAACCCCATCAGCCTGCCGCCCAGGCACGCGAAGCCTCGCTGACGAAGCCGGCTTCGCGTGCCAGATGCTCTGGTGACCGACGAAGAGGTTTGATGCCGCCCAGTCAGCGCGCACCATGCGAGCGCCCCTAAGCTTCAGTTTCCCTGCAAGGCAAGATGCCAGCTAAAACTTGCAAGCAGCAGAGCGTCAGTCCCGTCCCCGGCAGACTTGATCTACCTTTTTAAGCAAGGTAGGTATCCGGTACGGGCCATGCATGCTAGCCACTTTCTGCTTGGCTTCCTCAATTGCCATGCCTACGCAGCTTACATACAGGGGCTTGCCGCTCTCGCCACGGTATACCTCACACTCTGAGCTTATACCTGCGTAGGCAGTCTTGGCGACGCCAACCACGGGTAGCTCACCCTGCAGGCTATGATAGAGATGCGCCCCCAAACCTGGTGCTGCCTCGCCATCCAGATAGACATGGCCATCTATCACGATCAAATCTGGCAAAAGCGCATGCTCCGCCAACAATTTCAATATACAAGGCAGCTCCCGCTTGTAAAACTGTCCGGGTATATATCCAGCAACGTCTGCGACCTCACTGACATAGATGGCATCAGGCGCTGCATCTTGCCACTCCTTGAACATCACCCCCGCCACACGAGCACCGCTTTCAGCATAATCCACATCTACCGCGAGTATCATTGCAAGTCAATCCTCAATCCGCACCGCCATTGCCCCTTGTACACTGCCACCACAGTAGCAACCAGAAAATTCACCTTAACGCTTGATCAATCTATAAATAGGTTTAATCGCTGGTCGACAAGACAATATCAGTATAATAACCGTAGGCATTGCAAACACCAACATATCCATAACCAAACCGCCCAACACATCCAGTACCACGCACAGCAACAAGACAGATGCACCCGATTGCAGCAAAGACACTGCCAAGTAGACATTATCCATCAGCCCTTGTGGGTTTCTGTAAACTGAGCACATAAGGTTTATCACAGCACAAGCCAGCAACGCCAACTGTGCAATCATGAAAAAAGCCATCGCTTCCATCAGAGCTAATACTCTCGATCTTATTATTACTTCGCCAAATCGATTGCCATCGGTAAAATTGCAAGCTCAGCTACTGCTGCGCAAAACAACCCCATCCGTCATTACATCCGCCTAGCGCCGCAGCACTCTGCGCCAGCCACTCTTCATAATTTCCGATATTTTCATGTGTTGGCGTAAGAATGGGATGTGCCTGTACCTGCCAAGGCATAGTTTCATGCTCTTCATAAGGGGAGAATGAAACCTTCTGGTTATTACAAAGCAAATGCACAGCAAATTTCAACGCCATCTCCTTATTGGAAAATATAACCGAGAAATCAATTTCTCGTGCCTTTGCCAAATTATCCCCCTGCTGGTGCATTCGCCAGAGAACATTACCATTTTCATCATCAGGAAATGCTTGGTTATTTCGCAGCATCAGCCCCCTCCTTACCCAGTCATCTGTCACCGGCGCAACGATAGCACGCGACATAGGGAACACACACAAAACTCCAGTTCCATACGCACAACACCTTATTGCATCGGCTGAGAGCTTGCTGAAGGCTCCAAAATTCAGACTGTGGGTAACCGCAACGCATCGCTGGCAGGCCCGCTCCAAGCACACATGGTCATCACAACCAGCCCCTCGTAAACGTCTTGTGCATGAAGCCGTGCAAGTTCAACGGCCCCCCCCACGAGTCAGCCAGAGGAAAGCCATGACCACCCCGCCCCCCACCAGCCTCAATCTGCAGTTCTTCAACCACAGCGGCATCGACCCTACAGCGGTGTCCATCGGCTTCGTACCCGGCGCATCTAACGCAGCCTTCAGCATCATCAACGCAAGCAACCACGCTGCATTGCAACCATTGAACATCTCCGGCACCGGCACCTATCCGTTTGCCGGCAACTGGTACACGCTCGATCAGCTGAGCGACGGTGTCACCGTCAATGCTTTCAGCGGCCGCGTCTATGTCGCCTACAACGGAGCATGGACTGTGCAGTCGCCAGCCTACGAGCCCGCCCAAGCCGTGACCGACCCGAACTTCTTTCTTCGCTATGACAAGCTGGAAATGACTTTCAATGGTCAGCCTGCCGATGTGGCCAACCTTACCAGCATTGATTACTGGAGCATCCCGATCACGCTGGCCACTTCGCTCAATGGCAGCGTGGTTCAGACCGTATCTGGCTTGCTGGGCAGTGCCAACTCGCAAAGCGTATTCGAGGCGCTCAATGCACTCACTACACCGCCCGTTTCGGGTGTAGTCGGGCCAGGTGGCATTGATGGGCAGCCACTACCAGCCACGGTGCCAGGGGAGTTCCAGCAGTATGGTACGGGACCAGCACCTGGCAGCAGCTTCGCCAGGGTGATAGGACCAACCTCCTATCCATCGATCTCGCCCACCGTCGGCCTACCCGTCATGCCTTACGACACGCTACACAGCTACCTGGCCTACCTGCTTGATAACTTCGGCCCCGGCACAGCCGTAGGTTCGATCGTACCAAGCCTGGGCAACGGCGTATTTGCCCATATCGCCGGGCAGTTTGCCGGCGTGGGCCCCGATGTACCCAGCAGCGGCCCGCTCAGCCGGCAAAGCTATACGCTGGAGGCCACCATAGACAGCCATCTGAACATCACCCTCAGCGGTGCCCTGAGTGGCGTAGCTGGCACCACCAGCATTCTGTACAAGCAGGCCGATCTCACCAACCCCTCGGGCATCTATGGCGGTAACGTGCCGTTTTACCTTAACGGCGCCACCACGGCGACCAACCCAGGCAATGACGTCTACGGCTGGGTCGGCGGTGATCTGCTTGCCGGCCTCAACATAGGCGCAGTAGGTAGCACTGCCACGGTGGGTGGCGTCACCGGCGTGCCGCTGCCTACCATGGTCGGCGCCATCAATAGCCAACTCTGGTTCAATATCCCCAGCCAATTTTTCTTTGCCAACATGCAAGCCACCCCTAACTACAACCAATGGGCTGCTACGCTGGCCCCGCTGTCGCAAGCGTATAACTTCGCCTACTCCGACCGCTTCGCCAAAGTGTTCGCCAGCCTTGATACCGCAAACATAGACACCCTGACCGTGGTTTTGGAACCTGCTGACGTCAGCCTGCCAAGCTGATACAGAATGGCCGGCTCCTCCACAAGCAACAATGGAGCCGGCCACAGGGCAATGGATGGCCCCTGCCAGCCTCCCACAGCGCTATGATGCCGAAGCGCGCGGCAAGGACTGTCGTCGCCAACACCACCATCCCGCAAACAGACTAGCCATGTTCGCCATCATTCTCAGCTACAAGAAACCGCTCGATACCGTAGATGCCTTTGTCGCAGAACATAAACGCTTCCTGGAAGCCCACTACGCTTCGGGGCACTTCCTGCTGTCTGGCCGCAAGCAGCCACGCACCGGCGGCATCATCCTGGCCCAGGCAAGCAGCAAGCACGAAGTGGAGGCCATCGTTCGCCTGGATCCGTTCTGGCGGGAAGAAATCGCCGATTACGACATCATTGAGTTTGTACCCAGCATGGCCGCCAGCCACCTAAGCAGCCTACTGGCGAATTAAGTGACATACCCCCGTCGGGACCCATCACATGCAATATCTGACGCCATTTCAGCCACCTGAAGCATTCGATATGCTGGAGCGCGGCTTCACGCTGTCCGTATCTCCCATTGCAGACGACTCTGCCGTCGAATTCTTGCGCTATTACCCCGATGGGAAACAGCTCACCATTGCATTTGAGTTAGGCAGTGACTCGACCATCTCGGTCAAAATTGCCGATCACGATGAGGTCATTAGCGACATAACGATTGAAGGCGTCATCAGCTATGCATTTCAGTCGTGGGACAACCAGAAGATCATGCGCCTGCGTTTTGAAGCCGGTAGATCAGACCTGGATCTCCGTATCCATTACGCCCCCCTGCCTTCTGCAGTGCTCAGCTTACTGAGGACATGAGACGTCACCCTGAGCGAAGTGCCCAGACACCTCACTATATTGCGATGCCGCGTTACTCGAGAAAAATTTCCCCGAATGTATCAACTATTCGGTGCCTTGAAACTCTCGCTGGCCCCTTGCTTTGATCCGACATCAAGGTTGCTGGAAGATCCCGCTGCCGCATGGGCTTGACCACCCTACAATACTTCCACTAACATAGAATCATGGAAAGTAAAACCGTCGTCAACCTGCTTGCCGCCCTCGCCCAGGACACCCGCCTGGCGATTTTCCGTCTGCTGGTGGTTCAAGGCCCGGCAGGCATGACAGTGGGCAAGATAGGCGAGATGCTGGCCGTGGCGCCAGCCACCCTCTCCTTCCACCTGAAGGAGCTGAATCGTGCCGGCCTGATCCAGGCACGGCAGGAAGGGCGGTTTATCCACTATGCCGCCAATTTCGACACCATGAACGACCTGCTGCGCTTCATGACTGAAAACTGCTGCACGGCAGCGTCCTGCGCTACCGAGCAGGAGAACAGCTGCTGTGGTTGATTTTTTGCAGCCCAATATTTCAATAAAATTTGAAACAATATCCCGCCATGGACAAGATCTCCGCACTGCAGGTTTTTGAGGCGCTCTCCTCCAGCGCCCGCCTGGATACCTATCTGCTGCTGGTGGGCGCAGGCGGTACCGGCATTGTGGCCGGCGAGTTGGCCAACCGGCTGGATATGGCGCCGTCCAATCTCTCCTTTCACCTGAAGAACCTGGCGCATGCCGGCCTGGTGACGGTGGAACAAGAGGGGCGGTTTCAGCGCTATCGCGCCAACCTGGCCCTGATGCGGCAAGTGACCGGTTTTCTGACCGACCACTGCTGCGGCGGGCATCCCGAACAATGTGCTGAGCTGGCTGCACCGGCTACTAGTGCCAACGCTTCCCCTTCTTGCTGTGAGCCTTAGATGAATATCCTGATACTTTGTACCGGCAACTCCTGCCGCTCCATCCTGGCCGAGGCCACCATCAATGCCCTGGCGCCAGAAGGCATCCGCGCCATCAGCGCTGGCAGCAAGCCGGCCGGCTATGTCCACCCGCGCTCCCTGGCACTGCTGGAACGTGAAGGCATCTCGACCCAAGGCCTGCACAGCAAGTCTTGGGATAACCTGCCGATGACACCGGACGTGGTGATTACCGTCTGTGGCAGCGCCGCCGGCGAAACCTGCCCCGCCTACCTGGGCCCGGTGCTGCGTGCACATTGGGGAGTGGAAGATCCTGCCCATGCGACTGGTACCGATGCCGAAATCGATGCCGCCTTTGAAAAAGCCTACCGCATTCTGCGTGGCCGAATCGAAGCCTTCCTCGCCCTTCCTTCGTATCTGCTTGCCGACAAGGCCAGGCTCAAGCCCGAGCTGGATCGCATCGGTCTGATCGGGGCCTGAGGGGAGCTCAGGCCACTGCTGCGGGAATGGCGCCCCCCTTATCAAAACGAAATACACTACATAAGCTGGGAGAACAGTAAGTCATGGATTTGCATCGTCGATTATTTGCCGAGTGGCTGGGTACGGCCTTTCTGCTTGCGGTAGTTGTGGGCTCCGGCATCATGGCCGAGCGCCTGTCTGGCGGGAATACGGGCGTGGCGCTCATGGCCAATGCCCTGGCAACCGGTGGCGGGCTGATTGCCCTGATACTGACCTTTGGCGGTATATCCGGGGCACACTTCAATCCCGCCGTTACCCTGGCAGCGGCACTGCGTCGTGAACTGAGCAGCCGAGATGCATCACTGTATGTGCTGGCACAGCTTGCCGGCGCGTTCTGCGGCGTAGCTGCAGCCCATGGCATGTTTGGCGAGGCCTTGTTTTTCGCATCACAGCATGTGCGTACCGGCCCGGCACAATGGTGGAGCGAATTCATCGCCACCTTCGGCTTGCTGGCGGTGATCTTTGGCTGCTCGCGCAGCCGGCCAGAGGCAGTACCGTATGCGGTGGCGTCCTATATCGTCGGTGCCTACTGGTTTACCTCGTCCACCTCGTTTGCCAACCCGGCAGTCACCTTGGCACGCGCAGCCAGCGATACCTTTGCTGGCATACGGCCCGTGGATGCGCCCGGCTTTATCGTCGCGCAACTGGTAGGCGCGGTGACCGCGACACTGGTTTTTGGCTGGCTGCTGCGCGACAAGGCCGCCCTGTCGCTAGGCTTGATGGCCAATGCCGGCGAGGATCGCCCGGTGCACCCCCTGAAGTAAGCCTTCGGAAAAACTCCTTCACCAAAAGCTATCACCCATGGCAGCCCTGCCCGCTAATCCACCAGCACCCCCTCGACTGACATTGCAACCATGACCCAGATCACGATCTATCACAACCCAGCCTGCGGCACCTCGCGCAACACCCTGGCGTTGATACGCAATACCGGCATCGAACCCCATGTGGTGCACTATCTGGACACCCCACCCGACCGCGAAACCCTGGTCGCGCTGATTGCAGTCATGGGCATACCGGTACGCGAACTGCTGCGCAAGAAGGGCACGCCCTATGCCGAACTGAATCTGGATGACACGGCCTGGACCGATGCGCAGCTGATCGACTTCATGTTGCAGCACCCCATCCTGATCAATCGGCCGGTGGTGGTCACCCCCCTCGGTACACGCTTGTGCCGGCCATCAGAAGCCGTGCTGGATATCCTGCCCTTGCCGCAACTGGGGCCGTTTACCAAGGAAGATGGCGAAGTCGTGATTGACGAACAGGGGCGGCGCTTCAGGTAGTGCTTGCCTGCTGCACGCCCCCTCCTCAAGCCGTGCTTGGCTTGGCAATGGCCAGCAAGCCTGCCTGCAGCAACCATTGCAGGCCCAGGATGATGCGTTCATCGCCCACCTCGGTGCGCTGTGGATGGGCGGCCACCACGGCTGCTGCAGGGGTCGTCGTGCTGCAGGCACTGAGCAGGCTGGCAGGTTCAAGGGGCTGCAGATCAGCGGGCCAGGCCACTGCATCGACAGCCTTGTGCACCGACACCAGCTGGCAGTCCGGCGCCAGCGTCACCACTGCCTGACGCCGGCGCCAGAAGTTACTGTCGGGCCAGCGCTGTTCCATCTGGTAGTAACTTGCCCGCGTGCCCAGGTATTGCTGATAGGCGCCCACATGGCGCTCGGCCAGTTGCGCCAACGCGGCCCTATTGCCTACCAGCGCCTGGACAACCGCCTGGCCGGTATGGATGCCCGCATCCAGCGCCCGGACTATGCCGCTGGACGAAAGTGGGTCATAGCTGCCTGCCGCATCCCCCACCGCCACCCAATCCTGCCCATACAGCGGCTCAAGCAAGGCAGAGTGGGCACTCACCACCTGCAGGCGCGCTGGTGCCTGCGCACCGGCCAGCCTCGCCATGGTATGCCGGGCGCCATTGAGCAAGCGCCACCATACCTCCGGCACACGCAGTTCATGCTGCTGTATCAGGTCGGCATCCGTCATCAAGGCGACCCACCAGGTTCGCCCACCCGCCTCAGCCGGCAAGCAGGCTGAATAGAACCAGCCCTGGGCGCAGGGCTCTACCAGGGTAAAGGTGTCGGCATCGGGCATGGCCGGGTACTCGGCCACCAATGCCACCATATTGTCGATCAGCTGGCGTTCCGCCCCCAGCTTGCGCGCTACCACCTGCCCCTTGCCACTGGCATCCACCACAAATCGGGCAGTCAGGCCCATCGTGTCCTCGCCTTGGCGCAAGCGCAGGCGGCAGCCACCGTCCTCGCGCTCTACATGCTCCAGCAGGGTATTGCGGTAGACCACCACACCCTTCTGCCCGGCCGTGGCCACCAGGTCGGCATCAAAGCGGCGCCTATCCAGATGCCAGCCATGGCCAAATGGGGTGAACATGAAATCGCGCTGATAGATGGCATCGTTACCCCAGGCAGCTGCATTGCCATAGGCAGGGGCGTGGCCGGCCTGTTCAAACGCCGGCCATGCCTCCAGATACTCCAACAGGGAACGGGCGCCGGGCGAGAGGGTCTCCCCTACGCGCGGCTGCCCGTAATCTGTCTTCTCTACCAAGGCGACCGTCAGACCGGATTGTCGGCGGATACTCAGCGCGGTAGCCGCACCGGCAGGTCCGCCGCCTACCACGGCAATGTCGAACGTCTTGTTCATACTTGGCCCTATTTGTTGCCCAATGCCGCACCCTGGGCGAGATAGGTGGTATTGCGCTCCTTCTCGACAAAATAGCGGTAGTCCTGCGGGCCGACATTGACGATGAAGCCCAGGTCCTTCCAGGCCGCCGTCATCTGATTGAAGGAATTGATCCCCCGCGCATACAGCACAGGCTGGCCGGCGGCCGTGATACTGAAGCCCCCTTGCGACTGCACATTGAGCGTGAGGCCATTGACGCCCGAGAACTGCGCCGGCTGGCTGCTGACATAGCCATCCAGTACCTGGTTACCGGGGTCCAGATCCCCTGCAATGACATGCATGGGGCTTTGTGGCGGCCACCAGTAAACGTAGAACGCGGGCGGCACTTCGACACCATCATCGGCAGGGCTTTGATTGATGGCCGGGTTGTTGACGTTGGGCGTCTGCACCGTGCAGTCAAAGAAGTCAGCCTGCCAGGGTATGGCCATGCGCTTGGTCAGGTCGCCCGGCTCGGCCCCATCCCCGTTTTGCGGATCGCTGGTCAGCGACAGGCCGTTGGTGCGGTAGTACTCGCTGAATGCCGCCTCGCTACCTGTCCAGTGCGCAATATCATAGGCATACGGCGTACGGTAGAGCTGTGGCGTACGAACTATCCAGGTGGTCTCGATACCGGGCGAGAACGGCGCACCCACCAGGTTGCCGATCACCGCGCGGTCCAGTTCGGTCACACCCTGGCGCAGATCGGGTGGCGCGCAGCCAAGGTCGAACTTGCCCTTGGACCATTGATGCAGGAAGAAATACTGGGTGGGGCTCAGCGTCATGAACTTGTAGATCAGCTGATTGGTCACCGAGTTGTCGCCGGAATTGAGCGGCATCAGCGGTACGCCGTCCTCTGCAAACAGCGTATTGGGGCCGTTCTTGACCTGATCCATGAAGCGGTAGGACTGCGGCGGCACCGGCACCCGATAGTGGGCGAAGTAGTTCTCACGATTGGCGCGATTCCCTTCGGATGCATCGCGGATATCGAATGGCGGGTTGACGAAGTCCACCATGGATGGGGTTTGCGCCACCCAGCGATACCCTTCTGGCCGCTTGATGATGGGCAGGATATCGCGCTCGAAATTTGGCCGATAGTCCGGGTTGAAGCCGGCAAACGGATCGTAGCGATCGGCAGGGATAGGCCACTTCTTGGCGTCGTAGATGTCGGGTGCGTAGTTCAGGAAGCGCACCGAAATATCGTAGACGGTGTCGTCCAGCGTCACGATATTGACCAGCTCCGGCGCAAACTTGGGGCTGCCTACGATCACCCATGCGGGCTCAAGCTCGATCTTGCTGCCGTCCTTGAAATACAGAGTTGCCTGGACATAACCATCGGAAACGTCATCCCACCAATCGCTGGCGCCACGGAAGCTCGATAGCGTGGTGGTGCCGGCTGAATTGCCGAAACCGCCCAGCAGGATAAGCCGACCCGCTGTATCCATGCGCAATTCGCCCAGCGAATTGATAGCCGGGTTTAGGCTATCAGGCGGGAAGGAGAAATGCGGGTAGTCGGCCGGCGGGTTATAGCGTGAGAACGCTACCTGCTCGCCAGGCTTGGCTATGCTGCGCGGGCCTGGGTCTATCATCAGCGCCTTGCGATCAGCCGGATTGGTCACGCTGCCGTTGTTGAGCGGTACATGCTGATCAACGTAGTTGTTCCAATCACCAAACTCGAGGTCACCAGTCAGCTCGGAAAAAGTAAACCAGATTGGTTTCTTGTTGGCGATATGCGATGTCCAGACGATCTTCTCGATACGCGGATCAGCCAGGGTGATCTCTGCGGCCTTGCCATCGCTGTGCTCGAAAATCTTGAACCGTGCGGCCTGCCGCTTGATACCGCCGATAGCGTCCTTGAACTGCCTGACATACTGGATCTGGCCATCAACGACGACCGGATCACCGTTGGCGTGACAGGCTATGGGTAAGCCACCCAAGGTCTCCGGGCCAAGGTAGAAATCAGTCTGGCTGTTGCCAATACGCGCGACCCCCACCTTGGGGTGTATGGAAAAACTACTGGTCATGCTGCCCTCCTCTATGAACATGAATCCGGCGTTCGCCGGTGCTCTACTGGTGCCCGACGCTTGCGCGCCGTGCGTTTGCTGCTCGCCTCTTGGGTGCGATCTGCGGCGGATAAAGCGCGCCCGCCAGCCTGCGCCGTGCAGTGCCCATCCTTGCACCCCATGCAGCCTGATTGGGCGCTCGGAGGCGGGGAAAGGTTTAGGCAGTAGCGAAAGCTTACGGGGTGGTAGCTGAACCAGTACGGCGCGACGCCGTAGTGGGGCTAGCGAAGAAGGCTGGCCTGTACTCAGGCGCGGGAATACTGCAGGTGTCGTAGCTGACGGTGTCGATGGATGCCATCTTTGCCGTTCCTCCTTGTATATGGATAGGACCGCCGCTTTTTTATGAACTACTGGCGCGGCTGGTCTTGGGGCTGAATCAGTGCAACGGTACGATGGCTTGAGCCCCAATACGGCGCCTGTTGGCGCCCATCAGAACCCGGCTGGCCACATCGCCACCCGTCCAACAGGTATCGTAGGAGGGAATTACAGAATTGAAAGGGTAAGATGAAAAAAGTGGGTGCCAGGCTGCTAGTGGCTTGCATCCAGTCCGGCTGCGATACAAGCTACCCACGCCATAGCAAGTGCCCTACGCCCTCTGAGTCGCTAATAAAACCAAGCGTAGCGGTTCTGGCTAGGCGCGCGCAGCTGACAGTACGTGGGTACGGTAAGCTCGCACAACAACGCCAGAAGGTTTTTTAGCGGCGCTAGCCATGACAGACATCAAACTGCATTGGGAATCGGTATACCAGGCCAAGGCGCCTGATGCCGTTAGCTGGTACAGCCCGCATCTGGTCACCTCATTGCGGCTTATCGGCGAACTGTCGCCGAGCAAGGACGCGGCCATCATAGATGTCGGCGGCGGCGAAGCCACGCTGGTGGATGATCTGCTGGCCGACGACTACACGCAGCTGAGCGTGCTGGATATCTCGCAAGCAGCCGTGGATGTAACCCGGCAAAGGCTGGGCGCACATGCCGCACAGGTACACTGGCTGGTGGCTGATATCGCGTCTGTCAGGCTGGACACAGCGCACTACGACCTATGGCACGACCGGGCAGTGTTCCACTTCCTGACTACAGCGGCGGCCAGGCAGGCCTATGTCCGCCAGTTGGCCCACGCACTCAAGCCTGGCGGCCATGCCATCATGGCGACCTTTGGCCCTGACGGCCCGCTGAAATGCAGCGGCCTGGATATCGTCCGCTACGATGCAGCAAGTCTGCAGCGAGAGCTGGGCCCGCAGTTCACCTTGCTCGACAGCTTTACTGAGCCGCATCAAACACCTTTCGGCACGACCCAGCAATTCCTCTATGGGGTGTTCAGGCGGGCCAAGCCCTAGCAGACTGGAGCTTGGTCGATTGCAGATGGGCTGCCAGGTGCGACATCAGCCAGGCTGCATCCGGCCCTACCCCGCGCAAAGTGGCAGAGGCGAAATTACGTTGGCGCGACAGCCCGACAAAATACAGACCAGGCACATCCAGCGCGATACCCTGGTGCTGCCGTACCAAGCCCTCTGGCGTCACCACGCCGAGATCAGCCAGGTAGGGCATATGGGGCCGGAAACCGGTAGCGAACAGCAGGGTATCGACTCGCTCCCGCTTGCCATCGGCCCAAACCACCTCGTCAGCCACCGCCTCGCGGAACATGGGCCGGCGGGCGGGCTTACCAGACTTGATAGCACGGCGATAACGGCCGTCATCCAGCACTGGCGTACTCTGGTCGTCCAGCCAGCGAGTGCGCTCCAAGCCGGTAGCGGCCAGCCAGAAGTGAAAATCCAGCCCCAGCACCCGCTGCGGAAAAAAACGTATAGGCCGGCGCGTAGCCAAGCTGACATCGGCCGTGTCCGCCAGCTCGCAGGCAATCTGCACGCCCGAGTTGGCCCCACCCACCACCACGACCCTGTGCCCAGCAAAATCGGCAGGATCACGATAGCTGCCGCTGTGCAGCACACGGCCACCAAAATCGGCCAGACCGGGAATCGACGGCATGAAGGGCGTACCAAAAGCACCAGAAGCGGCAATCACGGCGCGGGCGACATAGCCTTTACCCTCGGCCGTCTGCAGCCAGAAACCGCCACCCTCCCGCCTGACCGTGCTGACACGCTGACCATACCGTATGGGTAGGTCGAAATGACGTGCATAGTCCTCCAGGTATCCTGCTACCTCATCCCGGCTGGGATAGTGGCCCGGCGCAGCCGGAAACGCCAAGCCAGGCAAGGCGGAGTAGCGGGCGGGCGAGAACAGCGTCAGGCTGTCGTAATAACCCCGCCATGCGCCGCTGGCCTGGGTGCCTGCCTCCAGCAGCAGAAAACGGTAACCTGCCCGCTGCAGATGATAGCCCGCAGCCAGGCCAGCCTGGCCCGCACCAATGATGATGACGTCAACGTGTTCCATATAATCTCGCTTAAGTTTGCTTGGCTTGAACGCGGTGCAGTGGCGCCGTAGCGGGCCTGGCCCGATAGGCAAAGACGAAGGCAGCCCAGCCCAGTACGCCCAGGCAGGTCAGCCCGAGCAAGGTAGCCGATCCGCCCCACTGCGCCAGGCCATATGCGGCCATGGCAGGCGCCAGGGCTCGGGCAAACAACCCTGGTGCCGATACCCAGCCCAGCGCCACACCATAGTTGGCACTGCCCAGCAACTCAGCTGGCGCCATGCCGCGAACGATGGTGAGCACGCCATTGCTGGCGCCATAGAGGCAGGCAAACAGCACTGCCAGCCAAGGCGCCTGTTTGGCCAGCAGCAGGAGCACCATCGCCGTCGGCAGCATCAGATGGGCCACATAGCCACTCCAGCGCACCGACAGACGCTGTGCCAGCAGCATGTCCAGCAAGCGTCCTGCCACCTGCATGGGGCCAAACAGCGTGACACTGAGCATGATCAGCGTGGGACTCACCGCACGATCAGCCAACAGCAGGCCGGCGTGTGCCGACAAGGTACCCCCTAGCAAGGCCGTCATGCCGATGGCAACGGCAAGCCCCCAATAAGCCGGCGAGCGCAGCATCTGCATCCATGGCATGTCAGCGGGCGAGACCTCGGTGGCGGCCACTGCGGGCACCACCCTGGGCAGCGCACGATGCAAGGGTAAGCAGACCAAAACGTGCAATGCGGCATAGCCAAGCAGGGTAAGACGCCAACCCCACAGCCCCTCCAGCCAGTAGGAGAGTGGCCAGAACACCGTGCTGGCAAAACCGCCCACCAGGGTAAGAAGGGTCATGGCCCGCCTGAACTCGGTATGCGCAAACTCGTGCAGCGCGGTAAAGGCCGCCTCGTAGAGGGTAAGCGCCATGGCCACGCCAGCCAGTAACCAGGCCAGCAGGAAAGTGTAAGGGCCCGATGCCGCCGCGAGGCCAGCCAGGCTGAGGCTGGCAAGGACAGAACCCAGGCTGAGCCCCCAACGGCCACCATGGCGGGCCAGTAGCTGCCCAGCCAGCGGAGCACACAAGGCCGCCAGCAACAGGCCCGCCGAATACGCGCCGAATATACCCGGCAGGCTCCAGCCCGTACTGGTCTGTATGGGTTGCGCCAGGAAGGTAATACCGTAGTAAAGCGTACCCCACGAAATCACCTGCCCTGGCGCCAGCAACCATAGCGCACGCATGCCGGGCGAGCGGGAATGCGTGTTTTGCACGGGCGGCACTCAGCAACAGCCTGCCACAGCGTGCCCGGCCTTGTCGGCGGGCACACCGCAACCGCAGCCCGCCTTGCCGGTCTGCTTGGCGGCAGCGTCCTGTGCGCAGCAAGCGTCGATGCCTACCGGCGCGGCGCCACCACAGCAGGTGCTGGCCACCATCGCCGCAGCCGGCATGGCAACGCAACAAGCGCCCTGCTCCACCATGCCAGGCAAGCCAGCACTACAGACACCGGTTTCAGGCAGGTCCAGCCGTACATCTTCGGCAGCAGCCAGGTCACCCGCCAGGGCGGCGGCCACCGAGCGCACCTGCTCGTAGCCGGTCGCCATCAGAAAAGTCGGTGCACGCCCATAGCTCTTGGCGCCCACCACATAGAAACCCGGTTCGGGGTGCGCCAACTCACGGTGGCCATGGGGGCGCACCGTACCGCAGCTGTGCTCATTCGGGTCTATCAGCGGTGCCAAGGCTTCGGAGCTCTCCAGCCAGGCATCCAGCCGCACCCGTAGTTCGCGCGTCAGTGCCAGGTCAGGGCGCGAACCGGTGGCGCAGATCACCTCATCCACCCCCGTCAGTTCGGTCAGGCCCTGCGGAGTATGGGCGCGGACGGTGAGCCCGGTCAGGCCGGCCTGCATGGATGCAATACGGAACTCGGTATGCACTGTCAGGCGCCCCTGCTCAATCAAGCGCTGCAGGCGCTGGCCCAACTCGCCCCGCGCCTGCAGCTGGTCAGCCTCGCCCCCGCCAAATACACGGCGCAGATTGTTGCCCCGTACTGCCCAATGCACGCGGGTGCGCTCGTCCTGCTGGCCGAGATCGGCAAGCGCCAGCAGCGCCTGGGCGGCAGAATGGCCAGCACCAACCACCAGCACGCACTTACCGGCATAGCGTGCGCGGTCCTTGCCCAACACGTCGGGTATGCCATAGCGGATACGGTCGGCGTGTGCAGTCTCACCAATCGCCGGTAGCCCATTGGCACCTAGCGGGTTAGGCATGGCCCAGGTCCCGGTCGCATCCAGCACGGCACCGGCCAAATGCTCGCTCACGCCGCCATCGCGCTCGATCTGCAGCAGAAAAGGAGCTTGGTCGCGGCCTGCCGTCTTGATCTTGTCCATACCGAGGCGCGATACCGCCAGCACTCGGCTATTGAGCTGGATCTGCTCGCGCAAGGCCCTACCCAAGGGCTGCAGATAGAACTGATCCAGCTCGCCCGCCGTGGGCAAGGCATCCAGATCGGGGGCTTGCCAACCGCCCTGTTCCAGCAGGCTGCGCGCAGCGTGATCGATGTTGTAGCGCCAAGGCGAAAACAGCGGGACATGTGCCACCGCACGCATGCTGCTGCCCACCGATTCCGCCGCTTCAAATACTGTGGGCCTGATACCACGGACCAGCATATGCGCCGCCGCAGCCAAGCCAACCGGGCCGGCACCCAATATGGCCACACCGTATTGCTGAATCAAAGGGGAAGTCATCGCAGGCTCCTTGGTCGGTTATGAGGGGGCGGCGACCCAATCGATAGACATCAAGTCGCCAAGTCATTATTTCTACACTTCTAGAATAATAGATACAAAAACATCAAGTCAAGATAATTCCAAAAATATCGAATCAATCACCCGACAGGCGCATCCACCAAACCTGGGTTACGCCAAGGCGTACACTGGGGGCATCGTCATACTCAGCGCTGCAGACAAAAGCTTTCTGGCGCTATTGTGCGAACTTGCCGTACCCGCGTACTGTCCGCTGGGCTTGCACCTCTAGCCAGAACCCTGCGCTGGTTTGTGATGACGGCTCCCGGCGCACCCTTCGCACTCCCCCGAATACCGACCGATGACACCCGACCTGTTTGCCGATCAACCCGCCATCTGGCAGGAACACCTGATACCAGGCGCCGTGGTATTGCGCGGCCAAGCCCTGATGCAAGCCGACAGCCTGCTGACAACCGTGGCGCAACTGCTGGTGGCGGCACCACTGCGCCATATGCTCACCCCAGGCGGCCAGACCATGTCGGTCGCCATGAGCAATTGCGGCCAGTTGGGTTGGATCAGCGACCGCCATGGCTATCGATACTGCGCGCAAGACCCCACCAGCGGCCAGCCCTGGCCTGCCATGCCGCCATCCTTGCAGCAACTGGCAGCGCAGGCCGCGGATCTGGCGGGCTTTGCCGGGTTCGAGCCCGATGCCTGCCTGATCAACCGCTATCTGGCGGGCACCCGCCTGTCGCTGCATCAGGATAAGGATGAGCGTGACTTCACCCAACCCATCGTGTCCATCTCGCTGGGCTTGCCGGCAACCTTTCTGTTTGGCGGCGCACGCCGCACCGACCCGGTAAGACGTATCCCGCTCAACCATGGCGATATCGTGGTGTGGGGTGGCCCAGCCCGCCGTCACTACCATGGCGTGGCGCCACTCAAGGCTGGCCTGCACCCCGTGCTGGGCGAACAGCGCATCAACCTGACTTTGCGCAAAGCCGGCTGATAGGTGGCTACAGAGCCTTGGTGTTTGCAGCGGCTTCTGTTCCGGGCACAAAGCCGGCAGAATGCCCGCAAGCCAAGCAAGAGAAACGCCCGTATGGTCTGGTCCAGCCTCGTCAACCGGCTATTGCCACAATCCTGCCTGCTGTGCGGCGACCACAGCGGTGCGCGCAGCCTGTGCCCGCCCTGCCATGCCGAGCTACCTTGGCATGGCGGCGAGCAATGTCCGGTGTGCGCCATACCAACGCTGCACGGCAGCCACTGTGGCGCTTGCATCAAGACACCGCCTGCGTTTGACCGGACCACTGCAGCATGGCGCTACGGTTGGCCCGTGGACAGGCTGATTCCTGCCTACAAATATCGTAGCCAGTTAGAACTGACCCATGCCTTGGCCCAGGGCCTACTGCAGGCTACCGAGGGCGTAGACCGACCCGATATGCTATTGCCCATGCCCCTGCACCCTGCCCGCCTGCGCGAGCGGGGGTTCAACCAATCGCAGGAGCTAGCCAGGCAGCTGGGCAGATGGCGCCAACTGCCCTTGGCCGACAAAACCGTTGCCCGCATCAAGCTCACCCCGCCGCAGGCCAGCTTGCCGCACGACGAACGCCAACGTGCCATACGGGGTGCATTTGCAGTACAGGGCAAGGTGGCAGGCCAACATCTTGCCCTGGTGGACGATGTCATGACGACAGGCGCCAGCTTGAACGAACTGGCCCAAGCCTTGAAGAAAGCCGGCGCCCGGCGGGTAGACTGCTGGGTACTGGCCCGTACCCTGTAGGGACGGCCACCCGCCTAGCCCTGCGTCCAAAATCAACCCAGAGAACACCTACCATGCGCAGACCCGACTGCATCAAGCACTACACCGAGATACAGGAAACCGAGGCCGGCCACTATCCCGGCAGCACCGAATCACTGAGCCTAGGCTCACCCTTCGGCAGGGTATTCGGTCTCAGCCGTTTGGGCATACACCATGAAACCCTGCCGCCTGGCAGCCGTACGTCATGGCCTCACGCCGAGAGCACAGAAGAAGAATTTGCCTATGTGATTGAAGGCACGCCGGATGTCTGGCTGGACGGCGAGCTATACCGGCTGGCGCCCGGCGACGGTGTCGGTTTCAAACCCGGCGATGGCCTGGCGCACACCTTCATCAATAACACCGATGCCACTGTGCGCCTGCTGGTCGTCGGCGATACCCGGCGCAGCGACAATCAGGTGCACTACCCCCTGCATCCTGAGCGTAATGCCGAGATAGGTGGTTTGTGGTGGCCAGATCACCCCAAGCGGCCACTAGGTGACCACGATGGCCTGCCCGATGCCCTGCGCGGCAAGCTGGCCGGCTAAGCAGAAGGATATAATGGGGCCCAGCCACACGCCCTCGAGCACAGCGTGGCGGCCCATTGGCGTCGGTGCCAACAGACTGCGCACTGCTATCATGCCCCACCCTGCAAACCAGATCCGCACACCATGTTCGCCGTCATCCTGTTCCAGCCTGAAATCCCGCCTAACACCGGCAACGTCATACGGCTATGCGCCAATACCGGCTGCGAACTGCATCTGGTCAAGCCACTGGGTTTTCCACTCGATGATGCCAAGCTGCGTCGCGCAGGGCTGGATTACCACGAGTATGCACAAATGCAGGTACATGAGAACTGGGAGGCCTGCCAGGCCGCCTTTGCCGGACGGCGGATTTTTGCCATGACCACCAAGGGGTCTACCCGCTTCGACCAGATAGCCTACCAGCCCGGCGATGCTTTTCTGTTCGGCCAGGAGTCCGCCGGCCTGCCGGCAGACCTACGCGATGGCTTTGCCGCCGATCGCCGCATCAAACTACCCATGCGGCCCGACAACCGCAGCCTCAATCTGTCCAACGCAGTAGCAGTAACCGTGTTTGAGGCATGGCGGCAGCAGGGGTTTGCCGGGGGTGTGATCTAGACTGGGCCTAGCCTCAGCCTGCCCCGCCCGGCGCCTAAGGTCTTACTCAGAGGCCTCGGGTATCTGCGCTGGCGCAGCAGGCTGCCCTTGCTCCGGTTCTGTCTTGTTTGGCATAGCAATAAAAACCAGGATACCTAGGATAACCATTGCAGGAACAATACACGCCACCACGATCACACCCCTGCCGTTCTTCTCCGGCATGGCGCCGAAGCGGTTACGCCCTTTGGTACCTGGCGCAAGCAGCAGGTAAAGACCAAACAGGACGTTAAAATACGGCGCCAGTATCAGCAACGCAATCCAGCGGCTAAGATCCAGATCATGCAGGCGCCGGCCGACCATAATCAAGGTACCGGCAAGCATCAGCAATATAGCCACGCAGAGCAACACCACTCCCAAGGTCCAGCTGGCTGCAGTTGCTTTGACAGCCAAGGCTATCAGCAGGTAACCCAGTAGGCTGGCACCCAGGTAATAGGCAAAGTAGCGTACGCGACCGAGCCTGCCATCCACCGAGAAAAAGCGCGGGCTATAGGTTTCCTGATCAGCGAATTGATCTAGTTGGGCACTTAGGTTGTGATAGGTATTGTCAGTCGTCATGTGCACGCCAGATGAGAGGGCCTGGCCTCAGCCTGGCCCGCCAGGCGCCTTGGCGCCTGTTCTAGGTCTTTGATCCTCTACACGATTTTTCCCCAGCGCCGTGGCGAAAAGATCGTGAACAGGCGCTTACTCCGAGGCCTCGGGTATCTGCACAGGCGCAGCAGACTGCCCTTGTTGCTGTGCCGCCTTGGCCTTCTTGGTGTACTCGGCGTACTGAGGGATGGCAATGGCCGCCAAGATACCGATGATAAACACGGCCGGAAGGATACACGCCACCACGATCACGCTCCTGCCGTTCTGCTCGGGCATGGGGCCGAAGCGGTTACGCCCTTTGGTGCCCGGCGCAAACAGCAGGTAAAGGCCAAACAGGCCGTTAAGGTACGGCACCAGCATCAGCAACGCAAACCAGCGGTTAAGATCCAGATCATGCAGGCGCCGACCGACGATAATCAAGGTACCGGCAAGCATCAGCAGAACAGACACACCGAGCAACACCATACCCAAGTTCTGGCTGGCTGCAGCTATTGCGGCTGACACGCCTATCAGCAGATAGCCCGGCAGGCTGACACCTATGGAATAGGCAAGGTAGCGAACGCGACCGAGCCTGCCATCCACCGAGAAAAAGCGCGGGCTATAGGTTTCCTGATCATCCAATTGATCAAGTTGGGCATTAGGGCTGTGATAGGGATTGTTAGTCGTCATGAGCACACCAGATGAGAAAATGAGGAATATCACCAGCAGACTGGCAGTCCACAGGCAAGGCGGGAATCTATCATAGGCATGCGGCGCACCACAGAGACCGAAGCACGGTGTACCCAAAGCCCCACATACTAGTTGCGCGGCGCCGCCGGTAGATTGCGGGAATGCCGCTCCAAGGTCTGGTACTGCTGCACGGCCAGCACCACGAGCAGCCCTATCAACACGGCCACCATGGGTACCAGGCAGGCAGCCACGATCACACCAACACCATTTGCCACCGGTGCCGGTCCAAAGCGATTGGCATGGGGCTGTCCTGGGGCAAAGATCAGGTAGGCCAGCAGTAGCAGATTGATGAATGGCAATAGGCACAGCAGCAACCACCAGCGGCTGCGCCCCAGATCATGTAGCCGGCGACCGGCAATCACCAGCTGGCCGGCTGCGGCAGACAGCCAAACCAGCCCCATGACCACCATGACTATATCGCCGCCGCTGATGATCATGCTCAAGGCCATCACGCTGGCAATAAACAGCGCAAAGCCCAGAGCACCCATCGCCAGACTGTATGCCAGATAGCGCAACCGCCCTAAGCGGCCGTCCAGGGCCCAAAAGCGCGGTGTATAGTGGCCACCTTCGGTAGTCGCCAAATCACTGGTGGGGCTGTCATAGGGATTGACTGCTTCCATGCCTAGCGCCTGTCAGGAACTTAAGGTATTGATGGACAGCGACCCTGGCGCTAAACGCCAGCACAGCCTGAAACAGTTGGCTCTCCCCTGAGCCCCGCCCCCATGCCGCACCCGGCAAGCCAGCTGTCAGCCCTTGGGAGGCTCGGCCACATTGACCTGGTTCTTGCCGGATTTCTTAGCCTCATACATGGCCTGGTCAGCCCGCTCCACCGCCGCTTCTTGATCCTCGCCCTTGATAAAACGGGTAACACCAGCCGAGAAGGTGATCAGTACACGCTCGTTGTTGTGCAGGAAGAAGCGCTTGGTCAGCTCGCGCTGCACCCGCCGCATGACATTGGCCGACTCACTCAGCACCGACTCCGGCATCAGCACAACGAATTCCTCACCGCCGTAGCGGGCGATGGTATCGGTAGGCCGCAATACATCCTTGATGACCTGCACCAGATGAATCAAGGCGTCATCACCTGCCTGGTGTCCACGTTGATCATTCAGCTTCTTGAAGTTGTCGATATCGAGCAGGGCCAGGCACAGCGGCTTGCCACTCCGCTCCATGCGTGCAATCTCGGTGGCAAAGGCCTCGTCAAAACCACGCCGGTTCAAGGCACCAGTCAGTTGATCCTCCCGCACCTTCTCGCTGATGGCCCGCAGTTCCGCCTCCAGCTCCTTCACCCTGCCATCTGCCGCCTCCGCCTTGGCACGGGTTGCCAACAGGTCTTCGCGTGAACGCGCCATATCCAGCTGCATCACGCGGGTATCCTGCATCAACTCATCCAGCAGTTGCTTGAGGTCCCCTATGCCCTGGGTAGCTTCAATCCGGTCTGCGTAGACCTCGATCTTGTCGTGATAGCCCCCAGTGGTATCCGCCATGCTGCCCAGGCGGTCGATAAACAGGGAGATCATGCTCTTGAGCGCCTCCTGGGTTTCGTCCAGGCTGTGCCGCAGCTGCCCCTGCTTGATGACCACTTCCTTGAAGCCCACCTCGGCTTCGTACAGGCGATTCATGCTCAAGGGCTGGGCCAGAATATCGCGAACCACTGCGATCTGGCCCTGTACCCAGGTATCCTCACCCGACAGGGCGGCGAGATTATCGGTCAGCAACAGCAGCAAATTGATCAAGCCTGTGGAGATTCGGCTGTCACGCTCACTCTTGAGCTCGAGCTGCACCCAGAACTTCTTGAGCCGCTGCGCCAGGAACTCCAGGCCTTGCTCGCTGGACACGGCCTCGGCCGCCTGAGCCAGGCTCATGGCCTCTTCAGCCAGGTCCGGGTAGGTTTGCAATCGCTCGGCAATACCCAGCCGCAGCGAGGTCACCAGCATTTCACGCCAGTGGTGCCAATCGGTCGCGGCGACCACCGCCTTGGCGGGTGCCCCATCCACCTGCGCTGCAGCTTCGGCCTGCGCGGCAGAAACCGGTTCGATATCGCCTGCCCCGCCCGAACCATCGGCCCAGCTGCGTACCAAGGCATCCAGCTTTTCGTTCAATAGACTGGGATAGTTGCCGAAATTCAGCAAGACCTTGGCCAGCGACTCCTGCTTGCGTGAATGAGTGAAATGCGGGCTGCGCAAATCCCATTGCGTCACCAGCTCACGTATCAACTCAGCCCATGCACGCACCAGGCTGGCCTGTCCACCCTGGGATTCAATGGCCTGCATCAGCATGGGCGGTATGCTGCCCCAATCGCCATGGCTGGCAGCCTTTTCTATCAGGGCCAGGTCACGCAACAGCTCCGGTGTCTGCCTGGGGAGCTTGCGCAAAGCTGCCACCATCTCCACCACCAGCAGATTAGCGCCACCAGAAGGCCGTGTCTTGCCGTCAGAGATTTCGTAATAGAGTTCCTCGTAGCGCTCGGGGGTGGGCGCAACGCGGCGGACGGCGAGCTGCTTGAGCGTCTCGCGCGCAATATCGGTCGGATTGGTCAGCTTATTGCTCATCAATACACTTCAGTGTTTGGCACGACGGTGTGTCGGGGTTGGCCGGGGTACAACGTGGTCGCGTCCCCTACGGCCATGCCGGTTTTCGCGCTCGCGAAGTATAGAATCTCGGGCGCGGCTGTGACAGGTAAAACATACAGGCAACAAAAAAGGGACCCGGCTAGCCGAATCCCTTTTCTTGTTTACTACCAGCTGCGCTGATTAGGCGCCAACCACCGTAACCTTCACGTTGGCCGTTACGTCGTGGTGCAGAGCAATGACCACATCGTATTCGCCGATGGCCTTGAACGGGCCTTCTGGCAGACGCACTTCCATCTTCACAACCGGCACGCCAGCAGCAGAAATGGCTTCAGCGATGTCGTGGTTGGTGACGGAACCGAACAGACGGCCATCCACACCAGCCTTTTGCGAGATGGTGACAGCGAAGTCGACCAGCTTCTCGGCGCGGGCTTGGGCACCAGCCAGGATCTCGGCTTGCTGCTTTTCCAGATCGGCACGGCGGGCTTCGAAAGCCTTCAGGTTAGCGTCGGTTGCACGCTTGGCCTTGCCTTGGGGGATCAGGAAGTTACGGGCGTAGCCATCCTTGACCTTGACGATGTCGCCCAGGGTACCCAGGTTTGCGACTTTTTCGAGCAGAATGATTTGCATGTTGGCGGCTCCGGCTTAGTGCTTGTCGGTGTAAGGCATCAGCGCCAGGAAGCGCGCGCGCTTGATGGCGTCGGACAACTGACGCTGATAGCGGGCCTTGGTGCCAGTGATACGAGCCGGGATGATCTTGCCGTTCTCGTTGATGAAATCCTTCAGCAAGTTGACGTCTTTGTAATCAACTTCCTTGATGCCTTCGGCGGTGAAGCGGCAAAACTTGCGGCGCTTGAACAGATGACGGGACATGATGACCTCTTGAATTCAGAAAACTGTGGAACCGCGCACGATTTATTCGGTGACACGCTTCCAGTCGGTTATGTGCAGAACCAGGCTGTGCTTGTAGCGCTGACTTCGTCCGGCCAGGAAACCCTTGATCAGGATTTCCGACCCCTCCGCCAGGCTCGCCAACCCCTTGGCCTTATCACCAAGGCATACACAGGGCATTTCGCACTGTATTTGCCGCTCGGCTCCGGCTTCCGTCTGGGTTGATTCATGCATGAGCTTGAATTCAACCGCCGGAATGCCGGCCGGGGTGTAACGCAAGGGCTGGAGATCGAGCACTTGGCCGTGGGCCACGACCTGGTTGCGCGCGCTCAAGCCAGTAGGCCTGATCAGGCTGCTGCCGCTTCCTTGGCTTCAGGAGCCGTGGTCAGCGACTTGGACTTCTCTTCCTTCATCATCGGCGATGCTTCAGTAACAGCACGCTCGGTCTTCAGGGTGAGGTGGCGCAGCACAGCGTCGTTGAACTTGAACGCGTGTTCCAGTTCGTCCAGGGTGCCTTGACCGATTTCGATGTTCATCAGCACGTAGTGTGCCTTGTGCATCTTTTGAATCGGGTAAGCCATCTGGCGACGGCCCCAGTCTTCGAGGCGATGGATCTTGCCGCCGTCGTTGGTAATCATCGTCTTGTAGCGCTCGATCATGGCGGGCACTTGCTCGCTTTGATCGGGATGCACGATGAACACGATTTCGTAGTGTCGCATGTGATCTCCTTGCGGATTAATCAGCCTTCCGTCATGCGGTAACGGTAAGGCAAGGTGGAAAGCCGAGCATTCTAGCCGCTAAAGTGTCAACCCTGCAAGCTAATCAACGGTTTGCCTGTGTAACCCACTATCAATGCAGCTTGATCTTGGGCCGGTGCACCCGGTCCAGCCACTCCGACAAGGTAATGAGCAAGGTACGGGTAAAGCCAGAAAGCGCAAGCTGATGCTGCTTGTGCAGGCCCCAATACATCAGCTTGGCCAATTGGCCCTCTACAAACAGGCTGCCCCGCGCCAGGCTGCCCATCAGCGAGCCGACCGAAGAGTAGGTGGAAAGTGAGACCAGCGAGCCGTAGTCCTGAAAAGCAAAGGACTTCAGCGGCTTGCCCGCCAGGGCGCGCTCTATATTGCGTGCCAGCAGGGTAGCCTGCTGGTGTGCCGCCTGGGCCCGCGCCGGTACCCAGCCCCCTTGTCCATTGGGGCAGGCCGCACAATCGCCAAAGGCAAAGATGCGTTCATCACGCGTGGTCTGCAGCGTGGGTGCCACCAACAGCTGGTTAATGCGATTGGTCTCCAGCCCGCCGATCTCCTTGAGAAAATCCGCCGCCTTGATGCCGGCCGCCCAGACCGTCAGGGTGCTGGGAATAAAGCTGCCGCCCGCCATGCGCACACCGGCCTCGGTCACCTCCACCACCCGCTCATTGGTATGAATCTCTATTGCCAGCTTGCGCAATTCAACGGCTGCGGCGGTCGACAGGCGCTCTGGCAAGGCGGCCAGAATGCGCTGGCTGGCTTCCACCAGCACGATCTTGAGATCCTGCTCTGGGTCGATATGTTCCAGCCCAAAGCTCACCAGTACCTGCGCAGCCGCATGCAGCTCCGCCGCCAGCTCCACCCCAGTGGCGCCGGCGCCGATAATGGCCACCGTCATGCGCCCCCTGCCTGCCTCGACCGGCTGGTTGTGCGCACGCAGACAGGCGTCAATCAGGCGTTCGTGAAAGCGCCGAGCGGCATCAGGGTTATCCAGACGTATGGCGTGCTCGGCCACGCCGGGCGTGCCAAAATCATTGGTCTGGCTACCCACGGCCAGCACCAGGTAGTCGTACCCCACACGCTGGGCAGCGATGATCTCCCGGCCATCGGCATCCAGCAGCGGCGCTATCAGGATTTCCCTCGCTTCGCGGTCCAAGCCTGCCAGGCGACCTTGGCGAAACCGGAAGTGGTGCCAGCGTGCCTGGGCCAGGTACTCAATTTCTTCAGCGTGGCTGTCATAGCTGCCCGCAGCCAGCTGGTGCAGTATGGGTTTCCAGATATGGGTACGACTGGCATCAACCAGCAGTACCTCGGCGCGCCCCCGTTTACCCAGGCGGTCGCCCAAACGGCTGGCCAACTCCAGACCACCCGCGCCACCACCCACGATCACGATACGTGGACATCGACTGTCATCCGCCATACACCACCCCGTTGAATATATTGGACAGTGCCATTCTACCCGTTAGCGGTGCCTATCGTTGCGAACAAAACACGGCATAGCGGTTCTGGCCAGGCGCACACGCGTGTGAACAGGCGATGAGGTGCAAGCCACCGACTGCAGGTGTTTGATCGCAGTGCATAGGCAGAACCCAGAGGCGATCTGCCTATTTAGCGACCGGCGACACGGCGGGTCACCGGCATGCAGGCATCAGGCCACCAGCCGCATCCCGTCATACCCCACTTCCACCCCGGCCGGCATGCGCTGCGACAGGGCGTGGTACTCCAGTTCGTGGGTCATATGGATCAGCACAGTACGGCGTGCGCCTATGCGCGCTGCTGCCGCAAGCGATTGCGCCACGCCAAAGTGGGTGTGGTGAGGCTGCTCGCGCAGGCAGTCGAGCAGGAGTAAATCCAGCCCTTGTAGCAGCGCGAAGCTGGCCTCGGGTATTTCCGAGACATCCGTCAGGTAGGCCACATTGCCGATGCGATAGCCATAGACCGGCCAGCGGCCATGCAATACTGGAATAGGCGTGATCTCCACCCCGCGATGGCAGAAAGCGCCATGCACGGCTGTGGTCTGCAGCGAAGGCAGCTCCCACCACGGCCCTGGTGGCAGCGTGGTGTAGTGGAAGCGTGTGTGGATGTCCGCCATGGTGTAATCGCTGCCAAACACCGGCATGGCGGCCTTGTTGACATAACAGAAGGCACGCAGGTCATCGATGCCATTCATATGGTCGGCGTGCTGGTGGGTGTAGAGCACCGCATCCACCTTGGTCAGCCCTTCACGCAGGGCCTGGGTACGCAGATCAGGCCCGGTATCGATCAGAAAACTCAGCCCTGCCACGGTGACCACGCTGGATGCCCGGCTGCGGCGATTACGCGCATCGTCCGAGCTGCAGGTAGCGCAGTGGCAACCTATGGCCGGCGTACCTGCGCTGGAACCACACCCCAGGATCAGGACCTCGGCATTCACGCCAACTTGCCCTCCAGCTTGAACAGGCGGGCAAAATTCGCCGTGGTGGCCGCCGCCACCTCCTCCACTGCAATACCGCGCAGGTCGGCAATATGCTCGGCCACGTGGCGTACCAGCGCCGGATGGTTCTGTTTGCCACGGAAAGGCATGGGCGCCAGATAGGGCGAGTCGGTTTCGATCAGCATGCGTTCCAGCGGAATGGTGCGTGCCACCTCCTTCAGCTCTTCCGCCTTCTTGAAGGTGACGATACCAGAGAAGGAAATATAGAAATTCTGCGCAATAGCGGCATCGGCCACAGCTTGCGATTCGGTAAAGCAGTGCATCACCCCGCTGGCCTCCGCCGCATTTTCCTCGGCCATGATGCGTAAGGTATCGTCCGAAGCACTGCGGGTATGGACGATCAGCGGCTTGCCGGTCGCCCTGGCTGCCCGGATATGCACCCGGAAGCGTTCGCGCTGCCATGCCAGGTCGCCTTGCAGACGATAGTAGTCCAGGCCAGTCTCACCAATCGCAATCACCTTGGGATGCTGTGCCAGCGCCACCAATTGCGCCACGGTAGGCTCGACTTCATCCTCGTAATCAGGATGTACGCCCACCGAGGCATAGATATGCGGATAGCGCTCCGCCATGGCAATCACATTGGGCCAGTGCGGGAGATTGACTGATACACACAGCGCATGGCTGACGCGATTGGTCACCATGGCGGCCATCAGCTCATCCGCGCGTTCGGCAAGCTCGGGAAAATCAATATGACAGTGGGAATCAATAAACATGCAGCTTCTATTCAATCAAGGCAGGTGGGTGCACCGGCTGGCACACCCGCCAATTCTACTGCCTCACTCCTTACTTGGGCACGAAGCGTAGGGTATGTTGTGCCGGCCCCGGCAGAAAGGGGGTCGCCTCACCCTTGACCCAGGCGGCATGCCCAGCCAGGAAGAATGGACTAAGCGGATGGCCGCTCTGGCCACCCGGCATATTGAATATGCCCTGTGCTTCCTGCCCGGGCGCGACCACCATGCGTTGCGACGCACCAAACGCCGGCCCCGCCACTCTGGGCATGTGCTCATCACCAGCAAACGCATCGGCCGGTGCCGCCAGCCAAGGCTTGAGTGCAGGCAGCAGCTTGACGAAGGGATGGGCAATCCGGCTGGTATTGCGCTGCCCCCAACTGGCTTCAGAGAGCGGCCGGCCTCCGGCCGTCAGCTCGGTAATGGCCCGGTCTATGGCGGCCAACTCCAGCCCTCGCCAATCCCGTTCCTTCAACCAGCCTGCCGGCCGTTCATCCAGCAGCCGCGCCACCACCACCGGCCAACGTGGATTGGCGAGGTCGAAATCAGCCCCGGGCTCCAGCGCGCCCAATTGGGCATCCAGGCCACCAAACAGCTCGGCATACAAGGCATACAGATAGGCCCGCGTCAGCCGGTAGCCCACCGAATCCACACTGGCCCTGCCCGTCCAGCCCTCCTTGAGCAGGCGCCGGAACTCAGCCCGCTGCGGCCGTGTTGCCGTCGCACCCTGATCCAACACATCCAGTGCCCGCTCGCGCCAACCAGCCAGATAGAGTGCTCTATCGTCCAGGGCCAAGCCATAGGCCGCCAGCTCATTACCCTTGCCCAAGGCTGTCAGTCCATCCCGTATCTGCCGAGCACGAGCGCCCAGGTCGGCCCCACCGTCGCCCATCCGGCGGTAAAGCTCGCCGCCCAGCGGGCGGCTGTTGGCGGTCCACAGCTGCCCACTTGCCGGATCATTCAGGCGTGGATAGTCGCGGGGGGACAAGCGCCCCTGCCAGCTCAGGCCTGCTGCAATGGGATATGGAAAACTCGCTTGCGGCAAGGCCTCGCGGCCCGGCAGCGTGCCCGCAATCGTCCAGCCTATATGGCCTGCGGCATCGCCTGCCACCATATTCTGCGCCGGCATGCCGGCACTATGGGCTACGGCTTGGGCAGCCGCCAGATCGGCCACGCCTTCCATCTGGCGCAGGTTCAGGTTGACCGCGCCGGGTTGATGGGCAATCCAGCGCACGGCGTACCAGCGCCCTTCCACCTCGCGCAAAGGCCCCTGTGAGCCCTCGGCAATCTGCATGGTCACGGCGGTACCATCCTTGACCTGCAAGGTTTCCGTATGCACCCTGGCCGTCTCCCAGCCTGCAGCTGTCTTGATACGCAAGCGCTGCGATGGGTCCCGCTCCACCTCGATCAGATCCAGATAATCGCCATAGCTATTGGTGAAGCCCCAGGCCACCTTGCCGTTGCTGCCGGCCACCACCAAAGGCGCACCCGGCAGGGTGACACCGGCGATACGCCGGGTCTGTCCTTGCTCGTCAGGGTACTGCAGCACCGCGCGGTACCAGATATGCGGCAAGCGCAAGCCCAGGTGCATATCGTTGGCCACAATGGCGCTGCCATGCGTGCTACGACTCCCCGCCAGCGCCCAGTTATTGCTCCCCACTGCGCTGCGCAGGGCAAGCCCCGCCTGCTTGCCGGGGACAGGCAGCCCCAGCCACGCCGGCGCCTGCGCAGGTGTGGCTGTCGGGGGCGACACGATATCCGGCGTGTCCAGCGGAGCATCCTGGCTGCTGGACTCAGGCAGCAGATAGGCCAGTTGCTCGGCCGTAGTGTGGGCCTTCAACCAGCCACGCGCCAATTCGCGTCGTTCCTGATGGCCCTGCAGATCAAAATACATGGCCCATACCACCAGCAGGCTGTCTGCAGGCTGCCATGGCGCTGGCTGGGTACGCAGCAAGCCATACTCAAAAGGCCTGGCACGCAGGGCCGACAGACCTGCGTTGACGCCTGCCGCATAGCGTTGCAGCAACTGCCTATCCGCCTCGGGCAAAGCAGCCAGGGTGCTGGCGGCACGCGCCCTGAATCGATGAAAACGATGCTCGCGGTCACTCTCGAGCGCCGCCTCGCCTATCAGCCCCGCCAGCTCGCCAGCGGCAACGCGGCGCATCAGATCCATCTGGAAGTACCGCTCCTGCGCATGCAGATAGCCCGTGGCATAAGTCACATCAAGCCGGTTACTGCCACTGACCGTAGGCACACCCAAGGCATCCCGCAAGGCTGTCACATCTGCCGTCAGGCCACTTGCCGGCAGCTCACCATCGAGCTGAGCCAGGCTGCCTCGCAGGAACAGCCACAGCACCAAGGCCAGCAGCAACCACGTGGCCAGGCAGGCCAGCAGCAGGCGCCAGGACCAGCGCAACCATTTTCCCATCGCCATATTGCTTCCCATAGTCAACCGCCTGCAGATATCACCTTCATCCCCAGGTCTGCGTGGTTGCGCACGACAACCGGCCACAAAAAAGCCCGAACCAAGCCGGGCTTTTAATGCACATACACACCAGATTCCTACATAGTATGAGTAGTACGGTTCGACTGCAGTGCGCCACCCAACATGCCTTCAATCTTGTTGCGCGCCTGCTGCCCTGCCTCGTTATCGGAAAACTGCACCCCCACGCCTTGCGTACGGTTGCCGTGTGCCCCCGCCGGTGTAATCCAGGCCACCTTGCCCGATACCGCAATCTTGGCCGGGTCATCCATCAGCTGCAGCAGCATGAAGACTTCGTCCCCGATGGTGTAGGCCTTGGCCGTGGGTATGAAGATCCCGCCGCCCCTGAGAAACGGCATATAGGCGGCAAACAGGCCTGCCTTCTCCTTGATGCTAAGGGAGAGTACGCCACCGGCGCGTGGTGCGGCCGGAGCAGCGGGTTTGGGTGCTTCAGACATGCTTATCCTTTTTTATCCTTTGTTGGCCGGCCGAACCGCCTGCTGGTAGCCAAACAGCAGTTGCTCGTAAACAAGACGAGCATTCAGTGGGTGGCTGGACAGTTTCTTCGCTTCCAGCACTGTATCGTGGTAACGCATCAGCCGTACGGGGTCCAATGTCGTCGCCAGGGAGGCAAGCCGGCCCGCCTCATCGGGATAATAGCGGACAGACTGGGCAAGTCCCAAGCGCGCCAGATCATGCAGCCAACGAGACAGCCAGTCGGTGACGCGTGCAACTTCCACTTTTTGCTTGTCCAGTCGCTCCGCTAGCCCCAGCGGGTCCAGCTTGCGCGGGTCGGCCAATTCGCCCAGGAAACTGCGCCGCGCCGCCGTTACACCTGCATCCGAGCGCTCTTGCGCGGCCAGTGGCGCGCCGCCCGCTTCGGCCAGATTGGCCTCGGCGTCGCTGATTCCCTGCTGCGCCAACCATGCCAGCGCCTGCTCGCGCGGTGGGATGGTCAGCGCCAGCCGACGGCAGCGGCTGCGTATGGTAGGCAAGAGGCGGCGCCACTGATGGCTGACCAGAATGAACATGGCACCGGGAGGCGGCTCTTCCAGCGTCTTCAGCAAGGCATTGGCTGCCGCCAGGTTCAGCGCCTCGGCAGGCTGTATCAAGGTCACCCTGCGTCCGGCACGGTGGGCGCTCAGATGCACGAAATCATTGAGCTCGCGCACCTGGTCCACGGTAATCCAGGCCGATGCTTTTTTCTTGGGTTTGGCGTCGTCATCGCCCTCTTCTTCTACCGCCGGGGTCAGCTCGCGGAAATCCGGGTGGTTGCCGGCCAGATACCAGCGGCAGGCATCACACACGCCACACGGTTTGTCGGCGGCGGTCGATTCGCACAGCAAGGATTGGGCAAGATGGCGGCCAAACGCCAGCTTGCCTATACCCGGCTCGCCAGTCAGCAACAAGGCGTGGGGCAGTCGCTCCCCCTGGCTGATCAAGGCCTGCCACTCGGCAAGCTGCCACTGATACAGCATCACGCCACTCCCATGCCGGCCAATACCTGGGCCAGATCAGCCTGTACCTCTGCTACCGGCTTGCTGGCATCCAACACCACCAGCCGCCCGTGCGAAGCCGATGCGCGGGCATGGTAGGCGGCACGTACCCGCTCAAAGAACGCATCCTGCTCGCGCTCAAATCGATCCAGTTCGCGCGCTCCCGCCAGCCGGGCACGGCTGACGGCCAACGGCACATCGAACAGCAGGGTGGTATCAGGCTGCAGCAACCCCGCAGCCCTGCCCTGCACCCATTGCTCCAGCGCCTCGAATTTTGCCAAATCCAGCCCCCTGCCGCCCACCTGGTAGGCATAGGTGGCGTCGGTAAACCGGTCGCACACTACCCAGCGCCCCTGTGCCAGCGCCGGTTCAATGACCTGGGCCAGATGTTCGCGCCGTGTGGCGAACATCAGCAAGGCCTCTGTCTCAAGATGCATGGGCTCATGCAGCAACAGCTCTCGCAGCTTTTCTCCCAGCGGCGTACCACCAGGCTCACGGGTAACCAGATGATCCACACCACGAGCAGTCAGCGCCGCAGTCAGCCAGGCCAGGTGGGTACTCTTGCCCGCCCCGTCCAGCCCCTCCAGCGAAATAAACCGGCCACGCACCATCACTTGGCTCCCAACTGGTAGCGGCGCACCGCCTGATTGTGTTCGGCCAGGGTCGAAGAGAAATACGAAGAGCCATCACCCTTGGCAACAAAGTAGAGTGCCTTGGACGATGCCGGATTGGTGGCGGCCAGCAAGGCAGCCATGCCTGGCATGGCAATCGGGGTAGGCGGGAGTCCACCACGGGTATAGCTGTTATAGGGCGTATCGGTTTCCAGGTGGACGCGCTTGAGGTTACCGTCAAATGCCTCGCCCAAGCCATAGATCACGGTCGGGTCTGTCTGCAGCCGCATGCCTATGCGCATGCGGTTATGGAACACCGACGAGATCATGGGCCTGTCATTGGCGGCTCCTGTCTCTTTCTCCACAATGGAGGCCAGGGTCAGTGCCTCGTAAGGCGACTGCAGCGGCAGGTTGGCAGCGCGCGCCTCCCAGGCGGCGGCCAGCTGCTTTTGCATGGCCTCATGGGCACGCTTGAGTACCTGTATATCGGAACTCTGCTTGCCAAAATGGTAGGTATCAGGAAAGAACAAGCCTTCTGGCGACGGCGCCTTGGCGCCGATGGCTGCCAGGATGGCAGCATCGTCCATGCTCGCCGTGTCATGCCGTAGATCTGGATCCTTGGCCAAGGCTGCTTTCACCTGCCGCCAGTTCCAGCCCTCCACTATGGTCAGCGTAGCGCTGGAGACATCGCCGTCAGTCAGCTTGGCCAGCAGTTGCAACGGTGTAACGGGCTCACTGAGCTCGTAGCTACCTGCCTTGATGCGGCCCGCATCACCGGTAAGGCGAGCCAGCACCGTCAACAGCCAGGGCGATTCCACCAAGCCTTCGGCCGCCAACTGGTTGGCCGCCATGCGCATGGTGGTGCCACGCTCCAGCACAAAGGCGCGCGGGCCGCCATCGAGCGGAAAAGGCGTGTGGGCGTAGCGCCAACCATAGCCACCGATAGCCACCGCCGCCAGCAGCAACAATACACTCAGCCAAGCCAGCAAACGGCCGAGTAGCGATGCCCGCTTGGGCGAATTCTTGTTAGCACGTGCCAATTCAGCTTCCAGTTTCTCTTGGTAAAACACCGGTTATCCGGTGCGCGGTTGCTATGCTTTTTAGGCCAGCAACCCTGTATTCCATTGTGCCCGCCGCCGGCCAACCCCCAGCGCAAGCAGTGCCAAGGCAATATCCATCGCGCCGGCACACTGCCAAGCCTGGCAGTTTGCCATCAATCGGCAGGGCCGGCACCTTGGCCGGCCACGGCCATTGCGACTCCTTGCCGGCTATCGTGAAATTTCCCAGCCGGCTTGCCTTGCTGCCGGGCAAACACTATACGCAGTAAACCGTCACTTGCATCTTGCTGGAGTCGCGCCATGTATCGCCTATTACGCCTGCTCTGTACCGCAGCCTTGGCCCTGAAGGTAGCGGCCGACCCTACGCCCTTCAACCCTGAGACAGGCTATATCGATCTGCCTTCCGTACAGGTTGGCGAGGCGGTATACAGCGTCACCCTGCGATTGATAGGTGACCGCCTGCATATCACCGCCATTGCCCCCGCCAGCGACACGGCCAATCCACTGGTATTCAATCTAGCCACCAATAGCATCCTGCTGCCAGAGGTCAGCATAGGCCTGCAGACCTATTGCGTGGAACTGCTGCTGCAAAGCGATGGCACACTCGCACTAGGGGTAGTGCAGGACCTGGGCAAGATGGCCTCGCTATACACCACCAAGGGCCCATCCACGGTCAAAGGCATGCAGTCTGTCAAAACCAAGAGTGTCAACACGGTGGGCAGCAACAAGACCTACAGCCTGACTTTTTACAACAACACGCTGATGTTTGTGACCGTCAACAACCAGAATCAGGTCACCGCCCTCAACTACCAGACTCAGGACGGCAAGCTGGAGTGGGATGCGGTCGTGGACACCCGTACCGGTACGGTCGTAACCACTCAGGGAGCCTGCCGTAACTGCAGCAAAGTCACGGTCAGCAGCGCTGGCGCCATCAGCTTCGACAACGTCGAGATGAGCGGCTTTACCAAGAACAGCCAGAATACGCTGATACCGATAGATGATGTCTCGCTGCTGGGAGTCATTCCGTAACGCCAGCCTTCATGCGGGCGAAGAAACGCTCCACCACACTCAGCTCCCGCGTCCGCAGCATGGGCGGCAAGGCTTTCCATATCTGCTTGCCATAGGGCTTGTCCACCAATCGGGGGTCGCAGATCATCAGTACGCCCTGGTCGGTCTCGTCCCGTATCAGACGCCCGGCCCCCTGCTTGAGCGTAATGGCTGCGCGCGGCAACTGGTACTCAATAAAGGCATTGCGTCCCGCGCGGTTGATCTTGTCTATGCGGGCTGCCAGCACCGGGTCGTCTGGCGCGGCAAAGGGCAGCTTGTCTATGACCACCAGGCGCAACTGCTCGCCCTTGACATCGATGCCTTCCCAAAAGGTCTGGCTGGCTACCAATATTGCATTGGGCTGGGTACGGAAGCGCTCCAGCAACTCGGTGCGCGTACCTTCACCTTGCAGCAGCATGGGGTATTGCAGCCCCATGGCTGGCAACCTGGCGTTAAGCAGATCATAGGCCTCCCGCATGGCGCGCAAGCTGGTAAACAGCAGGAAGGCGTGGCCTTCGGACAACTTGATCAGTGGCAAAGCCGCCTCGATCACGGCAGCCGTGTAATCCCGGTTATTCGGGTCAGGCAAACCCTGGGGCACATAGAGCACCGCCTGCTGCTTGTAAGCAAAAGGAGATTCCCAGGCCGCCTGCTCTGCCTCCCACAAACCCATCTCGTGGGTGTAATGCTTGAAATTGCCATTCATGGCAAGGGTGGCGCTGGTAAACACCCAGGCACGCTCTTCGTGCATCTGCTTGGCAAACAGGCGGGCGATATCCAGCGGGGTGATATTGAGCTGAAAACCCTGCGGGCTCACCTCCAGCCAAAACACCGCGTCGAGATGGCTGGCCGCTGGCTTAGCCTTGTCCGACTCAGCCTTCTCCGCTGCAACGGGCACGGCCGGCGCCGGCTCCATGCCATCACGCCAGCGCCGCAGCACGCCCAGTTGTTCGGCAGCCCGGCGGCGGCAGTTCTCCAGCCCTTCAGAGCGTTCAGCCTGGTCTACCAGCCGATCGACCAACTCCGTCAGTTTTTCCTCCAGCACGCCCAGGGCCGCGTGGAAGGCCAGGTTTTCGGCCAGCTGGTGTTGCGGCGCACGCAAGGCATCTTGGCCAAACACCAGCCTGAGATCGCGCGTGGCCTTATCCAAGGCCAGCGCTGCCGCCGGCAAGTGCACAAAATCCTTGGCTGCAGCCAGGGCCTCGGCGCGGCTGTCTCGTGCCAGTTCCAACAGCGACCCCGAGGCCACCGTTTCGCCAAAAAACAGGCTGGCCACTTCGGGCAACTGGTGGGCCTCGTCGAAGATCACGGTATTGCAGCGCGGCAGCAATTCACCTGCACCTTCGTCCTTGAGCCAGACATCGGCAAAGAACAGGTGGTGGTTCACGACCACCACGTCGGCCTCCAACGCCTGCCGGCGTGCCTGCATGACAAAGCAATCCTGGTAGCTGGGGCACTCCGAGCCCAGGCAGTTGTCGCGGGTGGACACCGCGTGCTGCCAGGCCGGGGAGGATTCAGGTACGTTGGAGCAGGCCGACTTGTCGCCATCGCTGGAGGTGGCGGCAAAGCGCGCTATGGCCTGCAGGTGGATGACGTCCTCCTTGCGGGCAAAGCGCCCATCGGCCAGCGCGCGCTCGAGGTGATAGACACAAACATAGTTGGCACGCCCCTTGAGCAGCGCCGTCGTGACTGGCACCTTGAGCGCAGCGCGCACCTTGGGAAGGTCGCGATGAAATAGCTGATCCTGCAGGGTCTTGGTCCCGGTAGAGACGATCACCTTGCCACCAGACAGCAAGGCCGGAACCAGGTAGGCATAGGTTTTTCCAGTCCCCGTACCCGCTTCGGCGATCAGCGGTTTTTTGTCCTTGATGGCGCGCTCCACCGCCTGGGCCATCTCGACCTGCTGGGTGCGTGGCCGATAGCCAGGCATGGCCTGGCTGAACAAGCCGCCTTCGGCAAAGACATCATCTAGGGTGGTCACGGTAGGCAGGAGGAAAGTCGATCGCGCCGCGATTCTAGCATGCCCCTTCCAGCAGTCCCGCCCGCACCATGCAAAACGCCGCCTGGCAAGGGCGGCGGCGTCTAAAACATCGAGCTAACAATCTGGGTTAAGTCACTGCCCATTCAAAATAACGACGAGCGGCGGCGAGATTCAGGGATCTCCATCAAAGGAGACTTGGCCGGCTCAGGACACACTCAGCCCCGCGGATTCCCAGGCGCCTTACCTGCCCATCACCGCCCATCCCTGCCTTAAACTTACAACCGGCGCTCAGGCTCGTACGTCAATCGCGTTACCCAGGTTCGCCGGGTTGCTCGGGGGTGTAGGCAGCGCCTCAAGCAAGGCCATGGCGTTGCTCTTCTGGATATCCAGCGCCTTGCGCAAAGTCAGGATGGATGCCTGCGCCTGGGTCTTGGACATGGCCTGGTCGGAGATCGCACTAGCAGCGCTGGAGATATCCATAACTTCCTTTCGGCAATACAGCCTGGGCAGAATTGCTCTTGAGCTTAGACCAGTTTCCTGGCTTTTACCCCAGATTTATCGGCTATTTCTTCCGCTTCTTTAAGACTTTCTTTGTCTTGCCCTTGGATTTCGTTACCGCCGACTTCTTCTTGCCCGTGGCCTTACTGGCCTTGCGACTTGAACTCTTGCTCTTGATCACCTTGCCACGCCGGTCACGCTTGACCTCGACGGCACGCTTGGGCTTGCCCACAGGCTCGGCTGCGGCAGGAACATCACCCGGCAAAGGGGCTTCCGCCGTCACAACAGGGGGGGCCGGCTGCACCGGCACCAACACCGATTCCGCCTGCACAGGCAATACCAGTGCCACTGAAACGCCAGCACACAAAAGCCAGCGGGAGAGAGTTAACAGCATGGACGACTCCAACCTCTTTGCAACTATCCAAAAAGCACAATCTGCCGCGCATCACATCTACTCAGATCCAGCGCAATCAGGCCAGATCAGCATGACGTAAGCATGCAACGGGGATGCGTAGTGTAACGACTGCGGCGACCTGCCGCAGGCTTTGTTTTGCAGCAAGCCAAAGCTCCCTATAATCGAAGGCTTTCAGCCCCATGGCGGCCACCACGTGAATCCCCTGCTAGACCGCTTACAGCCCTATCCGTTCCAGCGCCTCAAGGCCCTGCTTGCCGGTGCCGCGCATGGTGATGGCCTGCGCCATATCGACCTATCAATCGGTGAGCCCAAGCACCCTACCCCCGAACTGATCAAAACTGCCCTGCAGGCGCACTTTGGTGGGTTGGCACAGTATCCCGCCACACTGGGCTCGGCTGATCTGCGCGGTGCCATTGCCGATTGGCTGGCACAGCGCTACGGCATTGCCCGGCCCGACCCGGCGAGCGAAATACTACCTGTCAACGGCAGCCGCGAGGCGCTATTCAGCTTTGTGCAGGCGGTGATCACCCCCGGCGCTTGCGAAAAGCCGATCGTGATCTCGCCCAACCCCTTCTACCAGATCTACGAAGGAGCGGCACTGCTGGCCGGTGCCGAACCCTATTACCTGAACTGCCTGCCTGCGCAGCGCTTCCAGCCCGACTGGGACAGCGTCCCGGCTGACATCTGGCAACGTACCCAACTGGTGTTTGTCTGCACACCCGGCAACCCGACCGGTGCGGTGATGTCACTGGATGACTGGCGCAAACTGTTTACCCTGTCCGACCAGTACGGTTTTGTCATTGCCAGCGACGAATGCTATTCGGAAATCTGGTTTGATACCCCCCCGTTGGGCGCTTTGCAGGCTGCGAACCAGCTGGGGCGTGGCTACCAGCGCCTGGTCATGTTCTCCAGCCTGTCCAAGCGCTCCAATGCCCCCGGCCTGCGCTCCGGCTTTGTGGCAGGTGACGCCGATATACTAGCGGGCTTCCTGCTTTACCGTACTTACCACGGCTCTGCCATGTCGGCCACGGTACAGGCAGCCAGCGCCGCCGCCTGGCGTGACGAACAGCATGTGGCCGCCAACCAGGCCGAGTACCGGGCCAAATTCGAGGCCGTCGTCCCCTTGCTGGCAAAGCCACTGGGCGCCGAATGGCCCGATGCCGCCTTCTACCTGTGGGCCCAGGTACCGCAACGCTATGCTGGCGACGATGCGGCTTTCTGCCGCGACCTCTACCAGCACTGCCACGTTACCGTACTGCCCGGCAGCTACCTGGCGCGAGACGCGCATGGCCAGAACCCTGGGGCCGGGCGCATCCGCCTTGCCCTGGTAGCCCCCCTGGCTGATTGCATCGAGGGTGCCCAGCGCATCGCTGCCTACGCTCACTGAACCGCCACCGTATCCAAACCCCAGCCCATCGAGACCCGCACCATGACCCATCCACTACAAGCCACTATTGAAGCCGCGTTCGAGAACCGCGCCGACATCACGCCAGCCAATATCACGCCAGACCTGCGCGCCGCGATAGACCAGGTCATCCTGGAGCTGGATCGCGGCCAACTACGCGTAGCCGAGAAAAAAGACGACCAGTGGATGGTCAACGAATGGGCCAAGAAAGCCGTCCTGCTGAGCTTCCGTGCCAATGACAACCGCGTCATGGACGGTGGCGAGACCCAATTCTTCGACAAGGTGGACAGCAAGTTCGCCGGTTGGAGCGATACCGATTTCCGCCAAGCGGGCTTCCGGGTAGTCCCGCCTGCCATGGCCCGCCGGGGCAGCTATATCGCCAAGAACGCCGTACTGATGCCGTCCTACGTCAATATCGGCGCCTATGTGGATGAAGGCACTATGGTGGACACCTGGGCGACGGTCGGCTCCTGCGCACAGATAGGCAAGAACGTGCACCTCAGCGGCGGCGTCGGCATAGGCGGGGTACTGGAACCCCTGCAGGCCTCGCCGACCATCATCGAGGACAACTGCTTTATCGGTGCCCGTTCCGAGATCGTGGAAGGCGTGATCGTGGAAGAAGGCGCTGTCATCTCCATGGGTGTCTACATAGGCCAGAGCACCAGGATCTATGACCGCGAAACCGGCGAAGTCAGCTATGGCCGCGTACCGGCCGGCTCGGTGGTGGTGAGTGGCAACTTGCCCTCTGCAGACGGCAAGTACAGCCTCTACTGCGCCGTCATCGTCAAAAAGGTGGATGCCAAGACCCGCAGCAAGGTGGGTATCAACGAATTGTTGCGCGGTATTTAGGCGTTAGCAAATACTCAACAGCACCGACAGCCACGGGAGTGGAGTCACAGCTGCAGAAAAAAGCGGCGCCCTAAGGCGCCGCTCTCATTACGCAACTTCCTTGAACGACTTAGAACTTGTGCGTCGCACCGACATAGTAGGAGCGACCGAAGATGTCGTAATAACCAGGAACTGTGTCCAAAGCCTGGGTACCCGCAGTACCCGAGGCAAAGAACGGCGGCTTTTTATTAAACAGGTTGGTCACACCGCCATACACTTCGGTCGACTTGGCCAAGTTGTAGCCCAAACGAACATTGTGGTAGGTATGTGCCGGAATCCGCGGGAAGCCGTTCTTGGTAGAGTTTAGAGCCATATCCGCGCTACCAATGTGGCGTATGTTCCAATTCATTTTGAACGGACCGTTGCGATAACCAACATTGGCGTTAGCAGTGAACTTGATGAAGCCTTGGTCGGTGGTCGAACCACCCGCCTGACCCAGCATATCTAGTGGCTTTTGGCTAGCCAGCGGCTGCAGGGTCGCTTCATCATAAATGGTCGAAATGAACGAGAAGTCCATGTCACCCCATGAATTCTTCATGGCATAACGGACATCCAGGTCGACGCCGGCAATTTCCCGGCTAGCTACGTTCTGCAACTGCTCATTCACTGCCGTCAGCACATAGTTGCCGTTTACCAGTGGATGAGTACCACGCGTAATAGCATTGCAAAGCAAGCGGCTGTCGTAGCACAAATCAACGGCTATCTGACGCGATACCGTGGTGATGATGTCCTTGATATCGATCTCGAAACGGTCGACAGTCAACGCCAAGCCAGTTACAAACTTAGGTTGCCAGACAAAACCATAGGTCAGAGTGGTTGCTACTTCCGGCTTCAACGCTTTGTTCCCGCCTGTCAGGCCGGTCACGCTTTGCTCGACCACCAGCGGCGGCGCGTATCCGGCCGGCACACCATCTGCCTGACAGTTGGCTGCGCGAGTCGGGTTAGCATTGCGACGGGACTCGGTACAAGGGTCGTTCACAACACCGGCTGTCGTACCTCCACCGGACAGTTCACCCGGGTTTGGCGCGCGTACGGCACGTGCCTTCATTGCGCGGAAACGCAGCCCTTCCATTGGTTCCCAATCACCGCCAAACTTCCAGGTGTTGTAGCTGATGTCCCCTGAAGCCTCTGAATGGCGATAAGCACCTTCGAAGTTCAGTGCTTTGACAAACGGCTTGTCGGCCAGGATCGGCACTAGCAATTCGGCGAACATTTCGCGCGTCTTGATCTTGACGAAATCAGTATCGGTGAGCGTGTTACCCGTGACTAAGCCCTGGTTGATGGCAGCGTCGTAATCCAGGCCACCAGAGAAGGTGCGGTACTCGGCGCCTATCGCGGTACGCATGGCACCTGCTGGCAGCTCAACCAATGCACCCGTCAAGCTGGCATTGGTGCTGTTGAGCGAACTTTCGCCCACAGCGGTCGAACTCATGCGAATATAGTTCTGCATGGCAGACGTGTACGGTGCGAACGGATTGATAGGGACGCAACCTTGTGCGCGTGCAGTAGCATCCACGCAGCGATAGCTACCCGGATTGGCCGGATCGGCCTCGACGCGCAGGCCGTTGTACAACTGCACCTTTCCGACCAGACCTTCGGTAGACAGATTGACCTTGGTACGGCCGTAGACATTGGACAGTTCCCAACGCCAGTCGCTTCCCAAGCCGAAAATGCTATCGAATTCGCCCTTGGCACCGACAACGGTACGGGCGGTATCACGGTCATTCTTGGCACCGCGATTACCACCGGCGGTTTTGTCCGAGAAACGCTGCCACCAAGTCATCTCGGTCACGTTGCCAGCCACCGCAGCCGTACGCAGTGCAGCAGGAATAAATGGGTTATTGATAGGAATAGTTACAGCAGTCACACCACCGATACGGTCATTCGCTGCGGAAGACTGGAAAGGGTGGCCTTCAAAGCTCGAATCCACCTTGGTCTGCCCAAAGTTGAACTCGGCAAAGGCTTTGACCTTCTCGCTCAGCGGATACTCCATCTCGCCAGCCACCATGATTCGGGTGGTTGGGATAGCCAGATCGCGGTTGGCGTTGCGGTTGTAACCATCCTTTGTGACATCAAAGGGGATCAACGCACCATCCTCAGTAAAGCTATCGCCACGACGGGTGTAGCTATTGGTGCCGACAAAGAAGCGACCGTTCTCACCTACACCAGAACGCGCTGCCGGTCCGCGCACCTGAGTGGCAGGCGACAGCCATGCGAAGTCCTCAGCACAGATGTAGCGATCCTTGCAGCTGACCTGACCCTGCTTGTCGAACTGCAGAGTCAAGAGACCACGACCTGCATCGCCCAGCTTGCCACCCATCATGATGTAGCCGCTAGGGTTCTTATTGTCGCCCTCGCTGGTTTCGCCATAGGACGCATTGACTTCCACACCTTGGAAGTTCTTGCGGGTAATGATATTGATAACCCCAGCAACAGCATCGGCGCCGTAAATGGCCGATGCGCCACCGGTAATGATTTCAATGCGCTCGATATTGGCGGTTGGAATGGTATTGAAGTCTACTGCCATGCTGGTGGAGGAACCACCCGGAACACGGCGACCGTTAATCAGCACCAAGGTGCGTACGGGGTCAAGATTACGCAGGTTGGCGTTATTAAGGCCCGACGCTGCCACACCAGAGAAAGTGGACTGAGTACGGGAAGAGCCAAAGGACGGGGCAAACTGGGGTATTTGCGTTGCCATGTCGGCAAAGTTTTCCATACCCATATTACCAAGGGATTCCTTGGTCACGGTAAGCACAGGCGTGGTACCGCTCAGATTGGCACGTACGATGCGGGAGCCGGTAACAACCACGACTTCCTGCTTAGCTGCGTCTTCTGCAGCAAATGCCGGCACCAGCGCCGGTACCATGCCACTCATCAACAGTGTTACGGCTGCACTAATCTTTCTCTTGGCGAACATCGAACTCCCCTTACGATCATGTTAGGCGCTCCGGTAAACCAATGGGCGACGGCTCTCCAGAACAGGCGGTTGCGCTTTAGACGGAAAGTTCATTGCAACACTAAGCAGGCAACGTAGCTTATCGTCAGGCTGCAACTCCCCCGTTGGTGCACAGAGAGACACGCCACAGATACTGGAGCTGCAGGGATCTCCCACAGCGTCAGCGCTTGGCTACCGAAATCTCAGAGCGGCAACATTTATTTACAACTGCCAACACCTATTTACTGCCGCTCGCGGAACTGATCATAGCGAGCGCCGTACTGGACAGCGTCGAATAAGATGGAAAAAAAGCCTCAAATACGCCAGACCGTTGTCAACCTGCGACACTAAATCCTACCAACTCAAACACTCCGCAGGCGGCCAGCCGCCTTATTTCCACAAAGGTTTCCTCGCTTTTGTCGCCCCGCATGTAATAGACTTTATCCAACAGCCCACAACCGACCCCCAGCATGTCCTGCCCCCCTGCCGAACTGCAAAAGAAGTACGAAGCCATGCGCGCCACTTGGGGCGCCTATCGGGCTACCCCGCGTTTCGAGCAGTTCGTCGAGTTTGCTGTCATCCTGTCCAGCTTTGCCGAATTCCTGCATGCCAAGGGCTTGTCCGGCCTGCACCAGATCGCCCGCGATATCGAGCAGCAATCGCTGGCCTTGTTTGGTGACGAGCACACCCATCCGATTGCCGATGGCGCACTACAAGAGCTGGAGAGCCGGGTGGAGGGCCTTTGTGCCCGGGCTGCCAGTTTTATCGAGCACAGTACCCGCCCCATAGAGGACCGACGCGCCGGTCACGATAGCGAACCGGCTGCCGATCTCTCGCCGGGCCGGCGGGTCTGGTTCATTGGCGACGACCTCGATGCTTGGCGTGACCTGATCTCGCAGCTGGGCTATTTCGGCATCAAGGCTGAGGGATACAACTGGACCAAGCTGCCGGCCAATGACGATGAACCGACCACCCTGCTGTTGGACATGACGGGCATCGCCATCGGCATCGCTAGCCAGCACATGCAGAAGCTGCGCACCCGCTTTGCCGCCAGCAACCTGCTGGGGCTCAATATCGATGCCGACTTCAGCAGCATGCAGGCCGCGCTGGGCGCCGGTTGCGACTTCTGCTTTGCCCGTGGCACACCGTTGCCGGCTATCATGGCCAAGATCATAGAGCTGCATGCCAGTGAAGAAGAAGAAGCCTACCGCGTGCTGGTGGTGGAGGACTCGCTGACCGCCAGCAAGCTGATACAGCGTACCCTGGCTGAAAACGGCATAGAAAGCCAGGCCATCGCCCAGCCGCGCGAGGTGCTGAATGCGCTCAAGCGCTACCAGCCAGACTTGATCCTGATGGACATGTATATGCCCGGCTGCACAGGCGTCGAAGCCGCGCGCGTCATACGCCAGCATCCGGAATTCCTGTCTGTGCCCATCGTCTACCTGTCGGGCGAGACCGACGTGGGCCTGCAGGTCGATGCGCTGCGCCTGGGCGGCGACCACTTCCTGACCAAGCCGTTCAACCCGGTCATACTGAACGCCATCGTCAAGAGCAAGATAGAGCGCTACCGGCTGCTGCGCCGCTCCATGTTCCACGACAGCCTGACCGGCCTGCTCAACCATACCAGTTCCAAACAGCGCCTGGATGCGGCCGTGAATGCCGCCGCCAACGAGCACGACGCCCTGGCGGTCGCGATGATAGATATCGACCACTTCAAGAGGGTCAACGATAGCTACGGCCACCCGGTCGGCGACCAGATCATACGAAGCCTGGCGTGGTTGCTGAAACAGCGCCTGCGCAAGACCGACATCGTCGGCCGTTACGGTGGCGAGGAGTTCCTGGTTGCCTTGCCTGGCGCCAATGCCTCCCAGGCCTTCCAGATATTGGATCGCATACGCCGCGATTTTGGCCAGATCAAGCACCCCTTCAACGAGACCTGGTTTAATACCACCTTCTCCAGCGGCGTGTCGCAATTCCCCACCATACCCAGCGGCGAGGCCCTGGTGAAGGATGCCGACGAGGCACTCTATGAAGCCAAGCGCGCGGGACGGGATCGCGTGGTGATCCACGCCTGACCGGCTCAGCAGGTCGGCGCCTGACTGTGGTGGCCGCTATTGAGAACCGCTAACAAAACTCACCGTAGCTGGTTCTGGCTAGTGTGTGAGGGTAAATGCCGCGGAAGACAGTACACGGGTACTGCAAACTCGCCCAACAAAGCTCCAATAGCTTTGTCAGCGGTACTTAGACCAACTCCACCGCATCGCCCAACTGCAGTCTACCCAGGCTGCGTGCCACCAGATTGACACCGAACATCGTTCCATCCTCGGTGCGGCGATAGTTATTGAGGGTTTCCAGCGGCTGGCGATCCGCAGCCGGCGTGGCGGTATCCGGGTCTACCGTGGTAAACAGGCAGCGTGAGCAGGGTTTGAGATTCTCGAACACCACGCCGCCTATCCGTATGTGCCGCCAGCTGTCTTCTATAAACGGCACACTGGTTTCCACGACCAGATTGGGTCGGAAATGCCGCATGCTGACTGGCTGAACCAGCCTGCCATTCAGCTCGTCCAAAGAAGCCGTGCCTATCAGCAGTACGGGATAACCGTCCGCAAAACTGACGGGTACCTCCGGATCCCTGCGGGTACGGCGAGTGCTGTCCGCACCGGTATAGACCAACCTGCAGTTGGCGCCGAGAAAATCAGAGAACCAGAAATCCGCCTCATCACTGCCTACCTGCGCGGAAAATTCGCCGCTTTGCCACACCGTCACGCCCTGCCGCTCTCGCAGATCCGCAATCTCCACCCGCAGGCTGTCCATGCCCGGCGCATCGAAGGTCACACCGCGGTCATCCATGCTCGCCGTAATCAGCACCATGCGTGGATACTGCCGACCGGTGAGGAAGCCCTCGCGGTCGCTGACCAGCATCCAGCGTCTGTCATGCTGCAGGCCCATGGCCTCGACCAAGGCTGACGACACCAGGTTGGATCGGCATGACTTGAGGGGATGGATATGGATTTCAGCGAGTCGCATCAGTAGCACTCCGTATTGAACTGGACACGGCCGTAAGGGGCCGGCCAGCAATATAGAACAAATGCCACCTCCGCTGCAGCTAGAATCGGGGCCAGATTCACTCTGTCCCGCTGGTCGCTGATGCCACCCACGCGTTTTGCATTCCCCGCCCTGCTGGCCGGTGCCGCCTGCATTGGCTTTGCCGGCATATTCGTGCGGCTGTCCGACATCGGCCCGGTTGCCACCGGCTTCTGGCGGCTGCTGCTGGCCGCACCCGTGCTATGGCTGCTCAGCCTGCATACGCCCTCCCCGCCCATCAACCGTCGTCGTGGTGTGGCCCTGCTCGCCATCGGGGCCTTCTTTGCACTTGATCTCACGGTCTGGCATCTGTCGCTACATATCACCACCGTCGCCAACGCCACCTTGCTGACCAATTGCGTGCCCGTGTTTTGCGTACCCCTGGTAGGCTGGCTGATATGGAAAGAGCCTATCGCGCCCGGCTTCAGCCTGAGTTTCATTGTCACCCTCGTTGGCGTGCTGTTATTGACCGGTGAAAACTTCGCCCTGGCACCTGCGCGTTTCCGGGGCGACCTGCTGGCCACCCTGGCGGCGGTGTTTTACTGTGGCTACCTGCTGGTACTCAAGCTGGTCAGGCAGGACATGCCCGTCATGCGATTGATGGCCATCAGCAGCGCCATCAGCGCCATGGTCATGCTCGCCATCGCCCTGGTTCGGGGCGAGGCTATCTGGCCCAGCGGCTGGCATGCCTGGTCGGTACTGGTGGCGCTGGCGCTGATCACCCAGGTGGGTGGGCAGAGCCTGATCGCCTACGGCTTGGGCCATTTGCCCACCCATGTCTCGGCCCTGGGCTTGATGTTCCAGCCACTGGTCGCCACACTGGCCGCCTGGCTGCTGTTTGCAGAGGCCATCTCGCCCCTGCAGGTCAGTGGCGCCGTGGTCATCGTACTCGGTGTCTGGCTGGCCAAGCGCCAGACGCACTAATACGCCTGCAACTTGCCCAATAGATTTGCCGCGCCTGTGCGGAACCCCCAACACCCCTTCGGGTCGGATCGCCCATGACACTACGCCACACCCTTATTGCCGCCCTGTTCGCCCTTGCCACCATGGCAGGTGCCCAGGCTGAAGAAGACGCCGGCCAGCGCTGGCGCCAGCATGCCCAAGAGGACCTGCTGCCCTGGTGGACCCAAACCGCCGCACAAGGCGAACCACTGGGCCGTTTTCCCACCTTCCGCTGCAACGACGGCAGCGTCTATCTGGCAGCAGCCCCCTGCCCCGAACTGGCACAAGCACCAGATTGGATCAAGAGCGAGCTCAAGCGCGACTATGTCCGCATGCAGTCGCGCCAGATCTACACCTATGCCATGGGCTTCCACCTGACCGGCGACATCAAGCTGCTCAAGCTGGCCCAGGCCGGGGTGGCCGACCTGCGTGCCCGCGCCCTCGACAAACGCACCGGCAGTGCAGCCAGCTGGTTCGAGAATGGCAAGCCGCAACCGGCCATAGGCATGCGCAACGCACAGGATCTATCGTACGCAGGCCTGGGCATGGCAGCGGTGTACTACCTCACCCGCGACCCACTGGTACTGTCCGATCTGATCAAGCTCAAACAGCACATCTTTACCTATCAGGACCCCAAGGCCGGCTTGATACGCTGGCAGGCCAAGGACAGCGGCAATGGCGATGCTCAGCGCGAGGAACTGGTGGCGACGCTGGACCAGCTCAATGCCTATCTGATCCTGGTCACCCCCATACTGCCGGAAGGGCCGCTGAAGCGCCGCTGGCAGGAGGATATCGGCAAGTTGTCTGGCGCCATGGTCAAGCGCTTCCATGATGCCGACCGTGGCCGCTTCTGGGGCACCCGCGGCTTGCCGGACAGCGACAGCGCCGATGGCCGCCACAATGACTTTGGCCACACTGTAAAAGCCTACTGGATGCTCTACCTGGCGGCCCGCCAGAATCAGGACGTAGAGCTGGCCAGCCTGGCCCGTGATGGCATGCGCAAGACGCTGGATGCCGCCTGGCTGCAGGACAGCAGCAGCTGGGGAGAGAAATGGCGGCAGGACGGTAGCGTGGTGCCGCACAAGAGCTGGTGGATCTATGCCGAGCTGGACCAGGCTGCCGCCACGCTGGCCGTACAGGAGGGAGACGACCCCAGCCGCTGGCAGGCAGCAGGCCAGTGGTGGCTGAAGCATTTTGTGGCAGCACCGGGTGGCGAGGTGTGGGGCAGTGTATCGGCCGACGGCAATGCCCGGCCACAGCTGCGGCAGCATCACTGGAAGAACGGCTTTCACTCCATGGAGCACGCACTGGTGAACTACCTGGCCAGCCAGGCCCTGGCAGACCAGCCCGCCACGCTCTACTACGCCACACCCGCCACCCGGGTCGCCGCACGCTTCAAGCCCTACACCTTTGAAGGCCATACCCTGTCGGTAGAGAAGCTGCAGGTCGAGGGCACCACCATCCAGAAGGTCAGCATCAAGCTGGATCGCTACAAGCGCTGATCTCTCCCCGTGACGGTCAGGCAAGGGCGCTCCGCAGCGCTTTTGCCTGCCTGCGGGTATCCCTGGCCGTATATCCCCGCTAGACTCCTGCCTGCACAGCAGCCCGAGGATCCCCCACCATGAAACAACGCGTACTGACCGGTATCACCACCACCGGCACGCCCCACCTGGGCAACTTTGTCGGCGCCATACGCCCGGCCATTGCCGCCAGCCTGGTGGCTGGCAACGAAAGCTTCTTTTTCCTGGCCGACTACCACGCCCTGATCAAGTGCGACGACCCACGCCGCATTGAACGCTCGCGCCTGGAGCTGGCTGCCACCTGGCTGGCCGCCGGGCTCGATACCGAGCGCGTGGTGTTCTATCGCCAGAGCGATATTCCCGAGATACCCGAGCTCACCTGGCTGCTGACCTGCGTCACGGCCAAGGGCCTGATGAACCGCGCCCACGCTTACAAGGCCTCGACCGACGCCAACGAAGCAGCCGGTGAAGAGCCCGACGCCGGCGTGACCATGGGCCTGTTCAGCTATCCCATTCTGATGGCGGCCGACATCCTGATGTTCAACGCCACCCATGTGCCGGTAGGCCGCGATCAGGTCCAGCATATCGAGATGGCGCGTGATGTCGGACAGCGCTTCAACCACCTGTTCGGCCAGGGCAAGGAGCTGTTCGTGCTGCCCCAAGCCGTGGTCGAGGAGCAGGTTGCCACCTTGCCCGGCCTGGATGGCCGCAAGATGTCCAAGAGCTACGACAACACCATCCCGCTGTTCGAGGGTGGCAGCAAGGGCCTCAAGGAGGCCATAGCCCGCATCGTCACCGATTCGCGCCTGCCTGGCGAAGCCAAGGACCCGGACAACAGCCACCTGTTTACCCTCTACCAGGCTTTTGCCAGCAGCGACGAAACCGCCGCCTTCCGCACCGCACTGCTCGAAGGCCTGGGCTGGGGCGATGCCAAGCAGCAGCTGTTTGAGCTGATAGAGCGCGAAATCGGCCCCAAGCGCGCGCACTACGCCGAACTGATGGCCAACCCGGAGCGTATCGAGGCCGCGTTGCAGGAAGGTGCCCGCAAGGCCCGCGCACTGGCCACGCCACTGCTGGTACAACTGCGTGAAGCAGTGGGCCTGCGCCGCTTCCAGGCCATCGCCGCGCCAGTAGCCGCCAGCGAACACAACAAGCCACAATTGCCCATCTTCAAGCAGTATCGCGAAGCTGACGGCCGCTTCTACTTCAAGCTCACGGCCCACGATGGCCGGGTGCTGTTGCAAAGCGAGGGCTTTGAGCAGGGCCGTGATGCCGGCCAGTGGGTAGGCAAGCTCAAGCAGCGTGGCGCAGCGGCCCTGGCCGAAGCACCGGTGCAATTGGGTGATGGCATCAGCCAGGACGAAGTCGCGGAGGCGCTGTCCTTGCTGTCGGCCGAATAGGACGCAGTCCTAGCATGAAAAACGCCCTGCAAGCTTGGCTTGCAGGGCGTTTTTCATGGGCTATTCGTCAGAGAAGAAAGCGGAGGAAACTGTAGGTCAGCTCGATAAACGGTAGCATGATGACCGACAGCGCCTGCGTAACGATCAGCACAATGAGGATGATCATACCGAAGGGCTCGATACGGGATACGGCCTGTGCTGCAGGGACTGGCAACAGGGAAATCAGTATTCGGCCACCATCCAATGGGGGTATGGGTAACAGATTTAATACCATCAGCACCACATTGATCTGAACTCCCGCCAGTGCCATATAGCTTAAAGGCTCCATCAATCCGCCGCTCTCACTGCCTGCAGAAAACTTAAACAACAAGGCCCAGGCTATAGCCATCAGCAGATTCGATGCCGGTCCTGCAGCCGCTACCCACAACATGTCGCGCTTGGGCTGTTTCAGATTACGAGGATCAACCGGGACAGGCTTGGCCCAGCCAAACAGGAAACCACCCAGCAACAGTGCCAGCGCTGGCACCAGAATGGTGCCGAATAGATCTATATGGCGAATCGGGTTCAAGGACAAACGTCCCAGCATCTCAGCGGTGCGATCACCAAAATATCTGGCCGCATAGCCATGCGCTGCCTCATGCACGGTAATGGCAAACAATACCGGCAAGGCATAGATTGCGATTTTCTGGATCCAATTCCAGTCTTCCAAGGCGTACTCCAATAACAAAGCTGTTGATTAGCTAATTCCGGCAAACCCATTACGCTGCGCCGCCGTCACTAGCCAGGCCAGACTATTATGCAGGGCATGCACCGCCGTCACGGCCAGCAGGGCCCCAGTCTTGGAATGGCGCGCACGATACCAGTAGGCAGCCGCCAGGAATACACCCACCACCGCTGCATTGACCACGGCCGCCAGGAAACGATGGTAATGCAGCAGGCCAAATACACTGGCACTAAACAGTACTGGCCATAGGGGGCGGCTGGTAAAACGACTGGCCAGCCATAGCGGTAGCGATTGGTGCAGCAGGGTTTCCAGCCAGGGCGCCAGGCAGACGCTGAGTAAAAACAGGTGCAACAGGCTGCGCTGCGCGTCGCCCAGATAGAGTGGGACAGGCTGACCCACCGCCTGCGCCACCTGCAACAGCAGTACACCTATCACGATCTTGGCCAGCAAGCTGAGGCTGTAGACCGCCAGGACGAAATAAACGAAGCCCTTGCTCGCCAGGCGCTGCAAGCCGGTATCCAGCATCTGTGCCATACCGGCCAAGCTGGCTGCCATCATTACAGGCCGAATACGCTGGCGTCGCCCGCCCCCTGCCGTATCAGGACCGGGTCTTCCAGCAGATCGATCACCGTCGTGGGGTTGGTGCCGCAATGGCCGCCATCTATCACCAGTTCCACCTCGTGCTCCAGCCGCTCGCGTATTTCCCAGCCCTCCGTGGGCGGCCACTCATCACCGGGCAGCAGCAAGGTAGATGTCAGCAAAGGCTCACCCAGTTCGTCCAGTAAGGCCAGCGCCACCGGATGCTGCGGCACCCGCAGACCGATGGTGGCACGCTTGGCCTGCATCACGCGCTTCGGCACCTCGCGGGTGGCTTGCAATATCACCGTGTACGGACCAGGCATGGCGCTCTTGAGATAGCGGAACTGGCGGTTGTCCACCCTGGCATAGGTGCCCAACTCTGATAGATCTCGGCACATCAAGGTAAAGTGGTGCTTCTCATCGACCTGGCGTATCCGGCGTATGCGCTCCAGCGCATCCTTGTCACCAAGATGGCAACCCAGGGCATAGCAGGAATCGGTGGGGTAGACGACCAGGCCACCACTACGGATGATCTCCACCGCCTGCTTGATCAGGCGGGGCTGGGGGCTGTCGGGATGGATGGCGAAAAATTGGGACATTGTGTGCTTGATCTGCCTTCAGTTTGCCAGCGCGGCAGCATCCACCCAGCGTGACCAGACAGGTACGGGGCCAGGCGGCATATCCGGCAGCACACCGGGCTCGCGCGCACCTTCACCGGTCGCGTGGTAATCGGTACCGGCCGATGCCAGCAGGCCATGCATTTCCGCCAAGCGGGCAAAACGTTCGAAATCTGCCGGGTTATGGCTGCCCGACACCACCTCTATGCCCTCCCCGCCAGCCGCCTTGAATTCCTCTATCAGCTCGCCCATGGTCTGCTTGCCGAACTCATAGCGGCCAGGGTGTGCGATCACTGCCACCCCGCCGGCGGTTCTGATCCAGCCTACAGCATCTTCCAGGCTGGCCCATTGGTGCGAAACGTAGCCAGGTTTGCCGCGGGCCAGGTATTTCTTGAATACACCTTTCATGTCCTTGGCCAGGCCGCGCTCTATCAGGTGCCGGGCAAAATGGGCTCGCCCTATCATCTCAGGGTTGTCGGCAAACTTGCGGGCACCGGCCAACACGCCGGTCACCCCGACTGCCGCCAGGGCTTCGTCCATGCGCACGGCGCGTTCATCACGGCCCTGGCGCACACTGGCCAGGCCAGCCAGCAAGGCCGGATGGGCAGGGTCGAACCCCAGCCCGACAATATGCAAGGTGTGCTTGCGCCAGCTGACCGACACCTCCACCCCAGGGACAAATCGCATGCCCAAACTGGCCGCTTCGGCAGCCGCATCGCCCAGGCCGCGCACATCGTCATGGTCGGTCAGTGCAAAAAGCTTGCACCCCCGACCATGGGCGCGCGCCACCACTTCACGAGGGGGCAGCATGCCGTCCGAGACATTCGAGTGAGCGTGCAGGTCAACGGGCAGCATGGTGTTTCCTCCAAACCACTATTTTAGCAGAGCCCACCCCTGTCAGACCGCCAGCACCCAGGTGAGTTTGCTGATAGCCACCCTGCCGGCGATCACACCATGCAACAGGTTACTGATGTAAAAGGAATTTCTCGACATACATAGCCTAACGGCAGCCTGACCATTGTTACCGGTCTCGCCCCCACGCAAGCGGAGTAGGTAACTGTACTGGTCACTGCGCCTACCCAGCCAAGCCTGCACACAGCGTGGCTGTGCTTGGAGCACGATACGACAGCGGTTAGGCTGTCCGTTGTTCACTCTGCGGTCACCACCCCATGTCCAGCTTTCAAGCCCCTATCGCCCTGCAGGGCTTTGTCCTCGGTGCCGGCCTTATCATGGCCATCGGTGCCCAAAACGCCTTTGTACTGCGACAGGGGCTCAAGCGTGCCGCCCCATTGCTGACAGCACTCACGTGCGCCACCTGTGACGCCATCCTGATCGCCGCCGGCCTGCTAGGGGCTGGCGCCTTGGTCAACGCACACCCGGCGCTGGCCAACTGGGCAGCCGGCCTGGGCGCGGCATTTCTGTTCTGGTACGGTGCCCGTTCGCTGCGTGCGGCCCTGCAGCCTGGCCAGTTGCAAGCGGCAGAAGGCCAAGGCGTGGTGCAATGGCAAAAGGTGATCGTTACCACCCTGGGCTTCAGCCTGCTCAATCCCCATGTCTATCTCGATACCGTCGTCCTGCTGGGCAGCATAGGCAGCCAGTTTCCTGCCGGTGCCGCACGCGTATCGTTTGGATTCGGCGCCATCATGGCATCCTTCGTGTGGTTCTTCTGCCTGGCCTATGGTGCTGCCAAGCTGGCCCCTTTGTTTGCCAAACCGGCAGCCTGGCGCGTGCTGGACGTGCTGATCGGCCTGACCATGTGGGGTATTGCAGCGACACTGGCGGCCCGTATCCTGGCTTGACGGGGCAATCGGTGCAGGCTACAGCCCCGCTGCCTTGAGCAGGGCCTCCAGCTCACCACGCTGCTGCAGCCTTGCCATGGAAGCATTGAAAGCCGCCAGCCTGGCTTTGGCCCCGCTGTACTGGCGCGATACCAGCAGGTGGTTGGTAATGGGATTCGGCGCCTGCAGGTGGCTGATGGCGCCAAAGCGGGAGGACTGGGAAGCGAAGTGGCTGGCAATGTAGTAGCGGCCCAAGCGGTCGCTCATGGGAACCAGGTCTACCCGGCCGGCCAGCAGCTTGGCCAGCGACTGCTCATAGGCATTGCCCATATCCAGCGGCACCTTGGCCCGCTGCAGTTCATCCACATACCACTCACCGTAGATGGCACCCACCTGGTAGCTGCGCAACTCGTCCAGGGTGTTGATCACCGGCGGGCTGGCATAGTGCTGCCTGTCATAGAACAGCACACTGCGGGTGTCGAACAGGCTGGCACTGAAATCAAAGCGCTGATGCCGATCCGGCGTCATGGTATAGGGGAAGGCAGCAAATACCTGACCGCGCTCCACCATGCGTTCGGCCAGCGGCCAGCTGGTGAAGATGAAACGCGGCTTGACCTGCATCTCCGCACAGACGGCGCTGACCAGCTGCGCCACCGGCCCGTAGCCCGGCAGTTTCTGCGACACAAAGGGCGGCCACTCGCCAGTGGCTATGGGCAAATCAAGGTCGGCGGCGCTGCAGGACAAGGCCAGCAAACCCAACAGAAACGCACGCAAGCCAGACATGCAAGACCCTCCGCCACGCCCCAGAATGACTACATGATAGTCAGGCCGCAACCAAGGTCGTCACACTTGCGCCTAAAGGCATGCCGAACCCGTCAACCCAGATCGCAGTAGCGTACTTCCAGTATCTCTATCTCTTCGGCGCCGGCAGGGCCACGCAAAATGACGGTTTCACCTTCACGCGCTTTCAGCAGCGTGCGGGCCAGTGGCGATATCCAGCTGATATGGCCCCTATCCAGATCCAGCTCATCCACGCCCACGATGCTGACGGTCTGCTCCTCGCCGTTTCCGCGCAATACTGTCACCGTGGCCGAGAAAAACACTTGGTCAGTCGCCTCCCGCATTGCCGGGTCGACCACTTCGGCATTCTCCATGCGCTTGGTCAGAAAGCGGATGCGCCGGTCTATCTCGCGCAAACGCTTCTTGCCATAGATGTAATCGCCGTTCTCGGACCGGTCCCCATTTCCTGCCGCCCAGTTGATCATCTGGGTCAGCGCTGGCCGCTCCTTGGTGACCAGATCATGCAGTTCCACCCGCATCCGATTCCAGCCACCCGGCGTCATGTAGTTCTTGGTCGAGTGCGGCAGTTGCAGATGCTCGGGTAGCGCATCGTCCTCGTCGCCGTCACTCTCCCTGGTAAAGGCCTTGTTCATGGCAGCCTCAGCGGGTAGGCACCCGGCCAGTCAAGCTCAGGCCGGCCCATTTAAGCACCGCCAGCACCTCTGGCTCGTCCAGCTCATAGTACTGGCCGCGCTTAAGCCGCGAGGGCAGCGTCAGCATGCCAAACCGGACCCGCATCAGGCGCGACACCGTCAGTTCGTAATGCTCGAACATCCGTCGCACTTCACGATTACGGCCTTCCTTCAGGATGACGCGATACCAGTGGTTCATGCCTTCGCCCCCCTGATCCTCCAGCACTTCGAAGCGGGCCGTACCATCCTCCAGCTCGATCCCAGTGACCAGCTCTTTTTTCTGCTCGTCACTCAGTTGCCCCAGGATGCGCACGGCGTATTCGCGCTGAACCTCGAAGCGGGGATGCATCAGGCGATTGGCCAGGTCACCCGAGGTCGTGAAGATCAGCAGACCCGAGGTATTGAAATCCAGCCGGCCCACGGCAATCCAGGCGGAGCTTTGCACCTTGGGCAGGCGCTCGAACACCGTCGTGCGGCCAGCCGGGTCATCGCGGCTGACCAGCTCACCCTCCTGCTTGTGGTACAGCACGATACGGGGCAGACGATCAGGCCACTTGATCAGTATGGGCTTGCCATCAAACAGCACGCGGTCGCCAGGTGCCACACGGGCGCCGGGCTGCACGATCTCACCGTTGATGCTGACGCGTCCGGCCGACACCCATTCATCGCAATCACGACGCGAGCCCACGCCCGACAGGGCCAACGCCTTCTGTATCCGCAGCTCGCCGATATGGCGTGCTTCCACCCGCTTCTCACGCAGCTCCAGTGCCTGGCGCTCGTGCTTCTCGCTACCGTGCCGCATGCGCAGCTTCTTGGCCGGCTCCACCGGCAGCTCGGCGATATTGACCGGTGGCTTGCGCCCGGCGGCCTTGCGGGCCTCACGGCGCGCCTCGGCGTCCTGGGGCTGTCCGGCACCAGGGTGGCGCTGTTTGTCTATGCTGCCAAAGCCATGGCTGCGCAAGTCGTCACCGCCTGCTGCTGCAGGCGCGTTGCGAGGCACGCGGCTACCTGTGGTGGTACGCCCTTCCGGATTACGCTGATCGGCACTGCGTCCCGCCTGAGCCGCACCACGCGGACCACGTGGGGGCTTGCTATCTGCAGGCGCCGCACGGCGACCATCGCGCGGCATTTCTTCGTAGCGACCTGCCGGCGCAGCACTGCGCGGTCCGCGCGGTGCCTGGGCATCGCTACCCGCACGGCCACGCCCCTGCTCAGCCGGTACGCCACGGCGGCCGTCACGGCTTGCTTCTTCATAACGCCCGGCCGGCGCGGCACTACGTGGCCCGCGTGGGGCCTGGGAATCACCGCCGGCGCGGCCACGCCCCTGCTCGCCCGGTGCGCCACGACGACCTTCGCGCGGCGCCTCTTCGTAACGTCCCGCCGGGGCAGCGCTGCGCGGCCCGCGCGGTGGCTTGCTGTCGGTGGCATTGCGGCCACGGCCGGGTTCAGATGGTGCATTGCGGCCCTGACCAGCGTCCCCCTGGGGTGGACGGCCGCGTCCACCACTACGTGGAGCGCCGTCATATGCAGCGGATTTGGGGGCAGGTTTGCGTGGCGGGGCCATGTTGGAACTCCAATGAACAACGGCGGTGTAACCCGCCGTTCATACTACTGACAAGATGACATACCTAAAGTGGCGACAGCCCGTTGAGGGCGCGAGCCACCTCGCAGCAGCGGCATGCGAGGCAGGCCGAGTGTCGGTCCCGGCGTGCTGAACGGTGGTTTTCGCCACCGTCTGAGGTATAGACTACAGCCATTATAGCGCGCGAGCGGGCTCTCCTGCCGCCACACGTTCCAGCCAGCCCCAAACCCTGGGGTCCTGCATGTGTGCCACATTGAAGCGCAACCAAGGTGTGGCGCCGCTTTGCGGGCAGAACAAGACGCCGGGCGCCTGCATCAAACCTTCCATCAGCGCAGCCTGCGCCAGCGGCGCAGTGTCCTCCACATGCGGTAGACGGGCATAGCAGAACATGCCGCCACTGGGCTGAGCCCACAAGCTGAAACCCAGCCTCTCCAGTCTGGGCAAAACCAGATCGGCAGCCTGCTTCAAATGGCTCTTTACCCGCTCCATATGCTTGCGATAGGCCCCCTCGGTCAGCATGGCATGTATCACCCGCTCCGCCGCCTCGGAGGTCGACAGCCCGGTCAGCAGCTTCAGATCGCATAGATCCTGCGCCCGCTTGGCATCCGCCGCGATAAAACCTACCCGCAGATTGGCCGAGAGTGTCTTGGAGAAACTACCGATGTAGATCACCCGGTTGAGCTGATCCAGCGCCGCCAAGCGCTCACCGGGGCCGGTCTGGAAATCGCTGTAGATGTCGTCCTCAACGATGGTGAGATCGTATTTCTCCGCCAGTTGCAGGATGCGGAACGCCGTTGCCCGGTTCAGGCTGGTGCCGGTCGGGTTGTGCAACACACTGTTGGTAATGAACAGCTTGGGCTTGTGCTCGGCCAGCAAGGCCTCCAGCACCGCCACATCGGGGCCATTGGGCGTGCGCGGCACACCATAAAGCCGGGCACCATTGAGCTTCTGGTTGGCAAACACATTGAAGAACCCTGGCTCATCCACCAGCACCGCATCGCCCTCATCGACGAAATAGCGGGCAATCAAGTCCAGTGCCTGCATGGCACCGTTGGTCAGCACGATCTGTTCTGGCTCTGCCTCAATCTCCAACTCGGCCATACGTACCGTCAGTTGCTGGCGCAACGGCCGGTAGCCAAACGGCTCGCCATAGGCGGTCAGCCTGGCATTGGGCCGGCGCGTCAGGTCGCGTAAGGCCTTCTCCAGTTCGGCCTGCGGCATCCAATCAGCCGGCAGCCAGCCGCAGCCAGGCTTGAGTATGCCGTTGTCTGCGGTCAGCGCATCCTGCCGTAGCAGCCACAGGCTATCCACACAACGGCGCAAAGGGGGCTCGCGTCGTATCGGGGTGTTGGTATGCGCCTCCATGCGGGTCGCCACAAAAAAGCCCGCCCCGCGCCGCGACTGCACATAACCCAGCGCCACCAACCTGTCGTAAGCCTCCACCACGGTGAACTTGGAGACACGGTACTCGGCCGCAAAGCCCCGGATAGAAGGCAGGCGGCTACCCGCCCGCAGGCTCTTGTCGCCGATACGGGCAATAAACTGTTCGACTATCTGCTCAACCAGCGGCTGCGCCAGGTCATGATCCACGATAAAGGGTTGCATCTGCACGCTCCGACTTGACCGGACAAAACTGTCCAGCACTGTCTGGGGATTGTCCTGCAAGCAAGAACAAGGCGCCAGTGCGATTTATCACAGCTAGACCAGCGGATCATACGGATGCTAGCCCGGCAGCTAAGTACCAGTACAGTTGCATCCCCTCCCCCAAGCGAGGGGACACGCGCTACACTGCGTCGTCATGATGACCGCTGCCCCCCCCCTCGCGCTGCTGCATACCGAACTCGGCATACCCACCGACTATGGCTACCGCCACGGCCTCGTCGTGCAGGAAGAGGCTAGGCTGCTGGTGCCGCTGGGTCTGGACTGCCTGGGACGCGATCAGTTTGCCGAGCCGGCCACCGCAGCCGCCTGGCGCACCATGCAGGCCGCCGCCCTGACAGACGGTATCGTGCTGCAACTGGTTTCTGCCTTCCGCAGCGTGGCCTACCAGGCTGGCCTGATACGTCGCAAGCTGGATCAAGGCCTATCCATGGAAGCCATCCTGGCCGTCAGCGCCGCCCCCGGCTACAGCGAACACCATACCGGCCGCGCACTGGACATTACCGCCCCTGGCGAGGCCGTACTGGAAGAAACATTTGAACTGAGCGCCGCATTCAGCTGGTTGATCGGGCACGCCCATGACTATGGTTTTGCCATGAGCTACCCGCGCGACAACCCTGCCGGCATTGCCTACGAACCCTGGCACTGGTGCTATCACGCACCAGCCAACTCCCGGATCTGATAACTATGCCCGATACCATTTTCTGGCTGATACGCCACGGCGAAACAGCCTGGAACACCGAGCGCCGCTTTCAGGGCCATACCGATATCGGCCTCAATGCCACAGGCCGCCAGCAGGCCCAGCTACTGGCCGAGCGACTGCGTGCCGATCATCGGGACTCCCCGTTCAGCGCCGTCTTCAGCAGCGACCTGAGCCGTGCTCGTGACACCGCGCTGGCCATCATCAACCAGATCAACCTGCCACTGGCACAGCACACCGGCCTGCGTGAGCGCCACTACGGTGTACTGTCGGCATTGACGCCAGAGGAAATGGCGACCCAGCACCCCGAAGATTTCCGCCTGTGGCAGCTGCGCCAGCCCGATCATATCCTGCCGGGCGGTGAAAGCCTGCTGGGCTTCAACGCCCGGGTACTGGATACCCTGGCCGAGATAGGCGAGCAGCACGCCGGCCAGCAGGTCGTCGTGGTCGCCCACGGCGGCGTGCTCGACTGCATCTACCGTGCTGCCATGAACATGACTCTGTCGCAAAAGCGCGAGCACAGCCTGCACAACGCCAGCATCAACCGGGTACGCCTGGGCGGCGGCCGCTTCCATATCGAGCAATGGGGCGACATCGCCCACCTCGAAACCGAAGCCTTTGACGAACTCTGATACCCCCTCCGATGGCCAAGCCCAAAACTGTTTATATCTGCGCCACCTGTGGTGGCAGCAACCCCAAATGGCAAGGCCAGTGCCCCCATTGCAATGCCTGGAACACCCTGGCCGAATCCATTGTGGCCGAACCCCGCGCTGGCAGCAGCCGATTCCAGGCACTGGCAGCCGGCGGCGGCGTACAGGCACTGAATGATGTGGAAACCACCGAAGCCCCACGCACCACCACGGGTAGCGAGGAGTTTGACCGCGTGCTGGGCGGCGGCCTGGTGCGTGGCGCCGTCGTTCTGATAGGTGGCGACCCCGGCATCGGCAAATCCACCCTGCTCTTGCAGGTACTGGCCCACCTGGGCCAGGACAACAAGGTGTTGTACGTGTCCGGCGAGGAGTCGGCGCAGCAGATCGCCCTGCGCGCCCGCCGCCTGGCAGTTGAAGCCGGCCCCGTCCGCCTGCTGGCCGAGATCAATATGGAAACCATACTGGCGACGCTGGCGGCCGAAAAACCCGATATGGTGGTCATCGACTCCATCCAGACGGTCTACAGCGAGCAGCTGCAGTCGGCCCCCGGCTCGGTCGCACAGGTGCGCGAATGCTCCGCCCAGCTGACTCGCCATGCCAAGACCAGTGGCACCACCATCCTGCTGGTCGGCCATGTCACCAAGGATGGCGCCCTCGCCGGCCCGCGCGTGCTGGAGCACATCGTCGATGCGGTGCTGTATTTCGAAGGCGATACCCATTCCAGCTTCCGCCTGATACGCGCGCAGAAGAACCGCTTTGGCGCCGTCAACGAACTGGGTGTGTTTGCCATGACCGACAAGGGCTTGCGCGGGGTGACCAATCCCTCAGCGCTGTTCCTGTCGCAGCATGCCGAGCCGGTACCCGGCGCCTGCGTGCTGGTCACCCAGGAAGGCACACGCCCCCTGCTGGTAGAAATACAAGCCTTGGTGGATGAAGCACACGCCCCCAACCCCAAGCGCTTGGCCGTGGGCTTGGAGAACAACCGCCTGGCCTTGCTGCTGGCGGTATTGCATCGGCACGCCGGCGTGGCCTGCTTTGATCAGGATGTGTTCGTCAACGCCGTGGGCGGGGTACGCATCGCCGAGCCCGCCGCCGACCTGGCCGTACTGCTGGCCATCGTCTCCTCGCTACGCAACAAGCCGCTGCCCGCCAAGCTGGTGGTGTTTGGCGAAGTAGGCCTGGCTGGCGAGGTCAGGCCAGTACAGCGAGGCCAAGAGCGCCTGAAGGAAGCCGCCAAACTGGGCTTCACCACCGCCATCATCCCCAAGGCAAATGCCCCCAAGGCACCCATTGCAGGCATGACCGTCATCGCGGTGGAACGGCTGGAACAGGCGGTTGGTGCCCTGCGCGAGGCTTGAGCGCCTTTGTTCACTGAGGTCATAGCCGGGCAATTAAGCTTGAGCAGGCACCAGGGAAACCCTGGCGCTAGGCATCGAAGCAGCCTGAACAGCAGGCGTTACTTGGATCGTACCCACCCCGCTATCGCCCCCATATAAACAATCAATCAGTTGTTGCTTTTCGGTTGAGTACCCAATCGGGTACGATGCAGCCATCGCCGGATTCGCACCGGCCACGTCCAATGAATCGGAGAAAATCCATGAGTAGCGAACTGATCCATCACGTCTCTGACGCCAGTTTTGAAGCCGAAGTCCTGCAGGCTGCCGGCCCTGTGCTGGTTGACTACTGGGCCGAATGGTGTGGCCCTTGCAAGATGATCGCCCCCATCCTTGATGAGGTAGCCAACGAGTACAGCGGCAAGCTCAAGGTATCCAAGCTCAATATCGACGAGAACCAGGCTACCCCGCCCAAGTACGGCATCCGTGGCATCCCCACCCTGATGCTGTTCAATGGCGGCGAAGTGGTTGCCACCAAGGTAGGCGCCCTGTCCAAGTCGCAACTGACGGCCTTTATCGACAGCCACCTGCAAGCCGCAGCCTGAACGAGGCACATGCCGCCACCCGCGTTCTGATGGGGTGGCCACAATGCCCGCAAGCTGGCTCAAACGCCGCTACTTGTGCAACACAAGCAGCGGCGTTGTTGCAAGAACCTGCATTCAGCATTGACAGCAGCACAAGCCGCAACTAAGCTGCGATCAAACCTGTTCAATCGCCGATGAACCCATTCCGGCGATTCCGGCTCCCAGCCGATCTATCCTTACCTCCAAAAAACAAACTCCCTCCACCAAGACTGGAAAGTCTACCCGCACATGCATTTGTCCGATCTCAAGCACAAACACGTGTCCGAACTGGTCGATATGGCCACCGACATCGACGGTGCAAACCGGATGCGCAAGCAAGACCTGATCTTCGCCCTGCTGAAAAGCCAGGCCAAGAAAGGCGAGAGCATCTTCGGCGATGGCACCCTTGAAGTGCTGCCCGATGGTTTTGGCTTTCTGCGCAGCCCCGACACCAGCTACCTGGCCGGCCCCGACGACATCTACGTCAGCCCTAGCCAGATACGTCGCTTCAACCTGCACACCGGCGATACCATCGAAGGCGAGATACGCACGCCCAAGGATGGCGAGCGCTACTTCGCCCTGGTGAAGGTGGACCGTGTCAACAACGACACGCCCGAAGCCACCAAGAACAAAATCCTGTTCGAAAACCTGACGCCGCTATTCCCGTCCGAGCGCATGACGCTGGAACGTGACATTAAGGCCGATGAGAACATCACCGGTCGCGTCATCGACCTGATTGCCCCCATAGGCAAGGGACAGCGCGGCTTGCTGGTCGCCCCGCCCAAGTCAGGCAAGACGGTGATGCTGACCCATATTGCCCACGCCATCACCTCGAACCACCCGGATGTCATCCTTATCGTCCTGCTGATAGATGAGCGCCCGGAAGAAGTGACCGAGATGACGCGTACTGTGCGCGGCGAAGTGGTGGCCTCGACCTTTGACGAGCCACCTACCCGCCATGTGCAGGTTGCCGAAATGGTCATCGAGAAGGCCAAGCGCCTGGTCGAGCACAAGAAGGATGTGGTCATCCTGCTGGATTCCATCACCCGCCTAGCTCGCGCCTACAACACGGTCATCCCTGCCTCCGGCAAGGTACTGACAGGTGGCGTGGACGCCAACGCCCTGCAAAAGCCCAAGCGTTTCTTTGGTGCTGCCCGCAATATTGAAGAAGGTGGCTCGCTCACCATCATTGCGACAGCCCTGACCGATACCGGCAGCCGTATGGATGACGTGATCTACGAAGAATTCAAGGGTACCGGCAACATGGAACTGCATCTCGATCGCCGTATGGCCGAGAAGCGCATCTACCCGGCCATCAACGTCAACCGTTCCGGCACCCGCCGCGAAGAGCTGCTGATCCCGCAGGAACAGTTGCAAAAGATCTGGGTGCTGCGCAAGTTGCTCTATCCGATGGACGAGCTGGAGGCGATGGACTTCCTGTTGGGCAAGGTCAAGCAGACCAAGAACAACAACGACTTCTTCGACTCCATGCGCCGCTAAGGCGACGCTGGTTCAAAAAGCGGGTGACACTGTCACCCGCTTTTTATTGGGCTTGCAGCACTTTGCATGCCGCAGCAGCACGACTTAATAGCCCCTAGACTCGCAGCAGCGCCTTCACCCAGGCATCACCAACCAGCTGATTTGGCTGCAACGCCATGGGTGCAGCTAAGTTTTACCTTGCTCAATCAACGGACTATGTCGCATAATCGCGAACTTTTCTACGTAAGACCGGGCACTGCACAACCCAGGCCCACCTTTAGCTAAGGGACTCCCGAAATGAAAGCTGGCATTCACCCCGAATACAACGAAATCATCTTCTTTGATGCAAGCGTTGACTTCAAATTCCTGACCCGTACCACCATGAAGGCCCGTGGCGCCGAAACCATGAAGTGGACCGACGGCAAGGACTACCCTGTGGTTCGTCTGGACGTTTCGTCCGAATCGCACCCCTTCTACACCGGCAAGCAAAAGATCGTCGATACCGCCGGCCGTATCGAGAAGTTCAACAACAAGTTCTCCATGTACAGCAAGAAGTAATTCCTGCTACGCATGCAAAAAGGCAGCTCAGGCTGCCTTTTTTGTTTTTGCGGCCATGCGCAAAGCTGCTGACATAGTTGCGCGAGCTGACCGTACTGCCGGTACGACCGGCGGCAACCGCTTGCTGCATACATTTACGTTTGCGCCCTCGGCTTGCATACCCTTTTTTCCCCGCCTATCGGCACGGTGGCCACACCCACTACCCACCAAGCGATACGCCTCACGCTTTAAGCTCCCTGCTAGACTGCGCACATTGCCCCAACCCGCTGCACCATGCTGACCTACACCCCTCCTCACGAACAGGACCTGCCGCCTGCCACAGAAAAACCCTGGCTGCTGCTCCTGTTATGCCTGGCCTGGCTGCTACCCGGTCTGCTGGGCCTCGAACCACTCAAGCCTGATGAACCCATCGTCGCCGATATCGTCCGGCATTTCATCGATGGCCATCCCCTCAGCCTGCCCATGCTGGCCGGCGAGGCCTGGGTGGAACGCGCACCCTTGTTCTATTGGGTCGCCACCGGCTTTGCCTGGCTGGGCCAGTGGCTAGGGCTCAGCCTGCATGAAGGCGCCCGACTGGCCACGGGCTGCTTTATGGCCCTGGCCCTGTGGGGAACCGGCATGACGGCGCGCGAACTGATCGGCCGCCGGCATGGCCGTAGTGCCGTACTGATACTGATAGGCTGCGCAGGGTTGCTGCTACCTGGGCATGCGCTGACGACCGATGTGGCCGTCCTGGCCGGCTGGTGCTGGGGTGGTTACGCCCTGGCACTGGCGCCACGTCGCCCCTACCCGGCCGCCGCCATACTGGGTGCCGCGCTGGCCACCTGCGGTCTGGCCGGCAGTCTGGCCGAACCCGCTATGCTGCTCCTACTGGCCCTGCTCCTGCCGCTCTTCCGCGCTTGGCGCTTTCCCCGCTATGGCATTGTCCTGTTGATTGCGCTGGCTATTGCGCTACCGCTGGTAGCAGCCTGGCCCATGGCCCTCAGCCATGCCTCCACCGCAGCCTACGGCCAATGGCTTGATCATTATGCCCTGGGCTTCTTTGGCGGCTTTGCACAGGTGCAACTGGGCCACCCCTTCGGCTACTATCTGCGATTACTGCCCTGGTTTGCCTGGCCCGCCTGGTTCCTCGCGGCGGCGACCCTTTGGATGCAGCGTGAGCGCCTGATGCAACCTCGCTTCCAGCTACCGCTGGTAGCTGCCGCCTTGGCACTGCTATGCCTGCTGTTGTCCAATAGCGGCCGTGCTGGCTATGCCTTGCTGCTGCTGCCGCCACTGGCCTGGATAGGTGCGGTAGGTCTGGATGTACTGCGACGCGGGGCCTCGGCTTTCGTCAACTGGTTCGGAGTCATGACCTTCGGCCTGTTAGCCTTGTTCCTGTGGGGCTGCTGGCTGGCCATGCATTTCGGCCTGCCGATGCGGCTCAGCGGTCGTATTCAGGAACTGGCCCCCAGCTTCAGTCCCACCTTCAGCATCCTGGCCCTGCTGCTTTGCCTGGGCTTTACCCTGGCCTGGTTATGGGCCGTATCGCGTCGCCGCCCGGTGGGTCGGCAAGCAGTCACAAACTGGGCGGCCGGCATTACCCTGTGCTGGGGCTTGGCGGTACTGATTGCCGGCAACTGGGTCAATGCCCGCACCAGCTACCGCGACTTCGCACGCACCATTGCCCCCTCGCTGCCCAAGACCGGCTGTATCGCCAGCGAGAACCTGCAAGCCAGCCAGCGTGCCATCCTGCATTACTACCTGGGCTTGTCCACCCTGCGCCGAGAAGTCCACCCCAATCCTGCTTGCGACTGGTTACTGCGCCAGGGCGGCAGCGAAGCCCTCAATCCGCCGCCCGGCTGGCAACTGGTCTGGCAAGGAAGCCGGCCTGGCGATCGCAAGGAGCGCTTCTATCTATACCGCCAGGATGCACCGTGACGCGCTCCCATCCGAGACCCACCCTGGCCCCCACCCACCATGTTTGATGTCCTGATACGCAATGCCCTGGTTTTCGATGGCCGGGGCCATGCTCCGCAAAAGCTGGACGTAGGCATACTTGCGGGCAAGATCAGCCAGTTGGCACCCTCCATCAGCGCGCCGGCACGGCAGGTGGTGGATGCCAACGGCCTGTGGCTCACGCCCGGCTTTGTCGATATCCACACCCATTACGATCTGGAAGTGGAAGTCGCGCCAGGCCTGAGCGAATCGGTACGACATGGCGTTACCACGGTACTGATGGGCAATTGCAGCCTGTCTGTCGCCTGCGGCGACCCGGGCGATCTGGCGGACATCTTTCAGCGTGTGGAAACCCTGCCTCGGCCCCTGATTCAGCGCTGGCTGGCACAAGCCGCCCGCTGGACCAGCCTGGGCCGATATCTCGACCACCTGGCGCAACTGCCGCTAGGCCCAAATGTGGCCGTACTCCTCGGCCACAGCGCCTTGCGGGTCAAGGTCATGGGGCTGGCGCGCAGCGTCAGCGCCCATGCCACGCCCGCCGAAATCAGCGCCATGCGGGCCCTGGCCGACGAGGGCTTGGCTGCCGGTTTCTGCGGTCTGTCGGTCGATATGGTGCACTGGCACAAGGTGCATGGCGCCTGGGCCGGCCGGGCCCTGCCCTCGCACCATGCCAACTACGCCGAATACGCCGCCCTGGCCGATGCCTGCCGCGAGCGCGATGCCATATTCCAGGTCACACCCAATCCGGAACGACAGCAATCGGTCTGGCACATACTGCGACTGGGTGCAGGACATTGGCGCCGGCCACCGCTGCGCATGACGCTGCTGTCTGCGCTCGATATCGACACTCAGCCGCTGCTGTGGCGGCTCTATGCACCGCTGCTATGGTGCTACAACCGCCTGCTCGGCAACAATCTGCGCATGCAGACGCTGACCGAGCCGTTCACCCTGTATTCCGACGGGCCCATCACCCCGCTGTTTGAAGAGTTCCCCAGTGGGGTGCAGCTCAACAATACCGATACCCCGGACCAACGCCGGGCGCTATGGCAGACACCGGGTTTCAAGGAACAGTTTGCCGCCGACTGGCAGCGCCCCGGCATCAAGACCTTTCACCGAGACTTTGCCCGTATCCTTATAGTCACCGCCCCCCAGGCCGCCTGGCAGGGCCAGACGGTGGCGGCCGTGGCCGCCGAGCTGGGCATGCCGGCCATGGCGCTGTTCATCAAGCTACTGAGCGAGGCCGACACCGCCTTCCGCTGGCAGGCCTCCGGCGCCAACAACCGCGCCGGCATACGGCAGCAGCTGATGTCCCAGCCATACATCCTGCCCGGCTTCACCGATGCAGGCGCCCATGGCGCCAATCTGGCCTATTTCGATGGTGCCGTCTCGCTGCTCCGGCAAGCCGTGCAAACCGGCTTCATGCCCGTCGAGCGTGCAGTTGCCCGTGTCACTGGCGAGCCCGCTGCTTGGCTCAATCTCGATGTCGGCGTGCTAGCCATCGGTAAGCGTGCCGACCTGGCCCTGCTGGATCCCGCCGCCCTGGCGCAGGCCCGGCCTGAACCCCTGCTGGAGCAGGCCGACGAACTGGGTGGCATGCCCCGCATGGTCAACCGTGAACAGACACCACCGGTCAGGGCAGTATGGGTTGCCGGCAAGCCCTTGCTGGACCAAGGCAAGCCCTTGCCCGCACTGGGCCGCGAACAAGCCGGCCAACTGCTACGCCCCCGTACCCCCATCCATGGCCGTAACGCTGTGCAGCAACGCTATCGCGACCGCATCAGCGATCTGCAGTACGACCACGGCCTGGAGCGATACTGGGATATCTTTGTCATGAAGCACCAAAGCTGGCCCAATATCTGGTTGCATGTGCTGGCCGTCATACTCATGTATGGCTCGGCCCTGATCGCCGTGTTCAGCCTGAATCCCTGGTGGCTGCTGGGTGTGCCGCTGTCCAACCTGCTGGGCCAGTTTGGGCATGCCCGCTTCGAACCCAGCCATGTGGATGGCCGCGACGCGCTGTTTTCATGGCGCGCCATGCACGCCCTGCTCAAGCTGGCGGCGCTGGCACTCAGCGGCCGCTATGCGGCCGAGCTGGCGCGGGTCCAGGCCAGGGTGAAGCCATGATGCCCCTGCCAGCCATCACCCCTGGCAATCGCCTGGCCGCATTGGGCCTGGGCTATCTATTGTTCTGCCTGTGCTATCTGGGCAGCCATGCGCTGGCGTATACGCGTGCGCGCTATTTGCCGCTCACCGCGCTGGATGCCCTGATTCCCGCCTGGCCTGCCAGCCTGTGGCTCTACCTTTCGCAGTTCGTGCTACTGCCGCTGGCCTTTATGATGGAGCGCGACAGCCTCAGGCTCAGCCGCGCTTACTATGCCATGCTGGGCGCCACCGTCATCAGCTGCGCCATCTTTTTGGCCTGGCCCACCACGGTGGGCCAGGAAATGCGGGCCATTGGCGGCTGGACCCAACAGGCATGGCATTGGTTTTATCAGCTGGATGTCGCAGGAAACTGCTTTCCCTCCCTGCATGTGTCGCTGGCCAGCCTAGCCGCCTGGCTAATGGCTGGCCGTGGCGGTATCTGGCGTTTGCTGGCACCTGGCTGGGCAGCCTTGATCGTGCTGTCGGTACTCACTACCCGACAGCACCGCCTCGTTGATGTACTGGGTGGATTATGCGTGGCTGCCCTGTGCCTACGCCTGGCTGGTACCAAGCCGAGGCTGGCATGCTGAGCTGCCGCTTACACGACGTCGCTGCACTGGACGATGCCACACGCGACCAGATGTATGCCTTGCTGGCCCGCCACTACGCCGCCACCGACCGGCAACGGTTCGAAGAGGATCTGGCAGCCAAGCAATGGGTATTGCTGCTGACGGATGCACAGGCGCAGTTGCAGGGTTTTTCCACGCTGCATGTCTACGCTGTAGTGCATCAAGACAGGGACTGCCGTATCGTCTACTCCGGCGATACCGTGATAGACCGAGCCCACTGGGGTGAGCAGGGACTGGCCTTCAACTGGCTGAGGCTGGCAGGCCAATTGCGCAGCCAGGCACCCCAGGCACGCTGGTATTGGTTCCTGATTTCCAAGGGCCATCGTACCTATCGCTATCTACCGGCATTTGCCCGCTGCTTCTATCCGCACTGGCAACACTCCACGCCGGCTTTCGAAGCCAGCCTGCTACACAGGTTGGCGCAAGACCGGTTTGGTGCGCACTACCTGGCCGAGCAGGGTATTGTGCGTTTTCCGCAATCACTGGGGCACCTGCAGGATGACCTGGCAAGGATCAGCCCACGGGAGCAGCACCATCCAGCCGTGCGTTTCTTTCTGGAGCGCAACCCCGGCTACGCCCAGGGCCACGAATTATGCTGCCTGTGCGAACTGGCCCCAGACAACCTGCGCCCACTGGCACAGCGCCTGCTGAACAAAGGAGCGAGCAATCCATGTCAGGCATGAGCGAGCTGAAGCAATTCAACCAGCCCCTGCTGGTCGAGGGCTGGTACTGGCTGCTGCCCTCGCACCAGCTCAAGCCAGGCCAGGTCAGAGCAGTCGAACTATCCGGCAAGCAACTGGCGGTCTGGCGATCAGCCAGCGGCAAGGTCCATGTCTTCGATGCCCACTGCCCACATATGGGCGCCCATCTGGCTGAGGGCCGGGTGATGGGTGAGTCCTTGCGCTGTTTCTTTCATAACTGGCGCTTCGAGGCCGATGGCCGCTGTTCCGATATTCCCTGCCTCAAGCGTGATGGTGGTGGCATCCGTGCTCAATCCTGGCCGGTTGAGGAACACTACGGGCTGATCTGGATCTGGCCAGGTACCCAAGCCGGCCCCTTCCTGCCCATGCCGCCAGAGCTCGCAGCGCAGCCCCTGCGCTGGCAGCTAGGCAACCATTTCATCAAGGGCTGCCACCCCAATGTGGTGATGATCAATGCCATCGACGAGCACCACTTCCAGACCGTACACAAGCTACCTGGCCATATCCTGTCGCTGACGGCCACGCCTCAGGGGCAGCACACCCTGCATTTTCGCAATACCGGCACCCTGCCCCGCCATCATTGGCTGGGGCGCCTGCTGGGACGCTTCTATCGCGGCCCACTGTATTACGAGACCACCTACTGGTATGGCCACGTCGGTGTAGCCAGCTTCGGCCCGGATTTCCTCCACCTGCATGTGATGTTCGCGCTACGCCGGACCCAGGAGGGCAAGACCGAGGGCTGGGCCATCGCACTGACCCGTCGCCACGCCGGCCCTCTGGGCTGGTTGCGCGACCAGTTGGCCCTGCTGATCACCCGCGTAGGCGCCCGTTACTTTGCCCTGGGCGATACACGGGTATTCCAGACCATACGCTTCGACTTCCGCAACCCCACACCGGCCGATCGCTCGGTCATTGCCTTCATCCGCCACTATGAGCAGCAAACCCGTATCAACTGGGAAAACCATGACACCTAGGCTGGTCCTGATCACCGGCACATCAAGCGGCATAGGCAAGGCCACCGCCCTCGCATTTGCCGCCGCCGGCTGGCAGGTGCTGGCCGCCAGCCGCCAGCCAGCCACACCGGCCACTGCCGCCGGAATGCGGCATATACAGTTGGACCCCGCCTCGGCTGCCGACCGTACCGCCTTGGTCGAGTTACTGGCACGGGACTACGGCGGCCGGCTCGATTGTCTGGTCAACAATGCAGGCTATGCCCAAAGCGGCCCGGTAGAGCTGCTGGACGAAGCCGCCTGGCGCAGCCAGCTCGATACCAACTTAATTGCGCCAGCCCTGTTGACCGCAGCACTGCTGCCAGCACTGCGCCAGGGTCGTGGCTGCCTGATCAATGTCTCATCGGTGCTGGGGCGCACCAGTTATGCCTGGCAGGGCGCCTACTGCGCCGCCAAGTTCGGCATGGAAGGCTGGACTGAATCCCTGATGCTGGAAACCCAGGGCCAGGGCATACGGGTACACCTGATCGAGCCAGGCACCACGCGCAGCGAGTTTGGCGCCAATATGCTGCAGGTAGGGCAGGCTCCAGCGCCATATGCGGCCACCGCCCTGCGTTTTGCCCAGTTGCGTCAGCGCCTGGCGGGCCGCGCCCAGCCACCCGAGAAAGTCGCGCGGGTAATCTTACGGACTGCCCAGGCCCGCCGCGCGCCCTTTCGCCAACTGGTGGGGACCGACGCCCGCCTGGCGGGGCTGCTGCTGGCATGCCTGCCTTCCTCGCTGTATGTCGCACTGAATCGCCTGCTGGCACGCAAGCTGCTGCACCTGCCAGCCCAGGAGCGCCCATGAGCACGCTGGAACAGGTCTGCCGCAAGCTGGCCACGCGCCTGCCTGCCAACAACGTGGCTGCCCAGTCGGCCTCCCTGGCTACGCTCTGGCCGGCCGAATTCTTTCGCTTGCCAGCCACGGTGTTCTGGCAGCAGGCCACGACGGCGCAGCGTGATCAGCTGCTGTACCTCTGCGCCAGCACACTGCTGCGCGAGGCCCTGGGCATAGAACGTACCGCCATGGACTATTGCGCTCACCGGGTACTGGCAACGCAGGATGCGCTGGAAAAACAGGTCTATAGCCTGACCGGCGCCGATGAAGCGCGCCACTACCACTGGCTATGCTCCATTGCCGACCCACCCACCATTGCTGCCGAGCCAGACAGCTTTACCCGCTTTCTGCAGCGGCTGGTGGCCGAGGGCAGCCCCCACACCCAGTCCTATTTATTGCAGATCATTCTCGAGGGCTGGGGCATCCATCACTATCAGCGCCTGGCACGCCATGCCAACGATGCCGCAGTCAGTGCCGTCATGAATGGCATTGCCCAGGATGAAGCACTGCACTATGCCGCAGGGGTGGCCCATTTTGATGCTACCCGCCTGGACGAGGCCGAGCGTGGCTTTGTCCGTGCCGCACTGGCTGAACTGTGCGCCATGCTGGCTTGCGGGCCGCTCAGTGTCCTGGGTGTGGTGGAGACCGTGGCTGGCGGCTTCGACGACGCTACGCGAATGCAAACGTTGGTGGCGCTGGCAGAACCGGCCCAGACCGAGGAAAAACTGCAGCAACTGGCACGCTACATACGCCATAGCGGCATGGAGGCCGAAGCCGACTGGCTGGCCAAGCAGGGCCTGCTTAGCCCCATGCCAGCCGAGGTGGGCCTGCGCTACTACGGCTGAGCCAAGGCTAGCGCCACCTGCTGGGCCAGCGCCAGGTCGCACAACAACGCCACATCCTTGATATTGCCTGCCTGCATGCCACGTGCCTGTTGCACGCCATGCAGCAATGCGGCCATATCAGGCCGGCAGACGGCCCGCAGTGGCCCCAACTGCCCCAGGGCGCGGGCCAGACGGTAATGCGGCGCAGCCATCAACGCGGCATCCAGGCGCTCGGCCAGGCCGGCCTCGGCCACGTCAGACAGCAAGGCATAACAGGCAGGGGTCGCCTGCTCCAACGGGCACAGGCAAAGCAGGCCGGCGCGCGAGCCTGTCTCCGCCAGCAGTTGCTGGACAAACGCTTCCGACAGCTTCTCTCCCACCAGGTCCACGCCTCTGCCAGCCCGGCCCAGAAAGCGCAGGCAGGGAGCGGCACTGTGCATGCCGGCCACGGCCACCCTGTCGCGCAGGCAATAGCGTATCAGGCCGCCTGCCTGGCTCACCACCAGCTCACCCTCGTCACCCTCGCGCCATTGCCATAGTGGCCGCAGGCTACCGTCTGCCAGTTGCAGTTCCAGGTACACCTCACCCAGCAGCGGCACGGGGGCAGGTGCCCCCTGCAGTGGCACCGTCATGGGTCCCTCTGTCGCCAGCAGCCCTTTGCCTTGCACCATCACCCCGGAAAAAAGGTCCCTCAGCTGGGCGGCAGGCCGTGCCGCAGTTGCCTCGTCCCAGCAGGATATCAGTTGCAGCTGCGGCCAGACTGCCCTCCAGCCATGCCTAGGCACCTGGGCAATTGCCGCCAGCCTTGCCGGGGATAGTGGGGCAAAGCGGAACACCAGGCCACCACGCTCCAGCTTGCCGGCCAGCAGGGCGGGGGCCAACCTGTCCAGCGATTCCCTCATATGCTCCAGCAACAACAGCCAGAAGGTCGGGTTCCATACCGAAACCACCTCCAGCCTGTTCTCCGCCAGCAGGTGCACCGCCAGCACATCCTTGAAATCCTCGGCCGAAGTCAGCCTCAGTGCCGCAGCCGGCGCCACCAGAAAAGGCCGCAGCAGCGCCGCCATGGCACCGCTGACATAGTCGGTATCATCCTGGCTGCCCACAGCCACGCCATGCGGTGTGGCACCCTGCCCCAGCAGGGGTGGCGATACGCTCATAAAGGTCTTGCCACTGTTCAGTGTCAGCCCGGCCCGCAGCAGATCATAGGCCCAGATGCGAAACAGCCGGTCAAAGCTGCCCAATAGCGCACGGTTGTAGGGTATGGCCTTGGCGGTTCCGCTGCTGCCCGAAGTGCGCTCGTAGTAGCGCACCGCCTGGGCCGAGAAACTATTGCCACCTGTCGCCATATCAGCGTCGACAGTACTGCGCAGCGCCTCATAGGCCATGGGCTCCAGTTGCTCGAATGCCGCCATCGCCCCCGGGCCGGACAGGCCCAGTCGCCGGCCATGGCGACTACGGCCGGCCGCCGCCAGCAAGCGCGCCAGCAACTGCCGCTGGGTCTGCTCGGGCTGCTGCAATTGCTGCTGCATAAGGTTCCAGGCTGGTCGGCTCAGCTGTGTCAGCGCCCACAGTGCCGGCGGCAGCAACCAGCTCATTCGGCATCCTGCTGTGGCGGCCGGCCCCCTGCCCACCTGTCGGTCAAGGCTTTTAGCTGCGCACCCGCCGCCACCCGGGCGCCCGGCCCGAAGCGCGACCCCGCACCGATCAGCGCGCCGCTGCCCAGGCGTATGCGCCGCACATACAGGCGCAACTCGCCATTGTCCTTGCGCGACACCACATGGGCATAAAAGCCCGCCTTATGCCCTATCACCGCATAGTCACCAATTTCCAGCATGGCCCTATCGGTAATCTCCACCAGCGGTGTCCAGTAAACCTGGCGGCCTATACGCGCGCCCCAGCCACGCAGCCACAGGCTGTACAGCCCCGGCACCAAGCGCAGGCAAGCTTCCAGCTGCGGCAAGGCGTCATAGGGCAGCTGACACATATGGCCACCCCACCAGGGTACATAGGCGTCCGGCAGGTCCAGCCGGCTCACCCCTTCGCGCACCGGCCAGCAATACTGATGCAAGCGGTAGCACAGCATGGGCAGCAGATACAGATGCGCCAGCAGGCACAGCAGCGGCAGCATGCCGGGCGCCAGCAGCAGCCAGACCAGGCATGCCAGCGCCAGCAACAGGAAAACCGTGGGGAAAAGCGAGAATATCCGGCTGCGCCAGGTCATACGTAGAACTCGATCTCGAAAGTTTGCGGCGGCAGGCAACGTGCATCCTCGCCACGGGCGATGGCATCGCGTATCTCGTCCACACAGCGGTGTATGCGGTCAGGTGCGGAGTAGCGATAATGCCGTCCATGGCGTGCCACCACCTCGCCCTGCTCCGCCAGGATATCGATGTCCTGGTTTATCACCTGCTGCCCCGCCCGCCGCACAAAAGGCCACGCCAGCGCAGTAAACCAGCCGAACCGATAACTCAGGTCGGTGTAAACCAGGGTTTGGCGACCCTGCGAGGGCACGGATTGCGAAGTGATGATGAATTGATAGCCATTGGCCAGGTGATAGCGTACTGAAGTGATATTGGGCTGATAGAAGTGGTCCTCATGCACCACCGGCGCATTGCCGGGGTTGAGGAAATGCCGCCAGAAACCCAGGTTGCCCCGCTCGCCGTGATACACCACCCGTACCATGCCGTTCTCACGTATCACCGTAGCCGCAATGCGCTCGCCCTGGCTTACCCTGAACAGTTTTGCATGCACAAAAGCGGTGTGTGGCACGTCGATATAGTTCTCTATGCAGTCCGCTACATCGGCATCAAAACGGTTGACCAGCCTGACCCGCCCCCAGCCCGGCGCTTGCCAGTGGGGCATGGCAAAGGGGGGCACATCACGGGCAGCGTTGGCGGGCTTGGCCAGCCTCACGTATACATAGCCATCCTGCTCGCAGGTCTCAAACGGCGGGCTCTCCAGCTTACGCCCGCTCGCAGGGCAGCCGCCCTCGGCCGGAATATGCACCACCTGGCCGGCAGCATCATAGCCCCAGCCATGATAGCGGCAATGCAGCCGTCCCCCTTCCACCCTGCCGCTGGAGAGCCGCGCACAACGGTGCAGACAACGATCCGGCATGGCAATGGCACGGCCATCGTCAGCCCGCCAAAGCACCAGTTCTTCGTCCAGCACGTTGCAGCGCAAGGGCTGCTTACCCAGCGCCCTGGATTCGGCAGCGATATACCAGAAGCAGCGAAAATGCGGCATGCAGGTGTATTCCGCCAATCAAGCCAGCTGTAGTGGGCGCCGCGCCGCCAGCACGCCAGCAATATAGCCCAGGCCAGCCACCAGCCAGACCAGCGCAGCTACCACCTCGAAGGTCGTCAGCAACTGCGGCGCCCACAGCCATGCCGGCACCAGGATGAAACCACGCAAGGTACACAACACCGCCAGCACCCAAAGGGCCGCGCCGGTCAAGGGCAGGCGCCGCATCACACCTGCCGCCGAAAACGCATACAGCCCTGCCAGCAGCATCAAGCCACCTATCGCCAGGGTGCTGACCGGTGCCAGCCAGCTACCGGCCGCAGCCGAGGCCACCACCTGTGGCGGCGCCCCAAAAAACGCATACCAGCCCGGCCCAAACAGGGGGGCAACAAAATGGATGACGGCACCGAACAGGGCAATGGCTGCGGCGAGCAACAAGGCAAGGCGGTGGAACATGGTTTTCTTCCCGGTACGATGGACAGCCGGAATATAGGGCATATGGCCCCCGCTGGCACGTACCGGGCAAACCGGGCATCATGGCAGGCATGAGTCAGCTTGCCTCTCCGCTCATGTCGCCAGCGCTGGTCTACTGGGCCAGCCTGCCCTTCTGCACCTTTGTACTACTACTCGTGCTGGAGCGCCTGCGGCCCTTGCATACGGGCCGTGCCAGCACCGGTGACTGGCTGCTCAACGGCAGCGGCCTGCTGGCGCAAGGCTTGCTCATACCCTTGTTATCGCTCTGGCTGGGGCAGCAACTGGCCATGCAGCTACCTAGTCTGAACGGCATCTTGCCGGGCGCACTGGGTGCCTTCCTGCTCAGCTTTGTCGGTCTGGACCTGCTCTATTACGCTCAGCACCGCTACCTGCACAGCCATGCCTGGTGGCTGCACCTGCCACACCACAGCAGCCAGCAACTGGGCGCCTGGGCCAGTGCCCGCAATACGCTGTGGCTGCAGCCGCTGTTTGTCTACGTGCTGCCCAGCGCCTTGCTATCGCTGCTGTGTCAGGACAAACAGGCTTATCTGGCCGGCACCCTACTGACAGCCAGCCTCGATTTATGGCGCCATAGCGCCATACGCTGGCCCCACTGGCTGCAGCAGCGCCATGGCTGGCTCTGCTGGCTGCTGATCACTCCGGCCAGCCACCACCTGCACCACGCCGCCGGTACCACTGCCATCAATCTTGGCGCCAATCTCAGCTGCTGGGACAGGTTGTTCGGCAGCTACGCCGCACCACAGGGCTACCCCTTGCGCTATGGCGCCAGGACACGGCAAAGTGCCTGGCAACAACTCCTTACCCCCTGGCATCACAAGCCGGACGAAAGCTAGAACATGCATCGCGGCCTGGAACAATCGCTGCCCCACTCACTGCTGGACGACCCGCAACTGGGCAAGCAGGTAGCGCTCAATCTCAAACGTAATCGCGCCCAGGACGCCACCGAGGCCATGGAAGCCGCCGTTGCGGCCTATCGCTTCGAGGACTGCCAGCACAGCGCCTGGAACCCCGAGCAATACGCCTTGCTGTGGGGCACCGCGCTTTGGCATGAATCCAGCCCCAGCCAGCGCCGCCTGCTCAACCAACTGTATTGGGTGGCCTATTACAGCCAGATCATGTCGGCCGAGATTGCCACCATCTTCCTCAACCAGGTCTCGGCTGCGGGGCTATATGCGGTAGAGGATTTTCGCCCCATCTGCGACAGCCTGGATCTGGAAACGCGCCAGGAACGCGCCCATATCCATGCCTTCAAGACCATAGGCGAAGACGTGGAACACCGTCTGTTCGGCCGCCGCATCTTTACCTACCCCATGCGCCACCCCATGACCGAGACCATGGTGTTTGCCGATACCAATGGCCTCAGAACCTGGTGGAAAGGCATACAGCTAAGGGCCTTCACCGCCATGGCCGGCAACCCCTTTCTGGGTAGCCAATATCTGCTGATACGAGGCCTGCGTACCCTCAATGGCAAAATCGTGCAGCACAAGCTCAGCCAGTATTACGAGCACCATACGGACCAGGCCAACGCACCCATACCCGCTGCCATCAGCTGGTACCATTTCTCGGATGAGAGTTTCCATTTCCACACCTCCCGCCTGGTGGGTGTGGAAGTACCCCGAGTGCTACCCAAGCCCACCTCCTTCGAGCGCTGGGTAGTCAACCAGGGGGTGGCGGGCTGCCAGCGCGATCACTACCATTTCTCAAGCGCGGTTAACGGCATCTTCTGGTACGACCCGGCACTGTACCGCCCCATTTACCAGGTACTGCGCTCACCCGCATTTGGCTTGGACCATGGCGGCGCCATGCAGATGCTGCACCGCTGCTTCTGCGAGGACTCCGAAGGCGTACAGGCCGCCGCCCAGACTCATAGGGAGGCTGTGGCGTCCTACCGCCTGTTTGTCGATTCCATCAGCTGGCTGAGTGCCGGCAATCGCGAAATGCGCCACATGGCCAGCAACAATACCCATCGCTATCTGCGCACCAACCGCCAAGCCTATGCCCGCTTCAAAGGCCAGGCAGCCGCACTGGAGCGCACCCACAACCTTCTGCAGACCGCCCGCGCATGATGCACTACACCCTGGATTTTCCCGACAGCCCCTATCCCAGCATCCAGCTACCCGAGGGCAGCGCGCTGTCGCTGCAGCTCTCCGCCCTCAATTCTCCCCTGCTATTCGGCTGCCGCGCAGGCCTGTGTGGCACCTGCCTGATAGAACTGCAGCCAGGCGCCGAGGGCAGCATCGCCCCTGCCAGCGCCGACGAAAGGGAGGCCCTGGATATCTACGCCCCCGACCAACCGCTTGCCCGCCTGGCCTGCCAGGTGCAGGTCACCGGCGATATGCGCATACGCAAACTGTGATCATGGCCTGGCCGGCGGCACAGGGAGTCGCCAACCCGACCCCGCGTAACGGTTTTGACTGGACGCGCGAACGAGCAGTACGTGGTTAGAGCAGGCTCGCACAATAAGAGCCGCTAACAAAACCCAGCGTAGCGGTTCTGGCTAGACGCGCGCAGTACACGCGCGCCGCAGACAGTGCGTGGTTACGGCAAGCTCGTACAACAACGCCAGAAGGGTATCGTTAGCCGCTCTAAGGCCACGCTCTAAGGCCAAAAGGGGTTAGTCTCGGCCATTACACCCTGCTACGCCGCCGCCCCAGCCAGTATCCCAGTATCAAGCCCAGCAACAGCAACACCACACCTACGGCCAGGATGCCGCGCAGGGCGTACTCCTTGGTTGCCGTCAGCATGGGGTTATCCAGCAGATTGACCGAGAAATGCAGCTTCACCAGCTTCCAGTTGCCCCCCTCCCTGGCCACGACTGCGGTCCAGCGGGTGGGCATGGTGCGCACGCTACCATCACGGAAGGTATAAACATCGTTGGAAACGCCATGGACCAGACCCACGTCCTCGCTGAGAAACTGGGTCAGCTCATCTGCCACGGGTGCAGCTTCCAGCTTATCCAGCAGCCTGTTTTCACCCTGGAACAAGCCATCCCAATAGGCCTTGAAGGCTTCAAGTGAGCTGAACTTCTGGTTGTCGACCGTGATGATGGTGAACTGGGAATGCAGCAACGGGGCCATCGCTTCCAGCTTGCCGCTGTTCAACGCCTGTGTGCCGGCCTTCAGTATATTGCGCAGTGCTTCATGGTCTGCATGCCGGTCCTCGGCCCGCGCAGTCGCGCAAACCAAAAGAGCCAGCAAGGGCAGCAACATCAGGCATAACCGTTTCATCGCAACTCCATCCAGTTTGGCTAACCCATACAGCCTAGTGCCTGCATGGCGCGATTGCATCCCTAGCAGCCCCTGACATGTACCCATTCGGCCACCCGCCTGTGGTTTTCCCGCCCATCTTTGCCATGGCAGGGAACTTGGCGCCAAACGGACTAGTCCTAGCCCGAATTGCTCGGCTAAAATCCGCCCATGACCGCTCTCCTCTCTTCCGTCTACAAGCTGTGGCCCGCACTCATTGCAGTGCTGATGCTGCTTGTCCCGGCGCAGGCAGAGCCGCGCGGCGTACCGCCGTCACGCATGGATGCCATGACGCAGTCGCGGGTACCCTGCCATATCGATGCCAAGACCGTCGCCAAGCAGGCGCAAAAGGCCGCTCCTAAGGTCGCCAAGAAGTCAGACTGCTGTGCGGCTGGCGGTAGCAGCGACTGTACTGCCAGATGCGGCAATCAATGCGGCAAGCTCGGCAGCCTGGGGCTGCTGTTCGATTTCTTTGAGAGCCGTCCTGGCTGCCAACCTCGCTCGCTGGCCGACAATTTCAGCGACACCGACCTCCCCACGCCCGACCGGCCACCCAGGCTGATCTAACCTTCCTCGTCTGACCATTAGGTCCTGCAATAGCCGCCCATTCGGGCCACGCCTTGTTATTGCCATGCCTGCCATACGGCCAAGCACAGCTACCGATATAGGGCGCAACAGACCTTCTCCCGTGATACCGGTTGCCCATGCCGGTTCTCCATGGGCCTGTACCTGAAAGGACATCCTATGAAACGCAAACTCCTGATCATCGCCTGTGCACTCAGTCTGCCCAGCCTTGCCTATGCCGCCAGTTGCTGTGGCATGACTATCTGCTGCGAGCTGCCTTGCTGCTAAAGCACCGGGCTTGAACCGAACAGGCCACCTACACAGGTGGCCTGTTCCCAACACTGCAGGCGCCGCACCCACGCCACCCCGGCCTAGCGCACCAACCGGTGCCAGCGGGTACTTGCGCTACAAGGGTTAGCGTTCTGATGACAGCGCAGTAACGATCAATGCGGCATCAAGCGCACACCGTAGCCGCCTCCCAAAACCTCCAGCGAGAACAGCCTGTCTATATTGGGATGCTTGCCAGGATGCTTGCGGGCATCCTCCGCATGCTCGGCATACAGCCACTGCCCTAGCCGAGCAGCCTTGGGCGTGATGGCGCCAAAATCGCGATACAAGGCGTGGTAAAGCGCCAGCGAGCCCGTCTGGCCGGGCCGGTTCTCGATGATTGCCTCCAGCTTGCCCTCGCGCCAAAGCTGCATGCCGCCCAGATGGTCTATGCGAGGCAGGCAGGCCAGCACCTCCGTGAAAGTAAGGCTGGGTGTCGTTTGCAACAGTTGCTTGCTGGCCTCGCGGAACTGGGGTACGCGGCTGTCGCGCATCCATTCGAACAGCGCCATCTCACGGGTTACGACCGTCACACCTGCCGCAGTCATGCGCGCAATCGCCGCCGCTTTGTCGTCCCGGCTACGCGACCCGATGGCATCGGCCACCAGGAACACCTGCTTGCCAGCAGCCTGCATTTCCAAGGCGGTCTGCAGCACACAAACATGGGCCTCCATCCCGCATACCACTACCTGTGGCCGCGTCTCTGCAGCCGTACCCTTCAGGCAGTCTGCCGCCACACAAGAGAAACTGGTCTTGTCAACCACCGGGGCATCCACAGCAGCAGCCTTCAACACCGGCAAGGTGCCGCCCAATCCTTGTGGATATTGCTCGGAGAACACCACTGGCACCCCATTGAGGCGGGCCGCACTGATCAGCCACTTGAGCGAGGCCACCAGCCGCGGCGCATCATTGACGGCAGCCACCAGTTTCTCCTGCACGTCTACCACCAGCAAAGTACAGGCATCAGGGTGCATCAGCATGGGCGTCTCCTTATGGTTATCTGTAACACCATCGTACCGCGAGCCGCCCTACTGAAAAAGCAAAAGGGCGTATTGCTACGCCCTTCACTACCCAGCAAGTGCTCACCAAGCTGCAACCGATTATCAAACAGTCACTTAGCTGGTTTGCAACAAGGCAACACAGCAGTGGCGTGCAGGTTTACTCCGCCTCATCCATCCAGCAAAGCTGTATGGCCTCCAGTATCTTTTCGCCGCAGTGAGCAGGGTCATCATCAAAGCCCTCCAGCTCCAGCACCCATTGCATCAGGTCGGTAAAGCGTACCGTCCTGGGGTCGGTATCCGGAAACTTCTCTGCCAGTTCGATGGCGATATCGCGGGAGTCTATCCATTTCATGCTTTGTTCTCCTGTTTGATGTCCGCCAGCGGTGCTTCCGTCAGCAATTGCAGTTCGGCTGGGGTCAGGCGGAATACGCTGTCACTGGTACCGGCAGCCGCCCATACATGTTCGTACTGCAGCAGGTCTTGATCGAGCAGCAGCAAGGGCGCTTCCAGATGCCCTACCGGTGCAACGCCACCAATGGCAAAGCCTGTCTTGCGGCGGACGAAGTCCGCATCGGCACGGGCCAGTGGCTCGCCCAGCAGTTGGGCTACCTTGTGTTCATCCACCCGGTTGCTGCCGCTGGCCACCACGACCACCACCCTGTCCGAGCTGACTGCCCGCAGCACGATGGACTTGGCAATTTCGGCCACCTGACAACCTATGGCGGCGGCTGCATCGGCGGCGGTACGGGTACCAGCCGGAAAAACCTTGATATCGATATTGATGCCCTTGGCCGCCAGGGCGGCTTCGACACGTTGCTGGCTACTCAGTGGCAGATTCACGGCGTGCTCTCTCGCTATAGGCGGGTGGTACGGCGGATATCAGATATCCCAGTCCTTGTCGTAATGCTCACGGGCGTGGTTGATCGTGTACTTGGGAATTTCCACGGTCAAGTCAGCGGCGGCCACCACGGCCTGGCACGATAAGCGCGACACACTGGTAAGACCCCAGGCCTTGTCCAGCAGATCGTCTTCCTCTTCCTCGCTAGGCGTTAAGCTGTTGAAACCCTGCCGCACAATCACGTGGCAGGTCGTGCAGGCGCAGGATTTCTCGCAGGCATGCTCGATGGCGATATCGTGGTTGAGCAAGGCATCGCAAACAGTTACGCCCGTATCCACCTCAAAGGAGGCACCCTTGGGGCAAAGCTGGTCGTGCGGCAGTACGGTGATGATGGGCATGGTGCTACGCCTCTGTCTTGGTTGGCTTCGTCCCGCATGGGGGCAAAGGCAGCGCAGGAGGGGCAACATTTGCAGTCCCGCCCACGCTGGTAAATGGTCTATTTATCCGAGTTCGCTGAGCTTTTGCCCAGCCAGGCCCCGTTTCACTGCGGCATCCATGCGGCGGGCAGCAAACTCGCTGGTCGCCTGGTTCAGTGCATCGGTTTGCGCCCGAATCTCTGTAGCAGCATCACCTGCGCTAGCGGCCTGCAAGCGAGCCAGTGCTGCTTCCACCTCGGCTCGCTCTTCGGCATCAAGCAACTGACCATCGCTGGCGAGTGCCGCACGGGTCGCTGCAATCAGGCTTTCGGCCTCCACCCTTGCCTCGGCCAGGGTGCGCGCAAGCATATCTTCGCTGGCGTGCTGCATGGAATCCTGCAACATACGGGCGATCTCGTCATCAGCCAGGCCATACGATGGCTTCACGGCTATGCTTGCCTCCACCCCGGTGGACTGCTCGCGGGCCGACACTGCCAGCAGGCCATCTGCATCGACTTGGAAGGTCACCCGGATGCGAGCGGCACCCGCCACCATGGGCGGTATGCCACGCAATTCGAAACGGGCCAGGCTGCGGCAATCGGCCACCAGCTCACGCTCACCCTGCACCACATGGATAGCCATGGCCGTCTGGCCATCCTTATAGGTGGTGAAATCCTGTGCGCGTGCGGTTGGTATCGTGCTGTTGCGCGGAATCACCTTCTCCGTCAGCCCCCCCATGGTTTCCAGGCCCAAGGAAAGCGGGATCACATCCAGCAGCAGCCACTCGTCATCGCCCTTGTTGCCCGCCAGGGCATTGGCCTGCATGGCCGCGCCCAGCGCCACCACTTTGTCGGGGTCCAGATTGGTCAGCGGCTCTCGGCCAAAGAAATCGGCCACGGCGCGGCGTACATGCGGCATGCGGGTGGCGCCGCCCACCATCACTACGCCCTTGATCTCGCTCATGTCCAGCTTGGCATCGCGCAGCGCCTTGCGTACTGGGCTGATGGTCTTTTGCACCAGCGGGGCGGTAATCTGCTGGAACACCTCGGCGCTCAGCGCCAGGTCTACGACTTCGCCATCGGCCAGCTTCGCAGTGATGCGGGTCTCGGCATGATCGGTCAACGCCTCTTTGGCTTCGCGCGCGTGGGTCAGCAGCAGGCGGGTGTCGTGATCGCCGAGCAGGCTGAGGCCCGCATTCTCCACAACCCAGCAATAGATACGCTGGTCGAAGTCATCCCCGCCGAGCGCCGAATCGCCCGAGGTAGACAGCACCTCGAACACCCCTCTGGTCAGCTTGAGAATGGACACATCAAAGGTACCGCCGCCCAGGTCGTACACGATATAGATGCCTTCGGCAGCGTTATCGAGGCCGTAGGCTACAGCTGCAGCAGTAGGCTCATTCAGCAATCGCAGCACATTAAGCCCGGCCAGCGTGGCCGCGTCCTTGGTGGCCTGGCGCTGGGCATCGTCAAAGTAGGCCGGCACGGTAATCACCGCCCCCAGCAGTTCGCCCCCCAAACTGTCTTCTGCACGCTGCTTCAGGTGGCGCAGCACATCGGCCGACACCTCGACTGGGCTTTTATCACCCGCGACGGTCTTGATCTTGAGCATGCCTGGCGCATCGACAAACCGGTAAGGTGTCGCGGCTGAATCGGGCAGATCCTTCACCCCCCGGCCCATGAAGCGCTTGACGGAGACGATGGTATTGCGCGGGTCTTCGCTCTGCCGCAGCTGGGCAGCATAGCCGACAGTGGTCTGGCCATCGGCTGCATAGTGCACCACCGAGGGCAGCAGCGTAGCGCCGGTCTCGTCGGCCAGTACGGTGGCCGAGCCACTGCGTACCGTCGCCACCAGCGAATTGGTCGTACCCAGGTCTATCCCTACCGCCAGGCGGTGTTGATGGGGTTCGGCAGCTTGGCCGGGTTCGGCGATCTGGAAAAGAGCCATGTCAGTCCACTCTGGCACGCCGAGCAAAAACAGCGCACCGGGCTAAAGCCGGTTACTCCGGCATTTCGATTAATGCTTGCGGGCCGAATGCTGGCATCCTGTGCCATCGACATTCAACCCCTACTCAACTCAGCTGTGCAGTCCCTTGCAGGAAAGCTATCCGCTCAATCCAGCAGACGCTCGATCGCATCGCCCACTTCCTGCTCCAGCTTCTCCATGAACTTGAGCTTGCGCACCACGGTAGCTGCCTGGGCATGGGCGGACTGCTCGTCCAACAGCAATCCCAAATCGGTTTCCATGGCACGACCTACGCCCCGCAACTCGCGACCCAGCGCTTCCAGGCTATCCACATCGCTGGCGGCCCTGGCATCGGCAATCGCTTCACGCCATTCCATCTGCTGCATCAGGAAATCCACCGGCATGGCCGTATTGGTTTCCTCCTGGGTGTCCACCCCAGCCAGCAGCAGCAAGTAGCGCGCACGTGCCAGGGGAGACTTCAGGGTCTGAAAGGCTTCATTCACCCGGGTAGCCGCCTGCAATGCCATACGCTTGTCTGCGTCGGTCAGGCTGGCGGCCTTATCCGGGTGGTATTGCGTCTGCAGGGCACGAAATGCCGTCTCCATGGTGGCCATATCGAGCCTATAGGCGCGAGGCAAGCCAAACAGGGTAAAGTGGTCGTGGCTGAAATCGAAGTGGTTCATGGTGGGAAGCCATCGTGGCAAAGCGTACCGACCGAAAAGCAAGGCACCGCATGGCGGTGCCCGGCTTGTCTAAGGTGCAGCTCAGACCTCAGGTATTGAAGCTCTCGCCGCAACCGCACTCGTCTTTGACGTTAGGATTATTGAACTTGAACCCTTCGTTCAAGCCCTCCTTCACAAAGTCGAGTTCGGTGCCGTCGATATAGGGCAGGCTCTTGGCATCGGTAAATATCTTGACGCCAAAGCTCTCGAACGCCAGATCTTCAGCCGCAGCCTCGTCCACAAACTCCAGCTTGTAGGCCATGCCTGAACAACCCGAGGTACGGACGGCCAAGCGCACACCTACGCCACGGCCCCGCTTGGCAATATATTTGGCGACGTGCTTGGCAGCGCTTTCAGACAGCGACAGTCCCATGATTAGCCCTCGTGTTTAGCCTTGTAATCGGCTACCGCTGCCTTGATGGCATCTTCAGCCAGAATGGAGCAGTGTATCTTGACCGGTGGCAGTGCCAGTTCTTCGGCAATCTGGGTGTTCTTGATGTTCAGGGCCTGATCCAGCGTCTTGCCCTTGACCCATTCCGTCACCAGCGAGCTGGAGGCAATGGCCGAACCGCAGCCATAGGTCTTGAACTTGGCGTCTTCAATCACACCGCCTTCACCCACCTTGATCTGCAGCTTCATCACGTCGCCACAAGCCGGCGCGCCAACCATGCCGGTGCCTACCGACTCGTCGCCCTTGTCGAAGGCGCCGACGTTGCGGGGATTCTCATAATGGTCGATGACCTTGTCACTGTATGCCATGTCGTTTACTCCTGTAAGGGGTGGTGGAGTACGAGGCGGGAAATCCTCGCTACTGCTCAACAGCCACCCTAGAAACCGTTGCTACCAGCCGGGAGACCTGGGTTACCGGCTGCCATCCTTCAGCACCTGTCAGTGTGCAGCCCACTGCACCGTGTTCAGGTCTATACCTTCCTTGAACATGTCCCACAGCGGGCTCAGTTCGCGCAGCTTCCCTATCTTTTCGTGGATCAGCTTGATGGCGTAGTCGATATCCTCAACCGTGGTAAAGCGGCCGATGGTGAAACGTATGGACGAATGAGCCAGCTCATCATTACGACCCAAGGCGCGCAGCACATAGCTGGGCTCCAGCGAAGCCGAGGTACAGGCCGAGCCCGACGACACGGCCAAGTCCTTCAGCGCCATGATCAGCGATTCGCCTTCTACATAGTTGAAGCTGACATTCAGGTTGTGCGGCACGCGCGCATCCATGTCACCGTTCAGATAGACCTCTTCCATGCCCGACACGCCATGCCACAGGCGATCGCGCAGCATGCGGATACGTTCCAGCTCAGTAGCCATCTCTTCGCGCGCCAGCTTGAACGCCACGCCCATACCCACGATCTGGTGAGTTGCCAGAGTGCCCGAGCGCATGCCGCGCTCATGGCCGCCACCATGCATCTGGGCTTCCAGGCGCACCCGTGGCTTGCGCCGCACGTACAAGGCGCCTATCCCCTTGGGGCCATAGGTCTTGTGGGCCGAGAAGCTCATCAGATCCACCTTGAGGCTGGACAGATCAAGGGCAATCTTGCCGGTGGCCTGCGCCGCATCGACATGGAACAGGATGCCGCGCTCACGCAGCAGCTCACCAAGTTGCGCGATAGGCTGTATCACGCCGATTTCATTGTTCACTGCCATTACCGACACCAGGATGGTGTCATCGCGCAGGGTGGCCTTGAGCAGGTCGAGATCAAGCAGGCCGTTTTCCATCGGGCTGAGGTAGGTCACCTCAAAGCCTTCGCGCTCCAGCTCACGCATGGTATCGAGCACAGCCTTGTGCTCGGTCTTCATGGTGATCAGGTGCTTGCCCTTGTCCTTGTAGAAATGTGCCGCCCCCTTGATCGCCAGGTTGTTGGATTCGGTCGCACCCGAGGTCCAGACAATTTCCTTGGCATCACAGTTCACCAGCTTGGCCACTTCCTCACGGGCGGCCTCGACGGCCTCTTCGGCAGCCCAGCCGAAGGGGTGCGAGCGGCTGGCCGGGTTGCCAAACTGCTCGGTCAGCCACGGAATCATCTGCTCCGCAACGCGTGGGTCCACCGGGGTGGTGGCGGAATAGTCGAGGTAAATCGGCAATTTCATTTACTACGCTCCATACGATGCATCAACGCCCAGTCGGTCAGGCGGGCCTTATGGCCTCTGTGTGTCAACAGTTTCAGGCCAGGGCCTGGTGTTCTTGCGTGCTCTTGCGCTTGTCGTGCAGTACGCACTCACTGGTGGCCTGGGTGCTGGCACAGGCTGTGCGCTGCTTCTCTATCAGCGTGGCCAGGGTTACCGAGGCCAGGTATTCATAAATAGTGCGATTCAGGTCAGACCACAGGTCGTGCGTCATGCAGCGCTTGTTGTCTTCCAGGCAGTTTTCCTTGCCGCCGCACTGGGTGGCGTCCAACGGCTCATCCACCGCCGTGATGATGTCGGCCACCGATATATCGGCCACAGGCCGCGCCAGGCAATAGCCGCCACCGGGGCCGCGCACGCTGTCCACCAGGCTGTTGCGGCGCAACTTGCCGAAAAGCTGCTCAAGATAGGACAGCGAAATCTGTTGCCGCTCGGAGATACCCGCCAGCGTCACCGGCCCCTTCTGCTCTCGCAGGGCCAGATCCAGCATGGCGGTTACGGCAAAGCGACCTTTGGTGGTCAAGCGCATGGATGTACCTGTTTAAACTGTCTGCCTGGGCAAGCGCGCCGCGTGGCAGAGGCGGTGTCTGGTGGGCTGGCAAGCGACCGTGATTGAGCCCGAAGGATAAAATACCCGACTTTTTTAGTCAAGATTTTATCCTACTAAATTAGTCAACAATACGGTTCAAATAGTTCGCATCAAATTTGTCTGCCGTAGCCCGTTCCTCGGCGCAATTCACTCCCAAGGACTCCAGCCGGCGCAGTATCAGTTCGATGCGGGCATCGATATTGGTACTGTGGTCCACGAGGCCGTGTATGGCCTGTACCATCGGGTCGTCCATCTTGCTGGAGATCGCATAGGCCGAGAAGCCCATCTTCTCTGCCTTGGCTTCACGCGCCTGGGCCACATCATCCGCCACAATGCGGGCCGGTATGCCCACCGCCGTGGCATTGGGAGGCACATCCTTCACCACCACGGCATTGGAGCCCACCTTGGCACCCGCATGCAGGGTGATCGGCCCCAGTATCTTGGCACCGGCACCGATGATCACACCCTGCTCCAGCGTGGGATGGCGCTTGCCCTTGTTCCAGCTGGTGCCCCCCAGGGTCACACCATGGTAGAGCGTGCAATCGTCACCGATGATGGCCGTCTCGCCCACTACGATACCCATACCATGGTCGATAAATACGCGGCGGCCTATGGTGGCACCAGGATGTATTTCTATGCCCGTGGCAAAGCGGCTGAAGTGCGATACCAGCCTGGCCAGCCATTTGAAGTTGGCACGCCAAAGCCCATGCGCCAACTGGTGAAAGGTCAACGCATGAAAGCCGGGGTAACAGGTAATCACTTCCCAGGTCGAGCGGGCTGCGGGGTCGCGATCGAACACGACGGCGATGTTTTCACGTAGGCGTGCGAACATTCGAGTGGGCTCTGGGAAGCATGGAAAAAGGCCGACTATTTTACTCGACTATTGTGCAGTGCGAAAGCCGCCCCCAGCCAATCAGCCGCCAACGATGCGCATTTTGCTGCAGTTAGTGCGGGCTGGTGGCTAGAATACGCACATGTTTCCCGCACTCGATCTTCAAGACAAGCCTTCCGAGCAGCATCAATTAGACGTTCTGCTGCATGCAAGACACCCCATCATCACTGTGGAAAGCGACGAAGAGCCACGCTTCCTGGCTCTGATAGAACAACTGGCACGGCGCCAGGAGCTGCCTCTGTTCTCCTGGACAGCAGTAGACGGCCTGATACGGCGTATCACCTCCGAAACGCAGCGACCGACCGATACCTACGAGTTGCACCATGCCCTGCGACATCTATACAAGTCGCCGCAGAATGGCGTGTTTGTCTTTTTTGACGCCCATCCCTTCCTGGACGATGCCGTCACCATCCGGCTGATCAAGTCACTGGTGCATCAACGCCATCAAACCCAGCGCACCTTGATCTTCTTTGGCCCCGATGTCGATCTGCCAAGCGAACTGAAACGCTTCTCGACCACCTTTACGCTGTCACCACCGTCGGCAGACGACATCCGCAAGCTGATCCACCAGGAGGCTCAGGTCTACGCCAAGCTGCGTGGTGGTACCAGGGTGAAAGCCTCTAACGATGTATTGGAGCAGCTGGTACGCCTGCTGGCCGGCCTGAACATGGACGATATACATCGCTTGGTGCGGGAAGTCATAGACGATGACGGCATGCTGACCGAAGCCGATCTCCGCCATGTAGCCCAAGCCAAGAACCATATCCTCAACCAGGATGGCATGCTCAGCTTTGAGGCTGACACTGGACGCTTTGCGGAGCTTGGTGGCCTGGCCGGCCTGAAGCGCTGGCTGGCACTGCGCGAGCATGCCTTTGGCGATACCCAAAATCCCAAGGACAGCCCCAAGGGCCTACTGCTGACCGGCGTGCAGGGCTGTGGCAAAAGCCTGGCCGCCAAATGCGTAGCCGGCAGCTGGGGCCTGCCGCTGCTGCGGCTTGATTTTGGTGTGCTCTACAACAAGTTCTTTGGCGAGACTGAGCGCAATCTGCGCAGCGCACTGGCCGCCGCCAATCGCATGGCACCCTGCGTGCTGTGGATAGACGAAATTGAAAAAGGCCTGGGTACCGACAGCACGGGCGCTGATAGCGGGGTCTCCCGGCGTGTGCTGGGCACCTTGCTGACCTGGATGGCCGAGCGCAAGCATCCTGTATTCATCGTAGCGACGGCCAACGATATCGAAAGCCTTCCCCCAGAGCTGATACGCAAGGGTCGACTGGATGAGATCTTCTTTGTCGATCTACCCGGTCACAAGGCACGGGAGGAAATCTGGCGCATCCACCTCAGCCAGCGCAACGAGAACCTCACACCGGCGCAATTATCCGCACTGCTGGATGCCAGCGAGGGATATTCAGGCGCCGAGATCGAACAAGCCGTCGTAGCCAGCCGCTTTGCAGCGCAGACCGAAGGACAGCCGCTAACTCAAGCACACTTACTGTCGGAGCTGGCTCGGACCCGCCCCCTCTCTCTGGTCATGGCCGAACGCATCGCCGCTATGCGCGAATGGGCGCAGGAACGCGCCGTGATGGCCGATGAGGAGGCCGCCGCATGAAGTCCATTCACTGGCTGCTACTGCTCTGCAGTCTGGCCGGCCAGGCTGCACCCTCAGTCAGGGTCGCGCTGATCAAGACAGCCGATGCAGAGACACGGGGCATGTTGGCTGTAGCAGGCGGTAGCTGGGACAAGCTGACGCTGGTGCATACCGCCGTGCTGGTGTCCCACCCGCAAGGTGAATTGCTGTTCGATGCGGGGCTTGGCACCCAGGTCGACGCCCAGGTGGATGCTGACATGCCTTGGTGGGCTGGCCCCTTCCTGCGCTACCAGCACCCCTGCCCTGCCGTCCGCCAATTGGCTGGGCGCAAGATTCCCCGCATCATCCTCTCGCACGCCCATTGGGACCACGTCAGCGGCCTGGTCGATTTCCCCGACAGCGAAGTCTGGGTCACCTCGGCGGAGCGACAGTTCATTGCCAGCGGCACACCACCGACCATCTTCCCCTCACAGGTGCATACACCGCCAATCAAGTGGCGCGAATACAGCTTCGCCCCCCAGGCCTGGCTAGGTTATCCATTCAGCCTGGACCTGTTTGGGGATGGCAGCGCCGTGCTCGTGCCCATGGCCGGCCACACACCCGGCTCTGTTGGCCTGTTCACCCGACTGGCTTCGGGCCGCAGCCTGTTTTTCGTGGGCGATACCATCTGGACCACGCAGGCGCTGGACGGGGCAAGAGAAAAGTCCTGGTTTGCCCGGCAACTGGCCGATAACGACCGCGACGCCACGGCCGGCCAAATACGCCAACTGGCCCAGATGTCCAGCGAGATGCCACAGCTGCAGATTGTGCCCGCCCACGACGCTGCCGTGCAGGACAAGCTGGGCTACTACCCCAACTGGGTGGATGAACCGCCAAGCAAGCAGCCCAGTCTTTGCCCTAAGGCCATTCCCTAGCGCTGTCTGGGCAGCACTAAAACGCCCACCGGCCGTGATGGCACCCTGGTGTTATTGCGCGGGTACTGCCACCGGCGCCGCCGTTGCGGGCGTGCTGCTCAGGCCTAGCGTCGCACCAGGCCCCACCTTGGCTTCGGCCCGCAAGCGCCACTTGGCCGTCTCGTCTTCCAACTGCACCAGCCAACGCTGGCTGACCAAGGGGCTCGCCAGACGGCCAGACAGCATGGCGCCATCCACCGGCTGCAACGTCACCACCTGATCCAATCCCGATCGGGTGGGGTGGGCAAACCGCAACTTCAAGGGCGCTGGGCTTGCTGGCAAGGGCACCAGCAGCACGCGCACACTTTGGCCGTCCTCGGCCATGAATAACTGTGCCGACAAACCCAAGGCGCTGGCCTGCTGATCGCGGGCCATCTCCATGCCTATCTCGTTGCCACGCTTGTAATAGTCGTCAACCACCAGGCCATCATTGCTCTGTATGGCCACCTTGATCAGGTGTATGCAGGCCAGCACCGTCACCAGCAGCAAGCCCAGGAAAAGCAGTACTACTGGCTGGCGATACCAGCGATTGGAATCAGACATGGCAAAAAACCCGCTATGAAATACCGGACCCGGCCGGGCCCGGTCTGTTACTGACCGATGAAGCTCGACTTCTCGCGCACCTTGAGCGTCAGGTCATCTGCCGCCTGCACCACAAAATAGATCTTCTTGGAGCCCCGCGTAACCAGCTGCGGCTCCACCTGCACCCGGATGCCCACCACGGCCGAACCATTACCCGGCACCTCGACGATATCGCCCTGGTCGCTCAGCACCTTGAGATCAGGCAAGCCCTCGGCACGAATGACAAAGCGGTGCAGCTTCTCGTCGGTATTCTCAATCTGCAGCCTATAGCTATTCTCCACCAGCCCCTCGTCCGTCTCTCTCACCAAGGCATTACGGTCACGCAAGATATTCACCTTGATGGGCGACTTCAGCACCAGTGATACCGCCACTGCCGCCAGCACCAGGAACAATGCCACGCTGTAGATGATCACCCGAGGCCGAAGTATGTGATTGGCGATCTCTTTTTCCGGGTACTTGTGCGCGAGCGCATTCTCGGTGGTGTAACGCACCAACCCGCGCGGATAACCCATCTTGTCCATGATGCTGTCACAGGCGTCGATACAGGCACCGCAGGCAATACACTCATATTGCAGCCCATCCCGGATATCGATACCCACCGGGCAGACCTGCACGCACAGCTTGCAATCGATACAGTCGCCCTTGCCTTCAGCCTTGTAATCATCGGTCTTCTTGCGACTGCCACGCGGCTCACCCCGCTCGGCGTCGTAGCTGATGATCAGCGTATCGGGGTCGAACATGGCGCTCTGGAAGCGGGCATAGGGACACATGTACTTGCATACCTGCTCACGCATCCAGCCGGCGTTGCCATAAGTGGCAAAACCGTAGAACAGTATCCAGAAGGTCTCCCATGGGCCGGTCGAGAACATGAGCACCTTGCCGGCCAACTCACGTATGGGGGTGAAATAGCCCACAAAGGTAAAGCCGGTCCACAGGGCGATGACTATCCAGATGGCGTGCTTGGTGTACTTGAGCCGCAGCCGGCGCAGGTTCATGGGACCGTTGTCCAGCTTGATGCGGGCCAGGCGATCACCTTCCACCCATTTTTCCACCCACAGGAATATTTCGGTGTAGACCGTCTGCGGACAGGAATAGCCACACCACAGCCGCCCGCCTATCGAGGTCCAGACGAACAGGCCAAAGGCACTGGCCAGCAACAGGGCCGTCAGGTAGATCAGATCTTGCGGCAGGAAGATAAAACCGAAGATATAGAACTTGCGATGCACCAGGTCGAACAGCAGCATCTGCCGGTCACCCCAGTGCAGCCAGGGCATGCCATAGAAAAACAACTGGGTGGCCACCAGCCAGAACCAGCGCCATTGGGTAAACCGACCGGTCACCCAGCGCGGATAGACCTTCTTGTGTTTCTCGTACAGTACCACCTCCTCCAATTCGACCGGGCTATCAGCCGGGGTGGCGGGCACCACCTTGATGGGTATGGTCTTGAAGGTCTTGGACATGGCTTGGGCTCTCAAACATCTCTCGAAAGCGCGGCGCTTTCGGCAAACGTCTGCTGGCGAGGATGTCGCTATAGGCAGGGGCGCAATGCCTATCCTGCACCACAACGCATTGTGCCGGATGGCAGCAACTGCCCGCCTGCGACCGATGGTCGCAGGCGGGCAATCTCATCAGGGCTTGGCGCCAGCTTCAGGCTTGTCCGACAAGCCGTAGACATAGGCCGCCAGCAAGTGAACCTTGCCCTCGCCCAGCGCTTCCTTCCAGGCCGGCATGCGGTTCTTGCGGCCATTGGTGATGGTTTCGGTGATGGCGCGCTCACTGCCGCCATACAGCCAGACCGTATCTGTCAGGTTGGGTGCACCAATCAACTGGCTACCCTTGCCATCCGCCTGGTGGCAAGCCACACACACCTGCTGGAAGGTGGCCTGACCACGTGCGGCCCGCACAGCGTCATACTTCTTGCTGGCCAGCTTTTGCACGTAGTTGGCGACATCCTTGACCTTCTCTTCGCCAAAAGCCACACCAAAGGCAGGCATCTGGCCGGCACGTCCGGCGTTCAGCGTCTCCAGAATCTGCTCCGGCTTACCACCATATAACCAGTCGGCATCCGTCAGGTTGGGGAAGCCCTTGGCACCACGCGCATCCGAGCCATGGCACTGCATGCAATAGGTCAGGAACAGGCTCTGACCCGACTTCTGCGCCGCCGGATCCTTGGCCAGGGTTGCCACATCCACCTTCAGATACTTGTCGTACAAGGGCTTGACGTCCTTGTCCTTGGCAGCCGACTCCTGCTCGTACTGGCCCACTGCCGTCCAGCCCTTGCTGCCCTGGTAAGCACCTAGACCAGGGTACAAGGCCAGATACACCACGGCAAAGATGATGGTCAGGTAGAACAAGCCCATCCACCACATCGGCAGCGGATTGTTGTACTCCTCCAGATCGCCATCCCACTTATGGCCTGTCACATCTGCCTGCTGCCCCTTGGGCAGCTTGACCACGCTCTGCGAAATCAGCAGATAGGTCAGCCAGATCAGCGACACGACAACAATGCCGGCTACCCAATAACCCCAGAATTCGCTGAAAAAATCACTCATTGCTTACTCCCGGCCTGCTCGTGCGGCAGGTCGTCGTCATTGATAGGCTGCATGGCCGCTTCATCGAAGCGCTGGCTGGCCGGCTTGCCATAGGCCCACAGGGCGATGCCGATAAAGCAGGTCAGGCCCGCCACGGTGAGAATTTCACGCAGGATATTGATATCCATGTCCGTCACTCCTCAGCGTATGCCCTTGAGCGCCAGGCCCAGGCCCTGCAGATAGGCCACCACCGCATCCATTTCGGTCTTGCCTTCCACCATCTCGGGCGCCTTGGCGATTTCTTCCTTGGTGTAGGGCACGCCCACCTTGGTCAGCGCGGTCATACCGGCCTGCACCTTGGCAGGGTCCACCTTGTTCACCGCCAGCCACGGAAAGGCCGGCATATTGGATTCCGGCACCACGTCACGCGGGTTCGTCAGGTGAACCACATGCCACTCATCGGAGTAGCGGCCACCCACGCGAGCCAGATCCGGGCCAGTACGCTTGGAGCCCCACTGGAAGGGATGGTCATACACCGACTCGCCGGCAACCGAGTAATGGCCATAGCGCTCGGTTTCGGCGCGGAAAGGCCGGATCATCTGCGAGTGGCAGTTGTAGCATCCCTCGCGGATATAGACATCGCGGCCAGCCAGTTGCAGCGCGTTATAGGGCTTCACACCTGGCGTGGGCTGGGTGGTGGACTTGGAGAACATCAACGGCAGTATCTCCACCAGCATGGCCACGCTGATGATCAACAGCGTAAACACGATCAGGTAGGCGACGTTTTCTTCGATCAGTTTCTGAATCTTATCCATGACGATTCCTAGGCTCAGGCGTGGGCGTGTTGCGACACAGCGGGCACGGGGGCATCAAATGCCTTGCCCTGCATGATGGTGCGAGCCATGTTGTAGGCCATCAGGAACATGCCACCCAGATAGAGCGCACCACCCAGCACACGGACGTAGTAGTACGGATAGGTTGCCTTCACGCTATCGATAAAGGCATGGGTCAGGGTGCCGTCCATATTGGTCTGGCGCCACATCTGGCCCTGGGTGATACCGGCCATCCACATCGCGGCGATATACAACACCACGCCTATGGTCGCCATCATGAAGTGCACGTCGATCAGCTTGGTCGAGTACATCTTCTCGCGGCCGAACAGGCGCGGAATCAGGTAGTAGATCGAGCCAATGGAGATCATCGCCACCCAGCCCAAGGCACCGGAGTGCACATGGCCTATGGTCCAGTCGGTGTAATGGCTCAGCGCATTCACCGTCTTGATCGACATCATCGGGCCTTCAAAGGTCGACATGCCATAGAACGACAGTGCGGTGATCATGAACTTGAGGATGGGGTCGGTACGCAGCTTATGCCATGCGCCAGACAGGGTCATGATGCCGTTGATCATGCCGCCCCAGCTTGGCGCCAGCAGGATGATGGAGAACGCCATACCCACGCTCTGCGTCCAGTCTGGCAGTGCCGTGTAGTGCAGGTGGTGAGGACCGGCCCACATATAGGTGAAAACCAGCGCCCAGAAGTGCACCACCGACAGACGATAGGAGTAAACCGGACGGCCAGCCTGCTTGGGCACGAAGTAATACATCATGCCGAGGAAGGCTGCGGTCAGGAAGAAACCCACGGCATTGTGGCCGTACCACCATTGCACCATGGCATCCACGGCGCCGGCATAAGCCGAGTAGGATTTCCAGGCACCGGCCGGTATAGCCATGCTATTGACCACATGCAACAGCGCCACCGCCAGGATAAAGGCCCCGTAGAACCAGTTGGCCACGTAGATGTGCTTCTGGGTACGGCGAGCAATGGTGCCGAAGAAGACATAGGCGTAGGACAACCACACCACGGTGATCAGGATATCGATGGGCCATTCCAGCTCAGCGTATTCCTTGCCCGAGGTGTAACCCAGCGGCAAGGTAATGGCAGCAGCCACAATAACCAGTTGCCAGCCCCAGAAGGTAAAGGCCGCCAGCTTGTCGGATATCAGCCGCACCCCACAGGTACGCTGCACCACGTAGTAGGAGGTGGCAAACAGCGCGCAGCCACCGAAAGCAAAGATCACCGCATTGGTATGCAGCGGACGCAGGCGACCGAAATGGAAATAGGGACCGAAGTTCAGTTCAGGCCATGCCATCTGGGCGGCGATGATCACCCCCACCAGCATACCGACTATCCCCCAAACCACCGTCATGATGCTGAACTGCCGCACCACCCGATAGTTGAAGGTCTCCACCCCGCCATGGGGCTCAAGCGCAGAATTGGCCTGCATGAAACTCTCCGAGAACGCAAAAAATCCGGTTCGACCGCAAAAACGGGTCCGCTCACGACGAAACGTGTCGTCGTGTTCTTCTCTCCGCGCCGGTCTGGCACATATTCTTGTAATGGGCTGGTTTTCCAGCCTCTGATGCTGCCTACCCCGGCAATGCAGGCCATGGAATACCCATGGCTATGGAGGCTACCGGGCCATCAGCAGGCGACTGGCAGGCGGAGTATGCAAACTCCGTCCGCCGCCTCTATTGATATGCGTCAAGCGGTCGTCAAATACGTACCAGTGGCTGACAACCACCTGCAAGAAATCGTAGAAAGCTGCTGCAACGCACCAATTTTAGCGCCATGACGGCGGTGTGGGCAATCGAGCTTTTGCTCTGAAGCCCGCATAGAGCATAGGTTTTCCCATATTGAAGATATAAAACGAGAAGCCCTCTCAGCCACCATCGCCCTGCAGCAATTCGCCCACCACCCGTTTACCCGCCCCCCTGCATGGGGCGCCATTGTCTTGAACAATAGACGGCAAGCGGACAGCCTACCAAGCAAAACGGCGAGCAACGCTCGCCATTTCTCGTTGCCGCATCAAATGCTTAGCGCCCGCCATGAACTCATGACAGAAGCCCATGGCGCGCAGCCAGGCCCCCGCCGGCGGGCGGGGCGTAGGGGTGGGACTCAATCAAGGAAGAGCCCCTGTCTGAGTACCCACAACGTACAAGCACCCGGGCTCCCCGGATACCTTCGTCTCGCCTACCTATGCGATGCGGCTTGGTACGGCAAAGCGGCCCATTCGAGCGCAGCGAGGTCCCCCGCCGGCGGGCGGGGCGTAGGGGTGGGACTCAATCAAGGAAGAGCCGCTGTCTGAGTACCCACAACGTACAAGCACCCGGGTTCCCCGGGTGCCT
>NZ_BSOG01000002.1:1086946-1316946 GCF_030160395.1 Chitinimonas prasina
GCCTTCGCCTCGCCTACTTATGCGATGCTGCCTGCCAGCGTAACGCGGCTCTTAGTGGTGATGGCCATGCGGACCATGCACATGGCCATGGTCCAGCTCTTCTGCGCTGGCGGCTCGCACTTCCGACACGGTAGCCACAAAACGCAGGCGCTTGCCGGCCAGAGGATGGTTGCCATCAACCACCACCTTGCCATCGGCAATTTCGGTCACGGTGAACAACATCACGTCGCCGGTCTCAGGATCATCAGCCTCGAACATCATGCCGACTTCAATCTCCTCAGGGAACACATCCTGCGGCTCGATGCGAACCAGCTCGGCATCGTACTCGCCGAAGGCATCATCAGGCTCCATCGAGACATCGATCTTGTCGCCGACCTTCTTGCCATGCAGGGCTTCTTCAACGGCAGGGAAAATGCCGTCATAGCCACCGTGCAGATAGACCATGGGCTCATCGGCCTGGGTCTGGTCGAGCAGTTCGCCTGCTGCGTCGAACATTTCATAGTGCAGCGAGACAACCGAATTCTTGACGATTTCCATGAGGGCTTTCCTTGGACGACGCCTAGGCGTCGAGTTGCTGAATAAGTTTGAGCACGTCTGCGGCATGGCCACGTGGAGTAACGTTGTAGAGCGCATGACGCAACGTGCCGTTGCGATCGACAATGAATGTCGACCGTACGGTACCGAATTTTACCACGCCATTGCGTTCCATCTCCCGCAGTGTGTGATATCGACGTGACACTTCTGTTTCAGAGTCCGACAACAGCCTCACCATCAAGCCATGCTTGTCGCGGAATACCTCATGGCAGAGCGGGTCATCCAGGCTCACGCCCAACACCACGGCATTGGACTTGGCAAAACGGTCAGCCAGATCCGAGAACTCAATGGCCTCGCGCGTACAGCCGGGGTCATCGTCACGGTGATAAAAATACAGCACAACCGTCTTGTCACCCTTAAAATCCGACAGCCTGACCATGTCCATGGCGGCATCGGGCAGTTCAAAATCGGGCGCAGGCCCGCCGGCTTCAAGCATATGCATGCACCCCCGTCTTGAACGAACTCACAACCAACCATCGCGCCGACACCAATCCAGACCCCGCTCGTGCCTTGCCTGCAAGCCCTCTGCCTCGAACAGCATCAGGGCATGCAGCCACCCTCCCACACCTGCTGCTGCACAGCGCGGCGCCGGGTGAGATAATCAGGCCCATACCACTTTTTTCTATATAGCCCATATGCCCAATCCGCCACTCGGCAATCTGACGGCCGAGCAGTTTCTGGCCGACTACTGGCAGAAAAAGCCGCTGCTGATACGCCAGGCTGTTACCCAATTCGATTGGCTGCCTGAACTGCCCGACCTGCTTGCCCTCGCCGGACAAGAAGACGTCGAATCGCGCCTGATCGAACAAAAACAAGGGCGCTGGACCTGCGAGTCCGGCCCCTTCCGGCCATCCCGCTTCAAGAAGCTGGCGGAGGCGGACTGGACGGTACTGGTACAGAACGTCAACCATCACATCCCTTTCGCGGCACAACTGCTGTATCGCTTCGATTTCATCCCCCATGTTCGGCTGGACGACCTGATGATCAGCTATGCCCCTGCCGGTGGCGGCGTGGGGCCTCACTTCGACAGCTACGATGTTTTCCTGTTGCAGGTAGGCGGAAAAAAGCGCTGGCGCATCTCATCGCAGACCGATTTGACCCTGGTCGAGGACGCCCCCTTGAAGGTGCTGCAGCATTTCGAGCACGAGCTGGAATGGGTGCTGGAGCATGGCGACATGCTATATCTGCCACCACGCTATGCCCATGAAGGCGTGGCACTGGAGCCCGGCCAGACCTGGTCGGTGGGATTCCGCGCCCCCACGGCACAGGAGCTGGGCGGCGCCTTTCTCGACTTTCTGCGTGACCGTATCGAACTCGATGGCATCTATACCGACCCGGGCCTGACCCTGCCGGCGGACCCGGCACGCCTGCCCGCCGACTTTGTCCGGCAGGTCGCTGGCATGTTGCAGGGCATCAGCTGGGATGAAACCATCGTGCGCGATTTTGTCGGCCGCTACTTCAGCGAACCCAAGGCCCATGTGTTCTACGACGGCCCGGATGATGAGCTGAGTGAGGCGAAATTTGCCAGGGCAGTCGCCAAGCAGGGCGTCGCGCTGGATCTCAAATCCGTCATGCTGTTTGATGACGACCACGTCTACATCAATGGCGACACCCTGGAGGCAGACCAGGCAGCCCACGCCGTACTCCAACAGCTGGCCAACCAGCGCAAGCTGCCGCCCGCCAAGTATGAAGAGTCGGTACTGGACGCACTGTATGAGTGCTACAACTACGGTTATTTGCAGCTGGGTGCAGGCTGAGCCACGACAAAGCCGACCCTACCAACTCCACGCCCACCTTACCCGACACGATGACCATCGCAACGTCATCGTGCACCACCCGTCAGGAATGCATCATGTCCAAACACGAGTTCCCCACAGACTGCCCTTGCGGTAGCGGCAAGCCCTACAAGGAATGCTGCTTCATGCTCCATATGGAAAAAGAAGGCGCCCGCAACCCCGAGGCACTGATGCGTTCGCGTTACAGCGCCTATGTCATGAAAAAGGCCGACTACCTGCTCTATAGCTGGCATCCCGATACCCGCCCGGACGACCTCAACCTCAAGGATGACTCCGCCAAATGGGTAGGTCTGACCATCAAGGGCAGCGAAGCCGGCGGCCCGGATGACGAAGAAGGTACGGTGGAATTCGTCGCCAAGTACAAGATAGGCGGCAAGGCCGCCAAGGTGGCCGAGAAAAGCCGCTTCGTCCGCTACAAGGGCCGCTGGGTCTATCTGGATGGCAAGGTAGAAGAGTAAATACCGCGCTCCGCAACGGCGGGTACAACGGGCCAACGCACCGATGTCATGCAGGCGCTGGCCGACAGCCTGCCGGCTTGCCAGCCTCCCGTGCCTGATACGCCCCCAGCACCTCCACCTTCACAGTAACTCCTCCTCACTACCAATGCACATACGCCTAGCTCAAGCCGCCGATGCCAGCGCCATCGCCTCGCTCTACCATGAACTGGTCAACGACCCGGCCATCACGGTGCTACCGGAACAGATAGAACGGTTGGCCGGCAACCCAGACCAGGCCCTGCTGGTGGTCGAGCACCAAGGTCGCCTGCTGGCAACTGTCCATCTGCAGTTCTGTCCAGACACCATGTACGCCCGCCAGCCCTATGCCCTGCTGGAGAACCTGGTGGTCGCCGCCAGCGCACGCGGCCAGGGCGTAGGCGCCTTGCTGCTGGCCGAGGTAGAGCAGCGGTGCCTGGCACGCGATTGCTCCAAGATCATGCTGCTCAGCACCGCCAGCCGCCTCGATGCCCATCGCTTCTTTGCTGCACAGGGCTACGACGGTGAGCGCAAGCGCGGGTTCGTGAAATACCGGCGAAATTTCCGTAGCAATGCCATCTGATGTCCATCGCGCCGGGCCAAACGATATAAACAGCAATTCGTCGCGGTAATCGCTAAACTCTGCGCGTCCAACCTGCCGCTGCGGCGGCATAGCCCAGAGTACGCCCATGACCCAACTGCATATCTCCACCGCTTTCGATTCCGGCGCCATCGAGGTGGTCAGCCTGGCCGATCATCGCGATATCCAGCTCAAGATCAAGCCCGACAACGCCAGCGAATTCGCCCAGTGGTTCCACTTCCGCCTGCAGGGCGCCGCCGGTCTGCCCGTCAGCATGCGCTTTCTGAATGCAGGCAGCAGTGCCTATCCAAAGGGTTGGCCCGACTACCGCGTGGTGGCCAGCTACGACCGCCAGCACTGGTTCCGCCTGCCCACCAGCTTTGATGGCCAGGTGATGACCACCCAGCTCACCCCGGTGGCACAAAGCGTCTACTTTGCCTATTTCGAACCCTACTCATACGAGCGCCACCTCGATCTGATCGGCTTTGCCACCGAATCAGACAAAGTCGAGGTCGAGCACTTGGGCCAGACGCTGGATGGCCGCGACATGACCCTGCTGCGCATCACCGACGAAGAAAGCACCACGCCGCTGGCGCAGAAGAAGAAGGTCTGGCTGATTGCCCGCCAACATCCAGGCGAGACCATGGCCGAATGGTTTGTGGAAGGCTTCCTGGAGCGCCTGCTGGACAGCGACGACCCGTTCAGCCGGGTGCTGCTGGGCCAGTGTGTGTTCCATGTGGTGCCCAATATGAACCCCGACGGCGCCGCCCGTGGCAACCTGCGCACCAATGCCGCCGGCGCCAACCTCAATCGCGAATGGGGCAACCCCACGCTGGAACGCTCGCCCGAAGTCTTGCTGGTACGCCAAAAGATGCAGGCTACCGGTGTAGACCTCTTCCTCGACGCCCATGGCGACGAAGCCCTGCCCTACAATTTCGTGGCCGGCTGCGAAGGCAACCCCGGCTACACACCCAGGCTGGAAGCACTGGAAAACGCCTTCAAGCAAGCCTGGATCAGCGCCAGCCCAGACTTCCAGGACAAGTTTGGCTACGAGCGCGACAAGGCCGGCGAAGGCAACCTCACTCTGGCGACCAACTGGGTGGGACAGAACTTCGATTGCTTGTCCTACACCATAGAAATGCCGTTCAAGGACAACGCCAACCTGCCAGACGAAGAATACGGCTGGAGCGGCGAGCGCTCGAAGAAGCTGGGGGCATCGGTGCTGCAACCCATCCTGGCCGTGCTAGACCAGCTACGCTGATACTGCAAACCCACCAAGCGGCCTTCTGGCCGCTTTTTCTTTTGCGCAACAAGCGACTACCGATCATCGCCTTTAGCCCAAATCGGCCTTGCCATCGCCGTCGGCGCTCGACCATACCGGTGTTATCCAATAACCACACTGCAGCAGGAGGCATATCATGGAGAGACACCGTCATATCGTCCGCAGTTGCCTGTTTGGCCTGGCCCTGGCAGCCCCCGTCGCCTGGGCCGGGGTATTCGATATCACCGCCACCGTGAATGGCCAGACTCAATCCCGCCAGTACGATACGGCCGAGGATGCCCTGGCGGCCACCACCGATGCCGGCATGCGCGCGTTGATCGCCAGCTACAACGGTACCGAAACAGCCAGCCTGAAGCTGGATTTCCGTGGTGTGAACATGTTGTTGGCCTATCCGACCCAAGGCAGTACCCTGCTGCGACTGGATATCCCCGTGCTCAACCTGAGCCAGACCTTCCAGGGTGCAAGCCGCGATGCCAGCGAGGACTTGCTGAAGGAGTATTTCAAGAAGAACCCGGATCTGCTGTCGCGGCTGCAGCGGGCGCTGGTCGAAACCTCACCGGTAGACCCGGTGGCCGGCAACCCCAACAGCATGATGAGCCGTGGTGCTGCGCAAGACTACGGTCTTGGCTTGGTCAGCCCCAGCCAAACCAGTGGCAAAGCCGACAAGCCCAGTGGATTGGTAGGGTTCATGCCCAGCTATACCAAGCTGGTAGCCAATGGCGTGAGCAATCCACGGGATATGGATAGCGATGCTGCCAGCCTGCCCTTGTCCTACTCCCGCCAGTTTGAAACACCGGGCCGTGAGCTGACCATCTACGTGCCCTTGGCTCAGACCGATGTGGAAGGTGCTAAGGCCTACGACGTGGGTATGTCGCTGACCTATCGCGGCCCGATATCGGAACAATGGTATCTGGCCTTCACAGGTGGCCTGCGCGCCACCGGGTCGCCTGATCTGGGCTCTGGCGTGGCCATGGGCAATGCCACCATTACCAGCAGCTATGTGATACCGGGCAAGGATTTCAGCTTCACCATCGGCAATATGGTGGGTTTCTACAAGGCGCTCAAGCTCAAGGTCAACGATGTCGCCTACGACCCAGACATACGCAACACGGTATTTCGCAACGGGGTGCTGATCGAGCAGAACACCACCATGATGCTGGGTGACGAGCCGGTGACCTGGGAATACGCCCTGGTCGATACCCGTTATACCGGCACCCGCCTGTTCAACCGCAATCAACAGGAGGTGAGCGTCACCTTTGGCAGCAAGCGGGCCGCCAATGCCCGCACCAGCAGCATGCGCGGCGGTCTGAGCTATATCCGCGCGCCACACGCCAAGGGATTCAGCCTCAGCTTTGGCTATTGGTTCTGATACAACCTACTGGCCAGCCCCCCTAGCCTGTGCAACGCACCAAGGGGGCTGCCAACCTTAGACGGGGCTTGGCGAAGATGGCAGCCCCAAGGCAGCCAGCACGGCCTGTACCCGCGCCGCCGGGCTACCCTGTACCACGATATGGGCGGCGCCAGCCTGCATCAAGGCATCGCGATAGCGTGCAAACAAGGCCTCCCTGTCCTCGGGATTCTCTCTCAATGGGTCGGGCTCCCAGGCGATATTGGGCGTGGGCAGCACATGTAGCACATAGTCATCGGCTTGCCAGCAGGCTCGAATTGTTGCTGGGCAATGCCCAAAGCGCACCTCGGCCCAGATCATGCAGACCAGTGCGTTGGTGTCGCACACCAGCCAGTCGCTCCGGTCGCTGCCCTGCCAACGCCGCGGCTCGACCTCGCCAGCCAGCTGACCCTGCGCAATAGCCACGACATCCGCCAGGCCATAAGCAACAGTTGCGCGCGTCGCCAGATATTGCCGCGCATATTCGGGCAGCCAAGCCGCACCCAGTGCCTGCGCCAGATCCTGGCTCAATGTCGTTTTACCGGATGACTCGGCCCCCACCACCGCAATCTTGCGCATGGCTCACACACCGCCCTGTGCCAGGCGCTTGCGCCAATCAAGCCAGCCATAGGCCGCCAAGCCCGCCAGCAGGACATACAGCAAGGCGGTGATATGCAGATCCTTATGCAGATAAATACCCGCAGCCAGGATATCCAGGGCTATCCATAGCAGCCAGTTCTGCAACTTGCGCCGAGCTTGCAGCCATTGGGCCAATACGCCAAAGACAAAGACGGTGGAATCCAGCCAGGGCAGATCGGTAGGCAGAAAACTCAGTTGCAGCTGCGCCACCAGCACCGTACCCGCACCGCCCAGGCTCAGCAGCACGGCGTAATCTCGCCGGTTCATGGGCGTGATGGGCAGGGTGGGCGTCGCATCGCCACGGCGCCAGGCGCGCCAGCCATAGGCGGCCAATACCACGTACAGGCCGTTCAGGGCGGCCTCGCCAAACAGGTTGACGCTACAGAACAGCCAGATATACAGCACGCCTGCCAGCATCTGCAGCGGCCAGGTCAGCCTATGGTTGCGGGCGGCCAGCCAGATGGCGGAGAGGGTCAGCGCAAAACCCGCCACTTCGGCCAGGGTCATGGACTGCAGTTGCTCAAGCAAACCCATAGCTACCTTTCTTTATCGCAAGATCGGCACCATATACCACGGCAAGCGATAAAATGCGGCACTTTGCCCCAAGGTCCATATCATGTCCCATCTGCACTATCGCCATACCGATGGCGGCCTCTACCGCTTTGTCGCCCACGCCCGCTCGGCTGATACCACCGGCGACGTGGTCGTCTACGAACACCTCTGGCCCTTTGAGCAAGGCCTGTGGGTACGTGACCGGCAGGAATTCGAAAGCCGCTTCACGCCTATCTCGGCCACCGAAGTGACCACCGCCATGCAAGGCGACCGTGCTGCGGCACAGGCGGCGGTAGACGAGGCCAAGGCCAAGCGGCGGGCAGCCAAGGCCGGCTGATGGCGGCATCGCTCTACCCTGCCCTCCACGCTGCCCTGGCGGAATCCGACCCCTATGCCAAGGCCCGCATGGCCCAGGCCTTGTGGGCGGACTGGCAGGGTGGGCGGCTGGATCACAGTGGCCTCCACCAAGCGACGCCCCAGACGGTAGGCAGGCCCGCCAGGCCAGAACTGGTTGCCCCACTGGACGTACCGCGCCGCCGCCTGGGTACGGTTGCGGGCCGCGCCGCACTGATCCATGCCATTGCCCATATCGAGTTCAATGCCATCAATCTGGCGCTGGATGCGGCTTGTCGATTTCCTGGCCTGCCGCGCGCCTACTACCAGGACTGGCTACAGGTTGCTGCCGAGGAGGCAGGCCATTTTGGTCTGCTGGCAGACCACTTGGCCACGCTGGGCCATCGCTACGGCGATTTCCTGGCACATAACGGCCTGTGGACCATGGCCGAGAAGACAGCTGGCGACATGCTGACCCGCATGGCCCTGGTGCCGCGCCTGCTCGAAGCCCGTGGACTGGATGTCACCCCAGGCATGCAGGCCCGCCTGCAAGCGGCAGGTGACCCCAGGGCCGTCGCCATACTGGACATCATCTTCCGCGACGAAGTGGGCCATGTGGCCATAGGCAATCGCTGGTTCCGCTGGGCCTGCGCGCAGCGTGGGCTGGATCCCATTGCCACCTTCCGCCAATACCTTGAAGACTTCGACATCTCGCGCAGCATAGGCGAGCTAAATATCGAAGCCCGCCTGCAAGCGGGCTTCGACATGGCAGAACTCGACGCCCTGCTCAACTACGCAGGGCGCAGCACTACAGCCTGATACCGGCCTGCAGCACCACGGCAGCATTGCCACCAAGGTTCAGGCTGGCCTTGCCGTCCGCCCCCACCACCACGACCCGGCCCAGGCAGGTGCCCGCCTGCTTGCCACCCGCCAGCACATCGCAATAGCTGCCAGCCGGCAAGCCGGTATCAAAGCTGCGGTTGAGGTCAACCGTTTCGCGATTGATGAGCACAAAACCTTTGTCGCCACGCGAGAAGGCAATGGCATTGCCGCCGTTGTCCCACCAATTCGCCACCGGGGCACCGGCAACGGCGCGGCGGAAAGCCACCATATTGGCAATCAATGGATCACGATGCTCGCACACCCAGCTACCCACGCTGGCGGCCTCAAGAGCACTGGCGCAGGCGGCCGGTGCGGGCGGGCCCGCATCGCGCCCAGCCTGGCTGTTACGGTCAAAGCCATAGCTGGACATGACCGACGGATAGCCGTAAGGCTGCGCCAGCATCCAGACATGGGCCAGCCGATAAGCCGCGCCGTCCCGGTAGGAAATCCCGCCCTCTCGCTGGCTATCGTGGTTTTCCACAAACACCACCGCCTTGTCAGCCGGCATCAGCCCCCAGGCGGTCTCGGAGAACTGGCTGCCGCTGGCACCATTAGGGTTGAGTTGCGCAAGCTTCTGGCCTCCTGTCCCCAGGAACTTGTCGCCTATGCCACGGAACTTGAACTCGGTGATATCCATGGCCCCGGCCGTGCTGTAACCCAGGCCAAAGTAATCGCGGGCGGTGACGCCCTCACCACCGTAATCGATCACCTCGGCAAAATAGTAAGGCAAGGCCCGGCCTTCTGCCGCCAGCGCCTGGTTGACCTTGCTGATCACCCCGTTAAGCTCAACCGGCTGGATATGCTTGGCCGCATCCAGGCGAAAACCTGCAACGCCCAGGCGTGACAGCGCCAGCAGGTAGTCCGCAATCCTTTGCTGCACGGTGGCGGAGTCCGTCTTGAGATCGGCCAGGCCTACCAGCTCGCAATCCTGCACATTGGCGGCACTCTGGTAGTTGTTGATGGCGCAGGCCGGATGGAAATCCGCCTGGGTATAGAGGCCCGGATAACTGTACTTACCATAGACCGTACCATTGCGGCCGGTACCACTACCGGCCGACATATGGTTGATCACGGCATCCACATAGATACCCACCCCCACAGCCTTGCACCGGTTCACCATATCGACGAACTCGGTACTGCTGCCCGAGCGACTCAGGCCTATGCTGTAGCTCACCGGCTGGTAGCGGGTCCACCATTGGCTGCCTTGTATGTCCTCCTGCGGCGGCGACACCTGTACCGCCTTGTAGCCCTTGGGCCCCAGCTGGGTTTCGCACTCGCTGGCGATATCGGTCCATTTCCACTCAAACAGGTGGACAAAGGTGTCACCAGCGGCAGCGCGGCCGCTGGCGCGGTAGGTAGGATCCAGCACCGGGCGGGTCGGGGTGGTGGGTGGGGTGGTAGTGCCACCCCCGTCTCCACCGCCACCACCTCCGCCGCAGGCAGCCAAGCTCAAGACAGCCAGACAGGCCAGGTAACGACGATTTCGCTCAAACACAGGTCACTCCGATCTCATTATGTTTTGCACGACTGTCCATCGAGGAACAGTTCAGACCGCCGATCATCCGGGCAGCCGATTAGGTAGTCAAACCGAACCGACTACCCGCTCAAACGATTACAAAGAGTGGCGCTAGCGAATCCTGGCGGGCCGAGGCTGCCATGCGGCAACCGTGAGCGTTCGGCCCTGGCGCCTGCATCCGGTATAATTGCCCATTCCCCCGATCGCCCCTCACGGAGCCCCGCCATGACCATCATCCGTCAGCAGGACTTCATCGACAGCATTGCCGATGCCCTGCAGTACATCTCCTATTACCATCCCAAGGACTATATCCAGAGCCTGGGACGCGCCTACGAACTGGAGCAGTCGCCAGCCGCCAAGGACGCCATTGCGCAGATACTGACCAATAGCCGCATGTGTGCCGAAGGCCACCGCCCCATCTGCCAGGACACCGGCATCGTCTGCGCCTTCGTCAAGATCGGTATGGATGTACGCTGGGCCGACGCCACCATGGGTGTGGAGGATATGGTCAACGAGGGCACCCGCCAGGCCTATCTGCACCCGGACAACAAGCTGCGCGCCTCGGTGCTGGCCGACCCGGCAGGCGCCCGCCGGAACACCCGCGACAATACCCCTGCCATCACGCATTTCGAGATCGTGCCGGGCAACACCGTGGAAGTGCACATTGCCGCCAAGGGCGGTGGTTCCGAGAACAAATCCAAGTTCGTCATGCTCAACCCCTCCGACAGCATCGTCGAGTGGGTACTCAAGACCGTCCCCCTGATGGGCGCCGGCTGGTGCCCCCCGGGCATGCTAGGCATAGGCATAGGTGGCACGGCCGAAAAAGCCATGCTGCTGGCCAAGAAGTCGCTGATGGAGCCTATCGACATCCAGGACCTGATTGCCCGTGGCCCGCAAAACCGGGTGGAAGAGTTGCGCCTGGAACTGTTCGAAAAGGTCAACGCCCTGGGCATAGGTGCGCAGGGCCTGGGCGGCCTGGCCACCGTGCTGGATATCAAGATACTGGACTACCCCACCCACGCGGCCTCGCTCCCCGTGGCCATGATCCCCAACTGCGCCGCCACCCGCCATGTGCACTTCGAGCTGGATGGCTCGGGCCCTGCCCAGCTGGAAGCCCCCAAGCTGGAAGACTGGCCGCAAGTGACCTGGACGCCCTCAGCCGAGGCGACTCGTGTCAACCTCGATACCGTCACCCGCGAAGAAGTCGCCAGCTGGAAGCCCGGCCAGACCCTGCTGCTCAACGGCAAGCTGCTGACCGGCCGCGATGCCGCCCACAAGCGCATGGTAGACATGCTCAACAAGGGCGAAACCCTGCCGGTGGATTTTAAGAACCGCTTTATCTACTACGTCGGACCGGTTGATCCGGTACGTGACGAAGTCGTCGGCCCAGCCGGCCCTACCACCGCCACCCGCATGGACAAGTTTACCGAGCAGGTGCTGGCCGCCACTGGCCTGCTGGGCATGGTAGGCAAGGCCGAACGTGGCCCGGCCGGCCTCGATGCCATCAAGAAGCACCAGTCGGTCTACCTGATGGCTGTCGGCGGTGCCGCCTACTTGGTATCCAAGGCCATCAAGGGCGCCAAGGTGGTGGGCTTTGCCGACCTGGGCATGGAGGCCATCTATGAATTCGACGTGGTGGACATGCCCGTGACCGTGGCCGTAGATTCTGCGGGCAGCTCGGTGCATAAAACCGGCCCCGCTGAATGGCAAGCCCGCATAGGCAAGATTCCGCTGGCCGTGCAATAAGGCGCGCTGCCAAGCTGGCAGCCCCAAAGCAAAACGCCCCGATGTTGGGGCGTTTTGCTTGTAGGGTGTGGCGATTGACGCCGCTATTAACCCAGCGTAGCGGTTCCGGCTTGTCGCGGGAGCACCCGCCGCTCAGCGATCACGCTTGAATGGTGCAGGCTTGGCGCAGTTTGCACCATCCTTGCAAGCGGCCTTATCCGCCGAAGTGCGGTTATCGGTACGGGGCTTCTCCTCGGTGCCGCGATTGTCGCCACGGTCCGGCAGGGGCTCGCGCTTAGGCACAGCCGTCACCCTGGCAGGCTCGGTCACCGTGGCATCGCCCGGTTTGGGTTTGGGCTTGGGCTTGGTCGACGTGGTCTTGACCTTGCCGTCATCGCTCAGCGTAATGACCTCAATAGGCTTGCCAGGCACCGTCGTCGCCGGTGCCTCTGTAGGTGCCGGCGTGGTAGCCGCCACGTTGTCGCCCTGCTCTGCCGTCCGGTCTATCACCGGCATGGCTGCCTTGGCGGGTAATGAGCCGGGAGCGCCAGGTGGCTCCAGTACCTCGGTCTGCACCATTGCCTTGGCCGCGGCGGCTTCTGCGGCAGCCGCGTCCTTACCTGCCCCACGACCCAGCAATACTGCCGCACTGATACCGCCCACCAGCACGATGGTGGCCACGGCCGCCCAGGGTGCATAGCGGCGCAACGGTGTCGCCGCCACCTCGGGCGCTGCGGGCAACTCGGGAGCGGCAGCGCTCGGATTGGTATCCGCCAACTCAGGGTGCGCACCCGTCTTGGCTTGATTGGCCTGCTCGCGCAAGGCACTACGGGCCTCGCGTGCCGTCTGGAAACGCTTGGCCGGGTCTTTCTCCAGGCAGCGCATCACCAGCTCGGCCAGCCAGGGCGAAACTTCCGGGTTCAGGCTGCGGATATCCGTCGGCTGCTCATGAAGTATGCGATAGGCAATGGTCGCTACATGCTCGCCATCAAAGGGGCGCACACCCGTCAGCACTTCATACAACACAATGCCGGCGGCAAAGATGTCAGCGCGACCATCGAGTTTCTTGCCTTCGATCTGCTCTGGCGCCATATAGCGGGGCGATCCCACCAGGGTGCCGGCACGGGTCAAATCACTGGCAGGCAGTTGGGCAATGCCAAAATCGGTAATCTTGAGCCGGCCGTCGGCTGTCAGCATCAGGTTGGCTGGCTTGATATCGCGGTGCACCACCTCATGCTCGTGGGCATAGGCCAGCGCGCCGAACAGTTGGCCAGCCAGCTTGAGCACCCGGCCATTGGAAATCTTGACCCCGTTCTCCAGCAACTGCTGCAGGGTCTTGCCCTCCACATACTCAATGGCCAGATAGGTCTGTCCATCCACATCACCGCAGTCGTAGACCGTGATGATATTGGGGTGGTTGAGCCTGGCGGCAGATTTGGCCTCTTGCTGCAGACGCGGCGCATACTCTGCCCGCTCTTCCGCACTCAGGTTGAGGCGCAAGACTTTGAGCGCGACGGTGCGATCGAGCCGCTCGTCAACAGCGCGATAAACAACGCCCATGGCCCCCTGCCCAAGGGTGGCGTCGATACGGTAGTGCCCGAGTTTATCCATCTGTGTATTTTAGCTCGGCTATCACGACTTCCATGTTGCGGAATACGACCAGTTAGAAACTCTTGCCAAGCAAGAAATTTTACTGCCGCTTATACCCCTGACGTATTTCACCCTCATTATGGCAACGTCCTAACAGTCAAGGACTCGCAGCTTACTTGCCGAAGATGCCCTTGAGCAAGTCAATTGCACCGGGTGCCTTCTTGGTGTCCTCCGCCTCCTGCTTGGCGGCATCCTTCATCATCTTGCCCATATCCATGCCCGGCATGCTGGTCGCAACCGATTTCAGCCGCAGTTTCACCGCCCAGATCGGCTGCCACGGTGCTTTCAAATCCTTGGGCCGAGGTGGGTGGACGAGGTTCAATTCCTCGCCGAAGGCGATCATCCGCAGCATACCAGCCTCACCCATGGCCTCCTTGGGCACACTGCATGCAGTGGTGGCCGGTTTTAACAACACCTTGTCCTTCAACCAGCGCTGCACAGCCGCATTGGGCTGGTAGTCCAGCAGGCCGAATCCCATGTCCGCCTGCTCGCTCGATGTCCAGACCACCATCTCATCCTCGCCCCGCATGCTCATGCTGGCCAGAAACCACGCCTGCGCCTGCGCCATGGGCTGCCAACTCAAGTCCCAGGCGTTGCCTTGGTCTTGCTGCTTTAAGACGATGGCCGGCATCAAATCGTGAGCAGCACCCAGCGTAAAGCGGAATCCTTCCGGCACGCCATCACCACTGAAACCATGCTCCCCCACCAGCGATGCACCCTCGGGTATCAGCCGGTTGTCCGGCTTGCTGGGCCAGATCGGCCGGCCCGGCGTGCTATGGGCACCACGCGTAGTCGCTCGCCGGCTCTGGAAGAATCTTGCCAGCTCGGCCGGGCTCGCCTTGGCCATATCCAGCACCCTGGGCTGGCCCTTGCGTACCTCGGTGCCACACCCCCAATACAGCAAAATCTTGCCCTTGGGCTTGTGATACTCCGGTTGCTCGGTCACTTCGTCCGGCGTGTCCAGTGGCACCGGCTTGCCTTCCACCGGGCTGAGCAGCTTGAGCACAGGAGCCAGCCGGCTGCCCTCCGGCACCTGCTGCGTGGCCTCGCGCATGTCGGGCTTGCTACGGCTGTAGAGGGTCACATCCATCCAACGTCCTGCCGGCCCCGCCTGGGTATTGCCAAACACGTTGCCGCCCTTGCCACCACCAAACAGCGAACCCAGCATGCCACCACCGCCCGGCATACCGGGCATACCGCCGCTATAGGTAGCCAGATCCATCCAGGCTTGCGCCTGCGGTGCCGGGCCGGCCGCCCATGCTGGCATTGCTGCTAGTACTAGTAGCATCGAAATGGGGAGCAAGGCATGCTTCATGGTGTTGTTTCTCCAGGCAGGCAATGCTTGATCATAGGAGAATCCTGCGCACTTGCCTGTACAGGTCAGGCAAGCCATCATGCCGCGATCATTTCATTGAGCCACCCCATGCCCAGCCTACGCCAAGTTACCCTGCCTCTGACACTGACTCTCATGCTTGCTGCCTGTGGTGGCGGTGGCGACAGCGGCGGCGGCACCAATCCCGAGCCAGTCGACCCGGTACCGGTCTACCCCGCCCCACCAGCTGCAGCCAACTGGTGGAAGCCCGCCCGAGGCGTCAGCTTCCAGATACAGTTCGATGGCACGATCGATACCAACGTCAATGCCGAGGTCTACGATCTGGACCTATACGATACGGACGCCGCCACCATCGCAAACTTGAAGGCCAAAGGCCGACGCTTGCTGTGTTACATCAACGTGGGTGCCTGGGAAAACTGGCGCAGCGACAAGGATGCCTTCCCGGCCGCCGTGCTGGGTAAGAACTATGCGGGCTGGGCCGGCGAAAAGTGGCTGGACATACGCCAGTACGCCACCCTGGCCCCCATCATGCGCGCCCGTATGGACCTCTGCAAAAGCAAGGGCTTTGACGGCATAGACCCCGACAACCTGGACAACTACCTGCAGGACACCGGTTTCCCCATCACCCAGACCGACCAGTTGGCCTATAACCGCTGGATTGCCCGCGAAGCCCATGCCCGCGGCCTGGCCGTGGGCCAGAAGAATGTGCAGGCGCTTACCCCCCAGCTGCAAGGCTATTTCGATTTCGCCATCGTCGAACAATGTGTCAAGCAGGGCTGGTGCCGCGATATGAATGCCTACCTGCAGAGCAATCGACCGGTGTTTGCACTGGAGTATGTCGAAGAAGGCCAAACCCCCGAAAAGGTCTGTCCCACGGCCCAATCGCTGGGCCTGACGGCCGTCATCAAGCGGCTGGAGCTGGGCGCGTTCCGCCAGGGCTGTTAAGCGCCGCCACGCTCAAAACGGAATCACCTCTACACGTGCCAATGTAGAACAGCCCCCGTTCCACGGGGGCTGTTCTTATTCATCTTTGGCGGCGTAAATCGAACGATCTCGTGCTGCAGCGCTCACCAGCAAACAGCACCTACCCGCCATCGTGGCGAGCCAGGTCTTCTTCCATATCTGCCAGCAGGATATTCAAGGCCTCGCTGGACATGCCTATCTCGGTGATCGACAAACCGAGCGAAATCAGCAGGCAGATCAGGCTGATACCGAACACGGTATGGGCGGCCGTTGCTAGGCCGAAGAAAATCAGGAACATGCACAGCACGCACAGGAACAGGCTACCCACCCCCACCACCTGCATGCGCCGTATCAGGGTTACCCGCTTACGCAGGTTGGCAATCTGCCGCACGATCTTGGGATCAGGCGCGGTCTTGTAATCCTCGTAGAGCTTGCGTATGACACTGGAGATGCCGAGAAAGCGGTTGGTGTACGCCAGCAGCAGCAAAGATATGGCAGGGAACAGCAGGGCAGGTACACTGATTTCCATGCGGGACGGCCTTCGCAATACGATTTGGGTGAGGTAGACAACACAGCTTGTCCCGCCCAGGCGGCAGGACAGCCCATCAATTGGAGATTCAGCTCTTTTTGCTCAGCGCCCGCAAGTCCACCAGTATGGTCTTGGCGTAGTCCTTGGTATCTACATCCTTGTAGCGCTTGACGATGCGCCCATCCGGATCGATCAGAAAGCTATGCCGCTTGGCAAACTTCAACACCCCAAGGTTCACCAGCGCACCGTACTTCTGCGCCGTCTTGCCATCAGGGTCGGCCAGCAAGGTAAAAGGCAGCTCATGCTTGCGACCAAACTCTCTGATCGCTGCCACGTCATCCGTACTCACGCCCACCACCTCGGCGCCCAACGCCCGCAATAGCACGATATCATCACGGAAGCTGCAAGCCTCCTCGGTACAACCGGGGGTATCGGCCTTGGGGTAAAAGTACAGCACCAGCCACTTGCCCTTGAATTCGTCACTGCTGCGCAGCTTGCCCGTCTGGTCGGTCAAGGCAAATGCCGGCATGCCGTCGCCGGGGCTGACATCGGCGTGGGCCAGTAGGCCCACTGCCAGTAGCAACAAGGCCAAAAATGTCCTGATCTTCATCATCTTCTTCAATCCTGCCAAAACAACCCAACTTGGATGCCCGGCAGAGTAGCAGGTTCCCCTGCCTGCAGCAGCATCTGCAGAACCGGGTGGCAAAAGTACTGTCCTAGCCTTAGTCAGTGGATAATACCGCTGCACCGTTCCACTTCCTGACCTTGCTACCCCATGCCCATCAAATCCTTGATAGCCCTGATTCTGAGCCTGTTTGCCAACTTGGCCAGCGCCACAGGCAACCACGCTCGTGTGATGCCCACCCCTGCTGCGGCTGGCCCCTATCCTGTTGCCTGCAGCAATCTTGCGCTGGATACGGGGGCCATCGCCCAGGCCGGCGTCAGCCTCGATCAGCTCTGGGACGGTGCCATCGTCAACGGCCAGATGCGCTACCTCACCGAGGTACTGGCCCAGCCACAGGCGGCCATCAGCTTCAATCTGGCGGTTCCCGGCGACTACAGCCTGTATCCCCGCTTTGCCAATACTGCACTGCCCATGGTCTCGCTGGTGTGCTATCCCACCACCGCCAACAATCCCCGGCCGGATTACCTGCTGCCTGATGGCAGAGCCATACCGCATATGGATGGCGCGGGTGAGCTGCCGCTGTTTCCCGACAACAACCGCTACCCCCTGATCATGTACTCTCACGGCATGGGCGGCAGCCCGCTCAACGAGCATGCCCTGGGCAGCATTACCCGCTTTGCCAGCCACGGCTATGTGGTCATCAACCCGTTCCACGGTGATACCCGTATCAAGCAGGTAGAAATCGAAGACCTCTCCGATCTGGGCGATTTGATCCTCAACTTCGACGAATACGTGGAGCTGCAGGCATTGCGGCCGCTGGCGATCAGCGCCGCCATTACCGATCTGCTTAACCGCCCTGGCTATCGCGACCGCATTCACCCCGACCAGATAGGCGGCTTTGGCGGCAGCCTGGGCGGCGAAGCACTGATGCTCAGCCTGGGTGCCGAGCTGACCCGCAATCTGAATCTGGATTCCCGCCCGGTTGCACAGGACGCCCGCATCAAGGCGATCGCCACCTTTGTCCCCTACGCTGGCCAGAGCTTCCTGCCAGCCTTCGGCCGTGGCCAGGAGAGCGCCAGCCGCATCACCCGTCCCGTCATGGCCATTGCCGGCACGGCCGATCTAGTAGCGCCCCTGTCCATGTCGCTCAAGGCGGTCGAGAAAATGCGCGGGAGCCGTTACTTCGTGCAACTAAGGGACGTGCCCCATCAATACCTGCCCGAGTATGCCAACGATATCTACGGCTGGACCATTCCCTTCTTCGATGCCTATCTCAAAGGTGACACCACGGCACTGAGCAAGCTGGTACAAACGGCCAGCATCGCCAATGGCAAAACCGATACCCTGCTGCTCGATGCCACCTTGCCACGCAGCGTGGCGCCAGGCCAGATACTGATTACCGAATACGTCAACAGTCGGACCGGCAACTACCTGACTGCCATTGATGCTGCCGAGATAGACCTGATGGCCGCCTATGCCGGCCAGGGCTGGGTTGCCAGCGGCCAGCGCTTCAAGGCCTGGCAGGCAGCGCCGCAGGGGCTGAACAGCCAGGCCATCTGCCGCTTCTACCACGCCGGCCCGGTGGTACTGGGCGGGGGCGACAGCCTCTACTACTCACCCGACCAGGCGCTGTGCGAGTGGGGCAAGACCCTGCCAGACTGGCTCTATATGGGCCACCCGCTCTACCTGGCCCTGCCCGGGCCGGACGGTAGCTGCCCCAGTGGCACGCTGGCGATCAGCCGCAGCTACAACAATGCCCACCTTCGTGGGGGCGACCTCAACTATCGTTTCAGCAGCAGTAGCAGCGAGCTTATCCGGCTGTCGGCGCAGGGTTGGCTGGAGGAAGCCACCGAACTGTGCGCACCACTTTGAGCCATGTCCCATACCCTGCATAAAACCGTCTGCACCTTTCATTGCGATGCTTACGGCCACGTCAACAATGCCCGCTATCTGGAATTTCTGGATGAAGCCCGCCAAAACCTGACCGACCTGGCCTGGTTTGGCTCTCAGGGCATCATGGTGGTGGTCAGCCGCATCGATATCCGCTATGTCAGGCCTGCCAAGCTGGGCGACACACTGGCCATAGAGACGGAACTGATCGAGCTGGGCGAGCGCCAAGGCGTGCTGCAGCAGCTTATCAGCCGAGGTGGCAAGACAGTGGCGATGGCCGATGTCACCGTCGCCTGCCTGTCGGCCAGCAGCCCGCGCCCCCTGCTGCTGGACGGCGAGCTACGAGCCCGGTTCGAGGCGATGCGCAAGGGTTAGCAGGCCTGGCTATCTCACTGCCAGGCCCGCTGCTGCTAACGCTTAAGCCTTAGAGCCTGTCAACCTTGCTGGCCCAGCAAGGCCAGCGTGGCCTTGGGGTTGATCAGGTTTACCCGGCCCCTGCGCTCTGCGCCTTTCAGTATCAGCGCCTTGGCCTCGGCTACCGTCAGCTCAGGCTTGATGGCAAACAGCTTGCCAGCAAGATTGGCCACCTGTGGAGAGGCCATCGAAGTGCCGGAGAGCTTGATCTTCTCGCCACCTGGCATATAGCTGTCCACCTCAAAGCCGTTGGCGTGTACTACCACGGTCTTGCCAAAGCTAGAGAAGCCGGTCTCGGTGCCTGCCTGGTCCACAGCGCCCACAGTAATCAGATTGGGCAACTCCAGCCCCGCCGGGATGTACTGGGCGAAATCCGCGCTGTTGTCCTCATTCCCCGCACCTGCCACAAACAGGATGTCCGGTGCGCCTTTCATGGCCGACTCCAGTGCCTGCTTCTCGATCTCGAACAGCTTGTTGGCCATCTGCTTGCGCTCATCCGGCGTCTTGCCCACGTTGTGGTAGGCCAGCGCACCTTCATAGGCGCCAGGGCCATAACGCCAGCTCATATTGACCACCCGTGTCCCAGCCTTGCGGAAGCTGTCCACCGCCGCCTGATAGGCAGCCGCCGTACGCTTGGCGCGCTCCTCGGTAGGCAGTTGCGGCACGATGCTGTGGCTCCAGTGCATACCCACAGCGGTCACCCGCGCAAACGGGTTGCCCTCAACGGCAATACCCGCCACGTGCGTGCCATGCACCCACATGCCCAGCGCGCCCAGATCTTCCTGGAACTGCTTGACCTCGCCCTGCTGCAGTGTGCCTATGCGCTGCTTCAGCAGCTTGGCCTCGGGTGAGTCGATAGCGGCACGCATATCGAGCGAGCCCTTCATATACTGCTTGAGGCTGCCCATACGAGCCTCCGCCTCGCCCATGGGGCGCACCAGCGCGGGTACCAGCCTGGCATCCTGGTCAAAGGCAATGCCACGGACGCTGGCCGTCTTGAACAGGTCCACATCGGTACCGCTGTCCCATATGCCCACTACCACCGGGCTAGCCTTGGCCTCGGCCGGCAAACTCACCAGGCGTGGTGACCAGAGATCCTGCTTGGCCACCTGGTTTTTGTCCACCAGTTGCTGCAGTACCGCCACCATGTCGTCACGGAACACCAGGGTGTGGTCGAACATATTGCGCACCGACACAATGCCGGTCACCACACTGGCAGGCACATTCAGCTTGAGGTTGCTGGCGGCCGGGTCCAGGCTGTTCTTGATGCTGCCCATGACAACATTGCGCGACATCAACTCCAGGCTACCCTTGGCCCCCTTGAGGCTATCCCCCACCACATCCCAAGGCATACCCCCCCACTGGGCGGCCAGGCTGGCCCTGACGGCGGCTTTTTGCTTCTCGTCATTACCGCCCTGCTGCCGCGCCAGCAGGATAGCTTCGCTGGAGACGCCAGACAGCAGCTTGTCTGCCGCCTTCTCCTGTTGCTCACGCACCTCGCGCAGCAAGGCAGCCGCCTGGGCATAGTTGCCACGATAGGTGGCTATCTGCGCCCGGGCCGACAACATGCCGGTGCGGGTTGCACGGTCGCGGATATCGTATTGCGCCAGATCATCGGCCAGGTCCTTGTCCAGCGTGGTCAGCACCGCATCCATGTCACCCTTGGCGCCTTCAATCAGCTCACTGGGCAGTTTGGAAATCACATAGCTACGGCGGGGTAGCTCGTCCGCCTTGCTGATGACCTGCCTGGCCTGCTTGGCGACCGGCGCCGTGGCCGTGTCGGCCAGCACCAGCGGGGTTGTGGCCATCACGCCCATGGTGGTTGCAATCAAGGTGCACAATATCTTCTTCTGCATGGTCAGGTCTCCTGTTTGGGACCCTCAGTGTCTTGCCAAAACCCAGGCCGCACCAAGCCAATGCGACGAAGTACGACTTTCGTGTCCCGAGCTGCGAATCATGTCATCAGCTACATGCAGACAGGCAGCCTCGGTCCGGCGAAACATCCAGCCACCCGCTAAACTTCGGCCATGCCAGAACTGACGCCGATATTGAGTCACCCTGTACTCGCCCCGCTACCCGCCTTCATCACCAGCCTGGCGCTGGGTTTGCTGATGGGGCTGGAGCGCGAGCGTAGCCTAGCCGCGCATGCCGGCCTGCGTACCTTTGCGCTCACCGCCATGCTGGGCACGCTGTGTGCGCTGCTAGCGCAGTTGCTGGGCAATAGCTGGCTGATCGCTGCCGGCCTGCTCTGCGTCGCCCTGGTCATTGTCAGCGCCTACCTGCTCAAGCCCACCAGCAATAACGACCCTGGCACCACTACGCAGATCGCGCTGGTACTGTGTTTCTGCCTGGGTGTGCTGTGCTGGCATGAGCAGCGTACCCTGGCCGTCATGCTGGGCATCACCGCCACGGTCTTGCTGCACTTCAAGGCCGAACTCTCCGGCCTGGCCCAGCGCCTGAGCATGGACGATCTGCGCAGCATGTTGCAGTTCGCCGTGCTCAGCCTGGTGATACTACCGATCCTGCCCAATCAGGATTTCGGCCCCTATGCCGCGTTCAACCCCTACCAGACCTGGCTGATGGTGGTGCTGATCTCCGGCGTGGGGCTGGCCGGCTACCTGGCGCTACGCTGGTTTGGCGAACGCGCCGGCACCCTGATTGCCGGCATGCTGGGCGGCCTGGTATCCAGCACCGCCACCACGCTGGCCCACGCCCGCCAAGCCAGGCAGAACCCCAGCAACATTCAGTTCAATGCCACGGTAGTGGCACTGGCCAACCTCACCGTACTGGCACGGCTTTCCATCGTGGGTGCGGTGGCCGCACCGGCACTGGCAGGCGCACTGGCCACCATCATGGGCAGCGGTCTGCTGCTGGGCCTGCTGGTCATCCTGCCGCAACTGCGCAAGCAGGCCGACACCCACGCTGCGGCCGCCGCCAGCAACCCGACCGAGCTCAAGACAGCGCTGGCCTTTGCGCTGGTCTATAGCATCGTCCTGCTGGCCTCCAGTTGGCTCAGCCAGGTTGCCGGCAACAGCGGGCTTTATGTTGTCGCGCTGCTGTCAGGTGCGACCGATGTCGATGCCATTACCCTCTCCAGCCTGCGCATGTTCAACCAGCAACGGCTGCTCAGCGACGTCGCACTCACTGCCATCACCCTGGCCGTACTGGCCAATACGCTGTTCAAGCTGGGCATGGCCTTCAGCATAGGCGGTGCTGCTTTCGGCAAGCGCCTGCTATGGCCCATGCTGGCGGCAGGCCTCGGCAGCATCGTTGCCCTATTGATATATACGGGCTGACTTGTTGCACTGTTTGGCGCATTCTTGCGGCAGCGCAACATTCCCTTCGTATCAAGCAGTCACACTAGGGCGTTCAACGGCTAGTTACCGTTCCGTGCCCTATGCCCGCCATCGCGGGAGGTGGACTTTTTCGACGATTACCCAGGACGTTTACGCATGAACACCCTGATCAATCTGCAAGGCAAGCGTGGTCTGGTGGTCGGCATAGCCAATCGCCAGAGCATAGCCTGGGCCTGTGCGCAGGCATTGCGCGACGGGGGCGCCGAGCTGGGCGTTACCTGGCTCAACGACAAGGCCCGCCCCCATGTCGAGCCCCTGGCTCAGGAACTGGGCGCCAGCCTGTGCCTGCCACTGGACGTAGAAGACGACGCCCAACTGGCTGCTGTGTTCGAGGCCGTAGCGCAGCAATGGGGCCAACTGGATTTTCTGCTGCACTCCATCGCCTTTGCCCCCAAGGACGATCTGCACGGCAGGGTGGTGGACTGCTCGCGCGAAGGCTTTGCCCGGGCCATGGATGTGTCCTGCCATTCGCTGCTGCGCATGGCCCGCCTGGCCGAACCGCTGATGGTCAACGGTGGCAGCATCATTACCATGAGCTACCTGGGCGCGGAAGAAGTCATACCGCAATACGGCATGATGGGGCCGGTCAAGGCCGCGCTGGAAGCGGCCACCCGCTATCTCGCGGTGGAGCTGGGCGCCTGGGGTATACGGGTCAACGCCATTTCGCCGGGCCCGCTGTCCACTCGCGCCGCCTCGGGCATCGCCCACTTCGATCAACTGCTGCAGGATGCCAACCAGCGCGCCCCTCTGCATCGGCCGGTGGGCATCGCCGATGTGGGGCCGCTATGCGCGTTTCTGGCCAGCGATGCCGGGCAGGCCATCACAGGTGGCACGCTCTATGTCGATGGCGGCCTGCATCTACTCAACTGACGTCTTGATGGAAAGCACCACCCATGTCCAATCTCATGCCTGATACCAGCGACGATCTGGGATTGATACGCAACCGGGTATTCGACGAAATCGCCATCGGCGACAGCGCCACCATAGAACGGACGCTGACCCGCGAAGATATCCAGCTTTTCGCCATCCTGTCCGGCGACGTCAACCCCCAGCATGTCGATCCTGAGTTTGCCGCCTCTACCCGCTTCCATGGTGTCATCGCGCATGGCATGTGGGGCGGCGCATTGATCTCGGCCGTGCTGGGCACCCGCCTGCCCGGCCCTGGCACCATCTACCTGGGGCAAACCCTCAGGTTCCGCGCACCGGTACGCATAGGCGACACACTGCGCATCACGGTGGAAGTCACCGCCCGCGAACCCGAGCACAAGCGGCTGACCCTGGCTTGCCGCTGCATCAACCAGGCAGCCGTCACTGTCATCGAGGGCGAAGCCGATGTGATTGCGCCGACCGAACGTATCGTCCGCCCCCGCGCCACCCTGCCAGAGGTGCGCCTCAATGTCGGGGCCGGTGCGACCCGGCTACTGGAATTCGTCAAACCGCTTAGCGCCATACGCATGGCTGTGGTGCACCCCTGCGATGAGATCAGCCTCAATGCTGCGCTCGATGCCCATGCGCTAGGCCTGATCGAGCCGGTGCTGATCGCCCCGCTGCATCGCTTGCAAGCCCTGGCCGACAAGCTGGGACGCAGCCTGGCTGGCATACAGATCGAAGAGGCCGCCCACAGCCATGCCGCCGCTGCCCACGCGGTTGACATGGCCGACAAGGGCCTGGTGGAAGCCATCATGAAGGGCAGCCTGCATACCGATGAATTCCTCGGCCCTATTGTTCGCAGCAGCCAGCTGCGCACCAAGCGCCGCCTCACCCATTGCTTCCTGATGCAGACGCCGAGCTATCCCCGCCCCTTCATCCTGACCGACGCCGCCGTCAACATCGCCCCGACGCTGGAGGAAAAAGCCGACATCGTGCGCAACGCCATTGATCTGGCCCATGCCGTGGGTGTGGCAGAACCCCGCGTCGCCATTCTGGCCGCAGTGGAAACCATCAATGCCAAGATGCCTGCCACCCTGGACGCCGCTGCCCTGTGCAAGATGGCCGATAGAGGCCAGATCAGTGGTGGCCTGCTGGATGGCCCGCTGGCCTTCGACAATGCCGTCTCCATCGCGGCGGCCCGCATCAAGGGCATCGTCTCGCCCGTGGCAGGCCAGGCCGATGTGCTGGTCGTGCCCGATCTGGAAAGCGGCAACCTGCTGGCCAAGCAGCTCGAATATCTGGGCGACGCCGAATCTGCCGGCATCGTACTCGGCGCTCGTCTGCCCATCGTCCTGACCAGCCGGGCCGACTCCCTCGCCTCAAGGCTGGCCTCCTGTGCCTTGGCCGTCTTGCTGGCACACCGCTACCGGCTCAACCCACCATGAGCGCGCTGCTTGCCCTCAACGCCGGTTCATCCAGCATCAAGTTCGCCCTGTTTGATCTGGCAAACACACCGCTGGCCATGCCCCCATTGTGGCAAGGGCAGGTCAGCGGCCTGCATGGGCCGCAACCACGTTATCAGGATGGCCTGACCGACCACCCCTTGCCGGTAGATCAGGCCTCAGCCATCCGGAGCGCCCTGCAGCATATCCTGGCGCAACTGCCCCGCCATCTGGGCGCACGTGCGCTGGCTGGCGTGGTGCACCGGGTCGTGCATGGTGGCGACCGCCATGTCGCCCCCACCCGGCTGGACCGCAGCACGCTGGCCGCCCTGCGCAGCCTGATACCGCTGGCTCCGCTGCACCAGCCCCATGCGCTGGAGGCCATCGAACACTGCCAGGGCATGCTGCCCGCTACACCCCAGCTGGCCTGTTTCGATACCGCCTTCCACCATACCCTGCCCGAGGTGGAACAGTTGCTGCCGCTACCGCCCGAGCTGCGCCAGCAGGGAATACGCCGCTATGGCTTCCACGGTCTCTCCTACCAGTATCTGGCCCAGGTGCTGCCACAGCGGCACGGTGATAGCGCCCAGGGACGGCTGCTCTGCGCCCATCTGGGCAGCGGCGCCAGCCTGTGTGCCATACAGGCAGGGCAAAGCGTTGCCACCACCATGGGTTTCTCGGCGCTCGATGGCCTGATGATGGGCAGCCGCAGCGGCAGCATGGACCCAGGCGTGCTGCTGCACCTGCTGGATACCGCCCATTACAGCCCCGCCCAACTGGCCGATCTGCTGTATCGGCGCAGTGGCCTACTGGGTATGTCCGGCCTTTCTGCCGATACCCGCGTACTGCTGCAACAGGAAGCCGAACACCCGGGCGCCAGGCAGGCGCTGGCGCTCTATGTCAGGCGTATTGTGCGGGAGTGTGGCGCGCTGGTCGCCGTAATGGGTGGGCTGGACATGCTGGCCTTTACCGCAGGGGTAGGCGAGCGTAGCGCAGAGATACGCCGTCGCATCTGTGAAGGCTTGGCCTGGTTGGGTATCAGCCTGGACGACAACGCCAACAAGGCGCACGCCCGGTTGATCTCCAGCCCCGACAGCCGTATCAAGGTCGTGGTTGAGCCTACCCAGGAGGAATGGATGGCCGCCACGGCTGCCCGTGCCTTGCTATAGATAAACGCCATGCGAACGCATGGCGGATACCTAGAGGAGTGGTTTCAGATAGGCATCCAGCTTGGCCTGATCCAGCCGCCCTGCATGGGCAGCTACCCGTTTGCCCTTGCTGTCGTAGATGGCCGTAAACGGTAAGGCGCCGACCTTGTTGCCCTCGGCACGCATCAGCTCCAGTGCGGCTTGCTCACCGACCAGCACCGGAAAATTGATACCGAATTCCTTGACGAACTTCTGCACATCCGCCGGATTATCGATGGCCAGGCCGACAAAGCGTACCTTGTCGCCCAGCTTCTTCTGGGTCGCCACAAACTCAGGCATCTCCTCGCGACAGGGCGCGCACCAGGTTGCCCAGAAGTTCACCACCAGCGGCTTGCCACGCCATTGTGCAAAGGCTTGTGGCTTGCCTTGCAGATCATTGAAGCCAGACTGCCATAGCCCGGCAGCCCCAGCCTGGGCCGGCAATGTGGCCGCATTGGCTTCGGCAATCAGGCTCTGCTGCTGGCCTTGGCGCATCCAGGCCGTGCCCAGGCCCAACACCAAGGCCGCTCCACCTACCAGGGCATATAGCGCAATCTTCTTCATCAGTTCAGCTTCGCGATACGTTGCAAAAAGGCGTCCGCCGCTTCAAAGCCTATCAGGCGCTGCCCTATCTCTTCGCCCTTGGCGCCAAAGAATATCGTGCCGGGTGGGCCAAACAGGCCAAAGCGCTTGAGCAGGGCCTTATGGTCTTCGGTATTGGCCGTCACATCGGCTTTGAGCAACACCATGCCAGCAAGTTTCTGCTGCACCTGGGCATCGCTGAAAGTAAAGCGCTCCATCTCGCGGCAACTCACGCACCAGTCGGCATAGAAATCCAGCATCACCGTCTTGCCTGCTGCTGCGGCAATCGCCGCATCCAGCTCGGCGCTGCTATTGACGTAGCGGAAAGGCAGCTTGGCCTCGGTTGCCGCCTGCGCCCCGCCCAAGCCCTTGAGCGGTTGCAGCGGATCGCGGTTGCCTGCCAGCAATCCCACAATCTGTGCGGCCCCCACCAGGAGCAGCAGCACACCCGCCGCTTTGCCCAGGCGCTGCGCAGGCTTGGCATCGCGCGGCAGGCTATCGAGGGCCGACAAGGCCACGCCAGCGCCTATGGCCAACATGGCCCAGCCCAGCATATAGGCCCAGGCCGGCAGTACCGGGCTGGCTATCCACAGCGCAACGGCCAGCATCAGGGTGCCAAATACATTCTTGACCGCCGCCATCCAGGCACCGGCCTTAGGCAATACATGGCCGCCCAACACACCTACCAACAGCAAGGGTGTGCCTACACCCATGGCCATCACATAGAAAGCCAGCATGCCGTACAGCACATCGGCCCGCGCACCCACCACGCCCAGTCCTGCTGCCAGCGGCGGCCCCATGCAAGCCCCCACGATCAGCGAGGACAATGCCCCCATCAGGAACACCGACACCACATGGCCGCCACCCAGACGGTTGGACGCATCGTTGACGCGCGACTGCAAGGCCGCCGGCAGCTGCAGCGAGAACAGGCCATACATGGACAGGGCCAGCACCACGAACACCAGTGCCAGCGCGCTGATCACCCACATATTCTGCAGTGCCGCCACCAGGAAGGAGCCGGTCAGTGCCGCCACCGCCCCTACCGCCGCATACACCACCGCAATACCCTGCACATAGGCCATGGCCAACACAAAGCCGCGTAGCTTGCCCACGCTATGGCCCTGCCCCACGATCAGCGACGAGATGATGGGAATCAGCGGATACATGCAAACCGTAGCGGCCATGCCCAAGCCAGCCAGATAGAACGCTAGCAGCAGTGTCCAGCCATCCAGCCCGGCAAAAGGCCCACTGACCGCCGCACTGGCAGCCGCTGGCGCCGCAGCCCCCAGCACCGCCGCCACGGCCTTACTGCCCACAGCAGGCGCACTGCCACTCACCGCCCCCGCCAGCGACAGCTCGGTGGTTTCGGGCGGGTAGCACACACCCACATCGGCACAGCCCTGCGACACCAGCTTGAGCTTGGCATCAGGCGGGAACGCCACCGGGCTGGTCAGCGGAATATCCAGCGCAAGCCGGTAGGTTTCCACCTCGCCAAAATAGTCATCCTGCTTCTTCTTGCCGGGCGGAATTTCCGCCTTGATCTCGCCAGAGGGCAGCAGGGTAAACTTCAGCTGATCGCGATACAGGTAGTAGCCATCGGCAATCTCGAAGTGCAGATTCGCCGTTTTTTCACCTGTTTTTACCAGCGAGGGCTTGAAAGCCTCGTTCACCGGCAGCAAATCATTCGGGTCTACCTCGGCATTTGCCGCCACATTTACCCACAGCGCCAGGAACCCTGTCGCCAGCAAAGAGACGAAGCGATTCATGCCACCACCTCCGCCGCCACCCAGCCCAGATAGGCAGGCAAACCGGCGACAACCGGCAGTGCGATGATTTCAGGCGTATCGTAGGGGTGCAGCTCCTGCAGTGTCGCCTCCAGGGCTGGATAGGCTTCAGCGGTGGTCTTGATCAGCATCGGTATCTCAGTAGCCGTCTCCAGTCGCCCTTCCCAGCGGTAAAGGGAAGTAGCCGGAGCCAGCAGATTCACACAGGCGGCCAGTTGGCGCGTGATCAGCGCCTCGGCCAGTTGTTTTGCGCACCCCGCATCGGGGGCGTTGCACAGTACCACTAAGACAGAATATTTATCAGCCATGTTACTCAGACTTTTACCGATTTTTGGACTCTTGCTACTGGGCCTACCCGTGCTGGAGCTCGTCAGCAGCATCTGGCTAGCCAGCCAGATAGGCTGGTGGCTGGCCTTCTGGCTGTTCGCCAGCGCCCTGATCGGCGTGGGCATACTCAAAAGCTGGCGCCTTACCACCGCCTGGGCCATGGTAGACGGGCTGCGTCAGGGCGAGCTGCCGCTGGGCCGTTTATTCTGGGTAGGCCGCACCCTGATCGCCGCCCTGCTGTTCATCTTCCCTGGGCCGGTCAGCGATGTGATCGGCTTGATACTGATACTACCTTGGCCCGGCATCCGCAGCGTACCCATGGGTGCTGCGGCGTTCGGCCAGACGCCGTTCGAGCAGCCGGGCTACCGGCCAGACCACAGTGCCAACAGCAGCGTATTTGAAGGCGAATACAGCCGGGTAGACGAAGCCGCCCCCAAGTTGCCACGTCAGCCGCAAGATTAATCAACCCAACAACGGTAAGCCCTATGCAGGTTGAAACCTACACCCCCGCCGATGTCATGACACCCATCGGGCCGTACAGCCACATTGCCAAGGCAGGCCCATTCATCCAGATATCGGGCACCGCCGGCATAGACCCCGCCACGGGCGACTTCGCCGGCCCCGATGCCTATTCCCAGGCCAAGCGTATCGTCGAATCCTTCGCCTATATGCTGGGCACGGTGGGGGCAGACCTGGGCCAGGTCATGCATATCAACGTGTTTCTCAAGCATACGGAAGACTTCAGCGAAATGAACCGCGCCTACGCCGAAGTCATGGGAGATCACCGCCCCGCCCGCACCGTCGTCATCGTGGCCGATCTGCCCAAGCCGGGCGCAAGGATGACCATGAACCTGATGGCAGTCAGTAAGGACAGCTAAACCGCAGGGGAGTTCACTCCAACCCCGCCAAGCCGGCTGACAAAAAAACTGGCGCGCCTTGACTGCATATTGGCGCGCCAGCGTTTCATCAAGACAACTGCCTACATCTCATGCCAGGGCAAGCCACTAGCGTGGCGCATTACCATGGCGGCCACCACTCTCTGCCGCCTTGTCCACGATATGCAGCCCTGTCTGGGTAAAGGCCTTGCTCAGGACCTCGTCCTTGACCTGATCGCCCAATGTCGCAAGCGTCACCCCTATGGTGGCCAACACCGACGCCAGGTCCCGCTCGTTCGGCCGCGGCGGCGGCTCTTTCCAGAGCGACCACCACTTGGCCGGCAGGCGCAGTTCAGGCGGCTGGCCCTCAATGCGTATCTCATGCGCCGTCGTCCGCAAGAAACCTGCCGGATCGCCGCCGCGGTAAAAGTCGGTCTGCTGCACCTGGCTACGCAATACCTGCGTAGGTGCAGCGTGGGCAACACGCCGTCGGGTTGAGATCCAACGGTCCCGATTTCTGCAAAGGAGGGTGTATTGCTGTGCTTATGGCGGAACGAGTTGGATAACTAAGGCGTTGCGCCAGCCCGAATCAGCGCCCAGGCAGCAAACCACTGCCACCCTGCCCTGCCCCTGACACACCCTCCTTTTGTTATGCCGCTAAGACTACTCGCGGGGTGGCACATTAACGTCACCCAACTGGGGGAGGCCTCCATACCGTCCAGCGCATTTCTGCGGCGGCGCCTGCTGTGGGCTAGGCTGATCAGCGGAAGCGATGCGGCGATAGCAGCACGACCCAAGCGGACACACTCGAAAACCGACGGGCTGTTGCATCACTTACCTGATCACCCACATACCCAGGAGGAAACCCATGAATCAGGCTGCCCCCGGCACCCAGGCCGACACAACCCAATCGAACGCCGCCAACCCCAATGGCTACATACCCATCGTCTTCACCTATGGCGGGCAGGCATTCACCAGCTACCAAGCCTTTCTCGACAGCTTCTACCTGACCCTGCCGGGCGGCAACGGCGTGCAACTTGGGGCCAACCAGTACTACGGCTACAGCAGCGACAGCAGCAACACCCTCAGCCTGGGGCAAAGCTACCCACTCAGCAGCGCCGCCAGCCCCATCACCGGATTGCTGCCCACCAATGCCGTAGGCAATACCGGCCTGGCACAGGCCTTCAGCAACTGGGCCACCACCCAGGCGGCCTCCAGAGGCCAGACTACCTACGCCAATCTGTATCTGAGCCAATACACAGGTGGCCGGGTCTACCTTAGCAACGGCAACCTGCAGTTGAGTGCCAGCGGCGAGCCTACCCCCGCCGCCCCAACCGACCTCGCCTATGACATGGTCTACGACATCTTCGAACCCTATATCGGCGCGCAGGTCGGCAGCACCACCATCGCCGGCAATCTGGCCGATATCACCGATGTGGACTGGTTCAGCTTTCCCATCACACTCAAAGTCTGGAGCTACGATTTTACCGGCACACCCGGTGCACTCAGTTGCAGTGGCTCGGGTAGCAGCCTCAATGGCGGCAATGGCAGCGCCATCTGGCAAAGCTTGCTGATCCCCACCGGCGGCGATACACCGTCCAACCAGTATCCCAGCACCAGCTTCCCCGCCACGGATGGCAACACCTCGGCACGCCGCGTGGCAGCGCCCACCATGGCAGCCGCCGGCAGCTACTATAGCGACCCCACCCAAAACCCCTTCCCTTATTCGTTCCTCGATGGTTACCTGCGCTACCTGCAGCAAGCTCAGGGGAGCAACGCCAGCCTGTTCACGCTGAATGGCAGCTTCGCCGGGGTGGGCAGCAACCCCACCCAGGTGCAACTGCAAGCCCAGACCTTCTCGCTTGCCATCGACTTTAGCGCCGTACAAACCGCCAGCTATACCTATCCCAGCGGCAATATCACCCAGATCACCCCCACCAGCCAGCTGGTGCTGCGTGGCACCACCAGCCTGTTGGACAGCCCCTTCGAAATCACCCTGCCCTGGGCCGTGGTCAGCGACACCTATGCCCTACGCGCCAACCCCACCATCGCCCCGGCCAACGATGCCTTGGCGCAAGGCTGGCTCAGCCTGCAAGGCAGCACCCCCACCGCGCCCAGCTTCACCTACAGCCCCGTCAATATCACCGCACAGGACAGCACCGGCGCAGCCCTGACACCCACCTCAGGGCAGGCGCAGATGCAGCTGATCTACAGCGTGAACAGCCAACCGCTCAGCGGCCAGTTCGACGATCTCTACCAAGGCGGTAGTGGCGACTGGCTCACCCTGACCGGCACCACCGGGCTCACCTGTACCGTCAGCGCCACCTACACCCAGCAAGCCAGCTGCGGCGCTGTGCTGACCATCACCACCAACAGCAGTGGCGGCCTGGATACCATCAAGATCAACGACGTGGGCACCTCCTCCCCCATGGCGCAAGGAACACAGTGGGTCATCCCCAGTGCCGCCACCGGGCTGGGCAACAATCAATCGTTTACCGTCACCCTGGCGGGCGCGCCCCTGCTGCGTAATGCCTTTATGCTGAGCAGCGCCACCTATACCACCCAGCCCGCCACCGTATTGCTCACCCCCGCCAGCGGCGACAGCTGCACCCTGCAGGTGAACAGCGCCGGCCTGATCACCAGTTTCCTGCCCAATACCGAGTGGACTACGCTATCGCAGCCCGCCGGCATCTACGGTGCCAATGCCGGCTATGTCATCTCCGGCTTGACCGGCGCAAACGCCGGCCTGAACGGCAATATCCTATCGTTGCAGAACGATGTATTCGGCTGGGCCGTTGCCGATCTGCTGGCTGCGCTCAACGCCGGGCTGGTCGGCTCGCCCGCACCTTGGTCAAACGGCAAGACAGTAGGTAACTCGCCTGACGACTGGTTCATCGTCGGCAACAACCCCTACACCGAAGGCGTATGGGGCGCTGCAGCCTGGGCAGGCCAGCAGTGGAACGGGCAAGCAGTCAGCAATTTCTGGAACACCTGGGCCTGGGAGCTCTACAACGTAGCCGGTGGCACCAGTGCCTACAATTTCGCCTTTACCGACCGCTTCGAATCCGGCGTACTGATCGGCTTCAACCCACCGCCACCCAGCCCCAGCGGCCTACAGCCTGTGCTGTTGGAGGTCATCGTCAACGACTCCCCTGCCCTGGGCATCGTACAACTGCAGGCTAACCAGGACTGGTACGACACCGGCGTGGATGTAGCCACCAGCGGCAAAACCATCCAGTACCTGTCGGGAACCTGGACAGCCGACCCACAGACCAATGCAGGCCAGCAGTACGATGCCAACGGCTGCCCCGGCCTGACCGTCACCCAGCCCGCCTACCCCCTCACAGGCGTCAATATGGGCGCCTTGGTCGCACGGGTAGGCAGCAACGGCGTGTTTCTGGTTGGTGACGGCCCGACCGCCACACCCACGGGGCAAACCGGACGGCTGTATCTCTGCATCAACGACGACCTGAACCATGTCTATGGCGCCGGCCTGGCCGACAACACCGGGAGCATCGTGGTACGGGTAAGCTGAACCTGCTTGCCTTCTCAACAGTCACAACAAGCACCGCGGGCTAGCTTAGGCTAGCCCGCGCCGGCCGCCCGCTCATACCTTTCTCGCCCCTAACACAGTCATCCCCTACACCCAGCAAGGAAAGAGCATCATGAAGGAAAAGAAAGCCAAACCCATGGCCATGGATATCGGTATCTCGGAAGCAAATCGCAAAAAGATTGCCGCAGGTCTTTCCGGACTATTGGCCGACAGCTACACCTTGTACCTGATGACACACAACTTCCACTGGAACGTGACAGGCCCCCAGTTCAACAGCCTGCACAATATGTTCATGGCGCAGTACACCGAACAATGGAACGCGCTGGACATCATCGCCGAGCGCATCCGCGCCCTCGGTTTTCCGGCACCGGGCACCTACAAGGAATTCGTCAAACTCGCCTCGATCAAAGAAGTGGAAGGCGTACCCAAGGCCACCGACATGATTCGCCATCTGGTATCCGCCCAGGAGGCCGCTGCCCGCACCGCCCGCAACCTGTTCGACATCGTCAACGAGGCCAACGACCAGCCTACCGCCGATGTACTGACCCAGCGCCTCGACGTGCACGAAAAAACCGCCTGGATGCTACGCAGCCTGCTCGAAGAGTAAACCAGCCTGCAGCTAGACAAGAGGCGCTGCCGGCCACCCATCGCCTGCAGCGCAGCCAGCCCCAAGCTGACCTATAGTACCCAGGCTGTCCGCGGCCGCAGGCAATCCAGGCATACAGGCCCGCTAGCTGTAGCATCAGCCGTGGTAGGCAACAAACCAGAAAAAGAGACGGTAAACCACTGGAGGCAGATCAATGGGCGCGAGAAATCGTGGCATTGCCAGTACGGTACAAAGCGTAAACCAGGACCGTATCACTACACGGGTGCAACTGGCCGACTTCAAGCGCACCAACAGCCGCATCGGCAGTGCCAGCCAGCAACTGGGCGCATTCGCAGCCGATCAGGCCAATGCCGCCCATCGCACCTCGCTAGTCAACCGCAGCGGCCAAAGGCTGACATCGGTCACGCTCCACAATACGCCAGAGGCAACCGGCCTGATTGACCGCGCAGCCACCTCCATGGCCCGCGAAGCGCAACTGGGCAAGAGCAAATCGCTCAACGCCGCCCAGCGCGCATGGCTGGCCGACATCATGCAACCCACCTGGTCACGGCCTACCCACGGCGCCGCCGTCATGGGCCATTTACAAACCGCCCGTCGGCTGGAGGAATCCAGCCGCGTGTTCGACACCATCGCCACGGCAGCCCAGAACAACTTCCCCGCCGACTTCAGCGTGGTCAGCAAGCGTGGGCGGGTACAGGGGCTGATGCAAAGTACCAACCTGGATTGGGCCGGCCGGCAGACCGAGAACACCGCCATCGGCTTTCTGGGCACCCATCCCAGAAACATCAGGAACCCCCAGCGTACTCCTGGCGTTGGCACGGCCATGATAGGCCACGCCCGCGAACTCGCCCGCGTCAACAATTCCCGCGCCATCACCCTGGGCGCCGAAGGCGCCGAAGCACAGGGCTTCTACCGGCATCAGGGCTTCCAGCATGAAGACGGCAGGGCCTTGCAGCCCGAGCACTTCAGCCATCGGACATTGCCGTTGAAGCTGCCATTGCGGTAAGTCGTGGATCTGGCTGAAGGCAACCCACCAACTGCTCAGATTGCTGATTAATGAGTGATAGACCGAATAGGGGTAGGTCAGCGCAATACTCGATGTACTAGATGAGGCAGATACACGCTGCCCATTGGTGCCCCGGTCAGGCCTAAAGTGGCAGTGAGGGACCGCCAGAGCGGCATAGCACGGAGGCGCACCAACAAGCGCAGCTTGTTGGCTGTCTTGTCAACTTCAGGGTTAGGGCCGACTCAGTAGGACGCAAAGTGTTCGGTGGCCTACCACATCCGGGTGGGCGTCGCTTTGGAGACGTGCCTTGAACCCACCTGTCCCGCCTGTGCAAGCCTAGGCGCCGCCCAAAGCACTCAGGGCACTCGACAACAACACTTGGGTTGGCCAAAAAACGTCTGCAAATCCGAGTGCTATAAATCGTAAAGGTGTTGACTCCTAATAAAAATCTAAGCTTCTCACCAACCCCAATAGAGGTCGCAATAGAGGTTGGTGCAAGCTGGAGGTGGAAACCGTGTATCGCGACAAGTTGGCAAGCACGCCTGTAATCCTGATAGTCGATGACGCCATCGCCAATGTTCGGATCATGCATGACGCTGTTAGGGATCTAGGAACAGTGCTCTTTGCGACCGATGGCAGCTCAGCCTTGCAGATGGTGAGCGAACATCATCCGAACATCGTCTTGCTCGATATCGAAATGCCCGGCATCAATGGGTACGAAGTCTGTCGTGCCATCAAGGCAGCTCCCCATCTAAGCGACATAGCGGTCATTTTCGTTACTTCCCATGACGAGACGGGTTACGAGCTTCAGGCACTTGCGCTAGGCGGCGTGGACTTCTTGCAGAAGCCGATTAACGCTGCAACCGCTCGGGCGCGCGTTAAAACACATCTGGAATTGCAACTCAAAACCCGGGAGCTCGCACTGGCAAGGCAAGATTTGTCAGACATGATCGAGCACTTGCCTGCCTTCATCTCATATTGGGACATCGACCTCAAGAACGAATTTACCAACGACTTGCACGGTAGGTGGTTTGGCGTCCCCGCAAGAGCGATGTCCGGCATGCACATGAGGGACGTGCTCGGCCCGCTCAATTTCTTCTCCATCGACGTACACATTGAAGCAGTTCTACGGGGAGAGAACCCTACTTTTGATCTCACCTTCTATCGAGACAGCGGGGATTTGCTGTACGGGCAAGCGTCTATGGTTTGCAGGGTCGTCGAAGACAGAATTTGTGGCGTGCTACTGCTTATTACTGACATCACAGAGCGCAAAACTGCTGAAATTTCCTTGTATGACGAGAAGGAGCGTATCCGGGTTACCCTGAGTTCAATCGGCGACGCCGTGCTGGCAACGGATGCGCATGGCAATGTCACGTTCCTGAATCCAATTGCAGAAGACATGACGGGTTGGCTCACTGACGAGGCCGTCGGCCAGCCCATCGAAACTGTGATGCCATTGTTTGATTCCATTTCTGGCCACGAAACGACCAACCCGATTCGCCATGCGTTCAGGGAAAAACGGGTTGTCGGTATGGCCATGAATACCTCGCTGCGCCGCAGGGATGGCCGACTATTTCAGGTAGAAGACTCGGCCGCGCCGATTCGCGATCATCAAGGGGAAATCACCGGTGCGATCGTAGTGTTCCACGACGTCAGTGAGGCCCGGGCCATGCTGATCAAGATGACGCATCTTGCGAACTACGACGCACTGACCAATCTTCCGAATCGAATGCTTTGGCACGATAGGGCAGAGCAAGCCATGCAGGTAGCCAAGCGCAGTGGTAAGCACGTCGGCATGATCTTGCTCGACATAGACAACTTCAAATCGGTAAACGACACGTTCAGCCATATTGTTGGTGACAACATACTTCGGCTGGCGGCCCAGCGCCTGACCTCAAGAGTGAGGCCTTCAGACACCGTGAGTCGGCAAGGTGGAGATGAATTCACGATACTGCTACCGGACCTAGACGGTATCGCCGAAGCCACCGAAGTGGCTAGCAAGATTCTGTCCGCAATGATGGAGCCCTTCTGGGTGGACGGCCAACGCTTTGACTTGTCGGTCAGCGTGGGTATCAGTCTATTCCCGGACGATAGTGAAGATCAGGATGTTCTCTACCGGCACGCAGATGCCGCCATGTATAGGGCGAAACAAGGTGGGAAGAACCGCTACGAATTTTTCTCGACCGATATTGAAGAGCAGCTGATCGCCAGGCACATGCTGGAGCGCCATATGCGAGAGGCAATTGATCAGGGCCAGTACTTGGTTTACTACCAAGCCAAGGTAGATGTTGACTGCGCGCAGGTCGTCGGCGTCGAAGCACTGGTGCGATGGAAAAACTCAGCTGATGAGCTAGTCTCGCCGGCCAAGTTTATTCCTGTGGCAGAGGAAACTGGTCTGATTGTGCCGCTGGGTGAGCTCGTGATGCGCAGAGCGTGCGAAGACGCCAGGCGCTGGCACGAGCGGGGTGCAAACATCGTGATCAGCATCAACGTTTCTGCCGTGCAATTTGAAATGGCCAACTTTGTCGACAAGGTTAGCCAGATACTGCATCAAACCGGCGTCCGACCCGATTTGGTCGAACTGGAGATCACAGAAGGCGTCCTGGCTCGAAATCACGTCCAGGCCAGAGACACCTTGCTACGCCTGAAAGAGCTTGGGCTAGGAATAGCGATCGATGATTTTGGCACTGGCTACTCCAGCTTGGCTTACCTCAAACGGTTTCCGATCGATGTGCTGAAAATAGACCAAGGGTTTGTGCGAGACATGCTAACAGACCCCAGCGATGCCGCCATCATTACCGCCATCGTGCATTTGGCACAGAACTTGGGGCTTGAGCTGGTTGCCGAGGGGGTGGAAGTGCAGGAACAAGCCGCGGCACTACGAAATAAAGGGTGTCGAATCATGCAAGGCTACCTATATTCCAAACCAGCGCCCTTTGACGAGATCAGTGAACTGATATTCGTAGCTTAGCGACACCAGGAAAGTCGGCTAAGCCACCTGGCCCATGAAGTAACGAATGCTGTTCAGTCTTACGAGAAATTACCGTCACTAGTAGGGGTAAGCAATGCAAAGCACGGGATACTTGGGCTGGTTCAATCGTCGAGTACATGTAGTATTTTTTCTGCTGCTTATTGCCAGCGTCCATGGCGCGGATGGGCAGGCAACCATTCCCGTTCGATTTGCTCCTGAGAAGGATTATGGCCCATTCGTCTATGTCGATGAGAAGAACGAAGTTCGGGGACTGTCCATTGACATCCTCAACGCAATTAGTATGTCAGCGGGACTAAAAATCGAAACCTTACCGGCACGTAGCCTATCTGAAATACTCGACATGGCGAAAAAGGGCGAGGTCGATCTCATATCATCGCTACGTCCTACGCCAGAACGCGCCAGTTTCCTCGACTTTTCTTCCCCCTATGTTTCTGTTCCTGCGGTATTGCTGACACGTGCTGACAAAAAAAGAGGGACAACGCTCAGTGACCTCGAGGGGCAAACCATCGCAGTAGGGAAAGGCTATGCCGTTGAGGGATTTGTACGGAATCGCCACCCCAAGATTCAGTGGATTGCCGTTCCTGACGACGGTGCGGGCATCGAAGCGCTGCTGGCAGGGCGCGTCGCAGGGGTAGTCGCCGACATTGCCAGTGCGTCATTCGTGATTAGAGAAAAGAAGGCAAATGGCCTAATGGTGCAAAGCCCGATAGGGTTCGAATATGCTCTGAGCTTTGGTTACAGTAAGCAGCGGCCCGACATCGGGATAGCGCTCGAAAAAGGCATTCGAAACTTCAGCAATCAAGATCGCACCACAACGTTAAGTAAGTGGATAGATGCTTCCGAAACCACTGCAAAGGATAGCGTGCGAGTAGCCATTGAGAATATTGCACTGGGGGCACTTGGTGCGAGTATTCTACTGCTCGCGGCTTTTGCCATCAGGCGGAAATTATCTAAAAGTGAGTGAGGTGAGAACTGTACGCCCCTTTAAGGCAAACGGACCAAGCACATGCGAATAATCAACCTCAGATATATTTTTTCCAGCGCGATCATCTACTTCCTGCTTGCAATCGTCGGAATATTTTTATCACGACAACCCGGGAGTATTGCAACAATTTGGTTAGCCAACGCTGCAATGGTTGTTGCGTTGCAGCGTCAGCCAATTAAAGCTTGGCCAAGTCAGCTTGCCGCGATCGGCACCGCCATGGTGCTTGCCAATGCCAGCTTCGGAGACCCTTTCTGGTTTTCGCTTGCATTTGTACCAGGAAACCTATTTGAGATCGCGGTCGGTGCCTACTTGCTTAAGCGTTATGTTGTTCTACAAACATGCCTAACCGACCCTACAGAACTACTTAAAACCCTGGCCATTGTTGGACTGATTCCTTCAACGATAGGCGGCACACTAGGCGCAATGGCACTGGTCGCTTACGACCTCGGACAATTCGAACAGGTTTGGATGGCCTGGTCGATTGGGAGCCTAATCGGCAGCTTGTCTGTTTTACCCTTGGGCATTCTCCTGCTTAGTCGAGAGTGGTCTGCGCTGAAAAGCCAATTACTCAGCACGACAAGTCTGATTTGCTATCTTCTCGTCATTGCGGCTTCTCTATATGCACCGCTATCACTCCCCTATCCATTAGTTTACATATCTGCTTCGCTTATCGGCGTTGCAGTCATTGGACGAATCAGTGCCATTTCAATAGCACTGCCGTTGATGACATTGAGTTTAGCATCATTAATCGCGCTAGGGTATTTCTACCCCCCCCCAAGCGCGAGCCACTTCGCCAACCTGCTGTTTTACCTACCCTTCATCATTACCATGCTCCCGCCGCTCATCACCGCAGCGGCTTTTGAAAAAATTGACAACGTCAATCTACGACTCAACGAGAGCGAGAAAACTTTCCGCGGACTGTATAGTAAAACACCCGTAATGATGCACTCGCTGGATACAGACGGACGCCTCGTGAGCGTAAGCGACACCTGGCTTGCCAAGTTGGGATACCGTCGAGAAGAAGTCCTAGGTCGAAAATCCATCGAGTTCCTCACACCAGCGTCACAAAAACATGCCCTTGAAGTGGTATTGCCACAGTTCAATAGAGACGGATATGTCGAAAATGCCGAGTACCAAATGCTTTGCAGAAATGGAAGTGTCATTGACGTTCGACTTTCCGGCATTTGGGAGTTGGACTCGAACGACCAACGCATTCGTACTTTGGCCGTCGTCATTGACGTAACCGAGGAAAAGAAACTCGCCGCCCTCATTGATTCCGAAAAATCCCGCCTCGCTTCGATCATCGACGGCACAGGAGTCGGGACTTGGGAATTGAATGTTGCGACCAGCCAAATCCGATTAAACGACCGCTGGTTTGAAGTATTGGGCCATTCACGTTCGGAATACTCCAGGGCCGACTGGGAGGCACTCATTCATCCCGATGACATTGCGGCATATCAGGATCTATTAGAAAGACATATCAAAGGCATCAATGCAACTTATAGCCAAGAACTAAGAATGCGCCATAATGATGGCCAGTGGATCTGGATGTTGGCGAAAGGGAGAATTTCGACTTACGCCGACAACGGCTCCCCCGAATGGATTTATGGTACGCATTTAGACATTAGCGACATTAAGGCGTCGGAGCAGGCTGCGGAAGAAGGAAAGGACTTCCTTGAACGTACTGGCCAAATAGCTGGCATTGGCGCTTGGGCTGTGGATTTGAAACACAATCAGGTTATGTGGTCAGATCAAACCTGTCGTATCCACGATTTGCCACCAGGGCATGTACCAACAATGGAAGAGGCACTCAGTTATTATGAGCCGAGTGCGCGTTCACGTATTCAAGAGGCCATTTCTACTGCGATTGAAACGCATCAACCCTGGGACTTGGAACTGCCCATGGTTTCCGCTTTTGGCCGGTTCATTTGGGCTCGCGTAGTTGGCGAAGTGGAGTTGGATCGCAATGGTCAGCCCGCCAGACTGGTTGGCGCCTTTCAGGATATTACCGAACGCAAGACCGCTGAGGCGGAATTGGAGCGCTTGAACTCGTTGATTCGCAACATACTCCAAGCTGCCTCTGAGGTCGCGATTATTGCGACCGATGTGGATGGTGTAATTCAGGTGTTTAATTCGGGCGCCGAACGATTGCTGGGATATCGGGCTTATGAACTGTGTGATAAACAAACCCCAGCGATTTTTCACGACCAGGAAGAAGTAGAGGAACGCGGGCGGCAACTATCGGCGGCGCTCGGCTCGCAGATTGTGGGCTTCAAGGTGCTTGTGGCGATCCCTGAGATAGAGGGCGCTGAAATTCGGGAGTGGACGTATGTGCGAAAAGACGGGGGACGCGTTCCCGTTTCGCTAACCGTTACCCCCATGAAGGACGGCGGAGGGAAGGTAACCGGCTACCTGGGTATCGCAACCGACATCACCAGAGTCAAAGCCGATCAGCGGGCAATTTCTGCCGCTAGAGATCAGCTTGAGTTGGCCATAGAGGTGGCTGAGATGGGTATCTGGACCTGGGATATCGCGTCAAATACGCTGATATGGAATGACCGCATGTACCAGTTCTACGATCAGCCTATGGAACTCAAAGCCGGGGGCCTGAGTTATGAGAACTGGCGTGAGCGAGTGCACCCTGACGACGTCGACGCCGCTGCTGCGAGACTCATGGCCGCACTGGAGGGTAAGGCTACGTTTGATCCCACCTTCCGTGTTGTGCGACGCGATGGAAGCGTTCGCTACATCCAGGCTGGTGCGCAGGTTGAAAGGGATCAAGCAAGGAATCCGATCCGAGTAACTGGCATAAATCGCGATATCACGGACCAGCTGCAACTTGAGAGCAGCTTGCGGCGTGCAAAAGAGCAAGCTGACTTTGCAAGCACAGCAAAGTCATCGTTCCTGGCGAATATGAGTCACGAGATTCGTACGCCGATGAACGCGGTCCTTGGCATGCTGCAACTGGTTCAGCGAACCGCACTCGATGCGCGTCAGCAAGACTACGTTGCCAAGGCAGATACAGCGGCTAAATCCCTGCTGGGCATCCTGAATGACATCCTCGACTTTTCAAAGGTCGAGGCCGGTAAGTTAGAGCTCGACCCTCATCCGTTCGATGTGGAGCAGCTACTACGAGATTTAGCAGTCGTGCTCTCCGGCAATCTTGGCGGTAAGGACGTTGAACTCCTGTTTGAGGTTGACCCTGCCTTGCCGAGGACCTTGGTGGCTGATCGACTCCGACTACAACAAATTCTGATCAATTTGTCCGGCAACGCGATCAAATTTACTCAGCAAGGTGAGGTTGTCATCTCCTTCATGCAGCAAAGCCGGGCCGATCACCATGTCAACCTTCGGATAGCAGTTCGAGACACAGGAATCGGTATCGCTGCGGAACAACTGGAAAAGATTTTTGATGGCTTTAGCCAAGCAGAAGCGTCAACGACACGACGCTTCGGAGGAACCGGGCTCGGTCTTGCAATTAGTCGGCGTCTGGTCCAAATCATGGGCAGTGATATTGCAGTAAGTAGCGAACCAGGCCGGGGGAGTGAGTTTTCGTTTGAGCTATGCCTGCCAGTCAGCGACACGCCCCCTTTGGTCACATTAGTTCCAGATCTTCCTCGTTCCCTGCGATTGTTGGTCGTTGATGACAACCCGACGGCGCGTGAGGTGGTATCCGGTTTCTGTGAGCACCTTGGTTGGCATGCAGACCAAGCGGCGAGCGGCACCGAGGCGCTTGAGATGGCCAATCAAGCTCGCCTTGCTGGAAAAAAATATGATGTCGTGCTGATGGACTGGCACATGCCCGGCATGGATGGACTCACGACAGCATCGGTGATGCGTGACCTCCCGAATGCTGACAAGCCACCAGTCATTGTGATGGTCACGGCATACGGCCGGGAAGCCCTCCTAGAGTCCCAGGCAACGATGAATGCACCGTTTGCCGACTTTCTTACGAAACCCCTTACGCCAAATCAACTCACAGATGTGTTGGCCAGAATCCTGTCGGGTAACGCGCCCGCAAGGCCGCAAAGTCCCGTACCGGAACACCCCCGCCGACTGGAGCGTATCCGGATACTTGTGGTCGAGGACAATGCACTGAACCGACAGGTAGCGCTTGAACTGTTGAGTGCCGAAGGCGCGAGAGTGACAATGGCCGAAGCAGGGCTTCCCGGTGTTCAACTGGCAAGTGAATCCGCTCAACAATTTGACGTTGTGCTGATGGATATACAAATGCCGGATATTGACGGCCTAGAGGCGACGCGTCGGATTCGGCAAAAGATCTCCAACACCGAATTGCCGATCCTTGCGATGACTGCAAACGCATCCGGCGATGATCGAGAGGCGTGTCTCGCTGCCGGAATGGACGGCCACATTGGTAAGCCCTTCGACATTGACGAGTTGGTATCGAACATCGTTCGGTTGGTGGGGCAGGAAAGCCCCCCCCCAGGCTCCCCCTCTTCACCCGAGGGTGACGGCTACCACCAGGCCATTACCTCGGCACTGCGACGATTCGGCGGAAATAAGTTGCTGCTGAACGCGACGCTGGCCTCATTCAAGAGTGAAGCGAACCAACAGCTAGCCCAGTGCGAACGAGCGATCAGCGCGAAGTCCTTGATAGTTCCCTTGCATACCCTCAAAGGGCTGGCAATGACTGTCGGCGCAAATGAACTAGGGGAATATGCAGCCCAACTGGAGCGTGGCGTCAAACAGCGCGGAGACAGCAATTTTGAGCACCTGACCACGGATCAAGTATCAAAATTGCGCCAACTGCTGGAGCAAAACCACAGCGCATTGACAGCGAAGTTCGCAGAGGTTGTTGGCATAGAACCCCAGGAGACCATACCGCTGCATGAAGCGCTGACGATATCGGCGACCGTGAATCGTCTCACCGAGATCGTTCCTTTACTGGAGGGTGGGAACATGAAGGCGATTGAAATGATGGACAACCTAACACGCGAAGTCAGCCCAACCGTGTTGGAACGCCTGCAACCGATATCAGCTCATATCCAATCGCTGGCATTCCTGGACGCCATTGGCCAGATAAATGCTTTGGTGAGCGACCTCACTGCCTGATCGTAACCGGCTGTAGGTGAATTTTCCGATCGCCCTCAGCCGCTTTAGTGGATGAGCAACCCGTCAACAACTTGTTCGCTTTGTTGCAAAACGCAGCTGTAGATTGAGTCCCATCAAACACCGGAAAGATAGGTGCTGTGCGCACCATTTGCGGTGCCGCCAGTTGGGTAGAAAGGCTCAGCAGAAACACAAAGCCCCGCTAAAGCGGGGCTATTGCTTGGCCATTGATTGCCAACGGCGCAAAAATTTCAGCTTTTGGGGCTAGTGAAATTTCACTTTATGGGGGCGAAATTTCAACTTATGCCACTACGTACACCAAATGTGCATAGAGGCAAATATTGAAAATCACCTCCATGAAAGATCAATGACTTACAATCGACCGCTCAACCAATTGATAGGATCGATTTAAGCCATAAGATGATGTATCTGAAATTTCACGGCAAAAGGTGAAAATCTTGCATGACGAACCACATTTCACCGATGACGTACGCCCCCTAAAGTGCACTATGACCGCACACCGATCCAGCACCGCCCTACTTCCCTGAGGGTCGCCTAGGCTGCATGTACTGCTACAGCGTGAAGGCTGGCGAATTAGCCACAAACGGGTCGAATGGGTTTACAAGGAAGCAGGCTTATCCCTGCGGCTAAGGCGTCGACGTAAGCGGCCCGGTCATCTGCGCGTGGTGCAGCCGCCACCGATTGGACCCAAACAGAGCTGGGTCGAAAACGCAGAACTCCAGGTGCAAATCGCTGAAAACACGGACTCTCATCACCCAGAGAGTACGCCGGGCAGATACACCGTCGTCAGATACAGGGCTAAGATGAGTGCGCAGAACGCAACGATAGACAGGACGACCCCCACAATCCCGCCTCGGAATACCACCGCGAAGCAAGCCAAGGCGCCAAATCCTTGGGCGAGAGGCCACAACCATCCCCCGGTCCACTTCCAACCCAGTGCGTCATACAGAATCAACTGCGGAATCAACCATCCATGCAGCCCTGCATATCCAGCGAAGAGGAGCAGCAGGACTTTGCTACCTGGTGATGCGGCGTTGTAGTCGATGCGGGGCGCTACACGGTCGGTCAATACATACAGGCCAGACATCGCGAAGACGTACGCCAGGCCAAGCAGAAAGGCACCCATGGTCTTACGGCTTCACGCCGAAGATGGCCTCGAATTGATCAAGCACCAGCCTGTAGACCTTGCCATCGTCCAATGTGATCGCTGTGGGTACAGAGTTGGGCACCGATGCCGGGAAGGCTAAGGCCAGACGAGCAAAGGCAAAGGGGTCCGCATTACACGAGACAGGAGAGGCTTGGCCGCTCAGGATCAGCGATTTCCAGCTGGCCGCTTTGTCGTCGGCGCAGAGCACGCCCTTGAGCTTGGACTGCGCATCCGGGTTGTGATCGAACCGCAACGAGGTCGGCACGATGTAGACCGTAGCATCCAGCTGCTTGGCCCGCTTTTGAAGCGCATCTTCCAGTTTGCGGCAGCTGGGGCAGTCGAAGGCAGTGAAAAGCAGCACTTGTCGCTTGCCGGTACCGAAGGTGTAGGTCGGGAACTGATCCTTCGACAGACTACCGAGCCATTGTCGATAGAGCTGCCGTTGCTCGTCCTGCGATAGGTCCTGACCGCGCTTGGGACCGGACAGGTAGGTATATCCGGTTTCCGAGTTGCCCAGCACGGTCAGACGCTCATCAACGTAGGCACGTGGTGTGATGTGCTCGGTGCCAGGAAAGTACACCGCATACACGCCTGAGATGGGTGAGGCGCGGACAGCCGAAGGTTTATCGACGAGTTGCGCCCGCAGGCTCTTGAGGATGTCGGTCTCTTTGGCGGCCAGGGCGCTGGTTGTGAGTAGCGCGCTCATCATTGCCAAGACCACGCGATTTGCCAGAACAGCCACTTTGCTTTGCGTCATCGTATCTCCGGAGCGGTATGGAAATAGAACGTGACCGGTAGCTCAGTGATGTCTTCCTCCCAGGCATCCACGAAACGACGAATCTGCTGGATCGCTACGGCATCGTTGCCGATTCGATCGGCGTAGAGGCGCATCGTCATTTGCACCGCTGCTTGCAATGCCAATAGCGGATCGAGATCGGCGCTGGCCATCTCAGTCAGACCACGCTGTGCGTGATCCAAGAAGATGCGTGCGGCCGAATCCACCTCGTGTTGAAGTTTCTCTCCTTGTCCCATGGCCTTCCTCTGGTGCGGTTATTGATTGGCCGGCTATATGTCATCGGTAGCCGGCTGGACTCTATAAGTGACAATTTTGCCGTGGTTTTGCTCTATTGTCACTCATAGGGCGTCGTCTCATAGTGGCCCACTGCCTAGCATCTTTTCCCTTTGGGGACGAGAAATGCAGGAAGACCCAAGGGTTACGTTCGGACGGAGGTTGAGCGAGCTGAGGAAAGTCAAGGGATGGTCGCAGGAAAAGCTATCCTTGGAATCAGGCATCGCGAGGAGTTACTTGGGTGGCGTTGAGCGTGGCCAGCGCAACATTGCGCTGCTCAACATCTGCAGGCTTGCTGAAACTCTGGAAGTCCCCATTGGAGAGCTATTCCAGCACTGGCGCTAGCTGTTCACGGAATCCCCCCGTTGGCGCAGACTGATCCGGTGAGCACTAATCTGGGGGTGAGAATCTGCGCCTTCGACTCTACTGAGCTCGCTTAAGGTCCGAATGCCCGCCGCATATCCGTCCACCACTCGCTGGTAAGATGCTCCCCATTTACCGATGTTTAGCCTTTCCCAGCTTTGGCACTGGTTGGTAGCCTGTTGGCACCGCCTCATGCGTTTCTGCTTTCCAGGTCTCAGGCGCGTCAACTATAGGCGTGTGAGGGCTACGCGCCCGACCGGCCACAGTCGGCGCAAACCAGACTGGGTAGTACAGGAAGTGATTCGGCTGAAAGCACTAACGGATTTAAGCTGCCACAAGGTTGCGGACAGCTTCAATCGCCTACATGGGGCCAGGCGTGGCATGACTGTTGGCAAGACCTGGGTGGCCGAGACGATCAAGCGACACCATTATGCTATCGCTGATCTACGGCTGCGCTGGAAGCGTGAGACACCGAAACTCATGCGATGCAATCAGGTCTGGGGATTGGATTTGACGGGCAAAGGGGATCAAGATGGCAATCGCCACACCCTGCTTGGCATCATCGATCACGGTAGCCGACTGGCGATGCACTTGGCACCGGTTGCGGACAAGCGCACTGTCACACTATTGAAGGTGCTGATCAGTGTGGTGGAGACCTTCGGCCCACCCAGGGTCATCAGAACCGACAATGAGGCGGTTTTCCGTTCCTGGTTATTTTGCTTTGTACTGAAGCAGCTCGGCATCCGACAACAGTTTAGCCAACCCGGCATGCCTTGGCAGAACGGTAGAATCGAAAGGCTATTCGGTACTTTGAAAGGCAAGCTGAATCAGCTTAGGGTTGCCGATCTGGTGGGACTGCAGCAAGCCATGGCCGAGTTTACGTTCTGGTATAACACGATACGGCCCCATCAGCATTTGAACGGGCGTACGCCACTCGAAGCCTGGCAAGGGATGGATCCCTACCAGCAGATACCCAAGGGGGCATATCTGTTCCAGGCTTGGGATGGCTTGCTGGCAGGCGTCTATTTGCGCAGGTAGTGCACCGCAGCCGTTGGAAGCAGCACAGGCAACGGAAGGCTGTCCGGGAACAAACGCGTCCAGCCCTACCGAATTGCACAAAATTTAAGCAATCCGGCAGCTATCGCGCGGCTGCCGCTGACAAGCTGTCGGTCTGGTGGCCTGAAAAGTGGGGGGCTTTTAGTGAAAAATCCCCTCTCTATGGGCACCCTAACTGTTGCGGACTAGCGGACAGGGCAAGGCTGTCCGGGAACAAACGCGTCCAGCCCTGCCGAATTGCACAAAACTTAAGCAATCCGGCAGCTATCGCACGGCTGGCGCTGACAAGCTGTCGGTCTGGTGGCCTGAAAAGTGGCGGGATATTAGTGAAAAGCCCGCTCGCTATGGGTACCCTAGCTGTTGCGGACGAGCGGACAGGGCAGCGGACAGGGCACTTTTGCAAAGCCTCCCTAACATTAAAGCTGACAGTAAATATCAGCCTGCATGTGCAATGCCGCCAAGAAGAACTCCTCTAGGCAAACTACTTTTTCAAGTAGAAGTGAAGTGCTGATTGTGCAAAAAATCTCCTCCCTACGCTCATTCCATCCATATACAAACTGGATGTCGTGCGTAGGTGTTGCAGACAGTGTGCCCTTTATTCTCTCGAGAGCTTCGATAGCGCTAGGTATTAGCTGGCTAGTCAACACCTCCTCTTCATACTGAGCAAAGGAGGCCTCACCAACCTGATTCAGATGCGCCCAATAGTTAGTGAAGAACAGCCACTCCGAAACCTCCGGCGGTAATTTTAGCTCTCTTGCCGGATCATTTTCCGACATGCCAACATTTAAGAAGTACGATGGATGCATGCTTAGTCCGTATTGGTAAAGTGCGTAAGGGCTTTTCTCACATCCGCCGGAACACCTGTCTCAGAAACACCGTTTTTTTTAATCAACGGCACGTTATTAGGAATAGAGTTTCCGAACTGATCAGTGTATCGAAGCGGTCCGGTAACCGTGGTGTCTTCAACCCTGAAATAATCCCCAGCATTGTCGTATACAACCTGCTTTCCAGTCGTCGGGTTTGTATAGAGAGTTTTCCCCGAGGCTGTATAGGTAACCACCGGGCTGTCTCCTGCAATGCGGTCAATAGTTTCTCGTAGCGAAACACCTTGCTGGAAATCAGCAAACTTCTCCGCCCTTACCTTTCCAGCAGGATTGAAAATTGGTCCATTTAGGCTTGGGCTCGCTGTCGCGCTTCGAGCAAGGCGCGCCTCAAGCCCTATCCCCCCAAGCAGCGTCAAGATAAGCGAGTCTTCACGCTCCCGCTTTGCCGCTCCTTCACTCGGAACCCTGGCTGTCATGTAATCAAACGGGACACCTTGCTTCTTGGTAATACCCCAAGCAGCGGCCGTCTTAGACCAGCCCGACAGGATAGCGAGTGCTAAACGTCCTTGTGCATTACCGGCGGTACCGAAGTACAACCGCTCTTCTGGTGAGAGCGGTGTCGCTCTCAATGAGGAGTAACTTCTTGCAGCCTTGTCCTTGTCTACCAGTTGCAGCTTACACGGGTTCTTATCCGACAAGCAATTCACCGGCCCTGCCCCGGCTGCTGGCTTGGTAGTGGATGCGTCGAACGCATAGAACGAGGTGCTTCCTTTGGGCTTGCAGCCCAGGTAGCTACAGGGTTCCCTGTCTGCTTCTCGTTGGGCTGCGCGCGCCCACTCTATGTCCCAAACAGTATCCGCCCCCAGAATGCCTTGTGCCCGGTTTGCCGCAAATCCTGTCGGGTCCGTCATATTGGTGGGGTTGTTCCACACATACGTGTAACGGTTGTAGCTCTGGCTATGCTCCGGTTCCTGAATCAACGGGTCTGCGCTCATGAAGCGCGCGATCAGTGGTTCGTAGATACGCCCGTTCATGTGCACCAGGTCTAGCTGGTCCAGCATTTCGTGGCCAGTGTAGCCCTTGTTGTCGAGCCCACCTTCCAGGTGGTCAGGGGTGCCGCTGCCGTTCAGGTTGCGCCGCTTGCCCCAGGCGTCGTAGCCGTGCTTTTGCGTCAGTTCACCGGCTTCGTTGCTGATGCCTATGACGCTGCCCAGCCGGTCGGTATGCGTCCAGTAGCGCTGGGCGGTGCCGCTGCCCACCACTTCTCGCTCAAACCCGAGGCCGGCTGGCCAGTAGGTCTTGAGGGTGGTGACGCTGCCTTTGATTTCCACTTCCATGCTGCCGGCGTAGCGGGTCTGTGTGCCGTCGCTTTGCGTCTGCTTGATGCGCTGATGTTCCGGCCCGTAGACGAATTGGCTCCAGTCGCTGCCTTTGCTCAGACGGTGTGGCATGTCGAAGCTGGTCCAGCTCTGGGTACGCCCTGGGGCGGTTTCCATATTGCCGTTGGGGTCGTAGCTGAAGCTGCCCAGGCCGGGTATGGCGAGGACGGCATGGGGCTGCTTTACGCCGGGGCCCTGGGTGGGGTAGACGTAGTCGCCGCTGCCGACACCGGTCTTGCTGCGCAGGTTGCCGTTGGGGTGGTATTCGAAGACTTGCTTGGCCTGTGCCTGTACGGTGCTTTCGGTCAGGCGGTTGAGGCTGTCGTAGTCGAACTGTTCGTGGAAGCCTTCGCTGCCGTTCCAGTACTGGGTGCGGGTGGCGACGTTGCCGAGGACGTCGTAGGCGTAGGCTTCGCTCAGCCGTGCGGGCTGGCTACTGTTTTGCGGTCGTTCGTCCTGCAGTCGGTCTGACTGCAGGCGGCCGGTATAGACGGAGTAGTCGGTATGGACGGTGAGGCCGTTGCCGAGCTGGCTACGGCGACTGCGGCCGGCGGCGTCTTGGCTGCCGGCTTGCCAGATCAGTTGCTGGCCGTACCAGTACTGGCTGAGCTTGCCATAGGCGTCGTAGCGCTGATCCAGTGTCTTGACGGGGTCGGTGCCACGTTGCTGGCGGGTTTGGTACAGCCTGCCCCAGGCGTCGTACTGTGGGGTGCTGGTGTAGCGGCCGTTGCTGCCGGTGTCCAGGATGGTGGTGACGGTGCTGGGCCGGCCCAGGCTGTCGTAGCTGTGGTGCCGTTCGTATTCGCGCGGGCAGGTGGCGCTGGTGTCGATGCCACTGCAGGTGTAGGCGCTGGCCAGTTGGCCTATGCCTTTGGTGGCGGTGTCATAGACCCAGTAGCTGATCAGGTCGGTTTCGCGCCGGTTGATCAGGCGGCCCAGTTCGTCAAACTTGAACTGGGTGGCTTGGCCTTGGGCTCGCTGCTTGGGGCTGATGGTCTGCCAGGTCTGGCCCAGGGGGTTGACGCGGTAGGTGATCAGGCCCAGGTTGGGGTCGTTCAACTCGACCTTGCGGTTGAGTGCGTCGTAGCGGACGGTGATGATGTTGCCGGCGGTGTCGGTGGTCTGGACGAGGTTGCCCCAGGCGTCGCGCTCGAACAGGGTGATGCCGCCCAGGGCATCCTGGGTTTTGATCAATTGCCCCAGGGGGTCGCGCTCGTCTACCTTGGTCTGCTGCTTGGCGTTCTGGCTGGTGATCAGCAGGCCATTGTAGATATTGGTCGCCACCAGGTCACGGTTCTGCTCGTCTTTGCTGTACTGCCGGATGACGCGGTTGAGGTCGTCGTATTCCTGCCGGCTGGCTTCATAGGCGGTATCGCCTTCAAAGTAGGGTTGGTAAGTGGTGTCTGTGCGGCCTCGGGCGTCATAGGTCTGCCGGGTATGAACGCGACGTGTCACCGGCTGAGGGGGTTGCTGGCCGTTCAGTACATAGCTCCAGTGCAGGCTGCCCATCTGGCGGCCGGCGTCGTCGGCAAAGACCAGGGTGGGTACGGCGGTGCGCTGGCTGCCCATGAAGCTGTCGGCAAAGGTGACGGTGCGGATGGCGGGGTGGCTGCCGTCACTGTATTGCTTGTGGTAGTAGCGCGTGACGCTGCCATCGGCGCGGGTTTCGCTGTCTTTGCGGCCAAAGCCGTCTACCGCCCAGTGGGTGGTAAGACCGTTGGGGCCGGTAAGACTGGTCTGTGCGCCGGTACGGCTGTCGTAGCGGCGTATTTCCTGATGGCGCTTGGCGTTGTAGACGGTTTCGGCGAAGCGGCCCTTGCTGTCGTACTGGACTTCTTCGACTACGCGGGTCTGGTTGGCCTGTTCGGCGGGGTCGTACCAGGCCTGGGTCTTGGTATTGACCAGGCCGAAGTTGTTGCCGCTGCGACCATAGGTGGTTTTGACCTGGTAGTCGGCCAGGGTCTTGCCGGCGTCGAGCGCCCAGGGTGTGACGGTTTCGGTTTCGACCTGGCCCTTGCTGTTGTAGGTGTAGTGGGTTTGCACGCCGACCGGTGTACTGCCATTACGGCTCTTGAGGGCGGCGGTGCTCTCTATTTCGCCCAGGCGCCAGGCGGCAATGCGGCCGGCATCCATGGGGTAATAGCTAGTGCTGGTGGTGGTGACATGGCTGACCGCGCCGAGGCTGGTGGTGCCGGTGGTCGTGCTGCTGGTGGTGCGCAGATCCACCCACGGACCGTCGCTGTAGCCGTTGCTGCTGGTGGTCGTGCCCAGTGCGGCGCCATTGAGATCGCGCTTGCTGCTGGTACTGGTGGTGACCACGGGTACCAGGGTCTTGGCACCGTTGGGGTGCAGAACCTGTTTCTGCACAAAGCCGCTGTGGCTGGCCTCGCTCAGGGTGACGCCCCCCAGGACAGATCGGCTGGCCAGCGGGTAGCCGATATGTGGCCAGGTCTGGTTGATCCATTGGCTATTCTGCAGGCCCGTGGTCAGGTCGGTGCTTTGCACCTGGGCAAAGCCTAGGCTACCACGGCCATTGGCTTCGACTGCTGCGCCAGCGTATTTGAAGGCGGTGCTCAGCCAGCGGGTGTTACCGTTGTCCAGCTTGCCGCTCCCCTGGTGCAGTTCGTTGGCCAGTAGGCCTAGCTTGGCTTGGGCAAACTGTGGGTAGCTGCGTGTAATGGACGCACCTTGGGCGTTGAAAGCGTCGCGGCTATAGACGGTGGGCAGATTGCTGTTGGCGTAGCCGACGCGGGTTTCCTGGCCCATGCCGTTGTAGACATTGATGATGCGGTCCAGTGCCTGGCCTTCCAATGCTAGGTTGGCAAATGAGGCAATTTGCCACTGCCCCCGGTCGGTATAGCTGTTGGCAGCGATATCCGGGCGACCGTCGCCATCGTAGTCCCCTACCATTTGTTCGCCGTAGGGGCTCTGGCTATCGGCGTTGTTCTTGCATTGATTGCCGGTACCCCATATCCGGCAGATATAACTGCCGGACATGCCGTCAATATGACCGTCAGCATCGACATCCGTCAGATGGCTTGCGCCGAACTTGGGCAGGATTTCTGCCTGCAGTTGGCAATCGAAGCGCTTGCCGGTCGAGTAGCACAGACGCTTCACATCGGTCATGAGCAGCAGATCAGCATAGCCATCGCCGTTCAAGTCCTGTACCAGTTGGCCGTTGCGCGCGGCCTGGCGCACTTCGGCGCCAACATCACTCGATGCAGTGGAACTGAACCAGACGCTGCAATCGAAACCCGTCTTGGCAGTGAGGCAAACCTGGACTTCCATGACCAGGTTGGCATTGATACCGGTGGGGAAGACGCGTACAAAGTCGCCCAGGCCATCGCCATTCAGGTCGCCGGAGAAGGGGGTGATATCGGCTTGCGGGTCAGGGAATTCGTCCATGGTCGGACGCTGCTCTGGCTCTGGTATTACCTTGGATACCTGCGCCCAGTCCTTACAGGTAAATCCGGTTCCGGTAGATATGCACGCCTTGCCACCAGTACTCCCGCGCACGACGATGTCGGTACGGCTGTCGCCATCGACATCGGCGGGCATGTAGGGGTTTTTCTTGCCATCGGTCGCCACTGCGCCCCAGTTGCTACAAGTAAAACCACTACCGCCTTCACGCAAGGTGGAGCGGCACACCATCAGGTTGCCATTGTCGGGGTAGGCCACATCTGTGACACCATCACCGTCATAGTCGCCCAAGAGCATGGCCGTGGCATGCAGGGTGGCGTTGCCACCCACAGGGGTCAGCGGGCGATGAGTCCAGTTGCCTGCCGTCGACTGGTATAGGTTCCAGTTATCCGACAGCAGATCGTCACGGCCATCGCCATCAAAGTCAGACTGATTGATATGGTGGTACTTGTTGCCACCCGTCATGCCCTTGGTCACTAAATCCGGGCCGTTACGCGTGCTGGTAATAAGCAGTTTTGGGCTGGCATCGCCTGCTGGCTGGCCCCAACCAAATCGTGTTGCAGGCAAACACTTGGGCGTGCTGCCCACTTGCGCACCTTCGCACGCCTGTATCGACTCCAGGCGGCTGCGGCCACTGGTGGGGCTAGGCGCACCGTAGGTAAGCGTATAGACCACACCCGCTTTGCCGCCGTTACCGGCCGCATCGGTGTCCGTATAGGTCTGGATCGCTTCCAGCAGTTTGCTGCGGGTCACCTTGCTGCCAGACAAATATCCTACTTCGGTATCGGGTCGATCCTGTGCGCTAAAGACAAAGCTGACCTTGGCGTAATGCGCCTGATTGGCTGCGTCATTGCCGCCCCAGCGGATTTCCACGGGGAGATGTTCACCTCGGGTGCTGTCCTTGCTATAGCGGTAGTCAACCAGGTTGCCGTTGCGATCCTGGGTACGGCGTATCGCCCAGCTATTGGCTTGCTGGTCTACCCGGCCCTGCGCATCAACTTGGCTGTTGTCGCTATCGCCGTAATACATGATCTGGCCGGATTTGCTCTCGACCTTGAAGCCCAGCTTACCGCCAGTGTTACTACGGGTAATGCGGCTATAGGTTTCGATCTCGGTGCGGTATTCCGCATCCTCACGCCAGTAATCTTGGTCATTGGCGGGGTTGGTCCCGGTACTCACCAGTGTCAGGCGCTGGCCATCCAGGCAGAGGCGATCCTCAAGATCAAAGCGTACTGCCCCCACGACGCCATCCTGAACCAGCGTCTTGTTGCAACGATGGATGGCGGAGAAACCCGACAGGCCCCAGCCCAGGCCGGCAATCCCGTTGCGTGCTTGGCTGCTGTAATTAAGGCTGACGCTGGGGACCATGCCATTGGTGCCTGGCGGTAGGCTAATCGGCAGGCTAAAGGTGGCGGCGCCGCCATTGACACTCAGTTGGCCCGGTAGGCTGCCAGCATCGGGTTTGCTCAGGTAGTTGCTGAGGTCGGCTTCAATATCGCTGGTGATGGCGATTGGTGTGGCATCGCCAGGCCCGCCAGCGGCGACCACTGAAATAACCGTTCCTGTGCTGCTCGACGTCCCGATCACCATCGAGGTGTCATAGGCCTTGGCAATGATCTTGTGGCTACCCAGGGCGGCGGTCGTCCAGTTCAAGGTCGCCACGCGTAAGCCATCTGTCCCCGTGGTAAAGCTGATGACGTCCCCTATCCGTGTGGTACCGTCACTGCCACCAAAGAAAGTCACCTTCTTCACATTGACCGTGCCCGAGCCGAGCTTGGCCTGCAGTGTGATCGGCGTACCCTGAATGTACTGGCTGCCCGAGAGCGGGCTGGTGAGGCCGATACTGGCGTTGCCGCCACCCGCATCCACATAGACCTGTCGTGTGCTTGCGTTTACCTTGACGCCACCGGACGTGACGCTGGCACTCACCAGGTAAGGTGCAGTGCGGGCGAGCAGCCCGGTCTTGCGGGCCACATAGGTGTCTGCTTCAGTGTCTGGCACGCCGGCCAGTACTTCGCCTTCAACCGTAAATTCAACCTTGTCGATGGTGGCGCCAGCCTCCTTGCCCGTCACCTTGGCACGCAGGAACAGGTCGGCACCTAGGCTACCGGTGCTGATACGGGCATTGTCTTCGGGCGTGGTAAACCCCAGATTCAGCGTACCGGGCATCAGGCAGTTGCTCGCACCGCAGCTCAAGGCGCTGAGTTCGCCATTGCCGCTGCGTTGGCCGTAGACATACAGGGGGATCTTGCCGGCAGTGTTGGCGGCGGTGATATCGATCTTGAAGCGGTGGCCTATGTTGGTGCCACAGCGGGTATTGCTGTCGTCGCGGGTTTCGTTGCTGAGGTTGGCCGTGCCGCTGCCGATAAGGATGCTGTTGGCTTGACCGTAGGGTTGCTGCCCAAAGATACGGATCTGTATCGCGCTATTGATGCCGGTTTCGCAAGCCCAGCCCCGCAGGTAGACATTGCCTGCGTCGCGGTAAACACCATCAATGACACCCTGCACGCTGCCGGCCGTGCCAGTACCCAGGGTGAAGGGGATCTCATGCTTGGTAGTGCTGGCCTGATTGTCTGTTGCGCGTACCTCGAGGTAGTAGTTGCCCGGATTGCCACTGTATAGATGGCCACTGAAGCTGAGCGTGCCGGCCGTGCCTGAGATACTTTTTACTGGGATGCTGCCGTAGCTGCCCGTGGCAGTACGGACAAAGGCCTCCAGCTTGACCACTTGGCCTTGGCCGGTAGGGTTGCCCGCTTCGTCATGGGTATCGCTGGCGCTGCCGTTCAGCAGGATGGTGCCTGCTTCGTTGGCGGGCGTTACCGATGCGCTCACCTTGGGCGGTACGTTGCTGACGGTGCCATTGACCAGGTCACTGGTAGCCAGGGTGGTGCCATTGCCGTCGGTACCATCTTTGGCGACGGCATAGAGCTGAACCGGGCCTGCGGGCGTTCCTGTCAGCAGGACGCTGGTAGCGTAGTTGCCTGTTCCATTGGTATTGGCAAAACCGATGTTGTAGTCCGGTTGGCCCGGAGAACGCACGAAAAAGGCGACGGATTTGATACCGTTCCCGGTGGTGGTCGCCGCCAGGTCGAGATTATGCGGTTGCTTGGCGACTTTCGTGCCCGCTGCCGGCTTGGTCAGGGTGACCTTCAAGGGGGGAACGACGTTGATCGTAAAGCTGCCGGATTCCGAGCTGCCGGCGTCGGTGTATATCTTGGCCTTGAGGGTGTGGGTGCCCAGCGGGGCGTTGTACCAGTTGTATTCGTAGGGCGTAGTGCTGACGTCAGTCAGCTTAGTACTGCCTTGGTAGAACTCGACCCGCTTGATGGGTAGGCCGCCACCATTGGTCGTGGTTTTGATCAGGATGCCATGGCCCAAGGGGAAGTTGGTGCCGCCTGCGGGGGCGATTATCTGGACACCGGGATGGACCGCCTTGATGGTGAAGCGAGGCGTGCTGTGGCTGACCGGTTGCGCGGCGGTAGAGCCTATCTTGGCATAGACGGTGGCGGTAACGATGTGTTCGCCTACCGCGATGTTGGAGAAACTGGCGCCGTAGGGTGCGCTGTAGTCAGGGACGGTTTGGACCACGCGGCCGCTGTCGATACGGCTGAGAATGAATTCAACTTTATCAATCGTGCCACTGACACCGTTGGCCTCGCCACCACTCGCGGTGGCTGCGACGACGTAATCACCGGGATAGTTCAGGCTGCTGGTGAGCGCCTGGACGTTGACGGTGGGTAGCGTCGGTGGACGGTGGACCGTAACGGTTACCGTATTAGACTTATAGGTCTGGTTGTTGGCGTCAACGCCGACAGCGTGGACCTGGTAGGTATTGGCTGGTACGTTGCTAAGCGGTAGCGAGTAGATGCCGCTGACGCGCTGGTCAAGATAATCACCATTCGCGTAGAACATGACTTTGGTGACGGCACCACCAGTGACGGTGGCGGTCAGCGTGACGCTGGCGGGGGCGGTGAAGGTCGTTCCGCTGGTGCCGAGCGTGACATTGATGGCAGCCCAGGCTGAGCCGCTTGCGATGAGCAGCGCGGCGACAACGGTAAACAAGCCTGTGCGCAGTGCGCGCAGGAACCCAGCGTATGCAGTTTGTTGCATACGTCCCCCTGTGATTTTGGTTATGCCATCAGTCAACCAGCGAACATATATTCTGGCTGGCGACAAAAGGGCGGCACTCTACCCGAGGCGGGTGAGTGATGGCAAGTCATTGTTATTGATAGATTTGCTGCAATGCGGCAGAAATGAGGCTGGGTGCGGGTTTCGGGGGATTGCGGCCTATAAGGCAAGGGCCACTATTTTCCTCCCTACAACCCTGCCTTGATCTCGAACTCCACCGTCTCCAGCCGATCTCGCAACAGGGACTGCTGATGCGTCAGATGGACATGGTGCAGCGCCGGTTGGGCAGACAAGGCCTCCAGATAGCTGGCCAGCGCTTTGCGATCTCGGGCTTCGCCGCTCAGGACCACACGGCGGTTTTGCTTGTCGGGCACGAACTCCAATAGCTCCACATCGTCCTTGGTTGCGCGCTCTATTGCCACCAGCACGTCTGGCCACGGAAACTCGCGTTCAACCCGCAGTGCCTCCCAGTGCTTGGCTTCTGCTGCGGCTGGCCGCGATACCTGGGTAGGTGCTACGGCTTGTGCTGCGCGTAGCGTCTGGTTACGCAGCGCCAGCTCGTCTGCTGCCTGCCGTTGCACCTGTGCTTGCCATCCCAGTAGTCCCGCCCCAATCAGCAGGGCGCAGGCCAATAGCCCTAGCTGAGTGCCATAACGGCTGCGCGGTTCAAGGTATCCAGAAGTCGATTTCATGATTCAACACCAAGCCATTCTGGCGAAGGTTCGTACCTCGGCCGTCGGCCAACTGGCTGCAATATACCTAGCGGGGATGTCAGCTTCCGGGCCAAGTGGCGACCAGGTATCCACCCGCGCAAAATTGCCGTGCTGAACGCTCAAGCGCCTCAGCAGACGGGTGCCCGCCTCTTGCTCGCTCCGCGTCACCGGTTCGACATCACGGGCTTGCAGCTTGCCCAGTACATAGACCAAGGCGGTGATACGTGTCGGTTCGCGCAATAGCAATAACGACAGGGTCTGCTTGGCCGGGCAGGCATGCAGCGAATAGGCCGCCGCTGACGCTGGCAACACGCCCTGCAGCCGTAGGCCGCGACGTTGCAGGCTGGCACCAAGCTGCTCCAACCACCCAGCCGGCAAGGCATAAGCCAGGCCCTGGGCGCCATAATGGCGGAAATAGGTTGCCAAGACCCAATCCGCCCCTACCTCGATACCCGCTTGCTCAAAGCAGATACGCGCATAGGTCGCCAACTCGCCCGCCTCGGTCAGCTCTGCCTGCCAAGGCAAGGCGATGCTGGCTGCGAGGCTGTCTGATACCGTCAACGCCACACGACTGCCAGGGCGTAGTGCCTTTGTTGGCTTATCCAGCAAGGCATCCAGCGCAAGCAGGTAGTCATCCGGCTGCGGGCAGGCGATTGGCGCTTCTGTGCTGGCCTTGCCTTGCTGCAACCAGCAATGTCCAGAGAACAAGCCCACATGCACGCGATCAGGCCACAAAAGTGACACGATTGACCTCCTGCAAAGTGGTATGCCCATCACGCACCAGTTCCAGCGCAACATCACGCAGGAATCGGGAGCCCTCCTTGCGCGCCTGTTCTTTCAGGGCACGGATGGACGCACGACCAATGATCATTTCACGTATCTCATCTGTCAGCCGCAGCACCTCTGCCACAGCGCGCCGGCCCTTGTACCCAGTGCCACGGCATACCGTGCAGCCCTTCCCTGCCCGGAACCGGTAGGCTTCGGGATCGCGGATGCCGGAGTCCGACAAGAACAGCTCGTCCAACACCACATCCTCGGTGCAGTTCGGGCAATTCTGCCGCACCAGTCGCTGGGCTATCACCCCCGTTAACGAGGAGACAAAGTTATAGGGATCGACCCCCATGTGCATGAAGCGGCCGATCACATCAAAGGTGTTGTTGGCGTGGACTGAGGTAAAAACCAAATGCCCCGTCAAGGCGGATTGCACTGCGATCTGGGCAGTTTCCGGGTCGCGTATCTCGCCCACCAGTATCTTGTCTGGGTCGTGGCGCAGGATCGAACGCAGGCCAACGGCAAAGGTCAGGCCCTTCTTTTCATTGACTGGTATCTGCAGTACGCCGGGTAGCTGATACTCCACCGGGTCTTCAATGGTGATGAACTTGTCCTCGCCATGGTTGATCTCGGTCATCGCGGCATACAGCGTGGTGGTCTTGCCGCTACCGGTGGGGCCGGTCACTAGCATCATGCCGTAGGGCTCCGATGCCAGGCGGCGCAGCAGGCGTATGGTTTCTCCGTCGAAGCCCAACGAGTCCAACGTCAGCCGCTGGACCTGGTCTATCAAGGCCTGCTTGTCCAGAATACGCAGTACGGCATCCTCGCCATGGATGCTGGGCATGATGGAAACGCGGATATCAATATCCCTACCCTTGGCTGCCACACGGAAGCGGCCATCCTGTGGAATGCGCTTCTCTGCAATATCCAGTTCCGCCAATACCTTGATGCGGGCAATCGCCTGCTCCGCCAGTGCCGTGTTATTGACCGTTGCAATACGGTTCAATACGCCATCAATACGGAACTTGATCACCAAGCCCTGTGGCACCGACTCCAAGTGAATATCACTGGCCTCGAAACGCAGCGCATCAAAAACGGTGGAGTTGATCAACCTCACCGCTGGGCTGGCCTCGCCCTGGATAGAGGTCAGTGTCAGGTCGGCGCTGTCGTCACGTGCCAATTCGATGGATTGATCCAAGCCAACCGCCTCGGCCACCGCGCTGAAGGCTGATTCGTGCTTCTCCAGCTCGCCACGCAAGGCATGCGGGTCGGCCAGGTAGATCTCGTGCAAAGGCAGGCCCAGATTGGCCAGCCAGGCACCCACTTTGCTATCCAGTGGTCGCCCCAGTACCGCGCATAGCTGCCCATGCGTGTCTCTACCAACCACCAGCAAACGCTCGACCATGTCGGTATAGGGCACCAGCTCGAAATCCGGCACCACAGGCCAATCGGCCTGCACAGTCAAAGCCGGGTAGCCCGCCAGCTCTGCTGCCACCAGCAACAGCTCGTCGCGTGGCAGATCATGCTGATCGGCCAGCAGGCTAAGCCAATCTGTCGTCATACCGGCAGACTGCTGGGCCAGGTTCAGTTCTTGTAGCGTCAACATCACATAGGCCGTCGGTTACAGTGCATTTGCCAGATCAAATATCGGGGTGTAGAGCATCATGACGATGGCGCCGATGACCAAGCCGATACCAACCATCAGGATAGGCTCGACCAGCCTGCCGGCCATGTCTATCCAGCCGGCGACTTCCTGATCATAGAAATCGGCAATACGTTCCATCATTTCATCCAAATTGCCGGACGATTCACCTGCCAGCAGCAATCTATGCGCCACTTCGGTACTCAGTTTGTTTTCCAGCATGACCAGAGAAATCGACTTGCCTTCGCTGACGCCCTGGGCAGCAATGCGCAAGTCCCCTTGCATGGCGAGCGGTAAGGAAGCCTCGGTCATCTTCATGGCTGAGAGCACGCTCACGCCGCTACGCAACAACATGCCCAAGGTACGGTACAGCCTTGCCAACTGCAGTATCCATACCTTCTCGCCCAGCCAAGGGGTGGACAACATCTGCCGCCCTAGCCAGCCACGCAAACCGGGGTGGACAAGCAGCACGACCAGCCCAACAAACAGGCCCAGCACACCCAGCCAGGCCAGCGCCGTGTGCTCCCGTACAAAGCTGCCCCATATCTGCACGAGTCCGGCGGTGGCGTTCTTTCTGGCGGCCACATCGTCAAATACCGCGCTGAAGCGCGGCACCACGTACAGCATCAGAAAAGCGATCACCAGAAAACCAACGCTCACCAGAATGCCGGGGTAAATGGCCGCCGAGATCAGCTTGCCGCGTATCTCGTCCAACTGTTTCTGGTAGTGCATGAAACGTCGTATTGACGCCCTGACCGTGCCTGTCGTCTCGCTGGCGCGCACCATGGCCACATACAGCGGCGGAAAAACCGACGGCAGGCTGGCCATGGCTTCAGAGAGCTGCTTACCTTGCTGCAAGCCCTGCAACAGCGTGTCGTAAATGGCGCGGTGGCGCCCTGCCCTGTCGTTGCGCCCCAGTATCTCGATGGCATCGACGATGGGCTGGCCTGCCTCCAGCAAGGAGTGCAATTGCTGGTTGAACACCGTCATGTTGAAGGCTCTTGGCCGTCGAGCCAGGCCTGCGCTGATGGTGTTCAATGCCAGCAGACGCTCACCGCTCGATTCAATGAATCGGCGTGCCTCTTCCTCGCTGGCGGCATCCAGCTCACGCAACTCCACCGCCATGCTGGCGTTCAACACCTTGGCCCGAAAACGCATCGCTGCTGGTCCTGGCTCAGTAGCTGGTCACATCGGCATTGTCATCGCTGCCACCCGCTACCCCGTCCTTACCATACGAGATGATCTCGAATTCGCGGTCATTGGAACCGGGCGAGTTGTAGACATAGGCCTTGCCCCATGGGTCCACCGGTACCGCCTTCTTCAGGTAAGGGCCACGCCACTTGGCAGCATCTGCCGGTTTGGCAAACAACGCTGCCAAGCCCTCCGCAGTGGTCGGGTAGCTACCGGTGTCCACGCGGTATTGATCCAAGGCCTTGTCGAAGGCATCGATCTGCGCCTTGACCAGTTGCTGCTCAGAGCGGCCGATCTGGCCAAAATACTTGGGGCCAACAAAGCCGGCCAACAAGCCAATGATCAGCAGTACAACCAGCAACTCCAGCAAGGTAAAGCCCTGCTGGCGATATTGCGACTTACTCATGGTGCTTCTTCCTCTCCAGAGGTAAGGGTGATTCATCGGGCTGCGTCATACTCAGCCCGGGGTAGGTTCAAACACAAACTTCCAGTCCTGATAGCGCTTGGCACCTTCCAGTGCCTGCAAGGCCTCAGGAAAACCACCAGTCTTGATTGGTTGCTCCGTCGAGAGCGAGTACACGCCCTTCACCAGCCCATCCGGCGTCTTGACCAGCCCCCAATCGGCACTCCCAGTCATGGGGTCACGATATAGCCGACGCAGGGGCCGGCGGGTACGGGTTGCGCGATTATCCAGCAGCAAGGCCTGCAAGTCCGGCGGGTATTGCTTGCTGGTCCCGGGCGAGAACTGGTAGTAATCCTTGATCGCCTGCTGGTAGGCCTGGCCGACAAACAGCAGCTCCGCCTCGCGCTCCCGCCTGCCTGCCGTCTTGCTGTGTTCCAGCGCCCGCAGGCTGACCACCAACAGTACTGCCACAGCAAACAAGGCAATCAGGTAGCTGTATCCACGCTGCCGATGCATGCCACTACCACTCGGAATACTTGGTGCCGCTCTTGCTATTGGGCGCCGTGCTACGTACATCGTAAACGCCCCCCAAGGCCGTATCCTCCGGTGCTACTGACTTCCAGCTCGCCGCACTCTCGGTGAGTGGGTCGATGGGAATAGCCCGCAGGTAGCGCTCCTTGACGAGGTCATCCAGCTCTTTCGGGTACTTACCCTTGTCGGTGTAGTACTTGTCTATGGCGTCTCGCATCAGGTACAGGTTCTCGCGCAGTACCGCCTCCCTGGTGCGCTCCAGGTTGTTGAAGTACTTGGGCGCAGCCAAGGACAGCAAGGTAGCGATAATGGCCATGGCGACCAGTAGCTCGATCATGGTGAAGCCTTGTTTACGCATGCTCACCACTCCTTGTAGGGCACGCCATTCAAGCCCCTTTTTTCTGATAGCGAGTACACATCGAAAACATCGTCTCCACTGCGCGGTGCATCGGGGGGTGACTCAAAACTACGTAGGCCCCAGCTAGCCTCGTTCGGGGCCTCGTCATCCGCAAAGAATGGGTCGCGCGGCAGACGGCGCAAGAAGTAGAGCTTGGCACCATCGGGGTTCTTCTTGTCTGTCACCCCATTGACGAGATCCAGCAAGGTCGGCGGATAACCCGACCCATCCAGCCCCACCTCGATACGCCCAGCCGTCGCCGCTGCCTTGTAGGCGTCTATGGCCTGACGCATATCACGCAGCGACCGCCGGAGTTCGTGCTCTTTGCTGCGCTGCACCGTTTTTTCGGCCAGCGGCATGGCCACGGCAGCCATCAAGGCCAATATGGCCAGTGAAGCGAGTAGCTCGATAAAGCTGAAACCCGCCTGGCGAGCGCGTTGACACGACGTGGGCATGCTCAGGGTGCAACGCTCAGTCGATGAATCAAGGGCAAAGCTGGACGACCCACATTGCCGCCACTGGCTATGGGCGTCATGCCGATGACACTGATCTCGGACTCCTGCGCTGCTTGCAGGGGCTTGAGCACCACCATCAATAGCGCACCCTCGCCCTTGGCGCCTGCGGCTTCTGCGCTGGCCGTACCGACTGATACACGGCCACTGGCCTTGTCTATCAACTGGCTGAAATTGGATTTCCCAGCCTTGCTGAAGTATTCGCCCTCCTTGACCGACACCACTTCAAACAGTGACTTGTCGTAAGCCAGTTGCAGCGGCGCCGCACGTAAGGCCTCAGCGCTATCCAGGTGCAACACCAGCGTCATCGGCTCGCCCACCTTGGCCGCTGCAGGGCCCTTCCACTGCAGCTTGACGCCCGGCACAACCGCCGGTGCGGGTTCGGCGCTCGCTGGCGTAGCGGGTGCGGCCGGCGTCACGGCAGCCGGCCTTGCTTCCTCAGCAGGCTTGGCGGGCACAGCATTCGTCGGGGCGGTCTCCAGGCTGCGCAGTTGCAGGGGCTTGAGCCGCAGATTGGCCTCGGTACCCGACCAGAACGACTCTGCAGCCGGTTCCTTACGCTGGGCATTGCGTATCAGCCTGGGCGTAATCGACAGAATGATTTCGGTCTTGTTACCGCTATCAGACTGCGACGAGAACAAGCGCCCCAACAGCGGCACATCCCCCAGCAGCGGGATACGGCTGGCCGAAGACCGATCTTCATCGCGTATCAGCCCTGCCAGCACCTGTGTTTCACCATCCTTCAGGCGCAACACGCTATTGGCGGTACGGGTACCTATCTCATAGGCCAAGGCCCCTCGGGCCGTCTTGATCGAGTTCACGACATTGCTGACTTCCAGACCGACCTTGATGCCGATCTCGTCACGCATATGCACATCCGGCTCGACTTCCAGCTTCAGCCCCACATCCAGGTACTGGACATTTTCGGAGATAAAACCATCCGACGTGGCAGTCGTCGTCACTACAGGCACCTTGGAGCCAATCATGATCTTGGCCTTTTCCCTATCCTTGACCCGGATACGCGGATTGGCCAGCAGATTGGCATCACCATCGTTCTTTTCAAAACGGGCCGTCACACTGGGCAAGGTCACGCCCAGATTACTGGAGTTCAGGTTTTTCAGCTCGCTCAGCTTGTAGAGTATGGGCGACGATTCGGAGCCATCGCCGGTCGAGTTGCCGCTATTGGCAAAGGGCCGCACGGTCAGCGACTTGGGCAGATCGATGCCCAGTTCCAGCATGCGAGTGCGGTTGACCTCCAGCACCTCGACTTCCAGCATCACCTCCGGCTCGTCCAGATCATGCAGGGCAATCAGCTTCTCGGCCAAAGCGATGGTGTCGGGCGTTTCGCGCAACATCAGCATGTTGAGCTTGTCGTCGACAAACACTTCCTTGATCTTGAGCATGGATTTCAGCAAGCCGGCGGTCTGCTTGGCCTCGGCGGTAGACAGATAGAATGCCCGCACCACCAGGTCCTGGTACTCCTTGGTCTTGGCCGAGGTATTGGGGTAGACCAGCACGCTGGTGCTGTTCAGTATCTTCTTGTCCAACTGGTTGGTAGTCAGGATCACATCGATGGCGTCCTCCAGCGTGGTCTGCTTGAGGAACACCGTGGTGCGCTGGTCGCTTTTGACTTCTCGATCAAAGATGAAATTGATCCCTGTCGTGCGCGACAAGGCCTCGAACACCATCTTCAGGCTGGCATCGCGAAATTCCAGGTTGATGGGCTTCTTGTACAGATTGCTCAAGCTGGGGGTGGAGATCAGATCCTTGGCCTGGGCCGCATCCAGCTCGCGCTTCAGTGCCAGCGCATCGGAATGACCGGGGTGGTTCTCCAGTGCCCTGCCCAGCAACTGTGCGGCCTGGCTGCTGTCGCCTTTTTTAAGGGCCTCGCGCGCCTGCAGCGCTTGCTCATCGGCCTGCTTGAGCCGCAGTAAGCTCTCCAGCCCAGCCGTGGCACGGGCGTGGCCACGTTCATACTTCAAGATCAACCGGTAGTGCTGGGCCGCGTCTTCCAAGCGCCCCTCCGCGGTCGCCACCTCGGCCTGCGCCAGCAAGCGGCGCGTTGCCACTTCGCGGTTGCGCAGCCAGTCCTTGCGGTAGATCACGTCCTCGGGGTCCAGTTCGGCAGCCTTGCCCAGCTCTATCACCGCCTCGTCGTACTTACCCTTGTCCATCGCCTCCAGCCCGGTGCGATGATGGTAATCCGCCGCGCAACTGCTCAGCAGCAGCAAAACACCGGCAGCAACGGCCGGTGCAGGGTTGATTTGCGCTGTCGTGGGCATCGCAGTACGTACAGCGCTCAAGAAATCAGATAACAGCATGGCAATCGATTATTCCGATGCAGGCAGGGCAAGCTGCTGCTTGTCGCCCGTCGGCAAGTATTCAAATTCGATACGCTGGGCATCCATGCCCAGCACCTTATACGTCGCCCCAAGGGTTTCCCCCACTCGGGCAATCAGGGTTTGTTCGCCCTGGCTCAGATACACCACTTGCTCACCACCATCATGCAAGCGCCCCATGAATTTGAACGGCAACGGTGGCGGCCCGGCCGGCTCTACCGGCAAGGCCGGCGCCACCACGACGGGCGTGGGGGTGACCACGGGTAGCGGCGGTGCCTGCCAGTTACGTGGCGCAAACGGATTGGCCGCCATGGCCGGCATGGCGACTTGGCCAGGCTGGCCGGTAGAGGCTTCCTGCGTGCGCGGCGAAGGCGTGGTCGGCTGGCGACTCACAGGCGCCGCAACAACTTCTACCGTCGACGACGGTGTCGCCACTTCTGCCACGGCAACATCGTCTACCGGGTAAACCATGGCAACCACTGTCCCCGCAAGCAAGGTCAGCCAAAGCGCCCAGCGCTTTTGCTCTGCCTTAATCACTGCGAACCTGACGGTAAAATGCCGATAGCGATACGTCGCAGCTCAGTTCCGCCACGCCGATATCCTCTCTGCTGCAGTGGATACCATCCAGCGTCACGTTTGCCATGCCGACGCGCAGACCATCCACAAATCGCCGTATTGCGGGGTAATCCGCCGACACCGACAGGCTGGCGCGATAGCGCAGATAAGGTAGCTTGCCTTTGTCGTCCAGGGTAAAGGTCACCTCATCCAACGGTAGCTTGGCCGCATCGGCAGCCTGCTGCAGATCGCCCATCAGTTGCGCGCTATTGAACACTGGGAAAACCGGCACCGCGTTACCAGGCAAGGTAACCACGGGCGCAGCCTTCGAGGCAGTACCCAGCGCGCGACGCGCGTGCTCGGCCTTGCCCAACATGTGGCTGCTATGGGCATAGAACACGGCAGCACTCCCCAAGCCAACCAGGGCCAGCAGCAAGGCGGCAGTAGCCCAAGGCTGCAAACGTAGCTGGCGGCGCAGGTAAAAAAGCCACTGGGCAGGGAGGTTAGACAGGGTCAAGCCGATGATCCCGGGGGGAAGACAAAGGGCGGGATTATATACAGACGCAACTCTAAGTGTCTATAAAATAAGGGGTTTTACGAGAATCAACCCGGGGTGGGTTTCAGCTAACACTGAGACAACATGGTGTGCTCAGTGAGCCGAATCTCAGTCGGGGTCACTGCCGTGCGGGCGTTCGTCCGGCAGTCTGCCGACCCGCATCCGACCCTGTGGTGGACGGAACATGCTGGTTGATACAGGACTGACCGCGCATGACTTGATGCTATTGGCCCGCTTTGCGGGTTGGGAAATTGAGATGAGGGGATTGCGGGTTCGGTACAAACCGCCCCTCAAAAGACTTTGAACAGGCTCCAAGACACTGCTGCACTGTGGCAAGCCCGCAACATTACTTCACGAGCCCAAAGCCGTCTTTTAGCCGCCCTACAGGGCAGAATTGCCTATTTTTCGGGCAAATTAAGCAGCTTTTGGCAATTTCTGACGTACTCTAAAATACCTCAATCAGATTTTACCTGGCACATCGCTCGTACAGACAAACAGATTTCTTATATTATTTTCCCTCCCTCCAGACTTGAAATATTCACAATTAGTGCCTGAGTGGATATTAATCCCGAACTTTCCTAAAAATAAAATAGAAATAAAAATGAAAATAACCACACCCCCCACATCTACGTAATCACTTATCGATGCATCACAAAGGACCAGGTTTTAAAAATCCCCTAAAACCTCCTCTTTTGCTTTCCATCCAAAATGTGGTTATGATGATTTCAATTCATTTTTTTCAATGTAGATATGGAACAAACAGTAGCCACTCTCTTGAGGTCAGCACGGACAATACGTTCGATCTCGCAGGCACGGCTCGCTTATATGCTGGGTTGCAGTCAGTCTCGGATTTGCTTGATCGAAGCAGGGCTAGCTGACGTTATTTCGCCCGACGAGATTGGTGCTTTTTCGAAGGCACTCCAGCTGACGAAACTTGAAGAGTCAGCCCTAAAAGAAGCCTTTTATCTCACTTCCAGCTCCTTCAAATTTCCACCGGACATGGCGCCCAAATGTGCGGGGCTCATTCGTTTTATTCTGGCCCACCACCGGGAATTAACGGATCAGGCGATTCAAGCTGCCTCCCTAGATTTGGGATCACTGCAAAAATGATACCCATCGACAATCGTCAAGTTACCTAGGAGAACTAAATGTAAAGCGCACCTACTGGACTGAAAATTTCAGCCAATTGCGGTACCTATTGTTGGTGTGGGCAGAAAGCCAAAACCCCCGGTTGCTCCAATCAGTTCGCAGCTGATAGGCCGGGGGTCGAGACCGAAAAAGTAGTGATCCTTTTCTGTCATCATCTTGGCTCCACTGGTTCTGGGTGTCAAGCCGTTTCGCGGCTTGCTGCCCTCCCTCACCCCTACGTTTCGTCGCGGGGCAACCCGCCAGTGAGGAAGCCATGTCTCGAAATTCATGCCTGTTGGCAATGCCAACGAGCGCCCGTGCAGCGTTCCAACCCACATGGGGGGAACTGCCATGCTGATTTCCCCCGCGCGCAAAATCCACAATCGCGGCTTGGTCAGAATCGTCGGTCTGTTCACCAGTGCTCGCCTTGGCCTGCAAATGCCCTTCGAATCTCAGCTCGAACGAGATTTGCTGATCCATCTCGAAGCAAATCTGGGGGTTCAACACTTTGAAACCCAGCCCCAGAGCTTCCAATACATTGATGCAGACCAAACTGTTCGAACATATACCCCTGACGTCCTGATCCATTGGGTTGACTCAGACCGACTGCCAACGCTGATCGAAGTAAAGCCATTTGAGAAAACTCAGACTCCGGAATTTAGGGTCTGGGAAGAGCTGATTCGCAGGTACTTCGGCTGGCTTGGCTTCGAATTCCGCGTCGTCACAGAGCGTGAGATCCAAACCGATGAACTGTACAAGCTCAGGCAGTTGTTGCCGTATTCCCGGCACGGGGTATCTGTATTCAACAGAACCACCGCAGCGGCAGTACTACAGCTGGCTGGCGGCGTGCTGTCGGCCCAGGTACTTGCATCCCGACTAAACCCGCAGGGGCTAGACCTTGGCCACGTCCTGGCGCTGCTATTTTATGGTCAGCTTCAAGCCAACTGGGTAACCACATCTTTGTTGAACTTGCCAGTCTCGTTAGCGGGAGGCAGCCATGAGTGAAGCCATTACTCCATTCATTGGCCTGCGCCTTTCGTTGCGGGGGCACCCCTACTTAGTCGTCCATGCGACAGACCATGTCGTGAGTCTGAGCGCCGAGAAAGGCGTAGCGCACAGAACCTTCGCAATTGAGGATTTCCATGACTATTGCAGCAGGTCACTTATCCACTTGCATCAAGACCAGCGGATTATGGTCCGCGATGATGGATTGGCACCGCTGCTTTCGCTTCTGCCCGAGGCGCACCAAGCGGAGGTGCGGCGAAAGCTACGCTACGTCAACCAAGTATTAGCTGATTGCCTGTATGTCTCAGCTGCGCGGGAGATAACGCAGGTTATTGCGCAGGTCGCCGAGCGCTGGGCAGATGCTGCCGCACCCTCGGTTACGACGATCTGGCGTTGGGTCCGTGCCTACCTGGATTCCGGCAAGGACCCCCTTTCATTGGCTCCACGCCATGCATGCAAGGGAAATCGACAGCGGCGATTCCCACCCGAGCTGTGGGATCTTTTCCTTCAGGCTGTCGACGAAGCCTTCTTGAAGCCAGAGCGACCTACCCGCCTGCAGGCCTACGACCACTTTGAAGCCTTGATGCTAGCTTGGAATCGGGCCAATCCGCAAAACCGCCTGAAGCTATGCTCTTACGCGGCGTTTGGCGACTGGATCGCCAACCAACTCGACCCTTATGTGGTGATGGCACGGCGATACGGCGTGGCAAAGGCGCGCCGACACTTCCGGCGCCACGATGCGGCTCCTGCTTCGACATACCCGCTGGAGCGGGTTGAGATCGACCACACGGTGTTGGATCTCCAGGCTGTCGATTCGACAGGCAACGTGATCGGCAGGCCAACACTGACCATCGCGATTTGTCGTTTCAGTCGCATGATTTTGGCCGTGCTTGTGACCTTTGAATCACCCGCCGCATCATTAACGCTGCGCTGCGTGCGCGAGATGCTGAGTGACAAGTCGCACTTGCTACTCGCTAGCAAACTGCTGGAGGGGGTGGAATGGCCTGCGTCAGGACTACCAACCTGGCTTGTCGTAGACAACGGCCCGGATTTTCACGCTACCGCGTTCAAGGCGGCCTGCGACAACTTGACAGTCCAGCTCCAATATTGCCCGCCGGGTTTACCCTGGTTCAAGGGTGTCGTAGAACGCTTCTTTCGGACGCTCAACGTCGGACTGATCCATCGCTTGCCTGGCACCACACGCTCCAATCCCACTGATCGTGGTGCCTACCCGTCGGAAGAACGGGCACTCCTAAAGCTCGACGAGATTCGCACCAAGATTCACGAGTGGCTGTTTCTGGAATACCGCCATCGTCGCCACAGCGAACTCGGTTGCTCGCCGCAGCAGGCTTGGGACGCCGGCGTCGCCGAGCACCCGATTGTGCCGGCATCAACAGTCACCAACCAAATGGAAGCAGCCCTGGCACTGGTCAAACACCTCAGTATCAGCGGGTCGATGCTGCGCACATGCGGGCTCACCTACACAGCTGATTGCCTGCCCTATTTGAAGGAGCGTGTGGGCGCATCCAAAGTCGAAGTTCGGATTGACCCAGAGGACGTGCAACGCGCCTTCGTTTTTGACCCCGATAAGAAAGTGCTTGTCGCGCTACGGCTGCTAACCGCTATAGCGCCTGACACTAGCTTCGCAGTTTACCAGCTACAGCGTAAGACGATCCGACGGGATCTGCCTCTGAGTCAACGCCTTAGCGATAGAGCCTATGTTGAGGGCGTTCACCAGCTGAATCAGGAAATCCAAGAGCTTCAGGATACGGCCTCGCGGCAGCAAAAACAGAAAAAGTCCAAGTCGCCCAAGGCTCCCAAACCGCAGAAGGGATCGCTGTGCGCTGGGGCGACCCGCAAGCAGCGCGAAGTTATAACCGGTGGCGACAACAAACCCGCGTGGTCGCGGCGCCAAACCCCGAACATCGTTCCCCAAGGCGATCTCCGCGATGGCGGCTGGTCGACTGGCACGCTCTAAGCATAGGTATACAAAATGCGAGAACTTTCCGAAGAGGCGTTGGCTCGCCTGTCCTCCGTCGGCACCGCCTTTGTTGGCTACCCGCGGTTCAATAGCTTGTTGCGTGAAATCGAGATTTGTCACCGTGAATCGGCTTTCACACATGAGCCGATTAGTATGCTGATCACGGGTGAGAGTGGCGTCGGCAAGACGACCCTGATCAAGCAGTACGCGAAACAACACCCGCGGCAAGAAGAAGCAGAACGCTCCCGGATCCCTGTAATGGTGACGTCGGTTCCGGTTCCTGCCGACATCCGCGGGTTGGCAGCACAAATGCTCCGTGCGCTCGGGGCCCACTTGGTAGAAACCGGTAGCGCCGCCTATCGGACCGAACGACTCATTCAGATGATCGCTGCGTGTGGTGTAGAGCTGATTTTCTTGGACGAGTTTCAGCATCTGGTCGAACGCGCGACGCCCAACAAAATCCGCGCGGTATCGGATTGGGTCAAGACGCTCATCAACGAAACCGGCACGCCGATCGTACTGCTAGGCATGCCATCGGCCGCCTCATTGGTCCAAGAAAACGATCAATTGCCACGCCGCTTCCGTTTCAAACGAAGCTTCGAGCCCTTTCACTGGCACTACGATCGTGAGGAGTTTCGCCTAACCATTGATCGACTGGATCAGGCCTTACCGTTCGAACTACCGTCGGCACTTGGCGGGGCAGCCCTCTTACCACGCATATTTTTGGCTTGCCGAGGCCGGTTCGGTTTTCTCAACAATCTTCTTTATGAGGCCGCACGCCATGCAATTTCGGACGCCAGCGCACGTATCGAAGTGCACCATCTTAGCCGTGCATATGACCTAGTGTTGGTAGCGGATGCGCCAAACGCGGCAAATCCTTTCGACTTGTCTGAGGGGCGTGTCGAGAGTTGGTTGGAGCAGTTGATGGCAACCACCACGAAAGAGACCAAATGCTAATCGTGCGACCCGCGCCCTTCGAGGGCGAGAGCCTGCCTGGCTATTTGCTGCGGCTGGCGACAGCCAACGGTCTGCCTGGCCTCGCCCCAATCGCAAAATTGGCGTGCATTCCGGTCCCAGCCATTGGGCTAGGTGCTCTGGGACAGACTTGCCTTAGCTCCGAGGCACTTGCAAAGCTAAATCAGCTTACTGGCGTGTCACAGTCAAAGCTTGCGGCCCTGTCAACTGGGCTGAAAGTACAGTGGAAACGAGTCAGCAGCGCGTCATGGCAGGATAAATTAGAGCTGCCACTTACTGCCTTCCGTACAACGAACGCAGCTGTTTGCCCCAGTTGCCTACGCCAAGCGCCATACTTGCATATCAACTGGCAATGCAGCTTAGCTGTCTACTGTGTTAAACACCGCACACTCCTCGTGGATAAGTGCCCGAAATGTACACAGCCTATTTCTTGGAGTCGCCACCATCATTTGATATGCGGTTGCGGTCAAAAATTAAGCGACATTCGTACTGTGGAAGTTTCAGAATCAATGCGGCTTGATATGGAGCCCTTACTTGCCAAGTTATTGGGCGACCAACAGCACACCTTATTGATCGCTTCGCTTTTGGCAGTATGGCTAAATCCACTTAGACACGCGCTTTCGTTGCGAGCGCTCTCTATGGTGCCTGTGGCCGAGCTGGTATCGCGAATACGAACGCTCGCACAGCTGTTAAAAGGGTCCGACGAGGAGATAGTCGCTTTTCTCGATGCGAACGTGTTTGCCATACGATTAGCAGCCTATCCCGATTTCGGCAAGCGCTTCGCGGTATTGCCACTATTGGCCGGGTTTCGCCACGCTAGTAGCGAGACGAGTAAGCAACTCGGTCGACTGGCCAACTTCTATCTTGCCAAGCCGTGCTTACCGACAATATCAAATCAGCACAGCCACGCCGCAACCTATAACTCCTTGCCCGTTTTTGCCGCTGCAAAACTGATGAATGTAAGCAATGCCGAGGCGGGGGCACTGATCAAGATCTGTCATCTCGAAAAGGACAGTAGTGGCAAAGTGTTAATACACGAAATATTAAACATCTGCCCTTCGGTTGGTCGCAAGTTTAAGCCCATCGATAGGGGTGAACCACGCCCACCTACGCCTGTGCCAAATACCCCATCTGAAAGGCAGGGTACTGAGGCTCCAAGTCAGGATGGCATGCTTTCTATACCTGACGTTGCTCGGTATCTTTCAGTGAACCCCGGGATCGCATACAACCTTTGTCAACGTCATGTTTTGCCCAGTACAGTCATCAAAGGTATTCGCTACGCATCGCGTGAGACTGTCGAGGCATTCCGGCGTGAGTATATGTTCACATCAGAGATCGCGCAGGCCTATGAGGTCGCTTCAAATCAAATTAGTGACCGACTCAAGGATGCGGGCTTGCAGCCAAGGCATGGTCCCAAGGTAGACGGCGTATTCGTCTATGTGTTCTCTCGATCTGATGTAGCGCGTATAGACTTACAGGCCGCATTATCTAAGAAAAATTATCAAACTAGCTCTGGACGTCCCCGGCGAGGAGTGGACCCGAGTACGGCGCAGGGGCGTGGCTTGCTTTCCTTATCCGATGTTGCATCTCGGCTTGCCATTTCAAGGCAGAAGGCTTCCAGATTGATGTTATCAGGCTTCTTGGTACCGGTGAGCCTTTCACCACTGGAGCGTGGGCATTGGTTTTGTCCTGACGACGTTGCCGCTTATGAGGCAAAATACCGCTACAACAGGCAGCTCATCGCAAAGCATGAAATCCAGGATCAGTTTGGATTTGATAAGCAGTTTGTCAGTTACACGCTGAACCGTGCCTTGCAGCTGCGTCCTGTATCAGACGGTCTCATTGATTATTACTCACGTTCGGCGTTGGAGCAGCTTACTATTTCCTTGGCTGAGAAAGTGACTGTTTCACAAGCGGCAACCATGCTCGCCACTGACCGCTATACGGTGCTGAACCTTAGGAAAATGGGGCTCCTTACCCCTTCGCTAGAGTTGGGGCAAGGGACTAGCAAGGTCTGCTATTTCGAGAGGAAAGATGTGGCGCGCCTCGCGGAAGAGATCGCTGCCGGATAGCGTGACCGCACGATACCGGCCTTGGCCACGCCAGTAGTGGCTGACTGCAGAAACACAAAGCCCCGCTAGAGCGGGGCTTTTGCTTGGTCATTGATTGCCAACGGCGCAAAAATTGCAGCTTTTGGGGCTAGTGAAATTTCACTTTATGGGGGCGAAATTTCAACTTATGCCACTACGTACACCAAAATCAATCCCAGCTCAACGCCCCACCCGATTGATACTCGATCACGCGGGTTTCGAAGAAATTCTTTTCCTTCTTCAGGTCGATCATCTCGCTCATCCAGGGGAAGGGGTTGGTGGCGCCAGGGAACAGCGGTTCCAGGCCGATCTGCTGCATGCGGCGGTTACAGATAAAGCGCAGGTAGTCCTTGAACATGGAGGCGTTCAGGCCCAGCACGCCACGGGGCATGGTGTCTTCGGCGTAGGCGTATTCCAGCTCCACGGCTTGCTGGAACAGCGCGGTCAGGCTTTGCTTGAAGGCGTCGGTCCAGAGGTGGGGGTTTTCGAGCTTGATGGTGTTGATCAGGTCGATGCCGAAGTTACAGTGCATTGATTCATCGCGCAGGATGTACTGGTACTGTTCGGCGGCGCCGGTCATCTTGTTCTGGCGGCCCAGCGACAGGATCTGCACAAAGCCCACGTAGAAGAACATGCCTTCCATGATGCAGGCGAACACGATCAGCGACTTGAGCAGTTGCTGGTCGGCCTCGGGCGTGCCGGTCTTGAAGTTGGGGTTTGTCAGCGCGTCGATGAACGGGATCAGGAAGTCGTCCTTGTCGCGGATGGACTTGATCTCGTGGTAGGCGTTGAATATCTCGGCCTCATCCAGGCCCAGGCTTTCTACGATGTACTGGTAGGCGTGGGTGTGGATGGCTTCTTCGAATGCCTGGCGCAGCAGGAACTGGCGGCACTCGGGTGCGGTGATGTGGCGATAGGTGCCCAGCACGATGTTGTTGGCGGCCAGCGAATCGGCGGTCACAAAGAAGCCCAGGTTGCGCTTGACCACGCGGCGCTCGTCTTCGGTCAGGCCGTTGGGGTTCTTCCACAGCTCGATATCGCGCTGCATGTTGATTTCCTGCGGCATCCAGTGGTTGGCGCAGGTGGCCAGGTATTTCTCCCAGGCCCATTTGTACTTGAACGGGACGAGCTGATTGACGTCGGTACCCCCGTTGATGATGCGTTTGTCCACGGCGCTGACACGGCTGGTGGTGTGCGCTTGCACGCTGGCCGTGTTGTAATCGGCTGCGGCTGGTGCGGCGGCGAACGCATATTGCGGCTGGGCCGGGGCTTGCGGGGCGGCCGGCTTGGCGGCGGGTTGTGCGGGGGTATCGTCCCAAGACAGCATGTCGTGTTCTCCCGATCTCTATCGTTGCTCAATCAATTTCAAATAAGACCGCTCCAGCGCAGGAACGATCAAGAATCTTTGCTACGGAGCGCCCAGCTCCCGTCGGCGTCGCCGAGCAGTGCAGGGAACACGGCGCGGCCGGGCGACACCGTCGGGCCGCCTTTCTTTGCTGACTTTCTTTGGCGAAGCAAAGAAAGTAAGGCGGCTGCGGGACGCAATCCCGCTGAAAACACTCACGGCGTAGCCACTAAGTACTTCCTGTTAAGCAAACCAAACAATCAGCTGATTTGCTTAACAGGAAGGGCTCTACCGAACCCTTCTTTCCTACCTTACTTCTTTGTAGGCTTGCGGATGGTCACTACTACCGTGGTAGCAATTACAAGGGAGATAGACCAACCACCTGTGCTAGCGCACTAGTGGTGGCAGAGGAACTCCCACACCACCATGCCGTTCAGATCAAGCCCGTGATGCTCCAACATCACGGGCTTTCTCATTTCTGCGACTTCAAAACTACTTACTGACTACTACCACTTAGGCCAGGCTGCCCGCCAAGCCTTGAGTCGGCCCGGCGATTTCGGCATCTGCTGGGCGGCACGGGCAGCTGCCAGCACCTCGCCCAGCGTTAGCTCGGCTTTCGCCGAGCCTGCCACTGCGTCACTGGCAAGCTTGTCACTACCGACTGCGTCGGTGGCGGCCTCGAGGCCGCCCGGGATTGTGGCCTCAAAGCTATCCCTCGCGCTCAGCCTGTCATTGACAGGCTTCGCACTCGGGATTGTCAATGCTGCAAAACTTTGCCGACTCAGCGGCGCCCTCCCCTGCGGCATAGCTGGCGGCAGCTGCCGGGGCTGCGGCGATTTGGCCACCGCCCACGGGCACGGCGTTCAGTTCGCCGCCACGGCCGGTGGATTTTTCGGCGCTGGATGCCGACAGCGTGCGCAGGTAGTAAGTGGTTTTCAGGCCACGTACCCAGGCCAGGCGGTACAGGTCGTCCATCTTCTTGCCGCTGGCACCGGCCATGTAGATGTTCAGGCTTTGTGCCTGGTCTATCCACTTCTGGCGGCGCGAGGCGCATTCCACCAGCCATTGGGCTTCCACTTCAAAGGCGGTGGCGTAGATGTCCTTGAGGTCTTGCGGTACGCGATCGATGCGGTACAGCGAGCCGTCAAAGTACTTGATGTCGCCTATCATCACGTCGTCCCACAGGCCGCGTTCCTTCAGGTCGTGCACCAGGTGTTCGTTGATCACCGTGAATTCGCCCGAGAGGTTGGATTTCACGAAGATGTTCTGGTAGTTAGGCTCGATCGAGGCCGATACGCCGACGATGTTGGCGATGGTCGCGGTCGGGGCGATGGCCAGGCAGTTGGAGTTGCGCATGCCGTAGGTGGCGATGCGGCCACGCAGGGTGGCCCAGTCCAGGGTCTCGCTGCGATCCATTTCGACATAGCCGCCGCGTGCTTCGGCCAGCATGTCGATGCTGTCTTGCGGCAGGATGCCCTTGGACCACAGGCTACCGGCGTAGCTGGGGTACTTGCCGCGCTCTTCGGCCAACTCGGTGCTGGCGTAGTAGGCGTGGTAGGCCACCACTTCCATCGAGCGGTCGGCAAACTCGACAGCGGCGTCCGATGCGTAAGGTACGCGCAGCATGTGCAGGCAATCCTGGAAGCCCATGATGCCCATGCCCACGGGGCGGTGCTTGAGGTTGGAGTTGCGTGCCTTCTTGACCGGGTAGAAATTGATGTCGATCACGTTGTCCAGCATGCGCATGGCGGTGCGGACGGTGCGCTTCACCTTGTCGCCATCCAGGCTGAACTGGCCGTCGGCACCCTTCACCATGTGGTTGACCAGGTTCACCGAACCCAGGTTACACACGGCGATTTCGTTGTCGTTGGTGTTCAGCGTGATCTCGGTACACAGGTTGGACGAGTGCACCACACCCACATGCTGCTGCGGGCTGCGGATATTGCAGGGGTCCTTGAAGGTGAACCAGGGGTGGCCGGTTTCAAACAGCATGGTCAGCATCTTGCGCCACAGCTGCAGGGCCGGGATCTTCTTGTACACGCGCATCTCGCCGCGCTCGGCCTTGGCTTCGTAGCGGACGTAGGCTTCCTCAAAGGCCTTGCCAAACAATTCGTGCAGGTCGGGCACTTCGCTGGGGCTGAACAGCGACCATTCACCACCTTCTATCACGCGCTTCATGAACAGGTCCGGTATCCAGTTGGCGGTGTTCATGTCGTGGGTGCGGCGGCGGTCATCGCCAGTGTTCTTGCGCAGTTCGAGGAACTCCTCGATATCGGCGTGCCAGGTTTCCAGGTAGGCACACACGGCGCCCTTGCGCTTGCCACCCTGGTTCACTGCCACGGCGGTGTCGTTCACTACCTTGAGGAAGGGAACAATACCTTGCGACTTGCCGTTGGTGCCCTTGATATGCGAGCCCAGGGCGCGCACCGGGGTCCAGTCGTTACCCAGACCGCCGGCAAACTTCGACAGCAGTGCGTTTTCCTTCAGGCCTTCATAGATACCATCGAGGTCATCGGCAATGGTGGTCAGATAGCAGCTGGAGAGCTGCGAGCGCAGGGTGCCCGAGTTGAACAGGGTCGGGGTCGACGACATGAAGTCGAAGGTCGACAGCACGTTGTAGAACTCGATGGCACGGGCTTCGCGGTCAATCTCGCGGATAGCCAGGCCCATGGCCACGCGCATGAAGAAGGCCTGCGGCAGCTCGATACGATGGCCGTGGATATGCAGGAAGTAACGATCGAACAGGGTTTGCAGGCCCAGGTAGTCGAACTGGTAGTCGCGCTCGTACTTCATGGCTGCGCCCAGGCGCGCCAGGTCAAACTGGGCCAGTTCCGGGTCCAGCAGCTCGGCTTCAATGCCCTGCTTGATGAACTTGGGGAAATACTCGGCGTAACGGGTCGCCATTTCCTCGTGGGTGACTTCTTCTTCCAGCACTTCACGGCGCAGGCTGTGCATCAGCAGGCGGGCGGTCACGCGGCTGTAGGCCGGTTCCTTCTCGATCAGCTGGCGGGCGGACAGCACTGCAGACTTGCGCACTTCCTCGGCCGGCACGCCGTCGTACAGGTTCTTCAGAGTCTCGGCGATGATGTGCTCGGGGTCGGTCACCGTCTCGTAGCCCGAACAGGCCGATTGCACGATGGCGCGCAGCTTGGCCACATCCAGCGGCTTGCTCACGCCTTCGTCATTGACATTGATGCCGGCCACCGGGGCATGCTCTGCCTCACCCTTGGCCAGGCGTTCCTGATGCCGGCGCTCACGGTACAGCACATAGGCACGGGCCACATCGTGCTCGCCCGAGCGCATCAGGGCCAGTTCAACCTGGTCCTGGATATCTTCGATATGGATGGCGCCGCCTTCAGGCTTGCGGCGCATCAGGGCGTTCACCACCAGGTCGGTCACACGCTGCACCGTCTCGCGCACCGAGGCCGATTGCGCGGCAGCACCACCATGCACCGCCAGGAAGGCCTTGGTCACGGCAACCGAGATCTTCATGGGCTCGAACGGCACGACAGCACCGTTGCGGCGTATGGTTTTGTACTCGGCAACCTGCTGAGCGGCAGTCGAACCCACGCTGTCGTTACCCTGTGGGTACGAGGCGCGTGTGGTGCTGGCGGTATCGGTGGTGGCGTACATGTGAGGACTTCCCCTTTTCTAGGTGTTGATTGCCTACGAGACCTTGGGCGCCATGCGCCTCAGGCCCCGAGCTGGGTGGGATGTTCAGATGGTGCGTAGGCTGGCAGGAGGTGCCTGTTCAGCCCGTCTACCCTGAACGCACACCCTAAAAGTACATTCCGGCAGGCCCGGAATGGGGTGTGCATAATTCTGTGTAGAAAATGTGGAAAACACTATATGTAGTGTTTTTTGACTGCTCTGACTACTAATTCTAGTGATGCGACCCGCAGCTAGCAACAGTTGTTTTTACCACCCCGTAGATACTGGGCCTAACGCAACATGACAGCCGCAATCGGCATCGGCCCCACCGTTTTTGCGGGCCGGATGCCCCCAGGCAGGACTGTGGATAATTCTGGGGACAACTACGGCGCAGTGGCAAAACCAGGCAAGCCACCCCGCAGTCGCGGCATAAAAAAAAGCGCCCTTAGCTTGCGCAAGGGCGCTCCTGATTCGGGGTAATACGCCGTCAACCGGCGCCGAAAACCCGCTCGCGCAGCTTGTGCAGCTGGTCGCGCAGCTCGGCCGCCTTCTCGAACTCCAGGTTCTTGGCCGCTTCCATCATGGATTTTTCTATCTGCTTGAGCTGCTTGGCCAGCGTCTTCTCGTCCATATCCTCCAGCAGGATACGGCCCTGGCGCTCCAAGCGCTCGGCGCGGGCAGCATCTTCGTCATACACCCCGTCGATGATGTCCTTGATGCGCTTGACCACGCCCCGTGGGGTGATCCCATTGGCTTCGTTGAACGCCACCTGCTTGGCCCGCCGCCGCTCGGTCTCGTCGATGGCGCGCCGCATGCTGTCGGTAATCCGGTCGCCATAGAGTATGGCGGTGCCGTTCAGGTTACGGGCGGCACGGCCTATGGTCTGTATCAACGAGCGTTCGCTGCGCAGAAAGCCTTCCTTGTCTGCGTCCAATATGGCTACCAAAGATACCTCGGGGATATCCAGGCCCTCGCGCAGCAGGTTGATGCCGATCAGTACATCAAACTCCCCCAGGCGCAGGTCGCGCAATATCTCCACCCGTTCCACCGTGTCGATGTCCGAATGCAGGTAACGTACCTTGATATGGTGCTCGGTAAAGTAATCGGTCAGTTGCTCCGCCATGCGTTTGGTGAGCGTGGTCACCAACACCCGCTCGCCTACATCGGTGCGCTTGCGTATCTCGCTCATCAGGTCATCAACCTGGGTGGCGACCGGCCGCACATGGATAACCGGGTCCACCAGGCCAGTGGGCCGCACCAGTTGTTCCACCACCTTGCCCTGGTGCTCGGCTTCGTACTTGGCTGGCGTGGCCGAGACAAACACCGTCTGCGGCATCATGGTCTCGAATTCCTCGAACTTGAGCGGCCGGTTGTCCAGCGCGCTGGGCAGACGGAAGCCGTAATCGACCAGGTTCTCCTTGCGCGACCTGTCACCCTTGTACATGGCACCCACCTGGCCTATCAGCACATGCGATTCGTCCAGGAACATCAAAGCTCCCTCGGGCAAGTAGTCGATCAGCGTGGGCGGGGGCGAGCCGGCAGGCTTGCCCGAGAAATGCCGCGAGTAGTTTTCAATGCCCTTGCAAAAGCCCATCTCCTGCAGCATTTCCAAATCGAACTTGGTCCGCTGGTCCAGCCGCTGAGCCTCTACCAGCTTGTGCTCCTTGTGATAGAACTCCAGCCGGGTACGCAGCTCTTCCTTGATGGTCTCGATGGCGCGCAGCACCGTGGCGCGCGGGGTGACATAGTGGCTGGAAGGGAAAACGGTAAAACGCCCCACCCGTTGCTTGATATGGCCGGTCAGCGGGTCGAACAGCTGTATCTGCTCGATCTCGTCGTCAAACATGCCGATACGCACCGCCAGATCGGCGTTTTCGGCGGGGAACACATCAATCACATCGCCGCGGACCCGGAAGGTACCGCGACCAAAGTCGATCTCATTGCGCTCATACTGCATCTGAACCAGGCGGGTCACCAGTTCGGGCTGAGGCATCTTCTCGCCTTCCCGCACGTGCAGAATCATCTTGTGATAGTCGCTGGGGTCGCCAATACCGTAGATGGCCGATACGGTGGCCACGATGATGCAATCGGGCCGCTCCAGCATGGCCTTGGTGGCCGACAGACGCATCTGCTCGATATGCTCGTTGATCTGCGAGTCTTTCTCGATAAACAGATCACGGCTGGGTACATAGGCCTCGGGCTGGTAGTAATCGTAATAAGAGACGAAATACTCCACCGCATTCTCGGGAAAGAACTCCCGGAACTCGGCATACAGCTGCGCCGCCAGGGTCTTGTTAGGTGCCATCACAATGGCCGGCCGGCCGGTACGGGCAATCACATTGGCCATGGTGTAGGTCTTACCCGACCCCGTCACCCCCAACAGCGTCTGAAAACGCAAACCGTCCTCCAGCCCCTCGACCAAGCCATCAATCGCAGAGGGCTGGTCGCCAGCAGGCGGAAAAGGCTGATGCAGGCGGTATGGGCTATCGGGAAAAGTGACGATCATGGTGGCCTTTTGCAGAACCTGATTGAGAACCTATTAGATTAGGGCGGGTAAAACACCACCCAGACAAACATGGGGCAGCCATTCCACCAACGCCAGCGATTGTAGCGCCACACAAGGCAAACCGGACGGAAGCAACAGAATCGGCTAAAGTATTTACACCATCCTTGTATCAGACTTGTCATGTCCGAACCCCAAGCCCCGAAGCTGGATTGGTCTTACGCAGAAGCGCTGCTCGACCGCTTTGGGGATGCAGTATTGGCATTCGACAAGGAACTGGTCTGCCGCTTTGCCAATACAGCGGCCGCCGAAATGCTGGGCCGGCAGATGCAGGACGTGCTGGAACAACACGCCATGCAGCTCTACCCCAGCGAGCATGCAGACAAGTTCAACAAGGCTCTGGAGGCCGCGCTGGGTGGCCAGGTCACCCGCAATCGCGGCTGGCGGGATATCCCGTCGCAAGGCCGTCGCTGCCTTGATTTCCGCTTTGAGCCCTGCCTTACCGCCGACGGCCATATCGCTGGTGCCATGCACAGCGCCCGCGACATTACCGAAATGGCCGAGGTGGAAGAACGCGCCCGGCTCTCGGTCATGATGTTCGAGCACACCACCGAAGGCCTGATGATACTGGGGGCGGACAAGCGCATCCGGCTGGTCAACCCGGCATTCAGCGACCTGACCGGCTTTAGCGCCAGCGATGTGCTGAACGAGCAACCCGAACACCTCACACCGTCCGGTCAGGACGAGGCCAACCCCTATCCCGATATCTGGCATGCGCTGGAATACGACAACGCCTGGCAGGGCGAGGTAATTTACCGCCGTCGCGACGGCCGGCTCATGCCCACCTGGCAAACGGTAGTGCGCGTACGCGATGCCGCGGGCGAGGTAGAGCACTACCTGGCGATTTTCACTGACCTGACCGAACGCCAGCGTTTTGAGCAGCAACTGGAACGGCTGGTCTACTACGACGTGCTTACCAGCCTGCCCAACCGCGCGTTGCTGTCCGACCGCATCGCCCAGGCCATGTCGCGGGCAGAGCGCATGAGCAGCCATATGGCCCTGCTGTTCATCGACCTGGATCGCTTCAAGGCCATCAACGACACCCTGGGCAATCACCAGGGCGACCAGTTGCTGCGTGCTGTGGCCCAGCGCCTGCGCGATGTCGCCAATATTGAGATGACAGTCTGCCGCTATGGTGCAGATCAGTTCCTGCTGCTTTACCCCGAGCTGGATACGCCCGACCAGGCCTCCACACTGTGTGGTCGCTTGTTGCTGGCCCTGGCATCGCCTCATCTGGTCGGCTCGCAAAGCCTGACTATCACCGGCAGCATAGGCGTGGCGGTCTACCCCGACGATGGCATCGAGCGCGAAACCCTGATCCAGCATGCCGAGACCGCCATGCAGGCCGCAAAGAAGGCGGGCCGCAACACTTTCCGCTTCTTTACCCAAGACATGAACCAGCGCAGTGCTGAATTCCTGCTGCTGGACAACCACCTGCGCCAGGCGCTGGTCAACCAGGAGTTCCTGCTCTACTACCAGCCGCAGATCGATATCAAGACCCGCGAAGTCATCGGCATGGAAGCCCTGATGCGCTGGCGCCACCCCGATCTGGGTCTGGTCCCGCCCAACCGCTTTATACCCGCAGCAGAAGAAACCGGCCTGATCGTACCCATGGGCGAATGGGTACTGCACGAGGCCTGCCGCCAGAACAAGGCCTGGCAGCGGGCCGGGCTGCTGCACGCCCCTGTTGCCGTCAACGTCTCTGCCCGCCAGTTTGCAGAGCGACTCGAAGACGTCACCACCAAGGCCCTGCAGGACGCCGGCCTGGCACCCGAATGGCTGGAGCTGGAGGTGACCGAAAGCACACTGATGGACGATGTCAACGAAGCCATCCTCACCCTGGGCGCGTTGAAGCGCATGGGTGTGCGGCTGTCCATCGACGACTTCGGCACCGGTTATTCCTCGCTCAACTACCTCAAGCGCTTCCCCCTCGACAAGCTCAAGGTCGACCGCTCTTTTGTCATCGACATACTGGACGACCCGGACGATGCCGCCATCGCGGGCGCCGTAGTCAGCCTGGCCAAGAACCTGCGGCTCAAGGTCATTGCCGAAGGCGTGGAAACCGCCGAGCAGCTGGATTTTCTGGAGCAACTCGGCTGCGACGAGATGCAGGGCTTTCTGGTCGCCCCGCCCATCCCTGCAGACAAGGTGCCGGAGTTTCTGGCTCAGTGGCGCAAGAAGCCTGTTTGATCCTGGGCAAACCAGCCAGCAAATAGCCCGGCATCAAGCCGGGCTAGGGGTGTCCGTCAGCAAGAGCGTCTGTCGCTAGCCCTGCACCTGTACCCGTTTACCTTGCACATTGCGCTCCGCCGGCTTGCCCTGCACCCGTATCTCGCCCGGCCCATCAGATTGCGCCTCCAGCCGATTGCGCACATCCGCGCTGATATCGCCCGACCCCGTGCTCTGCAGCTTGGCATTCTGCGCCACCAAGCGGCTCAAACCCGCCTCACCTGGGCCGTCCACCTGCAGCATCAAGTCGCGGGCGCTACCCACGGCCTGCAGGTCGCCCGACCCGGACAGCTGCGCGTGAAAGCGCTCAGCTGCCACCGTGCCCAGCATCACATCTCCCGGGCCGTGCATCTCCAGCTCCACATCCTGCATGGATAGCGCGCCGGCATTCAAATCGCCGCTACCGGTGAGCGCGACCTTGATGTTGCCAGCCTGGCCCACCAGCCGTATATCGCCGGGGCCGCTGCCATCCACCTTGACCGCACCGCCACTGATGCCATCCACCGCCACACTGCCGCTGCCGTTGCTCTGCACCAGCAAACCGGCCACCTTGCCTCGCACCGATGCACTGCCTGGGCCATCCAGGCGCAGCTCCGCCGGGCCTTCCAGCCCAGCCAGCATCAGGTCGCCCGAGCCAGACACGGTCGCCTGCAGGCTGCTGGCCCGGCCCCGCAAGGTCACATCGCCGGGGCCGGATTGATCCAGTATCACGCGGCCGGCATCCAGTCTGTCCAGCACCAGATCGCCCGAGCCGCTCACGCTACCGTGCAGCTCTGCCACCTTGCCCTCCAGCCGGGTATCGCCAGGGCCGGATGCCTCCAGCTCAAAGCGCTGTGCATCCAGGCCTTGCACCACCATATCGCCAGAGCCGCTGCTGTTGATGCGCGCCAGCGCCGGCAAAACCAGATTGACCTTCAACGGCCGCGTGGACGAGAAATTGCCGTTGGTACGTATCACCAGCGCATCGCCCACCTGTTCAGTCACAATGAACTTGAGCAGATTCTCATCCCCCTCCAGTGTCATGCTGGCAGCGCTGCCCGCCACCACACGCACATTCACCTCTATCGGCCCGCGCAGCTCTATGCCTTGCACGGCGGCAAGCTGACGGGTCTCGGTCACCAGCTTGCCATTGCCTTTCACACCGCCCCAGCCACCCACCGAGACATGCCATTTGCCGCCACCCTCTGTGGTTTCATCGCCATTCACATGCACGGTACACGCCATCATGGGTAGGCACAGCATCAACCAGAGTCCGTTTTTCATCGCGCACCTCATCATTAAACATACTTATTGGTATGTTATATGAAAATTCCCGTTTAGCCAGCACCGCATTGCTCTCTGGGCATGGCGATGCGATGAATGCAACAGACAGCACCCGGCATAGCCCCAGCAATAAAAAAGCCAGCCCCTCAAGGGCTGGCTTCATGCCGAACCTGATACAGATTGCTGCCGTCTACTCGGCTGCCAGCCTGGCGTTCTCGCCACTCAATTGCTGCTTGGCCGGCTTGCCCCAGATCGTGATATCGCCCGAACCCATGGCATTGGCAATCACCGAAGCAACGGCATGGACACGCATATCACCCGAGCCCATCAGGTCCAGCTTGGCCTCCTGGCTTTGCAGCCCCTGCAAGTCCAATTCACCCGAACCCATCACATTGCCCTCCAGCATCTTGGCCAGCCCACTGGCCTCCACCCCGCCGGAACCCTTGATGGCCGCCTCGAACCTGTCCACCTCGATACGGCCCAGCTTGGCCTCGCCTGAACCCAGCACGTCTATCTTCACGTCGGTAGGCAACAGCCCATCGCCAACCAGGTCGCCGGAGCCCACCATGCGCACCGTCAATTTGCCCAACTTGCCGCTGAGGCTGGTCTCGCCCGAGCCGGTCGATTCCACCAGCAGGTCTCCGCCAGCCAGGCCACGCACCGTCACGTCACCCGAGCCTGTATTTTCCAGGCTCGCCAGGGCCGGGGTAACAATGCTCACCTTCAGCCCCTGCTCGGTCGAAAAAGCCCCTTCGGTCTTGATGATCAGCTTGTCACCCACCTGCTCGGTCACCACCAGCTTGACTAGATTCTCATCGCCCTCCACCACCATGCTGGGGGTATCACCAATACGGACGTCCACATCCATGCTTCCCGTAGACTTCACGGTTTTCACAGCCGTGAGGGTACGGCTCTCCTTGGTGACCACGCCATTACCCTTGACTCCGCCCATGCCGCCGATGGAGACGTGTACCTTGCGGATATCACCCGTCTTCTCATCGTTGTCGACATTGATGCTGCAAGCCGCCAGCGGCAAGCAAAGTGCCAGTAACAAGCCGTATCTCATTGTCTATCTCCTCTCAGGTAAACATTCTTATTGGTATGTTATATCCATTACCCCGGAAATGCACGCCCTCCTGTCGGGTTGCGTTCAGTCCTCGCCCTTGTTGTTGAGCGCCGCATCCACCACGGCACGGGTCAGGTGCGGTGCAAAGCGCTCGATAAAGGAATAGGTATAGCCACGCAGATAGGCATCGCGGCGTATGCCGATATGGGTGGTCGAAGGCTCGAACAGGTGCGAGGCATCGATGGCAAACAGGCCCACATCACGCTTTACGTCAAACGCCATGCTGGCCACGATGCCGATGCCCAAGCCCAGGCCCACATAGGTCTTGATCACGTCGGTATCGATGGCAGTCAGCACCACATTGGGCGCCAGCCCGCACGATTCAAACGCTCGATTGATCTTGGAGCGGCCGGTAAAGGCAAAGTCGTAGGTAATGATGGGGTACTTGGCCACATCCTCTATGCGCAACTGCCCTTTGAGATCCAGCAAGGGGTGGTTGTCCGGCACGATGATGCTGCGGTTCCAGCTGTAGCAATCGAGCATGGCCAGCTCGGGGAACTGGTCTATCCCCTCGGTCGCGATGGCGATATCGGCCGAGCCATCCATCACGAACTCGCAGATCTGGGTCGGGCTGCCCTGCTTGATAGAGAGCTTGACCCCAGGGTAGCGCTGCATGAAGTCATGTATGGTCGGCGGCAAGGCGTAACGTGCCTGGGTATGGGTGGTGGCCACCACCAGCCCCCCCTCCTGCTCGTTGACGAACTCCTCGGCCACTCGCTTCAGATTCTTGGCCTCGCGCAGGATACGCTCGGATATCTTCAGTATCTCTTTGCCCGGCGCGGTTACATCCACCACCCGCTTGCCGTTGCGCACAAACACCTGCACCCCCAGCTCATCTTCCAGCAGGCGTATCTGCTTCGATATACCCGGCTGAGAGGTATGCAAGGCCTCGGCCGCGTCCGATACATTCAGGCCCTGCTTGGCCACTTCCACGAGATAACGCAGTTGCTGAAGCTTCATGTGCCACCCTGACTCTGCGCCCTGCCCGGCCTGGCTGCCGGGCAACGCTAAATTGAAATAACCGAGTTGTATAAAATCTTAACACATGAGTCTTTAATGATTATTAGGCTGTAGGGCTAGCATGGCAGGCTTTCCCCCAGACTGTCTGTATGGATCTCGCCTATATCATCGCTGGCCTTGCCGTGGGTTTCATCGTCGGCCTTACCGGCGTGGGTGGCGGCTCGCTGATGACGCCCGTACTGCTTTGGTTCGGCATCAACCCAGCCACCGCCGTCGGCACCGACCTGCTTTATGCCGCCTTCACCAAGTGCGGCGGCGTTATCGTGCACCAGCGCGCTGGCAATATAGACTGGAAGGTCAACGGCTGGCTGACCGCAGGCAGTGTCCCCGCCGCTTTGCTTACCGTCCTGGTGCTGCATGTCTGGCACCCCGATGTCACCACCCTCAATGCCCTGATCAAGCACGCCCTTGGCATTGCCCTGCTGCTCACCGCCCTCGCCATCGTGTTCAAGACACGCCTGCTGGCACTGACCCGTGGCAAACAAGCAACATCCTCCGACAGCAAGCCCTCGCTCCCCCTCAAGACAGTCCTGGTCGGCGTGCTGCTAGGCGTGCTGGTGACCCTGACTTCCATCGGCGCAGGCGCCATCGGCACCATTGCGCTTTTCCTGCTGTTCCCGCTGATTCCCACCGCCCGCCTGGTCGGCACCGAAATCGCCCACGCCGTCCCGCTGACGCTGATCGCCGGCCTGGGTCACGCCGGCCTGGGCCACGTAGACTGGTTGCTGCTGGCCAACCTGCTTTGCGGCTCGCTGCCCGGCATCTGGGTGGGCAGCCACCTTACCGGCCGCGTGCCCGACGGCGCCCTGCGCCCGGTACTGGCCCTGATGCTCGCCTTGGTCGGCCTCAAGCTGGTCTGGTAGATAACTCCCCCATGAGCGCCCGTAGAGGCGCCAACATCGTCATGGATGCCCGAAACCATGGAAACCGTACTGAGCCCCGAACTCCAGGCCAAACTGGCCCACACCCTCACCTTGCTGCAACAGGTAGCGCGTGAACATTCTCCCGCCGTCTTCGCTAACTCCCTTGGTGCGGAGGACATGGTGCTGACCGACCTGATCGCCCGGCACCAGCTGGATATCGGCATCTTCAGCCTGGACACCGGCCGCCTGCCAGCCGAAACCTACGAGCTAATGCAGAGCACGGCCGAGGCCTATCCCGACACCCGCGTGTTGGTCTACTTCCCACGCGCCGAGTCAGTCGAGCAATACGTCAATGAGCAAGGCATCAACGCCTTCTATCAATCCATCGAAGCACGCAAGGCCTGCTGCCGTATCCGCAAGCTGGAACCCCTGGCACGCGCCCTGGCCGGCAAACAGGCATGGGTCACCGGCCTGCGCCGCGAGCAATCGACCACCCGCACTGATATGGCGGAACAGGAGTGGGACGAGGCCAACGGCCTCACCAAGTTCAACCCGCTGCTGGAATGGACCGAAAAAGAAGTGTGGGCCTATATCAAGGCCTACCAGGTGCCTTACAACGCCCTGCACGACCGCCACTACCCCAGCATAGGCTGCGCCCCCTGCACCCGCGCCATCGCCGCCGGCGAAGACGTCCGCGCAGGCCGCTGGTGGTGGGAGAACCCCGAGAACAAGGAGTGCGGCCTGCACGCCAAAATCAGTGCGCTACCGACCCGGTAAAAAACTTGCGCGCTGGTGATTGCATAGGCCGGGTAGCTACGGCATAATGCGCGGCTTCGCGGAAAGGTGGATGAGTGGTTTAAGTCGCACGCCTGGAAAGCGTGTATAGGTTAATAGCCTATCGGGGGTTCGAATCCCCCCCTTTCCGCCACTGTTTAAGAGCCTCGATCGGTTTCCCGGTCGGGGCTCTTTTCATTCCGGTCGTCGCTGAGGTCAAGGTCGAGCTGGCCGCCATTGTTGCCAGTGCCGGCGCCAGCGTGCCCGTCACTGTCGCGTATAAATTTGTCCAGAACTCCCTTTTCTCTGGATCTTTGTCACGCTCGCAGTTGGCTGCAGCTATGACTTCCATCGGGTTCACCCCTAGGCGTTCTGCCAGTTTCGCGCACGTATAGTCGTCCATCACACGCGCACCGCTCCGGTACATTGACATGTTGCCGGTACTCACCTCTAACACCTTCGCCAAGCCGTAATCGCTCGTGATCCCTAGCGACGTTTTCAGCATGTCGAGGTAATCAGTTGTGTGTTTCATCACCATCTCCGTTGTGGGTTTTCGGAAAGTCTAGCACCACCTCACAGTTGACAGCGCATACAGCTGTGAGCTAGTTTCGCGCCCATCTCTCACACATGTGAGTTATAGGGCCGCTATGATCGCCGCTTTCCTCAAGTACAAACCCCGCACCGTCGGCATCTACCCCGCCCGCCATAACTTCATGGCGGCGTACATGCCTGCCTATCGAGGCCAGCGCCCGGTGCTCCTTGTTCACCCTCGGAGGCCTCATTGATGCGCGCTCCATCCCATGAGCTTTTCGGCTTCCAGGTCTCCCTGACGGATAGCGAGCTCGACCTTCCGCCAGGCGTCACCGTCGCCATGCTCCATTCAGCCCGGGCGCTCTCCGTCCAGCTCGATATTTCCGTCCAGGCCGCCCTCGATGCGATTAGCGAAGTGCTCCAGGAGGCGGCTTGATCCTATGAGATTCCCCATGTCCGTCTATCGCAAGGCCAAGTGGTGGTGGCAGTTCCGCTTCCTGATCGTCCCCCGCCTTCTGCATTACGCCCTGGTTGGTGGCCTCTTCTTTTCGCTGGGATTCGGCGCTTGCGTGTTCCTTCTTGCCGATGCGTTCCAGCGCGCCCTGGACGCCTATGTCGTCTGTACCCCTCGCCCCGGTGCGCCTATGTGGAGTCAACGTTGATGGCCGTCCAGCACGTCCCCCTAATCTCCAAGCGTTGTCAGAAACAACAAGAAGCCGCCGCTCGCGTGTTCGCGGCCGCGCTTGACCAACAACGCAGCGCCCAGGCCAGCGCGTGGCGCCAGCCACGCGCTGGCCTGGGCGCTGCGTTGCAAGCGGCCGCGAACCTGGGCGTGTACTTCGAGCAGTCACCGCAGCCCGATTTGGAACCAGGCTCTAATTCTCTTGGTATAGATGGGAAATCCTCTGCCACAGATCAACACCTAAGCGGCACAGCAGCTGCTGGCACGGCGGGACAACACAGAAATCTGCTGTCCTCCAGGGCACGCCGTTACCGCATGCAGCGCCATGCACAGCGTCTACTGCCTGGCGAAGTGGTCTCGGGCTGTAGCCGCAACTTCTCGGCCAGCAATGGGCGCAACAAGGTCGAGATTATTGGCCGGGCTGATTCCGGCGCGGTCAGCTATCGCGGCATTCACGTGTGCGGCTCCGTGTGGCACTGCCCGGTGTGCGCCAACAAGATTAGCGAGGCTCGCCGCACCGAACTACAGACCGGCATAGCGGCTCACCATCTGACGGGTGGCCGGGTGTACATGCTCACGCTCACCTTTCCGCATAACCTCGGCATGGACTTGGCCGAGTGCCTCGAAGGCCTCAGCGAGGCACTGAAGATTTTCAAGCGTTCCCGCGCCTGGCGTACCTGTGGCAAGGCCATCGATTACCAAGGCGCCGTGCGCGCCCTGGAAGTGACGTATGGGGCCAATGGCTGGCACCCACATACCCATGAGCTGATCTTTGCGAGTGGCGATCAGGATGAAGTCTTGCTCGAACTGGCGGCCCTCCGCGACTACTGGGCAGCCGCCGTATTCCGTGCCGGCCTCGGCCAGATTAACGAGCATGGCTTCATGGTCGGCAATGCCGATAAGGCCGCTGACTACGTCGCTAAGTTCGGCAATAGCGAAGAGACCGATTGGGACGTCAGTCGCGAAATGACGCGGCAGCACAGCAAGCTCGCCCGTAAGAAAGGCCGTACTCCGTTCGCGTTGCTTTTCGATGCCATGGGCGGCGACTTCCAGGCCGGCGAGTTGTTCCAGGAATACGCCCGTGAGTTCAAGGGCAAGCGCCAGCTGTACTACTCGCCAGGCCTCAAGAAGCACCTCGGCCTGGACGACGTCAGCGACCAAGACATAGCCGAGTCCGAACAGCTCGACCTGCCTGGTGAAGAGCCGATACAGGTCATCTACACCCTCAATGCTCACCAGTGGGCACTGGTCTATCGCAGTAACCGCCGCGGCGAGCTGCTGGACACTGCCGCCAAGCACGGTGCAGAGGGTGTCTATCTATTTCTCAAGGCCCTGGCCATTCGGCGGTCAGGGGACGACCTTCAGCCGAATTATTACTACCCGGAGCATCTCCAATGAGCAACGAAATCGAAAACGCAGAATTGACCATGACCTACAAGGGCAAGGTCGTGGGCATCAAGGCCGGCAAGGGCACGTTCAAAACTGACGACGGCCAGGTTGTGAATTACGACAGCACAAAGGTGTTTCTGGAAATGCCGCTGCGCGGTGAAAACACCCGTGGCAAGGCCACCCAGGAATTGAAGGTCGGCAAGGCCTCGCTGTACGAAACCTTGCGCCTGGACAAGATTGAGCTGCCCTTCCTGGCTGAAATCGAAGTCCAGAAGACCACCAACGGCAAGGGCGAAGAGCGCGATGAGGTAATTGGCTTCCGCATCCTGCCCGCTGCTGGCAAATCGCATCAGCCTAGCCAGGCTCAACCCGCCCAGGCCAAGGCCGCCTAACCATGCCGCTCTGCGCTGATCTCGTACAAGGTCGGGTCGGCAACACGTACCTCAACGCGGACGTGGCTGGCCTGCCGCGTGCCTACGTGTTCCTGCCCAACACCACGCCCGCCGATCAGTGCACCGGCTATCTGCTCTACCAGGCTGGTGACATCACCAGTTCGCCATTTGTCCCGCTGTCGCATGAGCAAGCGGGGCTAATCATCGGCGCGTGCGCCGTTGTGTGGGTCTTCGGGGCTGTGCTCCGCGAGGCCCTTTCTTTGATCCGTCATAAGGAACCAAACGATGAGTAACAAGCAAAAACTGTTGTCCCTGTTCGCTGCTGCCGCAGTGCTGCCCGCTCAAGCCGCTGTGACCATGCCGACAGTCGATCCGACTTCCGACATTGGCACCGTTGTTACCTGGGGCATTGCCCTGATGGGCGTTATTTTTGGCGCATACCTGGCTATGCCGCTGGCTGCTAAGGCGTTCAAGGCTGTTCAAGGCTTCATCGGTCGCTAACCATGGCTGGCTATATCGATCTGCTGATCGTATTGCCGGGCCTATGGATAGCGTTCCGCTGATACAGGGGGCTGCGGCCCCCTTGTTTTTTAGGTGTGACCCATGCTTATGCTACGTGCTCTAACCCGCTTGTTTGTCTGCATCCTCGCCTCGGCCTGGCCGGCGTTGATGGCTCACGCTGCCCTTGATCCGAATTTTGAGTACAGCGCGCCGAACAAATTTCGGTGCGATAACGGCAAGTCTGGGTCTGGCGCAGCTAGTTGTAATTCTGGCGAGGGTGCCCTTCATGAATGCAATACCAGTTGGTCGTATTACTCTAAATTCGAGACATGTTCGTTCAAGATGCCGGGCGCAACTGCCCCTTCCTACACCCTCGGCGGTACGTTCTCCTGTGCCGACGGCTGGCAGCCTGCCTCCGACGCTGCCCGGGTTCACTTCGGTAACAAGTTCTATTGCCAGCGCCCTAAAACCGAACAGTGCACCGCAAAAAAGGACCAGTCCTATTCATTCAGCGAACAAAAGGTAGGCCGCCAGGCTGTCGAACAGAAAGCCGGCTGTGAAAGTGGATGCCAGGCGACGCTTAGCGACTTGTCTTGCGTCAACCTCACCGTCAACGGCAGCTTTACCGGTGCCCTCTGCAGTGGCTCAGCCACCTATACCGGCGCGTCATGCCAAGAGACAGATCCGCCCCCCGAGGGTGAGCCTAAAGAGCCGGCGTCGCCATCTGACTGCGCTGCCGGTTTCCGATTCGTCAACGTCAGTGGCAAGAACAAGTGCGTATGGGGCGACGGCGGCGACAAGAAAACGGATTTCTGCAAAGAGCCGGCGAACCAATACAGCCAGACCTGCAGTGAGGGCGGCGAAGAGAATTGCAAGGCCAATCCGACAACGCAGGCCTGCACCCCTGGGACTGACCGTTATTGCGCAGTTAGCCCTAAGCGGAATACCGACCCGGCTTGTGTTTTCGGCACACCGGACTGGTGCAAACAGCACCCTGCGGAAAAGGCCTGTACGCCTGGCGCCGATGAGTACTGCGCGCTAAACCCGACCAATGCCCAATGCCAGGAAGCCCAGGCCGCTAAGTGCAAGGCCACGCCTGACACGCCTGAATGCAAGAAGGCCGAACAGTGCGCCAAGAACCCGAACGATCCAGCCTGCAAGCCTGGCAACGACGACTACTGCAAGAAATTCCCCAACGAGGATAAGTGCAAGAAAAGCGAGTTCGGCGGCACCTGCGGCACTAATGGTGCCCAAGGCGCATTTAACTGCACTGGCGATGCTATCCAGTGCGCGATAGCTAAAGAACAACACCGTCGCAGCTGTCAGTTGTTTGATGGCACTGCTACAGCCTATGAGGCCATGAAAACCGAATCAGCTGGCCCCATGGCCGGCGAAGGCGGCGCCCTCAAAGGCCGGTATTCGGAAGTGAGCATGGCCGGCAAATTTGACGGGGTCCGGGCTGCAGCTGGTGGCAATGTTGGCACCTGCAACATCACCGACCGCGATGTAGCCATACCCGGCGTTAGCGCTTGGTCAGGTGGATCTGTTCGCATCCCCCTGAGCATCATTTGTGAGTACGGCGACGCCATACGCGCCATTTTCCTGTTCATGAGCGCCATGAGTTGCACATGGCTTTACTACCAATTTCTGATCCGTCGATAGGGGGCTGGCCATGCCTATATTCTTGGGTTTTCTCTGGTCCGCATTTGCTGCCGTCCTGCCCTCACTGGTGGGGCGCGTGCTCCTCGCCCTCGGCATTGGCGCCGTTGCCTATACCGGCCTAGATCTGCTCGTTAACCAGGGTGAACAATTGATCCTGGACCAGCTCAACGCGGGCGGTGCTGATGTGTACGGTCTGCTTCGATACCTCGGCGTCGTCGCCGCCATCAAAATGCACACGGCTACCATGCTCAGTATCGTGGCCATCCTGATGGCTGAGAAGTCGCTCAAGGTGGTGGCTAAGACATGAGCGAAATCACCAACATCGCTCCTGTTACTTGCGTCACGGGCCTAATGGGCAACGGGAAGACGCTTTGGACGGTCGAGCAAATTTTGCTGATGAGCAAGAAGCTCTTACCGGATCAGGTTATCTACATCCACGGTATCCCTGATATCCAGATTGAAGGCTGCGCGCTGCTCCTGGACGTCAAGAGCTGGCACGAGCTTCCGGTCGGATCAATCATCGTCATCGATGAGGCCCAGGACGTTTTTCCTACTCGTTCCGGTACTAGTGCGCCGCCGGAGCATGTCGCCAAGATGGCCACGCTTCGTCATCGTGGCCACCAGCTGATTTTGATTACCCAAACAGTCGGAGATCTCGATAAGTTCGTTCGTGGCCGTATAGGCCGCCACGTGCATTTCAAGCGCATGAGCGGCGCCGAGTGCTCGGCTATGTGGGATCACCAGCAGGCCATGGAATCCAAGGCTGATTTCCGCACCGCCAATAAAAGCACCTACCCGTTCCCCAAGCATATTTACCCGCTTTACAAGTCCAGCCAGCTGCACACGGTCAAGTTCAAGGCGCCCCGCGTTCTCGTTTACTTCCTGGCGGTCACGGTCATAGGTGCACTCGTTATCGTGGGTGCCATCTGGTACACCAAGTCCCATCTCGATCCTACTAAGGGGCTGTCTACCTCGGCCCCGGCCGAGTCGGCGGAGTCGTCCAGTTCGGCACCCTCGGGGTCGTTTGCTACTGCGCCAGGCGTCGCGCCTGCCGTCGCTGGCGCAGAAACGGAACTGAGCTACCTGGACGCCCGTATACCCCGCATAAGCGGCCTGCCTCACACCGCCCCGGCCTATGACGGCATTACAGCGCCTACAGCTGCCCCTAAGCCCGCTGCGTGCGCCGCAATGGGGTCTAGCTGCCGCTGTTACACCCAGCAGGGCACGCGCATTCCCTCTATGTCGGAAAGCCTGTGCCGCCGCATCGTTGAGGAAGGCTGGTTCGATGAAAGCCCCGACCCTGTCCAGGAGACGCGCGACTATGGATCTCGCGGCCAGTCTGCAGTCGCACCGCAGCAGGCCGCAGCACCCGTGACGCTGCCGCAGGTCCTGGCATCGATGCCGCCGCAGCTCGCGCCCAATACCTCCGTTGATACCAAGTGAAAGGCATGGCTATGGCCAAGCAGAAAGAGGACGCTAAGACTGTCGATATGTTTCCTACCGCAACCGTCCGTGGCCGACCCCGCGTCCACGCAGACGCCGCGGCAAAGCAAAGGGCGTATCGGCTCAGGGTCAAGAAGGCCAAGAAATAACGTAACGCGTTACGAAATTGCTATATTGACCATTCCAACAACTACATCCCAGGAGGTTTCTATGACATTCAATGTTGGTGATACTGTGATTCTGGCAAGCGGCGGTCCTGTTATGACCGTTGAGGAAGTTGGTGATGGCTACGTCCACTGCACATGGTTTAGCAAGGGGGCAGGTGACTTTGAAGGTCCACGTAGTGCGCAGTTCGATCCTGCGATGTTGCGTGCTTCAAAGCCGACGCCCACTGCGCAAAACTTGCCGCCCATTAGGATGGGGTAATCTGCTCATCTTTTCTAACGTGAACCCGCCTGCAGGCGGGTTTATTCTTTCGGCATAGCCATCGATGCTCGCCGGCGCGCACCTGGTGAGCGCAATGTCATAAAACACTGTACCTGGTGCAACTGGCCAGCGCCTCGAGCTGGAACCTGCAGGACGTGATTTATGCAAACGTCACTCTGGGGTCAACCTGGCCCAGCTCGCCCTGGGAGTACGATGTCATTTGTCCGAAAGGATCTCGCCGGCTTGTTTGTGTGTGACATGCAAACAAACGCGAGGTGTTTGTGTGTTGGAACACAAACAACCCCGCCCCACAGCCGCCCTCCAGGCGGCGTTCTGATGTCCTGGCCCGTCGGAGACCTGGTAGAGCTGCCTAGGCCTGCCAGCGCGCGCCCTGGCCGATGCGCTACACCCCCCCCGGCCCGCGCCTACAGACCCTTAGCTTTCTGTGCGTTACACTCCCCCTCAAACTAGATCTATCAAGGGGGAATCATGTTGTACGCCATAGCGCTTTTTGTCGTTTTCATTGTCGCGATAGGTATCATCGCGGCGGCCAAGAATGGCTTGTCAAATGCTGGGAAAACTCCTTCGCACTGGCCTTACTACGCAAAGCGCCCTCTTTCTCAGCCTGAGCAAGTTCTCTACTACCGATTGATTCAAGCATTGCCCGGTTTTGTAGTGCTTCCTCAAGTGGGCTTGTCGCGCTTCCTCGGCGTTAAGAAGGGCAATAACGTTAGCGAGTGGAATAACCGCATCAACCGTATGAGCGTTGATTTCCTGGTCTGCGATAAAGCGATGCAGATCGTTGCGGCCATCGAACTGGATGACGCTACCCATACCCGTGCTGATCGGCAGAAGGCTGATGCCAAGAAGGACCAGGTCCTAAAGAGTGCTGGAATTATGCTTCTGCGTTGGCCTGTTAAGGGTATGCCTGATATTGCATCTATTCGGCAGCAGCTCGATCCATTCCCGCCTACTCAGCCGCAAGCTATCGTTGCTCCTGTAGCTGAGCAGGTGCAGGAATAGCGAGCCGCGGTTTTAGTCGAAGAGCTGAGCTTGCCGGCTACGGTAGATCGCTCGTTTTATGCTTGCAACGTCCACGCCCATGCGCTTGGCCAGCGCCCTCTGTGTCTCGGTGCCGGCCTCCCAGCAGCGCACTACGTCTGCCTCCTGCTCTGGCGTCATGCTGCGAGGCCTTCCAGGCTTTGCGCCCCTGGCGATAGCTGCGTCCATACCTGCCTTTGTTCGCTCCCTGATGAGGGATAGCTCGAACTCCGCCACAGCGCCTAACATCATTAGGATTAGCCTGCCGCTAGGGGTATCTGTATCAATGGTCTCGGTCAGCGAACGGAATTGGCATCCGTTCCTTTTCACTCGTTCGATGATATGCAACAGGTCTCCTAGTGACCTGGCTATCCGGTCTAACTTGTAGACCACCACGACATCGCCAGGCCTGAGCCTGTCCAGCATCTGAAAAAGAATCGGGCGACTCAATGAGCCGCCCGATTTCTTTTCTTGATAGATGCGAGTGCAGCCAGCGGCTGTCAGGGCGTCTATCTGTGCATTGGTTTCCTGCTCCTGAGTGCTTACCCGTGCATATCCGATCAGCATTCTCGTATGGCCGTAGCTCTCGCTCGGCGTTTTGTTGTGGAGCGCCTAGGGTACGTTTTTGTCGCTATCTCGCAACGGTCGGTGGTGTTCGAATCCCCCCCTTTCCGCCACGAAATGCAAAGGCCCTGATCATTGATCAGGGCCTTTTCTATTTTCACTCCGATACGCTGCAGATTCACCCTCCCGCCCCGGCGAGGCTACACGCCAATATCTGCTTAACACTGAAAACCTGGGCGGTTCGCCTGCTTGATGCAATCCAAGCACAGTGTGCCCGACCTACTTTCTGTTACGGTGGGCATGCCCCAGGAGAACGCATGAACGGAATCGGCGTACACCTGGATGAACTACACACAAGCGTCGTTAGCGCGAGTGCAGCAGTCGCAAGAAGCGATCCTGCCGGAAATCTTCTGGATACGTATCCAGAGTGTGTAAACGCACTCGAAAAACATACTCCCCCTCGATGGGCTTCCCCGCCAGCTCTTGCGGAATAAAAGACCAACCTTCCAGCGACGCCTTGGCAAAACGACGAACACTCTCCGGCATGCCTGGCAGCGCCTTGACCTCAATCAAACGGCATTTGCCATCGACACCAACCGTGCAGGCGGCCTCCACAGCACCTTCCCAGCCACCCGTACGGCCAATGTCATCAGGATAGCTCGCTGCGTAGCGCTTGGTCGGTATTGGGCTCATCGAGAGTCCCGTCATTTTTACTTGTCCGCCACCATCGGCACTGGGGGTGACAAGGAAATCAAGCCGAACGCCGCTTCGAAGCGTTGCCGGGATACCATCGGCCTCAGCAGGTGGCACCTTGGTTTTGGCTACCCGCGCCTTGACGTTGTTAGCAAACGCAAGGGGATATTTGTCCTCATCAACCAACGAATACTGAATGGGATGGCCATCAGTGCCATAGAGAACATTGGCCCAAACTTCGACGTAATAAGGTTGCGTGTTGGCGTAGCTGGGTACAGTTGCCAAAGCGATCAAAGCGATGGCGATCATTCGGATATAGGACATGGTGTTGCTTGATAAATGGATGTAGAGGTACGACCAAGGAGTAAACCATGCGTACTCGAAGCACGCGTGCCACTGGCAAGGCGTGAGTAGGCCGATGAATAAGGTGTACGTATCTACAATGGCTTCCGGCCATCAAGCCGTAAGGCCAATCATACAATACCGACGCCTCGCCAAGCAGGACGAGCCCCCTCAGCCATCGATGGCATGCGCTGTGGGGCCGACCGGGATAAGCCTCAAGCTATCGAGCAGCACGTCGCGCACAGCCCAAAACCCCCGCCGTACCACACCTGCCGCTGCTCAATGCTGCAAGCCTATGCAGCCCGACACCAGCTGCTTGATGGCCGCCAGGTCCAGCACCTCGATCTGCTTGCCCTGCACCTTGATCCAGCCATCCTGCTGGAAGCGTGAAAAGGTACGGCTCACTGTCTCCAGCTTCATACCCAGGTAGCTACCTATCTCTTCGCGAGTCATGCGCAGGACAAACTGGCGCGAGGAGAAGCCGCGTGCCGCCATACGTTGCGACAGGTTCAGCAGAAACACCGCCAGGCGCTCTTCTGCCCGCATATTGCCCAGCAACAGCATGGCGCCCTGGTCGCGGATGATTTCGCGGCTCATCAGTTTATACAGATGGCGGTTAAGTGCCGGTATCTCCAGCGCCAGGTTCTCGAGACGGTGATAGGGCAGCTCGCAAACCTCGCAGTCTTCCAGCGCAATGGCGGTGCAGCCGTGCTGGTCCGTCCCAAAGGCATCCAGCCCCATCAGCTCGCCTGCCATATGAAAGCCTGTCACCTGCTCGCGGCCGTCCTCCGACACCACTACGGTCTTGAAGAAGCCCGTGCGTACTGCATACAGCGAGCGAAAGGCATCGCCCAGGCGGAACAGTGCCTCACCACGCCGCACTGGCATGCGCTGATTGATGGCATCGTCCAGCTGTATCATTTCCTCCTGAGCCAGGCCTAGCGGTAAGCACAGCTCCTGCAGGCTGCAGGACGAACACACGGCTTTGAGGGCATGGATGGGAATGATTTCGCGGGCAGCGGACATGATTGGTGCTTGATGAAGGTCAATACGATTAGTCTGCCTGCTACTTACAGTGTCAGCAACCAAGACCTACGCTGGCGCCCCCTATGACTGCCCCCGCCATACCCGAAACGACTGCATTGGAGATCGACCTGCCGCTGCTGCAGCGCCATGACGATGTGACGCGCTACGGCATCTATCCAACCGCCGATCGCTTCTCTGAAGATTTCGACGAAGACCGCTACCGCCACGCGTTAGCGACGCACGCGCTGGGTGGACTCCGTCCACTGTCGCTGTATGTCCATCTGCCGTTCTGCGTATCGGCTTGTAGCTACTGTGCCAGCCACAAGGTCATCACCGCCGACCACAATCAGGCTGATACCTATCTGGACTATCTTGAACGGGAAATCGCTCTGCAAGGCGCGGCCTATGGCGCGACGCCCAAGGTCACGCAGCTGCATCTGGGCGGCGGCACACCAACCTTTCTGCAGGATGCCCAGCTAAGCCGCCTGCTGGCCGCCTTGCAACGGTATTTCCCACTGGCTGCTGGCGCTGAATGCTCGGTCGAGATCGACCCCAGGCATATCGGGCCGCAAAGCCTGCAGTTGCTTGCCAGCCATGGCTTCAACCACCTCAGCATCAGCCTCCCGGATCTCTCCGCCGATGTGCAGCGCGCCGTGAATCGCAAGCAGCCTGCGTCCCAGACCGCCGCCGCCATCGCGCAAGGCCGCGCGCTAGGTTACCGCTCCATCCATGTCGATCTCCTCTATGGCCTGCCAAGGCAGACCCCAGCCAGTATGGCCGACACCCTGGCCCATGTACTAACGTGGCGGCCCGATCGTGTCTCGCTAGGCCGCTACAACCACCAGCCTGATCGCTTCAAGGCGCAGCGCCATATCGACGCTGCCACGTTGCCGACGGCAGACGACAGGCTGGCAATGCTGCAGCAGGCCATGTCCCAGTTGCAGGGCGCGGGCTATGTCCATCTTGGGCTGGAGCAGTTTGCCCTGCCTCATGACGAGCTCGCCATCGCCATGCGCCAGGGCCGGCTGCATAGAAACTTCCAGGGCTATACCACCCAGGCAGAGTGCGATCTGATTGGGCTGGGTGTTTCGGCCATCGGCAAGGTCGGCGCATGCTACGCCCAGAACCACAGGGTGCTGGAGGACTACTATGATGCGCTGGCGCACCACCACCTACCCATCGCCCGCGGCATGACACTGGCTGCCGACGACCTGCTCCGCCGTAGCATCATCCAGTCGCTGCTATGCCAATCCGAATTGGCCTTTGAGCCGCTGGAGACCCGTTGGCTGATCGACTTCCACCACTATTTCGCCTACGAGCTTGAACAATTACAGCAACTCGCCAGCAATGGCTTGCTCAAACTCCAGCGCCAAGGGCTTGAAATCACGCCCAAGGGCCGCTTGCTGACCCGCAGCATCGCCATGGTGTTTGATCGTCATCTGCGCGAGGCCCGCAACAGCGCCCGATTTTCAAGCTTGATATAACCAGCACCGGGGGTAAACCATCATCCCCCTGCGGAGGTCACCCATGTACAAACGCATTCTGGTACCCCTAGACGCCAGCCCCACCGCCTCCAGCGGATTGGAAGAGGCCATCCGGCTTGCGCACGCCTTGCGTGCCAAACTGCATCTCTTCCACGTAGTCGATCTCCACCTGGTCTACATGGACTACAACGGCACCGCTGAGTTGGCCGACTATGTCCATGCCCTGCGCGAAGCCGGCCAGGAGCTGCTGCACAAGGCACAGGCTCTGGCCGCCAGGCAGGACGTATCTGCCGAGGTGCATGCCGAGGAATGCCGTACCGCCGAAACCATCAACCTGATATTGCAGGAGGCTCGCCGCACCCACGCCGACCTGCTGGTCATCGGCACGCATGGACTGCGGGGTTTCCAGCGGCTGGTCATGGGCAGCACGGCAGAAGGCGTCGCCAGGCTATCGCCTGTGCCGGTACTGCTGGTTCGGGGCCCGGCTGCATAAACCCTTTGGCACGCCAAACCGCTTCGCCCTGCTCGTGCATAAATCACTAGACGACCGGTCTAATCGGGTTTAGACTGCGCCCCATGTTGAATCGAGACTTTGACGACACCCGCGAACACCTGCTTGCTACCGGCGAGGGCATCATGCTGGGCAAGGGGTTTGCCGCCGTCGGCCTGGCCGAGATACTGGGGCAGGCAGGTGTACCCAAGGGCTCGTTCTATCACTACTTTGGCTCCAAGGAAGGCTACGGCGTCGCCTTGCTGTCGCGTTTCTTCAGCCGCTACCACGCCATTCTGGATGAAATCGTTGCCAACCCACAGTTGAATGGCCGCGCCAAGCTGGATGCCTACTTCGCCGGCTGGTGCAGCGTTTCCTGCGAGAACAATGGCAACTCCCGCTGCCTGGTCGTCAAGCTGACCGGCGAGGTCAGCGACCTGTCCGACGATATGCGCAGGCAGATGCAGCAAGGCATTGCCGGCATCATTGAGCGGGTGACCGCCTTTATCGTTATCGGCCGTGCCGATAAATCCCTGCCACCCGGCATGCCGGCAGAGACACTGGCCGCTGCCTTGTACCAGCTCTGGCTGGGCGCCGCGCTGGTTACCAAGGTCCAGCATGGCAGCGCCGCACTCGACGCCGCCCGTGCGGCCACCGAACGTATGCTCAGTACCTGATTCATCGCACTTCCGTAGCAAGCATCCGGCCCGCAAGGCCGGTTTATTTGGCGCACAAACTAGACGACCGGTCTACTCAAAAGGAAACGCATCATGGCAATCGACAAACTGCTTACCCCGCATATCGTTGGCAAGACCACCCTCCCCAACCGTGTCTGGATGGCCCCACTGACACGCTCGCGTGCCGCCCAGCCAGGCGATCTGCCTGCTGAATTGAATGCCATTTACTATAGCCAGCGCGCCAATGCCGGCCTGACCGTGACCGAGGCCACGCAAATCTCGCAGCAGGGCCAAGGCTATGCCTGGACGCCCGGCATCTATACCGACGAGCAGGAAGCAGGCTGGGCACAGGTGGTCAACCGAGTGCATGCTGCCGGCGGCCATATCTCGCTGCAACTCTGGCATGTGGGCCGCATCTCCCACCACCTGCTGCAGGCCGATGGCCAGGCCCCGGTCGCCCCTTCCGCCATCCAGGCCCAGGGCGCCAAGAGCTTTGTGGTGTTGCCTGATGGCACGCCCAGCAACGAACCCACCGACCTGCCCAGGGCGCTGGAATTGGCTGAGCTGCCCGGCATTGTTGCCGCCTATGTGGCGGGCGCCCGCCGCGCTGTCCGCGCTGGCTTTGACTTTGTCGAAATCCACAGCGCCAACGGCTATCTGCTGAACCAGTTCCTGGATGCCCGTGCCAATCAGCGTACTGATCAGTACGGCGGTAGTATCGAAAATCGTGCCCGCTTTGTTCTGGAGGTGGTGGATGCCATCGTTGCCGCCATCGGTGCCGAAAAGGTTGGCATACGCCTGTCGCCCAATGGCGTGTTTGGTGATATGTCGCCTATCGAAGGCGAAGCCATGGCCATCTACCTGGCCCAGCAACTGCAACAGCGGCATTTGGCCTATCTGCATATAGCTGAACCCGACTGGGCCGGCGGCGAGGCACTGACCGACACCTTCCGCCAGCAACTGCGGGCAGCCTTCAAGGGCACGCTGGTGTTCTGCGGCAGCTATACTGCCGAACGTGCCGAGGCCCTGATACAAGCAGGCACCGCCGATGCCGTAGCCTTTGGCCGCCCCTATATCGCCAACCCGGATCTGGTCCGCCGCTTTACCCTAGGCGCCGAGCTGAATCAGCTGGATCCCGCCACCTTGTATGGCGGCGCTGAGCAAGGCTATACCGACTACCCGGCTCTGGCGGGCTAGCATCAAGCCGGATTGGCCCGCAGCACTCAGCCAACCGGCCGAACAGCCCCTCACCTACCGGCGAGGGGCTTTCTCTTGCTGGCGGCGGGCCCCAACCGCCGGCCGCATCACCCACCTACAGAAACATCCCACCGGACGCCTCTATGCGCTGCCCATTGATCCAGCCGCAGTCATCAGACAGCAAGGCGGCCATCACATGGCCTATGTCATCGGGCATTCCCACCCGCCCCAACGCTGTCTGGCCGGCGATAAACCCATTCACCTCACGGTTGTCACGCACCAGGCCGCCACCAAAATCCGTCTCGATGGCGCCCGGCGCCACCACATTCACGCTGATCCGGCGGGCACCCAGTTCCTTGGCCAGGTAGCGCGTCAGCACTTCCACGGCCCCCTTCATCGCCGCATAGGCGGCATAGCCTGGCAAGGCAAAGCGCGTCAGCCCAGTCGATACATTCAGGATACGGCCGCCGTCAGCCATCAGGGGCAGCAGCGCCTGCGTCAGAAAGAACACGCCCTTGAGCTGTATGTTCATCAGCTGGTCAAACTGCGCCTCGGTCGTCTCGGCAAAACCCACATGGATACCGATCCCCGCATTGTTGAGCAGGTAATCAAAATCCGCCCGGCCCCAGTGCTCGCCCAGGGCAGCGGCCAACCGCTGTGCAAACCCGGCGAAACTGCCACTGTCCGCCACATCCAACGGCAGGGCCACCGCCTGCCCACCCAGGCTATCAATCTCTGCCACCACCGCCTGTGCCTCGTCGGCCTGGCTGCGATAGGTCAGGATCACACCCACGCCCTTCGCCGCCAGCTTGAGTGCTGCATTTCGGCCCAGGCCACGGCTACCACCGGTTACCACTGCGATCTTCGTGCTCATTTGTTTCGCTCCTGCTAAGAGCCTGTTCAAAGTCTTTTCGCCGCGCCGTTCGCAACCTTGCCGGATGAAGGGCAAGGCGCAAGACGCGCAGCAGTACGGGTACCGTCAGCGGCTTGCAACGCCGCCATTCGCAGGCAAGGCTGCGAACCCGAAGGGCCGGCGCGCGGCGAAAAGACTTTGAACAGGCTCTATGGGTTGACTGACAGGCATGCAGCCATGCCTGTAGGGTGACTGCAGTCTATTGCCACCAAGAATACCCATAAACCAGAAAGAAACGATTAGACTGATCGCAGAATACGAACAATCAAGGCAAGCCATGGATCAACTCCACGCCATGCAGGTCTACCTGCGGGTCGCCGAACTCGCCAGTTTCACCCAGGCAGCCGACAGCATGGGTCTGCCCAAGGCCAGCATCTCGTCCGCCGTACAACAACTAGAAAGCCAGTTGGGCACCCGCCTGCTGCACCGCACTACCCGCAAGGTGCAGATGACCCAAGACGGCCAGGCCTACTACGAGCGCTGCCGCGATCTGCTGGCCGATATGGATGAGCTGCAAAGCATGTTCCAGCTCGGTCAGGGCAGCCTTTCAGGCAGGCTCCGGGTCGATATGTCCAGCGGCATCGCCCGGCATATCGTGGTGCCGCGCCTGCCCGAATTCCTGCAAACCCATCCACTGCTGGATATCGAGCTAAGCAGCACAGATCGCCGGGTCGATCTGGTGCGCGAGGGATTCGACTGTGTCCTGCGGATAGGTACGCTGGTCGACTCCAGTCTTATTGCCCGCCCATTGGGACATCTGCGCCTGCTCAATTGCGTCAGCAACAGCTATCTGGCCCGCCACGGCCAGCCCCAGCAGCTGCATGAGCTGGCCCAGCACCAGCTTATCCACTACCTCCCCACACTAGGTGCCAAGGCAACGGGCTTCGAGTACATCGATCCCGCCAGCGGAGAAAACCGCTTCCTACCCATGCCAGGCAAGATATCGGTCAACAATGCCGATGCCTATCTGGCGGCCTGCCTCGCAGGCCTGGGTCTGATACAGGTACCCGAAATCGGCATCCGCGATCACCTTGAGAGCGGAAGCCTGGTCGAGGTCATGCCGCAATATCGGGCCTCTCCCATGCCTGTCTCCCTGCTCTACGCTCATCGCCGCCAGTTACCCAAGCGGGTACACGCCTTCATGACCTGGCTAACCGCCATCCTGCAGCCTTATCTCGATCAACCAGCCCCACCTGCTGACGCCCTGCGCCGATAGAGCAGCATCGCCCATATCCATAAAGCCAGCTCCAGTGCGAATGACCAATGCAGCAGGAAGTTCAGCCACCAGGGCTGATACAGGGCAGGTACAGTGAATAGCGCATAGGGCCTATCTACCCAAGGTGCCAGCCACCAGATATCGCCCACGATGCTATCGAGCAGAATATGGAGCACGCCCCCTAGGCAAAAGATGACGCAGATTGCGGCATACCGGCTGCCTCGTTGCAGCCACTGCCAGGCCAGGGCGACCAACAGCACAGCGAACCAGAACACCGGCCAATGCGAAAAATAGGTGTGATGGTGATGCTGCCTTCCGTCCACCAGGTGGAAGTAAAACATATCAAGATCCGGCGCCAGGGCACCGATAATCCCGAATGCGAGCAAAGCCATGCGGCCCACACCGCTGGCGGCAAACCGCTTAGACAGGTAGTGGGTAGCAATATAGCCCGAGGGGCCATGACCGATAATCATGGAAAACCAAAGATGGATAATAAGGAAACCAGCCTAACACCCCTATCGCCGCATCGCGAAGGCACACCACTCCAGGCAGCAACCATGCATACCCACACCATTCACGTATTTGACACCCTGCCCGCGAGCCCGACAGCGCAGGTCGACCAAGGGCTGGACCTGGCCAATATCGCTGCCGCCCCTTTGCAGGATGTACGTCCGCTTGCATGCTTTGTGCAGTCGGTCGATCAGGTCACCCTGGGTGGCGCCGTGGGTCGGACATGGGGGCTGTGCTGCGAGCTGCAGCAATTGTGGGTTGATCCGGCGCAGCGGCAACAGGGCATCGCCAGTGCCTTGCTGGCCTCATTCGAGGCCCAAGCCCGCCAGCGCGGTTGCCAGCTGTGCTATCTGGAGACTTTCAGCTTCCAGGCACCCGGCTTCTACCAAAAGCAGGGCTATCAGGTGCAGGCCGAGCTGGCGGGGTTTCCCGATGGCATCGTCAAGTATCTGATGAGCAAGGCGCTGCTTGCCTCTTAGCAACGAAGAGCCTGTTTACGATCTTTTCGCCCAGGGGTGAAAAGATCGTAAACAGGCTCTTAGCGGGCTCGTTGCTGCTGTCGATAGTCCCAGGGAGCCTGCGCGCCAGCGCGACCCCACAAACCGCTACCCTGCTGCCGAGCCATCAACTGGGCAGCCTGGTATCGCCCATAAGCCAGTGCTGCCTGCTTGCCACGGGCGTACTGCTCGTAATGCCAAGCGTGCCCGGCCTGCACTTGGGCCAATCCGATATCCACCTCGCCCAGGCTCACCTCGGCAACGCTACGGCCATATTTGTCCTGCCCCTGTAGATTAAGCAACACTTGGCGGCCCAATACCTGCTTGGCCAGCATCAAGCCAGCCACCGTACCATCAGGCTGGGTGGATTCGGGTGCATCGACGTAGGCCAGCCTGACCTTGAGCGTGCTGCCATCCTCCAGCATGACTTCCAGGGTATCGCCATCTGCGACCTTGGTCACCCTGCCACTCAGGGCTTGACCATCAACAGAGCCAGGCGCTTGCTGATCTTGCCAGGCCATCCAGCAGGCGATAGTCAGCGCTGCCAATGCGGTGAGTCGGCCAACCCAGCTGCGGGTCGTGAGCACCCTTAAAAACAGCGGGGCCAGCCTCATGAGCGTATGGCCTTGGGGAACACTGCGCGTAGCAGCAACATGGGCCAGTCGCGCGCAGTCAGCTTGGGGCGATGGCGGAAAACGTCATAGCCGGCTTGTTCTATCTTCCTGAGTATGGCGTCGCCGCCCAGCACCGTCAGCCGTATCTCCAGGCCCAGGCGGCCAGGTAGGGCCATACCTAGCGGCGAGCCGCTGCGCAGCATGCGACGGGTACGGTCTACCTGAAAGGCCATCAGCGCACGCCAGTTTTCATCTACCCTGCCCTCGGCAATCTGGGCTTCACTGACGCCAAAACGGGCCAGCTCGTCCTGCGGCAGGTAGACCCTGTCTTTCTGCCAGTCTATGGCCACGTCCTGCCAGAAATTGATCAATTGCAGGGCCGCACAGATACCATCGGACCAAGCCAGGTTCTTGACGCTGGCACGACCGGCCAGATGCAGCACGATGCGGCCCACCGGGTTGGCAGAGCGGCGGCAATACTGCATGACCTCGCCAAAGTCGGCGAAACGGGTCTTGACCACATCCTGGGCAAACGCATCCACCAGATCACGAAACAGTTGCAGCGGCACCTGGTGCGGGGTGATGACCTGGTCGCGCAGGTCGCGGAACAGGGTGTGCTGGGGCTCTCTGCCGGCTTGCAGGCCATCCAGTTCGGCCAGGTAGCCATTCAGCAGCGTCAGGCGTTCTGCCGGGCTGAGATCGCCTTCATCGGCAAAATCGTCTGCCGTGCGGGCGTAGCGATAGACGATGGCCACCGGCCTGCGCATTGCCTTGGGCAGCAGCAGGGAGGCGACCGGGAAATTCTCGTAATGATCTATGGCGTAGTTGTCTGGCATGGCGCCGGATTATACGGCGCTCGCCCGCAAAGCTTGTGCTCGCCATGCATGGCAAGCCAAATTTTTCGCCCGCCAGACCTTAGGCCTGTTAAGCGTAGGTATCGATCTTGCCGCGATGCTGGGAAATCTGCGCGGCGATCTGGTTTTTTTCCTGCAGGCGCTCGACACCCTGCTGCGCAACGGCCATCTTCTTGCGGTCCAGCCGGTCTACCTGCTGCTGTACATCGTTCATGACCAGCCGCGTACTCTCCTGCAGCGTTTGGGAGAGGTTGGCGCTCATCCCGCGTACTTCGCTCAATCCTGCCATGGTATGGCTCCTGTCTATGTCATGTCGGCTGTGGGCTCGCCCTGCTGGAAACAGGGCGGCGGTCCTCATTCCGGCTTGATGGCCTGGGCATGGGCAGGACAGCTCTGACTTCACTGTAATGCTTGAACAGGGCGGGCAGCAAATGTCGCGGATATGCGGTAAACGTTTGTGATGGGCGCGGGTCCTGAATGACTTGCGCCGCTAACAGGCGCAAGGACTACTTCCGCGTTACCACCACACCGCTGGCAACGATCAACCCCATGGCCAGCCAGCTGGAAAGGTCATGGGCGTCCCCCCAGATCAGCATGCCGAACAAGCTGGAGCACAGCACCGTGGCATAAGCCAGGCTGGCCACCACCAGGGTACGCCCACGGCTGTAGGCCCGGGTCATGGCCAATTGCGCCAGCGTGGCGCAAGCGCCCATGCCCAGCACGATCCAGATATTGCTCCAGGTCAGCGGGCTGAAGCGATCAAAAAGCATCCAGCCACCTGCAGCGACGGTGGCGATCAGCGAGAAATAGAACACCGTACGCCATTCGGGCTCACCCGCCTCGCCCAGCATGCGTACATTCAAATAGGCAATGCCCGCCCCTAAGCCCGAGCACAGGCCTAATAACCCGGCCAGCCATTGGTCTCGCTCGAACGTAGGCTGCAGCAGGATGACGGTACCGGCAAACCCCAGCAACAGGCCGCCGAACAGCTGCCAGGATGGCCGCTCGTGCAGCCACAGGGTGGTCAACAAGCCCAGGAACAGCGGTGAGGTGTAGTTGAGGGTGACCGCCGTGGCCAGCGGCAGGTGGGCAATGGCGTAGAAATACAGCATCAGGGAAATGGTGCCGGCAATCGCTCGGGTGAACTGCTTGCCCAGCACCGGGGTTGCCAGCGAGCCACCACGTAGCAGCACCACGCCGCCCACCACCAGGAATCCCACGAAACAGCGGTAGAACACCAACTCCGCCGTACTGAAGTGCGCCGCACCCAGCTTGACGAACACACCCATGCAGGCGAACAGGACCGAGGCGACCAGCATCCAGAACGGGCCGGAATGGAGTAAGGCGTGTGGCAATCGAGACATGGCGCAGATTCTACCGGTGCCTACCCGGTTACAGCCGCTCGCGGGCAAATATATGGCCCGCCACAGGGCTCAAGCGCTGGCTGCAACCAAGCGAATTCCGGTGACGCTACGGAAAAGGGCTGAGGGAATGGATTGCCGCCAGGGATGGCGCGTGCCTGGTTCCCATGACTACCGTCACATGCCTAGGTCACGGCAGCGCTCAAACCTTCAGCAACAGCGCGCCCGACAGCAGCTTCATCAGCTCGCCCTGGCGATGGGTGCCTGTCTTCCAGAACATGGATTTCAACTGAGTACGGACAGTGGAAACCTGTACCTGCAGTCGCTCTGCCGATTCAGCAGGAGTCCACCCCTCCAGCAGCAAGGCCGCCAGCCGGCATTCGGCGGGCGACAGGCCATAGAGGGCCGCCAGCACATCCAGCGGCTGGGCATCGCTGGCGCTGGGGTCATGGGCCATCAGCAGCACCAGCGGGCGCTGTGAATCCGCCACCAGTGGCGAGCCCGCCGGCAGCGGGGCCACCAGCACGGTCAGACGGCCGCCGTCCTGCCGCTCCAGTGCCAGTGCGCCACTCTGCGCCGTGCGCGAGGTAGCCTGGGTCAGCAAGGACGTGAGGCGGGCATGTACGGCCGGCGCATCAGCCAGCAGGCGGCCCTGGCGCACCGCCATCCCCGGCAAGCCACCTTCATCGGCTGCATGGTTGGCAAACAGTACCCTGCCATCCCCATCCAGCACCCATATGGGCGCTGCCAGCCTGTCCAGCGCCTGCCGCGCCACAGCGGCCTGCATGCGCAGGCGCGAGAACTCGGTAGATAGCCGGCAAGCCAGCTCCAGATGTGGCGAGAGCCGGGTCAGCAGTTCGGTGTCGCTATCGCTGAATGGTTCGGCATCCGGGCCGCGCTGAAAACCGATCAGCGCCTCGATCCGTCCATCGTCAAATGCGCGGGTGCCAATAAGCCGGCGCAAGCCGTTGGGCAGCATATAGCGCTGGAAAAATTCATTCTTCGCCACAAACGCATCATCGAAATGCTGGTGCTCCGCCACCCACTCACCCACTGGCGTACGGTTGACGATCATCGTCCACGGGTCCATCGCCACATAGCGTTCGGCATAGTTGGCAAGCGATTGTTCGCTGTGGCCAAAGCTATGCCACTGCCTGGGCTTGCTGGCGTGCTTGTCACGCAGGTAGAAGCCACCCGAGGTTGCGTCGATAGCCTCGCCTATACGGCGAAGCAGATGATCCCATTTGGTGGGCTCAAGGACGACTGCATGTATGGAAGTAACCAGAAGATCGTATTGTCGGATTTTGAGTTCAGCCATGTTTCCGCTCCCTGGGCGGACAGGGCGTTTTAATTGTGAACCGCATTCTCTACAAGCCAACGCTCATATACAAGCATTTATGCGCGCTATCCACCATATGGATGATGACGGCGTTGCATGGCGGACCTTATATTGGACTTATCCGCCCGAGGAGGAGGAAATCTCGGGAGGGGGGGGAAAACCACTCCCGGCTCGTGTGCAAACGCGAGTCACGTAGCAAGTTTTGGTGGTTGATCGGGTAAAGTCAAAGAAAATCCGGCAAATACCGTCAAAACGCATAAAACAGCGGGCAATCTACGGGTTGCCCGCAATCACTTGGTTGTCCCAAGCGTCATACAACACAGGCCAGCAATATGCTGGCCTGTTTGCTTGCATCACGCACCTACCGGCTTTGCTAGGTTGCCACACTGGCAGCACGGTCCGCCTGGCGGGGCAGCGTGAAATAGAAGGTGGCCCCCTGGTTGAGCGCGCCCTTGGCCCAGACGCGCCCATTGTGGCGGTTGACGATGCGCTGCACGATGGCCAGGCCCACGCCATTCCCCTCAAACTCCTGCGGGCTGTGCAAGCGCTGGAAGGCGCCGAACAGCTTGTCTGCATAGGCCATGTCAAAACCGGCGCCATTGTCAGAGACATAAAAGGCATTCTGGCCATCAATATGGGTGGCGCCGAACTTGATCTCGCCATTGAGCGTCTTGGCGGTGAACTTCCAGGCATTGGCCAGCAGGTTCTGCAGGGCCACGCGCACCAGCTTGGGGTCGGCATCGGTGATCAGGTTGGGCATGATATTGATCGACACCTCGCGGCTAGGGTCGGCCAGTTTCAGGTCCTGGGTAATCTCGGTTGCAATCTCCGACAGGTTCACCGGCTGGGTGTTCACCTCGCTGCGCGTCAGCTTGGAGAGGTTGAGCAGGTCATCAATCAGGTTGGACATATTCTGGGTGGCCCGCCGTATCCGGCCCAGGTACTGCCTGCCGGCGTCATCAAGCTTGTCGGCATAGTCCTCCAGCAGCACCTGCGAGAAGCCGTCCACGCTGCGCAACGGTGCCCGCAGGTCATGCGAGACCGAATACGAGAACGCCTCCAGTTCCTTGTTGGCAGCCGCCAGCGCCTTTGTGCGCTGCTCCACCAGCTCCTCCAGGTGATTGCGGTAGTGGTTCAACTCGATCTCGGTTGACTTACGCGCCGAGATATCAATCAGGTAGCCCTGCAGGTGGCGCTCTCCGGCTTCATCGGGAATCGCAGTCGCCACCAGCATCACCCACACCGACTTGCCATCCGAGCCCAGCATGCGGCACTCGAATTCGATGGTGTTGTCCTTGTCCTGGGTCTCGGTAAACAGCTTGTAGGCCAGGTGCCTGTCATCCTGGTGCAGATAGCTGGTGAGAAAGCCCTCGCTGTACCAGATGTGCAGCGGATACCCCAACAGGGTCTCCGCCTGCGGACCGATATAGGTAAAGCGCCACTCGGCCGGATTGGCCTCCCACGGCACCACATTGGTCGATTCCACCAAGCGCCGATAGCGGTCTTCACTGGCGCGCAGGGCGTGCTCGATCTGCTTGCGCTGCAGGATGTCGGCTTCCAGTTCCTTGTTCTTGCTTTCCAGCTCACCAAACAGGCTATGCAGCGATTGCCGGGTAATTTCCAGGCTCTGCCCCAGCTTGCCTATCTCGTCCTGCCGCTTCCACTCAAACGGGGTCGAAAGATCACGCCGTGCCAGGCGTATGGATTCAGACATCAAGCGCTGCAGCGGGTTGAGCACGCGCTTTTGCAGTATGACCAGGATAAACGCCAGGCTGGCAATCAGCTGGATGGCAGCAGTAACGAAGTAATAGCGCTGGTACTGGTGGATGGAGGCCAGCGCCGTACCATCGTCCATCTCCACCGTCACCTTGCCGATATCGTTGCCTTGCTTGGTGACATTCTGCGACAGCGTCTTGAGCTTGCCCTGGCGGCGCTCTGGACTGTTTTTCTCCAGGAAGGTACCCAGGGTGGCGTCCTGCACGATGACCCGGACTATGCGCTCGTCACTCATCACCGATTCGAGTAGCGGCTTGCCGGTATCGGGGGACAGGTTCCAGAGCGGCTCCTGCATGCCCAGCACCAGAATCTCGGTGATGCGGTTGTGATCCTCGCTCAGCCGCTTGATCAGGGAATCCTCCTGTCTTTGCAGGGTCAGATAGCTGATAAAGATGCCAGGCACCAGCAAGCCAGCCAGGATCGCAAGAACGACGGCTCGGCGTAGCGTTAGTGTCATGTATGAGGTCCCCGATATTCTTGTTGATTCATGCTGCACTTGCGGCCGATAGAGGGGCTGCCGGATAGTAAGGCGAGTCTGGCAATCATGTTAGCTGTGCCTGGCGATCGGCAACAAGGCCAATCTGGCCGAGCCAATCTGGCCGAGCCAATCTGGCCGAACAAGCCAACATTGCCACGCCCTCCGCCCGGAAGACATGGCAAACTTGCCGACATAGCCTGCAAGCGCAGCCGCTACTTAGTTATTATTAGGCCCGCTACAGCGGCGATGCAAACGCCATCGCTTGCCCTGCCTGATATTGGCGCCAAGGAGAAACGGTTGAAAGTCATCATTCTGGGGGCCGGCATCACCGGTGTCAGTTCCGCCTGGTTCTTGCGCGAGGCCGGCTTTGACGTCACGGTCATCGACAGGCAGCCCGAAGCTGCGCTGGAGACCAGCTTTGCCAACGGCGGCCAGATATCGGTATCGCAGTCCGAACCCTGGGCTAACCCCGACGCACCACTGAAGGTGCTCAAATGGCTATGGCGTGATGATTCGCCGCTGCTTTTCCGCCCTAGGCTGGACCCCCGCCAATGGGCCTGGGGACTGCAGTTCCTGCGCGAATGCCTACCCAGCCGCAATGAGCGCAACATCATCCAGATGGTCAACCTGGGTCTCTACAGCCGCGAGACACTGCGGGATCTGCGCGCCAGCACCGGCATCGAATACGACCAATTGAGCCGCGGTATCCTGCAGATATTCTTTGATCAGCAAACTTACGATGCGGCTGCCGAGTCGTCGGCACTGATGCGCCAATACAACTGCCACCGCGATGCCATCACGGCCGAGCGCGCTGTCGAGCTGGAACCGGCTCTGGCTGGGCTGGGCAGCCGACTGGTGGGCGCCATCTATGCCGAAGAAGACGAATCAGGCGACGCCCGCCTGTTTACACAGCGCTTGTCGCAACTGGCCGCCGACAAGGGGGTCGAGTTCCGCTTCAACACCTGCATACGGGCACTGGAAAGCAGCGGTGGCGAAGTCAGCGGTGTGCGTGTTTGCGACAGCGATGGGCAGCAAGAGACACTGCGAGGCGATTACTACCTGGTCTGCCTGGGCAGCTACAGCCCCCTGCTGACCGCCCCCTTGGGCGTGTACCTGCCGGTTTATCCCACCAAGGGCTACTCGGCCACCGTGGCTTTGGAGGACTACGAGGGTGCACCCACCGTCAGCATCACCGATGACGCAATGAAGATGGTCTACACCCGCCTGGGCGACCGGATACGCATCGCTGGCACCGCTGAGCTCAACGGCTACAACACCGAACTCAACGAGGTACGTTGCGAGGCACTGACCAAACGATACTTCTCGCTCTTCCCCAATTCGGCCGACCCCAACTCGGTTCAGTACTGGACGGGCTTGCGCCCATCCACCCCCTCCAACGTCCCCATTATTGGCCGCTCATCGGTGCGCAATCTTTACCTCAACACGGGTCATGGCACTTTGGGCTGGACAGAAGGCCCAGGCTCGGGCCGGGCCATAGCCGAAATCATGTCAGGCAAGCGACCGGAGCTAGACTTCGGCTTTGTGGGACTACAGGCCTGAACCGCCGCTCGGCGGCAGCCGCGACCAAGCCGGCGCTGACATCCTAGACTGATGGGAAATACCTGACTGAGGAGCTATCGATGAAGCCTGCCTTGCTTGGCTTGGTCATTGCGTTGCTTGCCTGGCCGGTGCAGGCCATGGAGGTATTGCTCAATGCCTACCACCTCAAGCCCCCTTACATCGTTGATGCTGATCGCGGCGTCGGCCTCTATTACGACCTGGCCCGCTATCTGAATGAGCGCATCAGCGCCCATCAGTTCAAGACGGTCTACCTGCCACGGCGGCGGCTGGAGAGCGACCTTGAGCTCGGCCGGCTCAAGGGCCTGGTACTGGGCGTGCATCCCATCTGGTTCAAGGACGAAACCCGCACCCGCTACTTTTGGTCACCCGCTTTCATGCAGGACGAGGACGTCGTCGTCTCCCGCACCGACAAGACCATCAACTATGACGGCCCGGACAGCCTCGTAGGCAAGCGCGTCGGGCTGCCCACTGGCTATTACTACTATGGGGTCGATGAGCTGGTCCGCTCCGGCCGCATCATCCGCGAAGATGCCTTCAGCGAGGGGGCCAATCTGGGTAAGCTGGCCCTGGGGCGTATCGATGCCGCCATCGTCAGCCGGCCTACACTGGAGTACTACCTGCGCCACCAACCGGAATGGACCGGGCGCTTCTTTGTGGCCAGCAAACCGCATGATCGCTTCGAGCGCTATATCCTGGTACCCAAGGAATACGCCGAGGTGCTGCCGGATCTCACTGCCGTACTCAGCACTATGGAGCGTGACCCGGTCTGGCGGGCACAGCAGGACGTGTATCGCTAGCAGCCCTGCGCACAAAGAGCCTGCTCACGATCTTTTCGCTGGGGTGAAAAGATCGAGAAGAAGCTCTAACGGGTGGCAACGGACATGACCGCCAGCACATGGCATGTGCTACCGGTCATGACAAACAGATGCCAGATGAAATGCCCGAAACGCACATGGGCATCCAGGGCGAAAAACAACACGCCCACCGTATAGGCCACCCCACCCGCTACCAGCCAGGCAAGGCTATCGGGCGTCAAATGCGCCGCTAGCGACCAGGCTGCGACCAACACCAGCCAGCCCATCAGCAGGTACAGGCCGGTGGAATACAGTGGTCGCCTCAGCAAGCCCATGGCCCGCAGTACCAAGCCGCCTACCGCCAACAACCAGACTCCGCCAAATAGCAGCCAGCCCCAAAGCCCTACTCCAGCCCCAAGGGCAAACGGGGTATAGCTGCCTGCCATGAACAAGGGGATGGCACCGTGATCAAGCTGCAGCAAGCGCTCGCGCCAACGGCACTCCGACACAGCGTGGTAGAGCATGGAGGTGAGATAGACCAGCACCATGGTGACCGAAAAAATGACGGTGCCAACAACCAGTGCGCCATTGCCCTGGCGCAGGCTGGCCACGATCAGCATGGGTGCAGCAACCATCGCAGCGATCAGGCCGATACCATGGCTCAGGCTGTTGGCAATCTCTTCTGGCTGGGTCTGCGTACGATGCGACATGTTCCTGGCGTGCTCGCTTGCCTTTGGCAAAACAATGTCTGCCTGGGCAGCAGCTATGGGTAAGTAAGCGAAACCGGGCGTTGACGCTCATCCTGCGGTTTCATCACGCATCCTAGCTGGCGTATATGACCGTTTTTGTGATGGTCACGCGCAATATGCTGCCCTGCAGAGCCCGGAGGGAGAAAGGCAACCTGTGCCGACGCAGCACCGCAACCGGGTGTGCAACGACGCTATGAAAAGACCTTGGACAGCCTCTCAGCGCCTGAGATGAACTCAAGCATCTGAAAAGATGCAGCTAATTCAAAGTGATGACCCACGCACCCTACAACGTGGACTGCCGTCGCCGAGCGAGGGCGGAGGATGTGGTGTAAACAGCTAAAAGTGCTGTACCGGCTGCCTAGACGCATAGCGCCAGGGTTACCCTGGCGCCTGCACAGCCCGACATCAACTATCAATGACTTAGCTTCATGCTTGAGGCAGACAGCTGACCTCAGGCACCCAGCCAAGCGCGCCGCTCAGCCTGCTTAGCCTTGTCCTCGCCGCTCGCCTTCAAGCCCACGGTCGTAGCTGGTGCACTATCAAGCTTGAGCTTGAACTTGAGCAGCTCGTCGCGGCGGAATGCCAGTACCTCCAGCTTGTCGCCCGGCTTGGCCGTAGCCAGCACAGCGTCCAGATTGGCCTGGTTGGCCTTGAGCCCGTCTATCGCCACCAGCACATCATTGGCCGACAAACCGGCATTCATGGCCGGGCCATCGGTAAACAGATGGGTCAACTTCACTAGGCCGGCATCGGTGCCGGTACGCGCACCCAGCCACACGCCGGTTGGCTTGGCCTTGTCCAGCCAGCCCCCCTTGTCGCCGGCACCCACCTGGGCACGCGCCTGCCATAGCACCCCCACCTGGGCCAGCGCCGTCTCCAGCGGCAACTCCTCGGTGCTGCGCAGCAACAGGTCGAACAGCGGCTTGAGCTTGAGGCCCGTCACTTCCTCCGCCACGGCCTCCCAGCCCTCTTCTGGCACACCAACCGGCTTGCCCTGATAGAAATCGCGGCCATAGCGTTGCCACAGGGCCAGCATCACATCGTCCAGCGATTGCTTGCCTGCAGTTTCCTTGCGGATATGAAGATCGAGGCACATGCCTGCCAGCGCGCCCTTGGTGTAGTAGCTCACCATGCTGTTGGGGGCGTTCTCATCGGGGCGATAGTATTTGATCCAGGTATCGAAGCTGGAATCCTCCAGCGTCTGCACCTGCCGGCCAGGTGAGCGCAACACGCCTGTGATGGTGTGGGAAAGCAGCTCGAGATAGCTATCCACCTCGATCAGGCCAGTACGCACCAGTGTCAGGTCGTCGTAATAGCTGGTCAGCCCCTCGAACGCCCACAGCAGGCGGGAATATGCCTCACCATCAGCCGGGTAAGGTGCGTAGGCCGCAGGCTTGATGCGCTTGACGTTCCAGGTATGGAAATACTCATGGCTAATCAAGCCCAGATACTGACGGTAGCTGCTCTTCATGCCGGTTTCACCCGGTTGCGGCAGGCTGTCGCGGCTGCACATCAGCGCCGTAGAGGCACGGTGCTCCAGGCCACCATAGCCGTCCCCCGAGACAAAGCTCATGAACACATAGCGATCAAAGGGCGCCGGCTCGCCAAACAGCTTGATCTGGTACTCGCAGATGGCCTTGACGTCGCGCGCCAAGCGCTTGGAATCGATCTTGGGCAAACGGCCCGACAGCACGAAATCATGCGGCACTCCACAGGCTTTGAACTGGATAAGGGTGAAGTCACCCAGCTCAACCGGGTGATCGATCAGCTCGTCGTAATTGGCCGCCGTATAGCTGCCAAAGGCAAAGGGCTTGGCCTTGAGGGGCTTGAGCGAGGTGGCCACCCGCCATTCACGGTAGTCCTTGCCTGCTGGCGCCACCAGGTCCACGACCACGGGTGCATCAAGCTGGCCCTCCACCCCGAGGCACAGGCTGGTGCCATTGAAAAAGGCACGGGTCTGGTCCAGGTAGGCGGTACGCACCGACAGGTCAAAGCCGTACACCGTGTAACGCACCGTCAACGGTGCACGGGTAGGGGCTACCTGCCAGCTGCGCTTGTCCAGCTTGGCCATGGGCAGGGAGCCGTGTTCATCAAACGCCTCGATACTGACAATATTCTTGGCAAATTCGCGCACCAGATAGGAGCCCGGTATCCAGACCGGTAATCCCAGCCGCTGACCAGCAGGCTCTGGTTTGTCTATGGTGAGCGTGATTTCAAACAGATGGGCTTCGGGCGAGACGGGTACGATACGGTAGTGAATAGCGGGCTTCATGGCGGCCTGTTTTTGACTGCGGGGGAAAGGCCGGAAGTTTACGCCCTTGTTCGGCAAAGCAAAATCGGCAGATGACAGCATGATGACGATACAACGCCGGTACGCGCTGCAAGTCCAGCCACCCCGGTTAATTTGTAAATATTTTTATTTACTTAATAGCATGTACGTTGCACACTGAAGCCCTGCCCCATCCCACCATCGCCATGAAACACACCCTGCTGATCACCGCGGCCTGCCTGCTGGCCCTGCTTTCCACCATAGGCGCCGCCCTGCCCTACCCCATCCTGCCACCCTTGTTCGCGGCAGGCAGTGTCAATGAGTTCAATCACTTCATGGGGCTGCCGCCCAAGCTGCTGTTCAGCCTGGCGCTGGCCATCAACCCGCTGGGGCTGCTGATCGGTTCCACCTTGCTGGGCCCCCTGTCCGACCGCTATGGACGCCGCCCCGTACTGATCACCACCGCCCTGGGCGCCGCCTTGGGCCACGCCCTCACGGCAGTGGCATTGGTGCTGGAGTCTTATCCACTGTTCATGCTGGCACGCTTTGCCACCGGCCTGCTGGAAGGCAATGGCTCCGTCGCCCGGGCCCTGCTGGCCGACAAGCTGGAGGGTGACCTGCGGGTGCGCGCCTTCTCCTGGTTGAACGGCGCCTTCTACCTGGGCTGGCTGGCCGGGCCATTGCTGGCTGCCGCGACCCTGGGCTGGGGCGTGACAGCTCCCTTCTGGGTGGCCGCCATCGCACTGCTGCTCACCGCGCTGCTGGTAGCGCTGGCCCTGCCGCATGAATCCGCCAGCAAGGCCACCACCTCGTGGTGGCAGGTGGCTCGCCATCAGCATGCACTCAATCTGTTGCGCCACGCCGAGCTACGCACCCTGTTTGCCATACAGCTGGCCTATACCTGCGGCGTCACTGCTTTCTACGAGTTCTATCCGCTCTGGCTGGTGGAGTTCGCCGGCTACGACGCCCGCGGCATAGCCTGGGCCACTGCGGCGCTATGCGGGCTGATGACGGCTACTTCCCTGCTGGCCGGCCGCCCCAGCAGCGCACCGCCGCTGCAACGTGCCAGCCTCTATGCCTATGGCACTGCCGCCACAGTCGCCTTTGTCGCCCTGGCCGATGTCCGTTTCGGCCTGGCTGCCATCGTGCTGTTTGCCATCCCCAACGCCTATTACAACGCCATCGTGCCCGCCTGGTGTGCCGACCGCTTTGGCCACCATGGCCAGGGAGCCGTCATGGGTCTGCTGGCCACCACCTTCTGCCTGGCCAATATACTCATGGCCATGGCCGGTGCTGTGCTGACGCTGATCGATACCCGATTGATCCTGTTGCTGGGTGCCGCCTCCACCACCTGGGCAGCTTGGCGTATCACCCACTGGCGTTTAGCATCCTCGCCAGATGCCGCAGTCCAGACCGTGCAGCCATGAATACCGCCGATCAAATCCTCTTCCTGCTCAAGACCCGGGGTCCGCAAACTGCTCAGCAACTGGCGGCCATGCTCGATCTCACCTCCATGGGTGCCCGCCGCCACCTGGAAGGCTGGCAGGAGAAAGGCCTGCTCAGCAGCGAGGACCGCGCCGACAAGGTAGGCCGGCCAGCCCGCTACTGGCTGCTGACCGAGACCGGCCACGCCCGCTTCCCGGACCGCCACGCCGACCTGACCTTACAACTGCTGGAGCAGGTGCGCAGCCTGTTCGGCGAGGCCGGGCTGGACAAGCTGATCAGCGCCCGCGAAACCAGTAGCGAAGCCCTTTACCGTGAGCGACTGGCCAATAGCCCAACGCTGGACGACAAGGTAGCCCACCTGGCCCAGGCCCGTGACGAGGAAGGCTATATGGCCGAAGTCCAGCCTGCGGCCGATGGCAGCCTGCTGCTGATAGAGAACCATTGCCCCATCTGCGCTGCGGCACGCGTATGCCAGGGCTTCTGCCGCTCCGAGCTGGAGGTATTCCAGCGGGTGCTGGGGCCAGATTGCACGGTGGAGCGCGCCGAACACGCCCTGGCGGGTGCCCGCCGCTGTGTCTACCTGATCAAACCTGTGTGAGTATCTGCCCATGCCCATTGCGCGCTTTATTTCATCCGATGGGCCTTACCTTGAGGCCTTGATCGAAGTGGATGGGCAGGTGCTGTGCGTCATGGACGACTTCAGCCCTGAGACAGGGGATCTGCCCCCAGTTGGCACACCTGTCGCACTCTGTTTCGATAGCTACGTCAGCGATGACGAGGACTGGGACGACGTCTTTACTGGCAATCCAGATCAGCGCCAAGGCTTGGTGCGCTTGGATGGGTGGCGATATCGTGCCTACGGCAGGATCGTTGCCATTCAACCTGTATTGGTGGATTGCGGCCTTCTTGTAGTCGACGAAGTCATCCACACCCACGATCCCCAAGTCATCGGCGCCTACGTCGCCTTCACCATACAGCGCCTGACAGCACGCCCAGGCTAAGAGCCTGTTCAAAGTCTTTTCGCCGCGTCGTTCGCACGGTGAAAAGACTTTGAACAGGCTCTATGCCGCCGCGACAACATGTCGCAGGCCATGCCACCCCAAGTTCCCTAGAATCCGGCCGATTCGAACAGGGAGCGCAGCATGCAGTACACACCACTGGCCGCAGCCTTGCTGGCAGCCGTATCTGCCCAGGCCTTTGCAGATCATCGCGACAAGGAAGCGCCGGTCAAAGAGCTGGGCACCATCACGGTATCTGGCCAGCGGGTCAGCTCCCTGCCACGCCATATCCCCACCACCGTGGAGGGCATCAGCGGCAAGCAGGTGGAGGAAACCATCAACGCCACCGACAGCGAAGACGCGCTCAAATACCTGCCCAGCCTGAATGTGCGCAAGCGCTTTATCGGTGACTACGATCATGCCGTGCTCGCCAGCCGTGCCTCCGGCACCGGCAACAGCGCCCGCTCGCTGGTCTACGCCGACGGCATCCTGCTCTCCAACCTGTTGGGCAACGGCGCCAGCTTTACCCCACGCTGGGGCCTGGTAACGCCCGAAGAGATCGCACGGGTAGATGTGCTTTACGGCCCATTCTCTGCCGCTTATTCCGGCAACGCCGTCGGCGCGGTGGTCGATTACGCTACCCGCATGCCCAGGCAGTTCGAAGCCCATGTCAAACTAAGTGGATTTCGCCAGGGCTACCAGCAGTACGGCACCGATGATCACTACAGTGGCAATCAGGCCAGCGCCTCGCTGGGCAACCGCAACGGCAACTGGTCCTGGTGGTTCAACGTCAACCAGCTCGATAGCGATGGCCAGCCCATTGCCTTCGTCAATAAACTGGCCAGCAGTGGCACGGCCATCAGCAACGGCGTTGCCGTGACCGGCGCCATAGCCGACAAGAATCCGAAGAACCAGGACTGGTGGATACTGGGTGCAAGCAATCAGGTACACACCGTGCAGCGCCACGCCAAGGCCAAGCTGGCCTACGATTTCACGCCCGGCCTGCGGGCCAGCTACACCCTGGGCTGGTGGCAGAACCATGCCGAGCGCCACTCGGACAGCTATCTGCGCGATACGCAGGGCAGGCCCGTCTATAGCGGTAATATCGTCCTCGGCGGTCGGCAGTACAGCCTGCAGGCCACCGACTTTGGCACCAGCCGTGGCGCGCTTACCCATCTGATGCATGGCCTGTCGCTCAAGCAGCATGGTCAAGGACAGTTCGACTGGGAAATCGCCGGCAGCCTCTACGACTACCATCGCGATCAGGTACGCAGCCCCACCACGCCTTTGCCCCTTGCGCTGACGGGGGGCAATGGCCAGCTTACCGACATGGCCGGTACAGGCTGGCGTACGCTGTCGCTCAAAGGCATATGGCACCCCGGTGGCCCACAGGGCGAGCATCAGATCGATCTAGGCGTGCAAGCCGACACCTATCAATTGCGTACACGGGTGGGTGGCACCCGCCATTGGCAACACGGCGGTGCTGAAACAACCCTTTCCGCCTTCAGCGGCAATACCCGCCTGCAAAGCCTGTACCTGCAGGATACCTGGCGCTTTGCTCCAGACTGGCGCACCACCCTGGGTGGCCGCTTCGAACGCTGGCAGGCCTGGGGTGGCGAAATTGCCAATGCCACCAGCCGGCTCCGCTTTGCCGAGCGCAGCGAACAGCACTTCTCGCCCAAGGCCGCGCTCGCCTACCGGGCCAATGCGGATTGGCAGCTCAAGGCCTCGCTGGGCCGTTCGGTGCGCATGCCCACGGTGGCCGAGCTCTACCAGGGCACCATCTCAGCCGGTGTCATTGTCAACAACGACCCCAAGCTCAAACCCGAACGCGCCTGGACCAGCGAATTGACGGCAGAGCGGCGGCTGGATGGGGGTAGCCTGCGCAGCACCCTGTTCCTTGAAGACAGCCGCGACGCGCTGTACTCGCAGACCGATGTCACCGTCACACCCAACGTCACCAATATCCAGAATGTGGATGCCATACGTACCACGGGCCTGGAAATGGCCTTGCAATTGCAGGATGTGGGCTTGCATGGCCTGGATCTCAGCAGCAGCCTGACCTACGCCCATTCCATCATCACCCGCAATGCACGCTTCCCCGCCAGCGTGGGCCGCTGGCAGCCCCGGGTGCCACAATGGCGGGCCAACCTGCTGGCCAGCTATCATCTGAGTGCCGCACTCAGCACCAGCGTGGGCCTGCGCTACAGCGGCAAGCAATACGGTACGCTGGATAATTCCGACCCAAATGGCGACACCTATACCGGCGTCAGCCGCTTTCTGGTGGCCGACATCCGGGCTCGTTACCGCTTCAGCAAGCAATGGTCCGCTGCCGTAGGCGTAGACAACCTCAACAACACCCGCTACTGGGCCTTCCACCCCTATACCCAGCGCACGGTTTTTGCCGAACTGCGTTTCGATAACTGAGCGAACCCCACTTGCCCTCCCACGCCTTGCCCACTCTGCCGTCGTTGCAAGCCCGCCGCCGCAGCCTGCTCTGGCGCATCCATTTCTGGGCTGCGCTGATCGCCTCGCCATTTGCCTTGCTGGCTGCGCTGACAGGCTTGCTATACGTATTCACGCCACAAATCGAATCACAGCTTTACAGCCCACTGCGGGAGGTACAGGCCAGCGGCAGCCGGCAAAGCCTGGACAGCTTGATAGACCGTGCCACCCGGCACGCCCCCTCCGGCATGGTGCTCCATAGCGTACGCCCGCCCTTCTTGCCGACCGACAGCGCACAAATGGTGTTCAGCGCAGATCCGGGCCTGGCTGGCGAGCACGCACGGCATGGGCATGCGGCAACGGCGGATCGGGGTCGACTCATCATTTTTGTAGACCCCTACACTGCTCAGATACTGGGCAGTCTGTGGGAGGACGAGCAGTTCAGCTCATGGGCGCAAAGCCTGCACGCCAGCCTGCTGCAAGGTGATGGCTGGCGCTGGTTGATCGAACTGGCTGCCAGCTGGCTCATGATCATGCTGCTGACAGGCATTTACCTAGCATGGCCCGATAGCTTGCCATCGCTACTGCCGCGCAAGGGATTGCAGGGACGGCGCTGGTGGCGCCAATGGCATGCCTTGCTGGGTCTTGTGCTCAGCCTGATCAGTCTGGTGATACTCACCACCGGGCTCACCTGGAGCAAGTATGCAGGCGAGCAGATACGCAGCCTACGCGATATGACGGGCCAAGCGCCGCCCAGAGCGCCCAAGCAGTTGCAATCGCAGGCGCCCGATGGTGCGACACCCCTAGGCTGGCAAGCCATCTGGGATCACAGCCGGCAACAGGCACCACAGATCGCCATGCAGCTCACACCACCCAAGCAGGCTCTAGGTGTCTGGCGCGCCAACAGCATCAACACGGCAGAGCCGCTCAAGCGCTTTGAGCTGCTGTTGGATCGATATACCGGCCAAGGTCTGTATTACGCAGGCTGGGAACAGCAAACCGCATTCAGCAAGGCAGCGGCTATCGGCATACCATTTCACCGGGGCGATTTCGGTTGGTGGAACCAGGGCTTGCTGCTGTTGTTTGGCCTGGGCGTCGTGTTTTCCCTTGTCTCCGGCTGGGTGATGTACTTCCAGCGTCGCCGTCACGGCGCCAGCGTGCTGCCCAGGCTGCTGCCCGGCAGTTGGCGAGCCTTGCCCATAGCTGCCTGGCCCTTGCTACCCATCCTGATGCTGGGCATGCCCGTACTGGCAGCGTCATCATGTGTCATTGCGCTAATGGAAGGCTGGCTGCATTACCGTGAGCGCGCTGCTATCCGTCAATAAGAGCCTGTTCACGATCTTTTCGCCGGGGTGAAAAATCGTGAACAGGCTCTTAAACCTGCACGGACGACACTTGCTTCATGCAGCGCAACACAAACATCGAGCGGCTATGGCGTATGCCTGAGATGCGGTAAAGCTTCTCGCGCAGAAAGCGCTCATAGCCAGCCGTGCCGTCGACCGCCACCTTGACCAGGTAGTCGTATTCGCCCGAGACCAGGTAGGCCTCCAGCACTTCGGGCAGCAGCGCCAGCTCCTCGCCGAAGCGGGCCAGTGCATCATCCTCGTGCCTGTCCAGCGTCACTTCCAGTAGTACCGTATCGGCCAAACCCATCTTCTGCTGATCTATCAAGGCCACATAGCCCTGAATATAACCCTCGTTTTCCAGTTGCCGGGTACGGTTCCAGCACGCCGTGGTAGACAGGCCTACCTGTTCCGCCAGCTCGGCATTGCTGAGCCTGGCATTGCGCTGTAGCGCACGCAGTATCTTGCGGTCCTGGGCGTCCAGAGGCCGATGTTTGGCAGCCGTCATCTTGATTAAGAATCCTGTTCTATATTTGTGAAAATTTCAGGAATATTCATCAGAATAATACTGGCAATCACACAAAGATAGAAAGCCTATTCACCACCGGCCTAGGTATATTTTCCCTCACGCTTTCGTGTCTGGGCGGTGATGTTGGCCACAAGCCAGGCAGAATAACCGCGCCACCACAATACGGCGGCCGGTACGCAATGCCGCGCTCCACAGGGTGCGGACAGGGGGCAAGCGGGGTGCGACTGGCACCTTCAATGCGTCCACCTGGCACGAGGCGAACCCTGTAAAAACCTGCTGTCGTTGAAAAACCGAACGGCAGCGGATTGCCGAGGGTGATTCAAACAGGAGAGAGCCTGCTGGTTCAGGCTACGCTGACGTCCAGCGCCAGGTTTGCCCTGGCGCCTGCTCATTCCGCCACCATCCATGACATGAGTTCATTGCAGGCACTACCAGCCTGCTTAGGTGACGGCAACCACACCGTCCTAGAAATGAAACTCCAGCAGCAGTTGCGGCACCTTGGCCTCCGTACCATTCCCAGGCCGGTTGCCGAACTTGTTGCGCCAGTACTGGTAGCCCACACCTGTCCAGAGCTGGTTCTTTTTGCCATATAGTTTGCTGACATCCGCCAGCAGCGCAGACTCCAGCAATGTTTCCGGCTCGGTCTGCACGTCAAAGCCATCCTTGCCCTTCTCGCCTATATAGTTGGCAAAGCCCTTGAACTTGAGCGGCACGCTGGTATTGATGGGGAAACTCCAGGCTGTGCTGACGCCCCAGGTCGAATCGAAATTCACTCGGCGTCCTACTATGCCGTTGTTATTGCGCTCCTTCATGAAGAGCAGCGACACATCCCAAAAGCCCGGCACATCGAAACGCAGCTTGGGGCCGGTCACAAACAGCTTTTTGCGTGGCGCAAACCGGGTGTCCTTGGTATTGAGGTCTATCCCAGTCATCCAGCCGACATCGCGTACCGGGCCAAACTTCACCGGCTGCCCACGTATGGCCGAGAAACTCAAGGTATTGCGATAGGCCAGATACGCCTCACGTGCGCCGCCGCCATTGCGGGCGGGATCGTCGGCGTCGGAGAACAGCAGGTCCAGGTTCACGAAATTATCGCCATAGGCAAAGCCACCCACATACTGAAGCTGCACGATGCGCTTGCTTATATCCTTGGGGTTGCCGGGCTCGGCATAATCGGTACCGTAGCGCATGCCGACAAAGGGATCGGACCAGCTGGCCGCCGCCACCGTCCCACAAACCAGGGCCAGCCAGCTCACCCTTGCCGCGCTGCTCAGATAGATGTGTCGCATGGCCTGCTCCTGTGTCTAGGCTTGAATACCCACTATAGGTGACGCTGGAAAAGCTACCGCACGGCAGCACCGCCCTCCTCTCCACGCCCATCCCTTATGGCCAAGGCAACTCACTGCCGCGAACGTCAGCTTTCCAGCACAGCCCACCCCGGCTACACTCGGCAGTCCCTTCTGCACCGCAACATTTTTATTCGGCCGCCCATGGAACATCTCGATCTCGCCCCCAGCACTGCCACCGCCGGTACGGTACGCCTGCCAGGCTCCAAGAGCATTTCCAACCGCACCCTCTTGCTGGCTGCGCTCAGCGAGGGCAGCACCGAGGTGCGCGGCCTGCTCGACTCGGACGATACCCGCCGCATGCTGGAGGCACTGACCAGCCTGGGCGTGCACTGGACGCAAACCGGCGAGCGTGCCTATCGGGTGGAAGGCGTGGGGGGCAAGTTTCCCAACCACCAAGCCGATCTGTTCCTGGGCAATGCCGGCACGGCCTTCCGTCCGCTGACTGCTGCGCTGGCGCTGATGCAGGGCCACTACCAGCTGAGCGGCGTGCCGCGCATGCACGAGCGCCCCATAGGCGATCTGGTAGACGCGCTGCGCGAGCTGGGCGCGCAAATCGACTACCTGGGTACGGAAGGCTACCCGCCGCTGGCCATCAAGCCCTGGCAGAATCAGCACAATGAGCGCCCTGGCCTGCGTACCCGCGTGCGCGGGGATGTGTCCAGCCAGTTCCTCACAGCCCTGCTGATGGCCCTGCCATTGAGCGGCGAAGATGCCTTGATCGAAGTCACCGGCGAACTGATTTCCAAGCCTTATATCGAGATCACCCTCAACCTGATGCGCCGCTTTGGCCTGCATGTGGAACGCCGTGGCTGGAGCGAATTCCACCTGCCTGCCGGACAGTCCTACCACTCGCCCGGCTTGATCCATGTCGAGGGTGACGCCAGCTCTGCCTCCTACTTTCTGGCAGCTGGCGCCCTCGGTGGTGGCCCGGTGCGGGTGGAAGGCGTAGGGGCGGACTCTATCCAGGGTGACGTCAAGTTTGCCGATACCCTGGCACAGATGGGCGCGCTGATTGCGCTGGGCGAGGACTGGATAGAATCCAGCGGCCCAGTCGCCGCCCGTGGCGGCAAGCTGCGCGCCATCGACGCCGATCTCAACCATATCCCCGATGCGGCCATGACCATTGCCGTGCTGGCATTGTTTGCCGATGGCACCACCACCATACGCAATGTCGCCAGCTGGCGCGTGAAGGAAACCGATCGGCTCAGCGCCATGGCGACCGAACTGCGCAAGGTGGGCGCCACGGTGGAAGAAGGCGCCGATTACCTGCGCATCACCCCACCGGCCGTGCTCACACCCCATGCCGTCATTGATACCTACGACGACCACCGCATGGCCATGTGCTTCTCGCTGGTGGCCGTGGGCGGCACACCCATACGCATCAACGACCCGCGCTGCGTGGGCAAGACCTTCCCCGAATACTTCGACGTGCTCGCTACCGTATCCCGATGATTTGGTCGGCCTACCGCCAGCCGGTACAATAGCGCCCAATGCAGGCTGCCTATCCTCTCTCCTCCGGGAGAGGGCTGTGTGAGGGGATGCCGCCTGCCACCCAGACTGTTTCCCTATTTTCCCAGGTCGCGCCGCCTGCCCTCTCCCGGCAGGCTTGGTCGCCGGCCTGGATGGCACAACTGATATGTCTCTGCTTCCCCTACTGAATCAACGCTTTGCTGCTGCCCTTGCGGCGGTAGGCGCACCCGACGCCCAGGCATTGGTGCAATTGGCTGGCCGCCCCGAGTTTGGCGACTACCAGATGAATGGCGTGATGGGTGCCGCCAAGGCACTCAAGCTCAATCCGCGGGAGCTGGCCCAGAAGGTCATAGACAGTGTGGATCTGGCCGGTATCGCCGCCAGCCTCGAGATAGCAGGGCCTGGCTTCATCAATATCAAGCTCGATGACGGCTTCCTGGCCCAGCGGATCGAAACCGCCCTGACCGACCCCAAGCTGGGCGTCGATGCCCTGCCTCGCCAACGGGTGATGGTGGAGTACTCTTCGGTCAACCTGGCCAAGGAGATGCATATTGGTCACCTGCGTGGCGGCATCATTGGCGACGCGCTTGCCCGCATCAATGGTTTCGTCGGCCAGGATGTGATACGGCAAAACCATGTGGGCGACTGGGGCACCCAGTTCGGCATGCTGGTGGCCTTTATGGTGGAATCGCGCAAGGCGGGCGAGGCGGAATACGCGCTCAAGGATCTCGATACGTTCTACAAGGCATCCAAGAAGCGCTTTGACGAAGACCCTGCTTTTGCTGATCTGGCCCGTGACTATGTGGTCAAGCTGCAAGGTGGCGATGCCGAAGTGCTGGCGCTGTGGCGGCAGTTCGTGGAGCTGTCGCTGGCACACTGCAACGATATCTACCAAAAGCTGGGCCTGCTGCTCAACGATGGCGATGTCCGTGGTGAAAGCTTCTACAACAATGACCTGCCGGTGCTGGTGGACGAACTGCGGCAGCAGGGCCTGCTGACTGAAGACCAGGGCGCCCAGGTGGTGTTCCTGGACGAGTTCAAGAACAAGGAAGGCGATCCGGCGGCCTATATCGTGCAGAAGCAAGGTGGCGGCTACCTTTACGCCACCACCGACCTGGGCGCCATCCGTTTCCGTGCCCGCGAGCTCAAGCTCGATCGCTGCCTTTATGTGGTGGACGCACGCCAGGCCCTGCATTTCCAGCAGTTGTTCACAGTGGCGCGCAAGGCCGGCTTCGCGCCTGCCAGCCTGCAACTGGAACACGTGGCTCACGGCACCATCATGGGCGCCGACGGCAAGCCATTGAAGACTCGCGCAGGCGAGAACATCAAGCTGGTAGACCTGCTGGACGAAGCCATAGAGCGCGCCTACCAACTGGTCAGCGACAAGAATCCCGAGCTTGAAGAGTCAACCCGCCGCGATATCGCCAAAGCGGTTGGCATTGGTGCACTCAAGTATGCTGATCTGTCGAAGAACCGTACCACCGACTACATCTTCGACTGGGACACCATGCTCTCATTCGAGGGCAACTCAGCGCCATACCTGCAGTATGCCTATACACGCGTCCGTAGCATCTTCCGTAAAGCAAGTGATATTGATGCCAATACAGCAGTGCACTTAACCAATCCGGTAGAACATGCACTGGCGCTTGAACTGGCGCGCTTTGCAGACGTCGTACATCAGGTAGCCCGCGACAGCCAGCCGCATTTCCTCTGCGCCTACCTGTACAACGTGGCCACCGCCTTCTCGCGCTTCTTCGAGGCCTGCCCGGTGATACAGGACGGCCAGACCAATGCCTCCCGCCTCAAGATCTGCGACCTGACCGCCAAGGTGCTGGCACAAGGCCTGGGCTTGCTGGGCATTGCCGTGCTGGAGGCCATGTAAGGCGCACCTGGCCGTACCTGATAGCGCAATACCCGCGCACAACAAAAGAACCGCCGGCTATGGCGGTTTTTTTGCGTGATGCTGGGAAGCCTATCGGGATGCCAGCCACCTCAGCATCCCGACGAGCGATTCGGTATTGAGGTGTAAGCAACGCCCCGCAGGCCCCATCATGCGGTAGGCGCACTCTGCAGCGTTGCCGGCTGTTCGCTGGTGTCGGTCAGTATCTGTATGGTCACCCGCCGATTGCGCGAGCGTCCGGCAGCGTTCTCATTGGGTTCCACGGGGCGGTTCTCGCCAAAGCCCAGCGCCACCAGCCGCGATGCTGCGACGCCACTGGCCTCGAACAGGCGCACCACCGTTCCGGCGCGTGCTGCGGACAGCTCCCAGTTGGAGGGAAACTGCGGCGAGGCAATGGGGACGTTATCGGTATGGCCTTCGATCTGGATCAGGTTCTTGCCCTGTGCCAGCTTCTGCGCAATGGTTCGTAGCGAACCACTGGCCGTGGTCTCCAGCGTGGCCGAGCCCACAGGAAACAGCAGGTTGGCGTTCACATCGATGGCTACCCCGCGCTTGTTCTCGCTGATGCGTATCTGGCCGTCATCAATCATGGGGGCCAGCGCCTCCTTCAGCTCGGACTGAATTTCCTTCATGGCCGCCGCCTTCTCGGCCTGCTCCTGCAGCAGTTTCTGTGCCTCGCGCCGTTCCTTGAATGGCAGGGCGATCACATTCTGGTTGTTGCCATTGGGATCGCTTTTCAGCAGCGCATTGCTGGAGGTATCAGGCTTGCTAAAGGCCACGGTCAGCGAATCGGACAATACCTTGTACTTGCCCTCGTTGACCTGCGAGATGGCGTACATCACCACAAAGAAGGCAAACAACAGGGTAATGAAGTCGGCGTACGACACCAGCCAGCGCTCGTGGTTGTCGTGGTCCTCGTGCTTACGCTTGCGCGCCATTGTTTTCATCCCTGGAGACAGCAACGGCCCGAACTACCGGGCCGTGCCTTGAACCGATCAACCGTACACCGGATAGATATCGGCCAGTCTTACTTTAGCTTGAGTTCCATAAAGCTGCCCAGCTGGGCGCCAGCAGAAGCGCCGATGGAACGGGCAAAGCGTTGTGCCCAATCCTCGCGCGGGGTGAAGTCGACAATCTCCTCGGCCTTGACCACGTCACGCGCCACGCTCTCGGCATTGCCGTAACCATCGGCCAGGCCAAGGGCCACGCTCTTCTCGCCACTCCACACCAGGCCGGAGAACATGTCAGGCGTCTCTTTCAGGCGCTTGCCACGGCCGGTACGCACCACGTCGATGAACTGCTGGTGGATTTCGCCCAGCATCTGCTTGGCGTATTCGGTTTGCGTAGCCGATTGCGGCGAGAAGGGATCCAGGAAACCCTTGTTATCACCCGCCGTCAGCAGCCGACGCTCCACACCCAGCTTCTCCATGGCACCGGTAAAGCCAAAGCCATCCATCAGCACGCCGATCGAGCCCACCAAGCTAGCCTTGTCGACATAGATCTTGTCGCCGGCCACCGCCACATAGTAACCACCCGAGGCGCAGATATCGTCCACCACCACATACAGCGGTGTATTGGGGTGCAGCTTGCGCTGGCGCTTGATCTCATCGTTGATCTGCCCTGCCTGCACCGGGCTGCCGCCGGGGCTGTTGATACGCAGTATCACGCCCTTGGTATTCTTGTCCTTGAAGGCATTGCGCAAGCCCTCGTTGATGGTGTCAGCGTTGGCGCCCTCGCCCGCGGCGATCACGCCGGTCAGGTCAACCAGCGCGGTATGCGGGCCGGTAGTGGTGCCTTCAGGGGCTTCGCCATGGCGCCAGGTCACGATGATGGCCAGCACCAGGAACAACCAGGCAAAGCCGGCAAACTTGAAGAAGATGCTCCAGTTACGGCTCTTGCGCTGTTCCTTCAGCGTCGTCATGACCAGGCGCTCCAGCACCTGACGTTCCCAGTTCGGGTTTTCTTGCTCGCTCATAATTTCCTCTGTTACCAATCACACCAGACAGCGCTTGCCATCCGGCCAGTCAATTATCTTGGGATAGCGGCTCAGCGCCAGCCATCCTGTTCAGTTCGGGCATCCGGCAGAAAGAATACCTCGCCGCCCTCCTCCACTAGCACCAGCTTGGTCAGCCGCGCGCCCTTGCATGGCCCCCCCAGGCATAGCCCGGTATCAGGCCTATAGTATGCGCCGTGGGTAGCGCAGATCAAATACGAACGGCTCAGGTCAAAGAAGTCGCCTTCATTGAAATCCAGCTCTACCGGTATGTGGGCGCAGGCGTTCAGGTAGCCCTGCACCTTGCCATGCCAGCGCACCACGAACCCCGGTGCCGGCACGCCGGCCCACTCGGCCTGAAAGCGCTTACCCAAGCCACTGTCGGGCAGCTCTTCGCTGGCGCAGATACGCCACTTGCGCCCAGCATAATCAGCCATGCTCACGCAACCACCCATCGAGTTCAGCAAAGGTATCGAACAGGCCCAGCGGCTGCAACGCAGCCAGATCAGCCTTGGGGTGCGCACCATAGGCCACGCCCAGTGCAGGCGTGCCGGCGTTCAGCGCCATCTGCAGGTCGTGCGTGGTGTCACCTATCATCACGCTGCGCTGGGGTGCGACACCCAGTAATTCAGTGATCTCCTCCAGCATCTGCGGATGCGGCTTGGAATGGCACTCGTCGGCACAGCGGGTGGTCTCGAAAAACGCCCCCATACCGGTCTGTTCCAATACCCGATCAAGGCCACGGCGCGATTTACCGGTGGCCACGGCCATCTGGTAGCCCGCCGAGCGGTAGTGAGCCAAGGCCTCGGCCACGCCATCAAACAAGGCAATCTCGCCGTCGCGGGCCAGGTAGTGGGTCTTGTAGGCATCCACGATCTGCGCCACCTGGGCTGCCGTGGCGTCGGGGGCCAGGAAGCGCATGGCTTCATTCAGGCCATATCCAATCACGTAGCTGGCTTGCTGCCGGCTGGGTACGGCCAGGCCGACATCGGCAAACGCCAGTTGGATGGAACGGGTAATCAGTGCGGTGGAATCGGCCAGGGTGCCGTCCCAATCGAATATCAGGAGATCAAAGCGGTCGGCCATCAAAGCGATTCCAGGCTGTTCATATAGGTTTGCAGTTCCAAGGGCAGCGGAGCCTCCAGCTTGAGCGGCTCGCCACTGATGGGATGGTTCAGCGTCAACCGCCAGGCATGCAGGAACATGCGCTTGAGCCCTTGCCGTGGCAGTGCCTTGTTCAGTGCAAAATCGCCGTACTTGTCATCGCCCAGGATAGGAAAGCCAGATTGCGCACAGTGCACCCGTATCTGATGGGTACGGCCGGTTTTCAGTTCGCACTCCAGCAAGGTGGCATCGGCAAAGGCGGCCTTGCGGTTGAATACCGTGTGGGAGTCCTGGCCGTCAGGGGTCACGTTCACCCGGCGCTCGCCGTCTGCCGTGACATATTTCTGCAGCTTGAAACGCACATGCCGCCTTGCGTCGGGGAACACCCCCTTCACCAGTGCCAGATAGCGTTTGTCCATACCGCGGTCATTACGCAACATCTCGTGCATGGCCACCAGCGCAGCCCGCTTCTTGGCCACCAGCAATATGCCGGAGGTCTCGCGGTCCAGCCTGTGAACCAGCTCCAGGAACTTGGCCTGGGGCCGCAAGGCACGCAATTGCTCGATCACCCCGAAGCTCACGCCGCTGCCGCCATGCACCGCCACGCCGGCCGGCTTGTCTATCACCAGCAGCGCCTCGTCTTCATACAGTATGGGCAGTGCCGGCCCACGGGCCGCAGCTGCCTGGCTAGGCTTGGCGCTGGGTTCCGCCAGGCGGATGGGCGGTATGCGTATCTGGTCGCCTTCCACCGTGCGATAGGTGACGTCGGCCCGCCCCTTGTTCACCCGCACCTCTCCCGAGCGCACGATCCGGTAGATCAGCGACTTCGGCGCACCCTTAAGGTGCTTCATCAAATAGTTATCCAAACGTTGGCCGGCTTCTTCGCTGCCGACCACGAGGTACGAAACTTTGCTAGGGGTGTCCATCTGACATATACTCTGGCGGTCTTGCCATCCGCTTAGGCCGGCCTTGCCGGAACCACCGGCGGCAGACCGTCTGTTCTACCGCACCGGGCCAAAATGGCCGCTGCGGTCTTCAAAGGAACGGATTATCTCACGCGCGACCGGCTCGCGCGGCCTTTCCCGCTCTTTCCCCTACGTCTTTTTCTCTCTTGCCGTGCCGGCTACCCGCCAGGCACCACGTGCGCAAGGCAGACGTGAGCGCTTAGGTGCGCCAAACCAGGGAAACTCGGACAAGGCCAATGCCGGTGCGGTTAACGTCGTTCACCGCAAAGCAACGACGGCACAAAGTGACAAAACGCACGACCGGACATCAGCAGGCTGATGCCCCCATAAACCAGGGCTATCAGTCGGCAATACTAGGACACACCCGTGCGCGGCAACGACCTCTCGGCCGCGACGATAGTATGGAACCTTGGGGACCTACGCCTTGCTAAACCATTTGCAACGCCTCTCTGCCTGAGTCTTCCCTCGACGGCCAACCGCCGTCGGTGTGTTCGCCCCTGCCTGTCCGGCGGCGGGAGAACGAAACATGAAACGCATGCTGTTCAATGCGACACAAGCTGAAGAGCTTCGTGTCGCCATCGTCGACGGCCAGAAGCTGATTGATCTGGATATCGAAACCGTCGGCAAGGAACAACGCAAAAGCAATATCTACAAGGCCGTCATCACCCGCATCGAGCCCTCGCTCGAAGCCTGCTTTGTCGATTACGGCACCGACCGCCACGGTTTCCTCCCCTTCAAGGAAGTTGCCCGCTCCTATTTCAAGGAAGGCGCCGACGGCCGTTCGCGCATCCAGGACGCGCTCAAAGAAGGCATGGAGCTGATCGTCCAGGTTGAAAAGGACGAACGCGGCAACAAGGGCGCTGCCCTCACCACCTTTATCTCGTTGGCCGGCCGCTATCTGGTGCTGATGCCCAACAATCCTCGCGGCGGTGGCGTATCGCGCCGTATCGAGGGCGAAGAGCGCCAGGAACTGCGCGCCACCATGGACCAGCTCGACGTGCCCAGCGGCATGTCCATCATCGCCCGTACTGCCGGCATAGGCCGTACCGCCGAAGAGCTGCAGTGGGACTTGAACTACCTGCTAAAGCTGTGGAAAGCCATCGATTCGGCCGCCACCCCCAGCTTCGAGCTGCAGGCCGCCGATCCAGAGCGCCCTGGCAAGACCATTACCAAGTACGTCCCCACCCCCACTTCGCCCGAGGGCAAGCACCTCAAGCGCGACAATCCCGCTCCCTTCCTGATCTATGAAGAAGGCAGCCTGGTGATCCGCGCCATTCGCGACTACTACCAGCCTGACATCGGCGAAATCCTGATCGACACCGAATTCGTGTTCAATCAGGCACAGCAGTTCATGAGCCATGTGATGCCTGGCTTCGTGAACCGCGTGAAGATGTACAAGGACGACGTTCCGCTGTTCTCGCGCTTCCAGATCGAACACCAGATCGAAACCGCGTTCTCGCGCGAAGTGGCCCTGCCCTCCGGCGGCGCCATCGTGATCGACCATACCGAAGCCCTGGTATCGGTGGATGTGAACTCGGCCCGCGCCACCAAGGGTGGCGATATCGAAGAGACCGCCACCCGCACCAACCTGGAGGCTGCCGACGAAATCGCCCGCCAGCTGCGACTGCGTGACCTGGGCGGCCTGATCGTGGTCGACTTCATCGACATGGAAAAGGCCGGCAACCAGCGCGAGGTGGAAAACCGCTTGCGCGATGCCCTGCGCCATGACCGTGCCCGCGTGCAGACCGGCAAGATCTCGCGCTTCGGCCTGATGGAACTGAGCCGGCAGCGCCTGCAGCCCAGCCTGGGCGAAACCGCCCACCAGCCCTGTCCGCGTTGCCATGGCACCGGCTTTATCCGTGGTATCGAATCCTCGGCCCTGCACATCCTGCGCATCATTCAGGAAGAGGCCATGAAGGAGAACACCGGCGCCATCCACGCCCAGGTGCCTGTCGATGTCGCCACCTTCCTGCTGAACGAAAAGCGCGCCGACATCTTCTCCATCGAGTCGCGCCTCAAGGTTGGCGTGGTGTTGATCCCCAACATCCACCTCGAAACCCCCAACTACACCGTTACCCGTCTGCGCCACGACGACCTCAACCATATCGAGGAAGTCCTGCCGTCGTACAAGATGATGGAATCGCCTGCCGAGGAAGAACACAGCCACGGCAAGGGCAAGAACGACGAGCCCGCCAAGCCGCGCCAGGAAGCCGCCGTCAAGGCCATCACTCCGTCGCAGCCAGCCCCTATTGCTGTCGAGAAGCCCGCACCGGTCGAGGCCAAGCCGTCTTTCTTCGAACGCATAGTCCGTTTCTTCAAGGGCCCCGAAGTCGAAGAAGTGAAGCAGCCCGTACCCGCCAACAAGGGCGGCCGTGACCGTGGCAACCGCCGTGGCGAAGGCCGCCGTGGCGAGCGCAGCGAGCAGCAACGCAGCGAGCAGCCGCGCAACAACGACGGTCGTCGTGGCAACAACAGCGAAGAACGTCGTGGCGGCAGCAAGCCCCGTATCGAGGAAGACGAACAGCCACGCCAGCCGCGTCGCGAACGTGGCGAGCGCAATGAAGGCCGCAACCAGGGCGAAGGCCGTGGCGAACGCGAAAACCGCAACGAACGGCCACAAGGCGAAGGCCGCGAGCAACGCGAGCCGCGCCAGCCGCGCGAACAGCGCGAACAGCGCGAACAGCGCGAACCGCGTGAAGGCAGCGAAGCCCGTGCAGAGCGCGAGCCACGCGAAGCCCGCGAACCGCGTCAGCCACGCGAACCCCGCCAGCCACGCGAGCAGCGTGAGCCGCGTGAAACGAATGAGGCCCGCGCCGAGCGCGAACCGCGTCAACCACGCCCGCAAGCCGAACCCAAACCACAACAGGCCGAGGGCGAGGAGCCAAGCCAGCAGGAATTGCTGCCGGTAGACGGCCAGCAACCTGAAGGCGCTGAAGGTAGCGAAGGCCGTGGCCGTCGTCGTCGTGGCCGTCGTGGTGGCCGTGGCGAACGCGGTGGTGATAGCAACCAGAACCAGGGCGAAGGCAGCGAGAACGGCAGCGATGAAGCAGCAGACACGGTAGCCGCAGAAACCAGCCAGAACGAAGTGGCTGTACCTGTAGTCACCCAAGAGGCCGCACCCGCACCGGTTGAAGCCGCACCTGCCGCAGCAACCACCGCCGCACCTGCACAAGGCGCCTGGTGGGAAAGCAAGGGCGATGCCGCTACCCAGCCTGCCGAAGCCAAGGCCACCCCTGCACCGGCAGTAGCCGTCGCAGAGGCCGCAGCAGTGGAAGCAGCGCCAGCAGTTGCCGCCGTGGAAGCAGCACCGGCAGTGGCCGCCGTGGAAGCAGCACCGGCAGTGACCACCCCCGCCGCCGAAGTTGCAGCAGCAGCCGTAGCGCCAGTGGCAGAGCCCGCAGCAGTGGAAGCCATAGCGGCACCCGCCCCTGCCGTTGAAGCGGTCGTCGAAGCCGCTGTGGTTGAAGCGCCCAAGCCTGTTGCCCCCCAGCTGCCGGAAATCGGCCGACCCGAGGACGTCGGCCTGGTGCAGGTAGCCACCAAGGCCTTCGAGCCCCTGCCGGAACTGCCGCAGATTGCAGCGCCAACACGCCGCCGCCGTAGCGAAGTGAAGCCGACGCAGTCCACCGCACCGGTGCAGGAAGAACTGGTCATGGTCGAAACCAAGGCCGTGGAAACCAAGCCCGAGTAAGGCTGTTTCCCTGCATGCAGTAGCAACAACAAGGGCGCCAATGGCGCCCTTGTTGTTTTGCGTCACGATAAAACCAACCGACCTAGGTCAAGCAGCCTGCGCCACCCAGGTCCGGAACTGCAGCACCGTCACGCAGCAGCCGACAGGGCATCAGGCGTATCGGCGCCCGGCACTGCCAGCTAACGACTCAAGTACAGCCAATCAGTCGTTGCACTCAAAGCCGTAGTCGTCCTTATAGCGCTTGACCTGATCGGCCGGCATGGACTTGAAAATGACACAGACGGTGTAACTGCCCACCTGCTTGCCGTCCTTCACATAGCCCCAATCACTGATCTGCGCCCGGCTGAAAGAGTAAGACTTACCCGCCTCTACCGACTCCACGACTTCGGGATCGTTGGCGACGACACCGACAAAGCCTGTCTTTTCCCTTTTGAATGGTGTCACCCAGATATGCTCGGCACCATTCTCGTCTTCAAACCGGACTTTCAATTTATAACCCAATGTACCACTGGGCTTGCTCTCCGCCACCTGCAGGAAGGTATCCAGCGTCGCCTGGGCTTTAGCTATGGCGGCATTCATCGCCTTATCCTGATCATTGACGTAGACCACCTGGTCGCCGATCTTTTCATCGCCCGCCAGGCAAAAGCCAGCCGCCAGCACGCATACTGCAGCAAACAATGCAGATTTCATTTCGTTCTCTCTGATTCGTTCATTGAATATCCCGCCTGGATCCGGCATATCATGCTCCATCACCAGGGCAAGCAAAACAAAGGCGCTATTCAGCGCCTTTGTTTTCAATCATGCAGCAAGCCTAGTCCACCCAGACGTCAAAGCTGAAGTACTTATCGTTGACTTTTTTCCACTGGCCATTCTGTCGTATGGTCACTATAGCCTTGTCAAACATCACACGCAGCGCCTCATCCTGTTTACGCACTGCAATGCCGGGCCCTATACCAAAATACTTGATATTGTTTTTGTCGTTGATGGCCGGACCAGCAAAGGCCCAATCCTCGTTGCCGGTCTTACCCAGAAAGTCCGTGGCGGCAATCAGTGCATCCATGGCAGCGGCATCGAGTTTGTCCATCGCCATGTCTTCCATCAACATGGCATGGGTCTTGTAACGGGTAACTTTGGCACCCTTTGCCGCCAGTTCGCCCAAGACGTAACGCTCTTCGGCTGAGTTGATGGCCACACCCAGGCGCTTCCCTTTCAGGTCTGCGGGCAGTTTCTTGATCTTGCTGTCCGCTCGGACCAAGATGCGCGACGGCACCTGATAGTAGGTCTTGGTGAATGCAGCAAACTGCTTTCTCTCATCGGTGATATACATCGAAGAGACGATCGCATCGTATTTATCCTTGTTCAGATTTACCAGAAAGGCATTCCAGTCCGCCTCTTCCACGAACTCGCACTTCACCTGCATTGCCGTGCAGAGTTCATTGGCAATATCTACGTCAAACCCTGTCAGCACACCTTCCGGTGTTTTGAAGGTAAAAGGCTTGAATGACGGCTCTACGCCAATACGGACGGTTTTCCATTCCTTGGCCGGCGGTACGGTTTCGCTGGCTTTCCCTGCATCGGCTGCCGTATTGCTGGCATAGGCAAAACTCGAGGCTGCGAGGGCGATGACGAAAAATGAGCGTAAGTTCATTCTGACTCCAGTACAGTTGCATAGACACTAGGGTGCTTCCAGTAACCTCGGTTTTAAGGCGAGGCCCGGCGCCACCGAAGCATATCGACACCGCGTAAGCTGAATAGTTGGCGCGATATCCCCTAGTCAGCGCCGCTTTGTAGCGAGCTTCGGCGCCTCCAAACGTATTCGCACGCAGGCCAACTCTTTGCCAGTAGGTTGCGCGAGACATCCGGAAGCACCCACCAAGCTACGCTTCCTCCCGCGCGTTACGCCACGGCGACACCATGCGATCGGCAAGGAGGTTTTCTAGCGAGGATGGCACAAAAGCCCATGGTCAAGTCCAGACCAACCGATAAGAACCCGACCATCTGCGAGCTTGCGATAGTTTCATACTCTGCGCCCTCTCGTCCAGCCAGGGCAATTCAGCGCCGCTAACAAAACCTTTCTTGCGTTGTTGTGCGAGCTTGCCGTACGCACGTACTGTCCGCTGCGCGCACCTGCTGCTGCGCGCGCCAGCGCACGCAAGCCTAGCCAGAACCGCTACGCTGGGGTTTGCTAGCCGCACTTAGCAAAATATTAGTACTCTCTTAATTACATCTTCGGATCACGCAGACCTGCCTAGTGTGACGATGCGCTCACGCCAGCCACCTTGTGGCCCATGCACTTGGGACAAACGTAGCTCATACCTGCGTCGCCCACCGTGCTGACCACCGTGTGGCCAAGATCAACACACCAAGAGACATCGCCATGTTCAAACCCTGTATCACCGCACTGCTCTGCGCCGCCACCTTGCCTGCATTGGCCTGGAACAGCAACTTCAGCAACGTAAGCTTCGAGAATGCCGCAGGCCTCACCATTCCAGCCAAGCTGTTCGTGCCCGCAGGCTGGGTCGCAGGCGGCAATCAGCGCTACCCCGCAGTCGTCATGCTGCATGGCTGCTCGGGGGTCTATAGCTACAGCCTGCCCAATGCCAACAACAGCAATGTCCAGACCCTGTATCGCGAGTGGGCAGACCGCTTAGTGGCGCAGAACATGGTGGTGCTAGTCGTTGACAGCTTCAGCCCGCGCAAGCCTGCAGGCCAGAATCAGAGCGAATGCAACAACGGTGCTGGCGTTGGTATCTCGGAAGTCACCGATCGGCCGCTGGACGTCTACGCCGCCCGCAGCTATCTCGATAGCCGCAGCGACTTGGTTTCCGCAGGCCGCATGGCATTGCTGGGTTGGTCACACGGCGGCAGCACCGTCATGACCACGCTGGCCGACACCGAGCCGGATGGCACCACCAGCAAGCCTACAGCACAGCGTGGCTTCCGTGGTGGCGTAGCCTTCTATCCCGGCTGCGGCCTGAACAGTGCCTATAACGGCATCACCAACAGCAAATGGCGGCCCTATGCAGGTGTGCACATCCTGGCAGCCAGCGCCGACAAGCTCTACTACGACGCCAGCAAAGCCACCCAGGCACTCAAATATCCCTGCACCACCCGCCAGGATCGTGCTGCCCAGCTGGGAGCCAGCAGCCTTACTGGTAACGAAGTGCAGATGACTGTCTACCAGGGTGCTGCCCATAGCTTTGATGGCTCTGATGATGCCTGCGTCAACATTGCCAGCACACCGGATGCCTGCGCCAAAGAACAGGCCGATACCGCAGCGCTGAACCGCTTGCAGCAATACCTGAACTGAGAGCCTGTCATGGAATCAAGTCATCAATAGGTACCATTGACCGAGCAGGCGCCAGGGTAACCCTGGCGCTGAACGGCAGCGCAGCCTGAACCGGCGGGCTCTCCCCTGATTGAATCCACACCCCCCGCCCGCGCCGCCGCGCGGGAGCCTCGCTAACGCTCGTCATCATTGTGAATAGGCGCCAGCGCCTGCTATGGAATCAAGTCATCAATAGGTACCATTGACCGAGCAGGCGCCAGGGTAACCCTGGCGCTGAACGGCAGCGCAGCCTGAACCGGCGGGCTCTCCCCTGATTGAATCCCCCCCCCCCCGCCGCGCGGGAGCCTCGCTGACGCTCGTCATCTAGAAGGCCACGACTCACCCGGCCAGCAAGGAGCGCGCGGCCTCATAGCGGGTGGCAAAGTACTTGGTCTTCATGCTCTCTATCCGCACCCTACCTTTGGTGCTGGGTGCGTGGATGAACTTGTCATCGCCGATATAGATGCCCACATGCGAAAAGGAGCGGTTCATGGTGTTGAAGAACACCAGATCACCGGCCTGCAACTCCTCCCGCTTGATGGGCCGTCCCTTGCGAGCGATATCGGCTGCGCTGCCGTGCACTTCCATGCCCACTGCATTACGGAAGATAAAACTTACCATGCCCGAGCAATCCAGCCCCGCTTCCGGGTTCTTGCCGCCAAACACATAGCCCACATCAATCAGCCCCAGGGCATACATCACAATCTCACGCCCTGCCGCGCTCACCTCAATATGGCTGGGCGCCACTACCGGGCGAGCCGCTGGCGGCTTGCTGGCAACCTTGCCGGCGGGCTCGCCGACGGGCTTGTCCGGCGCACTGGCACATGCGGCCAGCAACAAAGGCAGCAAGACTACCCCCAGCAGCCGCCGACGCGGGTCAGCTATTATCTTCATGGTAGCTCCTCCAACCATGCGGCCAGAGCCGCTGCAGCCAATTGCCAGCCGGCATCCAGCATCAGCATATGACCCAGGCCTTGCAACATATGGGCACGCACACCCAAGGCCCGGGCTGCGCTATAGATCAGATGGCAGGGCATCAGCTTGTCATCATGACTACCCAGCACCAGCGCTGGCGGCATGCCGCGCGGCTGGCGCTGGTCAAACTGGGGTAGATTCATGTCTATCAGGGCGCGATCCGATTCATGCTGGAAACGCGCTGCGTAAGTCTGCAACTCTGCCTCCACAATGTGGGCCGAGAACAATAGCTCCCGCAGCTTGTCGAGCCGGGGCGGTACGCCCCCGTTCTGCAACAGATTCAGCTCCCACAGCAGCAGGGGATGCTGCCAAAACAAATGCAGTGCCGACCCCATCAAGCCCTCGGGTGGCACCGTGGCAAGCAGGGCCAGTCCCGGCAACACCTGCTCCCGCGCCACCATCTGGGCCAGGTAGCCACCCATGGAATGCCCCACCAGCACCGGCCTGCGCCCGGTCTGCATCTCGATCAACCTGATGGCTTGGGCCACATCCTCGGCGTACTCATGCACCGATGTGGCAGCCAGCCCGCCGCGCCCCTCACTCAAGCCATGGCCACGCAGGCTGACGGCAAAGCTGTGATAGCCGCGTTGGGCAAAATAAGCCAAGTAATGCATCTGCCAGCACCAGGCGGCAGCATAGGCGCCATGGATAAACAGCAAGGGCGGTCGCCCACTTGCCAGCAGCGCCTTTGATTCTATTATTTCCAGCTTTATATCAGCCACTTGGACACTGTTCTTATGAAATTCCCTGAGCATTGCCGGCCACCTTACGCCAATCCCCTGCCGCTTACAACCAAGCCCTCAGTTATTGACTTTTCGTTCAGCAATGAATAAATTACTCAAAAGTCACTAACTCACCTCCCAGCTTGGCAGATCGCCCCGTAAAGGCCTCACCCGCCCAGGAGCCCCATATGAACACCCCGCTACCACGCTGGCAGCGCCGCAAGGATGCCCGTCCGGCCGAGATCATCCAGGCCGCCCTGACCCTGTTCTCCGACAAGGGTTTTGCCGCCACCCGGCTGGATGATGTCGCCAAGCTGGCGGGCGTCACCAAGGGCACGGTCTATCTGTACTTCGAGAACAAGGAAGAGCTGTTCAAGGCGGTAGTACGCGAAACCGTCGTCCCCGCGCTGGAGTTTGCCGAGACGCTGGTAGAGGAGCATCAGGGCGCCTGGTCCGACCTGTTGTGGCAGCTGCTGTCCAGTTGGGCGGAGCGGATGGAGCACGCCACCTCCTCCGGCATCTCCCGGCTGATGATTGCCGAGGCCACCAATTTCCCCGAGCTGGCCCGTTTCTATGTGGATGAAGTCGTGGTGCGTAGCCGCCGGCTGTTTGCCGACGTGATCAGCCGCGGCATACAGAGCGGCGAGTTCCGTGAAGTCGATCCCATGATGGCCGCCCGGGCGGTCACCGCCCCGTTGGTGATGATCAAGGTCTGGAAGCAGAGTTTCTCGCTGTGCGATACCGAACCGGTCGACCTAAAAGCCTTTGCCCGCTTCCATTTTGATCTACTGGTACAGGGCCTGCGACACCGATAGCCCTCAGCATCCCGGCTGACACACCCACACTTCCCAGACGCCAGCCCAAGCTGGTGCGAGCCTCAAGAGCCACCCATGAACGACACCGCAAACCCATCTCAGAAGCAGACCAAGGCCAGGCTAGTGCTGGCACTCGCCATCGCCGCCATCGCAGGCTGGGTGGTCTACCACTGGTGGCATGGCCGCACGTATGTCGAAACCGACAACGCTCAGGTAGAGGGCCATATCGTGCCCATCGCCGCACGCCTGTCCGGCTATGTCCAGGCGGTGAAGGTGGCCGATAACCAGCCCGTCAGCGCCAGCAGCGTGTTGATCAAGATAGATGACCGCGACTACGGCGCCCGGCTGGCACAGGCCGAGGCCGACCTGAAGATCGCGATGGCTGCCGCCGGCAGCAAGGGCAGTACCGGTCAGGCCGAGGCCCAGATAGGCTATGCCCTGGCCAGCGCGGCCGCAGCGCAATCGACCATTGCCCTGGCAGCGGCGAATGCCGAGCGGGCGCACAATGATCTGGAACGGACCCGCTCATTGGCTGCCAAGGGCATGGCATCCAGCGCCCAGCTTGATGCTGCCCTGGCAGCCCAACGCTCGGCCGAGTCGCAGCTCAGGACCGCACGCGATACGGCCAGCGCGGCCAGCCAGCAGGTAGGCGTGGCCGGCGCCGGCCTGAAATCTGCCCAGGCCAAGGTCGATTCGGTTCGGGCTCAGCGTGATCTGGCTGCCATCCAGTTCAAGGATACCGAGGTGCGGGCCCCCATCACCGGTGTGGTCAGCAAGAAGTCGGTCGAAGTCGGCCAATTGGTACAAGCAGGCCAAACGCTGATGTATGTGGTACCACTCAGCGATATCTGGGTTACGGCCAATCTCAAGGAAACCGAAGTTGGCAATGTGCGGGCCGGCCAGGCCGTCACCGTCGAGGTGGACGCCTACCCCGGCAAGGCTTTTAGCGGCAAGGTAGAGTCCTTCAGCTCGGCCACCGGCGCCAAGTTTTCGCTGTTGCCGCCGGATAACGCCAGCGGCAACTTCACCAAGGTGGTGCAGCGGGTGCCCGTCAAGATCAGGCTGGCCGCGTTCGACCACAATGCAACCCCATTGCGCCCCGGCATGAGCGTCATGGCCAGCATACGCATACGCTGACGCCAGGCAGAAACACCATGCGCCTCGCCCTGATCTCCGACATCCACGGCAATCTCCCCGCCCTGCAAGCGGTGCTGGCCGATATTGCCCGACGTGGCATCACGCAGATCGCCAATCTGGGCGATAGCTTGAGCGGGCCGCTTTGGCCTGAAGAAACTGCGGTATTGCTGCGGCAGCAAAGCTGGCCGCAGCTGGCAGGCAATCATGAGCGGCAATTGTTGACCCAGCACCTGTCCCGCATGGCCGCCAGTGATCGCCATGCCCGCCAACAGATCAGCCCTGCCACCTTGCAGTGGCTGGCCAGCCTGCCGCCCACCCACCGGATGGGCGAGGTGCTGCTCTGCCATGGCACCCCTACCAGCGACCTGGCCTATTGCATGGAAACCGTAACCCCCACAGGCTGCCACATGGCCACGCCCACCGAGCTGGATGCACGCCTGGGCCAGGAGACAGCGCGCCTGATCGCCTGCGGCCACACCCATCTCCCCCGTACACTGTGTGCCCCCGATGGCAGGCGGGTGGTCAACCCTGGCAGTGTCGGCCTGCCGGCCTATGATGACGATAACCCACACTTTCATCTGGTAGAGAACGGCAGCCCCGATGCCCGCTACGCGATCGTCGAACGCCTGGCGCACGGCTGGCAGGTCGATCTGCTTGCACTGCCATATGACTTTGAATCCGCCGCCGCACAAGCAGCCCGCAATGGCCGGCCTGACTGGGCACACGCCCTGCGCACCGGCTACGCCCTCGTATCTCTTACCTGAGACTAATCCATGTTCGGCACCCACGACCTCTGGCTGTTCATCCTGTCCGGCCTGATGCTCAATATCGCGCCGGGCCCGGATTCCCTCTACATCGCCAGCCGCGCCGCCGGCCAGGGCTTCAGGGCCGGTTCCGCCGCCGCGCTGGGCATAGGCCTGGGTACCTTTGTCCATATCTTCGCCGCGGCCTTGGGTCTGTCGGCCATCCTGGCGACCTCGGCCACGGCCTTCACCGTCGTCAAGCTGATCGGCGCCGCCTACCTGATCTGGGTCGGCATCAGCATGCTGCGCAGCAAGGCCACCACGCCGGGTGAACTGTCCAAGCTGCAGGCCGCGCCCCTGTCCACCATATTCTGGCAAGGCTTCTGGACCAACGTACTGAACCCCAAGGTAGCCCTGTTCTTTCTGGCCTTCGTACCCCAGTTCATTGATGCCGCCGCACCCAGCAAGGCACTGGCCTTCATCTTCCTGGGGGCGATATTCAACTTCAACGGCATGCTCTGGTGCCACACCCTGGCCTATACCGCCGCCAAGGTCAGCAGCCTGATCCAGCCTGGCACGGGTATTACCCAGTGGCTTAACCGCAGCATGGGGGTCTTGTTCCTGTTCCTCGGCATCAAGCTCGCCTTCTCCCGGCAAACCTGATTCATCTACTCGCCAGCCGCCCCAGCCAAGGTCACAGCATGAAGCCTTTCTTCCCCAGCCTGCTACGCAGCAACCATCCAGATGCCATCCATCGCAACCGCTTCATCATCGCGATCACGGTAACGCTGGCCTGCGTGCTGGAGCTGCTGGACACCAGCATCGTCAATGTTGCTGTACCCCATATGATGGGCACCCTGGGTGCCACGCTCGATGAAATCACCTGGGTCTCGATAGGCTATGTGGTCGCCAACGTCATCATCCTGCCCATCTCGGGTTTTCTGGCCAACCAGATAGGCCGCCGCAACTACTTGGCACTGTCCATCATCATCTTCACCGTCGCCTCCTGGGCCTGCGGCAATGCCACCTCACTGGGCGAGCTGGTGTTCTGGCGCATCGTCCAGGGCCTGGGCGGCGGCGGTCTGATCGCTACGGCACAGGCCACGCTGTACGAAGTCTTTCCGGCCGAGGAGATGGCAACGGCCATGGCCATCTTCGGCATAGGCATCATGTTCGGCCCCTCGCTAGGCCCGACCGTAGGTGGCTGGATTACCGACACCTGGTCCTGGCCCTGGATCTTCTATATCAACCTGCCCCTCGGTGCCATCGCCCTCTTCCTGGTGCTGGCCTTCGTGCCGGACTCCGCCCATCGCCGGCAGATCAGCAGCGTGGACTACCTGGGCCTGCTACTGTTGGCCGTCGGCATAGGCAGCCTGCAGTTGATGCTGGAGCGCGGTGAAAAGCTGGAGTGGTTTGAATCCACCGAGATACTCGCCTACGCGGTCACCAGCTTCGTCTCGCTGTTCGCCTTCGTCATCCGCCAGCTGGAGATTGCCCATCCCATCGTCAACCTGCGCATCATGAAGGACCTGCAGTTCTCGGCCGGCCTGCTGTTCACCTTCTTTTTGGGTGCAGCCTTGTTTTCCACCGTATTTCTGTTCCCGGTCTATGCCCAGACACTGATCGGTTTCGACGCCTTCCAGACCGGCATGATCATCCTGCCCTCCGCCCTGGCGGCCGCTTTTGCCATGCCCATCGCCGCCAAGCTGATCTCCCGTGGTGTGCCGGCCCATGCGCTGATCATCGCGGGAGCCGCCCTGTTCATGTACGCCATGTGGGGTCACCACCTGTTCACCACCGAGTCGGGCGCGGCCGATTTCTTCTGGCCTTTGCTGCTACGTGGCTTTGGCCTGGGTCTGGTGTTCATGCCGCTCAACAACCTCAGCCTGGCCCGTATCCTGCCTACCGAAATCCCCAACGCAACCGGCCTCTACAACCTGGTACGACAGCTGGGGGGCAGCGTAGGCATTGCGCTGTCGGCCACCCTGCTGGTCAAGTTCGAAGACATCAAACGCTCGGCGCTGGTCGAACACCTGACCCATGACAACGCCGCCATGGCCGAAAGGCTGGAGGCCTATACCCGGCTGTTCCAGCAAAAGGGTGATGCCATCGCCAGCGCCACCCAAAAGGCCTACGCCCTGATCAATCTGCAGGTCAACCAGCAGGCCATGCTGCTGGCTTTCAGCGAGCTGTTCCTGTGGTTTGGCGCCATCATCATCCTGCTGCTGCCGCTCTTGTTCTGGATGCGCACGCCACCGCGCATGGCGCAGGCCACCGATGTGGCGCACTAACCCAGTGACAACACCGGGCGTAAACCTGAAACCGCGATAAAATAGCCCCATGCGCCCTATCTCCACCGACCTCGACCAGGCCCTGGCACTGCTGCAAGCAGGCGAGCTGGTCGGCATTCCCACCGAAACCGTCTATGGCCTGGCAGCCGATGCCAGCCGCCCCGACGCGGTAGCCAAGATCTTCGCCATGAAAGGCCGGCCGGCTGACCATCCGGTCATTGTCCATATCGCTGGCCGCCAGCAGCTGGACGACTGGGCGCAGGATATCCCCGATGCCGCCTGGAAACTGGCCGATGCCTTCTGGCCGGGCTCGCTGACCTTGATATTGCGGCGCAAGCCCCATGTACCCGACGCCGTCACTGGCGGGCAGGATACGGTCGGCCTGCGTGCCCCCGCCCACCCGCTCACCCATGCCCTGCTGGAGCGCTTCGGCGGTGGGCTGGCCGCCCCGTCTGCCAACCAGTTCGGCCATGTCAGCCCTACGACAGCCGAACATGTTTACACCGAGTTCGGCGATGCGCTGGGCCTTATCCTTGATGGTGGCCCCTGCACAGTAGGCGTGGAATCCACCATCGTCGGCCTGACGGATGCCCAACCCACCCTGCTGCGCCCGGGTGGCATCCCGGCCGAAGCCATTGAAGCCGTATTGGGCGTCAAACTGATACACCACGAGAAACCGACCACCGCCAAGCTGCGGGTATCGGGCCTGCTCGATTCCCACTACGCCCCCCGCACCCCTTTGCTGGTGGGCCCCTTGGCGGCCCTTGAGGCCGAGGCCTACCAGCGCTTTGAAGCAGGCCAGCGGGTAGCCCTGCTGCACCATTCGCAGATGCTACAGGCGGTCTGCGGCGCTGAATGCCATGCCATGCCGCTGAACGCCGAAGCCTATGCCCGCGCACTCTATGCCACTCTGCGAGAGCATGATGGCGGCCGCTTCGACGTCTTGCTGCTGGAACAGCCCCCGCAGACAGCGGCCTGGCTGGCCGTGAATGACCGCGTCAAGCGGGCGGCCAGCGGCTGGCTAGCCTGAGTCAGGGCAATCTCGTTCGTCTTGGCTCAATATCTGTCTGGCGCTACCGCGCTATGCCGCTCAATGCCTCGGCCAGCGCCCTGACCATGGTGGGCAGGGTCTCCCATTGGCGCAGGCAGAGCTTCAGCTCCCGCTCTGCCCAGTCATCGCTCAATGCGACCAAGGCCAAGCCCATGGCATCCCGGTAGCCCTGGCCGGTGGCTTCCGGCACGACGGCTACACCAGCCCCACCCGCCACCAGCCTGGCGATGGCGGCAAAGCTTGGCGCCCTGGCCCGCATGTGCAGATCCAGGCCCGACAGCCTGGCCAGCTTTTCCACAAAACCCTGCATGGAACTGCCATCCGGCAAGCCCACCAGGTCATGGCTGGCCAGTTCACGAAAACTGATATTGGCCCTGTTGGCCAATGGATGCCTGGGCGACGCCAGCACGGCCAGCCGGTACCGGCCTATAGGCAAGGCCAACAGGCCGGGGGGCTCGTAGTCGCCATCAATTACGCCGAGGTCTGCCTCGCCCGCCGCCACCGCAGCAATCACTTCGCGGCTGGGGCGCTCCACCAGCGTCACATCAACATAGCCATGCTCTGCCAGGAAACGCCCCAGGGCGCCCGGCAGTATCGTGCTGTTGGCGGTGGTATTAGCGTAGAGCCGCAAGGCCACGCGCTGCTCACCGCTCAAGCCATCCATCGCCAGCTGGGCATCCTGTGCCGAACGCAGCAATCGGCGGGCATGTTCCAGCAGCACCTCGCCGGCCGGCGTCAACCTCACCCCGCTAGCGTGCCGCACAAATAGGCTCAGGCCCAGCCTGTGCTCAAGCTGCCTTAACCGGGCACTGGCTGCCGACAACGCCAGCGGCAGACTGGCCGCCCCCTTGGAGAGCGACCCCGCCGCAGCCACGGCAGCAAACAAGCGCAAGTCGTTCAGATCAAAGCGCAGAGGTTTCGTCATTGGCGAAGGCCCATGGTGTAAAAACGCATTCTCGCGCTTGCTGCTGCGGTTCACAATGGGCCGCATCAACCCGTTCCTGGAGCAGCCATGATACAGCGCGCCCTGTCAGCCTTCGCCATATCAGAACACCGGCACTGGTGGCAGGACGGCCGTACCCTGGCCTTGCTGTCTGCCGCAGGTTTCTCGCTCAAGGCCATTTTCGTCAAACTGGCCTACGCCGCCGGGCCGGTCGACGCCGTCAGCCTGCTGGCGCTACGCATGGGCCTGGCCTTGCCGGCCTTTCTCTGGCTTGCTTATTCCGCCCAAGGCGACACCCTGGGTAAACGCGACTGGCTGGGTCTGGCCGGCCTGGGCCTGGTGGGCTATTACCTCTCCAGCCTGTTTGATTTCCTGGGCCTGCAAACCATCTCGGCAGGACTGGAAAGGCTCATCCTGTTCACCTACCCCAGCCTGGTGCTGCTGATGGAAGCGGCCTGGCATCGCCGCCCCATCAGCGGACGCATCTGGGCCGCCATGGGCTTATGCTACCTCGGGCTGCTGGCGGCCTTCTGGCACGACCTGGTCCACACGACCGCCAGCACTGCCGTACTGATAGGCGGTGGCTGGGTTTTCCTGTCTGCCATCACCTTTTCGCTCTATTACCTGGGCACCGGCCGCTATGTAAAACGCATCGGCTCCACCCGGCTGGCCGGTTACTCCGGCGCCATGGCATGCGGCTTTGTTCTGGGGCACTTCCTGCTGGCCCGTCCGCTGGATGCCCTGGCCGGCCTGCCCCAAGGCGTCTGGGGCTGGGCGCTGGCCATGGCGCTAGTCTCCACCGTACTCCCCATCTGGCTGGCTGCCCGTGCCGTGGAACGGCTGGGCGCCAGCCGGGCAGCCGCCATGGGCACAGTAGGGCCTGTGCTGACCATCGCCTTCGGCTGGCTGATACTGGGAGAGCCCTTTTCGCTGTTGCAGGTAGTGGGCCTCTGCCTGGTACTGGCCGGAATTACCTGGATAAGCAAGGCAAAAGCCGCGTAACTCGCTACAATCCGGGCGTTCCTGGCCATCAGCCAGCGTGAGACCGATCAAGTGACGCCCGACCAATATTGCGAAGACAAAGCCGCCCAGAGTGGCTCCAGTTTCTACTACAGCTTCCGCTTCCTGCCGCTGGAAACCCGCCGCGCCATTACGGCGCTGTACGCCTTCTGCCGCGAGGTGGACGATGTGGTGGATGAAACCCATGACGAGAACGTGGCCCGCACGACGCTCAACTGGTGGCGCAGCGAAGTGGCCAACCTGTATGCCAACAACCCGCAGCACCCGGTGACACGGGCCCTGCAGCCGCATGTTGCTCGCCTGCAACTGCCACAACAGCAATTGCTACAGATCATAGACGGCATGGAGATGGACCTGACCCAGGCCCGCTACAACAGCTTTGCCGACCTGCAGCAGTACTGCTACCTGGTAGCCTCGGTGGTCGGTCTGTTATCCGCCCGCATTTTTGGCGTCAGTGATGACAAGACCTATGTCTACGCCGAAAAACTGGGCCTGGCCTTCCAGCTCACCAATATCATCCGCGATGTGGGCGAGGATGCCCGCCGTGGCCGTATCTACCTGCCGGTCGAAGAACTGCAGCGCTTCAACGTACCGGCCGCTGACCTACTCAGCTACCGCGAATCCGACAACTTCAAGCAATTGATGGATTTCCAGATTCAGCGTGCGCAGACCTATTACGACGAAGCCCTGGCCGCCCTGCCAGCACCAGACCGCAAGAAGCAACGTGCCGGCCTCGTGATGGCGGCCATTTATCGCGCCACGCTGGAAGAAATCGTGCTCGACGGCCCTGCCAAGGTACTCAATCAGCGGCTCAGCCTCACGCCCATACGCAAGCTCTGGCTGGCCTGGAAAACCTGGTGGTTTGCGTGAGCGGCAGCCACCCCGGCCTGGCGCCTGTGCGGTACCCCTACACCGCGTCGCAGTCCGGCAGACTTGCTGCCTTGCCGGCTAACGAACAAGGCGCGGGGTGAGTAGACATTGAACGGGCGCTTACAACTCACCCAGGCGGCGGCACTGCTGCCGCACCTGCCCGACAGCGCCATGGCGGTATTTGCGCGTTACATTGTGGAGCGCGATCCCGGCTCCACCGCCATGCTGGCCGATGACGGCAGCGCCTGGGTCCTGGGTGGCCCTTGGGCCGGCCGGCCTGAAGCCCCCTCGTATTGGGCCTACGCCCAGGACCAGGCCGCCCTGGATGCCGCCCTGCACTGGCTGGAACAGCACGCGCCTGTTGCCGATGTCGCCCTGTGCAATCAGCCCGCCGACGAACTGGCCATAGCCAGCGGCTGGCAAATCGGCTGGGACACTCACCTGTGCCTGGACGGTCCCGGTCCCGGCCCCGGTCCCGCAGCCAGCCCTATCCCCATAGTCAACTTCGAACAGGCATGCCAGCAGGGCACGCCCATGCACCCGGAACTGGCTGCCCAAGGCTATGCCGACTATCCTGCACTGATACGTGACTTCGGCAGGCTGGATCGATTTTTTGGTGCCATCCATGAAGGCCAACTGGTTGCCATGGCCGAATGCAATCTTGCCGCTGGCAGCCATATCAGCATCCAGGCCGTCAGCACGGCCTCCACACTGCGTAACCGGGGCCTGGGCAAGGCCGTTGTTGGCCATGCGGCCAACTGGATACATACCCAGGGCAAGCAGGCCCACTATCTGGCCAGCACCGACAATCACGCATCCATTGCACTTGCGCGTGCTTGCGGGTTCAATCAGGCCATGACGCTACCCTATCTGTATCGCCCAACCCAGACACCCAGCCCAAGCTGATGGACAAACTGCCCTTCTCGCCCTGGTATCTGTTGTTTGCCGCGCTGGTCATCATCGCCATCCTGGTCGCAGGCTGGGTGGAGATGCGCCATGCAGACCGCAAGGCAATACGTCGGCGCAAGATGCGGCAAGCGCTGGAAACCTTCCGTATCGCGCGCAATTACCAGCGCACCGATGGCACGCCCGAACTGTTTCTCTACAGTGCCGATAACTCCAAGCGCCTGCTGGAACTGAACAACCAGATCGCCAAATACGGCCAGGGTTCGGCCAGCTGGCTGTATTTCATGCCCGAGCGGCGCCTGTTCTTCATCCTGGAGCTAGTGGCCATCGAGCCCGAGGGCGATCTCCACTTCATCCAGACCATACACCCCATCAAACCAGATCGTGCCCGCCAGGTTCTGGCACGCTATCCCGAGCTGTATCGCGACATATTCCGTGAAGAAATCTGACCCCATTGCCATCATCGGCGGCGGCTACGCCGGCATGGCGGCCGCCATGGAACTGGCTGCCCATGGCCAGCCGCTTGAAGTATTCGAGGCAGGCCCAGTGCTAGGTGGCCGCGCCCGCCGGGTAGAGATAGACGGTGTGGCACTGGATAACGGCCAGCACATGGCCATAGGCGCCTATGCCGAGCTATTGCGCCTGATGCAACTGGCCGGGATGTCGGAAGCCGAGGGTTTCGTCCGCACGCCCCTGGAGCTGGATGTACAGCAGGGTAGCCAGCGGGTATTCCGCCTGGCCTGCCCACGGCTACCCGCACCACTGCATACCCTGGCCGGCCTGCTATGGGCCGACGGACTTAGCTGGGGCGAGCGCATCAGCGCCATACGCGCCATGGCCGGTGCGCAGTTGCGTGGCTTCCAGCTGGCTCAGGACACCACGGTCGCAAGCTGGCTGGCCGACCATGGGCAGTCCGCCCACCTGGTACGTTGCCTGTGGGAGCCGCTTACCCTGGCCGCCCTCAACACCCCTATCGCCACCGCCAGTGCTCAGGTGCTGCTCAACGTGCTGCGCGACAGCCTGGCCGGCAAGCGCGCAGCCAGTGACTTCCTGCTGCCCGCGACCGACCTCTCGGCACTCTTTCCCGAGGCAGCAGGGCGCTATCTGGCTGAGCGCAATTGCACCGTACATACCGGCACCATGATCAGGCAGGTGAGGCGCAGCGCCCAGGGCTGGCAGCTGGATCGCAGCGATAGGTGCTACAGCCAGTTGATATTGGCGCTGCCCCCACATAGGCTGGCCATGCTGGCAGAACACCTGCCCGCCCTCGCACCTGCCTCCGCCCTGCTGGACGCATGGACCTGGCAACCGATCTACACCGTATACCTACGCTACCCGGCAGGTACTCGGCTGCCCAAGGCCATGCAAGGCATGGTGGGTAGCAGCACCCAATGGCTGTTCGACCGAGGCCGCCTGTGCGGCCAGGATGGCCTCCTGGCGGCCGTCATCAGTGCCGAAGGCCCGCACGAAGCCTGGTCGCAGGCGCAGCTGGCCGCTATCGTGACGACGGAAATCGCACAGGCCCACCCCCAGCTACCTGCACCGTTGTGGCATAGGGTGATCGCAGAGAAACGCGCCACCTTTGGCTGCGTAGCCGGGCTAAAGCGGCCGGGCAATGCCACGGCCGACCCTGCGCTGTGGCTGGCCGGCGACTATACGGCAGGCGATTACCCCGCCACCCTGGAGGGCGCAGTGCGTAGCGGCGTGGCGGCCGCCCACGCCTGCCTGGCAGCGCAGCCGCCCATCGGATAAGCCCCTACGGCAGGCGGGACGATCCACCACAACCGGCAGTCCGACATATAGTGGTATCACCATCACCCGCAAGAGGCTGCCATGTCTCGGCTGCTCACGCTTTGCCTGGTAGCTTTGTCGCTGCCCGCCTGCTTGGCCGACAGCCTGCCGCTCAAGCTATTCACCGAGGATTTGCCGCCTTACAACTTCCCCCTGCCTGACGGCAGGGTGGGCGGCAGTTCGACGGAGAAGGTCGAAATCCTGCTGACGCGTAGCAATCTGGCCTACAAGATAGAACTGACCCCTTGGGCTCGCGCTTTTGAATCCGCTCGAAGCCAGCCCGGCCATTGTGTCTACTCCACCGCCCGCACTCCTGAGCGCGAAGCCAGCTTTGTCTGGATAGGCCCACTAGCGCACAATGATTGGATGCTGTTCGGCCGTACCGACAAACCACAGGCGCCCCGCAGCCTGGAAAGCGCCATAGGCGCCCGCATAGGCGGCTATCACGGCTCCGCCAGTGCGCTGTATATGATCAAGCAGGGCTACAACGTGGTGATGTCGGCCAACCACGATATCTCCATCAAGAATCTGATGGCGGGCCGACTGGACTACTGGCTGGCCAGCGGAGAAAGCGGCAATGCCCTGATCGCACGCCAGAATCTCACCGGCAAGATAAAGCCCATGATTCCGGTACGCAGTTTTGAGCTGTACCTCGCCTGCCATCCGGGCACCGATGCTGCCGTGTTGCATAAGCTGCAGCAGGGCTTTCAGTTGCTCCAGAGCGATGGCACCCTGGCAGCCATCAATCGCAAATACAGCGACTAGCCTCGCAACCAAGAAAAAACCGCCACATTGTGGCGGTCTGTCGACACCCTGGCGTAGTCGCCAGCGACCCAACGGGCTCAGTTCTTGATATAGCGCTCGAACACAAAGCCGAAGTCCTTGACCACATACTTTTGCTGGGCCGCACTGAGCCAGGAGAACGCCGCCTGATTCAGTTCCTTGAAGGCCTCCACCACCGGCGTACCACCGCTCTGGCCGCGTCCCAGCGTCACCGATGCCAGCTCCAGGCTGGACTTGGCATAAGCCAGGGCAATCTCGTTCTCGTGCATCAGTTCCGCAATACGCAGCAGCGCCTTGTACAGGTCCTTCACCTCTTCAATATGCTTTTTGTGCACATCGATGGAGAAGGCCTTGTTGCCCAGCTGGAATTTCACCTCCACGTCCATGTCTATGGTGCCGGCGGTTTCCAGCAGCACCTCTGACACCGGATAGGAACTATAGCTGTAGCGATGCAGCATGCGCTTCTTGCTCATGGCGCTGGAGCCATCGAGGTGTATCAGCGCCTTGTTGGTAAAGCAGTACTCGTCCACCTTGGATTTGATCAGGAAGAAGATCTTTTCCTGATCCTCGTGCATTACGTAGTCATCGGCATCGACCTTGTCGTAATCCTCCGGCTTGATCACTGCACCGATATCGCTCAATCCCAATGCATCTGCCGCCAACTTGCCAAACATGGTTGCTCCTTCCCTTGTGGTTAAGCACCGGGCCATGTACACCCTCCCGGTTGCCCAAAAAAATGCAACGGCTCAACGCTCGAACAATTCCTCGGCCGTGGCTACCGCCGTGCCCAGCTTGCCCACTACGATGCCGGCCGCCAGGTTGGACCACTGCATGGCCCGTGGCAGGCTCTCACCCGCCGCCAGCATGGCCGCCAGGGTAGCGATCACCGTATCGCCCGCACCCGATACATCGAACACTTCCTGCGCCAGCGTCTGCTCATGGGTCACACCAGCAGGCTCGAACAGGCTCATGCCTTCTTCCGAGCGCGTCACCAGCAAGGCGTCCAGCCGCAACTGGGTGCGCAATTGCTGTGCCTTCTCCACCAACTCCGCCTCGCTCCCCCAGCGTCCGGTCACCTCGCGCAGTTCGCTACGATTCGGCGTCAGCAAGGTCGCACCGGCGTAGCGGCTGTAGTCGTCGCCCTTCGGGTCAACCAACACCGGCTTGCCGGCAGCCCTGGCGGCTTCGATCATGGTCGCTACATGGGTCAGCCCGCCCTTGCCGTAGTCTGACAGTATCACCACATCATGCTGTGCCAGTACAGCCCGGAAGTCATCCAGCTTGGCGGCCAATATCTCGTGACTGGGGCTGTACTCAAAGTCCAGCCGTATCAGTTGTTGCTGCCTGGCCACCACACGCAGCTTCACCGTGGTGGTGATGCTGGCATCACGATGCAGGCTGGTAGCCACACCATGCTCATTCAGCAGCCTTTGTAGCGCGCTGCCGGCCTCGTCATCCCCTACGACCGACAGCAGGGTGGCTTGCCCACCGATAGCCGCAATATTGCGCGCCACGTTGGCGGCACCACCGGCACGCTCCTCGATGCGGCTGATCTTGGCCACCGGCACCGGTGCCTCGGGCGATATGCGCTCCACGTCGCCGAACCAGTAGCGGTCCAGCATCACATCCCCCACCACCAGCACGCGCGATGCCGCCAGCGCGCGCCTCAAGTCTTCATGCTTCATTCAAGGCCTTTCAACGCCCTATTGCGTCGTAGACAAATCCCAGCTCACGCAGGTAAGCCGGGTCATAGAGATTACGCCCGTCGATGATCAGCGGCCGCTTCAGCGTACGCTTTATGGCATCAAAATCCGGGCTGCGAAATTCCTTCCATTCGGTAGCGATCAGGAGTGCATCTGCTCCCTCCAGCGCCGCCATGGGGCTAGCTGCATAGTGTATGCGCTCGCCCAGGAGTTTGCGCGCCGCCTTGCTGGCCGTGGGATCATAAGCCGACACCCGCGCCCCTCTATCCAACAGCCCGTCTATCACCGTCAGGCTGGGCGCCTCACGCATATCGTCGGTATCCGGCTTGAACGCCAGCCCCCACAAGGCGATGCAGCGGCCACGCAGGCTGGCCCCCAGGCGCTGCACCAGCTTGATCACCAGCTTGTGCTTTTGCGCATCATTGGCCGCCTCCACGGCCTCCAGTACACGCAGCTGCACACCATGGGCCTCCGCCGTACGCCGCAGCGCTCGCACATCCTTGGGAAAGCATGATCCGCCATAGCCTACGCCCGGGTAAAGGAACTGATAGCCTATGCGTGGATCGGCCCCTATGCCCCGCCGTACCTGCTCGATATCGGCCTGCAGGGCTTCCGCCAGATTGGCCATCTCGTTCATGAAGGAAATGCGCGTCGCCAGCATGGCATTGGCAGCATACTTGGTCAGCTCGGCCGAGCGCACGTCCATCAGCACCAGCCGCTCGTGGCTGCGCTGAAAAGGCTGGTAGAGCGCCCTCAACCACTGGGTGGCGCGCTCATCATCGCTGCCCACCACGATACGGTCAGGCCGCATGAAATCCTCTACAGCCGCTCCCTCCTTCAGGAACTCCGGGTTGGACACCACGGCATAGGGCAGTTGCACGCCCCGCCCCGCCAATTCTTCTGCAATCGCCTCGCCCACCTTGTCGGCCGTCCCTACCGGCACAGTGGATTTGTCCACGATGATCTTGTAGTCCGCCATGCGCCGACCTATCTGGCGCGCAGCGGCCACCACATGCTGCAGGTCTGCCGCACCGTTTTCACCCGGTGGCGTACCCACCGCAATCATCTGCAAGGTGGCATAAGCCACGGCCTCATCCACATCGGTGGTGAAGCGTAGCCGCCCGGCCTGTTGATTGCGGCTGACCAGCGCCTCCAAGCCCGGCTCATGTATGGGCATGATGCCGGCCCGCAGATCCGCCACCTTGCTGGCATCCACATCCAGACACAGCACCTCGTTACCCACTTCAGCCAGACAAGCCCCGGTCACCAAGCCCACATAACCCGTACCGACTATGGTCAGCTTCATGCGTTTGCGCTCCGCTAATGCGGGGCCCATGCCCCTCAGATAGCGGCGAGACTAGCGTGTATGGATTGCAGTGTTGCGACAGGGTCGGCGCTTTGGGTAATCGGTCGGCCTATCACCAGATAGTCGGCACCGGCCTCCAAGGCTGCCTCGGGTGTCATTACCCGACTCTGGTCCCCGGCAGCACTGCCCAAAGGGCGGATACCGGGCGTCACCAGCTTGAAATCGCTACCGCATAACTTCTTCAACACAAAAGCTTCCTGGGCAGAGCAGACCACCCCGTCCAGGTCACATTCCAGCGCCAGGCGCGCCAGCAGGGGCACCTGCACGGCGGGTTCGGGCATACCCATCTCCGCCAGGTCCGCACCATCCATGCTGGTCAGCACCGTCACCGCAATCAGCAACGGGCGATTAGGCTCGCCATCGAGCGCATCACGGGCGGCCAGCATCATCTTGCGGCCGCCCGAGGCATGCACGTTCACCATCCAGACGCCCAGCCTGGCAGCCACCTTGACGGCCTGGGCGACGGTATTGGGGATATCGTGGAATTTCAGGTCCAGGAAAACCTCATAGCCGCGGCCCACCAGCTGTTCCACCAGCGCAGGGCCGGCTGCGGTGAACAGCTCCTTGCCCACCTTGAGCCGGCAGAGCGCAGGATTCACCTTGTCGGCAAAGGCCAGCGCGGCAGCGGCATCATGGAAATCCAGGGCAACAATGATCTTGGGATCGTGAACGGTCATGGCGGGTTCTCAATGGTAAAGGGATGGCACGATCAGGAACGGGTCTGGCCACGGGCCGGCAGGAAGCGCTCCCAGTCATTGCAGGCAGGGCAGCGCCAGAAATACTGGCGCGCCTTGAAGCCGCAGGAGGCACAGTGGTACATGCTAAGCCCACGCGTCGACTCCTGGGTCAGCCGCAGCATGGTATCGAGTTCGGCCTGCCGCTCTGGTGGCGCAGCCTTGGCCTGGGCCTCCAACAGCTTGAGCAAACCCGTCATATTGGGATTGCGCCGCAATTCCTCGCGCAGCCATTCATAGGCGGCCGGCTCCGATTCCTGGGCGGCAATGCGCTCCACGACCACATCAAGCATATCCAGCTCGGGATAGGTAGAGAGAAAGCCCTTGAGCAAGGCCGTGCCCTCTTCAGGCTTGGCCAGCTTGTCATAGGCATCCAGCAACTTGCGTGCGGCAAAGGGCAGGAAGCGATGATCCTGCGACTCTATCTTGAGCCAGGCGTCGATGGCAGCTTCATACTGCCCCTCGTTAGCTGCCAGCTCGCCCAACAACAGATTGGCCCGCACACACTTGCGATGCTCGGCAAGGGCCTGCTGCAGAAACTGCCTGGCCTCCTGCGGCTGTGACCGTGTCATGGCCGCCGTGGCCAGCTCGCAATAGAACTCGGCGATTTCGTGCTGGTAGGTGTGGCTGGTATCGCGCAACTGTTGCGCGGTCTCAATCGCCTTGTGCCACTCTTTCTCCTGCTGATAAATATCCAGCAGGTGGCGCCGGGCCGCACGGGCAAACTCGGTGTCATCGAGCTTGCCAAACAGCTCCTCTGCCCGGTCGAACAGACCAGCCTTCATGAAATCCAGCGCCAGCTCAAAGGTGGCAGACTGCTTTTCGAAGAGCTTGAGTTCAGGCCGAGCCAGCAGCTTCTGGTGCATCCGTATGGCGCGCTCGATTTCACCTTTCTTGCGAAACAGATGGCCCAGGGCAAACTGCAGCTCTATGGTCTCGCTATGGTTACGTGCCAGATCAACAAACACATCGACGGCCTTGTCGGTGCGCTCGTTCAGCAAATGATTGAGGCCCTCGAAGTATTGCCGGGGTAGCAATTTTGAGTCGGACAGAATATGCCGTATGTCAACGCGTGCAGCCAGCCAGCCCAGGCCGAAACACAACGGGAAAAGAATCAGCCACCAGGCTTCGAATTCCACAGGTAATTCCTTTGTTATTGTTTTGCTCAGATCACTGCATCCAGCGGCACCGACGGCTCTACCCGGTCTACCGGCTCCGTCACTGCGGATACACCGCTCTCTTTGTGCTGCTTGAGCTGCTGTAGTTCACGCTTGAGCCGCGCCACCTGCAGCAACATGGCCAGCACACCTGCCAAGGCACCCAGCACAAAGGCGCCAAACAGCACCAGCGCCAGCGGCGCTTGCCACTGCATGTCCAGCAGGCCATGCAGGGTCACCATGGCCATATTCTTGATGGCAAAGGCAAACAGGAACAAAAACAGGGCAATCTTGATGAACCAGGCGAGATAGCGCACGGGCAGCTCCATGGAATAGACCCTCATTTTAGCCGAGGTCGCCAGGGAATCGGGCATGCCATCTGTTTTACTTGGTTCGGCGCCTGTTATGGGCTCGCGCTATGGCTGGTTGGCGACGCTGGCACAAACACCAGCAAGACCCTGGCGCAGAACGCTAGCAGAGCCAGAATCAGCGGGCTCCACCTGCTTGCCCCGCCTCGAAGGCGCGTGCATACACTTCCGCTTTTCAATGGCGTCAGCGCCTGGCCAGCTCTCTGCCAGGCTTGGGCCTGCACAAAAGAAAAACGCGACGTCTTGCGACGTCGCGTTTTCTTACTGGATGCAAGTCCGATGGAACAACCAGGCTTTATGCCTCCTGGCCGTCCACTCGCTCGCGCAGCTCTTTACCGGCCTTGAAATGGGGCACGTACTTCTCCGGCACCGCGACTTTCGTCCCGGATTTCGGATTGCGCCCCACACGTGGCGGCCGGTAGTTCAGGTCAAAGCTGCCGAACCCCCGAATTTCGATACGTTGACCACTGGCCAGACTGCTGGCCATGGCATCAAGTATCGTCTTCACGGCCAGTTCGGCGTCCTTCGCCACGAGCTGCGGGTAACGCTCCGCCAGCTTGGCGATCAGCTCGGACTTGGTCATGGGGCTACCGGACGACATCGCCGATTACTCTTGGTTGCCCGAGAGCTTGGCCTTCAGCAGTGCACCCAGGCTGGTCGTGCCAGCATTGCCAGCCGATTCACCGGCCAGCTTGGTCATGGCGCTGGAGTCATCCGACTGATCCTTGGCCTTGATCGACAGGTTGATCGAGCGGTTCTTACGATCGACGTTGATGATCATGGCTTCGACTTCGTCGCCTTCCTTCAGCACGGTACCGATGTTCTCAACGCGGTCGCGCGAGACTTCGGTTGCACGCAGGTAGCCTTCAACTTCTTCGGACAGGGCAACAACGGCACCCTTGGCGTCCAGCGACTTGACGATACCCTTGACGATAGCGCCCTTGTCGTTGGTCGACACGAAGTTGTTGAACGGATCGCCTTCCATTTGCTTGATGCCCATGGAGATGCGCTCGCGCTCGACGTCGATGGACAGCACGATGGCTTCCACTTCGTCGCCCTTCTTGTAGTTGCGAACAGCTTCTTCGCCTGGCAGGTTCCAGGACAGGTCGGACAGGTGAACCAGGCCATCGATGCCGCCTGGCAGACCAATGAACACACCGAAGTCGGTAATCGACTTGATGGCGCCCTTGATCTTGTCGCCCTTCTTGTAGGAAGCCTGGAAATCGTCCCAGGGGTTGGCCATGCACTGCTTCATGCCCAGGCTGATACGACGACGGTCTTCGTCGATCTCCAGAATCATCACTTCGACTTCATCGCCCAGTTGGACGACCTTGGTCGGGTGGATGTTCTTGTTGGTCCAGTCCATTTCGGACACGTGGACCAGACCTTCGATACCTTGTTCGATTTCAACGAAGGCGCCGTAGTCGGTGATGTTGGTAACCTTACCGAACAGGCGGGTGCTCTGCGGGTAGCGACGAGCCAGGCCCACCCACGGATCTTCGCCGAGCTGCTTGAGGCCCAGGGAAACGCGGTTCTTCTCTTGGTCGAACTTGAGCACCTTGGCGGTAACTTCGTCACCGACGGTGAGCACTTCGCTCGGGTGCTTGACACGGCGCCAGGCCAGATCGGTGATGTGCAGCAGGCCATCGATACCGCCCAGGTCCACGAACGCACCGTAGTCGGTGATGTTCTTGACGATACCCTTGACGGTAGCGCCTTCGGACAGGGTGGACAGCAGCTTTTCGCGCTCTTCGCCCATGGTCTCTTCCAGCACGGCACGGCGCGACACAACCACGTTGTTGCGCTTGCGGTCCAGCTTGATAACCTTGAACTCGATGTCCTTGCCTTCGAAAGGCGTGGTGTCCTTGATCGGACGGATGTCGACCAGCGAACCCGGCAGGAAGGCGCGGATGCCGTTGATCATGACGGTCAGACCGCCCTTGACCTTGCCCGAGATCAGACCGGTCTTGATGACGCCTTGCTCCAGCGCTTCTTCCAGGTCTATCCAGGCGGCCAGGCGCTTGGCCTTGTCGCGCGACAGCTTGGTCTCGCCGAAACCGTTTTCAACGCTGTCGATGGCAACTTGCACGAAGTCGCCAACCTTGACGTCAACCACGCCTTGGTCGTTCTTGAATTCATTGATGTCGATCAGCGACTCGGACTTCAGGCCGGCGTTGACGATCACCACCTTGTCTTCGACGGCAACCACTTCAGCAGTGATTACTTCGCCGGTGCGCATCTCTTGGCGCGCCAGGCTTTCCTCGAAGAGGGCGGCAAAACTTTCCATGGAAGAAACTTCGGTAGTCATTTCAGATTTATCCAGATAGCCCACGTGTGCTGCCTGTGGGGTCAAGTTGTGAAACGCCGGACTTGCCTTGCGCAAGTTCCGGCACCTTTGCTGCCGCAGCGACCTGGTATCGCTACGACAGTTTGCCCGTGTATTCGGGCGAAACCGCCTGCCACCAATCAAGCACAGCCTTGACGGCCTGCTCTATGGATAATTGCGTCGTATCCAGCAAATGCGCATCAGGCAATTGCTGCAACGGCGCTACGCTGCGGGCGCGATCGCGCGCATCCCGCTGCTCTATGTCCTGCAAAATCCGCAAGATGTTAACCGATTCCCCTTTTGCAATCAACTGCTTATAGCGTCGACTGGCGCGCTCTTCCGCACTGGCGGTCAAAAACACCTTCAATGAGGCCTCGGGAAACACCGCTGAACCCATATCCCGTCCGTCGGCTACCAAGCCTGGCGCACGGGCAAAGTCACGTTGCCGCTGCAGCAAGGCCGCCCGTACCGAGGGCAATACCGCCACCTTGGAGGCCGCCTCACCCACGGCCTCGGCGCGTATCAACTCCGTGGCATCCTCGCCATCCAGCAAGATCATGCCCTCCAGAAAACTCACATCCAGTGCCGCAGCGACCGCGGTTACTTGCTGGGCATCATCCAGTTGCAGGCCTCGCTGCAATACCGCCAGGGCGGTGAGCCTATACAGCGCACCACTGTCCAGGTAGTGCCAACCCAATGCCGCCGCCACGCGCGCGGCAACCGTACCCTTGCCCGAAGCAGATGGGCCATCGATGGCAATGACAGGGATAGGGTGCATGTCGGGTCTTTCGGATTGATTGGAATACGTTGCTGGACGCGCGCCACTTGGCGCGGTGGCGGATTTTCTATGTGCAGGCCCGGCTTGTCGAGCCTATAGAGCCTGTTCACGATTTTTTAACCTGGGGCGAAAAATCGCGAACAGGCTCCTACTGCGGCACCTCAGTCACATAGGGTAAAAATATATTCGCCATGGCATCCCGCTTTCACCACTGACTTATCCACAAGCACCTATTCTTGTTATGACAGGCAAGAAACCAAGGGCTACCACGGCCTATCGGCGGGCTAATATTCCAATGTCATGAAACCAGCAGCATCAATGCTATGCGGGCATATCAGCAGGTTCGAATAGTCTTGTTGTGCGCAGCAGGCAAGCCTGTTCCAATGCGTGCCTGAATCAACATTGCATACTAGGGCAAGAAGGGTTGGGGCATGAGCAAGATACTGGTCACTGGCGGCGCAGGCTTCATCGGCTCACATACGGTTGAGAACCTGCTCTTGCGGGGCCATGCAGTACGCGTACTGGACGATCTCAGTACCGGCCGGCCCGACAACCTGCCAGACCACCCCCAGCTGGAACTTCAGATAGGCGATATCCGCAACCCCCAGGCAGTCAAGCATGCCATGCAGGGCGTTGATCGCGTCCTGCATCTGGCAGCGCAAGTCTCGGTACAAGCTTCGGTGGATGCACCGCCTACCTCGGCCGAACGCAACCTCACTGGCTTCATCAATGTGCTGGATGCCGCACGCCAGGCTGGCGTCCAACGCTTTGTCTATGCTTCCTCGGCGGCTGTCTATGGTCAACCCATCACGCTACCGCTCAGCGAGCACTCGGCGGTCCACCCCGCCTCGCCCTATGGCCTCGAAAAACTGGTCAATGATCAGTATGCCAAGCTCTACGCCGAACTCTACGGCATGTCCTGCCTGGGCTTGCGCTACTTCAATGTGTTTGGCCCGCGCCAGGACCCGCGCTCGCCTTACGCTGGCGTGCTGTCCAAGTTCAAGGAGCGGATCGAGCAGCAAGCCACCCTGCTGGTCTTTGGCGATGGCGAGCAAACCCGCGACTTCATCTATGTCGGCGATGTAGCCGAGGCCAACCGGCGTGCCCTGTTCGCCGATCAGACCGGGGTATTGAATGTGGCCACAGGCCAAAGCCGAACCCTCAACCAGGTCATCGCCAGCTTCGGGCAGGTCGTCGGTAAGCAGCTCGATGTCAGCCATCAGCCCGCACGTACAGGCGACATTGTTCACTCTGCCGCGCTCAACAGCGCCTTGCTGGCTGCACTCGGGCATTTTGATTTCGTTACCCTGGAACAAGGCCTGGCCAAGCTACTGGCCGGCTAAGCGACCTATGCTGCAGAAAATCTGCCGTACCCTGATCGCTGCGCTGATGGCCTGCCTGGCCACCGCTAGCAGCAAGCCTGCTGTCGCTTTCTTCTATGGCGCTCAGCCCCCCTTGAATGAGCTGCGCGCCTTCGACTGGGTGGTGCTCGAGCCTGACCACTTCACGGCCGCGCCGGCAGCCAGCGCCGAAACCGACTGGTTCGCCTATGTCAGCGTCGGCGAAGTGGAGGCGCGCCGCAGCTATGCTGGCAAGATACCCGCTGCCTGGCTCCCCAGCAGCAACCCCGCTTGGGGTGGCAAGATCATTGACCAGAGCCAGCCCGAGTGGCCTGCCTTTTTTGTCGAGCAGATCATCACCCCCTTGTGGCAGCGGGGTTGGCGGCACTTCTTTCTCGACACCCTGGATTCCTGGCAACTGCTGGCCAGCACCCCGGCGGAGCAGGCTGCCCAGCAGGCCGGCCTGATACGTACGCTCAAGGCACTGAAAACCAGGTATCCGGAAGCCAAGCTGCTGTTCAATCGCGGTTTCGAGGTTCTGCCGGAAGTACACGGGCTTGCAGCCGGTGTGGCATTTGAATCGCTGGAAGCCCGCTGGCAGCCAAGCAACCGCCAATACAGCCAGGTGCCGGAATCCGACCGCGCCTGGTTGCTGCAACAGATCAAGCCCATACAGGAGCAATGGAAGCTGCCCGTCATTGCCATCGACTACGTACCTGCAGGCGATAGGAAACAGGCCCGCGAAGTGGCTGCCCGCATCCGCGCACGCGGGCTTATTCCCTGGGTAGCCACGCCTGAACTCGACATACTGGGCGTGGGCCTGGTTGAAGTGCAGCCACGGCGTGTAATGGTGCTGTACGACAGCTCCCAGTACGGCAACCTGATGGAGTCCGACCATGTTCGTTTTCTCGCCACCCCGCTCAACTATCTGGGACTGGTGCCCGAATATGTGGATGTGCAGCAGCCCCTGCCCGGCATCGCCCTGGCAGGACGCTATGCTGGCATAGTCAGCTGGCTGAATGGCGACTTGCCCAGTCGTGCCAGTGATCTCAAGCGCCTGTTTGATCGCGCCCGCAACGAAGGCGTGCCGCTGGCCATCCTGTCGCGGTTTGGGTTTAACGACCCAGGCTGGATGGCGCAGCGTGGCATCAGCGTGCGAGATGGCAATGCCACGGAAGCCGTGCGTATCACCAAGCAGCACGCTGCTGTCGGCTTTGAGCACAAACCCTACCCCCAGCGCGACAACTTCGAGCCCATGAAGCTGAACGAGGGCGAGGCCTGGCTTAGCCTGGCAAGCGGCGAGCTACAGCAAGACCCGGTAGGCATCACGCCCTGGGGTGGCTATGCACTTGGTCCTTATGTCGTGGAATTGGCGCCGGGCGATGAAACCGACACCTATTGGGTGATACAGCCGCTGGAATTCCTGAAGGCAGCCTTGCAGCTGCCGGCCATGCCCATCGCTGATACCACCACCGAGAATGGCCGGCGGCTATGGCTGACCCATATTGATGGCGATGGCTTTCCCAGCCTGGCCGAGATACCGGGTTCGCCCACCGCAGCCGAAGTCATGCGGCGCGACTTCATTGAGCGCTATCGGGTGCCTCACACCGTGTCGGTCATCGAAGGCGAAACCTCCCCCAATGGACTGTGGAGCAACATGGCCAAGTCGCTGGAAACGACTTCGCGCGCCATTTTTGCGCTACCCCATGTGGAAGTCGCCAGCCATACCTATAGCCATCCCTTCTTCTGGCAGGCACTAACCGGCAAACGCAAGGTGGAAGGCAGCCTGTATGGTTTGAACCTGCAGCTGAAGAACTACAAATTCAGCGTGGACCGTGAGATTTCCGGCTCAGCCGCCTATATCAACAGCCGACTGGCGCCGGCAGGCAAGCAGGTCAAGGTATTGCTGTGGAGTGGTGACTGCGACCCTGATGGTGAGACCGTTGCCGCGACTTACAAGGCTGGCCTGCGCAATATGAATGCAGGCGATACCACCATCACACGTGCCCACCCGTCCTGGACCCGTATCTCGTCGCTAGGGCTGGATAAGGGTGGCGGTAATTTCCAGATTTTCGCGCCCAACCAGAACGAAAACATCTACACCAACGATTGGAAAGGGCCCTACTGGGGTTTCCGTCGGGTGATAGAAACCTTTGAATTGACTGACAAGCCCTATCGCTTCAAGCCCATCAATATTTACTATCACACCTACTCTGCCAGCCGTAAAGCCAGCATAGAAGCCCTGCACCAGGTCTATCGCTATGCCCTGAGCCAGGAAACCCTGCCGCTCTATGCATCGGCCTATATAGACCGCGTCATCGGCTTCAATCAGGTTGTGGTGGCCAAGACCGACAGCGGCTGGCGCGTACGCAACCAAGGGGCGCTGCGTACCGTACGGCTGCCCGAGAGCGCCGTACCCGATTTCGCCGCCAGCCAGGGCATCGCTGGCTGGCGCCAGCAGCCACAGGGCCGTTACCTGCACCTAAGCAGCCAGCATTCTGCAGATATCGTGGTAGCAGCCGAAACGGGCAAACGCCCCTATCTGATCGAAGCCAACGCCCACCTTACTGCCTGGCAGCCACGCGCCGATGGCGTGCGTTTCAAACTGGACGGCGGCGTGCCCCTGCAATGGAGCCTTGCCCATGACACGAACTGCACCCTGAGCCAGGCAGGACGCCCTATCAAGCCCCTGAGCCGCACTGCCGCTGGCACCCAATACAAACTGGCCGAACAGGTTGCCGATCTTGATCTTGCCTGCAGTCCCTAAGGTATTCCCCGCCAACAGTCTCATCCGGAGCGTGCTGTGAATAAAGCAGACACCCCGGCCGGGCTATTGGATGAGCGCAAGCAGCTGCCACGGCAGCGGCTGTTTCCGCCTTCCACCGTGCTTGCCCTGGCAGCCGGTGCCACCGCAGCACTGGCGCTGATCTTCCCCAAGGGACGAGAGCTATCCGAGATCGCGGCGCAAGCACGTACCGATGCCCTCTCCCTGCAATACCTGCGCAATCTGGTACGCGCCAGCCCTCGTGACATCGAGCTGCAGTTGGTCCTGGCTGAGCAAGAGATGGTGCTGGGCAACTTCAGTGTGGCGCGCAGCATAGCGGAGAGCCTTCGTGAGCGTCATGATGCGGAATGGCAGCAGCGCATTGACCTGTTGCTGCTCAAGGTAGCCCAGCGTGACCGTGCACTGGGACGACATACCGTCTCGCGCTACCGCGCGCTGGAACGCGAAATCCAGACACTGGTTATCCGCCTGATCGAGCACGGCCCAATAGATCGCCAGTTGCTGGAGGCACTTAAACCCGAACTGATGCGCCCACTCACCGGCGGGGGCTTGCTGTACAAATTGCAGCAACACCTTGCCCGGCAAAATCAGCTTCGTGCCGACGAACTCGAAGAGTTCGCCGCGCTCTCGCTCAGCCAGGGCAACTACCGCGCGGCCTCTGGCTTCCGCATGCTGGCGCTCAAGCGTAGCGGCTCTCAGACAGAACGTCGTCGCCTGTTCCTGGCGGCCGTGCGCGATCTGCAAAGCGGTGGGCTGTATGACCGTGCGGGCGAGCTACTGGCAGAACCGCCGACCAACCTGGGCGAGCAAGGCAGCTACTGGGCCGAACTGGCCAAAATCAGTCTGTCCGTTGGCAAGCCTGCGCTGGCAGAGCGCTATATGAAGCGTGCGCTAAAGATGGCCATGCAGGAATACCTGCAGCAGTACCGGGGTTCCCTAGCCGGGCTGGGCGAGCCCGCCTACCCGGGCAGCTTCATGCTGGTCGCCAATACCGCCGCAACCGAGCCCTTGTTTCCCCCACTTAATGGCAAGCCACCGGCCCTCCCCTTCGACGAAGACCTGTACCGGCTTGGCTATGATGTTTTTCTGGCCAATCGTAACGTCAATGATGCCTATTTGCTTGCCCAGGCAGCCGTCCGCGCCCGGCCCGAGGACATGGCTTGGCGCCGCCGGCTGGCGCAGGTGGCCCGCTGGGTCAGCCGGCCGGACGAAGCCCTGGAGCACTGGCTGGCTGCTGCCAGGCTGGGCGATGCCGCCGCCTGGGCGCAAGTGGAGGAATTGACCCCCCTGACCCAGGACGAAGATCTGCGTGTCGCCGCCCTGCAGGCCATGATCAAGGGCGGTCGCGGTACCGAGCTGAGGCTGGAGGAGCTGATCAACTCCTACGATGCCCAAGGTAAGCCGGAATCGGCCATTGCCTTTCTCGACCAGCTCTATCGTGAAAAGCGCGAGGCGCGTTACTTGCTCAGATTGGCCGACTTCCAGCAGCATATTGGCGACCGTACTGCCGAGGCCGCCACCCTGCAGCGGCTGGTAGCCGATCAAGGCATGACACCAGCGCTGGCCTTGCGTCTGGCCAAGACCCAGATTGCCCTGCGCCAGATGGAACAGGCGTTTGCCACCCTCCGCGATAGCGACAAGCAAGGCGCCAGCGATGCCTATTGGCAACTGTTTGCCGAATTGGCCAACCTGCTTCAGAAAGAAGACGACGCCCGCGCCGCTTACAAGCGACTTATCGCCGCAGAGAAACCCAGCCAACGCGATCTGGCTGCCTACTACTACCTCACCTGGCGGCAAGATCCAGCCGAAGCCGCACGAGCGGCGGAACTAGCTTGGCGGCACTACAACGATGCCCAGTTGTTCATGGCCCTGCTCAATCTGGAAGCTGCCGCGCTACGCTGGCAGACCCTGGCCCAGCGGTTAGATGCCATGACGCCGGCTCAGCGCCAGCTGTTCAGCCAGAACGCCCAGTTCTATGCCTTGTCGGCCCAGGCCAGACTGCAGAATGGCCAGCCCGAGAGTGCCTTGCTCAATAGCAAGATTGCCCTGAGCCTCGCCCCTGGCGACAATGACATACGTAGCGGCCTGATCTGGCTATTGCTGGACATGCGCCAGTACGACGAACTGCAGGGCTACGCCCATGCTTGGCGCAATGAGGCCATGCGAGGTGGCGCCATGGCGCAGGCGGTGGGGAGCGCCTTCCTGCAACTGGGCCAACCTAGGATTGCCCGCGCAATCTTCCGTGCAGAGCTGCAGCGCATGCGTCGCAACCGAACCGAACCCAGCCGCAACTGGTTGGAAACCTATGCCGATGCACAGGAGCAATCCGGCTATCCCCAACTTTCCCGCGCCATCCATCGCTACCTGTGGCAGCAACTGCTGCAAGAGGCGCGCAAGCACCCTAATCGCTTTGTCCAGGTGCCGCAGAACCTGATCGACGCCGCACGCCTGGCACTGAGCGAAACCACCGGCGATCGCCAGACGCCCTTTCTGCAACTGCTGCTGGCCGCCCCCAGTAACCAGCAGGGCGATACCCTGGCGCGTGCTGAAATTCTGGCCAGCTGGCTCAACAGCCGCGACCAGCCGCTGTCAGCACGTTACTTCCTGCTGCGCCGCAAGGCACAAAAGCTGGCCACACCCGATTACCTGCGTCTCAATACCGCGCTGGCCAACGAAGACACCGCCGAGCTCGCACGCCTACTGGGTCGCGGTGGCGTACCGGGCGGCGAAGGTGGTGCAGGTGCCGCCATGCCCATCTACGACCGCATCTACGGCGCCCGCATGCTGGATGATCACGGCCGTGAGCTGGGCTGGGCTGCCGAGGGCCTGCGTTACCGTGACCGCGACCCCATCCTGCACCAGTTGTTGACCGAGGCCTACTTCCCCGATGCCCATCAGGTGGCTGGCGGCATAGAAGCGAGCGAACGGGGTGTACTGCATACCGTGTCCTGGATAGGCAAGACGCAGTTGGCGCTCAACCGCCACCACAGCCTTTCCACCCTGAGCGAAGACCGTAAGCAGCAAGTGCAGGACGGTACGCTGATCAATATACCGCCACATGATCGCAGCGCTAGCCTGGGTTGGCGCTACCAAGGTGAAAAACTGGATCTCGCCATCGAAGGCGGACGGCGCTATGGCTTCGATACCTTCTATACCGGCAAGCTGGAGACCGGCTGGCAGGTCGATGGCCATCTGGGCCTTCGTGCCGGGGCGCACTATGGCCAAGCCACCAGTGATGCCGCAACCCTGATCGTGGCAGGCAAGCGTGATGGTGGCAGCTTGGGACTGGACTGGAAGATAGGCCGGCGCGAGTACCTGCGGCTGGATTACGGCGATTGGCGCTACCGCGCCCAGCGGGGCGAGTACTTCGGCTCCGGCAAGGTGCTGGAAGCCGAGCTGGGCCATCGCTTCAGGCTGGATGAGCCCGACATCAACCTACGGCTCACCGCCAGCCGTGGGCGCTACAAGGCAGACGGCGAAGTTCCCCTGCGCTATCTCTACCTGCTGCCAGGTGCGGTGACCGATTTCAGCGAGACCGGCGATCCTCGCCCCTATCTCGCCTCCTTCATGCCGCAATCCAACACCCAGTATGGCGTAGCCTTCGGCTACAACGAGACTGGCCGCGAGCCCTATCGGCAGGCGTGGGCGCCCCATGCCACCCTTGCCTTATCACACAACACGGTCTCGGGCAGCGGCTACGATGTGCGTATAGGCATGGGCGGCAGCCTGTTCGGTGCACTGCCGGGCGGGGTAGACAGGCTGCGGTTCGAGTTGGTGCAGGCCAGCGGCACCCGTAGCCAACCCAATGAGCAAACCCGCAGTGTGGTGGTCAGCTGGCAATACTGGTTCGACAAACTGCCACGCTGAGACAATAGATCAAGCGACCCAACGGCCTAGAAGCGATGAGGAAACAAACATGAAACGCACCGTACAAACCCTGCTCACCCTGGCAGCCACCGTATGGCTGGGTGCTTGCGCCACGCTGGACAGCAGTCGGGCACCGCAATGGCAGCCCGATGCCAAATGGGCGCTGTTGCCCATGGCCAACCACAGCGATACGCCCCAAGCCGGCTTGGCTGCCGAATCCATCGTGTTCGCCTTGATGCAGGCACAGGGCTTGCAGCAAGTGGCACGCTACCCGGCCGAACTTAATCCCGAAGCGCTGTTTGAAACCGCAGACCGCAAGAGCCAGACGGCCGCGCTGGATTGGGCCAAGCAGGCCGGCGTGCGTTACGCGGTGCAGGGTAGCGTGGAAGAATGGCGGTACAAGGTCGGTGTCGATGGCGAGCCCGCCGTCGGTGTGAGCCTCAACATCATCGATGTCACCAGCGGCAACGTGGTGTGGAGCGGCGTGGCCGGCAAGAGCGGCTGGAGCCGCTCCTCCATTGCCGTCACCGCCCAGAAGCTGATCGACGATCTGCTTGACGACGCCGACCTGCCTAGCCGCTGACCGATGCGCTTTGCCTATCACCTGCACTGGCTTCGTGCCGCCCTACTGGCGCGGCTGAAGCCGGCTGAACAGTCCGCCGTCTCCTGGGTTGCCCTCGAAACCATCGCGTTGACCGGGCTCATGCTGGCCTTGTCACGCTGGATAGACCCGGCCGACCCCCTGGCACAACAGGCCCAGTTTCCCTGGCCCTGGTTTGCCCCCCTGCTGCTCGCCTTGCGCTATGGCGTCACCGCCGGCCTAGGGTCCACCTGCATGATACTGGCCTGGTGGTGGCTGGGCGGGCAAGGCGATGCTGCGGCCTTTGGCCCTTTCCCCAAGCTGTACTTCCTGGGTGGCTTGATCGCCACCATGCTGGCGGGTGAATTTGCCGGTAACTGGAATATCCAACTGCGCCGGGTGCAGGAGACCAATGCCTACCTGTATGAACGGCTGCGCCGCGTTTCCAACCAGTACTACCTGATGCGGTTGTCACATGACCGGCTGGAACATGAGTTTCTGCTCAAGCCCACCACTATGCGCGATGCCCTTGCATCGCTCAAGACCCTGATCGACACCCGCCGCATGGGACAGCAAGCCGCCACCACCGGCTGGATTGCCGAGGCCGACGCCGAGAGCTTCCTGCGCTTGCTGGCCCAGTTCTGCGGTGTGGAAGAAGCCGGCCTTTATGCCCTGCCCAATGGCCGCAACGAGGCCATCGCTTATGTAGGCAGCCTGCCCGGCCCCGATGCCAAGCCAGTACGTCCAAACATGAACCAGGACGACCCCATGGTGGCGCATGCACTGGAAAACCATCTGCTGACGCACCTCTCCATGGATGGCATAGGCCGCCGCCAACCCAGCGAGTACCAACTTGTTGCACCGCTGCTGACTGCCGACGACCGCATCTTGGGGTTGATCACTGTCAAGCGCATCGGCTTCTTTGCCCTGCACGAAGAGACACTGGTGATGCTGGCAGCCCTGGTGGGCTATCTCGCCGACTCACTGGCCACACCCGAGAGCACGCGCAAGTTGCGCGAAGGCACCCCCGACTGCCCGGCCGAATTCGCCGAAGAACTGGGCCGTCTCTTGCACCTGGCCAATGCCGGCAAGGTGGAAAGCTGGCTGGTGTTGCAGGTATTCCATAACACCGAGCGCGGCGCCGACACCATAGAAGGTATACGCCGCATGCGGCGAGGCCTGGACGGCGTCTGGCTGCTGACCGGCGAGAGCTACCATGCAGTCCTGACCCTGCTTCCCATGACCAACGATGCCGGGGTGGATGGCTATATCGAGCGCATAGGCAAATGGGCCGATGACCTGTACGGCCAGAACTTCAGCATGCAGCACCGTACCATCCATACAGAGCCCCTGCTGGGAGTGGACCCAGCCAGCCTGGTACGCAAAGCCTTGGCACCACTGGGGGATCGTACGTGATAGGTGGTCGGCTGCTGTTTGCTGCAAGTCTTGATATCGGTGCATTGGGGGCGCTGATCACCGGGGAGGCTGAACCCTTGCGGGTCACCTTGCTGCTGGCCAGCCATGCCTTGGCCTGCGTCGTGTTCTCGTTCACTGGGCTGCACTTCCTGCCGCCACACTACCGCTTTCCAGCCCGTGCACCGTTGTTGCTGTTCTTTTCGCTCTGCTTCTTCATCCCCGGTATCAGCGTGCTGGGCATCCTGCTGGCCGTGATCCTGGCCCGCTTCGTCAAGCGGGAAGAAGTCTTCGCCCCCTTTGGCGAGGTCGAGCCGCCCAACTACCGTTCCGGCCGGGGTCAGAGCCCCCGGGCCTATGCCGCAGGCGGGGTCAAGGCACTGATGTTCAACCCCAGCGCCCGCACCGATATCCGCATGAAGGCACTGCTGACCACCCAGGCCATGCCCCGCCGCCTGGCCAACCCCCTGCTGCACGAGGCGCTGTCAGGCGATGTTGATGATATCCGGCTGGTGGCCTATGGCATCCTGGCCAACCAGGAACGCGAAATCGCCGAGCATATCCACCGACTCAACCACGAAGAGCCGGATGATGACAAGGCCAGGCTGGATCGCGACCGCTCGCTGGCGCAACTGAACTGGGAGCTGGTGCACAACCGTCTGGTACAGGGCGATATGCGCCGCCACACGTTGGCCCAGGCCGAGCGCTATGCGCTGAGCTGCCTGGACCGCATGGCAGAGGATGCCGGCCTGTGGATGCTGCTGGGCAAGATACGACTGGAGAACAACCAGGCCGACGCAGCCCTGCCCTGCTTCTTGGCGGCCCAGGCTTTTGGCCAACCGGTCAGCAGCGTGGTGCCCTACTTGGCCGAACTGGCCTGGCGCAAGAAGAACTACCAGGAAGTAAGGCGCTTGATGGCGCAACTGCCTGCCGAGGGGCAATCGCCCCTGGTCAACGCCCTGCAACGCTACTGGACGCAAACTGCCTGATGGCCATCATACGCAAAGCCGATTCCGCCGATATTGCCCTGCTGCTGGAGGGCACCTATCCCTATATCTCGGGCGGTGTCTCCAGCTGGGTGCACCAGATGGTGACTGCCTTCCCTGAATATCGCTACGCCATCGTCTTCATCGGCTCCAATCCCGACGAATACGGCCAGCCACGCTACCAGATGCCCGACAACGTGGTGCACCTGGAAACCCACTTCCTGCACGAGAAGCACGGCGAATCCGAAACCAAGCCCCGCAAGGGTGACCCGCAGACCATGCAGACCGTGCGTGAGCTGCACGATTGGTTCCGCTCTGGCAGCACCGAGGGCGGCGATGCCGTGTTCAAGGCGCTGGCCAGCATGCTGCTCGACAGCAAGGATGTGGGCGAGGCCGAATTCCTCTATGCCAAGACCAGTTGGGAATACATCTGCCAGCAGTACCGCGAGCGGTGTACCGACCCCTCCTTTGTCGATTACTTCTGGACCGTCCGCTCCATGCACGAGCCCTTGTGGACGCTGGCCCGTGTCACCCAGAACCTGATACCGGTGCGGCTGTTCCACACGGTATCTACCGGCTATGCCGGCTATCTGGGGGCTCTGCTCAAGAACAAGCGGCTCAAGCCCCTGCTCACCAGCGAGCACGGCATCTATACCAAGGAACGCAAGATAGACCTGTTCCAGAGCAACTGGGTGCGCGACAACCGCGATGCCTTCCAGAAGCACGCCAGCGAACTGAGCTACTTCCGCAGCTTGTGGATACGCTTCTTCCAGGGCCTGGGCCTGGCCTGCTACGACGCCTCCGACAAGATCGTGGCATTGTACGAGAACAACCGCCTGCGGCAGGTAGAGGACGGCGCACCGGCCGAGCGCACCCTGAATATCCCCAACGGCATCAAGCTGACTCGCTTCGCCCCCATACGCCCCAACCGCGACGACAGTCCCAAAAGCCCGCCCATACTCTGCCTGCTGGGCCGGGTCGTGCCCATCAAGGACATCAAGACGTTCATCCGCGGCATGCGTACTGTCGCCAACGAGCTACCCAATGCCGAAGGCTGGATAGTCGGCCCCGATAACGAAGACCCGGCCTACGCGCAGGAATGCCGCGACCTGGTGGAAAGCCTGGGGCTCAGCAACAACGTCAAGTTCCTGGGGTTCCAGAAGCCTGAGGACATCTTCCCCAAGGTCAAGCTGCTGATCCTCTCCTCCATCTCCGAGGCGCTGCCGCTGTCCTTGCTGGAAGGCTACGCCGCCGGCATCCCGGCGGTCACCACCGATGTAGGCTCCTGCAGCCAGCTGATCTACGGCCTGACAGACGAAGACAAGGCCCTGGGGCCCTCCGGCGAAGTCGTGCCCATTGCCAACCCCGAGGCCCTGGGCCGGGCCTGCCTGCGGCTGCTGTCGCACTTCGACGTCTGGCAGGCCTGCCAGGCCGCAGCCGTCGCCCGGGTAGAGCGCTTCTATACCGATGACCTGATGTTCGGCCGTTATCGCACGCTATACCAGGAACTGCTGGGCGAGACCGCCACGCCGGACACCACCGAAACCGAGTCGGTGGCCTGATGGCGGGGATAGGCTTCGAGCTGCGCAAGCTCCTGAACAAAAAAGGCTATCTGGGCCTGCTGCAGGGCTATTTCTACGCCGGCCTGATCAGCTCCGGCCCCTGGGTGCTGTCCATCCTGGGGGTGCTACTGATCGGTTTTTTCAGCATCGCCGTGGTGGTACCGGATTTCCTCATTGCCCAGTTCCAGGTCACCGTCACCTATATCATGGCGGTCAGCCTGATACTGACGGGGTTCATCCAGCTAGGCTTCACCCGCTTTATTGCCGACCGGCTGTTCGAGCACAAGGATTACATCGTGCTCGCCAACTTCAATGGCGTGCTATTGGCAGTCACCCTGGCCGCAGGCCTGCTGGGCGGTCTCTCGGCCTTGTTCCTGTTCCCCGAGGAGAGCGTGCTCTACCGCCTGCTGCTGGCCGGCTCCTTCGTGGTCATGTCCGATATCTGGATCGCCGCCATCTTCCTCAGCGGCATGAAGCGCTACAAAGCCATCGTGCTGCTGTTCTTCCTGGGCTACAGCATCACCGTCGCGGCCGCGCTGCTGATGCGCCCTTTCGGTCTGGAAGGCCTGATGGGGGGGTTCTTCATCGGTCAGAGCGTGCTGCTGTGGGGCATGGTGGCGCTGGTGCTGTATGAGTTCCCCGGCGCCGACTTTGTCCGCTTCGACTGGCTGGAAGTACGCAAGGTCTACCCCAGCCTGATCTGGACCGGCTTTTTCTACAATCTCGCGGCCTGGGCAGACAAGTTCATCTTCTGGTACTACCCCTATACCTCCAACCAGGTCATAGGCCCATTGCGCGCATCCGAAATCTACGACTTCCCCATCTTTCTGGCCTACCTCAGCATCATCCCTGGCATGGCGGTGTTCCTGGTGCGGATGGAGACCGACTTCGTCGAGTACTACGAGAAGTTCTACAACGCAGTGCGCGAGGGCGAAACGCTGCAGTACATCGAGGAAATGCGCAACGAGATGGTGGCCACCATACGCCAGGGCATCGCCGAGATCGTCAAGATCCAGGGCATCGCCATCCTGCTGGTGTTCGCCCTCGGCCCCATCCTACTCGACGCCCTGCACATCAGCCGCCTGCACCTGCCCCTGCTCTATGTCGACGTGGTGTCTGCCGGCCTACAGGTGGTGTTCCTCGGTTTGCTAAATGTGTTCTTCTACCTTGATCGCCGCCGCATCGTGCTGATGCTGACCGGCTTGCTGGTGGTCAGCAACGTGTTGTTCACCTCCATCAGCCTCTACCTGGGCGCAGCCTTCTATGGCTACGGTTTTGCTGCCGCCATGCTGCTGACGGTGACCGTGGCCATGCTGGTACTGGATCGCAAGCTGGAAACCTTGGAATACGAAACCTTCATGCTGCAGTAGCGATCTTGAGGGGCGTGCAGGAGTCTGTCGTGCCTATGGCGGTACAACAATCCATCACCCCTCACTGGCTCCGCAGCCCACCGCCAGCAGCCGGGTCATTTCTGCCGCCGATACAGCCCGGCAGCCCGTTGGATTCTGGCCCGACCACAAAGGCGAGAAATCACCGCTCCCCGCCGCCTCGGCCTGGCTGCGCAAAGGCGCCATGGCCGCCGTGGCAAGGGGAAAAGCCGGTACCGCTGGGCTGATCGGCCCCAGTTCACGCATCACCCGATTGACGATGCCGCGCGCGGGCCGCCCGGTAAACAGATTGGTCAGTGCTGTAAGCTGCGCCGCCTCGCTCTGCAAGGCCGCACGGTGCACCAGGCTGGTGGTGGCTTCATGGCACAGCATATAGGCCGTACCTACCTGCACTGCGGCAGCACCCAGTGCCAGCGCCGCCCGTACGCCCCGGGCATCTGCTATGCCGCCAGCCGCAATCACCGGCACCTTCACCGCTGCCACCACCTGTGGCAGCAAGGCAAAGGTACCTTGTTGGGTACTGAGGTCATCCGACAGAAACATGCCCCGGTGCCCGCCTGCCTCCAGCCCCTGGGCAATGATGGCATCGACGCCGCGCGCCTCCAGCCAGCGGGCCTCGGCCACGGTGGTAGCCGAGGAAATCACCTTGGCGCCCCAACTCCGTACGCGTGCCAGCAAGTCATCTGACGGCAGACCGAAATGAAAACTCACCACCGGCGGCCTGAACTCGGCCAACACCTCGGCCGCCTCCTGCGTAAATGGCATGCGCCCCGCTCCTGCCGGCACGCTATCGATATCCAGCCCCAGCTCGCGATAATACGGCGACAAGGCAGCCCGCCAGACAGCCTCCCGTTCTGCCACCGGGCTAGGTGGCGTATGGCAGAAGAAATTCACGTTGTAAGGCTGGTCGGTGCCAGCCTGTATCGCCGCCAACTCAGTACGCAGCGCCTCCAGCGACAGCATGGCCGCCGGCAAGGAGCCCAGGCCACCGGCGCGGCTTACCGCAATGGCCATGGCACTGGCCTGTACCCCGGCCAAGGGTGCTTGTATCACGGGATAGCTAGTACCGAACAAGGTCGAACCGGGCATAAGGACTCCAGCAAGGATAGATGAATGGGCATGGCGCCGAGTGCGCAAGCAGGCAGCGACATCCTGCACCAAGCTCTCAACACGGCGACCTTAGCGCGAAGGTGGGCACAAAACCATGGCCCAGGGCTTATTTAGAGCCCGCCATAAACTTAAGCCATTGAAAAATCGTCACCAATCAAAAAATGACGAACGCCAGCGAGGTTACCCCGCCGTGCAAGGTGGGCTTCCGTCGCTGAGCGAACACGGAGGGTGTGGATAAAATCAGGGCAGAGCCTGCTGTATCTGGCTACTTTGACGCTTAGCACCAGGGTTACCCTGGCGCCTGAGCGGCCTGATATCAACAATCAATGACCTCGATTCATGGCGGGCGCCAAAAGCCTGTTCCATGTCGTTTCGCCACGTTGCGGCCCACGGGGCTCGCAACCTTGCCGGCTGAAGGGCAAGCCCCCATCCTCGTCCTGGGTATGCACGGCATCAGCCAGCCATAGGGTCGATACCATGGTCCAGCACAGGCCTACCCGACATATCCATCGGCGTTTCGCCGCTGTCTTCAATGGCATCTCAAAAGCCTGTTCAGTGCCTTGTTGGGCATGCCTGAAAAGCACCCATGCCCCGCCATGCGGGCAATCATGGTTCACCCCCGACCTCCAGCAATAGCTTGCCCTGGCGCTGGCGTGATTCAAGGCTATGGTGGGCGGCATGGATTTCCGCCAGCGGGAAGGCAGTAGCGCCATCCATGAGTGCCGGGCGGGCAAGTAGCGCTGCGAATGTCCAGTCGGCGCCAAGCGCCAGTTGCTGCGGATTGCGCAGGTAGTGCGGCAGCACAGGCCGGCTGAACGTGGCAGAGCGTTGCATCAGGCGAGCCGCATCGATAGGCGGAACCTGGCCACTGGCGGCACCGTAGACGATGAGATGGCCGCACTCGGCTAGGCAGCTCAGCGATCCATCGACAGTGGCGGCACCAACACTATCGAATACCCATTGCGCCCTGAGGCCACCCATCCGTTCCTGTGCGAGGTCCGGCCAGGCCGGGTCGGTGCTATCCAGCGGCAATGCACCCATCTGTGCCAGGGCAGCACGCTTGGCGGTAGTCGAGGCCAGCGCAATAACGTCCACCCCGTGCAGCAGTAGCGCGTGGATCAGCCAGCGCCCCACCCCGCCGCCGCCGGCATGCACAATGGCCCAGCCATGTGACCCCTGAGCAATGCGGGCGACGCGGTGAAACAGCATATACGCAGTCAAACCGTGCTCCAGCGTCGCAGCCGCCTCTCGCAGCGCGACACGCTCGGGCAGGCGCACCAGGCCTTCGGCCGGAACCGCAACCTGCTCTGCGTGGGCACCTTGTGCGGTGGCTGCAAAAGCCACGCGCTCGCCTGTACGCCAGCCGCTATCCGGCGGTGCGTAGGCGACACGGCCTGCGGCCTCGATACCGAGCGTCAGTGGCAGGACTATGCCAGGGTAGCGGCCGGTGCGCTGGTAGGCATCGACATAGTTGATGCCCGCGTAAGCGACATCGATGACGACATGGCGGTCCTGGGCAGGTGCTGGGACGTCATCGAGAACAATGACATCCGGTGTACCGTGTTGGTGAATACGTGCGGCTTGCATAGCGGGTTTTCCCTGCTGGGTAGCATGATGAGGGTGCCAATTCTGCTGCGCACCAAACGCACTAAAAAGCGATAATCAGCCACAGTTAATGTGAGCAATACGCACAATGAGATCCTTACCGCCCCTGCCAAGCCTGCAAGCCTTCGAAGCTGCTGCCCGCCTGGGTAGCTTCAGCCGCGCCGCGACGGAACGTCACCTGACTCACAGCGCCATCAGCCGCCATGTACAAGCTTTGGAGCATTGGTGCGGTCAGGCCTTGTTTGAGCGCAGGGGCCCACGCGTGCAACTGACCGAAGCCGGCCTGGTGCTGGCACAGCGTCTGGCGGCCTCGCTGCAAGGCTTGCATCTGGCCTTGCAAGCACCGGGTGAGGCCGTGCTGGCCGAGCCCTTGCGGGTCTATACACTGCCTTCCTTCGCCAGCGCATGGCTGGTGCCCAGGCTGGCCGATTTCCAGTTGCGGTACCCCCAGATCGGGCTATGCGTCGAAACCGGCTACGCCCTCGCACAGTTGCCACCTCATCTACCAACGGTGGCACTGCGCTATGGCGTACTTGCCGCAGATGGACTGGCGACCGACCTCTTGTTGCGCGAGCGCTTGGTGGCAGTAGCCACGCCAGCCTGGATAGCCCGCTTCGGTGAAGATCCCTCGCTTTGGCCGGCAGCCCAGATGCTGCGGCTGGCCGACAGCCCCTGGCCCAGCCACACACCCGGCAAGGGCCGACGGCGCGTAGCGCTGCCTCTGGCAAGTGGCATGCTGTTCAACGATGGCCTGCTGCTGGTGCAGGCAGCGGCAGCCGGCCTGGGCGTGGCCTGGGCGCGTAGCGGACTGGTGGGTGCGGCGCAGCCGGCCGGCAGACTGGCAGCCATAGCAGGTCTGGAGGCTGACAGCGGCAAAGCCTACTGGTTGGCCTATCGCACTGAATTGGCCAGCCATCCAGCCGTGGCGGCCTTTCGCGAATGGACACTGGCACAATGGGCAGAGTAGCCCAGGCCCGGGAAGCCTGGCGTCGGTCGTGACCAGGGAATCTGGGTTAGGCTTGTTCTGGCAAAGACGAAGAAAAAACAGATCGCTCAGGAGGAGAGCATGAAGCAGTCACATACGATGGAAAGCCAGTTGGCTTCCAAACTGATAGACAACAAGTTTGCCGAGCTCGGCGGCTGGCGTGGGGAGACACTAGCCAGGATGCGCGCGCTGATCCAGGAAGCCGACCCCGAGGTTGTCGAGGAATGGAAATGGATGGGTACGCCGGTATGGTCGCACCATGGAATCATCTGTACCGGCGAGTCCTACAAGTCCGTTGTGAAGCTGACCTTCATCAAGGGTGCTGCGCTGAGCGACCCCAACAAGCTCTTCAACGCCAGCCTGGAGGGCAAAACCAGGCGGGCAATCGATATTCGGGAGGGTGAGGTGGTCGACGCAACTTCGTTCAAGGCGCTGATACGTGCCGCTATCGAACTCAATAACGCGACCGTAAAGGCGAAAGCAGACAAGCATAGTAAATAGCTTGCATATGTAAGCCCTGCCCAGCTCACACCCGCATATCCACGCCACCCTGATCGCCCTGCCAGTCTGGCAGCCAGTCGAGGTAGCGTTCGCCGCCCGGCAAACCCAGGATGCGCATGGCCATATCGCCGGCCAGCGCAGATTGATCTTCGCCCGCCGGGTTCCAAGTCAAGGCAAAGGGCAGGCGCACCGGCTCGCTGGTCAGCCTGTCGAGCAGGTCGACTGCCGAGCCGGCAAAGTCTGCCGATAGCGGTAGACGGTTGCCGCCGCCGACCGTCGTCGGCACGGCCTCTCCGCCACTGCGCCGGTCGGCCGCCAGTGACGTGAGCGATGCGCTGTAGCGAACTTCCAGCTCGAACTCAAAGGTCCGCCCATCCGCCGTGGTAATGGTGCCTCGGCCGGTAAACTCGCTGGCGTCCTCCAGCTGGAAGCCGGCAGCGCGCAGTTGGCCGTTCTCATCAGTACGATTGAATGCGGCTGCACTGAAGCGTGATCGGCTGGCAATGGCGGTCTCGTCAAACTGTATGGTGGCGCCCTCGGCCGCACTGCCTAGCAAGCTCTGCGCAAAACCCTGAGCCAGGCCGATTGCCATGTCGCCCATGGCGCCCTGTATCTGGTCTACCCGCTTTTGCATGATATCGCTGGCACGTATCAAGGGATCGCTGGCGTCCCTGGCCTTGCCCGCCTCCTGCTGGCGCATGGCACCCTGCGCGCTGCCATTGGCCGGCTGCTGAAACAGACTGGGTAGTGATGGATGGAGCGAGGACAGATTCATGGCGGCAGCTCTCAGTGGGATAAAGCCTTATCGGCATGGCAGGCTATCCCCTTAAGCGAAATCCGGGCCATGCGCTGAACGGTCATCTTGCAAGGCAGGCAAAGCGGCCTCCCCCAAAGCAACAGCCCCGCCAGGGCGGGGCTGTTGCGACAGTCAGGCAAACCTAATCAGCTACCGCTGACTGTTACCGCAGCCACGTCCTTGCTCACGGTGGCCGTAGTGGTCTTGGCCACCAGCGTCGAAGCCGAGGGCGCATTGCCGCCCACCAGCTTGTTCACCTGGCGGAACTCGCAGCTCAGGCCGGCCGTCGTCAGCGTCACCACGGCGTAGCCCTGCGCATCAGTATTGGCCAACTTCAACCAGGGGTTGCTGTTCAGGCTGGACAGCTGCCCGGCCAGTGGCAACAGCTGGCCAGTAAACGCTGGCGCAGCCTGCAAACCGGTCAACACCGTGGTAGTAAAGCCATCCAGTTGCGTTTCAGGCACCCCCTTGGCCGCCAGGGCGCCGCGCAGCTGTACACGCAGACTCTCGGCCAAGCTGGCTGCCGTAGGCGCAGCCTTGCCCAGGGTGTAATCCAGCAGGTTGACGTTGAGCACTACATCGCCCAAACCGGTGACGGGCACAGTCAGGGGGTAGTACACCAAGGTAGCCAAGCTGGCCGACAAGCTGCCCACAGCATCCTTCAGGTAGCTGAAGAAGGAGTCCGAGCTGACACCTGCAGTGACCAGGTCCACCATGACCGGTGTGCCGCCGCCAGTGCCGTTGTAGTCGTCATGCACGGTACCGGCATAGAAGGCGTGGATATCCCCGGTCAGCGCCACTACGTTCTTGATGCTGTTGTCCTTCAAGTGCTTCATCAACAGCTTGCGCTCGGCGTTGTAGCCATCCCACTGGTCGGCGTTGATCACGAACTTGGTAAAGAACGGGGCCAGGCCTGCCTTCAAATTGGCGGGGATGAAGTTCGAGTTTGCCTTCTTGGCCACCACATCGGGTTTGATCATGCCAAAGGCGATGGTCTGTGCGCCGGCCGCCACCTGCGCGGCCAAACCACCCGCCGCTGCCGCCTTGGCTGCCATATAGGCGGCTGCCGCAATGGCCGCATCGGCCGAGCTCAGGCCCGCATCCACCCCGGCAGCGGGCAAGCTGGTTCCCATGGCATCAGCCGTGGCCAGTGCCATGCCGGCAGCGCCTGCTGTAGCTTGGCTTGCGCCAGCGGTAAGGGCAGTCACGACGACAGCAGCAATGGCAGCATTGCCGCCGGTCGACGCCAGCGCGGTCTGTATGCCGGAAGCGAGGGTCGGTACCGCCTGCAAGGCCAGCAGGGTGGCAATGGCATTGGTACCGTCCACACCCATCTTCAACAGCGATACCTCGTTGCCCCACAGTTTCCAGGTCGCCGTGGAATTCTTCATGGTGTCCTTCCACCAGTCACGCTGCACCTGGCCCAGGATGGAAGTGAACACCAGCTCATCCAGCCCCACGGCCTTGGCACCCGCCATCTTCTGCGCTTCGATGGCAAGCAAGGTGGTTTCTGGCGCCATATAACGACTGCCTATGCTGCCGATGGCGGCGCCCGTTGCCGGGTTGGGTGCGGCCTCCGGGATGATGTGGTCGGAGCGGTACAGCCGCTCGTCGGTCATCACCAGATGCGCCAGCTTGCCAAACTGCAACTCGCGGTAGATACGGATATTGAAATAGCCGTCGGGCGTGGTGTTGTTGAAGTAGATATCGGCCGGCATGAATTCAAACCAGGCCTGGTTGGCGCTGCGGCGGCGCGTGGTCTGGTGATTGTTGTCACCGCCCGTGGCGTTGTAGCTGCCGTTGCTGTAGGTCTCGGCATCGTTCCAGCAGTCATCGCTGAACTCGTGGTCGTCCCACACCGCCACAAAGGCAAAGCGCTCATGGACGGCCTGCAGACGGCTATCGGTACGGTACTGCTTGTAGAGGTAGCGGTAGTCCGCCAGGGTGGTAGCGTACTTGGCGCCGCTCACCCCGTTCTTGAAGGTGCCATTGGGCAGGCTTAATGCAGTGTGGCGCGTTTCCACCGCACCGGTTTGGAAGGCCTCACCCACGGTTTCGTAGATGTAGTCGCCCAGGTGAATGATGAAGTCCAGGCTCTGGCCGGCCAGGTCGCTGTATGCCCCCCAATGGTTGATGCTCCAATCCTGGCAGCTGAGGAAGGCAAACTTCAGTTGGGCCACGTCGGCATCCTTGGCTGGCGCGGTCTTGAACCGGCCTACCTTGGAGCGCACATCGCCCGCCACAAACTGGTAGTAGTAAGTCTTGCCGGCACTCAGGCCGGTAACCTTGTGGCGCACGGTATTGTCGAACTCGGCCAGCACCGGGATGGTGGTATCCACTACCGTAGTGCCGCTTAGTGCGGTATTGCTGCCCAGAGCCGCCGCGTTGTCGGCTTCGGTGACCAACACCCGAACGCTGAAATTGCTGGCGCTAGAAGACGTCGTGACATCGTCCGCGCTGCTGGGTACCACGCGCGTCCACAGCATGATGCCATCAGGCTTGGGATCGCCCGAGGCCACACTCTGGGGAAACTTGTAGCTGCTACCGCTGGCAGGTGGCGTGTCCGGGCCAGTGGAAGCACTGCTGCCGCCACAACCGGGCAAACCCACGGTCGCGGCCGACACAGTGACAAAACCACCGGCCTTCATAAACTGTCTTCTATCCATCGTGTTCTCCTAATAGTTATCGGGAAGCCAGCCGGGTCGTAAACCCCCAGCCGGGGGAGCCGTAACGGCAATGTATCGAGCAAGTGCTCAAATTAGCAGCCTTGCGTTGCGATTTCTTTGCGAAGCGTGGCGGTAAAACGACAGACGCGCCTGAATTCTCATATACAGACACTCACAGCAAGGCATAGGGCTGCGTCATGCCTGAATCAGAGGGGCGCAAGCATGTATCCAGAATCACATCGACTTTGCCAGCCCGAGGCCGATGGATTCGCGACTTACCGTCGTTCAGCACATAGCCGCTAGCTTGGCCTGAGCAGAGAGGCTGGGGATGGCACGAGCAGGTTCGAGTGCGCGTAAGAACAGGCCGGATCGGACGATGCAGCCCTCAAGCGCGAGGTGGAATCCGTAGTAGCGTGGATGCAAGCCAAGCGGTAGACCACGCCATGGGCACAGCCTGAACCACTCGGCAATATGCAACAGGCCACCGCTGAAAGGTGGCCTGTTGCATGTCTATGCTGGCGGTCTACTCGCTGCCTGCCAGCTTGCGTTCAAAGTAGTGCAGCTGCCGCCGCCATTTCTTGGTCGGCCGGCCTCGCACGTCAGGATGTTCGAACACCGGCGCCAGCGCCTGTGCCTCGCGCCGGGACTGCCGTGCCGCCTCGCTCTCTGCCGTCTCCACATACAGCAAACGCGCCTCGGTGGCCGGCCCGCGCTTCTCGCTGAGTGCCAAGACCAGCACTTCGTACTCTTCAGTCTGCGTCCGTATGCGCAATCGATCGCCAGGCTTGAGGTGGCGAGAGGGTTTGGCGCGCTCACCATTGAGATGGACATGACCGCCATCAATGGCTGTGCCTGCCAGGCTGCGCGTCTTGAAAAACCGGGCAGCCCACAACCATTTGTCCAGCCGTATATCCGCGCTGGCCGATTCGTCCTGCTTTCGGCTCATGGCGTAGCAACCCCGTATTTCTTCATCAAGCGATCTATCACCCCGTCGCGGCGAGCAGTCTCAATAGCCTGGCGCCAAGCCAGCACCTCCACCTCCGGCGTGGTCAGTGAAGCGGCAACGTATACCTCGGTACTGGCCAAAGGCTTCCCGAACACAAACTGTCTCTCATCCCGCCCCGCCTGCTGCAAGGTGGCCCGTATCACCCAGTCACCGCTGACTATGGCCGCGACCATGTTCTGATCCAGCAAGCGCAGCAATGCCTCGTTGCTGGGTTCTTCCAGAATGTGCCGATATCCCAGGTTCTCCAACATGGCGCGGTGGGGTGAACCGCGCAACACCCCCACCGGCAGCTTGCCCATGGCGGCATGGTCGTCCAAAGATACATTCAGATCACGGCGGGTCAGCATCAGGTGCCGCATGACACCGAGCGGCGCTACCCAAGTGTAGAGTTTTTCGCGATCAGGTGTGCGTGACACCGGAAAAATCAGCATGGCCGCACCCGAGCGCGCCGTCGCCTGGGCCCGTGGCCAAGGGTAGAACCTGATATCGCCATGGAAACCCAGGCGGGGTGCCAATTCCTGCACCAACTCATACATCATGCCGCGCCCCTTGCCATCCTGGCGGTAGGCCATGGGCATAATATCGGCAGTCACTATTCCCTCTACTGCCGCCCCGGCGGGCGACAGCAGCAAGCTTGCCAACAGGGCGATCAGTCGCCTGCCCATCCGCTGGTGTCCATAGGATTGAAGCGCAGTGTCTGACCACGCAGTTCGGCGCTGGCGGGTCCCATCAGCCACAGGAAGGCAGTAGCCATATCGGCCGCAGCCGGGATGGCATTCTTGTCTTCGGCGGGATGGGTCTTGGTCCGGAAAGGGCTCTTTACCGGCCCTGGCACCAGCAGGTTCACCCGTGGCATGGGGGCCTTGCCCCATTCATCTGCCGCCACCTTGGACAGCGCAGCCTGGCCGGCACGGGTAGTGGCAAAACCGCCCCAATAGGCCTTGGGATCAAACGCATGCTGCTCGCCCACAAACAGTACGCTGGCGTCCTCGGCCCGCTTGAGCAAAGGCAGGCAAGCCCGCGTGATGGCAAACGGCGCAGCTACATTCACCCGATACATGCTGACCCACTCCTCCAGCTTCTGGTTAGTCAGCGGCGATAGGTGATTGAAGCCATTGGCACAGTGGACTATGCCATCGAGCCGATCAAACTCCTTCCAGATCAGGTTGGCGAAGTTGACGCAGTCCTGATCGCTCATGGCGGCCAGATCCACCGGCACGGCCGCAGGCTTGGCGCCACCGGCGGCTTCGATGGCATCGTAGACCTTGGTCAGTTTCTTGTCGTTACGCCCCACCAGCACAATGGTTGCACCATGCGCGGCCAAACTCATGGCGGCGACCTCGCCTATGCCTTGACCCGCGCCCGTCACAATGATGACGCGGTCTTTCAGGTAATCGGAAGGAGCGTTGAAATCTTGCCAGGGTTGCATTGTCAGCCTGCGGAGTTGAGTTCGACCAAGGGTGCGGAGTCTAGCATGAGGCAATCCAGCGCTTATTGCGCCAGGGCAAGCCCTTGCATTTATGCCCCGCTTCACCCAACTTACTCGTATTCCAGTATTTCAAGTGTATACACCGAGGAAGCCACCATGGCCAAAGTAAGCAAAACCGATGCCGAATGGCGCGCTCAGCTGAATGAAACGCAGTACCGCGTGACCCGCCACGCCCATACCGAGCCACCCTTCAGCGGCATCTACTGGGATACCACCACCGACGGTACCTATCGCTGCATCTGCTGCGCCACGCCGTTGTTTGTTTCGACCACCAAATTCGACGCTGGTTGCGGCTGGCCCAGCTTCTGGCAGGCCATCCCCGGCGCCGTCATCGAACGCCGGGATACGACTCATGGCATGATACGCACCGAGATACTTTGCGCAGCCTGTGATGCCCACCTGGGTCATGTCTTCCCCGATGGCCCCGGCCCCGATGGTCTGCGCTATTGCGTCAATTCGGCGTCCATCAACCTAGAACCCAAGTCCGGCTGACATGCAAACACCCCGCTCACGGCCCACGCTGTTTACCCTTTGCTTGCTGCTTGCCCTGCTGCAACCCTGCGCGCAGGCAGCCAGCCTAGTTTACTCCGACACGGTATTCACCGAGGCAGCGAGCAACAATGGCGCTCTGGGCAATGCGCTGACACTTAAGCTGAGCGGCGACAGCTTCAATGCCCCAGTAGGCACCAACCTGCTTAGCACCGGACGTGCCAGCATTGCCCACCTGCCAACGGGCCTGAGCGCCAGCCTGCTGGTGAACAGCGCAACAGAAGCAACTCTCAGCCTGGGTGGTAGTGCCAGCAGCCATGAAGACCGACACGATGTCTACAACCTGAGCATCACGCTGGCAGACAGTGCAGTACAGAGCGGCAATGCCACCAAGGTAAGCGGCCATGCCCAGGAGTCACTGCGCATTGACTTCAACGACAATAGCTCCCCGGCGGAGCCGTTCGAGTTCGAAGGCGACCTGGCAGCCGGCCAGTTGGACGATGCCACCGGCTTTACCGCCCAGCCCGCCACCCTGGACATGGTCAGCAATATCGGCAGCCTCTCCGGCCAGGTTGGTGTGGCCGAGAACGGTCTACTGGTCCTGTTGAGCGCCCCGCCTGCGCCCCTGCAGTTCGCACAGAGTGCCAGCTCCCGGGTATTCATCAGCTTTGCGCCGCAGGCCCTGAACCAACTGCAACTGGGCGGACAGACACTGACCGTGCAGACCAACCCCGAGACCCTGACCAAACAACGCAATACCTTCCTCGCCACCTATGCCTTGCGCCAGCCAGCAGGCGGCACCCAGACCGGCCTGCTGCTGACCCAAGGCGAGGCCATGTTGCGCAACACCGAAGGCAACAGCCTGTTGGGCGGCTTTTTGCTCGGCAGTGAAACCTTGCTGCGAGAAGTCACGGTACGCACTGGCAGCGCAGGCGCCACTGCCCACATCAGCCGACTGAGCGACACCGCCGCGATCTCGCTGGAGAGCGGCGACGCCACCCTCACCCTCTATCCCCCCAGGAATGTCACCGCTGCGGCGACCACCCTGCAGCTGAAAGCCGGTGAAGTAGCACGCTTCAATGGTGACGGCCAGTTGCTGGGGGTCTACTTCGGTTCGCTCAGCGGCAAGCTCGGCAAGGCCGGAGACCCCATCCGGCTGGAGCGCCCGGATGGATTGACTGCCTACCCCCTCTGGGCGCCGCGCCTTAGCGGCAGCAACATGCCAGCCCGGTTAGGCATGAGCCCGCAGGACTACCTCGCAGCGCAACTGGGCGCCAGCGTAAGCCAGCAGGCAGATGGCACACTCAAGCTGAGTCTCCCCGGCACCAGCTTGTCGGTTTTCCCCCAGGGTAGCCTAGCTGCCATTAGTACCGGCGCTAGCCAGTTCAACACCGATGGCAGCTACCACTTCAGCAGCCCCCTGCTGCAACTGGACGTCACAGCGGTGCTGCAGGATATGACCCGCTTCGCCCCCCTGCTACTGCAGAGCGGCCTGCAGACTCAGATCACCAGTAACGGCCTGCTGCAGCTGCAGAGCAGCAATCCCGCCTCAGCCAGCACCTTCCTGCTGGGCAGGCCGCAGCTGGGTTACAGCTCGGTTCCTGCCATCGTGCCCACCAGCATCGCGGTCGATGGCCAGGGCATCGTGCACTGGCACAACGGCCAAGGTGCTTCGCAACTGATCTACCCGGTTTTTCATGACCTTGCCTTCATTACCGAGGCGGCCGAAAAAGGCGGCTGGTTTGTGTCCCCATCCGGTGAAGGCAGGCTGACGCTCAGCAATGCCGCAGGCGCCGAATATCTGTTGCGACCGGATTACCAGGTCCAGACCACCAGCGGCAACATGAGCAATCTGTTCGATGCCTTCTGGGTCGCTGCCGATGGCAGCCTGTACGTGCGCTATCCCGGCAATTTGATGCAGCGTTTCACGCTGGAGTAAGCGCCGCTATACCGCACGGCATGGCAAGGTGCGGCGCCTCCCTACGCCCAGCCCGCTGGCGTGGAGCCTCGCTGCACGCCAGCGGGGATTTGACGACCGTGAGCAGCCAGTTGCCGGAAACAAGGCTAAAATCAGGTCATGCTATGCGCCTCATGGCTGCCGGTGCCCAGGCTGAGCTGTCCGCCTGATCACCTGCCCATGCCGCGTGCGCCCTATACCCGCCCTACCTTACTCGGACCACCCTATGTTTATCGTCGTCACCGGCGCCGCCGGCTTTATCGGCTCCAACCTTGTCAAGGCACTCAATGAGCGCGGCATCAGCGAAATCATCGCGGTGGACGATCTCAAGCAGGGCGACAAATTCAAGAACCTGGTCGATTGCGAGATAGCGCACTACATCGACAAAGATGATTTCATCGAGCAACTGGATGCCGGCGACTTCGATGGCGAAATCGACGCCGTGCTGCATCAAGGTGCCTGTTCCGACACCATGGAGCAGGACGGCCGCTATATGCTGGACAACAACTACCAGTATTCGCTGGCCCTGCTCGATTACTGCCAGATCGAGGAAATCCCCTTCATCTACGCTTCCAGCGCATCCGTGTACGGCGGTGGCTCGGTTTTTCGCGAAGAGCGTGAATTCGAGGCACCACTCAACGTCTACGGCTATTCCAAGTTCCTGTTCGACCAGATCGTCCGGCGTCGCTGGGATGACCTGAGCGCCCAGGTGGTGGGACTGCGCTACTTCAATGTCTATGGCCCCCGTGAAAATCACAAGGGCCGCATGGCCTCGGTCGCCTACCATCACTTCCATCAGTACCGTGAGCACGGCAAGGTCAAGCTGTTTGCGGGATGCGACGGTTACGGCAATGGCGAACAGAAGCGCGACTTTGTCTCGGTAGAGGACGTGGTACGGGTCAACCTGCACTTTCTGGATCACCCCAAGCAGTCGGGCATCTTCAACCTGGGCACGGGACGGGCACAGAGCTTCAACGAACTGGCCGCCGCCAATGTCAACGCCTGCCGCCGCCACGATGGCAAGCCGGCCCTGGCATTGGACGAACTGGTGGCGCAGGGCATCATCGAGTACATCCCCTTCCCCGAGGCCTTGGTCGGCAAGTACCAGAGCTTTACCGAGGCCGATATCGCCCGCCTGCGTGAAACAGGCTACGAACATCCCTTCCTGACTGTCGATGAGGGCGTAGGCCGCTATATCGACTGGCTCTACGGGCGCAAGGCTTGATGGATCTGCGTGGCAAGGCGCTCAAGCTGTTGTCGCAGCGCGAGCACTCCCGCACCGAGCTACGCCGCAAGCTCGGTGGCAGCGATGTGGCGCGCGAGGAACTCGACGCCCTGCTCGACGAGCTGGTGGAGCGCAACTGGCAATCCGACGCCCGCTTCGCCATAGCCTATGTCGATGCCAATGCCGCACGCTTTGGCCGCTACCGCTTGCAGAACGAGTTGCGTGAGCGTGGCGTGGCCGATGCCCTGATCGCCGATGCGCTAGCGCAACTACCTGCCGAAGACGACGAGCTGAGCCGGGCACGCGAAGTCTGGCGCAAGAAATTTCGGGAAGTGCCGACCGACCCCGCAGAGCGTGCGCGGCAAGCCCGCTTCATGCAGGCGCGTGGCTTTGCTTACGACACCATACGCAAGGTGCTGGGTGGTTTGGATGAAGACTGAAGTTATCGTGGGACTGTTGCTGGGCCTGGCACTGGCGGTTGGTTCGCTCATGCCTGGACCGCCCATGCCCGAGGTGGCACAGGGCGACAAGCTCATGCACCTGCTGGGCTATGGTGTGCTTGCCGCCTGGTGGGCCGGATGCTTCCCGGCACGCTACGGCCGCACCCTGCTGGCCTGCAGCACCTACGGTGTTTTGATTGAATGCCTGCAGGCCATGACGCCCTATCGCAGCTTCGATCCGCTCGACATGCTGGCCAATGCACTGGGCGCCCTGCTTGGTGTCAGCATAGCGCTGGCGGTACGTCGCCTGCTTCCCCGTCTGTCCTGAAATACAACAGCCCATCGCAGAAAACTCGCCCTGCCAGCCGCAGATGCTTATGCTGCCGCGCGTCGAATCATCCATCAGCGCACCGTCTCTCACGAGGAGCACCATGAAAAAGTTGCTGTTATCGCTGGCCCTGCTGGGCACCAGTACCGTCACCCTGGCAGGCAAGCCCACCGACCCCCATCAATGGCTGGAAGACGTAGCCGGCGAAAAATCGCTGGCCTGGGTCAAGGCCCATAACGCCGTCAGCCGCGCCATGCTGGAGCAGCAACCGGGCTTCGAGGCCCTGCGTGGCCAGGTGCTGGACATCCTGAACTCCAAGGCCCGTATCCCCTATATCAACAAAATGGGGGCTTACTACTACAACTTCTGGCGTGATGCCGAACACCCACGCGGTGTATGGCGCCGCACCACCCTGGCCAGCTACCGTACCGCCGAGCCCGAGTGGGAAACCGTGCTGGACCTCGACAGCCTGGCCAAGGCCGAAAACGAGAACTGGGTATTCAAGGGCAGCAATTGTCGCCAACCCGCCTACGACCGTTGCATGCTGGCCCTGTCGCGCGGCGGCGCAGATGCGGTGGTATCCCGTGAGTTCGACCTCGCCAGCAAGTCCTTCGTGAAGGACGGCTACACCCTGCCCGAAGCCAAGATGGATATCAGCTGGCAAGGCAAGGATGCCTTGTTTATCGCTACCGACTTTGGTGCCGGCTCGCTGACCGACTCGGGCTACCCACGCGTGGTCAAGCTGTGGCAGCGGGGCACTCCCTTGGCGGCTGCCAAGACCGTATTTGAAGGCCAGAAGGCCGATATCTCCGTATCGGCCTACGTCAGCGAGCAGCCCGGTTTCCGCCGCGAAATCATCAGCCGCGGCGTGACCTTCTACACCAGCGAGGATTTCCTGCGCGAGGGCGACAAGCTCACCCCTATCGCCAAGCCGGCCGGCGCCACCATCAGCTTCTTCGGCCCGCAAATGCTGATCAGCCTGCGCGAGCCGTGGCAGATTGGCGACAAGACCTGGCCGTCCGGCAGCCTGCTGGCCGTGGATTTTGCCGCCTTCCAGGCTGGCAAGCGTGATTTCACGCCGCTGTTTACCCCCACGCCCACCACGGCCATGGATGGCATGACCGTGACCCGTAACCATGTACTGGTCACCGTGCTGGACAATGTCAAAGGCCGTATCGATGAATGGCGTTTCGAGAGTGGCAAGTGGGCCAGCCGCAAGGTGGATGCCCCTGCTTTTGGCAGCCTGGGCGTCACCGGGGTGGATGCCGATGAGTCGGATGATTACTTCCTCACCCATGTTGACTTCCTGACCCCGGACTCGCTCTACCTGGGCACGGCCGGTAGTGACAAGCGCGAGCTGCTGAAGCAGCGCCCAGCCTTCTTCGATGCCAGCGGCTTCGAGATCGCCCAGAACGAAGCCACCTCCAAGGATGGCACCAAAGTGCCTTACTTCATCGTCAAGGCAAAAAACCTCAAGCTGGATGGCAGCAACCCCACCCTGCTCTACGGCTATGGCGGTTTCGAGCAGAGCATGACGCCCTGGTATTCGGCCGGTGTGGGCAAGGCCTGGCTGGAAAAGGGTGGCGTCTACGTGGTGGCGAACATCCGTGGTGGTGGCGAATTCGGCCCGCGCTGGCATCAGGCCGCACTCAAGTCCAATCGCCAAAAGTCCTATGATGATTTCATCGCCGTGGGCGAGGACCTGGTCAAGCGCAAGATCACCAAGCCCGCCAAGCTCGGCATCATGGGAGGCAGCAACGGCGGCTTGTTGATGGGGGTGATGATGACCCAGCGGCCCGACCTGTTCGGCGCCGTGGTCTGCCAGGTACCGCTGCTGGACATGAAGCGCTTCAACCAACTGCTGGCTGGCGCCTCGTGGATGGGCGAGTATGGCAACCCGGATATCCCCGCAGAGTGGGCCTATATCCGGAAGTATTCGCCTTACCACAATATCAAGAAGGGTAGCCGCTACCCCAATATACTGTTTACCACCTCGACCCGCGATGACCGCGTCCACCCTGGCCACGCCCGCAAGATGATGGCCAAGTTCCAGGAGATGGGTGTCAAGTCTGTCTGGTACTACGAGAACATGGAAGGTGGCCATGCAGGCGCGGCCGATAATAAGCAAAAAGCCGACATGACTGCACTGGAATACAGCTTCCTGTGGAAGACGCTGCAGTAAGCGCCTGTTCACCAGTCCGCAACCCAAAAAGCCGACCTTGTATGGTCGGCTTTTTTGTTGCTGCACTTTGCAATAAAGGATATCGGCGGTTCAGGGCAGCAAGCCGGCCATGAAATGGCAAACCATGGTGGCCCAGACCCTCACGGGTGTGGCAGTGTTGCCGTGCGCTGGCGATATTCAACTGTGGCAGGTGAACCGGCAGACACGCTGACCGAAGAGCAACAGCACCGGCCACTGCCCCAGCTAGGCCAACCGGAACGGGACAGGCATACCCCGCTGGCGGGCCGGCCGGGCATGCCTGCGGCACTAACGCGGGCCTACTGCCATTTGCTTAGAATCTTGTCCAGGGTGCCATCACGGCGTATCTTTTCCAGTCCGTCGGCAAAGCGTTGTGCCTTGATCGCCTCGTCCTTGGGGAAGCCGACATAGCGTGGCACTTCGGCCAGGGGCTGCCCAAGTATCCGTAAATCCTTGTCTGCACCCAATTCGCGCGCCAGGTAGAGCAGCTGCGCCTTGTCACCTATGATCACATCCACCCGGCGGGCAATCAGCTTTTGCACCAGTTGAAGCGGGCTGGTCGCACCCGCATCCTTCTTCAGCGCGGCCTTGTCGAAAGTCTCGGTGTAGGAGAAACCCAGCACCGTTCCCACGATGTAAGGCGACAGGTCCTCCAACGTCTGGTAATCGGCCGGGCCGTCCCGACGCGTCATTAGCACCGTCACCCCATTGCGTATGGGGCCAACCAGCCGATACTTTTCCATACGCTCCGGCGTGCCAACAAACTGGTAGGCCATGTCCACCTGCTTGTAATCCAGCATCTTCTTGACCCGTTCCCACGGGTACAACTGGATTTGATAGGGCTGGCTGGCAGCTTCCAGCGCGGCCCGCACGATTTCGGTATCCATACCTGCAGGCTGCCGTGTTTTCTGATCAAGGTAGGCGTAAGGCGGAAAGGCCTCGTCACTGGCGACCACCCAGGGGAGCGCCAGGGCTGGCATCGCCATCAACAACAGACCAAGCAGAATAAGGTGCGCAAGCGACATGTCCACGCCTCCAGGCAACAAGCTGATGACACTATAGCCTGTAAAAACCCGCCGCTTGTCTAAGAGCCTGTTCAATGTCTGTCACAGCCCACCCAGCGCAGCGCAAAGCACCATGGCGGACCAGCAGGTGCCCGGGCCGACGCATCCCCACTTACTTATTTTTCCGGCAAGGGGATGCGCTCTGTCTCGCCAGGCACCTGGGGGAACTCGCCAGCCTGCCATCGTTGCTTGGCTGCCTCGATCCGCTCGCGGCTCGAAGCCACAAAATTCCACCAGATATAGCGTGGGCCATCCAGCGGCTCGCCACCCAATACCAGCAAGCGCGTATCGCTCGTGGCCCTGACACTAACCGTCGCCCCCGGCACCAGCACCGCCAATTGCCCTGGCTGGATGGCAATCCCATCGATCTCCAGGCTGCCGCTGGCCAGATAGACACCTCGCTCGGCATGCTCGGGCGGTATCTCAAAAGTCGCTCCGGCTGCCAGTTCCCCCGCCACATACAAGGTATCGCCATAGGTATGCACGGGCGAAGTCTGACCATAGGCCGTCCCTAGTATCACCCGCAGACTCAAGCCAGGCTCTTCCAACAGCGGCAGCGTGGCCGCCGGGTGGTGCCAAAAGCCCGGCGCCGTGTCCTCATACTCCCTGGGCAGCGCAAACCAGGTCTGCAAGCCGTGCAGCGTCTGGCCCTGGGCGCGTGCCCCGGGTGGCGTGCGCTCCGAATGCACCACACCACTTCCCGCCGTCATCCAGTTCACATCGCCAGGCCGTATCACCTGCACACTGCCCAGGCTGTCGCGGTGCAGTATCTCTCCCTCATACAGATAGGTCACTGTCGCCAAGCCAATATGCGGATGGGGGCGTACGTCCATGCCCTCTCCTGGCGCCTGTGCCGATGGCCCCATATGGTCAAAGAATATAAAAGGCCCTACTGCCTGCTTGGGCAAGGACGGCAGCAGCCGCTTTACGCTGAAACCGCCAAGGTCGCGCTCGTGCGGCTTGAGCAGGTGTTGGATGCTGGACATGCTATTTCCTCGGTATCCGGAACGCCCTGCCGACGCAGCAGGGCGTGAACTCAAAATGCACCGGTACGGAAGTCTTCAACTGCCTGCATGACTTCCTCACGCGTATTCATCACGAATGGCCCCCATTGGGCAATGGGTTCACGCAAGGGCTTGCCGGCTATCAGCAGCAACTTGGCACCGGCCTCGCCCCCCTTGATTCGTACCCCATCGCGCTCGGCACGGGTTTCCAGCACGCCCATTTGCCGGGCCCGCACGGCCTGTGCACGGCCACCCAGCAAGGCAATGCCTTCGTAAGCATAGACAAATCCATTGAAGCCAGCGGGCATTGCCTGTTCAAACTCGGCTTGGGCCGGCAGGTGCAGGTCCAGGTAGAGAGGTTCTGTGTCGTCCTTCTGCACCGCGCCGGCCACACCCCCGCTTTGCCCAGCGATCACCTTGACGGTAACACCCTGCTCCGTCAGCAGCACCGGTATGTCGCCAGCCGGTATATCACGGTAGCCCGGTGTCGTGAGCTTATGCTTGCCCGGCAGGTTCACCCAAAGCTGGAAGCCTTGCATCAGGCCGGCTTCCTGCTCCGGCAGTTCCGAGTGCACGATACCTCGGCCCGCCGTCATCCATTGCACGCCGCCCGCCGTCAGCAGTCCTTCATTGCCCGCATTGTCACGGTGACGCATGCGGCCATTCAGCATATAGGTCACGGTCTCGAAGCCACGATGGGGGTGATCAGGAAAGCCCGCCAGGTAGTCCTGCGGGTCGTCGCTATGGAAGTAGTCCAGCATCAGGAAGGGATCCAGCCGTTGCTGCAGATCCTGAGTCAGCACACGCAGCAGCTTTACCCCTGCGCCATCCGATGTTGGCATGCCATTGACGATGCGTTCAATTTCACGCGAAGCGAAGACAGTAGTAGTCATGGCTAAAATCCTTTCAAGAATTCTGATCATTTACCGATCTTGTGCATGCCATTCTTGACCAATAAATTACCGGTAGATAGCGAAAAAAATGGGTCATATACATCAATATTTTTGATTAACTATTTCTATAGGTCTGTCGCCACTGATAGCAGCCAACGCCAAGAGCTCCCGGGTGCCGGGAATGCTGTCCTCGCAGAGCAGCATGGGCATGGATAGGCCACATGTTAGAATTCGCCCCTGCCATCGGCCAGATTAACCATGAACCTGCTCACGCTAGACACCTCAACCGAATATCTGTCGCTTTGCCTTTTGTACAAGGGCGAGGTGCTGGCGCGCGATTGGCATGCCCAGCAGCGCCATGCCGAACTTACACTGCCCATGATGCAGGCGCTGCTGGCAGACGCGGGCGCCAGCTTCAGCCAGCTGGATGGCCTGGCCTTGTCCATCGGTCCAGGTTCGTTCACCGGCTTGCGCATAGGTTGCGGCATAGTCCAGGGCCTGGCGTTCGGGCTGGATATACCCACCGTCGGTGTCAATACCCTAGCTGCACTGGCAGCGGATACCGATAGCCCGCAGTCCTTGGCCGTACTGGATGCCCGCATGGGCGAGCTGTACCTGGCCGGCTTTACCCGGCAGGGTGATGACTGGGTGGAAAGTGTGGCAACCACGGTCTGCGGCCCGCAGGCCTTGCCCCCGTTGCCCGACGGCAACTGGCTGGGTGTAGGCAGTGGTTTTGCGGTACAGGGCGAGGCATTGGCCCGGCAATATGGTGCGCAACTGGCAGGCGTGGAAGGCTCGCGCTTTCCGCACGCACGCGGCGTACTCAAGCTGGCACAACGGGAGTTCGCTGCTGGCCGCGCCACCAGGGCCGAGCAACTCGAGCTGCTTTATATCCGCGACAAGGTGGCGCTCAAGACCAGTGAGCGGGAGAAGAAAGCCTGAGTGGCTCAGGCCAAGGTTTCTATCAACTCCACCACTTCAGCAGTGTCGATCATATTCAGGTCTATCCGGGCGGCCAGATCGTAGCAGTAGAATTCACGGACGGCATCGAACTGCGATACCCCCAACGATTCAAACGTCGGCTCCAGCGACTTCATTACCACCCGGGCGCGCTCCGCCGCCGTGGTGTCGTTCTGGGCCAGGAACACCCGGCCATCGAGGACAAAACCCGCCTCTACCATGGCGCGTTCGACCACCACCCAAAGCATGCGGCAGACGTCATAAGGCAAGGTGAGGTAGTCCAGATTGACAACGACAGCAATACCTTCAGCACTATTAGTCATGGCCTTGGCCGTCCACAATGATTTGCTGAAATTATGCGCACCAAGCCGTATGCCGGGCGCGTATTTTCAGCGAAAACCGTGTTACTTTTAACGAATATCCCGTGAACTCCGCTACGCCACTGCTTATCCGCCCCCTGGCAGAAACCGATCTGCCCGCCATGGCCGCCATTGAGGCTGCGCTGCAGGCCTTCCCCTGGACTGCTCTGCAATTCATCCAGTCCTACGCAGAGGGACATCGTGGCTGGATAGCCGAGCAGGCCGGCGAGGTGATCGGCTTTGCTGTCACCAGCCAGGTGCTGGACGAGCTGTCCCTGCTTACCTTGGGTGTACGCCAGGATTGCCAGCGTCGTGGCATTGCCCGACAACTGGTCGAGACTGTGGCAGAGCAAGGCAGGGAGGAAGGCGCGGCCGTGATGATACTGGAAGTGCGCAAGAGCAACGCAGCAGCACGCTCGCTGTACCGCAGGCTGGGCTTCGTGGAAAATGGCCTGCGCAAGGGCTATTACCGCGCCGCCGAAGGGCGGGAGGATGCGGTATTGATGGCGCTGATACTGGATGAAGGCGGACGATGAGTGACGGCAGGCGAGAACTGATACTGGAAGAGCTGGGCCTGGCACCCTGCTGGGTACGGCGCGAACTGCTGACTGCCGATCCTGCCGCCGTTGAGACCACTCCGGTTATCGCTGCCCCCCCGCCAAGTGCTGCTATCGATGCCGCGATAGATTCCGTCATCGCGCCAACGCAGACGCTGGGCGGCCGGCCATCGCGCATAGCCCAGGTCATGCCTGCCGAGAAACCGGCCGATGTCCAGGCAACGCAAGCCGTCGCCGTTTCTACAGAACCAGACAAGCGGGCACTGGCTATCGCGCAGTTAGACTGGCCCGCGCTACAAGCCGAAGTGACGGCCTGCACTGCCTGCAGCCTATGCAAGAGCCGCAGCAAGACCGTATTTGGCGTTGGCAAGCCCGATGCCGACTGGCTGGTTGTGGGCGAAGCCCCCGGCGCCGAGGAAGACCGCCAAGGCGAGCCCTTTGTGGGCCAGGCGGGCAAGTTGCTGGATGCCATGCTGGCCAGCGTGGATCGCTCGCGCCAGGAGAACGTGTTTATCCTCAACACGCTCAAATGCCGCCCCCCACAGAACCGCAACCCCCACCCGGACGAACTGGCCCTGTGTGCACCCTTTCTGCACCGCCAGGTTGAACTGATCAAGCCCAAGGTCATCTTTGCCGTCGGCCGCTTCGCTGTGCAGACCCTGCTGGGCCGCGAGGCCAGCATTGCCAGCCTGCGCGGCAAGCTGCATGACTACCGTGGCACCCCGGTGGTGGTGAGCTATCACCCTGCCTATCTGCTGCGCAATATGTCCGACAAGTACAAAGCCTGGCAGGATCTGGTGATGGCCAATAGAACGCTGGAAAAGCACAAAGACTAAGCGCCGCCAGCAAAACCAAGCGTAGCGACCCTGGCTAGTCGTGCCAGTGATTGATAGTACTTAGGGTTTCAGAGAGGTTCCCTCCCTGCAACATGGGCCTCCGTCGCCGCACGCAGTGAAAATCGATACCCATTCGTAGCCCTTGTCCAATCCGGGATGTCGGCAGGCACCATCCAGCACCACCGCCAGGCATACCGATGGGCACCAGGCCGGCGCGCAGACATGCGTCAGCGGTACAACAAATCGGCATCTGCACGCCACTTTGGCAACACCGACTTTTATTCGTCATATTTCCCTACTACATTCCAGCGACCTCAGTGGACTTGCCCGAAAGCAGAATTGCCAAAGCCAGACACGGCGCGCGTAAGACAGCGATGCCCTGTCGGCCGGATCGCTAGCGAGAGATATCCCAGCCGTACCGTATCAAGGCGCAAGCGTAGTTGATGGCAGTCCCCTTCAGTCTGAAGACAGCATCAAAACCCATAAAGGAGGCGGAAATGAAGGTGTATAGGAGAATTGGCTTGCTGTGCCTTGGACTCGCACTGGCCAGCCAGGCAGAAGCAGCCGTCAAGAATGTGCGTATCGTGTGGGAAGCCAACCCAAGCAGCGAAGCCATCATCGGCTTTTCGCGCAGTGGCTCGGCCGGCTCCAGCGGCCAATACGTCAAGTACGGTAGCAGCACCACGGAAAGCAGTTGGCAAAACAGCGCCACTGCCATCAAACGCACCTTCAAGAGTAGCCTGGACAACTACTTTGTCCGACTCACCGGCCTGACCGCCAATACCGAGTACTATTTCCGCGCCTGCGATAGCACCGGCTGCACCGAACCCTACTTCTTCCGCACGGCCCCCAGCGCACCGCAAGGGCTTACCTTCATTGCGGGCGGCGATTCACGTACCAACCGCAGCCAACGCCAGCAGGGCAACCGGCTGGTGCAGAAAGTCCGGCCTCACTTTGTCATGTTCAGTGGCGACTACACCGATAACCATAGCGCCAGCGAGATGGATACCTGGCTCACCGACTGGCTGCTGACCTACACCCCGACAACCATCAACGGCGTGGCTTACAAGCAAGCCTATCCGCTCATCCCCACGGTGGGCAACCACGAGGCATCGGACATGAATTTCATGTGTTCGGTGTTTGGCGTAGATGCCGATCGCAACGGCAGTTGCTCGCTGCGCGACAGCTACTATGCGCTCAATGTCGGCAACCTGTTGCGTATCTATACCCTCAACACCGAGTTCGGCTCCAGCCAGGCCAATGATCGTACGGCCCAGCGCAACTGGCTGAACGGCGACCTGCCGGCCAATGGCACGAGCGCCCAATGGCGCTTGGCTCAGTATCACAAGCCCATGTTCCCGCGCAGCTCGTCCAAGCCAGCAGTGCACCAGATCGCACTGGATTGGGCACAGGTCTTCTACGACTACCGCATGAATCTGGTCAATGAGTCCGACACCCATATCGCCAAGTACACCAAGCCGGTAAGGCCCAACGGCAGCGATTACCAGGAGGTCAGCGCCGGCACAGTCTATATCGGCGAGGGCGCCTGGGGCGCACCAGTGCGCACGGCAGACCGCAGCTCACCCTGGATAGTCGATCAGGGCAGCTTTGCCCACCTGAACGTGATACAGGCGACAGCAAGCAATGTCGATATCCGTACGGTGTACCTATCCAGCGAGCCTAGCACCAGCACGCTGAGCAAAGGGGGCCGCGATGCCGACCCACTGGCCCTGCCAACCGGCTGGAGCCTGTGGGACTCGGCCGCCGTCGGCAATGTCTTCAGCCTCAAGCGGGCCGCCAACAACCTGACCGAGCTGAACGAAAGCACCAGCGTGCCCGGCCAGAGCATCAGCCTGAGCGCCACCCGCGACGTAACCGTCTCCAGCAGCGGCACCCTGCAAAATGGCAACACCGTGCTAGCCGATGGCGACGACGCCGGCAAGCAGTTGCGCGCCCTGCTGGGCTGGGGGCTGACCAGCGTCCCCGCCGGCGCAACAGTGCAGAGCGCCTCGATCAAGCTCAACGTGGTCGATCCATCCAGTGGCAGCTACAACCTCCATGCCATGAACAGCAGCTGGAGCGAAACTACCGCAACCTATGCCCAGACCTCGGGCGGTACGCTGATAGGCAGCGTGGTGCCATCCAGCAACGGCAGCGCCAGCATTACCCTCAATGCCGCTGGCGTGGCCATGGTGCAAGGCTGGCTCAATGGCAGCATGGTCAACCACGGGGTGGTCCTGTCCAGCGGTGGTAGCAGCAATGGGGTGGATTTCAGTTCGCGCGAAAGTGGCAATGCCGCGCAGCTTTTGCTGAACTTCACCGTACCCACCACGCGCTAAACCCCTAGCCTAGCGGTAACGCTATTCGACCTAACGGCCCGCATGCTGACGCATTGCGGGCCTTTCCCCTTAACCGCCATGCCCCTGCACAAACCCCTTACCCGCATCGTCATCCTGCACTGGCTGGCACTGCCCTTGCTGTTCGCCAGCCTGGCCAGCGGCGCGCGCATCCATATCAGCAGCCGCCTGGACGACCTGCTCCCGGGTATTGCTCATTGGCTGCCGCAAGGTGATGTTTATGGCCTGCACCTGCTGCTCGCCTGCTGCTGGCTGGTACTGGCCAGTGCCTATGGCACCCACCTGTGGCTGAACCGCGCAGCTCGCCCATACAGCACGGCGGGTCGGATGGCCCCCTACAACCGTGGATTGATCCAGGCCCTGCGCTGGCTGCTGCTGGCCTTGCTGCTGCTAGGGCTGGCAATCTATCTGGCGGGCAGCGCAGCGGCGGGCGGCTGGCTACTATGGGCCCATCGCTGGCTGGCCTTCACCTTGCTGGCCTGCTTCATCCTGCATATGGTCATGCAGGCCGGCTGGACGCCCTGGACACAGCTACGCGCCATTGTTCTGCCACGGCTGACATGGCAGGCCTGCGTCGTCACGCTGCTGGCGATACTTGGCATCGGCACCGCTACCTGGCTGTTGCGGCCCACTTGGCAGCAGGCCACCACTGCCGTGCTGCCTGTCGGCAGCATCGCCTTGTCCGAGACCATCACCGTCGATGGCGCAAGCACCGAAGCCGCCTGGCAACAGGCAGCCGCCCGCACCGTCGAAACACTGGGCGTAGGCCGCGAACAGGCCGCCATACCGGTGACAGTGCAGGCACTCAGGCAGGGAGAAGTCATGTACTTCCGATTCAGCTGGCCCGACCCCACCCCCAGCCTGCAGCACCTGCCCTTGATCAAGACACCCACAGGCTGGCAGATCAAGCAGCGCGGCCTGAACCAGCACGATGAAACCCTGTACTACGAAGACAAGCTGGCCATCATGTTTGCCAACGATGCCGCAGCGGCAGGCAGCGGCAGCATGCAGTTGGGCCACCAACCGGTACACCGGGCGCCACCACATGCGACGGGCAGGGGCTATCACGCAGCCCAAGGTGGCGGCCTGATCGATGTATGGCACTGGAAAGCCGTCCGCACCCACGGCTTCAACCAGCTGGACGACAGCCATTTCGGCTCGCCCTACCCAGTGGTTCCCGGCGATACCCGCTACACCGCTGGCTACAAATCCGACCCGCTGCAAGCCGGCGGTTACACCGAGAACTGGGCCTGGCCGGGCGAGGGCAACATCCGCCCCAAGCGCCTGCCGCGAGATCCCGCCCTGCTGACGCGCTTCCAGCAGGCCAAAGCAAACGATCCAAGCGTGTACTGGGGTATGTCCTGGTATGAATCCATGCCCTATGACAGCAAGGACGATCACTACCCCGTCGGCACCCTAATGCCTTCGGTACTGTGGAAGACCGTGTTCGAAGGCGACAGGGGCGATGTGCAGGCTGCAGCGCAGTGGCAGCAAGGCCGGTGGACGCTGGAGGCCGCCCGCGGCATCCAATCAGCCTCGCCGTTCGATCTCGATCTGGTGGATGGGCTCTACCTGTGGGTGGCCGTGTTCGACCACGCCCAGATCCGCCATAGCTATCACCTGCGGCCCTTGCGATTGCGCTTCGATTGAGGCCCGCCATGCAACGCCTGCTCCCGCTCCTGGCCTGGTTGGCCTGCACGGCCGCCGCTGCCGACGAATCCCGCTACCAGAAACTGACGTCCCAAGGTACGACGCTGCCGCCCCATCTCGGCCCCTGGGCCTGTATTGTGGACAAGCAGACAGGCTTGGTATGGGAGAACAAGACCGACAACGAAGGCACCCATCTGGATGCCGCCACCTACTCCTGGTTCGATGCCGCCAGTGGCACCGGCAAGGCCAAGTCCGGCAGCTGCATCAATACCAGGCTGCAGGTCATCCCCTGCGATAGTAGCGATCTGATTGCCCAGGCCAGGCGTGAGCGCTGGTGCCAGCGCAGCGACTGGCGCCTGCCCAGCGCGGCAGAACTGCAGGGATTGCTGCTCGATACCGGCTTTATCGGCAATCCACGCATCGCTACCGGCTTCTTCCCGCATACCGGCCGCTTCCCGTACTGGAGCGCCGACTTGCGGCAGAATGCGCGCAATGAGTACGAGGCCAGACTGGTTCACTTCGGCAGCGGCCAGAGCCTGTGGCTACCGACGTCGGCAGCAGCGCGGATACGCCTGGTGGCGGGGCCCAGCCGATAAGCCTTTGGCCTGCCATCGCCCTTGCGCCCGCCAAGCCGCGTAGCACTGCTGTAGACGGCCGCCTAGTTCTGCCCCAGCCCGCCGCTAGGGGATGGATCAAACCCATACGGCAGCACGCCCTCGGCGTAAGGGGCCTCTGCCAGCCACAGATGCGCCGCCAGCAAACCCATTTGCGCCCTTGGGGCAAAACCCGGCGGATACACCGCCCTGCCCTGCTCATCGCACAGCTGCCAGTCACCGCCATGCTGGCGGCAATAGTCCGCCGCCAGGCGCTCACTCATAAAGCAATGCAGGGTATTGGTATCGAAACAGAGCGCAAAAACCATCTGCCAGTCTCCCGCGCCAGTAGGTCTAGCCCCCCAGCGCTGCTTCCAGCACGGCAATAAAACGCGCGTTCTCTTCAGGCAGGCCGATGGAAACGCGCAGGCTGTCTCTCATACCATAGTTCGTCAGCGGCCGAATGATGACCCCTTGTTCCAGCATGTACTGGTTCAACAAGGCCCCGTCGCCGACGTGGAAGGTGATGAAGTTGGCGTGGCTGGGTATAAAGGGGATGCCGAGCCGGATGAATGCCTCGGTCAGCTGTTGCATGCCAGCGGTGTTGATGCGGATGGTCTCTCGCAGGAATTCGGCATCGTCCAGTGCAGCGACAGCCGCTGCTTGGGCAAGGGCGTTGACGTTGAATGGGCGGCGCACCCGGTTCAGCAGCTCGGCCACGGCTGGGCTGGCGATACCAAAACCGATACGCAACCCTGCCAAGCCATAGGCCTTGGAAAGCGTCCTGCAAACCAGCAGATTCGGAAAACGCTGCAACAGCGCCAGGGTATCGCTGCGCTTCTCTGGCGGTAAAAACTCGACATACGCCTCATCCAGCACCACCAGCACCTGCGGCGGGCAGCTTTCCAGAAACTCCAGCACATCGCCTGGCCGGCACAGCGTGCCGGTGGGATTGTTGGGGTTGGCGATGAACACCAGCTTGGTATCGGGCTGGATGGCCGCCAGCATGGCTCCCAGGTCATGGCCATACTCCACGGCCCGAACTTCCAGGCCTCTCGCACCGGCGGCCTGGGTCGCCAGTCTGTAGTAGGCGAACGCATACTGCGAATAGACCACCGTGTCCGCCGGTGTCACGAAGATGCGGGCAGCGAGTTCCAGGATATCGTTGGAGCCGTTTCCCAGTACGATCTGCGACGGCTGCACGGCAAAACGCCGGGCAATGGCGGCCTTGAGCGCATAGCCATTGTCGTCTGGGTAGCGCGTCAGGCCATCCATGGCCAACAGCATGGCCTCGCGCGCCTTGGAGCTGAGGCCTTGCGGATTCTCGTTGGATGCCAGCTTGATGATGCTGGCCGGGTCCAGATTCAGTTCTCGTGCCAGATCAGCGATGGGTTTGCCGCCCTGATAAGGTGCAAGGTCACGGACATGTTGGGGAGCTAGCGGGCTGGATGACATAAGGCTCTCGGCAGACTACTCGTGCAGGATAGTGAGCAGGGGCCAGCGTGCGGCATAACGCTTGTCGGCAATCCGCTGGCGATAGGTTGCGATACTGACATGTGCCGGGTTGCGCCGCACCAGCAGGCCGAACAAATCCTCCAGACCCAGGGGGGCGACAAGCTGCAGCTGGTCGGCATGATCAAGCCAGACACCGACTGCCGTCGCCGTCTCCGGCCAGCTCGCGATGCCCTCCGCCAGACTGGTGATGGGTGCCGTCGGGTGGCCAAAATAACGCTCGAACCAGCAATGCACCTGCGCTTGGTTGCTAACCTCCCACACCAGCGACGGCACGAGCCCGGTCAGCCGAGCCTGCAGGCCGGCATCATGTGCTGTATCGGTGACCGTGGCATCGAAGTAAACCAGGTCCACATCGGACTCAGGCCAGGGTTGCGGCGTGCGGCCATGTGCCGCGTCCCAGACCATATTGCGCACCACCCCGGCCGCCAGGCACCAATCGGGCAGCTCCAGCGTACGTGCGGCGCGCAAGGCCGCCATCAGCCATGGGCTAGCCACCACCAGGGCAAGCAGGCGTGCCGCCAGATCCGGCTGCATGGCTCAACTTTGCGCCAGCGACACCTTGGCCGCCCAGTCACCCTCGGGTGCCTGATGCTGCCGCATCTTGTCCAACAGCTCGGCCGGGTTGTCTGCAACATGGAACAAGGCTAGGTGGCCGGGCTTGATAAAACCCTCCTGCTCAGCGTGGTGTATCCAGGCCAGCAGTGGGTCGAAGTAGGCCGCCACGTTGAGCAAGCCCACGGGCTTGCCATGGATATGCAACTGCGCCCAGGTCAGTATCTCGAACATCTCGTCCAGCGTACCAAAACCCCCCGGCAGGGCGACAAAGCCATCGGAGCGCTCGGCCATCAGCGCCTTACGGGTATGCATGCTGTCGACTTCTATCAGCTCGGTGGAATCCGGGTGCGCCAGCTCCTTGGCCACCATAAAGCCCGGTATCACCCCCACCGTCTCGCCGCCTGCGGCCAATACGGCATCGGCAACAGTACCCATCAGGCCGACTCGGCCCCCACCCCATACCAGCGTCAGATCCTGCTCGGCCAATGTCTGCCCCAGCAGGCCGGCCGCCTCACGATAGGCAGGCCGCTTGCCGAACGATGAACCACAGAATACGCAAACCGACTTCATTTCATGACTCTCTGTCTATTAGGAACCGTGGCGGGCGCACCTGCCGCCACCTTGAAAACCTGCATCCATGAGGCTCATCTGCAGACCAGCCGGCAATACGGGATATGACGGCTGCCTCGGTGGCGCCGCCATTTTGACCAGCCCAATATTGCCGCAGCGTGTGGGCCACCTGTGTGTACCAAGCCTATAGTCTGCCGCGCTAGCCACTACCACGCAGTGCAGCCAGCCATCCGTGCCGGCGGCGTAGATGAGGCAGAGGCCGCTATCCCCTGCCGCCTGTACTTGATATCAGAGCACCGCCACCGGGTAGGCACCCAGCACCTTCACGAAGGCCGCGCGTTCACGTAAGGCATCCAGCGTCTGCTGCACCCGCGCCTCACCGGTATGGCCTTCGATGTCGACAAAGAAGACGTATTCCCACAAGCCGGTACGCGAGGGGCGCGATTCGAACTTGGTCATGGAGACGCCATGCTCGGCCAAGGGGCTCAGCAATTGGTGGACCGCGCCAGGCTTGTTCTGGGCGGACATCACCAGGCTGGTCTTGTCGCGACCACTGGCCGTCGTGTGGTGGTAACCCAGCACCAGGAAGCGGGTAGTGTTATTGGGCTCGTCTTCGATATTCTCGGCCAGCTTGAGCATGCCGAACTTCTCCGCTGCAGCGTCGCCGGCAATGGCGGCACATTGGGTATCCAGACTGGCCAGGCGCGCGGCTTCGGCGTTGGATGACACCGAGATACGTTCCACCTCGGCGGGCAGGTTCTTGTTCAGCCACTCATGGCATTGGGCCAGCGATTGGGCATGCGAATAAACCCGGCGTATGCCGTCAAAGCTGGGGTCCTTGCGCAAGAGGTGGTGGTGGATGCGTAGCACCACCTCCCCACAGACCTGCAAGGGGGTGTTCACCATCAGATCCAGGGTACGGCCCACGGCCCCCTCGGTGGAGTTTTCGACCGGCGCCACCACATAGTCGGCACTGCGCGCCTCTACCACCCGGAATGCTTCGTCTATGCTGGCACAGGCCTGGGTAACGGCAGCATGGCCAAAATGCTTGATGGCGGCAGACTGGCTGAACGTACCCTCGGGGCCCAGATAGGCGATGGTCAGCGGCCGCTCTATGCTGAGGCAGGCCGACATGATCTCGCGGAACAGCTTGGCGACCGATTCGTCCGGCAGCGGCCCCCGATTGGTCGCCTTGATGCGCGACAGCACCTGCGCCTCGCGCTCGGGCCGGTAGACCAGCCCGCCCCCCTTGATCTCGCCTATGGCGCGGGCATGGCTGGCGCGCTCGTTCAGCAGTTCAAGAATGCGGGTATCGAGTGCATCGATGGCGTCGCGGTGGGATTTGAGTTGTTCATCAGACATGCTGCACCTTGGCGAAAGCGCACCAGGCATAGGGTGGTGCGGGACGGATGAGCATAGCATGGCTTGGCAGTGCTGCTTTATGCCAGCTGGGCCTATAAGACATTGCCGAGTTTCGCACCAGCCATAGGCTCAAAAACCGCACATGGCCCATAGATTGGCTAGCACCACCTGGGATTCGGGCCGGATATAGGCGGCAAACACCGCCGCCAGTGCGGCCGCCACCAGGCACCAGCGCATCCAGGGTCTCATGTGGCGGCCATGGCCGCCGGCCGGCCTATGGCCTGCTCGCGTATGGGCCAGTTGATCAGGGCCGCACCGATGCCAAGGCCGATAGAGATGTACCACACCACGTTGTAGGAGCCAGTGTGGTCATACAGCCAGCCTCCCAGCCACACACCAAGGAAGCTGCCTATCTGGTGCGAGAAGAAGACAAAGCCAGACAGCATCCCCAGGTGCTTGACGCCAAAGATGGTGGCAATCACGCCATTGGTCAGCGGTACGGTGGAGAGCCACAGAAAACCGATGACGGCGGCAAATAGCCAGACGCTCCAGGCCGTCAGCGGCGCCAGCAGGAACACCGAGATAGCCACCGCCCGCGCAAGATAGATCATCGACAGCAGATACTTTTTACCGAAACGCGCGCCCAACTGGCCAGCGGTATAGGTGCCAAACACATTGAATAAGCCGATCAAGGCCAGCGCGACCGCCGCCACACTCCCCGGCAGGCCAAAATCCTTCAGATAGGCCGGCAGATGCACGCCGATGAACACCACCTGGAAACCACAGACAAAATACCCTGCCATCAGCATCTGGAAACTAGGGTAGCGAAAAGCCTCCCGCGCGGCCGCCCAAACGCTTTGCCCGGTTCCATGCCCTGCCTCAGGCGCAACTTCCTTCAAGCCCCTGGCGGCTGGGATGATCAGCAGCGACATGGCCGACAGGATCAGCAAGGTCGGCATCCAGCCCAGGCCGGAGATCAGCTGCTGCTCCACCGGCACCATCATGAACTGGCCAAAACTACCGGCAGCCGAGGCGATGCCCATGGCCTGCGAGCGCTGCGACTCGGGTACGGCGCGACCAATCACCCCAAAGACGATGCTATAGGTCGAGCCCGACAAAGCCAACCCCAACAACACACCGGCAGAACCAGAGAACATCCAGCCACTGCTCGATACCGTCATCAAGGCCAGCCCTGCGGCATAGAGCAAGGCGCCCACCACCAGCACCCGCGTGGCCCCATAGCGGTCGGCCAGGGCGCCGGTGAATGGTTGGGCCGCCCCCCAGACCAGGTTCTGCAAACCCAACGCCAGTGCAAACACCTCGCGGTTCCAGCCAAAATCCTGGGTGATGGGCTGCAGAAAGAAACCAAAGCCATGGCGTATGCCCATGGAGAGGGAGACGATGATGCCGGCGCAGATCAGCACCCGGCGGGCGGTGCCATTGAACATGGTATGACTCCCGTTGGAATGGCTGCAATGTGCGCCTAAGCCGCCGGCTCGCCAAGAGACAGCGCAGCGCAAATGCACCATCACAGCAGCCTGGCCCAGCTGTTTGGCAGAAAGTGATGGTAGATTGGCATTCATGCCACGCAGGCTCGCGGCAAGATGGTAGAAATTTAGAGCCTGTTCAAAATCTTGAGCGCAGCGAAATCCGCCTTGTCCTCCGGGAGTCGTCAGCATGCCACGCCCGCCACGCCACATACTCTTCCTGCTGTGCGACAGGATGAATCTGCTCGACATCACCGGCCCGCTGGAAGTCCTGTCGCAACCCAATCGCATCCATCCCGATGCCCCGCCCTACCGAATCAGCGTCGCCTCGCTCAAAGGTGGCCTCATCACCACATCGGCCGGGGTGGGGCTGGATACCACCGCGATCAGCGAGATCTCGCTGGACGAGGTCGACACCTTGATATTGCCCGGTGGCGGCGCGGGCTATGTCCCGTTTGCACCGCAAGCCATGGTCGACTGGATCAGTATGCACGCCCCGCAGATACGCCGCATCTGCTCCACCTGTACCGGCGCCTTTACGCTGGCCGCCACCGGCTTGCTCTCGGGCCGCCGGGCAACCACCCATTGGCTGGCAGGCGAGGCCTTGCTCAAGCTGGATGCCACCATACGGCTGGAGGAGAACGCCTTGTTCGTACAGGACGGCAAGTTCTGGACAGCGGCCGGCGTGTCCTCCGGCATAGACCTGGCCCTGGCCTTGCTGGAAGCCGACCTGGGCCATCAGGCCGCCATGCAGGTGGCGCAAAGGCTGGTGGTTTTCCTCAAGCGTCCCGGTGGGCAATCGCAGTTCAGCACACCGCTGCGTATCCAGACACTGGATGGCCGCCTGGCCGACCTGCATGGCTGGATGGCGGCCAATCTGCAGGCCGATCTGAGCGTTCCCAGCCTGGCACGCCGCGCCGGCATGAGCCCCCGCAGCTTCGCTCGCCACTACAGCGAAAAAGTTGGCCTCTCCCCCGCCAAGGCTGTCGCCGCCATGCGGCTGGAAGCCGCCAGCCAGGCGCTCGCAGCCAGCCCGCAGCCCATCAAGACCATCGCGGCCCTCTGTGGCTTCGGCGACGAACAAGCCCTGCGTCGGGCCTTCATGCGCCAGTTTGGTGTCGCACCGCAGGCTTATCGGGAGCGGTTTACGCGCAATCTCGCCTGAGAACCTGTTCAAGGAATCACAGCCTATGGAGCTGTCCTCTCGACGCCCCCCAACAACAAAGCCGGCAATGCCGGCTTTGTTGTTGGGGGTGACTTACACTCGTTCAACCGTGATGCCGGGCAAAGTCCTGCATGAAAGCCGTCAGCGCTTTCACGCCTTCCAGCGGCATGGCGTTGTAGATGCTGGCGCGCATGCCGCCGGTCGAGCGATGGCCCTTGAGCTGCAGCAGGTTGCGGGCGCGTGCCTCCTTGATGAAGTCCTCATCCAGCCGTTCTTCTGCCAGCTTGAACGGCACATTCATGCGTGAGCGATAGGCCTTTTCCACCGGGCAGTGGTAGAAGCCATTCGAGGTATCGATGGTTTCGTACAGTAGCGCCGCCTTTTCGATATTGCGCTGCTCTATGGCCTTGAGCCCGCCCTGGCGCTGCATCCACTTGAACACCAGGCCCGCCACATAGATGGCGAAGGTGGGGGGCGTGTTGTACATCGAATCGCCCTCAGCCTGGATCTTGTAATCAAACATGGTGGGGGTGCCTGGTACGGTCTGCCCCAGCAAGTCTTCGCGCACAATGACGATGGTCAGGCCGGCTGGGCCAATGTTCTTCTGGGCACCGCCATAGATCAGCCCGAAGCGGCTGACATCAGTCGGCCGCGACAGGAAGTTGGACGACATGTCGCAGACCAGCGGCACACCATCGCTATCAGGAATGAAGGGAAATTCCACACCGCCCAAGGTCTCGTTGGAGGTGTAGTGCAGATAGGCGGCCTGCGGGTCGCGCTGCCAGCCATCCTGTGCCGGCACGTAGCAGTAGCCACGGTCTTCGGCACTGGCGACCACATGGGTGCTCACCCCGAACTTGCGTGCTTCCTTCATGGCCAGCTTGGACCAATGGCCGGTGTCGACAAAATCGATGCTGGCGTGGCCACGTATCAGATTCATCGGCACCATGGCGAACTGGGTGGTGGCCCCGCCCTGCAGGAACAGCACCTTGTAGTTGGCGGGGATACCCATGACCGCACGCAGGTCTTCCTCGGCCTCGGCCGCGATCTGCATGAATTCCTTGCCTCGGTGGCTCATCTCCATCACCGACATGCCGCTACCGTGCCAACTGAGCAGCTCTCCCTGCACTTCGAGCAGGACTTCACGTGGCAAAACGGCAGGACCGGCGCTGAAATTGAAGACAGGGGACATGAATGCTCCAGAAAGTGGGGACCATATTCAGACTACCCAAAGGCAAGCGAGTTTAACCGTCGGGCAGGCTATCGGACACGGCCAGGAAATCCGGCCTCATCGCGGTGTGGCACAAGGCCTCCATCACGCAGAAGCGGTCATTCCCGGGTACAGCACATCACCTTGCGGGGTAGCGGCCTAGCGCCCATCCACCCCCGAGAACCTTCCACGCACCGTGCAACCTGAGCTTCCGTCTCGGCGCCACGGCCCGGGCGTGGACTTCATCAGGGACAAGCCTGTGGTATCAGGCCGCCCTGGGGTCTATTCAGTCCGTCATCACCCGCCAGTGACTGGCTTTCATCACAAGCGCTACGACAACAGAAAATGCGCACGCGCTACTGCTACCGGCTTGCTTTCATCTTCCTGCCAGGCCGTCATGCGCACATTGGCAACGCGCTTGCCCTGCTTGGTGATATCGCAGCGGGCATACAGGCTCTGGGCCTTGCCCGAGCGCAGGAAGTCCAGCGAGAAATCAATGGTGCGTGGCACTTCGGCCGACTCGCGCGCCCAGACCAGATGCAGCAGCGCGGCGTTTTCCATAAAGCCGCCTATGGCGCCGCCATGCAGTGCCGGCAGGTGCACATTGCCGATATTGTGGTCGCTGAAGGGCAATTCAAACAAGGGCTGGCCGTTTTCTTCACGCATCACCACACCCAGCAGCTTGGCATAGGGTATCTGGTCGATGATGCTGTCGTAGTTACCGCTTTCCTTGGCGGCATGCAGGATTTCCAGTTGCACCATGGTCAGGCCCCTTCCTTCTTGCTGCCCAGTTGGGCCTGGCTGGATTCACGCATAAACGTTGCCACACCATGGGCGATGGGCTGGTCGTTGCCTTCCTGGTAAGCCGTAGCGCGGGTAAAGGCGATCTGCCGGCCCAGGCGGTAGCATTCGGCCGTGCAGTACACTGGCTGGCCCGGCGTGGCGCCGCGCAGGTAGTCGATGCGCAAGTCCAGGGTGGCAATGGCTTCACGCTCGTTGAGCATGGAGAACACCGACAGCGCACTGGTAGTATCGATCAGCGAAGTCATCACCCCGCCGTGCAATACGCCCGAGCGCGGGTTACCCACCAGAGCGGTGTTATAGGGCACTCGCAAGGTCGCATGGCCCCGTTCGCCCATGACGAATTCAAGGCCTATGGTAGCCGAGTGCGGTATCTGGCAGAACCAGTTGGCCACATCCTCGAACAATGCCGGATTGAGTACCGGCAGGGGCAGGTTTTGCATCAGAAAGCTCCACAGGGTGGGCACGGCGGGCTGGCCTTGCATCAAGCATAGCCATCACCCGCCCTCGCGGCACCCCGATTACAAGATCAGGCCTCGTCGCCGGCAGCGGTTTCGCCACCCACGTCTGTACCCAGATCCTCCATGCCTTCTTCTTCGGCTTCTTCTTCTGTTTCTACTACTTTTTCAATGCCCGAGAGCTTCTCGCCCTCGTCCAGATTGATCAGGCGCACACCTTGGGCGCTGCGGCCGGTCTCGCGTACTTCGGCCACCGAGGTGCGTATCAGCACGCCGCCAGTGGTAATCAGCATCAGGCCGTCGGTCTCGGTAACCAGGCTGGCCGCCACCAGCTTGAAGCCGGTTTTTTCGGTCAGGTCCATGGCGATCACACCCTGGGTACCACGGCTGGTATGGCGGAACTCGGCAATCGCCGTGCGCTTGCCATAGCCGCCGTCGCTGGCTGTCAGCACTTGCCAGTCTTCCGAATCGGCCACCAGCAGGGAGATCACCTTCTGATCCTCCGCCAGCGACATGCCACGCACACCACGGGTATCACGGCCCATCGGGCGTACATCATCCTCGTCGAAACGCACGGCCTTGCCGCCATCGGAGAACAGCATGACCTGATGGCTGCCCGAGGTAATGGCCACCCCAACCAGCTGATCACCCTCGTCGAGGTTGACGGCAATGATGCCCAGCTTGCGCGGGTTGGAGAAGGCCGACAGCGGTGTCTTCTTCACGGTACCGCACTGGGTAGCCATGAACACGTAATGGTCGTCGGTAAAGGCCTTCACCGGCAGGATGGCATTGATCTTCTCGCCATCCTGTAGCGGCAGCAGGTTGACGATGGGGCGCCCGCGCGAGGCACGGCCACCTTGCGGCACTTCGTAGACCTTGAGCCAGTAAACCCGGCCCAGCGAGGAGAAGCACAACACATAGTCGTGGGTATTGGCCACGAACAGGTTATCGATGAAATCATCGTCCTTGGTCGCCGTCGCCTGCTTGCCACGGCCACCGCGCTTCTGGGCGCGATATTCGTCCAGCGGCTGGGCCTTCATGTAGCCTGTATGCGACAGGGTCACTACCATTTCTTGCGGTGTGATCAGGTCTTCCAGGCTGATATCCTCGCCAAACGGCACGATCTCGGACTTACGGCCGTCACCAAACTGGGTCTTCAGCTCGGTCAGCTCATTGGCAATGATGTCGGTAATCCGTTCGGACTTGGCCAGGATATCGAGCAGGTCGACGATCTTTTCCATGATCTCGCGGTATTCGGCTTCCAGCTTGTCCTGCTCCAGGCCAGTCAGGCGCTGCAGGCGCATGTCCAGGATGGCCTGGGCCTGGGCCTCGGACAGGCGATAGCCATTGGCCTTCAGGCCAAACTCGGCCGACAGCCATTCTGGCCTTGCCTCGTCGCTGGCAACGCGGGAGAGCAGTTCTTCCACCAAAGTGGAGCGCCACTCGCGGCTCATCAGCGCAACCTTGGCTTCTGGCGGCGTAGCAGCGGCCTTGATCAGTGCTATCACCTCGTCCACATTGGACAGCGCAACAGCCAGGCCCTCCAGGGTATGGGCACGCTCGCGGGCCTTCTTCAGCTCGTACACAGTACGGCGGGTCACCACTTCACGGCGGTGGCGCAGGAAGGCTTCCAGTATCTGCTTCAGGTTCAGCAGGCGCGGCTGACCATCGACCAAGGCCACCATATTCATGCCAAAGCTCGATTGCAGCTCGGTCTGCTTGTAGAGGTGGTTCAGCACCACCTCGGGCATCTCGTTGCGCTTGAGTTCGATATAGATACGCATGCCCGATTTGTCGGATTCATCGCGCAGGTCGGAAATCCCCTCGATCTGCTTATTGCGTACCAGGTCCGCAATCTTTTCGATCAGGGTCTTCTTGTTCACCTGGTAAGGCAGCTCGTCGACAATGATGGCCTGCTTGTCGCGGCTGACTTCCTCGATGTGGGTACGGGCGCGCATCACCACACGGCCACGGCCGGTGCGATAGCCTTCACGCACCCCGGCAATACCGTAAATAATGCCAGCGGTGGGGAAATCCGGTGCCGGGATCAGATCGATCAGCTCGTCTATGCTCATGTCGCTGTTACGCAGCAGCGCCAGCGCACCGTTGATCACCTCGCCCAGGTTATGCGGCGGGATATTGGTGGCCATACCCACGGCAATACCGGTGGAGCCGTTGACCAGCAAGTTGGGCAAACGGGTGGGCAGAACCGAGGGCTCAAGCTCCTTGCCGTCATAGTTGGGGACGAAGTCGACGGTTTCCTTGTCGATATCGGCCATCAGTTCGACCGAGATCTTCTCCATGCGGCACTCGGTGTAACGCATGGCCGCCGCGTTGTCGCCATCAATGGAGCCGAAATTACCCTGGCCATCCACCAGCGTGTAGCGTAGCGAGAAGTCCTGGGCCATACGCACCAGGGTGTCGTAAATGGCCGTATCGCCGTGCGGGTGATACTTACCCATGACGTCACCGACGATACGGGCGCACTTCACATAAGGCCGGTTCCAGACGTTGTTGGCCTCCTGCATGGCGAACAGCACGCGGCGGTGTACAGGCTTGAGGCCATCCCTCACATCGGGCAACGCCCGCCCCACGATAACGCTCATGGCGTAGTCGAGATAGGAGCGACGCATTTCCTCTTCGAGGCTTACCGGGATGGTTTCTTTGGCAAATTGTTGCAAATCGGTCATTTTTGGGCGTCTAGGGCGGGCGAATTAAGCGAAAATTTTACCACGCGCAGCTATCCGTCTCCAATTTGGCGTCAATTGTCATATTCTCCTGATTGCGGCGCGCTTGCAGCGTCAAGTAAACTCGGCCCCGACGTCGGTTCGGTTCGTATGACCGTCGCTAAATTCCATCCTGTCTTAACGGAGAATAACTATGCAGAAGATGAAGCGTACCCTGGTCGCCCTCGCCATGAGCGCAATCGCCGTTTCGGCTTACGCTGGCAAGGATGGCTATGCCACCGACCCGCGTGCCGCCGTTGTAAAGAACAACTATGGCGAGTGCTGGCGCACCAGCTCCTGGAGCAAGGACAAGGCCATCGAAGAGTGCGATGCCGATCTGATGCCCAAGAAGGAAGTGGTCGCCCCGGCTCCGGCACCCGTAGCACCTGTGGTTGAGGCCCCCAAGCCCGCCGTGCCGGTGAAGATGGAAAGCCTGACCCTGAACGCCGCCGCCCTGTTCGATCTGAACAAGGCCACCCTGAAGGACGAAGGCAAGCAGGCACTGGACGCTGTTGCCGGCGTGCTGCTTGAGCGCAAGTACGATGCCAGCAAGACCCGCATCAACGTCGTGGGTCACACCGACCGCATCGGCAAGGATGCATACAACCAGAAGCTGTCGGAAGAGCGCGCTGCTGCCGCCCGTGCCCACCTGGTTGAAAAGGGTATTCCTGAAGGCATGATCACCTCCGAAGGCAAGGGCGAATCCAGCCCGGTTACCCAGCCTGAAGATTGCAAGAAGGTGCTGAAGAACAAGAAGAAGCTGGTTGAGTGCTACGCACCTGACCGCCGCGTGGAAGTCGAAATCTACGCGACCGTTCAACAGTAAGCCTTCGCCTACTGTAGCGCCAAGCCCCGCCTCGTGCGGGGCTTTGTCTTTTCCGGCGCAGCGCTGCCAACAGGGGCATTCAAGGCCGGTTCAGGCACCCGTGGTAGACTGGCAGCCTGTTATCAGCTCGCCATCAGGCCACCCATGCGCCCCTTACTACTGCTATTGCTGACCCTGCCCGCCTTCGCCGGTGGCCTGGAACAGCTCAAGGGCTTTTTGTCCCAGACCCAGGCCTTTACCGCCAGCTTCCAGCAAACTGTCAGCCAGAAAAGCGGCAAGCAGCAGCAAGCCAGCGGCACCATGGCCATCCAGCGGCCTGGTCGCTTTGACTGGAACTACGTCAAGCCTTATGAGCAGCGCGTCGTCGGTGATGGCAAGCAGCTGTGGATCTACGACCCCGACCTCAACCAGGTTACCCGCAAACGCCTGGACCAAGCCCTGGGCGACAGCCCGGCCGCCCTGCTGGCTGGCAGCAACGACCTCGAAAAATCCTACAAGCTGACCGATATGGGTAGCCGCGACGGGCTGGAATGGATAGAAGCCACGCCCAAGAACCGCGACAGCGGCTTCGAGAAGGTACGCATGGGCTTCAAGGATGCCCAACCCATGGCCATGGAGCTGGCTGACAGCTTTGGCCAGACTACCCTGATACGCTTCAGCAATATCAGCCGTAACCCCAAGCTGGACGCCAGCCGCTTCAACTTCGTGCCGCCCAAGGGCGCCGATGTGGTGGCGGCTGATTGATCAAACCCGGCATGGCCTCGCGCAACCGCCACGACACCAGAAAGTGCTGGTGGCGAGCGCAGACGATGTCGATAGCTGGTTGAGGCCATAGCGCCCGGCTAAACACGGCAGATCGCGTTTCGAACCGGCCCCTACCTCATCAGGAAACCAAGCAGCACCCATGTCAGACCTGTTTACCCAGACCCCGCGCCCTCCCCTCGCCGAATCCTTACGGCCAGCCACCCTGGCAGAGGTGATAGGCCAGACCCATCTGCTGGGCGCCGGCAAGCCGCTGCGGCTCGCATTTGAGGCAGGCAAGCCACACTCCATGATCCTGTGGGGCCCGCCAGGGGTAGGGAAAACCACCTTGGCAAGGTTGATGGCCTCGGGTTTTGACGCCGAATTCATTCCGCTGTCGGCGGTTTTCTCCGGGGTAAAGGACATACGGGCGGCCATGGACGAGGCCGAGCGCTACCTGCAACGTGGCCGGCCCACCATCTTGTTTGTCGATGAAGTCCATCGCTTCAACAAAAGCCAGCAAGATGCTTTCCTCCCGTTTGTAGAGTCCGGCCTGATCACCTTTATCGGCGCCACTACCGAGAATCCCTCGTTCGAGGTCAATTCGGCCCTGCTGTCACGCGCTCAGGTTTATGTACTAAAAGCCCTGACCGAAGCCGAATTGCGTCTACTGGTGGCACGTGCGCAAAGCAAGTCGCTTGGCCATCTGCAGTTTGACGACACTGCGCTGGCTACGCTGGTGGGCTACGCCGACGGTGACGCACGCCGACTGCTCAATCTGTTGGAGCAGACCGATACGGCGGCCAGCACAGCGGGTGTCAGCCAGATCGACGGCGAGTTTCTGCAGAATGCCCTGAGCCTGAACACACGACGCTTTGACAAAGGCGGCGATGCTTTTTACGATCAGATCTCCGCACTGCACAAATCGGTGCGGGGCTCGAACCCGGACGGTGCCCTGTACTGGTTCTGCCGCATGCTGGATGGCGGCACCGACCCACGCTACCTGGCCCGCCGCATCATACGCATGGCATGGGAGGACATCGGCTTGGCCGATCCACGCGCAGCACAGATCACCCTGCAGGCAGCAGACACCTATGAGCGACTCGGTTCGCCCGAGGGTGAGCTGGCGCTCGCCCAGGCGGTGATCTACCTGGCCGTGGCCCCCAAGAGCAACGCCGGCTACATGGCCTATAAGGCCGCCCGCGCCTTTGTGGGCAAGGATCAATCACAGCCCGTGCCGGAACACCTGCGCAATGCGCCGACCAAGCTGATGAAGCAACTGGGCTACGGTGCCGAGTACCGCTACGCCCACAACGAGGATGATGGCTACGCCGCAGGCGAGCGCTACCTGCCGGACGGCATGGCCGAACCCGGTTGGTATCAGCCCGTGGCGCGGGGCCTGGAAGCCAAGATCAGTGAGAAGCTGGCACACCTGCGCCAGCTCGATCAAGCGGCGCGATCTAGCAAGGACGGCGTGTAAGCGCCTGGCGTATGCCAGATGCCACGCTGTCCTGTCTTTCTGGCCGTCCGGCCATGTAAAGCGTTGAAAATCATTCATGCCCGGCGCGCTGGCGGTTAGAATCCGCCCCAAACCCGCTATTTGCCGTTTAGTGCATACCGAATACAGAACAGGCTCGTCATGCTAGACATACAACAACTCCGTAACGATCTCGACGGCGTCGCAGCACGCCTGGCCCAGCGCGGCTTCGCGCTCGATACCGCCGCCTTTGCTGCCCTGGAACACGAGCGCAAGGCCCTGCAGACCCGCACCCAAGACCTGCAGGCCGAGCGCAATGCCAAATCGAAGGCCATAGGCCAAGCCAAGTCGCGCGGCGAGGATGTCGCCCCCATCATGGCCAGCGTGGCCAATCTGGGCGACGAGCTGAAAGCGGCCGAGCAAAGCCTGGCGGCGCTGCAGGACAAGCTCAACGACATGTTGCTGCACATCCCCAACCTGCCGCACGAGTCGGTACCTGTGGGTAAGGATGAAAGCGGCAACGTGGAGCTGCTGCGCTGGGGCACCCCGCGTGCCTTTGACTTTGAAGTCAAAGACCATGTGGATATCGGTACGCCGCTGGGCCTGGATTTCGAGACCGGCGCCAAGCTGTCGGGGGCACGATTTACCGTGCTCAAGGGCCAGATCGCCAAGCTGCACCGTGCGCTGGCGCAGTTCATGATCGACACCCAGACCGAAGCGCATGGCTATACCGAGGTCTACACCCCCTACATCGTCAATCCGGAAGTCCTGTTTGGCACCGGCCAGCTGCCCAAGTTTGCCGACGATATGTTCCGCGTTGAGCGTGGTGGCGAAGACGGCCAGACTCAGTACCTGATCTCGACCTCGGAGATTTCGCTGACCAATACCGTGCGCGACAGCGTGCTGAAGGCCGATGAACTGCCCATCAGGCTCACTGCCCACTCGCCTTGCTTCCGTTCGGAAGCCGGCAGCTACGGCCGCGATACCCGTGGCCTGATCCGCCAGCATCAGTTCGACAAGGTGGAGATGGTACAGATCGTGGCGCCCGAGCAGTCGTACCAGGCGCTGGAGCAGATGCGCGGCCATGCCGAGGCTATCCTGCAAAAGCTCGAGTTACCCTACCGCGTCGTCACCCTGTGTACCGGTGACATGGGTTTTGGCGCCACCAAGACCTACGATCTGGAAGTCTGGCTGCCGGCTCAGAACACCTATCGCGAGATCAGCTCGGTGTCGAACTGCGAAGCCTTTCAGGCGCGCCGCATGCAGACCCGCGTCAAGAACGAAGCGGGCAAGAACGAGCTCGTGCATACCCTCAACGGCTCGGGTCTGGCAGTAGGCCGTACCCTGGTTGCCGTGCTGGAGAACTACCAGAACGCCGACGGCACGGTAACCATACCGCAGGTGCTGCGCCCCTATATGGGCGGCGTGGATAAGCTGGCCTGATACAGCCAAGACCAACGGCCCTGCGGGGCCGTTTTTCATGCCTGCACTGACAGCAAGGAAACGCATGGGCGAAACCGTCATCATCACCGGCGCCAGCCGGGGCATAGGCGCAGCCACCGCCCTGCTGGCCGCTCGCCACGGCTACGCCGTAGCGGTGAACTACCTGCGCCAGCAGGCAGCGGCCGAAGCGCTTGTTGCGCAGATACGCGCAGCAGGGGGCGAGGCACAAGCCATCCAGGCCGATATCGAACAAGAGGCCGATGTGCTGCGTCTGTTCCAGCAGGCAGAACAAACGCTGGGGCCCTTGCGCGGCCTGGTCAACAACGCCGCCAGGCTGGAAACCCAGATGCGGCTGGAGCAGATGGGGGCTGACCGCCTGCAGCGGGTCTTTGCCACCAATGTCATCGGCAGCCTGTTGTGCGCGCGGGAGGCAGTCAAACGCCTGTCCACTCGCCACGGTGGCAAGGGTGGCGCCATCGTCAATGTATCGTCGGCAGCAGCCCGCTTGGGTTCGGCCAACGAATACATAGACTACGCAGCCAGCAAGGGGGCAATCGACACCCTGACATTAGGCCTGGCACGCGAGGTCGCCGCCGAGGGCATACGGGTCAATGCCGTGCGCCCTGGTTTTATCTATACCGACATGCATGCTGATGGCGGCGAGCCAGGCCGGGTGGACCGGCTCACCCCGCAAATCCCCATGCAGCGTGGCGGCCAGGCCACTGAGGTGGCCGAGGCCATACTCTGGCTGCTATCCGACGCTGCCTCCTACACCACCGGCAGTTTTATCGAGGTCAGCGGCGGCCGATAGCTGTCGCAGCACTGGCCAATAATCCGCAGTCAAAAAAACAGCCCCTGCCAGAAAGACAGGGGCTGTCGCTGCACCACGCGGTCAGCGGTTGGTTTTGCTATCCCACTTGGCCCTGCCAGCGCCGTCATAGATCACCAGGTTGCCGTCGGACTGCAACGCCAGCCGCGTACCACTGCCGTGGGTACTGCTATCCCATTTGGCCTTGTTGGCGCTGCTGTACACAACCAGGTTGCCGTCGTGCTGGAACACGGCATAGTTGCCGCTGCCCTGGGTTGAGCTGGCCCACAGCGCATCGCCCACCACTACGCCACGATCCAGACGATACAACACCAGATTACCATCGCCCTGCATCACCAATTGGCGCCGACGGGTACTGATGGATTGATTGGCCCGCAGCGTCAGGCCGCCTGCCGCAACTAGCACTTCGCTGCCCAGGCCCGCCGGGTTGGAGCCACTGAGGCCATTGACCCGCCAGTCGCCTTCGTCCACCTGGTCGTCATGGTTGAGCCACACTGCCTCATGGCCCGCAGCCACCCTGGCAAGCTTCAGCTTCTGGTTGTCCAGCGCATTGGCAGGCACCCGGAAATTGGCGCCACTGCCATATTCGACCTGACAGGCAGCCTGACCCCCAGCAAATGCGCCTGCGGCGCGGGTCACCACCCAACCGGCGGTGCTGTTCTGGCAGGCATAGGGCAAGCTGTTGCTGCAGGCACGGTCATCCCAGCGGCCACTGCCAAATTGCACCGCGCAATCCTGGTTGCCGCCGTTGTTATTGGGCTCGCCCTCCGACCAGCTCCACACGCCCGCGGCCAAGCGGCCATCGGTGGTCACCATATTGTCCAGCGCCACGATATTGGCCCCCTCCCGTAGTGCCGTGCTCACTTCGCTGGCATTGAGGTGATCCACACTGCCGCCGCTGACATAGCTGTTCAAGGAGCCCACAATGGTCCTGTCTTCCCACACACGGCCAACATCACCCAGGCCGGTGTAGACCATATTGGCCCAAGATCCGTTGCTGCTGCAGCTCTTGCCGCTGAAGATCAGCACCTTCTTGCCCGCCGCCATCACCTGGGCCTTGGTCAGGCTAGCCGGTATCGCCGCGCAGCCATTGCTGGTGTAGACCCAGTTGCCTATGCGCTGGTTGACCTGGTTATAGGCATCCTGATGGTGCCCATTCATATGATCCTCAATATAGAGAATCACCACCTGGTTATCGCTGTCACTGCTGTTGAGCCAATTCTTCAGCTCATCCAGGCCCTCGGTCAGGTATTTGTCGTTGACACTGCACACCCCCTTGCCGCCGTTATGGCACAGCAGCAAGCGCTTGGGGTAGCTGATCAGGCTTTCCATCTTGGTGGTCCAGTGCGCATCCATCTCGATAAATCGTGCCCCCATGCGCAACTGGTCGTAGATCGAGTGCTTTTGCTGCGGGTCCTGGTAGCGGCACCCCACCTTGAGATCGCACGCCTCATAAACAGAGGAGTTGAAGCTGTTGTGGGTGCCCATCATGCTGTTGTCCGCCAGGGGCGTGTAAACCTCCAGCGAGCGCTGCAACGACAGTGCCTTGCCGCTCCAGCTCTGCTGGAAATCACCGATGCCATCAGCCCAGGCCGAGCCACCACCCAGCCCCGCCGCGATCAAACCGGCCAGGCTCAGTTGCAACAGTTTCCTCTTCATTGTTCTCTCCTTTGTCTGTGTGTCTTTATGACGTCGCATTGCACCAGCCACGACTGCGGCTGACGGCAGCAGATTAGGGAGAGATTGTGGATAAATTATGGAGAATGGATTTTCGATAGATAAATACTTAGACCGGAACCGCCCCAATTTCCGTGGAGGCGGGTTGGTTTAAGTCAGGCCAGCCTCACTCGCCCCTCTCGTCAACCAATACCGCAACCGTTTCGGTAACCTGCCTACGCAGCCAGTGCAGGCCGCTATCCGCATCTCGGCTCCGGTGCCAGATCAGGCTGACCTGCACTGGCGGCACCGACATCGGCAGCGGATGTAGCGTAATCGGCAGATAAGTGGCGAAATGCTGAGCCAAGCGTAACGGCATGGTACCCAGCAATTCTGAGTCCGCCACCACGGCCGGTATGCTCATGTAAAAGGGAACATGGAGTGCCACGCGGCGTCGGACCTTGGCCGATCCCAGCACGATTTCCAGCGGCGAGCCACGGCCGGCCCTGGCGGGTATCGTCACATGCTCGGCTGCCTCGTAAGCGGCCATATCCAGGCTAGCACTTGCCAGTGTAGGGTGATCGCGCCGGGCGATCACCACCAGCTGCTCCTCAAGCAAGGGCACATAAGCCAGCTCGGGCTCATCAAAATGCAGGTAATCAATTGCCAGATCCAAGTTGCCCGCGGCCAGACGCACCGGCAACTCATCAGCCACATCAGGCTGCACCACCAGGCGCACACCTGGCGCCTGGGTACGAACGCGCGCCCACAAGCGCGGTAGCAAGGCGAACTGGGCATAGTCATTCATGGACAGCGCAAAACCCTGTTCGGCCTTGGCAGGGTCGAAAGCGGGCGGCGGTGCCAGACTATCCTGCAGCAGTTTCAGCGCCGCACGTATAGGCCCATGCAGCGACTGGGCGGTGGGCGTCGGTGTCATGCCACGGGCGGTGCGCACGAACAACGGCTCCCCCAGCTGCAGGCGTAACCGTGCCAAGGCATTGCTGACCGCAGGCTGGCTCATGTGCAGCCGCAGCGCCGCACGCGTCAGGTTTCGCTCTAACACCAGTGCATCAAACACACGGAGCAGGTTCAAATCCAGCTGATGCAATTTCACGTTCATGAATAATGATAGGCACAAATATCCATTAGAAAGATAATTTTACCGCAGCTAGTCTAGGCATCATCACACCAGAGGATGCCAGCAATGCTTCCGCAGCCATCAGCCAGCGCTATCTATCCCAGCCACCTCGATCATGATGTAGCCGACTTCCGTACGCGGTATCGGGCAACCATCTCGCCACACTACAACCCTTGGCTACATGGCGGCTTCGTGCTCGCCTATGGTCTGGCGTGCATGGCTTTCTTCTGGAGTCGTATTGAGGTGCCGCTGCGACTGCTAGATTGGCTGGCACTGCCTGTGGCACTACTGTTCGCCAACTGGGGCGAATACACCATCCACCGCCGCCTTGGTCACCACAAGACACGGCTAGGCAGACTCTTCTACAAACGCCATACCGGCGACCACCACAGTTTCTTCGCCGAACATGCAATGCAGCCCGACGGCCCACATGACTGGCGAGTGATCCTGTTCCCACCCTGGCTGATCGTGCTGGTCAGCGCCGGCCTGGCACTACCGGCCTGGGTACTGCTGCAAGCTCTCAGCGCCAACTTTGCCGCCTTGTTCGCAGGCATGCTGATGGGGAGCTATCTGCTCTATGAGTTTGCCCATGCTTGCGAGCATCTGCCCGATAGCCATGCGCTGGCCCGCCTGCCCGGCATCCGCACAATGCGCCAGCTGCACGCACTACACCATCGCCACGGGCTGATGCGCGATCACAACCTGAATATCGTGTTTCCCTTGATGGATTGGCTCTATGGCAGTCTCTACCGGGAAGACCAACAAGGCGCGGCTATCGTGCCAGGCCTGACTCGGATGCGACACACCATCGATGTCGCTGCCTCGCCCATGGCGGTGCTCAACTATGCCTCGACGGCCACGGCATGGCCGCAATGGCACCCGTCCTCGCTGGCGGTATATGCGGCACCAGGCCCCTTGACCGCTGGCTGTCATTTCAATGAGGACATTAATGCCGGAGGCCGACGAGGCAAACTCAACTGGCAGGTAATCGCTCACCAGCCTGGCGAGCATTGGTCTGCCGAGGCCCAAGGTGACCATGGCTTGACGCTGCATCTGGCTTATGACTGCTCACCAGTTCATGGCGACCCTACTCGCACCGTATTTGAACGCAAACTAGACTACCGACTGCCGGGCCTCGGTTGGCGGCTGTACAACTACCTGATTGCAAGAAGGCGGGTGGAACGGGAATCGCGGCTATCCCTGCAACAGCTCAAGCACTGTATAGAGCAAGCCTAAGCACGCCCAAATCGAGAGGCCATCGTCCCCTCCCGCAATCAGCCAGGCAGCGCAGCGTGGTATGGCGATTGGCCTGGCAGGATATGGGCCCAAGTCACCTGGTCAACTACCTTCCAGCTGCTTGGGCACAGCCCGCAGCAAACGCTTGAGCCTCGACCCTGGACATCATGCCTTCCTTTGGATCCAGCACCCGCATACGGCCACTCAGTCAGTTGAGGCTGTACTTGGCCAATAGCGCCTTCCAGGCCGGGTCTGTTTTGCTCGCGGCCATGACTTCGTCCAGCGCCATCACCAGCTTGTCTTCAGCCTTGGCTGCAAAGATATGCCGGCTAAAGCTAATGTGCGGCGTAGCAGAAACATGCAGTTTGCCATCAAGTCCATTGTGTTTGATGAGGTAGCGGTAAATGGACTGCGACATGATGGTTACATCCGAGCGCCCAGAGGCAACCTTCTGCAGATTAGCCAGTTCGGTAGCCACGTCGTCACGATCGATATCCTTGCCGAAGCGCTCCTCCAGGCCAGCGTACTTGTTACCCAGTATGCCGGCAAAGCGTTTGCCCTTCAGCGTATCTGGATTGACGTATTCAATCTTTTTCGAAGGATGCGAGAGTACTCCGTTGGCATCTTCCATGAGTACGGCAGACCATCTGAAGCGTGTCTTGTCCGCATCCCCTACAAATTGCGGGCTCATGAACAACACCACCCCTTTGAACTTGGGGTCATTAATCACCGTACTATTCAGGCGCTCACGGGGCACGGTACTGAGCGTGAACTGATACTTCCCCTTCAACTTGCCATTCAGGTAAGCCACCACATCTGCTGCCAGGCCACCTTGCCCCACCACAAAAGGCTGTGACTGATAGGTGTTGTAGGCCTTCAAGGCCTCTTCTGCCATTGCTGGCGCCACTAGGCTCAGTAACAGCCCATACCGGATCAAACCCATCATGGTCTCCTTGTAGGAACAGATAGGCGGGCCACACCCCATGCCTAGCGACATAACATAACCGCTCAAACAGAGATTACCCATCCCCGCCAGTAACGCCACCAGCGCCACACCTGCAACGCTATCGACTCACAAAGCATAGCAAGTACAGCGCGGATTGCATTTGCCTACGCAGCTGCCAATCGCAATCCCAAACCCGCAAAGCAAAAGCCCCAGACTCTGGTGAGTCTGGGGCTTTTATGGGGAGCCTGGCGGTGACCTACTTTCACACGGGTAGTCCGCACTATCATCGGCGCTGCCTCGTTTCACGGTCCTGTTCGAGATGGGAAGGCGTGGGTCCAAGGCGCTATGGCCGCCAAGCAAAACTGGCTGATACACCGATCTCTCGATGCATCGAATTTCATGATCCGCTCCGCAGCTACGCCACAGAGCCAATCATCGATAGAAGAAGTAACCAAATCATTTGGGTTGATCGTCCGCAAACCCTGGCCTCAGGCCTCTTGGGTTATAGGATCAAGCCTCACGGGCAATTAGTATCAGTTAGCTTAACGCATTACTGCGCTTCCACACCTGACCTATCAACGTCCTGGTCTTGAACGACCCTTCAGGGGACTCGAAGTCCCAGGGAAGTCTCATCTTAAGGCAAGTTTCCCGCTTAGATGCTTTCAGCGGTTATCTCTTCCGAACTTAGCTACCCGGCGATACGACTGGCGTCATAACCGGTACACCAGAGGTTCGTCCACTCCGGTCCTCTCGTACTAGGAGCAGCCCCCTTCAAACTTCCAACGCCCACTGCAGATAGGGACCAAACTGTCTCACGACGTTTTAAACCCAGCTCACGTACCACTTTAAATGGCGAACAGCCATACCCTTGGGACCGGCTACAGCCCCAGGATGTGATGAGCCGACATCGAGGTGCCAAACTCCCCCGTCGATGTGAACTCTTGGGAGGAATCAGCCTGTTATCCCCGGCGTACCTTTTATCCGTTGAGCGATGGCCCTTCCATACAGAACCACCGGATCACTATGTCCTGCTTTCGCACCTGCTCGACTTGTCAGTCTCGCAGTTAAGCATCCTTATGCCATTGCACTATCAGTACGATTTCCGACCGTACCTAGGATACCTTCGAGCTCCTCCGTTACACTTTGGGAGGAGACCGCCCCAGTCAAACTGCCTACCATGCACGGTCCCCGATCCAGATAATGGACCTAGGTTAGAACCTCAAAGGGGTCAGGGTGGTATTTCAACGTCGGCTCCACAGAAACTAGCGTCCCTGCTTCAAAGCCTCCCACCTATCCTACACAAACCACTTCAAAGTCCAATGCAAAGCTACAGTAAAGGTGCACGGGGTCTTTCCGTCTAGCAGCGGGGAGATTGCATCTTCACAAACATTTCAACTTCGCTGAGTCTCGGGTGGAGACAGTGTGGCCATCGTTACGCCATTCGTGCGGGTCGGAACTTACCCGACAAGGAATTTCGCTACCTTAGGACCGTTATAGTTACGGCCGCCGTTTACCGGGGCTTCGATCAAGAGCTTGCACCCCATCAATTAACCTTCCGGCACCGGGCAGGCGTCACACCGTATACGTCCACTTTCGTGTTGGCACAGTGCTGTGTTTTTAATAAACAGTCGCAGCCACCTTTTCACTGCAACCCCATCGGCCTTCACCTGTACAGGCTACAACCTACCGGGGCACACCTTCTCCCGAAGTTACGGTGTCAATTTGCCGAGTTCCTTCACCCGAGTTCTCTCAAGCGCCTTAGAATTCTCATCCTACCCACCTGTGTCGGTTTGCGGTACGGTCTTTCTGTAACTGAAGCTTAGCGGCTTTTCCTGGAAGCAGAGCATCAACCACTTCGTCTGCAAGCAGACTCGTCATCACGCCTCAGCTTAGTCTCGCGGATTTGCCTACGAAACACGCCTACACGCTTAAACCGGGACTTCCAACACCCGGCTGGCCTAGCTTTCTCCGTCCCCACATCGCATTACAGAAAGGTACGGGAATATTAACCCGTTTCCCATCGACTACGCTTTTCAGCCTCGCCTTAGGGGCCGACTCACCCTGCGCCGATGAACGTTGCGCAGGAAACCTTGGGTTTTCGGCGACAGGGACTTTCACCCTGTTTATCGCTACTCATGTCAGCATTCGCACTTCCGATACCTCCAGCATGGTTCACACCACACCTTCGCAGGCCTACGGAACGCTCCTCTACCATATGCTTACGCATATCCCTAGCTTCGGTTCATAGTTTGAGCCCCGTTACATCTTCCGCGCAGGACGACTCGACCAGTGAGCTATTACGCTTTCTTTAAATGATGGCTGCTTCTAAGCCAACATCCTGGCTGTCTATGCCTTCCCACTTCGTTTTCCACTTAACTATGCATTTGGGACCTTAGCTGAGGGTCTGGGTTGTTTCCCTTTCGACACCGGACGTTAGCACCCGATGTCTGTCTCCCAAGCTCGCACTTGACGGTATTCTGAGTTTGCCATGGTTTGGTAAGTCGCGATGACCCCCTAGCCATAACAGTGCTTTACCCCCGTCAGTGATACTTGAGGCACTACCTAAATAGTTTTCGAGGAGAACCAGCTATTTCCAAGTTTGTTTAGCCTTTCACCCCTATCCACAGCTCATCCCCTAGTTTTGCAACACTAGTGGGTTCGGTCCTCCAGTGGGTGTTACCCCACCTTCAACCTGGCCATGGATAGATCACTTGGTTTCGGGTCTACACCCAGCAACTGAACGCCCTATTCGGACTCGCTTTCGCTACGCCTCCCCTACTCGGTTAAGCTTGCTACTGAATGTAAGTCGCTGACCCATTATACAAAAGGTACGCAGTCACCCCACGAAGAGGCTCCCACTGTTTGTATGCATCCGGTTTCAGGTTCTATTTCACTCCGCTCCCGCGGTTCTTTTCGCCTTTCCCTCACGGTACTGGTTCACTATCGGTCGATGATGAGTATTTAGCCTTGGAGGATGGTCCCCCCATCTTCAGACAGGATTTCTCGTGTCCCGCCCTACTTGTCGTACGCTTAGTACCACCGATTGCTTTTCATATACGGGGCTATCACCCACTATGGCCGGACTTTCCATTCCGTTCTATTAAACAATCGACTATCACGTACAGGCTCTTCCGCGTTCGCTCGCCACTACTTACGGAATCTCGGTTGATTTCTTTTCCTTCAGCTACTTAGATGTTTCAGTTCGCTGAGTTCGCTTCCTCAGACCTATGTATTCAGTCTGGGATACCCTTGCGGGTGGGTTTCCCCATTCGGACATCTCCGGATCAAAGCTTAATTGCCAGCTCCCCGAAGCTTTTCGCAGGCTTACACGTCCTTCATCGCCTATCATCGCCAAGGCATCCACCAGATGCACTTATTCGCTTGACCCTATAACCGAAGAAGCCTGAGTCCTGTTCTTCCTTGCGGTCGACCAGTCTCGGTTTCTGATTACAGGTGTTTGCGTTATCGTCCACCAGCGCTGACTGTGCTGGCTTTCGATCGATACAAT
>NZ_BSOG01000003.1 GCF_030160395.1 Chitinimonas prasina
TAGTGCGGACTACCCGTGTGAAAGTAGGTCACCGCCAGGCTCCCCATAAAAGCCCCAGACTCACCAGAGTCTGGGGCTTTTGCTTTGCGGGTTTGGGTTTGCGATTGGCAGCTGCGTAGGCACTGTCGGATCTTCTTAACCTTACCCCTGCGGGGCTGCCGCGCTGGCAATCCGGGCCTCGGGGAGAGGTCTGATGCGCCATCTATCTTTCTCACGCCGATACGGCTTATTCTGCACCTTAGCTTGAACGGTATGCAGCCCAGGCCAGCATAAGCCAGGCGGCCAGCAAGGCCACACCACCCAGTGGGGTAATGGCGCCCAGGAGCTTGATGTCGCTGAGCGCCAGGGCATATAGGCTGCCGCTGAACACAATAATGCCGGCCAGCATGCAGTTGCCGATTCGGGCCATGGCGCTTGGCCCCAGTCGGGATGCCAATGCACCCAGCAGTATCAATCCCAGGGCGTGTAGCTGGTGATAGCTGACGGCGGTCTGCCAGATGGCCAGCTGGGCTGGGTTGAGCACGGCCTTGAGGCCATGTGCGCCGAAAGCACCGGCCCCGACGCCCATTACCATATTGAGACTGCCGGCAATAATCAGTTGTCGCGCATTCATGTCTTGCTGCCTGTTCATTGAGGGAAGGCCGCCATGATAAGCCAGTAGAACAGCCCTGCGACTGCCTGGCAGGCGTGGGCATGGCGCGGTGGTTTGGCTATAGTAGTGCCCTGCGCCTGCCTCTACCTGCGCTATGCCAGGAATGCGCTGCAGGCGACCCACCTTTGAATGTGTGAGCCCATGTCCCATCTCCCTCCGTTTATCGCCCCCAGTCGCTACACCAATGCTGCAGATGCCCTGAAGCAGGTGCAGCGCATCTATGAACACAATCTCAAACACCTGCGCGAAGCGATGCGTCGCTTTATGGCGGGTGAGCCGCTGCCTGGCCATGTGCGTGCCTGCTATCCCTTTGTGCGCTTCCAGATACGTACGACATTGCGCAACAAGAGCATCGATACCGCTCATCTGAGCTATGGCTTTGTATCCGGCCCCGGCCGCTTCGAGACGACATTGACCCGCCCCGATCTGTTTGCGGGCTATTATCTGGAGCAGTTTTCGCTGCTGTTGCAGAACCACGACTGCGAGCTGGAGATAGGCACCAGTACCCAGCCCATCCCCGTGCATTTTTCGTTTGCCGAGCACGACCACATCGAAGGCAGCCTGAGCCCGGAGCGGCGGGCATTGATGCGGGATGTGTTCGACCTGCCCGACCTCACTGCCATGGATGATGGCATTGCCAATGGTACTTACGAGCCCAAGCCGGGTGATCCGCTGCCCTTGTCGCTGTTTACCGCACCACGGGTCGACTACTCGCTGCACCGGCTGCGCCATTACACCGGGACGGCGCCTGAGCACTTCCAGAACTACGTGCTGTTCACCAACTACCAGTTCTATATCGATGAGTTCGTGCGGCTGGGGCACGAGGCTATGGCGCAGCCGGATAGTGGCTACAGCGCCTTTGTAGAGCCGGGCAATGTGATTACCCGGCGGGTGGGCAGCGAAGCTCTGCCCGGGGATGCCCTGGGCGTGGCGCCGCCGCGGTTGCCGCAGATGCCTGCCTACCATCTGGTACGCGAGGGGCATGCCGGGATCACCATGGTGAACATTGGTGTCGGCCCAGCCAATGCCAAGACCATGACCGACCATGTGGCTGTATTGCGGCCGCACGCTTGGATCATGCTGGGCCATTGCGCCGGCCTGCGTACCACCCAGCAATTGGGCGACTATGTGCTGGCCCATGGCTATGTGCGTGAGGATCATGTGCTGGATGAGGACCTGCCGCTGTGGGTGCCGATTCCCGCCCTGGCTGAAGTGCAGCAGGCGCTGGAAACCGCCGTGTCGGATGTTACCCAGGCTGTGGGGGCGGAACTCAAGCGGGTAATGCGTACTGGCACCGTTGCCAGTACCGACAATCGCAACTGGGAGCTGCTGCCGGACAACAAGCCGCAACGGCGCTTCAGCCAGAGCCGGGCGGTGGCGCTGGATATGGAGAGTGCCACGATTGCGGCCAATGGCTTCCGCTTCCGCGTGCCTTACGGCACCCTGTTGTGCGTGAGTGACAAGCCGCTGCATGGCGAGATCAAGCTCCCAGGCATGGCCAACCACTTTTACCGTGAGCGGGTGGACCAGCATCTGCGTATAGGCATACGCGCCTTGGAACTGTTGCGTGAGCAAGGCTTGGGCCAGTTGCATAGCCGCAAGCTGCGCAGCTTTGCCGAGGTGGCATTCCAATAGCACCCTCACCTTGCGCCGTGCGGTCATGACTAGCTAGCTTGCCAGGCGCTTTCCAACCCTGGCTTGCTATGCTGATTGTGGCAGCAAGGTCGCCTAAGCGGCCATCCCTATACCTGAGGAGGTTGACCATGCAGATGGATGCACAGGATGAGCATCGCTGGTTGTTGCAGCTGGTGGGCGAGTGGCGCTATGAAAGCGAGGCCGTGATGGGGCCGGATGAGCCACTGATGAAGTTCCAGGGCGAGGAGACCGTGCGTGCCTTGGGTGACTTGTGGGTGCTGCTGGAGGGGCGTGGTGAAATGCCCGATGGTGACATGGCCAATATGCTGATGACCTTGGGCTACGACCCGCAGAAAGGTCGTTTCTGCGGTAGCTGGGTAGGCTCGATGATGACCTATCTATGGGTTTACGATGGCAGCCTGGACAAGGATCGCAGGATATTGTCGCTGGATGCAGAGGGGCCGGATTTTGCCGTGGAAGGCAAGATGGGCAAGTACCGTGATGTCATCGAGCTGCATGGTACGGATCACCGTACGCTCAAGTCCCATACCTTGGGTGACGATGGCCAGTGGCATTGTTTCATGACGGCAAACTACTGGCGCAAATAATCTGCCGCCCATCATCCTGCTGCAGTAGCAGGATGATGGGCCGGGCGCCTGGGCAGGCATGGAGCGCGCCGCCCCTCGGCTGAGCGGTGTGAAGGCTTGCCAGGGGGTGATTTGTATTTATGAATCAAGTGCCTGCATGCGCCAGCTCGCTTGCTTTAAGCCTTTGTGTCCAAGGCGCTGCAAGCTGCCTGCTGTGCGGCATTAGCCATGCCGGCTCTGCCTTTGGGCGGATGAGACAGGCTAGTCGTTGATAGTATCGCTGCCAAGTGGCTGGGAGCTGTTAAACTATTGATTCGGCTCGGCTTGAGCCGCTGCCTTCCCGCTTTGCGGTGCGTGCTTTCCCTGTGTGGTGACCGTGCCTGCGCCCCCTGTTCCTGAGTATCCCTATCGGTGTATCCCTACGCGGCCTGACCGGTCGGGTTTTCTCTCCCCTATCTGGCCTATTGCTATTACGATGAAGACACCCAAAAGACTCCTGCCCCTGGTTGAAGAAGGATTGATAGACGAAGTCATCAGCCAGTTGATGAGTGGCAAGGAGGCGACCGTCTATATCGTGCGCTGTGGCGACGAGATCTGCTGTGCCAAGGTGTACAAGGAAGCCAATCAGCGTAGCTTCCGCAAGAGCGCGTCGTATCAGGAAGGCCGCCGGGTGAAGAACAGCCGGCAGGCCCGGGCGATGGAGAAGGGCAGCCGCTATGGCCGCAAGATGCAGGAGGAGGTCTGGCAGAACGCCGAGGTGGATGCGCTATACCGTTTGTCCGCCGCTGGCGTGAGGGTGCCCAGGCCGAATATCTGCCACGAAGGCGTGTTGTTGATGGAGTTGGTGGTGGACGCGGATGGCAATGCCGCCCCGCGCCTCAATGATGTGGATCTGACTGAGGCGCTGGCGCTGGAATACCATGAGGTATTGCTGCGGGAGGTGGTGCGCATGCTGTGTGCCGGGGTGGTGCATGGTGATCTGTCTGAATACAACATCCTGGTCGGGGTGGATGGCCCCGTCATCATCGACCTGCCGCAGGCTATCGATGCCGCTGGCAACAATAGCGCGGCCGATATGTTGGAGCGCGATGTGAACAATCTGCGCAATTTCTTCGCCGTGTTTGCCCCGGCCCTGCAAGCCAGCCAGTACAGCAAGGAAATCTGGGCACATTACAAGGAGGGTAGCTTGCTGCCCGATGTACCCTTGACTGGCCGGGTAGTGCTGGATGAGCGTCCTGCCGATGTGGACGATGTCCTGCTCCATGTAGAGCGGGCGCTAGAAGAAGACGCGCTGCGGCGTATGTCGTACTAGGCGGCGCTAGCAATCTCTTTCTGGTGTTGTTGGGCGAGCTTGCCGGATCCATTAGGGTCATCGCTCGCCTGGCAGGAGCTGCAAGGCTGGATGTCTTGCGGCCCCAAGTAGCGCGTTGGGGTGTTGCAGGGGCTGGCAGCGCTTCGCTGGCTTTTTTAGATTAATACTTAGTTTTTTACCTAAGTAATTGCTATGGTAGTGAGGCTGCATGGATTAACGTGCAGCCAGGAGGAATGATCTTGTCACATGGCGCTGAGCCCATAGATGGCGTTTTCCGCGCACTGTCCGACCCGACCCGCCGCAGAGTGCTGGAGAGGTTGAGCCGTGGCCCGGCTACGGTCAGCGATTTGGCTACGCCGTTCGATATGGCGTTGCCCTCCTTCGTGCAGCACCTGAAGATACTGGAATCCTGCGGTTTGGTGCGTTCCAGCAAGGTGGGGCGGGTACGCACATACCAACTGGCCGCTGCCCGCTTGCAGTTGGCGGAAGAATGGCTGGCGCAGCAACGTACGCTATGGGAGCGTCGACTGGATCAACTTGAACACTACCTTATGGCACTCAAGGAGAAAAACACATGACTGCAACCCCATGGGCCCCGGATCCCAAGCTGGACCTGGTACTGGAACGGGAGATCGATGTACCGCGCGAACTGGTCTGGGCTGCCTGGACCCAGGCTGAGCATATACCCCACTGGTTCACTCCAGCGCCCTGGACGGTTTCACATTGTGAGATTGATCTGCGCCCCGGTGGCATGTTCAGCACCACCATGCGTTCGCCGGAAGGCCAGGACTATCCCAATATCGGTTGCTATCTGGAGGTTGTGCCCTGCCAGCGCCTGGTCTGGACCGATGCCCTGCTGCCTGGCTACCGTCCGGCGGCGGAGCCCTTCATGAGCGCCATGCTGTTGTTGGACGAACTGCCAGGGGGACGCACCCGTTACCGGGCCGTGGCCATACACCGTGACGAAGCCGGTAGGCAGCGACACGAGGAAATGGGCTTTCACCAAGGCTGGGGCACGGCGCTGGATCAATTGGTTGCCTACGCCAAGCAGATGTAAACCACTGCAGTCATACTCCAGGCCCAGCCGTTGGCTGGGCTTTTTGCTTGTGCTGGGGGACGCCAGACTTTGCGCAAAACTACAATCCGGGCAAAAGCGAGCGGAAGGTCACGCTGATGCGCTCGTCTGCGCCGACTTGCCTGGGTATGGCGTGCAGCCAGTCGTGCTGGATCTGATCCGACATATAAAGCAAGGAGCCATTGGTGAGGACGTAGCTGAAGTGAATCGCCCTATCTGTTTTGGCCTGGTAGCTGATTGCTCGTTCGCCTCCCAACGAAACGATGACCACGCCAGTATCGGGCGCCAACTGTTCGCTGGAATCCGAATGAAAGCCCATGGAGGCGTTGCCGTCTGGATAGTAATTCAGCAGGCAGTTGTTAGGCCGAAAGCCCAGCAAGGAATGGATGCGCGAGCACAGCGCGTCCAATTCTTCCGGCATGGGAGCAGGGGCATAGCTGAGTTGTGAATAGTCGTAAGGAACGCCAAAGCTGGCTGTCTTCCGCGCCTTCATGCGCTCATCCCAGCGGACGGTCTCTTTGAGATGCACGAAGAGTGACTGTGGGTTGGGGATAATGCCAGGATGCAGGGCAATAGCCGGTGGATTCATGGAGATTTGCTGTGATGGGGTGGTGCCCACCAGCCGGGGGATGGCCGCTTGCGTGGGCTGATCGCCTTGCATGGCAACTAACCCCCTTGCCATGCTAAGACTGCTTCAGCATATCGCCTGATAGGTGTCTTGGCCGTTGCGCTTGCCTGAGGTACGACGTACAGGCAGAGGCGAAATGCGAGTATGGGCGCGAATACCGCCTATGCGGCATGGTGCTGGTCGCGTTGCAATTCGTTTGCGGTAGAGCAGGAATCGGGTGTCGGCTTGGGTACAGGCAGCCTACCTTATCTGCATTGCGGCCCGTTGGGCCCGTAATGAAGAGGGAGCACCATGTCCGTACCTTATCGCATCGATTATGGCATCGAGCCCATCAGGGCCGATTTTCTGGCCCGTGCACGTATGCATGGCCTGGATGATCAGCAGCAGCCGGTGGAATACCTTCAAGCGCAGGGCGGGGAGCCCTGTCGCGATGTGCTTAGACGTGCCCAACCCGGTGAGGCGTTGATACTGGCCAGCTATTGCCCTTTCAGCCTGCCGGGGCCATACCGCGAGTTTGGCCCGGTCTTTATCCTGCGGGATGCGAGCCCGGTCGCCGCCAGTGTTCAGGCGCTGCCGCTGGCGCCTGTAGTGGACTACTTCAAAGACACCCTGGTGCTGCGGGCCTATACGGCCAGCGAGCGCATAGTTGATGGTTTCGTGGTTGCGGCAGGGGAGGCGGAGGCCCGCCTGCAAGGGTTGTGGGAGCGGGACGAGGTGGCGTTTGTCTTGGCTCGCTTTGCCGGTTATGGCTGCTTTGGATGTTGCCTGCGGCGGGCCGCATAAGGCCGCATCACCCTGTCCCCTGTTGGTAGCGGGTACTTCCGCACCAAGGCCTGGATATCCCCAGGGCCTTGGTGGGTGACCGCAAGGTGGAGTCGCTTAGCAAGCCATCCGCTTCAACATCATCTCGGCGGTCTGCAAGGCTCCCTCCACCCAGCCTTGGGCATCAGAGTAGGCTTCGCCGCAGATGTAGAGCTGGCAGATATCAAGCGGCTTGATGATCTGCTTCTTTACCTCCCAGCTCTTCACGCCGATATTCCAGCTATTCCAGCCACCGCCAAAGGGGTCGTCGCCCCAGTCGCGGAAGGCGGCATTGCGTACCTCGGGGGTGTAGTTGAGGCCGTGCATGGTGCCCAGTTGTCTGGCGACTTCGGCCACCATCAGGCGGGGGGCCTTGTACTGGTGCCAGGTGGATTCGGTCTGGCTGGCGGTGGCCTCGCCCACAAAGGGGTCGACCAGTGCGGCGACTTCCTGGCCGCTGCGCTTCAGCTGATGTCGCTGCGGGCGCAGGCCGTCCCAGAAGCCGGTATTGGTGCCGTCGTCGTAGCTGGCCAGCAGCATGGCGCGGCCGGATTCGGCGGGTTGGCCGTCACTTTGTGGCCAGTAATAGGTTTGCCGTACAGGCAGGTCGGTGACCGAGCGGCCCGCCTGCACCGGTACGTAGACGTTGTCACTGTTGGTATAGCCGGCGGCGCGCCACCAGGGGTTGTTATAGGTGGTAAACAGCTTGAACAACGGCCTGGGGGTGACGCTGGAGGTCAGGCGCTGGATTTCCTGCAGGATGGGGCTGGTGGCGGCCAGGAGATCGATGGCGCGGCGCGGCATGGCCAGGATGAGCTGGTGTGCCCGGATAATCTTGCCCTCGACGGCAAATTCGAACACCTCGTTTTCCCACTTGAGCCGCGACGCCGTGGCGTTCAGCCTGATCTCGCCACCGGCATGCTGGAACAGCGCCGCGATGGACTTGGGCACCTGCTGGAAGCCCTTGCAGAAGCCCTTGTATTGCGGGTCGATGCCAAAGTCGGAGAGATACCAGGGGATGGCATCGGCCGCGTTCCAGTTGGACAGGGTGGAGTTGTAGCCGCCTGCATCCACCCCCAATTGGTAGGCCTCGCTGTCTATCACCCGCAGCAGCACGTTCCAGAAACCCTGCTGATAGAGTGGCAGGCCGCCGAAGCTGGCCTCTTGTGCCATGGTGCGGCGCTGCTCCTCGGTCAGGTCGGGGGCGGTGATGCCGGGGACGATCTGCTCGATGGCATTGAGGATGATGCTGCCTGCAGTGGCTCCCCTATCGAGGAATGACAGCTGGTATGGCACCTTGTCCGGTTGGCTGGTGAAGTCGCTCAGGCGTAGATAGACGCCACGCAGATAGGCCAGGTTCTGGTCCTGGTCCACCGGGAAGGGATAGGTTTCGATCTGCTCGTGGGGGGGCAGCGACTGGTTGAGTTCCGCGATCAGTGCCGTAATCAGTGGTTGTACCGCGGGCAGAATGCGCATGCCGCCCAGTTCGGCCACCATATTGGGAATGTCGGGCGGCTGTACCGATAGCAGGCGGCCGCCGACATGGTCGGAGCTCTCGAACACGACGATCTTCTTGCCAGGGTGGGCCTGCTTGAGCCGCCAGGCGCTGTAAACCCCGGAAACCCCTGCGCCGATGATGGCGATATCTACGGTTTCGTTAGCCATGATTCTGATCTCCTTGGATTGAATAGGCGCCCGCTGCCGGGCGCCCTGTTATTGCCTGTGATTTAGAAGAGGATGGGTATATTGGGCTGCGCACCGCCGGGCTCGCCCTTGAGCAGGCCCTTGCTGGCTGGCTGATGGAAGCTGTCCAATGGCGGTTGCCCCGCATAGCGGGCCAGGGCCATGCGGTTGGCTTCGGCCAGTGATGGGGTGGTGGGGGTGTTATGCGCCGTGCGCATGTCGAGGAGGTAGGACTGGCGGGTGTGCAGCACATGATCGATGCCGCGCCGCACGGCAGCCCGGACGTGCTCGGGCAGGTGCACCACCTCGCCGCCCAGCTCGCCCAGCGCCTTGGCCATGCCGACGAAATCGGGGGCAGGGCCGCGGATGCGCAGGTAGTCCGGGTTGTCGGTCTTGGGCGTCCAACCATAGCCCGGTGCCGAGCCATAGGCCTGGATAACCTGCTGCAGCCCTAGCTGTAGCGTGTGGTACTCGTGGTTGTTGGTGATGATGTAGAGCACGCCCAACTGGCGATGCGCTGCCGTCCACCAGGTTTGCGGATAGAACAGCGAGGAGCCATCGCCGGTAGCCGATACCACCAGCTGGGTCTCGATATCCTGCCAGCCGTGCTGCTCCAGCTTGATGCCCAACGTGGCGGGCATGGACCAGCCCAGGGAGCCGCCGCCCACGCAGTAGTAGCTGATGGGCGCACCCCCCTCGGTGCCAAAGGGCAGCAGGTACTGGAACGGCGCTGGATCGGATACTGCCTCGTGGACGTAGACAAACTTCTTGTCCAGGCCGCGTTCGCCTATCTCCTGCCGCAGAGCGTCGGCAATCACCACGGCCCAGATTTCCTTCTGCTGCATGGCCTGGGCCAGGTATTGATCCCACGATACCCGCCTTGCGGCATCCAGCTCGCGCAGGTGTTGATTGCGCTGTGTGGCGGCGGCTGGTGCCTGCTGGGCGATCAGCGCGTTGATCAGGGGCAGGGTGGCCTTGATATCGCCCAGGATGGCGGCCTCGCCGTAGTAGTTCTTGCCTATGTCCCAGGTGTTGTTGGTGAGGTAGACCTGCCGCACATGGGGGGGTATCAGCGCCCCCTGGATGTATTTGAACACCGTGATCTGAGCCTGGTTGCTGAATCCGCAGAGGAAGGCCACATCGTGGCCTTCGAATACCTGCTGCATGGCTTGCTGGCTGCCCGGTAGCTCACCCTGCCAGTGGTAGTCGTTATTGGGAAAGTTGGCCACGCTGCTGAAGGTCTGCAGCAATACCGGCGCGCCGATCAGCTCGGCCAGCTGTTGCATCTCGGGCCAGGCATTGGCATAGCCCACGGCATCGCCACCCACGATAAGGGGATTCCTGGCCTCGGCCAGCAGGGTGGCCACCTGGCGTATGGTCTCCGGGTCGCCGGTAAAGTGCGGCGAGATGCGGGTGACACCGGGCACGCGGTCATGGTCGCCGATGCGGCGCATGGTGAATTCCCAGGGGATGGCCACGAACACCGGGCCGTTCGGGGGGGCCATGGCCTCCTTGAAGGCCCGCTGCAGCACCATGGGCAGTTCTTCCGGCGTACGGACTTCGTGTGCCCATTTGGTGTATTGCTTGGCCAGGTCCACCAGGTTGGAGGCCAGCAAGGGCTCCTGCGTGACCAGCTCGTTCTGCTGCTGGCAGCAGAGTATGACCAGCGGCACCTGCGAGCGCGCAGCATTGAACAGGTTGCCTATGCTGTGGGCGATGCCAGGGGTGACGTGCACCACCATCACGCCGGGTTTGCCTGTCATGCGGGCCGAACCCATGGCAGCACCAATGGCAATGTTCTCGTGCAGGCACTCGATGTACTCGACCTCGTTCTCGGGGTAGGCGGTGCCGTCGATGATGGGGATTTCATTGGTGCCTGGCACGCCAAAAATGTAGTGGATGCCCAGCTCACTCAAGATATCGAACACATAGTCCCTGGCCCAGCGGGGCTGGCCAGCTGTTGTTGCCGTTGCCATACATCCTCCGTTTGCTTGTATTGCTTATCGGGCCGTCAGCCCGTGGGGAGTCCGCCTGTGGCCGGTGCCGCGTGCGGGCGAACGGTCTTGCTGCCGTTCGTGTCAGTCTGAGAGCCTGTTCACGATTTTTCACCCCGGGGCGAAAAGATCGTAAACAGGCTCTGAGTGGGCGTGGCCCGGCAAGGAGGCGTAAGGCAGGAGAATGCGTGATGGCCTGACGTGGCCGATGTGACCGGACCATGGCAGGGGTCAGGATTCCTCGCTCCTTGTTGACCTCTATGGGTCGCTTTCATGCCATCTCGGTCTGTCTCGGCCCAGGCGGGCAGGGCAGATTGCGGATGCCATGCAATAGCTTTAGCACAAGGCGGGTTGGCTACCTTCATTCAAATGGGGGAGGTATAGCAGGGTCACCAGCTGGTGGGCATGGCCGGCGGGCGGAATAAATCCAGTGTCCCCCATATGAATGATGCGTGGCGCTCGGTCATCCCATAGAACGGAGCTAGCCATCCCGATCTGGCCTGCGCCGGCCCTTTTGCCATCGCCATGTGGCGAGTGGTGTGTCCGGCAACAAGCAAGAAAAAGCACGACATTCATGTACGTGCCTACTTAACCGTCACTGGAGGAATACCATCGTGAATCAAGCCCGTCCCCCCGTTCAATTGATGCGCGCCAGCCTGCCATCGACCGCCACCGCCTCGCCCTTGGGCCTGCTCAAGAATCTTGCCGGCAGCTGGATAGGTAGCGGCTTCAACCTGATTGCACTGCCCAACAAGCAAAATGGCGGCATTTTCAGGCTGATGCTGAATGCCACCCATGAAGTACTGGACTTTTCACCCATCGGTGCGCCTGTCCCTAACCGTGGTTCGCTGCAGGACGATATCTTCCTGACCGGCTTGACCTATCTGCAGCGGGTCAGCGACAAACAGAGCCATGCTGCCCTGCATATCGAGCCCGGCATCTGGCTGAACGTCCCGCCCACCAGCGACCCGTCGGCGCCGGCAACCATCGTGCGCCAATCCACCATTCCGCACGGCGATTCATTGCTGGCCCAGGGCACGGCGTTCGAGGTTAACGGCGGCCCGCAGATTGCACCGGTCAGCTCCACTCCCACGGGGCCTGGCACCGGCCAGCTTGGTTATCTGGACCCCTACCTGCATTCCAACCTGCCCCCCGGCATTACCCAGGCCATGGTGGGCAATCCCAACCAGTTGCTGGTGGATGCCATACAGGGACAGAACATCATCAATACCGTGGTGCTGGAGATATCCACCACACCGGTGGGCGGTATCGTCAATATTCCCTTCATCACCCAGAATGCCAATGCTACCAAGCTGGACGCCATTTTCTGGATAGAGACAGTGGAGCTGCCCGACGGGGAGCAGTTCATGCAGCTGCAATACACCCAGACCGTGATACTTAATTTTGACGGCATAGACTGGCCGCATATCTCGGTGGCTACCATGGTGAAGCAGTAACGTAGGCCTGCATCCTGGCGGGGCGGCTTGGGCCGCTCTACCGGGGTGCAGGGGCTGTGTTGAGCGTTCGCAACAGCCAGATGTCTGGCGCCGACAATATGTCGACCCTTCTATTTTCTTCCATGTACGCTTGTCACCGCCCCTACTGACGAAGAGAGCCCACCATGTACACCCTGCGCACTACCGTTGCGTCCCTGCTGCTGCTGACCTGCGTCGGCGCCCAGGCCGCAGGCCCCATGCGGCCCGATCCCGCCAAAGTCATCCCTGCCCAGCAGGCTGCCATGGCCAAGCTGGCCTTTATGGATGGCAGTTGGCGTGGCACTGCCTGGACCCTGTTGCCCTCGGGCGAGAAGCTCACAGTTACACAGACCGAGCGTGTCGGGCCGTTTCTGGATGGGTCGGTCAAGGTGGTGGAAGGGCGTGGCTACCAAGCGGACGGCAAGGTGGGCTTCAACGCCTTTGGCACGATCTCCTACAACCCCGGCAGCAATGCCTACACAATGCACTCCTACGCCATGGGCAATGTCGGTGATTTTGCGCTGACCCCCACAGAGCAGGGCTTTGTTTGGGAAGTCCCCGCGGGGCCCATGACCATACGCTACACGGCCACCATCAAGGACGGTAGCTGGAAGGAAGTCGGCGATCGGCTGATGCCGGGCAAGGATCCTGTGCGTTTCTTTGAAATGGATCTCAAGCGCATTGGCGATACCGATTGGCCTGCTGCTGGGGCTATCCCACCCAAGTAAGCGCTGCGGCAGGCGATGCCGTATCAGATGTCGCTACCCCTGGGGCGCGTCAGTGCTTTTTCCAGTTCGATCAGGACACTGCTGCCTGCGGCAAAGGCCGTGATGGTGAGCCACCACTGAGCGCTGATGGGGGCGGTCTGGAAGGCGTTGTTGAAGGCGGGGGCGTAGGTGAAGGCCAACTGCAGCAGCAGCATGGCCGCACTGCCCATCCATACCCACTGATTGGAGAACCAGCCATTGGCCCAGCAGGGCTGGCTCAGGGTGCGGCAGTTAAACAGGTAGAGTATTTCCATCAGCACAAACACATTGGCCGCGATGGTGCGTGCTTCGGCCAGCGTACTGCCTTGCCGCAGCGCCAGCTCGAACAGGCTGAATGCCCCGACGAGCATCAGCAGGCTCACCAGCACGATGCGTCGCAGCAGGGTTGGGCTCAGCAAGGGCGCCGAGGGGGAGCGCGGCGGCTGTTGCATCATGTCGTGCCGGGGTGGCTCGAAGGCCAGCATCATGCCCAGCAGCACGGCCGTAGTCATGTTGATCCAGAGGATTTGCAGGGGCGTGATCGGAAGGGTTACCCCGGCAAGTATGGCCGCCAGTATCACCAGACCCTCTCCGGCGTTCGTGGGTAGGGTCCAGACGATGAATTTGAGCAGATTGTCGTAGATGCCACGGCCTTCTTCGATGGCAGCTTCGATGGTGCTGAAGTTGTCGTCGGTCAGCACCATGGCGGCCGCCTCGCGGGCCACGGCGGTGCCGCCCAGGCCCATGGCCACACCTATATCGGCCTGTTTGAGCGCGGGGGCATCATTGACGCCATCGCCGGTCATGGCGACTACTTCGCCATTGGCTTGCAGCGCCTGTACCAGCCGGAACTTCTGTTCAGGTTCCACCCGGGCGAACACATCGAAATCCCGCGCCACCGTACAGAGGGCGGCATCGTCCAACTGGGCCAACTCCTGCCCGGTCCAGGCCCTGGTGTCACTGCTGGTAATGCCTAACTGGCAGGCTATGGCGAGGGCGGTGCCGGGGTGGTCGCCGGTAATCATCTTTACCCTGATACCGGCGTTGTGGCAGGCCGTAATGGATGCCCGTACCTGAGGTCGAGGCGGGTCTATCATCCCCATCAGGCCGAGGAACACCAGGTCGGCACCCAGGCAGTCGTGATCGAGTATCCGGTTGGCCGCCAGGGTGGAGCGCGTCAGGGCCAATACCCGCAGGCCGGCTGCCGCCATCTGCGCGGTAGCCTGGTGGATGACCGCTGGCGCCAGCGGTATGGGTTGGCCATCAGCATTCAGCATGGCGCTGCAGGCGGGCAGCAGTTTTTCCACCGCACCTTTGGCATAGAGCAGGCGCTCGCCCTCGATCTCGTGCAGGGTGACCATGTATTGCCGGTTGGGGTCGAATGGCAACTCGTCCAGCCGGGGAAAGACGCTGTAGAGCGTGTCGCAGTCCAGCCCGGCCTTGCTGGCCGCAACCAGCAGGGCGCCCTCGGTGGGGTCGCCCAGCAGCGTCCATTGTCTCGCTGTGGGCAGCAGCTTGGCGTCGTTGCACAGCACGCCGGCCATCAGTGTTTCACGCAGTGGCGGCGTGATCTCGGCGGGCTGCATGGCTGTTGTTATCTGGCCGACCGGATCGTAACCCAGCCCGCTCACCCTATAGCTTGTCCCGCCAGACCAGATGGCCTGTACGGTCATGGCATTCTCGGTGAGGGTGCCGGTCTTGTCAGAGCAGATGACTGTGGTGCTGCCCAGGGTTTCGACGGCAGGCAGCTTGCGGATGATGGCGCGGCGCCGGGACATGCGTGCTACGCCGATGGCGAGCGTTATCGTCACGGCAGCAGGCAAGCCCTCTGGGATGGCGCCCACTGCCAAGGCCACGGCGGCCATGAACATATTGAAGGCGCTTTCGCCGCGCCAGATACCCACGGCAAAGGTCAGGGCCGCCAGCGCCAGGATGGCGACCAGCAGATAGCGGGTGAATACCGTCAGCTTGCGGGTGAGTGGTGTGGCCAGCTCGGCCGCTCCGGCAATCAGGCCCGATACCTTGCCCGCCTCGGTGTGATCGCCGGTTGCCGTGACCACACCGCTGCCTTGCCCCGCCACGACCAGGGTGCCGGCATAGGCCATATTGCGTCGGTCACCCAGCACGGTTTCGGCGGGTAGGGCTTGAGCGTGTTTGTCTACCGGCGTGGATTCCCCGGTCAGTGCCGCTTCGGAAGTACGCAGGGACTTGCCCGTGCACAGCCGAAGATCTGCCGGCACCTTGTCGCCCGCCGCCAATACCACCACATCGCCGGGCACCAGATGGGCGGCATCCAGCCGCTGCCGACTGCCACCCCGCATCACGGTGGCCTCCATGGTCATGGAGCGGGCCAGCGCGGCCAGCGCGGCTTCGGCCTTGCCTTCCTGGATATAGCCCACCAGCGCGTTGATCAGCACCACGCCAAGGATCACGCTGGCATCGACTGTTTCGCCCAGCCAGGCGGTGACGGCGCCCGCGACGATCAGCACCAGTATCAAGGGCTGCAGCAACTGCGACAGGAAACGCGCGAGCCCGCTACGTGTGGGTGGCGCGCTGGGCCGATTGCGACCGTGCTTCTGCAGTCTGGCCGCGGCTTCTGCCTCATCCAGGCCTTGCTGGGCGTCCACCTCAAAGTGGGCCGCAACATGGGGCGGCTCCATGGCATGCCAGGGGTGCATTCGGCTTACTCCTCCCACAGATCGAACGAATCGTGTTCTGGTTATGACCGTAATGTAGTGCTCGGCGTCAAATGTTGCATTGCGCCATATCAAGGCTGGTGCGGGTATAGCGGCGCACCATGCGGGTTAGCGACGGGGCGAGCGAGGGGTTGGCCGGTGATCGCTCCATTTGTCGGCTGGCTGGCAAAGCCGCTCGCCGCCTGCCAAGGTTGAGTATGCACAGCCGTCGGGCCCAGGGCGGGCATGCCCAAGGCGGGCCCGGCATCCATCTGCCAGGGGTACACCGGTTGACTTCAAGGCAGAGGTATCGAGGAGCCCCGTGATGAGCCCTGCCTTGCGGCAAGACCTGCTGACGCTGACATTGCCTTTGTTTCTGCTGTACTTTGTGCTGTCCAGCCTGTGTGTCGGTCTGTTCAAGTTATCGGGTGGGATAGCCGGTCTCTGGCTGCCCAATGCGCTGGGCATAGTTGCCTTGCTGCACTTCCCAGGCAAATGGAGCCTGATACTGCCACCGGTAGCGCTGGCCAACCTGCTGGCCAACCTGGCTTTCGGCGCATCCCTGCAGTTGACCCTGTTCTTTGTCGCCGCCAATCTGGTGGAGATACTGATAGGTTACTGGGCACTGCGGGTACATAACATCAGTACCGCCTTCGACAGCGATATGTCATCGACCGTACGGGTACTGTGGGCCGGCGTATTCATGCCGCCGCTGTTGGCGTCAGTGATCGGTGCGGCGGCATTTGGTACTGGCGAATTGGCCACCTTCCAGCATAACTGGTTGCGCTGGTATGTTAGCGACACCATCGGCCTGCTGGTGATGCTGCCCTTGCTGCTCAATAGCAGCCGCGAAGCCTGGCGCAATCACCTGGCGGGTCGCCAGAGCGGCGATGTGGTGATGCTGCTGGCGTTGACCATGGGCACGGCCTATTTTTCCCTGGTCCATCTGCCCTATCCCTTTGCCTACATCATGCTGCCCTTGCTGCTGGTGGCCTTGCGCCTCAGCGTATTCGGCACGGCCCTGATAGGTGGCGTCAACGCCTTGTTCATCCTCACCCTGATCGGGCTGGACTGGCTCTCGCCAGCTGGTGCGCGCGAGGCCAGCACTCCCCTGCACCACCTGCCTATCGCCCTGACGCTGGTACCTGCCTACTTCCTGGCCGTGGTTATCGAGCAACTGCGCGCCAGCCGCGCCCAGGCCGCCATCAGCGAGGCCCGTTTCCGTGGAGCCATGGAGTTCTCCGCCATTGGCATGGCGCTGGTTTCGCTGGAAGGCCATTGGCTCAAGGTCAACCCGACGCTGTGCGGCTGGCTGGGTTACACCGAGCAGGAACTGGCCACGATGCGCTTTCAGGATGTGACCTACCCGGACGACCTGCAGGACGATCTGGATCTGGTGCATGACATCCTGAGCGGCCGTATCAATACCTACAAGATGGAGAAGCGCTACATCTGCAGGAATGGCCGGGTGCTGTGGGTGGAGCTGGCGGTGTCGGTGGTACGCGATGAAGCGGGTACGCCACTGTATTTTGTCTCGCAGATCGAGAACATAGACCAGCGCAAGCGGGCCGAGGAAGCGCTACAACTAGACAGGGCCAGGCTGGAGCAGCTGGCGCAGGGCAACGGCCTGGGGCAATGGTCGTGGGATGCCGAGCGCGGTTTGCTATGGGATGGCCGGATGCATGCCCTGCATGCGGTGACGGAAGCGAACTTCCGGCCTGCGCTGAAGACCTGGGCCTACTTGATGCACCCGCTGGACGGGGAGGGCTTTGAGCATGCGGTGCGGTTTGCCGCCAACGGCGAGACGCAGCTGGATGTGGAAGTAAGGGTGGTGCTGCCCAGAGGCGATATGCGGCATCTGCGTGTTGCCGCCAAGCTGCTGCCTGGTCGGCCAGGCTCGCCTGCGCAGTTGCTGGGGTCCTGCTGTGATATGACTGATGCCCGCCGCGCCAAGGAGATGCTGTTCCAGGCCCAGGAGCGGCTGCAAACCACCATAGCTGCCATCAGTGATGCCGTGTTGCTGACCGATGCCCTGTGTACGGTCTCGTATATGAACCCGGCGGCCGAGGCCATGACGGGCTGGACTTTGGCCATGGCCAAAGGCGTGCCCTATGAGCAGGTATTCCGGGCGCTGCACAGCGAAACCGGCGAGCCTGTCGGCAGCCCTATCAAGCTGAGTCTGCAGCAGATGCACGGCTTTTGCCGTGACGAGGGGGTGACGCTGATCAGCAAAACAGGCGAGCGCTACGAGATACGGCATACCGCCGCCCCGGTGCGCGCCAGCAACGGCGAAGTGACCGGCGCTGTGCTGGTCTGGCACGATCAGACCAGCAGCCACAAGCTGCAGAAGGAACTCAGCTTCAGTGCCACCCATGATGCGCTTACTGGCGTGTATAACCGCGCCCGCTTCGAGCAGGAGCTGCAGCGTGCGGTTGTCAATGCCGGCGAGCGCAACTGCCAGCATGCCCTGTGCTTTATCGATATCGATCACTTCAAGGTGGTCAACGATTCGGCTGGCCATGCCGCAGGTGACATGCTGTTGCGCGAACTGGCCCTGCTGCTGATGGAGCAGGTGCGCAACTCCGACACCATAGCCCGCATAGGCGGCGATGAATTTGCCCTGCTGTTGCTGAACTGCGATCTGGGCAAGGCGCAGGAGATGGGCAACAAGATCATTCAAGCCGTCACCAGCCTGCGCTTCCCATGGGAGGGGCATGTCTATGTGGTGGGTGCCAGCATAGGGATCGCTCCCATCCTGCCGTCCACCCAGGGCACCGGCGAGATCATGGGCCAGGCCGACGTGGCCTGCTACGCTGCTCAGCAGGCCGGTGGCAACCGGGTGTCGCTGTATTACGCCGGCCAGGACGATGTCAAACGGCAGCACCACGAGATACTGCTGGCCAGCGGCCTGCGGGAGGCACTGGAGAAGCACCGGTTTACCCTCTACGCCCAGGAGATCGTGCCCACGGCCAGCCATGCCGATTTTCATCGCCACTTCGAGCTGCTGTTGCGCATGTACGACCACGACGGCGGCCTGATGTCGCCCGGCGTGTTCATCCCGGCGGCAGAGCGTTTTGGCCTGATGGGCAGCATAGACCGCTGGGTGATACAGGAAGTGCTGGGCAATCTGGGCCCGGCGCTGGCAGCGCACTCGCATGTGTCGGTGGGTATCAACCTGTCGGCCAACTCTTTCAACGATGCGCAGTTCCTGCCCTATCTGCTGCAGCAGATAGCCCAGTCTGCCATGGCGCCCCGCCAACTGCATTTCGAGGTGACCGAAACCGCGCTGATGAATCAGCTGTCGGTGGCATCCCATATACTCAAGACCCTGCGGGAGCTGGGTTGCAAGGTCGCGCTGGACGACTTCGGCGCCGGCTTGAGTTCCTTCAACTACCTCAAGCACTTTGCTGTCGACATCATCAAGATAGACGGCAGCTTTGTCCGCAATCTGGATCGCAATCCCACCGATGCCGCCATCGTCGCCACCATCAACCAACTGGCCCATCAGCTGGGAGCCGCAACGGTAGGGGAGTTTGTCGAGTCGCAGGAGATATTCGATTGCCTGGCCAAGCTGGGCGTGGACTACGCCCAAGGCTATGCGGTGGGCCGGCCCATCGCACTCGATACGGTGCTGGCCGAGCTGCAGGCAGGCAGCAAGGTGCGCCAGATCCGCGGGGTACGCTGACTACGGGGTCAGAGTCGCCCTTGCGCGGGTTTCTTGTCGGGCGGCGGTTGGCCATCCTCGAACAGAAACAGCAACTGGCTGCTACGTGCGGTTTTGGATCGCAACCCCGCCGCGCGCTGTGCTTGCACGCTGGTGGCCTGGGTGGCCTCTTGCACGGCCATCTCCAACTGGGGTGCCACCGTCGGCAGATGGCTGCCAGGTAGGCCAAGCAGGGCGATCCATATCCAAGGTCGGGAGAGGTAGTGCATGCTCGTCCCCTTGCGTGGTGAGCGCAGGTACTACGTGCGCAGCTTGATCATCGCCCTCCCAACCTTGATGCAATCTGGGCGGGGGATTAAAGGGCGTTAATCTGGGACGTGTGCCGGGTGACCAGGCCTTGTCTCCGCCTGCCTTTTGGGCAAAGTGATGGGACCATTTCGAGGCTGGGAAGGCCAGCTACTGGACGATCTTGGGCGGCGTAGGCAGTGTCGAGGCGTTCCGTATCCCGGCCCGTAACTTTAGTGGCATGGGCCTGCGCCGGCTCGATGTTGAGCAGCAGCTGTGGCCCGACTAGTGGGGGAATGCCTGAAGCGGCGCGCTGACGTCACCGGGATTTCAGTGGGCCAGCCATGGTCAGCGTTGCTGCTGGCAAATGGGCGCCAGCGCCCCTGGTTGGCCAGGGGCTTGAGGGCATTCTACCGAGCAACTTTGTCTTGGCTAGGTCGGCAAAGGAACCCGATACAGCATGATGATCCCTTTAATGCGATTTCCCACTGCCGTCAGGCACGACCCAGCCATCGAAACCTGGATGCAAGCCCATCCGGGCGAGTTGGGGGAAATCGCGCAGCACTGGTTTGCCCTGATCCGCAGCTGTGGCGACGATGTGCGGGAGCTATTGCACGATGGCCATCCCACTGCCTGCGTGGGCGATGCGGCGTTTGCCTATGTCAATGCCTTTACCGCCCACGTCAATGTCGGCTTTTTTCGTGGTGCCGAGTTGGCCGACCCAGGGCATCTGCTGGAAGGCACGGGCAAGTACATGCGCCATGTCAAGCTACGGCCTGGCCAATCCCTAGACAGCCGGGCCTTGCTGGTGCTGGTTGAAACGGCTTATCGGGACATGCAGGCGCGTTTGCAGGAAGAGTAGTGCTGCTGTGCTACAGGCCTTTGGATGGCCGTGATGGGCAATCCCCCAAACGGGCTGGGCGCACCTGCCAGCGCGCATGCCAATTAGTACCAGTCTCACTCATATGGGTGATTCTTTGCCCTGGTGGCACTCATATTATATTTTCCGTACGAGAACCCACGCCAAGACCAAGGGATGGATGCCGTTACCCCTGGCAATGGCGGGCAGCCGACGCAAGGCAAGGAGGAATCATGTTACGCCATACTGGTTTTATCCGTCTGATGCTGGCCTGTGCGTGGCTGGCCTTGTTTAACGTACAGGTGCTGGCCGGCCCGGATTATCTGGCCAGCGGCACCTTTGCCCTGCGCAGCAATAGCGATTACCGCTATCTCTCCATCAGGGATGCGGTGCCGGCTGTGGGGTCGATTGCCTCCATGTCCCGATTCAACGCGGGAGAGACGAATCGCCATACCTGGCGTTTTATCCCCAAGGCCGACGGTTTCTACCAGATCAAGTCGCAAACCGGCTTCTTCCTGACCCAGAAACGCCTGCTGGTGCCGACGCTGGACCCAGACCTGGAAGAGGACAGCCAGCTGTGGCGGGTGGTTGATGCGGGCGATGGCTTTTACACCATCCAATCCAAGACCAATAAATACCTGGCGGTGACGGATGCCCGGCGGCGGGACGGCGGCATTGTCAGCTTCACCAATAGCATCAGCTACACCGATACCCAGAAATGGCACCTGATCAAGTGGACCGGAGATGGCAGGCAGATGACCAGTTTTATGCCGGGCACGCATGGTTTCAAGTTCGCCAATACCTTTCAGGGGGTGGACGCCAGCTATGCCTACGGCGGCCTGTGTGGTGGCATGGTCTACAGCGCCATGGATTATTTCAGCCTGGGCATGGCTATCCCACCGCAGACCTATACACCGGCCAACCGCACGCCCTTGCAGTCGCACATCTATGCGCGGCAGAACAAGGCCGCCATGGAAAACCAGTTGGACAAATGGATGGAGCTTAGGCTGAACCCATTCGGCTGGCGTGATGCGGAATTCTTTGAATGGGGCTTGCGTGGCAGCGGCGGTGGCCGGCTGCAGGAGCTGCAGGAAATGATCAATAGCGCCAAGCCAGCGCCGCTGGGCCTGTATGAGGGGGGCACGACCAATTTCGAGGGATGGAAGGCCGGCGATCACCAGGTGCTGGCCGTAGGCTATGCGCTGGGCCGCTACCGGGGCGATCTGGGCAGCCACAAGCAGGATCTGAAAATCTTTGTCTACGACCCCAACTACCCAGGCCAGACCATGACCATGGTGCCCGATGTGACACGCAAGGCCTTCTTCTATGTCGAAGACCCTGCCGTACGCCGCACCTACTTTGTCGACCGCAAATACGCCGCCGTGACCCCGCCCAGGCTGGATGCACTGGCCGCCAACGAACCAGATGGCAGCATACGGCACATCTATGCCAGCTTCCGTACCGGCGGAGACGATCTGCGCGGCGGTAATGACAATGTGAATGTGATTGTCAGCTACACCGACGGCAGCTCGCAGACCTTCCTCGACGTCAACCGGCAGGCAAGGTGGATAGACAACTATGAGGAGACGGTGCCCCTGGTACTGAACCGGCCCGTCCGCAAGGCCGATATCACCAGCTTTGTGCTGACCACGACATTCGGTGGCGGCATAGGCGGCGATAACTGGAACCTGGATTCGTTCCGGGTCACTAATGGCGGCAATATCGAACTGATATGCGCAGGCTGCCGGGCAGAAGACCCGAAGCCGCTGAAACGGTTTACCGGTGACAACCAGTATTTGCGTATGCCGATGCGGTAGCGATAGCCGGCGTCGGCAAGCAGGCAGGCTTGCGTAGGGGAGAGGCCCTGGTGGATAGGCCGGTAGGAGGAGCCCCTGCTATTAGCGGGGGCTTTTCTCCTGGCGGCAATCGGCGTGCATTCTATGTCGCCGTCTCAATACGCGCGCCACGGGCAATCTCGCCGCCACTGATCACATCGGCACGCAGCCCACCACGGTGTACCCAGTACTTGATGACCTCGGCTGGCGTCAGGGATGCACTGCTGAGGTTGTTGCCCACCAGGATGCAAGGCTCGCACAACTCGACACCGCGCAGCCTTACCGGGCCGATGGTGAACTCCACATTCACCAGATCGTTCAAGCGCAGGCCCCGGGTGACCAGATTACGGCGCGTTATCGACAGGTCGGGCGTGCGCAATTGCGCCGCGCAGAACTGCTCTATCACCTCGGCCTCGACCAAGGTCAGGTTTTGGCCTGGGTAAGTATGCTTGCCGAAATAGCGGTCGCCTAGAATGCCCATGCCGCTATGGAGCGTGATGTGTTCGCACTCCTCTTGCGCGACGCCGCGCTCCGGGCTGATGAAGATACGTTCGACGATCACTGCATGCTCCTGATGTACAGCTTTGTTTGATCAAACTTGCTTCGAGCGCCAAAAACTGGCGTGTAGTGCGCGTGATCAGGTCGGCTAGGAGCACAGTCATCCATTTGACGTTCCTGGCTTTACTGTTCTAAAGACTTTGAACAGGCTCTAAGCATTCAGCGCCCGATTTTCTCCAACCGGTACGCCATCTCCTCAGCAACTTCCTCGTTGCTGGATTGGGCATGCTGCCTGATCAGGTCGATGGCCTCGGGTGTTCCAATATCCGCTAACGCATGGCTGAACCACTTCGCGATCACACCGTCTTCCGAGCTGGTGTAGCCAAGAAAGCCGAACCCATTTTCCAGTATTTGTTGAATGTAGGGCACGCTGGTCGGGCTTCTCAGCTTCTGGATTTCGCGCGTAACCGCCTGGTGTTGCTTATGGCTCGGCAAGACGAGGAGACGGTTCAGTGTATCGGCTCTGATGGCCGGGTCGCGTATCGCACAGGCTATGCAGAGCATGAATGATTCGGTATCCCAATCTTCGGTGGCCGTCATCTCTTGCAGGATGAACTCCTTGATCGTGGCAGAGGTAACGCTGGCCAGCTTATCTTGATGAAGCGGAGCGCTTCCGTATTGATCGAGTTGGTGGCGAAGGTACTCATCGACGTGCAGGAATTCCTTAGTGACATGCTCGAACCTGGGTAGCTCAAGCAGCGCAACGATATCGACCTGCTCTCGCGCCTGTGCCAGCGAAACCGGCGTGTGCCCAAGTGCTTCCGCATGAGGATCGGCACCATGCTTCAGCAGCGAGTGCACGATATCGATGAGACCCATTTCTGCGGCGCGGTGCAATGCGGTGAAGCCCCGGAAATCCCCAGCGTTGGCCTTGGCACCGCGGCTAAGCAGGAAATCCACCTGCTCCTGCGACTTGCGCTGGACTGCCTCCATGAGTGGCGTTGCGCCCTCGTTGGATTGTGCATCGATCGTCGCGCGGTTATCTAGCAGCAGCGGTGCTGACGACACTTGGTTTGAAGCCAAGGCCCAGTGAAGGGCCGTGCGGCCATCCTTGTCGGGTGCATCGACATGGATTGTTTCCAAGGCGAGGCGCATGCCGTCAAGGTCGATTCTGGCGGCCGCGATGTGAAGCAGCGAATAGCTGCTCAGCGATTTGATCGCCATCGATGGTGCCGGTAGACCTGCGGTGGCACAGAATGCGCGGTTGCCGAAGCTCGAGAAACACCACGCGGCGGCTCGTGCCGGCTCGTCGGCCAGAAAATCCGGCAAGGGCGTGGGGAAGGGCGCCTCTTGGACATGACTTCGCAGCAGGAAGTCCAGCATGCGAGCGGTGAACGCCGGAGTTTCGTATTCATCGCTGAAGCTGCCATCGACCTGGTGGATTTCCAGAGTGTCCTTGTGCGTGCGTACATGCGCGACGATGGCGACTTTGCGCGTCCAGCTGCGGACACAGATGATCTTCTGCTGGCGGTAGAAGATGGCCCACTTTTCTTCCATCGTCTGAGGTACGAACAAGACGCCTTCGTGCAAAGGCCTGTCGATACGGAAATGCAGGCTGATGGGTACGGTTCTCTGGACCATGGTGGGTTGGCCGATGAAGCTGGTACCGTCGTCCTGACCGAAGGAAACAGCATTGGCCGCACACTGTGGGTCCTGGCTGGTCGAGATTATGGTCAGTGTGAAAGGACGCACGTCGAACATAGCAACAGCCCACGGGGATTTGCTGTCGGGGATAAACGGAATTTCCGGGCCAGTTTGCTGAGATGATTGACTTGCCGGAGCCGGAGCCGGAGCCGGAGCGCCGGGCGCGACAGCTTTGATGGAGGCTAGTCCGAAGAGCCCTTTGATTATTTCCCAGTTCATGCGCTTGGTCGTAAGGTTTGAGATCGACTTATTGTCTCGCTTATCTGCGGTTAGTCGCCACCAAACTCGTAACGAAGCACATCTTTCACCAATTGGGATGTACGTATGTTCGACGTTCTTGATCTGCTCCTGGCTGAGCGGAGGGTTAGAGCGAAGGCAGCATGAATACTGGAGTTGAAAGCAAAGAAGCCTAGGCAGGGCCTAGGCTTTTTGCGTTTTCATCAATGGTGTCAATGGATCAGAGAGGCTTTCCCAAAAAGGGGAAGCAGAGCGTGGCCGCTGCGGCCATTCTTTAGTTCCCGTCACACCTTATACTTAATTGGAGCGTTCGACGTGGACCGAAGGAGGATCGAACTCCCGACCTCCGCATTGCGAACGCGGCGCTCTCCCAGCTGAGCTATCGGCCCATGTGGGGTAAATATAGCGTGGCGTGCGTGGCGCCGACAAGGTGGCGCGGATTCTGGCAGAATCGACTGGAGCCAAGATCTGACGGAGCAATCAGCAATGGACGTGCAGTCGTACATGAATGAGTTGGGGCGGGCGGCGCGGGCGGCTTCGCGTTTGCTGGCGCGGGCGGATACCAATGCCAAGAACGCGGCCTTGCTGGCCATTGCGGCGGGCATAGAGCGCGATGCGGCGATACTGCTGGCGGCCAATGCGGCCGATATGGCGGCGGCGCAGGCGGCGGGGCTGGAGCCGGCCTTGCTGGACAGGCTGGCGCTGACGCCCAAGGGCGTGGCCAGCATGGCCGAGGGCTTGCGGCAGATCGCCACCCTGCCAGACCCGGTGGGGGAGATGAGTGACTTTGCTTACCGCCCCAGCGGCATACAGGTGGGCAAGATGCGGGTGCCCCTGGGGGTGATAGGCATCATCTACGAGGCGCGGCCGAATGTGACGGCGGATGCGGCGGGACTGTGCCTGAAATCGGGCAATGCGGCGATTCTGCGCGGTGGCTCGGAGGCGGCCCGTTGCAACCAGGCGCTGGCGGCGCTGGTGCGCGAGGGTTTGCGCAGCGCGGGCCTGCCGGAGGCGGCGGTGCAGGTGGTGGAGACCACCGACCGTGCGGCCGTGGGCGCGCTGATTACCATGAGCGAGTATGTGGACGTGATCGTGCCGCGTGGTGGCAAGGGTTTGATCGAGCGGGTGAGCCGTGAGGCGCGAGTGCCGGTGATCAAGCATCTGGACGGTGTCTGCCATGTGTATATCGACGACGAGGCGGACCCGGACAAGGCGCTACGGATTGCCGACAATGCCAAGACCCATCGCTACGGCACCTGCAACACCATGGAGACCTTGCTGGTGAACGACAATGTGGCTGAGCTGGTGCTGCCGCCGCTGGCTGAGATCTACCGTGCCAAGGGGGTGGAGCTGCGGGGCTGTCCGCGCACCCGTAATGTGCTGCCGGATGTGCTGGCGGCGACCGAGGCCGATTGGTCTGCCGAATACCTGGCGCCGATACTTGCGATCAAGGTGGTGGAAGACCTGGATGCGGCGATTGCCCATATCAATGACTATGGCAGCCACCATACCGATGCCATCGTCACCGAGAATTACAGCAAGGCCAGGCGCTTTTTGCGCGAGGTGGATTCGGCCAGTGTGATGGTGAATGCCTCGACCCGCTTTGCCGATGGCTTTGAATATGGCTTGGGGGCCGAGATTGGTATCTCGACCGACAAGATACATGCCCGTGGCCCGGTGGGGCTGGATGGCTTGACCAGTCAGAAGTGGGTGGTGCTGGGTGACGGCCAGATTCGTGCGTGATTTGCTGGCGGCTCCTGCTGCCGTGCCCCATGCCGTGGCGCCCCTGGCGGGCCAGTTTGCTGGCCGCTGTGGCGAGATAGACTGGCGTGCGCTGCCGGCAGGCCTGCAGCGGCCAGCATGGTGGCGCCTGTTCCACCACAAGCGCTGGCAGTATATGGGCATTGCCTGCGGCGATTGTTTTATCGGGGCGGCGGTGGTGCATGTGGGCTGGACCAATGCGGCGTTTGCCTACCTGTTTGACCGGGCCAGTGGCAAGGTGCTGGCGGCAACATCACGCGATGGCTTGCCTGGGCTGACGGCCCGTGTGGCCGATGTGCCGGCTGCCGGGGCAGAGAGCCGGTTTGCCTGGCGGGGAACCCGTGTGCAGATGCTGGAACCGACGGCGGGCCAGTTTGTGCTGGAGGTGGATGGGCCGGATGGCTTCAGCGTGCGGGCCGGCCTGGATGGCCGGGCGGCGGCCCCCTGGCTGTTTGCCACCGGGCCGGTGGATGGCGGGGTGTGGCATGCCACCCATAAGTCGCCCGCCTTGCAGGTGCAGGGCGATGCGCGCGTGGGCGGGCGGGTGTATCGCCTGGATGGTGGGCACGCCAGCCTGGATCATTCCAACGGGCTGTTGCCGCGCAATACCAGCTGGCTGTGGGCGTCGGCGCATGGCGCCGAGGTGGGGTTCAACCTGCAGGCCGGTTATTTTGGCAACCACGAGAATGTGTTGTGGCTGCACGGGCAGTTGATTGCGCTGGGTGCGGCCGAATTCAGCTACGACCAGGCCAATACCCTGGCGCCCTGGCATGTGCGCACCGACGATGGCCTGCTTGACCTGCATTTCCACCCCGAGGGAGAGCGGCGCGAGGACAGGGATCTGATTGTGGCGGCCAGCCGCTATGTGCAGCCGGTGGGTACTTACCATGGTTGGGTGAAGGCATCGGCTCAGGCCGAGCCCTTCCAGGTGGCGGGGTTGTTGGGGGTGGCGGAGGATCACCAATCCCGCTGGTAGCGGACTTTGATGGGGCTCAAGGTAGCGTTGCCGGTGCTTGTGCTAGCCTGATTGGGCACGCTGGATGGCGCAGGTGCCAGGGGTATTGCAAGGCGCGCCGTGTGAGGGGCGCAGTATCGCCCCTGGGCCGGTTTTGGCCGTTTCTGGTCTAGCTTGTGCTGTTGCGCAAAGATTATATCTTTGCGAGTCATGTTGCCGCAGTGGCCTGTGGCGCACTATCGTTAGCGTAGCGCTATTTCAATTCAGGGTACGTGCCCTGTTATCGGTACCGGAGCCGCCATGCAGATATTCTCGTTCACCCAACGTGCCTTGCTGGCATTCATGGGCCTTGCCGTGCTGAACCTGGCCACCGCCTTGGTGGCGAGTATGGGTTGGGGCAGCGGTGCGGTCTGGGGTGTTGCGGTATTGGGCGCCATAGTCGCCGTTGTCGGCGGTGGCTGGTGGGCCAGCCGGGCCAGTCATGGCATAGAGAAGATACGCACGCAGCTCAAGCATATCGAGGATGGCAATTTCCGCTACCAGGTACACGTGGAGTCTACCGACGAGTTTGCCGATACGATCCAGTATGTGCAGACCCTGTCCAACCAGCTGCGCAGCCTGATTGCCGATGTGCTGGCGTCGTCCCACAAGATTTCGGAGCAATCGCACCACCTTGATGGCGCGGCGGAATTGCTGGCGACCCAGACCGGGCAGCAAAGCGATCAAGCCATGCAGGTGAGCGCCGCCACCGAGCAGATGAGCGTGTCGGTGACCGAGATCAGCCGGGCCACCCATGAGACGGCCGAGAGCGCCATGAAGGCCAAGACAGTGGTGCGCGAGGGCGAGGCCAATATGCAGGCCAGCCTGGCATCAACCAGCCGTATCGTAGAGGTGGTGGGCGAGGCCCGTTCTACCCTGGACGACCTGAACCAGGCGGTTTCCCGCATCGGCAGCATGACAGGCACCATCAAGGAGATTGCTGATCAGACCAATCTGCTGGCCTTGAATGCGGCGATTGAAGCAGCCCGTGCCGGTGAATCGGGCCGTGGCTTTGCGGTGGTGGCGGACGAGGTGCGCAAGCTGGCCGAGCGGACTTCGCAGTCCACACAGGACATCAGCAACAATGTGACCAATATCCAGATGGTGACCCAGGCGACCCTGATGACCATGGACGATGCGGTGGCCGAAGTAGCCAACGGGACGGCGTCGATCGAGGCCAGCAGCCAGAATCTGGCGGCGGTGGCGGCGGCATCCGAGCATACGGTGGAGATGACCGGGCGGATTGCCAATACCCTGCGGCAGCAGTCGTCGGCGGCGGAGGAAGTGGCCCGTACCATCGAGCGTATGGCCGGTACCATTGATGCCAATAACCGCGAGGCGCAGGACGTGGCCAGGTCGGCTGAGCAACTGGCGGCGACGGCCAAGTCGCTCAAGGCCATCGTGGCGAAGTTCGAGAAATCCATGTGAATCGATGGCGCGCCGGCATCGATTGCGGCGTGCCGAAACAAGTCCTGCCGAGAATTCAAACACTTAGCGTGACCTGTTCGAGATATGCGGGTACAATCCCGCGCTTGCCTATGCCGCCGCTCGCCTGGTCGGGCACCGCCTTCGTTGCGCTACTGGCAGTTTTTATTGCCGAGTGAGCCCGGACGCCGTGCCAGATTGCGCCGAGCGGCATTTGCTTTCTATGGCTTAGCAGCTATGAATGCGGAACGTCCCGCGGCTGCTGTGCTGCAAGACATTATTGGGAAGACACTGACTCCATGACTCAACACCTGACTATCGAGCAGATGCGTGACATCGCCGTAGCCGCCCTGGAAGACATCAAGGGCGAAGACATTCTGGTGCTCGACACCACCAAGCTGACCGCCATGTTCGAATGCATGATCGTGGCGTCGGGCAGCTCCAACCGCCAGGTCAAGGCGCTGGCCAACAGCGCCCGCGAGAAGCTCAAGGAAGCCGGTGCCGAGATACTCGGCATGGAAGGCGACGTGAGCGGCGAGTGGGTGCTGGTCGATGTCGGTCCGCTGATCGTGCACGTGATGCTGCCGGCCGTGCGTGACTACTACAATATCGAACAGCTGTGGGGCGGCCAGAAGCCGACCTTCAACCCCACGCGGCCTTGGGAAGCAGCCATTCAGGCACACGACGATCCTCAGGTCTGATAAGGCGCCGGCCACGGTGTGTGCCGTGGCTGTCGAGTACGCCGCATGAAGCTTTTCATTATCGCCGTTGGCCACAAGATGCCCGATTGGGTGGAAACGGCTTTCAAGGAATACACCAAGCGCATGCCGCGCGAGGCCAGTATCGAGCTGATCGAGCTCAAGCCGGGCCAGCGGGCCGGCTCCAGCGTGGAGCGGGCGATGGATACCGAGCGTGAACGCATACTGGCGGCCTTGCCACCTGGTTGCCGCAAGGTGATTCTGGACGAGCGTGGTGCGGCCTGGACGTCGATGAAGCTGGCCGAGAAGCTCAAGGGCTGGCAGCGTGAGGGCGGCGATGTGGCGTTTGTCATAGGCGGGGCTGATGGCCTGCATGCCGATGTCAAGCGACAGGCCGACGATCTGCTCCAGCTCTCCGCCCTGACCATGCCGCATGGCATGGTGCGGGTGCTGCTGGCCGAGCAGTTGTACCGCGCCGTGGCGATTAACCAGGGCCACCCTTACCACCGCGAGTAGCCGCGCTGCGTTTAGTCGCTGCCGGGTGGCCGCAGTCTGAGTCTTGACCATGACCAAACCCACGATATACCTGGCCTCGGCCAGCCCGCGCCGGCGTGAACTGCTGGGCCAGATAGGTGTGCCTATTGAGCTGGTGCGCTGCGAGATAGACGAGTCGCCGCTGCCGGGCGAGCAGGCACTGCCTTATGTCAGCCGTCTGGCCAGGGCCAAGGCCCAAGCAGGTGTGGCGACCTATCGCCGCGAGGGGCGTGAGCCACGGCTGCTGTTGGCTGCGGATACTACGGTGGCACTGGATGGCCTGATATTGGGCAAGCCGGAAAGCCCGGAAGACGCCGTGGCCATGTTGATGCGCTTGTCCGGCAGCTGCCATCAGGTGCTGACTGGTGTGGCGTTGACGGATGGCGAGCGGACGGAGACCGCGGTTTCCACCAGCCAGGTGCGCTTTCGCGATCTGGCTGAGGCGGAGATACGGGCCTATGTTGCCAGCGGTGAACCCATGGACAAGGCTGGCAGCTATGGTGCCCAGGGCCTGGGCGCCATCTTGATTGCCGATTTGCAGGGCAGCTTCAGCGGTGTGGTGGGTTTGCCGCTATGTGAGACGGCCGAGCTATTGCGCCGGTTCGATTACCCGCTGCTGTAATCGCTGCTGTAATCGCTGCTGTAATCGCTGCTGGAATCGCTGCTGGAATCGGCGGACGTCGGGCCGATGGTTGGCCGACGGTGGGTTGAATGAATAAAGGGGTGTGCCTGGGCACACCCCTTTGCTTGTTGCAAGCGGCAAGGGTCAGAACAGTAGGTCTTTCACCTCGTCATTGATGGTCTGGCTGGCGGGGGCGTTGCTGCCGCCCAGCCCCAGCTCGCTATTGGTTTCCAGGAACTCGGCGTAGAAATATTCCTCGCGTGGTCCGCGGCCGGTCTCTATCGTCTGGGTCACCACACCCTCGGGTATCGGATACTGGTAGTTGGGTACGCCCTTCAGTGCCTTGCCCATATAGTCGATCCAGATCGGCAGTGCGGCGTGGCCACCTGTTTCAGCGCCGCCCAGTGATTTGGGCTGGTCAAAGCCTATCCACACCACCGACACCAGTTTTTGCTGGTAGCCGGCAAACCAGGCATCGAAGGTGTCGTTGGTGGTGCCGGTCTTGCCGGCAAGGTCGGTACGGTTCAAGACATTGGCCTTGGCTGCGGTACCGAAGCGGGTCACGTCCTTCATCATGCTAGTCATGATAAAGGCGTTACGGGCATCCAGCGTGCGGGGGGCATTGATACCAGCGACTTCTGGGGCAGTGCGGGCGATGACCTGTCCCTGGCTGTTTTCAATACGGTCGATAAAGTAGGACCGCACCCGGTAGCCGCTGTTGGCGAACACGGCATAGCCCTCGGCCATCTGCAGCGCGGTGACGCTGCCGGCGCCCAAGGCCATGGTCAGGTAGGGCGGGTGGTTACGGCCCTCGAAGCCGAACTTGCTGATATAGCTCTGGGCATACTCGGGTGAAATGGCCTGCAGGATACGGATGGAAACCAGGTTCTTGGACTTGGTCAGGGCATCGCGCATGCTCATCGGGCCACTGTACTTGCCGTCAAAGTTCTTGGGCTCCCAGCGTTGGCCGCCGATGGATGATGGGTCTATTTCCAGGGGGCTGTCATTAATGATGCTGGCGGGTGTGAAGCCGCGCTCTATGCCGGCTGAATAAATGAACGGCTTGAAGCTGGAGCCGGGCTGGCGCCAGGCCTGGGTGACGTGGTTGAAGTGGTTCTTGTCAAAATCGAACCCGCCGACCAGGGCGCGGATGGCACCATCCTTTGGATCCAGCGAGATCATGGCGACTTCGGCCTCGGGCAACTGGACGATCTGCCAGTCATTGCCCTTGAGCTGCATGCGCACCACCGAGCCACGACGCAACTGCTGGGCTGGCTGCAACTTGGTATTGAGCGCACGGGCAGCAAATTGCAGGCCCTTGCCGCTGACATCGGCGATCTTGCCACCGCGCAGATACACCTTGACCAGATTGCGCTCGGCCGCGAGCACGATGCCGGGTGACAGGTCACCCAGCTGCTTCTGGGTGGAGAGGAAATCCTCCAGCTGCTCGGTGGGGGTGATCACGCCAGCGGGCAGCTCGATAAAACCTTCGGGGCCGCGGTAGCCGTGCCGACGGTCATAATCCAACAGGCCGCGCTTGGCGGCTTCGTGGGCTGCCGTCTGGTGTGCGGCAGACAGGGTGGTATAGACGCGATAGCCCTTGGTATAAATCGCATCCTTATATTTGTCGTGCATCGCTTGCCGAACCATCTCGGCAACATAACCGGCCTGTACCGGGAATGATTCGCTGATGCGGCGGACCGATAAGGGCTCTTTCACGGCCGCTTCGTATTGCACCTGATTGATAAAATTCAGTTCGCGCATTCTGCGCAGCACATAGCGCTGGCGTTGCTGGGCGCGCGGTGGGTTCACCACCGGGTTGTAGCTGGAGGGGGCCTTGGGCAGGCCGGCCAGCATGGCCATCTCGGCGATGCTTAATTGCTCCAGTGTCTTACCATAGTAAATATTAGCAGCCGAGGCAAAACCGTAGGCGCGCTGGCCCAGGTATATCTGGTTGAAATACAGCTCCAGTATCTGGTCTTTGCTCAGGCTATGCTCAATCTTGAATGAGAGCAGCGCCTCATTGAATTTGCGGGTAAATGTCTTTTCGCTGGACAGAAAGAAATTGCGCGCCACCTGCATGGTTATGGTACTCGCGCCCGACTGCGCGTGCCCGCTGACCAGATTGGAGAGTACGGCACGCCCTACGCCGATGTAATCAACACCGCCATGCTGATAAAAGCGCTCATCCTCGGCGGCCAGTATGGCCTGCTTCATCAACACAGGCACCTTGCCTATGGCCACGAATGCGCGGCGCTCCTCCCCGAACTCGCCTATCTGTACACCATCCTGGGTGTACACGCGCAGGGGAATCTTGGGTTGGTAGTCCGTAAGCACTGCCAGCGAGGGCAGCTTGGGGTATGTGACGGCGATGGCGATCGCCAGAACGCCTATCATGGTGATGAGAATGAGGCTCAATAGAGCGACGGTGAGTAGCAGCCAGCGTTTTTTCATTGCCAAGTACGATTTTTTGGGGTGCGGGATAAGTAGGATACGTCAGTTAGGGCACAGTTTAAGATAAATGCATAAATTGCCTTTACACCCTGATGGTGGGCTGCTACGATTTAAAGTGACTACTATATTTAAAAGTGCTGCCAAAGTGCTAATTCATAAAGGGAATTTAAGTTGAACCTCGATTTCCTAAAGCCCAAAGCCCCTCCACTGATCGGTGTTGATATCAGCACATCGGCGGTGAAGATGGTGGAGTTGTCGGAGACGGGCAAGCACCTTGCCGTTGAACGTTATGTCATTGAACCACTGCCGAAGGACGCGATTGCCGATGGCAATATCGCGAATCTAGAGGTGGTGGGTGAGGCCGTCAAGCGAGCCTGGCGCATGCTGGGTAGCCGCGTCCGTAATGTTGCGCTGGCGTTGCCGACGGCCGCTGTCATCACCAAGAAAATCACCGTTCCAGCCGGGCAAACCGAGGCTGAACTGGAGATGCAGGTCGAGACAGAGGCCAACCAATACATCCCCTTTGCGTTGGATGAGGTCAACCTCGACTTCCAGGTGCTGGGCCCTTCGCCTGCCACGCCGGATGAAGTGGAAGTCCTGATTGCCGCCTCCCGCAAGGAAAAGGTCGAAGACCGGGTTGCCGTGGTCGAAGCCGCCGGCTTGAAAGCCCTGGTGGTGGATGTGGAGTCGTTTGCCACACAAGCCGCCTATGAGTTGATCGAGCATCAGCTACCGCAGTCCGGCAAGGACCAAACCATCGCCATTGTTGATATTGGCGCTGCCATGATGCATATCAATATTGTTCGCGATGGTGTGCAGGTTTATGCCCGTGAGCAGGCATTTGGCGGTAACCAGTTGACCCAGGACATACAGCGGAAGTTCAGTCTGTCTGCTGAAGAAGCGGAAGCTGCCAAGCGTAATGGCGGCCTGCCGGATAACTACGAACCCGAAGTGTTGCAGCCTTTCATGGATTCGTTGGCCATGGAAATCTCCCGCGCCCTGCAGTTCTTCTTCACTTCCACCCAGTACAACAGCGTGGATCATATCCTGCTGGCGGGTGGGTGCAGTGTGATTGCCGGGCTGGATGAGGTTGTGGCCAGTCGAACCCAGGTCAGTACCATGATCGCCAACCCTTTCTTGAATATGACGCAGTCCAGCCGAATCAAGACCCGTCAGCTGCTCCTGGATGCTCCTTCCTTGCTCATTGCGTGTGGCTTGGCACTCAGGAGGTTTGACCAATGATACGTATCAACCTCTTACCGCACCGGGAGCAGAAGCGTAAGGCTCGGGTGCGGCGCTTTACTGCGTTGTCCGCGATGTCGGTGCTGGCTGGCGGGGCCGTCGTGGTGTTTGCCTATCTGTTTATCGGCGCTCAGATATCCAATCAGGAGGAGAGAAATACTTTCCTGACTGACAAGAATGCGGAGTTGGACAAGCAGATTGCCGAGATCGAAACGCTTAAGAAAGAGCGCCAGCAGTTGCTGGATAGGAAGAAGGTGGTGGAACGCCTTCAATCCAATCGCGGCGAAGCTGTACAGATGCTGGATCAGCTGGCGCGCCAGGTGCCCGAGGGAATCTTCCTCAAGGAGATCAAGCAGACCAATGACCAGCTCTTGCTGGTCGGTTATGCCCAGTCGAGTGCGCGGGTATCCACTTTGATGCGCAGCTTGGAAGACTCTTTCATCTTCGAGCAACCCAATCTGATCGAAATCAAGGCGAATACCGTAGGTGGACAGCGCGTCAATGAGTTCAGTCTGAACGTCAAGGTGACGCGAGAGAAGGACGAGGCCGATGAGAAGGGCAAGGCCAACAAGAAAGAGGCGCCAAAGCCATGAATCTAGATGAATTACGGCGGCTAGACCCCAAGGATATCGCGAATTGGCCAGCTGCCGTGCAGCTGGTCACGCTCGCCCTGTTTTCTGTAGTGGTGATCGTGCTGGGTTACTTCCTGCTGCTGGCTGGCGAACTGGAAATCCTGGATCAAGGTAGGGCCAAAGAAGCTGAGCTCAAGACGGCGTTCCTGGATAAGAAGGCCAAGGCGGTCAATCTGGAAGCCTATCGCCTCCAGCTGGCAGATATCCAGGAGTCTTTCGGTGCCTTGCTCAAGCAATTGCCCAGCAAGGCCGAGATGGAAACCCTGATTACTGAGATCAACCAGTCAGGGGTGGGGCGCGGCTTGCAGTTTGAGCTGTTCAAGCCCACCACGGCTGAGGTGAAAACCACGGAGTTTGCTGAGCGGCCGGTTAGCCTGAAGATCAATGGCAACTATCACGACCTTGCAGCGTTTGCAAGTGATATCGCCCAGTTGTCGCGCATCGTGACCTTGGGGGACGTCCAGATCACTGTGCCTACCACCAGCGTGGATGCCAAGACCGGTGCTGCAATGGGGGGGGTACTGTCCATGCAGGCCGTAGCCAAGACTTATCGAGCCCTTGATGCGGAGGAGGCTGTTGCAATGCGCAAGGCCGAGGCCGAGGCCAAGAAGAAAAAGCAGTGATTAGGGATTAAAGGATGATCGCGATGAAGAAGTCATCAACCCTGCTGCTCCTGCCCTTGCTATTGACAGCGTGTTCGGACAGCCGCTTTGAGGATTTGCAGGTGTGGATGGATGCAGAAAGTGCCAACTTACGGGGGCGGATTGAACCGCTGCCTGAGGTAAAGCCTTATCAGCCCTTTATTTATGCTGCATTCGATATTGTTGAGCCGTTCAGCCGCAACAAGATGGAAGTAGCGAAAAAGGGTGGTGGTGGTGGTCTGGCACCCAATTTGAATCGACCCAAGGAAACCTTGGAAGCCTACGATCTCGAGAAGTTACGGATGGTGGGTACGTTGCAGCGCGGCAAGGAGCTGAATGCCTTGATCCGCACGCCGGATGGCAATCTGTATCGGGTGAAGCTGGGTAGTTATATCGGCCAGAACTTTGGCATGGTGACTACCATTACCGAGACAGACCTGACACTGAAAGAGATTGTGGAAGACAGTGGCGGTGACTGGGTTGAGAGAACAAGCGTACTGGCGTTGGATGATACGGAGCAAAACAAATGATTAGGAAGCGGATGCAGGGATGGCTGGGTTGTATTGCGCTGGTCTTGTTGATGGGTGTTGCCCATGCTAACGAGCCCAATGCGATCAAGTCTATCGAAGTGCAGGCCGAGTCTGCCGATCACCAGGAAATCACGGTCGTTATGCAGAAAGCGCCGCAAGTACCGGCGAGTTTTGCTGTGAATACGCCGCCTCGTATCGCGTTTGACTTCAATAACACCGTCAACGATTCGGGCAAGTCGTCCGTGCCAGTGTCAAGTGGCAACCTCAAGTCCATCAGCATCGCCGAATCGGGCAGCCGTACCCGGCTGGTGTTGAGCCTGCTACGCGGTGCGACCTATGAGACACAGGTGGACGGCAACAAGCTGAAGATCAAGGTCAAGTCAACGGCGGCTGCGATGGCGGTCACCAATACCACGGCTCAGTTCTCCACTGCCCAAAACGCCAGCAAGGAGGCGATACGCAGTGTCGACTTTCGTCGCGGCACCAATGGCGATGGTCGTATCCTGATTGATCTGTCCAGCCCTTCCATTGGTATTGATATCAAGCAGCAGGGCAAGTCGCTGGTGCTGGAGTTTGCCAAGACCCAACTGCCTCGCCAGTTTGAGCGTCGCATGGATGTGATCGACTTTGGCACTGCTGTGCAGACCATCGATACCTATAGCCAGGGCGATACGGTCAAGATGGTGATCGAGCCGCGTGGTGTCTGGGAGTATTCGGCCTACCAGACCGAGAATCGCTTTACCGTTGAAGTGAAGAGCATAGACGAGCGTGCCAAGAAACTGGCAGAGCTGGATAAGCCGGTATTTAAGGGCGACAAACTGTCGCTGAATTTCCAAAACGTGGAAGTGCGTACCGTACTGCAGGTGATTGCCGAATTTACCGGTAAGAACATCATTACCAGCGATACCGTCAACGGCAACCTGACCCTGCGTCTGAAGGACGTGCCTTGGGATCAGGCACTGGAACTGATACTGCAGAGCAAGGGCCTGGACAAGCGTGAGAATGGCAATGTGCTGTGGGTGGCCCCACGCGACGAAATAGCCTTGCGCGAAACTCAGATTGCCGAAAGCAAGAAGAAGCTGGCCGAGGTTGAGCCCACCCGTACCGAATCCTTCCAGTTGAATTACCAGAAGGCCGAAGACGTGCGGGATATGCTGATGAACGAGAAGCAGCCCTTCCTGAGCAAGCAAGGTACGGCCATCGTCGAACCGCGTACCAACACCCTGATCGTGAACGACATCCCTGCCAAGCTGGACGATGTTCGCGCCCTGTTGCTGAAGACGGACACCGCTTCACGCCAGGTGATGATTGAGGCACGTATCGTGGTGGCGGATGACACCTTCAGCCGTGAGCTTGGTGTACGCCTGGGGCTGCGTGCAAACCGTACGCTGGATAGTGATACCCGCATCGGTGTCAGCAATACCTCCAATGCCGCCATTGATATCCTCAACAACGGGAAAACAATGGGTACGGAAGGTAGCCAGGGTTCTGTGGTGAACCTGCCATCGTCCGCCACGACCGGTGGCGCGCTGGGCGTGACCTTGCTAAATGCCGCTGCCGGCATGCTGGTCAGCCTGGAGCTGCAGGCGCTGGAAGCAGAGGGCAAGGGTCGCACAGTGTCCAGTCCCCGCGTGATTACTGCCGATCAGCAGAAGGCTACGATCTCGCAAGGCCGCAAGTACTACATCATCGTACCGGGTGGCTCGGGTGATAGCGCTGCGCCGCAGGAGAAGGAAGCGGCCCTGAAGCTGGAAGTGACCCCACGGATTACCCCGGACCGTCGCGTGTTCATGGAACTGAGGGTGAGTAATGATGTGCTGACCCAAGGTGGCCAGTTCCCTGTCGTGGAAACCAAGGTGGTGCAGACCAATGTGCTGGTCGGCAGTGGTGACACAGCCGTACTGGGTGGTGTGTACGAAATGCAGGAAAACGACGGCGAGAGCAAGGTGCCGCTGCTGGGTGATATTCCTTACCTGGGCAACCTGTTCAAGTCTAAGCTCAAGAGCACCAGCAAGAAGGAACTCCTGATCTTTGTGACCCCGCGCATCCTGGATGACTCCTTGACACTGCGCTGATCTCAGCTCGATACGCTACAATGCCCGGCATGAATTTGCCGGGCAATTTTTTTCTTGTAGGGTTGATGGGTGCAGGCAAGACGACCATAGGTCGCAGCCTTGCGCGCCTGTCCAATAAAACCTTCTATGACGCCGATCATGAGATAGAGGCGCGCACTGGTGTGCGGGTGCCCATCATCTTTGAAATCGAAGGCGAGGCGGGCTTTCGTGCGCGGGAGGTGGAAACCATACGTGCTCTCACGGCGCTCAACGATATCGTGCTGGCGACCGGTGGCGGCGCGGTGCTGAATCCGGCCAATCGCGAATGCCTGCGCAAGCATGGCTTTGTGATCTACCTAAGGGCCTCGGTAGAGGAGCTCTACCAGCGCACCCGCCAGGACAAGAACCGTCCGCTGCTGCAGACCGCCAATCCACGGGCCAAGCTGGAACAGCTGTATACCGAACGCGATCCTATCTACCGCGAACTGGCCGACCTGGTTGTCGATACCGGCCGGCAGGGCGTGCAGCAACTGGCTCAGTCCATACTTACCGAATTGTCCCAACGCCATGACATCCGTTCATCTTGATCTGGGCCACGCCAGCTATGACATCCTGATCGGCAGCAATCTGCTGGCAGACGTAAGCCCCATAGTACGGCTGCTGCCCTTGCCCAAGGTGGCAGTGGTGACCAACGTTACCGTGGCCAAGCTTTACCTGGCACCCTTGCAGGCCGCCCTGGAGGCACAGGGGGTGAGCGTCCTGCCTATCTGTCTGCCCGACGGTGAAGCCTACAAGACCTGGGAGACTTTGAACCAGATCATGGACCAGTTACTGGCCAGCCGTTGTGAACGGAAGACCACCTTGATTGCACTGGGCGGTGGCGTGATCGGCGACATGACCGGTTTTGCAGCCGCCATCTACCAGCGCGGCGTACCTTTCATCCAGGTGCCGACCACCTTGTTGGCCCAAGTGGATTCATCGGTGGGCGGCAAGACTGCCATCAACCATCCGCTGGGCAAGAACATGATAGGCGCGTTCTACCAACCCAGATTGGTGCTGGCAGACCTGGCTACTTTGCATAGTTTGCCCACCAGGGAATACGCCGCAGGTTTGGCAGAGGTGATCAAGTACGGCTTGATTGATGACCCTGAGTTCTTTGTCTGGCTGGAACAGAACATGGGTCGCTTGATGGCCCGTGATACTACGGCGCTGGCCTATGCCGTCGAGCGCTCCTGCCGTAACAAGGCCCGCATCGTGATAGCGGATGAGCGGGAAGAGGGCCAACGTGCCCTGCTGAACCTGGGTCATACCTTTGGCCATGCCATCGAGGCGGGCCTAGGCTATGGCACCTGGCTGCATGGTGAGGCGGTGGCAGTGGGTATGTTGCTGGCCGCCAGGGCATCGCACCTGCTGGGGCAATTGAGCGAGGCGGATGTGGCGCGCATCTCCCGTCTGCTACAGGCAGCCGGCTTGCCTGTGGAGGCGCCCACGCTGGGCTTTGAGCGCTGGCTGGACTTGATGGCGCAGGACAAGAAGGTGGAGGCCGGCCGTATACGTTTCGTGCTGTTGCGCGCCATGAGCCAGGCCTATGTGACACATCTCGATACGGCGCAACTGCGCCAGTTGCTGAGCTGATGTCGCCCTTGTTAAGCCGCTTCAACAGCGGTACCAAGCGCCTGCTGGACATACTGCTAGGCCTGCTGGCGTTGCTGCTGTGTGCCCCGGTGCTGCTGCTGCTGTATGGCCTGCTGTGCCTTCAAGGTGGGCGGCCGCTGTTTGGTCATGTCCGGGTGGGTCGCCATGGCCGGACTTTCCATTGCTACAAGTTCCGCACCATGTATGTGGATGCTGAACAGCGATTGGCGGAGCTGCTGGCCCGCGATCCGGAGGCGCGACGGCAATGGCAGCAGGATTTCAAGCTGAAACAGGATCCCCGTGTGACACCCTTGGGCGCCTTCCTGCGCAAGTCCAGCCTGGATGAGCTGCCACAGCTATGGAATGTGTTGCGAGGGCAGATGAGCCTGGTGGGGCCTCGGCCGGTCGTCAGCGAGGAGTTGCCGCGCTATGGTGAGGCCCTGGCCAGCTACCTGGCCGTCCGGCCTGGCATTACCGGGCTGTGGCAGGTAAGCGGCCGCAATGACACCAGCTATGCCCAGCGCGTGGCGCTGGATGCCCACTATGTACGTAACTGGAGCTTGTGGTTGGATATCTCCATCCTGCTGCGTACCTGCCTGGTGGTGCTGAATCGGCGCGGTGCATATTGAAAGCCGGATAGGGACGAAGGTTCTGGATGGGCCTTGGAGGGGACAGGCCTAAAGTCACCCTGACGCCAAACGCCAGCGCTGCCTGATACCGTAGGCTGTCCCCAGATCGCATCCGCATATTCACCCTTACCCTCGCTGCCGCGACGGCGGTCTACGCTGCGGGGAGGGGGGCTTGCTGCGGCGCGTCAGCAATTTGATTGCGCTTTCGCTTAGAGCGGTTACCAAAACCCAGCGTAGCGGTTCTGGCTAGGCGTGCGAGCGCAGGCGCGCGCCGCAGACAGTACGTGGGTACGGCAAGCTCGCGCAACAACGCCAGAAGGGTTCTATTAGCGGCTCTTGGCCACGACGCAAGTTCATGGCCCGATCTACGGCCGGCCGGGTGCCTGCCACCAGCGTGGGTGCATGCTGAGGCGCTGGCATAGCCAACGGGGTAGCTGGCGGGAGCGCTTGCCCAGTTGGTAGCCCAGCCACTTCATGCCGCTGGCCTTCAGGCTGCGCCACTGCCATATCCGGCCGTGCATGCGCATGCTGCGCCATTCCGACCTGACATAGCGCAAACCCTCCCCCGATACCTGGCCAAAGCTGTGCAGCAGCCAGGGTTCGCCCGCGTGCAGGGCGCCGGTATCAAAGTAGCGGCGGAACTCGGCTGTGGCTGGGTAGTTGTGCGAGTGGGCCACACAGGCGTCGGCCACGTAGGCGACGCGGAATCCTGCTTGCAGCAGCCTGGCGCAGGCCAGCATGTCCTCTGCCAGGAGGGTGCGCTGTGGGAAGCCGCCCAGTGCCATCAGGTCGCGGCGGCGCCAGGCTGAGAAGGAGTTGGAACAAAAAGCGGTCTTGATGCCCAGTTGTTGCCGATCAGCGTAGCTCACCACGTGGGAGCGGGCCGGATAATTGAACTGGCGGGCATGTGTCGCCAGCGGGGTGGCGTCATGGTGAGGCAGTTGCCGGCCATAGGCAGCGGCCACATCGGTCTGCTCGAATGCCGCCAGCAGCCTGGCCAGGGCGTCGGGCGAGGACAGCAGGGCATCCTGGGTCATGCAGACCACCACCTCGCAGTCGTGCAGCTGTTGCAGGCCCCACAACCGGGTGCCACCATGATCGAAGTCCGCGCGGGCGATGCTGCACACCTCCAGCCCGGCATCGCGGGCAAGCTCGGCGGTCTGGTCGCTGGAGCTGGAGTCGATGACCAGGGTGCGGTCTGGTTGTCGGGTCTGGCTGGCCAGGGCGGCCAGCCAATCGACCCAGCGGGGGCCTGCATCCAGCGTGGGAACCAGCAGGCCTAGCCGCATGGTGCTGCCATCAGCGGAACGGCCTGTCATCCGCCAGCAGGCTTAACAGGTACTGGCCGTAAGCATTTTTGGCCATGGGCTGGGCCAGCCGTTGCAGGGCCGCAGCGTCGATATAGCCCTGGCGGAAGGCGACCTCCTCCGGACTGGCGATCTTCTGGCCTTGGCGCTTTTCCAGGGTCTGGATGAACAGCGAGGCCTCCAGCATGGATTCATGGGTGCCGGTATCCAGCCAGGCATAGCCCCGGCCCATGATCTCCACGTTCAGCGCATTCCATTCCAGGTAGCGGGCGTTGACGTCGGTAATCTCCAGCTCGCCCCGTGCCGAGGGCTGGATGGATTTGGCAACTTCCACCACGCGATGGTCATAGAAATACAGGCCGGTCACCGCATAGCGCGATTTGGGCTGTTTGGGCTTTTCCTCCAGGCTGACGGCCTGGCCCTGTGCATTGAACTCCACAACGCCATAACGCTCCGGGTCGGTCACCGCATAGGCAAATACCGTGGCGCCCTCGCCGCGCTGGGCGGCATTGGTCAGCAGGGACTGGAAATCATGGCCGTAGAAGATGTTGTCGCCGAGCACCAGGGCAACGCTGTCGCCGGCGATGAACTCCTCGCCCAGGATAAAGGCCTGCGCCAGCCCATCAGGGCTGGGCTGCACCTTGTACTGCAGCCGTATGCCCCACTGCGAGCCATCGCCCAGTAACTGCTGGAAGCGCGGCGTATCCTGCGGGGTGGAGATCAGCAGTATGTCACGTATCCCCGCCAGCATCAGGGTGGTCAGGGGGTAATAGACCATGGGCTTGTCGTACACCGGCAGCAGTTGCTTGCTGACGGCCAGCGTGGCGGGGTAGAGGCGGGTGCCGGAGCCACCGGCCAGGATGATGCCCTTCATGCGGGTACGCTTTCTGTGGTCGCGGCACGATAGCTGCCATTGGCAATGCGGGCCAGCCAGTCAGGATGGGCCAGGTACCAGTCTATGGTCTTGCGTATGCCGGTCTCGAAGGTCTCGCTAGGGCGCCAGCCCAACTCGCGTTCCACCTTGCGGGCATCAATGGCATAGCGGCGATCATGGCCGGGGCGGTCGGTCACATAGCTGATCTGCTCTCGGTAGGAGCGGCCATCCTCGCGCGGTCGGGCCTGGTCCAGCAGGTCGCAGATCAGGTGGACGATCTCGATGTTGGGTTTCTCGTTCCAGCCGCCGATATTGTAGGTCTCGCCCAGGCGGCCGTGGCCCAGTACCTGACGTATGGCGGCGCAGTGGTCACCCACATAGAGCCAGTCACGCACATTCTGGCCGTCGCCATAGATGGGTAGGGCCTTGCCGGCCAGCGCGTGAGTGATCATCAACGGTATCAGCTTCTCTGGAAACTGATAGGGGCCGTAGTTGTTGGAGCAGTTGGTGGTTAGCACCGGCAGGCCATAGGTATGGTGCCAGGCCCGTACTAGGTGATCGGATGCCGCCTTGGAGGCAGAGTAGGGGCTGTTGGGCTGGTACTGGTGTGTTTCGGCGAAAGCAGGGTCTTGCCGCTCCAGCGAGCCGTAGACTTCGTCAGTGGAGACATGCAGAAAGCGGAATTCAGCCTGTGCCTCCGTCGCCAGGCCTTGCCAGTAGGCGCGCGTTGCCTCCAGCAGGCGGAATGTACCCAGTACATTGGTCTCGATGAAATCGGCCGGACCGTGTATGGAGCGATCTACATGGGATTCCGCCGCAAAATTGATGATGGCGCGCGGCTGATGCTGGCTCAGCAGCTGCGCCAGCAGGGCGCTGTCACCAATGTCACCCTGCACCAAGCGGTGGCGACCATCGTTGGCCAGGGCTTGCAAATTGTCGCGGTTGCCGGCGTAAGTCAGCTTGTCGAGGTTGATGACAGGCTCGTCGCACTGCTTGAGCCACTCCAGAACAAAGTTGGCGCCGATAAAACCCGCGCCGCCGGTAACAAGAATCAAGATGCACTCCGAATAGATAAGGCGGCAGTGCTGGGCGGGCCCGCCTACCCCGGCGGCCTGTTGTACGGGAGCAACGAATGGGCCGGCGGGTGTAGAGCAGGGCGGCTCAGTAGCCGTTCGGGTTTTGCGATTGCCAACGCCAGGCGTCGGCACACATTTCCAGTAGGTCGCGCTTGGCGCGCCAACCCAGTATATCGGCCGCCCTGCTGGGGTCGGCATAGTAGCTGGCCAGGTCGCCTTGGCGGCGTGCCACGAAGCGCGAAGGTATGCGTTGGCCGCAGGCCTGTTCGAAAGCACGTATGACTTCCAGCACGCTGTGGCCGCGGCCCATGCCCAGGTTCAGTGTCAGCAGGCCGCTTTCGCCGGCGGTGTGCTGCAGTGCCTTGACGTGGCCCTCGGCCATATCACACACATGCAGGTAGTCGCGTACGCCGGTGCCGTCGGGCGTGGGGTAGTCATGACCGAAGATGGACAGCTCGTCCTGACGGCCAACAGCAACCTGGCACAGGTGGGGCATCAGGTTGTTGACGGCGCCGCTCGGGTCCTCGCCTATCAGGCCGGATGGGTGGGCGCCCACCGGATTGAAATAGCGCAGTATGGCGATGCGCCAGCTGGGGTCGGCCTGCACCAAGTCGTGCAATATACCCTCCACCATGGCCTTGCTGCGGCCGTAGACGGTGTTGGGTGCCACCGGGGCTTCCTCGCGGTAAGGCACGCGGGCGGCCTCGCCGTAGACCGTCGCTGAGGAGCTGAATACCAGCCGGCGTACATTGTGCCGCGCCATGACGTCGAGCAGGGTCAGGCTGGCTTCAAGATTGTGCTGGTAGTACTTGAGAGGGAACTGCTGGGCTTCGGAGATGGATTTGACGCCGGCGCAATGCAACACACCCGCGAACGGGTGTTTGTCGAAAAGGCGCTGGAGCAAGCCCCGATCGCGTAGATCGCCCTCGTGCCAGACCATGGCGCGGCCGGCAATGGCGGCAACGCGATCCAGCACAGCCGGTTTGCTGTTGGAGAAATTATCGACGACGACGAGGTCGTAGCCTGCGGCTAGCAGCTCCACACAGGTATGACTGCCTATGTAGCCGGCTCCCCCGGTAACGAGTATTTGTTGTCGCATCTGCCAATGCTACCGTTATTGTGCGGCGCAACCAAGACCACGATTGCATTCAAAGGGCCAATATAATCCGTGTAAGCCTAACGGCAGCTGAATACTAGCTGCCGTTAGGCGTTTCAGCGAGGAGTATAGTCAGCGTGGTGCTTCTTGTTGTCGTGGAAGTGTCTTTTGGCGGGGATTGGGTGTCAGGAAGCGTGCCAGTTCAGACAGTGCCTGCTCGTAGACGCCGCGCTTGAACTCGATAACGGCCTCCAGCGGCGCCCAGTATTCATTCCAGCGCCAGGCATCAAACTCCGGATGGTGCGAAGCCCGCAGGCAGACATCGCACTCACGGCCGACCAGTCGCAGCAGAAACCAGATCTGTTTCTGGCCGCGATAGGTGCCGCGCCACTCCCGCCGCACCCAATGGGTGGGCACGTCATAGCGCAGCCAGTCCCGGGTGCGCCCCAGGATGCGGACATGTTCGGGCTTGAGCCCAGTTTCTTCCATCAGCTCACGAAACATGGCCTGTTCGGGCGTTTCGCCCGATTTGATGCCGCCCTGCGGGAACTGCCAGGAATGTTCGCGAACACGTTTGCCCCAAAAAACCTGGTTTTTGTCGTTGCAGATAATGATGCCAACGTTGGGGCGATAACCGTCTCGATCGAGCATGGATATCACCGTAGGAAATCGTTAAGTTGTCTTGATTTTTTCACATCGGCACGGTGATGGAAAGCAAAGGCTGATGCTGCTTTGCAGCAAGTTGGCGGGGGCTTGCTCCTGGCTGAAAAAACTCCTGCTATATCAATAGCCGACGGTCGTTGTGCACATTCATGCGACTCAGGTCGCTGGCGAACTCGGCGAACTCCAGCGGGTAGCGTTGCTCCAGTTCCAGCGCTTTCTCGGTCAGCGCCGACCAGGTTGGGCTATTGCAGCCCCGCTTGAAGCACAGCGCAGTGACATTGCCGCGCTGGCGGGCGGGCAGGCACAGCACCAGGCCATCAAAGGCGCGGCTGAGCCTGTCCACATAAGCATTGAAGCGTGAGTCTGAACCCCACAGATTGACCATCAGCACGCCCTCGGGCGTCAAGTGATCGCGGCAACGACCAAAAAAATCCTCGGTGGACAGCGGTTCGGCGATGCCGGTGGCGCCGTAGGCGTCCAGCATGATCACATCCACCGGATTGACCATGTTTTCGATATGGTCTGCACCGTCGCCGACGATGACCTGCAGCCGTTCATCGTCCGGCGGCAGGAAGAACATGGAGCGGGCGACGCTGACGATCTGGGGCAATAGCTCGACTACGACGATGCGGGTCTCGGGCAGGTGCTTGTAGGCGAACTTGGCGATGGAGCCCCCGCCCAGGCCCACCATCAGCATGTTGCGCGGTGGCTCGCGGAACAGCAGGAAGGAGAACATGCAGCGGCTGTAGCCCAGCACCAGCTCATAGGGGTCGCGCACCCGCATGGAACTCTGGATGGCCTCCGAGCCCAGGTGCAGCGAGCGTATGCCGTCCTTCTCGCTGACGTCGACCACGACCTCCTCGTGCGGTGACTTGTGCACACGCTTACCGAAGCGCCGCATCAATGACACCCTTCCAGCTTGTCGCGGCTATCCATGATGCTGATGCCGCGAAAACTGCCCTCGGGCGGCTGCGGTGGTAGTTCCAGTGCATCGAAGGCGGTATCGCCATCTTCGAAAGGGGTGTCCTGCGTCTTGAGTCCCTTGAAGTCGAAGCGCTTGGGGTCGGCCAAGTGCGAAGGCACGACATGCTGCAGGGAGCGGAACATGCTCTCCAGCCTGCCGGGGAAGCGCTTGTCCCAGTCGCGCAGCATATCGCCCACTACCACGCGCTGCAGATTGGTCTGCGAGCCGCACAGATTGCAGGGAATGATGGGGAAAGCGCGCAGCTCGGCGTAGCGTTCGATGTCCTTCTCGCGGCAGTAGGCCAGCGGGCGTATCACCATATGGCGGCCGTCGTCGCTCACCAGCTTGGGCGGCATGGCCTTCAGGCGGCCGCCGTGGAACATATTGAGGAACAGGGTTTCCAGTATGTCGTCGCGATGATGCCCCAGCGCGATCTTGGTGCAGCCCAGTTCGTCTGCAACCCGGTACAGGATGCCGCGCCGTAGGCGCGAGCACAGGCCGCAGGTGGTCTTGCCCTCGGGCACCACGCGCTTGACGATGGAGTAGGTATCTTCCTCGACGATCTTGTAAGGCACGCCCAGCTTGTCCAGATAGGCGGGCAACACGTGCTCGGGAAAACCGGGCTGTTTTTGATCCAGATTGACGGCAATCAGCTCGAAATCAATGGGAGCGCTCTTTTGCAGGCTCAGCAGGATATCCAGCATGGTGTAGCTGTCCTTGCCGCCAGACAGGCAGACCATGATGCGGTCGCCGGCTTCTATCATGCCGAAGTCGTCGATGGCGTCACCCACGGCATGGCGCAGGCGCTTGGCCAGCTTGTCGAAGTTGTATTTGGCTTTTTGCTCGGCGTCGGTCAGTGCCGGCTTCTGTACTACGGCGTCCATATTGGCCACCCTGAAATGCGAAAGGGCGTGATTTTACAGGGTTTTTTGCCTTGGCGTCGTCTGCTTGCACGAAAATCAGCATGGCCGCCCACCCTGGCAAATCAGAGGTATACGCTGCGGCCGCCGTCAACGTTGATGATCTGGCCGGTGATATAGGGGGCATCCTCGATCAGGAACTGGATGGTGCGGGCCAGATCGTCCGGTTCTCCCACGCGCTTGAGCGGTATGCTGCCGACGATGCGCTGCCGATGCAGCTCATCAAACACAGAGTCCGCGTCGGGCCAGACATTGGCGCCAGGTGCCACTGCATTGACCCTGACTTCGGGCGCCAGATCGCGCGCCAGCGCCCGTGTCATGGCGGCAAGGCCGGCCTTGCCTATGGTGTAGACCACATGGTCTCGCATGGGCCGCTCGATATGGATGTCGGCGATGCTGACGATGCAGCCATGGGTTTTCTTCAGCTCGGGCGCGGCGGCCTGCGCCAGGAACAAGGGGGCTTTGACGTTGCTGCCTATCAGGTCGGCCCAGTTGTCTTCGTTGATGTCGCCCACGCGGGTGGGGAAGAAGCTGGAGGCATTGTTGACCAGGGCATCCAGCCTGCCGAATTGCTGCAGGGTCTGCTGTACCAGGGTGGGCAGGCCGGCGATATTGAGCAGATCGGCCTGGGCCAGCGCGACGCTGCCGCTGCGCTGCAGGTTGAGTGCGGCGGCCAGTGCGCGCGCCTCAGTGCTGGAGCTGCGGTAATGCAGCATGATGTTCCAGCCGGCGCCATGCAGCCGCCGTACGATGCTGGCGCCTACCCGCTTGGCGCCACCGGTTACCAATGCCACTTTGCCCTGCATGATGCACCCTCGTTAAACTGCGTGTTCTCTGATGGCATCGAATCTAGCACATGACCTCCCTTCCCGCGCCCAGCGCTGCGCAACAGGCCGCCAGCCAGGCCCTGCTGCAGCTGATACAGCATGAACTGACCCAGGCTGGCGGCTGGCTGCCTTTTGCCGACTATATGCGGCTGGCCCTGTACGCCCCTGGCCTGGGTTACTACAGCGGCGGTAGCCGCAAGTTCGGCGCAGCCGGGGACTTCATCACGGCCCCGGAGTTGTCGCCGCTATTTGCCCAGTGCCTGGCCCGGCCCGTGGCCCAGGCGCTGCAGCAGTGCGGCGGCGATGTGCTGGAGGTGGGGGCGGGCTCGGGCAGGCTGGCGCTGGATATGCTGCGGGCGCTGGCTGCGCTGGGGCAGTTGCCGGCGCGCTATCTGATACTGGAATTATCGGCCGAACTGGCGCAACGCCAGCGCGAGACGCTGGCCGCCGAGCCCGCCTTGCTCGCGCGGGTGAGCTGGCTGACTGCGCTGCCGCAGGCGTTTGTCGGCGCCATCGTCGGCAACGAGGTGCTCGATGCCATGCCATGCCGGCTGGTCTGCTGGCAGGGTGGTGCGTGGTGGGAGCGCGGTGTGTGCTGGCGCGAAGGATTGGCCTGGGAGGATAGGCCGCTGGCCGATGCCACCGTGGTGGCGCATATCGCGACCGCTGATCTGCCGGACGGCTATCTGACCGAGATACAGCCTGAGGCCTGTGGCTTTGTGGCCAGTCTGGCAGAGGCGACAAGGCAGGGTGTCTTGATCTTGCCGGACTATGGCTTTGTGGCCAGCGAATACTACCACCCGCAACGGCACAAGGGCACTCTGATGTGTCACTACCGTCACCATAGCCACGACGACCCGTTCCATCTGCCGGGCCTGGAAGACATCACCACGCATGTGGATTTCTCGGCCATCTGGCGCGCTGGCGATGCGGCGGGCTGGCAGCTGGAGGGCTATACGGCCCAGGGTTCCTTCCTGTTGGATGCCGGCCTGCTGGAATGCATGGCCGGGATGGACAGTCAGAGCCAGGACTACTTCAGGGCGGCGGCAGCGGCGCAGAAGTTGGTGGGGCCGGCCGAAATGGGCGAGCTGTTCAAGGTCATCGCCTTCTCGCGCAACTTGGCGCTGCCGGGCTTGCTGGCAGGCTTTGGTAGGGATGATCGTTCGGGCGGCTTATAGCCGTCTGAAAAGATTTGCGCGTGGCGCTTGACGAATAGCAGGGCGCTGCGGATAATCACGCCCTCTTCGTTGGCTATGTAGCTCAGCTGGTTAGAGCACAGCACTCATAATGCTGGGGTCACTGGTTCAAGTCCAGTCATAGCCACCAGGTTTTTAAAGCCCGTTGCCGTAAGGCAGCGGGCTTTTGCCTTATGCGCGCGCCGTGGTGATTGGCGTAAACTAAGGGCTTGATTTCAAGGCGGATTATCGTGAGCAAGAAAGTCTTCATCAAAACCTTCGGCTGCCAGATGAACGAGTACGACTCGGACAAGATGGTGGATGTGCTCAATGCGTCGGAGGGTCTGACCAAGACCGATAATCCCGAGGAGGCCGATGTCATCCTGTTCAACACCTGCTCGGTGCGCGAAAAGGCACAGGAAAAGGTGTTTTCCGACCTGGGCAGGGTGCGCGAACTCAAGCTGCAGAATCCCAATCTGCTGATAGGCGTGGGCGGTTGTGTTGCCTCGCAGGAGGGTGAGGCCATCGTCAAGCGGGCGCCCTTCGTGGATCTGGTATTCGGCCCCCAAACCCTGCACCGCTTGCCCGAGCTGATTGCCCAGCGGCGCGCCAGTGGTACTTCCCAGGTGGATATCTCATTCCCCGAGATCGAGAAGTTCGACCATTTACCGCCGGCGCGGGTTGAGGGCGGTACCGCCTTTGTCTCCATCATGGAAGGCTGTTCCAAGTTCTGTTCCTTCTGCGTGGTGCCATACACCCGTGGCCAGGAAGTCAGCCGGCCGTTCGAGGATGTGCTGGTCGAGGTGGCGGGTCTGGCGCAGCAAGGCGTCAAGGAAGTCACCCTGCTGGGGCAGAACGTCAATGCCTACCTGGGCAAGATGGAAGACGGCGAGATCGCCGACTTTGCGTTGCTGCTGGAATATGTGCACGAGATACCCGGTATCGAGCGCATTCGCTATACCACCAGCCACCCCAAGGAAATGACCCAGCGGCTGATCGATTGCTACCGCAACCTGCCCAAGCTGGTATCGCATCTGCACCTGCCGGTGCAGGCTGGGTCTGATCGGGTACTGGTGAACATGAAGCGCGGCTACACCACCCTGGAATTCAAGGCCATCGTGCGCAAGTTGCGCGAGGCACGTCCCGATATCTGCCTGTCGTCCGACTTTATCGTCGGCTTCCCCGGCGAGACGGATGAGGACTTCGAGCGCACCATGAAGCTGATTGAGGATGTCCGTTTTGACGCCAGCTTCAGCTTTATCTACAGCCGCCGCCCTGGTACGCCGGCTGCCGATCTGCCAGATGACGTGAGCCATGAGGACAAGGTCAAGCGCCTGATGCGGCTGCAGGCCCGTATCGAGGCGTTCGCCCAGGAAGAGAACCGCCGCATGGTGGGCACGGTGCAGCGCGTGCTGGTAGAGGGCCACGCCCGCAAGGATGCCAGTGAGCTGGCGGGCCGCACCGACAATAACCGCATCGTCAACTTCGCCGGCCATTCCCGCCTGATCAATCAGTTCACCGAGGTGCTGATCACCGAGGCCATGCCGCACAGCCTGCGTGGCGAGATCGTAACGCGCGAGACCGTCAGCGCATGATGCCTACCGCAGAGATCTGCAACGAGGCGCCGGTGCAGATTGTGCCGGTGGCCGATCTACCCGAGGGCGTAGAGGCACTCTGCGTGTTGGGCGAGGCCGAGGGCTTCCGCTTTCTGCGCCGCCTGATCGATGACTGGCGCTGTGGCGATAACCGTTTCGACCAGGAGGGCGAGGCCTTTCTGGCTGTCTGGATGGCGGACCGGCTGGTGGGGGTGGCGGGGATCAACCGCGACTGCGATGACGATACGCTCGGGCGGGTGCGGCGGGTGTATGTGCATCCCGAGGCCCGTAGCCACGGCGTGGGCCATGCCCTGATCGGCGCCATCGAACAGCACGCCCGCCAGCATTTCAAGCGCCTGGTGCTGTATACCAATGCCGAGCCGGCCATGCATTTCTACGAAAGCATGGGTTATCGCCGTATCATTGGCCATCCGCAACGCAGCCATGAGAAACGCCTCACGCCATGAGCACCCGTCACGCTACCCGTGAAATCAGTTTTGAACCTGTAGACAACGGCCGACTGGCCAATCTGTGTGGTGCCCTCGATGAAAACTTGCGCCAGATAGAAAACGGCCTGGAAGTCGATATCGCCCGCCGTGGCGAGCATTTCAGTATCTCCGGCCGGGTGGCGCAGACCAAGCTGGCAACCGAGTTGCTGGAGCGCTTCTATGCCATATCGCGCCGGCCCATCGATGTCGAAGAGATACAGCTGGGCTTGATCGAGGTGGCGCATCCGACAGACGCCCTGGTGGCTGGTGAAGATGGCATGCCGGTGCTGCTGACCAAGCGCGCCGATCTACGTGGCCGTACGCCCAGGCAGAATCACTACCTCAAGGCCATACAGGAACACGATATTACTTTCGGTATCGGCCCTGCCGGTACCGGCAAGACCTATCTGGCCGTTGCCAGTGCAGTCGATGCGCTGGAGCGTGACCTGGTCAAGCGGCTGGTACTGGTACGGCCGGCGGTGGAAGCCGGTGAGCGGCTGGGGTTCCTGCCGGGCGACCTGGTGCAGAAGGTCGATCCCTATCTGCGCCCGCTTTACGACGCGCTCTACGACCTGATGGGGTTTGACAAGGTCACCAAGCTGTTCGAGCGCGGCATCATCGAGGTAGCGCCGCTGGCCTTTATGCGTGGCCGTACACTCAATCACGCCTTCATCATCCTGGACGAGGCGCAAAACACCACGCCCGAGCAGATGAAGATGTTTTTGACTCGTATCGGCTTTGGTTCCAAGGCCGTGGTCACCGGCGACGTAACGCAGATCGATTTGCAGCGCCACCAGAAGTCCGGCCTGATCGACGCCCAGCACGTGCTGCAGAATGTGCGCGGCATTGCCCTGCATTATTTCAAGAGCGACGATGTGGTGCGGCACCCATTGGTGCAAAAGATAGTCGATGCCTATGAAAAGCGCGATCGCGCCAAGGAAAAGAACGATGAGTAAGCCAGAAGTCTATGCTGTCGATGCCGATGGCAAGCAAAAGCGGGTCAAGGCCGAGGCGTTGCGCATAGTGCTGGCCGACGGCAGCGAGCTGCAGGTGCTGCTCGATGAGCAGGACGGACTGCTGATCGGCACGCCGGCCGAGGATCATGCGCCGGCGCGGCTGGTGCTGCGTCCGGGGGCGGCCAATGCCGTGCGTATCGAAGTTGAGCGCGACCCGGTTGACCTGTCGGTGCTGGGTGCGGACCGCGAGGGCTCGCTGGACCTGGCAGTGCAGTATGGTGTGCGCCCCAAGGGCACGCCCGGCAAGAAGCTGCTGCGCCTCTGGGCTGCCGCCGCGCTGGAGGCGGGCCTCGATGCCTCGCTGACCCTGCGGGTGGTGGACGAAGCCGAAGGCCGTGCGCTGAACCGCGACTATCGCAGCAAGGACTATGCGACCAATGTGCTGAGCTTTGCCTTCAATGAAGGCGAAGCCATGCCGGGCATGGATGACATCATGATGGGCGACCTGGTGCTGTGCGCACCGGTGGTAGAACGCGAGGCGCTGGAGCAGGGCAAGACCCTGGAGGCGCACTGGGCCCACCTGGTGGTGCATGGCGTGCTGCATCTGCAGGGCTACGACCATATGGACGAGGTGGAGGCCGAGGCCATGGAGGCCCTGGAAACCGCCATCCTGCAAAGCCTGGGCTATCCCGATCCCTATCTGAGCGAGAAGGGTGCGCCGGACGAGGCGTGAGGGCGAGGCTGAGGTGGCCTCGCTTGCCGTCGTGATCCGCACGCTTTGCCCGTATACGGTGGTGTACGAGCCGGCCTTACGTTTGCTGGCGGATCGGCTCCCTGTCTTGTGCTGCTTCCATGGCGTTGATTGTTCCGCCTGGGAAGAAGCACTGGACTGGGTGATGATAGAGACAGGCCGTGATGTCGAATTGTTCGCACTCACCTCCAGCCACCCGGGTGAGGACGAAAACGAGGTGTTGGACTTTGCACGTGCCTGCAGTACGCATGGCACGACCGAGTTGCTATGCATGACACTGCCTGAGAGCGTGGCGATATGATAGTCGGCCTGCACCACGTTGCCATTATCGTGACCGATCTGGCAGCGGCGCGGCGTTTCTATTGCGAGGTGCTGGGTGGCCGGGAGATGGCGGCGCATTACCGTGCAGCGCGTGAATCCTGGAAGGTGGATGTGCAGTTGCCCGATGGCGCTCAGCTGGAGTTATTCACTTTTCCGGCAGCCCCGCCCCGCGCCAGCCAGCCGGAGGCGCAAGGCTTGCGCCACCTGGCATTGCGGGTGACGGCAATGGCGCCCCTGCTGCAACGGCTGGCACAGTACGGAATACCCTGCGAACCGCTGCGGGTGGATGAATACACGGGTGCCCGCTACACCTTTTGCCGCGATCCCGACGGCTTGCCTATCGAATTCTACGAAGCCGTAATGTAAGAACGCAGCCGGCAGAGCCGGCTATAATCCCCCCATTGTCATTTTTCCTATTGCCTCATGGACTTACCCTCTAGTCGATCGCCCAAGCCGAATAACGACCATAAACCCAACTGGCTGGAGCGCCTGACCGCCTTCCTCCTGCGTGAGCCGGAAGACCGGCAGGAACTGGTGGAGCTGCTGCATTCGGCGTTCGAACGCCATCTGCTCGATGCCGACGCACTCGAGATGATAGAGGGCGTGCTGCAGGTAGGTGACCTGCAGGTGCGCGATGTGATGGTGCCCCGCTCGCAGATGGATGCGATCGATATCGCCACCCCGCCCGAGGATTTCATACCCTACGTCATCGATACGGCCCACTCGCGGTTCCCGGTGTACGAGGGCAGCAAGGACAATATCGTCGGCATACTGCTGGCCAAGGATCTGCTGCGCTACTACGTGAGCCAGCAGTTTGCCTTGCGGCCCATGCTGCGGCCGGCCGTGTTCATACCCGAATCCAAGCGTCTCAATGTGCTGCTCAAGGAGTTCCGCGCCAATCGTAACCACATGGCCATTGTGGTGGACGAGTATGGTGGCGTGGCGGGCCTGGTGACCATAGAGGACGTGGTCGAGCAGATCGTTGGCGATATCGAAGACGAGTACGATTTCGATGAGACCGAGGACAATATCCGCCCGGACAAACAGGGGCGCTGGCGGGTCAAGGCGACTACCCTGGTGGGTGACCTCAATATCGCCTTGGGCAGTGCTTACCAGCCCGATGGCATCGACACCGTCGGTGGCCTGGTGGTGACCGAGTTTGGCCGGGTGCCCAAGCGGGGCGACGCCATCAGTATCGAGGGCTATCACTTCCGTGTGATACGTGCCGACAGCCGCCGCGTTTATTCCTTGCTGGTCGAGCGCGAAGCCGCCTCGGACGAGACGTGAGCCGCCTCACTACCGCCGCCCGGCTGCTTGGCCGGGCGCTGCCGCCTGCCCTGATAGGTGGCATTGCTGTGTTCGGCTTTGCGCCTTTCTCGTTCTGGCCCTTGCTGCCTTTGTCGCTGGCCCTGCTGTTTGGCCTGATCGACGTTGCGCCCACGCCCAGGCGAGCGGCCTATATAGGCTGGGCCTGGGGTCTGGGGTATTTTACCGGCACCATACATTGGATCTTCATCAGCCTGCATACCTATGGCGGCATGCCCGCTCCGCTGGCGGCACTGGCGGTCTTGCTGTTGGCAGCCTTCCTGGCCTTGTATCCCGCCCTGACGGCCTGGGCTGGCAAGCGTCTGGCCGGGCAATCCCGCGCCGCCCTGCTGTTGTGCCTGCTGCCGGCCCTGTGGCTGCTGGCCGAATGGCTGCGCGGCTGGGTGTTCACCGGCTTTCCCTGGGCGGCCGTTGGTTACAGCCAGATACCCGATGGCCCGCTGGCAGGCTACGCCCCCTTGATTGGTATCTATGGCGTCAGCGGCCTGATTGCCCTGGTGGGCGGCATTGCCGCCTGGTTGATGGGTAGGCGCTTTGATCGAGTCGATGGTCTGGCGCTGGCCGGGGTGCTGTTGCTGGGCGGCCTGGGCTATGGCCTCAAGCAGGTAGCCTGGACCGAGCCTAGTGGCAAGCCGCTCAAGGTGGCGCTGCTGCAAGGTGCTATTCCGCAGAACCGCAAATGGGGCGCCGAGGATCTGGCCTACAACCTCGACACCTATTACCAGCTTGTCGGCAAGGCCAAGGCCGATCTGATCGTGATGCCGGAAACCGCCTTTCCTATCTTTCTGCACGATATGGACGGCTATTTCCCGGAGGTGCTGGATGGCATGTTGGCCCATGTGGCGTCCCAGCAGGCGGCCTTGATAGGCGGCGTACCGCGGCTGGATGTGCGCAGCCAGCGCTACTACAACGGCGCCGTGTTGCTGAGCGACCCGGAGCGGCCTGCCAACTACAAGGCCCATCTGGTACCGTTTGGCGAATATGTACCCATGCGGCCGCTGCTGGCCTGGGTCTACGACAATCTGTTGAACATGCCACTGGCCGATTTCAGTTCGGGCGGCCCGCAGCAGGCACCGCTTAAGGTGCGCGACCAGCGGATAGCCGCGCATATCTGCTACGAAGACGTATTTGGCGAGGAATTGCTGCCCAATGCTCGCCAGGCCACCATCCTGCTGAATCTCTCCAATCTGGCCTGGTTCGATGGCTCGGTGGCGCTGGCCCAGCATGGGCAGATATCGCAGGCGCGGGCGCTGGAGACAGGGCGGCCGATGTTGCGGGCCACCAATAGCGGCACCACGGCGGCCATTACGCCAGATGGCCACTACCAAGCTCGGTTGCCCGAGCGGATCGAGGGTACGCTCTACGCCATGGTGCAGGGCATGCAGGGCAACACGCCTTACCTGCTGTGGGGCAATACGGCGGCATTGCTGCTGGCGGCGCTGGGGCTGGGCATGGGCTGGTGGTGGCGCCGGCGTGAAGCGCAAAGACCTTAAGCAGGCTCTTGCTTCGGTGATGGAGGGACGGACTAGCACCAGGGGTTTCCCTGGCGCTAGCCGTCTGCCCGGTTGGCATCGCCGCGCGGGTGTCTCGCTCTGCCCTAGCGGGAGTACTTGTTGATGGCGGCCTGTATTTCGTTGATGGCGGCTTCGATGTCGGCCTCGGTGACTTCCTTGTTTTCCTTCAAGGCCTTGTCGGATGCCAGGGTATTGAGCCGTGTGGTCACTTCGCCATCGGACAGCTTCTTGGTCGACAGGCTGTCGGCCGTGGCGTGGTCATCCTCTTCGTGCCAGTTGATGGCAACACCGGTCAGGTTGTCTCCATGTATGCCGCCACGGGCCTCGGCCCGGTCCAGCAACTGGGGCAGGGCGTAGAGCACCGGGTAGCCGGTCATCATCTGCTCCAGCTCGCCCTGGGTGACGCAGCCCCACAGGCCGTCGGTGCAAAGCAGCACGGTGTCGCCGTCGACCAGTGGCACCTTGCCTCCGATCTCCACCTCGGGCGGGAACATCGAGCCCAGGCAGTTGTAGATCTTGTTCTTCTCCGGGTGGCGTTCGGCTTCCTCGGCCGTGATACGGCCCATGTCCACCATCTGCTGTACCTTGGAGTGATCGCGCGTGCGGGCGGCGACCTGGCTGTTGCGTATCAGGTATAGGCGGGAGTCACCCACATGGGCCCAGTACAGCATGCCATCCTGGATGATGGCGGCCACCACGGTGGTGCGGGGCGTCTCCAGCAGGCTGTGGTTGGCAGCATAGTTGAAGATGGCGTCATGGCACTTCATGCAGCCATCTGCAATGAACTGGTGTGGGTTCTGGATGGTGGGCTTGGCTTTCTTCTGGAACAGCTCGGCCATCAGTTCGACCGTGATCTGCGCTGCCACTTCGCCATGCAAATGACCGCCCATGCCGTCGGCTACCACCATCAGCAGCGAATCGCGGCTGTAGGAATAGCACATGCGGTCCTGGTTGTACTGGCGCGCCCCCCGGCGGGTTTCCTGGAATATCGTGAATTTCATTTTTGTTCTCCTTTGCTGCTGCCTAGGCGGGTCAACCGCGCCAGGTTGCCTTTCAGGCCGGCCAGCAGGCCCTTGCCTGGTTTTGGTTGCGGCTCACTGGCCGTTTCAACCAAGGCTTTTTGTACGTCGCGTACGCTTTGCGGACGGGCCAACGGGTCCAGTTCCAGGCACCAGTCAACCAGTTCCAACAAGCTGGCCGAATAACGGCCAGCCCACATTTTCTTGACCGACTGGTATTTGTCTTCCTTGGCCCGCTGGTCGGCCGCCTGCGGCGCCAGTCCGCTCATGCAGGCAAATATGCTGGCCCCCACGCTATAGATGTCACTCCAGGGCCCCAGCTTCTCGCGATCGGCATATTGCTCGGGCGAGGCAAATCCTGGGGTGTACATGGGAGTGAACTTGCTCAGCGCCGACTGGTTCAGTGCCTCGCGGGCAGAACCGAAGTCCAGCAGCACCGGGCTGCCGTCGCGCCGTATGTAGATGTTCGCCGGCTTGATATCGAGGTGCAGCATCTTGTGCAGGTGCACCTCGCGCAAGCCGTTGAGCAGGTGGGCGAAGACGTAGAGGATCATGTTTTCCTTCACGCCGCCTTCGGTCAGCTGGATTTCCTTCTGCAGCGTCCTGCCCCGCTCGTATTCCATGACCATGTACACGGTCTCGTTGGCGCGGAAGAAATTCACCACCTTGACGATATTGGGGTGGCGTATCTGCGCCAGGGTCTTGCCTTCCTCGAAAAAGCACTTCATGCCGTGCCGGAACAGCGCCAGGTTGTCGGCCGAGGTGGCCATCACCCGCTCCCCCTCGCTGCGCAGGGCGAGCGCGTTGGGCAGGTATTCCTTGATGGCCACCGGCTGGTCGGTATCGTCGTGCGCGAGATAGACGATAGAGAACCCGCCAGCCGACAATTGCTTGACGATGGTGTAATTGAGCAGCTGGTAGCCGCGCGCTAGCGGGAAGTTACTGGGTGGTGGCATCGATAGGCGTCTTGGCGCGTGTGGTAAGATTGGCGGCCTGTTTTTTGGGCCGGTGCCCGCCATATTGCCAGTACGGCAATGAAATGACATGTGAGTTGTTGTGTCAATTGTGGTTTTGGGCCGTCACAATGTCAAAGCGCATTGCAGCTTAGCCTGCTTTGTCCTGCATCAAACCGTCTTATCCATAGCATTCCGGAGACCCCATGATACTGAGCATGACTGGCTACGCCGTCGCTACCCGAGAGTTGGCCGGTGGCCTGTTGAGCGTGGAATTGCGGGCGGTGAACCACCGTTTTCTCGACCTCAACCTGCGCCTGCCTGAAGAGCTGCGGCTGATCGAGAACCAGTTGCGGGAGAAGCTGGCCGGCAAGGTGTCGCGTGGCAAGCTGGATTGCCGCGTCGGTTTCTCGGCCCGCGCCGAGACCCAGCCGCGGCTGCAACTGAATACCGGGCTGCTGGCGCAATTGGTGGCGCTATCGCAACAGGCACGTGATATCGCCCCCCAGGCAGGTGACCTGAAGATGGGTGAGCTGCTGCGTTGGCCTGGTGTGCTGGCAACCGATTCGGTGACGCCGGAGGCCATGCAGCAGACCGCGCTGGAGCTGCTGGATATCGCGCTGGCCGATTTCGCCGCCACCCGTGGCCGCGAAGGCGCCAAGCTGGCGGATTCCATGCTGGAGCGCATTGCCAAGATCGAGGCCATCGTCACCGAGGTGCAGCCACGCCTGCCTACCATCGTGGCCGCCTATGATGAGAAGTTGAAGCTGCGGCTGGTCGAGGCACTGGGTAGTGCCGACGATGACCGGGTGCGCCAGGAAGTGGCCTTGTTCGCCCAGAAGATTGACGTGGCGGAAGAGCTGACCCGCCTCAGTACCCATATCGTTGAGCTGCGCCGCATCCTCAAGACCGGTGGGGCGGTCGGCAAGCGCCTGGACTTCCTGATGCAGGAACTGCATCGCGAGGCCAATACCCTGGGCTCCAAGTCGGTGGCGGTAGAGACCTCGCAGGCCTCGCTGGAGTTGAAGGTGCTGATCGAGCAGATGCGGGAGCAGGTGCAGAATATTGAATGATGGCCAGGCGGTTTGGGTGATGGCGATCGCGGCAGGCCCGGGCGGAGCCCAGGCTTGGATTGAAAGTGGCAGCGGCTGGGCCATCATCACTATTCCCCTGATCTAGCCCATTCCCCCCCCGCCCCCTGCCGCCGCAGGGGGAGCCTCGCTGGCGCTCGTGGGCGTCATCTGGGTTGAATGGGGTGGGTGATGGCGATCGTGGCAGGCCTGGGCAGAGCCCAGGCTTGGATCGAAAGTGGCAGCGGCTGGGCCATCATCACTATTCCCCTGATTTAGCCCATCCCCCCGCCCCCTGCTGCCGCAGGGGAGAGGCTTGAACCTGGCATTTTGCCTGGGTGGAACCTGCGCGTGACGCGAGGCGGTTGGGGGCTATACTGCCCACTGTGCATGCGGGCGAGGGGTGGTTTGTGTTACGCTGGCGCGAGGCCGTTTGAATCAATGAGATAGTGCTATGAGCAAAGGCAAGCTTTTCGTCGTGGCTGGGCCTTCGGGTGCCGGCAAGGCCACCTTGGTGCGGGGGCTGTTGGCCGCAGATGCCAGGGTGCAACTGTCTGTTTCCTTTACCAGCCGCGCGCCGCGCGATGGTGAGCAGGATGGTCGCGACTACCATTTCGTCAGCCGCGAGGAGTTTCTCGCCATGGTAAGCCGTGGCGAGTTTCTGGAGCATGCCGAGGTCCATGGCAATCTCTATGGCACATCGCAGAAGTGGATTACCGACGCGATGGCGGCGGGCCAGGACATTCTGCTGGAGATAGACGTGCAGGGCGCCCAGCAGGTGCGCAAGATTTTTGGCGACGAGATAGGCATCTTTATTCTGCCGCCCAGCGCCGAGGTGCTGGAGCAGCGCTTGCGCAATCGGGGCACCGATAGCGAAGACGCCATTGTTCGCCGCCTGGCCAACGCCCGCGAAGAGATCGCCCGCCTGGCCGAGTTTGATTATGTGATCGTCAACGAGCATATCGATCAGGCCGTGCGTGACATCATCGGTATCGTCCGCGCTGAGCGCTGCAAGGTGGCAGCCCAGAGCGAACGGCACCAGTCCCTTATTGCCAGCCTGCAGGGCTGAGCATCACAGAACCCGTGCCGGCCGCCATGCCGGCCGTTTTACCGGAGTAAATGACCATGGCCCGTATTACCGTAGAAGACTGCCTCGACCGTATCCCCAACCGTTTCGACCTGACCCTGACGGCCGCCTACCGCGCTCGCCAGTTGGCCAATGGCTCCACGCCGCTGGTCGATCAGGTGGGTCGCGACAAACCCACCGTGCTGGCCCTGCGTGAGCTGGCTGCGGGCAAGATCGGTATCGAGATACTGCACCGGGCGCGTAGCTAAGCGCTGCAGGGCAGGACAAAAGCGGGCTATGCCCGCTTTTTGTCCCTCTAGCTACCCTACATCATGCTGATAGCCGAAGACATCCCTGTCCCCGAGGAGTACGCCGCACTGGTGGCGAGGGATGCGAACGTTCTGTTCGCCAAGGTATCGGGCTATCTGAAGCCCGAGGATCTGCCGTTGCTGCGCACGGCTTTCCTGTTCAGCGCCGAGTGCCACAAGACCCAGTTCCGCAAGAGCGGCGAGCCCTATATCACCCACCCGTTGGCGGTGGCCGATATCCTGGCCGATCATCACCTGGATGCGCAGGCGCTGATGGCCGCCTTCCTGCATGACACCATGGAGGATACCGGGGTTACCAAGCTGGAGCTGACCGATCGCTTCGGCAAGCCTATCGCCGAGCTGGTGGATGGCTTGTCCAAGCTGGAAAAGCTGGAGTTCCAGAGCAAGGAAGAGGCGCAGGCGGAGAACTTCCGCAAGATGCTGATGGCCATGGCCCGCGATGTACGGGTCATTCTGGTGAAGCTGGCTGACCGCTTGCACAATATGCGCACGCTGGATGCCATGCGCGAGGACAAGCAAAAGCGGATTGCCGCCGAGACGCTGGAAATCTACGCCCCCATCGCCAACCGCATCGGCCTGCATGCCATCTATCAGGAGCTGGAGGACTGGAGTTTCCGCTACCTGCACCCCATGCGCTACGAGGTGCTGGGCAAGGCATTGAAGGCGGCGCGGGGCAATCGGCGCGAGGTGGTGAACAAGATACAGGACGCCATCAAGCAAAAATTGGAAGACGCCAGGATAGAGGCCACCGTGTATGGCCGCGAAAAGCACCTGGCCAGCATCTATCGCAAGATGCAGGAGAAGCACCTGAGCTTCTCCGAGGTGCTGGATATCTACGGCTTCCGTGTCATTGTCCGCGATGTTTCGACCTGCTACCTGGTGCTGGGGGCCCTGCACGGCCTCTACAAGCCCCGCCCTGGTACGTTCAAGGACTATATCGCCATCCCCAAGCCCAATGGCTACCAGAGCCTGCATACGGCGCTGTCCGGCCCCTATGGCACGCCCATCGAGGTGCAGATACGCACCCACGACATGCACAAGGTGGCGCAGGCCGGCGTGGCGTCGCACTGGATGTACAAATCCGGCGACGACGGCGTTAGCGATGTGCAGCAGAAAACCCACCAGTGGCTGCAAAGCCTGCTGGAGATCCAATCCATGTCGGGGGATTCGGTTGAATTCCTCGAGCATATCAAGGTCGATCTGTTCCCTGGCGAGGTGTATGTCTTTACCCCCAAGGGCAAGATACTGACCCTGCCGCAAGGGTCCACGGCGGTGGATTTTGCCTATGCGGTGCACTCCGACATTGGCAATCGCTGCATTGCCGCCCGCATCAACTACGACCTGATGCCCCTGCGCACCGCCATCAAGACCGGCGACCAGGTAGAGATCATTACGGCCACCACGGCCCGGCCCAATCCCAACTGGCTCAACTTTGTGGTGACGGGCAAGGCGCGCTCGCATATCCGGCATTTCCTCAAGACCATGCGTTATGAGGAATCGGTGCAGCTGGGTGAGCGCATGCTGAGCCAGGCCGCCCGGGCCTTGATGAACCAGAGCGTGGAGTTGCCACCTGAGTCCTGGGAGCGCTACCTCAAGGAAAACGCTCCGTCACGGCGTGACGAGATACTGTCCGACATCGGCCTGGGCAAGCGTATTGGCGTGGTGGTGGCGCAGCGACTCTTGACGCTGGCTGGCTTGCTGACCGAAGGCGAGGCCAAGAGTGGGCCTATCCTGATACGCGGTACCGAGGGGGTGGCAGTGCAGTTCTCCCGCTGCTGCAATCCCATACCGGGCGACCCTATCATCGGCTTGATCAAGCAGGGGCAGGGGCTGGTCATTCATACCCATGACTGCCCACAGGTCGTGGGCAGGCATGGCAAGGTGGACCCGGAGAAGATGCTGGAGGTGGAGTGGGATGTTCCCGCCGGCAAGCTGTTTGATGTGCAGATCAAGATACTGGCCATGCACGAGCGTGGGGTGCTGGCGCAGATTGCCGCCGCCATCTCGGAGGCGGCGGCCAATATCGAGAATGTGCGCATGGACAGTGATCACGAGGGCGATCGTTACACCGAGATCAGCTTTACCGTACAGGTGGAAAACCGCCAGCACCTGGCCAGAGTGATGCAGACCCTGCGCCAGTTGGAGAGCGTGGTGCGGATACACAGGCTGAAGTCTTAGCGCCTGTTCAAGGTCTTTTCGCCTCGCGCCGGCACGCTGGCGAAAAGATATCGAACAGGTGCTTAGCCATCCTGACGATGGGCCGGGCAATGCTAGAATCAAGGCCTTGACCGGCTCTGCGCACCCCTTACCGTGATTACCATCACCCTCAACGGCGAAACCCGCCAGTTCGATCCTGATCTCAATCTGGCCCAGTTGGTGGACAGGCTGGGCCATACGGGGCACCGTATTGCCATTGAGCGCAACGGCGAAATCGTGCCCAAGCGCCTGCATGGTGAGACGCTGCTGCTGGCCGGCGACAGGCTGGAGATCGTGGTGGCAGTAGGGGGCGGCTGAGTGCATCGGCCGCTGCGGTTTGCCACCATAGACCTGGAACACCACCTGGCCGACTGCCTGGCAGCCCGGCGCGATACCTTTATCAGAAGCATGGCTGGGCCCTCTGCGCCCAGTCTGGCAAAGACCCCAGGGTGCGCCTGATGGAGTGCCTGCTCCCGGCTGCCCTATACGTACGGATAACCAAGCCCATGCAAGATGCTCCATTCCAGATTGCCGACCGCGTCTATGGCTCCCGCCTGCTGGTGGGTACCGGCAAGTACAAGGACTTCACCGAGACCCGCGCGGCCATTGATGCCTCGGGCGCGGAGATCGTGACCGTCGCCATCCGTCGGGTCAATATCGGCCAGGATGCCCAGGCGCCCAGCCTGCTCGATTACCTGCCACCCAGCCAGTTCACCTACCTGCCCAATACGGCCGGCTGCTACAGCGCCGACGATGCAGTACGTACCCTGCGGCTGGCCCGCGAGCTGCTGGATGGACATAAGCTGGTGAAGCTGGAAGTGCTGGGCGACGCCCACAGCCTCTACCCCAATGTGGTGGAGACCTTGCGTGCGGCCGAAACCCTGGTGAAGGATGGCTTTGATGTGATGGTCTACACCTCGGACGATCCCATCATCGCCAAGCAGCTGGAGGAGATAGGCTGTTGCGCCATCATGCCGCTGGCCAGCCTGATAGGCTCGGGCATGGGCATACTGAACCCCTGGAACCTCAAGCTGATCATCGAGCAGGCGCGTGTGCCGGTGATCGTCGATGCCGGCGTGGGCACGGCATCGGATGCCGCCATCGCCATGGAACTGGGTTGCGACGGCGTGCTGATGAACACCGCCATTGCGGCGGCACAGCAACCGGTACTGATGGCCAGCGCCATGCGCAAGGGCGTGGAAGCCGGCCGCGAGGCCTTCCTGGCGGGGCGCATGCCGCGCAAGCTGTACTCGGCCAGCCCCAGCTCGCCCACCACCGGCATGATAGGCTGAGGCGAGCTTGAGTCAGGTTGCTGCACTACCTGCACCGGGCGGTTTCGCCCGGTTTTGCCGCGAGTTCTGGTGGTTTGGCCTGAAAGAGGCGCGGGCCTGCATATTTGCCGGCTCGTTCTTTGTGGTGCTGGCCCTGTCCACCAAGCTGCCGCTGGGGCCATTGCCGCGTTACGACTTCATCTTGCTGGCGGCGTTGCTGATTCAGGGCTTGCTGATCGCTACCCGGCTGGAGAGCTGGGATGAGGTCAAGACCATCAGCCTGTTCCATCTGCTGGGCTTTGCACTGGAGGTGTTCAAGACGCATCCGGCCATAGGCTCGTGGCATTACCCGGAGTTCGCCTACAGCAAGGTGCTGGGTGTGCCGCTCTATAGTGGCTTCATGTACGCCGCTGTGGCCAGCTATATGGCGCAGGCCTGGCGCATCATGGACTTGCGGCTGACGGGTTACCCCAGCTACTGGCTTAGCCTGCCCCTATGTGGCGCCATCTATCTGAACTTTTTTACCCATCACTTCCTGCCCGATCTGCGCTGGCTCCTGATTGGCGCCACCGTGCTGGTCTTTGCGCGCACCCGGGTGTACTTCCATCCGCTGGCAACACCGCGCTGGATGCCCATGCCGATTGCCTTTGTGCTGATCGGTTTCTTCGTCTGGCTGGCCGAGAACATCGCCACGTTTTTTCGGGCCTGGCAGTACCCAGAGCAAGCCGCCGGCTGGACGCTGGTGCACTGGGGTAAAATCAGTTCTTGGGGGCTGCTGGTGATACTGAGCTTTATTGTCATTGCCGACCTCAAACACTTGAAGGCCAGGCGCGCAAAGAGCGGCTAACAAAACCCTTCTGGCGTTGTTGTGCGAACTTGCCGTACCCACTTACTGTCAGCTGCGCGCGCCTAGCCAGAAACGCTACGCTGGGTTTTGCTAGCTGCTTTAACAAGCGGCCAGCCCCAGAACACTCGTTCCAACCTGATTTCGCAGTAGAAAGGCCCCATCTTGGACAATCCGCATCATCGCCATATCCGCAGTTTCGTACTGCGCCAGGGGCATTTCTCCGAGGCGCAGACACGCGCCATGGAAGAGGGCATGCCGCAATGGGGGGTGGAGTACCGGCATGAACTGCTGGATCTGACCCAGACCTTTGGCAGGGAGGCGCCCAAGGTGCTGGAAATCGGTTTTGGCATGGGCGGTGCAACGGCGGAAATCGCCCAGACGCGGCCCGATACCGATTTCCTGGGCATCGAGGTGCATGGCCCTGGGGTGGGCAATATGCTCAAGCTGATCAGCGAAAAGCAGCTGAGCAATATTCGCGTGGTACGGCATGACGCTGTCGAGGTAGTGGAGCACATGCTGCCTCTGGAGAGCCTGGATGGCTTCCATCTGTATTTCCCCGACCCATGGCCCAAGAAGCGGCAGCAGAAGCGCCGGCTGGTGCAGCCCGAGTTCCTGGATCGCATAGTCAGCCGGCTCAAGCCGGGCGCCTATGTGCATATGGCGACGGACTGGGAGGACTACGCCGTACAGATGCTGGACGTGCTGAGCGCTCATCCGGCCTTGCGCAATACGGCAGAAGGCTATGCGCCAAGGCCGGAATGGCGTCCGCTGACCAAGTTCGAGCAGCGTGGCCTGAACCTGGGTCATGGGGTGTGGGATCTGATGTTCGTGAAGCGCTAGCTCCCCCTGGCGGGTGAGGATGGCGTGGGGTGTGGCGCTATGCATGGCGCCTTATTGACGGAGCACGCAACCTTGTCTGCCAGAAATGCCTTGATCATCACCAGCCTGCTGTCCCTGGTGGCCTGCCAAGGTGCGGAGGCACCCACGGCGGCCGTGCCTGTGCCGGTGGCTCCTATACAAGCCACCCCTATGCCGGTCGCCCCTATGCAGGCGGCACCTATGCAGGTCGCCCCAAAACTACAGGCGGTGACGGTGGCGCGTGGGCTGGAGCATCCATGGGGCCTGGCCTTCTTGCCCGATGGCCGCATGCTGGTGAGCGAGCGGCCAGGCAGGCTGCGCCTGGTGGCCAGGGATGGCGCCGTATCGGCACCGCTGAAAGGCGTGCCAGCCGTGTTTGCCAGCGGCCAGGGCGGTCTGCTTGATGTGGTGCTGCATCCGGCCTTTGCCACCAATCAATGGGTTTACCTTGTCTACGCCGAGCCCGACCCCCAGCAGGCCAATCTGGCCGGCACCGCCGTGGCGCGCGGCAAGCTGGTGGGGGAGCAACTGCTGGGTGTGCAGGTACTGTTCCGCCAGCAGCCCAAGGTGGCTGGCGGCAATCATTTTGGCGCACGCCTGGCCTTTGCACACGACGGGCGTTTCTTCCTGGCCATGGGCGAGCGCTTTCAACGTGATCGCGCCCAGAACCCCATGGAGCATCTGGGCAAGGTGGTACGGTTGCATGACGACGGCCGCGTGCCGGCGGATAATCCCTTTGTCGGCCGGCCGGGCTATCAGCCTGAGTTATGGTCGCTGGGCCACCGCAATGTGCAGGGGGCGGCCATCCACCCGCAAACCGGCCAGTTATGGACGGCCGAGCACGGTGCCCAGGGGGGCGATGAGATCAATACCCCCAAGGCGGGGCGCAACTACGGTTGGCCCGTCATCACCTATGGCCGCAACTATGGCGGCGGCAAGATAGGCGAGGGGATGGCCAAGGAAGGCATGGAGCAGCCGCAGTATTACTGGGATCCGTCCATTGCGCCTTCCGGCATGGCCTTCTATACCGGCAACCGCTATCCAGGCTGGCGCGGCAGCTTGCTGGTGGGCGCCTTGCGCGGCCAGCATGTGGCACGGCTCAGCCTGGACGGCGAGCGGGTGGTGGCCGAGGAGAAGCTGCTGATGGATCTGGGGCGGCGGGTGCGGGACGTAAGGCAGGGGCCCGACGGTTGGGTCTATCTGCTGACCGATGCCGCCGATGGCGAGGTGCTGCGGCTGGAGCTGCAGTGATACAGGCCGGTGCCGATGGCGCCGGCCTCTGGGGGATCAGCAGCCTATGCTGGTGATGGTGCTGCCGCGGAAGCCCTTCGCTGCCTGATTCAACTGGGTCTTGGCCGAGCTGGGGACCTGCTTGAGCAGCAGGGTGTTGCTGACAGGTGCGCCTTCGCGGCGTTCGCGCAGCATTGCGGTACGCACCCCCTGCTGGCGCAGGCTGTCCAGCCGGCGTTCAGCGGCTTCCTTGGTCGAGAACAGGCCCAGCGATACGGCGTTCAGGTAGCGCTTGTCGTCGTTGATGATGAAGAAATCGGTCACGCCCAGCGTCTTCAGTTCGTCGGCTTTCTTTTGCGCGTCGGCAGTGGTGCCGCGTGGCGGTATCAGTACCCAGTAACGCACAGGACCTTCGCCGCCACTGCTTTCCAGCTTGGTCTCGCCTCCCAGCTTGAGGGCGGCCACGCTCTTTCTGACATTGGGCAGGTCTTCGGTGAGTATGCCTCGCCAGGCAAAGCAGGCCTTGCCTCCAGCAGCGACTTCGGCGGCCACGGGCGCCTGCGCCTCGAGGGTATCGGAGCCCGCCACCGGACTGTCGGCTGCTGGCCCGGCCGCGGCGTCTACCGGTGGGGTTGCGCTGGGGCTGGCGGGCAGGACTTCGGCGATGCGCAACTTGGCGGCATTGACTTCGCGGTTACGCCAGTCGAGCGGCGGCTGCGGCTCTGCCAGCCGGGTATAGCCGAAGAACAGCAGATTGGCGAGCAGTAACAGGAAGAACAGCCATTTCATGGGACAGGATTCCAGTTGGGCGAGGCATCGCTGGCCAACTTGGCCAGGCCGCGCAGGACCAGATTATCAACGGCAGACAGGCGTGTTGCCAGCATTGGCGTCAACAAGGGCGCCAACAGGCTGGCATCGCCCCCCGAAAGCCACACCTGGGCGCCATGGCCGGTGTGCTGTTCCAGCCGGCCGTGCATCTGCATGATGGCGCCAGTCAGGGCCAGCAGCGCGCCATTGACGATGGCTTCGCCGGTGGCTTGGGGAAAATCCACCGTACTGCCATCGGGCAGGCCCAGGTCGGCTGTGCCTTGTGCCAGGGACTGGCGCATCAGCCGGTAGCCGGGCACGATCAGTCCGCCCAGGAATACCCCTTCCGCCGTCAGGGCGTCCACCGTCATGGCGGTGCCTGCCATGACCACGATGGCATCGCTGGCGCCCAGGCTACGGGCGCCCAGCATGGCCGCCCAGCGGTCCGCCCCCAGCTGGGCTGGTTCGCGGTAGCGATTGCTGAGGCCGGCCCGACTTGCGGTGGGTTTCAGCCAGTTGATGGGCGACGCAAGGCAGGCGGCCAGTTGCTCGGCGATGGCCGGCCCGGCCACATTGCAGCCCAGTATGTGGCTGACCGCAGGGTGATAGGCCAAGGCCAATGGCAGTTGCGCCAGCTGATCGTATGCCAGGCTGCCCTCAACCAGGTAGTTCAAGGGGGCGTGGGGCGCCAGCAGCGCCCATTTCAGCCGGCTGTTGCCGGCATCAAGCAACAGCACCGGGCCGCTCATGCCGCCCCCCGCAGGCTAATTTCGCCGGCATGGACGCGGCGCTCGCCCTCGGCGGTGGCAAAGCGCAGGGCGCCATCGGGGGCTACGCCCAGCGCCGTGCCAGCGACGCTGTCGCCATTGGGCAGCAGCAGGCGGGCCGGTGCCCCCTGCATGGCGTGGCGGGCCTCCCATTGCGGCAGCAAGGGCAGAAAACCACCCTGTTCGAACTGGGGCAGCAGTACAGCCAGTTCGGCTAGCAGGGCTGCCAGCAGGCGGTTGCGGTCGCCGCCATAGCCCAGCATGGCCAGCGATTCGGCGGCCTGTTCGACACTGCCCCTTACCGTATCGGACAGCCGCAGGTTGAGCCCTATGCCTATCACTACCGTGGATGGGCCGTGTGCCTCCCCGGCCAGTTCGATCAAGATGCCACCCAGTTTGGCGCCTTGCTCGGTCACGATATCGTTGGGCCACTTGAGCCGTGCGGCGCTGAGGCCCAGCCCTTCCAGTGCACGGGCAACGGCCAGGCCCACGGCCAGGCTAAGGCCGGACAGGTCGGCCACGCCCAGGTTGAAGCGCCATAGCAGCGAGAACATCAGGGCGTCACCTAGCTCGCCCTGCCAGCGTCGACCACGCCGCCCGCGCCCGGCTGTCTGGTGCTCGGCGGCAAATACCAGACCGGCCGGCGCACCTTGGCCGGCTTGCTGCATCAGGGCGGTGTTAGTGGAGTCGATCTCATCGAACAATCGCAGATCGAAATAGCGCGCCTGGGTGCCCAGATGCTCCGCCACCTTGCGCTCATCCAGCCAGTCTATGGGCTTGTCCAGCCGGTAGCCACGGCTTTTGGCCGTATGCACGGTGACACCTAAGTCGGCCACCGATTTCAGCGCCAGTGAAATGCTGGCGCGCGAGACGCCCAATGCTTCGGCCAACTCGGGGCCGGGGCGGAACTGATCGGCGGACAACAGGCGTAGCAGCGGGTAGGGGTTCATTGCGGTGCGGGGCGGGTCAATCGGGCATATACCACGGTACAACAGAATACCCAGACACTGAGGAAGGTCTCAACCAGGGCCAGGTATTGCATGGTGCCGCGGTCACCCCAACTGCGCATTACCCCTTCGATAAACCAGGCCAGGACATACATGCTCAGCCACTGGTAGGTGTAGCGCTTGCCCCGCAGCACGCCCGGCAGGGGGAGCAGCAGGGGCAGGGCCTTGATCCACAGCAGCGAGCCTGGGCGTAGCGGCGCCAGCCAGGCCTCCCACACGATGCACAGGATGAACAGGGCCAGCATGCCGGCCAGGGTGCCATTACGGCTCAGGCGTATCCAGGGATTCATAGCGGTCTCGCCAGTTTGAGGCTGGCCTCGGCCAAGCGTTTGCCCAGTGCCATGGCCAAGGCCTTCTCGTGTTCATCCACCGCGCGGCGGCCGTCGTGGCCGGCCACATGGCTGGCGCCGTAGGGGGTGCCGCCGCCCTGAGTCAGGGTCAGGCCGGGTTCGCTGTAGGGCAGGCCCAGCACCGTCATGCCATGGTGCAGCAAGGGCAGCATCATGGTCAGCAGGGTGGCCTCATTGCCACCGTGGGGGCTGCTGGTGGAGGTGAATACACAGGCAGGTTTGCCGGCCAGCGTACCCGCCAGCCAGTCGGCACTGGTGCCATCGAGAAAATACTTGAGCGGCGCAGCCATATTGCCAAAACGGGTAGGGCTGCCCAGCGCCAAGCCCTGGCATTCCTGCAGGTCGCTCAGCTCCACATAGGGTGCGCCGCTGTCGGGAATGGCGGGGGCGGTGGCCTCGGCCACGCTGGAGACGGCGGGCACGGTACGCAGTCTGGCATGGCAACCTGGTACCGATTCGATGCCGCGGGCGATTAGTTGCGCCAGTTGCCGGGTGGCGCCGTGGCGCGAGTAATAGAGAACCAGGATGTCGGCCATGTACGCAAGGGTGGAGTCAGCAAAAGCGGGATTATAGGCCTTTGCCGCGCCGCGTATTTCGTGGATAGTCGCGGCATTCCCCGTAAAGCCTCACTGACCGATGTTGAGACTGTCCGACTATCGCCGTAATGTCATCAGCAAGCTGCCTGCGCCGCTGGATTTTGCGCTGTTCGTATTCCGCCGCCTGCGTGATGACCGCTGCCTGGAGGCGGCCGGTAGCCTTACCTTTACCACCATGCTGGCCTTGGTGCCCTTCCTGACCATCGCCCTGATGGTGGTGTCGGCCTTTCCTATGGCAGACAGCCTGACTCAGGAGGTCAAGCTGTTCCTGATCAAGAACCTGGTACCGGATTCGGCCGGCAAGGTGATCTCGGTCTACATGCGGCAGTTCACCGAAAACACCGGCAAGCTCACCTTGGTGGGTATGGCCACCCTGGCGCTGACAGCATTGGCCATGATGGCCACCATGGACCGCACCTTCAACCGTATCTGGCGGATACGGCGCTCGCGCCCCTGGATGGTCAAGACCCTGACCTATTGGGGAGTGCTGACGCTGGGGCCCCTGCTGCTGGGCATAGGCCTGACCATGACCGACTGGGTGGCGGACAAGGCTGGCAGCGGTGCGCTGACCGCCATACTGAACGGCAGCGGTTTTCTGATGGCGCTGGCCGGCTTTGGCTTGCTCTACCGGGTGGTGCCCAATTGCCCGGTGCCACCCAGCCACGCCTGGATAGCCGCCCTGTTCACCACGGTGGCGCTGGGGCTGATGAAGGGGCTGTTCGGGCTGTATGTGCGCAATTTCGCCTCCTACAAGCTGGTGTACGGCGCCTTTGCCAGCCTGCCTATCTTCCTGCTGTGGCTGTATTTGATCTGGGTCATTGTGCTGGCCGGTGCCGTATTGAGCGCCTGTCTGTCTTACTGGCATGGCGAAGCCTGGCGTCGACGGGCGCATCCGGGCCAGCGCCTCTATGACGCGGTGCGCCTGCTGTTGAAGCTTGACGATGCCCGTCGCGACGGCGTGACCCTGCAGCTGGGCCAACTGCGCCGCTCGCTCTCGCTTGGCCAGGATGAGCTGCATGAATTGCTGGAAAGGCTGGCCGAAAAAGGCTGGACTCAGGCCACCCGCAGTGGCGGCTGGCTGCTGGCGGTGGCGTTGGAGCGTATCAATCTGCAGGCGCTCTATCACCTGCTGGTAACCCGGCCGGTGGCGCCGCCCCGCGCGGTGGATGGCCTGCATGACATGCTGGCTGAGCGATTTGGCCAGGTCGATGACTCGCTGGATATCTCGCTGGCCGAGATGGCGCGGCAACTGCGGCGGGAGGCCGCGCCGGAAGACTAGCGTCTGGCCACTTCCGGTAGCCTCTCAGGCAATCTATAACGGATTCGGACTAGTGCGCTGCCCCTGGACTGGGGGCATATTCAAACAACTCGTAGCCTACCGCCTGCTCGTTGAGCCGTACGGCGCGTATCAGTTGCTCGCCTTCATCGGTGTAGATCACCAGCTCGCGCATGGGCGAGAAGGTGCCACGCGGGGCGATGACCAGCGGCGGCTGTTTGAGTGCGGGCACTTCGGGCAGCAGGACGCAGGGCTGAAAGGTGGCGCCGGCATGGGTGATGCTGGGGCGCTGCATGGCCGGCTCGCCCTTGGGGGCCAGCACCTGTATGCCGACCTCCAGCGATTCGCCTTCCTCCACTGTCTGCAACCAGCGCACGCAACCTAGCATCCAGTCATCGCCGGGGGCGCCACGCAGACCGACGATATCGCCCACCCGGTAGGTGCAGTTCTGCGGGGCAGGCTGCAGCTTGAGGGCATAGCCGCCGGGGCTTTCGTTGATGACCAGCCAGCTGTCGGCCGGGCCATAGTTGGCGCCGGAGACACTGACCGGTCCCTGCTCGTCCACTACGCTGTCATCCAGCACCACAGGCTGTAGCAGCGGCTGGGCGCCATTGAGGTAGAAGGCCGTCATGCGCAGGCCGCCCACCATATTGACGCGACTGTTGGCGCGTATGCGCTGGAACACCCGCTTTGGGGCGATGCTCCACTGCCGGGTGACGCGCCGCAGCAGGTCTATCCAGGCCTGGGCCTTGGGCCGGTCGCTAGCGCCGGGCAGTTTCTGCTCCACCGCATGCAGGGCCTTGTGCAGCAGCTTGGCCATCTCCATGGTGTCGAGCAGGATGGCATTACTGGCCTCCACATCCATTGGGCGCTGCCCGAGGAAAGCCGGGGGCTGGTCTACATCCATGCGTACCAGGAAGAACCCGGCAGGATTGGGGGTGTTGCCCAGTGGCTGGAACTGGGCGGCTGCGCCGTAGCTCTTGATCAGCTCTTGTATCTTGTCGTGCTCCACCGGGTGGTAACGGTAGGGGTCGGACAAGGCTAGCAGCAGGATCTGCTTGTAATATCCGCCTATGGTCTTGGTCGGGTGCTCGGCACCTTCTGGCTGGTCTATCAGCTTGTGCTGTATGGCGTAGCGGAACAGGCTGTGCACTTCCTGCCAGACGCCAGTAGGAATGGGGCTATAGCTCTTGCAGCAGACCCACATCAGCTTGTAGTAGGTGATCAGCAGCTTGCGTATTACATCGGGGATGTGTTTTTGGCCCAGGCTGAAGCGGGCGCCAAGTCGGCCCAGCAGGATGATCTTGTAGCCATTGGCCAGCTCCAGCTGCAGGTTGCGCGCCAGCGCGGCGGTTTGCTTGAATTTTTCCTTGGCGGGCACGGTGGCCGAGGTATAGGCGTCTTCCAGCGGCGCATCCAGCAAGTCAGACGCCAGCTGGTAGTGCTCCATCAGCTTGAGTCGGGTGTCGTCGTCCAGCTTGATGCGGTTGAGCGTGGTCAAGGCATCAAAGATGGCCCGGGTGGTCTCCATCAGGTTGGCGGGCGGCAGCGAGACCAGCCAGGCTTTGACGGCCTTGGGATTGGTCTCGACGCTGATGGAGTAACCGGTAATCGGTTCCGGTACATTGAGAGCGAGCGACATGTGTTTCCACGAACAGTTGCTGTTGTTTTATATAGGCGATATTCGCTTAGCATGCGAACTCGCCGCTCCCCGACCTGATATTTCGCCACGTCAGCCTGTTCAGTCCAGGCCCTCGTCCAGCAAGGCCTGCAGTGTCGCAAACGCGGCCTGTAGTTCCATGATAGTAACTACGTAGGGCGGCATCAGGTAGACGGAATTATTCACTGGCCTGACCAGCAGCCCCCTCGCCAGGGCGGCCTCGAAGAAGCGGCTGGCAAAGCCGGGGCGGGCATCGTTGACTTCAAAGGCCCAGATCATGCCCAGATGGCGGCCATGGCTTACCCGCGGGTGGCTGACCAGGCGGGCGAAATCGGCTGCAACAGCGGCGGCTTTGGCGCGGTTGCTGTCCAGTACGGCGTCGTCCCGGAAAATGGCTAGCACCTCCAGCGCGGCGCGGCAGGCCAGGGCATTGCCGGTATAGCTGTGGCTGTGCAGGAAACCCCGGCTGACATCGTCGTGATAGAAGGCGGCATAGATGGCGTCGGTCGTCAGTACCGCCGACAGCGGCAGGTAGCCGCCGGTAATGCCTTTGGACAGGCAGATGAAATCGGGCCGTATGCCAGCCTGCTCGCAGGCAAACAAGGTGCCGGTGCGGCCAAAGCCCATGGCGATCTCATCGGCGATCAGGTGCACGCCATACTGGTCGCATAGCGCGCGTGCACGCTGCAGATAGGCCGGGTGGTACATGGCCATGCCGGCGGCACCCTGGCATAGGGGCTCGACAATAAAGGCCGCCAGTTCGCCCGCTTGCTGCCGGAACAATTGCTCCAGGTCTGCCGCTGCCCGCAGGGCGTAGGCTTCGGCGGTTTCACCGGCCTCGGCCAGGCGCCAGTCGGGCGACATGACCCGGTGGGTCTGGCGCAGCAGGGGCGCGTAGGTGGCGCTGAACAGCGGGACATCGGTCACGCTGAGCGCGCCCAGGGTCTCGCCGTGGTAGCTGTTGCGCAGGCTGACAAAGCCGGTCTTGCGCTCCTGGCCCAGGTTACGCCAGTAGTGATAGCTCATCTTCAGCGCGATTTCGGTGGCGCTGGCGCCATCAGAGCCATAGAAGGCATGGCCCAGGCCTGTCAGCTGGCCCAGCTGCTCGGACAGTTCCACCACCGGCTTCTGGGTGAAGCCGGCCAGTATCACGTGTTCCAGCGTGTTCATCTGGTCCAGGATGGCGGCACTCATGCGGGGGTTGGCGTGGCCGAACAGGTTGACCCACCAACTGCTGACGCCATCGAGGAAGCGATGTCCTTCGAAATCCACCAGCCAGGCACCGTCGCCACTGGCCACGGGCACGATGGGCAAGGCTTCGTGGCGTTTCATCTGGGTGCACGGATGCCATACGGCCTGGCGGCTACGGGCCAGCCAGTCTTGATTGGGGGTGGTCATGCTGCTTGTCTCCTGTCCTGTGCGCTGTTGGCGCACCTGCCCGTTTGTGGCTGCTCGGTGGGCCGGGCTTCTGGCTCGGGCCACGCGCGGCGTGCGCAGCTTATCGGCATAGGACCATGCACTGCAACGATGGCGAGGCATTCTGGTAGGTGGCCGTCATGCGCCTGTAAAGCGCTTTCCATCTAATGTCGTGCTGGGCGCAGTTTCACATCCTGGCACTGTCGTTCGTCATTAGCGCGGTCTTATCTGCGGTACCGGACCAATTATCTGCAAGCCTCGCCCTTGAAATGGGATAACACTGCCCATATCATTAGCACTCGTTAGCCTAGAGTGCTAGCAGCGAACATCAAACTGTTGATTTTTGCCTGTCACGGCATTCAGCAAATCGTATTCCTACAGGAGAAAACCATGAAGATTCGTCCCCTGCACGATCGCGTTGTGATCAAGCGCGTCGAAGCCGAAGAAAAAACCGCCTCGGGCATCGTTCTGCCAGGCAATGCGGCCGAAAAGCCTGATATGGGCGAAGTGGTGTCGGTTGGTACCGGCAAGATCCTGGAAAACGGCTCGGTCCGTGCCCTGCAAGTCAAGGCTGGCGACAAGGTGATCTTCGGCAAGTACAGCGGCCAGACCGTCAAGGTCGATGGCAGCGAACTGCTGGTAATGCGTGAAGAAGACATCATGGGTGTTGTCGAGGCTTGATCGCCCCACACCGCTAGTCCCCTCAACGAATTCGGAGAGCAAGATAATGGCTGCAAAAGAAGTGAAGTTCGGCGATAGCGCCCGTGCAAAAATGGTGGTTGGCGTCAACATCCTGGCTGACGCTGTCAAGGTGACCCTGGGCCCCAAGGGCCGTAACGTGGTGCTGGAGCGCTCGTTCGGCGCCCCCACCATCACCAAGGACGGTGTGTCGGTGGCCAAGGAGATCGAACTGAAGGACAAGTTCGAGAACATGGGCGCGCAGATGGTCAAGGAAGTGGCTTCCAAGACCTCCGACATCGCTGGCGACGGCACTACCACTGCTACCGTGCTGGCCCAGGCTATCGTGCTGGAAGGCATGAAGTATGTGGCCGCTGGCATGAACCCGATGGATCTGAAGCGCGGTATCGACAAGGCCGTGACGGCCCTGGTCGGCGAGCTGAAGAACATTTCCAAGCCTTGCACCACCTCCAAGGAAATCGCTCAGGTCGGTTCGATTTCGGCCAACTCCGATTCCAGCATTGGTGACATCATCGCCAACGCCATGGACAAGGTCGGCAAGGAAGGCGTGATCACCGTTGAAGACGGCTCTAGCCTGGAAAACTCGCTGGACACCGTGGAAGGCATGCAGTTCGACCGCGGCTACCTGAGCCCTTACTTCATCAACAATCCCGAGAAGCAGATCGCTTCGCTGGACAACCCCTTTGTGCTGCTGTTCGACAAGAAGATCAGCAACATCCGCGACCTGCTGCCGGTGCTGGAGCAAGTGGCCAAGGCCGGCCGTCCGCTGCTGATCATTGCCGAAGATGTCGAAGGCGAAGCCCTGGCTACCCTGGTGGTCAACAACATCCGTGGCATCCTGAAGACCGTTGCCGTGAAGGCTCCTGGCTTTGGCGATCGTCGCAAGGCCATGCTGGAAGATATCGCCATCCTGACCGGCGGCACCGTGATCGCTGAAGAAGTGGGCCTGACCCTGGAGAAGGCCTCGCTGGCCGACCTGGGCCAAGCCAAGCGCGTCGAGATCGGCAAGGAAAACACCACCATCATCGACGGCGTGGGCAAGGCTGAACTGATCCAGGCTCGCGTGGGCCAGATCAACAAGCAGATCGAAGAAGCCACCAGCGACTACGACCGCGAGAAGCTGCAAGAGCGCAAGGCCAAGCTGGCCGGTGGCGTGGCTGTGATCAAGGTCGGTGCTGCGACCGAAGTCGAAATGAAGGAAAAGAAGGCTCGTGTCGAAGACGCGCTGCACGCTACCCGCGCTGCCGTTGAAGAAGGCATTGTTCCTGGCGGCGGCGTAGCCCTGCTGCGTGCCCGTTCGGCCATCACCGAACTGCGCGGCATCAATGCCGATCAGGATGCCGGTATCAAGATCGTGCTGCGCGCCATCGAAGCCCCGCTGCGCCAGATCGTTGCCAACGCCGGCGACGAGCCCAGCGTGGTGGTTGCCAAGGTGCTGGAAGGCAAGGGTAACTTCGGTTACAACGCCGGTACCAGCGAGTACGGCGACATGGTTGAAATGGGCGTGCTGGATCCCACCAAGGTGACCCGTTCGGCCCTGCAACACGCGGCTTCCGTGGCCTCGCTGATGCTGACCACCGATTGCATGGTGGCTGAGCTGCCGAAGGAAGATGCCCCGATGGGTGGTGGCATGGGCGGCATGGGTGGTATGGGCGGTATGGACATGTAATCCCGCAGCGGCAGGCCTTGCTGGCAAGGCCGCCAAAGCAAAACCCCTGGGTATCTGCCCAGGGGTTTTTTATTGCTTGGCACCTGGGAAGTACGCTAGGTGCCGGGTATGGCTGTGCGTTTATTGCGGCCAGTCGGCCATCTTTTCGCCCAGCTGTACGCCCTTGGCAGGCGCCCAGTCTGGCGCGAAGGGCAGGGCGGGGCCGGGGAACAGCATGACCACGGTGGAGCCCAGCAGGAAGCGGCCCATCTCTTCGCCTTGCTTGAGCACGATCTGCTGGTCGCGGTAGTCCCATTCCTCGATGGCAGGACGACGGGGCGGATTGACCACACCGTGCCAGACGGTGGCCATGCTGCCGACGATGGTGGCGCCCACCAGGGTCAGCACGAAGGGGCCCTTGGCGGATTCAAAAAGGCAGACCACCCGTTCGTTACGGGCGAACAGGCCGGGTACGCCACGTGCAGTGGCCGGGTTGACCGAAAACAGCTCGCCCGGCACGTAGATCATGCGCAGCAAACGCCCGTCGCAAGGCATGTGGATGCGGTGGTAGTCGCGTGGGCTGAGGTAGATGGTGGCAAAGCTGCCGTTCTCGAACTGTGCTGCCAGCGCGGCATCGCCGCCCACCAGGGCCGTGGTGGAATACTGGTGGCCTTTGGCCTGGAATATCTGGTCGCGCTCGATGCGGCCAAACTGGCTGATGGCGCCATCCACCGGGCAGACCAAGTCGGCCTGGGCCAGCGGCCTGGCGCCCTCCTTGAGGGCGCGGGTAAAGAAATCGTTGAAGCTGTTGTAGCTGTCGAGATCGGGGTTGGCGGCTTCGGCCATATTGACCTTGTAGCGCGCCACAAAACGGCGCATCTCCCAGCGCATCCAGCGGCCGGCTGGACGGCTGGCCAGGTGGCCGGCCAAGCGGGTCATGGCCAGTTTGGGCATGAGATACTGCATTAGAACAAACAGCCGATCAGACACAATCGATTCCGGGTTAGGGGAAAGCGGGAGATTCTAACGCATGCTTGCTTCGCCCGGCGGCAGAATACCGGGTTTACCCAGGTTGGATGACAGACGTGAAGCGATGATGTCCGGGCTACCGCCCAGCTTGGTCGATAGGCCGCAAAGACAGGGGCTGGCGGCTCAGCTAGAATCGTGTCCCGAATCTGCGACAGGGCCGATGGCCCCAGTGCAGGCAGTCGAACGAGAAACCACACTATGCAACCGAGCGACAAGCGCCCCTTGAACCTGCGCCGCCAAAGCATCTACCTGCTGCCCAACAGCTTTACCCTGGCGGCCCTGTTCGCTGGTTTCTATGCCATCGTGCAGGCCATGAACCACCGCTTCGAGCCTGCTGCAGTGGCCATCTTTGTTGCCATGGTGCTGGATGGCATGGATGGCCGGGTGGCGCGCATGACCAATACCCAGAGTGCCTTCGGGGCGGAGTTCGATTCGCTGTCGGACATGGTGTCGTTTGGCGTGGCGCCAGCGCTGGTGGCGTATGAGTGGATGCTGCGCGGCTTTGGCAAGCTGGGGTGGATAGTCGCTTTCATCTATTGTGCGGCGGCCGCCCTGCGCTTGGCGCGCTTCAATACCCAGCTGGAAGTGGCCGATAAACGCTTCTTTCAGGGCATGCCTTCGCCCACGGCTGCGGCCCTGGTGGCCGGTTTTGTCTGGATATCGCTGGAGGCCGGCTGGACTGGTGAGGCCATACGCTGGGGGGCGCTGGCCGTGACCGCCTTTGCCGGGCTGACCATGGTCAGCAATGTGCGCTATTACAGCTTCAAGGAGATCAACGTCCGCAAGACCGTGCCTTTCTTTGTGCTGCTGCCGATATTGTTCGTGCTGGTGGCCATTGCAGCCAACCCGCCTATCGCCTTGTTTGCCTTGTTCGTGGTCTACGCGCTGTCCGGCTATGTGCTGGCGTTGTGGAACCGGCTCAAGCCTGCGAACAAGGCTTGACGTTGACGCCGCAGGCTTTTACTCTCCAAGCATGACTTCGACCAACAGCCGCCCGTTTCTGCTACTACTAGCCGAGAACGACCTCTCCGGGCCGCTGTTACGTCTTGCGCGATAAACGCGCTTAGCCAGACCAGAACAACATCAATCTCAGCCGCCCGGCCCTTAGGCCCGGCGGCTTTTTTGTTATTACATCGTCACTGGAGACAGCATCATGAGCGAACGGCTCTACATATTCGATACCACCTTGCGCGACGGCGAGCAGAGTCCGGGCGCTTCCATGACCCGTGACGAGAAGATACGCATCGCCCGCCAGCTGGAGAAGCTGGGAGTGGACATCATCGAAGCCGGTTTTGCTGCTGCCAGCCCAGGTGACGCCGAATCCATCAACGCCATCGCCGAGGCCATCAAGGAGTCCACCATCTGTTCGCTGGCGCGGGCCAATGAGCGCGATATCCGTGCGGCGGGCGAGGCCATCAAGCCGGCTGCTCGTGGCCGTATCCACACCTTTATTGCCACCAGCCCCATCCATATGGAAAAAAAGCTGCGCATGCAGCCAGACCAGGTGGTGGAGGCCGCCGTGGCGGCCGTCAAGCTGGCGCGTCAATACACCGACGATGTGGAGTTCTCTGCCGAGGATGCCTTGCGCTCCGAGCCGGATTTCCTCTGCCGTATCTTTGATGCCGTGATAAAAGCCGGGGCCCGCACCATCAATGTGCCTGATACCGTGGGCTATGCCGTGCCGCACCTGACCACCGAGTTCTTCCGCAAGCTGATTGAGGGTACGCCCAATTCGGACCAGGTGATCTGGTCGGCGCACTGCCATAACGACCTCGGCATGGCGGTGGCCAACTCCCTGGCTGCCGTGATGGGCGGCGCCCGCCAGGTGGAGTGCACCATCAATGGCCTGGGTGAGCGTGCCGGCAATGCTGCGCTGGAAGAGATCGTCATGGCGGTACGCACCCGCTGCGACGTGTTTGACCTGGAGACCCGCATCGATACCACACAGATCGTGCCGGCCTCCAAGCTGATTTCCTCGATTACCGGCTACCCAGTGCAGCCGAACAAGGCGGTGGTCGGTGCCAACGCCTTTGCGCATGAGTCCGGCATACACCAGGACGGCGTGCTCAAGCACCGCGAGACCTATGAAATCATGTCGGCCGAATCGGTGGGCTGGAGCCAGAACAAGCTGACCTTGGGCAAGCTCTCTGGCCGCAACGCCTTCCGTACCCGCTTGCAGGAGCTGGGCATACTGCCCGAAGGCGAGGAGGCCCTGAATGCTGCCTTTGCCCGCTTCAAGGAGCTGGCCGACAAGAAGCGCGAGATTTTTGACGAGGACCTGCGCGCCTTGCTGGGCGATAGTGGCCCGGATGCGACCGAGCGTTACCGGCTGATCTCGCTCAAAGTGGTGTCGGAAACCGGCGAGCAGCCCACGGCCAACCTGGTGATGGGTGCGCAAGGCGAGGAGCACAGGGTGGTGGCGCACGGTGCCGGCCCGGTCGATGCGGTGTTCAAGGCCATAGAGAGTGTCGCGCAGAGCGGCGCCGACCTGCTGCTGTACTCTGTCAATGCGGTGACGGCGGGGACGGATTCGCAGGCCGAGGTGACGGTGCGCCTGTCGCTGGATGATATGGTGGTGAATGGCCAGGGGGCTGACATTGATGTGCTGGTGGCCTCGACTGAGGCCTATATCTCGGCCCTGAACCGACTAACGACCGAGGCCGGGCGGGCGCATCCACAGGCTTGATGCCTGACGGGTACGGTACGCCAGGCCACAAAACAAAAAGCCCGCACGAAGTGCGGGCTTTTTGTTTGCTACTGCTTGCTGCAACCCGCCAGCCTTGGGGGCTGGCGGGAGTGAGGGCAGTCTTTAGTTGGGGTTGCTGCAATCCTGTGCCGCACCGAAGGGGCTGGTTGCACCGGGAGGCGAGACGGCTACGTCATCGTAGTCCGCGGCAAGGCCAGTCAGGTCGAAGTAGACCGTAGAGGCTGCTTCGCTACCTTGTACCGTTGCACGCGCCGTCAAGGCGACCTTCACCCAGTTGGCTTTGTCCTTGGTGTAGCCGACGCGAATCGTGGCGCTACCTGCGGAGTTGGTAAGCACTTTGGCTGGTGTGGCTGCAGCGGTAAAGCCAGGATCCAGTTCGCGGTTACCGTTGAAGTCCTCACCGGGTTCCAGGATACCGTTGTTGGCGCCAACACCGTTCAGAGGATCGATAAAGGTGTCCTCATTATCGCACTGGGTACGTGCAAGCGTGCGGACACAGCTAAGCGTAGGCGGAGTTTGGCCGTTGTTGCCAACTTGATAGCTACCCACCGGGCAGGCTGGATCGGTGGTGGTGAATTGCTGCAAGCCACCTGTAGGAACCCAGAACGTACCTGTCCAGTAGTGGTGTCCCTTGAAGTACATTTCTGGGACGACGGAGAAGGTGACTTCTGCGTTGGCAACAGGATTACCGGCTGCGTCGGTGACTATGGCGGTATAGGGCTTGCCATACTCAGTTGCGCTGACCACGTCGATAGTGTTGCCGGTGCCCAGGCGAACAAACAAGGCCTGACCTGCTACCGTCAGGCGTGCTGTCGAGGTGACGGCCGTATCCTGGACGGTGGCAGTTATCACTACGCTGTCCTTGGAGCTGGTCGAATTGCCTGCTGTGTAGGTAGTGCTGGTTTGACCGGCGCTGTCGGTTATGCCCTTGGCAACGCTGAGTGTGCCACCGGTGGTGTCGCTCAGAGTAAACGATACCGTCTTGTTCTTGACCAAGTTGTTCTTGGAATCGCGAACTGTGGCGGTAATTGCCGTCTTTCCGCGCGGTGCAACGGTCGGAGATTCAACCTGGAGATTCAGCTTGTTGGGTGCAATCGAGACAAATTCAACGGGATACTGTGACGACACCGCGCCACTTTCGGCGGTGATCACGGCAGCGCCTGCTGTATCTGCCTGGGCCACTACATAAGCAGAGCCGGACGCATCTGTTACCGCCGACGAGGGTGAAACGGTGCCGCGGGTCGAGGTAAAGGAGACGGTCTTGCCAACCTGAGGCACACCAGCGACCAGATAGCGGGCGGTGATGACGACAGGGGTGTCCAGATTGAACTCAGGCGAGGAGCCCGCTGGGAAGCTGGTGCCTGGCTGCCCCGGTGCAGCAGCAACCGTGAAGCTCTGGTTGCTAACGGTCATGGCGAGAGCACCGCGTTCGTTCAGTGCAGAGGCCGTGATGTTATCAGTACCGGGATTGGTCGCGTTGTAGCGCACGGTGGCTTGACCGGACGAGTCCGTGATGACCGAGGTGGCGTTGCTGCCGTTGACGCTGAAGGTGTTGCCTATGATGGAGCCCAAAGTCAACGATTGACCAGCAATCGCACGGCCAGCGCCATCCTGCAGGCGTATGGTCAGCTGGGTGTTGTTGCCCACCACCAGGGAGTTGACGCCGGCGATGGTGATCTTGGTGCCTGCCAGCCGTACGGAGCCAGTGGCAGTCAGCGAACCGACCTTGGCGGTAATGGTGATATCGCGGGAGGTCTTGTCGTCACCACTGCTGAGCACTGCGCTGGCCCGACCAGCGGCATCAGAGATGCCATTGTTGGTCACGGTCAGGGCGCCGGAACTGGCAGAGAATACAACAGTCTGGCCGCTGACGGTGTTGTTGTTGGCGTCCTTGACCAAGGCGGTGACATCGACCGTGGAGGCGCCATCTGCCAGCAGGTTGCCGCTACTGACCAGCAGTTGCAGCGAGGCGACCGAAACGCCAACTGAGGTGTTGTTGTAGCTCAGGCTGGACTTGGTGCCGCTGGCCGACGTGGCCGTGATGCTGGCCGAGCCGATGTTCGGGCCCGAGGACAATGTAATGGTGGCGGTACCGGTGGAGTCCGTGATCCAGACACCTGATGCAGGGGTCATGATGCCGAACAGGGGGTCGGTGGTGAAAGTGATGGTCTGGCCTACCTTGGCCACGCCTGCACCATCCTTGAGTACCGCGGTAACCGTAGCAGGCTGGCCTGCTGCCAGTGAGCTACTGCTCATGGTCAGTATGAGGGATTCCTGCTTGGAGGCCTCGCTGTCGCTACCGCCAGGGCCGCCACAGGAGGCGAGGGCAATGGCCACCAGAACCAGGGCGAAGCGCCACAGTTCGTGCCATATACTGAATTTGCGCATAAATATTAATTCCTTTTCTGAGCTTGAGCGCGGAAGTTGTTCAGAGATAAGGCAATTTTAACTTGGGCCATCCGCATTCATATGGCATTTAACGCCAAGTTAATTGCAAAATCAATCTTGGCATATTAAAGCGTAAATATCCTGCGGCAACAGCGCGGGCTACTTAAGCGACAACTGATGAAGCAACTCTGGCGGCGATCACGCGGCATGAGGGGCTGTCGGCTGACATGATAATGACATTGACCCCCGGCCGTAAGCCCCCTGAGAATAGCGTCTTTGCTTGATGTCGGCATGCTGGAAGTGCCATTGGTCCGTCCTAAGATCACGCTGATCGTGCCGAGATGACATCGTCCTCGCGCCGAACAGATAATTCAAACCAAGCTGAACAGGGGAAGTAATCGTGAACAAGACGCAACGTGGATTTACCCTCATCGAGATCATGATCGTGGTTGCGATCATGGGCATACTGGCTGCCATCTCCATCCCGCTCTATCGTGAGCATGTGATCCGCTCAAATGCCACTGCGGGGCAAAGTCTCATCGCGGACACCCGTGTTCGGCTGGAGCAGTCCTATCAGGACCTGCGCACCTACGGCCCAGCTGCCTGCACTCCTACCATGCCGGTGGATAAGACCTTTACCTTTACCTGCACCACCTCGAATGGCGGCCAGAGCTACTTGCTGACGCTAACATCGAAGGGAGCGTCGGCGCTGGGTGCTGCGGGTGCGCTTGTTTACACCGTGGATGAACGGAACGTGCGCAGGACGCTGGCTTTCCCCGGTGCGACCGGATTGCCACGCAATTGCTGGATCGCCACCAAGACGTCGACTTGCTAAGGCCTCGCCATGTACCGCTTACGCTTGCCTAGCCTGCAATATTCCCATGGGATGACGCTCATCGAGATGATGGTCGTAGTCGCTATCGTCGGCGTACTGATGGCCGTAGGCGTGCCCAGCTACCGCACATGGATAGAGAACAGTGCCATCAGATCGCGTACTGATTTTTTGATGGAAGGTTTGCGTCAGGCGCGTACCGAGGCCATCAAGAACAACGCGTCAGTGCGCTTTTCTTTGGCGAACGGAACTACCTGCGTACCCACCAATGGTGGTCATCACTGGGTGGTCTGGCAAGACCCTGCGGTGGTACCGACGGCGCTTGCCGGGTGTAACGACGCCCGCATACTGGCTAGCTCCGGTGGGGATTCGGTCGGTGCCAACGCGATAGTCAAGTCTGTGATAGTCGATACCCTTAATGTACCGACTGCCGACACGCGTAACACCATACAGTTCTCTTCATTGGGTCGTGTTCTCGACAATATCCAGGGGGGGTGGTGGGTGGATGTCGATGTGCCGACTTCTGTACTGCCTGCCAACAAGTCGCGCAATTTGCGCATAACAGTGAGCCAGGCTGGTCAGATACGCATGTGTGACCCCGATGTAGAGAATGTCCTTCCCACCAACGATCCGCGCAGGTGCTGAACGTGAAATCTTCGATCCGCTCCATATGCACTACACGGCGCACACTGCGTGAGCAGTCAGGCGTGATGCTGCTTGAGGCACTGGTTGCTTTGGTGATTTTCTCGCTGGGATTGTTGGGACTGGTGGCCTTGCAGGCACGTGCCATCTCGCTGGACCAGGACTCTCGTTATCGGGGTGAGGCTGCGACTTTAGCCAATCAGTTGGTGGGCAATATGTGGCTAACCAATAGCGCGACGGTGAAAGACGACTACGCGACGGGGACGACCGCCTTCAATGCCTGGAAGGCCCAGGTTGTAGCTGCGCTGCCCGGTGCCGCCAACTATCCCCCCACCATTACCTGGGCACCTGCCGTAGGTGAGCGTGAGAACCGGGTAACGGTGACGGTCAGTTGGAAACTACCGTCATCGGATGTGCGGACCTACACCACCACTGCCGAAGTGGTGCAATAAAACCATGATTAACATAGGCAGGATGCCGTGATTACCCAGCCCGTTTTTTATCGCCCAAGCGCACAGTCAGGCATGAGCCTGGTGGAGCTGATGGTCGGCATGGTGGTGGCGCTGATCACCACGATCGCCATCATGGAAACCTACCGTGGCTATGAAGGCCAGCGCCGGACTACCAGCGCCAGCAGCGAATCGCAAACAAGCGGCCAGTTCGCACACTACCAGTTGGATAGGGATTTGCGCATGGCAGGCTATGGGCTGACCAATGTGCGCGCTGCGGTCGGCTGTAACTTTGGTGCGGCCTTTGCCGCTTCGCTTGCGCCGACCAATGTTTTTCCCGCAGCGCCTGCGGGCTTCAATACGCCCATCATCTTTCCTGCGCTGATCGTGGATGGCGGCGCTGCTGCCGATGGCATACGCATCATGCGTGCCAATGGCGGTAATGCCATACCGTTCAACGGTGCAGTACCGCCGCTGATGCCGACGAATTTCAATGTCACCCTGACCCGTTCCAATGTGGCATTTCTGGTGCATCGGAGCGATATGGCCTTGCAAATCAATACCATTGCGGGCACCTGCCAGTTGGGCCAAGTAACCAATGAGCCTGATCTCGACAATTTGGCGCAGATTGCCTTCGCGCCCGGACCGGCCACCTGTTCGCGAACTACTTGCCTTAATAGTAGTTTCAATCAGCTGGTTTCCTTGGTTGGCAGCACTGAGCTGGCTCACCTGGGCAGCCTGACCATGCAGAGCTACACGGTAGCCAATAATGCCCTGACCTCCACCATGGGCATTCTGGGGGCCACCTACGATGCCACCGGAACTTTGCGGACAACACCGCCAGCCATCGCGACTCTGGCGGGTAGGGCAGAAACCATGCAACTGGCGGATGAGATTGTGGACCTGCAGGCCCAATATGGTATCGACACGGTGCCGGCCGATGTGGTGACCAATGTCAACAACTGGGTAGAGCCGACTGGCGTTTATGCTGCTGCTGCGCTAACACCGCCAGTAGCAAGGACTATACGAGCAATACGTTTTGCCGTGGTTTCTCGCAATAGCTTGAGGGAACGTCCTACTGACGGGACAAACTGCGATGCCACATCGAGTGCGGTGCAGGCTACGTCCGCACGCAATATCACTTTCCCCTCCGGCCCGCCCATCGTAGTCAATATGGCAAGAGGTAGCGGGGCGTCGGATGGCCCGAACGAATGGCGGTGTTACCGTTACCAGGTCTTTACCGGCGTCGTACCCCTGCGCAACATGATTTGGAACACGCGAGTCCTCGAGCCATGATCACTACCCGTTTGCCTCAATATTTCCGGCCAATGACAGGCGCGCGCAGACAGCGTGGTGTTGTCCTGCTGATTTCGCTGATTGCCCTGGTGGCGCTAACCTTGGCAGGCTTGGCTATCGTGCGGCAGGTCGATACGGCCACCCTGGTGACAGGCAATGTGACATTTCGGCAGTCCAGCGTTAATACGGCTGACCTGGCTGTTGAATATATGCTGGACAAGGAAGGAGATGGCGGCTTCAGCATCCTCAATGTCAACAAGACGCGTTACCACAATAATTACGACGATTGGTATCGCGCAACGATGTTCACCGAGGAGAACCCCGTCTCGCCTTGTGCCTTGACGGATGTGAATTGCATCAAGACCTCTGGCATACCCAATGTGTTGCGTTCGGCCGGTAAATGCCGTAGCAGCAGTGATGCCAGTGCATCCTCGGTACGTGCAGTATGGGATGAGCACACCGGCAATTGTGCGGTGATGGTATTGGAGCGCATGTGCCGGAATACCGGGCAGGCTACAGCCAACCATTGCGTGTTGTTCAATCAGGCACAGGTTGCCGGTAAGTGGACCCAAGGGCAGACTGGTGACGGTACCAACAGTTCCGACATAGTCCCGCCGCAGAACGGTGTGGGCATGCGTCTGAGTGTCCGAGTGGACGGTCCGCGCGGTACTACCTCTTATCTGCAGACCATACTGATCTACCCCTTGCCAGATACCTGATCCCTGCTCGGTAAGTTGCCGCCGGATCCAGTAATTACATCTCCACGTGATAGTGAGAGGAAACTAGTCATGTCAGACTCCAAGTCATTTGCCACCAAGACCCTAGTGGCCATGTTGGCCCTGTGCCAGGTTGTCAGCGTAGAGGCAGTGGTGCCGCCGCTGGGGAATACCCCGCTCAACCAGACCAGTCTGGTCGAACCCAATTTGATGTTTGTTTACGATACATCGGGCAGTATGGCTTGGAGCCATGTGCCAGATCATGGCTCTAGCTTGAACGGCGATAGCTTGGCGAGCGCCAATGTTGTTCCGGCTACGGTGGGCTACAAGAACGCACTGTGCAACTCGCTGGCGTTTAATCCCGCACTGACCTACGACCCACCAACCAGGGCGGATGGCACGTTGTTCCCGAATAGTACTTGGACAAGTGCTTATTACGATGGATTACGTACCAGCAAGGCTAGCGCCACTAATACGCCCTCCATGCCCTTTAGCGGTTATGGCGCTACGATTGATCTTTCAAGCGAATATTTTGCCTGGGACTTGGAAGAGGCTGCGCTTAGTTTAACGCCCTTCCGTCGAGGGAATAATAACGCGGGATCTGCTATTAACTCTGTGGGAAACGGTGCTTCACTAAATGTGGTCAGGAAGGCTGCTGCTGGGGATCTCAGCCCTAAGGTCGTGGTTTCTGGTGCTGGCCCGAATTATGTCGTAAGGGTCTATCCCGGTAGTGTTTCGGCGACGCATAATTATCAACTCAATGATTTGGTTGCGCTATTGCAACCTGCTTCGATAGCAGGCATATATCGGGTAACAAATGTCGTCAATCTGGCAGCTGCTACCAGCTACTTTGAGTTCAGTCTGCAAACTACAGCTGCCCTCCCTACGGTTGCTTCCGGCACCAACTGGCATTTTCGGGAGCCTGAGACCAATGGGAATAATCTTGGGGATAGCCAGCTGTATGTATTTGGTACGGGCAGCCCCTACACTGCCTATTTGGTAACCAATGGTATACAGGCGCGTATGTTGGATGGCTACCGCGTAATAGATATCGACACACAGGGCGGATATGCCAACTACAATGGGACCTACAATCTGCTGGATGTAAATTCCGTTGATGGCAACAACGGTTTTGCTAAGTTTCAGGTCACTACCAACTACTTGCCTGGTACTGCGGGCACGCAGGGTGACGATATAGGTCGTTTCTATCAGGCAACAGAATTACCCTCTGCTGCACATTACTATGCTTATACGGGTACGGATCCTGCGCCGAAAGATCATACGGATGTAAAGTGCAAGGAAGCACCAACTGTTTCGATAGTGGATGGTAAGAAAGTATTGGGTAACTCCACCAATTTTACAAAGGTGTTGATACCGCTACCGACTGTAGACACGATAGACACCTTGTACAAGACCGATGGCGGTGCGCCTATCACGATGACCAAGGCGGAGCTCAATCGGCGGTTTGCCAACTGGTTTACTTATTATCGCCGCCGCAGCATGACCATGAAGTCGGCTGTCAGTACGGCATTTGGTTCGATCGATGGCGATTATCGGGTCGGCTTCATGACTATTCACGCCCAGCCGAGCCATATCACGACCGCTGGTGGTTCCACTTTCCGCCCTGTGGGCAAGTTTGTTGGTACCACAACAGGTACGGTGCGCGGGAATTGGTATTCCACGTTGTTTGCGGCACCCGAAAGTGGCAGTACACCATTGCGTGAGGCTTTGGCCGGCGTGGGGCGCTATTACGGCAACAAATATAGCGCTACTGTCGCAGACCCCATGTACAGCAACCTCAATGGCGGGGCATGCCAACGTAACTACACCATCCTTTCCACTGATGGTATGTGGAACTCTAACACCCCCAACCCGCTGAATTGTTCGAACTGCGCGGTGGGGTTAACGGCAACGCCAAGTAATGATTCCAATACGGTGCTGGATGCCGACAGTGCCACAGGGCCGGCAACCTTTGCTCCCTTCCGCTTGCGCAGCGACGGTGCATTCGATGGAAAGAACTCTTCCGGCACCTTGGCTGACGTAGCATTGCATTACTATGGCCAGGATATCCGCCCCGATCTGCCCAATAATTACGGAACGGCCAACCCCGCCAACTTCCAGAACATGGTGTCTCATACCATAGGCTTGGGTTTGTCCGGCAGGCTGAAGTTCATTGAGGACTATAAAACCTCGGTGGATCCAGCTTCAGACTTCAACCGTATCAAAACCGGTGTCGCAACGTGTAGCGCGGCGGGGGGGGGCACGGGCGCCTCGGTATGTGACTGGCCCGATGCCAACACCGGCAACCCGAATGGCACCTACCCGGAACGGGTCGATGACCTGTGGCATGCGGCGGTCAACGGACGTGGCACTTTCTTCTCAGCCAAGGACCCTGGTTCGCTGGCGCGCGGCTTGATCAAGGCGCTGACCGATATCAAGGCTGATGTGTTCAAGGCGGTGGCACCGAGTACCGCCAGCCCGGTGCTGTCGGATGATGACAACGTGGCCTATGTGGCGTCCTACCGCAATGGTAGCTGGTCCGGCCGGCTTGAGGCCAAGCTGATCAATCCTGAGACAGGCGAGTACCTGCCCGGACCTCCGATCTGGCGTGCACATCAGAAGCTGGATGCCGCGGTACTCTCTGGTGGTGGCACTGGTTGGGATACACAGCGGCGTATTGCCGTGGGTACCGGCAGCGGCACAGCCGTGCCATTCCGTTGGGCTAGCCTGCCGGCAGCGCATCGGACCGTACTTGAGGACGGTAAGACGGCGGCGTATGGCGAAAGCCTGCTGAACTATCTGCGCGGTGACAAGAGCAATGAAGGCGAGTCGGGTAGCAAGTTGTTCCGCGCCCGTGGCGACGATACGGTCGGTGACACCACCATTGGTATTCTGGGGGACATCATCAACTCGCGCCCCGTGGTGTTGAGCAAGGCGACTTCGCGCTACAGCCAGGATTACCACGAGGGCTACGATGCCTTTGTTACTTCGGTCAAGAATCGCCCGCCAGTTGTGTATGTCAACAGCAACGATGGCATGCTGCATGCATTTGACGCCACCTCGGCCGGTATTGGTGGTGCGAAGGTAGCCACGGCGACTTCGGGCAAGGAGCTGTGGGCCTATATTCCCAGCATGCTGCTGCGCACCGGTGCCGATGCGCTGGATGAGGATGGCCGCAAGAATGGCCTGCAGAGCTATGCCTATTCGGAGGCTGCCAACCCGCCGTTCCGCAAGCATTTCCTGAGTGACGCAACGCCGACAATATTCGACGCCGATCTGGGCCATACCGGTGGCACCAAGGGGGCGGTGAATTGGCGCAGTCTGCTTATCAGCGGCCTGAACAAGGGTGGCAAGGGGTACTTTGCCCTTGATGTGACCAACGGTGCTGCTGCTACCGAAGTCGATGTCGCTAACAAGCTGCTGTGGGAGTTCAAGGGTGATGCGGATATGGGCTATAGCTTCGGCTCAGTTACCGTATCTTGGATCAAGGATCATGGCTGGGTGGTGATTGTGCCATCCGGTTACAACAACAGCACCGGTAATGGCGCGATCTGGATACTGAATGCCAAGACAGGTGCGGTAGTAAAGAAATTCACCATATCCTCGGCCGGCTGCGGTACCAACAGCTGTTTCCAGTTGCCTGGCCTCAGCGCCTCCAACCCGTTGAACTTGGGTAGCCTGGCGACTTTTGTCACCAGTCGTGATGAGGAACGCTTGTGGTCCATTTATGCTGCGGATATGCAGGGCAATGTCTGGCGCATGGATGTCTCTGACGCCAATATGAATAACTGGAAGATTGTGAAGCTGGCAGAGCTGGACGGTGGCGCTGCACCCAAGGGGGTTTATGACAATACCCGTCAACCGGTGACGGTGAATCCGGCAATCGCCTGGGATTCTGCTGCAGACGCACGCTGGATCTTTGTTGGTACAGGTTTGGACCAGAGCAAGGCTGACCGTGATGGCACCTTTGCACAGGCTAACCAAGTGCAGACCATGTACGCCATCCGTGACGGTAAGGCATTGGCGCCATTGACGGGCAGTGATCTGCCGGTGAAGCGCGATGTGATGGTGCCGGTGAACCGTGCCACAGTCGATGAGGTGAACATGGAGTCGCACAAGCGTGGCTGGTATATGGATCTGGCGCCCTCCGAACAGGTGCTTGGTATAGACCGTTTGGCCGAACGGGTGGTGCTACAGCCCTCTGCTGCGCTGGGCCAGGTGATTTTCGCCTCCACTATTCCGACCAAGGACCTCTGCTCTCCGGGTAACGTGGCACGTGTGTACGCACGCTCCTATCTGGCAGGCAAGGAAGGGCGTTCCTTCCTGAAGATAGGTACGGGCAATGTTGCCTATAAGGAGTTGACTACCGGTGCGGCTGCCAGTCCGCGACTGATACAGCTCAAGGGTGGCAAGATCGTGCTGCAGAGCGCGGATGTGAAGGGTGAGCTGACCAATGTGGGTCTGGAGAATGCAGATGTAACTCTGCAGAGCAAGACCAGCTGGCGTGAACTGATACCGGATTAATCCACGGTATAGGTTCGCAAGAAAGCAGGGGCACCTAAGGGTGCCCCTTTTTCTTGTGCTGAGTATGGGCGACAGGTATCGATCTGGTAGGGCGTGAAGCCTGCTCAGGTGGAGAGGCTTGCTATTACCGGGGGGGACCTCCCCCCGCAAAATCGTAGCGCTGAGAAGTGGAGATTTCTGGCAAATTTAGCGCCTTGCGAGGCAGGAGATTTGTCATGAAGAAGTCGAAATTCACGGAAGAGCAGATCGCATTTGCACTTCGCCAAGCGGAGTCGGGTACGACGGTTGCGGACGTCTAACGCGACGACGGATTCCAGCAGGATGGCGTTCTCGCCACGGAAGGCGGCCAGCAGCATCTCTGGTGTATCCATGGGTTCGCAGCCATAGCCTTCTTGCGCCCAGGCGGAGGCCAGTTCGGGATAGCGGATGGTTGGCAGCTCGCGGAAGAGCAGGGAGCCGCTGTATTCGATGGTGTGCTGTGTGCTCATGGCGCGGTTGGTGTGGTGTGGGCGTGGCGAGAGGATATAGATCGCCACCACAGACGTAAGCGCAATAAGAGCCGCTAACAAAACCCTTCTGGCGTTGTTGTGCAAACTTGCCGTACCTACGTACTGTCAGCTGCGCGCGCCAGCGTTTGCACGCCTAGCCAGAACCGCTGCGCTGGGTTTTGTTAGCAGCGCTAAGTGCCGGGTTGCATGGCTTGGGCACGGGGGCATTGGCCATGCAAAAGGCCGGCAAAGCCGGCCTTGGGTGTGGCGCATGGGGCGAATGCTGCGCCCCATGGTGGTGCTTAGTTCTTGCTCTGGTCGACCAGCTTGTTGGCCTTGATCCACGGCATCATGTCGCGCAGTTGCTCACCCACGACTTCGATGGGGTGGGCGGCGTTGAGGCGGCGGCGGGCAGTCATCTCGGGGTAGTTGGTCTTGCCTTCGAGGATGAAGCGCTTGGCGTATTCGCCGGTCTGGATGCGCTTGAGGGCGTTGCGCATGGCGGCGCGCGACTGCTCGTTGATTACCTCGGTGCCGGTGACGTACTCACCGTATTCGGCATTGTTGGAGATCGAGTAGTTCATGTTGGCGATGCCGCCTTCGTACATCAGGTCGACGATGAGCTTGAGTTCGTGCAGGCACTCGAAGTAGGCCATTTCCGGGGCGTAGCCGGCTTCGGTGAGGGTTTCGAAACCCATCTTCACCAACTCGACCGCGCCACCGCAGAGTACGGCCTGCTCGCCGAACAGGTCGGTCTCGGTTTCTTCGCGGAAGTTGGTCTCGATCACGCCGCCCTTGGTGCCGCCATTGGCTGCGGCGTAGGACAGGGCCACATCACGGGCGCGGCCGCTGGTGTCCTGGTACACGGCGATCAGCGAGGGCACGCCGCCGCCGCGCTTGTATTCGGAGCGCACGGTGTGGCCTGGGCCCTTGGGGGCGACCATGATGACGTCCAGGTCGGCGCGCGGCACGATCTGGTTGTAGTGGATATTGAAGCCATGGGCGAAGGCCAGCGAGGCGCCTTGCTTGATATTGGGTTCGATATCGCGCTTGTAGACTTCAGGCTGGCTCTCGTCCGGCAGCAGTATCATGACCACGTCGGCGCCCTTCACTGCCTCGGCAACTTCCTTGACCGACAGGCCGGCATTCTCGGCCTTGCTCCACGATGCACCGCCCTTGCGCAGGCCGATGGTCACGTTCACGCCGCTGTCCTTCAGGTTCAGCGCATGGGCGTGGCCTTGCGAGCCGTAGCCCACGATGGTGACTTGCTTGCCCTTGATCAGGGAGAGGTCGGCGTCTTTGTCGTAGAAAACCTTCATTGGGGTAACTCCTTGTTGGGTGTGAGTGGTGTCGGGGCGGCGGGTGTCTGCCCGCGCGTGGTACCCCGCACGATCAAATTTTCAGTATGCGTTCGCCACGGCCTATGCCGGAGGCACCGGTCCGTACGGTTTCGAGGATGAGGGTGCGGTCCACTGCCTCGATAAAGGCGTCCAGCTTGGAACTCTCACCGGTCAGCTCGATGGTGTAGGTCTTTTCGGTGACGTCGAGGATGCGGCCACGGAAGATGTCGGCCATCCGTTTCATCTCTTCGCGGTCCTTGCCGGTGGAGCGGACCTTGATCAGCATCAGCTCGCGTTCGACATGGTCCGACTCGTTCAGGTCGATGACCTTGACCACCTCGATCAGCTTGTTGAGCTGCTTGGTGATCTGCTCGATGACGTCATCGGAGCCGCTGGTGACGATGGTCATCCGCGACAGGGTGGCGTCTTCGGTGGTGGATACCGTGAGCGAATCGATGTTGTAGCCACGTGCCGAGAACAGGCCCACTACCCGGCTCAGGGCACCGGCTTCGTTTTCCAGCAGGATGGAAAGAATATGTCGCATGGGTCTCTCCTCCTTAGCTCAGGTTGCCGTAGTCGCGCTCTTTTGCGACGGTGCCTTGTTGCAGGTGGCGCATATGCGGTGGCAGATCCATCTGGCTCAGGCCGCGGTTGTTCTGCACCATGGGGAAGACGTTCTCGGTCTGGTCGGTGATGAAGTCCATGAACACCAGCCGCTCTTTCAGCTTCATGGCCTCGCGCAGGGCGGGTTCCACATCGGCTGGACGCTCGATCTTCATGCCGACGTGGCCATAGGCTTCGGCCAGTTTCACGAAATCGGGCAGCGCATCCATATAGGATTCGGAATAGCGGTTGCCGTAGAAGAACTCCTGCCACTGCCGCACCATGCCCAGATAGCGGTTGTTCAGGTTAATCACCTTCACCGGGGTGTGGTACTGCTTGCAGGTGGAGAGCTCCTGAATGTTCATCTGGATGGAGGCTTCACCGGTAATGCAGGCCACGGTGGCATCGGGGTTGGCCAGCTGCACGCCCATGGCGGCAGGCAGGCCAAAGCCCATGGTGCCCAGGCCGCCGGAGTTGATCCAGCGGCGTGGCTTGTTGAACTTGTAGTACTGCGCCGCCCACATCTGGTGCTGGCCCACATCGGAGGTGACGAAGGCATCGCCGCCGGTGATCTCGTACAGGGTCTGCACCACGAACTGCGGCTTGATGATGTCGCTGTTTGCGTCGAACTTGAGGCAGTTGTGGCTGCGCCATTCTTCCAGCTGCTTCCACCAGTTGGCTAGGTGCTCGGCATTGGGGCGGGCGCCGGTCTGCCGCAGCAGCGCCAGCATCTCGTCCAGCACATCGCGCACATTGCCGACAATGGGGATGTCCACCTTTACGCGCTTGGCGATGGAGGAAGGGTCGATGTCGATATGGACGATCTTCTTGGGCGAGCTGAGGAAGTGCGAGGGCACCGAGATGACGCGATCGTCAAAGCGGGCGCCGATGGCGATCAGCACGTCGCAGTGCTGCATGGCCATATTGGCTTCGTACAGGCCGTGCATGCCCAACATGCCCAGGTTTTGCGGATCGGAGCCGGAGAAAGCGCCCAGGGCCATCAAGGTGTTGGTGGCGGGCACGCCCAGCATCTTGACCAGTTCGGTAACCTGGTTGGAGGCATTGGACAGCACGGCACCGCCGCCGATATAGATCAGTGGCCGCTTGGCGTCGCTCAGGAGATTGACGGCCTTCTTGATCTGGCCGGGGTGACCCTTGGCTGGCGGGTTGTAGGACCGCAGGCTGACCGATTGCGGGTAGTGGAACTCCGCACGGGCCAGTGTGATGTCCTTGGGGATATCAACCACGACAGGGCCGGGGCGGCCGGTGGTGGCGATATGGAAAGCCTTCTTCATGGCGCTGGCGATGTCGCGTACATCCTTGACCAGGATGTTGTGCTTTACGCAGGGCCGGGTGATGCCGACCATGTCGACTTCCTGGAAGGCGTCGAGACCAATGGCGGGCGTGGGCACCTGGCCCGAGATCACCACCATGGGGATGGAATCGAGGTAGGCGGTGGCAATGCCGGTAATGGCATTGGTGGCACCAGGGCCGGAGGTGACCAGCGCTACCCCGACCTTGTGCGAGGAGCGTGAGTAGCCATCAGCGGCGTGCACGGCACCTTGTTCGTGGCGCACCAGCACGTGCTTGAATTTGTCTTGCTTGAAGATTGCGTCGTAGATTTCGAGGACAGCGCCACCCGGGTAGCCGAAGACGAATTCAACGCCTTCTTCCTGCAAACAACGGATGACGATTTCCGCACCGGATATTTCCATGATGTCTTCCTTGGTAAAGGGGACACTAAAACAGACCGAGGCGACGTGTGACAGACAGCCCTACCCGGAGACTGGCCCGCACTGCTGTGCAGGTGGGTACGCGCACCCGACGCCTTGGAAAAGACGCCAGACCAACGCACCGTTACCGGGGCGACTGCGAATCGGCATCTGCCGACTCAAGCCAACTTGCAACGACAACCAAGATCTGCAACCAATGCAGCAGAAAAGCCGATAAAGCTTTTGTATATCACGGGCACGTAATAGCTACGCACCAGAACCAACCGGGTTGTCACCTCGCGCTGGCTTGTGGCTGGCGGGTGACCATCGAGACTTGCTGCCGATGTGGTGCCGGCAAGCGAGTTGCAAGCGGCACCGTCCGTGGCGGAGAGGATGGGTGTGACCATAGCCGACCTGACCGGGGCAGGTCAAGTGCCGCAATGCAACATGGGCGATGCTAAACCGCTGTTTGCAAAACGACTTCCGCGCACGTCACTGCTATCATCGCGCCCCCGTCTCTTGTCTGCCCTGCGCTGTGCCCACTCCGTCCTCCCTTGCCGATTTCCTTGCTGCAGCCGAACACCGGGCCTTCCGGCAAGCCATGTTTGCCGTGCAGAACGAGGATGCGGCATTGGATCTGGTGCAGGATGCCATGCTCAAGCTGGTGGAGCGCTATGCCGGCCAGCCGGCCGAAGAATGGCCCTTGCTGTTTCAACGGATATTGCAGAACGCAATACGGGACTATTATCGTCGTAGCAAGGTGCGCAATCTGTGGGTGGGCCTGCTGTCTGCGCTGCACCTACGCCAGGGCGAAGACGAAGATAGCGAGCCGGACCCGCTGGACACGCTGGCGGTGGAGCCTGGCTGCGAGGCCTTACAGCAGCCCGATGTGCAATGGGGGCGACGCCAGATGCTGGCCTTGCTGGAGGACGGCCTGGCACATTTGCCCTTGCGTCAACGGCAGGCCTTCCTGCTGCGTTATCTGGAGGAGATGGACGTGGCCGACACGGCGGTGGCCATGGGCTGCTCGGAAGGCAGCGTCAAGACGCATTGCTCGCGGGCATGCCACAGCCTGGCAGACTGGCTGCGAGAGAGAGGGGTGGAGCCATGAGCAAGTCGCAGTGGGAGGAAGACACCTTTGGCAAAGCCGCTGCCAGCCAACTGGCTGCGCAGCCGCTGTCGCTGCGGCAGCAGCAAAGGCTGGCCCAGGCGCGGCAGGTAGCGCTGGCACTACAGCAGGCCGGCTCACGGGGCTGGCGCTTGGGCTTGGTGCGCTGGCTGGGGTTGCACCCGGTGGCTAGCCGGCGTGCGGGTCAGGCGGCCTGGCTGGCGCTGTGCCTGGGCGTCGGCTTGTTTTGGTGGCAGCAAGGCAATGCCGGTTCGATAGACGACGATATCGATGCGCAGCTGCTGGCCGACGAGGTGCCCATGGAAGTGTGGCTGTCCGATTCGGTGGAGCACCTGGCCAGGGAGGCCTCGTGAGGCGCCTGGGATTGTCGTTGCTGCTATTCTGCGCCGCCACGGCCGTGGCGGCAGCGCCTCCGGCGGATTGGGTGGCCCTGGCGCCGGCCCAGCAGGCGGTGCTGGCGCCGCTGGCAGCGGAGTGGGCCAGCTATAGCGCCGGCCAGCGGCAGCATCTGTTGGCCTTGGCCGAGCAATATCCCCACCATAGCGCGGCCGAGCGCAGCCGCATCGACGCCCGCATACGCCATTGGGCCAGCTTGAGCCCAGCCGAACGCAACCGGGCGCGTGACAACTACAAGAAGGTGCAGCGCCTGCCCTCGCCCCAGCGCGAGCAGGTCAAGGAAAAGCTCAAGCAGGTGCAGGCGGCCAACTGATCCTGGTTGCGGCTTGTCTTATCCGGGCTTGCGCCGTATCTTGGCGGGCTTGTCTTGCATGCAGGTTGCACCATGTCGGTAGAACACCCTCTTGCCCCCCGGTGGCGGCGTCTTGTCTCCCTTTGCTATGAGAGCCTGCTGCTGCTGGCCGTGATTCTGGTCGCCGGCATGCTGTTCCAGTTGTTGTTCAGCCGGTTGGCGGGTACCCCGGCCCAGTTCGCGTTTCTGATTCTGGTGCTGTACGGCTACTTTGCCTGGTGCTGGCGCCGCTCGGGCCAGACACTGGCCATGAAGACCTGGCGGCTGCAGTTGCGCAACCGCGCCAACCAGCTGCCCAGTATGTGGCAGGTCAGTCTGCGGTTTGCCCTGTGCCTGCTGGTCTACGCACCGCTGATACCGCTGTGGGCCTATACCAAGCATGTGCCGGACATGAAATGGCTGCTATGGCTGGGCCTGGTCTGGATGGCGCTGCCCTGGCTGTGGGCGCTGATAGATCGCGAGCAGCAATGCCTGCATGACAGGCTGGCCGGCATCCGGGTGGTATTGCTGCCCATACACCGCGCTGATTAGGCGTCGCTGGCAATACCGTTCGCCTTGCACTGGCGCCAGGGCGCTGCCCTGCCACCGTATGGGCTTGACGCTTGGGGTATAATTTCTGCCTTGATATTCAATGAGGTATGACATGCGCCCCTCTGGCCGCCAACCCAACCAGCTTCGCGATGTCCGCATCACCCGTCACTACACCCGCCATGCCGAAGGTTCGGTGTTGATCGAGATGGGGGGCACCAAGGTTATTTGCACGGCGTCGGTAGAAGAAAGCGTGCCACCTTTTCTGAAAGGTAAGGGCGAAGGCTGGGTGACCGCCGAGTACGGCATGTTGCCCCGTTCCACCCATAGCCGCATGAAGCGCGAGGCGGCCAGCGGCAAGCAGAGCGGCCGCACCCAGGAAATACAGCGCCTGATAGGCCGCAGCCTGCGTGCCGTGGTGGACATGAAGGCCCTGGGCGAGCGCCAGATCAGCATAGACTGCGACGTGATACAGGCCGACGGCGGCACCCGCTGCGCCAGCATTACCGGCGCCTTCGTGGCCCTGCAGGATGCCATTGCCAGCCTGATGGCGGCAGGCAAGCTGAGCAGCAATCCTATCCGCCAGCATGTGGCAGCTGTTTCGGTGGGTATCTACCAGGGTGTGCCGGTGCTGGATCTGGATTACCTGGAAGACAGCGACTGCGATACCGACATGAATGTGGTGATGACGGCGGCCGGCGGTTTTGTCGAACTGCAGGGCACGGCCGAGGGTGCGCCCTTCAGCCGCGAGGAAATGAACGCGCTGGTGAATCTGGCGGATGCGGGCATTGCGCAGCTGATTGATGCCCAGAAAGCTGCTTTGGCTGGTTGAGTCTGGCGGGCGGCCGCCAAGTCCTCCGTGGGTAGCAAGCCTGGCAGCACTTTTGCCGGCTTGCGCTCACGGCTACGGGGTGGAATTTTCATATAAATCAGATGGTTGAAATTCGTGCTTAACGTAATATCCCCCGCTGTCGCGGCTTCTCCCCCTGCCAGGCGCATCTGCCTTGCGCCAATGTTGGACTGGACGGACCGGCACTACCGATTTTTCTTGCGCCAGATCACCCGCCACACCTTTCTCTATACCGAGATGGTGACCACGGGCGCCATCCTGCATGGCGACAAGGCGCGGTTTCTGGATTTCAGCGAGGCGGAGCACCCGGTGGCGCTGCAACTGGGGGGCTCGGAGCCGGCTGATCTGGCGGCGTGTGCCCGGTTGGCACAGCAGTGGGGCTATGACGAGGTCAATATCAATGTGGGCTGCCCCAGCGAGCGGGTGCAGTCGGGGGCGTTTGGCGCCTGTCTGATGGAGGAGCCGCAGCTGGTGGCCGATTGCGTCAAGGCCATGCGGGATGCGGTGAGCATTCCGGTGACGGTCAAGCACCGTATCGGCATCAACGAGGTGGAGCACTACGAGTATCTGCGCGACTTTGTCGGGACGGTGGCGGATGCCGGCTGCGAGGTGTTCATCGCCCACGCCCGCAACGCCATACTGAAGGGTCTGAGCCCCAAGGAGAACCGCGAGGTGCCACCCCTGAAGTATCACTATGTGCACAGGCTTAAACGAGATTTTCCGCAGTTGGAGATCATCATCAACGGTGGCCTGGACAATTGGCAGGCGGTGGATGAGCAGCTGCAGCATGTGGACGGGGTGATGATAGGCCGCATGGCCTACCACGACCCTTACCAGTTTGCCGAGGTGGATGCCCGCTATTACGGTGATGAGCAGGCTGTGGCGAGCCGGGCCGAGGTAGCCCGAGCCCTGATGCCCTATATTGCCGAGCGCATGGCGGCTGGGCGCAGCCAGCCCAAGCATATTGTCCGGCATGTGCTGGGCTTGTTCCAGGGGCGACCCGGGGCGCGCAACTGGCGGCGCATGCTCAGTGACAGCAAGGTATTGAATGGGGCAGGGCCGGAGTTGATCGAGGCGGCCCTGGCGGAAGTGGAACCGGTGGTGGCTTAGCGATGGAGCAGTGCATGTTAAGTAAGACCTTGTTACCGCTGGTGCTGGCGTTGGGCCTGGTGGGCACCAGCTGGGCGGCTTCGCCGGTGCTGCTGGCTACCATGGGCAACAAGGTGTCGCTGTCTTTGGGCGGCAAGCCCTTGACTCTGAGCGTGGGGCAGCAGCGCGACGGTATCAAGCTGATATCGGTGGGCGAGGACAGTGCGGTGCTGGAAGTGGAGGGCAAGCGCCAGAGTGTGCGGCTGGGCCAGGAGTTCTATGCCGGCGGCAGCCAGGCGGAGCAGGCCCAGACCAACAGCTTTACCGTGTTCGATGTCGGCGGTGGTCACTTCATGGCCCAGATCAGCCTGGGTGGTGGCGGCGTCAGGGGGCTGATCGATACCGGGGCGTCCTTGTTGTCGCTATCGGGCAACCAGGCCAAGGCCATGGGGCTGCGCTTCGAGCGTAACCAGCCCATCATGCTGCGCACGGCCCAGGGTGTGCAGAATGGCTGGCGTACCAAGGTGCCCAGCCTGCGCATCGAAGGGGTGCAGCTCTACAATGTGGATGCCGTGGTGACCGATGGTGCCTACCCGGAAGTCGCGCTGATAGGTATGAGTGTGCTGGGCCAGTTCCATATGCAGAACGATGGCCAGCGCATGACATTGAAAAAGAAATACTGAGAAGACGGTTACATGGACAAGACGAAGAAACAGGACAAGGCCTTGCAGCAATGGTCGATCTGGCCGCCGGCCTTGCTGGCCCTGGTGCTGCTGACCCTGGGACTGTGGGTGCTGCGCAGCATGGGCGTGGCCAGCGCGGTGCAACTGGGGTATGTGCTGCTGGCGCTGGTGCTGACCTGGCTGTTGCTGCCCTACCTGGCCTACAAGACCTGGTGTGAGGGCGAGGCGCTCTGCTGGCGTTGGGGGCAGTTGAACCACGGGGCGGTGCAACGTCTGGCGCTGGCCGATATTGCGGCGGTGGAGGTGGCTGCCCTGCCGGACAAGCCGACCCGGCCGGTGCGCAGGGAAGGCGTGGAGGAGCGCCATGGCGGCAATTTCACGCCCGACCTGAATCAGGGCGTGAAGCTGCAGACCCGTGATGGCCGCACCATCTGGCTGTGCCTGCCGCAGCCGGCGCAGTTCGCCAAGGCCTTGCGTGCCTTGCTGGCGACTGCCCCTTGAATCCCTCTTTCACCGTACTGCAAGCAGGTTGCGCATGAAGAAGCTCGTACTCGCCAGCAACAATGCCGGAAAACTGAAGGAGTTCCAGCGTTTGCTGGGGGCTCTAGCCATCGAGGTGATACCGCAGGGGCAACTGGGGGTGGGCGAAGCCGAAGAGCCGCACGCCACCTTCGTCGAGAATGCCCTGGCCAAGGCTCGCCATGCGGCGGCGGCCACTGGTTTGCCGGCGCTGGCCGATGATTCCGGCATCTGCGTGCCGGCCCTGGGCGGTGCGCCTGGGGTGTATTCGGCCCGCTATGGCGGTGAGCCGAAATCGGATGCGCGCAACAACCAGAAGCTGGTGGCGGATATGGCCGGCCAGGCCGACCGCCGGGCTTTCTACTATGCGGTGCTGGTGCTGGTACGCACTGCGGATGACCCCCGGCCCCTGATTGCCGAAGGCCGGTTTGATGGCGAGCTGCTGGCTGAACCGCGCGGCGAGGGGGGCTTTGGTTACGATCCGCATTTCTGGGTGCCGGCACTGGGCAAGACCGTGGCCGAGCTGACGCCGGAAGAGAAGAACCCCATCAGCCATCGCGGCCAGGCCCTGGCTGCCCTGTTGGACAAGCTGGCAAAGGATGCACTATGACGAGCCCATGGCCGAAATGGCTGAAGGACGACGGGGCGGTGGTGAGCTGCTTCGAGAAGGTCAAGGTGATGGAAGAAAACCTGGGCGAGATACAGCAGATGACCCAGGACGCATTCGAGGATGGCCTGTTGATGGAGGTCTCGGAGGCGCAGATGCGCGAGGCCCTGCACCGCATGGTGGATGCGCTGGTTAACCCCTACCGCAAGCCATGATCATCCCCATCCACCCCCATCCTGGCCCGGCGGCTGTTGTGGCGGCGCCGGCTGCGGGCTGGGCCTTGCAGGCACTGCCGCCGCTATCGCTGTATATCCATTTTCCCTGGTGTGTGCGCAAGTGCCCGTATTGCGACTTCAATTCGCATGAAGCCAAGGGGGGCATAGACGAGGCGGGCTATGTGGCGGCCTTGCTGACCGACCTGGAGCACAGCCTGCCGCTGATCTGGGGCCGGCCCATACACACCATCTTCATGGGCGGGGGCACACCCAGCCTGTTTTCGGCCGAAGCCATGGACAGCCTGCTGGCCGGCATTCGGGCGCGCACCAAGCTGCTGCCTGATGCCGAGATCACGCTGGAGGCCAACCCAGGTACAGTGGAGGCGGACAAGTTCAAGGGCTACCGGGCGGCAGGGATCAATCGTCTCTCCATCGGCATACAGAGTTTTGATCCGGCCCATCTGGCTGCCATAGGCCGCATACACGATGGCGATGAGGCGCGGCGGGCAGCGGCGCTGGCGCGCGAGACCTTTGACACCTTCAATCTGGACCTGATGTTTGCCCTGCCGGGCCAGACGGTGGCGCAGGCGCTGGCGGATGTGGAAACGGCGTTGTCGTTCTCGCCCACTCATCTGAGCTGCTACCACCTGACGCTGGAGCCCAATACCTATTTCTACCGCTATCCGCCCAGCCTGCCTGATGACGATACGGCTGCCGAGATGCACGATGTGATCGCCGCGCGGTTGGCGACCGCGGGGTTTGATCACTACGAAACCAGTGCCTATGCGCTACCCGGCCACCGGGCACGGCATAACGTCAATTACTGGCAATTTGGCGATTACCTGGGCATAGGGGCGGGTGCCCATGGCAAGCTCAGTTTCCATGACCGCATCCTGCGCCAGGCGCGCTACAAGCAGCCGGCCGCGTACCTGAAGGCGGTGGCGGCGGGCAATGCGGTACAGACCGAAGAACTGGTGGACCACCGGGACCTGCCGTTTGAATTCATGCTCAATGCGCTGCGTTTGAGCGAAGGCGTGGCGGCTACCCTCTATAGTGAACGTACCGGCCTGCCGCTGGCAGGTATTGCGCGCACCCTGGCGCGGGTGCATGAACAGGGCTTGCTGGATGCCGACCCCACCCGGCTTGCGCCCAGCGAGCTGGGTCGGCGCCACCTGAATCGATTGATGGAAGCCTTTTTGCCCGACCGTTGAGCCGGGAGACAGGAGCCTGCCGTGCTGCTGCGTGCCTTGCTGATCCTGCTTGCTTGCCTGCCACTGGCGGCCGAGCCGCTGAAACTGCGGCTGGTGACGGATGACTGGCCGCCGTATGAGTACGCGGCCAAGGGCAAGGCCGATGGTTACAGCGTGGCCAGGTTGGAGGCCGTGCTGCGGCAGATGGAGGTGGAGCTGGTGCACCCCGACCGGGCCGTGCCCTGGAAGCGCCTGCTGGCCATGCTGGAGGCGGGGGAGGCCGATGTGGCGGTCAATGGCGGCAAGGTGGACAACCGGGAGGCCTATGTGCATTTTTCGGCCGAGCCTTTTACCGAAACCCGCTGGACGGCCTTCAGCCGCCGCAGCGATGGCTTGCGGCTGCAGAAGAAAGAGGATTTCAAGGGTTTACGGGCCGGCTTGGTGCATGGTTGGAGCTATTCGCCGGAGATCGAGGCATTTCTGGGTAGCCAGGGCAAGTCGGTGGTGTCCTACGATCAGTTCAGCAATTTCCGTCGGCTGCTGGCCGGCCAGGTGGACTATGTGATCGAGGAGCGGCAGGTGGGGCTGCACCTGGCCGCCAAGCAGGGTTGGGGTGAGCAATTGGTCACCGCCGATGTGATGAACCAGCCCATCCGCTTTTATGTGATGTTCTCGCGCAAGACTGTCGCCCCCGAATGGGTGGCCCGCTTTGATGCGGCCTTCAAGGCTTTTCGTGGTAGTGCTGAGGATAGGGCGCTGCGCAAGCGGTATGGCTTGGAAAGTCTGCCATAGCAAGGCAAGATGGCACCCTTGGTGGCGGCGCTGGGCTGCCTGGTCTAAGCAGGCGTTGAGCGGCAACTGGCCTCTATCAGGCATGGTGGGCTCGTTCCGCCCTCGTTCCGGCGCGTACTGGAAGGAGGGTGTGTGCAGGGCTTCCAGCTTCCCCCCAATACATTCAACTATGTCGCACGAGGCCGCGTTGTTCATGCTGCCTTCCGGCTATCCGTCGCGTCGTTTACCCAAGGAATACACCATGAGCAAAGAAATCGTCCATAGCGACCACGCACCCAAGGCTGTCGGCACTTATTCGCAGGCCGTGAAGGTGGGCAACACGGTTTACCTGTCGGGCCAACTGGGCCTGGACCCGGTGACCGGCGAGCTGGCCGAGGGCTTTGAGGCCCAGGCCCACCTGATGTTCAAGAACCTGCGCGCGGTGGCACAGGCGGCTGGTGGCGACCTCAAGGATATCGTCAAGCTGGGCGTGTTCGTGACTGACCTGGCCAACTTCGGCAAGCTCAACGAGATCATGGGCCAGTATTTTGATGCCCCTTACCCTGCCCGCGCCGCCATACAGGCCGCGGCACTGCCCAAAGGTGGTCAGGTCGAGGCCGACGCGGTGCTGGTACTGGCCTGATCGCCGACTGAGGCGGCCCCGGCACTGTCGTGCCAGGGCCGCCTTTCTTGCACTGGCGAAAAGGCCACAGTGGCCGGACTGCGCTTGGCAGTCAGGCCAAACGGCATGGCATGATCGCGGCCTTCGCTCCCTTGGGGGTGCCTTTGTCTGCGGGTCGTGCCATGCTTGTACTCCAGCCTTATTCCTTGTCGCTACGCGCGCTGCGGCGCTCGCTGCTGCTGGCGGTGACACCCGCGCTGCTGCTGTTGGGGGGCTGCGAAGTGGCCAACCAGCCGCATAGTCAGGCCGACCTGACCGGCGATGTGATGTTCAGTTCGTTCCAGGAGCGGCCCAAGTTTCTGGACCCGGTCAGCTCCTATAACCTGAACGAAACCCCCTGGACCTACCAGACCTACGAGCCACTGCTGCATTACCACTACCTCAAGCGGCCCTATACGCTGGAGGGGCTGACCGCCACCGAGGTGCCGGTACCGCGCTATTACGACAAGGCCGGCAATTCCCTGCCTGACGATGCGCCCAGCGAGCAGATCGCTACCAGCATCTACACCATCAAACTGCAGCCCGGCATACGCTACCAGCCCCATCCGGCGCTGGCCCGTGATGCCGCTGGGCAGTTGCTGTATCACGACCTCAAGCCGGCCCAGCTGGCTGGCAAATACAGCATCTGGGATTTTCCGCTGGCGCAGGCCGCCAGCAGCAGCCGCGAAGTGACGGCAGAAGATTACGTCTACCAGATCAAGCGCCTGGCCAGCCCCTATGTGCCTACGCCGTCGCCCATCTACAACCTGCTCAACCAGTACATAGTCGGCCTGCAGGATCTGGGCGAGCAGCTCAAGGCCGAGCGCAATGCGCAATTGCAGCAACGGGACCCGCGTGACCGTTACCTGCCCTGGCGCGATCTGCGCGAGGTGAAGCTGGAAGGTGCCCGCGCGCTGGATGCGCGCACGCTGGAGATACGCATCGCCGGCAAGTACCCGCAGTTCAAGTACTGGATGGCCATGACCTTCTTTGTCCCCATCCCCTGGGAGGCCGACCGCTTCTATGCCCAGCGTGGCATGGCGGAGCATTCGCTGTCGCTGAATACCTGGCCGGTGGGGACGGGGCCCTTTATGCTGACCGAGCAGAGCGCCAGCCGCTACGTGATGGTGCGCAACCCGAACTACCGCGATATGCGCTACCCCAGCGAGGGCTCGGCGGAGGACAAGGCGCAGGGATTGCTGGCCGATGCCGGCAAGCGGCTGCCCTTCCTGGACAAGCTGGTGTTCCTGCAGGAGAAGGAGTCTGAGCCTGAGCAGGCCAAGTTCATGCAGGGCTACTACGATGTGCCCGATCTCAGCCGCATCGATGTGGGTTTTGTTTTTCTCAAGGAAGCCATGGACCAGACCGGCCGCTGGCAGGTGCTGCGTGAGCATGGGGTGAAACTGGAGCCGACCATAGAACCGACCAGCTGGTATATGGGCTTCAATTGGCTGGACCCGGTGGTGGGCGGCGGCAAGAACCCGGAGGAGGCCGAGCGGCACCGTAAGTTGCGTCAGGCCATTGCCATCGCCACCGATTGGGAAGAGCACAACGCCATTTTCTTTGATACCTATGGGCCGTCGGTGCCGGCCATGGGGCCGATTCCACCAGGTTTGTTCGGCTACCGTACCGGCGAGGCGGGTATCAACCCGGTGACCCATGTCTGGCGTGATGGCCAGGCTGTGCGGCGCCCACTGGCTGACGCCAAGCGCTTGCTGGCCGAGGCGGGCTATCCCGATGGGCGCGACGCCAAGAGCGGCAAGCCGCTGCTGCTGTTCTATGACTCCAACGGCGTGGGGCCGGCTTATCAGGCCAGGTTGGACTGGCAGGTCAAGCAAATGCAGAAACTGGGCATACAGCTGGAGATACGGGCATCGGACTACAACCGCTTCCAGGACCGCATGCGCAAGGGCAATGCCCAGCTGTATTTCTGGGGCTGGTTCTCGGACTACCCGGACCCGGAGAATTATTTGTTCCTGCTGAACAGCACACAGTCCAAGGTGAAGTTTGAGGGTGAAAATGCCTCCAACTATGCCAACCCGGAATACGACAAGCTCTATACCCGCATGCGCGACCTGCCGGACAACGCCGAGCGGCAGCAGGTGATAGACCAGATGGTGGCCATGGTGCAGCGGGATGCACCATGGAGCTGGGGGCTGTTTCCTGGCTCGTTGGGGGTGTACCAGCAGTGGGTGCACAACGCCAAGCCCACTTCGATTGCCAACGACAAGGTCAAATACATGCGGGTGGATGGGGCGTTGCGGGCCAGCAAGGTCGCGCAATGGAACCAGCCACGGGTGTGGCCGCTGGGCGTGGGTGTGCTGGCCCTGGGCCTGCTGCTGTGGCCGGCCTGGCGCATCTACCGCCGGCGTGAGCGCGCCACCGCGCGTACCCTGCGTATCAACAGCGGCCGCCGTGCCAGCAAGGGAGCGCAAGCATGATGACCTATCTGGTGCGCCGCACCCTGTACTCCATCCTGGTGCTGGCCGGTATCAACCTGGTGACCTTCTTTCTGTTCTTTTCGGTGAATACCCCGGACGACATGGCCCGCCTGCAGCTGGGCGGCAAGCGGGTGGCGCAGGAGGCGGTGGAGCGCTGGAAGGCCGAGCGCGGCTATGACCAGCCGCTGTACTTCAATGCGCAGGCGGCTGGGGTGGGCAAGCTGACCCAGACGGTGTTTTTCGAGAGCTCGGCCAAGCTGTTGCGGCTGGACTTTGGCAAGACCAATGAGAACCGCAATATAGGCTGGGAGCTGGGCAACCGTATCGGCCCCACTCTGGCGCTGGCGATACCGATACTGCTGATCTCGGTAACGCTGTCCATCATCCTGGGGCTGGGACTGGTGTTCTACCGCCATACGGTGCTGGATACCTGGGGGGTGGTGGTGCTGGTGGGGCTGATGTCCACCTCGTCGCTGTTCTTCATCATCATGGGCCAGTACCTGTTCGCCAAGCTTATGGTCATTACGCCGGTATCGGGCTTCAGCCCGCCACCGGGCATGTTCAAGTTCCTGCTGCTGCCTGTGCTGGTATCGGTGATTGCCCACCTGGGGCCTGATACCCGTCTGTATCGCACGCTGTTCCTGGAGGAACTGGGCAAGGATTATGTACGCACCGCCCGCGCCAAGGGGGTGTCGGAATGGGCTGTGCTGGGGCGCCATGTGCTGCGCAATTCCCTGATACCCATTATTACCTCGATAGGCCTGTTACTGCCGGCGCTGCTGGCCGGTTCCATCCTGCTGGAGACCTTCTTCGGCATACCGGGCCTGGGCACTTTTGCGGTGGACGGGATCACCAGCCAGGATTTTTCCATCGTCCGGGCCATGGTGTTCTTCGGTTCATTCCTTTATGTCATTACCTACCTGCTGACCGACTTTGCCTATGCCTGGTCTGATCCGCGGGTGCGCCTGAAGTGAGCATGCCGCGATGAAGATAGTTGTTCTATGGACGGACTGGGTGGTGCTGCTGGTATTGCTGGGTACCCTGACCTACGGCTGGAAGGTCATGCGCCAGCCACACCTGGCGGTGACCTGGCGCAAGGCATTCAATACCGCCACCGGCACCTCGGCGGCCACGGTGCTGGCGGTCTTTCTGGTGATAGGCCTGCTCGACTCGCTGCACTACCGCCCGGCCATAGCGGGCAAGGCCGATGCCTATGCCACCGAGACGCGCTCGGTGCTGGACGATATCCTGCATCAGCAGCAAACGGGACGTGAACGCAGCTACTCGGCGCCGCTGGCTTACCAGGGCTATGAGAAGGAGGCGACGGTGATAGACGGGCAGGCTACCCGGGCCTACCTGCGCCTGCAGCATGGCGGCGCCCATCTGGACCAGCCCGAGCAGCAATGGGCAGCTGATGTGCTGCTGCGCACCGTGGCAGGGGTAGGGCTGGGCCTGCTGCTGGCCGCTGCGGCCACGGCACTGGTCGTACTGCTGCTGGCACGCAAGCGGCGCCAGGGGCTGGGGATGGCCTGGCGTAGTTTGCGGCGCGGGCAGGTGGGCTTCCCCCTGCGTGCGGTGTTGCTGACCCTGACGGTGCTGGCCGTGCTGGCCGGTGTCATGACCATGTTGGCGACGGCCTACCATGTACTTGGCACCGACCGGGTGGGTAATGACCTGCTGTATGTGGTGCTCAAGAGCATACGTACGGCCCTGGTCATTGGCACCATGTCCACCCTGGTGACCATGCCCATTGCCGTGGGCCTGGGCATCTGCGCCGGCTATCTGCGGGGCTGGGTGGATGAGGCGATCCAGTATGTCTACACGGTGATCAACTCTATCCCCTATGTGCTGCTGATCGCGGCCGTGGTGTTGATACTGATGGTGTTCATCGACAACCACCCGGACCTGTTCCCGACCTCGGCCGAGCGTACCGATGCGCGCCTGTTCTTTCTCTGCATCATTCTGGGCATGACCAGCTGGACCGAGCTGTGCCGCTTGATACGGGGCGAGGTGATCAAGCTGCGCGAGGCCGAGTACATCCAGGCGGCGCAGGCGTTTGGGGTGGGCACCTGGCGGATACTGTCGGTGCACCTGCTGCCCAATGTGATGCACCTGATCCTGATCAGCATGGTGATCAATTTCTCCGGCCTGGTGCTGGCCGAGGCGGTGCTGTCCTATGTCGGCATCGGGGTGGATCCGTCCATGCAGAGCTTCGGTACCTTGATCAATACCGCAAGGCTGGAGCTGTCGCGCGAACCCACCATCTGGTGGACGCTGGCAACGGCCTTCACCTTCATGTTCTCGCTGGTGCTGTCGGCCAATCTGTTCTCCGATGCCATCCGCGATGCCTTCGATCCTCGCGCAACGCACAAGTAGGTCGTCCATCATGCTGCAACTCGATCAACTTCGTACCGAGATCCACTCCAGCCAGGGCATCGTGGTGGCCGTCGATGGCGTCAGCCTTGCCATCCAGCCGGGTGAGACCTTTGCCCTGGTGGGGGAATCGGGCTCGGGCAAGTCGGTGACGGCGCTGTCCATCAGCCGGCTGCTGCCCGACAACGCCTGCATTGCTGCCGGCGATGTGCGGCTGGACGATGCCAGCTTGGCCGACCTGCCGGAAAGCGAGATGCGGGCGTATCGCGGTGGCCGCATCGCCATGATCTTTCAGGAACCGGCTACCAGCCTCAATGCCGTGATGTCGGTGGGGCGGCAGTTGGTGGAGGCCATCACCACCCATACCGAGCTGCGGGGGGCTGCGGCCCGGGCCAAGGCGGTGGACTGGTTGAAGCGGGTAGGCATTGCCGAGCCGGAAAGGCGCATAGACAGCTACCCCTTCCAGCTGTCGGGTGGGCAGAAGCAGCGGGTGATGATCGCCATGGCGCTGGCCACCGAGCCGGCGCTGCTGATTGCCGACGAACCGACCACGGCGCTGGATGTGACGGTGCAGAAGCAGATACTGGATCTGCTGCTGGACCTGCAGCGCGAGCGTGGCATGGCCATGCTGTTGATCACTCACGATCTGGGCGTGGTTTCGCAGGTGGCGGATCGCGTCGGCATCATGTATGCGGGCGAGCTGGTGGAGCTGGGCAGCAAGGCGGCGTTTTTCTCCAAGCCCCTGCACCCCTATGCCACCCGCTTGCTGGGCGCCTTGCCCGATGTGGACAAGCGCGGCCATCTGCTGGAGGCCATTGCTGGCAGTGTGCCGCCGCTCTATCAGGCGTTCGACGGCTGCCGGTTTGCCCCTCGCTGCTATTCGGCCACGGCCCGCTGCCGTGGCGAAATCCCGCCCATGTACGAAATGGGCGGCGGGCATGGTGTGCGCTGCTTTGCCTATGCGCCCGAAGCGGCCGTGCCCCTGGTGCTGCCGCCGCTGCGGGATATCGGCGCGGGCCGGGCGGCCAAGCAGTTGGGCGACAAGGCGCTGCTGACGGTAGAAAACCTGCGGGTACGGTTTCCCATACGCTCGGGTTTGCTGCAGCGGGTCAGCGGCCATGTGGATGCCGTACACGAGGTGTCGTTCTCGCTGCGGCCGGGAGAGACCCTGGCGCTGGTGGGGGAGTCGGGTTCGGGCAAGACCACCACGGGCAAGGCCATACTGCAGCTGTTGCGCGGCACGGCTGTGGTCGATGGCCAAGCCATGCTGGGCGATATCGACCTGATGCGTGCCGGCAAGGCGGAGCTGAAGCGCGCCCGGCGGCAGATGCAGATCATTTTTCAGGATCCATTCGGCTCGCTCAATCCGCGCATGCGGGTGGGCGAGATACTGGCCGAGGGCATACAGTCGCTGCGGCCCGAGCTGGACCTGGCCGAGCGCCGCCGCCGCGTGGATGCCTTGCTGGAGCAGGTCAGCCTGCCGCAGTCGGCGCTGACGCGTTTTCCGCATGAGTTCTCGGGCGGCCAGCGCCAGCGCATTGCCATCGCCCGTGCCCTGGCGGTGGAACCCAGCCTGATCGTCTGCGACGAGCCTACCTCGGCCCTGGATGTCTCGGTGCAGGCACAGATACTCAACCTGCTGAAGGAGCTGCAGCAGCAGCTGGGGGTCGCCTATCTGTTCATTACCCACAATATCGGGGTGGTGGAATACCTGGCCGACCGGATTGCGGTGATGCAGGCTGGCCGCATCGTCGAGACCGGCGAGAGTGCCAGCCTGCTGACGGCACCCCAGCATGCCTATACCCGTACTCTGCTGGCAGCAGTACCCAGGGTGGTGGTGGGCGAGGTCGATGCCGAGGTGCTGCTGCCGGCCTGAACGGGCTCTTAGACCGGCCATCGCCGGAATGCCTGGGGCGCCGTGGCTTGCATAAGCTAAAGGGAGTGTCCTAAGAGCCTGCTCAAAGTCTTTTCGCCGCGCGCCAGCCCTTCGGGTTCGCGGCCTTGCCGGCGAATGGCGGCGTTGCAAGCCGCTGACGGTACCCGTACCGCTGCGCGGCTTGCGCCTTGCCCTTCATCCGGCAAGGTTGCGAACGACGCGGCGAAAAGACTCTGAACAGGCTCTAAGCGCATATCCTGGCCAGCTGCGGCGTTGCTCGCTGGCAGGCGGGCGCTTTAGGACGCCTTCCCGTCGCGTTGCCATCCAAGGAGGCTGCCATGCACCGATTGCTGATCTGCCTGTTGTTGGCCTGTTGCACCCTGTTGTTGCGCGCCGAGCAGGTGCTGACCGGTAGCTGGGGTGGCGAGGTGGCGGGACAGGCGGTAAGCCTGAGCCTGAACGGCAAGGGGGGCGGTAGCCTGGATGGCAAGCCCATACGCTACCAGGTGATGGGTGGCCTGCTGCTGATTGAAGAAGACGGCGAGGTGACGCCGTATCAGTTCCGGCTGCAGGGTGGCCAGCTGCTGATTGCCGGTGGGGATATACCGGGCGTGCTGAGCATGATACGGGTCAAGCCGGGGCAGAAGCCGCCACGTGGCAATGCCACCCAGGCCCAGGCCGGTGGCTTGCGGCAGGAGCTGGTGGGCAGTTGGTGCCTGGTGCGCAACTTCAGCGCCAGTGGCGGTGGCGGCTCACAAAGCTCGACCTGCTTTGAGCTACGGCCCGATGGCAGTTACAGCTATAGCAGCGAGCGCAGCATGGATGCCTACGGCGGTGGCATGTGGGGCGGTACCAGCTCAAGCAGCAGCGACAGTGGCCGCTGGACGGCCACCGGCAATAGCCTGACGGCGCACTCCCACAAGGGCGGCAGCACCACCTACCCGCTGGAAAAGCGCAACCATCCCAGGAACAACGACCCCATGCTGTGTCTGGATGGCGACTGCTATGTGACGCAGTGGCAGCGTGCGCCGTGGTAGGGCGCTTCCTGGTGATGGTGCGCGGTGGCCGCCCATCGGGCCAGTATTAGTGCTTGCTGGCCAGGTTGTTGATATAGCGTATGCCCAGCAACTTCAGCACCAGGTTGCGGAAGGCCTTGCCCAGGGGGTAGGCGATCCTGGCGCCCAGGCGGTGGCTGAAGACATGGTAGTTGAGCCGGTTGAACAGGCCGGAAGGCGTGCTAAGCAGGGTGAGCATATGGATGGCGTCGGCGCCGTAATAGACGACATCCTTGAACTTGAGCACCATGCCCTGATCGATATCAAGTCCGGCCGCCGTGATCTCGTCCATCAGTTCGCCAGGTTGGCGGGCGTCGACTAGATGTAAGGTGCCGACGGTCTCGCGGATGCGGATATAACGGCAGTAGACCGTGCATACCGGACACTCCCCGTCGTACACCAACCATGCGTCCTGATGCTTGTTGTCTGCGGTTTTCATGGGGCTGCTCCCGGCATGATGCTTGCGGATTGAATGGTGGCATTGTATGCTGTTATTTAACTAATTAGCTAAATAAATTTATCGGGGTGGTACCGCCAAACCGGGTGCTAGCCTGCGGTTGCCAAGGAGCTGCCATGCCTGTCATCAACAACGCCATCTATGATCAGGTTGCGCACACCTGGTGGGACGAGGATGGTTTTATGTCACTGCTGCGTACCGCCATCAATCCTCCCCGCTTTGCCTATTTTGAGGCGGCCTTGACGGGCGTACTGCAGCGCCAGCCGGCGGGCTTGAAGGTGCTGGATGTCGGCTGTGGCGGTGGGCTGCTGTCGGAGCGGTTTGCCGCGCTGGGCTGCCAGGTAACCGGGCTGGATCGTGCGGCGGCTGGCCTGGCGGCCGCTAGGGCCCATGCCGAGGCCAGCGGCTTGTGTATTGATTACCAGCAAGGCAGTGCCGAGCAACTGCCGTTTGCAGACCAGCAGTTCGATGTCGTCTGCTGCTGCGATGTGCTGGAGCATGTGGATGACGTGGATGCCGTGCTGGCAGAGATAGCCAGGGTGCTCAAGCCGGGTGGGGTGTTCTTCTTTGACACCATCAACCGTACACTGCGCAGCAAGCTGCTGGCCATCAAGCTGGCGCAGGATTGGGCGCTGACGAGGCTGATGCCGGCCGATGTCCATGTCTGGCACCAGTTTATCCGGCCGCAGGAGTTGCGGCAGGGGATGGCAAGGCACGGCTTGGGCCAGGTGGTGATGGCCGGGCTGTCGCCGGTAGGCAATCCCTTACGGCCCTTGTGGGGACTGCTGCTGCACAAGCTGGGGCGACTGAGTTTTGCCGGCCTGGGCGAGCGCGTACGCCTGGGGGCGACGCGGGATATGTCGGTCTCGTATATGGGCTATGCCCTGCGTGAGGCGGCGGCGGGCTGAGGGGCACCGCAGGGCGCGGGTGTGAGCGGCGGCCCGGCCTATGGGTGCATGCTATACAGCATGAACGAGGATTGCGTCCTGATTGCCGGCCACCATGTTGCTGCGTGCCTTGCTGCTCACCTGCCTGCTTCAAGCTGTTTGCCTGGGCGCACCATGCAGCAAGGTACTACGCGTGCCATTCGAGAGCTGGCCGCCGTATTCCTATCTGGACGCTGGCGGCAAGCCGGCGGGTTTCGAGATAGACATGCTGGATGCCATTGCCAGGGCGGCGGGATGCAAGGTGTCGTGGGTGCAGGACTTGCCGCGCAAGCGGCGCTGGCTGTATTTCACCCAGGGCGAGCTGGATGTGCTGCTGGCTGCCTCCGACAACGGACTGGCATCGCACAACGCCGTCGCCATGTTTACCCGCCCCTATCGCCCGGAAATCATTGCGGCCTTTGTGCTGGATGACCGACGGCACCGCCCGCATGTGGGCTCATTGCAGGCGATGCTGGATCACCGGGTGCCACTGGTAACCCAGACCGGGAGCGATGGCGGCTACCCCTTGGCGGCGCAGTTTCTGGCGGCGGGCCTAGTGACGCGGTATGAGGCGTACCGCAAGGGGGTACAGCTGCTGCAACTGCGGCGTGGCGAAGTGCTGATAGGCGACCAATGGGCGGTACAGCATGCCGCCACCGAGCAGGGCGTGCCCATCCGGCGGCTGGACATCGCGATTGCCAGGGGCGAGGTGGCCTATATGCTCAATCGCAAGACACTGACGCTGGCCGACCTGAACGTTATCAACGAGGCGATTGTGCAGCTGGGCCGCGACGGCACGCTGGAGCGTATCCGGCGGCGCTGGTTGGTTGGGCTGTAGTAAGCCTTGGTCGGTGAGGCGCGGTTGCTTGGGTGAGCTCATGCTTGTTCTGACTCAAAAGCGGCCAGCAGGCCGTCGAAAATGGCGAAACTGGCTGTGAGAAGCAGGTTGTCATCGCTCAGACGGCTCCGCAGGCCGGTCAAGACTTGTTCAACACCCGCCGCTTCGGGTACTGATGTGCCACCAACATCGAGGTAATGGACCAAGGCAGCCATCCTGCGCATTGCTGGGCTATCAAGGCCGAAGCTGGCACATAGGGTTTCGAACGTCACACGAGAGCCGGTATGACTGAAGCGGGCGCCGTCGAAATCAAATCCAAGCGCATCGCTGGGGCAGTCTGCAGGTGTGGCCAACCAAAGGAAATGGGCTGCAGGATCGATGAAGCGCTGGATTAACCAAGCGCTCGCGAGTCGGTCCGCCCAAGGGCGTTGCCGGGTTGCCCAGCGCCGGCCTTGAAAGTCGGCAATGTCGAGTCGGGGCAATGCCATCTCGATGGCTTGTGGCTCGCCTGGGTGGCGTAGCTGGCGAAGAAGCTGGTCTAGCTCAGCCTGTGCTGCCAAAACCTGCGGCCTCCCCTCGCCGGGGAAGAAGTCGATCGTAGTCAACGCATCGACCTGTTTGCGCAAACGCCTAGCCTTTTTGACGGATTCGTCGGCACTGGCCAGCGTCAAACTGGCTCTCAGGTGGGAAATCTCACCCAGCAGCGCTGTGTACTCCAAAGATCGATCGAAGAGCCCAGGAAATCCTTCTGTGTCGCTGCCGCAAACCTCGAGCAAGTAGGCCGTGCCTTCATTCTGGCGAACGTCTTCCGCTACGGCGCTGAGTGCGCCAAGACATTCGCCGCGCCGAGGCAGCAAGTAAACACCATCTCGCAGCACTGCCGCGCCGCTGGCCTTGAGTGTCCGCCAAACGCGCATGCGTGCAGTTGCGTTGCCGGTGGGTAGAGTCAGTATAAGTGCTAGCCATTCGTTCATCCTTCCATGATACATGCAATATGATCTACAAAAAATGTAGCGTATTTATATATGCTTCGTATAGAGTGCTGACATGATCGGGTGCGAGTCATGTTGCCCAACTTGATCGCAAGTCGAGCGGCTGCTCCACCTTATGGCTCGCCATGCGAGACGAACGGAAGTCTCGGGCCTTGGGTGGTAAGACTGTGCAGATAGAGGTGTGGTGGATACCGCCACGAACAGCGTTCAATCGGGAGTCACAATGAGAAAGTTGATTGCGTTTGCCATTTTTGCCCTGCAGTCCAGCATTTCATTCGGGGCGGGCACGGCGGAGCCATCGCCCAAAAAGATCACCTTTGTTTGCGAGTATGGCGTGGCAAAAAGTGTCATTGCCGAGAAGTACTTCAATAAGCTCGCCAAAGAACAGGGTCTGAAATACACCGCTGTATCAAGGGGTGTCACCAGCAAAGCAGAGCTTCAACCAGCGACGGCTGTCGGCCTGAAGGAGGACGGCATGGATACGTCAGCATTCGTGCCTGAGAACTTGAGTGAGGCGGATGCCGAAACGTCCGAAAGAGTCGTGCTGATTGGGATCGAGCAAGCACCTGGCTTCTTGAACAAGGAAAAGGTTGTGGCCTGGGAAGGCGTTCCTTCCGTAAGCAAGAGCTACGTGGCAGTGCGTGAAGACATGATTGCTCGAATCAAGCAGTTAATTGCAGAGTTGCCCAAGTGAGTGTGTTTGAAGGGTAAGCCTCGGTTTGCTTTCCTAAGACATTGATCGTCTTTGGCCAGTGCGGTGTGGCGAGTCCGACAGCTCAGCTTTCCCCCATCAAGCCTATGCTGCGTGGTGGTCGGGTCAATGGATGGCCGACATCAGGCTGAGCTGGCCGTCGCGGTAGCGCACGGCTTGCCCCACCCAGGTGGGATCGACCTGGGGTAGCACGGCGGCGGGCTTGCGTAGTTCGCGCAGCAGGGTGGCGCCGTGCGACAGGCGGCCACCCATAAGGGCGATGACGGCGCGGGCTTCGCGGTAGTGGGCATGGCGGCCGGGGTCCAGGGTGGCTTCCAGCAGGATGTCCTGGCCCAGTATGCCCTCGGCGGCACCGGGATAGATGACGAAACCCTGCGCCTGTGTGTGGTCGGCCTGGCCGTCTTGCCAGAAGGCGCCCGGCTGGGTGCGGCTGGCAGGATGTGGGGTGTACCAATAGGCGCGGTCGGGCTCGGGCATGGCGTGGTGCAAACGGAAAAAGATGCGCATGAGGTTATCGCGGTACCACTCGCGTACCTGCAGATAGTAGCCGCGCATGCCGGGCAGGCCCAGGCGGTGGGCTAGCTGGATGGCACCGGTCCAGCGCGGGAAAGGCTGCAGGGGCAGGGCGGTGTAGGCGGGTCTTGGGGTGGCGGGGTCGGTCTCCCACGGCAGGCGGTGGGGCGCGTGGCCCAGCGTGGCGTAGGCGGTGGCTGGACGGCCCAACAAGCTGCCGCCGCTGCCGGCCAGGGCGGTGCCTATGCAGAGATTGCCTTGCACCACAAACACATAGAAGCGGCAGAACCAGTCTGCCAGTTGCTGGCCGTTGGCTGCCTGGGCCCGTAGCTGATCCAGCTCGGCATCAAAGCGCTGCAGGCCGGCGGCGAGATCGGGCAGGGCGGCGCGGCTGCGTTGCTGCATGCGCCAGAACAAGGGCAGCTGGCGCAGCAATCTGGCTGGCCTTAGCCCCAGCTTGGGGGCGCTGCCACCGACCTCGTCGGCGTAGCGCTGCGAGGGCAGGCCCCAGTCGGCCAGCCGTGCCAGGAACAGGTCGTTGTTGATGTAGGAGGCATCGCCATAGCGGGCGGTAAAGGGCTCGGCATCCTGCAGCACCCGGCCATCCCAGCGGGCCATGATGGCGGGTATGCTGCCGGCGGCGCGGCGCTGGGCGTATTCGACCAGGCGGCTGGGCTGCGGTGGCAGGATTTCGGCAATATTGGCGGCGGTCAGATGGCGGCGCCAGCCGTAGTCGCTGATGGGCCGGTATTGCAGCAGCCAGAGTTGCCGGCCGTCCCAGGCCCATTCCACATCGCCATGCACATAGTGGAAGGCATGCAGTACTGCCTGCAGGAACTGCCACAGTGCCTGCTGGCTGAGGCCATGTTGGGTGGGGAAGTGGCGGCTGGCCCAGTCGCCACCCAGCCGTGACAGGATGGCGCGTTGGGGATTCAGTTGGCCGTCGGCCAGGCCGGCAAGATGGCCTTCCACCCATTCGACCTCGGCGGCCAGATGGCGGACGAAGGCGATGCCCGAGAGCACGGGGGCGACAAAGCGCTGCACGACCACTTCTTCCACACCAGACTGGCGCAGCAGGGCGATATGCTCGGCGACGGCGGTTCTGGGGAGCTGGAGATAGGTGGTGGAGAGCCCGGCATTGGCCTGGTCGGCCTGATCCTCGGCGTGGCTGGAGGAGCGGACGGCCCAGGTGGCGTCGGGCTGGCTGGCTAGCAAGGCGGCCACGCGTGGATCGTCGGCGTGGTTGACGCTGACGGCGGTGGGTACCGGCAGGCCGGCGAGCGCAGCCAGTTGCAGCCGGCCGCCCTTGCCGTGGGCCACGAAGCCTCGCTGGCCGGATTCCAGCCAGGCGACGAATTCGGTTGGCTGGTCTATCCAGGGGTAGTGGCCCCAGCCGGGCTGGATGCTGACGTGCAGGTCTGCCCGGGCCAGGATGGCCGACCAGGCCGAGGCCTGCTCGCGGCCCAGCATGGCATCGTGCTCTCCCCAGACCAGTTCCATGCTGTCGTTGATCCATTCCAGCAGGGGCAGGGCGGTATCGGCCCTTACCATGTCCCAATAGGGCAGGAAGGCGCGGCAGCGGCGATAGCCCATGCCCATGCGGCGGTATTGGGTGGCGGACCAGCGCTGGCGCGAAAACTTGTGTGCCAGCCAGTGCGGTTTGTAGGCCAACAGCCAGTAAGCCAGCAGGCGCATAGGCTTGGGTGCCATCAGGGCCGGCAGGCGACGTTGCCAGAGGAAGGCGCCAACCGGGGCCAGCAGCACAGTGCGCTGGAAATGGCCGGGCCGGCGGGCCAGTGCATGCATGACCAGGAGGGCATTGACCCCGACGGCGAAGATGTGACTGCCGGGCTGGGTGGCGGCCAGCAGCGCTTCGGCATAGCTGGCGAGATCGGGTAGCGGTGGCGCCGGGTTGTCGCCAAAGCCGGGCAGCTCCAGCGGCTGGGGATGGTAGTGGCGGAAATAGGGCAGGGCATCATTCCACCAGTCGGCGGCGCCACCATTGCCGGCCAGCAGGTAAAGGATGGGTTTAGCACTCACGGGTGTGTTCCAGATAGCGTTGCAGGGCCTGCAGTCGGCGTTTTGTTTCCCAGCTGAAGTACCGCAGCATCAAGGGTTCCAACCAGCCCCACCCACGTGCAGCCTTGATCTGGTAGCGGAAGTTGGCGGTGACTTGCTGCTCGCCGGTCTCGACAAATGCCCAGGTGCCGGCAAAGGTGGCCAGTACCCGCGGACCTTTCAGCATCCTGATGGCGGCCCGTTCCGGCGGTAGCCAGGCGACGTACTCGACCACCATGGTCATGCCGTGCCAAGCAGTGACGGTGATGATACGGCGACCATCGGTGGTGGACTCGCTCTCTAGCTTGGCGGCGAAGGGATCCCACTGCTGGCGCAGGGCGTAGTCCTGGGAGGTATGGAAGGCGATGGCCTGCCTGCAGCGCAGGGTGGCGCGATGTTCGACGATGGGCATGGCGTTGACCCTCTTATAAAACACTTCCGACGTTGTTGCACATGCTTGTCGTACTTGTGTACTGCCTGCTGCGCGCGATTGCGATGGCGCGTCTGGCCAGAACCGCTACGCTGGGCTTGGCTCTGTCTCCGGTTGCAGCCAGCCGCAATAGTGCAGCAAGCGATGTGGGCCGAGGCCGATGGTGACATCAAAATGGAAGCGGTCGGCCACCGCCCATTCGCGTGCCTGTACCTGCAGCGACAGGAACGCTGGCAGGGGTAGGCCCAAAAAGCGGGTGTGGTGGCTGCGCTGATGCAGGCCGTAGGCGTCTACCTGGTTGCGCAGCAGCAGACGCAGGGGGCCGAATGATTCACTGAGCCCCATGGGGTGCTGGCGCTGTTGCGAGACCATGGCACGGCTACCGAAGTAACGCTGCCAGGATTCACTTTGGCCCTGCGCCACCAGCCGCACGGCAATAGCCAGCTGCTTGCCTTCGGCGGGCAGGCGTGCCAGCCAGAGCAGGCTGCGCAGCAGGGGACAGGGGCTCCAGCTGACATCGACCTGGCCGCGCCACCAAGGCCCTGGCTGGTCATGGAAGGCTTGCAGCAGCGGGGGCAGGTGGCGGTAGTCGGGGCCGAGGGCGGTTTGGTAGAGCGTGGGCATGGTGGGCTAGTCGCTGGCTGGGTAGGCGGGCTTCAGATCAGCGCCCGCAAGGCGCCTGCCAGGGTGGGATAACGGAAGACATAACCTTGCGACTGCAGGCGGTGTGGCACAACGCGCTGGCCATCGAAGAACAGCTGGGCCATCTCGCCCATGACTAGGCGCAAGGGGGCGGCCGGCAGGTGCAGGAAAACCGGCCTATGCATCAGTCTGCCTATGGTCTGGGCAAAGTCGGCCTGACTGATGGCCTCGGGCGCGACCGCATTGTAGGTGCCCTGCATGGTGCCGTCGCCCAGTGCTCTGGCGATCATGCCTAGTACATCGTCGCGGTGTACCCAGCTCATGATCTGGCGGCCATTGCCCATGCGGCCACCCAGCCCGAAGCGATGGGGCAGCAGCAGGGGAAGCAGGGCGCCGCCGGGGCCGAACACCAGGCCTAGCCGCAGGGTGACCAGGCGCAGGCCCTGGCGCTGCGCAGGCTGGGCGGATTCCTCCCAACGGGCGCACAGTTCGGTCATGAAACCCTGGCCGGCGCGGCTGTCTTCGTGCAGCAGCTCGTCGGCCGGCCGCACGCCGTAGTAGCCTATGGCCGACGCCTGTATCCAAGTGGCGGGCTTGTGGGTGGCCCTTGCCAGCCACGCTTGCAGGGCCTGGGTGGTGCCCACCCGGCTGGCCAGCAATTGCGCCTTGCGCTGGGGGCTCCAGCGTGGGCCGACCACCGGTGCGCCGGCCAGGTTGATGATGGCGTCGAACTGCTCGGCGCTGTGCAACTGGTCCAGCGCGGGCACGCAGCGGGCGCGGCCGTGAAACAGATAGGCGGCATTCAGGGGATCACGCGCCAGCACGGTGACATTGTGGCCGGCTGCCAGCAGCTGCGATACCAGGGCTTCGCCGATAAAGCCGGTGCCACCGGTTACCAACACCCTTTGATGGGGCAGGTCGGCAAACGGGTTGGGGGTGGCGGCGGCCTGCCCCAGCTTGCGGGCGGCCAGTGCATCGCGCACGCCCGAGAGGGCTATGCCGGCAGCAAACAGGCTGAGCAGACAACCACGCCAGCCGGTATCGAGGCTGACCAGGGCGCTGGGCAGGCTGGCCCAGTCGGCCAATTGCCAGGCATACAGCCCGAACAGGGCGCCGCCGTTGATGGCCAGCACGGTATGCAACACGCGTTCGGTGCTGGGGAGCTTGCGGCTGTTGTCTTCCACCACGAAATCCCACAGGGTGAGGCCGACTTCGACCAGCACCAGGGCGGCAATGGCCGCAACCCAGAGGCCATGGAACCCTACGTGGGCCAGGGCGGCGAAGACCACGCCGTAGAGCAGGGCGCGGACGGCATGCAGGGTCAGCTCCTTGCGGGCGCCGGGGCGCTGCGGCAAGCCGACGGTCAGTTCGTGGTGGTACAGGGTATCGAAGGCGCCCATCAAGCCCTGCAGTATCAGCAGGTTGAGGACCCAGTCCAATGGTGTGGCAAACATGATGTGTTTCCTATGAAGCAGTATTTGGAAAAGCGAGCCCTTACCAGGCCATGGGCTTGTGCACCATCAGCCAGTAGACAACGATCAGGGCACTGAAGGCGGGGAAGCCGAGTACAGTCCAGATTCGTTCGTAACGCCAGTAGCTGGGCGGCAGCGGGGTGTTGTCGCGTGCGGCGTGCTGGGCCATGTCGCGCATGCGGAGCTGCAGCCACACCACGGGCACCCAGCAGGCGCCGGCCAGGGCGTAGAGGGCGATGGAGGCGACGATCCAGAACGAATCCATGGGGAAGCCGGCCAGGTGGATCATCCACACTCCGGAGAGCGGCTGGATGATGACGGCGGGGGTGGTGAACCACCAGTCGGCGCGGGCAACCCAGCGGGTGACCACGGCGATGGCCTGGACATTGCCGCTGCGGTTGGCAAAGAACATATAGAAGGCGGTGCCAAAGCCGGTGCCGAACATAAAGGTGGCCGAGAGTATGTGCAGCCACTTGAGGGTGAGGTAGTCCATGATCAGCTCGCTTTGCGGGTGGCGGGAGTAAGGGCGGTCAGCAAGCCCAGCAGGGCCAGGATGGGCAGGTTTTTGCTGATGGGGCCGAAGGGGTGCAGCCACCATTGCGGCAGAAGTAGGCTGATAAAGAGGGTGTAGCTCAGGATCAGCGCGATCTGTGCCTGCCATAGCCGGCGATGGGGATGGCTGAGGGTGAGTAGGCCCAGGATCAGATCCAACCCTGCGCCGCCCCAGAGCGCTGCCGGGTGCCAGGCGGCGGGCAGGCCAGCATCGGCCAGTAGTTGCAGTCCCAGCGGCGCTTGCTGGATGGAAACGATTGCCGTCAGTAGCCAGACGAACGCCAAGGCCAGGCGTAGCCAGGGCTGCCAAGCGGCGATGACGGCTGCACTGCGCAGGGCGGGATGGCTGTAGGCCGGTGGTGGGTGCATGGGGCGGCCCAGCAACTGCTGGATGGGGCCGGCATCAGCGCAACTGCCGGCTCGCAGCATGCTGAGGCTGGCTGGGTTGAGCAGGCTGCCTGGGCACAGGGCGGCCAAGTGGCTGATGCCGCTTACCCAAAGGGCCGGGAGGGCAATGACGGGGGCGCGCGCCATGCCCATGCCGCTCCGCAGCGCCTGCAGGTAATCATGCCAGGGCAAGGCCTGCGGGCCGACCGCTGCCAGGGTGATGCGGCCGAGGGTGGGGCGGTGGATCAACTGGAGCAAGGTATCCACCAGATCGGCCAGATGGATGGGCTGTACCGGGCCGGCATCGGCTGGCACCAGCAGGCAGGGCTGGGCCGCCATCTGGCGGAACAGGGTGCTGCTGCTGCCCTGGTCGGCGTATACCAGCGAGGGCTGCACGATGGCCCAGTCCAGCGGTGCGGTACGCAGCACGGCATCGGCCGCGGCCTTGCTGCGCCAGTAGGCGGTGGCGGCCTGCGGGTGGGCACCCAGGGCCGAGAGTTGGATGACCCGTTCCACCCCGGCCACGATGGCGGCGTTGAACAGGGCGATGGGGGCCTGGGTGTGGAGGTGGGCGAAAGTCTGGCTACCGGTCTCGGCAAAGATGCCCACGGTGTTGATGACCAGGTCGATGCCGTCCAGCAGCGGTAGCCAGTCGTCTTCGTTCAGAAGTGTGGCCATATCGGCGGCATGCCAGTGCAGTTGGCCGACTGCTGCCGTGTTGGCAGGGGGGCGACGGCACAGGGCGTGTACCGTGTGGCCCTGTGCCAGGAGCCGGGGGAGCAAAGCACTGCCAACTAGGCCGCTGGCGCCGGTAAGCAGGATGTCCATGATGGCTCCGGGTGTTTTCGTTGCGGCAATTTCTGTAAAGACAGAAATAGATTGCCAAATTTTTTAGCGATAGCGAGTGGCGCAGACGCCATCGGTGCAGGTGAAGCCCATCATTTCGCTGGCACGGTAGCGGTTGCGGGCAAACCAGCGGTACAGGCTGCGCCACAGGGGCTTGGTGACGCCTATGGTCAGCGGCCATACCAGCCAGGCCCGGCCTACCGCAGTATAGGCAGCGGCGATGCAGTCGATGCCGACCAGCATCCTGCCTTGGTCATCGAGGCCATGCAGTTCGGCATCCAGGGCTGCAAGGGTGACGCCGTAGCGGGCGGCGTCGAAGCCTTCGGCGTGCATATCGCTGAAAGCCAGGCGGCCGTGCCTATCCAGTCGGGCCAGGCGGCGCATTTCGGCGGCGCAGAGGGGGCAGCGGCTATCGTAGAACAGGGTGAGGGTAGTCATGGTGCTTACTCGCTTGTCAGGGTAGGTCGTTGCTGTCATCGGTGCTCAGGAAGCGGGCCATCTTGCCGCCCATCTTCAAAAAGCGCTTGAGCGTGGGGGGAGGCAGGCCTTTGAAGTCTTCGTAGGCGCGCATCAGGTCTTCCATAAAGCTCAGTACCTCATCCATGCGGGCGCGGGTGACGGCATCGAGTTCGCGGTCGCCATCGGCTTCCAGCGAGCACTCGCGCAGTACCGTCAGGGTCGGGTCCAGCTCGCGCTTCTTGCGCTCTTCCATCACCACCCTGAAGATTTCCCAGACATCCTGATGGGCCACGAAGTGATCCCGGCGGTCGCCCAGATTGTGGGTCACCCGGGTCAGGCCCCAGCTCTGCAGCTCCTTGAGGCTGGTGCTGACATTGGAGCGGGCGACGCCCAGGGTCTCGCTGATTTCCTCGGCATGCAGCGGATGTGGGCTGAGGAAGAGCAGGGCGTGGATCTGGGCGACGGTGCGGTTGACACCCCAGCGGGTGCCCATTTCGCCCCAGTGGAGGATGTATTTCTGTGCGGTGGGGCTGAGCTTCATGATGTATTCAGTAATTTCTGTCGTTACAGAAATTAAATACGAAACAGGCAGCCGGGTCAAGCTGGATTGATGGGCGGGGAGGAGGCGGGAGGGGGCTGCCTATTGTGGTGGCAAGCGCTGGAACCAAGCAGGATGAGGGATGAAGGGGGCCGGTGCGGCAGCCGCGGGGTGGCCAGGCGGTCTGCGCCGCTAGCCCGTTCGCTGCGCCGGGCCTATTGCGGCGGCCCTATTCAAGCTGGGGCTGCAGCCTGGTATGCCAGCCCCAGATAGGTATGTACCTGCTTGGCCTGGATATCCTGGATGGCAGAGAGCTTGATATGGCGGCGCAGCCTACCTTCGCCCTCCAGCACCTGGTGCGGATCGGGCAGTGCCGCGCCGTCGCTAAACTCCAGCGAGACATGCTTGGCGTAAGAGAAAACACCACAGAATGGTTTGCCCGCAGAGAACAACAGGCCGCCGTATTTCACTTCCTCGGTTACGCCGACGCCCAGGCTCAGCACTGCCTCGCGCAGGGTTTGTACCAGGGTGTAGCGCGCTTCATCTAGGGCGCGGATGTCGTCCAGCAGCTTTGCAACGCGATCAGTGCTCATATAGGACCTTGGTGTGGGGGTGCTTGGTTTAGCTGGCCGCAATCTACGCCATCAACGGGCCCATGAAAATAGCGAGGAAATATCTTGGCCTGATGCTGCAGGGGGTGTAAGCCGGATTTTCTAGCGGCGCTGAGTGTTTTGCGGAGCAACGCTCGGCGCATGATGGGCCATCAGCTCCGTCAGCCAATCTATCCATACCCTAAGCCGTGCGCTGACATGGCGGTTAGGTGAGTACATCAGGTGCATGGGCATGGGTGCGGAGCACCAGGCCTCGAACAGCGGGGTCAGGCGCCCCTGTACCACATGTGTCTCGGCCATATAGTGCGGCAGCCACAGGACGCCCATGCCGGCCAGGCCCGCAGCCAGATGGGCGTTGCCGTCATCAAGGGCGACGGTGTAGCGGCCCTGCACCTCGATGCGCTCGTCTGCTCGCCACAGTGTGACGGGGGCAACCTTGCCGTTGCTGGCACGCAGAAAGCCCACGACACGGTGGTGCGTGTCTTCCAGCTCTGCTGGGTGCAATGGCGTGCCCGAGCGCGCCAGATAGCCTGGTGCTGCGTAGGCGCCAAACTGTAATACCCCTATGCGGCGGGCAATCAAGGCGGAGTCTGGCAGTTCGCCGCCACGCAGTACGCAGTCCACATTGTCGGCTATGACATCCACCATCCTGTCGCTGACACCCAGATCCAGCTGGATATCGGGATAGCGGGCGTGGAAGTCCGGCAGGGCCGGCATCAGTATCATCAGGGCGAAAGGGCTGGGTACGTCCACCCGCAAACGTCCTTTGGGCGAAGTGACAGCGCTCGATAGGCTGGCATCAGCCTCTTCCAGATCGGCGAGTAGCCGCACCACATGCTGGTAGTAGGTGGCCCCCTCGCTGGTCAGTTGAACCTTGCGTGTAGTGCGATGTAGCAGTTTGACGCGCAGGCGTGCCTCCAGCTGCTGGATCAACTGAGTCACCGTGGTCTTGCTGATATGTAGCGTCTGCGCCGCCTTGGTGAAGCTCCCTGCCTCCACTACGCGGGTGAAGGCCTGCAGTGCGTCGAATCGGTCCATGGTCACCTCTGATGTGCAACTAATTGTTTGCTTAATGCAAACAGTCATTGTGCGTCTTTGGTGTTTATTCGCCTAGGGCGAATTCCTAGAATCGCCTTATCTGCTCGATCAGCGATGCCGGTCCTCTCGCCCGGTGCTATCTGACTCGACCCAGCACCAGGAGGTGATCCATGTCTGCACGGGATGTTGTCTTCCCTGCCCAGCGCCAAGCGCTGTATGAACAGAACCGCTATTCGCCAGCGGTGCGCTCCAACGGTTTTCTGTTTGTGTCGGGGCAGGTCGGCAGCCGGCCCGATGGTAATCCTGAGCCTGAACTGGCAGCCCAGGTCAGGCTTGCGTTCGACAATCTGGATGCCATCCTGGCGGCTGCGGGTTGCACTTTCGAGGATGTGGTCGATGTGACGGTCTTTATCGTCGATCCTGCCCAGAATTTTGAGCTCATCTGGCAGGTGTTCTCGGAATGCTGGGGTGGGGCGCCGCATCCGACGCTGACTGGTGTAGGGGTGACCTGGCTGTACGGCTACCAGTTTGAGATCAAGGTGATAGCCAGGCTGCCTGAGTCGGCCTCCGTCCAGGGGGGCCGGGGCTAGCCCGAATGATGCCCACTAGGCGTTTGAAAGGGTATCTGGCTGCGGGGGAGCGTATCACCTGTCGCAGGCCTGGCTACACTATGGTAGGCCGACCTGGCAGCGCCCGGGGCAGGCCGGGCGCTGCACCGGGTGTGCTTGCTAGCCTAGCGTGCCGTTCAGGGGCTTGCTGTTGGCGGCCTCAACCTGTACCGGGCGTGCTTCTGTGCGCTGCAGCCCTTCGGGCCGGGTGGCCTGGGCATTGAGCGAGCGGACATCGCCTGATAGCTCGCCGCCTTCCTCTACCAGCATCTTGCCGTAGCGTATGGTGCCGTTGACCCGGCCGGTGGCGTGGACCACCAGTTGCTGGCGCACGGTCAGCTCGCCATCAAAGTGGCCGTGTATCTCGGCGATGTCGATGCTGACCTTGCCGGAGAAGGCGCCTTTTTCGGCGATGCGCAGCACCCGGCTGTCCATGGTGGCCTCGACTCGGCCCTCTACCACCAGGGTGTCGCAATCTAGAATCTCGGCGCCCTTGAGCTTGACATTGGGGCCGACGCTGAGCTGGCTGGGGCTGTCGCCATCGATTTTGGCGGCGGGCGTTGTTGCAATGGGTTCGGGCGCTGGCTTGGGCGGGGTGCTACCCAGTTCCAGGCCGGAATAGGCGCTGCCTACGCTGCGCTGGCTGGGGGTGGAGGGGCTGCTGGTGCGGTTGTCGCTCTCCTGACCATTGGCGTTGTGACGGGCGAGTGGACTGGTCTTGTTGAACATGGCGTTCCTTGGTGATGGGAGCAGGAATGCACCGAGGCTCGGGCTCCGCGGCGCCAGTGTTGCACCCCGCAGAACGGGGTGAGCGCCTGAGCCATACAAAAGCCGTGCCACCAGGCGCTATGCCTGTCGTATCAGCGAGATGGCCGTACAGGTGCGGCGATGAGGCGCACTTGGGCCAGGGATTTGTCGGGTAGAGGCGACGCATTGGCGGGGCGTTTTGGATAAGTTCATGAAAAAGCAGCGTAAAGCATTGTCGTGTGGTGGCGACATGACGATGCTGGGCTGTGGCCAGGGACGGCCTTTTTGAGGTGCCGATGATCGAACTGGGTGTTGCCGATCCTGGCGAGGTTTGGTGTGTGGCGCCTGGCGCTGGCATGATGCGGGCCTGACCGAGGCAGGAGGGCAGTTAGGGCATGACATGGCGTGAAAGCCGGCGTGAATACGGCAGGCGCATGAATAGCGTCTTGGACTATATCGATCGTCATTTGGGGGAGCCGCTGGACCTTGAGACGGTGGCCGCGGTGGCGCACTTTTCTCCCTATCATTTCCACCGGCTGTTTGCGGCGTGGATGGGCGAGACGCTGGGCGACTACCTTTGGCGCCGCCGCCTGGAGCGAGGCGCCTTGCTGCTGTGCAATGGCGATCAGGCCATCCTGGCAGTGGCGCTGTCGATAGGGTTTGGGTCGCCGGAGGCATTTACCCGGGCCTTCAAGGCGCGCTTTGGCTGCACACCGACCAGTTGGCGCAAGGGGGCGGCGGAACGCGCGCAAGCCTTGCTGGAGGAGATGCAGGCCCGGCGCGCGCAACAGATGCGCAAGCAGGATCAAGTGCAGCGCAAGCTCGATCAGGCTGGCCAGGAGGGAAATGGCGATGATGCGGACTCATTCAAAGCCTGGGAGGCCCATATGCAAGTCCGCATCGTGCAACTATCTGCCTGCAAGATCGCTTATCAACGCTATATCGGCCCTTATGGCCCCGGCGTGAGCCGCTTCTGGGCGCAGACCTTTATTCCATGGCTGGCTGCTGCGGGGCTGACCGGGCGATCGTGCTACGGCATAGGCCACGACGACCCCAGCGTCACTGCGCCGGATAAATGCCGCTACGACGCGGCTGTTGTTGTGCCGGACGACTATGTGGCCAGCGGCAGCGCCGTGCTATCCAGTCTGCCTGGTGGCTGCTATGCCGTGGCCAGGTTCGAGGGCACCGGGGCAGATATCGGCGATGCTTGGCTGACCTTGCTGCGTGACTGGCTGCCATCCAGCGGCATGCAGTGCGACAACAGACCTTGTTTCGAGCACTATCCGGCCGATGCCCAATACGACCCGGAGACGCAGGTGTTCAACTGCGAGCTGTGTTTGCCGGTACGGCCGGCTTAGTCCGAACGGCGGACGCAGCCTTCGACGTTGCCGGCGGCAAGCATACTCAGGCCCGGCGCCGCAGGACGACATGCGTGGCCTTCTCTGACGGGACGAACTCAACGCATTCGTATCCTCGGGCCCGCAAGTCCAACCCTGCGAACAGCGCGGCACCCTCGCCTAGCAGGATAGGCGAGATGGCAATGTGTAACTCATCTATCAGGCCCTCGCGAAGGTACTGCTGGATGGTGGCAGCCCCGCCGCCGATGCGCACGTCCTTGCCGGCTGCGGCTACACGAGCCTGGGCTAGCGCTTCGTGTATGCCGCCTGTGATGAAGTGGAAGGTCGTGCCGCCTTCCATCTCGATGGGGGCGCGAGCATGATGGGTCAAGATGAATACCGGGACGTGATACGGCGGACTATCTCCCCACCAGCCTTGCCAACTGGTGTCTGGCCAAGCGCCCCGGATGGGGCTGAACATATTCCGCCCAAGTATCCAGGCACCGACATTCTGGAAGCCTCGGGCGGCGAAATCATCGTCCACCGCGGTCGTGCCGCCGTCCTTGCCGAACAGGGCACGCTGTATGGTGCGGGTGGGGATTAGCCACTGGTGCAGCTCTGCCCCACCCACGCCGAGCGGGTTGTTGATGTCTTGATCGGGCCCCGCGCCGTATCCGTCGAGTGAGATGGTGAAGCTCTCAACGCGAACTCGTGTCATGTTTTCCCCTGTTTACATGTGTCGGCGTAGCTATAAGGGAGTCTAGACGCAAAGTCGGAGTCTACTGCGCATCATTGGCCTGAACCCCTTTGGGCCTTGTGGTGCGAGTAGGTCATAGCCATGCGCTGTCATCGGCAGGCGGACGGGTAATACACCACCCGTCATGGGTATAAAACAACCCACATTCATTCAGCTATGTGCGCTTACCCGAGTCTGAGCGACTCGGTTGGGGCTGGATTGGGAATGTCTTGGGCGGGGGTGGCATGCGCATTGCAAGCCCATTGCACTCGACGATCTAATAGCCTGAATGGGGGTATGACGTGAAGCGCAAAGCCAGTGACGACCATGGTAGTTCAGGCGGTGACACCGGCCACAAGAAGCTCAAGCCGCTGACGGCGGTGAATCCCTTTAATTTTACCGGCCAGAAGACGAGTGACCTGGGTAAGCCACGGACGCCACCGGTCAAGACGGGCAAGGAGTTTTCCGACGCCATCATCCGGATGCGTGGCAATAGCGATGAAAGCGTCCGCACCAAGGTGGCCCTCAATCTGCAGGGGGCGAGCGGTAAGGCTGAGGTACACAAGATCGGCGCCAGTTTCAGCATCATGACCCATTCCACCACGGAGCTGACCCAGGGCATGATGAACAGTAGTGCGCCGTCGGCCTATCTATCTACGCCCAAGGCCATCAAGAAGACCAAGGACGCGCAGAAGAACAAGGAGGCCGAGGAAAAACGGCAGCAGAAGATCGTGACACATAGCGTGCTGCCGGTTGATCTCTCGCTGGAGCGGGCCACGCTGGAAAGCCGGGTGATCAAGCAGTTGTCGCCGGTGCAGGAGGGGGATGCACCCTACCATGCCTCTGCCAAGGTCAGTGCTTTTCCTTCCTTGGGCCTGTCTACCAAGGAAACCGCCAAGTCATCACCGCTGGGTGGTATTGCGATAGGGTCGTTTCTGGAAGACGTGACGGCTGGCCGCGCGGTGGGCATGGACCATATTGGCTCGGCCATGCGAGCCAAGACCATGGCGGCGAAGTGGCGGATGAAGCTGGCTGGCAACGAGGATGCCGGAAAGCGCTTCCAGTCCACCATGCTGGAGCAGTTTCCACAGCTGGGCAAGGGTGGGTTGGCGGTGGGCAAATTGAAGGATTCTGGCATCTCGGCGCTGAAGTCACACTGGGAGTCTGGCGGCACCAAGTTCTCCAAGAGCGATCAACTCGGGCATATCAGCAATGCGCATCAAGAGGCCTATAACGCTGGACTGGCGACCTTCAGCCATAAGTTTGACCAGATGGCTGACTCCAACTTCAAGGGGGGCACTTGGTGGACCAGCAAAAAGGCGAAGATAGACAAGATCATGGCGCACCACCAAAGCGGCGATGAGAAACGGCAGGAGAAGGCGCAACGCCAATACCAGAAACTGAGTGCGACCTATCTGCAGCGGAAGATGGCAAGGCATGGCATCAAGTCGGACTGATACTGCTGTGTGCATTCAAGGCTGCCGTGTGACGGGCTAGCGAAACCACTGCTGCCTGAGTGCGGCTAGGCCGGCTTCCCATTCGGCGGCCAGTACCGGGTCGCGGCTGGGATCGCCGCGTTGGCGGAGTGCGGTTTCCAGCGCTGCGCGGGCGGCTTGATAGCCTTGGGCCTGCTGCTGGTGGCGTGCATCGTCGGCATCCTGGGCGGCCAGTTGGCGAGCCATGTCGGCGCCCAGGTACTGGGTGCGTAGCTGCAGGCGGATGGCATCGCGCTGGGCGGCGTTCAGCCCCAGTTCGGCGGCGGCTAGTACCCAATGCAGTTTTTCTGCGGGCGCTTGCTGTGCCGTGAGGTGATCGTAATAGCTGCCGTAATGTTGGCGCTGCAGGGCATCAAGGGCTTGCTGCCGGGCTGCTGGGGGCAGGCTGGCGGCAGGGCCGGCCAGGAAAGACTGGACTGCCGCCTGGAAGGCGATCTGCGCGTGTTGTTCGCCATAGAGCAACTGGGTGACTTCTGTGCCCGCGATCTGCTGGCGGGCCGTATTGATGCGGGCCAGCCGCTCGGCCAGGGGGGCTTGGCTGTCTTGTACCAGATTGGCCACGGCGCGTTCCATGGTGGGGTGGGCGGCCAGGGCCCTTCGCAGCAGATGGGCTTCTTGCGGACTGAGGGCACTGAGTTCGCCTTCGGGCCAGTTGGGGCAGGCGGGTTTGCAGGCCCGACGGACTTCGGCTTGCAGCTCGAGCAAGCTGCGCTGGCCGGCCAGGACAGTGCGCAAGGCTGCCAGGCGCTGGGCGGCTGCGGTCTGCTGGGGCGGGAGCGCCGGGATGGCTGTGGTGGTACTGGATGCAAGCACGGGCGGTGGTGGGGTGATGGCGGCTGGGGCAGTCGTGGTGGCTTGGGCGACAGGCCAGAGATACCAGAGGGTCAGCGTCAGTGCGGTGATCAGGCTCAATAGCAGGGTGCGTGGCATGGGATAGGCGCCTTTGCGTGATGGCGGCTTTGCGATGAGCAGGGGGCCGTGGCCTCCCATTCCTCTACCAGCGTAGAGGGTGGGGAGACCATGGCTTTGCTGGCGGTGCTTAGTAGCGGAAGCGCCCGGCGACGGCGAAGTGGTCGGAAAGATCACGCAAGGACCAGACGGCGGGCGTGATGCTGCGGTAGACCGTGACCTCGTTCTCGCTGCGGCTGGGCTGGCGATGGCCGTTGGAGACCAGCACGTAGTCCAGGTATTCGCGCCCTGCGCTGGCCAGACTGTTGACGCTGGCGTCGTAGGTCCAGCTGTAGCCCTGGATGGCCGGCTGGTTGGCGCCGAGTAGGCCCAGCATCTGCTGGTAGTCGTCGGCGGTGGCGTAACGGTCTACGTTCAGATCGCCGGCGTAGAACAGGGCGTCGCTAGCGGGTGGCCGTTGCTGGTCGACGAACTGGCGCAGGGTGCTGAGCTGGGCCAGGCGTACGCTGCGTTCGGTTGCGCCGTTCCAGGCCTGGGTGTGGGTACCGGCAATATGGTAGGCCTTACCCTGTTTGATGATCTCGACCACCATGACGCCCTTGTTGGACAGGCAGTCGGTACCTGAGCACTGGCTGTAGACCATTTGCCGTTCGCCAGCGATAGGCCAGCGGCTGACGATAAAGACTCCGCCATCCTCGTAGACATTGGCTTTATCCACGACCTGGGTCTGGTAGGGGAATTCTGATCTTAAGGCGGCGCGGAGCTGGTCGCGGCAGCCGTTATCGAAGGCCTCGCTGAAGACGACGGCGTCGAAATTGCGGGTATGGGTGGGGACGTCGCTCCAGCGGTCGCAGATCTGCTTGGCGCCGATCACGCCCCAGATGTTCCAGCTCAGTATCTTGAACTCATTGCTGGCCGAGGCGGTTTCGACGGTGGCATCGGGCTGGATGACGTAGTGGAAGTCGTCGTAGCCGCCGGTGAACTGGGCGCGGTAGGACAGAGTAGCCTGCAGGCCGGCGAAGCGGGTGCGACCGTTGTGCAGCTCGCGGTCAGCATACCAGGGGTGGCTGAAATCGGCCGAGCGGGCTGCGGCCCAGATGCTGCTGCCGATGAATTTGCCTTGCAGGCGCTGCTGCAGCACCACGGCATGTGCGCCCTGGCGGACGGTGGTCTCGAAATAGAAGTTCTTGCCGCTGCTGATGCCTTGATCGCGGTTCATCCACAGTATCTTGCGGGTGCCGTAGGCCGGTATGGTGGTTTCGTACTGGCCCCAGTGGCTGCCTTGCTGCAGGGCTTTGTCCCCCGTCTGCACCGTGCTGAGCGTGACCGGCTGGGCGGTATTGTTGCTGAGGTAAACGTAGCTTTCGGCACTGGCCAGTGAGGCCAGCAGGGTACAGGCTGCGATACGCAGCCAGGTGGTAATGCGCATGATGCTTTATCTCCTCGAGTTGAGTACTGGTAGGCGATGCGACGTCTGCAGCAGGTCTATTTCTAGAACCGAGATATAAAATAAAACAGTGTTATTTAAGTATGACTAAGCTTGTGTTGCGTTTTTGAGGCGGCGATGTAGGAGCCTATTCAAAGTCCTTTCGCCGCGCGCCGGCCAGCGGGCCGCGACGCGGCGAAAGGAATTTGAACAGGCTCTAATGGCTTACCCGTGCATCGCCGGGGGGCTGGCACTGCAGACAATGCAGGCCAGCGGGGCTAGGCGTGATGGCGCTAGACGGGCTCGGTGCTGCGCAGCAGCCATTGCTGTGCGGCACCGGTGACCAGCGGCAACAGCCGCTCGCGTACGGTGGCGTGGTACTGGTTGAGCCAGGCGCGTTCATCCTCCCGCAGCAGCGACAGCATCAGGCAGCGGCTGTCTATGGGGCATAGCGTCAGGGTTTCAAAGGCCAGGAATTCGCCGAACTCGGTCTCGCCCGCCGGGATGTTGTGCATCAGGTTCTCTATGCGCACACCCCACAGGCCGGCCCGGTAGATGCCGGGTTCGTTGGAGCTGATCATGCCGGCCAGCATGGCGGTATGGGGTTCGGGGGCGGTGTAGGGCGAGATGCTTTGTGGGCCTTCGTGCACATTGAGGAAGTAACCCACGCCGTGGCCGGTGCCGTGGCCGTAGTTGATGCCGGCGGCCCAGATGGGGGTGCGGGCCAGGGCATCGAGCATGGGGCTGCGGGTACCTGTGGGAAAGCGCGCCTGCGATAGCTGGATCACGCCCTTGAGTACCAGGGTGAAGTCCTGCCGCTGCTGGTCGGTGATCTCGCCGATGGCGATGGTGCGCGTGATGTCGGTGGTGCCGCCCAGATACTGGCCGCCCGAGTCGATCAATAGCAGGCCGTTGCCTTCGATGACCGCATGGCTTGCGGGCGTGGCGCAGTAGTGGGGCATGGCGCCGTTGCCGTTGAAGCCGGCAATGGTGGCGAAGCTCGCACTGACAAAGCCGGGGCGGCGGGCGCGGGCGGCGGTCAGGTGGGTGTCGATGTCCACCTCGGTCAGCCGCTGACCTTGCGCCAGGGCTGCCTCCAGCCAGGCGAAGAATTCACACAGGGCGGCGCCATCGTGGGCCATGGTCAGGCGCAGGTTGGCGACTTCGGCGGGGGATTTGACGGCCTTGGCCAGGGTGCTGGGGTTGATGGCTTCGATCCGCTTGACCCCGGCCGGCAGGGTATCGACCAGGCCGACGGTGACGCGGCGAGGGTCTAGCAAGATGCTGCTGCCGGATGGCAGGGCGCGCAAGGCATGGGTCGCCTGGTTGTAGTCGGCCAGGGCGACACCATCGGCGGCCAGCCGTGCGGTCAGCGCAGCATCGACCTTGCCGGGTGCCAGGAACAGGGTGGCCTGGCTGGGGCTGAGCAGGGCATGGGCAACAAACACGGGGTTGAAGCTGACGTCGCTGCCGCGCAGATTGAACAGCCAGGCTATGTCGTCCAGCGAGGAGATGAAATGCCAGTCGGCCCCTTGCTCGTGCATTTGGGCGCGGACCCATGCCAGCCGCTCGGCGCGGCTGAGATCGGCGTGGGGTGCCAGATGCTCGTATACCGGCGCGGCGGGCAGGCCGGGGCGATCCAGCCAGATGCTGGCGAGCAGGTCGATATCGGTACGCAAGGAGATGTCGCTGGCGCAGAGGGCAGTGTTGAGCGTGCGGCGCAGGCCCAGGCCCAGTACTTCGCCAGCCACGGCGACGCTGCTGCCTGGGGGCAAGTGCGCAGCCAGCCAGGGGATATAGGCGGTGCTGGCGGCGGTATCAGTCTTCATCAAGGCGATGCCGCTGCCGGCCAGTTCGGCTTCGGCCTGCACCCAGTAGCGGCTGTCTACCCACAGACCGGCAAAATCGGCGGTGACGATGAGGGTGCCGACCGAGCCCTGGAAGCCGCTGAGCCAGCGGCGGCCCTGCCAGCGGGTGGGCAGGTATTCGGACAGATGAGGATCGGCCGAGGGCACGATACAGGCGTGCAGGCCGTTTGCCTGCATGGCTTGACGCAGGTTGGCAAGGTGCTGGGTGGCGGTGTGGAGCGGGGCGTTCATCGGGGTCTCGCTAGAATAAAAAGGTGCGGCGGGCCTTGTGGACCCGCCGCAAGTCGGCGACCGCGCAGGGAGGGGTCAACCCTGCACGGTGGGCAAGACGCTACGGAGCGATAGCGGCCAGCCCGTGAGGATGCCGAAACGGGGTGGGCAGGTGAGGCTCAGCTGCCGCTGACGGTTTCCAGCACCGTCCACTTGCCTTTCTGGGCCTTGTAGACGGTGATGTCGCCAAACTTGAGATCGCCACGGGCGTCGTAGGCGATATTGGGCGAGCTGACGCCGGCATGGCGGGTCTTGGCCAGGAAGGGCAGGTAGCGGGCGGGGGCGGTGGAGTTGGCGGCCTTCATGGCCTTGAACATCACCATGGTGGCGTCGTAGGAATAGGGGGCGTAGAAATCGGCGGCGCCGAAGCGTGCCTTGACCCGTGCCACCAGCTCGGATGCGCCCGGTGTCTTCTCTACCGGCAGGCCAGCCAGCGAGGCGATGACGCCGTCGCCAGCGTCGCCCGTCAGCTTGAGGTAGTTGTCGGTGCGGGTCATTTCGCCGGAAATCAGCTGCGCCTTGATGCCCAGGCGACGCATCTGCAGGGTCAGCGGGGCGGACTGGGCATCGGCACCACCGTAGAAGATGGCCGCCGGCTGCTTGGCCTTGATATTGGTGAGGATGCTGGAGAAGTCGGTAGCCTTGTCGGTGGTGTATTCGCGCTGTACCACCACGCCGCCGGCAGCCTTGGCGGCTTTCTCGAACTGGTCGGCCAGCCCTTGGCCATAGGCGGTGCGGTCATCGATGATGGCGATGGTCTTGAGCCCCAGCTTCTTGACGACAAAGCCGCCCATGACGCTGCCCTGCTGAGTGTCGCTGGTCATGGCGCGGAAGGTGGTCTTGAAGCCTTGGGCGGTGTAGGTCGGGGCGGTCGCCATGGCAATCTGCGGAATGCCGGCGTCGGCGTAAACCTTGGAGGCCGGGATGGAGGTGCCGGAGTTGAAGTGGCCGATGATGCCGCTGACCTTGGCATCGACGAAGCGCTGCGCCACGCTGGTGGCGGACTTGGGGTCGGCCTGATCGTCTTCGGTCATTAGCTCGAACTTCACCGGCGAGCCGCCGATGACGGGGGCTTGCTTGTTGATGTCTTCCAGCGCCAGCACGATGCCGGCCTTCATGTCGGCACCGTAGTGCGCTTGCGGGCCAGTGAGCGGGGCGGCGAAGCCCAGTTTGACCGTAGTGGGGCCGGCAGCGGCAACTGATGAGGCGAGCAGGGCGCTGGCCAGGATCAGGGCGCATTGCTTGGGTGCAGGGTGTGGCATGTTGTCCTCTCTTCTTGGTGGTGTTGCTGCGTGGGCCGGCGAGCCGGCCCGCTGGCTTCCTCGGTATCTGCCGCGGTGCTGCCGCGCTTGTCGGGCTGGCTGGGCGGGCCAGCCCCTTTATGTTGGAGACGGGTGACTCATCCCCCATCCCGGCGGTATTGGCCGTCCACCATGCGCATCAGGCCCAACGGATTGGCGGCTTGCAGGGCAGCAGGCAGCAGCTCATCAGGCCAGTTCTGGTAGCAGATTGGGCGGGCGAAGCGCAGCAGGGAGGCGGCACCGACCGAGGTGCTGCGGCTATCGGATGCGGCTGGGTAGGGGCCGCCATGCACCATGGCATGACAGACCTCGACCCCGGTGGGATAGCCGCCGAACAGCACGCGGCCCGCCTTGCTGGCCAACAGGGCTGGCAGGCCCGGCCAGGCGGCAAGCTCGGTCGTCTCGGCATGGAGTGTGGCGGTCAGTTGTCCATCCAGGCTGTGCAGCACCTGCATCAGTTCGGCCGGGTTGGCGCAGCGCACCAGCACGGTGACCGGGCCAAAGACCTCGTGGGTCAAGGCCGGCTGGGCCAGTACGCGATCCGCATCGGTCTCCAGCAGGGCGGGGCCGGTACGGTGGGGGCCTGGGGTATTGCACAGCAGTTGCACGACGCCTTCCTGGCGGGCCCGGGTGGCCAGCGCATCATGAAAGCTGGCGGCGATGGCGGCGCTGAGCATGGGGGCTGCCTGCACCTTGGCCAGTTGCAGGGTGAGGCGATCTCGCAGGCGCTGGTAGCCCTCGCCCTCCACCGCCAGGACCAGGCCGGGACAGGTGCAGAACTGGCCGTTGCCCAGGGTGACCGAGGCGGCCAGGCCATCGGCGATGGACTCGGCATGGCGGCTGAGCGATTGGGGCAGGACGATCACCGGATTGCTGCTGCCCATTTCGGCATACACCGGTATGGGGTGCGGGCGGGCGGCGGCGGCATCCATCAGCGCCCGGCCGGCCCGCAGGGAGCCGGTGAAGCCGACTGCCTGTATGCCGGGGTGCTTGACCAGGGCCTGGCCGATGCTGATGCCGGCGTCGAACAGCAGCGAGAAGACGCCTTCGGGCAGATCGAGCGCCCGGGCGGCTTCGATGATGGCCAGGCCAATCCGCTCGCTGGTAGCCGGATGGGCTGGGTGGGCCTTGACCACGACCGGGCAGCCGGCGGCCAGGGCCGAGGCGGTATCGCCACCGGCCACCGAGAAGGCCAGCGGGAAGTTGCTGGCGCCGAATACCGCGACTGGCCCCAAGGGCTGCAGCATGGAGCGCAGCTCGGGCCGGGGCTGCGGCAGGCGCTGGGCTTGTGCGCTGTCCAGCCGTGCATCGACCCAATCACCCTGCTCGGCCAGTTGGGCAAATAGCCGCAATTGACCTGTGGTGCGTGCCAACTCGCCGCGCACCCGTGCCTCGGGCAGGCCGGTCTCCTGTGGCACCAGCTCGGCCAATTCATCGGCCAGTGCCTCCAGCCGCTCGGCGATGCCGCGCAGGAAGGCGCCATGCAGGCTACCGCCCAGGGCAGCGTAGGCAGGTGCGGCCTGCTGCGCCAGGGTCACCGCCCGGTCCAGTTCCGAGGGGTGAGCGGCGTGGAAGTGCTGGGGCAGCAGCTCGCCGGTGGCCGGGTTGCTGGCCTGAAAGCGGCTGTCGCTGGGGCTGCCGTGGTCGTAGCCGATCAGCGACAAGCCTTGTAGCAAGGGGGCGTTGCTCATAGGGCTGGGCGCGTGGCAAGCGCGTGCTGGATGATGGCTTCGGCTTCGGCCAACTCGGCGCCTTCCAGGGCCAGGCGCGGGCCGCGGACGCGGTGGTGGCAGACCCCCAGTTTTTCTTGCACCAGTTTGATCAGCTGTACGAACTTGGGCACGGTATCGAGCCGCAGCAAGGGCAGGAACCAAGCGTAAAGGCGGGCGGCTTCTTCGTAGCGGCCTGCGCGGGCCAGTTCGAACAGGCGCACCGATTCGGCCGGCAGGGCATCGACCAGGCCGGCGATCCAGAACTGGGCACCGGCGGCAACACCTTCCACCAGGACATCATCGACACCCACGCCCAGGGCCAGGCGATCTCCGGCCAGTGCCTTGATGGCGGTGATGCGGCGGACGTCGGTGGAGGACTCCTTCACGGCCTTGACGTTGTCGAACTCGTTGGCCAGTTCGAGGATCTGCTCGGGCTTGAAGTCGGTCTTGTAGGCAACCGGGTTGTTGTAAATGATGCAGGGCAAGGGCGTGGCCTGGATGACGGCGGCCAGGTGAGCCTTCATCTCGCGCCAGTCGCTGCTGTAGACATAGGGTGGCAGCACCATCAGACCCTTGGCGCCATGGTGGGCTGCGGCCTTGGCCAGCTTGACGGCCTCGTGGGTGGAGAGGGCGGCGATGCCGGGGATGACGGGGATGTCGACGGCGCGGGCGCAGGTTTCGATCAGGGCGACCTTTTCGTCGAACTCCAGGGTGGCGCCTTCGCCCAGCGAACCACAGGGCACGATGCCGCTGCAGCCATGGCCGGCCAGCCATTGGACGGTCTGGGTCAGGGCTTCGTGATCTACGCTCAGGTCGGCTGCGAACGGCGTGGTGATGGCAGGCATGACGCCTTCGAAACGGATACTCATGTGGGATTTGCCTTTGCTAGGGTAGGCTCAAGCAGGCTGCCGAGCCGGGTGGGGAGTAAGGGGGGGCGGTCGCCGCTGCCTTGCCAGCCATAGAGGGACTCGCAGGCAGCACCACAGATACGGCCCTGGCAGGCACCCATGCCGCAGCGGGTCTGCAGCTTGGCCTCGCGCCAGCTGTCGAACAGCTGCAGGCTGGCGTGGCTGACGTCCTCGCAGCGGCATACCAGGGTGTCGGGCTGGGCCAGTTGGGTGATGGCGGGTTGCAGGGCGAAGTGTTTGTCCAGCAGTGCGGCAAACGCTAGCTGCCGTTTGCGCCTTGGGGCCAGCGCCTGGGCGGCGGCGACGGCGCCGGTGGCGGCCAGCCCGGCAATGCGGCCTTCCAGCAGGGCTTTATCGACGCCACCGATGCCGGTGGCCTCGCCTACGGCATAGATGCCGGCTTGCGAGGTCTGCATCAGGGCATCGACTTCGGCGGCGCCCTGGCTGATCTGGCAGTGCAAGGCACGTAGCAGTTCGGTATTCGGCAGCAGGCCATAGCCCACGCCCAGCCAGTCGCACGGCAGGGTGAGGGTGCGGGCGCCCAGTTGCAGCTGCACTCCTTCCAGCCGGGTTTGGCCTAGCGCGGCCAGTACATGGCTGGCATGGTGATAGGGCACGCCGCCCAACTGCCAGGCCAACGAGGCGGCCTGGGCCAGCTTGGCCGGATAGGCCTTGAGGGCCCAGCCAAAGCGGGCCAGCTGCGACCAGGGTGCCTGCTCGGCAATCAGCAGCACCTGGGCACCGGCGGCGCGCAGGGTGGCTGCGCTGGCCAGCAGCAAGGGGCCGGTGCCGGCCAACACGATGTGCTGGTCGCGGACATCCAGCCCGCCCTTGACCAGGGCTTGCAGCCCGCCTGCGCCCGTAACGCCTGGCAGTGTCCAGCCGGGGAAGGGCAACAGTCGTTCGCGGGCGCCGCTGGCGATGATGAGCTTGCCGTAGCGCAATACCTGGGCGCGGTGGGGGTCTTCCAGCAGCAACTGGCCGGGGGCGGGTATGGCTGCGACGCGGAAGCCGCTGAGCAGGCGCGCCTGGCTGTCGGCCAGCTGGCGGAAGGTGCTGCTGGCCGAGGCCGGCGCCTGGCTCGGGCCGCCACGCCAGATCTGCCCGCCAGGGCGTGGGTTGTCGTCCACCAGGGTGACGTGGGCGCCCTGGGCGCAGGCGGCGATGGCGGCAGCCATGCCGGCAGGACCGGCGCCGATGATGGCGATGTCGGTATGCAGCTCAGAGCTCACGCGCTACCTCCATGCCTTCGTATACCACCCGTTGGCAGGCACGCTGGTGCGGCTGACCATCGATGGTGACCCGGCATTCGAAGCACACGCCCATGCCGCACAGGGCGGCACGCGGCTGGCCACTGACCGAGCAGCGGCCGGGCAGGCCCGCCAGGGCGGCGGCCAGATTGCTGCCCAGGGTGGCAAGGTGGGCCTGGCCATCGATAAACAGTTGCACCTTCATGCGGCGACTCCCACCGGGTGGTGCTGATCGGCCAGGCTCCAGGGGCCGAAGCGGGCGGGGTTGTAGGGGGTGGGATCGAGGGCGGGTGCCTGTTCGCACAGCAGATCGGCCAGCAGATGGGCGCTGGCAAGCGCGGTGGTGATGCCCAGACCCTCGTGGCCAGTGGCCAGCCAGAGTCGGCTGTGGCCGGGCACCTTGCCCAACAGGGGCAGTTTGTCTGGCGTGGCGGGCCGGAACCCCGCCCAGCTGCGCAGGGCTTGCAACTGGCGCAGGCTGGGCAGGTATTCCAGCGCGCGGCTGAGCATGGCCTGTAGCAGCGGCCAGTTGATCGCGGGGTCGGTATCGTGAAACTGGCGGGACGAACCAATCAGCAACTGGCCGGTGGCGCGGGGCTGGACATTGAATGCGACGGAATCGCCATCGCTGGCGTGGGCAGAGCGGATATAGCCCAGTTCCACCAGTTGGTGGCGGATGCGTTGCGGATAGCGCTCGGTGATCAGCAACTGGCCTTTGCGCGGCTTGAGTGGCAGGCCGGGCAGGAGCGTGGCGCTGGCATTGCCGGCGGCGATGACGATATGGCGGGCGCGCAGCAGCCGACCATCGGCCAGGCGGGCGACGCCTTCGTCGTCCACGCTGCTGACCTGGGCCTTGCACCAGAGCTGCGCCCCCAGGGCCTGGGCGTTTTGCAGCAACCAGCGGCTGGCGACTGGGGGGTAGAGCACGGCATCGTCGGGAACCTGCAGGGCGCCGGCCAAGTTGGGCGCCAGGGCGGGTTCCAGCTTGCGCAGGGCGGTGGCGGGCAGCAGGTTGCTGCTGAGACCGTGCTGCTGGTAGCCGGCCTGCTTGCGCTCGGCCTCCTGCATCTCGGCCTCGTCGCGCGCCAGCCAGAGGGTGCCGCAGGCGCGGTACTCGGCATTGGCTGGCAGCTCATGGCGGCGGGCTTGCCAGCGTGCCAGGCCGTCACGGCTCAGTGCCAGCTCGGCAGGGTTGTCGTCCAGCACCACCAGGTGGCCCATGCCGGCGGCTGAGGTGCCGGCTGCCGGGATGGCGGCCTCGGCAACGGCGACCCGCAGTCCGCGCCGGGCACATTGCTCGGCCAGCGCGCTGCCTATGATGCCGGCACCGATGATCAGCACGTCGCCGTGCATGACGGGATTCACGCCATGGCCTCGCTGCGTATGCCCCAGGCGAACGGGTCTTGCGGGTCTATCATCAGGGTGGTGGCGCCGTTGACATAGGCAGTGCCGGTGATGCGGGGGTAGAGCTGGCCGTCGGCCTGCTCGTATTGCGCTTCGAACACGCTGCCTATGATGCTTTCCTGCCACCAGATCTGGCCTGCAGCCAGCTTGCCGTCGGCGGCCAGGCAGGCAAGTTTGGCGCTGGTGCCGGTGCCGCAGGGGGAACGGTCGTAGGCGAGGCCGGGGCAAAGTACGAAGCTGCGGGAGTCGGCCACGCTACTGGGGCCGAACAGCTCGATATGGTCGATCTCGCTGCCATCGTCGCCACGTATGCCGGCCTGATCCAGCACGGCACGCAGGCGGACGCTGCAGTCGGTCAGCTGGGCAATATTGTCGGACTGGACTTGCAGGCCGTGATCGCTGACCAGGAAGAACCAGTTGCCGCCCCAGGCGATATCCCCGTGCATGCGACCATAGCCGGGTACTTCGACGGCCACCTGGGCGGCGCTGCGGTAGCTGGCAACATTGCGCAGGCTGACCCGGTTGCCGCGTTGCAGGGTGGCTTCAACCACGCCTACCGGGGTTTCGATACGGTGGGTGCCCTCGCCTATGCGGCCCAGGTGGGCCAGGGTGACGACCAGGCCTATGGTGCCGTGGCCGCACATGCCTATGGTGCCGACGTTGTTGAAGAAGATGACGCCCGCCACGCAGCTGGGGTCGCGCGGTTCGCACAGCAAGGCGCCGACCACCGGGTCGCTGCCGCGTGGTTCATTGCATATCGCGGAGCGGTAGTGATCGAATTCACTACCGAAACGGGCGCGCCGTTCGGCCAGGGTGCCGTGGCCCAGGCGTGGGCCGCCGCTGATGACGACGCGGGTCGGCTCGCCGCCAGTGTGGGAGTCGATGATCTGGATTTGCTGCATTTGAGACATGAGGCTTGCCCGTTGATTGGGAATGCCGTCATGCTAGTTTCTAGAGGCCGATGCGATCTTGTGTGATCAGCGCGTAAAAAGGCCCGTTTTTGGCAAATGCGATAGAGATGGGAACAAATCGGATGGATAGCACGCTCAAGGCCTGGCGCGAGGACTTTGTCAGCTGCCTGGCTCAGCCGCTGTTTGTGGAAGCCTTGTTTGACCGTATGCCGGACATGGTGTTTTCAGTAAAGGATCGTGCCGGACGCTACATCACCATGAGCCAGGCCTGTGCGGAGCGCTGCGGCCTGGCGGGCAAGCATGAGGCGGTGGGGCGAACGGCGCATGAGTTGTTCCCGCCCCATATGGCAGACCGCTATGCCGAACAGGATGAGCAGTTGTTCCGCACTGGCCTGCCCATAGTCGACAACCTGGACCTGACCCTGTTCAACAACCGCGAGCCAGGCTGGTGTCTCAGCAACAAGACCCCCTTGCTCGATGCGCAGGGCAGCATCATCGGCCTGGCCTGTTTGTCACGCGATCTACTGGAGCCCAGCCGGGCCGGCATCGTGGATGCCCGCATGGCAGAGGCGGTGGACCATATGCTGGCCTGCTATGCCCAGCCACAGTCAGTGGAGGCGCTGGCCGAGATGGCGGGTATCTCGCTGGCGCAGTTTGAGCGGCGCATGAAGAAGATATTCCAGCTCAGCGCCGGGCAGTTCCTGACCAAGCTGCGCATCGATGCGGCCGCCCGCCAGCTGGCGCAGAGCCAGGCGGCTATCTCGGATATCGCGCTGGATTGCGGCTTCTGTGACCAGAGCGCGCTATCCAAGCAGTTCCGGCAACTGACGGGCATGACCCCGAGGGACTATCGCCTGTGGGTGCGGCGGGGGTAGTCGCACCCCAAGGTGTGGACAAGGGAGTTTTGATATGCGGCACCTTCGTTGTGATACGAGATTGCCCGCAAAAAACGCCCCCTTGGCTGGCAAGCTTTGCAAGGTAGAAAGGGGGCACTCATGCCCCGTCTTGCTGGAGAGCCAAGGGTTTTGGAAGCACCTTGGACCGCCCATCGTCGGTAAATAGGCTGGGATCCCGGTTGCTGATGGCGTGGCTGTACTGCTCGCGCCAGTGCAGGATGAGCTGCTGCTGGGCTGGCGGCAGGTCGTTCATAGAAGCCCCCCAGAAACTGTAGAGGGGGAGTGGATCGGGTTTGTTGTTACAACGGGAGGTGGTATTGATACCCCCAGAGTTCATTAATTCCCCTGTGTAGCACTTTACTGCATGCATATAGCTACCCTGCCCGCAGGGGAGGCCGGCATCACATAATGCATAAGCCAGCGCGATGTGGCGCATTTCCGTGGCCTCTATGGTGGATATGCCCTTGGTGCCATCATGCAGCAAATAGGTAAGCTGTTCTGGGGTGACGTTGAAGGCAAACACTTCCAGTCCGGCTCGGTTGCCTTGCTTGATCATATCCATCAGTTCCAGGTTGATTCTCGCGGTGTCATAACCCAATGCGTTGGCTCGCATCATCAGAGATGCCGGGCCGCCGCGCTTGATGGCAGCGGCTGCCAGTTCCTGGTAAACCTTGGGCCACTCTGTGCTGGATAGGTTGAGGAAGCCACGGCAGCGATCGAGTAGCAGGCGGCTGTTGGCCCCATTGCCCGGTATGTTGCCGGGCTTGCTGAAGCTATCGCGTGTATCCGGTGAATAGAAAATGGCACACATATCCATGGCCATTTTCGCGAACGCAGGGGCATCGGGGCCGGGATCGTCTCGGTACTTGAGAAATTCGCTGTAGATGTCCGTCGCGGTGTGGAGGCCATGGACCGGATTGGTCGGCCGGGCCGCTATTGGCGTGCTGCGGTCAAACAAGCCTGCCTGAGGCTGAACCGGAACCGCAGAAGGGTTAGCTGCGGTGGGCGGAGCAGATAGAGAAATAGACTGCGCGGATTGGCTGGGGACAAGCACTGCCAAGGCGAGTAGAAGTAGGGCGGCAAGGCCTATCCAGTGGGATTTTTTCATTTTGTGTTCTGAGGGACGCCGGCTAGGCGGCGGTCCCTGATCTTGTTGCAAGTGATAAGGAGCCGCCTAGCCAAGCCAGGTTGCGCCGGTCTTATCTGGCGGCAAACAGGCTGGGGTCTCGGTTATTGATGGCGTGGTTGAACTGCTTGCGCCAGTGCGTGATGAATTGCTGCTGGGTGGGTGTCATATCGCTCATGGAGGAGCCGTAGGCGTTGTAGGCCGGCAAGGCATCTGGCCCGGTGGTGCAGCGGAGGGTGGATTGTGGGTTAATCGCCAGCAGGGATTCCGTGAGTTGGCAGCGGAGGGCGCCTATGGGGCTTTCCGGCCCGCAGGGCATGCCAGCATCGCAGATGGCGTAGCGGAGGGCGAGGAAGAGCATATGATTGGCCTCATAGGGTTCCATGCCCATGGTCTCGCCATTCAGCAGGTAGCCGAGGTGTTGATCGGCACCGCTACCCGAGAACGCCTCTAGCCCGACCAGATTGCCTTGCTGCACCATGCCTGCCAGTTCCTGCCGTACCTGTGGGGCACCAGCGGGTAGTGAAAATGCTCGCTGCGCCAGTGAAGCAGGCCCTGCACGCTTGATGGCCTCGGCCTCCAGCGCACGGGCTAATTTTTTCCATTCTGCCGTGGGGATGTTCAGAAAGCCCTGGCAACGATCGATGATCCGGCGAAAGCTGGGGCTAAAGTAGCCTTTTTCCGCCTCCCTGATGGTCTGGCGGGACTTCTGTGTAGAGAACAGTTGGCACATATACAAGGCCTTCAGGGCGAAGGCCGGACCATCGGGGCTGGGGTCATTCCGATACTTGAGGAACTCGCTGTAGACATCGTCGGTAGTCTGCAGGCTATAGCCGGCAGCGATCGCTGTCGCGTTGGCGCTTGGCTGGGCGCGGTCGAACAGGCTGGTGCCGGCTTGTGCTGATGCCACCGTGGGGGTCGAGGGCGCGGTCGGCCTGGGTTGGGTATTGGCCGGCTGGGTAGTGCGGAACGCGAACAGGGCCAGGCTGAGGAGCAGCAGGGCAGCAAGGCCTATCCAGAGTGATTTCTTCAACATTAAGTCGTTACCCTGTTGGGGTAAGGTGTGGAGCTGGCAACAGGAGGCACACCCGACCGTGCCGGGTGTGCGAACTACCGATGATCAATAGGCTGGCCGTTGAGGCAGGGGACTAGCGATTGGGGATATCGAAGTTCCAGCCCAGGCGCTTTTCCCAGTCTATGGGGTCGTAGCCGTACTGGGTGTTGAAGTCGCCGTCTATCGTGACATGCAGGTTGCAACTGGTGAAGGGCGAGCGGCCGCCTTGTGACTGCAGGGTGCGGAGTTTGCGCAGGGATTGATCCAGGCCTTTGATAGGGGGCAGGGATATTTCCTTCCACTGCCCTTGTTCCTGGGTAATGAAGGTGTTGACGCAATCGCTCTGCTGATCGTCGACCCGGTAGTTGAGGACGAAGGCATGCCAATCTTTTCCCTGGGCGTCGATGGCGTCCAGCACCAGGTCGGTAATGTCTTGAAAAATCTCGTTTTCCATCAGTGCTTTATCCTCCTGGTTGATTCAGGAAATAGTGCGTGATCGCGGGTCCACCGTCTACCTGATAGCTTACCACGAAGCGATCTGGCCTCCCTTGAAGGTTGTCGCTATCGAACTCCATGCTGAAGTTGCAATGCACCTGCTTGCCAGCCTTGGCCAGCCTGGCTAGTTCCAGCTCCAGCTGCTTGTAAGGGCCTTGGTTCAGGTTCTTCTTGTTGGGAAATTGCTTCTGATCTGGCTTGCCATTGCCGGGCACGACATTGAGCGGGCCACCGGGGAAGCCGAGGGCATCGCCGCCACGGTGGAATCCGACATCATGGCTGTCCGCCTCCTTGACCTTGCCCAGTAGGCGGTCCAAGACCTTCATGCGCCTGCCGCGCTTTTTCACGTCGACCTTACCCCGGGTGCTGACCGAACGGCCTAGATGATCGGTTTCGAATTCCATGCCATCGAAGTGATAGATGGTATTGGGCTGCAAGGGCTGTTTGCTGACGGCGATGTATTCGTTGAAATTCTGGATATAGATGTGCTGGTTGGCCGGCGGGGATTCTGGTCTGGTGATCAGTTGCGCTGGCGTGGGGGCGGCGTGTTGCTGGTTCAGCGCCTGCAGTATGTCGGCGTTCTTGTGGCTGCCTACCCAGCGATTGCTGATGCCGGCTTCTCTCAGCGCCAGCCGGGTGCGATTTGCCAGGTTCAGTGCATGCTTGCCTAGGTCCTCCTTGTAGTCGATGTCGCCACGGGCGGCCAGTGCCAGGATGGCGGCACTGCGCGCGGTGCCGGTGAGGCCAGGCTGGTTGGTGTCGATACTGCGTGCCAGGGCGGCGATGGCAAGGTCGCCGGCTTGTTCCTGTTCTTGGATGTAGTCATGGGCTTTGCGCAGTTCGTCGTGCTGATGCAGCGTCTGCCAGGCGGCGTCCACGGTGGCCTGGGTGGGGGTGTCGAGTGTATCGGGTAGCGCCGGGCCGGCCGGCTGGCCCGGTGGGCGCGGTGGGCGCGGTGGGCGCGGTGGCGGCTTGGGCTGGGTGGGCCGTTGCTGCATCTGTAGCAGTGTCTGCTGTACCAGCGCTACCTGCTTGCGGCCTATCAGTAAGCCATCGGTGTGGGGTTGCGAGCGGATGTGCTGGAGATTCAGGCTGGTCATCAGCGCTTGCAGCTGGGCCTTTTCGCCATGCAGCAGCAGGGTGCCATCCTTGTTCAGCGAGGTCTGCGGGAGCAGCTGAGGGGCGTTGCTGCTGTCACTGGTGTGGAGTGGGGCTGGGCTGGATGTGTCTTCTGCCGTCGGTTGGGTGACGGGATCGGCAGGGTGGGGCTGAGCGGCTTGTGGGGTGAGGGATTGGGCGGGTGCGTCCTCGCTTGCGGCGGGAGGTTTGGCGCTTTCCTCCACCGTGACGTGGCGCTGTGGCCCATGGCGGGCGGCGGCGGCAACTTGTCCAGTGTTACGATCGGCCGTGGTTGCCCGGGCGCTGGGTGTGGTGGCTGCGGGTGATTCCGCCTCGCTTGGAGGCGTCGCTTGGGTGCGGGAGAAAGTGGCCTTTGTATTGCCAGCAGTTGCTGCTTGCGTGTCTGAGGTACGGCTGTGGTCAGGAATCTGGCCGGCGGTGGCGCTGGTGGCTTCAGGCGCGCGACGTTCGGTGGTGGCCTGGCTTTCCTGGTCTGCAGCAGCAGGGTGGGTGACAGTGTTGGCCGCCCTTGGTGCTGGGGTATGGATGGCGGTCGCAGCCACGCCGCCTAGCTTGCTGGCGCCACGGCTGGCTGTACCGAGCAGGCCCGCTGTTGCTGCGCCCTCCAGGGCGGCCTTGGCAACGCCTTGCAGCAGCGACTGCTTGGGGTCGATGACCTGTTGGCGGGCGTGATTCTTGGCCAGTTGCTCCGCGCCGCTCTGGACGGCTTCTTCTGCCGACTCCTGTACCAGCTCGCGGCTTACCCGGGCTAGTGCCTGTACGGCAGTCTGCCGGCCCAGTACCTTCTCGCCTTGCCTGACGAGTGCCGTGGTGCCGAACAGGCCGCTGAGGGCACCGGTGCTCAGGCCGGTACGCCATGCAACATGGGTGGCATAGCTGTCTGCCATGGCGGCGCGCGCTTTGTCGGCGCTGCCCAGGGTTTGCAGCAGCTTTTGGAATTGCGGTGATTGATCGAGCTGGGATGGGTCGGCCTGCATGATTTCGTCGTAGGCCTCGGCGCCGCTTTGCATGGCCGCCAGGCTGCCTTCGGCTACGCTGTTGCCGACCACGGCGGGCAAGGCCTTGGCCAGCTCCGCACCTTTGGGTAGCTGCAGGATGCGCGCTGCGGCCTTGCCCAGGGCGCCTTGTGAGGCAAGTGTGCGCGCTGCCAGTGCCGTACCGCCTACCCGGGCGGTGAGGGTAATGGGGGCCGCGACGGCGCCGCCCACTGCCATGCCGGGCAGCGACTGCACACCGGCCAGGCCCAGCTTGTGGAGGCTGAGTTCATCGGACTGCATGGCGTTGTAGCCCAGGTCGCTGAGCAGGGCCTCGCCATACTGCATGCCGCTGCGTCCCATCTCCATCATGTCGGCGCCGACTTCGTCGGCCCCGAGCTTGCCGACCAGCCAGCCGGCGCCATGAAGCAGGCCGTTGGAGCCTATGGTCCATGCGCCTGCTAGATCACGGGCCCCGCCGATCCAGAAGCCTTCTTCCTCCCGCCCTGGTGTGTGCCTGGCGGGTGGGGGCAAAGAAAAAGCCGCGTTGGACGCGGCTTTGGGGGGAGGGGGGTGGGATTGTTTATCTAGCCATGCGGGCATTCATTTCTCCTCTTCCGTTGTGAGTGTGGGTTGGTTCAAGGGCCTGTGATGAATCGCTGACGCTCGTCGCCACTTTTGAATTGGCTGCGCTTGATAAAGGCTTAAGTTCATGGCTGGCACCATGGGGTGAACAGGCGCTCAGTCGCCGCTCAGGTACATATCGCCCTGCTGGTGGGCGCGCTGTTGTTCCAAGGCGATGCTAGCGTGGCAGCTGGCTTGCCTACTGGTGGCACCTGTGCCGAGAAACAGCGGTTGCCAGACTTCGCGCTGGTAGCGATCGGCCTTGGCGGTGGCACTGCCATAGAGCCTTTGCAGGCGGCTGGCTTCGTTGCGGGCGGTGCGGAGGGCCTGATCCAGGGCGGGCATGCCGGCATCCAGCGGTCCCATGCCTTTCATGGCTTGATTGAGACGTTCGATTTCGGCGTGCTGCAGGCCCAGTTGCTGGCTGGCCAGTCTGGCGATGTGGCGTAGCTCTGCCAGGCGGTTGTCGGCTTCCAGCTCGGCGGTGGCTTCGATCAGGCTGCGGGCAATGTGGCTGAGGGCTGACATGGATATCTCCGTCTTGATGGGGGCCTACCTGGGCCTGGCGTGCCAGTTGCACGCCAGGCCTTGCAAGGGCAAGGCACTCGCTGAGGGCGTCGGCCGCTGTAGGGTGCACTTGCCAGAAAACCGGACTGCGCGCCTGGCACGCGTTCTGGTTTGCCGGCAAGGTGTGGCCGGCGACACGCAGCTCAGGCTGCACGGTGTTTAGCGACCGATGGCGCTTGTACGATATGCGTTCAAAACATGTTCAAAAAAGCGTACATATGGAGCGTGTGAATCCCCCACCTTCCCCATCCGCCTTTGTGTCGGTACGCCTGCCGCTTTAGGTGGTACACCAGACTACGGTGCTGCGGCTACGAGGAGTTTGTTGCGCGATGACATGGCGACATCGATGAACAGATTGTACGTAATAATGTACTTAATGTCAAATATTCGTACGAAATGTACGTTTCGTGTTTGCGCGAGAGAGGTGGGCGGGCAAACGGGCCCGCCCGGGGGGTTACCAGCCGACCTGGATGGTGCGCTGGTTCAGGGCTTGAACGGGCCTGGCATTCATCTTGTAGTGTTTTTTGAAGTCAGCCAGTTGCTGTCGTGACAGGCTGCCCGGCACCTTCAATATCAGCCAACGCACGCCTTCGCTGCAGGCTGGGGTGGTCAATGACCCTGGCAGGGTGTAATAGCGGGTTATGGCGGGCAGCAGCCTCGCGACATTGATGCGGCTGTCGTCTGTGGCGGTCTCTTTGGGCGGTGGAATCTTGTGCCAGAACTGTTTGAGGAAGGCATTTTCTTTGCCGGTATTGAGCAGGACGGCAACGACTGCCAACTGGCCCGCGTCATTCTTGTGCACCAGGTGGGCAACCAGGTCGTAGCGCTGGCCGTTGACGGTTTCTTCGGCAGGTGTGTGGAAGTGGAACTGCAACAGGCGATATTCGTCCTGACCCAGCCGTATGCTGCTGCCACTATCGTAGTTGAGCTGGACGGTGTGGCCATTGTTGACGACTTGCGTGCTGCTGTCGTGGTAGTTGAATTCGATATCAGGTAATAAGGCGTGCTCTACGCGGGCGGTGTCGATATTGACGGGTGATTGTTCGTGACCGCTGTTGCAGAGGCCGCCCCAATGCTTGGGGCCGTGTTTCCCGTGGTAGCTCCAGTGGGTTTCTTCTGCGGATGCGCTGGTGCAGGCCAAGAGGGCGGCTGCCAGCAGGCAGGGGGTGATCTTCATGATTTCCTCGACTCCTTGAATGTATGGGTGCCGAACAGGGGCGGCAGATTGAGGTATAGCGCATGTGTGGGTATCCGGCTGGCGGCAGCGTGGGCACTGGCATTGTGATTGCCGGTGGTGCGATTAAACTCAGGTAGAGGCAGGCCCTTAGCGGCGCGACCGGAATTCTTGTGAGCAGGAAGGATTGATATGTCTACCCTTGAACGGGCGATTGCCATTGCGGCGACGGCACACCAGGGCCAGGTTGATAAGGCGGGGCAGCCTTATATACTGCACCCCTTACGTCTGATGCTGGCGGTGACGACGGCTGACGAGCGCATGGCGGCTGTGCTGCATGATGTGATTGAGGATACGGCGGTCACGCTGGAGGAGCTGGCCTTGGCTGGCTTTCCGCAAGCCGTGCTGGACGCGGTGATGGCCTTGACCAAAACCGAGGGGGAGTCGCGTATTGCGGCGGCGCATAGAGCGGCCGCTAACCCCATTGCGCGGCGGGTAAAGCTGGCCGACGTGGCGGACAATATGGATCTAGGCCGCATCAGCCAGCCTACCGAGGCCGACTATGCCCGGCTCAAGGTCTACGAGCAGGTGCGTGCCATCCTGCAGGCGGGCGAGCCGTTGTGACCTTGTCTCTGGCGGTATCAGCGTATGCCGGTGCTGCCGAGCTCTGCCGTGCACACGGCCAGCACGCATTCGCGCAACCAGCGGTGGGCGGGGTCGGCCTGTAGCCTGGGGTGCCAGATCAGCGAGATGGTGAGCTCGGGCAGGGCGATGGGTAGTGCGAAGCTGTGCATGCCCGCACGCAGATTGCCGGTATGGCGTTCGGGCACGCTGGCGATCAGGTCGGCATGACGCGCCAGTGCCAAGGCGGTGGAAAAACCGCTGACTATGGTGACGACCTGGCGTTCCAGCCCCAGTGATGCCAGCGCTGCATCGATAGGGCCTTGTTCCCGCCCTTGCCGCGAGATACCGATGTGCCTGCCGGCAGCATAAAGCGCTGCGGTCGGCTCGGTTTGGCTTAGCGGATGCCCCGCACGGACAACCCCGATGAAGCGATCACGGAACAGGGTCTGGACTTTCAGCTCCGGGCCGGTGGCCTCGCCTATCACACCCGTCTCGAGATCGACGCTGCCGTCGCGCAGTGGTGCATTGTCCTTGCTTGTTTTCTGCATGAAGCACAGGCGTACGCCGGGCGCCTCAGCGGCGATGCGGGCCATGAGTGCTGGGCCGAAATTCTCGGCGAACCCGTCGCGCGTGCGCAGGGTGAAGGTGCGTACCAACTGTCTGAGATCGGGCTGCTCGGCCGGCCGCAATACGGCTTGCGCATCCTGCACCAGCTGGCTGACGCGCTCGCGCAGTTCGATCGCCCTTGGTGTTGGCACCAGGCCGCGCCCGGCACGAACCAGCAGGGGGTCGCCAGTGGTTTCGCGCAATCGTGCCAAGGCTCGGCTCATGGCCGAGGGGCTGAGCCGCAGGCGGCGTGCGGCGCGGGCGACACTGCCTTCCGCCAGCAAGACATCGAGCGTGGTGAGCAGGTTGAGATCGGGCGTGGACATGGGTTGACGATAGCGCAGAACAGACACGGTGTGGCGTCGTATGCATGAATAAAGTGCAAATGCTGCGCCTTCCGCCATGAGTGACGGGGGGCTAGTCTCTGCTTGTGATCGCGGTGTATGGCGAGTGGCAATCGGAGGCGGCTTTCATGATGAAACCAAGGGTAAAAGCAGGTAATGCGGTAGGGGCGGCTGTGCATCGGCCGGCTGCGGTGGACTGGGCGCTGGTTAGTCTGGCGCTGGCGATGTTGCTGTCTTCGTTGGGCACCAGCATTGCCAGTGTGGGCTTGCCGACGTTGGCACAGGCCTACCAGGCTTCTTTCCAGGCGGTGCAGTGGGTGGTGCTGGCGTATCTCATTGCCATTACCACCTTGATCGTCAGCGTTGGATGGCTGGGCGACGTCATCGGTCGCCGGAGGCTATTGCTGGTGGGGATAGGCCTGTTCACCACGGCCTCGGCGCTTTGTGGTGCTGCGCCTACGCTGGGGGCCTTGATTGCTGCACGGGTGGCGCAAGGCTTGGGTGCGGCCATCATGATGGCGCTTGCCCTGGCCCTGGTGGGCGAGGCCGTAGCCAAGGACAGGCGCGGCAGTGCCATGGGGCTTTTGGGTTCGATGTCGGCCATCGGGACGGCGCTCGGGCCTTCGCTGGGGGGCTTGCTAATAACCGAGCTGGGGTGGCGGGCGATGTTCTGGTTCAATCCGCCCTTGGGCGTATTGGCCGGTTTGCTGGCGTATCGCTACCTGCCGGGGGATGGCTTGGCCCCCAAAGCCAATCTGCGTGACTTCGACTTTGGGGGCATGTTGCTGCTGGCGGTGACGCTGGCGGCCTATGCGCTGGCCATGACAGCAGGGCAGGGCGGGGCGGGTTGGCGCAATGGCGGGCTGCTGCTGCTGGCCTTGGTAGCGGGTGGCTTTTTCGTGTGGCTGGAGACCAGGGTTGCGTCGCCGTTGATACGCTTGGGCATGTTCCGTGACCCCGTGCTGAGCGCTGGCCTGACCACCAGCGCGCTGGTGGCCTCGGTGATCATGGCGACACTGGTGGTCGGGCCATTCTATCTGGCCCGTACGCTGGGGCTGGATGCGGTGCTGGTGGGGCTACTCATGTCGGCCGGGCCTGCGGCGGCGGCGCTTGGCGGGGTGCCTGCCGGTCGCCTGGTGGATCGCTTGGGTGCGCCGCCGCTGACGCTGGTGGGCCTGGCGGGCATGGCCGTGGGCAGTAGCATGCTGTGGCTGCTGCCGCCGGCCTTGGGAGCCGTTGCCTATGTTGTACCGCTGGTGATCATCACGACCAGCTATGCCTTATTCCAGACTGCCAACAATACGGCGGTGGCGGCGGATGCCAGGCCCGACCAGCGAGGTGTCATCTCGGGCATGCTTAGCCTGTCGCGCAACCTGGGCTTGATTACGGGCGCTTCGTTGATGGGGGCTGTTTTTGCTTACGGGGCAAGGGCGACCGATGTCACGCTGGCCTCCGCTGTATCGGTAGCGGCCGGTATGCAGATGACGTTTGGTGTCGCGACTGGCTTGATCTGCGTGGCGATAGTCGTAGCCTGGGCGGGCCGCAGGAGGTTGCTGCCGGCCCCGGCGGATGTTGCTGAGGCTGCTTCGAGCATGCCTGGTGGCGGCTCTTAGTGCTCCCTGACCATGACGTGCACCGTGATTTCGGGGTGGCTGGCCAGGGTTTCGGTCTGTTCGGTAAAGCTGAAACCCATGCGCTGGTAGAGCTGGCAGGCGCGCTGGTTGGTGGGCGAAACGGAGAGTACAACCCTGCTGTGACCCAACTGGCGGGCATGGTTGATGACGGCTTGAACCAGGCTGCTGGCCGCTGTGCTACCGCGCGCTGCAGGGGCTACCCACATGGCGATCAGTTGGTATGCCTGGCTTTGTGGATGCACCACGCCACCGACGAGGCCAATGGCTTGCTCATGGGCATAGGCCAGGAAGAAGGTGGGACCTGCCTGTGCACCGGCGCGGGCTTGCCATTGCTCGTCACTGTCGTTGGCGACCTGGGCGTGGCTGATGCCAAAAGCCTTAGGTGCATCCAGCAGCGCGGCCAGCCGTAGCGTCTTGAGTGTGGGCCAGTCTGCCAGCGTGGCCGGCCGTACATGGATAGCTGCGGTCTGCATGGAATGTAGTTAGCGCTTGCGTGCTAGTGTCAGTCCATCGCTCAGGGGCAGCATGGAAAGGTCGATGCGTGTGTCGGCGTGCAGTTTGCGGTTAAGCGCTTGCAGTGCCTGGGTGTCGGGCTCTTGCGATGGCTGCGCGACGGCGCCGCTCCACAGCACATTGTCGATGGCAATGAGACCGCCAGGGCGCAGCAGTTGCAGGCAGCGCTCGTAATAGGCGTCGTAGCTGACCTTGTCGGCATCGATAAAGGCAAAGTCGTACTGGCCGGCTTCGCCTGCACGGAGGCGCTGATCCAGGGTGTCGACCGCAGGCGCCAGTTGCAGGTCTATCTTGTGGCTGATGCCGGCGTCGTGCCAGAACGGCTTGCCGATGCGGGTGTAGTCGTCGCTGATGTCGCAGGCCAGCAGGTAGCCATCATCGGGTAGTGCGAGCGCGACGCTGAGGGCGCTATAACCGGTGAAGACGCCTATCTCAATGGCACGCCGTACCCCCAGCAGCTTGACCAGCATGGCCATGAACTGGCCTTGCTCCGGCGATATTTGCATGCCCGCGGCTTGGTGGCTACGGGTGGCTTCCCTCAGCCCGAGCTGGGCCGGGTGTTCGCGTAGGCTATGGTCCAACAGGTATTGGTACAGGGTGTCGTCGAGGTTCAGGCTGCGGTTGCTCATGCGCTTTCCTGTTGCGGTGTCGTTGCCAGTGCTTGGCCGGGAGCAAGATATAACCCACGGCTGAGGCGAGTTCAAGCGCCCGGTGCCTGGACTGGGTGCTGCCCTTCATCAGCGGGTGGCCCAGCTGGCATTGAGTTGCCGGGTCGTACCGGGCGCAGCTTGCTTGAGCCACTGCTGTGCCTGTGTGTCATTCAGCAGGTAGGCACGCCAGAATTGCAGGCTGGCCTCCTGTACCAGCTTGCGCTGGGCCGTGGCATCGCCATTAACCTTGCCCCTTTGCTGGCCACCGAGAAAGGCATGGTTGGCCCCATCCAGCACCAGCCGGTATTTGTCGCCCGGTGGAAGGTGGTCAAGCAGCGCGGCTCTATCGGCTGGAGTACGTTCGGCGTGCAGCGGATCCTGGTCGTCGGTGCCGGTAATCAGCAGCATGGGGCGTATCATCTGGCTGTGGCGTCTTTCCCTGTCGTTACGCAAGGACGGGCTGAAGGCCAGGAAGGCGAGCGGGCGTGGATCAGCAAAGCGTAGGCCCACCATGGGATAGCGTTCGCCTGCGAGCCCTTGCGTCGTGACGGCACCGAAGGAATGGCCGCTGGCCCCTAGCCGCAGCAGGTCTACCCGGCTTGCTACGGTATCCTGCCGGTGCTCGACCAGGTAGTCGATGACAAAGCTGACATCACGCAAACGTTCCAGTAACTGGTGTGCGGTGGCGGCATGCCGGAGGTTGGCTCGGCGGTCTTTGGCGGGCTTGTCTTGCCAAACTGAGGCGTCGCTGCCTGGGTGTTGCAGCACCAGCACGGTAAAGCCGTGCTCGGCCCAATAACTGACCCAGTCAACCGCTGCATCGCGCGAGCCACCCAACCCGTGGGAAAACAGGATGGTGGGCGCGGGTGCCTTGCCCTCAGGCAGATAGGCTTTGAGCGGGATGCTGCGTTGGCGGACAGGGTCGTACCAATTGGTTTCCAGCGTCTGGACTGCTGCATGCAATGGGCTGCATAACAGCAGGGCGAACAGCATCAGGGGGTAGGCAAGCAATGGGCGGCGCATGGCGGCAAACTCTTGGTGGGAAGTGACGCCAAGATAGTGCCCAGCGTCGGCGCGGGACAAGCAGGTCTGCGGTTTGTTTACCCTTGAAACGGAATGTAACAGGGCCGCGATAGCGGCAGCTCGTACCCGCCCATGCCTGCCTCACTTGGAGCGCTGTGCATTGATGGCTTGCAGCAACTGCTGAAACCGGCTTTCGAGATCGGCCCCCAGCAGGGCAATGGCGCCCCGCACCAGGCTGTTGATGACGCCAGCCAGTACGCCGAGGATAAAGACCGCCAGTGCGCCACCCAGAAACACCACTATGGATTTGGACAGGACGATGTTGCCATTGGGGCTGTGGACGGTGTTGTCGGCAGGGCTTAGCGAGGCAAAGTAGCCGATGATGGCGTGTGATGCTGGGTCGCTCCAGAGGGCGTCTATGCCGGTAATCAGCTTGTAGAGCAGCAAGGCGGCAGCACCCAGCAGGGCGAGGGCAATGGCGGTTTTCAGGCTGTTGAGGTGTTCCAAAGCGATTCCTGGGTGGTGGCGCCTGATTCAGCATAGATGCAGGTGGGCGCATCCAGAAGCTAGAAGTCTGCGTGGCATGACGTGGTCAGATGGCAATATTCCGAATACATCAAATGCCTGCTGAGTCGAGGTGGCTCGCCCGTACCAAACTCTGGCTTGGTGGTGGAGGTTGCTGGAGATACACACTGGCGTGCGGGCTGAAACCTGATGTAGGTCGATATGACCGCTTGCCTGTTAGCATGGCAGGGTCTGAGTCTTTGCCTGGATGGGTCTGCCGATGTAATGCCTGTGTTGAGATCGCTGTTTTTTGCACGCCATTGCCTTGCGATGGCGGTGTTGTTGCGTCTCTACAGGACAGGAATATGACTTCATCTTTGACGCCGGCCACGCCGGCTGCCGTATCTACCCATGCCCACAACGCACTGGGGCACTCCGAGGAATACTTTGGAGCTTATCGGGATTTTTGGTGGAACGCCGACTTTCTGCAGCTGATTGCCAGGCGCTGGCAGTTGCAGCACTACCGCAGTGTATTGGATGTGGGCTGCGGGCAATGCCACTGGAGCCGTTTGCTGCTGCCCTATCTGGCGGACCAGCCGCAGATTACGGGCCTGGATCGCGATATCAAATGGTCGCAGGGCGACCCAGCGCTGCAGCGCCGATTTGCCGAGCAAGGGGCTAGCCTGGTGTTCCGCCAGGGTGATGCAGTTTGCCTGCCTTATGCCGACGATAGCTTTGACCTAGTGACTTGCCAGACGGTGCTGATACATCTGGCTGACCCCTTGGCCGCGTTGCGGGAGATGCACAGGGTAGCCAAGCCGGGAGGCAGGGTGATATGTGCCGAACCGAGCAATCTGGCCAATGCCGGCATGGCCAGTGCACTGGAGGCAGACATGACGCCGGCGGAGCGGTTGGCGGCATATCGTTACCGCCTGCTGTGCGAGACGGGCAAGCGGCTGGTGGGCGAAGGCGACTCATCTCTGGGAGATGGGCTGGCTAGCCTGTTTCGGCAGGCGGATTTTGCCGAGGTTCAGAGTTATCTCTCGGACAAGGCCACGCCGGTATTGGCGCCCTATGGGGGCGAGGAAGCGCAGGCTGACCTGGCGGATTTGCGCGAGAGCATGTTGCCGGAGCGGGTGGCACTATGGGATAGCCATGTGGCGCGCTGGGTTACTGCACTAAGCCGGGAGGACGCTGATTTCGTACGGACGTATGCGGCCGATGTCGATGCGCGCCATGCGCGGTTGCGCGCACTGCTGGAGTCGGGGCGCTATTGGTATGGTGGTGCTGCAGTGATGTATCTGGTGTCTGCAGTGAAGGCGCGCTGATACCAACCCTGCTGATGTTGCTGTGCGAGCTGGTCCTCGCGCGCCTAGCCAACGTCGTTAGGCTGGGGTTGGTTCGCGGTTGGCGGTAAGCATTGCGCTGGCGATGGTCCCGATGGTGGGGCGTATCGTCAGCGCATTTCGCTTCTGGCGGCGTTGTGGCGGTTTAGCCCTTCACCTGCTGGGTGTAGGTGGCGACACGTGCGCCAAACTGCCGTGCGGTTTCTAGATCACCAGGCAGCGGACCTTCGTCGGGGCTGGCGTCGGAAGGGGATTGCGTCATCAGACCTGCAAAGGAGCCAACATAGTTGAGGTCGTTACGGTGGGCGGTCTTGCTATTGGAGGGCATCATGCCGCTGCCAACCCAGATCATGCTGTGCTGCATGGCCAGGGTAATGAGGTAATGCAGGGTGGAGTGCTTGTCGCCATTCATGGTGGCGGAATTGGTGAAGCCTGCGGCAATCTTGTCCTTCCATTTCTGGCCGAACCAGGGCTTGGAGCTGGCATCGGCAAATTTCTTGAACTGCCAGGACACGCTACCCATATAGGTGGGCGACCCCATGATGATGGCGTCGGCTGCCTCCAGTGCCTCCCAACCACCGTCCGGCAGATTGCCTTCGGTATCAATGGCATACAGGCTGGTTTCGGCCCCCGTGCTGGCGGCGCCCGCATGGACGGCCTCGGCGGCTTTCTTGGTGTGGCCGTAACCACTGTGATAGACGATTGCGACTTTTGCCATGGCAGGCTCCTTGATGGTACCGGGCGGGAAATGCCACGCCCTGATGAGTGGGGTGGCTGCAGTATGGCAAGATGCAGGCAGGAATGAACGCGGTTTATTTTGAGCGGATTAATCAGAATTACTGAACTACATGAGGTGAGGAAATTGTTAGTGCTGGCAAGACATGCAGAGCCGATGTCAGTAGTGCGGGAGGCTCATCTGCCTTTGCTGGCGGATGCAGAGAACGGGCTGACGGCAGCGGGTTGGGCTGCCGCCACGGCATTGGCCGAGGCCCTAGCTGGGCTGGGCGGGAAATGCCTGCTGTATGCCAGCCCGATACGCCGGGCGAGTGAGACGGCCACCTGTGTGGCAGAGCGCTTGCAGGTACCGATACAGTATGAGGCCAGCCTGGCGGAGCGTAGTTTTGATGCCTTGCCTCAGTTGACAGGACGCCTATCGCAGCAACTGCAGGAGGATGGCCTGCTTGCCCCTGAGTGCAGTTTGATGGGCGAGGAAAGCGTGGCCCAGCACCGGGCGCGCGTGGCGAGCTGGTTTGGCCACCTGCAGCAACAGCTGCTGGCGAAACCCGACCAGCATGTGATTGTGGTTTGCCATGGCGGCACCATAGAGCATCTGATGGGTTTGATATTGCATGCACCGGTGGCGGCTTTGGCGCGTTATTACCTGCGTTGCGACTGCGCGCATTTCCATCAGCTATCGACCGCCTTGCTCGGTGGGCAGTTGGCCTTCATTCTGGAGGGCTCTAACCGAGCACGTTTGCACTTGCGTGGCTGAGACTAGCTGCAAGTCCCACCATGTTGGTAGCAGGGCCTGTATTTCTGGGCGGCAGTAACGATCGTCGATCAGGTAGACGTAGCCTTGGTCTTGCTGGGTGCGGATTACTCTGCCGGCGGCCTGTACCACTTTTTGCAGGCCAGGATAAAGGTAGGCGTATTCGTAGCCGGTGCCGAACAGGGTGCCCATGCGCTGCATGATCTGCTCGTTGACGGGATTGAATTGCGGCAGGCCCAGGGTGGCGACGAAGGCACCGATAAGCCGGTCGCCTGCCAGGTCTATGCCTTCGGCGAAGGCGCCGCCCAAGACGGCGAAACCTATGCCTTGTCCGCCGGGGACAAAATGTGCAAGAAAGCCTTGCCGCTCGCTTTCATCCATGCGTCTGGCCTGCTGCCAGGTGGGGATGAGGGGGTGGCAGGACTGGAAGGCGTGACTGACTTGCTGTAGGTAGTCGAAGCTGCTGAAGAAGGCCAGGTAGTTGCCTGGATGGCGGTGGTATTGCTGGGCGACCAGATTACAGATGGGCGTGAGCGAGGCCTGGCGGTGTGGATAGCGGGTGGAGATGTCATTGACCAGGCGTACCTGCAGCTGGCTGGCTTGAAATGGAGAATCGACATTGATCCAGCCAGTGTCGGGTGGCAGTCCCAGCGTGTCGGCGTAATAGTGCCAGGGGCTGAGCGTGGCGGAGAACAGGGTGGTGCTGCGGGTGCTGGCAAAGCGCGGCTGCAGGAACGGGGCGGGCAGGATGTTGCGCAGGCAGAGGATGCTGTTGGCTTGCCGGCTATGCGTGCCGCTCAGGGTACTGTCGAACTGGGAGTGCAGGTCATAGACCTCGGCCAGGTGGGTGAAATGCAGGGCATCGAAATAGAACTGCTGTAGCGTTGGATCCAGCCCCAATGGCTGCTCGACCAGATGATCTGTAATGGCGCTGATGGCTTGTTGCAGAGGGTGGAGCAGGGTATCGGGCAGTGTGGGGTGGGCCTGATATGGGGTTTGCTGGGCGTCCGTGAGGGTTTTCCAGCTACGGTGCAGGCGATCCAGCGTTTTGCGTAGCACCTTGGGGGCTTGCTTGCGGGCCAGGCGGAATGCCGCTTGATCGAGCGTGGCGCTGTACATCTTGCGCGCACGGTCCACCAGATTATGGGCCTCGTCCACCAGCACGCCCACCTGCCATTGTTGTGCCTGAGCCAGGCCATGGAGCAGGGCGCTGGTATCGAAAAAATAGTTGTAGTCACCGACGACGACATCACTCCAGCGCGCCATCTCCTGGCTCAGGTAGTAGGGGCAGACCTGGTGGGCCAGTGCGATACCGCGCAAATTTGCCTGATCTTGCAGCTGCAAGCCAACGGCAGCCGCGCGGGCTGCGGGCAGCCGATCGTAGAAGCCCTGGGCTAGCGGACAGGCATCGCCGTGGCAGGCTTTGTCCGGGTGCTCGCAGGCTTTGTCGCGAGCGACCAGTTCCAGCGTGCGCAGGGAGCCGCCGGCCATACCCTGTTGCAGCAGTGACAGGCTATCGAGGGCAAGTCGACGACCGGGTGTTTTTGCCGTCAGAAAGAACAGCTTGTCCAACTGCTGGACGGGCATGGCCTTGAGCAGGGGAAACAGGGTGGCTACCGTCTTGCCCAGGCCGGTGGGGGCCTGGGCCAACAGATGGCGACAGGTGCTGGCTGCCTTGTAGACGGCCTCTGCCAGATTGCGCTGGCCTGGCCGGAAATGCGGATAAGGGAAGCCCAGCTGCTGCAATTGCTGGTTGCGTTGCAGTTGATGCTGCAGTTCCTGATCGGCCCAGGCGGTAAAGCGGCCGCACAGGGTTTCGAAGTATTGCTGCAGGCTGGCGGCGCTATGGGTCTCTGTCAGCAGTGTCTCTTTCTGGCGGTTGATGTCGTAGTACACCAGCGCCAGTTCCAGTTGCTTGAGCTGGCGCTGCTGACAGAGCATGTGCCCATAGACTTTGAGCTGCGCCCAGTGGAGCGCCCGGTGATTGGCGGGCATGCGCGCCAGGTCGCCACGATAGGTCTTGATTTCCTCCAGCCGATTGTTGTCCGGGTCGTAGCCATCGGCGCGGCCGCGAACCAGCAGGTTCTGGTATTGACCGGACAGGCTGATTTCGGCCTGATAGCCACTGGCGCGTCGTGCGGTGACAGCCTGGTGGCCGGTGATGCCCTCTTGGGCCGTGGGGGCTGGGGTGAAGCGCAGATCGAGGTCGCCGGCCTTGGCCGTGAATTCACACAAGGCACGTACGGCGATGGCGTAGCTCACGGTGCACCCGCCTCACTACCTGCTTGCCAGCGGACGTAGCACACGCTGATTGGGAGGCTGTGGGCCAGGCAGTAGGTCAGCCAGCGCTTCTGGTTGTCTTGCAGCTTGTCGCCTGGGCCTTTGACTTCAATCATGCGGTAGCCTGGGTGGCCTGCTTGAAACTGGATCAGATCGGGCAGGCCTGTACGGTTGGCTTGGAGGTCGGCCAGCATGCGTTGAAACAATAGCTTGAGGTGCTGTGGCGGAATGGCGGCCAAGGCCTGCTCCAGCAGATCGGGCGTAAGCCAGGGCCAGTGGATGAAGGGGCACTGCAGGCCGGCTTTTTCCTGGTAGCGTTGCCGCAAGGTCTCTCTATAGCTGCCGCTGTCAAGTTCGGCGAAGCATTGCGCACATATTGCCGCCCGGCGGTGCTGGAAATCTGGTCGATAAAGATCTGCAGGAGCGGCCTGGAAGGGATGAAAGAAGGCGCCGGGCAAAGGGGCATACAGGGCTGGCCAGAACAGTAGGCCGAATAGGCCATTCAGCAGGGTATTTTCGACATAGTGTACCGGGGCGTCGATGCGATGGAGATGATCGCGAACGGCCAGCTCGACAGCCTGTCCGGACTCGGAGGGGGGCAGCACCAGCCATTGTTCCGGCACGGGTACGGCTGGTGCGGGTGCGGGCTTGGGCTGGCCCAGCCTGCGGGCCAGCCGTGGCAGTATGCGCGCCAGTTGTTGCAGTTCGGCGTCGTTTTCCGGTTGCTGCTGTGCGGCCGTGGCCAAGGCAAAAGCCGTCGCGTACTGCTGTTGCAGTTCCAGCAATCTGACCTGCCGGGTGCGGGCGCCGGGATGGCTGCTGCGTTGGTATATCGCCAGGGCGGTCGCCACATCGTCGGCTTCGCATTGTTGTGCCAGCTGGAATAACAATCTGGCGCGGCGACTCTCCAGCCATGGGTTGCCATACGGCTGGGAGGGAATGGCGTCCAGTAGTTCGGTGATTGCTGTGCCTTGGTGTAGGCGCTGGCGGCAATCGTGCAGGTGGAGGTAGTCGTCTATTTCCTGGCGATGCTGGAAGGCACGCGAATGGGGACTGAATGGGACTTTTTCGTACTGGAACACACCCAGGTCGGTGAGCACGAATTCCGACCAATCCTGGTGCAGATTGCCAAAGAACATTAGCCGCAGGCGCTCGCAAATTGGGGTGACTTGCAGTGCGTAAACGGTATCGCTGGTGGTGGGGTGCCAGGCTGCCAGGGGGCGCGGCTCTGGGTATTGCGGGCTGAGCTCGGCCAGCCAGGCATCCTTGCGTTGACCTGCGGGGCCAGCAGGCAAGGCTTGTGCGAGATCGGCCCGGGTCAATAGCTGAAACAGCTGGGGCAGGCTCAGTTCGGGCTTGGTATCCAGCCAGCCCAAGCTGGTGAGCGGTGCGGCAGCAGAACGGATGCAGCCGATTTCGGGGTAATGCAGCTTGCTGGCAAGAAACAGCGGCCCCTTGCGCATGACCAGCCGAACGAGCAGTGCTTGGGAGGGGAGAGGCAGCTGCTGAAATGCGGCGATGAACGCCTGTTCTGGATCACCCAGCAAGTCGCCATAGCGTTCGCTAATCCAGCCCAGCGCACTTTGGAAGTTGGTGAGGTAGTAGAGAGGGGCAAGCGTGGGGCGCTGCATGGCAGGGGGAAGAGATCGTTCGTAGACACCAAGCTGTGGCAGCACCATTATGGTGAACGATCGTTCTCTTTGCAATGCAACTGTTACGCTGGTGGAATCCACATATGATCAGGGCGCTTCTTTGGTGGAAGAAGCGCCCTGGTTTCATATCAACTATGTGCGATTACTGCACGAAGCCTGGCATGGCAACCTTGCCATTGAGCATTTCATCGACGCTGTTGCCGTAGCCCACATAGATCTGCGAACCAATGAGGTCGTTGTTGACGCCGAGGGGGATGGTGGCGATGTGTACCGGAATGCTGGTGTTGGCGACGGCGGTACTTGCCACTGGAATGGCGGGCGGGGCGTAGAGTTCCCAGTTGCTGCCATTGCGCAGGAAGAGGCTGTTGCCTACCTGCACGCCGATATAAATATTGACGGTCTTGCCCAGGTCGGCGCTGCCGGGTTGTATGGTGGCGTTGTAGCTGACTTCGGTTGCGGTGGCCGAGCGTGCCAGCGAGAAAGTGGGGCCAAAACTGATGGCGTTATAGGCGGCCGCGACATCAAGTATGCCGTAGCCCCAGGTGTAGTTGGGTGATTGCGGGAGCAGGGTCTGAGCATTGTAAACGGGTAGCGTACCCACGAAACCATTGGTCTGGACATGACCCAGCAGGGCCTGCTTGACTTCGGCGAGCGTCAAGTTGGGTTTTTTCTGCAGCAGCAGGGCGATGGCGCCGGCGACATGTGGCGTGGCCATGCTGGTGCCGCTTTTGCCTACATGTTTGCCATCCGGATCGGTGCTGCTTTCGGCAACATCGTTATCGTCCTGGGCCAATGCCGCAAAAATAGTCGCGCCGGGCGCGGTGATTTCAGGCTTCATGATGGCGGGGCACTTGGCCAAATTGCTGCAGTCGCGACGCGGGCCACGGCTGGAAAAGCCGGTGATGTCGCCTACGACATCGTCCGGCACGTTGTAGGTGCTGCCGTCTATGGCTTTCCAGCTGCGCTTGGTGACATAGGCTGCAACGCCAAGGACATTGGTGGCCGAGGCGGTGTCGGTGATGATCTCGCTGGTGACATTGTCGGTGTGATCGGTAAAGGTGCCACCGCTGGTGTCCTCTCCACCGATGAGGCTGAAGCGACCTGGTGCTCCGCCGAGCGAGTTGGCCGTAAGGGAGATGCCCCACTTGCCCACGGTAACATCGGCGGCACTGGGATTCAGCGTAATATAGATTTGTCTGTCATCATTGCTGGCCAGGGTGTCGGTGGAGGCCACCACAATCTGACCGCAACTGGTTTCCTTGTCTATGGACTGATTGACGGCAATCAGGCCGCTATCGCAATCAATGCCGCCTGGGCCGGTGACGCGTACGCTGAACGACTGAGTACCGGGGTACCACATTTCCAGGTAATAGGTTTGGTTGCCGTCAGGGACCTCGTAACCTACGGTGACGGTCTCCCCCTGACTGATATTGCCACTGGCGCGTATCTTGGCATCGCCTTCGTTACCGGCGGCGCCGACTATCATGAAGCCAGCATCGACCGCGTTGGACAAGGCGCGCTCATAATTGGAGGTGCCGTCGCGCGCGCCGAAATAGCTGCCTAGGCTCAGGTTGACCACAGCCGGCTTGCCGGCTTGGCTGGCGACCTGTTTGATATAGCTAACGGCATCGACCACGGCGTTGCTGGCTGCGACGCCGCTGCCTATGGCGTTAGCCGAGACAATGTCGGCCTCGGGCGCCATGCCCACCATGCGGAAAGCAGCCATGGCGCCCCCCGTTGCCTGACCATTGCCAGCCGCGATACCGGCAACATGGGTGCCGTGGCCGCCACTGGACGGTTGCCGGCACATGGTGCTGTTGCCCTGGATGGCCGCGTTGATCATGGCAGCCGTGCAGATACCGCCATAGGTAAAGCCGCTGGGAGGCGCGCCTGATGCGCCACTGGCACGCATGTCCCACAGCTGTAGCAGCCTGGTGCTGCCATCCTGCTTACGGAAATCCATGTGGCGGTAATCGATGCCATCATCAACGATACCGACAATGACGCCTTTGCCGGTCGCGCCAGTCAGGTTGAAGCCTGTGCCGCTGCGTAGGGTATTGGCCTTGGTGGCAGCGACGCTGCTGTCGAGCTTGGGACTGAGCTTGCGCGCCGCCTCGATGAACATCACACCAGGCAAGTTGGCGATCTGTCGTAGTTTATTCCTGGGGATATCTACAGAGGCAACATCGCCCAGCACGCCACGCACTGTGACGCCACTGGCGCGTGCGGCATCCAGGCCCTTGCCTTCAAAGCGAAGCAGCGCAGGCACCATATTGGGCTTGCTGCCGGCATTGGCGGGAATGACCTGGGCTTGCAGGGCAGGATTGCGGGCAATGGCTTGAAGGGCGGCATCCAGGCGGGCTTGGGCAAACGCACCAGTAGCCAGCGCCAGGCTGATAAGGCTGAGAAGACTGCGTGAGGCGGTCATGGGGACTCCGGATAAAGCGGACTGCGATGGATGTTGGATCAAGTGAGATTAGACCAGCGGCACGGCTGAATCCAATCGGGCGGACAGGTTACCCCCGTGGCAGGGAGGGGCTTGCAGTTTTTTTCCCGGACTAGGATGGTGAACGATTCGGTCTGTGCGCTTGCGTTGGCGTGTAAGCATCAGCCCAGTTGCTTGCCAAAGCAGATGGCCTTGGTATTGCCGACGTATTTGCCGTAGTTGTCGATGGTCTGGAAGCCGCGAGCGCGGTAGAAGCCGACTGCTCGCTCGTTGACCTTGCGGGTCTCCAGCCAGAGTGTCTGGTAGCCCAGGGTACGGGCTCGCTCTTCAAGGTGGGCCAGTATGGCCGAGCCTACACCTTGATGGCCGGGCCGGGAATACATGCGCTTGATTTCGGCAATGCCATCACCCAGGGGACGGAAAGCACCGCAGCCGACGGCCTGGCCTGTGTTGTTGCGGGCGACCACAAAGGCAGCATTGGCTGCGCGCACGTCATCCGGGTCGAAGGAGGCTCGCCCACTATCGCCGGTGATGTGTGCGAGCACCGCCGAGAGTTCGTCCATCAATAGCTGGGCATCGAGGGATGCGGGATCTTCTGCTTGTATATGAAGCATGGGTATCATGGTAGGGAGGATGATGAATGGGCCTGCGTTCAACCTGCGCGCCAGAACTTCTTTCCCAGCACCCTGAAGCGCTCCAGATCGTCGCCACGTATGTCCTGAGCGGCGAACTCGGGATTTGCCGAGCGCAGGCGGATGCCATCGGTAAGGCGATCAACGAACTTGATGAAGAGTTGGTCGCCAACTAGTACTGCATAGACTTCGCCATCAACGATGCGGGTGTCGGCGATATCGATGACGACGGTGTCGCCATCGCGCAGCTCGGGTTCCATGGAGCGGCCACGTACATAAAGTGCCTTGGCATTCTCGGGCTTACGCCCCCGCGCCTTGAAGAAGCTGGCACGGAATACCAATGGGTCATCCTCGCTATGCTCAACCCAGGCCAGGTTGCCATTTCCGGCAGAGAGGCCCACATCATAGCTGGGGACCTTGACGTAGCGCTGTTCGTCCAGCTCGGTGAAATCGTTGTACGCAGCAACGGCCGCGCCTGCGGGTATCTCTCCCGGCCGCATGGGGCCTTTGCCTGAGGACAGCCAGAGCGCATTGACGTTCAGGAAGCTGGCAACACGCGCGCCATAGTCTGCACTGAGGCTGTGCGCACGGCCATTGAACCATTGGTTGACCGTTGAGCGCGATACGCTCAGGTGCCTTGCGATGTCGGCCTGTGAGACCTTCGCAGCATCGGCGGCTGCTTGCATTCGTTCGGATAGAGTACGCATTGCCGGATTGTCTTGCAAAATAAGTACGAATGCGCGCCCATTTCGTTGAATTACCGTACGCGATGACGTACAATTGGTGGGGTGGTAGCGCCCGCATTGAGGCGATGGTACTCACAAGAATGAGGAGAGAAGGGATGCAATTCAAATCGGCGGCACATCTGTTGGCGTGGGCGTTTGAGACGAGCGAGCGTCCGATATTGCGTAGTGCGCGATGCTATGACGCGGGGTCGGCCGAGGTACGGGGAGGCGGGCCGGTAGGGATGTCAGCGCATGACAAGCATGCTCAGGCGGCAGTTGTGATGGCTTTTCTTTCTAGCCTGCCGGTGGGGCAGAAGTGCGTGGTGTTTGGCTTGTTCAACCCAACCATGCGCGAAAATATGAGTATTGCGGCGGCGGACAGTGTGCCGAGCAAGTATGGCTTTCAGGCGGCGCGCTATGCGGCAAGGATGTGGATGACACCTGTTAGCCAGAAGGGGGCGACTGCGGGGTCGGAGGTGGAGCTGGCAGGCATGGCGGGTTGCTCGGCAGCGACGGCGCATCGCTACAAGCACGCGGTGTGGGCTGAGCTGGATGCGCAATACACGGCTGCTCTGAAGGCGGTGGCGCATCGATTCGACGAACTCCTGCGGCCGGCTCAAGAGGCGTCGCGCACAGGTTCATAGGGCATGCTGTCAAGGTGTACAGCTGAGGCTTCGAAGCCAGCTTCCCCGCCGGCGGGCGGGGGTAGGGGTGGGGCTCAATCAAGGTCGGGCCGTTGTTTGAGTTGCCGCCATGGTGAGCACCCGGGTTTCCCGGGTGCCTGCGCTGCAGGTATCTTTACGCTCGCGTGTGCAAGTTCAGTGTAGGCCCTAATTGTCATCCCATTTATCGGCGAGGTGCTTGAGATCGCCGGTTTTCTCCAACTGGCGTGGCGCTGCCTTGATACGTTCGATGACTGCCGGCCGTATATGCCGGGCAAACGTCAAATAGAAGGCCTGGCGATCCTTGACGGTGGGTAGTGTGCGCACTTTTCCTTTCAGCCCCAGTTTACGAATATCGCTCTTGATGCTGGGCCGTCGGTGATAGAAAAACGCCCGCGACCAGCCAGTGGTTTTTGAAGATTGGTGGGGGGTCTTGGCGTTGGAGTCTATCTGCAAGCTGCCCAGGGCCCGCAGGCGGCTGACCGGGCCGAACCCAAGTATGGTGAGTATGATGCCGCTATCGCCTAGCTTGCGTACATCGTCCCAGCGCTGGACGGATGCGGCATCGTCGGCACGGGCTACCAAGTGGTAGCGGACCTGGAACAGGGCGGGTTCGGCGTAGATAAAGCGGGCCTCTCGCTCAGGGGTTTTGGAGAAGCCACATTCGGCATCTATCGAGCCCGCTGCCATCGAGGCTTCGATACGTGCGGCGGGTTCAATTCCTGGTCGCGGCTAAAACGGTTGGTGGGCTCCAGCTGTTCTATTGCCCTGAATACATCAATACAAATACCACCTTTGCTGCCATTGGGCAGTGCGAGGTACTTGGGTTCGGTGCCACTTTGGGATGGCACCTTGAGCATGATGCTTTCAGCCCCCAGGGCGTGGCTGCAGGCGAGGCTGAGCAGGCACAGGGCAGTCGTGAATCTGAGCCATGAGGGCCGCATGGACCAGGTGGGGAGCCGAGGTGCAATCATCAGACCAGTGTAGCTGGGCTATGGCGCTTTGCTGGGTGCGCGGGCGGCGGACGGCGACGGCGGTCAAGGTCCCAAATAGTATTCAGTCATGATGCTGCGATAGTGGTTGTCGCGGTAGGAGATGCGGCTGTTGCGTACTGTTACGGTTTGCATGCTGCTGATCTGGGTGCCCAGATCGGTGGCGGTGAAGCTTTGTTCGCTGATGGCGTAGTCGCCGCTGGCTTGGCTTGTGCCAGCATTGCCGACGAGTTTCAGATAGGCCCATACGTACTTTATGCCTGCAGGTGCGGTGCCGCTGATGGCGATTGCGCCACCCAGATAGCTTGCAAAGGCCTGTTGGCTGGCGGGGCTGAAGTCGGGATAGCTGAGGGCAAGCGCTTCGGCGCCGAGATGCGGCCGCTGAAGGATATGGGCCTGATAGATGTAGGCGAGGCTGGCATCGGCCCGGTAGAACTGCATCTGATAGATGGCGGCGTTGGGAATGCGCTGGATGGTGGTGTCGTTGTTGATCTGATAGTAGGGCGAGGTGATGCTGGCGGTGCCGCCTGGCTGAGTAAAGGTGGTGACCCATTGATTGCCTGCACCGCCCGTACCGGGCACAAAGGTGAGGCCGGCAACAGGCAGGCCTGGCCCGGTAATAATGGCGTGGCTGATATCGCTGCTGTTACTGGCATCGGCATCAATGATGGAGAACTCCAGCCCTTGACTCAGGGTTGCTGCTGCATTGTTACGGCTGTGGCGTAAGGCCTGTGCCCAGGCGCCTGTCTCGAATCGTTGCTGATTGCCTAGCCATAGCCATTGCTGGTTGATTTTACGCAGCTGCATGCCATACACCCGCTCCTGCAGGGTGCCCAGTGCATCCAATACATCGAAACTGACTGTGGCCAGATCGCCTGACAGGGCTTGAACCTGTACATTGGCAAACTGCATGCCTAGGGTATCGGCGTCGCCGATAAGGTCGGCGATATGCGTGCTGCGTTGCTTGTCGTTATGCAGAAAGTCGTCGGCAAGCAAAGGCGTCAGTTGATCGGCGCTGGGATGGCCTTGGCTGAAAAGTTGGGAGAAGCTGGTGACGGCATGGGTCAGTGCGGACCGGGTGGTGTTGTCTACACACACGTCAGGCAGAACCTGGCATTGGTAGTCGGCTACCGGCGCGATCTTGAGTGGGCTGCTGGCGATGGTGCCTAGTACCCAGTTGTCCCCGTCTTTGACGGCGAGGTAGTTGTTGGACTGTGGGTAATAGCGATAGGTATAACCTTCGTATTGTGCGGTGCTGCTGTTGCCTGGAAACAGTGCGTAGTATTGGATCTCCGCCCAGTCGAACACTTGATCTGGCGTGATGGCGGCCTGGGCCATGCTGCTGCACAGGAGTAGCTGTAGCGCGATGTGACGGTTCATGAGACCTCCTGCGACGGTTGTATCAGGCATTGCTGGCAGCGTAGCGCGTGCCGGCAAGCTTGGTTGGGTGGCAAGATGGACGGCAGCGGGTTTGGCCTTGGCGACATTCGGCGCTACGAAGACCGCGCATCTGCCTCGGCGCTGCGAGCTTTCCGCGCCTGATTGCTGTGCTTGCGCAGCAAGGCCCTAGGTTGGGTTGTGTCTGCCGCTCTTGGCACTAACCGTTTCGTTGTGGCTATCCCGCGCCGGGATGCGCCTTCGTAGCGGTGATGGGGGCTATCCTGGCTGCGTTTGCCGGTCCGGGTCTTCCCGGTGCTGCCCAATCCGTCAAATCCCATAAATGTATTGAGTTCGCAATCGGCGCTGGGTACTTGCCTTGCGGCATGAAGTGTGAGATCATTGCTCCGTTACTTTCAATAAGTGCGACAAAAACCCGGCCTTGTGCCGGGTTTTTTCGTTTCTGCGCCCAATCCAGTTGATGCCAACCGGATTGGGCGTTTGCGTTTCTGGAGGGTGATGAGGGATGGATCAACGAACATACGACGTGGGGCTGGAGGCGATCAAGGCGGCACCGCCGGTATCGGTTGGTGCGATGACATTGGCAGGCCTGCAGTTGTCTGACTTGGTGCTGTTGGTGACTTTGCTTTACACGGTGATGCAGTTGCTGGTGCTGTGGCGTGACAAGTTTGGTGGTGCTAACTGCTTGCGCAGGATTGGGCGTTGGTTGCGGAGGCGGGCATGAGCTTGCGCGGGCGTTTGATTGCTGCAGGAGCGGCAGGGAGCTTGCTGCTGGCCGCCTTGTTGATTGCCCCGCATGAGGGGGAGGTACGCCAGGCTTATCTGGACCCGGTTGGGGTGCCAACCGCCTGTTTTGGACAAACAGGTGCTGCCGTGCGGATGGGAAGGGCTTATGGCGCTGAAGAATGTGCCGGCATGCTGGTGGCGGGCACACGTGTTGCCATGGCGGATGTGGCGCGCTGCATACCGGTGGCGCTACCTGTGGGGATGCAGGCGGCACTGACTTCGTTTGCCTTCAATGTGGGTGGGCGCCAGCTTTGTCGATCTACCTTGGCGCGCAAGGCGAAGGCGGGGGATTTGATGGGTGCCTGTGCGGAGCTGAGCCGTTGGACTTACGCGGGAGGCCGGCAGTGGCCAGGGCTGGTCAGGCGCAGGGCGCATGAGCGGGCTGTATGCGAAGGGAGGGCAGTGCTGTGATGAATCAGGCATGGGCGTATTTGAAGTTAGGGGGCGTGCTGGCGCTGCTGACGGCCCTGGTGGGAGCGGGTCTGCTACTGGGCTATTGGCTGTTTGGTGAGGTTGAGCGGAGCGAGGTGATAACGCCGGCGCCGGCCGTGCGCCAGGCTGACGGTGCCTTGGTATTGGCGAGGCAGCCAATTGCCAAGGCTGGCAAGCCTGTGCATGCCTTGCCGACGGCTAGTGTGGAGGAGCGCCGTATCCAGTTGCATGTACGACCTGAAACCCGGTCGACGGAATCAGTGTTTGCGCTGGACTGCCTGTGTGACCCGGTACAGGTTGATGTGAGCCTGGTGCGAGATGCGGAAGGGGGGCCGCGTGTGGTGGCGAGTTCACCTGACGGCGAGGTGCTCGCTGGTCTGGACATGCCGCTGACGCCGATGCGCTTGTCGGCGCCACCCAGCACCTGGGCTGCAGGCCTGAGCTGGTCACCACGGCAGCGTGTGGCGGGTATCTGGCTGGAGCGGGATATAGGCCGACTACGCCTTGGGGCGGAGCTGCTGGCGCAGGATTCGCGCCTGGATCCTCGCCTGCGGGCAGGGTGGACATGGTGAATGCACAAAAACTGTCGCCCAGGCGACAACGGTTTGTGGACGAGTACCTGGTGGATATGAACGGCGTGGCGGCCTATCTGCGCGCGGGTTTTGCCTCGCGCAACGCGGCCGCTGCGGCTAGCGGGGCGCATCGCCTGCTGAAGGTCGATGCGGTGGCGGAAGCGATAGCGGAGCGTATGGCGGCCCGCCAGCAGCGTACGGAGATCAGCCAGGACAGGGTGCTGAATGAATATGCGCGCATTGCTTTTTTTGATCCAAGGCGGTTGTTTCATCCCGATGGGCGCTTGAAAACGGTGCTGGAGCTGGATGCGGATTCGGCGGCGGTGCTGACCGCCATGGATGTGGCGGAGCTGGCAGCGGGCGAGGGGTCGACTATCAGGAAGGTCAAGCTGCTGGATAAGAAGGCGGCGCTTGATAGTCTCGCTCGCCATCTGGGTTTGTTCAACGACAAGCAGACGGTGAAACATGAACTGGAAGAGCTGACGGATGCTGAACTCGACGCACGGATTGCCATGCTCAGCGGCGACGGATAAGCGGCGCCAGTTGCTGCGCTTGCTGGATGAGAGGGGGCGGCGGTTGCGGGAGAACCGTCTGCTGGTGTACCGGCCGTATCGGAAGCAGCAGCAATTTCATGCTGCCAGTGCGGTTTTTCGTGAGCGCTTGCTACGCGCGGGCAACCAGAATGGCAAGACGTTTTGCTGTGGCGCTGAGCTGGCCTTCCACTTGACGGGCATGTATCCGGATTGGTGGCAGGGGCGACGCTGGGATAGGCCCATCTTGGCTTGGGCGGCATCCGAAACGGGGGAGTCGACCCGTGATAACCCACAGCGTGCCTTGCTGGGGCTGGTGGGGGAGTTGGGGACGGGCGCGGTTCCACGTGACCGTTTGGGCGACTATGGGATGGCGACTGGCGTCAGCAACCTGTTCGACTTTATCAAAGTGAGGCATGCGACGGGTAGCTGGAGCACCTTGCGATTCAAGAACTATGCGCAGGGTCGGCGTAAGTGGCAGGGGCCACCTGTGGATTTTGTCTGGTTTGATGAGGAGCCACCGGCGGATATCTACGACGAGGGCTTGGCACGGACCATTGCCACTCGGGGCTGCGTGGCCATGACATTTACGCCCTTGCAAGGCATGAGTGAGGTGGTGCGGCGTTTTTTGGTGACACCTACAGCGGACAGGCACGATACCAATATGACGATAGACGATGCTGAGCATATTCCGGCAGAGGAGCGCGCGCGCATCATTGCCAGCTTTCCGGCACATGAGCGGGAGGCGCGTGCCAGCGGCGTACCGACCTTGGGGAGTGGCCGGATTTTCCCCGTGGCGGAAAGCAGCCTGGCGGTACCTGCCTTTGCCATACCTGTGCATTGGCCGCGCCTGGTGGGTATCGATTTTGGCTGGGATCACCCGTTTGCGGCGGTTTGGCTGGCCTGGGACAGGGATAGCGATACGGTGTATGTGACGGACTGCTATCGCGAACGGGAGGTGACGCCGGTGGTGCATGCGGCGGCAATCAAGCCGCGTGGTGCCTGGATACCGCTGGCCTGGCCGCACGATGGGCTCAATAGTGAGAAGGGTAGCGGTGAACCGTTGGCGCAGCAGTATCGGCGCCAGGGTTTGAGGTTGCTGCCTGAGCGGGCGACCTTCGAGGATGGTTCCAATAGTGTCGAGGCTGGTCTGATGCTGATGCTGGAGTGGATGCAGACGGGGAGGTTCAAGGTGTTTGACCACCTGGCGGACTGGTTTGAGGAGTTTCGGCTGTATCACCGCAAGGACGGCCAGGTGGTGAAGGAAGCCGATGACTTGATGAGTGCGACACGCTATGCGGTGATGATGCGGCGGGCCGCGCAGGTAAAGCCGCGTGCGGCGGAAGTGGTAGTGGATGAGCGTGTGGGTGATACCTACGCCGGCTATTGAGGATGCGATGCGAGAACATATGATGCTGCACGGTGATGACGCGGCAGGCGAGATGCTGGATGCCGCAATAGGCGTGACAGGACAGCAGGCGTCGGTGGAGTTGGAGGCACGCTTGGAATGCCTGGACGGCATAGGCCAGGAGCTGAAGCGTCTGGCGGAGCAGACAGTAGCCAAGCGCAGGCCGATAGAGGAGCGCTGGCTGCGTGCCTTGCGCCAGTTCAGCGGTGAGTACGAGGCAGAGACGCAGCGGACGATTGCTGCCAGTGGCGGCTCCAAGGCTTTTGTGAACTTGACCCGACCCAAGGTGAATACCATGGAGGCGAGGTTGGCCGATATCCTGCTGCCGACCAATGACACCAATTTCGGTATATCGCCCACGCCCAAACCGGATATCCGACTCTATGCCGAGGACCTGGCGGCGATAGGTGCAGACCCTGCCAATGTGCCTGCTGCAGTCTTGCAGCACCTGATTAGCCGTGTTGCGCGGCAGCGTAGTGAGGCGATGCATGCGGTGATACAGGACCAACTGGCCGAGTGCAACTACGTGGGAGAGATACGTGCGGTGTTGCACGATGCAGCCTTGTTCGGCACCGGGATATTGAAGGGGCCGATTGCAGAGCGTAAGGCGCATACGCAGTGGGTGCCTCTCAGTGATGGCTTGCGGACGGTGCACGTGGCAGAGCGGGAGACAGATACCCGCCCGGTGGCGCGACGGGTCAGCCCGTGGGACTTTTTCCCGGATATGTCGGCGTTGTCGGTGGATGACGCCGATTTTGTTTTTGAACGGGATGCCTTGACCAAGCGGCAGTTGCGGCAGTTGGTGCGTGAGGGTGGGGGCTACATTGAGAGCCAGGTGAGGCGCTTGCTGGATCAGCACCTGGAGGCGCCAGTGCTGACGGATACCACCTTGGTTGAACGGCGGCGGCTGATGGGTTTGTCCGATACCCAGACGCGGCGGTTTGAGCGCTTTCAGTATCACGGCCCTTTGAGTCGCGAGCAGTGGCAGCGGGCTGGCTTTGACGTGCCGGATGACTATCCGCTTGATGATGTCGATGTTGTGGTGGAACTGGTGGATGGCATAGTCATCAAGGCTTTGCTGAACCCGCTGGATACACAGGAGCGGGTTTACCAGACGTTTGTGCTGGAGGAATCGGACGTTTCGCTGTTTGGCTATGGCGTGCCGGACATGATGGCGAGCAGCCAGGCCGTGGCCAATGCGACCTGGCGCATGCTGGTTGATAACGGGGCGTTGTCTGCGGGCCTGCAGGTGGCCGTCAACAAGGCGATGATACAGCCCCAGAGTGGAGGTAAATTCAGCATCAAACCCAGGGGAATCTGGGTGACGACCGAGGAAGCACCACCTAATTATGATGTCCGGAATGCGGTTTCCTTCTTTGATGTGCCCAACAAGGTGCAGGAACTGATGGCCTTGTTCAATATGGCGCTACGCCTGATCGATGAGGAAACGATGCAGCCGCAGATTGCCAGCGGCAGCCAGGGTAATGCGACGCGCACTGCGCAAGGCATGACCATTTTGATGAATGCCGCCAATACGGTGTTGCGCCGTATTGTGAAGAGTTTTGATGATGGGATTACCCGCCCTTTTATCCGCCGTCTGTACGATTGGAATATGCAGTACAACCCGGAACCGTCGATCAAGGGAGATTTTCAGGTAGTTGCGCGCGGAACCACGGCTTTGCTGGATAAGGAGGGGCAGATAGAGGCTTTGCTGCAGACCATGCAGATGGCTGCGGCCAATCCGATATTGCAGCGCAGGGTGGACTATGAGGAGATGGGCCGGGAGATATTCAAACTGATGCGGGTGGACCCGGAGCGCTTTATGAAAAGTGATGAACAGATGCAGCAAGAGGCGCAGGGGCAGGCCCCGCCAACGCCGCAACTTGATCCGGCTGAAATGGCACATATCGAGTTGAAGCGCGAAGTGGCCCAGGCAGACATGCGCTTGAGGGAACAGGCCTTGCAACTGAAAGGGGAGGAGTTAGCTATGCAGCGTGAAGCGAGGCAGGTGCAGGCGCAATTGAAGCTGGCTGAGTTGGATGCTGCCCAGCGGGCACAGTTGGAGGCACTGACCGCCAAGTTTGCCGAGCGGCGTATGGCGATAGACAGCCAGCATCGTTTGTTTGATGCGGAACAGCAGATCAAGGCGGCCTACGGTTCGGGCCTGTGAGGGAGGTTGGGATGAATGAGAGCGTAAGGCCGGAATGGGAGGCGGTGGTGGTGCGCTGCCGCTTGATAGAGCGGGATGCTGCCAGGAAGTTGGCATGCCGGGGCTTATCGCCGGCTGACAGCGAGTTTGAGCGGGGTCAGTTGGCGGCGGTGCTACGGATACTGACGCTCGCCGGGGCACCCTTGGTGGAAACACCGGATGATGATTTATACGTTTGAAATGGATTGATGGTGCTGTGGCCCCGCTTTGAGCGGGGTTTTTTATTGTTTGCCTCCCTTAGAGCCTGTTCAAAGTCTTTTCACCGCGTCGTTCGCAACCTTGCCGGATGAAGGGCAAGGCGCAAGCCGCGCAGCGGTACGGGTACCGTAAGCGGCTTGCAACGCCGCCATTCGCCGGCAAGGCTGCGAACCCGAAGGGCTGATCTGGAAAACGGCCATTCACTGCGTTGTGGCGCTTGGCAATAACTTGTTATTGCCTGCGCACCACGCCTTGTGCCTGGCCATTTTCCAGATCAGCGACGTGGCGAAAAGACTTTGAACAGGCTCTTAGGCCTGCTACTGCAGGAGCGGGCAGGGGATGCCTGACTGGCCGCAGGGTGAGGGTTGCCTGGCCGCCAGAGGAGTAGGGAAATGCAGGAAGAAAACAATGCAGTGCTGCCTGATGTGCCAGATGAATCGGTGGATGATGCCTTGTTGGCGCATTACACCGACATGGTGCGTCAGGGCGATACCCCTGATGAGCCAGGGAGCGCGCCAGTTGCAACCCAGGGCAATATGCCCGCTGGGATGTCTGCCACGGGGGGCAATACGCCTGCCGCGCCAGAGGTGGCTGCCGCGCTTGATGTGCAACAGAGCGAGATCGATCGCATTGAGCATGAGCTAAGCAAGGTTAGCCGCCGGTCTGAGGCTGACCGCGGGCGACAACGGGCCCTGCAGGAGCGCTTGCACCGCTTGCGCAACCTGGGTAGTCCATTGAAGGGTGATCCGGAATGGGAGCGCACCAAGCTGGATTTTCCGGACTTGGCGGGCACCTTGGAGCAAAGGGTGGACCAGGCCTTTGCCCAGGTTACCAATGCGGTGGCGGAAATCGTTGAGCCTATCAATCAGGATGCCCAACAGGCTTTGCTGCAGCAATCACTGGAGGCGCTGGAGTCGGTGCGCAGCGGGGCTTATGAGACGCTCATCTCGCCCGACTTCGCTCAATGGTTCCAGCAGCAACCACCTGGTGTGCGCCTGTTGGCCGAATCGCCCGATGTGCGGGATGCCTATGCTTTGTTGGCGCGGTTTGATGCCCACAGTGCCAGCCAGCAATCGGTGGTTAACCGGATAGATCGGATCAGCCAGTCTCGCCGCCAGGCGTTGGAAGTCTCGGCCTCGCCGCGAGGAAAGCTGCGTGCGCCAGCGTCGGACGTCTTGCCGGAGGATGCTGAGTCTCAGCTCGCGCATTACACCCAGATGATCAAGTCCGGCCGCTTGCCACGTTTTTGATGGCGGGCCGTGATGACAACTGTTTTTTGAACAAGGACTGAGATATGCCCCAAACCCTTTATGCCGGTGTAACTGCACCCAATATTTATCTGATGGCGCAGATGCTGAGCCTGGCGGAGAGCCAGGAAGTGTTGACGAAATTTGGTCAGCAGATACGCATGCCCAAGAACAAGAGCCAGATGGTAAGCGCCCGGCGGGCCCAACTGCTGCCGGTTTCGACCACGCCGTTGACCGAGGGCGTGACACCTTCGACGGTGGCGCTGGCCTATGACAGGGTGACGGCGACGGTGCAGCAGTATGGCAACCTGATTGAGACCACCGACAAGGTCACCGATCTGGCGGAGGACCCGGTCTTGCAGGACATGATGCAGGTGTGTTCGCAGAACATGATCGATGTGAAGGAGGCGGTGACCTATGGTGTGCTGAAAGCCGGTTCCACCGTGTTCTATGGCAATGGCGCTGCTCGTAATGCAGTGAATACGACGGTGACTGTGGCGAGGATACGTGCGGTGGTCGAGTTCTTGCGCCGCAACAAGGCCAAGCCGGTTACTACCATGCAGGGCAGTGACACCCGCTACAACACCCGCTCGGTAGAGCCGTCCTTCATTGCGTTTTGCTCCAGCGACCTGGAGAACGATATCCGCAATCTGACGGGATTCAAGACGGTAGCTGACTACGGCACCATGAAGCCATGTCACCCCAATGAGTTTGGCTCGCTGGAGAATGTGCGCTTCATCACCTCGCCCCAGCTCACGCCCTGGGCGGATGCCGGCGGCGCCAAGGGTGCCATGAAGTCCACCGGCGGCGCCAACGCGGATGTGTACCCTATCCTGTTTACCGCCCAGGACGCCTACGCCCATGTCGCGGTGCGGGGAGCGGACTCGGTGGAGCCTACCGTGCTGCCTACCGGCGAGAAGTCCAAGGCCGACCCGCTGGGGCAGAAGGGCTTTGTCGGCTACAAGTTCTGGACCACCGTCATGCGCTTGAACGAGCTGTGGATGGCGCGTTTGGAAGTGGCCAGCACACAGCTGTAAGGCAATCCCCGTGCTGTAGGGCACATTCAAGGCCGCCAGGTTATCCCGCCTGGCGGCCTTTCCATTTTGAGAGAGCACTAGATGACGACCAAGACGAGCAAGGCCCAGGCCGAGGTGAGCGTTGCGGATGTGAGCGAGCTGACGCGCGCCCAGCTGGCCGAGATTGCTGGCGTGGATGAAACCCTGCTGCAGGATGACCCCATGAAGACCCGCCGCGTGTGGGTGACTGTGCCCAAGGGGCCGAAGGGCGACGTCCCGTATGTGTCACCCTCGGTCAACGGTAAGACCATCCAGATCGAGCGTGGCAGGAAGGTCTCCATCCCGGAGGCCTATTGGCTGGCGATGCTGAATCAGGTGGAGCAGCGTTACGACGATCAAGGCGAGCCGGAAGAGGAAGCCAATGTACTGAATGCGCAGCTCCACGGTTACGACAAGGGCGAATAGCATGGACTTCCTGACCCTGTGCCGGCGGGCCTGGCGGGAATGTGGCCTTTCTGGCGAGGGGCCGACCAGCACGGTGAACCAGAAGAGCATGGCCGGCAATATGGTGGACTGGTGCGCTACTGCCTGGTTGGACATTCAGTCTGGCCGCCGTGGCTGGACGTTTCTGGACGATACGCTGGTGTTCCAGCTGGTACCGGGTCAGCGCGACTATGTGTTGGCGGATGCGCCTGGCACGCCGGGGCTGGCGCCGCATTGGCGGGAGCCTTGCAAGGACTTCCTGCTGATACACGACGGCGCCGACTCGGTGCCCCTGCAGTGGCTGGCCTACACGGACTTTCGCCAGCTGTACGAGCGCGATGCCGTGGCGGCCAGCAAGCCGTCTGCGCTTACCCGCCTGCCGAGCGGGGTATTGCGCTTCAATGCGGCGCCGGTAGCGGCCTACTGGGTGAGTCTCGGCTATAGCAGACGGGCCCAGCATCTGGTGGAGCCGCTGGATGTGCCGCTGATCGACAGTGAGGACTGTATGGCCATCATCTGGCGTGCTGTTTGTAGCTATGCAGAGCAGGACTGTGTGGGTGAGCTGTGGCAGTCGGCCAATGCCAAGTACCGCAGCGCCTATGGGCGGCTGTGCAACCGCTATCTGCCAGAGATTGAAATCGTTCTGGGGGGCCTTGCATGAGTCACTATCAGGCAAGCACGGCGCTGGCCGGCGGGCTGGACCTGTCGTCGGCGCCCTTGTTCGTGCGGCCGGGCATGTCGCTGTTCATGCAGAACTATGTGTGTGACCTCAACGGTGGCTATCGGCGCATACGTGGATATGAGCGCTATGATGGCCAGCCGGCACCGTCTGCCCTGGGCGACCGGGCCGCGCGCGATGCCCGGAGGGCGGCCATTGCGCCTGTGCCAGGGGCGGGGCCCGTGCGGGGTGTGGCCATGCTCAAGGGCGTGCTGTACGCATGGCGTGACAATCCGGGCGCGACAGCCTGTCTGATGTGGAAGGCGACCGGGGCGGGGTGGGTGCCAGTGTCGCTGGGCACTTACCTGCCCTACGACGCCGGCGCCCATGCCCAGCCTATCGCGGAGGGCGACACTATCACCAATGGCAGCGGGGCGAGCGCGATAGTGCGGCGCTTGGTCATATCGTCGGGCTCTTTCGCTGGGGCGCCCGCAGCAACGGGGCGGCTGGTGGTCGATACGGTGGTTGGGGTATGGGCTGCCGGCAATGCCGTACAAGTGGGCGGAGTGACCAAGGCCAAGGCGACCGGGCCGGTTACGCCGCATAGCCAGGCTGCCGGTGGTGACTACCGGACCATTTGCCACAACTTCTATGGCTCCAGCGACCGCTTGCGCCTGTATGGGGTGGACGGCGCTGGGCCGGCGTTCGAATTTGACGGTACGGTGTTTTGCCAGCTAAAGACGGCCATGCCCTTGGACAAGCCTACCGCGCTGTGTGTGCATCAGGGCTATCTATTCCTGGCTTTTGCAGGGGGCTCGCTGCAAAACAGCGGCATAGGCGAGCCGGCCACCTTCTCGCCTCGGCTGGGTGCGGGGGAGATAGGCACGGGTGACGTGATTACCGATCTGGTGTCTACCCGCGATGTGCTGGCCACCTATGGCCGTAGCTCGCTGCATCTGCTGTACGGTGGCCAGCCGAATGAGTGGGCGCTTAAGTCGTTTAGCTCGCATGGCGGCTGCAAGCCAAAGACGGCCAAAGACATAGGCGGGGATGTGCTGGCCTATGACGAGGCCGGGCTGGGCTTCCTGCAGGCCGTACAGGCATTTGGCGACTTCAAGGCCAGCCAGGCCAGCTCACGGATAGAGCCTTTGCTTGCCGGGCAGCCGAGCAACTTTGCGCTAATGTCCAAGGCGCTGGGGCGCTATCAGTTGTTCCTGGCTGATCGGTCCTGCATCGTGGCCACCCTGCTGGGTACCGAAATCAAGGGATTCGGCCGTTGCCAGTATGCACATACCTTTGTGTGTGGGGTGGTGGGCGCTGACCTGGCTGGCACTGAGCGGCAGTTCGTGGGGGGCTTGGATGGCTATGTCTACGAGCTGGAGCGCGGCACCTCATTTGATGGCCTGCCCATGGAGTTCATTCTCCGCCTGCCCTATGTGAGCCATGGCGGGGTGGGCGTGCGCAAGCGCTATCACCGCATTCAGTTGGAAGTCAGTGCGACCAGCCCGTTTACCCTGCTGCTGCAGCCTGACTATGACTATGGCACGCAACGCGTCAGCACCTACACGCTGGAGACCCGTGGCGCCGGCGGATTTTGGGACGTGGCCAATTGGGATGAGTTTGTGTGGGATGAGGGCATCGTGGCCACGCCGAATGCCTACCTGGAGGGCGTAGCCAGCAATGTGGGCTTTCTGATCTACGGCAAGAGCGACGAGGTTGATACGTTCAATATCGCCGCGATGCACGTTTACTACTCGAAAAGGGGGCAATCGCGTGGCTAATCGGTTCTACGACAATGCGCCCGATCTGCTGGGCGGGCAGAAGGCCCGGGCGGCGGATGTGGAGGCGCATTTCGACGCCATCACCCTGGGCTTTGCCAAGGTACAGGCCGAGCTGGACAACCATGTCGCGGTGGGTGCGACCAAGGCGCCGCTGCTATCGCCAGCGCTGTTGGGCATTCCCACCGCGCCAACGGCAGCGGCCTCGGCCGGCGGCCTGCAGTTGGCCAACCTGGACTACGTGCTGAATACCCTGGCGCATATCAGTGCGCTGGACAGGCCCATACCGGTGCCTGTTTCGGTCAGCGGCGCCAGCACGCGCAATACCTTGGAGCAGGTGGATACCACGGGGGGCATCATCACACGCACGCTACCTGGTGCGCCGGCGCTGTTGGCAGAAGTGCATTTTGAGGATGCGGCACAGAACTTCCACCGCAACCGCCTGGTGGTCTATCCCCATGCTGGCGCCCGTATAGAAAACACGGCCATCAACGAACCCATCAACGTGCGCATGCGGTTTGCGCGCATAGGGTTTCGCTGGAGTGGCAGCTACTGGAAGGTGATTTGATGAGTGAGGCGAGTCAGTTCATGGGCGGCAGTGGCGCCCAGATAGGGGATATACGCGCGTTCCCGGAGCGGGGCATCAAGTGGGGGCCGCACCCGGAGACGGCGGAAATCTGGCTGCGCACCGGCACGCTGGCGCTGGCTTCGATGTACCCGCGCGCTGCTGCCATGCCAGAGCTGCAGGCCTTCGGCACGGCTGCCGTGACGCTGCCGATGGGCGCTAATGTCGTCGGGGTGGCCACCGATAACGTGCTGACCGCCGTGGCCTGTTTCAGCCACGCCACGCATGTGCTGGTGACGACGAACGGCGGTATGAGCTGGCAGCTGGTGCCGCATAACCTGGCTGGGGGGGTGGTGGCAGTGGATGTGGCGTGGACGGGTAGCCGCTTTGTGGTGGTCGGCAATAGTTCCACCCATATCTACTGTAGCTACTCGGCCAACGGCCTGGCCTTTACCGCTGGCGCGAGCATTGCGCCAGGCGCAACCCTTTCCCCGGCGAACGTGCGCGTCCGCTCCGATGGCACAAACTGTCTGGTGGTGGCGGGCTACGTCTCGGGAACGGCGGGCGCACAGGCTGCCGTGACTGCTGACGGCACGGCCATGGCGGTGCGCAACCTGGCGGGTAGCTATAACTCTCCCCTCTTGGCAGTCCTGCCCAGCTTGGGTGCGGCGCGCTGGCTGGTGTTTTCGAACACAGCGGTTCCGGCGTCGCAGTCTACTGCCGCTGACGGCAGTACCTGGGCCGCGCGCACTTTGCCGGGCAACCAGACATATGCAGCCTGCGCGACCGCCACCCATTTTGTCTTGGGTGGTGGTGGAGTGCTGTATCGCTCGGCCACCGGGGCTGATGGCTCTTGGACGGTCGCTAACATACCCGGCAGCGTCAGCGGCAGCCCGTCCTATGCCGGCACCGTTTCGGTCGCATACCATGTTGGGCTGCAGTTCGATGGGACGCGCCTGCTGATCAGCGGCGGGCGCGCCGGCAGCAACTCCAAGGCATCGATGTTCGGCTATAGCAGCGACCTGCAGCTAGTGGAGTTCCGTCAGCTGGCATTCCCGGTTGACGTGCTCAATGCCGGCCCCTTGGCTATCGCCATCGGCCCTAACCTGGCCTTCCTGCCCACCGGCGCTGTAGCCACCTGGGCAGGCTACGCTGCCAATTGGCTGAGTGGCGGCGAGTATGTGGGCATCAATGTGGACATGCCGTTGAACGGCGGCCTGGGGCCATCGGGCGGCTCCAACAACCTCTGCGGTGTCACAGCTTATGTTCGCGTTGCTTGAACATACACGAAAGGGGCAATCAATGGATGACTACCCCTACCTAGTGCCACCCGCCCTGGGCGGCGTGGGCACGCTTTCCATGGTCATGTCCAAACGCGCCTTCATTGCGCGCTTCCCTGCCATGCCTGACGGCATCAGCAACAAGTTTGCCGCCATTACGCTGTACCTGAACAGCGATGAATACGCCCAGTTGCTGACACCTGACCAGAACCAGCGCATAGCGCTGCGCATGCAGATTACCACGGGCATGCTGTTCCTGCAGTTCTCGGCCAATGTGAACTACGGCATGACGGAGGCTGCCCGTTTCATCAATCTCATGTCGCTGCCCTACATACCGGAGCCCTTCCGGCTGACCGAGGCTGAGCGCGTGCGCATCATGCTGGACCCCATACAACCCGACGAGCTGCCGTGAAGAACATCTATTCGCGTAGCTATGCGGCTGGCGCTTATGCTATCCAGGGACTGAGCTGCTGATGTTGGAGCTATCGCGGCCAGTTGGATGAGCGTACCGGCACGGTCCATGTGGCAGTTTTCCCGGGCGGGGGAGTGGAAGCCAACGTGCCGGTGTTCATGGTCAGGGCGGCTGATTGGTGCATCAAGCGCTACCCCTGCGCGCCGCAGCAGGAGGCCATAGCGCTGGCGGCCGCCCAGTAGCAAATGGGCAATCCCTACGATCATAAGGCAATTGCCAGCATCGTCTACAATGTGCGGGATCGACATGAGGCAATAGCCTGGTTCTATAGCACGCTGGTAGAGTGTGCCAAGGTGCTGGCCGGCATCGCTACCTATGCACCGGCCGAGGTGCTATTCCTGGCGCCCAAGCCCCGCTTTTCCTGCGTGCCGACCCAGTTGCCAGCTAGGCTGACGACCAGGGCTGGGATGGCATCTTGTAGCGTGCTTATTGCGACACTTGTAAAAATTATCTAAAGCTCATGTGCCGTCTGGCCGTGGGCGTTTTGCTTTTCATTGCGCCCGCGAGCTGTCCAGCCGTGGGCGTTTTTCATTGGGGGCGCCATGGCGGGAATCGTAAGTAGTGTCATATCTGACCAGATGAAAAAGGATTGGAGCGCCTTCTGGGGCTCGGGCGCCGGCAGCACCTACAATTTCGGCAGCAGTGCGGTCAAGGGCACCAACAATGGCGACGGTACGGCCACGCTCAAGTGGAATGACGGCCGCACCAGCACGGTCAAGCAGAGTGAGGGCATAGACGGCATTGCCGGCCGTGATAATACATTGGCGCAGGAGTGGGGCTACACCTACGGCTACGACAAGGGCAAGGATTTCAGCGCACCGACCGCTGTTACCGCCAACGCCGCTGGCTACCTGGCGACTGAACGCGCGGTGCAGAGCACCGACCTGACCAGCCACCATCTGAACCGCATCCTGTCGGAGGGCTCGCCGCTGCTGGAGCAGGCCGCTGGCAAGGCCATGCAGATGTCGGGCGCCCGTGGCCTGGTCAACAGCTCGATGGCGGCGCAGGCAGGCACGGAGGCGATGATCAGCCAGGCCTTGCCGGTAGCCTCGCAGGATGCCAATACCTACTTTACACAGGGCCGTGCCAACCAGGACGCAGACAACAGCGCCAAGGCCTTCAATGCTAATGCCGAGAACCAGATCGGCATGTTCAACGCCAACGCCAAGAACACGGCTAACCTGGCCGGCTTCAATGCCAATGTGGGCATGGCGCGTGACCAGGCGCAGAACCGATTTACGGCGTCGCAGAACCAGCTGAACCAGGATTACACGGCCGCCCAGGCGGATAAGGATCGCGCCTACAACGCCGACCAGAAGGCGCTGGACCGCAATTTCACATTGAACCAGGCCAATCTGGACCGCATTGAGCGGCAGAGGCAGTACGACGTTTCCATGCGGATGGCACAGGACCAGCTGAATACGCAGAAATTCAACACGTACTCGGAACTCTATTTCCGTATTCTTGATGGCACCGATTCGGAAGCCATCAAGCAGTCGAAGTTCCAGCATCTGCAGGCGTTGTACTTTGGCAGTGCGACGGCGCCATCGCCTGGTACGGCGGCCAATCTCACCAACTCGCTACCACCCGCCACGCTGCCGGGCGCAGGCGTGATTACACGTACGCCGCAGGGGCCGACCCAGGATGCGCCGGCGACGGGCCAGACGCCATTGCCCACGGCCTTGTTTGCGCCGGCGGAATACAACTCGCCCACCCCGCCCCAGCATGGTCAGGTAATCACCCTGGGCGGTATGACAGGCACTTACGTACAAGGCGCGAATGGCCAGGGCTACCTGCAACTGCCCAACGGCGACTTATATGCGGTGGAGCAGCAGGGCGCGCCTATCGAGGTGGGGAACGTGCCGAATGACCGGGAGCCTGGCGGCCGCTCTGGGGGCCGGGGCTCGCCGTATCCGGACATTGATATGGGCATAGGCAATATCTGGCGCGGTCCTGAACAGAACCTGCCGGATCGGGGGCGGCTATGAGCTTCCGCTTGGGTGCCAAGCTCTCGGCGCCGCCACCGGGCTTGGGGCAGGCTGGGGGCGGCATGATGGTTCATGGCTTGGTACGGCCGGGTGTTGGCTTGATCAACGGTATCGTGGAAGGCGGCGTGGCGCCGCCGGCGGGGACTACGCCTCCCCCAGCTAACCCAGCGACGCCGGCGGCGCCATTCAAGCTGTATGGCTCGGGCTACACCGGGCTGGGTGATGGCGACAACGGCCGCGCTGCGGGTGTGTATGGCTGGCTGGATGACGAAATCAAGGCCAAGGCGACGGCTGACAAGTCGTATCAGCTGCTGGCGGGCGAGGGACAGAGCGTCAAGCTGGGGGAGTATCTGGATGCTTTCAAGGCGACAGATGGCCGCTATGTCATCAAGCCAGCCTATACGGAGCGTAGGGGTAAGGGTGAGTCGGGGCCGATGCATGCGGCGGTCTATGGTAGCCGGGACGACATGCGGCGTGCGCTGGGGTTTGAGGGGGCGGCCGACGATATCAGTGTGGGGTTCTCTGATGCGCATAGCGGCGGCGGCGATGCGGGCGGCGGAGTGCTGTCGGCAGCCGATGCGCTGGCCAAGGCGAAGTTGCGTGCTACGGGCGGGCTGGGTACGGCGAATATGTCGGTGCAGCAGGCGCGTGCCCTGGGGGGGAATTATGACCTGCCGAAGGCGTATCAGGCGGGCTCAGATGCGCAATACAAGGGCTATGTGCAGCTCGGCAACCAGGGGCCACTGAACGACGATATCAATAGCATGCTGCCGGCGATCTACCAGGAGGTGGGGGCTAGCACGCCGGAGCAGCAGAAGCTGGTGCGTGGTGCGCTGTTCAAGTACGACGACCGCTATGGCGTGATGGCCAACGAGCACCTGGTGCTGGCTGCCTTGGGTAAGAACAAGAACCGCAGCAAGGGCTGGTTGCAGGATCTGGTGAAGTTTGAGGCTTTTAACTTCAAGAAGATGATGGGCCAGGTCAAGGACAACCCCGCAAGGCTGCTGTATGGCTCCGCCGACCCGTTCAGCACGAAGGCATGGAACGGTGTGCTAGGCACTGACGATAAGCCCATCCTCAATCAGATGGGCGGTGCCAGCGATGAGGCTTGGAAGGAGGCGGCGGCCAAGGGTATCAATACCAAGGCGGCGGCCGGCATGCATACGCTGGCTTCGGTGATTGCCTCGTTCTATGGCGCCAAGGGGATCGCTGGGGCGGCGGGTGACGGTACGGTGGGCAATGCTGCCAGCAAGCTGGCCATTCAGGCGGCGCAAAACAACGGCAAGGTGGACTTGGTGGGCCTGATCACGTCCATGCTGGGCAATCAGCTGACGCAAGGTCTTTCCAATGGCATTTCTAGCGCCATCAATACCACTGATTTCGGCCAGGCTTTGCTCAGTAATGGTGTGAATGCCGGGCAACTGGCCGGCAATGCGGCAGGCAATCTGGTCTTGGGCAAGAAGGTGGACCCGCTGGCGCTGGGCTTGCAGGCTGGTGTTGGCTTGGTAGGTAACTGGATGAAAGGAAAGGGCTAGGCCATGGATGATTTTTGGGGCTCGGTAGGCACCTTCTTCGGTGACAGCTTCGACGGTGCGTCGGATTGGGTGAGTGGGCTGTTTGACGACAGCACTGATTGGGTGAGTGGACTGTTTGGCGGAGAGGGCGGCACTGCCGGGCAAAGCAGCTGGGGCTTTTCCAGCGACCCGGATGCACGCAATGCGGAGATCAACACCAGTGCCAATACCCGGCTGCTGCGCCAGGGTGGCGCTGGCTATGAGAACTCAGCCAGTTACAGCGTGGACCCACTGAACGAACTAGCGCAGTACTTACCTGGCATCACCGATGGTGCCATCTGGAATGGCGCTGACCTGATGGGTGGCGGTGGGGGTCGGGCTGGGCCTGGGCCTGCTGTTGGTGCGGCTATCGGTGGCAAGGGAGGTGGCAGCGGCTTGGTCAGTGGCCTGATGAACGGTGACCCACGCCTTACCGGGCTGGTTTCCACGGTAATCAATGGCGCTTTGGCTGGCCGGCGTGGCAGTAAGGAGGCGGACAAGCGCTTGCAGGCGGAAGAGCGATTGATAGACAAGCGGGTTGCTGCAGAGGCGGCGGCCAGCGACGAAGCGCACAAGCGCCTCCTGCAGATGAAGGCTGTACCTAGCGTGGCGAATACGCCCCACGCCAGCGCAGCTACCTTTGGCGTGAGATTTGGGGGGTAATGATGGTGGGGCTAGTTCAACAACTGCAGCAAGATCAGCGGCCGGGCGCTGCGGCAGCGCAGCGGGCGCAGGCGGGTGGTGGCGATGCGGCAACGGATGCAGTGGCCGGGCTGTTGAAAGAGGCGATCAGCTCGCCAGAGACGCAGCAGGCCATCCTGCAGGAGTTGCAGGACGGTGCACGTGACCTGGAAATGGCCATGGCGGAGGTGGCTGTCAATCTGTTGCAGAGTGCCACCAACACGGTAAAGAGCATGCGGCGGGCCATCCCTCCCCAGGCGCTCAGCCGTGTCTGCGCCATGGTCGTGGCCAAACTGCTGGAAATGGCTCAGTCCGCCCAACTGCTGGGCGACAATGAGCCCAAGCTGCTGGCGCGTCGTGCGCTGGCGCTGACTGTTCACATGTACCGTAACGGCAAGGGGAGCGTGCAATGAGCCGGGGCTTGGTTGAGGCGCTGCTGGGTGGCCTAGAGGGCGGTGCCGCCTATATGGCCAAGGACAGCGACCGAAGGGTGCAGGAGCAACAGAAGGTGATGGACCGGGAGGCGCTGTTTTCGGACTGGCAGCGGCGCTACAGCATCGAGATGAGTACCAATGCGGCGGAGGATGATCACCGCAGCGCTCGCAATGCCCAGCAGCAGCTGGATGCCTATAAGGCCAAGCTAGAGGCCGATTTGACCCTGGCCAATGACCCGCGCGCGCTGGAGGCTGAGAGGCGCGCCGCTGCGCGGCGGGAGAAGGAAATCCGTATCAGCCAGGGGCCGCAGTACGCACGCAACCAATTCGACAAGGAGCAGCAGGCAAAGCGCGAGCAGAATCTAGCAAAGGTCGTACCGCTGATCTCAAAGCGGCAAATGCTGGAGTTCGCCAAGCCCAGCGCGGCGATGACGGAGCAGGGCACCGCGCAAGAGGTGGCGAACATCAACGCCGCCCTGTGGGCGCTGGGCGTGGACCCGCGCACCGTGCTGGCGCAGAACGGTGCGCGTGCCAACCGTTATCGTAGTACCACCGAGATGGTGCCCAACCCTGACCCGGCCACCGGCGAGTATGTCGAGGAAGCCGATGGCCAGCGCGACAGCGCGGGGCGCCCTATCGGCATAGCGGCCATGATGAACAAGGCCCGGGGTGAATTCCATAAGCTAAAGCAGGGCGGCATGAGTCCCGCCGAGGCAAAGGATCACATACGCCGCGCCTATTCCGAGCTGGACAAGTACCCCGCACTCTGGTGAAACAACAGGAAAACAAGGGATGACCCAATCGGTTGACCGAAAGGCGCGCGCACGCACGCTACTGGATGAAGTTTTCTCGCCAACGTCGCCCCCTGCTGGGGGCGATTATCATGGTGGCGACCCGTGGGCCTATGTGTTCGGTTCGGCGTCGGACAGCGTGGCTGCCGAGAGCCGCGACGGTCCCAACTGGCAGGCGCTGCGCAGCGCGCTACGTGCCATGCCTATGCCGGGCGCTGCGGGCATTGCCGACCTGCTGGATACCGATGTGGGCCGGGATACGGCCATTGCGCTGACGCAGGGCGCCATTCAGCTGCCCGAGGCGGGTGTCGGACTGGGCGACCTGATGACCACGCCGCAGCGCCTGATGCAAAACAAGCTGCTGGAAGCTGCCGGCAGCGACGTCCGTGTGAGATCCACCACTGATTACCTGGACAGTGCCGGCGTCAGTTTTGCCGACGCGCGCAAAGACTTGGACCAGCACAAGTCTGGCAACTTGCGCGAGGGCATGCGCCTGGTGAGCGAGGCAGACGGATTCTGGTCAACCATCAAGGCGGCGGCCAGCAATCCCTTGACCATCTACGACACGGTGCTGCAGTCGGCCCCTTCCCTGCTGGTGCCCATAGGCGTAGGCGGCAAAGCGGCTCAGGAAGTGGCCATCGTGGCCGGCCGTAGTGCTTTCGCGCGCGCTCTCTCGCAAGGGGCAACGGAAGAGGCTGCGGCCGCGATTGCGCGCAAGGCCGGGCAAGAGGCGGTAAAGGCCGCCAGCGGGCGCCTGACTACCCAGGGGTCAGCCATGGAAGGCGTGCAGACGGCGGGCGCCACTGCTGCCGAGTTTGAGGCCGAGGGCGACTTGGATGCGCGCAAGGCCTTGGCCAGTGTGGGCGCTGGCCTGACAACGGCTGCCCTGGGCAAGTTGGTCAGCGAGATACCTGGCTTCGGTGATATGGAGTCCAGCTTGGCGGCGTCGGCCGTGTCCAGTAGCGTGAACCGCCCCACCGGCTCATTTCCTGCCCGTCTGATCAAGTCGGCTGTACAAGAAGGCGTGGTAGAAGAAGGTTCGCAGTCCGCCACAGAGAAAATGTGGCAGAACTTTGGTGACGGCAAGGCCATCATGGATGGCGTAGGCAATGCGCTCGCCACTGGCATGCTGGCCGGCATGGCCATGGGCGGCGGCATGGAGACGGTCAACACACTGCGCGGGCTGGCGCCTGCCGCGCCAGAGGCGCCAACGGCTACTGCCGTGGATACCTCGCAGCTGCCTCATGATGTAGCGGTGGCCACCGTGGCGGCTGCGCCCATTGCGCCGGTAGTCGAGCTACAGGAGTTGCCGGACAGGCCTGTGCGCGGCCTGGTGGAAGCGGCCATGGCGCGAAGGGTGACCGCTGAGACAGCTGCTGTGCTCGGCAGTACTCCGGCCGAGGAAGGCACGGAAAGGGAGCACACGACAGGTCAGCAGGCTGCCAAGTACAAAGCGGAAGAGGAGCTAGATGCGCGCACGGCGGTTGCCAGTGTTGGCGCGGGGCCGACAACCAACGTATTTGGCAAAATTGGAGCACGATTCCCTCGTATGGGGGATATGGAATCCAGCCTCGCGGCATCTGCGTTCTCCAGCAAGGTGAACCGGGCTGCGGCCGCTTTGCCGACGGGATTGGCCAAAGGTGCGGTGCAAGAAGGCGTACTTGAGGAAATGCCGCAGTCAGCCACAGAAAGGATGTGGGAAAACTTCGGCGAGCGTAGCGCGATGCTGGAAGGTGTGGATAAGGCCGCTGCGCTAGGTATCGTGACAGGCGCCGCACTGGGGGCAGGTGTCCAACTACGTCCCCCGCCTACCGTAGCGGGAGAAGGCGAGGAATTGCCATCGGATAGCGGTGGAGAGGCCAGCCCGGCGGTCGAGCCAGCCCAGCCGCTGAGATCACCTGTGACGCAGCCTGCTGGTGTCGGCCACATTCACGATGACCGGCAAACTCAGGCAGGCGGTCACAGCAGTGCAACTTTGAGGATGCCGACGCTGGCGGAGTCCAGCCCATTGGCGGCCGAGGATAGGGTACCTGATCACCTCTCCGCAGATGTCCTTCCCATCGATATAGCGCACGCAAGCGTAGAGGCGGGTATTGTCCAGGCACCGCGTGCACCGCCGCAAAACGCCATGCGGCCGGACGGTACCCTGCAGATCATAGGGCATCCGGCCCAATTGCGTGCTTACTTGAGTGATATCGGTATGGGTAGCGTCCCCGCCGTGCCATTTGCTGGTGGGGTAATTATAGGTGCTTCCGTAGCCCCACAAGTTTACGCAGCCCTTAAGCAGGAGGAGTCTTCCTCACACAGCGCTTCTCTGATGGAAAGCGACAAGGGTACGGCTTCACCGCAGGCGCCCCTGGATGCTGAGCAGGTACGTGTGACCCTGGGTCGTCGTCTCAGCCGCATGGGTGATGTCGCCGAGGTGGTGCAGTCACTGGATGACCTCCCAGCCGAGCTACGTTCCCTGATCAAAGGCGTCACGGGGATCGAGGGGATCTTCTTCAGAGACAAGATATGGCTGATCGCCGATGGCCTCGCCTCGCTGCCGCGGGCACAGCAGGTGCTGGAGCATGAAGTGGTGGGTCACTTTGCCATGGAAAAGTTGGCGGCACAGGACGAATACCAGCAGGCCATCCGGTCCGTGGCAGCGATGGAAAAGAGTAGCAATGCACTGATCCAGGAGCTGGCAACCTTTATCGACTCGGCGCAACCAGGCCTGCCCCCCGTGCGACGCATACAGGAAATCATGGCCCGTGCGGTTGAAACAGGTGTCTATCGGCAATCACCGCGATTGCACCGGATAACAGCCGATGTGACCAGGCAGGTCAAGGCGATACTGCGGCGCATGGGGTTTGAGCCTAAATGGACCAACGAGCTGACGATCGAAGAGGTATTCAGCCTGCTGCGGGAGGGGGATAGGCGGGTGGACGCCGGCTTGAAAGCCTATTCAGGCCGTCTGGCAAAGCTTGCCAGCGCAGCGGAGTTAGAGCACTCGCTAAGGCGCCCTGTCGACCGTATGGTATCTGCCAATCAGATGCTAGAACAGATACGCAATGCGTCCGATGTCGCCGCCGCAGAGTTGGACGGAGATCCAGAAGCAGAGCGACAGGAGTCTGCCAAGCTTGGTCCATTTTCCGGCTATCTCATCTATGGTGAAGTGGTCGGTGGGAGCGACCCCAACCTCGAGGAACTTCTGTACGTCAGGGTATATGGTGATGAGCAGCTTAAACAAGGCCTGCTGAACGAGGCCGCGCTAACGTTTTTTGTCAGCCCTGCTGGTGAATTGGCCATGAATGGTCCTTCGCCTACCCAGGACACCTTTGCCAGTTTCAAGCAACTGGGATGGGTTGACCACGCATTTGATGCCGCTGGGGTGATCCAGGACGGTTGGTCCTCGCTCGCCGACCCGCTCAACCCCGGCGCACCGCTGCCCCTAAGTCAATTACTGCCTTTGCTGGCCGATGTGCATGCACGCTTGCGTACCTGGCGCCGCGAGGATGCGGTGGAGCTGTTTTGGAGTGGCGGGACAGGAACAACGGATAGCTTCGATGGTGCAAATGAATTGCTGGGCAACGGTGCAAGCCTTTCCTTCAGCAAGGCAGGCCCGCAATCGGCATACCACGAGATCCAGGCAGACACAGTTGCTGTGCCGGCTACTCTTGCCTTACCGGATGCCATTGTGGCGCACGACTTAAAGGCATTGCAGGGGGAGGATTATCTGGCCGCAACGCGCGGTGATGTGGGCTTAGCCATGAAAGTGGCGAGGCGACTGCTTACCCCTGAGGTGATGAAGGCTTTGCGGGAGCGGGTGCCAGAACAAGCTATCGTATTGGGCGTCAACTCTATGGAAGAGGCGGGCGGGAATGCCATACCCCAGACAGTCGCTGCCTTGCTTGCCTTGCGCATGGGGCTGGAAGTAGACGGGCGGATAGTACGATCCAGCATCAGCAAGAGACCTGCCATGGATGGCCTGAGCAGGATTTTGAATCGACCCAGGTTTGCTGGGCCCGTACAGACGGGCGGGCAATATCTACTGATTGATGATGCCTTGCCGCAAGGCGACAAGTTGGCTGCACTGGCGCGACATATCCTGCAGGGTGGAGGACACGTTGCAGCGATTGTTGCCTTGACTGACAAGCCATTCAGCGCTCCTTTGGCGCCTGCGCCAAGTTTGCTGCGGCAAGTTCGTGAGAAATATGGAGACGTGGAAGATGCCTTCCGACAAGCTACCGGTTACGACTACCAAAGCCTTACTGCCAGTGAAGCGCGTTACCTCACGAACTACAAGTCGGTTGACGTAGTCAGAGATCGAATCCTTGCGGAAGCTCGCCAAAGAGCGAAGCCAACAGATAAAAGATCTGTTAACGAACCACGCAAAACGCCACCGCAAGGTGGCGTTGCTGTTTCTACGGATAGCATATTGCCATCAAAGGGCGCCAGATACAGTGCAGAGGGTGGGAATGGCCTAGCTCAGAAAACCGGACCTCATCGGGAGACCCAGCATAGCCAGCAGAAATCGGCCACAGCCCGCACTGAGTCGCCCCCCAGCGCTGCTAGCAGCCCGGAACACTACAGTCTCTCGCAGGCTGCTTCTCCCATCGCGTCCGCCGATGGACATGCCAAGAATGCATTGGCTACGTACTGGATTGATCGTCGCGAGGCGAGAATCCTGCGCAATGTGAATAGGGCGGCCTATCCGAACAGGCAAGTACCACGCAGTGTCATGATCGACCTTGCGGGTCTGTCCTCGGCGCACCCCAATGCGCGTTATGCTGCCATGAAGTCGCTGGTGGATAACATGCAGCGTGCCGCGGCTTGGGGTGGGTACTCGTCAGGTACCAGTACTGAACCCTGGGATGGGAATGTCTCGATCACACCAATTTCAGCTGCTGAGCAACAGCAGATAGATATGGTGGCTGAGAGCTTTATGGTTGCGGCTGAGTTGACCAATGCCAGCATGACCCAAGATGGATTCGCGGTGCGTGACAATGCCCTCAAGGACTTGCGCAAGCAAATGTGCAGCCTGAGCCAGAATCAGCAAGCACAATTGGTGGCTCAGCTCACTGACCAGATTGCGGCGACGAAAGAGATGCGTGGCTGGTACGGTAACATTGGTTGGAAAGCTGACCAAGCTAAGTTTAAAGACGCTGTGCAGGCAACTGGGTGGGGAGAGACTCTCAACTTGGCAACCGGTCCGGGCGTACTGGTAGGTGGAAGTACGACGAAGGACATGGCATCATTGCCGAAGGTTGCTACTGCAGGCGTTGCGCCAGCTTTTGGCAATAGTTTGTCCATGCTGCGCAGACAGGTTGCGACCGGATTCCTGAGACTTGGGTGGTATAAAGTTCCAAGCAAGGGAGTGCCAATAAATGGCGCAACTCGGACTACGCCATTGGGTTTTAACCAAGAACCTCAGTTTCTGAATGCAGCCCAAGAGTTACAGGATGCTTTGAAGGCCAGTGGTATCAATGATGCAACTATTGGTGTTCGAGGAAGTTCAGTAACAGGATATAGCTTGACCAAGGGGACAAAGTTTAGCCCCCAGAGCGATATCGATTTCTTTGTCGAAAGTGGTCAGCTAACCGAAGCCTATAAAACCTCAAAGAACATACCTGGCTTTGTCCATCCCAATAAGATATTGCCTGACTATCCATTGCTTCAGGACTGGGCAGCCAAGTGGACCAATACTCTAGGCCGTGATGTGACCCCAGGTGCTTTTGTTCCTGGAACCCTTCCAGGCCAACCCTCTATTCTGGTGAAATAAAAATGCAATACGTGAACCTGTTAGGAGTATTTGACACCTCAAGTGAATTGGACTCTTTTGCAAAAGAGTTCTTTTCTGCGGTCGGGGTGTCGAGCTACGAAGAGAGGGAAAGCGGAAACTTTCCCGATGGGCGATATTTTAGAAATCTGGAAGGAGTTCTAGCATTCACCATTTCCTTGTCAGACGAAGAAGATCATGAAGACTTGCCGTTCTGGATTCAGGTTTCGGCAGATATGTCCTCTTTGGATGAGCTAGTTTCCGCAGTGGATTCAATTGTTCTTGAGAAGGCCATGCCTGCTGGATTTTGCATTGCCCGCATGATTAATCTTGGAAAGAAAAATGAGCAACGAATTAATTACTAGTTCCAAACAAGGTTGGTAATACCGCAGGAGTAGCGCCAGAATTAGTCGGGCCTCAGATGCCCGTTACTTATGTATCTCCCGAGATGCAGCAAAAGATTCTTTGGGGGCAGCGCCAGCTTAAGTATGATGGGACGCCATCGAATGGTCTTAAGGGTGCTCATTCCGGATCAATTAGCAATGACTTGCAGAGTTACGCAGTTCAAGTGCTACCCAACAATCCGGATGGGACTTCCTCCGTCAAACTGGTTAATCAATTCAGTGATGGGAATGTCTCAAAGATAAAGACCAGCACTCTTTATCCGAAGTCTTGGAGCGAGTCAAATATCTTTGACTCCATCCAGGCAGTCGGCTCGCCAAATAATGCAATCGCAACGCGGATTTCTGATGGCTCCACACTGTATCAAGGGACAGTAAGTGGAATTAACATGGAAGTCATTAAAATTGGTAACCGAGTGACTGCGGCCTACCCAACTGGTGGAGGCTTCACCTCACTAGAAACGTTTGGCTTGACACCAATGTTTCCAAAGCCATAAGGAGAGAAAATGTACGCCGACTTTGATAATTACCTAGGGCTTGAATTCTTGGTTGATTATTGGTACGACGAAGGCACGGGGGTGGCTTCGTCCTTGCTGTCCAAATTTAATGAGCAAGATTGGATAGATTTAAAAGAAAAGTGCAAATTGAAGTCAGATGAGTGGAAGGTAAGGTGTGCGGAGGTCTTGGACTTGGCTTCCCATCCTGCTTCGACTGAGGTTCTGATTGATTTTTTGGGGTCGGAAAGCGACGAAGTCGTTTTGGCTGCTGCAGATAGCCTGCGAGGAAAAAATACTGTTCAATTATCTTCAGAGGTAATTGAACGGCTGTGGGGTATATCAGAGAAAGGCTCGCCTCCTGTTCAGGTTGTGTTGAGAGATTTATTTGGTCGCCTAGGCCTCAAGTTGGAATGATGTTCCAAACAAGGTGGATCTAGCCGGTCAGGCTGGCGGTATGTCTAGTCTGCGATTCCCGCGAACAGAAGGTCTCGGAACTCACGCGTCCATGGCGGAACTGCGAGCCACTGGTGCGCTCCCTGGCGAGCAGGGCGTAATTATTACGGATCCAACTGTAAGGTTCGGTGACGTGTACTAGCTTGGAGCCATGCGAAGTGACAAAGTTGCATTTTCATTGGTTACGGAGCGGGTCGATGGTGTTTTGGTCAAAAAACTCTACAGTGGCGATGCTTGGACAAGCCCAGTCCCTCGTGATGCACGATTAATTGGTCACGTTCATCCCAATGAGAACGCATTCCAGGTGTTGCCATCCACTCAAGACATGAATATGGTAAATGCTCGCTACTTTAGAGACCTTATGACCAACCCGAATGCCAACCCTGTGCCCACTAGAATTTTCTGGGGGCCGGGAAATACCGACAACACCATTTTCTATCCGGGATTTGGTAAGACGCCACTTCCAGGGCAAGGTGGGTAATATGGAAAATAAAGACCGTACGACTTTTGTTGAAGAGTTCTTGTTCGGGCGTGGGCTTAAACTTGATGGCTATTTCATCGAGCAAACGCCTGTATCTGAAATGCTCTGCTATCGAAATGCTGAAGGTCGAGAGTTTGACTTGCCAATAAATGATGCGGCATTAGCTGATGCTGTACTGGTCAGGCTGAAGGAGTTAGGCGTTCGCATATTGAAGCTAGGTTGAAACAATAAGCCGCCTGAAAAGGCGGTTTATTGTTCCAGACAGTGCTTTTGCAACGTCTACTATGCGGGCACGAATTCTGGAGAATATTGCTGCGACACGTTCCGGTAATGCATCTAGTAACTTTGGGACTCACACGGTTGTTTCGAGGCTTATCGATGACAGAGTTAGTCTGGGATTGACGTCGTCAATCTGGTATCGTTCTGTCAGTTGCACTGTCGCGTTGAAACAGCCCGCCAAACCTGATGGTAAGAGGCTTTTTGGCATACTACGGTGGGTAGTGGCAACGTTATAGCCAGCGTGGTGTATCACCCCGAGTGGCATGGTGGCGCAAGATACGCTGGAATACGTTGGGGTCTTTTCGGAAAGTCAGTTCGCCAGCTTGTGGCTTATGCCAGTCCCACAAGCGGGAGACCCAGAAGCGCAGGGCAGCCGCCCTTAGCATCACAGGCCAGGCATCGCGTTCGCTTTGGCTGAAGGGACGCACGGATTGGTATCCTGCGCACAATGCTTCGGCTCTCGCTGCGTCGATTTCGCCCCCTTCCTGTGCACACCAGTCGTTTAGGGTGATGGCCAGATCGTAGATCAGGATGTCGTTGCAGGCATAGTAGAAGTCGATGAAGCCGCCTATTTGTTCGCCATGCATGAGGACGTTATCGCGGAACAGGTCGCAATGCACGACACCGCTGGGCAGGTGACTAAAGCGGTAGCGTGCCTGTAGGGCCAGTTCGTTGCGCAACTGGGCGGCTTCGGCTTCATCCAGGTAACCGTATAGCTCTGCGGCAGTGGCTGTCCACCATACCGGGCCACGGGGGTTGGCCATGCGGCCAGGATAGGTTTCCCCGGCCCTATGCATTTGCGCCAGCATGGCGCCCAATGCACGACATTGGGCGGTCGTGGGGGTGGTGACAGGCTCGCCTTGAAGCCAGCCCACTATCACGGTCGGGCGTCCAGCAAGCGTGTCGATGTACTCGTCGCGCTGATTGGCAATGGGGGCTGCGCAGGCAATGCCGTGATGGGCCAGGTGGGCCATCAGGTTGACGTAGAAGGGCAACTCGTGTGCCTGCAGGGTCTCGAACAGCGTCAGGACATACTTGCCCTGCGTGGTGGTGACAGCATAGTTGGTATTGGTGATACCTGCGGCAATGCCCTTGAGTTCGACCAGTTCGCCCAGCGCATAATTTTTCAGCCAGGCGCTAAGTTCTTTAGGGGTAATAGTAGTAAAGACGGACATGGGCAAGGTCGCATTGAACCGATTCAGCCAATATGGCTGCATCGGCAGAGTGGAGAAATGGAAGTGCGGCCCAGTTGCCGCACTCCCCTATGGTCAGAAGCGCTTGATGACCCACATGGGCGGGCGCAATACGCCTTGGCCGTCACGCCTTACCATTTGACCAGTGCCATCGTCATCATGCAGGTAATACTCTGGTCCGACCTTGGGCTGCACCCTGATCATGTAGAGCTTGCCCCGCAGGCGGTACTCGCTGTAGGTGGCGTCTTCCTTCTGGATGATGGTGACTTCCGGCTGCACCGTGGCTTCATCAGCCGTGGCGGCGGGAAGCGGTGGAGGTGGCGGTAGGTCGGCAGGTTTGGGATCGGCAGCCAGCAAGGGCTGCGCAATCATCACGGCGATGAGCGACAGCAGGGTACGCATGATCGAGATTCTCCTGGTCTTGGCCATCATAGGCTGAGTTGCATTTCACGCTCAGCAGGGCTGGGGGCAAAGCCCCGGGTTTCGTAGAAGGCAAATATGGCGTCGACGACCGCTTGGGGTTCATCGATGACCTGCATCAGATTCATATCGTCCGGATTGATCATCCGCTCGCCGGCCAGCGTTGTCTTCATCCATTCCAGCAGACCACTCCAGAAACTGCTACCTACCAGGATAATGGGGATCTTGCGGCTCTTGCCGGTCTGTATCAGTGTCAGTGCCTCAGTCAGTTCATCCAGCGTGCCGAAGCCACCGGGCATCACCACATAGGCCGTAGCGTTTTTGACGAACATGACCTTGCGGGCAAAAAAGTGACGGAAGGTCTGGCTGACATCCTGGTAGGGATTGCCATGCTGCTCGTGGGGCAGCTGGATATTCAGCCCCACCGAGGGTGACTTGCCATGGAAGGCACCCTTGTTGGCAGCCTCCATGATGCCCGGTCCGCCGCCCGAAATCACGCTGAATCCCGCGTCGCTCAAGAGTCGGGCAATTTCCTCGGTTTGCTTGTAATAGGGGTGGTCGCGCGGTGTCCTGGCCGAACCGAACAGACTGACGGCGGGTTGTATCGCTTGCAGTCGCTCGGTAGCTTCCACGAATTCGGACATAATCTCGAAAACCCGCCAGGCCTCCTTTGAACGGTAGGCTTGGCTGGCCGCGATGGTGGCCGGGTCGTTGTCACTCGGCAGCTTGCTGTGGGCACTCATGGTTTTCTCTTTTTCTCTTTATTTGACAGAGCGCTAGACGCTCGTGGTGGATAGGGCCCAAATGGCAACAGATTCCAATAAGACGCTCCTGCTGATCGACGGTTCTTCCTATCTGTATAGAGCGTTTCACGCCATGCCAGATCTGCGTGGGCCAACAGGTGCGCCAACGGGCGCCTTACGCGGCATCATTGCCATGCTGAAGAAGTTGGTCAAGGAGGTTCCAGCCGATTATATCGGCTGCGTCTTCGACGCCAAGGGAAAGACCTTCCGCGACGACCTCTATCCCGAGTACAAAGCACAGCGTCCCTCCATGCCCGATGATCTGCGGGCACAGATAGAACCCATACATGCTGCCATTGCTGCCATGGGTTTGCCCATACTGATGGTAGATGGGGTGGAGGCAGATGACGTAATCGGTACACTCTGTCGCCAAGCTGACGCAGCGGGCATGGCCGTCGTGGTTTCCACGGGTGACAAGGACATGGCGCAATTGGTCAGTGCCAATGTGCGCCTGGTCAATACCATGAGCGAGGAAACACTAGATGAAGCCGGTGTCGTGGCTAAATTCGGTGTGGCGCCAGATCGCATCGTGGACTATCTGGCCCTGATCGGCGATACCGTGGACAACGTTCCGGGTGTGCCCAAATGTGGCCCCAAGACGGCTGTCAAATGGCTATCCGAATATGGCTCCCTCGATGCCATCATGGCCAACTCGGACAAGATAGGCGGGGTGGTGGGGCAGAACCTGCGGGATACTCTGGCATGGTTGCCCATGGGCCGGCAGCTCGTCACCATCAAATGCGATGTTGATCTGAGCCAGGAGATGCCTCAGGGTATGGCCAGCCTCAGCCCGCGCGATGCCGACAAGCCCACGCTCCTTGATCTGTTTGAAGCCTATGGCTTCAAAAGCTGGTTGGCTGAGATGAAGGGGGATGCAGCCGTAGGCGACAAGATTGCTGCCGAGGGCAATAGCAGCAGTTTGCGCAGCTTTGCACCTAGTGATGTGGGTGAACTCACCGAGCTGCCACGTGACTATGAAACCATTCTGACTGAGTCACAGCTCGATGCTTGGCTGATCAAGCTGGCGGGGGCAGGCCTGGTGGCGCTGGATACCGAAACAGACAGCCTGGAGCCCTTGCAGGCCCACATTGTGGGTATCAGCTTTGCCGTGGCAGAGGGCGAGGCTGCCTATCTACCGCTTGCCCACCGCTATGCTGATGCCCCCGATCAACTGCCGCTGGAGCCTACGCTGGCGCGCCTTAAGCCTTGGTTGGAAGATGCGGCCAGGCCCAAGCTGGGGCAGAACCTCAAGTATGACCAGCACGTGTTTGCCAACCACGACATACAACTGGCAGGGGTAACGGAAGACACGCTGCTGCAGAGCTATGTGCTCGATAGCACCGAACGTCATGGCATGGATGAACTGGCGGCCAAGCATCTGGGGCTCAAAGCCATCAGCTATGAGGAGGTCGCGGGCAAAGGGGCCAAGCAGATCGGTTTCGGTGAAGTGGCCGTGGATGTCGCCACACGCTACGCCGCCGAGGATGCGGATATCACGCTGCGGCTGCATCGCGCCTTTGCGCCACAGCTGGCCCAAGAGCCTCGGCTGGATTATGTCTATAGGCAGATAGAATTACCCAGCCGGGAAGTGCTGTTCAAGATGGAGCGCCATGGCGTGCTGCTGGACAGCCAGCAACTCAATCGCCAAAGCCATGAACTGGGGCAGACCATGCTCAAGCTTGAGCAGGAGGCCTATGAACTGGCTGGGCAGCCCTTCAACCTGGGTTCGCCCAAACAGATAGGCGAGATACTGTTCGATAAGCTCAAGCTGCCTGTCATCAAGAAAACGCCTAAAGGCGCGCCTTCGACCGATGAGGATGTGCTGACCGAGTTGGCGCGCGACTACCCTCTACCTGCCAAGCTGATCGCCCACCGCAGTCTGGCCAAGCTCAAGTCCACCTATACCGACAAACTGCCACTGATGGTCAATCCGCGCACGGGGCGGGTGCATACCAACTACGGCCAGGCAACGGCTGTTACCGGCCGGCTGGCCAGCAACGATCCCAATCTGCAGAACATACCGGTGCGTACGCAAGAAGGCCGCCGCATACGCGAGGCCTTTATCGCCCCGCCAGGTCATGTCATTGTCAGTGCCGACTATTCGCAGATCGAGTTGCGCATCATGGCGCATCTCAGCGGCGATGAAGGCATGCTGAAGGCCTTTGAAGCGGGGATAGATATCCACCGCGCAACTGCCGCCGAGGTGTTTGGCACGCCGCCGGATGAAGTCAGCAGCGATCAGCGTCGTTATGCCAAGGCTATCAACTTTGGTCTGATCTATGGCATGAGCGCGTTTGGCTTGGCTGCCCAGCTCGATATCGAGCGTAGTGCGGCGCAAAACTATATTGATCGTTACTTTGCGCGGTATCCCGGGGTGGCCAATTACATGCAGACCACCCGTGAAACAGCGCGTGAGCAAGGCTATGTGGAGACCTGGTTTGGCCGTCGCCTGTGGTTGCCCGAGATACGCTCCAGCAACCAGGGCCGGCGGCAGGGCGCTGAGCGCGCGGCGATCAATGCGCCTATGCAAGGTACGGCTGCCGACTTGATCAAGCTGGCCATGATAGCGGTACAGGATTGGCTGGAACGCACGGGCATGGCCAGCAAGCTCATCATGCAAGTCCATGATGAACTGGTGCTGGAGGTGCCGGATAGCGAACTGGAGCAGGTTCGGGTACAGCTGCCGGCGCTGATGGCTGGTGTGGCAGACCTGAAAGTACCTTTGCTTGCCGAGGTGGGCGTGGGCCTGAACTGGGAGGCCGCACACTAAGCGCCGCCAGTAACAACCTGTTGGCGCGGTTGTGCGGGCTTACGGTACCTAGGTGCCGGAAGCTCGCGGGCTTTCCCGGCGCACCTAAGAAGCGCCGCAACGCTGGGTTGTTTGAGCCGAGCCGGTCGCTGCCAGGTGTCCGTTGTCATGCGGGTTGGTGATCTGGCAGTGTGCTCAGGCTTGGGTCAAACAGAGGCTGACTGACCCATGGTCCACAGTGGGTAAGAGACGACTTCAGTTTTACTTAATCAAAGGTTAAGCGGTTTCGCTGAATTTCCTGGTAACAATGTTTTTTATTGGGTCTAGATTTAGTTTCTCTTCTCGCCCACACAGGAAATCATCATGGCTCGCCTGCTTGCCACCACCTTGCTGATCGCATTGGCTTTGCCCGCCGCAGCGCACTCCTCTGGCGCTTATCTGCATGACGACCGTGCCGACATAGACCATAGCAACTGGATGGCGGTGCTGGATGGCAATACGCCGCTACGCAACCTCTCGCTGGTGGGAACCCATGACAGCCTGTCATTTTACGGCGGCGACATCGTCCAGACCCAGAGCATGAGCCTGGCCAATCAGTTGCGTGCCGGCGTGCGTGCATTCGATGTGCGCTGTCGACATATCAATAACGTCTTCGCTATCCATCACGGCGTGGTGTTTCAAAAGACCATGTTTGGAGACGTACTCAATACCATGGCCGATTTCCTGCGCCGTAACCCCAGCGAGACGCTGATGGTGAACGTGCAGGAGGAGCACACGCCCGAGGGCAATAGTCGTAGCTTCGAGGCCACCTTTGCAGACTACAAGGCGCGCTATGGCAGCCTGATCTGGGAGCCCAGCAGCCAGAATCCCACCCTGGCGGAGACCCGAGGTAAATTGGTGATCGTGCAAAATTTTGCTGCGCAGCGACGCTATGGCTTGGATGGTGCTGGATTTCGCTCACAAGGACATTGGCTGCTCAACAACAACTGGGAGCTCTATAGCAAGTGGGAAAAGGTACGCAACCACCTGGTCAAAGCCAACGCCGAACATGGACAGGCCTTCCACGCCAACGGGCTTTCTGCTTCTACCGGTGTCTTTCCCTACTTTGTGGCCAGCGGCCACTCCAGCCCACAGACTGGGGCTCCCAGGCTGCTGACTGGCTTGACCACACCGGGCTGGCGTCACAGCTATCCGGATTTCCCACGGGTGGGGTGCTTCTGGGGCATATGCAGCATTGCGTTTGAAGGCACCAACGACCTGACCTTGCAATTCATCCATCGCGTGCGGCCGCGCTATGTGGGCTTGCTATGGGCGGATTTTCCCGGCAATGGCCTGGTCGATACGGTGGTGCAACTGAATTACCCACGTTGCAGCAGCTGGGTCGCTGGCGGCGGTGCCCGTTACGGTGAGGTATTCCAGCAATCCGGGCGCTACTACCGTGCGCTGGTCGCCGGCCGCTACAGCAGCCCCTTACCGGCAACGGCCACCAGCAATCAGCAATGGCAGTATCTGGGGACAGCAGCCCGTTGCCAGGTCTTCTGAGCGTGGGAGGGCGCTACAACTGCTCCGGTGTCAGCATGGTCTTGAGCAGGGTTTGTGGCTGACCATCGCGTAGACGGTACTGCAGCCACCAGATGGCCCCCTTGCGGGCGTGCCAGTCGGCCTCTATGCCGCTCAGCAAACGGGCGGCAACCCGGCCCAGTGTGGGCTGGTGCCCCACCAGCACGGTGGTGCCGCCTGCCGCTGGCCAACCGGCCGCTTGCAGATAGGCCTCGGCGCTGCTGTCGGGGTTGAGGCGGCTGTCTATCTGGTGGTTGGGGTGTAGGGCTGCTGCCGTCTGGCGGGCACGCAAGGCCAGGCTGGCGATGATCAGGGGGTGTGCCGGTAGCTGGGTGTCCAGCCATTCGGCCATCTTGCGGGCCTGCTTATGGCCTTTTTCCGTGAGTGCCCGGCGCATATCGTCATCGCCGGCTTCAGCCTCGGCATGACGCCAAAGTATCAGGTTGGTTTTCATCCAGTACATCCAATAAAAAGGGGCGCCGTAGCACCCCTATATTCAATCCCGGTCCTTGGCAGCCAGTTCGGCCAACAGCATGGCTTGAGCATTGCGCTTATGGTCGCCGCGGGCGGTCTTCTTGCGGTAGCGCCCATCCGGCTGCATTTCCCAAGCTTGGCTGTTATCCACCAGATACGGGCGCAAGCCTTCGCGGATGATGCGACGTTTGGTCTTGAGATCGAAGATGGGAAAGGCCACTTCAATGCGGCGGAAGAAGTTACGCCCCATCCAATCGGCACTGCCGAGATAAAGATCCTCTGCCCCATCGTTATGGAAGAAGAACACGCGCGTATGCTCGAGAAAGCGGCCGACTATCGAGCGTACCTTGATGTTCTCACTCAGCCCCTTCACACCTGGCCGCAGGGTACATACCCCACGCACAATCAGATGGATGGAGACGCCGGCTTGGCTGGCATCGTAAAGCGTCTGTATCAGAGCTGGTTCCAGCAATGAGTTCATCTTGGCGATGATGACGGCACGGCGCCCGGCGCGAGCGATGTTGGCCTCACGATTGATCGCATCAATCATCGACGAATGCATGGTGAATGGCGACTGCCACAAGTGTTTGAGCTTGCCGGGGTTGCCCATGCCAGTCAGCTGAATGAACACGTCGTTGACGTCGGCGCACTTCTCCTCATTGGCCGTCATCAGACCGAAGTCGGTATACAGCTTGGCTGTACGCTGGTGATAGTTGCCTGTACCCAGGTGGGCATAGCGGCGCAGGCGGCCTTCCTCACGACGGACGATCAGCAGCATTTTGGCATGCGTCTTGTAGCCATAGACACCGTAGACCACATGGGCACCCACGCGCTCGAGCTTGGCCGCCCAATTGATATTGGCCTCCTCGTCAAAGCGAGCCATCAGTTCCACCACCGCAGTGACCTCCTTGCCAGCCTCGGCGGCCTCGATCAAGGCCTCCATCAGGGCGGAATCCTTGGAAGTGCGGTACACAGTCATCTTGATGGCGACCACATGCGGATCGCGTGCAGCCTGCTGCAGCAGATCGATCACTGGTGTGAAGCTCTGGAACGGGTGGTGTAGCAGTACATCGCCGTGGCGTATTGCGGAAAAAAGGTCGGGCTGCTTGCGTAGCTCCTTGGGTACGCCGGGCATGAACGGCTGGAACTTCAGGTCAGGCCGGTCTACCTGATCCGGTACCTGCATGAAACGCACCAGATTGACCGGCCCGTCCACGCGATACAGGTCTTCGTTATCCAGGCCAAACTGTTCCAGCAAGAAATCCGAAATATGATGCGGACAGTTGTCCGCCACCTCCAGCCGTACGCCGTCACCGAACTGGCGCTGGCTCAGTTCGCCCTGGAGGGCGGCGCGTAAATCCTTGACGTCCTCGTCATCCACATTCAAATCGGAATCACGGGTAACCCGGAACTGGTAACAGCCTCGCATTTCCATGCCGGGGAACAGTTCGTCCACATGGGCGTGAAGTACCGAGGAGAGAAAGACAAAGCCGTGCTCTACCCCGGATACCTCCGGCGGCAGCTTGATAAAGCGGGGGAAGATGCGAGGGGCCTGCACGATGGCCACACCTGAGCTGCGACCAAAAGCATCGCGCCCGTCCAGCTCCACCACGAAATTGAGGCTCTTGTTCAATAGGCGAGGGAAGGGGTGGGCCGGGTCGAGTCCGATAGGTGTGAGCACCGGCGCCAGTTCGCGGTCGAAATACTCGCGCACCCATTGGCGCTGCGCATCGCTCCACATGGTCCGGCGCAGGAAGACGATACCTTCCTGCGCCAGTTCCGGCAGTACAACCTCGCGCAGTATCTTGTACTGCCGCTCCACCAGTGCATGGGCATCGATGGCGATACGATGGAAGGCGGCTTCCGGCGACAGGCCATCCGGTGCCGGCCTTGCCGTATGCATGCGGATGTTTTCCTTGATCCAGGCCACCCGCACCTCAAAGAATTCGTCGAGATTGGACGACACGATGCAAAGGAACTTCAGCCGCTCCAGCAGGGGGTTGCTTTCCTCCTCCGCCTGAGCCAGCACGCGCCGGTTGAATTCCAGCAAGCCCAGTTCGCGATTGAGAAAGAGTTCGGTGCTGTGTTCCAAGAGTGCCTGGTTCATGGTGTGTCTGGCTTTGAGCCCAGTTGGGCAGGTAACGTTGCAGTATAGCGCGGTGGCGATATTGCGAATGCGGGCTAATGGACATGAAGCAAAATGGCCGCACAAGGCGGCCATTGATATCCATTGCTACCCGGAATCATTCCTTGGGCGGCACGTAGCCCTGTACGGCGTCTGCACCACTGCCGAAGAAATAGTTTTGCAGTTGTTGCGACAGATACTGGCGTGCACGAGCATCGGCCAGATTGAGGCGGTTCTCATTGATCAGCATGGTCTGGTGCTTGACCCAGGCAGCCCAGGCTTCCTTGGAGACCGAATCAAATATCTTCTTGCCCATCTCGCCCGGCAGCGGCGCGAAATCCAGCCCTTCGGCTTCGCGGCCCAGCTTGATGCAATTTACCATTCTGGTCATATCAATATCCTTGTTGAAACTTAACAGATGTTCGTTACGCCGCCGTGACTGGCCATCACCACGGCAAGCCGAATGTTTGGCTCCAGGCCAGTTACACCAGCGCTGCGCAGCATGTCGGGGCTTGGCGCTCGTCTTGCAGAGGAGCGACCAGCTGTCTAGGCGCATATCGTAGCGCTACATGGTCTTCAGCGCCATGCGGAAGCACGCCTGCTGAGGCGGTAGCGGTATTTCTCCGCCGTGCCTTTGAACAGGCTCTTAGCGCCTTACCCAGTCTATGGGCTGCCCTGGCCTCACCCACAGCAAGGGCGAGCGCGTGGTCCAACCCTCAGGGGACTCGTACTGCAGGTGCAGGGGGACGGCCGTCAGGGCCGTCTTGATCGAGCCGACTCTGGATACCGGGTAGCGCCCCAGGCTGGCGGAGGCAATAAAGTACTGCCCCCCCTCATAGGGGCCAAACTGCCAAGCAGCGTGGCCGTTCTCGATCGATACCCTGGCAGTCAGCGGCCTTGTTTCGTCCACGGCCATGGTTTGCGCAATCTCTGCTTCCAGGCGGGCAGAGATATCCACCATCTGTTTCTGCTGCGGGTCATAGCGGTATAACTGCCGCACCGGCACCGCCGCTGGGACACCCTTGAACAGCACGGTTGGGCAGCTTAGCCCGGTACTGCGCTTGATTTCGCAGAGTTGAGTGACAAACCAGTAGGTGGAGGTAAGCGTGGGCGAGGGTATCCATGCCTGCTCGGCGCCGGCCTCAAGCATGAACTTTCCCTGTACATCATATTCTTGGTAGTAGGTCTGGCGCACTGCCGACACCGCCCGGTCCTGGCCGATCAGGGGGACGATGGTCATCAGGAAGACCAAGGCCGCACCACCACGCTGTACCACCTTGCCACCAGGCAGATACAAGACCGCGAATCGCACGGACAAGATGCTTGCCAGGCTTACCGCAAACCAGACCAGGAACAGATAGCGATCGGGGCTATGTATGCCGGGGAAAAACACCAGCGGCACAAGGGGGCCAAGCAGGCACAGACCTAGCATAAGGGCGAGCGGCAGGCCTGCTGGCCGCTTGGATAGGTAGAAGGTCAGCGCTGCGCCCAGAATGATCGTCGGTAGTGGCCAGTACGGCCCCAGTATGAGCCTGGGGAAACCGGCGAAGGTCTGGATGGTTTGCGTCAGCAGGGCCGGCAGGTCCAGGGCCTGACCAGCAGCGTAGCCGCCCGTCAGGCCGCCCAGCATGTACTGCCGCCAGATCACATAGGCGAGGGCGACGCAGAAGTAAGGGGCAAGCAGGCGCGCGCGCTCAGCTATACGGCCGAAAGGCGGCATAGCCAGCAAGACCAGGGGGAGCGGCACAAATATCTCTTTGGCCGTCGCGGCGAGCGCGTAGGCCAGAGCGCCCAGTGCCACCCATCCGATATGCCGGCGGCGCTGTGCCAGCACAAAGGCGATGACAGCCAGGATGGCAAACAGTAAACCTTCCAGGTAGTGCCGGGTCATCAGCGCCTCTACGACGGCGGTAGTGGGCGCTCCGGCAAGGAACAAGCATGCAAATGCGAGCGACCAGGCCGAGGGCAGCCAGCATCGGCCCAGGGCATAGGCGGCGGTCGCCGCCAGGCAGAGCGAGAGCAATTGGTGCTGGTAAAAGAACAGCGGGTCTGGCCCAGCCAACCAGAGATCCAGCTTGAAGGACAGGGTTATCCAGGGGGTCAGATTATTGGGCGACAGTTTCTGCCAGTCCGCCGGATCGTGGAATGCACTGAGGCCGCTAGAGTTCATGGCGTGCCACAGGATGGCTGGGTCATCACCGCGCCACCCGCCGGAAAGTAGGCCGTAAAAATGGGTCACGGCAATGATCAGCAACAGCAGCAAGGCATGACTATCCCGAAGCTGCCAGTGTGCAGTATGACCAGAGGTGGCTAGTGATGGCTCGATAGGCGTGTTCATTCGGCCCTGGTGGAGAATGACCAGTATCGGTTAAGCAGGAAATTGGTGGCCGGCACAATCAGGATGACGCTTAACTGTGCCTTGAGATACCACCAGCCCAGGTAGTGGACGAGGCCAAACATCATGCCGGTGTTCATCAGTAGGCCCAGGATGGAGACGAGCAGGAAGCGCCAGAAACTCTGCACCGGTGAACGACTCGACTGGAATGTCCAAGAGTGGTTGAGCGCATAAGACACGCCCACGGCGGCTGCGAAACCGACCACCGCGCCCGCAACGGGCCGCACACCCAGGCTTTCCACGCAGAGCGTCATCACGCCCAGATGGGCCAGGGTGCCCAACCCGCCTGCGACCAGATAGCGACCGGCCTGCCCCAGGATCATTGCTCAACCTGTTCCGCAATAATGTAGCGGGGGCGGCCTTTGACTTCCTCATAGATGCGCGCCACATAGGTGCCGATGATGCCCAGGCCCAGCATGACAGCACCGCCTATGATCAGCAGCAGCAGGATCACGGTCGTGAAGCCATCGACGGCCTTGCCCGCCAATTTGAGATAGATGGTCTGCATACCCAGTATCAGGGAGAACAGCATGAACCCCATGCCTGCCAGGGTAATCAGGTGCAAGGGCGCGGAAGAGAACGAGGTGACGGCCGTCATGGCCAGCCTGGTGAGTTTCAACACCGACCAAGTGGATTGGCCACCAGCGCGCTCCGGCACATCAAATGGCAGTTGCACGCGCCGAAAGCCAAGCCAAGCACTCATGCCCCTGAAGAACAGGTTGCGCTCGCCCATATGGCGCCATGCTTCGAGCACACGCCGGTCTATCAGCTTGAAGTCCGACGCACCGCGCAGGTCGTAGCCAGCCAGCAGGGCAAAGGTGCGATAGAACACCTGGGCCCTGACCCGGCTCTGCAGACTTTCCTTGCCCCGGTACTGCTTTACCGCCTCAACCACTTCTGCGCCATCGCGCCAGCATTGCAGCATGGTAGGGATCAAGGTGGGCGGATGCTGCAAATCGCCGTCCATCACCACAATCGCCTTGCCACAGGCCTGCTCAAGGCCGGCGGCAAGCGCAGCCTCCTTGCCGAAGTTACGGCTCAGGCGCAAGCCCTTGACGGCCGGATTGTGCTTCGCCTGCGCGGTAATGGCCTGCCAGGTATCGTCGGGCGAACCGTCGTCTACCAGGATCAGCTCATAGCGGGTTTCGAGGCCCTCCAAGACTCGGCTGATCTCCTTCACCGTATCGCCCAGATGCACGCCCTCGCGGTACAGGGGGATGACAACGGACAGGTCACAGGCTTGCCGCGCAAGTTCAGACACTGGGCTTGACTCCTGCTATTGCGATCGTTGTCTTGGGCAGCCACAAAGCGTGCCGGCCAAGCGAGGCCGGTAGGGTAAGCCCAAGCTTGGCGGCAATCAGCGGCAAGGGAAAGGCATGAGGATAGGGAACCGTCTGTAGCGTCTCCAGGCCGCACTCCGCCAGCAGCCGGTGCAAGGTGCACTGGTCAAAATAAAGCACATGCTCCGGTAGCTTGAAGGAGGGCCAGCGATAGCCCATCAGCTTGCGCCAGAAACTGCCGGCATCGGGTGCAGCGATAATGAGCGAGCCGCCTGGACGTAGGTGCAGCAGCAAATCCCGGATGAATTCACGCGGGTGATAGGTATGCTCGATGACGTGGGTGGCAATGATGCAGTCGAACAGCTCCCCGCTGGGGACCGCCGCCACACCACCGGCATAGACGGCATCGGCATGCGTTTGCGCGGTACGCACAGCCTCTGCAGAAAAATCCGTCCCCACCCTGCGCGTGAAATAGGGCTGTGCCTCGTGCAGCAGATAGCCAAAACCGCAGCCTATCTCCAACAGGCTGCCGCCGGTACGCCCCTGCTTTGCCAGTGTCTGCAGCAGGCGCCGGAATGTCGCCCGGAGCGCAGGGGCCTGGGCAGCGTAGTTGTTGTAGCCATGCTGATCGCCAGAGAAGTATTGATCGTTGGCGTAATGCGCCAGCATGGCGGCCTCGGTCAGACGGGGCGAGAGATAGCCCAGCCCACATGCCTGGCAAGACATCAGGCCATAAGGCGCAAAACGGCCCTCATACAGGGCTTTGGCCGTGGTGCTGGCGCAAAGGGGGCAGGTTGCAGATTCTAGATCGCTCATGGAGTGCCTTTGGCCGCTGGCGGGGATGCAGGGCCGCAGCGGGGGAATCCCAAACAGGAGACATGACTGGGCGAGAAAGTGCTCATGCCGGTTATTTCACGGACCGTCATCGCCGTCGATGCCACCGCTAGGTGACAACAGGCAGCGGCTGCTTTTCTGGTGAACTGTCATCGGCGGCACGCAAGCCTTCGCGGGGGGCACAACGAGCCAGGCGAACGGAGGAGTGCACCTGAACATTGGGCGCTCCCCCTTGAAGGCTGCCAATCAGACGTTGAACAGGAAGTTCATCACATCGCCATCCTTGACCACATAGTCCTTGCCTTCGGCCCGCATCTTGCCGGCTTCCTTGGCGCCCTGCTCGCCCTTGTAGCTGATGAAGTCGTCGAAGGAAATGGTCTGTGCCCGGATGAAGCCCCGCTCGAAGTCGGTGTGGATGACGCCAGCGGCCTGGGGGGCGGTGTCGCCCACATGGATGGTCCAGGCGCGGACTTCCTTCACGCCAGCGGTGAAGTAGGTCTGCAGGCCCAGCAGGTTGTAGCCTGCGCGTATCAAGCGGTTCAGCCCAGGCTCTTCAAAGCCAAGGTCGGCCAGGAAGGCTTGCTTGTCTTCCTCTTCGAGGTCGGACAGCTCCATCTCGATCTTGGCGCACAGCGCGACAACCGGCGCGCCTTCGGCGGCGGCATGGGCGCGCAGGCGATCCAGATGGGGGTTGTTCTCGAAACCGTCTTCCAGCACGTTGCCTACATACATGGCCGGCTTGATGGTGAGCAGGCACAGTGGCTTGAGCAAGGCCTTTTCTTCATCGGTCAGGGCCAGCGTGCGGGCCGGCTTGCCTTCGTTCAGGTGGGGCAGCAGCTTTTCGCAGGCGGCCACCAGCTTTTGCGCTTCCTTGTCGCCTGACTTGGCCTTCTTGCCTTCGCGCTGTATGGCTTTTTCCACGCCAGCCATGTCGGCCAGCGCCAGTTCGGTGACGATGACTTCGATATCGGCCAGCGGATCAATACGCCCTGCAACGTGGACCACGTTCTCATCATCGAAACATCGCACCACATTCACGATGGCATCGGTCTCGCGGATATTGGCCAGGAATTGGTTGCCCAGGCCTTCGCCCTTGCTGGCGCCCGCCACCAAACCGGCGATGTCGACAAACTCAACGATGGCAGGCTGGATCTTTTGCGGATTGACGATGGCCGACAGCGCCTTCAGGCGCGGATCTGGGACTTCGACGATGCCAACATTGGGCTCAATGGTGCAGAAGGGGTAGTTCTCGGCAGCGATGCCGGCCTTGGTCAAGGCGTTGAACATGGTGGACTTGCCGACGTTGGGCAGGCCGACGATGCCGCATTTGAGACTCATAGCGTGTTCCTTTGGGGAAAGGGTAATTCTAATGCGTGTTGGGGTGCCTGCGGTGAGGAGAAAAGCATGCCGTGCTGGCCGCCTTAGGCCTCGGGCTTGGCAATCTTGGGCTTGGTGTTGACCAGCATGGTGGCCTTGCTGAATTCGCCGCGGGACAGCCATTTCCAGGCGGCCAGCGAGCGGGCGATCGCATCCTCTATCTGCGGCTGCTCATCCTGCCGGGGCCGATGGAGTACGAAATCCACCACCGGCTGGTTCAAACCCAGGGTGCGTGGGTGGCCTACGCCCAGGCGTAAACGCCAGAAATCGGCACTGCCCAGCATGGCTTGTATATCTTTGAGGCCATTGTGGCCGGCGTGGCTGCCACCTTGCTTCAGCTTGGCTTCGCCGGGTAGCAGGTCCAGTTCGTCGTGCACCACCAGGATTTCCTGCGGCAGTATTTTGTAGAAGCGCGCCAGCGCAGCTACCGCGTGGCCGGAGCGATTCATATAAGTGGTTGGCTGCAGCAGCCAAACCTCCTCATCGCCCTGCTTGGCGCGTCCTGCCAGCCCCATGAACTTGCTCTCGACCCGCAGCCCCGTGCCTAGCTCGCGTGCCAGCGCATCCACCCACCAGAAGCCGGCGTTGTGGCGCGTATCAACATATTCCGACCCGGGATTACCCAGGCCGACCACCAGACGTATGGGGAGCGGTGCAGTGCTCATGGCTTGCCATCAAGTATTAGGTTCAACGACGGAGCGTATCTGGCAGTGCAGCCGAATTTGCCTTCGTCGGAATGTGAAACGGCCCGCTGGGCCTGTATAGGCTGCGGGCCGTCTAGGGTAAACGCGACCGATTAAGCGGCAGCGCTTTCCTCGGTGGCGGCGCCACGTACCGACAGGATGGTCGCCACGGTAGCGTTGTCGCCATGCTTCAGGGCCACGAATTCAACACCGGCCGGCAGGGTCAGGTCGGACAAGTGGATCGAGTGACCGGCTTGCAGGTCCTTCAGGTCCACTTCGATGAACTCGGGCAGTTGGCCTGGCAGGCAGGACACATCGGCGTCGTTCATGACGTGCGACACGATGCCGCCACCCAGCTTCACGCCAGGAGCCACATCAGCGTTGATGAAGTGGAATGGCACCTTGGTGTGCAGCTTGGCGTTCGGGTCCACGCGCTGGAAATCGACGTGCATGACGATCTGCTTCCAGGGGTGGTATTGGGCGTCGCGCAGCAGCACGGACTCAGTCTTGCCGTCCACGTTCAGGCTCAGGATGCTGGCGTGGAAGGTTTCCTGCTGCATGGCGTGGTACAGGTTGTTGTGGTCCAGCACAACAGCAACAGGCTCTTGGCCGGCGCCGTAGATGATGCCGGGAACCTTGCCTGCACGACGCAGGCGGCGGCTCGCTCCGGTGCCCTGTTCGACGCGCTTGTTGGCGATAACTTCGATGGTCATGGAATTGCTCCTAAGCAACAAAAAAACATCACCCGCGACCAGGTGATGCTTGGGTAAACGGCCGTTTCCGAAGAAACAGCCGCAGAGAATCAGTCAACGAACAGGGTGGAAACCGACTCTTCGTTGTTAATGCGGCGCAGCGTCTCAGCCAGCAACGGTGCCAGGCTGATCATGCGGATGCGGCTGGACTTCCGGGCGGCATCGCTGAGCGGAATGGTGTCGGTGACCACCAGCTCATCCAGTTCGCTATTGGCGATACGCTCAATGGCGGGGCCGGACAGTACTGGGTGGGTGGAGTAGGCCATCACCCGCTTGGCGCCGTGCTGCTTCAGTGCTTCGGCGGCCTTGCACAGGGTGTTGGCGGTATCCACCATATCGTCCATGATCAAACAGGTACGGCCTTCCACGTCACCGATGATGTGCATCACCTCGGCCACGTTGGCCTTGGGACGGCGCTTGTCGATGATGGCCAGCTCGGTGTTCAGTTGCTTGGCCATGGCACGGGCACGCAGCACGCCACCCACGTCAGGCGAGACCACCATCAGGTCTTCGTAATTCTTGGTGCGAACATCGTCGAGCAGGACCGGCGTGGCATAGATGTTGTCCACGGGAATGTCGAAGAAGCCCTGGATCTGGTCTGCGTGCAGGTCGACGGTCAGCAGGCGATCCACGCCAGCAGCCTGCAGCATGTTGGCCACAACCTTGGCCGAGATGGGCACGCGGGCCGAGCGGGGACGGCGATCCTGGCGGGCATAGCCGAAATAGGGCATGGCAGCCGTGATGCGGCCAGCCGAAGCGCGCTTCAGCGCATCGACCATCAACAGGACTTCCATCAGGTTGTCGTTGGTGGGCGCGCAGGTGGATTGCAGCACGAATACATCGCGACCACGGACATTTTCCAGCAGTTCGACAGTGGCTTCGCCGTCACTGAAACGACCTACCGTGGCACGGCCGACGGTAATGTCGAGGTGCTTGGCTACGGCGTCGGCCAACTGAGGGTTGGCATTGCCGGTGAAGACCATCAAACTTTCGTAGGCCATGTCCTGATCCTTGACAAAAAAAGAAAGCGTGTAATCGCCATTACACGCTTTCTGGTTTCTTTTTGCGTTAGGTGAGCGCATCGGCGTGCCGCCCAAACGCTTGATGAAAACTGGCAGGGGAGGTAGGGATCGAACCTACGAATGTCGGAATCAAAATCCGATGCCTTACCACTTGGCGACTCCCCTAAATCTGCCCGACTGGTTTCAATCCAGCAGATCGAACAAAGGGTGCTGCATCATGCTTTGCGCGCTAAACCCTTGCATTGTGGCAGGCAGGGCTGTAATAACACGCTCGGCTTCTACTTGTGTATCGAATGCAGCGAATACACAAGCACCGGAACCGGTCATCATTGCATTGCCAAATTGGCTAAGCCAGGCAAGGTGATCAGCGATGATCGGGTACTTCCTCACGGCTACTGCTTGCAGATCGTTGTGCATCTGCTCGTTCGGAAAGGCCGCCATTATTATGGGCTCGCTGTTCCTTGTCAAGCACGGATCGGAAAAAATCTCTGCCGTAGGGACGGAGACGGGTGGGATAAGTACGACATACCATTGATTTGGCAGGCATATAGGCTGTAGCGCTTCGCCTACACCTTCGGCAAAAGCGTCTCTGCCAAAGATGAAAACCGGCACATCAGCACCGAGTTGCAAGCCCAGGGCCTGCAATTGTTCGCGGCTGAAGCGGGTGCCCCACAAATGATTCAGCGCCATCAGTGTCGTGGCGGCATCCGAGCTGCCACCGCCGAGACCGCCCCCCATGGGCAGGCGCTTATCCAGCCGCAAGCGGCAACCTAGCCGGCTACCACTGGCTTGCTGTAACAGGCGTGCGGCGCGGATGATCAGGTCTTGCTCGGCAGGCACCCCGGGTAGCGGGTTCTCATGCACGATCTCGCCGCTGTGGTCGATGGCAATATGCAAGGTGTCGCCGTGGTCTATCAGACGGAAAACAGTTTGCAACAGGTGGTAGCCATCGCTGCGGCGACCTATGACATGCAAAAACAGGTTGAGCTTGGCGGGGGCGGGGAAGGCGTGATAGGTCATGGTTGGGTGCTGGACAGCTGCCAGTCATAAAGCGCAATGCGAACTTCCAGGTCGGGGCGGTTCAGGGTCAGGCGGCTGGGCGCATGGGTGCCCGCATCAAGCGGAAAGCGTATTTGCCAACCATCCTGTTCCAGCAGCCTATGGTTGTCGTCCTGGGTCCAGAAGGCGGGGCGGTCGGGTGCCGCCAAGCCCAAGAGCCAGAAGCGCAGTCCGCTGGCAGGCAGGCGCCAGCCAAGTTCCCGCTCGCTCAGGGCTTCCACATCGTCAGCACTGCGCAGTTTGCCGTCGCTGTCAAAAAAGCGCGCGCCGCTTGGGTCCAGCTCTACCCTGGCCATGATCTGCCCCAGCGGGTTGCTGACGTCCACTGTGTCGCGCTGGTTGTCGTGTATCCAGCTAAAGCGAGCGCTGTAGCCCTTACCAGCGGCATTGACGGCCACCCGGCCATTGACCGTGTAGCGCTCGGGGATCTGGCTGAGCGCACCAGGGGCCGGCATCTGGGTGGCGCAGCCAGCCAGCAGCAGGGCGGCCAGGGCCACCATCAGGTAGTAACGCAGCATGGCCTCAGTTACCGGTCAGTCGTTGCACTGTTTCGGCCAGTACCTGGTGTGCCGGGTCCAGCTTCTTGCCTTCCGCCCATATCTTGCGGGCCTCGCTGCGTCTGCCTGCCTGCCACAGTGCCTCGCCATAATGCGCGGCGATTTCCGGGTCGGGCTGGGCGGCGAAGGCGCGGGCCAGCCAGATCACGGCTTCCTTCACATTGCCACGGCGGTACTGCAGCCAGCCCATGCTGTCTATGATCACCGGGTTGTCCGGGTCCTGCTCCAGTGCTTTCTTGAGCAAGGCTTCGGCCTCGTCGTAGCGCTGTGTGCGGTTGGCCAGGGTATAGCCCAGCGCATTTAGACCGGCCGGATTGTCCGGTTTGAGTGTCAGATAGCGGCGTAGATCGCTCTCGGCGGCGGCCACGTCACCCATCAGGTCAAATATGAGGGAGCGGTCGTAGAGCAGGTCGGGGTTGTCCGCGTGCGCAAGCAAACCGGCATCCAGTGCCGATTTCGCCCGTTCGGGCTCTTTCAGTTCACGCCATATTTGCGCTTCCAGCTGCACTCGGGTGATCTGGTCGTTCTTGCTGGCATCGGGCAGCAGTTGCAAGGTGGCCAGGGCCGCATCCCGGTTGCCCAGTTTGGCTTCTATACGAGCCAGGCGTAAATTGGCCTGGGCCGCCTGTTCGCTGTCCCTGGCGCTGACATAATGTGTGCGGGCCTTTTCCAGCAGGCCTTGTTCCTCGGCGATGGTACCCAGATAGAAATGCACTAGTCCTGGCTTGTTCACGCCCAGGGCCAGCGCCTTGTCCAGCGGTGCCTCGGCCTCGGCGTAGCGGCGCAACTGCAGTGCGGTCAGCGCCTGGCCTAATAGATACTCCACCTCGGCTGGATACTCGCTACTGAGTTCGGCATACAGTTTTGCAGCGGCGGGCAACTGCTTGCCATCGCTCAATTCGCGTGCCAGCGCAGCCCTTAGCTCGCGCGATTTCGGTTGGGCTTTTACGGCTTGCTGCAGGTAGGCAATACCGGCCTCCGGTGACTGCTGGCCTATCAGATTGGCGCGATACAGTATGGCCTGTTCCCAACCGGGCCGGCGCTTGAGCGCCTCATCTATCGCTGCCACGGCGGTCAGGTTGTTCTTGGCGTCGACAGCCGCCAGGGCGATGGCCAGTGCGGCCTCTGGCAGTTCCGGAAAGCCGGCAGCCAGTTGCTGGGTCAGCGCCAGTATGGCCTGGCGATCAGCCTGTGGCTGCCATAGCGTGTGCATGCGCAGAAACACGCCCGCGGCATCGCTGGGGCGATCGCGCATCCAGTTGCCCAGCTCCTGCCCTGCCTCCGCGACCATGCCGGTGCTGCTGAAGATATGCAGCAGGTGCTGGCGTGGCGTCAGCGAGCCGGGATCCAGCTCCTGCCATAGGCGGGCAGCCTGTACGGCCTGGGGGACGCGTCCGGCGGCAAAACTCACCTGCAGGGCTCGCTCGGCGGCGCGTACATCGCGGCTGCGCCGGGCGATCTCCAGCCAGCTGTCGCTGGCCAACTGCTTGTCACCCTTGGCGACGGCCACTTCTCCCAGCAGCATGCCGAACAACAGTTCGCGCGTCAGTTCCTGCTTGGGGTAATTGGGCTCCACAGCTGGCGTTACGGCTGCAGCCACTGGTGCTGCGGGTTCAGCCGGTGCTGACTCCGCTAGGGGCGGTGGCGGCGTCACGCTGGCGCAACTGGCCAGCAGGGCGGTGGTCAGGGCGATCAGGCGATTACGGTAAGCGTGCTGGTTGGTCATGTCAGTATCCTTGTCTGCCGGCTCAGGCAGCATCTGCGACCATGCTATAGTCGTTCGTTCTTTCATCTTAACCCGTTCGGCAGCAACCATGCCTGAATTGCCCGAAGTAGAAACTACCCGGCGCGGTATCGCGGCGGCGATGGACGGCGCCGTGCTGCAGGGCGCGGTAGTGCGCGAGGCGCGCTTGCGCTGGCCGGTGCCGCCTGATCTGGCAGAGCGGGTGGCTGGGCTCGGCGTGCAGCGCATCTGGCGGCGGGCCAAGTACCTGTTGTTGGACATCGGCCATGGCCATTTGATCCTGCATCTCGGGATGTCGGGTAGTTTGCGAGTGGTCGCGGCAGATACGCCGCCCGCCAAGCACGATCATGTCGACCTGCTGTTCCATCGCGCAGGACGGCAATACGCATTGCGTTATCGCGATCCCCGGCGCTTTGGCGCCCTGTTGTGGCAGCCTGGCGAATTGTTCGCCCATCCTTTGCTCTGCCATCTGGGGCCGGAGCCGCTGGAGGCAGACTTTACGGCGGCGTATCTGAAGCAGATGCTGCTGGGTAAGCAGGCGGCCATCAAGCTGGCCATCATGGATAACCACATCGTCGTGGGAGTGGGCAATATCTACGCCAACGAAGCCCTGTTCCGCGCAGGCATACGCCCAAGCCGGCCCGCCAGCAAGTTGAGTCGGCCGGATTGCCAGCGACTGGTTGCGGCCATACAGGCAACCCTGACCGAGGCCATCGCGGCAGGCGGCAGTACCTTGCGGGATTTTGTCGATAGCGAGGGCAAGCCTGGTTATTTTCAACAGCGATATTTTGTCTATGGCCGGGATGAACAACCCTGCTTGCAGTGTGGTAATCCGATTCGATCAGGCCGCCTGGGTCAGCGCTCAACCTATTGGTGCATGCAATGCCAGCCACGCTGAGCGTTTCCGTGGCCGGTCATTCCAGGGCCGGGGTGGGCTATTGGCTTGCCAGCAGGGCGACTCGGGATAATGCACCTATTCATTGCGGGTAGCATATGCGGCCGCCGTAAGGCTGGGCTTGACCGATGACCGCGCTTGCATAGCGTTGCCACACGTTATTTAATGACAATGAAATGCGCTTTCCCTGTTTGAAGATTTTGACGGGTTAAGCGCCACCCCCATTTGCCCTTTTTATACATGCGCCAGCACGCTGCTCCTGCTGTGCGAGAGGATAGAAACATGTCGCACGACAACCTTGTTGCTGATTTTGAAGCCTATAGCGGCTGGCGCGGGAATCTAATCCAGCGCATCGGGGATTTACAACGCTGGTTGTCCGAGCAGGATCTGAACGATGCCCAGACCAATATGCGCATCCAGCATTTGCTGGATAAGCTGCGTGAGGACAAGCTCAATATCGCCTTTGTGGCGGAGTTTTCCAGGGGTAAGTCAGAGCTGATCAATGCGATTTTCTTCGCTGAATACAAGCAGCGGGTTTTGCCTTCGTCTGCCGGCCGCACCACCATGTGTCCGACCGAACTGCAATACGATGCGGCGCGGCCCAATTGCATACAGCTGTTGCCTATCGAGACCCGCGCAGGGGATACCACCACCTCCGAGTATCGCCGCTATCCCGAGGAGTGGCATACGGTCGAACTCGATATCGAGTCGGGCGAAGCCATGCTGGCTGCCTTTCAGCAAGTAGGCCTGAAAAAATGGGTGGTGGTGGAAGAGGCCAAGCGCCTGGGGCTATTTGACGACGCCGATCCTGATCACAAACTGTCGGTGCAGGACGGCAAGATCGAGATTCCTTGCTGGCGCCATGCCATCATCAATTTCCCCCATCCTTTGCTAAAGCAGGGCTTGGTGATACTGGATACACCAGGTCTCAATGCCATCGGTACCGAACCGGAACTGACGCTCAATCTGCTGCCTAATGCCCACGCCATCCTGTTTATCCTGGCGGCCGATACCGGCGTCACCAAGACGGATATCGATGTCTGGCGCAACCATATCGGCCGTGCCCAGGGGGGGCAACGCGGCCGCTTGGTGGTGCTGAACAAGATAGACGGCCTGTGGGACAGCCTGAAGAGCGAAGCGGAGATCGACGCCGAGATCGACAAGCAGGTCAAGACCAGCGCCGAGCTGCTGGGCATCAAGACCAGCCAGGTATTCCCCGTATCGGCCCAGAAGGGCCTGGTGGCCAAGATCAACGATGACGACGAGTTGCTGGAGAAGACCCGCATCGTCAAGCTCGAGCGTGCGCTGTCGGATGATCTGATCCCCTTCAAGCAGGAAATAGTCCGTGATAACACCCAGACCGAGGTGGAAGACTTGGTGCTGGCCACGCGCGGCATCCTGAATGCCCGCCGCGAAGGCGTGCGTGAGCAGCTGGACGAGCTGACTGCATTGCGCGGCAAGAACCGTGATGTGATCGAGCATATGCTGGACAAGATCCAGGAAGAGAAGGCCCATTTCGAGCGCGGCATGCAGCGTTTCCAGGCACTGCGCAGCGTGTTCTCGCAGCAGACCAATGTGCTGTTTGGCTATCTGGGCATGGATGGACTGAAGAACCGTATTACCAAGATACGGATGGAAATGGATGCCTCCAGCTTCTCCTCTGGCCTGACCGGCGCCATGCAGAAGTTTTTCAAGGATATCAACGGCAACATCACCAAGTCGGCTGAGCAGGTAGCGGAAATCCAGGCCATGATGGCCGGTATGTATAAGAAGTTCAGCGATGAGCATGGCTTGGGCGCCGTGTCGCCGCCACCTTTCTCTACCTTGAAATACCACAAGGAGATTGCCCGCCTGGAAAAGAGTTTCCACGAGCATTTCAATACCTTTGGGGCAATTCTCACAACCTCGCAAAACAAGCTGACTAAGAAGTTCTTTGAAACCATCGCCAGCCGCGTGGTGTATGTCTATGAGGTCGCCAACCGGGATGCCGAGAACTGGCTAAAGGCGGTGATGGCCCCCATGGAAACCCAGGTACGCGAACACCAGATGCAGCTGCGCAGGCGGCTGGAGAGTGTCAAGCGCATCCACAAGGCGACCGATACGCTGGAAGACCGGATTGAAGAGTTAAGCGAGATTGATGCGGTGATTCAGCAACAATTGAACGAGCTCGATGCGCGCTTGAAAAAGACCTATGAAGCGCTCAATGACGCCATGAAACCGGTGGCAAGGCAGGCTGCCTAGGAGCAAGCGTTTAATACCAATAGCATATTTAGTGCTTGCGCCAGGATATTTATTGGTTTATAGGTTGATTCGGAGATGCATTCGACTGCATAATATTTGCAGTCTTTTGACCAAAATCACTAATTGATCCAGGAGAATTAAAATGGTGGACTTGTCTGGCCTGTCCTTGCCGCAGCTTTATCAACTGCAAAAAGACCTTGAGCGGGAAATTTCGCGCCGCAAAGTCGAAGACAAGCAAAAGGCTATCTCTGACCTGCAAAAGCTCGCGGCAGAACGTGGCTTCAGCCTGAACGAGCTTCTGGGTGCCGATTTGCCCAGCAAGCGCGGTGGCAAGCGCGGCCCGGTGGCGGCTCAGTTCAAGAACCCTGCCAATCCTGAGCAAACCTGGAGTGGCCGTGGCCGCAAGCCGCAATGGGTGGTCGATCATTTGGCCAAGGGTGGCAGCATCGACAGCCTGCGCGTGTAAGCCAGCCTCGCAAGCCTGCAAAAAAGGAAGCCGTTCGGCTTCCTTTTTTAATATCTTCATGCAATGAAACGTTTATATCGGTAGCAAGCAATCCGTAGTTCGTGGCCAATGTGATAGGCTTGCTCGCCATGCGCTGGCAATTGCCCATCTCCTACCTTGCTCGTGATGCCATGCCGTCCTGGTTGGGGCGGCATTTTTTGCTGGCCTGGCATGCGGTCATACTGGTTACCAGTTGGTATCCGTTCTCGGGCTGGCGTTATACCGGCGAGCCTATCTGGGCGTTTTTGGCCTACCCCTTGCCGCACTATCATACCGTGGCAGACAACGCGCTCAATCTATTGGCCTATCTGCCCTTGGGATATGCCTGGGCCTTGTATTTCCGTTGTCGCTGGTTTGCGCCCCTGGCCGCGCTGGTATTTGGTGCCATGCTCTCTGGATCGGTCGAGTTCGTACAGCAGTTCCTGCCCCAGCGCGTACCATCTAATCTCGATCTTATCTACAACACCGCCGGTAGTCTGGTCGGTGCATTATTGGCCGGCCTATTCAGCAAACTGCTGATACTGCGGGGCTGGCATGTGTTTCGCCAGCAATGGTTCCGCGAGGGCTCGCAGGCCGACTATGGCCTGATTCTGCTGCTGCTGTGGTTTATCTCACAACTGAATCCTGCTGTGCCCTTGTTCGGAGTGGTGGTGCAGCCTGTCGGTCTACCGCAGCCCTGGGTGTCGCCTATAGAAAACGCCCTGCTCTTTCTACGGGGGCTCGAGGCATTCGGGGTCATGCTTAGCCTGATGGGTGTGAGCCTGATCGTGGTGACCCTACTGGCGCACCGCCGACGTGCGATGGTGGCCATCGTTGGCCTGATCCTGCTATCGCTACTGCTCAAGGTGCTGTTTGCCGGCGCCCTGCTCAAGCCAGATGAGTTCCTCACCTGGTTCAACGTTAACGTGCTGACAGGTGGGGTGCTGGGCCTGGGGCTGCTGTTTCTGTTGCTGCGGCTGAAGCGACGCTGGCAGGCACTGGTGGCCTTGCTGTGTGTTGGTCTCACCCAACTGGTAGAAGCCATGTGGCCATTGACGGCGCAGCCCTATGGCATGCTGAGCCTGTTCCGTTGGCGCTACGGCCTGCGCGATTTCAACGGCCTGACCCAGACACTCTCCGAGGTCTGGCCCTGGCTGGCGACGGTTTACCTGATCTGGCTGATGGTGCGGGACTATCGACGTAGCGTGCAACCCACCGTGCTCAGCCGTTGAGATCGGGCTGCGGGTCGGGCTGGACCTGTAGGGCAATCGTAGGATTCTGGAAGGGCTCGCCCCGCAGCAGCTTATCCAGCATGCCTGGGTCTTTCCATTCCGCCTTGCATTGTTCCGAGAAGATCACCTGCTCCAAGGCGATCAGGCCCATGCGCGGATTATAGGCATCCGCGCGGAAGCATTGCGCGTAACCGGTTTCGGTTTCATGGGCGATCACAGAATGCAGCACCACATCCTGCTCGCCATTGGCCATGGCGGTGTTCTTGAGTATGGCGTCGATGATGACGAAGAACAGACGTGAGAACTGCTCGGCCGATGGCGACACCGGCATAGCGATCCAGCGCTGCGAATAGCGCTTGGCCCAGGCTATGTAGTCTGCCTCATCCCTGTCCCAGAAGCAGATGGCGTGATCAAACGCGTCGATCACATCACGTATCGTGCCCTTCATCAGGCCGAAGTCATACACCATCTGGCCATGGTCCAGCGCCTGTGCCTCCAGCAGCACTTCCACCTTGTAGCTATGGCCGTGGATGGAGTGGCGGCAGCGATCGCTACTGCAATTGCGCACGATGTGGGCGTTTTCGAACTTGAACAGTTTGCGTATCAGCATGGAATGGCTCCTGCAAACAGCCGGTGGTGCAGACCACGGCGCCTGTGTGCAGCGTAGAGGAGGATGGGGATAGCCCAATTGTGCCAGTCCGCCAAAAAAAAGCCACGCGCTTGGCGTGGCAAATCATCTACGGATGGAGTGAGACGACAATGCAATGCACCACGGGTAGGTGGTGCAGTCAGGCCGCTCCAGACCCTTGCGGGCACACGGGACGGCCGAACTCGGGGGGCCAGAAGGCTAGAACGCCGCGATGACGGCGCCTTTGTACTTCTCGGCAATGAACTGCTTCACTTCGGACGAGGTCAAGGCAGCGGTCAGTTTCTTCAAGGCCGCGTTGTGCTGGTTGTCGGTGCGGGTCACCACATAGTTGGCATAGGGCGAGTTGGCATCCTCGATCAACAGGGCATCGCGGGTGGGCAGCAGCTTGGCTTCCAGCGCGTAGTTGGTGTTGATCAGCGCCAGATCCACCTGGTCCAGTATGCGTGGCAGGGTCGCCGCCTCCAGCTCCTTGAATTTCAGCTTCTTCGGGTTGCCGACGATGTCTTTCACGCTGGAAAGGATATTCCGACTGTCCTTCAGTTTGATGACCCCATGCTTGTCCAGCAGTACCAGCGCACGGCCAGCATTGGAGGCTTCGTTTGGTATGGCTACTACGGCGCCTTCGGCAAGCTCGGCAATTTTCCTGATCTTGCGGGAATAGGCCCCAAATGGCTCTACATGCACGGCCGCCCCCGTCACCAGGCTGGTGCCACGGTTCTTGTTGAATTCGGCGAGGTAGGGCTTGGTCTGGAAGTAGTTGGCGTCGACACGTTTTTCAGCCAATTGCACATTGGGTTGCACGTAGTCGGTGAAAACCTTCACGTCCAGTTCCACACCTTGCTTGGCCAGGGCCGGTTTGACAAAGGCCAGGATCTCGGCGTGCGGCACGGCGGTGGCAGCAATAGTCAGTTTCTCGGCTTGGGCGGAGAGCGCGCCCAGGGTGGCAGAGGCCAGCAGCAGGGTCTTGAACAGTTTCATGGTTTTTTCCTTTTGATGGACAGCGAGCTTGGGGGAGTCTTTATTTGCGGGTGGCACGACGGACCAGCCAGTCGCCCGCCATCTGCAGTATTTGCACCACGGCCAGCAGGGCCAGGACGGTGATCACCATGACTTCGGTCTGGAAGCGCTGATAGCCGTAGCGGATGGCCAGGTCGCCTAGCCCGCCGCCGCCGATCACGCCCGACATGGCGGTATAGGAGACCAGGGTCACCGCCGTGACGGTGGTGGCAGCTAGCAGGCCGGGGAGGGCCTCAGGCAGCAGGGCGCGGCTGACGATCTGCCAGGTGGTGGCGCCCATGGCCTGGGTGGCTTCGACTATGCCCAGATCCACCTCGCGCAGGGCGGATTCAACCAGCCGGGCAAAGAACGGTGCGGCGCCGACCACCAGGGGCGGGATGGCGCCGGCGACGCCGATGGAGGTGCCCACCAGCTTGACGGTCACCGGGATCAGCACGATCAGCAGGATGACGAAGGGCATGGACCGCAAAGCGTTGATCACGAAAGAGAGCGTGGCGTAGGCCGGCTGGTTGGCCAGCAGCCGGCGCGGCCCCAGCAGGTAGAGCAGCACCCCCAGAGGCAGGCCCAGCAGCACGGTAAAGGTGAGGGACGCGCCCAGCATGGTCAGCGTGTCGAGGGTGGCGGTGCCTATGTCGGCCCAGTCGATCAGGCTCCAGTCGAACAATGGGGCGCTCATGCTGCCAAGGCCTCGCATCGAACGCCACGGCTGGCAAAAGCGGCCTGGGCGGCGCTGACATCGCCTTGCAGGCCCACGATCAATTGCCCATAGGGCCTGTCCTTGATGCGGCCTACGCTGCCTTGCAGGATGTTGATCGGGCTGGCGAGCTGCTGGCCCACTTCGGCGATCACCGGCTCATAGGTGGCGGCATCGACAAAGGTCAGGCGCAGCAGCTTGCCGGCGACTGAGTGGAGCTTGCCTGCCAGGTCCAGCACGGCGGCGTGGCCATCTTCGGCCACCATATTGCGGCTGGCGGCATGCTGGGGGTGCAGGAAGACGTCAACGACCGTGCCTTGCTCGACGATGCTGCCGCCGTCGATGACAGCCACCCGATCGCAGATAGCCCGGACCACGGCCATTTCGTGTGTGATCAGCACGATGGTCAGGCCCAGTCGCTCGTTGATGTCCAGCAGCAGTTGCAGGATGGCCTGGGTGGTTTGCGGGTCCAGCGCGGAAGTGGCCTCGTCGCACAGCAGCAGCTTGGGTTGGTTGGCCAGGGCTCGGGCGATGCCGACGCGTTGCTTTTGTCCGCCGGAGAGTTGCGCTGGATATTGCTGGGCTTGTTCGGTCAGGCCTACCAGTGCCAGCAGTTCGGCGACCCGTGCCGCCATGGCGGAGGCATCCAGTTCGCCGGCCAGTTCCAGGGCAAAGCGGATGTTGGCAGCAACGGTGCGATGGGCCAGCAGATTGAAGTGCTGGAACACCATGCCTATCTGCTGGCGTAGTGTCCGTAGGCCTGCCTGGTCTAGTGCGGTGGCATCTATGCCATCAATGAGCACCCGGCCTTGGTCGGGACGTTCCAGCAGGTTAAGGGTGCGTAGCAGGGTACTTTTGCCGGCGCCGGAGCGGCCGATGATGCCGAAGATCTGGCCGGCGGGAATCTGCAGCTGGATATCTTGCAGGGCGGTGACCTGGCGGCCGTCGACCTGGTAAGTTTTGTTGAGGTGATGAAGTTCGATCACGGGGTGTCCGTTCACTGGTGTAGCGGGCCAGCGGGGTGGCCGCTGTCAGGGAGCGAACTTTAGTGAAATCGAATATATATAAAAAGGGATAAAAAATTAGTTGATGATAACTATTTGTTATTTGTGCGTAGCCAGCCTCGGCGTCCGGCGTGGCGGGGGAGTTGGGCCAGGGAGGGCAGGCCGATATCGACCACGCCGCCGTGATGGGCCTTGCGGCCCAGCCAGACGGTGGCCATGCCCAGCCGCTTGGCGGTGACCAGGTTGGCGTGGGTGTCTTCCACCATCACGCAGTGGCGAGGATTCAGGCGGTAGCGGGCCAGCAGCTTGCGATAGCCTACCGGTGAGGGTTTGGGGCGGTGGCGGGTATGCTGGATGGCGATGACGCCATCGAAGTGATGGGCTACCCGCAGGCCGCGCAGCACGCTGACCGCGTAGGCCAGTGGTGCATTGGTGAACAGGATCTTGCGGCCAGGCAGGCGCGCCAGGGTGGCTTGCAAGGCGCGCATGGGCCGGAGCTTGCGCTGCAGGTCGGGAAAGCGATGGGTTTCTGCCAGGAAGTGCTCGGGATCGATATGGCCGTGTCGCTGCAGGCCAGCCAGGGTGGTGCCGTAGCGCTGCCAGTAATGCAGGCGCAGGGCGTCGGCCTCGGCCTCGCTGATGTCCAGATGCCGGGCCACATAGGCTGTCATCAGCTTGTTCATGGCCGGGAAGACATAGGGCTCGGCGTCGTGCAGGGTATTGTCGAGGTCGAAGATCCAGGTGGGCATTCAGCTGGCCGCCTTGGGTTCGTCCTTGCCTGGTGTGGCGGGGCGTGCTGGTGTGGATGGGCTCAGGGGGCCGACATCGAACCAGCCGTCGTACAGCAGGGTGTTGTCGCGGCGTGCTTGCTTGAGCGTGATCTGGCCGGCTGCCAGCGCCTTGGTGCTGCCCTGCAGCGGATGGATGCCGCAGACCGACTTGCCAGGGACGTCGCCTTCCATGCAGGCCCAGATCTCGCCGCCTGGATAGCTGATGTTCAGGCTGATGGTGAGCCCCTGCTGTGCCAGCAGCGCACCCATGGGCGGTGCGCCGGTAAGGCGGTTCAGTGGCGCGCGATTGGCGTGGATGTTGCCCACCAGGGCCAATACCCATTGCTCGGCCTGCTTGCGGGTGGCACCCAGTACGGCGGCGTAGCCGGCATCGCCGCCGTCGGCGAAGGCGGACAGCTGTATGGGCTGCTTGGCTTGGCGCCACTGCCGTACCCGTTCGATCAAGGCCAGCATGGCCTGGCTGCTGCGGCCATCAGACCATTCGTTGCTATCCCAGTGCTTGCCTTGCAGCAAGGCCTCGCGGGCGGCCTGGCCACCGTCGGATTGCAGGTACTGGTCCAGCCTTGCTTGCTCGGTACTGGGGATCTCCAGTCCCAGGGTGACGGGCTTGCCGGTCTTTAGCAGCTGGCAGGCCATGTCGCCGGTAAAGCGCGGCGCTTGTTCGGTGCCGTGCATTTCACCCAACAGGACATAGTCGGGCTGTTGGGCCAGCAGGGCGGTGATATCGAGCGGTGGGCATTCCAACGCCTGGGCAGGTAGGGCCAGCGCAACCAGCAGGGCGGCAAGCAACTTCAAGGTGAAACTCCCTAGCAATAGACAAGGCCGGCGTGGGGCCGGCCTGATGAGACAGTGCTACGCACCAGGCCTGGCAGCCGGGTGCGATGATTCGAATGCATGGTGCCGGGTCAGCCGTGGATGTACTGCTCCAGCTGTTCTATCAGGAACTGCTGCTCGGCAATCTGCTCGCGCACCAGGTCGGTGATCGAGAGTACGCCGATGACCTTGTCGCCATCCATCACCGGCAGGTGGCGGAAGCGTTTTTCCGACATGATGGCCATGCACTCATCCACAGTCTGGCTGGGCAGGGCAAACATGACCCGCTTGGTCATGATATCGACTATGGGTGTTCCGGCCGAGGTCTTGCCTTGCAACACCACCTTACGGGCGTAATCGCGTTCGGAGAATATGCCGGTCAGCTTTTCACCTTCCATGACCAGCACGGCGCCGATGTCCTTTTCGGCCATCAGTTGCAGCGCCTGGTAGACCGTGGCGGTGGGCGGGACCGAGAAAATGGCCTGGCGCGACTTTTCCTGCAGAAGCTGACGGGCGGTTTTCATGCTGCACATACTCCGTGGGCAAAAGTGAGGTCGTACCCTCAATATAAACAGTCAGGCCCTGGCGGCCAAGCGGGAATGCGCGGTTTGCCTCACCACGGCTGCTGTAGCGTGATGATGTCCTCACGCTCCGGGCTGGTCGATACCAGGCTGACGGGGCAGTCGAGCAGGGTGGCAATCCGCTGCACATAGGCTTGTGCCGCCGCGGGGAGTGCCTCGAATTGCCGTATGCCCACAGTAGACTGTTGCCAGCCGGGCAAGGTTTCATACACCGGTTCACATGCCGCCTGTTCGGCCGCGCTGGCCGGGAAGTTGGCCTGGAAGACGCCGCGGATACGGTAGCCGACGCATAGCTGCAAGCTTGGCAAGGTGTCGAGCACATCGAGCTTGGTCAGCGCTAGGCTGCGCACCTGCGCCAGCTGCAACCCCTGCCGCAGCAGGGCGATGTCCAGCCAGCCGCAGCGCCTGGGACGACCGGTGTTGGTGCCGTATTCATGGCCGCGCTGGCGCAGCAGATCGGCCAGTTCGCCGCTCAGCTCGCTGGGGAAGGGGCCGGCGCCCACCCGGGTGGTGTAGGCCTTGCAGACACCCAGCACGCTGGCCTGCGCCGCAGCACCCAGGCCGCTGCCCAGCACGGCCTGGGCCGGCAGGGTGGAAGAGGCGGTCACAAAGGGGTAGCTGCCATGGCTGTTGTCCAGCATCAGCGCCTGTGCCCCCTCGAACAGCAAGCGCTCGCCGGCCTGGTCGGCCTGTTGCAGCCGTTGCCAGGATGAACCCACATAGGGCAGCAAACGCGGGGCCAGGGCCAGCAGCCGCGACACGGTGGCGGCGGGATCGTGGCGTGGCTGGCCCCAGGCTGCCAGCAGGCTGTTGTGGTAGTGCAGGGCTTCGTCGACTTTCTGCGCCAGCAGGGTGGGGTCGGCCAGATCGCCTACCCGTATGGCACGGCGGCCGGCGCGGTCGGCAAACGCCGGCCCTATGCCACGGCCGGTGGTGCCTATGGGATGGCGGCGCTGGGCCTCCTCGGCTTGGTCGAGCGCGGCGTGGGAGGGCAGTACCAGGGTGGCGGTCTCGTCCACCAGCAACTGTCCTGGGGTTATTGCCAGGCCCTGTTGGGCCACGCGATCCAGCTCTGCCAGCAGGGCTTCGGGATCGATCACCAAGCCGCTGCCTATCACGCCGGGCTTGCCGTGCAGCAGGCCGCAAGGCAGCAGGGCCAGCTTCCAGGTCTGCCCCTCTACCACCAGGGTGTGGCCGGCGTTGTGGCCGCCATTGAAGCGCACTACCCGGTCGGCCTGCTGGCTGAGCAGATCGACGATGCGGCCCTTGCCTTCATCCCCCCATTGCATACCGATAACGATGAGTTTGTTGGACATGCCCTGCACCCCTTGTGATTGGTTGACAGGGCGCAACGGTACCGGGCTTGGCGGCGCGCAACAAACGACTTAAGCTGTGCGTTCGTGTCAGGAAAACTCACCGATGAAGCGACAGCTCCCTCCCTTGAATGCGCTAAGGGCCTTTGAAGTGGCGGCCCGACTGCAGAGTTTCAGTGCGGCGGCCGAGGTACTTCATGTGACGCATGGTGCGATCAGCCGGCAGGTGCGGCAGCTGGAGGAGTGGCTGGGACTGGCATTGTTCGAGCGGCAGAATCGGCGGGTGTTGCTGACGGAAGCGGGGCGTGGCTATCTGGCCGCCTTGCTGCCGGCTTTCGAGCAGATGGAGGAGGCAACGGTCAGGTTGCAGCGGCTGCCCGGCCCGCAGGTGCTACGGGTCAACGCGCCGGCCACCTTTACCCTGCGCTGGTTGATACCGAGGCTGTCACGTTTTCAAATGGCGCATCCCCTGGTGGAGGTACGCATCTCCACCTCCAATGAGGCGATAGACGCGCTGGGCGAGCCGTTTGACCTGGTCATACGCGGCGGCCCCCAGGATTGGCCCGGCTACCAGGGCTGGGAGTTCCTGGCCGAGCAGCGACTGCCGGTGTGCAGCCCCGCGCTGCTGCTGCGCCAACCCCTGCTGCGGCCGGCCGATCTGGCGCAGCACACCTTGCTGCATACAGCGACCCTGCCCGAGGTCTGGTCGGATTGGCTGGCGGCTGCGGGGGTGGCCGACCTGCAGCCGGCCCAGGCGCTGCGCTTCAACCATTTCTACCTGACCCTGCAGGCGGCGTTGGATGGCCTGGGCGTGGCCATGGGGCCGACGGTGCTGGTGGCGGAGGATATACAGGCTGGGCGGCTGGTGACGCCGTTTACCCAGCCGCGCCTGGGGGACTGGCGCTACTTTGCCTATATCCCCCTGCGCAACCAGGATAATACGGCGGCGCGGGCTTTCCGCGACTGGCTGGTGGCAGCGGCGGCGGGCTGAGGCCTTGAGCAGGCGCTAAAGCACCCTGGCAACCCTGAACCCCACCGTCATCGATCGGGTGCTGACGACCTCGTGGATACGGCGAGCAGAACGGTGCAGGGGGGGCTCATCAACCCAGCTACCGCCTCGTATGATCCGACTGTTGCAATCGCCGGCAAGCCAAGGGCTGCCGTCAGCCGGCGCGCCGTGGTAGCCCCTGTTGAGGCAGTCCTGCGTCCATTGCCGCACGTTGCCTACCATGTCGTGGAGCCCGAACGGATTGGCAGGATATAGCCCGACGGCGGTGACTTTGCCCGGCCTGATACTGCCCAGAAAGTTGCCCTGTTCGGCCAAGAAACGCTCACCCGTATAGTAGGGTGTGGTGGTTCCAGCCCGTGCGGCGTACTCCCACTCTGCCTCGCTGAGCAAGCGATAGGATTTGCCGGTCTTGTTACTTAGCCAGAGTAGGTAACTCTGGGCGTCGTCCCAGCTGACATTCCAGACCGGCAAGCGGCCATGCTTGCGGCCATGGTCATCGGGTTGGTAGCCGTTGCATCCACCGGCTTGTGTGCAGGCTTGCCATTCTTCAAAGGTAATGTTGAACTTGCTGATGGCGAGCTTGTAGCGGATCGATATTGGGTGCTGGGGGCCTTCCCAGCGCAGCCTGTAGCCGGGGAACTGTTCACCTTCTTCCTCGGGGCTGCCCATTGTGAATTGCCCCGCGGGAATCTCCACCATTAGGGGGCATATCCGCTCGCAATCACGAAATGATTTGCCTGGTGACACCTTGCTTTTGGCTAAGTCCTGAATGTCTGCGGCATGAACTGAATACGTAGTGACACCGAAAAGGATAACTGCGCAAAAGGTGGGGTTGAGTATTCTGGACGGCATTTATTAACTCCGGGGCCTCCCTAAGTTGGGCGATACGCTACCACGGTTATAAGACCACGAAATGACATGGTGGCTGGCATTTTTGATAGTGGCGGTCCGGTTTGCCTTATGAACGTTCACTGATTCGATACGGGGGCGTATCTGGGTGTGGAGATGCCGGCTGAATTGGGCGCTGGGGTCGTGCCCCTGCGCAACCGGGACAATACGGCGGTGCGGACTTTCCGCGACTGGCTGGTGGCGGTGGCCGACGCAAGCCAACGTGCCTGAGCAGCAGGGCGATGGCATCCTGCGCGCCCTGTGACCCGAGATGGCCGTGTGCTGTCAGCTTGAGCCAAGCAGGCAGCCTGATTTCTGGTACGGGATGCCGCGGGGCGGATTTTTCTCTGCTTACCTAGTCGGCGAGGCTGGGCAGGTCTATTTTGTAAGCGTTCAGCGCACTAGTCCACGGGAGTGGGAAGTGGGTCCTCGAACAAAGCTATCACGTCGCCCTTCACTGGCCAGAAGGCTGGCCCCTACGATCTGGCTGGACTGCAAGCCCAGCTGGAGAGCGGGTTAGTTTCCAGGTCGACTCGCTGGTCTGGAAAGCCGACATGAGCGGCTGGGCCAAGGCCGCCGAGCTGGCCGCGCTGTTCGCTCATACCCCCTTACTCCTTGCAGGTGTAACCATCATGCGCCTCCGCCACTTCCTGGGATTGCTCCTGGCACTTGCCGCTGTCGCCCCCTATGCGGCGGAGGAGGCACCGGTACGCATCGCCGGCGTGGAGAACGACGAAGGGACCGAGCGTTATTACGAAGTGGTGGTGCGCGAAGCCTACCGTCGCATCGGGCAGCCGGTCGAGCTGACCTTCATGCCGGCGGCGCGAGGCCTGATCGCTGCCAACACCGGCAAGTCCGATGCCCTGCTGGCGCGCCTGCCCGTGATCGAGGACGCCTATACCAATATGCGGCGCATTCCCACCTCGATCGGGCCGATGACCTTCCTGGCTGTCAGCATGAAGCCCTCGCTGGAGATCCGTAACTGGGAGGACATGCGAACCTTGAACATCGCCGTGCGGCGCGGTTACCGGATCGCCGAGATCAAGACGGCCGGTATGAATGTCAGCCTGGTGGATACCTATGAATCCATGTTCCGGATGCTGGCGCAGGGGCGGGTTGATGTGGTGGTGATACGTGAACCGGGCGTCAGCCCCACCCTGCGGGCCCTCAAATCCGCCAGGGTGCTCAATGGCACCGAAACCTTCCGCTCCGTCGTATTGGAGTATCTGCCCGCCTACCACTACATCCACGTGGAGCGGAGCCATCTGATCGGCCCTTTGGACCAGGCGCTCAAGGCCATGACCAAGGACGGTTTTTTGGAGCGGGCATTGCGCGACGCCCGCAGCGTGAACTGAGCCCCGGGGAGGCGCTGCAAAGGCTGGAGGCTAGGCATTTCAGTTAAACGCACGGTAGAGCCGGGCGTTTACTGGCGCTGAGAAATCAACGGTCTTTCGCTGTTCTATCCCACTTCCCCGGAGCCGGGCGTCACCGCACCCGCCGCCGGGAGGGAGCCTGGCTATCGCTCGTACGTGGACTTGCGCAGAGGTTCCCTGGGACTATGCTCTGCATGGGTGTGCCATTCACCAAGCTACAAAAGCCCCTGCATATGGTGTTCCTCAATGGCACTTGTACCGCTGCCGGATTGGAACAATAGCTTTGCCTATATTGGCGTGCGCAACCAGCAGAATGCGCCGGCATGGGTTTTCCGTGACTGGCTGGTGGCGGGCTGAACCTGGCAGCGGGCACGCCCCTTTAGTGCGGTGCCCGCTTGAACGACCTGGCTTGCCTGAGCAAGCCGGGTGCGACGACGTTTATTCGTCGCGCTTGATCATAGTGCCGACGCCGTGGTCGGTGAGTACTTCGAGCAGCAGGGCGTGTTTGACCCGGCCGTCGATGATGTGCACGGCATTGACGCCATTGACGGCGGCTTCCAGGGCGGAGGCGATCTTGGGGATCATGCCGCCGGAGATGGTGCCTTCTGCCACCAGCTGGTCGACGATGCTGGGTGTGAGGCCGGTGAGCAGCTGGCCTTGCTTGTCCAGCACGCCGGGCGTGTTGGTCATCAGGATCAGCTTTTCGGCGCCCAGGACTTCGGCCAGCTTGCCTGCCACCAGGTCGGCATTGATGTTGAAGGCTTCGCCTTCTGCGCCCACGCCTATGGGGGCGATGACCGGGATGAAGTCGCGGGTATCGAGCAGGGCCACCAGCTCGGGGTCGATGCTCTCGATTTCGCCGACCTGGCCGATATCGATCTGCTCCTCGTCGCCTTCACCCTTGAGGAACATCTTTTTGGCGCGGATGAAGTGGCCATCCTTGCCGGTGAGGCCCACGGCCCTGCCGCCGTGCTGGTTGAGCAGGGAGACGATTTCCTTGTTTACCAGACCGCCCAGCACCATTTCGACGATTTCCATGGTTTCGCTGTCGGTGACGCGCATGCCTTGGATGAACTCGCCCTGTTTGCCCACGCGGTTGAGCAGGTCGTTGATCTGGGGGCCGCCGCCGTGCACCACGACGGGGTTCATGCCGACCAGCTTGAGCAGCACCACATCGCGGGCGAAGCCTTCTTTCAGCTCGGGCTCGATCATGGCGTTGCCGCCGTACTTGATCACGATGGTCTTGTCGTAAAAGCGGCGGATATAGGGCATGGCTTCTGCCAGCACACTGGCCTTATCGGCAGCGGTTTGGGCAGAGATGGGTTCGATGGCGGGCATGGCGGCGATCCTGGTTGAAGTGGGGGGATTTTAGCGCCGTTCGTCATCTGATACTGCACTCGGACTTGCTTAGTTTTCGGGAGAGGCGTAACTTAAATTAAATGAACGTTCATTTATTTTATCGTGAAGCCTGAAAACACTGACTGCAACGAGCGCTGCCCGGTGCTGGAAACCGTGACGCGCTGGACCCGGCGCAAGGACGCCCGCCCAGGCGAGATACTGGATGCGGCGCTGGACTTGTTTGTGGCGCGGGGGTTTTCGGCCACCAAGGTCGAGGACATTGCCCGCGCCGCTGGCGTGACGGCAGGGACCATCTATCGTTATTACGCCAACAAGGAAGACATACTCAAGGCGGTGATACGCGAGTCGCTGGTGCCTACCTTGCAGGAGGGCGAGCAACTGATTGCCCAGTTCGACGGCAACGGCCCTGAACTGCTGGCCTTTGTCATCCGCACCTGGTGGCATATGCATGGTGCGACCAAGCTGTCCGGCATACCCAAGCTGATGATTGCCGAGGCCAGCAATTTCCCTGAACTGGCGCGCTTTCACCGCGAGGAGGTGATAGCCCGGGGCGAAAACCTGATTGCCAGTGCCATCCAGTTCGGCATAGACCGTGGCGAGTTCCGCCCGGTGGCGCTGGATGTGGCGGTGAAGGTGGTGGTGGCCCCGGTGGTCATGGCCATGGTGTGGAAACATACGGATATTTGCCCCGGTCTGGACCTGGACCGCTATCTTGAAGAAGTCATCGAGACCCTGATTCATGGCTTGGGCGCGCGCCCGGGCGACAAGCAAAACGGAGAGAGCGAAGCATGATGAAGCGCAACCTGGCCCTGTTGCTGGCCGTTGCCACGGCCCTGGCCGCCTGTGGCAAGACCGAGACCCCCTATGAGGATGTACGCCCGGTGCGTACGGTGGTGGTCAAACCTGATGGCATTGCCACTACCGCCAGTTATTCCGGTGAGGTGCGTGCCCGCCGCGAGGCCCAGCTGGGCTTCCGCCTAGCGGGGCAGATTGTGGAGCGCTATGTGGAGCTGGGCCAGGCGGTGAAGGCCGGCCAGCCGCTGCTGCGCCTGGATGGTCGCGATGTGGCCTTGCAGCAGGCCTCGGCCAAGAGCCAGTTCGACAAGGCACGCATGGATTATGAGCGGGCGCAGCAACTGCGCGGCCAGGGATTTGTCAGCCAGACCAATGTGGATGCGGCCAAGGTGGCGTTCGATGCGGCGCGCTCGCAATACAACCTCAGCAGCAACCAGGGTGGCTACACGGTGCTCAAGGCGGAGCGGGCCGGCGTGGTGACGGCCATCAATGCGGAAGTCGGCCAGGTGGTGGCGGCCGGCACGCCCGTGGTCAAGATTGCCGAGCAGGGAGAGCGTGAGGTGGTGGTGAGCGTGCCGGAATCCCGCGTGGAGGAGCTGCGCAAGGCGGCCAGCCTGACGGTGGAGCTGTGGGCGCTGCCAGGCAAGCGCTATGCGGGCAAGCTGCGCGAGCTGGCGCCTGATACCGACCCGATCACCCGCACCTATGCTGCCCGTGTGAGCGTGGTGGAGGCCGATGAGGCGTTGCGCCTGGGCATGACCGCCAATGTGCGCCTGCCCGGCGACGAGAGCCTGAGTGGTTTTACCCTGCCATTGACGGCGATCTACGACCGCGATGGCCAGCCCAAGGTCTGGGTGGTGGACAGCAAGACCAACCGCGTCAGCGCCCGGCCCGTGCAACTGGCGGGGGTGCGCAATGATGTGGTGCTGGTGGCCAGTGGGCTGAAGGCTGGCGAGACCGTGGTGACGGCGGGTGCGCACCTCTTGCATGCCAACCAGTTGGTACGCCTGGCCGAAAGCCAGCTGAGCCGCAAGTAAGCCGGATAGGGAGCCAGCATGCGCAGCATCAACCTGTCCGAATGGGCACTCAAGCACCAGCAACTGGTGCTGTATTTCATCATCGTCTTCATGTTCGCGGGTTATTTTTCTTATACCCATCTGGGCCAGAAGGAAGACCCGGAATTCACCTTCAAGGCCATGGTGATACAGACCTACTGGCCGGGTGCATCGGCGACCGATATGGAGCTGCAGGTCACCGACAAGATGGAGAAGAAGCTGCAGGAGATGTCGCAGATCGAGTATGTGCGCTCTTACTCCAAGGCGGGTGAGAACCAGCTGCTGATCAACCTGAAGGAGGGTGTGCCGCCACAAGAGGTACCGGATATCTGGTATCAGGTGCGCAAGAAGATGGGCGATATCCGGCACACCTTGCCAGAGGGCGTGCGCGGGCCTTTCTACAATGACGAGTTCGGCGATACCTTTGGCAACCTCTATGCCTTTACCACCGACGGTTTCAGCTATGCCGAACTGAAGAAGTATGTCGATGCCGCCCGGGCCGAGCTGTTGCATGTGCCCGACGTGAACAAGGTCGACTATGTGGGGGTGCAGGACGAGAAGATCTACGTCGAGACCTCCAATGCCAAGCTGGCTTCGCTGGGGCTGGACCCGCAGCTGGTGTTCCAGACCTTGCAGGCCACCAATGCGGTGGTGCCGGCTGGGGCCGTGGAAACCAGCAGCGAGCGGGTGGCCATGCGGGTGACTGGCGAGTTTGACTCGATCGAAGCCATACGCAATATCGGCATACGTGCCAACGGCCGTACCTTCCGCCTGGGTGACGTGGCCAAGGTGTATCGTGGTTATTCCGACCCGACTGTCAGCAAGATGCGCCACAACGGTCAGGAGGCCATAGGCCTGGCCATCAGCATGCGCAAGGGGGGTGATGTCATCCAGCTGGGCCAGAAACTGGATGCCAGCATTGAGCGCATCCGTGCCGAGCTGCCGGTGGGCATAGAAATCCATGCGGTGTCCGACCAGCCCAAGGTGGTCAAGGATTCCATCCATGAGTTCGTCAAGAGCCTGATCGAGGCGGTGGCCATCGTGCTGGTGGTGTCCTTCCTCTCGCTGGGCTGGCGTACTGGCCTGGTGGTGGCGCTGTCCATCCCGCTGGTGCTGGCCATGACCTTTCTGGTCATGTATGCCTTTGGCCTGGACCTGCAGCGTATCTCGCTGGGGGCGCTGATCATTGCCCTGGGCCTGCTGGTGGACGATGCCATCATTGCGGTGGAAATGATGGCACTGAAGCTGGAGCAGGGCTGGGACAGGCTGCGTGCGGCCACCTATGCCTACACCACGACTGCCTTTCCCATGCTGACCGGCACCTTGATCACCGCTGCGGGCTTCATGCCGGTGGGTCTGGCCAAGTCCAATGCCGGTGAATACACCGTCTCGATCTTCCAGGTGGTGGGTATCTCGCTGATGTTGAGCTGGGTGGTGGCGGTGATCTTTACTCCCTATCTGGGCTACAAGCTGCTGCCTGAGACCAAGCATCATGGCGACGAGAATGCGGTGTACCAGAAGCCTTTCTACCAGCGCTTCCGCCGCCTGGTGAACTGGTGTTTGAATTACCGCAAGACTGTCCTGATCGTCACCCTGCTGGCCTTTGTGACGGCGCTGGGGCTGTTCAAGTTCGTGCCCAAGCAGTTCTTCCCTTCATCGAACAGGCCGGAGTTGATGGTGGACGTGTGGCTGCCGCAAGCCTCTACCTATGAGCAGACCGAAATCCAGATCAAGGCGCTGGAGGAGAAGCTCAAGGGCGACCCCAATATCGCCAGTGTGACCAGCTATGTGGGCAACGGCAGCCCTAGGTTCTACCTGCCGCTGGAACAGCAGCTGCCCAACCTGAATTTTGGCCAGCTGATGGTGATGACCAAGAACGAGAAGGTGCGCGAAGAGGTGATGGCCAAAATACAGGGCCTGTTCGACAAGGACTTCCCGCTGGTGCGCGGCCGGGTGACACGGTTGGAGAACGGCCCGCCGGTGGGATACCCGGTGCAGTTCCGTGTGGCCGGGCCTGACCAGGCCAAGCTCAAGCAGGTGGCGGAGCAGGTATCGGCCATCATGCGCGGCAACCCGCATATCCGCCATGTGAACACCGACTGGAGCGAGCGGGTGAAGGTGATGCGGCTGGAAGTGGACCAGGACAAGGCGCGTGCCCTGGGCATTACCTCGCAGCAGCTATCCTATGCCTTGCAGATATCGCTGTCTGGCGTGACGGTGACGCAGTTCCGCGAGCATGACCGCACCATAGATGTGATTGCCCGCCTGGATCGCCCCGAGCGTACCGACCTCAATAACCTGAAGGATGCCAAGGTTTACCTGCACAGTGGCAAGTATGTGCCGGTGAGCCAGGTGGCCAAGCTGAAGCTGGAGAGCGAAGAGAGCATTGTGTGGCGCCGTAACCGCATGCCGACCATCTCGGTGCGTGCCGACGTGGAAGGTGCCCAGGCGCCGGACGTGACCATGAAGCTGTGGCCGGAAGTGAAGAAGTTGGCCGACAGCCTGCCGCTGGGTTACAGCATCGAGATCGGTGGCTCGCAGGAATCCAGCGTCAAAGGCCAAAGCTCCATCATGGCGGTGATGCCATTGATGCTGCTGACGGTGATGACCATCTTGATGTTCCAGCTGCAGAATATCTCCAAGATGATATTGGTGCTGCTTACTGCGCCGCTGGGCATGATAGGCGTGGCCGCTATACTGCTGCTGTTTCAGGTACCGTTCGGCTTTGTGGCGCAGTTGGGGGTGATAGCCCTGGCGGGCATGATCATGCGGAACTCGGTGATTCTGGTGGACCAGATAGACCAGCATATGGCCGAGGGGGAACATCCCTGGCATGCCATCGTCGAATCGGCGGTGCGGCGCTTCCGCCCCATCATGCTGACGGCGGCGGCGGCCATCCTGGCCATGGTGCCCCTGACACGCTCCACCTTCTGGGGGCCCATGGCGTGGGCCATCATGGGGGGCTTGTTCGTGGCCACCTTGCTGACGTTGCTGTTCCTGCCTGCCCTGTATGCCACTTGGTACCGGGTGAAGAAGCCGCTGGATGCGGCTTGAGCCAGCGGAAACGGATTTGGATTTCAGCTATTGAACATAGTAAGATACTGCATAGTATGTTTAAACTGTGCGCTTAAAACAGAGGATCAACCATGCAACGCTTTGCAATCCGCACCCTGTCGCTGGCGGTGATGCTTGCCGCAGGTTCTGCCGCCATGGCGGCTGACCTGCTGCAGGTCTACCAGGAAGCCAAGAAGTACGATGCCACCATCGCGGCGGCGGAAGCAGCACTCCGCGCCGGCCAGGAGAAATCCAGCCAGGCCACGGCGCAATGGCTGCCCAAGGTGCAGCTGGATGGCCAGTATGGGCATTCCTCTTCGACTTCAGCGACGGCACGCGGCGATGTGAAGACGCAGGGCGATTCTTATGGCTATAGCGTATCGGCGTCGCAGCCTCTGTATAGCGCCACGGCCAGCGTCAATGCCAACCAGTTGAACGAGCAGGCTCGCCTGGCTGAAGTGACCTATGCGGCTGCCCGACAAGATCTGATACTGCGCGTGGCACAGGCTTACTTTGATGTGCTGTACGCTCAGGACAGCCTGGAGTTCGTGCGGGCCCAGAAGGACGCCGTATCGCAGCAACTGGCCCAGGCCAAGAAGAGTTTTGAGGTGGGTGTGGCTACCATTACCGATACGCACGAGGCCCAGGCCAAGTACGACGGTATCGTGGCCAGCGAAATCGCGGCGGAGAACGAGCTGACGGTGAAGCAGAATGCCTTCCTGCAGCTGACCGGTGTGCCTGCGGTTGGCCTGGCCGGTTTGCCTGCCAAGATGATGGCCACCCCGCCGGTACCGGCTGACATCAATGCCTGGGTCAAGCATGCCGAGCAGAAGAGCCTGGCCATAGAGGGCCAGCGCGGTGCCCTGGCCATTGCCGAGGCCGAGATAGACCGCTATCGCTTTTTGCGCCAGCCTACGCTGAACCTGGTGGCCTCGTATGGCCAGGATTGGTACAAGAAGGATCTGGCGGCCAATGCCAAGGACAAGCGCGACAGCAGTATAGGCGTGCGGCTGGAGATACCGATCTTTACCGGCGGCGCCACCAGCTCCAAGCTGCGTGAATCGCTGGCCTCGCGCGATGAAGCCCAGCACAAGCTGGAAGCCACCCGCCGTGATACCGCCCAGACCACCAAGCAGGCCTTCCTGGGCGTGCAGGCTGGTGCAGCCCAGATCAAGGCGCTGGAGCAGGCACTGGTGTCGTCGCAAAGCTCGCTGGATTCGACCAAGCTGGGCCGCGAAGTGGGTGTGCGCACCACGCTGGACTTGCTGAATGCCCAGCAGCAGTACTACTCCACCAAGCGCGATCTGGCCCAGGCGCGGTACAACTATCTGGTGAACCAGCTCAAGCTATCGGCCGCCGTGGGCGATCTGGCGGAGAAGGATCTGGAAGCCGTGAATGCCAAGCTGGCGCGCTGATGGGTGTGCTGCCGGCGGTGTGAAGTGATAGGCCGTTTGCGCTGAAACGTGGTTGGCTGTGATGCCCTGACTTGTTTGAGTTGGGGCATTTTTATGGGTGGGGTGAGTGTGGGAGGTTGATGCGATGAGTATGCATCCAGGTGCAGCGCTGCTCTCATGCGGCGCAATGCGCTTTGCTTATTGCGCCCTACGGGTTGATGGGTGGTGCTGCCAGCTACAGCTTGAAGTTACAGGCCGCTTGCGCTGAGGCGTGGTTGGCTGTGATGCCCCGACTTGTTTGAGTTGGGGCATTTTTATGGGTGGGGTGAGTGTTGGCGGCTGATGCGCTGGGTAAGCATCCAGGTGCAGAGTTGCTTTCATGCGTCGCAATGCGCGTTGCTTATTGCGCCCTACGGATTGATGGGTGGTGCTGCCAGAGGCGGTGTGAAGTGACAGGCCGCTTGCGCTTAGGCGTGGTTGGTTGTGATGCCTCGACTTGTTTGAGTTGGGGCATTTTTATGGGTGGGGTGAGTGTTGGCGGCTGATGCGCTGGGTAAGCATCCAGGTGCAGAGTTGCTTTCATGCGGCGCAATGCGCTTACGCTTATTGCGCCCTACGCCCTACGCCCTACGCCCTACGCCCTACGCCCTACGCCAGAGCAAGCAAGCTATGCATTGAGCTTGCTCATGCGGTGCTGTGGGTCTTGGTTGCATCGCTACGCTGGTAACAAAGCCGCTTTGTTTCTTTGGGCAGCCAGGACGGCGTGTCTGTCTGGGTACGCGTCTTCCAATAGCTGGGGCTGGAGAATGTCGGAGGCGCAGCTTGCTCTTCTTTCGACGACGGGCTGCCTTGCACTGCCTTGGACTATCTCGTTTTGCAGGGACAGTATCTTGGTGGCTTCGATATTGCCCTGAATAACGCAGTAAGTTCCTTCTTCAATGAAGGCTTGTGCAAACAGGTTGCCGCCAACATGCAGCATGTAGTCGTTTGATGAGCTGAGGTATGCCAGTTCGCCGATATCCAGGTTGCCGCCGACGATGACTTCGCCGCGCGCGTGCAGGTTGGTCGCTTTCAGGTTTCCACACACGACCAGCAGTGTATGTTCGGCTATGTTGCAGTCGCTCAGGAGTCCTTGGACGATCAAGTCGCCTGACACCAGCACCGTATCGGCCTCGATGGCAAAGTCTTGGTTGAAGTGGGTATCGCCCTGGTAGTGGCGTACCACTATCGTTTCATCTTCGTTCATGTACTCGTCACGCTCGAAGTCGATTTCATCTGCGATTGCCGGGCATGCCGATTTGACGATTTTGCGGGCCATCCTGGCTGAGATTTCAGTGTATTCAGGCATGTCGGTTTTTCCTTGCTGTGCTGAATGCACCTAAGGGCGATGGTATGCACTCGGCGTGGCGCAACGGAGTTTGCGCTGGGTGAAATGATAAAGGCCGCTTGCGCGGCCTTTGGTTGCGGTGGGTTTATTCTCGTTCGAAGATGTTGCCCAGGTTGCCCAGTACAGAGCCTTGCTCGCCGCCGGCGCTGCCGCCCACCTTGGAGGCGCCGACGATGCGGTTGGCCAGGCGTGCCAGGGGCAGTGATTGCAGCCAGACCTTGCCGGGGCCGCGCAGGGTGGCGAAGAACAGGCCTTCGCCGCCGAACAGGGCGCTCTTGATGTTGCCGACGTACTGGATGTCGAAGTCTACGGTGGGGGCGAAGGCCACCACGCAGCCGGTATCGACACGCAGGGTTTCGCCTGGCTTGAGGGTTTTTTCGATGACGGCGCCGCCGGCATGGATAAAGGCCAGGCCGTCACCTTCCAGCTTTTGCAAGATGAAGCCTTCACCGCCGAAGAAGCCGGCGCCCAGCTTTTTCTGGAAGCCTATGCCCAGCGATACGCCCTTGGCGGCGCAGAGGAAGGAGTCCTTCTGGCACATGAGGGTGCCGCCGACATCGGGCAGGTGTACGGGGATGATCTTGCCGGGGTAGGAGGCGCCGAAGGCGACCTTTTTCTTGCCTTGGCCCTGGTTGATGAACACGGTGGTGAACAGCGATTCACCGGTGATCAGGCGCTTGCCGGCACCCATCAGCTTGCCCATGAAGCCCTTCTGGGCGTCGGAGCCGTCGCCGAAGATGGTATCCATATGGATGCCGTCTTCCATGTAGAACAGGGTGCCGGCCTCGCCGACGGCGGCTTCGCCGGGGTCCAGTTCCACTTCCACAAACTGCATATCGTCACCGAACAGCTGGTAATCGATCTCGTCCATTGCCATTGCTTTTCTCCTAGTGAGGCGGTGCAAAAGGTGATTGTTGCCTGTGCCTGGCGTACCGGGTGCAGGTGGCTTACTCGCCCCAGCGCTGCATCAGCGCGTGGGGGACGTTGATTTGATCCAGTATGCGTGCCACCACGAAGTCCACCAGTTGGGCGATGGATTGGGGATGGTGGTAGAAGCCTGGATTGGGAGGCAGGATGCAGACGTTCATGCGGGCCAGCTTGAGCATGTTTTCCAGGTGCAAGGCGGAGTAGGGGGTCTCGCGTGGCACGATGACCAGCTTGCGGTTTTCCTTGATGGCGACGTCGGCGGCGCGTTCTATCAGGTTGTCGCTCATGCCGGCTGCGATGGCTGCCAGGGTGCCCATGGTGCAGGGGCAGATCACCATGGCGTCGGCGGGGTTGGAGCCCGATGCGACGGGTGCGAACCATTCTTCGCGGCCGAATACCCGCAGCTGGCCGTCGGCCACGCTGTGGCGTTGGCGCAGCATGGTTTCGACTTCCTTGGCGCGCGATGGCCAGGTTTCGTCCAGCTCTTGCTTGATGACGATCTGGGCGGCCTGGGAGTACAGCAGGTAGACCTGTACGCCGGCGGCCAGCAGGCATTCGAGCAGGCGCAGGCCGTAGGGCATGCCGGAGGCGCCGGTTAGCGCCAGGGTGACGGTGCGGGGCATGGTCATGTGGGGCTGGACTCCCTGTGCCGCACCAGCACCTGGCGGTCCTGTGCAAAATGGGTGGCCAGCTTTTCGGCCAGCCAGACCGAGCGATGCTGGCCGCCGGTACAGCCTATGCCGACGGTGACATAGCTGCGGTTGTCGCGATCAAAGGCGGGCAGCCAGTTTTCCAGGTAGCGCAGGACATCGGTGTACATGGCCTGGGGGGCGGCCTCGGCCTCCAGGAACTGGATGACGGGTTGATCGAGTCCGGTGAGGGGGCGCAGGCTGGGGTCGTAGTAGGGGTTGGGCAGGCAGCGGGCGTCGAACACGAAGTCGGCGTCCAGCGGCAGGCCATGCTTGAAGCCGAACGACTGGAAAATGAGGGTGAGGCGGGACTGGTCCAGCGCCAGGAACTGCTTGACCCAGGCTCGCAGGGCATTGGCGCTCAGCTCGCTGGTATCGACCCGGTGCGACAGATCGGCAACGCTGGCCAGGATCTCGCGCTCCAGGCTGATGCACTCCGCCACGGTGTAGTCGGTGTGCAGGGTGGAGAGCGGGTGCTTGCGGCGGGTTTCGGAAAAGCGTTTGAGCAGGGATTCGGTCTTGGCTTCGAGGAACAATACCCGTACATCCAGGCCCTGGCTCTTGAGGTCTGCCACGCAGTCGGGCAGGGCGGGCAGGCTTTGGGCGCCGCGTATGTCCACGCTGATGCCGACCCGCTGATGGCCTTCGCCTTGCAGCAGGCGCACTGTTTGCGGCAGCAGGGTGGCGGGCAGGTTGTCTATGCAGTAGTAGCCCAGGTCTTCCAGCAGTTTGAGGGCGACGCTCTTGCCGGAGCCAGACAGGCCCGATATCAGTACGATCTGCAGCACGGTGGCCATGGCCGCTTATTCTCCTGATTCCATGAAACGTTGGTGCCGCTCGATGAACTCGCGGGTGGAGTCGATGCCACGCAGTTGCAGGATGTAGTTGCGCACGGCGGCTTCGACCAGCACGGCGAGGTTGCGGCCGGCGGCGACGGGCAGCACGACCTTGCGTATGGCGACATCCAGTACGGCCTGGGTGGCGGCCTGCATCTGCAGTCTATCCAGCGGGGTGATGGATTCGGCCTGCTTGGTCAGGTGGATGATGAGTTTGAGGTTCTTGCGCGGACGGACGGCGGTTTCACCGAAGATGGTGCGGATATTGAGCACGCCCAGGCCGCGTACTTCGAGGAAGTCGCGCAGCAGGGGCGGGCAGCGGCCTTCCAGGGTGTCGGGGGCGATGCGGTAGAGCTCTACCACGTCGTCGGCGACCAGGCCATGGCCGCGCGAGATCAGTTCCAGGGCCAGTTCGCTCTTGCCCATGGCGCTTTCGCCGGTAATCAGCACGCCGACCTCCAGCACGTCGAGGAACACACCATGCAGGTTGGTGGAGACGGCCAGCGCCTTGGCCAGATAGAAGCGCAGCACGTCCATCAGGTAGGGCGATTGCTCGGGCGAGGTCAGCAGGGGGACATGGGCGCGCTCGCAGGCTTCGCGCAGCATATCGGGCGCGGGCTGGCCGTTGGCGATGATCATGGCTGCCATGTCGGTGCTGAACAGGTGGTCCAGCGATTTTTTCAGGGCGGTGGCCTCTACCTGCTGCAGGTAGGCGATTTCGGCCAGGCCCAGTACCTGTATGCGGTTGGGGTGGACGAAGTTGAGGTGACCGACCAGGGCGTGGGCCGGCTTCTGGTTATCGGCCTCGTTGGACAGCAGATTGTTGGCGCCGCTCTGGCCTGCCAGCCAGGTCAGGCGCAGTTTTTCTGCGTTGTCGATGAACAGCTGGCGGACGGTGATTTGGGGCATGGTTCCGTTTCTGTATCAGGCCTGATAGCGACGGTGCCGGGGGCGGGCCGGGGCTGGCGGCCCCTGGGGCTCAGGCTTGCCAGTGGGTGAGCAGTTGGTGCACGTCTTCCGGTGTGGTGGCCTGGCTAAGCGCTTCGCGGACTTTTTTGTCACTGAACAGCTGTGCCAGTTCCGACAGGATCTGCAAATGCAGGTCGGTTGCCTGTTCGGGCACCATCAGTACGAAGGCGAGGTTGACCGGCTTGCCGTCCGGCGCTTCGAAGGGGATGGCTTGCTTGAGGCGCACAAACACCCCTACGGCCTCCTTCAGGCCCTTGATGCGGCCGTGCGGTATGGCGACACCCTGGCCCAGCCCGGTCGAGCCCAGCTTTTCGCGGGCGAACAGGGCGTCGAAGATGGCGGCGCGGGCGATGCCATGGCTGTTCTCGAACAAGAGGCCGGCCTGTTCGAACAGGCGTTTCTTGCTGGTGAGGTCCAGGTCGAGAAAGACGTTGGTCAATGGCAGGAGTGAGGCGATCAGGGCCATGGTTGTGCAATGCTGAAATAGGCCGCCATTGTACGCCGGTGGGCGGCTAGGACAAGGCGTGAAAGTCGGCTTGCGCTGAGGGTGTGGTGCCAGTGTGGCATGGTCTGCATCAGAAAGGAAAACGGGAACGGTGTCCCTGTACCGTTCCCGTTCCCTCTCGTCACTTTCGCTTTGCTGCTACGGCGCCATCAGGCGGCTGCCTGATCGTGGCTTTCCGGTTCTACATGATGCTTCATGGCATCGGTGTGGCGGTCTCCATATCGCTTTTCTTTGTGCTTTAACACTTGCCGATCCAGCTTGTCGGCCACCAGGTCTATGGCGGCGTACATATCGGGCTCGGTGGCTTCCACATGGATATCCTTGCCGCGCAGATGCACATTCACTTCTATCTTCTGCTGCAGCTTGTCGACGCTGAGGGTGACGCCCATGTCGATCACGTGATCGAAGTGGCGGGTGACCCTCTCCAGCTTGGTCTGCACGTATTCGCGGATGGCTGGGGTTACGTCGAGGTGGTGCCCACTGATGGTCAGGTTCATACGACTCTCCTTGTGTTAAGGACGCCGCCTAGCTGCGGGGCGGCTACAGGGACTTTCGTTGGTTCACGGGAGGGATCTGCAAGGCTTCACGGTACTTTGCGACGGTACGGCGGGCAACATTGATGCCCTGCTTGCCAAGCACTTCGGCCAGCGTACTGTCACTCAGTGGTTTCTTGGGGTCTTCGTTCTGTATCAGTTGTTTGAGAAGGGCTTTGATGGCGATGGCCGAGCATTCGCCGCCCGAGTCGGTATCCACATGGCTGCCGAAGAAATACTTGAACTCATAGATGCCACGCGGCGTGAGCATGTATTTCTGGGTAGTCACCCGAGAGATGGTCGATTCGTGCAGGTCCAGCTCCTCCGCAATATCGCGCAGCACCAGGGGGCGCATGGCGACTTCGCCGTGTTCGAAAAACCGCTGCTGCTTTTCGACGATGGCCTGTGCTACGCGGAGTATGGTGTCGAAGCGTTGCTGGACGTTCTTGATCAGCCACTTGGCTTCCTGCAGCTGGCCGGACAGGCCGGTGCCGTTTTCACGATGTTGCCGCAGGATGTTGGCGTACAACTGGTTGACCTTGAGTTTGGGCATCGCAGCTTCGTTCAGCTGGACCGTCCAGCCGTTGCGAAGCTTCTTCACCACCACGTCTGCTACCACGTAGCGGGTGTCAGTCTCGCCGAACACTGCTCCGGGCCGGGGGTTCAGTCGCTGTATCAGCAACTGTGCGGCTCGCAGGGAGGTGTCGTCGCATTTCAGCGTTTTCTTAAGCTTACTGTAGTCCTTGTTGGCTAATAAATCGAGGTGCTCGGCCACAATCTCAAGTGCCAATCCGCTGGCCGGTTCGTGCTGCATCAACTGCTGCAACTGCAACTTCAGGCAGTCCTTGAGATCGACTGCGCCCACGCCACAAGGTTCCAGCTGGCGTATCAATTGCAGGCTGACCTGCAGCTCTTCCAGCTCGATTTCCAGCTCGTCGCGCAGGGATTCGGGGATCAACTCAAAGATTTCGACCAACGGTAGGCCGAGATAGCCGTCGTCGTCCAGCGCGTCTATGACCAGGTTGGCTACGGCATGGTCGCGCTGGCTCAGGGGCAACAGGCCCAGCTGGGCCAGCAGGTGCTCGCGCAGGGTGCTGATGCGGGCGACGTTGGCCTGGGGGTCGAATTCGTCGTCGTCTTCGCGCTGGCGCCCGCCGCCGCTTTCGTTCCAGTAGCTGTCGCCCAGCGCGCCATCCATGTCGAAATCGGGTTCGGCGGTGTTGGTACTGGGGGTCTCGTCGAGCGAGGGGGGCGGCTCGGCTACCTCCACCGGGCTGCCGTCCTCGCGTACCGGGTGGATTTCCGGCTCGTTGTCGTCCTCGCGCTCCAGCATGGGGTTGTCCTGCAGGAAGCGTTCTATCTCCTGGTTCAGGTCAAGCGTGGAGAGCTGCAGCAATTTGATGGATTGCTGTAGCTGTGGCGTAAGCGTGAGTGACTGGGAAAGCTTGAGTTGGAGGGATTGTTTCATGCTGACACGGTAACAGGCTAAAGCCTGAAATGCTCACCCAGGTAAACCCGGCGGACATTGTCGTTATAGACGATCTCTTCGGCGCTCCCTGAGGCCAGGACGCTGCCTTCGTTGATGATATAGGCGCGATCGCAGATGCCCAGGGTCTCCCGGACATTGTGGTCGGTAATCAGTACGCCGATCTTGCGCTCCTTGAGGAAGCGGATGATTTTCTGGATATCCATCACGGCGATGGGGTCTACCCCGGCAAAGGGCTCGTCCAGCAGGATGAAGCGTGGGTTGGCAGCCAGGGCACGGGCGATCTCGCAGCGGCGGCGTTCGCCACCCGATAGCGAGAGGGCGCTGCTGTCGCGCAGGTGGGCGATGTTCAGCTCGCGCAGCAGTCTGTCCAGCCGGCGTTCTATCGTTTCGCTGTTGGTGACATGCAGCTCCAGGATGGCGCGCACGTTCTCGGCCACGGTCATGCGGCGGAATATGGAGGCTTCCTGCGGCAGGTAGCCTAGCCCCAGGCGGGAGCGCTGGTGCATGGGCAGGTGGGTGATCTCGGCGTCATCCAGGAAGATCTTGCCGCCGTTGAGTGCGACCATGCCGACGATCATGTAGAAGCTGGTGGTCTTGCCGGCGCCGTTGGGGCCGAGCAGGCCGACTACTTCGCCGGCATCGACGTGCAGCGAGACATCGCGGACCACCGTGCGGGATTTGTAGCGCTTTTGCAGGTGCTGGGCGGACAGGCGTGCGGTCATGGCTTGGCTTGGCTCTCGGGCTTTTTCTTGGGCTGTATCACCAGCTTTACCCGGCCATCTGTGCCGGGTGTGGCGCTGGCATTGCCTTCGGCCCGGAAGATCTCGGTCACGCTGTTGTAGACGATATGGCTGCCGCTCAGCTCATCCTGGCCGCGCTTGAGCCAGGCGTTGCCGGTCAGCTTGACGTCGCCGGTCTTGCTGTCGTAATCGAGCTTGTCGGAGCGGGCATCCAGCCAGACTTCCTGACCTTCCATCTTTTGCTTGAACTTGACGGGGCGGCCGCTGGCCTGGACGGTTTGTTCGCCGTCGGCCTGTTCGGTGATCACGGCCTGGTCGGCGTCCAGCGACAGGGTACCTTGTACCAGCCTGACGCCGCCTTCCAGCACGGAGCGACCGGTTTTCTGATCCTGGCTGACGCGGCCGGCATCGACATTGATGGGTTTGCCGCTGTCGGCTTTCTCGGCCAGGGCCAGGGGAGCCAGCAGGGTCAGGGCGCTGGTCAGCAGCAGCTTAGCGTTGAGGCGGGGCATAGTAGAGGCTCACATTGGAACGCAGATTCAGACGTGTGTTCGGGTGGTCGTAGTCAAAGCCGGTGCTGCGCATGCGGTTGCCGCCGCTCACCATGTCGGCGGGGGCATCCGAGCTGGCGAGGCCGCGGGTGATGTCCAGCTGCAGGCGGCTGCTGTTGAGTGTCATGGCGTCGACGCCGGCTGCGGCGGTGCGATGCATGCGTACATCCTGCTCGAAGAAGACCCGGTCGCCGCCTTCGGTGATGCGGGCTTTTTCGGCGCTGATGGTGAGCGTAGGCTCGCCAGGCAGGGTGCGTACCAGCAGGGCGTCGGCAAATTCGGAGTGATCGTCATGCGGATAGTGCCGCATGCCACTGGCGGTCAGTTTATACAGCGGCTTGCCATCGGGGCCGTAGCCGGTGGCGACAAAGCGGTTGATGGTGAGGTCGGGGTCGCGGCTGCCGGCGGGGGGCGAGAAGTAGGGCAGGTTGGTGGCGCGGTCCAGCAGCAGTGCCATGCCGGCCAGGAGGCCGAGCAGTAGCAGGGGGAAGGCGCGGGCCGCGCGGTCGGGCAGCATGCTCACTTGAGATAGGGCGCCAGTTGTGCGTCCAGGGTGCCCTGGGCTTGCATGATGATTTCACAGGCTTCCCGCACGGCGCCGTTGCCGCCACGTGCGCCGGTGACGTAGTGGGCGTGCTGGCGTACCAGAGTGGGGGAGTCGGGTACGGCGACGGCGAAGGCCACGCGGCGCATGACGGGCAGGTCGATGACGTCGTCGCCCATATAGCCGCAATCGGCCATGCTGAAGCCGGTGTCGCTCAGCAGTTGCTCAAAGGCGGCCAGCTTGTCGTGGGCGCCCTGGATCAGATGATCGATGCCCAGGTTGCGGGCACGGTGCTCTACCAGGCGGGAGTTGCGGCCGGTGATGATGGCCAGCGCTACGCCGGATTGCCGCAGCATTTTGAGGCCGTGGCCGTCGAGCGAGTTGAAGGCTTTCAGCTCTTCGCCGCTGTCGGTGTAGTAGAGGCTGCCGTCGGTCATGACGCCATCGACGTCGAATATCATCAGTCTTACGTTATGTGCGCGTTCCAGCACCGTATTTTCCTTGTCTGCCTGTTCGCCCTGGGGCGCCGGCTTGCTATCCGATATAGAGAGGTATAGGGCCTACACCACGCCGGCGCGCAACAGATCGTGCATGCGCAAGGCGCCTACCAGTTTGCCTTCATCCAGTACCAGGACCACGTAGACCTTGGCCTGCTCCATCAGCTGTACGGCTTCGGCTGCCAGCTTGTGGGCGGCGATGGTCTTGGGGTTGCGGGTCATGAGCTGGGCGATGTCCACGGCCTTGAGGTCCAGCTCTCTATCCATGGCGCGGCGCAGGTCGCCATCGGTGAAGATGCCCTGCAGCTTGCCGTGGTCGTCGACCACGGCGGTCATGCCCAGGCCTTTGCGGGTAATCTCGAACAATGCGTCGCGCACGCTGGCGGTCTGCTTGACCATGGGCAGTTCGTCGCCCTGGCGCATGACGTCACGCACATGCACCAGCAGGCGCCGGCCCAGGCTGCCGCCGGGGTGGGAGAGGGCAAAGTCGTCGCGGCCAAAGCCCCGCGCTTCCAGCAGGCAGACGGCCAGGGCGTCGCCCAGGGCCAGTGCGGCGGTGGTGCTGGCCGTTGGGGCGAGATTGAGCGGGCAGGCTTCCTTTTCGACCCGGGCGTTCAGGTGGATGTCGGCCGCCTGGCCCAGGGTGGAGTCGGGATTGCCTGTCATGGCGATCATCCGGGCGCCCTTGCGCTTGATGGCGGGTAGCAGGGTGACCAGTTCATCGCTTTCGCCGGAGTTGGACAGGGCCAGCACGATATCGTCGGCGGTGATCATGCCGAGGTCGCCATGGGCGGCCTCGGCCGGGTGCATGAAGAAGGCGGGGGTGCCGGTGGAGGCCAGGGTGGCCGCCAGCTTGCGGCCGACATGGCCAGACTTGCCCATGCCTGCCACCACGACACGGCCCTGGCAGCCCAGCATCAGCTGGTGGGCAGCGATAAAGCTGTCATCCAGCCGCCCGGCTACGGCCTGTATGGCCTGCGCTTCGATATTCAGCACATCGCGGGCCAAGGCCAGCAACTCTGCTGCGTTGGGGGTGTGTTGGGTAGTCATAAGGCGGGAGTATAAGGGATGCCAAGGGAACGTCAGTATTCCTGTTTGGTTCCCGTCCCGGGCGGAATGTCGCGCGTGGGCGGGCGAAAGCCTGCCGTATTCGTATAATTCTTCCGTTGACCGCCACTGATCGCCTTTATGCACCATGCGCTTGAGACCGTTCTGCTACTCCTGGCCGCCGCTGTGGCGGTGGTCACTTTGTGCCGCCGTTTCCAGCTGCCGGCCATGTTGGGCTATCTGCTTGTGGGGATTGCCATCGGCCCGCACGCGCTGGGCTTGATACGCAGTTCTACTGAGGTGGCCGAGCTGGCCGAGTTTGGCGTGGTGTTCCTGATGTTCAGCCTGGGTCTGGAGTTTAGCCTGGCCAAGCTGACGGCCATGCGTACCCTGGTGTTTGGGCTGGGTTCGGCTCAGGTGGTCAGCTGCATGGTGTTGGTGATGGGGGCGGCGTTGCTGTTTGGCTTGCCATGGCAGGCGGGCCTGGCGCTGGGGGGCGCCCTGGCCATGTCGTCCACCGCCATCGTCAGCAAGATGCTGGCCGAGCGGGTGGAGATCAATGCCATACACGGGCAGCACGCCATCGGGATCTTGTTGTTCCAGGATCTGGCGGTGGTACCGCTGCTGATCATGATTCCGGCCCTGGGCCGTGCGGGTGGCGATCCGTGGCTGGTGCTGGGGCTGGCCTTGGTCAAGATCGTCCTGACCTTGGTGATCTTGCTGTACTTTGGCCCCAAGCTGCTGCGGCCGTTGTTCCATCTGGTGGCCAAGGGGCGCTCTACCGAGTTGTTCGTGCTGAATGTGCTGCTGGTGACGCTGGGTATCTCTTATGCCACTTCGCTGGCGGGGCTGAGCCTGGCCCTGGGGGCGTTTCTGGCGGGTATGTTGATTGCCGAAACCGAGTACCGTCATCAGGTGGAGGAGGATATCCGGCCTTTCCGTGATCTGTTGCTGGGGCTGTTCTTTATTACGGTGGGCATGCGGCTGGATCTGATGGCGGTCTGGCGCGAGTTGTTGACGGTGCTGCTGGTGTTTGCGTTTCTGCTGGTGGGCAAGGCGGCCATCATTGCTGGCCTGACACGCTGGTTTGGCCGTAGCCCTGGCACGGCGGTGCGTACCGGCATTGCTTTGGCGCAGGGGGGGGAGTTCGGCTTTGTGTTGCTGGCGCTGGCTGCCAGCTCGGGCATCCTGCCGCCGGTGGCCGAGCAGGTGGCGCTGGCGGCCATCTTGTTGTCAATGCTGGCGGCGCCTTTCCTTATCCAGCAAACCGAGACTATCGTGCGCCGCTTTATTGCATCGGACTGGATGTTGCAGGCCATGCGGCTGACCCAGTTGGCGGCCAAGACCATGGCGACCTCGGACCATGTAATCCTGTGCGGCTACGGCCGCAGCGGGCAGGCGCTGGCCCGGCTACTGCAGCAGGAGCACATAGATATCTATGCCTTGGACCTGGACCCGGAGCGGGTGAAGGAGGCGGCGGCAGCCGGCGAGAATGTATCGTTTGGTGATGCCACCCGGCGCGAGGTGTTGATGTCGGCGGGCCTGACCCGTGCCCGTGCCTTGATTGTGACCTATGACCATACGCCCTCGGCGCTGAAGATACTGCATGTGGTGCGGGAGGAGCGGCCTGATCTGCCGGTGATCGTGCGTACCTGGGATGACACCGATATCGAGCGGCTGCGCGCGGCCGGGGCGGATGAAGTGGTGGCGGAGATTATGGAGGGCAGCCTGATGCTGGCCTCGCACGCGATGATGCTTCTGGGTGTGCCGTTGAACCGGGTTTTGCGCCGCATACGCGATGCACGGGAGGCGCGTTACAGCCTGTTCAAGGGTTTCTTCCGTGGCGCGACTGACGATAGCCTGGAGGAACAGGCGCAGCCCAGGCTGCACTCGGTGGCGCTGGACACGCAGGCTGCTGCGGTTGGCAAGCCTTTGGCTGACCTGGATCTGGCCGACATGGGGGTGCTGGTGAAGACGTTGCGCCGTGGCGGGCGCCGTATTGATGAGCCGGGCAGCGAGGAAGTACTGATGGCCGGCGATGTGGTGGTGCTGCTGGCGGGGCCGGAGATGCTGAGCCGGGCGGAGCGGCGTTTGTTGAGCGGGGAATGAAAAAAGCCCGCCGGGTGGCGGGCTGGGTGCAGCTTGCCAGCGATCAGGCGATCTGGCGGCAGACTGTGTAGACGGTTTCTTCTACGTAGGTTGCTGCCTGGGCGCCGGGCGCGGTGTTTGCGCCAGCTGCGCTGACGGTTGCGCGGAAGGAGCCGCGGTTGGGCGTGCCATCATCCAGTTGTACGTCGAGGGCTGCGGCAGCTTTGCCTGGTACACGCGACATGCACAGCGACAGACCCTGGATACCGGCGACGGCATTGGAGATACCAGTGAGGCCGCCAAAGGCGTTACGCGGCAGTGAATCGATGCCTACTGCGGCAGGGTCGCCGCTGACCAGGCCGGCAGCACGCATCTGGCGCCAGAAAGGTTCGTTCTCGCCAGCACCGGTGAAGGTCTGGGCATTAGTGGAGGCAACGATGCCGTTGCCGTCGCCCTCGGGTATGCCGACCCAGTTGGCACCACGCGCGGTAATGGCGGCGGCGCCAGCATTGTCGTCACCCGGCATGGCGCGGAAGCGATCACGGTAGGCATTGAGGGCGGCGGCGGTGCCGTTGAAGTCGTTGACGGCGTTCTTGACCTTGCCGTTTTCTATCATCTCCTGGCCCTTGAGCACACCGCCCAGCAGCAGACCGATGATGACGAGGACGATGGCAATTTCGATCAGGGTGAAACCCTGCTGTTTGCGCGCGATGGAATTCATGGGGGCAATCTCCTGCTGTAGGGAATTTCGCTCGAAGGCGAGCTGAGCAAACACTAAGCAATGCATGTGCCAATATCTATAGTCCAGCTTGAGCCGCTTGTCAGCTTGCTGTTGGCATATTAATACTTGCTGATGTTGTGATTTCAACAGTCCCTGTCGGCGTATCGTCGGAGCGTGAATGTATTTTGATTGGCTGACTGTTCTGTCGCGCAAGCTGCTGGCACCCGAGGTGCGCTTGCGCTGGCTGCCCTTGCTCCTGGTGTGGCTGTTGTTCCTGGTGGCCTGGCTGCCGCAGGGGCATGCCGCTTTGCGCTTGTTGCTGCTGGCGCAATTGGGCCTGCTCTTGTTGTGGCAACCGGTGTATGCGCCCCAGCGGGACATGAACGCCTGGGGTCTGGCGGGAATGGCGCTGGCGGCGCTGGCCCTGGCGATGTTTGCGGGGCCGGCATTGCTGTTGGGTTGGGCGGCGCTGGTGGCGGCGCTGGTGGGAGGGCGGGCGGCAGGAATGTCGGCACCTGGCCTGCGCCGGTTGCATCTGGGTCTGGCCTTACTGGTGCTGCTCTTGCTCTGGCTGCAGTTGTTGCCGGCCGCGCTGTTGCAGGCGCCGCCCTGGCCGCGGGCGGTGTCCTATTTGTTGCCGGCAGGCTTGCTGTTGTTGGCCGTGTGGCCCATACCGGCGGCTGAGCCGCCGCAGGCACAGCCGCTGGATTTTCTCTACAGCCTGCTGCTGCTTTTGCTGACCCTATTGGTCTCGCTGGGCACTGCGGCCTTGGTGCGCGGCTGGCAGTACCAGTATGTGGCTGCCCTGGCCACCATGCTGGTGGCGACCGGCGGTCTGCTGGCGGCCCTGGCCTTGCTGTGGAACCCGCTGGGGGGCTTTGCGGGCATAGGGGCTTTGTTCTCGGCCCAGCTGTTTCAGCTGGGCTCACCTTTTGAGCTGTGGTCGGCACGGGTAACGGCGCACTATGGCCGCGAGACGGATGCTGAGGTATTCCTGCAGGCGGCTTTGAGGGAGCTGCTGATGCTGCCCTGGGTGGCGGGCGGGCATTGGCTCGGGCCGGGTGGGGAGGGGGAATTTGGTGTCAGACGTGGGGCGGGTGTCTCGCTGAAAGCCGGGGATTTGCAGCTGGTGCTGAGCACGCGTGGGGCGATCACCACGGCGCACAGATTGCAGTTGCAGCTGGCGGTGCGCCTGCTGGAGCAGCTCTATCTGGCCAAGCAGCGCGAGGCCAGGCTGGCGGAGCACGTTTATATAGAGGCGGTGTACGAGACGGGGGCGCGCCTGACCCACGACATCAAGAACCTGCTGCAGGCCTTGCAGGGGCTGATAGGCGCGGCCCAGATCAGCACTGACCCGCATAGGTTGGCCAGCTTGTATGCCAGGCAGTTGCCGGAGATAGGGCGGCGGTTGGAGGTGACGTTGGGGAAGTTGAGTGCGCCTTTGGGGGGCGTTGAGGATGTGATTCTCCTGCCCGCGCAAGACTGGTGGGAGCGCGTTGCCATACGCTACGCCAACTCGGGGATTGCGCTTGCTCCTCTTGCGCCTGGTTGCCCATTAATCGATGTCGCCCTCTATGACTGCGTGATCGACAATTTGCTACAGAACGCCATGAACAAGCGAGCCATGGCTGGAGAGCTGGTGTTGCGGGCGGGGCTGGACGCCAGTGGGCGGCTGTGGGTGGAGGATGATGGCATGGCGGTTGATGCGGCTCTGGCTGAGCGCTTGCTGTTGGCACCTGTTGAATCCAATACGGGCTTTGGCTTGGGGCTCTATCAGGCCGCAAGCCTGGCAAAGGCAAGGGGGGGGCGGTTGCAATTGGTGGAGAATCAGCCCGGAAAGGTGCGGTTCGAACTGCAGCCGGGTGTTTAGGGAATGGCGCCGGCCTCGGTCATTCGGCTGAGCAGAATGCCTAAAGGCAGCCAGTTGACAATATCGTCGAATGCAAATGGGATGGTGGGAGGATTGGCGTCTTGTGGCTGGTGCATGATGAAACGGCACGCGGCTGGGCAGGCTGCATCGGCAGTATCCGTAAGGTTGCGCCCATTCGCATTGTCGCGCTCGTCTGAGGTGGCCGGCGTGGCTGCATTGAGCGTGAAGTGGCTATTTCTGGCGCCTAGTGCGTTGCGCCCGTGCATGACCCATACGGCAGGTACGTCCTGAGCAAGTGGCGTGGTGCAGGGCTGGTCCGCGCAGACTTGCAGTGGATTGGCGGCGGTGGTCGCCAGGGTAATCGGGGTGTTGGCGTTGGAGAACTCCGGTGCGACACGATAGCGAACCCGGCTTCCCCATGGGTCGGCCTGATTGACGCCTAGAGTGGCGCTGGGCAGCCAACCCTCTTGGCTGGGGCAGGCGCCCGTGGCCGGTGCGCGTGGCTCTTCCAGGGCATCGCCGTTGGTGTCGGGACAGGGTAGATACTCCTGGCGCAGGGCATAGCCTACTAGGGCGGCGCTGATGTTGTCCGATTGGGTGCGCGCTTCGCTGAGCCTTGCGTTTTCGAGTTGGGTCGGCAGCCCTATCAGCATGCCGCCCAGCACCAGGGCCACGATAACCAGTACCGTGGCTGCCTCAGCCAAGGTGAAGCCTGACTGGAGGGTGCGCAGTGCGTTGCGGTTCAGCTGCATTGTTGAGGTTCCAGTGGCGTGACTGTAGTGAGTTGGCCTGCATTATCCCAGTGCAATTGAATCTGGTAGCAGTGGGTAAGCCGTAGACGGACGTCGGGTGCGACGGAGGTGGAGTCATATGTGATTTCGTCGAACCAGGCTCCGCTGGCAAGCCAGGTCGGTAGGCCGGTAAGACCGGCCTTGCTGCTGGGGTAGCTGCCACTGGTGGCGGCATGGTTGCTCATGCTCAGATTGATCTGCCTGTAAGCTTCGCGGGCCATGCCTTCCAGAATGTCGGCCCGACTGATGGTGGCGAGTCGATCATTGAAAACCGGGCTGGTACTTGCACTGATCAGAAAACTGTCTGGCGGCGTATCTGCATTGCTGGGATTACCAGTGCATCCAGTCGGTGTGCCCGTCAAGCCCTCCATATACTGGCTTGCACTTGCTGTGCTGCTGCGACTGGTTTGGCTTGGGAGCGCGGGGCCTGGGGCAATGATGATGGCGGCGAGGCTTGTGGTCGCTGGCTGGTTGGTGTTGCACTGTGTGAGTAAATGGGTTGGCGTCGTGTCGAATAAGGGGAAGCCTGTGGCAACGTACCAAAGTTCGCTATCTGTTGTTCCTGCTTTGCCGAGGCCTATGCCAGCGTAGTCCAACCTGCCGAGCTGTATTGTGTCGGTTGCGGCCAGTGCTGTCGGTAACCTGGCATCGGCAACTGGGGCATTGAGTAGACTGTTCTGTATGTGCCCGAGCAGGGCTTGTCTGGCTTGATTCAAGTGGCTTGGGCTGGATTCGGCGTGCAACAGCGCGCTGGGTTGGCTGTTCAGCTTACTGACCAGCAGGCTCAGCATTCCCATCGCAACCAGCAAAAAGAAGATAAGCAGGGCATTCCCCCGCTGTTTGCGTGGTGGGCGGGCCTTGGAGTTTGCTTTGTTTTGCATGATAAGGCTCATAAGCAATGTTGATGCCTAACAACCACTTAGCGAAATTGTGAGATTTTTTTGCACGAAGTGTTTGACAGGGTGCTAAAGCATCACCATAATGCGCCGCTCATTCAGGAGGGGTTCCCGAGCGGTCAAAGGGATCAGACTGTAAATCTGACGGCTCTGCCTTCGAAGGTTCGAATCCTTCCCCCTCCACCAGAATTCAGAAGTAGGTAGCGTCGCGGTGTGAAGTGCTCCGCGTGGCAAGTGGGTTTAGAGGTCTTGTCGAGCGGGTGTAGCTCAATGGTAGAGCAGAAGCCTTCCAAGCTTACGACGAGGGTTCGATTCCCTTCACCCGCTCCATCTGTTTTGTGTGGAATGCCCATGTAGCTCAGGGGTAGAGCACTCCCTTGGTAAGGGAGAGGTCGGCAGTTCGAATCTGCCCATGGGCACCATCGCTTGATACGTTTCTATTCGCAATCAAGGACTCCAAAATGGCAAAAGAGAAATTCGAGCGGACTAAGCCGCACGTAAACGTTGGCACCATCGGTCACGTTGACCACGGCAAGACCACGCTGACCGCCGCGATCACCACGATCCTGTCGAAGAAGTTCGGCGGCGAAGCCAAGGGCTACGACCAGATCGACAGCGCGCCTGAAGAAAAGGCCCGCGGTATCACCATCAACACCGCGCACGTCGAGTACGAAACCGAAAACCGCCACTACGCTCACGTTGACTGCCCCGGCCACGCCGACTACGTCAAGAACATGATCACCGGTGCAGCCCAGATGGACGGCGCTATCCTGGTGGTGTCCTCGGCTGACGGCCCCATGCCGCAGACCCGCGAGCACATCCTGCTGGCCCGTCAGGTTGGCGTGCCTTACATCATTGTGTTCATGAACAAGGCCGACATGGTCGACGACGCCGAGCTGCTCGAGCTGGTCGAAATGGAAGTCCGTGAACTCCTGAGCAAGTACGACTTCCCTGGCGACGACCTGCCCATCATCAAGGGTTCGGCACTGAAGGCCCTGGAAGGCGACCAGTCGGAAATCGGCGAACCCGCCATCTTCCGTCTGGCTGAAGCCCTGGACAGCTACATCCCCACTCCTGAGCGTGCCATCGACGGCGCCTTCCTGATGCCCGTGGAAGACGTGTTCTCGATCTCTGGTCGCGGCACCGTGGTGACTGGTCGTGTTGAGCGCGGCATCGTCAAGGTCGGCGAAGAAATCGAAATCGTCGGTATCAAGCCCACCGTCAAGACCACCTGTACCGGCGTGGAAATGTTCCGCAAGCTGCTGGACCAAGGTCAGGCTGGCGACAACATCGGCGCGCTGCTGCGTGGTACCAAGCGTGAAGACGTCGAGCGTGGCCAAGTTCTGGCCAAGCCGGGTTCGATCACCCCGCACACCAAGTTCTCCGGTTCGGTCTACGTGCTGAGCAAGGATGAAGGCGGCCGTCACACCCCGTTCTTCAATGGCTATCGCCCGCAGTTCTACTTCCGTACCACCGACGTGACCGGTGCGGTTGAGCTGCCAGCTGGCACCGAAATGGTGATGCCAGGCGACAACGTTGAAGTGGTTGTGGCCCTGATCGCTCCGATCGCCATGGAACAAGGTCTGCGCTTCGCTATCCGCGAAGGCGGCCGTACCGTTGGCGCCGGCGTTGTTGCCAAGATCATCGAGTAATAAAGAGTTTCAAGTTGTAGGCGTGGCTTAGGCTGCGCTTGCGACTTTGCAGGCGAGTAGCTCAATTGGCAGAGCACCGGTCTCCAAAACCGGGGGTTGGGGGTTCGAGACCCTCCTCGCCTGCCACCTAACAAGTGGTTGTGTTAAATATCTAAGAGAGCCGTTTTCCGACTGGAAAGCGGCTGTCTTTATTTTCGGGCAAAAGCCGACGCATGGAAAAAGTAGACAAATTGAAGTTGTTCGCCGCCTTGGCGCTGGTGGCTGCCGGTATCGCCGGTTACTACCTGTTGCCGGCCGATCAGCAAGCACTGCGCGTGGTGTCTGTGTTGGCGGGTGTGCTGTTTGCCGTGACGGTGGTGTGGTTTTCCGTGCCTGGCCGTGACTTTGTCGATTACGCCCGTGATTCCGTCAAGGAAGCCGAGAAGGTCGTCTGGCCTTCCAAGAAGGAAGTCTGGCAAATGACCGGCGCGGTCTTTGTCTTTACCGTGGTGTTGTCGTTGTTCATGTGGCTGGTTGATTCCGGTCTGAGCTGGCTGCTCTACGACCTCTTGTTGAAGCGCGGCGGCTGATTTATTCCCCGGAGAATGCTTGATGGCGATGCGTTGGTATGTGGTTCATGCCTACTCGGGTTTCGAGAAGAGTGTGATGAAGGCACTCAGGGAGCGTATTGATCGTTCCGATATGCAACATCTGTTCGGCCAGATTCTGGTTCCGGTCGAAGAGGTGATGGAGATTCGCAACGGTACCAAGGCGCTGACTGAGCGCAAGTTCTTCCCTGGCTATGTGCTGGTGGAGATGGAAATGACTGACGAGACCTGGCACTTGGTGAAGAATACGCCCAAGGTGACCGGCTTTATCGGTGGTTCGGGCATGCGTCCCACCCCGATCTCGGTCAAGGAAGTCGAAAGCATCATGGCCCAGATGCAGGAAGGCGTGGAGAAACCCAAGCCCAAGGTCCTGTTCGATGTGGGTCAGGTGTTGCGTGTTACCGAGGGTCCGTTCGCGGACTTCAATGCGACCGTGGAAGAAGTCAACTACGACAAGAGCAAGCTCAAGGTGTCGGTGTTGATATTTGGTCGTGCTACTCCGGTAGAAGTTGATTTCTCGCAGGTCGAAAAGGTTTAAACTCTCGGGTTCTGCCTTTCGGGCTGTTTTAGTGCCTGGCGCAAGCCGGGTTTTGTCAAGGGGAGCGGGTTCGCCTGCGTTTGTACCCATTTTAGGAGCATACCGTGGCTAAGAAGATTATCGGCTACATCAAGCTGCAGGTGCCGGCTGGCAAGGCTAACCCCTCGCCACCCATCGGCCCGGCACTCGGCCAGCGCGGCCTGAACATCATGGAATTCTGTAAGGCGTTCAATGCCCAGACCCAAGGCGTTGAGCCTGGTCTGCCGATTCCTGTGGTGATCACTGCTTTTGCGGACAAGTCCTTCACCTTCGTGATGAAGACCCCGCCGGCCACCATCCTGATCAAGAAGGCTGTTGGTATCACCAAGGGCAGCTCCAAGCCCCATACCGACAAGGTTGGCACCATCACCCGCGCTCAGCTGGAAGATATTGCCAAGACCAAGACTCCCGATCTGACCGCTGCTGACCTGGACGCCGCTGTGCGTACCATCGCTGGCTCCGCTCGTTCGATGGGCCTGAATGTGGAGGGTGTGTAAATGGCTAAGGTTTCCAAGCGCGTCGCAGCCCTGAAGGCCAAGATCGACCGTAACAAGCTGTACGCTATCGACGAGGCACTGTCGCTGGTCAAGGAAGGCGCCACCGCCAAGTTCGGTGAGTCGGTTGATGTTGCCATCAACCTGGGCGTGGATGCTCGTAAGTCGGACCAGGTTGTGCGTGGTTCGGTCGTGCTGCCCAAGGGCACCGGCAAGAGCGTTCGCGTTGCCGTGTTCGCCCAGGGTGCCAATGCCGAAGCCGCCAAGGGCGCCGGTGCTGACATCGTTGGTTTCGAAGACCTGGCAGAGCAGATCAAGGGCGGCATGATGGACTTCGACGTGGTGATCGCCACGCCGGACGCCATGCGTATCGTCGGTCAGCTGGGTACCATCCTCGGCCCACGTGGCCTGATGCCTAACCCCAAGGTGGGTACCGTGACCCCGAACGCAGCCGAGGCCGTGAAGAACGCCAAGGCCGGTCAGGTTCAGTACCGTACCGACAAGAACGGTATCATCCACAGCACCATCGGCCGCGCCAGCTTTGACGCTGCTGATCTGAAGACCAACCTGACCGCGCTGATCGACGCCCTGCAAAAGGCCAAGCCAGCATCGTCCAAGGGTGTGTACTTCAAGAAGATCGCCGTCTCCAGCACCATGGGTGCCGGTGTACGCGTTGATGCTGCTACCGTTCTGGCTGCATAAGTTTTAGTAGTACCGGGGTGCGGCGCGAGTCGCACCTTAATCGGACTTTGGGCCGCAATGTTCGCAAGAGCTGCGCGGATTATCAAAGACCGTAGGGGCTGGCAGTGCTTTGTGCTGCTGTCTTAATCGGCAAGCGATACGGGATGAGCAATTGTCCGCGTCGCCCCGCCCTACGCAGATGGTGTACCCAAGAACAGGATTTCCCTCCCGTCGCCTATCTGGCGTCGGTTAGTTCTCCTGATGATTGGTCGCCATTTCTTTAGGCTCCATCCCCGTTGTGGGGAAGGATTTTCCAGGAGGGTAGACCTTGAGTCTCAATCTCGACGATAAAAAGGCTGTAGTGGCTGAGATCTCGGCAGAAGTTGCCAAGGCTCAAGCCATCGTGGTGGCCGAATATCGTGGCATCCAGGTCAGCGCCATGACCAAGCTGCGTGCTGAAGCACGCGCCAAGGGCGTTTACCTGCGCGTGTTGAAAAACACGCTGGCACGCCGCGCTGTTGCCGACACCGCATTTGCCGATCTGGCCAACCACATGGCTGGCCCGCTGGTGTACGGCATTTCTGCCGACCCGGTGGCTGCTGCCAAAGTGCTGGCTGACTTTGCCAAGACCAACGACAAGATCGTGGTCAAGGCTGGCTCCTTCGACGGCAAGACGCTGAACGCCGCTGAAGTTGGCCAACTTGCTTCCATTCCGAGCCGCGAAGAGCTGCTGTCCAAGCTGCTCTACGTTATGCAAGCTCCGGTTGCCGGCTTTGCCCGCGGCCTGGCTGCACTGGCAGAGAAAAAGCAAGGTGGTGCAGCTCCGGCCGAAGTGGCCGCCGAAGCACCTGCCGAAGCCGCCTGATCGCGCGCTACACGTTTTAGATCTCACGACTTATCTGTATTCAGGAGTAATTAAACATGGCTCTGACCAAAGAAGACATCCTCGACGCCGTTGCTGGCCTGACCGTTCTGGAACTGAATGACCTGGTGAAGGCATTCGAAGAGAAGTTCGGCGTTTCCGCTGCTGCTGTTGCTGTTGCTGGCCCTGCCGGCCCTGCCGCTGCAGTTGAAGAAAAGACCGAATTCGACGTTATCCTGACCGGCGCTGGCGCCAACAAGGTTGGCGTGATCAAGGTTGTGCGCGAACTGACCGGCCTCGGCCTGAAGGAAGCCAAGGACCTGGTCGACGGCGCTCCCAAGACTGTCAAGGAAGCCGCTGCCAAGGCTGATGCTGAAGCCATGGTCAAGAAGCTCATCGAAGCTGGTGCTACCGCTGAGATGAAGTAAGTCTCCCCAGGGGACTTGCTAAAGGCTGGCGATTTCGGTCGCCAGCCTTCTTGCGCTTGTGGGAATTCGCTGTACCGACTGTACTGATTGTGCGTTGCCAAACCGGAAATCCTGCCCATTGCGGGTTTTGTGGTTTGGTTTTAGCGCCCCAACTCGACCGGAGACTCTATGAGTTACTCGTTCACTGAGAAGAAACGCATTCGTAAAAGTTTTGCGAAGCGGGCGAACGTTCTGGACGTTCCTTATCTGCTCGCCACCCAAATCGACTCCTATACAGAGTTTCTTCAACTGGGCGTTCCCATGGAGCAGCGCCGCACCAGTGGCCTGCAGGCAGCATTTGCCTCGATCTTCCCGATCACCAGCCATAACGGCTATGCCAAGCTCGATTTCGTCAGCTACCAGCTGGGCGAACCGCCGTTCGACGTGGTCGAGTGCCAGCAGCGCGGCATCACTTTCGCCGCACCGCTGCGCGCGCGAGTACGTTTGACTATCTTTGATCGCGAGTCGTCCAAGCCCGTGGTCAAGGAAGCCAAGGAGCAGGAAGTCTACATGGGCGAGATTCCGCTCATGACCAGCAATGGCTCCTTCGTCATCAACGGCACCGAGCGTGTCATCGTGTCGCAGCTGCATCGCTCGCCCGGCGTGTTCTTCGAGCACGACAAGGGCAAGACGCACTCGTCCGGCAAGCTGTTGTTCTCCGCTCGTATCATCCCCTACCGTGGTTCCTGGCTGGACTTCGAGTTCGACCCCAAGGATCTGCTGTACTTCCGTATCGACCGTCGCCGCAAGATGCCGGTGACCATCCTGATGCGGGCGCTGGGTTACAACAACGAACAGATTCTGGCGGACTGCTACGACTTCGACACGGTACGCCTGTCGAAGAAGGGCGTGTTCCTGGAAGTGGTGGCCGATCGCCTCAAGGGCGAAGTGGCCAAGTTCGACATCGTTGCCGGCGACGGCAAGGTGCTGGTCCAGAAGGACAAGCGCATTACCGCCAAGCATATCCGCGATCTGCAGACTGCTGGCGTGACCGAACTCGAGATTCCGACCGACAACCTGGTTGGCCGTGTACTTGGCGCCAATGTGGTGAATCCGGATACCGGTGAGATCGTGGCGCGCGCCAACGAGGAGATCACTGAGGATCTGCTGATCAAGTTTGAATCGGCCGGTGTGACCTCGATCAAGCTGCTGTACATCAACGACCTGGATCAGGGCGCTTACATTTCGAACACCTTGCGTCTGGACGAAACGCCGGATCGCCAGGCTGCCCGCGTGGCCATCTACCGCATGATGCGCCCAGGCGAGCCGCCCACCGAAGATGCAGTGGAAGCGCTGTTCAACGGTCTGTTCTTCTCGGAAGATCGCTACGATCTGTCGGCCGTGGGCCGCATGAAGTTCAACCGCCGCGCCTACCCCGACCGTCTCGATGAGAAGGCGCCGGGCTGGCAGAAGCGTTTCTACGAGCGCGTGGGCCCGCAGGGCACTACTGGTTCGGGCGTGCTGAACACCGACGACATCGTCGCCGTGATCGGCATTCTGCTGGAACTGCGCAACGGCCGTGGCGAAGTGGACGATATCGATCACTTGGGTAACCGTCGCGTCCGTTCGGTGGGTGAGCTGGCCGAGAACCAGTTCCGCGCCGGTCTGGTGCGGGTTGAGCGTGCCGTGAAGGAACGCCTGGGCCAGGCCGAGAGCGACAACCTGATGCCGCACGACCTGATCAATGCCAAGCCGGTCAGTGCTGCCATCAAGGAATTCTTCGGCTCCTCGCAGCTGTCGCAGTTCATGGACCAGACCAACCCGCTGTCGGAAATCACCCACAAGCGCCGTGTATCGGCTCTTGGACCGGGCGGTCTGACCCGCGAGCGCGCTGGCTTTGAAGTCCGTGACGTGCATCCGACCCACTATGGCCGCGTCTGTCCGATTGAGACACCGGAAGGCCCGAACATTGGTCTGATCAACTCGCTGGCCATCTATGCCCGCACCAATGAGTACGGTTTCCTGGAAACCCCGTACCGCAAGGTGGTGGACAACAAGGTGACTGACGAGATCGAATACCTGTCTGCCATTGAGGAAGGCAAGTATGTGATCGCCCAGGCCAACGCCAAGCTGGACGACAGCACTGGCGAACTGATCGACGAGTTGGTGACCTGCCGTGAGCATGGCGAAACCATCGTGGCCCGGCCCGAGCGCGTCCAGTATATGGATGTGGCGCCTAGCCAGATCGTATCGGTCGCTGCCTCGCTGATTCCCTTCCTGGAGCACGATGACGCCAACCGTGCCTTGATGGGTGCCAACATGCAACGCCAGGCTGTGCCTTGCGTGCGTGCGCAGAAGCCGCTGGTGGGTACCGGTATCGAGCGCACCTGTGCGGTCGACTCGGGTACGGCTGTGAAGGCGCTGCGTGGTGGCCGTGTCGACTATGTCGATGCCAACCGCGTGGTGATCCGGGTCAATGATGATGAAACCAGCGCCGGCGAAGTCGGTGTGGACATCTACAACCTGACCAAGTACACCCGTTCCAACCAGAACACCAATATCAACCAGCGTCCCATCGTACAAGTGGGCGACCAGATCTCTGCCCTGGACGTGATCGCCGACGGCGCCTCCACCGACCTGGGTGAGTTGGCGCTGGGCCAGAACCTGCTGGTGGCCTTCATGCCATGGAACGGCTTCAACTACGAAGATTCGATCCTGATCAGCGAGAAGGTGGTGGCCGATGACCGCTACACCTCCATCCATATCGAGGAACTGTCGGTTGTTGCCCGCGACACCAAGCTGGGACCGGAAGAAATCACCCGCGATATCTCCAACCTGAGCGAGCGCATGCTGGGCCGCCTGGATGAGGCTGGTATCGTCTACATCGGCGCCGAAGTGGAAGCCGGTGACGTGCTGGTCGGTAAGGTGACGCCTAAGGGCGAAACCCAGCTGACGCCAGAAGAGAAGCTGCTGCGCGCCATCTTCGGTGAGAAGGCCAGCGACGTGAAGGACACCTCGCTGCGCGTGCCCTCGGGCATGAGCGGTACCGTCATTGACGTGCAGGTGTTCACCCGCGAAGGCATAGACCGCGACAAGCGCGCTCAGGGCATCATTGACGATGAGCTGAAGCGTTTCCGCCTGGACCTGAACGACCAGCTGCGTATTCTGGAAAACGATGCCTTCGAGCGTCTGGAGCGCTTGCTGGTCGGCAAGAAGGTCAATGGCGGTCCGAAGCGCATTGCCAAGGGCACTGAGCTGACCCGCGAATACCTGGCGGACCTGACTCGCCACGATTGGTTTGATATCCGTCTGTCGGACGAGGATGTGGCCAAGCAGCTGGAGCTGATGAAGGACAACCTGTCGCAGAAGCGCGCTGAGTTCGATCTGCGCTTTGAGGACAAGAAGCGCAAGCTGACCCAGGGCGATGAACTGCCACCTGGCGTGCAGAAGATGGTCAAGGTCTATGTGGCCGTGAAGCGTCGCCTGCAACCTGGTGACAAGATGGCCGGTCGTCACGGTAACAAGGGTGTGGTGTCCAAGATCCTGCCGATCGAGGATCTGCCGCACATGGCTGACGGTACGCCGGTCGACATCGTGCTGAACCCGCTGGGCGTGCCTTCGCGTATGAACGTGGGTCAGATTCTGGAAGTCCACCTGGGTTGGGCTGCCAAGGGTCTGGGCAAGCGCATAGACCGCATGCTGGCGGAAGAGTCGAGCAAGGCTGCCAAGAAGGCCGGCGAGGTGCGCAAGTTCCTCGAAGAGGTCTACAACAGCCGTGGCAAGCCGGAAGACCTGGGCAGCATGAGCGACGAGGAAATCCTGGAGCTGGCCGACAACCTGCGCGATGGCGTGCCGTTTGCCACCCCGGTGTTCGACGGCGCCAAGGAAGAGGACCTGATGGCCATGTTGCAACTGGCTTATCCGGCCGAATCCGAGCATACCCAGCGCCTGGGCTTCAATGACACCCGTACCCAGCTCAAGCTGTATGACGGCCGTACTGGTGAAGCGTTCGAGCGTCGCGTGACCGTGGGTTACATGCACGTGCTGAAGCTGCATCACTTGGTTGACGACAAGATGCACGCCCGTTCCACCGGCCCGTACTCCCTGGTTACCCAGCAGCCGCTGGGTGGTAAGGCGCAGTTCGGTGGTCAGCGTTTCGGTGAGATGGAAGTGTGGGCACTGGAAGCCTATGGTGCGTCCTACACGCTGCAGGAAATGTTGACGGTGAAGTCCGATGATGTGAATGGCCGTACCAAGGTCTATGAAAACATCGTCAAGGGCGATCACAAGATCGACGCCGGCATGCCGGAATCCTTCAATGTGCTGGTGAAGGAAATCCGCTCGCTGGGTATCGACATCGATCTGGAACGGTACTAAGTCAGATGGCGCGCGGGGTGAGGCGGTGAGGCCGCACCCCGTTGGCGCCGAAAGAGTGTCGCGCAGTGGCGCGGCGCTTGGCAGGGCCTCACTCGTGAAACGAGGATAAAGACATGAAAGCTTTGCTCGACTTGTTCAAGCAGGTGACCCAGGAAGAAGAATTCGATGCCATCCGCATCGGCCTGGCCTCGCCCGACAAGATCCGTTCGTGGTCGTACGGTGAAGTCAAGAAGCCTGAAACCATTAACTACCGTACCTTCAAGCCTGAGCGCGATGGCCTGTTCTGTGCCCGCATCTTCGGGCCGGTCAAGGACTACGAGTGCCTGTGCGGCAAGTACAAGCGCCTCAAGCATCGTGGCGTGATCTGCGAGAAGTGCGGCGTTGAAGTCACGCTCAGCAAGGTGCGCCGTGAGCGCATGGGCCATATTGAACTGGCTTCGCCGGTTGCCCATATCTGGTTCCTGAAGTCCCTGCCCAGCCGTTTGGGCATGGTGCTGGACATCACGCTGCGTGATATCGAGCGGGTGCTGTATTTCGAAGGCTTTATCGTCATCGAACCGGGCATGACGCCGTTGCAACGCGGCCAGCTGCTGTCGGAAGACGACTACCTGGCCAAGGTGGAAGAATACGGCGATGAGTTTGTCGCGTTGATGGGTGCCGAAGCGGTGCGCGAACTGCTGCGCACGCTGGACATCAACAACGAGATGGAAACCCTGCGGCACGATCTGCAGAACACCGGTTCCGAAGCCAAGATCAAGAAGATCGCCAAGCGCCTGAAGGTGCTGGAAGCCTTCCAGAAATCGGGCATCAAGCCTGAGTGGATGATCATGGAAGTGCTGCCGGTGCTGCCGCCGGAACTGCGTCCGCTGGTCCCGCTGGATGGCGGCCGTTTCGCCACCTCCGACCTGAATGACCTGTATCGTCGCGTCATCAACCGTAACAACCGTCTCAAGCGTCTTTTGGAGCTGAAGGCCCCTGAAATCATCGTGCGCAACGAAAAGCGCATGCTGCAGGAAGCCGTCGATTCGCTGCTGGACAACGGTCGTCGCGGTAAGGCCATGACTGGCGCCAACAAGCGTCCGTTGAAGTCGCTGGCTGACATGATCAAGGGTAAGGGCGGTCGCTTCCGTCAGAACTTGCTGGGTAAGCGCGTCGACTACTCGGGCCGTTCGGTCATCGTGGTGGGCCCGACCCTCAAGCTGCATCAGTGCGGCCTGCCCAAGAAGATGGCGCTGGAGCTGTTCAAACCTTTCATCTTCCACAAGCTGGAAGTGCTGGGCCTGGCTACCACCATCAAGGCGGCCAAGAAGCTGGTTGAGCAGGAAGTGCCGGAAGTCTGGGACATCCTGGAAGAAGTCATCCGCGAGCATCCGGTGCTGCTGAACCGTGCGCCTACGCTGCACCGCCTGGGTATCCAGGCGTTCGAGCCGGTGCTGATCGAAGGCAAGGCCATCCAGCTGCATCCGCTGGTCTGTACTGCCTTCAACGCCGACTTTGACGGTGACCAGATGGCTGTACACGTGCCGCTGTCGCTGGAAGCGCAGATGGAAGCCCGCACCCTGATGCTGGCCTCCAACAACGTGCTGTCGCCAGCGCACGGCGAGCCTATCATTGTGCCGTCGCAGGATATCGTGCTGGGTCTGTACTACATGACCCGCGAACGTATCAATGGTGTGGGCGAAGGCCTGCGCTTCGCTGATCTGGAAGAGCTGCTGCGAGCCTACGAAACCCGTCAGGCCGAGCTGAATGCCCGCATCAGCGTGCGCCTGAAGGACTGGTACAAGGACGAGAGCGGCGAATGGCAATACAAGCTGGTGCGTCGCGAGACCACCGTTGGCCGCGCCATCCTGTCGGAGATCCTGCCCAAGGGCCTGCCTTTCGAGAACGTCAACAAGGCGCTCAAGAAGAAGGAAATCTCCAAGCTGATCAACGCTTCCTTCCGTCGTGTCGGCCTGCGTGAGACGGTCATCCTGGCTGACCGCCTGATGTACACCGGTTTCACCTATTCGACCCGCGCTGGTCTGTCCATCTGTGTGGACGACATGCTGGTGCCGGCCGAGAAGGCGACGCTGCTGGCCGAGGCCGAGCGTGAAGTGAAGGAAATCGAAGCCCAGTACACCTCGGGTCTGGTGACCCAGGGCGAGCGCTACAACAAGGTAGTGGATATCTGGGGCCGCTGTGGCGACCAGGTTGCCAAGACCATGATGGCCCACCTGGGTAAGGAAAAGACGGTAGACCGCGAAGGCAAGACGGTAGACCAGGAATCGTTCAACTCCATCTACATGATGGCCGACTCCGGTGCACGGGGCTCGGTGGCGCAGATTCGCCAGTTGGCAGGTATGCGGGGCCTGATGGCCAAGCCGGATGGCTCGATCATCGAGACGCCGATTACCACCAACTTCCGTGAAGGCCTGACGGTTCTGCAGTACTTCATCTCGACTCACGGTGCCCGTAAGGGTCTGGCCGATACCGCGCTGAAGACCGCCAACTCGGGTTACCTGACCCGTCGTCTGGTCGATGTGACGCAGGATCTGGTGGTGACCGAGGACAACTGCGGTACCAAGAACGGTGTGGCCATGAAGGCCGTGGTGCAGGGCGGTGACGTGATCGAAGCCTTGCGCGACCGTATCCTGGGCCGTGTGGCTGCCATCGACGTGATCGATCCGGCTACCCAGGAAACCGTGTACGAAGCCGGTACCCTGTTGACCGAAGATATCGTGGAGCGCATCGAAGCCCTCAGCATCGATGAAGTGAAGGTGCGTACCCCGCTGACCTGCGAAACCCGCTACGGTCTGTGTGCGCAGTGCTATGGCCGCGATCTGGGCCGTGGTCAGCGCGTCAACGTGGGTGAGGCTGTCGGTGTGATCGCGGCGCAGTCCATTGGTGAGCCGGGTACCCAGCTGACCATGCGTACCTTCCACATTGGTGGTGCCGCTTCGCGTGCTGCGTCGGCCAGCCAGGTGGAGACCAAGTCCAATGGTAAGGTCGGCTTCGCTGGTACCATGCGTTACGTCACCAACACCAAGGGCGAGCAGATCGTCATTACCCGTTCGGGTGAGGTGGTGGTGTTCGACGATGCTGGCCGTGAGCGTGAGCGTCACAAGGTGCCATACGGCGCGACCCTGATGGTCAACGATGCACAGTCCATCAAGGCTGGTGCGGTGCTGGCGACCTGGGATCCGCATACTCGCCCCATCATTACCGAGTACGCCGGTCAGGTGCGCTTCGAGAACGTCGAAGAAGGCGTGACCGTGGCCAAGCAGATCGATGAAGTGACCGGTCTGTCCACCCTGGTGGCGATTGATCCCAAGCGCAAGGCTGGCGCGACCAAGAGCGTCCGCCCGCAGATCAAGCTGCTGGACGAGCATGGCGTGGAAGTGAAGCTGGCGGGTTCCGATGCAGCCGTGAACATCACCTTCCAGGTTGGCGCCATCATTACCGTGAAGGATGGCCAGCAGGTGGGTGTGGGTGAAGTGCTGGCCCGTATCCCGCAGGAATCGGTAAAGACCCGCGACATTACCGGTGGTCTGCCGCGTGTGGCCGAGCTGTTCGAAGCCCGTTCGCCCAAGGATGCCGGCATGCTGGCAGAAGTGACCGGTACCTCGTCGTTCGGCAAGGACACCAAGGGCAAGCAGCGTCTGATCATCACCGATCTGGACGGCACGCCGCACGAGTACCTGATTCCGAAGGACAAGCATGTGCTGGTCCACGACGGTCAGGTGGTGAACCGTGGCGAAACCATCGTGGACGGCCCGGCCGACCCGCACGACATCTTGCGCCTGCAGGGTATCGAGACACTGGCTCGCTACGTCACCGAAGAAGTGCAGGAAGTGTACCGTCTGCAGGGCGTGAAGATTAACGACAAGCACATCGAGGTGATCGTTCGCCAGATGCTGCGTCGTGTGGTGATCGCCGATGCAGGTGATTCCGACTTCATCATGGGTGAGCAGGTCGAGCGGGCTGAAGTGCTGGAGGCGAACGACAAGCTGATCGCCGCCAACAAGCAGCCGGCGATATTCGACAACATTCTGCTGGGTATCACCAAGGCCTCGCTGTCGACGGATTCCTTCATCTCGGCTGCTTCGTTCCAGGAAACCACGCGTGTCCTGACCGAAGCCGCCATCATGGGCAAGCGCGACGAACTGCGCGGCCTGAAGGAAAACGTGATTGTGGGTCGCCTGATACCAGGCGGTACGGGTCTTGCCTACCACAACAACCGTCGTCGTCAGAAGGCAGGGCAACTGCCCGGCATGACCGAAATGGTTGCTGCGGTTGTCGATGCAGAACCCAGCCAGGAAGAAGTCTGACCCGGTGGCTGCGCAAGCAGCCGCTGGTTGACGTATCGACAACCCTTCCGTCGGCCCTTCACTACAAAAGTGATGGGCGGCGGGAGGGTTTGTTGACATTAAGCGCTTGATTTACCTATAATCCGCGCTCTTTTGTGGGGGCGGCCCCTCGTGCGTCTTGCGCGAGGCACGCCATTTTTTACTTTTGGGAAAAAGATAATGCCAACCATCAACCAGCTCGTCCGTAAAGGACGTGTGGCGGAAACGGCCAAGAGCAAGGTTCCTGCGCTCGAAGCCTGCCCGCAAAAACGCGGTGTTTGCACTCGCGTGTACACCACGACCCCGAAGAAGCCTAACTCGGCTCTGCGTAAGGTCGCCAAGGTTCGCCTGACCAACGGTTTCGAAGTGATTTCGTACATCGGCGGTGAAGGCCACAACCTGCAGGAACACTCGGTCGTGCTGATTCGCGGCGGTCGTGTGAAGGACTTGCCAGGTGTGCGTTACCACACCGTGCGCGGCTCCCTGGATACCGCTGGTGTCAAGGACCGTAAGCAGGCTCGTTCCAAGTACGGCGCGAAGCGTCCGAAGGCTTAATTCGCCTGGGTTGGGTCGCGAGCCCGGTCTTGCTCGTTCAAGACATTCGCGACGACGGCGTAGCGCCCCTGTGCGCATCGTCGAGTAAGTGACCAATCCATCGGGATGGTCGCGAGCGCAAAATTTCTTGCGCTCAACTGAATACTACTGAGGTTGAAACATGCCACGTCGTAGAGAAGTACCCAAACGCGAAGTATTGCCGGATCCAAAGTTCGGTAGCGAAGAACTGTCCAAGTTCATGAACGTCGTCATGCAGGATGGCAAGAAGTCGGTTGCCGAACGCATCGTTTACGGCGCGCTGGAAATCGTTGAAAAGAAGACCGGTAAGGCCCCCCTTGAGGTGTTCTCCCAAGCCCTCAACAACGTGAAGCCGGTCGTTGAAGTGAAGAGCCGTCGCGTCGGTGGTGCAAACTACCAGGTGCCGGTTGAAGTGCGTCAGACCCGTCGTATGGCGCTGGCCATGCGCTGGCTGCGTGAAGCTGCCCGCAAGCGCGGCGAAAAGTCGATGGGTCAGCGTCTGGCTGGCGAATTGCTGGATGCGGTCGAAGGCCGTGGCGGCGCGATGAAGAAGCGTGACGAAGTGCACCGTATGGCTGAAGCCAACAAGGCCTTCGCCCACTATCGCTTCTAATTCACCCTTTTAAGCAAAGGTATTGGCTGTGGCACGCATTACACCCATTGAACGCTACCGGAACATCGGTATTAGCGCGCACATCGACGCGGGTAAAACCACGACGACTGAGCGTATTCTTTTCTACACCGGTGTGAACCACAAGATCGGTGAAGTGCACGATGGCGCCGCCACCATGGACTGGATGGAGCAGGAGCAGGAGCGTGGCATCACGATCACCTCCGCTGCGACCACCACGTTCTGGAAGGGCATGGCTAACCAGTTCGAGCAACATCGCATCAACATCATCGATACCCCCGGTCACGTCGACTTCACCATCGAGGTGGAGCGTTCGATGCGTGTGCTGGACGGTGCTTGCATGGTTTACTGCGCTGTGGGCGGTGTTCAGCCCCAGTCGGAAACCGTTTGGCGTCAGGCCAACAAGTACAAGGTGCCGCGCTTGGCCTTCGTGAACAAGATGGACCGTCAAGGTGCCAACTTCTTCCGCGTGGTTGAGCAAATGCGCCTGCGTCTGCGCGCCAATCCGGTGCCTATCGCGATTCCTATCGGCGCTGAAGATGGCTTCACCGGCGTGGTTGACCTGTTGAAGAACAAGGCCATCCTGTGGGACGAAGCTTCGCAGGGTATGAAGTTCGACTACGTCGATATCCCGGCTGACCTGGTCTCTGTCGCTGCCGAATGGCGCGAGAAGATGATCGAAGCCGCTGCCGAGTCGTCGGAAGAGATGATGAACAAGTACCTGGAAACGGGCGAGCTGACCGAAGACGAAATCGTCGCCGGCCTGCGTGCACGTACCCTGGCTTGCGAAATCCAGCCGATGCTGTGCGGTACCGCCTTCAAGAACAAGGGCGTGCAGCTGATGTTGGATGCTGTCATCCAGTTGCTGCCGTCGCCGGTTGATGTGCCGCCGGTTGAAGGTGTGGATGATCGTGATCAGCCCGACACCCGTCAGGCTTCCGATGAAGCGCCGTTCTCGGCGCTGGCCTTCAAGCTGATGAGCGACCCTTATGTCGGTCAGCTGACCTTTTTCCGCGTTTACTCCGGCGTCGTCAATACTGGCGATACCGTGATGAACTCGGTCAAGGGCAAGAAGGAGCGCATGGGCCGTATCGTTCAGATGCACGCCAACAACCGTGAAGAAATCGCGGAAGTTCGCGCTGGCGATATCGCTGCCGGTATCGGTCTGAAGGATGTGACGACGGGTGAAACCCTGTGTTCGCCTGACCACGTCATCACCCTGGAGCGCATGGTATTCCCTGAGCCGGTGATACACGTTGCCGTAGAGCCTAAGACCAAGGCTGACCAGGAGAAGATGGGCGTTGCCCTGAATCGCCTGGCCAAGGAAGATCCTTCCTTCCGCGTGCGTACCGACGAAGAGACCGGCCAGACCATCATGTCGGGCATGGGCGAATTGCACCTGGAAATCCTGGTGGATCGCATGAAGCGCGAATTCGGCGTGGAAGCGAACGTGGGCGCCCCGCAAGTGGCCTACCGCGAAACCATCACCAAGACCGCCATCGACATCGAAGGCAAGCATGCCAAGCAGTCGGGTGGTAAGGGTCAGTACGGCCATTGCGTGATCACTGTCGAGCCTTCGGGCGAAGGCAAGGGTTACGAGTTCATCGACGAAATCAAGGGTGGTACCATCCCCCGCGAATTCATTCCGTCGGTGGACAAGGGTATCCAGAACACGCTGAAGTCTGGCGTGCTGGCTGGCTTCCCGGTGGTTGACGTTCGCGTTCGCCTGACCTTCGGTTCCTACCATGACGTTGACTCGTCGCAGATCGCCTTTGAACTGGCCGGCTCGCTGGCTTTCAAGGAAGCCATGCGTCGCGCCGGTCCCGTGATCCTCGAGCCTATGATGGCCGTTGAAATCGAGACCCCGGAAGAGTACATGGGCGACATCATGGGTGACATCTCGTCGCGTCGCGGCATGCTGCAAGGCATGGACGACAACCCTGCCGGTGGCAAGATGGTCAAGGCTGAAGTGCCTCTGTCCGAGATGTTTGGTTACTCGACCACCCTGCGCTCCATGTCGCAAGGTCGTGCTACCTACTCGATGGAATTCAAGCACTACTCCGAAGCGCCTAAGAACGTCGCTGAAGCCATCATTAACAAGAAGTAAACCGACTGCCGGGCCAACTGCCCGGCGGTTGTAAACCCAATTCAAGACTAAGGATAGAAGCAATGGCAAAGGAAAAGTTCGAGCGGACTAAGCCGCACGTAAACGTTGGCACCATCGGTCACGTTGACCACGGCAAGACCACGCTGACCGCCGCGATCACCACGATCCTGTCGAAGAAGTTCGGCGGCGAAGCCAAGGGCTACGACCAGATCGACAGCGCGCCTGAAGAAAAGGCCCGCGGTATCACCATCAACACCGCGCACGTCGAGTACGAAACCGAAAACCGCCACTACGCTCACGTTGACTGCCCCGGCCACGCCGACTACGTCAAGAACATGATCACCGGTGCAGCCCAGATGGACGGCGCTATCCTGGTGGTGTCCTCGGCTGACGGCCCCATGCCGCAGACCCGCGAGCACATCCTGCTGGCCCGTCAGGTTGGCGTGCCTTACATCATTGTGTTCATGAACAAGGCCGACATGGTCGACGACGCCGAGCTGCTCGAGCTGGTCGAAATGGAAGTCCGTGAACTCCTGAGCAAGTACGACTTCCCTGGCGACGACCTGCCCATCATCAAGGGTTCGGCACTGAAGGCCCTGGAAGGCGACCAGTCGGAAATCGGCGAACCCGCCATCTTCCGTCTGGCTGAAGCCCTGGACAGCTACATCCCCACTCCTGAGCGTGCCATCGACGGCGCCTTCCTGATGCCCGTGGAAGACGTGTTCTCGATCTCTGGTCGCGGCACCGTGGTGACTGGTCGTGTTGAGCGCGGCATCGTCAAGGTCGGCGAAGAAATCGAAATCGTCGGTATCAAGCCCACCGTCAAGACCACCTGTACCGGCGTGGAAATGTTCCGCAAGCTGCTGGACCAAGGTCAGGCTGGCGACAACATCGGCGCGCTGCTGCGTGGTACCAAGCGTGAAGACGTCGAGCGTGGCCAAGTTCTGGCCAAGCCGGGTTCGATCACCCCGCACACCAAGTTCTCCGGTTCGGTCTACGTGCTGAGCAAGGATGAAGGCGGCCGTCACACCCCGTTCTTCAATGGCTATCGCCCGCAGTTCTACTTCCGTACCACCGACGTGACCGGTGCGGTTGAGCTGCCAGCTGGCACCGAAATGGTGATGCCAGGCGACAACGTTGAAGTGGTTGTGGCCCTGATCGCTCCGATCGCCATGGAACAAGGTCTGCGCTTCGCTATCCGCGAAGGTGGCCGTACCGTTGGCGCTGGCGTTGTTGCCAAGATCATCGAGTAATAGTCAATGGGTGGGCCAGCAGGCCCACCCTTGTTCTTTCATGTTGTTCAGGCAACCATCCGGTTGTCTCGCTCTTTAGGAAAAATCATGGCTAACCAAAAGATCCGCATCCGCCTCAAGGCTTACGACTACGCACTGATCGATCGTTCCGCCCAGGAAATCGTCGACACTGCCAAGCGCACTGGCGCTGTGGTCAAGGGCCCGGTTCCGCTGCCCACCAAGATTGAACGTTTCGACGTGCTGCGTTCGCCGCACGTGAACAAGACCTCGCGCGACCAGCTCGAGATCCGTACTCACCTGCGCCTGATGGATATCGTGGACCCGACCGACAAGACGGTTGACGCCCTGATGAAGCTGGATCTGCCGGCTGGTGTGGACGTAGAGATCAAACTGCAATAATTTCTTGCATAAAACCAAGACGTTGCAGTATCATCGCGGGCTCGCTGTAATGGCGAGCCCGCTTTGTATTTTTTGCTGCCGTAAGGTGGTGGTGCAAGGCAGGTAGTTTCGTTCGATGCAGGCCGCCCTGCGCGGCTTGCGATGATCGCCGGCCAATCGTAGCTGGCCCTTTTAAAAGGAAAGAACGATGAGCTTAGGACTTATCGGGCGCAAGGTCGGTATGACCCGCGTGTTCGTCGAGGATGGTGCTTCCATCCCGGTGACCGTGCTGGATCTGTCGTCCAATCGCGTCGCGCAAATCAAGACTCCTGAAGTAGATGGCTATGCCGCTGTGCAAGTCACCTTCGGCGAGCGTCGCGCCAATCGTGTCAACAAGGCTGAAGCCGGTCACTTTGCCAAGGCAGGTGTCGAGGCTGGTCGTGGTCTGCACGAGTTCGCGCTGACGGCTGACGAGCTGGCCAAGTTCCAGCCTGGCAGCCAGATCACCGTTGAGATCTTCACCGTGGGTCAACTGGTCGATGTGACCGGTACCTCCCAAGGTAAGGGCTTCTCCGGTGCCATCAAGCGTCACAACTTCAGTTCGCAGCGTGCCTCCCACGGTAACTCCGTGTCGCACAACGCTCCTGGTTCGATCGGTATGGCGCAGGATCCGGGTCGTGTATTCCCCGGTAAGCGCATGGCTGGTCAGTACGGTAACGTCAAGAGCACCGTGCAAAACCTGGAAGTGGTTCGTGTTGACGCCGAGCGTGGTCTGTTGCTCGTCAAGGGTGCCGTTCCCGGCTCCAAGGGCAACGACGTTGTCGTGCGTCCCAGCGTGAAGGCAGGTGCGTAATGGAACTGAAAGTCATCAATGCAAGTGGCCAAGCCGCTGCCAGTGTGACCGCTTCCGACGCATTGTTCGGTCGCGATTACAATGAAGCCCTGGTTCACCAGGTTGTCACCGCCTACCTCGCCAATGCCCGTAGCGGCAACCGTGCCCAAAAGGGCCGTAGCGATGTGGCCAAGTCCACCCGCAAGCCGTGGCGTCAAAAGGGTACGGGCCGCGCTCGTGCCGGTATGGCGTCCAGCCCGCTGTGGCGTGGTGGTGGCAAGATTTTCCCGAGCTCCCCTGACGAAAACTTCACCCAGAAGGTCAACCGCAAGATGTATCGCGCTGGCCTGGCGACCATCCTGTCGCAACTGGTGCGTGAAGAGCGTCTGGTGGTGGTTGACGGCTTCACCGCCGAAACCCCGAAGACCAAGGCATTTGCTGCCAAGCTGGCTGCCATGGGTCTGAACGAGCGCACCCTGATTGTCACCGACAATCTTGATGAGAACCTGTACCTGGCTTCGCGCAACCTGCCCAACGTGCTCGTGCTCGAGCCGTCGCAGGCCGATCCGGTCAGCCTGGTTCGCTTCAAGAAGGTGCTGGTCACCCGCGAGGCGCTCAAGCAAATCGAGGAGATCCTGGCATGACTCAGCTGAATCAAGATCGTCTGCTGCAGGTACTGCTGGCTCCGGTGATCTCTGAAAAGAGCACGCTGGTTGCTGAGAAGTACGAGCAAGTGGTTTTCCGCGTCGTCAGCGATGCGACCAAGCCGGAAATCAAGGCTGCGGTTGAGTTGCTGTTCAAAGTGCAGGTCGAATCCGTCCAAGTCACCAATGTGAAGCCGAAGCAAAAGCGTTTCGGCCGTACCACTGGCTGGCGTAAGGGCTGGAAGAAGGCCTACGTTGCCCTTAAGCCCGGTCAAGAGATTGACCTCCAGGCTGCACAGTAAGGAGAACGACGATGCTGGTAAAAGTTAAGCCCACATCCCCCGGTCGCCGCGCCGTTGTCAAGGTTGTCAGCCCTGAGCTGCACAAGGGCAAGCCGCACGCTGCCCTGGTGGAAAGCCAAAGCAAGAACGCCGGTCGTAACAATCGCGGTGTGGTTACCGTTCGCCATCAAGGCGGCGGCCACAAGCAGCACTACCGCCTGATCGATTTCCGTCGCAACAAGGATGGCATTGTTGCCACCGTTGAGCGTCTGGAATACGACCCTAACCGTACCGCCCACATCGCGCTGCTCTGCTACGCTGATGGCGAGCGTCGCTACATCATCGCTCCGCGTGGCCTGAAGGCCGGCGCGCAAGTGGTGAGCGGCCCGGAAGCGCCGATCAAGGCGGGTAACACCCTGCCGCTGCGCAACATTCCGGTCGGTAGCACCATCCATTGCATCGAAATGCAACCTGGCAAGGGTGCGCAGATTGCGCGTTCGGCCGGTGCTTCCGTGCAATTGCTGGCTCGCGAAGGTGCCTACGCCCAGCTGCGTCTGCGTTCCGGTGAAATCCGCAAGGTGCACGTCGATTGCCGCGCCACCATCGGTGAAGTTGGTAACGAAGAGCACAACCTGCGCAAGATCGGCAAGGCCGGTGCAAATCGCTGGCGTGGTATTCGCCCGACCGTTCGCGGTACGGCGATGAACCCGATCGATCACCCGCACGGTGGTGGTGAAGGCCGCACTGGTGAAGGTCGTGTGCCGGTTAGCCCGTGGGGTACCCCGACTAAGGGTTACCGTACCCGCAGCAACAAGCGCACCGACAATATGATCGTGCGCCGCCGGTATTCGAATAAGGGGTAATTAGACATGGCTCGTTCCGTTAAAAAAGGCCCGTTCGTCGACGCTCATCTGCTCAAGAAGATTGAAGCAGTGCGTGCGACCAACGACAAGCGCCCGGTAAAGACCTGGTCCCGTCGCTCCACCGTGCTGCCCGACTTTGTCGGTCTGACCATCGCGGTGCACAACGGCAAGCAACATGTTCCCGTGTACATCAACGAGAACATGGTCGGTCACAAGCTGGGCGAATTCTCGCTGACCCGTACGTTCAAGGGTCACGCTGCCGACAAAAAAGCCAAGAAGTAAGGTGCCGCCATGCAAACTTCCGCTATTTTGACTGGCGCACGCCTGTCGGCTCAGAAAGCTCGCCTGGTCGCTGACCTGGTGCGCGGCAAGCCGGTTGAGCACGCCATCAACATTCTGACCTTTAGCCCTAAAAAGGGCGCGGTCATCATCAAGAAGCTGTTGCTGTCGGCGATTGCAAATGCCGAACACAACGATGGCGCCGATATTGACGCCCTCAAGGTGACGACCATTTATGTGGACAAGGGGCCTTCCCTGAAGCGTTTTGCCGCACGTGCCAAGGGCCGTGGCAACCGCATCGAGAAGCAAACCTGCCACATCACCCTGACCGTGGGCGAATGAGGACGATATGGGACAGAAAATTCATCCGATTGGCTTCCGTCTAGCCGTCAACAAGAACTGGGCCTCGAAGTGGTATGCGAATAGCAAAAACTTCCCGGCCATGCTCGCCGAAGATATCAAGGTGCGCGAGTTCCTGAAGAAAAAGTTGTCGCATGCCTCGGTTGGTCGCATCGTTATCGAGCGTCCGGCCAAGAACGCCCGCATTACCATCCACAGCGCCCGTCCGGGTGTGGTGATTGGCAAGAAGGGTGAAGACATCGAGATCCTGAAGCGCGACCTGGTCAAGCTGATGGGTGTGCCGGTGCACATCAACATCGAAGAAATCCGCAAGCCGGAAACCGATGCACAAGTGATCGCTGACTCCATCGCTGCCCAGCTGGAAAAGCGCGTGATGTTCCGTCGTGCTATGAAGCGCGCGATGCAGAACGCCATGCGTCTGGGTGCCCAGGGTATCAAGATCATGTCGTCGGGTCGTCTGAACGGCATCGAAATCGCCCGTACCGAATGGTATCGCGAAGGCCGTGTGCCCCTGCACACCCTGCGCGCTGACATCGATTACGCGACGTCCGAAGCCAAGACCACCTACGGCATCATCGGTATCAAGGTGTGGGTGTACAAGGGTGACGTGAAGGCTGGCCAGGAAGTGGCCGCTCAGCCGGAACAAGCCGAACGCAAGCCGCGAAAGGGACCTCGAAATGCTGCAGCCAACTAGACTCAAGTACCGCAAACAGCAGAAAGGCCGTAACACCGGCGTTGCTACCCGCGGTAACAAGGTTAGCTTCGGCGAGTGGGGCCTGAAGGCCATTGGCCGTGGTCGTCTGACCGCGCGTCAAATTGAAGCCGCTCGTCGCGCCATGACCCGTCACATCAAGCGTGGCGGTCGTGTGTGGATCCGCGTATTCCCGGATAAGCCTATCTCTTCCAAGCCCGCCGAAGTTCGGATGGGTAATGGTAAGGGTAGCCCGGAATACTACGTTGCCGAGATTCAGCCTGGTAAGGTGCTGTATGAGATGGACGGTGTGGACGAGACTCTCGCCCGCGAAGCCTTCCGTCTGGCCGCCGCCAAGCTGCCAATCGCGACGACTTTCGTAACCCGACATGTGGGGCAGTGAGATGAAAGCGACTGAATTGCGTAACAAATCGGTCGATGAGCTCAAGACCGAGCTCACCTCGCTCCTGAAGGCCCAGTTCGGCCTGCGCATGCAGCTGGCTACCCAGCAGCTTGCCAAGACCAGTGAACTGAAGCGCGTTCGCCGCGATATCGCGCGTGTTCGCACCATCCTGGCTCAGAAGGTGGCGTAAATGACCGAGACCAAACTGAAGCGTTCGCTGACCGGCCGTGTGGTCAGCAACAAGATGGACAAGACCGTGGTTGTGCTGGTTGAGCGTAAGGTTAAGCACCCGCTCTACGGCAAGATCATTCGTCTGTCGAAGAAGTACCATGCGCACGATGAAACCAACGCCTACGGCGAAGGTGACATGGTGACCATCGAGGAAACTCGTCCTCTGTCCAAGACCAAGTCCTGGATCGTGACCAGTCTCATCGAGAAGGCTCGTACTGCTTAATCAAGTGATCTGATCACTTTTTTAGCGTAAGTGCTTGTCAGGGCATTCTACATATCGTAGAATGCCCTGCTGTTTATCCTTCGTCCGAAATGGTGTTCCACCATTTCGGTGTCGGAGTTTTATCCCTATCGGGGTCCAAAACTGGCCGTTGTGCCGTGGTTTGCTACGGCGCTGCCGGGTATGCCGGCGGAATTGACGGGTTAAGTTGGAGGTTTGTTTCCATGATTCAAATGCAATCCATGCTGGATGTTGCTGACAACACCGGTGCGCGCTCTGTTATGTGCATCAAGGTGCTGGGTGGCTCCAAGCGTCGTTACGCTTCGGTGGGCGACATCATCAAGGTGAGTATCAAGGACGCCGCACCGCGTGGCCGCGTGAAGAAGGGCGACGTTTATAACGCCGTCGTTGTTCGCACTGCCAAGGGTGTTCGTCGTGCCGATGGTCAGCTCATCAAGTTTGATGGCAATGCCGCCGTGCTCCTCAACAACAAGCTTGAGCCGATCGGCACCCGCATCTTCGGGCCGGTGACGCGTGAACTGCGCACCGAGCGCTTCATGAAGATCGTCTCGCTCGCGCCAGAAGTGCTGTAAGGGGTACGCGCATGAATAAGATTCGTAAAGGCGACGAAGTCGTCGTTATCACTGGCAAAGACAAGGGCAAGCGCGGCACCGTCCTGCGTGTTCTGGTCAATGACAAGGTTATCGTTGAAGGTATCAACGTCGTGAAGAAGCACCAGAAGCCGAATCCGGTTCGCGGTGTTGCTGGCGGCGTGGTGGACAAGACGATGCCGATCCAGGTTTCCAACGTAGCCATCTTCAATAAGGCGACCCAGAAGGCTGACCGTGTCGGCTTCAAGTTGCTCGACGACGGCAAAAAAGTTCGCGTGTTCAAGTCGAACGGCGAAGTGGTCGGGGGCTAAACATGGCACGCTTGCAAGATTTCTACAAAGAAACCGTCGTTCCGCAGCTCACTGAAAAGTTCGGCTATACGTCGATCATGGAAGTGCCGCGCATCGAGAAGATCACTGTCAACATGGGTGTTGGCGAAGCTGTGGCCGATAAGAAGGTCATGGAACACGCCGTTGGCGATCTGACCAAGATCACCGGCCAAAAGCCCGTCGTGACCCTGTCGAAGAAGTCGATTGCCGGCTTCAAGATTCGTGACAACTACCCGGTTGGCTGCAAGGTCACCCTGCGTCGCGATCGTATGTATGAATTCCTGGATCGTCTGGTGACCATCGCTCTGCCGCGCGTGCGCGACTTCCGCGGTGTTTCGGGCAAGTCCTTTGACGGCCGTGGTAACTACAACATGGGCGTCAAGGAACAGATCATTTTCCCGGAAATCGAGTACGACAAGATCGACGCCCTGCGTGGTATGAACATCACGATTACCACCACCGCGAAGACCGACGAAGAAGCCCGTGCGCTGCTCGCCGCGTTCAAGTTCCCGTTTAAGAACTGAGGTTTGCCATGGCTAAACTCGCTTTGATCAACCGTCAAGAGAAGCGCGAAAAGCTGGTGGCGAAGTTTGCCGCCAAGCGCGAACAGCTGCTGGCAATCATCAACGACCAGAACCTGAGCGACGAAGAGCGCTTCGCCGCCCGCCTGAAACTCCAGGCCCTGCCGCGCAACGCCAACCCGACGCGTCTGCGTAACCGTTGTTCGGTTACCGGTCGTCCGCGTGGTGTGTTCCGCAAGTTCGGCCTCGGCCGTAACAAGCTCCGTGAGATCGCCATGCGTGGTGAGATCCCCGGTGTTGTCAAGGCCAGCTGGTAAGGAGATCACGAATGAGTATGCATGATCCCATCGCCGATATGCTGACCCGCATCCGTAACGCTCAGCGTGCGGACAAGCCGTCGGTAACGATGCCCTCCTCCAAGATCAAGGTGGCTATCGCTACCGTGCTGAAGGATGAAGGTTATATCGAAAACTTCGCCGTGACCGGCGATGAAAAGAAGCCCCAACTCGATATCGAGTTGAAGTACTACGCCGGCCGTCCGGTTATCGAGCGCATCGATCGCGTTTCGAAGCCTGGTCTGCGTATCTACAAGGGCGTGAACGATATCCCCAAGGTCATGAATGGCCTCGGTATCGCCATTGTCTCCACCTCCATGGGTGTGATGACTGACCGCAAAGCACGCGCCCAGGGTATCGGTGGCGAGCTGCTCTGCTTCGTGGCGTAAGGAGTAGAACATGTCCCGCGTAGCTAAAAACCCAGTCGTTCTGCCTGCCGGCGTTGAAGTCAAGATGGCCGGTGGCGAGATTGTTGTTAAGGGCCCGCTCGGTACCGCATCGCGTCCTCTGGATAGCGCTGTCGAGATCGCTGTCGAAAACAACGCTCTGGTCTTCAAGGCCGTTGATGAAAGCAAGCACTCCCGCGCCATGTCCGGCACGATGCGTGCGCTGCTGAACAACATGGTAACCGGCGTCTCCAAGGGCTTTGAGCGCAAGCTCAACCTGGTAGGCGTGGGTTATCGTGCCCAGGCTCAAGGTGAAGTTCTCAATCTGACGCTGGGTTTCTCCCACCCTGTCGCGCACAAGATGCCGGCTGGTGTGAAGGTGGAAACCCCGACGCAGACCGAGATCCTCCTGAAGGGTGTCGACAAGCAACAGGTTGGTCAGGTTGCCGCTGAGATTCGCGCATACCGTGCTCCAGAGCCCTATAAGGGCAAGGGTGTACGTTATAGCGACGAAGTGGTGGTCCTGAAAGAAACCAAGAAGAAGTAATCGAGGCTGAAATCATGGACAAGAACGAAACTCGCTTGCGCAGGGCCCGCAAAACCCGTGCCCGCATTGCCGGCTTGAAAGTGGTGCGCCTTTCGGTTCATCGCACTAACAGCCATATCTACGCCCAGGTCATTGATGAGACCGGCGGCAAGGTGCTGGCCAGCGCGTCGACCCTGGAAGTGGATGTCCGTAAGGACATCGCTAACGGTGGCAACATCGCTGCTGCAGCTGCTGTTGGTAAGCGTATCGCCGAAAAGGCGAAGGCTGCTGGCGTAAGCGCCGTTGCCTTCGACCGCTCGGGCTTCCATTACCACGGCCGCGTCAAGGCTTTGGCCGACGCCGCTCGTGAAGCCGGCCTCGAATTCTAAGGAGTAATCATGGCGAAGTCAGAAATCGAAGATCGCGGCGACGGCCTGCGGGAGAAGATGATCAGCGTCAACCGCGTCACCAAGGTGGTGAAGGGTGGCCGGATCATGGGTTTCGCCGCACTGACCGTGGTCGGTGACGGTGATGGCCGTATTGGCATGGGCAAGGGCAAGTCGAAGGAAGTGCCCGTGGCTGTGCAAAAGGCAATGGAAGAAGCCCGCCGCAAGCTGGTGAAGATCAGCTTGAAGAACGGTACCGTTCAGCACGCAGTCGTTGGCAAGCACGGTGCTACCACCGTGTTCATGCAGCCTGCCGCTGAAGGCGCTGGTATCAAGGCCGGTGGTCCGATGCGCGCTGTGTTCGAGGTGATGGGCGTGACCAACATCTCGGCCAAGTGCCACGGTTCCACCAATCCTTACAACCTCGTGCGTGCCACCCTGGACGGTTTGTCCAAGCTGCGCAGCCCGGCTGAAGTTGCTGCCAAGCGCGGCAAGGCCATCGAGGACATCCTGGGGGCCGAGGCAAATGGCTAATTCCAAGATCAAGGTAACGCTCGTCAAGAGCCTGATTGGCCGTCTCGAAGCGCACAAGGCGTGCGCTCGTGGTCTGGGTCTGCGTCGCATCCGCCAAACGGTGGAAGTGATCGATACCCCGGAAAACCGCGGCATGATCAACAAGATCAGCTATCTGCTGAAAAGCGAGGGCTAAATGGAACTGAATACGATCAAGCCCGCTGATGGTGCCAAGCACGCTTCCAAGCGTGTAGGCCGCGGCATTGGCTCTGGCCTGGGCAAGACTTGTGGCCGTGGTCACAAGGGTCAGAAGTCGCGTTCGGGTGGTTTCCACAAGGTGGGCTTCGAAGGCGGTCAAATGCCTTTGCAACGTCGCCTGCCTAAGCGTGGTTTCAAGTCGTTGACCAAGGGTCATACGGTTGAGCTGCGTCTGGACGACCTGAACAAGCTGCCGGTTGAAGAAGCCGACTTGCTGGTGTTGAAGCAGGCTGGCCTGGTTCCGCAAGGTGCCAAGGCTGCCAAGCTGATCCTGGCTGGTAAGGTGGAGAAGGCTATCAAGCTGCGTGGCGTGTCGGCAACTGCCGGTGCCCGTGCTGCTCTGGAAGCCGCCGGCGGCAGCATTGTCGAATAAAGCTTGAGATAGGGCGACTACGTGGCAAATCCTGCGATGGCCAGTACTGCAAGCAAGTATGCAGATCTGAAAAAACGAATCTTGTTCCTCATAGGTGCTTTGATCGTTTATCGCATCGGTGCGCATATCCCTATACCAGGTATTGATCCGATAGCCTTGGCCAAGCTCTTCGACATGTCGCAGAGCGGGGCCGGGCTGCTGAACATGTTCAACATGTTCTCGGGCGGTGCCTTGTCCAGGGCAACGGTGTTTACCATCGGCATCATGCCGTATATCTCTGCTTCTATTGTCGTTCAGCTGGGTTCGGAAGTCGTACCCAAGCTGAAGGAATTGAAGAAGGAGGGTGAGGCAGGTCGTCGCAAGATCACGCAGTACACGCGTTATCTGACCGTGGTTATCGCTGTTGCACAAAGCTTCGGTGCGGCAAGTTGGGCGCTCAATTCTCAGTTGGTTGTGCCAGGTATCAGTGGTGCGGAGTTTTACTTCACCACTGTGTTGACCCTGGTGACCGGCACGATGTTCTTGATGTGGCTGGGTGAGCAGATCACCGAGCGTGGCCTGGGTAACGGTATCTCCATCCTGATCTTTGCGGGTATTGCCTCTGGCATACCGGCATCCATAGGTCAGACCCTGGAGTTGGCTAACCAAGGTGCGCTGCCTGTGCTGCTGGTGTTGGCCCTGGGTGCTGGCGTGGTCTTGCTGACTGCTGCAGTGGTGTTTGTGGAGCGTGGTCAGCGCAAGGTGCTGGTGAGCTATGCCAAGCGTCAGGTGGGCAACCGCGTGATGCAAGGTCAGAACACCCACCTGCCACTCAAGCTGAACATGGCTGGTGTCATACCGCCGATTTTTGCTTCGAGCATCATATTGTTTCCGGCTACTCTGATGTCCTGGGGTGGTGAGTCCAGCTTCTTCTCCTGGTTGAAGCCGGTCGGCTCCATGTTGCATCCTGGTCAGCCGCTGTATGTGATGCTTTATGCAGCTGCCATCATCTTCTTCTGCTACTTCTATACCGCCTTGGTATTCAACCCCAAGGAAACGGCTGAGAACCTGAAGAAGAGCGGTGCGTATATCCCTGGCATACGCCCGGGTGAACAGACCGCAAAGTATATTGAGCGAGTGATTCTGCGTCTGACGCTGATCGGTGCGATCTACATCAGCATCATCTGCCTGATTCCGGAGTTCCTGCTCCTGCAGTGGAACCTGCCGTTCTATTTCGGCGGTACTTCACTGTTGATCGTGGTGGTGGTAACGATGGACTTCATGGCACAGGTCCAGTCGTATCTGCTGTCTCACCAGTACGAGAGTTTGCTGAAGAAAGCGAACTTCAAGGCTGGCTGATACGAACCTGTGACTAACGATAGATAACCCGAACGAGTCATGTCGAAGGAAGACGTTATTCAGATGCAAGGGGAGGTTCTGGAGAACCTTCCCAACGCGACTTTTCGCGTGAAACTGGAAAATGGTCATGTGGTACTGGGCCATATCTCCGGCAAGATGCGGATGCACTATATCCGCATCCTGCCTGGCGATAAGGTGACCGTGGAGCTGACGCCCTACGATCTATCCCGTGCCCGTATAGTCTTCCGCTCGAAGTGACGCGGTTTTTCATTGAAAGGATAGAGCGATGCGAGTTCAAGCTTCGGTCAAGAAAATATGCCGTAACTGCAAAGTCATACGCCGCAACCGCGTTGTGCGTGTGATCTGCACGGATCCGCGGCACAAACAACGTCAAGGTTAAGCCGCGTCAGTTGCCGTCGGCTGGCGTTTGGTGCTAGAATCCGCAACTTTTTACATCTGGGGTAACGAGAATGGCCCGTATTGCTGGGGTAAACATACCCAATCATCAGCATACCGTCATTGGCCTGCAAGCCATTTACGGGATCGGACAGACTCGCGCTAAGGCCATCTGTGCCATCGCTTCAGTTCCAGCTGATCGCAAGATCAAGGACCTGACCGATGCAGAGATGGACAAGCTGCGCGAGGAAGTCGGCAAGTTCACGGTTGAGGGTGACCTCCGTCGTGAGATTACGATGAACATCAAGCGTCTGATGGACCTCGGTTGTTACCGTGGTCTGCGCCATCGCAAGGGCTTGCCCGCGCGTGGTCAGCGCACCCGCACGAACGCGCGTACCCGTAAGGGCCCGCGTAAGTCGATCGCAGGGAAGAAGTAAGCACTTAAGGAATAGCAATGGCTAAAGCAAACACAGTGCGTGTACGGAAGAAAGTCAAAAAGGTCGTGTCGGAAGGCATCGTGCATGTGCACGCTTCCTTCAACAACACGATCGTGACCATCACTGATCGCCAAGGAAATGCTCTCTCCTGGGCTACCTCGGGCGGTGCTGGTTTCAAGGGCTCTCGGAAAAGTACACCATTCGCCGCCCAGGTGGCAGCGGAGCATGCTGGTAAAGTTGCCCAGGAATATGGCGTCAAGAACCTCGAAGTCCGCATCAAGGGACCCGGCCCAGGCCGTGACTCCGCTGTGCGTGCGTTGAATGCGCTGGGTTTCAAGATCACCAGCATTTCCGACGTTACCCCCGTACCGCACAACGGCTGTCGTCCGCCGAAAAAGCGTCGTATCTAATTCCGGAGACCCGAGATGGCACGTTATATCGGACCGAAATGTAAACTTTCGCGCCGCGAAGGCACAGATCTGTTCCTGAAGAGCGCACGTCGCGCTCTGGACAGCAAGTGCAAGCTGGATAGTAAGCCTGGTCAACACGGTGCTAAGCAGCCCCGTCTGTCAGGTTTTGGTGTGCAACTGCGTGAGAAGCAAAAGATTCGCCGTATCTACGGTGTTCTTGAGCGTCAGTTCCGCCGTTATTTTGAAGAGGCTTCCCGCCGTAAGGGCTCGACCGGTGAAAACCTGTTGAAGATCCTGGAAGCGCGTCTCGACAACGTTGTGTACCGCATGGGCTTCGGCTCGACTCGCTCGGAAGCTCGTCAGCTGGTCAGCCACAAGTCGATCACCGTGAATGGTGTGGTGGTGAATATCGCCTCCTACCAGGTCAAGGCTGGCGACGTGGTGTCTGTTCGCGACAAGTCGAAGAAGCAGGTTCGTATTCAGGAAGCGCTCGCGCTGGCTGAGCAGATCGGTTTCCCCGGCTGGGTTAGTGTCGATGGCAAGAAGATGGAAGGCGTTTACAAGAGCGCCCCAGAACGCAGCGACCTGTCCAGCGACATCAACGAGCAGCTCGTCGTCGAGTTCTACTCGAAGTAATCGAACCGTAAATACGGATCGTCGCTCGTTTCGATAAAGGGATTGATTGTTTATGCAAAGCAACGCGAATGACTTGCTGAAACCGCGCATCATCGATGTGCAGGCATCGTCGTCTACCCAGGCGCGTGTCGTGATGGAGCCGTTTGAGCGTGGCTACGGCCATACGCTCGGCAATGCGTTGCGCCGTATCCTGCTGTCGTCGATGCCCGGCTATGCGCCGACCGAAGTTAAGATCGAAGGCGTGTTGCATGAGTACTCGGCACTTGACGGTGTTCAGGAGGATGTCGTTGATATCCTCTTGAACCTCAAGGGTGTGGTGCTCAAGCTGCACGGCCGTGGTGAAGCCCTGCTGACCCTGAAGAAGGATGGCGAAGGCGTTGTTAAGGCCAGCGATATCGAAGTCCCTCACGACGTCGAGATCGTCAACCCTGATCACGTGATCGCCAACCTCTCTGCTGGCGGTAAGCTCGCCATGGAGATCAAGGTTGAAAAGGGCCGCGGCTACCAGCCGGCTGTCGTGCGTCTGGACAAGGAAGAGGGTCGTAACATCGGCTCTATCCTGCTGGATGCGTCGTTCAGCCCGATACGTCGCGTCAGCTACGCGGTTGAGAGCGCTCGTGTTGAGCAGCGTACCGACCTCGACAAGCTGGTGATGGAGATCGAAACGAACGGTGCCATCGATCCGGAAGAAGCGGTTCGTTTTGCCGCCCGCGTCCTGGTCGAGCAGCTGGCCGTGTTCGCTGACCTGAAGAGCACTGAAGTCGAACCTGAGGCGCCTCGTGCCCCGCAGGTCGACCCGATCCTGCTCCGCCCGGTTGACGATCTGGAATTGACCGTGCGTTCGGCGAACTGCCTGAAGGCTGAAAACATCTATTACATCGGTGACCTGATCCAGCGTACCGAGACCGAATTGCTGAAGACCCCCAACCTGGGTCGCAAGTCCTTGAACGAAATCAAGGAAGTGCTGGCCTCCAAGGGTCTGACGCTCGGCATGAAGCTGGAAAACTGGCCGCCGGTCGGCCTGGAAAAGCCGTAATCCAGGCTGGAAAGACAAGGGATAAACACCATGCGTCATCGTCAAAGTAACCGCAAACTGAATCGCACGACGAGCCATCGTCTGGCGATGCTGCGCAACCTGGCCAACGCACTGCTGAAGCACGAAGTCATCAAGACGACGCTGCCTAAGGCAAAGGAACTGCGTCGCGTGGCTGAGCCGCTGATCACTCTGGGCAAGCAGGAGCGCACTGTCGCCAACCTGCGTCTGGCCTTCGACCGCACCCGCGATCGTGAGCTGACCCTGAAGCTGTTCGACGTGCTGGGCCCACGCTACAAGAACCGTAACGGCGGCTACCTGCGCATCCTGAAGTACGGTTTCCGTCAGGGCGACAATGCTCCTATGGCATTGGTCGAACTGCTGGACCGTCCGGAAGTTGCTGAAGTCGTGGAAGCTGCCTAAACCACAGTGTTCCAATAGAAAAGCCAACCTTAGGGTTGGCTTTTTTACGTCTGGCGTACTGCTTTCGGCGTAGCCGCAGCATTAGCTGGGGTGGGCCGATATCTGTATGGGTGGTGGCGGCTCGGCGGGATCATCGCCAAACCAGTCCCAGCTTTTCTGCGCTTTGCGGCTGGCTTCGTGGCACAGGTGCTGCGCCTTGTCGTAACCCATGCCGGCCAGGTCGGCTACAGCCTGGTAGTCGTCAGGAAGCGCCTCATCGTTCCAGCCATTGGCACTATGGCGGGCATAGGCCACTGCGGTCGTAACGGTACGCACCCTGGGGTTCTCTGCGTGGCCTTCATCCATCAGCATCTTTAGTATCGGGGGCAGGTGCCAGGCTTCGATCAGTGCCAGTTGTAGCTCGAGTAACGGAAAGCCCAGCACGGTCTTTTGTGCTACCTGGCTGCGCAGGCGCTTGTCTAGCTGTTGCATGGCACGTATGCGTAGTAGCAGCTTGGGGGAGAAGCAGCCCACCAGTACTTCGGCAATATCGCGCAGCAAGGCGGCGGTACCCACCTCGCCGCCGTCGATATCGTGCCGGTGACCGGCCCAGAGTTCGGCACTAATGGCGGCATGGAAGGCCCGCTGCAGCACCCGCAGGACCTGCTTCAGACCCTGTGGGTGCCCCTGTAGCATATGCTCGACCGTGTCGCATTCGACAAAGGCGCGCAGCAGGGGGTCGACTCCCACCATCAGGATGACCCGTTCTACGGTGGTGACGTCGGTCAGTTGCTGGGCGGAGCGGTGACGCTGCAGATATCGCAGTATCTTGAGTGCCAGCAGGGCGTCGTGATGTGCGACAGCGGCCAGATCCAGCACCGTGGCATCCTCGCCTTTCTCCACCAGCTTGACCAGCTCTGCCTTGCTGCGGGCGAGTATGGGGAAGGTGCTGGCTTCGAAGAAGCGTGTCCAGGCATCAATACTGGCTAATGGGTGCTCTATCATCTGTCCTCCTCGCATGAGTCTAGTGCTCAGTGCCAGCGATAGCCAGCCCAGCACGCAAGCTGCCGATATCACTATAATCGGCGGCTTACCCTTATCGAGTTCACCATGGCCAGCTATGCAATAGGCGACCTGCAGGGTTGTTATCAGGAGTTTCTGGACTTGTTGGCCGAGATGGCGTTTCAGCCGGATAGGGATCGACTGTTCCTGGTGGGCGATCTCGTCAATCGTGGGCCAGACTCACTGGCGGTGTTGCGTTGGGTGTATCAGCACCGGGACTGTGTCGATATCGTGCTTGGCAATCATGATTTGCACCTGCTGGCGGTGCAGGCGGGTCTGGCGAGGCAGAAAGGTAGGGATACCCTGGCCGAGGTGTTGGCGGCGCCTGACGCACCCTTGCTGTTGGACTGGCTGCGTTGTCAGCCGCTGGTGCGGCGATGCGGTGGCTTTCTGTTTGTTCATGCGGGCTTGCTGCCCGACTGGACGGCGCAACAGGCGGTGGCGCTGTCGGCGGAGGTCGAGGCGGTGCTGGCCTCCGCGGGGTATAAGGAATTCCTGGGGCAGATGTATGGCAATCAACCGAGTCGGTGGCATGAGGGGCTGGTCGGCATAGACAGGCTGCGCCTGGTGGTGAATGTCTGCACCCGCATGCGCCTGCTGACGGACACAGGGGCCTTGGACCTGGATTTCAAGGGAGAGCTGGACAATGCGCCGGCCTATCTGCATGCCTGGTTTGATGCGCCGGATAGGCAGCAGCAGGATGTCTGTATAGTCAGCGGCCATTGGTCGGCCCTGGGCTTGATGCTGAGGCCTGATGTCATCGCGCTGGATACCGGCTGCGTCTGGGGCGGCAGCCTGGCTGGTGTGCGGCTGGAGGATAGGCAGGTGTTTCAGGTGCCATCACGGCAAGCGCGCTCTAGCGACTGGGGCTGATGTCGTCCCCGTTTGCCGGTTGCGAGGCCTCAGGTGCTGCGACGGCCAGCTCGATATCGCTACGCACCCGTTCGGCGATGCGTTGCTGCGCCAGCTGCGCCAGCTCTCGCCGGCCATATTCCTGGGCGGCTAGGGCGGGCAGGTAATCGAGGGTGACGCGCATGCGCGGTTCAGCCAGCAACAGGCCCATGGATTCAATCAGGCTCATTTCCCCCACATAGGCGGCAGCCGTGCTGCGCAGGCCGTGCTGGTCGTAGTAGCGCAGGGCGATGGGCTGCAGCTGGGCGCCAGCTTCTATTGCGGGCTGCAGCAGCGAGGCATTGAAGCTGGCGACATCCAGCCCATGGGTGGTACTGCCTTCGGGGAAGACAGCAATGCAATCGCCGCTGCTGAGCGCATGGGCAATCTGGCGATTGACCCGCACGGTGTCATGGCGGCGTTCGCGGGCCACGAACAGGGTGCCGGTCCGATGGCATAGCCAGCCTATCAGGGGCCAGCGGCGGACCTCGGATTTGGCCACGAAGCGCGATGGGCAGACCGCATTCATGACAAAGATATCCAGCCAGGACACGTGGTTGGCCACCAGCACGGTATTGGTAGGCACCAGCTCAGGGTGGTCGCCGCGTGCTTCCACCTCGATGCCCAGTATCTGGCACAGGCGCCGAGACCAGCGCGCGATGGCGCGCGCCCGGCTGGCGGCATCCCTGCGCTTGAACAGCAGGGCAACCTCGGTCAGGCCAAGCAGCAGATGCAGGAAGAGGCGGGCGGAACGCCACGCGCGTAGTAGTCGCGGTGTTTTCATGGTGACAAGCCGCGAGTGTAATGTCGCGAGCAGCGGCTTGTCAGCAAACCGTGCGCTGATACCGGCCAGCACCCCGGTCATTCGGTGGCGATGAAGTGGCGGGCGTAACGGTTATTCATCCGGCTCATGGGAAGCAGGATCAGCAGGTCGGCGGTGTTGAAGTCCGGATCCCATGCCGGCAGGCCGCAGATATAGGCCCCCACGCGCATATAGCCCTTGATCAGCGGCGGGATCTCGGCCGGCACGGCATCATCGAGTGCATCCAGGGGCAGTGGGCAGCGTGGATGGGCGCGCCACTCTACCGGCGACATGGATTTCTTGCTCAGCTCCCGGTAGATGCTGGCGGCGGCATGTCCGCCGTCCGCCATGCTGATGCTGGCGCAGCCGACCAGGTATTCGTAGCCGTGGCGGCTCATGTAGTCGGCCAGACCGGCCCAGAGCAGGGTGATGGTGGCGCCGGTGCGGTAGTCAGGATGTACGCAGGAGCGCCCCACTTCGACCATGCTGTTGCGGATGTGCTGGAAGCGGGTCAGGTCGAACTCGGTTTCGGAGTAGTAGCTGCCTAGTGCCTTGGCTTGGTGGGGCGGCAGGATGCGATAGGTGCCGACGACTTCGTTGCTGGCTTCGTCCCGTACCAGCAGGTGTTCGCACCAGGGGTCGAACAGGTCTACATCCAGGCCGCTATGGCGGCTGTTGAGCCGAGCGCCCATCTCTTCGCCAAACACCTTGTAGCGCAAGGCCTGCGCTGCGCGTACGTCGCTGTCGCTGCTGGCCAAGCTGACGCTGAGCTTGGGCCGGACCGGGGTGGTGGGTTGCAGTTCGATATGCAGCATGGCGCTGGGGCTCCAGGTCTGTTCGTGGTCTCAGGAACAAACTTAGAGTGCTGCGATGACGGTCAGGTGACCGTGGAATGAAGGATTTCTTACCGGTGTAACGACGCCTAGGCGCGGTGGTCGCTACCGTCGTCTGCCAGCGGATCGACCGGACTGCCTGCAACCCGGTACTGTTCGGCAGCCCATAGGCCAAGGTCTATCTGCTTGCAGCGTTCGCTGCAAAAAGGACGCCAGGGATTATCGGTTGACCATGGGCTGAGCTTGCCGCAACACGGGCAGGGGACTTGACGTTGGGACATGGATCAGAGGTTGCAGAAAGCCAGGACGAAATCGATATCGTGATCGCACTGCCTGGGGCGGTCGGAGCCGGCGGCAGGCGTAACGAAACGCACATTGATGGCGTACTTGTTGGCCGAGAGTTCGGGGACGTAGGGAATGTCGGAGGCCAGTGTTACCTTGAGTAGCTGCACCAGCTTGCCGCCCGACATCTGCTGGAAGGCACCATTGCGGGCCACCAGGGGTACTACCTTGGCGCTGTTGCGTAATATCCGCAGCACGATGTCTATGCCGTCCTTGATGGGCAGCATGGGGCCTAGCCAGCCCCCCAGTTCGTGCCGGCGTTCTTCTACCGGTTTTTGTTGCCAGAAGTGGTAGGAGGGCAGGTCGAACTCGCAAACGCCGCCGGGAATGCCGGAGCGCTGCTTGATGGCCATCAGCCACTCATTCTCACGCAGGTGCTGGGCGAACTTGCCGGTGGGCTCCAGCAGGCGGCCATGGGTGTGCTCGATATCGGCCAGTACCATATCCAGCGCCTCTTCGGAAATCTGCGGATTGTCGCGCAGTCCTTCCAGTGTCTGGCGCTGGCGGTCCAGTTCCTGCAGCAGATCTGATTTCAGATCGGCGCGGCCGGCCACTTCCATGATTTCGAACAGGCACAGCAGGGAGGCGTGATGCTCCAGGGGGTGATCGCGACCGGCAAAGAAGGCGGCACGGTCGTACAAATCCTCCAGCCGCAGCAAGGTGCGGATACGTTCGTTGACGGGGAATTCGTAGCTGATCACGTTGGGCGTGGAATGGTTAGGCCTGTATTAGCGCTCGATTGTGCAAGATTCGCCCCATTTTTACAAACGATTAAGCTGAATCGGGTTCCGATTCAGGTGCTTGCAGATATTTCTTATGTAAAACCTTAACTTTATCCGCGAGTTGCGCGAGGTCGCCGTCGTTGGTGATCACGTCGTCGGCTCGAGCCAAACGTTCGCTGCGGCTCATCTGGCCGGCCATGATGGCCCTGACCTCGGTCTCGCTGAGCTGGCTGCGCTGCATCACGCGAGATATCTGCATCGCCTCGGGGACATCGACCACCAGGGCGCGCGAGATCGTACTGGCGTAGGCGCCCGTCTCGAACAGCAGGGGCACGGCCAGCAGGCAATAGGGCGTGGTGGTGGGCAGGCTGGCCAGATCGGCCAGTGCGGTCTGGCGTATCAGGGGGTGGAAGGTGGCTTCCAGGTTGGCCTTAGCCTGGGGATTGCTGAAGATGGCGTGTCTTAGCCTGGGGCGGTCGATGGCGCCATCTGGCGTCAGGTAATCTGATCCGAACAGCTGCGCTACGCAGGCGGCACCTGCCTGCCCGGGCTGGCTTAGGCGATGGGCGATCTCGTCGGTATCGACCAGGGGCACGCCCAGCGCCTGGAAAGCCTGGGCGACGGCGGATTTGCCCGAGCCAATGCCGCCGGTCAGGCCTATCACGCGCAAGAGAGGCACTCCGGCGGACGAGGCATCAGTAGGCGCCCCAGATTAGTCTTTGTAGTTGCGGACCCCAGAACAGGGTGGCGAGGCCGGCTATGGCCAGGTAGGGTCCAAAAGGCAGGGGTTTGCCCCAGCCTCGCCGCGCCAGCAGGGTCAGGCTGATGCCTATGATTGCACCGGCTACCGACGACATGAGGATGATGACAGGCAGGCACTGCCAGCCCATCCAGGCGCCCAGGGCAGCCAGCAGCTTGAAATCGCCATATCCCATGCCGTCCTTGCCGGTGACCAGCTTGAAGGCCCAGTAGACCAGCCAGAGCAGCAGATAGCCAGCCATGGCACCAACGACGGCATCCTGCAAGGGAACGAAGATGCCGTTCAGGTTGAACAGCAGGCCCAGCCAGAGCAGGGGCAGGGTCAGGCTATCGGGCAGCAGATAGGTATCGGCATCAATGCAGAACAAGGCTACCAGGAACCACACCAGAAGAATCGCACCCACCGCCAGCAGGGAGGGGCCAAAGTGCCAGGCCATGGCGGCAGTGAGCAGGCCGGTCGTCAGTTCCACCAGCGGATAGCGCGGACTGATGGCTGTCTGGCAGTGACGGCAGCGTCCGCGCAGCCATAGCCAGGAGAGCACGGGGATATTGTCGCGGGCGGTGATGAGGGCGCCACAGCCTGGGCAGGCTGAGCGCGGTACCGCCAGGTTGTAGCGTGGCCTGGCTGGCTCTTCGGCATCTTCGGGCAGATCGATGACCGCGCATTCGTGACGGAATTCGCTCTCCATCATCTTGGGCAAGCGATGGATAACCACGTTCAGAAAGCTGCCTACGATCAGGCCCAAGCATAGCGAGAAAACTATGAAGAACGCCGGCTCAATGCTGGCGAGGTTGAGTAGCGTCATTGCATCAGCCGCCGACGGCGGCACCCATCTTGAAGATGGGCAGGTACATGGCAATGATGATGCCGCCGATGATGGGGCCCAGTACCATCATGATCATGGGTTCCATCAGGCTGGTCAGCGCATCGACGGCCTCGTCCACTTCCTGTTCGAAGAAGTCGGCGATCTTGCCCAGCATGGCGTCCAGTGCGCCGGATTCTTCGCCGATGGCAACCATCTGCATCACCATAGGGGGGAAGACTTCGCTGTTCTGCATGGCGACAGTCAGGCTGGTACCGGTGCTGACTTCGGTCTGGATGCGTTTGGTGGCATCGGCATAAATGATATTGCCGGCGGCGCCGCCGACGGAGTCCAGTGCTTCAACCAGCGGCACACCGGCGGCAAACATGGTGGACATGGTGCGTGTCCAGCGGGCGATGGTGGCCTTGCGCATGACTTCGCCCAGCACCGGGATGCGTAACGACAACTTGTCTATGGCATGCTGGAACTTACGTGAACGTTTCTTGAGCTGGATGACGCCATAGATGGCGCCGCCTATGCTGCCGAATATGGCCCACCAGTAACCGAGGAAGATCTCCGAGATGGTAATCACTAACTGGGTGGGGCCAGGCAGTTCGGCGCCAAAGCCAGAGAACAGGTCTTTGAAGGCGGGGATCACGAAAATCATGATCACCGAGATCACAATAAATGCTGCAACAACAATCGAGATGGGGTAGAACAGTGCGGACTTGATCTTGCCCTTGATGGCCAGGATCTTTTCCTTGTAGGTTGCTAGTCTATCCAGCAAATTATCGAGAATACCGGCCTGCTCGCCCGCCTGTATCAGGTTGCAGAACAACTGGTCGAAGTAGAGCGGGTGCTTGCGGAAGGCCTGGGTGAGGCTAGCACCGGTTTCCACGTCGTTCTTGATCTCGGTCAGCAGGCGGGTCACGCTGGGGTTGGCGTGACCCTTGGCGACGATGTCGAAGGCTTGCAGCAGCGGTACGCCGGACTTCATCATGACCGCCATCTGGCGGGTGAAGAAGGTGATGTCCTTCTCGGTGATGCGCTTGCCCATGGATCGGGATTGCTTCTTGATCTTGAGCACGGTAACGCCCTGGCGGCGCAGACTGGCACGCACCACGGCATCGCCACCGGCGCGCATTTCACCCTTGATGGTTTTACCCGTCTTGTCTTTGCCTTCCCAGGAAAAGGTTTGTTCCTTGACCTGGTTTTTCTTATCGACCGCCATGCGGTTACTCCTTGGCTTAACAGCCTTATTCGTTGGTGACGGCTTCTACTTCGGTCAGCGAGGTCATGCCTTGCTTGACCTTGAGCAAGCCGGATTGGCGCAAGTCGCGAATACCCTCGCGCTTGGCCTGGTCTGCGATGTCTATAGAGTTACCCTGGCGCATGATGATGCGTTGCATTTCTTCGGAGATGGGCATGACCTGATAGATGCCCACCCGGCCCTTGTAGCCCGTGCCCTTGCAGATATCACAACCAACAGGCCCATAGGGCTGCCAACTGCCGTCCAGGTCGTCCTCGGTGTAGCCGGCGCGCAACAGCACGTCGTGTGGTATGTCCACCGGTTTCTTGCAGGCAGAGCATAGGCGCCGTGCCAGCCGCTGGCCGGTGATCAGGATGACCGACGAGGCGATGTTGAACGGGGCGATGCCCATGTTCAGCATACGTGAGAGGGTGGCAGGCGCATCGTTGGTGTGCAGGGTGGAGAACACCATGTGACCGGTCTGGGCGGCCTTGATCGAGATGTCGGCGGTCTCCAGGTCACGGATTTCACCGACCATGATGATGTCGGGATCCTGCCGCAGGAAGGATTTGAGTGCGGCCGCGAATGTCAGGCCGGCCTTGTCGTTGACGTTGACCTGGTTGATGCCGGGCAGGTTGATTTCGGCCGGGTCTTCGGCGGTCGAAATATTGATGCCAGGTTCATTCAGGATATTGAGGCAAGTATAGAGCGACACCGTCTTGCCGGAGCCGGTGGGGCCGGTTACCAATACCATGCCGTAGGGGCGATGGACAGCGTCCAGCAAGGCTGCTTTTTGATCAGGCTCGTAACCCAGTGCGTCGATACCTAGCGTGGCGGAGCTGGGGTCGAGAATCCGCATACAGATCTTCTCACCGAACAGCGTGGGCAAGGTGGAGACCCGGAAGTCGATGGCGCGCGTCTTCGATAGCACCAGCTTCATCCGACCATCTTGCGGGATGCGCTTTTCCGAGATGTCGAGCTTGGAGATCACCTTGATACGGGAGGAGATTTTCTCCTTGATGGCCAGCGGAGGCTGGGCCACTTCGCGCAGCACGCCGTCGATGCGGTAGCGTACGCGGTAGAATTTCTCGTAGGGCTCGAAGTGGATATCGGAGGCGCCGCTATTGATGGCATCCAGTAACAGCTTCTGGATGTATTTCACCACCGGGGCGTCATCAACTTCGTTGGTGCCGGTGTCGGCTTCTACCTGGCTCTCCTCGGGCACGTTGAGGTCCAGGTCGTCCTGGTCGTTCACCATGTCCTTGAGGTTGGCGCCACTGGCCTCGACCAGCTTATCGATCAATTGTCCCAGCTTGGGGTCTTCGACAATGATGGGTTCGATGACGGCGCCGCTCTGGAACTTGGCATCTTCCAGTGCCTGCAGGTAGGTCGGATCGGAGATGGCCACGAACAGCTTGGTGCCGCGCTTGTACAGCGGGGCGATGCGGCGGGTCTGCATCAGTTTGCGATCCAGCGCGCCGGGCGGGATATAGGCCGGGTCGAGTTGGGCCAGGTCCAGCATGGGGTAGCCGAAGGTCTGGGCTGCGAACTCGGCCACCTGCAGGCCGCTGAGTTTCTTGCTGGCAACCAGGGCCTGCACAAAGCTGGTCTGGCTGGCCTGTGCCTGTGCCTGGATGGCATCCGCATCGGCTTCCTGTAAGCGGCCTTGCTGAACCAGCGCGCGGGCGATGCCAGAGAGGGTGGATGGGGATTGCGCCATAGGTAATGCGTCCTTGCGGAAGGTGACGCGAACTGCGCCGTATTTAGAAGGCTGGCATAAATAATGCCTTTGTCAAGTTCGTATGTAAAGCCGAAAACCCTTGCGCCGTCTGGCTTTGATGGGTTTTTTATGGCGTAGGCATAAATTTCGCCTTGCATAATTGCCGGATGGCGCTGCCGCTTGGCTGCGGCGATCAGTGTTGCAGCAGCGCATCCAGTACGAACCGACTACCAATATAGGCCAACAGCAGCAGGGTGAAGCCCGTCAGTGTCCAGTTCACGGCAATGCGGCCGCGCCAGCCGCGCGTCTGCCTGCCCCAGAGCAGGGCGGCGAATACCAGCCATGCTGCCAGCGAGAACAGGGTTTTGTGATTGAAAGTAACCGCTTTGTGGAACAGCGCCTCGGAGAAGACCGTGCCGGTGACCAGGGTGGCGGTCAGCAGCACAAAGCCCAGCGCCAGGGTGGAGAATAGTAGTCGTTCAAGTGCCAGCAAGGGTGGTAGCTGGCTGAGCAGGCCGCGGCCTGGTTGGTGCAGCTGGCGATCGGCCAGGCGCATCAGGACCGCCAGTCCCGCCGCTACGGCGAAAAAACCATAGGCCAGCATGGCAATGGCGAAATGAGCCTGCATCAGGGGGGCGGACAGCCATGGTGTCGGGTGGCCGGCAGGCATCAGCAGGCTGGCGCCCAGGCTGACGGTTGCCACGGGCAGCAAGATGACCTGCAGGCCTTCCAGCTTGATCAGGAAGGCTGCTGTCCAGTAGATCAGTACCGCTATCCAGGTCAGCATGCCCAGGGCTTCGCGCGCGCCGAAGTGGGGGGCAAGGCCGATCAGGGGGGTGAAGGCCAGGGGGGCGTGCAGTAGCAGCAGCAGGCCCAGCAGGCTGTGTTCCAGCTTGAGGCGGGTGGCTGGCGGGGCCTGGAAGGGTTGCCGGCGTGATGCCCACAGCCAGCAGGCCAGCGCGAGGTAGCCTAGCCATACCAACAGGGGGAGCAGGGTGAGGTGCTGAGTCATGGGGCGTGTTGGCAAGTCGGGTTGCGGCAAGTCAGGTAAACTGCCGGGTTTAAACAGCCTTTGGGAATCTGTCTACGCGCTTGCCGGCATCGCTAGTGCGCTGCGGCAGCTACCCCATGCGGCTGCGGATGCCGTGTTTGCGGCCCTGCTGCTGGCGGGCAAGATAGCGGTAAACAGTTTCCGAACCAGTCTTCGGCCTCGTGTCGAGAGGCTGCTCAAGTCTAACAGAGCACCGCTGGGTGCCGATTGAGAATTGCTCCCATGTTTGACAACCTGCAAAGCCGTCTTTCCACTGTCGTCAAAACTCTGCGCGGTCACGCCCGGTTGACGGAGGACAATATCTCGGACGCCATGCGCGAGGTGCGCATGGCCCTGCTAGAGGCCGATGTCGCCTTGCCTGTGGTGAAAACCTTCGTGGCGCAGGTGAAAGAGCGTGCCCTGGGGCAGGAGGTGATGGGCAGCCTGACGCCGGGCCAGGCGGTGATCGGTGTGGTGCACGATGAGCTGAAGAAGCTGATGGGCGACCACAACGACAGCCTCAACCTGGCTGCTGTGCCGCCGGCCATCGTGCTGATGGCGGGCTTGCAGGGGGCGGGCAAGACCACGACCACCGGCAAGCTGGCCAAGCGCCTGAAGGAAGATTCCAAGAAGAAGGTGCTGGTGGTCTCGGCCGACGTGTATCGGCCTGCCGCCATCGAGCAGCTCAAGCTGTTGGCAGGCCAGGTGGGGGTGGAGTGGTTTCCTTCCGACCCCAAGCAGGCGCCGGCCGATATCGCCCGTGCTGCGCTGGATCATGCCAAGCGGCATTTCTTTGATGTCCTGATTGTTGATACTGCGGGCCGCCTGGCAATAGACGAGGCCATGATGGCCGAGATCAAGCAGTTGCATGCGCTGCTCAACCCGATAGAGACGCTGTTTGTGGTGGATGCCATGCAGGGGCAGGATGCGGTGAATACGGCGCGGGCCTTTGGTGAGGCCTTGCCGCTGACCGGCGTGGTGCTGACCAAGCTCGATGGCGATGCCCGTGGTGGTGCGGCGCTGTCAGTGCGGCATGTGACCGGCAAGCCGATCAAGTTCATCGGGGTGGGCGAGAAGGTGGGTGGGTTGGAGCCCTTCCACCCCGAGCGCATGGCTTCGCGCATCCTGGGCATGGGCGATGTGCTCAGCCTGATTGAGCAGGTGCAGCAGACGGTCGATGTGGAAGAGGCTGAGAAACTCGCCAAGAAGATGAAGTCCGGCAAGGGGTTTGACCTTGAGGATTTCCTGGCGCAGATACAGCAGATGAAGAAAATGGGTGGCATGTCCGGCCTGCTCGACAAATTGCCGGGCATGGGCCAGATGAGCCAGGCCATGCAGGGGCCGGAGGCTGAAAAAGCCATGCGCCGGGTGGAGGGCATCATACGCTCGATGACGCCGCTGGAGCGGCGCAAGCCCGAGTTGCTCAAGGCCAGCCGCAAGCGCCGTATCGCTGCCGGCGCCGGGGTCAGCGTGCAGGAAGTCAATCGCCTGCTCAAGCAGTTCGAGGACATGCAGAAGATGATGAAGCAGTTCTCCGGCAAGAATATGTTCAAGCTGATGAAGGGCATGAAGGGCATGCTCCCCGGCATGTAAGAGCCTTTTCACGATTTTTCCCCGGGGAAAAGATCGTGAATAGACTCTGGGCGCCTGTTCAAGGCTTGCCGCCTTGTCGTTGTGCAACGCGGGTGCGCTGGCTGTACGCCCCGCCTGGCGGCCGCCAGTGTGGTTTGCCGATAAGGTCTAATTACTTGAGTTGCAAGATCTTCTTGCTGCTTTGTGCCGGGTGGTTGTAGAATGCCCGGCTTTCTCCGCCTAACCAGAATTTTAGGAACAACATAATGGTTGTGATTCGTCTTGCCCGTGGTGGCGCCAAGGATCGTCCGTTCTTCAACGTGGTCGTGGCCGACAAGCGCTGCCGCCGTGACGGTCGCTTTATTGAACGCATTGGCTTCTACAACCCCCAAGCCAAGGATGGCGAAGAGGGTCTGCGCATTGCTGCTGACCGCCTGAGCCACTGGATTGGCAACGGTGCCCAGCTGGCTGACAGCGTCAAGAAGCTGGTCAAGCGTCTGCCGGCCTAAGTGCCGAAGGACGTGAGCGCCGACATGAAGCCGGCGGACCAAAAGCCCATCGCAGCATCACAGGCCGGTGTACCGGCTGATCTGGTGCCGATGGGTTTTGTCGCAGGTGCGTTTGGTATACGCGGCTGGGTGAAGGTGGTTTCCGACACCGAGTACGCCGATAGCCTGTTTGATTACGATACATGGTGGCTGGGCCGTAATGGCAACTGGCGCGCCTATCGTGTCGAAGAGGGTAATCGCCAGCCCAAGAATCTGTCTGCCAAGCTGGAAGGCGTGACGGATCGTGATGTCGCCCATGGTTTCAAGGGGATGACGGTTGCGATTCCGCGCTCTGCCATGCCGCCGGCAGATGAGGGTGAATACTACTGGGCCGATCTGATCGGCCTGGCCGTTGTCAACCTGCAGGGCGAAAGCCTGGGCAAGGTAGACAACCTGCTCAGCACCGGTGCCAATGACGTGCTGGTGGTGAAGGATGGCCAGGCTGAACGCCTGATCCCGTTCGTGGGCCCGGTCATCGACAGCGTTGACCAGGTAGCCGGCGTGATCAAGGTCGATTGGGGCCTGGATTACTGACGTGCGCTTTGATGTCGTCACGATTTTTCCTGCCATGTTCGAGGCGATTGCCCAGCATGGCGTGACGCAGCGGGCACACGAGCAAGCCTTGTTTGGCCTGCAGTGCTGGAACCCGCGCGACTACAGCACGGGCAATTACCGGCGGGTGGATGATCGCCCCTATGGTGGTGGCCCCGGCATGGTGATGCTGCCAGAGCCGCTGGAGGCTGCCATCGAGGATGCCAGGTCAGCGCAGGCTGCTGCTGGCGCTGCGCGCAGCAGGGTGGTTTATATGTCGCCGCAGGGCGCGCCGCTGACCCATGAGTCGGTGATGCGACTGCTGCAGGAGCCCGGCCTGATCATTCTGGCCGGTCGCTACGAAGGCATAGATGAGCGTGTGATTGCGCGCCAGGTGGATGAGGAAATCTCCATTGGCGACTATGTGCTGTCGGGCGGCGAATTGCCGGCCATGGTACTGATCGATGCGCTGGTCAGGCAGTTGCCCGGGGTGCTGAATGATGCAGCCTCGGCGCAGGAAGACAGTTTTGTGGACGGGTTGCTGGATTGCCCGCATTACACCCGTCCAGAAGAATATCGCGGCATGGCGGTTCCGGAAGTCCTGCTTTCGGGCAACCATGCGGCGATCAGGCGTTGGCGGCTTAAGCAGTCGCTGGGGCGGACGTGGTTGCGTCGGCCCGAGTTGCTGCAGGATCGCCAACTGACAAAAGAGGAAGCTCGTCTTCTCCGTGAGTTCCAGTCCGAACAGGACCAGGATGCACGTAAAGAGGATGCCTGAGCGCACCGAGAGGTGGCTGGCAGCCTGAGAAGGAACAAGCTTCACACTGGAGTATTGAACGATGAATCTCATCGCCAAGCTGGAACAAGAAGAAATCGCCCGTCTGGGCAAGACCCTCCCCGAATTCGCCCCCGGTGACACCGTCATCGTGCAAGTGAAGGTGAAGGAAGGTAACCGCGAGCGTCTGCAGGCTTACGAAGGCGTGGTTATCGCCAAGCGTAACCGCGGCCTGAACAGCTCCTTCATCGTCCGCAAGATTTCGTCGGGTGAAGGCGTTGAGCGTACTTTCCAGACCTACTCGCCGCTGGTTGCTTCGGTTGAAGTGAAGCGTCGTGGTGATGTGCGTCGCGCCAAGCTGTACTACCTGCGCGACCGCTCGGGCAAGTCCGCACGTATCAAGGAAAAGCTGCCGGCCCGCAAGGTCGCTGTTGCCGCCGCTTAAGCGACGGACACTGCTGCTGCTTGAAAGACGGTCGTCGCAAGACGGCCGTTTTTTTATGCCCGCAGGACCTTCATCCCCATAGGGCGAGGTTGAGCGGCACGGTCAGCATGGCGCCCAAGGTGGTGGCGGTGATGGTGGCGGCGACCAGCTGGCCGTCACTGCCCAGGCGCACGGCCAGGATATAGGCGGTGGTGGCAGAGGGCAGGCAGGCCAGTACCAGCGCTGCCTGGTAGTACACGCCAGTCACCCCCAGCAGGCGGCAGCAGGCAACGGCCAGCAAGGGCAGCAGCAGCAGCTTGACCACCGACCACCAGGCAACCAGCCAGGGCGCGCCGCGCCAGGCCGCCAGGCGCAGGGCGCCGCCTACGGTGATGAGACCCAGTGGCAGGGCGGCACCTGCCAGCAGGCCCAGGCCGTGGTGCAGCCAGGCGGGCAAGGACCATTCGTTGAGATTCCAGCACAGCCCCAGGACAATGGCGATGATCAGCGGGTTGGTCAGCAGCTCGCGCCAGATGCGGTTGCCCTGGCCCCGGGTCAGTTGCAGGATGGCGATGAGGTTGACCAGTGGAATCAGCAGGCCGACCAGCACGGCGAAGGCGGCAATGCCTTGCTGGCCGTGCAGGCCGCCGATGATGGCCAGGCCCACGTAGGTATTGAAGCGGTAGGCGCATTGTGTGCCGCTGTTCAGTGCGGCGGGTGAGGCCTGCAGTAGCCAGCGGGCGGCATAGCCCAACAACAGTCCACCCAGGGTGAACAGCAGGCCTGCCAGCAGCATGGGGCCGCTTTGCGCCATGTCCAGCGGTGCGCGTGACACTGCATTGAAGAGCAGCGGCGGAAACAGGACGTAGTAGATAAACTGTTCCATGCCCTGCCAGAAACCATCGTCGCGAAAGCTGCTGCGCCTGAGCGCATAGCCCAGCAGTATCAGCAGGAAGTCAGGTAGCAGCAGGGTGATCATGGGCTGGGATTATCGGCCTGTTCGAGCAAAATGCAGCATGAGGTGGTGACTTTATGTCCGCCATGACGGATCGGGACAGAATAGACGGTTTTATTGATGCCGCCTGGCTGTCGGAGGGGTGGAGCGGCCACACTGCAGATAGCTACCGGCGCGACCTGACACAATGGGCCGATTGGCTGGCGCAATCGGGTAGCGACAGCCTGAGCGCTGGCCCCGATCAGATACGGGATTACCTAGCCCTGCTGGCGGTGCGCTATGCCGAGACGGCGGCATTGAGCGAGGTGGACAAGCGACGTCTGCCCGCCTTGATGCGGGGCAAGAATGGGGCATCCCGTGGCCGCTTGTTGTCGGCCTTGCGTCGCTACTACCGGCATTTGCTGGAGGAGGAGACGATAGCTGTGGACCCCACCGGCGAGCTGGATGGCCCCAGGCTGGTGCGGCCCTTGCCCAAGACGCTGTCTGAGGTGGAGGTGGAGGCGCTGATGCGTGCGCCCGCGCTGGATACGCCGCTGGGTCTGCGTGACGCGGCCATGCTGGAACTGATGTATGCGGCTGGCCTGCGGGTGTCCGAGTTGGTGGCCTTGCCGCTGGCTGCCATGAATCTGGCCGAAGGTTCGGTGCGGATAGAGCATGGCAAGGGAGACAAGACGCGGTTGGTGCCTATGGGGCAGCCGGCACAGCAGGCATTCCGGCGCTACCTGGCCGAAGGGCGGCCTCAGTTGTTAGGCGGCCGTGCCCACCCGATTGCCTTCGTGAATGCCCATGGCCAGCCGCTGACCCGGCAGGGCTTCTGGTATATCGTCAAGCAATACGCACTGCGGGTGGGCATAGCGGCCCAGCGCCTGAGCCCGCATGTGCTGCGGCACGCCTTTGCCACCCATCTGGTCAACCACGGCGCGGACCTGCGGGTGGTGCAACTGCTGCTGGGGCATGCGGACATTACCACCACCCAGATCTACACCCATGTGGCCAAGGCCAGGCTGGCAACCTTGCATGCAGCGCATCATCCGCGTGGCCGTCGCGGTGACGGATGACAGTGGCTCGCCAGGCGAGCCACGCCAGCAGGGGTGATGGCTGGACTACTTCTTCAGGCACTCGCTCATGAACTTCTTGCGCTCGTCGCCCTTCTTGCCTTCGGCCTCCTTGTTACAGGCCTTCATCTTTTCCTGCTGAGGGTTGGCGGGCTTGGCCTTGAGGCATTCGCTCATGAATTTCTTGCGCTCGTCGCCTTTCTTGCCTTCGGCATCCTTGTTGCACTGAACCATCTTGCTCTGTTGCTTGGTGGGTTCCTTGGCAGTGGCGGGGGCGTCGGCAGCATGGGTAAGGCTTAGGCTCAGCAGGGCGGGAACGATAAGGGCAAGCAGTTTCATGGTGAACTCCAGTAGGGAAATGGCAAAGCCAAGGCAGTGTAGAAGAGCTGCCAGCCAGCAGCAAATGCCGCTGTGATAAAATGCCGGCCTTCTTCTGATTCGTTTTCGAGGATTTTTATCATGGCCGGCCATTCCAAGTGGGCGAATATTCAACACCGCAAGGGTCGTCAGGACGCCAAGCGCGGCCAGCTGTTCACGCGGCTGATCAAGGAAATCACGGTTGCCGCCAAGATGGGTGACCCTGACCCTGCTACCAACCCGCGCCTGCGACTGGCGGTGGACAAAGCCCTGGGCGCCAATATGCCCAAGGACAATATCCAGCGCGCCATTGATCGCGGTGCCGGTAACCTGGAGGGCGTGGACTACATGGAAACGCGCTACGAGGGTTATGGCATAGGCGGTGCCGCCGTGATGGTGGATTGCCTGACCGATAACAAGACCCGTACCGTGGCCGATGTGCGCCATGCTTTCAACAAGTATGGCGGCAACATGGGCACTGACGGTTGCGTGTCGTTCCAGTTCAAGCACTGCGGTTACCTGATCTTTGCCCCTGGCACCAATGAGGATGCCTTGATGGAAGCGGCGCTGGAGGCTGGCGCTGACGATGTGGTGAGCAATGACGACGGTTCCATCGAGGTCATCACCCCTCCCTATGACTTCGTCACCATCAAGGAAACCCTGGAGGCTGCCGGTTTCAAGGCTGAGATGGGCGAAGCCACCATGAAGCCGCAGGCGGAAACACCGCTGGCCGGCGACGATGCCGTGAAGATGCAGAAGCTGTTGGATGCGCTGGAAAGCCTGGACGATGTCCAGGAGGTCTACACCACCGCCCTGATGGACGAGTAACAGACCAGTAGACGGGGAGTCTGCGGGCGGGCTGGCATGGCCGCTGTGATGAATGCAGTACTTCCCGACAGAGGGCCGGTTATCCGGCCCTTACGCATTTGAGCTATGGCTTGCCTAAGATGGAGCAGGCACAGAGGCTTGTTAAGGAACGGATTGTCGCCATGTATCACACGCCAAATTATCGAAATCGTGGTAACAGCCGCTGGCGTGATCGCCTGCGCGGCTTGTTGGGCATGCGTGTCAGCCGGCAATTGCCCGACCCTGGCCCCCGGCCCCATATAGGCGACTACATTGCCTATCGTGACCTGGTCATGAAGATAGGTGAGCCAGTGCCTGATGAGCTGTGGGATTGGCTGGTGTTCAACCGCTGGCGCCAGGTCCACCCTCAACGGGATCGCCGGCGCTATCGCCGCCTGCCGAGTGAGACTTTCCGCATGCTGGCCCGCTGCTCGCCTACCCAGCGGGATGCCTTTGTGGCGCAGATGCTGCGCCAGCACAAACCAGCCATGACGCGCATGGGGCCGTTGAAATAAGCGGACGGCACTGGAGATCGGGGCCGCAGGCTGCTAAAAAGCAAGCTGTCTGATCGCCTGGCCACGCCATGACCTCCGCCCACCTCTTACGCCTGCTGCGCCATTTCTCCTGGTGGCACTGGCTGGCCATCAGCTTGCTGCTGGTGTTGCTGGACTACACCGTATTGCACACCAGCCGCATCATCGACCAGCGCGCCGGCGATGTGCTGCTGCGTGAGCATGCCAAGCGCCGCCCGGTTTCGACCGGCGTGGTGGTGGTCGATATCGACCAGCGCTCTCTCGAACGGATGAATGAGGCGGCCGGCAGCTGGCCATGGCCACGCTCGGTGCATGGCGAACTGACCGACTATCTGGCGCGCCAGGGGGCCCGTGCCATCGTGTTTGATATTCATTTCAACGAGATGGATTTCTATCGGCCCGAGCATGACCAGGCCTTTGCCGAGACGGTGGCGGCGCACAGCAACGTTTACCTGGCCATGGCGCTGCAGGACAGTGGTAGTGGTGGGCCCATGGCCAGCATGATCCCGCCTGCTGTGGGGGTGACGGCGCTGCCAGGGGCCAATCCGCAAACCCGCATTCCGGTATTGCTGCCCCTGGTGATGCTGCAGCACAAGCAGCCGGGGGCCATGCGTGGCGGGCTGATCAATTTTGTGGAAGACAGCGACCTGGTTGGTCGCCACTACCTGCTCTACAAGGACTACCAGGGCTGGCGCTTCCCCTCCATGCCAGCCCGGCTGGCGCGCGACCTGGGCTGGCCGCTGCCGCAGCAGGGTGACCGTATTCTGCTCAACTGGCGCGGTGGCTGGCAGCATGTGTCCTATGCCGACCTGTATGAAGACGCGCAGCGCGAGCAGCCCCGCCGTCCGCTGATGGAGTTCAAGGACAAGGTCGTGGTGGTCGGTGCGGCGGCACCGGGCCTGATGGACCTGCGTCTTACCCCCTTGGCCAGCACCTATCCCGGCGTCGATATCCTGGCCACCAGCATAGACAACCTGCGGGCCGGTGATTGGCTGGGCGAGAAGCCCAGGCCGCTGGTGCTGCCCTTTATTGCGCTGTTGCTGGGCAGCATCGCCTGGCTGTTTGCCCGTGGCTATGCGCCTACCCGTATCTTGTATGGTTTGCTGGGTGTGAATGTATTGGTGGTGGCGATAGTCTGGTGGCAGCTTGGGCGAGGGTTGTTCCTGCCCTTGTTTGCGCCGCTGGCCTGGGGCTGGGGCTATTTCTGGCTGTGTGCCCTGCTGGCCTATCTGAAGGAGCGGCAGCAGCGCGAGCGGGCCATGGGCATGTTCCAGCGTTTTCTGGACCCGCGCGTGGTAAGCGATCTGGTGGCCAATGGTGAGATCAATACCGAGGTGAATGCTGAAAGCCGCCAGGTGACGGTGCTGTTTTCGGACATTCGCGGTTTTACCACGCTGTCGGAAACCCGCTCGCCAGAGGCCATCGTCTCCCTGCTCAACCGCTATTTCTCCACCCAGGTGGAAATCATCTTCCGCCACGGCGGCACCCTGGACAAGTTCATCGGCGATGCCATCATGGCCTTCTGGGGCGCTCCGGTGAATGACCCTGATCACGCCAAGCATGCGATAGCGGCCGCCATTGAGATGGCGGAGGCGCTGGTGCGATTCAAGGCCGAGCTGACCGAGCTGGGTCATGATTTCGACATTGGTATCGGCCTCAATAGCGGGCCTGCGGTTGTCGGCTTTATCGGCTCTCGAGATAGACTGGACTACACTGCAATAGGTGACACGGTGAACTTGGCCAGCCGTATAGAAGGGCAGACCAAGGGGGTGGCGCGGGTGCTGGTGGCGGAGTCGACCATGCTGCTGGCGCAGGCGGATTTCAGCTACCGTGATTGCGGCTTGCACCATGTAAAAGGCAGGGAGCAGGAAGTCAGGTTGTTTGAGCCCGGGCGTCTGGGCACGAGCGGAAACGGGAGTTGAAGCAATGAAACTAGCGATAACTATCTTGCTGTTGGCGGCTGGCTTTGCGCAGGCGGCAGAGATGGGCACAGTATTGCGGGCAGCAGAACTGAAACAGAAGCCTTTTGCGGATGCAGCCAAGGTCAGCGATGTGGCGGCCAAGGCGGCGGTAGAGATCGTGCAGCGCCAAGGCGCCTGGATACAGATCAAGGCCGACGGTCAGGTCGGCTGGGTGAAGATGCTAAATGTACGTACCGGCAATAGCCAGGCCAAGCCCGGCAGTGGTGGTGGCGGGCTGGGATCGCTGGTATCGGTGTTCCAGACCGGGAGTTCGTCCAAGACCCAGACCACAGGCGTAAAGGGCATCAGCAAGGATGGGCTGAAGGAGGCCCAGCCTGATATGGAGCAGTTGGCCAAGCTCAACGGCATGCAGGTCACGGCAGAAGATGCCAAGCGGTTTGCCCGCGCCGGCAAACTGGAAGACGTGAAGGTCGACTACCTGCCCAAATCGGCTGACAGCAAATGACAGGGAAGAAGGAGCTCAGCATGCGCAAACTGATATTGCCCCTGTTGTTGGCCTTTGCCGCCCCGGCCCAGGCCTGGGATGTGGGCAAGCTGATCAAGGGGCTGGAGACCGCCAAGAAGGTGGTGGACGCCAATCGCGATATTACCGAGGCCGAAGAAGTGCAGATGGGTGGCGAGTTGGCCGCTACCCTGTTGGGCGCGGCACCGCTGGTGGACGACGCCGAGATGCAGCGCTATGTAAACCGGGTGGGTGTGTGGCTGGCGCTGCACAGTGAGCGCCCAGGCCTGCCCTGGAAGTTCGGGGTGATAGACCATCCCCATGTGAATGCCTTTGCCACGCCGGGCGGGCATGTCCTGGTCACCCGAGGGCTGCTGCAGCGCCTGCGCAGTGAGGCCGAGCTGGCGGGGGTGTTGGCCCATGAAATCGCCCATGTGCTGAAGAAGCACCAGCTCAGCGCCATCCAGAAAAGCCTGGGGACGGCGGCCTTGTCTGATATCGCCGCCCAGTATGCCGACAACACCGGCAAGCGCAGCGCGGCCAATACCGCCAAGCTGATAGGCGGCGGCAAGGAGCTTTACCTGAAGGGGCTGGACAAGGAGGATGAGTACGAGGCCGACCGCATGGGAGTGGTGATTGCGGCACGTGCCGGTTACAACCCCTATGGCCTGGTTGGGGTGTTGCAGACCCTGTCGGAATCGGCAAGCGACCCTGGCTTGGGTTTTCTGCTGGAAACCCACCCCATGCCCAATGACCGGTTGGACCGGCTGGAAGTGGCTATGGGTGAGCGCATGGAGGAGTTGAGCAAGAACGTGGACAACCTGCCGCGCTTCAGCAAGCTCAGGCGCTAGCCTGGGGGTAACGATGAGCGGCGTACCGGCCTGGCCGGTGCGCCGTTTTTCATGCTGGATGGCGCATAAAAAATGGCGCGGTGGCATGGCCCAAAGCGGGATGCAACACGCGCCAGAGAGGAGTGAACCTTGATGGAAGATGGGCCGGGACCTGCTACGCCGCCTTGCCGGCCACCGCAATGGCGGTGTTTTGTCGCACGGTGGAACAGGGCAGGCCGCCATGCTGCGACGACCTGCCCCTTGCCAGGGCTTAATATTTCATGCGTAGGCCGACATAGTACTGACGGCCATTTTTGTAGAACGACTGCGGCTGCTTGGCACCGGTCTTGTCGTAGACATAGGTCTTCAGCAGTGGGTTGTTGATGTCCTTGGCGTCGAAGCTCAACGCCAGGTTGTCGTTGATGGTGTAGCCGAGCGAAGCGACCCAGGTGCCGACCGCATCCTGATAGACCGCGCTGCGACGATCGATACCGTTCAGGAAGGCGGAGCGGTAGTTGTAGGCGACGCGGGCGCTCAACTTGCCCACTTCGTAGAAACCGCCCAGGTTGAAGGAGTGCTCAGAGGTGCCGACGAGGTCGCAAGCGTGTCGGTCACCGGCATTTTCCTTAGCCTCACAGGCCACGCTGGTTTCCTTACCATCCGCATAGGTGTAGTTGGTGTTGAAGCCAAAGCCACCACCTATGGGCATTTCCAGCGATAGTTCTATACCCTTGACATCACCTGTGGTGTTGATTGGGGTGTTCATCAAATAGGTGCTGAATACGTCCTTGCCTTGCTTCTGGCTTTCCACACCGTTGCGGAATACGGCATTGTAGGTACCGAACGAAACATAGGATGACAGGTCCATCGAGTAGAATGCCGCTGACAACATGGCATTCTTGCCGAAGTACCATTCCACCCCCGCATCAAAGTTGGTCGAGCGGATAGGCTTGAGGTAAGGGTTGCCGCCGCTGCCACTCAGTGAGGTATCGTTCAGGCTCAGGCCGGCCAGGCGGCCAAAGTCGGGACGAGCCATGACCTTGGCCAAGGCAATCCGGGCGACCAGATCGCTGCCGATATCGAGCCTGAGGTTGGCGCTGGGCAGGACGTCTGTGTAATCCGACGATACGACGCTGGCCGCGTAACGGGTGTTGCCTGGCCCTTGGAAACTGCCGTTGGCATCCAGTACATAGGACTTGATCTCTTCCTTGGTACGGGCAAAACGGATACCCACATTACCGCTCAGGCCTTCGTCGGTTTGAATGTCAGCCATGATGTAGGCCGAACTGGTGGGTTCGCTGATGGTGTAGGAGCTGGCCCAATCCTGCCGGTCGGGGCGCTTGTACTTGTCGCCCCAGGCAATCAGCTGGTCAAAGGGAATGGCCCAAGAACCGCCAAGCACACCACCACCCAGTCCGGCGCCGAAGTCGCTTGGATAGCTTCCGGTAACGGCTCCTAGGCTGCTGCGTGGCACGCCTGCTGGGTCGGTAATGCTGCCGGACTGCTCCAGGCTGCGCTCATGCTTGGCAAAATGCAGGCCAAACTTAAGGGTGGGGACGACACCTTCAGCAAAGGCATAGCGTCCATCAATCTGGCCGTAGTCCTCGGAATCCTTGGTCAGTACCTTGCCGCCCCATGTGTCGATATTGCCTGCGGTGGGGAAATTTGCCACGCCTGGTATGGTGACGGTTGCCGCGCCGTTCATACCGTTGAGTTTGTAGCTGCCGCCTACATATGGGCCGCCAATTTCAGCGATGGTATCGCGCGGCGTGCCGCCTTCACCGCGTGTGGTGCCAAGCTGGCCGGTCAGGGTGAAGCGGTCGCTGATATTGAAGCGACCATCCAGGTTGAGGAAGTCGGATTTGGCGTAAGCGCCCTTGCGGCCGATCGCGTCCTGTATCCAGGAACCACCACAGGCGCCATTGAGATGAGCAGGGCAGGTGGCGGGGAAGGCGATGGCGGTGACTGTGCTGCCTTCTATGGTGTAGCTGGAGGGGACGACACCATTGGTGAGTGGCGACACGGCCCAGAACATCTGGTTGCGGTTGTAGTTCGAGGCGTTGAGCTTGGAGCTGAAGCCGGACAGCTCCAGGTTGATGCCTTCGGCAGGCCGAGCCTGCAGGGTGATCAGGCCGCCTTTGCGCACGCGCTCCTGCTCAAACCATGCCGAGCCGGTCAGCAGACTGATGTTCTTGCCGCGTAGCTCGGGTGCGGCTGCCAATACGTCGTTGTTTTTGCCCCAGAGGTTTTCCAGGGTGTCCCACCACAAAAATTCCTGCCCGTCGCGGCGCAGATGGCGCTTCTCGTTGAAGCCTTGCACCATGATGCCAAATGTATTGGCACTGTTCTTCCAGTTGAAGGAGGCGCTGAGCTGGGGGTCCCATTTGTCGGCCAGTTCCGAATAGACGGCCTGGATATTGCCAGTGGCGGAAAACTGGGTCTTGGCGTCCAGCGGGTGGCGTGTCTGGATGTCTACCGAGCCGGCGACACCGCCTTCGGTTATGTCAGCACGGGCACTCTTGCGTACTTCGATGCGCTCTACAAGTTCGGACGGGAGCAGGGAGTAGCTGACACTGCGGCCTGCACCGGTCTGGTTCAGGATGAACCAGTCGCCAGTGCCGACGCCGTGGCCGTTGATGGTGGTGGCGGTCAGGCTGGGGGGAGTGCCACGCAGGCTGATACGGTCGTTTTCACCAAAGCCGCCCTCGGTGCCGCCGGCGGTGATGGTATTGACACCAGGAACGCGCTGGAGCGAGTCGGCGACGTTTTTGTCCGGCATCTTGCCGATATCTTCGGAGGTCACGACTTCCACGACTGAGGCTGCGTTGCGCTTGGCAACCAGTGAGCGCTGCTTGGAGGCCCGGATGCCGGTAACCTTCACTTCCTCCGCCTTCACCTCAGGCTGGGCGGCCGGTGCATCGGCCGCATAGGCGGGTGCTGCTGCGCCCAGCATGGCAATGGCTACTGCCAAGGCGACGGGCGTTGGTTTGTACTGCATGGCGAAACCCCTTTCGTTAAACATGCCGCTCTCCTGTAATTGGATTAGTACCGCTCTGATGCTGAACAACGATCCCGGCTTCGCCCTACCCGGCGAAGGCGGGGTATACGGGTGCTACGGATAGGGTTGGCCGCTGCCCGGCAGGGCCAGGCCGGCCGCATCGAACAGGTGGCAGGCAGCCAGCTCGGGCTTGAGCCAGACGCGCTCGCCACGGTGTGGTGCGGTTTCCTTGCTGGGCAGGGAGAAGGCGATCTGGGCGTCCATGCCGTCGGCACGGGCGTAGATGATCTGCTCGCCGCCCAGGTGCTCCACCAGGTCGACGCTGGCGGGGATGGCGTTGTCCCCGGCCTGGACTTGCCAGGCAATGTGCTCAGGCCGCACGCCCAGGGTGATGGGGCTGCCGGACTGCAGGCGGTACTGTTGGGGCAGGGTAATACTGGTATTACCGGCTAGAACAATATCGCTACCACTGTTGCTACCACTGCGCAGCTGGGCCGGCAGGAAATTCATCTTGGGTGAGCCGAGGAAGCCGGCGACAAACTGGTTGGCTGGCTGCTGATACAGTTCCAGCGGGGTGCCGACCTGCTCGATGCGACCACCATTGAAGACCGCAATGCGGTCGCCCAGGGTCATGGCCTCAACCTGATCGTGGGTGACGTAGATCATGGTGGTGGCCAGATCCTTGTGCAGCTTGGCCAGTTCGATGCGCATCTGTACGCGCAAGGAGGCATCCAGGTTGGACAGTGGCTCATCGAACAAGAAGACGTCGGGCTTGCGCACGATGGCGCGGCCTATGGCAACGCGCTGGCGCTGGCCGCCCGAAAGCGCTTTGGGCTTGCGCTCAAGCAAATGGGTGATCTGCAGCACCTGGGCGGCGCGCTCGACGGCTTCGTTGATCTCGGCCTTGGGTTTCTTGGCCAGCTTGAGGCCAAAGCCCATGTTCTCGCGCACGGTCATGTGCGGGTACAGGGCATAGCTCTGGAACACCATGGCAACCCCGCGCTTGGCGGCGGGGACATCGTTGACCCGGCGCTGGCCTATGGACAGCTCGCCGCCGCTGATGTCCTCCAGCCCGGCTATCATCCGCAAGGTGGTGGTCTTGCCACAGCCGCTGGGGCCGACGAAGACCATGAACTCGCCATCGCGGATATCAAGATCGATGCCGTGGATAACGGTGGGGCCGTCTTCGTAGGTCTTCTGCAGGTTTTTCAGTTTCAGTTCGGCCATGGACCGGTTCCTTGTTGTTGGCCAGCGGTATTGTCCTATTGACACCGCTTCAATACCAATTTAATACAAGACCGATTCAATACCACTGTAACAACACTGTCAACGCCTTTATGGTGCTTGTCTGCAAGTGTTGCGTTTGTGCGGCAGACGCTGGACGCTTGTACCAAATCCCTGTGCAAACCCCGGTGGCAGACAGCAGAAGGCCCGCATGCGACACCCCCTAAAAAGGGTGGGGCATGCGGGCCTTGGAGGGGCGGGCAACGCGCTTGCGTTGCGCGGTATCAGGCGTCCAGCGGAGCGGGCAACCGGCCGGTAGCGTTCAGCTCGCCCTTGAGCCAAGCCACCACGGCATTCAGCGCCGGGTCGGCAAAGCCATAGCTGACCAGCGCTGCACAGGGCAGGTCGGCAGCGGCATAGGGGTTCCATAGCGCCAGGTGCAGGTGCGGGCGCCAGCTGCTGCGCTCGGCTGCGCTGTAGCGTTCGCGCGTGGTAGAGGCCACGATGGTGTAGACGCCATCCTGTGGGAGCTTGGCCCAGTCCAACTCGCTGCGGCGCGGGTAGCTCACTACGTCCAGCGCGTACAGTGGCGCCAGCTTGGCGATCAGCACGCTGGCGGCCAGGCCGGGCTCGGATACGCCGTCGGAGGGAGCGTCGGCCTGCAATACCAGCCTGACCCGGCTACCCAGTGGCGGCCTTTGTGCCTCGCCTACCAGGGTCAGGGCGCGCGCCCAGGCACCGGCAAACAACGCGCGGTCGGCGGCTTCCTGTTCGGTGCTGTAGGGACGGACTTCGGCGGGATAGCGGCGGGCCATGGCGGTGACGCGTGCATCCGCCTCGGCTAGCCTTGCGGCGGGAAGCGTGCCGGCGGCGACGGCCGCCAGCAAGGCCTGCTTGGCCTCGGCCATTTCATCGCTGAACTGCAGCACCAGCGACAGGTCGGCGCCCGCAGCGACGGCCATGACCGTGCCCTGGGCCTGGCCCCAGCGCTCGCGTATGGCCTTCATGTTCATGCCATCGGTAATGGTGACGCCCTGGTAGCCCCATTCGTCGCGTAGCAGGGTTTGCAATATGGCGGGCGAAAGGGTAGCGGGGCGCTCATTGTCGAAGGCGGGGAAGACGATATGGGCGCTCATCAAGCCAGGGGTCTGTTGGATGAGGGCATGAAACGGCGACAGTTCGTATTGCTCGATGGCAGCGCGTGACTTGTCGACGATGGGCAGGGCCAGGTGCGAATCGGTATGGGTGTCGCCATGACCGGGGAAATGCTTGACGCAGGTAGCCACGCCTTCGCTGAGGTGGCCGGCCATCCAGGCGCCAGCCAGGCGGGCGGCTTGCTCTGGATCTGCGCCGAAGCTGCGCTCGCCGATGACGGGGTTGCGCGGATTGTTGTTCAGATCCAGCACCGGTGCGTAGTTCCAGTTGATACCCAGCGATGCCAGGCCGCGAGCGATGGCGGCACCGACCTGGTAGGCCAGGGTGTCGGAGCCGATTGCGCCCAGGGCCATGGCGCTGGGGGCGGCGGGCATGAACAGGGTGCGCATCACGGCGCCGCCCTCCTGGTCTATGCCTATCAGGGCATCCTGGCCGATGACGGCTTTGAGGTCGGCCACCAGTTTGCGGGTTTTCTCGGCGCTGCTGACATTGCGGCGGAACAGGCAGATGGCTCGGGTATCAAGCTGCCGCAGGAAGTCGGCATCGGCGGCGGTCAGTTCATCGCCGGGCACATCGACCATCAGGGCGCGGCCGGCAAGTTGGTTCAGGTTCTGGGTCATTTCACGGCACCATCAAAGCCACGCAGGAAATAGCGCTGGGTAAACAGGAAGACGATCAGGATGGGGATCACGGTCAGCACAGCGCCGGCGGCGACCACGCGGGTCTTGAAGCTGAAGGAGCCCGACAGGTATTGCACGCCTACGCTGAGCGGGAAGTTCTCCGGGCTGGTCATGACCACCGAGGGCCAGATGTATTGGTTCCAGGCGGTCACCAGCGTCAGGATGGCCAGCGCACCCAGGGCGGGCTTGGCCAAGGGCAGCATGATCTTCCAGAAGATTTCCCACTCGTTGGCACCATCTACCCGGGCTGCGTCGATCAGATCCTGCGGCACGGCCTCGAAGGCCTGCTTCATCAGGAAGATGCCGACCGCGCCCGCCAGATTGGGAAGGACCACGCCGGTCACGCTATCGGTCAGCTGCAGCTTGGAGACCGTGATGAAATTGACCAGGAAGTTGATCTCGGCCGGCAGGATCATGGTGGCGATAATGGCGCCGAACACCAGCTTGCGCCCGGGAAACTGCATCCGTGCCAGCGGATAGGCGGCGAGGCTGCAGATCACCAGGGTGCCGACCACGGTAGCGCCCGAGATCAACAGGGAGTTCTTGTAGAAGGCCAGCAGATCGATGGTGTCGAATACCTCGATGAAGTTGACCAGGCTGGGGTCCTGCGGCCACAGCGGCGGTGGAAAGCTGTAGACGTCGCCGGTGGTGGAGAGGGCCGTGACCAGGGTCCACCAGAACGGATAGACGGTGATGATGGCCAGCACGGACAGCAGCAGGTAGTGGGGCAGGCGCCGGACGATGCGACGCAGGCGGGCACTGCGCAGGCCGCGCTGCAGCGCGGAGGCGGACGAGGGGGCGATTGCCGGCATGGTTTGGGCTTGGCTCATGGGTTCTTGGGCTGCAGGTAGCGGAAGTTGAGCCAGGCCAGCAGCATGCAGACGACCGACATGACCAGGCTGGCGGCCAGCGCACGACCGAAGTTGAGCGACTTGATACCGAATTCATAGGCGTAGTAGAGCGCCGTGTAGGTGGACTGGAATGGTCCACCCTGGGTCATGATCTGCACTTCCTCAAAGGCTTTGACGGCGGCCAGCATGGACATGATGGAGCAGAGCAGGATGGTGGGCAGCAGCAGGGGCACGGTGATGCGCCAGAACTTCTGCCAGGCATTGGCGCCGTCCAGAGTGGCGGCCTCGTAGACATCGGCCGAGATGGCTTGCAGGCCGGCCAGGTAGAGCACCATATACCAGCCCAGGCCGCGCCAGATGGTGACGAACATGACGGCAAACAGGGCGATGCGGTCGTCGGTGAGAAAGCCTATGGGCTCGTTGATCAGGTGCAGCCAGCGCAGGATGGCATTGAGGGCGCCATCGTCGTTGTACATGAAGTTCCAGATGATGCCGATGACCGACACGGTGGTGACCACCGGCAGGTAATAGGCGGCGCGGAAGAACTTGATGCCCGGCAAGTTGTTGTTGACCAGGACCGCCAGCAGGATGGCCAGTACTTGGATGACCGGTACCACAATGAGGTAGAGGGCGGAATTCTTCAGCGAGCCGATGAACAGTTCGTCGTCGAACAGTTCGCGGAAATTCTCCAGCCCCACCCATACCGGTGCGTCGATCAGGTTGTATTGGGTGAATGCGATATAGGAGCCGAAGCCGACGGGCCAGAAGGCAAAGGCCAGGAGCAGGACCATGGCCGGGGTCAGGAACAGATAGGCCGTCAGGGTGGCTTTGCGGGAGTGGGCCACGATAGATGTCTCCATGCCGGTGTACGGCAGCTGCGTGTCAGGGCGATACCGGCCACGCCGGGATCAGCCAGGTCGCCTTGCCCGGTATGGGCGTGCGGCACCCGCTACGTCGGCCCCAGGGCGGGCGTAGCGGGTCAAGGCCTTGTATCGGTATCAGGACTTGCCGAGTTTCTTGTTCCAGAAAGCGACGGCTTCATCCAGTGCCTGCTTGGTGTCCTTGCGGCCGGTGACGGCTTGCTCGACGGCGGCGGACAGGCGGGTGGACAGCAGCTCGGCATCCTTGACACCGCCCAGGTAGATGGTGCGTGTCTGTTCCAGGTTCTTGGCGGCGGCCACCACGGCTTTTTCCACCGCGCCGGCGTTGGTCGGGTAGGTCTGGAAGTGGGCGTCCTGTGCGGCGCGCTTGGAAGTGGGCAGGGTACCGGCAAAGCGCGAGAAGGCCAGCTGGTTCTCGGCATTGGTCAGGTAGTTGCCGAACTTGCCTATCTCCGGCAGCAGCTTGGCATCGACATTGCGCGGCACCACAAAGGTGAACTGCCAGCCGCCCGAGGCGATGCCGGTGGGGCTGAGCTGCAGGCCGGCCACATCGGTGACCTTGTAGATGCCGGGGGCGTCGTCGCGTACCCGGGTCATGGCGGCGGGCACCGATACCAGCATGGCCAGCCGGCCGCTGTTATAGGCGGCCATCGAGACCTGGAAGTTGTCCTGGGCAAACAGATTGTCCTTGAGCAGGGCACCGGCCTTGTAGGCGTCGGCCAGCTTGTTCACCAGGGCGACGTGGGCGGGCGAGTTGAATACGGCGCGGCCATCCTTCAATACCTCCAGGCCTTCCTGCGCCATCAGGCCTTCCAGCTTGGTGGGACCCAGGGTGGGGGCAAAGCCGGCGACACCGGTCTTGGCCTTGATGATCTTGGCGTAGTTGAGCTGTTCGGTCAGGCTGCCGGGGGCCTTTTTCGGGTCCAGGCCGGCTTTTTTGAACAGCTCGGTGTTGTAGGCAATGACATTGGCGCCGTTATAGAAGGGGAAGGCGTACAGCTTGCCATCGAAGGTGACGTCCTTGAGGGCGCCGCCGACATACTGGCTCTTGTCCACCAGGGGGTCGACCGACTGTATCAGCCCCTTCTGCTTGTATTCATAGGCCCAGGGTACGTCCATATTGGCCATGGCGGGGGGCTTGCCCGAGGCAATGGCCGCGGTGAACTTGGTGCGTATCACGTCCCAGGGGTAATCCACCCAGACCACTTCGACATGGGCGTTGGACGCGTTGTAGCGGCTGACCACATCCTTGAAGTAGGGGGCGAACTTGGGTGCCAGGCTCTGTGTCCAGAACTCCAGGCGCTGCTTGGCTGCCTGTGCCTGGCCGCAGAGGGCAAGGCCTGCCAGCAGCAGGGCTGTCTTGGCGATACGGTTGGTCTTCATGGTGCATACACCCCATCAGTCTGTTGTCGTCTAGCAGGCGTGCGCGTTGGCGCGCCCTCCAATCCTGCACCGGGCTCTTGGGCGCGGTGTCGTCTCTTCCCTGGCCTGGGGCCAGGGTGGGTCAATTGCTTGACCTGCCGTGCGGTGGCCCACGGCGTGGCCAGTGCTGGCCCGGCGGGCTAGCGGGTCAAGGTCACTTTGTTCAGGTGCCGCGGTTGATCGGGGTCGTAGCCACGGGCACGGGCCAGGGCCTCCACCATGGGGTAGAAGGCGGTGACGGCCGCAATGGGGTCGAGTTCCGGTACCGGGCCCAGCGGCAGGGTCAGTTCGCGCTCGGCCACATCGGTCGGGGCCGCCAGCAGCACCTTGGCGCCACGGGCGCGCATTTCTTCTGCCAGCTTGATCAGACCCGCCTGCGCCGGGCCGCGCGGTGCGAAGATCAGCAGGGGGTAGCCTTCGTCTATCAGTGCCATGGGGCCATGCTTGATCTCGGCGCCCGAGAATGCCTCGGCCTGGATGGCTGCGGTTTCCTTGCATTTGAGGGCAGCCTCCAGGGCAACTGGCAGGGTCAGGCCTCGGCCCACCACCATGATGCGCTCGGCTTGCTGCAATACCTCCACGCCATGGGACCAGTCCACTTCCTGCGCCTTGGCCAGGTTATCGGGCAGGGCGGCCAGGCCGTTGAGCAATTGGGCGTCATCGGCCCAGTGGGCAACCAGGCGGGCGCCAGCGGCCAGGCTGGCGATATAGCTCTTGGTGGCGGCCACGGCGTATTCGGGGCCGGCTTCCAGCGGCAGCGTCCATTCGGCGGCTTCGGCCAGCGGCGAGGCGGCATCATTGACCAGGGCTATGGTTTGGGCGCGGCCCTGGCGGAAGCGCTTGATCGGCTCGACCACGTCGGGGCTGCGGCCAGACTGCGAGACGGCGACGGCGACCGTGCCTGCCACATCCAGCGGGGCATCGTAGAGGGTGACCAGCGACATGGGCAGCGAGACGGACAGGCGGCCCAGCCGCAGCATGGTGAGATAGGCCAAATAGGCCGAGGCATGGTCGGAACTGCCCCGTGCCACGGTGACCAGCGCGTGCGGGTCGGTATGGCGCAGGCGCGCACCCAGTTCGGCGTAGCGGGCATCCTGTTTGTCTGCCTGGCGGGCGATGGCAGCTGCGCCTTCGCGCATCTCTTTCCACATGCAAGTAGTCACTTACTTCTCCGACGTCAGATTTACCGGCTCGCCTTCGACATAGACGGCCTTCAGTTTCAGGTTGCGATCAAGCACCACGATGTCGGCGTAAGCGCCGGGCTTGAGCTGGCCGCGATCATCGAGGCCCAGCAGCTCGGCCTGGTAGGTGGATAGCCGGCGGGCGGCGTCGTCCAGGTCCAGGCCCAGGCTCACCAGGTTGCGCAGGGCTTCGTCCAGCGTCAGGGTGGAGCCGGCCAGCGTGCCATCGGGCAGGCGCACGCCGCCCATGCACTTGGTGACGGTATGACGCCCCAGCTTGTAGTTGCCGTCGGGCATACCGGCGGCGGCGGTCGAGTCGGTGACGCAATAGAGCTTGGGTATGGCGCGCAGTGCTGCCTTGATGGCGCCAGGGTGCACATGCAACAGGTCGGGTATCAGCTCGGCGTACTCGGCGTGGGCCAGTGCTGCGCCCACCATGCCGGGCTCGCGGTGATGCAGGCCGGTCATGGCGTTGAACAGGTGGGTGAAGCTCGACGCCCCATGCTTGAGGGCTTCCACGCCATCCTCGTAGCTACCCAGGGTGTGGCCCAACTGTACCCGTATGCCGCGTGACACCAGTTCGCTGATCAAGGCCATATGGCCCTGCACCTCGGGCGCCAGGGTCAGTACCCGCAACGGGGCGAGATTGTTGAAGCTGCTGATCTCGTTGAGTACCCCGTCGCGGGCGAAGTTGGGCTGGGCGCCGAGCTTGCCGGGGTTGATATAAGGGCCTTCCAGATGCACGCCCAGTACCCGGGCACCACCGCTGGTGCGCTGCGCCACCACGGTGGCCACGCCGCTGAGCGCATGTTCTATCTCGCGCTTGGGTGCCGTCATGGTGGTGGCCAGCAGGCTGGTGGTGCCGTGCCGGGCATGTATGCGGGTGATCACCGACAGGGCATCGCCCCCCTCCATGACATCACGACCGCCGCCACCATGGACATGCAGGTCGATAAAGCCAGGCAGGATGATGTCGTCGGCGTTGCCGGCGGGATCGCGTGCCTGGCCCTGCAATGCGGTGATATGCGTGTCGAAGCGCAGTTCGCCGTGTTGCCAGCCATCGGGAGTGAGGATATTGCCGTGCAGGTTTTGCATCGTTCAGGTTCTTTGCTCAGCGGCGGAGTTCGGCGATGAAGTCGTAGTAGTCATTGCGGCAATAGGAGTAGGTCAGCTCCACCGGCAGGCCGCTGTCGAGATAGCCTATTCGGGTAATCATCAGCATGGCTGTGCCCGAGGGTATGCCTGCCAGCTGGGCAATCTCGTCGGTGGCATTGACGGCCTTAATGTGCTGCAGGGCGCGGGTGACCGAGCTGCCGTGGCTGTCGAGATAGGCATACAGCGAGTCGGCCACCACGGTGGGGTCGGCCAGGTAACGGCTGGGTAGGGTGGAGGTTTCCACCGCCATGACCGTGTCGTCGGCCATGCGCAGGCGTTTGAGCCGGGCCACGTTGGCTGCCGGCGACAGTCCCAAGCGCAGGACTTCCTCCTGGCTGGCGATACCCGTCTCGCGGCTAAGCCAGCGCGACGAGGGGGCAAAGCCACGGCTGCGGATTTCTTCAGAAAAGCTGGTGAGCCGCGACAGTGGCTGCACCAGGCGGGGGGCGATATAGGTGCCCGAGCCCTGGCGCCTGACGATCAGGCCTTGCTCGAACAGCATGTCCATGGCCTTGCGGGCGGTGACGCGCGAGATGTCCAGCATGTCGCACAGCACGCGCTCGGAGGGCAGGGCCTCGTCGGCTTGCCAGAGGCCCGTGGAGATGGCGCTGGAGAGTTTGTTGGCAACCTGGAGATAAAGCGGGGTGCTGCTGTCTGCATCTGGCTTGAGTGCCAGAAGGGCGGCTTCGCGGGCCTTGTCCATTTATGTATTTCCCCTAATCAGATGCAGCGCGCCAGTGGCGGAGTCGCCCAAAGGCTGGCGCGCACGGTGGACCAGTTCTGCTGGTAGCCAGGGTTGCAATGCCGCAGCAAGACCACCACAGAACGCCAGTGGCAGATGAGACTCGGGATCCAGCGCTAGCGCTATCGCCGCAATTTCTTCACCAGCCTGGCGCAAGATGGTAGCAGCGGCGCCGTCGTTCGTGGCGTGGCTTAGTACCAGCGGCGTAAGTTGTGCGTAATTGGTCTGGCGAGCCTGCGCCAGCCAGTCATAGGCACTGTCTACCGAGCCGCCAAGATGTTGTATTACTGCCTCAGCCAGTGGTCCGCGAGACAGTCGCCCATCCAATGCCTTCTGCGCCAGCTGGGTGGCCCTCATGCCTATCCAGGCACCGCTGCCTTCGTCGCCGCAGGGAAAACCCCAGCCCGATACGGTGCGCTTGCGCGGGCCGGATGGGCTGTCGCCGAACCAGGCCTCGCCTATGGTGCCGGTGCCGATGGCAACGATGACGCCAGGCTGGCCGCCATGCGCGCCCAGCAGGGTGGTGAAGCCATCGTTGTCCAGCTTGATGGCATGGAGTGCCGGCGCGGCTGCCAGGAATGCCGCGGCCCAGCTGGCGTTATGTACGCCTGCCAGGCCCAGGCCCATGGCGCAGCGGGCGGCGTCGAAAGGCTGGCCCAGGCTGGCGAACGCATGGTCGCAGGCGGCCTGTATGGCTTGCCACGCTGGCGCGATGCCCAGTGCCAGGCCTGATGGCCCGGCGCTGCCCCGTGCCAGCTCGCGGCCGTCGCGATCCGCCACCAGCACCCTGGTGCCTGTGCCGCCGCCATCGACGCCGATCAAGAATTCAAGAGACATCCATTAACTCCGCGTGACCGATAGATACCGGTCTTATTGTGACTGGTTTGATACCAGTTGAATACAATACCGATTCAATACCACTGGCGTGGTGCTGTCAACGACTTTGTGCGGCAAGTCCCGATTTTGCGGGCTATGTGTGGCGTGGCAGCGCCTGAGCCAGCGGCTGGCTGGTATCAGATTTCTTGCCATGCCGTGTCAACCGCCTTGCTGGGGTCTGCGTTAAGGCGGGTGACGTGTCATACCGTCGTAATAAAAGCGGCTAACAAAACCCTTCTGGCGTTGTTGTGCGAGCTTGCCGTACCCACGTACTGCCTGCGCCCGCACGCCTAGCCAGAACCGCTGCGCTGGGTTTTGTTAGCCGCTCCAATTCCAAGCTGTATCCACTCCTCCTCCAATTAAAGGAAACACCATGAAACTGATCGCTGCTCTGATCGCCGGCCTGTTCGCTACCGCTGCCTTCGCTACCGAAGTTGCCAAGACCGAAGCCCCTAAGGCTGATGCCGCCAAGGCCGAAGTGAAGAAGGACGAGAAGAAGGTTGAAGCCAAGGCCGAAGCCAAGAAGGAAGAGAAGAAGGTTGAAGTGAAGGCCGAAGCCAAGAAGGAAGAGAAGAAGGTTGAAGTAAAGGCTGAAGCCAAGAAGGAAGAAGCCAAGAAGGAAGAGAAGAAGTCCTAATCGGGACGGCTTCGGCCTGAATGGAAAAAGGCGGCGCGAGCCGCCTTTTTTGCTTTTTGGTGCTGCTAACAGAGCTACGTCACTGGGTTTCGTTACTGCACATGGGGTGATGCGCTGCAGAGGGGGCCGGGGTGGCGGCATTCTCCAGCGCTGGTGAAAAAATCGTGAACAGGCTCTTAGTGTTTAAAATAGCGGGATTTTCCCGCCGTAAGGCTTGTGTGCACCGTGTCCGACCCCATCTGGAAACCGAATACCACTGTGGCTGTGCTGGTCGAGCAGGCGGGGCGCTATCTGCTGGTCGAGGAACTGACTGAGCACGGTCGCCGCTATAACCAGCCGGCGGGACACCTCGATGATGATGAATCCTTGCTTGCGGCGGCCATACGCGAGGCGCGCGAGGAAACCGCTTACCAAGTGTGCCCCACGGCTCTGGTGGGCATCTATCAGTGGTCACCGCCCGGCAAGCCTGGGCTGACCTATCTGCGCTTTGCCTACGCCGCCGACCTGGCGCCTGGCCAGGTTGCCGGGGCGGGGGTCTGCAGCCATCGCTTTGCGGCCGAGGCGAGGCCCGGCGACGTGGTGGCAGTGCTGGACGACGGTATCGTCCGTGCCGTATGGCTGAGCTATGAGGAAGTCCTCGCCTGCCAGGCGCAGCATCGCAGCCCACTGGTGTTGCAATGCATAGAGGATTACCGCGCGGGACGGCGCTATCCGCTGGACTTGATACGCCACTACGACAAAGACGCTGCTTGAGCGGCAAGTACGGCGCAGGATGAAGTGCTAATTTGGGGAGTGTGTTCCCCTGCCTCAAGCAGGAAGGACATATCCCGATAACGCGGCCTAGGCCGCAGAAGAGTATTGCTTGTGACTGACAAGACCCAGCGCATAGTCGTCGGCCTATCGGGCGGCGTGGATTCCTCGGTAACCGCCTGGCTGCTCAAGCAGCAGGGGATAGACGTGGTCGGCGTATTCATGCAGAACTGGGAAGATGACAACAACGACGAGTTCTGCTCGATCAAGGAGGACTCGCGCGACGCCATCGCAGTGGCCGACCTGGTGGGCATCGATATCGAGCTGGTGAACTTTGCCACTGAGTACAAGGACAGGGTGTTTGCCTATTTTCTGAGCGAGTACCAGGCTGGCCGTACGCCCAATCCCGATGTGCTGTGCAATGCCGAGATCAAGTTCAAGGCGTTTCTGGACTATGCCATCAGCCTGGGGGCCGAGAAGATCGCAACCGGCCACTATGCCGGCACCGACCTGGCAGCCGACGGGCGCACCCGCTTGCTGCGCGGGGTGGACGAAACCAAGGACCAGAGCTATTTCCTGTACCGCCTGAGCCAGTACCAGGTATCGCGAGCGGTATTCCCGTTGGGGGGCATGCGCAAGACCGAGGTGCGGCAGATTGCGGCTGAGATCAAGCTGCCCAACCATGCCAAGAAGGATTCCACCGGGATCTGCTTTATTGGCGAGCGTCCTTTCCGTGAGTTCCTCAACCGCTACCTGCCCAAGGTACCTGGCCGCATGCGTACGGCTGAGGGCCGTACGGTGGGCGAGCATATGGGCCTGATGTATTACACCCTGGGCCAGCGCCAGGGCTTGAACATCGGTGGGCCGGGCGAGCCCTGGTATGTGGCGGGCAAGGACATGGCGGCCAATGAGTTGATCGTGGTGCAAGGCCATGATCATCCGCTGCTGCTGAAGGATACCCTGCTGGCCGATCAACTGAGCTGGGTGGCAGACGAGGCGCCCAGGCCTGGCCGCTATACCGCCAAGACGCGCTACCGCCAGGCCGATGCCAGCTGTGAGCTGCTGGAGGTGCGCGACGGCGTGGCCAGGCTTCGGTTCGATGTACCGCAGTGGGCGGTGACGCCAGGACAGTCGGCCGTGCTGTATGACGGCGAGGCCTGCCTGGGAGGCGGAATTATCGTTTGATTAAGCCGAGCATCCTGGCGGCACCAACGCTATAGTGTATTTACTCGATTTGGGGCGGCGCAGGCTGGCCGTGCCCGGCGTGCGTTGCTGCTGCAGTTGATACCTCTCTGGGAGGGGGCCGGGCAACGTGGGCCGGCGCGCGCGGCTTCGCTGGCTGTAGGCGAAGGCGAAATCCAGAAAGGAACACCGATATGTCCATAGGCAAGCGTCTTGTCGTGATGCTGGCTGCTGCCCTGGTTGCACTGCTTGCGGTGGGTGGTATAGGCCTGAAGGCCTTTATGTCTTTGAATAACCAAGTGCAGTCGCTTACCGTCGAGAGTATTCCCCGGGTTCAGGCCACCGACGATATTGCTATTTCATACCGTGAGATGCGAGCTTTGCTGCTGTCGCACATCATGGAAGAGGATGTGGACCTCAAGAAGGCCTTCAACCAGAAGGTGGATGAGGCAGTCAGCAGGGCCAAGCTGGCGGTGGATGGCTACGCCAGCTTTGCCTCGGATGCGACTGACAAGGCCAACTATGGCGCCCTGAAGGCAGCTTTTGATACCTACCAGGCTGGTTATGCCGAGGCGCTGAAAAGCTCCAGTGCGGCTCAAGCCGATCAGGCAGTCGCTGCCCTGTATGGCAAGGTGATACCGGCTGAACAGGTGCTGCAGGCTTCCATCGAGAAGATGGCGGGCTACAACCTCAAGATGCAGGAAGCCGCAGCGCTGGAGGCGGATAGCGTGTATGAGTCGTCACGCAATCTGTTCATGGTGGTAATTGCCCTGGGCGTGCTGGTACTGGTGGGGTTTGGCTGGTGGATCTATGGCGCGGTCTCCGGCCCGCTGGCTTTGATGGAGCGCACGGTGGAGCGCATAGGTCGGGACCTCGACTTTACCCAGCGTGTGCCCATCAGCAGCCGCGACGAGGTAGGCATGACGGTGGCGGCCTTCAATCGCCTGCTCGATACCTTGCAGACCAGCTTCCGGGATATCGCCAGCGGTGTCGACGGCGTCGCGGGCCAGGCCAATGGCATGGCCGATGCGGCCCGGCAGATGTCGCATAGTTCCACCTCGGCCAGTGAATCGGCCGCCAATATGGCGGCGACCGTGGAGCAGGTGACGGTCAGCATCAACCATGTGGCCGACAGGGCCAATGAGGCCAATACCATGTCGCGGCGGTCAGGCGATATGGCGGGCGAGGGCGAGGTGGTGATCAAGGCCACAGTGGCTGAGATCAACGGCATCGCCGAGCGGGTGGCTGATGCATCGGAACAGATCAATCTGCTTGCGCGTGAGAGCGCCAATATCGGTGCCGTGGTCAGTGTGATCAAAGACGTGGCGGACCAAACCAATCTGCTGGCGCTGAATGCCGCCATCGAGGCAGCCCGTGCAGGTGAGCAGGGACGTGGCTTTGCCGTGGTGGCAGACGAAGTGCGCAAGCTGGCAGAGCGGACCTCGGTGTCCACGCAGGAGATAGGCGCCCTGATCGCCACCATTCAGCAAGGTGCGGATGCGGCGGTGAGCCGTATGCGCGAGGTGGTGGAGCGGGTTGATGTCGGCGTGGAAAAAGCCAGGGGGGCCGGCGAGACCATCTTGCAGATACGGCAGGGCTCGGGCCAAGTGGTGGAGATGGTGGACGATATCAGCCATGCCATCCGCGAGCAGAGCGCGGCCAGTACCAATATCGCCCAACAGGTTGAGCGCATCGCCCAGATGTCGGAGGAAACCAGCGGCGCTGCCGGCGTCACGGCGGATGCGGCCAACCAGTTGCAGGCCTTGGCCAACCAGATGCAGGTGACGGTGTCGCGCTACCGGGTTTAGGTTAAGACAAGTAAGGCAAGCAAAAGCCCAAGACCTTGTCTGGGCTTTTCGCGTCTTCAGGCGGCTTGCGGTATCAGCCGGCTGGTGGCCAGTGCGGCAAGCGCTCGAACATGGTGCGCAGCTCGCCATCCATGGCGATGGCGCTACCTTGCTTGGCATCGAAGATCACGAAGGTGACATCTGCCTCGGCAATGACGGTATCGCTGCCCTTGAGGCTGACGACCTGGTGAATGACGGCGCTGCGGCTGCCTATCTTCTGCATGGCCGTGGCGATGCTCAACTCTTCGCCCATCAGCGCGGCGCGGCGGTAGTTGATATTGATGTTGACGATGACAAAGGCGAGGCCGGCCTGGCTGAAGAATTCCAGCGAGCCATGGTCTTCGGTGAAGCCCCAGCGGGCTTCTTCCAGGAACTCCAGGTAGCGGGCGTTGTTGACGTGGCCGTACAGATCCAGGTGATAGCCGCGTACCTTGATCTCGGTAATGTGTGGATTGCTCATGCTCGATGGGCTCGTGAGTGAGGATGGCGCATCATAGAGCCTGCCATGGACGCTAGCCACTGATTGCTAGCTTGGGCTGTGCAGGTGCCGGGTGCATGGTCGCTATCTGTTCAAAGCGTTGTTGCCCGCTGGCAGGGCGTTGCGCCGTGTGGTGCGGTCGTTTGCGATGTCCGCAAGCGCTTGATTTGTATTCGGGCAAATATAAATCCTGCAAGGGTCGTGGCATGGTGAGCCTTGCCACAGGCATAATCGGGCCATGCCTTTGTACCAGATTCCTCCACGGCTACGTCGCTGCCTCTATGCCTTCGCCTTTTTGCTGGCGGTGGTGGTAGCCGTGCCGCTATTCAACCTCAGTGCCCTGGGCGACAAGCTTGCCGCCGATGCCAGTGATTCGCTGGGTCGCAAGGTCGAGATAGGCGCCTTGCGCCTGGCCTTGTTGCCGCGCCCCAATGTCACCCTGGAAGACCTGACCATTAGCGAGCCGGATGGCCGCGCCCTGTTTGCACACTTTGAAAGCGCGCGCTTCTCGCTGGGTTGGGGGGGGCTGATGAAGGGCCGGGCCGAGCTGGTCGATGCTCGAGTCGAAGGCCTGGTAGTGAATGCCTACCAGCGCCTGGATGGCACGCTTAACATCGACGACCTGCTGGCGCGGCGTCCCAAGCCTGGTCGTGTGGATTGGCGGCCGGAGCGGGTGGACTTGGTGTCGGCCGCGCTGAACTGGCAGGACGCCCATGGCGCCACGACCCGGTTTCGCAAGCTGGACCTGCACGCGCTGGACCCTGAGGGGGAGAATGGGGCGGTAACGGTGGTGGGGCAGCTGACTGCACCGGACTGGGGCGGTGGGCTGCGGGTGGATAGCGAGCTGCGGGTAGACCGGGCGAAGCTGGCGGCCAGGCTCAAGCAATTTCGCCTGGCCATCAATGCGCAGACACCAGAATGGCGCGATGGCCGGTTCGAGCTGGCTGGCGACCTGGAGTTGGGGGCCTTGCCATGGCGGGCGCAGCTACAGCAGGTGGTGGCGCAGGCAACCGTGCAGCGGGGCGAGCAGCGCTGGCAGGCCAAGCTCAAAACGCCGGCGCTGCGTGGCGGCGAGGGTGGGCTGGCAACCGGCGAGATTGAGGCGGAGTTCGGTATCAAGAGCCGACTCAGTGAAATCGCCGGCCAACTGAGGCTGGCACGGCTGGCTGCGGAGCCCACGGGCGGTCTGGCTGCCGACCAGGCCAGGCTGACCCTGCAGCTGCTGGATGACACCCAGAACGCCCAGCTGGAGATAGAGAGCCCCTTGCGCATGGGCAACTGGCGCACCATGGAGTTGCCGGCCTTTACCCTGACAGGTTCATACCGTAACAAGGCCTTGCCGCAAGGCGCCATCAAGCTGGCGCTGGCTGGCCGCACGGCGGTGGATCTGGAGCGCGAGCGCTTCGATTGGGATAGCCGGGGCCAGTTGGATGGGGCGCCAGTCACGGCACAGCTGTCGCTGGAGGATTTTGTCTCCTCACGCTATGCCTTTGCACTGGATCTGGCCAAGCTCGATCTAACCCCCTACCTGCCCAATGCCGAGGCAGCACCGCTGCTGGACCCAGCACAGCCGCTGTCGCTGGATTGGCTGAGCGGCCTGGTGGCGCGTGGCGAGGTGCGCATAGGCGAGCTGGATATAGGCCGTTTCCGGGTATTCAACCTGCAGACGCATGTGGATACCAAGCGGCGCCAGCTCAAGCTTGATCCGCTGCGGGCGGATATCTACGGCGGCCAGCTCAATGGCAAGCTGTTGCTGGAAGGGGGGGCCAAACCCCGGCTGCACATGCTGCAGACATTGACCGGCATGGAGGTGGCGGCACTGATGTCCGATACCTTCGGCATAGACCGTCTGTCAGGCCGGGGGACGCTCAATCTGGATATCACGGCGCCGGCCAGCAGTATTGCGGCGCTGCGCCAAGGTATGTCGGGGCGGGTGGATCTGATGCTGACCCGTGGCGCCATTGCCGGCCTGGATGTGGGCGATGTGTTGCGCGGCCTGCGCAGCAACTTGGCCAGGTTGACGGGTGGCGCCATACCGGCAGACGTGGCCCGGCGTACCCGCTTTTCCGACCTCAGCGCCCGTTTCGTGATCAAGGAAGGCGTGGCCGAGAGCCGTGACCTGGTCATTCGTGCGCCGTTCCTGAATCTGGCGGGCGATGGCCGTATCGATATAGGCCGGGGCGAGGTGGACTATCTGCTCAATGCCACCGTGCGTGGCGGCAGCGGCGTGCCCGAACTTGATGCCCTGAAAGGTGTGCAGGTGCCAATACAGATCAGCGGCCCGCTGGCGTCGCCCAGCTACAAGCTCGATACCACGGCCCTGCGGGAGAAGCTGGGTAACGCCGCCAAGCCCGCGGCCGCTGCGCCCAAGCAATGACAAGCCGATAGGCGAGCCTTCATACCAGTGGGGTGGTGATGGATGGCGCAGGCGCCTGGGTAACCCCGGCGCTGGGCGTGAGCGCAGCCTGAGTCGGCGGGCTCTCCCCTGAGGGGGTCACACCCCTCGCTGCCGTCCGTCAGCAGTCTGAATGCGCGGCGGTTTTTCAATGATTCAAGTTCATATCAGCCGCTGAAGCAGCCAAGGCGGGTTGGCCGCCTGTCCCAGCCTTTGGGTGCTGGTGGCGGGCCAGCGATGGCTGGGGGATGTCCCTCGCGGGTCAGGTTTTTTTGCAATCGATCTTGTCTATACAAATGTAGACGAGTAATCTGTGTTTCATTCGATCATCCGATGCGAGAGACACCATGCAAGCCATGACCCTGACCCCCGGTAAACTGACCCACAAGCAACTGCGTGCCATCATGGCGGGCGGTGTGCAGCTGACGCTGGACCCTGCGGCCGTACCCGGCATTGAGGCCGGCGCTCGCGCCGTGGCGGCCATCGTGGCCAAGGGGGCGCCGGCTTATGGCATCAATACCGGCTTTGGCCGCTTGGCTTCCACCCATATCCCGGCCGATCAGCTGGAACTGTTGCAAAAGAACCTGGTGCTGTCGCACGCCGTGGGCGTGGGCGCGCCGTTGCCCGCATCCATGGTGCGCCTGCTGCTTACGCTCAAGATCTCCAGCATGGGCCGTGGCTATTCCGGCATACGGCTGGAAGTGATCACGGCGCTGCTCAAGCTCTTGAATGCCGATGTGCTGCCCAGCATCCCTGCCAAGGGTTCGGTAGGCGCGTCGGGTGACTTGGCACCCCTGGCCCATATGGCAGCCGTGCTGCTGGGTGTGGGCGAGGTGATGGTGGATGGCAAGTTCCTGCCTGCCGTGGAGGGCCTGGCCCGTGTTGGCCTCAGCCCCATGACCCTGGGTGCCAAGGAGGGCCTGGCCCTGCTCAACGGTACCCAGGCTTCTACCGCCATTGCGCTGGTGAACCTGTATGCCATAGAAGACCTGTACCAGACCGGCCTGGTGGCCGGTGCCTTGAGCGTGGACGCGGCCGCCGGCTCGGTCGTGCCGTTTGACCGCCGCATCCACGAGCTGCGTGGCCATGCCGGCCAGATTGACGCTGCGGCGGCCTATCGCCAGTTGCTGGATGGTTCCGCCATCATTGCCAGCCACAAGGAATGCGACAAGGTGCAGGACCCCTACAGCCTGCGCTGCCAGCCGCAGGTGATGGGTGCCTGCCTGGACCAGATGCGCCATGCCGCCAATGTGCTGCTGCGCGAGGCCGACGCGGTATCCGACAACCCACTGGTGTTCCCCGATACCAATGAAGTGCTGTCTGGCGGCAACTTCCACGCCGAGCCGGTGGCCTTCGCTGCCGACAACCTGGCCATTGCCGTTTCCGAAATCGGTGCGCTGGCCGAGCGTCGTATCGCACTTCTGATCGATGCCACCCTGTCCGGCCTGCCACCCTTCCTGGTGAAGGATGGCGGGGTGAACTCTGGTTTCATGATTGCCCACGTGACGGCCGCTGCGCTGGCCAGCGAAAACAAGACTCTGGCGCATCCGGCCTCGGTGGATTCGCTGCCGACTTCGGCCAACCAGGAAGACCATGTGTCCATGGCAACCTTTGCTGCCCGCAAGCTGGGCGATATTGCCGAGAATGTGGCGCATATCCTGGCGATAGAACTGCTGGCTGCGGCACAGGGGGTGGATCTGCGTGCGCCGCACCAGACCTCGCCACGTTTGCTGGCCGCCATGGCGCTGATCCGTGGCAAGGTGCCGCATTACGATATCGACCGCTACTTTGCCCCCGATATCGAGGCCATCACCCAGCTGGTGCGCGACGGGGCTTTTGCCAAGCTGGCGCCGTTCCGCTTCGATTCGCAGGCCTGAGGCGGCGTGCCACGCACCTCGGCGTAGGTGCGTGGATTCAATCACGGGGGCTGCTGGTACTGGCTGCCTTGCTGCCTGGTGGCACCCGTGTAATCCGCTACAAGCAGCGATGAATTGAGTCCATGACGGGCTCTGAGGTGAGGAGAGCATGAGTACACCGGCCTACCAACAGATCAAGGACTACCTGCTGAGCGAGATACAGGCAGGCCGCTGGCGTGCCGGTGATCAGGTGCCCAGCGAGAACGAGCTGGTCAAGCGCTTCGATGTGGCCCGCATGACAGTCAACCGCGCAGTGCGCGAGCTGGCGGCCGAGGGGGTGCTGACCCGTAGCCAGGGCGCGGGCACCTTTGTGGCGGCCACCAAGTACCAGAGCACGCTGGTCGACATCAAGAGCATCGCCGAGGAAATCCGCGCACGTGGGCATGAGCATACGGCCGAGCTGCTAAAGCTGCAGGCCGTCAAGGCCGATACCACACTGGCCGCCGAGATGGGCTTGCAGGTGGGGGCGCCATTGTTCTATTCGCTGATACTGCATCGCGAGAACGGGCTGCCCATCCAGCTGGAGGAACGCTGGGCCAATCCACAGCTGGCGCCGGACTACCTCAAGCAGGATTACAGCCGCATCACCCCCAACGAATACCTGACCCGTGCCGCGCCCTTATCACGGGTGGAATACCGTATCGAGGCACGCCGGCCCGATCGCACTGCCAAGGCCAGGCTGGCCATGGACAAGGACGAGCCGTGCCTGGTGCTGCATCGCCGCACCTACTCCCGTGGCCTGGTGGCCAGCGTGGCCAACCTGTACCACCCGGCCGGCCGCTACCAGTTCAGCGGGCATTTCTAAGGTAGGCCATGATGCATCTGCGCCTTGCCCCCATCCAGCTGGACGATGATTTTGCCGAGGCCTATGCCATGCGGCGGGATTCCTACCAGGTATCGTTCGGTACCACCGAGGCGTTCGACCGCGATGCCGGACCGGCGGGCGAGCTGTACCGGGCCAGGTTGGCGCAGCGTTGCGCCGACTACCCGGATGGTTATGTGCATGCCTGGCTGGGGGATGAGATCGTCGGCCAACTGGAGGTCAGGCACGAGCCAGATCAGCCTGGGCACGGCTATGTGCATCTGTTCTACCTGCTACCGGCTTGGCGCCATCAAGGCCTGGGTGGGCAGTTGCACGACTATGCCGTCGACTATCTGCGGCGCCACGGCTGCCATACCGCGCGACTCAGCGTGGACAGACATAATGCTCCTGCTCTGGCCTTCTACCGTCGGCATGGCTGGCGCTTCGACGCTGCCAATCCCAAGCATCCAACCACCGATTTTCTGCGCCTGGACCTCAGCCCCGGCGCAGCCTGATTCGATCTACCCTTCCCCGACAGGAGACCACCATGACCGATCCCCGCATCGACCCCAGCCGCGTCATCCGCGCCCCGCGCGGCAGCGAGCTGAGCTGCAAGAGCTGGCTGACCGAAGCTGCCTTCCGCATGATCCAGAACAATCTGGATGCCGAGGTGGCGGAGCACCCGACTTCGCTGGTGGTCTACGGCGGCATAGGCCGGGCGGCACGCGATTGGGCTTGCTATGACCGCATCCTGGATACGCTCAAGACCCTGAACGACGATGAGACGCTGCTGATACAGAGCGGCAAACCGGTGGGGGTGTTCCGTACCCATGCCGACGCGCCGCGTGTGCTGCTGGCTAACTCCAATCTGGTGCCGGCCTGGGCCAACTGGGACCATTTCAATGAGCTCGATAAGAAGGGCTTGATGATGTACGGCCAGATGACGGCCGGCTCGTGGATCTACATCGGTACCCAGGGCATAGTGCAGGGGACCTACGAGACTTTCTACGCCGTTGCCAACCAGCATTTCGATGGCAAGCCGGCAGGCCGCTGGATACTGACCGGTGGCCTGGGGGGCATGGGCGGCGCCCAGCCGCTGGCCGCCACCATGGCGGGCTTCTCCATGATTGCGGTGGAGTGCGACGAGACCCGCATCGATTTCCGCCTGAAGACCCGCTATGTGGACAAGAAGGCCCATACCCTGGATGAGGCGCTGGCCATGCTGGATGCCGCCCGGGCTGAAGGCAAGCCGGTATCGGTGGGCCTGCTGGGCAATGCCGCCGATGTGTTTGGCGAGCTGGTGCAGCGTGGCATCACCCCCGATGTGGTGACCGATCAGACCTCGGCCCATGACCCGGTACACGGCTATCTACCGCAGGGCTGGAGCGTGGCGGAGTGGCGCGACAAGCAGAAGTCGGCACCCCAGAGCGTGGTGGAGGCGGCCAGCCGCTCCATGGCTGTGCATGTGCAAGCCATGCTGGACCTGCAGGCGCGCGGTGCGGCCACCCTCGACTACGGCAACAATATCCGCCAGGTGGCGCTGGACCAGGGCGTCAGCAACGCCTTCGATTTCCCCGGCTTTGTACCGGCCTATATCCGTCCCTTGTTCTGCAAGGGCGTAGGCCCCTTCCGCTGGGTGGCGCTGTCGGGCGATCCCGAGGATATCTACAAGACCGATGCCAAGGTCAAGGAACTGATACCCGACGATCCGCACCTGCACAACTGGCTGGACATGGCGCGCGAGCGTATCGCCTTCCAGGGCCTGCCGGCCCGTATCTGCTGGGTGGGTCTGGGCGACCGGCATCGCCTGGGGCTGGCCTTCAACGAGATGGTCAGAACGGGCGAGCTGAAGGCCCCCGTGGTCATCGGCCGCGATCACCTGGACTCGGGTTCGGTGGCCTCCCCGAACCGCGAAACCGAGGCTATGCGCGACGGTAGCGATGCGGTCTCGGACTGGCCCTTGCTCAATGCGCTGTTGAACACGGCTGGCGGCGCGACCTGGGTGTCCTTGCACCACGGCGGTGGTGTGGGCATGGGCTATTCGCAGCATTCCGGCGTGGTTATCGTCTGTGATGGCAGCGATGCTGCCGCCAAGCGTATCGAACGGGTGCTGTGGAACGACCCGGGCACAGGCGTGATGCGCCATGCCGATGCCGGCTATGAGATTGCACAGACTTGTGCCCGCGAGCAGGGGTTGAACCTGCCCATGCTGGGTCGCTGATCAGGCGGGGGGCCGGCCACCAGACGGCAGCACTCCCCCCTGCTGCCTAGCCGTGCCGCCGCGCTGTTGCCCGGCGGCACGGCCTATTGAAAAATTGAAAACCTGGCCTGAAACCTGGGTCTGCAAACAACGCCAAAGCCATGAACCTGCTGATACGCCACACCCACCTTGCCACCTTTGCCCAGCCTGATGGCTACGGCGAGCTGCATGATGCCGCACTGCTGGTGCGCGATGGCCGCATAGCCTGGCTAGGGGCAGAGCAGGATATCCCCGCCGGCCTGGGCGAACTGCAAGAGGTGGACGGGCAGGGCGGCTGGCTTACGCCTGGGCTGATCGACTGCCATACCCACCTGGTATTTGGCGGAGACCGTTCGCATGAGTTCGAGCTGCGTCTCAATGGCGCCAGCTATGAGGAGATTGCCCGTGCTGGCGGCGGCATACGCTCCTCGGTCAGCGCTACCCGCGCTGTCAGCGAGGCCGAGCTGCTGGCGCAGAGCCTGCGCCGGCTGGACGGCATGCTGCGCGAGGGGGTGACCACGGTGGAGGTCAAGTCAGGCTATGGCCTGGATTTCGACAGCGAGCGCAAGATGCTGCGGGTGGCGCGGCAGCTGGGTCAGCAGCGGCGGGTCGGCGTGCAAGCCACCTACCTGGCGGCCCATGCGCTGCCACCCGAATTCCAGGGCCGGCCGGATGACTATATCGAGGCCTGCATTGCCTGGCTCAAGCCGCTGGCGGAGGAAGGGCTGGTAGATGCCGTCGATGCCTTCTGCGAGCAGATAGGCTTCAGCCGCGATCAGGTGGCGCGCCTCTTCCAGGCGGCCAAGGCGCTGGGCCTGCCGGTCAAGTTGCATGCCGAGCAGTTGTCCGACTCGGGCGGGGCGCTGCTGACGGCCCAGCATGATGGGCTGTCGGCCGATCATCTGGAGTGGCTGGACGAGCAGGCCATTGCCGCCATGGCGCAGCATGGCACGGTCGCCGTGCTGTTGCCCATCGCCTTCTACTGCCTGCGCGAGACCAAGCTGCCACCTATCGCTGCCCTGCGGGCGGCGGGTGTGCCCATGGCGGTTTCCACTGACTGCAATCCCGGCACGGCGCCCGCCTCCAGCCCACTGTTGGCGCTGAACATGGCCTGCACGCTGTTCCGCCTCACCCCGGCCGAGGCCCTTGCCGGCATGACGCGGCATGCGGCGCAGGCGCTGGGCCTGCAGCAGCAGACCGGCACACTGGAAATCGGCAAGCGCGCCGACCTGGCACTATGGCAGATCAACCGGCCGGCCGAGCTATGCTACTGGTTGGGCGGCGAGCCGCTGCTGGGGCGCTGGTACAACGGTCAACAGGGTTAGCGCATGGCTCCACCCAGCACAAGCCAGGCGTGGCGATGGTTATCAAGGCCGGGCGGTTGGTGGTATCAGCGCCGCATCGGTTCCTGGCACTTATTCTTGCTACCCGCCGGCATCGTGACCTTGCAGATGTATATGCTCATGATGGGCATCTACCTGTTTGTGTTGTGGGACAGCGATATGGCAACCACGCTTCTGCTGTTGCCACCCTGGCCGGTTTGGGTCTGGTGCCTGCTATTGTTGCCGCTGGGCTTGCTTGAGGTACTGGTGGTTGGCAGGCGTGGCGTGACCTACTACCGAATGTGCCTGTTGCTACCTGTCTGGCGTACTGCCATCCGGCCAGGAAGTGGCCTGTATCTTCATCCTGGCGTGGCCGATTTGCCTGCAGAGTGCGTCTTTCTGCGCCGGCCCGGTTACGCCTACGATGGCATCGCGCTTGGCAACCGACGATCTGCCCAGTCGCTTTTCGCGGCGCTGGCCGAAGTGCTGCAGGCTAGCGGCTGGCAATGGCAAAGGCCCGCTGGCAAGCTGCAAACCGAATTATTCCTGTCCTATCCTGGCTAGTGCCCGTCCATCCCTAGCCGGGAGGCTATTCTCATTGGAGTCCCACTATGTACCAAGCTGCTGATATGGCCGTATGGCAAGGCCGCGTAGACGCCGCGGAAGGCCCGCTGGCCCGCCGCTGGCATGAGTGTCTGCAGGCCTTCCACGATGATGCGCCCCCCGGTACGGCCTTGCTGGGCTTTGCCTGCCACGCCGGGGTGCAGCGCAATCACGGCCGGCCTGGCGCCGAGGAGGGGCCGCTGGCCCTGCGCAAGGCGCTGGCCAACCTGGCCTGGCACCATGAGGGGCATATCTACGATGCCGGTAATGTGCGCTGCGTGGGCGATGCGCTGGAAGAGGCGCAGCAGGAGCTGGGCAGGCAGGTGACCCATCTGCTGCAGCGCGGGCATTTTCCGCTGGTGCTGGGCGGTGGGCACGAGATTGCCTATGGCAGCTTCCTCGGCCTGGCACGCCACGCCGAGCTGCAGGGCAGGCCGCCGCGCATAGGCATCATCAATCTCGATGCCCATTTCGATCTGCGGGCAGGCGAGCGTGGCAGTTCCGGCACGCCGTTCCGGCAGATTGCCGAGGCCTGCGCGGCCAACCGGATGTCGTTCAACTACCTGGTCTATGGCATCTCTGAGCCGGGCAATACCGAGGCCCTGTTCCACCGCGCCCGCGAGCTGGGCGTGCAGTGGCGCGGCGACGAGGAGTGTACGCGCGACAGGATGGAAGACCTGCTCGATACCCTGGCCTTCTTTGCCGACGAAGTGGACTGGCTATACCTGACCGTCTGCCTTGATGTCCTGCCGGGCAGCGTGGCGCCGGGCGTTTCGGCGCCGGCAGCCTACGGCGTGGAGCTGTCGGTGGTCGAGGCCCTGATCGATGCCGCCAAGGCCACGGGCAAGCTGATGCTGGCGGATATCGCCGAGCTGAACCCGGCCTTCGACCGCGATGGTGTCACCGCCAAGGTGGCGGCACGGCTGGCTTGGCGGATTGCTCGGTGAGGCTGGGTACCGGAGCGGCTTTCATATGCCCTATCTACCTGATCTGAGCCAATGCAGTCCGTTACCACACGCGCTGTGGGGCAGTGCGTGTCGTTGGGTGGCTGACGGCGGAAGAGGAATATGCGACCGGGAAGGTGGATGAGGTATTTTTTCAACGACTGAAGCAGTTGTGTAGCAATCCTTGGCAACCCTTTGTGTCGGCGGGTTTGCACCAGTGTTCTCTATGCCAGTTCGATGGGCCTTACTGCGGAAATAATGTGTTTGTGCCCTATCAGGGCTGTATATATGTCGCGCCGGTCGCGATAGTCCATTACATCGCTGCACACCAGTACCAGCCGCCGCCTGTTTTCCTGGACGCAGTTATGGCGTGCCCGGCTATGCGCAGCAATGCGTACTATAAGGCGATACTGGGTAACGGTGGGCGTGACCTGCTGCGACCGTAGTTTTGAGCCTGTTCAAGGTCGTTTCGCCTGGCGAACGACGTGGTAAAGCGATCTTGAACGGGCACTTGGGACTCAAGCCACGCTATGTTGTGCAGGACTCAGGGACTGCCGGGGGAGTTTGCCAGTTGCTCGGTGGCAATGAAAAGCGCCTTGACGGTTTCCGTCTGATCTTCAAGCCGGGGCGACCATTCGATGGTGAGGGAATGTGAACCACGACTCAGCCTCAAGCCGAATTGAGTCCCGCCGAGCATACCTGTGGTCGTGGTGGGGAGTTTGTAGCTGATCTGATCGGCCAATGCCTGAATCCGCCGCAGTTGATCGGACGTAACGGCAAACGTCTCGTGGGGTAGGTCTAGATTCACATGGACACTATGCGCCGTGCAGATGGCATGCTCGTGGGATTGAATCACCCCACCGATACCATCCGCCACCATCGTGGCATCAATCTCGATGACCGAACCCCACGTGCGATGAGGGCGGCGCCAGATAGTTAACTCGAAATCCTCTGGAAGCATGGGTGACAGGCCTGTTGATGGTAGGCATTGATGCTACGACGCTTTGTCACCTTCGTGTGCAAATGGGCATTAAGCGACGATGGCGCAAGCCTAGCAGCTGGGAGGCTTGCTGCTAGGCACTCAATGCGCTGCCGCCTTGGAGTAGAGATTGATGACCACTACCCCGGCGATGATCAGGGCCATGCCCAGCAGGGCGGGCGCGTCGAGCTTCTGGCCGTGCAGCAGCCAGGCGATCAGGGCGATCAGGACGATGCCTGCGCCTGACCAGATGGCGTAGGCGGTGCCCATGGGGATGGTGCGCAGGGTGAGCGACAGGAAATAGAAGGCAATGCTGTAGCCGCCCAGGGTGAGCAGGGAGGGCCACAGCCGGGTGAGGCCATCGCTGGACTTGAGGGCCGAGGTGGCAATGACCTCGGCGACGATGGCGATGGCGAGAAAGAGCCAATTTTGCATGGGCTAGGTTCCAGTGGGGCTGGGCTGGGCGTAGTAGCCCAGGAACATGTCAACCGTGGTGGTCATAATGTGCTGCCTTGCCTCGGCCGAGGGGCGGGGTTGGCCCATGGTGACCTGGGGCCAGAAGGCAAACGCCTTGAGCAAGCCATACAGCTGGTGGGTGGCGAACGCCGGGTCGTGCGGCATGAGCCTGCCGTCGGCCTGGGCGGCCCTGAGCCAGGTGGTCAAGCCTTCTTCCCGCTCGCCCATCTTGGCCACCATGGCCTGTGCCCGCTCGGGCGTATGTATGGTCTCGGCGATGGCGACGCGGGCCAAGTCGAGAAAATTGTCGTCGTCCAGCATGTCCAGCTTCTGCGCTACCAGGGCCAGCAATTGTTCGCGCAGGGAGAGATCGGCGCGATAGGGCAGGTCGCGCCGGGCCAGGCTGCGCTGCCAGAGCTGCAGCAGGATCTCGGCGAACAGTTCTTCCTTGCTGGGGAAGTGATTGTAGACCGTACGCTTGGAGACATCGGCGCTGGCGGCGATCTTGTCCATGCTGGTGCTCTGGAAGCCGTTGGCACGGAATTCGGCAATGGCCGCAGCCAGGATGGCGGCGCGTTTCTGGTCAGTCAGGCGTAGTGGTTCAGACATGGGAGGGTGGATACCTGAGGGTTGAATCTGATTTTACACTGACCAGTGTACTTTTTTCTTGCATAAAACTACACTGTGTAGTGTAATTTCTTTTGGAGGGGCAGAGGACCTGCTCCGGAGAACCCGATGAAGCCCCTACGCCTGACCCTGATAGGATTAACCGTCGCCATGGCCTACCTTGCCTTGAATGCCTGCAGCACCGTGCCTGCTTATCCGCGCTCCACGCAGTTTGAAGCAGGTCGTTTCCGCAATGTCGCCACCACGCCCAGCCCCGGATTGGGTCAGACCCTAAGGGCCGCCTGGAGCATGCTGGTGGACAAGGCGCCGGACACCACACCCCGCAAGGCGATTCCGGTGCTGGCGCTGAGCCAGGCCGACCTGTTGGCCGCGCCTGACAACACGCTCTACCGCCTGGGCCACTCCACCATGCTGCTGAAGCTGGAAGGCGCGTTCTGGCTGACTGACCCGGTATTCTCGGAGCGGGCGTCGCCGCTGCAGTGGCTGGGGCCCAAGCGCTTCCATCAGCCCCCCATCAGCCTGGAGGCGTTGCCGCCCATCAAGGGGGTGATACTGTCGCATGACCATTATGACCACCTGGACCATGCGGCCATACAGGCGCTCATCCCCAAGGTGGAGCGCTTCTATACCCCGTTGGGTGTGGGCGACCGCCTGGTGGCCTGGGGCGTGCCAGTAGCCAAGGTGCAGCAGCTGGACTGGTGGCAGGAGACACGGGTAGGCGGGGTGATGCTGGCCGCGACGCCGGCGCAGCATTTTTCCGGACGCAGCCTGAGTGACCGCAACAGCACCCTGTGGGCATCCTGGGTGATTGCCGCGCCAGGGCTCAAGCTCTACTTCAGCGGCGACACCGGCTACCACGCCGGCTTCAAAGACATAGGCGACAAGTACGGCCCGTTTGACCTGACCCTGATGGAGACGGGCGCCTACAACGAGCAATGGGCCGATATCCACATGCTGCCGGAGCAATCCTTGCAGGCGCATCTGGATTTGCGTGGCAAGTGGCTGCTGCCCATACACAACGGCACGTTCGACCTGTCGCTGCATGCCTGGCACGAGCCTTTCGAGCGCATCAGCGCCCTGGCCCAAGCACAGCAGGTAGCCTTGACCACGCCGCGCATGGGGCAGCCGGTCGACATGTTGCAACCACCGGCCGGGGATGCCTGGTGGCGTGAGTAGGTGAGGCAGCAGCCTAATAGCTAGTCTATTGCCATCTCAATAAGTAAGCACATAGGTTGAGGTCACTTTTCAGGAGGGCGATGTCAATGCGAATTCTGACGTATAAGCGTACTCATACCGGCGACCCTGATGGTCGCCGTGTTTTCGGTGTGAACGATTGCATGGGCAGAGTGCGAGCCTATGAATACGATGCCGTCATTGGTGTAGGAGGTATTGGTGCAGAACCTAGGGAGTACGGAATCGCCGGAAAGATCACGTGGGTCGGTGTGAACCCGAAAGTGTTACCCGGCACAGTGAAATCGCCGCAAATAGCGTTTGAGTACTTCGTCTTGTTTGATGCGCACGGCCCAGAGTTACACTCATTAGCGCCCAATTTGGCCCGGCGTATGTATCAAGGTAAGGTTCGGTACCTTCTCAAAAGTTACAGTAGGTCGGAGCAGTGGGAGGCAGAGGGCATCGTCCAGTGGGCGAAGGAAGCAATAGCGGCAGGTGGAGATGTGGGGACGAATAACCACTTAGTTGTTTGCTCCCAAAATGCCTGCGAGCGAGCAGACGCGATTGTCGTGACACCGGATTCTGCTCTTGTGCAGACTAGGAAGTGCCGTCCGAGTCGCGGTAATTGCTAGTTAGCGAGCATGACGTTGTGTTTGAATAAGGTCTCGGTGCCTCGTCATCCGCCGAGATAATCGTCATTCAAATCTGTGTCCGGGCCTATGCTCTCATTTATGCAAAAGAATCCTACGCATTCCAAGCGAGACTTGGAGCAGCTTATCTTTGATGTCGCAGAGCATCAGGCAGACAAGGATTTTCGCGAGCTCTACGCAATCATGCGAGGTAAGCAGGTCTTCGTTCCCATCGACAGAGGCTCAATTCCGGCCGCCGCCGCAGCCGGGGAGCAGTACGTTACAACAGCGAATGATTGCCTCAAAATGCAGTATGTGATCGGGCCAAATGGTCAGTTTCTCATTCCCAGCGCGACGAGCGAGGACTCACCGATTGTCCAGAATGGCTATGTCGGCATGGACTGGACCGCGTTTCTGCAGATGGTCGCCAAGCTCGATAGCTCGTTCTTTGGTGCACTACTTCAAGGAAAGACATCCTGGGTCGCGTTTGATCGAGATCGAATCAACTACATACTTGGCGGTACTTGGGACCGACCGATAGGTTGAGGGCGACTCGAAAAAAAACGCCGACCTGTGGTCAGCGTTCATGAGTTGTTGAGCTATTCCGGTGGCCAGGTGACAGGGCAACTGTCCGTGCAGGCGCTACCTCATTCGCTTGTGTTGGATATCTAGTCTCAGAAAAATTCAAACTTGCTGTTGCGGTATAAAGCTGGGCCTTGGGCGTCGCTTTCCTACTTTTTGCGGCTACAAACCCAAGACCTGACTCAGGCTGGCGATCTCCTGGCGCCATTGCTGCTGAGCCTGCGGTCTTTGCTGGCGCGGCTTGCGGCCAAGGTCGTCGGCCAGGCGTGCTTCCAGCTCGCACAAGCGAGCCAGCATCTGGTCGGTATCGCTCACCGCAGCTGGCGCGACCGGTGCTGAGGCTGGCCGGCTGAGGGTGGCGGGCGCCACCTCCTGCATGCGGGCATAGGCTTGTGCGGCATCCTGCCATTGTTCTATCCGGCCATCGCGTATCAGCCAGTAGCGGTTGCAGGCGCGCTCTATCAGCTCGCGGTCATGTGATACCAGCAACACGCCGCCGGCGTAGCCGAGCAGGGCTTGCGCCAGCTCGGCCTTGCCATCCATATCCAGGTGGTTGGTTGGCTCGTCCAGCAGCAGGAGATGGTAGCTGGCCAGCGATAGCCCCAGGAACAGCAGGCGCGAGCGCTCGCCGCCACTGAGTGTCGCCACCTTCTGGCCATGCCGGGGGTAGGCAAAGCCGGCGCTGATCAGGGCCCTGCGCCTGTCCATCTCGGCGGTGCGGCCGGACAGGCGGGCAAAGGGCGCCAGCGCGCTCATCAGGTCATCGTCGTCGCGCAACTGCTGCTGTGACTGGTCGTAGTACCCAACGGCAGCCTGGCTGTGGAACTGGATGCCGGCAGTCTGGGCTTCGTGCTGCAAGGCCTGCCAGCATTGCCGCAGCAGCGAGGACTTGCCCAGGCCGTTGGCGCCCAGCAGGGCAACCCGGTCGCCAGCCTTGAGGCTGCAATCCTCCACCGTAAACAGCGGCGGCAAGCCTGCGGCGGGCCTTACCGGCAGTGCGCTCAGCGCCAGCAGGCGGTCGGCCGCCAGGGCCTGACCTTGCAGGGCCAGGCGCCATGGCGGGCCTTGGGTGACGAAGGTCTGCTCCTCGCGCAGCCGGTCAGCCCGCTTCTGTATGACCTTGGCCTTGCGTGACAGGTCCTCATTGTCGTAGGTACGGCCCCAGACGGCCAGACGCTGGCTGCTGCTGGTGAGCCGGTCTATTTCCTTCTGTTCGGCGGCATGGCGCTGGCTGGCGGCCTGGTCCATCTCGTCCAGTGCTGCCCGCGCCGTGCTGCAGGGCAGGTCAAAGCAGTACAAGCGCTTGTCGCGCAATATCCAGCTCTGCCGGGTAACGTTGTCGAGCAGCCTGGCATCGTGCGAGACCAGGATAAAGCCACCCGTCCAGCGCTGCAGGAATTGCTCCAGCCAGAGCAGGGAGGGCAGGTCCAGGTGGTTGCTGGGCTCGTCCAGCAGCAACATATTGGGTTCCTGCAGCAGGGCACGGCCCAGCAGCAGGCGGGTGTGCTGGCCGCCACTCAGTCCGGAGACGGGCACCTGGGCGTGATGGGGCTCGAACCCCAGCTCCTGCAGCATGGCATCCGAGCGCCAGCGTGCATCAGGATGGTTGTCCACGGCTGCGCAGAGGGCGGCGTGCAGGGTCAAGCCGGCCAGCTCGGCAGGCAGATGCTGCTCCACATGTTGCAGGCGACAGGCGCGGGCGTGGTGCACCGTGCCGGCGGTGGCCTCGCGGGTGCCGGTCAGCAAGCCCAGTAGCGTGCTCTTGCCGCAGCCGTTGTGGCCCAGCAGACCTACACGGTCGCCCAGGTTGAGGGTAAAGGACAGATCCTGGAACAAAGCGCCGTCGGCGGTATCCAGTTGCAGGGAGAGTGCGGAAATCAGTGTAGTCATCGCTCTTGCCATATTTTTGGGATGCAGGCATCCACATCAACACAAGCGCTGACGACAGGAGTCGGGAAAGGACTCAGGAAAAGCGGAAGAAGGGCTTTTCGGCAGGAATGAGGGCTTTGCTCCGACCCACTATCGCAACGCGACAGAAATGGGGCAGGAGCGGGCGTACATGCCATAAAGCCGTGCGAACCAGACGGTGCACGAAGACATAACCATATTGACCTCCTTTCTTTGCAATGAGGTGTACCAAGGGGGGCGCCAACAAGCGCGGCGAGGCGCTTGCTACACCCAGATATCGCCACTTTAGCCGGCAGTAGCGATGGTGATCAAGCGGCTGGGTATTTTGCCGCCAGCTTCTGCAGCGTATTGATGCCACGCAGGGTGGTCTTGAGCTTGAGGGTCTTCTCGAACAGCATATTGCTGAATACCGACTCGCTGGCTTGCTGTCGCCGCAGCCAGTACACCTCGCGGCCATGTATATGGAAATCGTCGTGTTCGTTGCGCATGCCCAGCAGAGTGGCCTGTTGCGCAGGGCTCATGGGCTGGGCCAGCAGGCAGACTGCCAGTGGGCCGCTGCCTGTCTTCTCCACCTCGAAAGCCGGATGGCTGGCGATGGCGGCCACTTCGGCATCGCTGCGGACAAAGGTGGCTACTTCGTAGCCTAGCGTCTGCTGCAGATGGTGCGCGATGGCCTGTTCGAGTTCGGCAGCCGGGCGCTCGTCGCGATCAAAGATGACGTTGCCGCTGGCGATAAAGGTCTCCACACCCGTCAGGCCCAAGGCCAACAGGTGCCGGCGCAGGTCTTCCATCCTGACATTGTGGCCACCGACATTGATAGCGCGAAGAAAGGCGATCTGGCGTGGCATGGTGGTGGCTGGCAGGAGGTGGCTGGGCCGACATGCTAGCAAGACCCTAGCCAACAAAGTAGCGCTGGGTTTCGCTGGCCAGCTTTTCGAAGGCTTGCTTCTCCTGGCTCTGCTCGGCCATCTCGGCCAGCCTGGCGTCGGTTTCGCGCAAGCGGCCTGCCATCATGATGGCCAGATTGCGGTAGAGCTTGGTTTCCAGCCCAGCCAGGCGCGGCATGCTGGCACGCTTGAATACCAGCACCCGCACGTCGTCTATGGCCACCACGCTGGCAGAGCGCCAGCCGAAATCGATCAGGGCGAGCTCGCCAAAAGTCTCACCCGGCCCCAGCCGGGTCAGCTCGTGCTCGGTGATGCCGGCGAAGCGGTTGACGGCTACCGTACCCGACAGCAGTACGTAGAGCTCGCTACCGTCTTCGCCTTCGTTCAGCAGGCGCTTGCCGGCCGGGTGCTGCTCGAACTGGCAGGCGGCGAGATACTGGCGGGCTTCATCGGCGGTAAAACCGCCAAACAAGCGCACCGATTGAACCAGTCGCTGTACCAGGGCATCGTTGTTCTGCATGGTTATCCTCGAGGTGCTAAGGCGGCCAGCAGCTTCTGGTGTATGCCACCGAAACCGCCATTGCTCATGACCAATATGTGATCGCCAGGCCGGGCTTCGGCCGCGACCGCTGCTACCAGCTTAGTCAAATCATCGTGGGCCTGGGCGATTTCACCCATGGGTGCCAGCGCCTCGGCGGCATCCCAGCCCAGATTGGCACCGTAGCAGTACACCCGGTCGGCCTCGGCCAGGCTGGCGGGCAGCGCTTGCTTCATGGTGCCCAGCTTCATGGTGTTGGAACGTGGCTCCAGTACCGCCAGGATGCGTGACCGGCCTATCTTCTGCCGCAGGCCGGCCACGGTGGTGGCGATGGCGGTGGGGTGATGGGCAAAATCGTCGTAGACGGTCACGCCGTGGACGGTACCGCGTACTTCCATGCGGCGCTTGACGTTGCGGAATCCGGCCAGAGCTGCGATGCCGACCTCGGGCGTGACACCCACATGGCGGGCAGCGGCCAGGGCGGCCAGGGCGTTGAGCTGGTTGTGCTCGCCCATCAGGTCCCAGCGCAGGCGTCCTTGCGGGGCGCCGTCGAGGATGATGTCGAAACCATCGTCGTGAACCGCGCCGACCTGCCAGCCGTCGGCACCGCCAAATCGCGCCACCGGCGACCAGCAACCGCGCTTGAGCACCCGCTCCAGGCTGTCCTCGCGGCCATTGGCCACGATCAGGCCCTGGCTGGGGATGGTGCGGACCAGGTGGTGGAACTGAGTCTCGATGGCGGCCAGGTCGGCAAAGATGTCGGCGTGGTCGAATTCCAGGTTGTTGAGGATGGCGGTACGGGGCCGGTAGTGGACGAACTTGGACCGTTTGTCGAAGAATGCGGTGTCGTATTCGTCGGCCTCTATCACGAAGAAAGGTGAGCGGCCGCCGGGCTCCTGCCGTGGTTCGCCGGGCAGGCGGGCCGATACGCCGAAGTTCTCGGGCACGCCGCCCACCAGGAAGCCTGGCGCCAGCCCGGCGTATTCCAGTATCCAGGCCAGCATGGAGGTGGTGGTGGTCTTGCCGTGAGTGCCGGCCACGGCCAGTACCCATAGGGGTTGCGCCGGATTGCGCAACACATGCTCGGCCAGCCATTGCGGGCCGGAAACATAGGGCAGGCCGGCGTCCAGTATGGCTTCCATCAGCGGATTACCGCGCGTCACCACATTGCCGATAACGTAAATATCAGCCTTGAGATTGATCTGTTCGGGCGAGTAGCCTTCAATGAGTTGTATACCAGCTGCTTCGAGCTGGGTGCTCATGGGTGGGTAGACATTGGCATCGCAGCCTGTCACGGTGTGGCCGGTGGAGCGAGCAAGCTGGGCGATACCGCCCATGAAGGTGCCACAGATGCCAAGAATATGGATGTGCATAGAGTCCTGTTGTGCGATCGCCCCGGCTCAGTTGCGCGAAGCTCTGGTAATATAAGTGGTTGACGATAAATGAACGAACGCTCGATGACGCCTTCCCAGTCACCCACTCTGACGCCGTCGGATATCGCCCGCATCGCGCTCAAGCGCCTTGCGGAGCTGGGTTTGCCGCCGACACCGGAAAACTATACGAAATTCTACAACGCCATTGCCGCAATAAAGTCCCCCACGGATAAAAGCGACGAGGAATTGAAGAGTGCGTATCAGGTGCTGTTCCGTGTTTCAGACGTGCTCGACGGCATGAGCGAGACCTCGGAAGTGCTGCTGGAAGACCTGTTGCGTGGCAGCGAGGTCATGGATCAGTCGCTGGATGCCCTGCGCAGCAGCCACGATGCCGATACGCTGGAGCAGGTGTTGAGCACCTTGATCGAATCCACCGGTTCAGTACGCCAGACCGTGAATGCGTCGCATCGCGACCTGCAGGAGCTGAAGGCGACCATGGACAAGATACAGTCCGATCTCGCCATCAATCGCAAGACGCTGGAGCAGGACCCGTTGACCGGGGCGCTAAACCGGCAGGGCCTGGAGCATCTGCTGACCCGTGAAGTGAAGCGCGCCCGCCGGGCCAATCTGCCGCTGACGGTAGGCATACTGGATCTGGACGAGTTCAAGCTGGTGAACGATAGATTCGGCCATCTGGTGGGCGACAAGGTGCTGATGCATTTCTCCAGCATAGCCAAGGCAGTGCTGCGCGAGAGCGATGTACTGGTGCGTTACGGTGGCGAGGAGTTCCTGGTGCTGCTGCCCGAAACTGACCTGAACGGCGCACGCTTTCTGGTGGACCGCCTGCGCCAGGTCAACGCCAAGACGCCCTTCTTCCATCACAGCCAGCATATCGACATCCGGTTCTCGACCGGCGTGGCGCAGCTAAAGCAGGACGAAAACGGCCATTCCATGCTGATACGGGCCGATGAAGCCATGTACCAGGCCAAGAACAGTGGCCGTGATCAGGTGATCTTTGCCGACTAGCAGCGCCATCACAGTCTAGCCTCGGGCCGGTGCAAACACCGGCCCGTTTTGTTTTCTGGGCGGCCGCCGGCGGTCTAGCAAGGGCCACTGTGGGTGAGTGTCATTTTATGTCGAAAATCCTAACTTCAACGCACACGGCAAGCAGTAGGACGCGACAGGCGCGCACCGATGGCCGCAGGTAGAAGAGGTGGGAAATGACCGAGTTTCAAAGCAGGATGGAAACAGCCGCGCGCATTGCCGAGGCGGTCTATGGGCTGACCGTGGAGTGGCAGCCGATACCGGGCGAGGTGGAGGTGGTGCAGGCCACACTGGCCGGGCGTGAGGAGCTGCCCATCTACTTGACCCATAGCGGCGAACAGATCATCTGCATCTGCTATTTCTGGCACGACAAAGAGGTGCTGGCAGAGCGCCGGGTGGCGCTGCTGGACTTGAACATCCCCATGCCGCTGTCGTCGTTTGCGCGGGTGGAGGGCTGGTTCGTGGTGTATGGCGCGCTGTCGCGTCAATCCCGTGCAGAGGAGCTGGCTACCCTCAGCGAAAACGCGGTGGATGCGCTGGATGCGTTTGCCGAGTATCTGAAGTAAGCGAGAAGGAGCGTCATCATGTCTATCTTCACCAAGATCGTTAGGGCAGTACGCGGCAGTGTGCGTGAGTTGGGCGAGGCGGTGGTGGATGCCAGGAACCCGCATCTACGAGCAGGAAATCACCGACGCCCGCCAAGCCCTGACCCAGGCAGGCCGCTACCTGCTGTTCTGGATGCCGGGCTAGATGACGCTGCTGGCCGGTACGGTGGTGCTGATCGAGGCACTGGCGGCTGCCGTATTTGTTACCGCGCGCGCACTGCGCCCCATGCGTGGCCTGTTTGTGGAACACAACGCCCGGGGTAATGCCAGCCTGGTGGGGCTGAGCTGCCAGATCACCACGCTGAAGGTGGATGAGCGCTTTGGCCAGGCCAATGTGGAAACCGAAGGCACGGCCATCGCCATCCGGGTCAGGGCTGCTGCTCCCAATAGTCTGGTCAAGGGCTCGGTGGCCACCATCATCAGCTACGACGAAGGCAGTGGCTGCTACGAGGTGGTGGACAGCGACGCCCTGCTAGCGGATATCTGACACCGGTGTCATTTGCAGAAACGTGAGTGGGAGCGATGAAATGCAAGCCCGGTTGCAACTAATGTGAGTCCAGCGCCGCTGGCTGGGCGCAGTTAACTTGAGCCAGTCGGTGCGTCGAACGCAAGTCCGGCCAGCTTCAAACTGCATCTGCCCGTCTCAATGGACTTTGGCGGCTTTGCGCCGTGCCCGCCAACGCTTGGCGGCAAACCAAGGCGCCAGAACCCAGGGAAATGCTGCGTAAGCCAATAGGCGCAGCCGCACTGCCAGTGGCACGCCTGGCGCGGAGATAAACAGGCGCAGGCGCTGAGCCTGGCTGCTGGCGGTAAGCATGTCGTAGATAAAGCCTTCTCGGCGCAGCTTGGCAGCAAAGGCGCTAGCCACAGCCGCTTCCTGCCCAGCCAGTTGCGCTGCTTGCAACAAGAGGGGAATCTCGACCAAGGCGCCACGTGCGCCGCGCAGCAGACGACGGGCCACGTCAGCAGCGCTGAGGCTGGCTTGCTTGGCTGAATAGCCGCCCCGCCGGTAACGCACCAGCGGCTGTTCAAGCGTGATGGCACCACCGCCGACGATGGCACGGAACACCATCACCAGATCTTCGTAGACCACCCCACTGGGTAGCCCGCCATGACGGTCGAACAAGCGCCGGGTCCAAGCCTGGGCAGCGCCGATGACCAAGGGCGGCCGCGCTAGCCAGTCGGCGGCATTGCGGTAAGTGGCCAACTGATCGGGGCTGATGCTTTCCTGTCTGCTGCCGTCCGCATCCATGGCAATCAGACTGCCGGCGATCAGATCGGGCCGGCACTCTGCCGCCACCCAGGCGGCAGCACAAAGACTGGCCCGCTGCGGCAGCGACACATCGTCGCCGGCTGCCACCAGCAGGAGTTCACCGCTACTGAGTCGCGCCACTCGATCCAGATGCGCGCCAATGCCCAGATTGCTGGGGTTGCGGTTCAGTACGATGCGGTGCGGGCCACGGTAGTCACTCACCGCCTGCTGTATGAGCTGCCAAGTCTCGTCGCTGGAGGCGTCATCCGACAGGATGATTTCCAGATTCGCGTAGTCCTGGGACAAAGCGCCAGCGATCGCATCGGCAATGGTGCCGGCCTGATTGTAGGCAATCAGCAGCAGCGAGAGGCGAGGTGCACCGTCCACCATCAACGGTAGACCCAGTCGCCACCCCGGCGATCCATATGCAGGGTCATGCCGTGTGCAGCCAGTTCGGCATTCCGCCATTGCCGCTCTTGCCGGCGGCGCTCACGTTTGAACCGTTGGCGGCCCAACCAGCCGAGTCCCAGCTTGCCATACAGATAGCGGTGATCGCCAAACTCACGCACGCCTTGCTCCAGTTTCATGGCCTTCTGGGTGATGGAGCCATAATGGTGCAGCACGGCATCGCCCACCATGGCCATAGCCACGCCATGGCGGCGGCAGCGAAACAGAAACTCGGTATCCTCGCGACCGCCCAGATCACGGTCGGTATCGAAAAAGCCCAGGCGGTGGAACACTTGGCGTCGCACGGCAAAGCAGACGCCATGGAAGAAGTTTTCGCGTTGCTGGCCAGTCATCTCGTGGCCAAAGCGCTCACTGAAGGCGGTCAGGTCATAATCCAGCTCGCCCTCGACCAAAGCCGGACTCACTACGTCCAGTCCCAGGCGTTCGGCAGCAGCCAGGCTGCGCCCGATGGCGTCGTGGCCAAACACCACATCGTTGTTCAGCAACACCACCCATTCACTGTCGCCCACCAAGGCACCCTGAGTCCAGGCCCCGCCGCAGCCCAGGTTGACCGGATTACGCAGGCTGGGCAGGTCTGGACGGCTGTCCAGCCAGGCCGGCGTGCCGTCGCTGCTGCCGTTGTCGATAATCAGCAGTGCGCCTGGGGCTACCCCTTGAGCCAGGAGCGTGTCCACGCATTGCTGGGTGTATTGCAGCTGGTTGAGGACGGGAATAACGATTTGGTAGTGCATAGACGCTCAGCAATCGCGACCGGCCCAGCCCAGGCAAAGGAACAGGCAGACCAGGTACAGGTTGAAAATGCCGCCATAGATGAGCGTGGTCTCGCTCAGCCCCAGCAGTACGAGCAACAGGATGATGGCCCGTGCCCCCCGGGCGGCAGCGGCTTGCGCCGGATTGGCGGCTTCGAGCCGGCGGCTGGCCCGCCATGCATAATACAGGAGCGCCATCAGCCCCAGCATACCGGGTAGCCCCCCCGTCACCAAGGCATGCAGAAATTCATTGTGGGCATGGGTGTGTTGGGCCATGGCGGCCGGCCAGCGACCTAGCTCGACCCCGGTGCGCATCAGCACGACGAAACCATCCGGGCCTACGCCCAGCCATGGATGGGCAAAAATGCTCTCGGCGCTGGCCCGCCACATTTCAAAGCGCATGCCCATTGAGGTGACCACGTCGCCGTTATGGTAGCGGGCCAGGTCGTTCAACAGGCTTTGCCAACGATCCTGCACCAGGGGGGAAAAGGCGGTGACCAGGGCCAGCGATAACCCGCCCAGCACGATTCCACGTACGCGCTGCTCGCGCCGCAAGGAGGCCAGTAACAGCACAACGATGGTGATCCAGGCCATGCGCGACGATGAAAACAGGGCAGCGACGATGCCGCCGACGAGCCCAAGCCACAACAGTGCACGCCGCCAGCCACGCTGCCAGTGTGGCGGTCTTGCCAGCCAGGGCAGGAGACCAAAGATGGCACCCAGCGCACCGACGAGATTGTGAAAATACACGCCCTGAGCCCTTGGTAAGCCTTGCACCAAGGACTGCCAAGCGCTTTGAGCACCAAGGATGATGGCGGCCACGCAGCAGGCCAGCCACAAGGTGTCGGAACTGATCCTTAGCCGCCGAACAAGGAGCAGCAAGGCGCAGCTGAGCAGCAAGCGCAGCGCATCCATAGCCGGAGCACTGGCATGCCAGTTGACCGCCAGCACCATGTACCAGCCGGCGAGGGCGCCGGCCGCCAGCATGGGGGCGTGGTCGAGCGGATCGAGCAAGCCCAGCATGCATCGGGGTTGTGCAAGGCATAGCCCCAGGGCGATACAGACAAGCAAGATGAGTCCCACCCGGCTATTGGCGCTGAGCGGCATGGCTGCGATAAAGCCGAACAGCGCCAGCGCAGCCGTGCAGGCAAGCGCTCGAGAGGATAAGGCGTGCAATCGGGATGACGCGCGCGCAAATAGGGGCTGCACCGGTTTAACTGGGTGTTCCGTTATAGGCATGAGGCGGGATGGAATCGCAAGGAATACGCGCCACCGGGTGGCGGACCGCGATGTGTGCCAGTGAACAGACTCTAAGACACGGATTGGCGTGCAGTCTACCATCGACCTGCGGGGCATGTCTTTTGCCTGTTTATTTCATGCGGCAGTCTTGGTTTTGTAGTTAAGCATTTGATTTTTATGGATTGATTGGGGTGGTCGGAGTCCGTATTGAATATGTCGACAAGGCAGGTGTGACGGCTCGCATTTGAACTTCAAATGTCCGGATCATTGGTCACTACGAGGCATTAGCCGTATCACGGCCGGAGCCAGGGCGATAGGCCGCCCCACTTCTTCGCTCAATTCGCGGATGGCGCGCAGGGCAGCTTCCACTGGCAGGCTTTCCAGGCAGTCGCTGACGAGGCCATCACCACAGCCGGCGCGGAAGCAGGGTCGGCACAAGTGCTCGGGTGAGGCCACTATCCGATGCGGCACATACCAAGGACGCCATTTGCATTCACCGGTTGGGCCGAAGATGGCAACGGTCGGTGTGCCCAGTGCTGCCGCCATATGCATGGGGGCAGAATCCAGCCCGAACCATAGCTTGGCATCGGCGATCAGCGCACCAAGCTGCTTGAGCGTGAGCTTTCCACTCAAATCCAAAACAGGGCGCTGCAAGCGGGCCTTGATCGCGTGGATCATCGCCATTTCGTCCGCGCTGGGGCTGGCGCTGAGTACTACCTGCTCTCCGGCAGCAGTGAGGGTATCGATCACCGTGGCCATCTTCTCGGCCGACCAGGCCTTGAACATCCAGCGCGAGGTGGGGTGGACGTGGATATATGCGCCCGGCGCCATATTGGCTTCCGCCAATATGGCGCGGACGCTCGCAACTGTTTCAGGCTCCAGCGTCAAAGTCAGCCGGCGGCTGGCCGTGGTGGGCTGTACCCCAATGTGGCGCACGGCATCGAGGTGCACCTCAATCATATGCCGCTCGCCTTGCAATTCGAAATAGCGGTGGGTGAAGCTTTTGCGCCAGAAGCGGTCGGGCAGTGCATCGGGCGCCACCGACACGCGTGGCCGCAGCAATCGCACAAGCCAGGCACCACGCCTGCGTTTGGTCAGGTGTACCACCAAATCATACTCGCGAGCCCGTAGCGCCCGTAGCAGCTGCCATTCCGCCCGCAGCCAACCCCAAAGCCCATAGGCCTTGTGTCCATTACGGGTAATGCCAAATAGCTGGGACAGCGCCGGATGTCCGGCCAGCATGGGTTTGGTTTCTTCGAAGACCAAGGCATCCACCTCCACGCCCGCCGCAGCCAGGGTGCTGATCACCGGACTGGTCAGTAGCACATCACCATGATGCTGAAGCTTGATGACAAGGGCGCGGCGGTAAGGAGGGGCGGTCAAGAGGGAGGTCTCGCTGGATAGGACAGGGCCGGGTGGCGGGTGTATTGCCAAGCCCGACAGCTTCAGGTTCGCCGTTGGAGGCGCCACGACATGGCGCCGATGCGCATTTTGGCAGAACTGATCCAAGTCTGAAAAGCGGGTCGCCGCCAATTTAGTCGCCAGCGCCTTGGTAGAGTGTCCGAAGGGAAGGCCCAACTGATTCTGGAACATGACTGGGTAATGCAGTTCTACGGCGGTTCAGGCCAGCGAAGAAGCGCCATCCAACCGGCGGAGTCTGCCAAGAACAAGACCCATGTCAGCTGCACCTCTGATAGATTCCGTGTGACCTTCCCCCACGCAGGTCTACCAGGAATTAGTTAGCATGAAGGGCAAAGGAGCCCCTCATGAGGAAGTCCCGATTCACCGAATCCCAGATCATCGCCATCCCGAAGGAAGCAGAAGCCGGGGTGGCTGCCGCAGAACTCTGCCGCAAGCATGGCATCTCGGATGCGACGTTCTACAACTGGCGAAACAAGTTCGGCGGCATGGACGTTTCTGAAGCCAAGCGGTTCAAGCAGCTTGAGGAAGAGAATGCCCGGCTCAAACGCTTGGTTGCCAACCAGGCGTTGGATATCGACACGCTCAAGGAAGTCCTGGGAAAAAACTGACTCGGCCCGCAGCGCGGTGTGCCGCAGCAAGACAGTTGATCGAACGGCACGGCATCTCCGAGCGGCGGGCCTGTGGGCTTGTGGTCGTGACACGCAAGACTTACCGGCGGGCGCCTGCACCAGACAAGGATGCAGCGCTGCGGCAACGCCTGTGCGAACTGGCTGAGCAACGCCGTCGTTTTCGCTCGCCACGGCTGCATGTACTACTGCAGCGTGAAGGCTGGCGGATTAACCACAAGCGGGTCGAACGGGTTTACAAGGAAGCGGGGCTATCCCTGCGGCTACGGCGTCGACGTAAGCGGCCCAGCCATCTGCGCGTGGTGCAACCGCCGCCGAGTGGGCCGAACCAGCGCTGGTCCATGGACTTCGTGGCGGATACGCTGTGGCATGGACGACGGATCAGGACGCTGACGGTGATCGACACCTGGAACCGGGAGGTGGTCTGGATTGAAGTAGATCACTCGTTATCGGGCAGGCGTGTAGCCCGAGTGCTGGACGGACTGAGAAGCCTGGGGAAGTTACCCAGCCAGATCCAGGTGGACAATGGTCCGGAGTTCACCAGCAAGGCACTGGATCAATGGGCTTACGAGCACGGTGTGCGGTTGCAGTTCATTCGGCCTGGCAAGCCGGTAGATAACGCGCACATAGAAAGCTTCAACGGTCGGTTCCGGGAGGAGTGCTTGAACCAGCATACCTTCCGTAGCCTGCATGATGCACAACAGAAGATCGAGGCGTGGCGTCTCGATTACAACGCGGCCCGGCCACATAGTGCGCTGGGCTATTTGACCCCGGCGGAATACCGGGAAAGGCATCAACCCCCAACAGCTCAGATTGCTAATTTATGAGTGGTAGACCCAGTGGGGGAAGGTCAGTGAAGCGCAACAATCCCAATGTGGAAATGGTGGTTTACAGCGAAGAGGGCCATGGTTGGTACCTGGAGAAGAACCGGCTGGATTTCTGGAGCAGGGTAGAGAAGTTCCTGGAGCAGAATCTGAAGCAGGCGAAATAGCCGGGGTACTGATGATCGCCAAGGGCGATGGCATATGTGTGTAGGCACGCTTACGTAGGCGGAGCCTAGCCCTGATACAACAAAGCTCGCAGTGATGCGGGCTTTGTTGTATTTACGAGGCTTGCAGCAGGCATGCATGGCTATGTAGTTCAACTACAATTCCCTACACGGTGTGAGTCCTTTACTCTCGCTAACGCACCGCAGCATCCCCACCGACACGAGACTCGCCATGGCCCTTTACGACAATGCCGCCGCCAAAGACCTGCCGCTGGAGCAGGATCTTGATCTGCTTGCCCGCCTGTTGGCCGATACCATACGGACCGAGACCGGCGAGGACACCTTGAAACAGATCGAGGCTGTGCGCGAGCTGGCTGTGCGCTTTGTCTGGGAGGCAGATTCCACGGCGGCTGACGAGCTGGCCTCTACCCTGGCTACCCTGTCGCATGACAACACCGTGGCACTGGCGCGGGCATTCAGCTATTTCTCGCATCTTTCCAATATTGCAGAAGACCTGCATCACAATCGCCGCCGCCGTTACCACCGCATGCAGGGCAGCCAGCCGCAGCGCGGCAGCCTGGCGCATTCGCTGGATGCGCTGGTGGCGCGTGGCATCTCGGCCGAGGCCATCAAGAATATGGTGGCGGCCACCCTGATTGCGCCGGTGCTGACGGCGCACCCCACCGAAGTGCAGCGCAAGACCCAGCTTGATTGCGAGCGCACCATTGCCCGCACCCTGACCATGCGGGATCGCCAGGCGTTGACGCCGGAAGAGCTGGAAGAGAATCAGATCGCGCTGCAGCGGGTGGTGCTGACGCTATGGCAGACCCGCGAAATCCGGGCGTTCAAGCTGTCGGTCAAGGACGAGATCGAGAATGGGCTGAGCTATTTCCGCTCGACCTTCCTGAAGCAGCTGCCGCGCATCTATATCGAGCTGGAGGACAGGCTGTCCACGCTGACGGGTGCGCCGGTGACCTTGCCGACCTTTATGCATGTGGGTTGCTGGATAGGCGGCGACCGAGACGGCAACCCTTTTGTGACCCCGGAGGTGACCTTGCATGCGGCGGCCCGCCAGGCGGCCGTGGCGTTTGACTTCTATTTCGAGGAAGCCACCAAGCTGGAGGGCGAACTGAGCCTGTCGTCCCGCCTAGTGACGGTAAGCGAGGCGGTGCGCCTGATTGCGGCGGGTTCGCCCGACCAGCCCATCAGCCGGGCAGAAGAGCCCTACCGGCAGGCCATGGCGGCGATACGCCAGCGCATCCTGGCGACGGCCCACCTGCTGGGCAAGTTCCGAGGCGAGATACTGCCGTTCGAAGGGGCGGCCCCCTATGCCTGCGCCGCTGACCTGGTTGCCGATCTGCAGGCCATTGCCACGTCGTTGGCCAGCCATGGTTCTGCCCTGCTGGCCAGTGGCCGTCTGCGCCGGTTGATACGGGCGGTAACGGTGTTTGGTTTTCACCTCGCACCCCTGGACATGCGCCAGCACAGCGGCGTGCATGAGCGCTTGGTGGCCGAACTGTTCCAGAAGGCGGGGTTGGAAGACTACCTGGCACTGGATGAGGCTGCGCGGCGTACTGTGTTGCTGCGCGAGCTGGCCAGTGCCCGTCTACTGGTGACGCCCTATGTGCAATACAGCGAGGAAACGGCCAAGGAACTGGCCATTGCCCGTACGGCTGCTCAGGTGCATGCCAAATATGGCGCGGCGGCTTTGCCCAACTACATCATCTCCAATGCCACCAGCGTGTCCGATCTGCTGGAGGTGGCCGTGCTGTTGAAGGAGGTCGGTCTGGTGGCGCTGTCGCCCCAGCCCTTTGCCGCCGTCAACATCATTCCGCTGTTCGAGACCATACCCGACCTGCGTGGCAGCGACAGCATCGTCCGCGAGCTGTTCGGCCTGCCTGCCTGGCGCCAGTTGCTGGCCAGCCGTGGCAATGTGCAGGAGATCATGCTCGGCTACTCTGACAGCAACAAGGATGGCGGCTACCTGACCTCCAACTGGGAGCTGTACAAGGCGGAAGTCAAACTGGTGGAGGTGTTCCGCCAGGCAGGTATACAGATGCGGCTGTTCCATGGCCGGGGTGGTTCGGTGGGCCGTGGTGGTGGCCCCAGCTACGAGGCCATCCTGGCGCAGCCGGCAGGTTCGGTGGCGGGTCAGATACGGATTACCGAGCAGGGCGAAATCATTGCCGCCAAGTACTCCGATGCCGAGGTGGGCCGCCGCAACCTGGAAACCCTGCTGGCGGCCACCCTCAGCGCCAGCTTTCCGCCTGAACAGGCATTGCAAGCCGATACGCCGGAGCGGCTGGAACTGCTGGAGCGGCTGTCGGGCATGGCCTACCGTGAGTACCGCGACCTGGTCTATGCCACACCGGAGTTCATTACCTATTTCCGCGAAGCGACGCCGATTTCGGAGATTGCCAAGCTCAATATCGGCAGCCGTCCGGCGGCACGCAAGGCGACCAACAGCATTGCCGACCTGCGCGCCATACCCTGGGTGTTCTCCTGGGCGCAAAGCCGTTTGATGCTGCCCGGCTGGTACGGTTTTGGTACGGCCATCGAGGACTACCGCCGTGAACGTGGTGAGGCGGCCATTGAGGAGCTGGCTGCCTTGTACCGTGACTGGCCCTTCTTCCGCGCCACCATCAGCAATATGGAGATGGTGTTGGCCAAGAGCGATATCCAGATTGCCAGCCGCTATGCCACGCTGGTGAAGGACGCCGATATTGCGGCGCGCATCTTTGGCCGCATCAAGGCTGAATGGCGGCGTTCAGTCGATGCCGTGCTGGCCATCACCGGCCACAAGGAGTTGCTGGGCGATAACCCACTGCTGGCGCGCAGCCTGAAGAACCGGCTACCCTATCTGGACCCGCTGAACCATATACAGGTAGACCTGATCAAGCGGTTCCGTGAGGGCGACGAGAGCGAGGATGTGCTGTATGCGATACATCTCACCATCAACGGCATTGCAGCCGGTCTGCGCAACAGCGGCTGAGCCAGCTGTATGCCGGCGGCTGGGGCGCAGCCCGCGCCACCGTCTTATCATTGCCAGGCTGACGGCCCTTGGGGCGTTGACGGTGTTGGCCGCTGCGCCGGCATGGGCACTACCTACTGATTTCAACGACAAGGTCGAGTCGGCCCTGCTGTGCCGCTCGGACTGGAGCACGGCGTTCTGGCAAAGCTATTTCGACAAGCACCTGCAGACCAGCATCCGCGATTGGGGCGAGGCACGCTGGTGGAATTCGCAGGGGGCGCAGCTGGGCGGGGCCAGCACGGTGGAAGTCTTCGCCAATGTGGATACCAGCCGTGCGCTGATGCTGGGTGTGCTGATTGCCCAGCCGGTGGAGGAGGTCAAGCGCACGCTGGAGCAAAACCTCAAGGTGGCATTCAAGCCGGTGCAGACGGTGGATGGACTGCGCTATGTCAGCGATACCTTGTCGGTCCTGGTGGGCACCACCAATCAACAAACCAAGTGGTACTGTGCCAAATGGAACCTGGGCAACCGTGAGCGGGTACAGCCGCTGGCACCGCAATACTGAGCCGTTGACCCAGGTTGCGGTGCCATGAGCGGGCGTTTGCAGCCAGGGTCTCAGGCGGCCTTGCCGAGATCTGGCCAGCGATGCCGTATCAGGGCATCGAGCGACAGCTTGCCCGGGCCATGGGCCATCAGGCCGGCCAGCAGCAGACCCCAGACGATGTGGTGGGTCAGGCCGGCAGCTTGTTCGGGCGTACCCAGCACATGCCAGTAGGAGACGACGGCCATGAGGTTGACGCCGAACAGGCCCAGCGCGCCCAGCCTGCCGACCAGGCCTAGCGCCAACAGCACGGGGAAGAACAGCTCGCCGAAGGTGCCCCCCAGGGCGGCCAGGTTGGGGGGGAGCAGGGGGACACGGTATTCCTCGGTGAATAGAAAGAGGGTGGTGTCCCAGTCATTCAGCTTGGTCAGGCCGGCGGAAAAGAATACCTGGGCGATATACAGGCGGGCGGCCAGATCGGCCACCGGGGCGAACCAGCGGTCTGTCAGATGGATGGCGCAATGGCCCAGTTGCAGACTACGGGCGAGCAGGGTGTTCATGGAGCAGGGCTTTCATTGAAATTGACGATGACTTGGTCGTGCAACCACTGCTGCAATGACAGTCCGAAATCAAATTCCATGTCTTCATCCATGGCGCACTCCAGCGCTTCGGCCAATGGGAGCTGGCGCCCGCAGGCAGCCAGGAAGGCGTGATCGGCAGGCATAAGCCGGCGTACCTGTACCCGGTTACGCGGATTGCGCCAGGCCAGCGCCATTTCACCGCCCTGGTCGGGCGAGGGAAAATCGCCCCCCTCGGGCTGGTGCGCCAGCCACAGGCTGGCGACGGGCCAGGGTGAGCGCAGCAGGCTGACGGATGGGGCTAGTTGAAAATACAGGCTCCCATGCTGTTCCGCCGGCACGCTGGCCAGGCGCTCCAGATCAAAGGGTGGGCTGTCCTCTGCGTAGTAGGCCAGATGGCACAGCCAGTCCAGCCGGGCGGCATCGGCCAGGAAAGGTATGTCCTGGGCGGGGGGGAAGTCGCGGATGAACTCGGCAAAACCATCGCCGTAGCGATTCAGATCACCTGAGCGGGACGGGGTGGTGCGGGCATGGGCGCGGGCCATGCCGCCAAAGAAGTCATCGCCTACCAGCTGGCGTACGATGGGGTAGGCTTCGGCCAGGGCATCGGCGCGGTTGAACAGGGTGTTGTTGGCATAGGCGCTGGCCCCATGGGCGCTGGCGCCAAACAGTGCCTGGGCGGCTGCTTCATCGTGCAGGGCCTGGGCAAAACGTCGCTGCAGTACATCCAGTTTCATGGGCGTACTTTCAGTCTGTCCAGCGCGGCTTGGGCGCGGCTGGTTTCCCGCAACAGTTCGGCCAGTGGCGGCAGCTTGGTGTCACGTTCCAGCAGCACGGGCAGTGGGCCAAACCGGGCCAGTGCGGCATCAAGCAGATCCCAGACCGCTTCGCGCACGGGGGTGCCATGGGTGTCCAGCCACAGGCCGTCGTCGCGCTCTTCGAAGCCGGCGATATGGATTTCGCCCACGGCCTGCAGCGGCAGTGCCGCCAGGGCGGCGTGGGCGCTTCGTCCGAGATTGTGCTCATTGACATGGAGGTTGTTGAGGTCCAGCAGCAGGCCGCAACCGCTGCGGCGGCTCAATTCAGCCAGGAATTCTCCCTCGGGGATGGCATCGTCGACCAGGCTGACATAGGACGACAGGTTCTCGATCAACAGCGGGCGGCCCAGCACGTCCTGCGCCCGGCCAAGCTGCTCCACCATAAAGTCCAGCGCCGCGGCGCTATAGGGCAACGGCAGCAGGTCGTTGTAGCATTCCTCGCCAGTGCGGTTCCAACACAAGTGCTCAGAGATGCTGGCGGGCTCCAGCGCGTCGATCAGGCTTCGAAAACGGGTCAGGTGATCGGAATCCAGCCCCACCGCCGACCCCAGGCCCATGCCTACACCATGCAAGCTGAGCGGGTAGTCTGCCCTTACCCGGTGCAGGGCGGCCAGGTTGGCACCGCCACCAAAATAATTCTCGGGATGCACCTCGAACCAAGCAACAGCGGGTTGGCTGTCTATCACTTCGCGGATATGGGGTAGCCGTAGTCCCAGACCGGCGGCTAGGGGAAGGGAGGTATGCATGTTGGCGGTGTGGGCTATTGGTAGGGGTAATGCAAAACGGGCGGTATGACCGCCCGTTGCGTATTACAGTTGGCCTGGGATTAGGACTTCTTTTCGCCCGGCTTGGTGCTGCCACCCATTTTTTCGCAAGTACCCTTGGCGACGTACTTCCACTCGTTGCTGTCGTTGTCGACCTTGGATTGGCCGGCGCAGCTGTGGGAGCCGTTGGCTGCGGCGCAGTCATTCTTGCCTGCCTTGGCTACGCCATAGCACTTTTCCTTGGCGGCCTTGTCGTCGGCCATGGCGCCGGAGGAGAGGCCGAGGGCGATCAGGCTGGTCAGGGCGCCGGCGATCAGAGCTTGCTTCTTGTCCATTTGAGTAACTCCTGTTTGGTGTAACGGTGTTTACGGGGAAGATCCGGTGAACCTTGGTCGAGCATGAGCCGGTTTTTCTTACACCCCATCCTTTGCGTGTGGCCATTCTGCCATGGCAGGGTGAACACTTGCTGAATGCACGCAGAGCCGCCGACAAAAAAACTGCGGACGCTGTGGTACCCGCTTGTCGACCCCTGTTCTGTCTGCTGCGCGCCTAGCCAGAACCACTACACCGGGTTTGGGGCGTGACGCTATCCAGGCAAGGTCGGTGTCAAAACTACCCATGTTCAACATGATATGGCATTGGTCAGCGTTTCGCCTGCGGCAAAGGCTCGGACATTCTCCAGCGTGGTCTCGGCGATATTGGCCAGCGCCTCTCGGGTGAGGAATCCCTGGTGCGAACTGATCAGCACATTGGGGAAGGTGGTCAGCCTGGCCAGTTGATCATCGGCCAGGCCCGTGCCCGACCAATCCTGAAAGAATACGCCTTCTTCCAGTTCGTACACATCCAGCGCCACCCCGCCCAGTTGCCCCCGTTTGAGCGCAGCGATCAGGGCGGGTGTGTCGATTAGCCCGCCACGGCTGGTATTGACCAGGATGGCACCGGGCTTGCAGCGCGCCAGCGACTCGGCATTGATCAGGTGGTGGCTGTCGGGCGTCAAGGGCAGGTGTAGCGAGATGATGTCGGACTGGGCCAGCAACTGCGGCAGCTCGCAGTAGCTGGCATCCAGTTGCCGGGCAAAAGCAGGGTCGGACTGGGGGTCGCATAGCAGCACCCGGCAGCCGAAACCGGTGGCGATACGGGCGGCTACCCGGCCTATGCGGCCAGTACCGATGATGCCCAGGGTTTTGCCGTGCAGATCGAAACCCACCAGCCCATCCAGCGAGAAATCGGCCTCGCGCACCCGGTTATAGGCGCGGTGGGTCTTGCGCACCAGGGTTAGCAGCAGGGCGAAGGCGTGTTCGGCCACGGCGTGGGGAGAGTAGGCCGGCACCCTCACCACGGTGATGCCCAGTGCCTTGGCGGCGGCCAGGTCTATGCCGTTGTAGCCAGCAGCCCGTAATGCCACCAGACGGGTGCCGCCTTGGGACAGTTGCTGCAAGGTGGCTGCATCCAGGCGGCAGTTCACAAAGGGGCAGACGGCGGCAAAGCCAGCAGCCAGTGCTGCGGTGGCCGCATGCAGGCGGGGTTCGAAGAACACGATCTCATGCCCATGGCGCACATTGGCCACGCTGAGGGCCTGCTGGTCGTAGCTATGGGTGTCAAATACGGCTAGCTTCATTCTATGGCGTGCTTTCGCTTGAGCTGGTCTACCGCCTCCCGCGCCTGCAGTCGCTCGAACGCCGCTTGTAATCGTTGTAGCAGGGCGGGGTCCGATTGCTTGTTGAGGGCAAAGTAAAAGCCCTCGGGCTGGCGTAGCAGGGTCAAGCTGATCTCCAACTGGTCTGGTCGTAAGCCGGCGCGGCTGGCGACGTACTGGATGAGGGTGGGGCTGGCGACGATGAAATCCAGCGAACCCAATTGCAGCAGCCGCACCAGATCGTTGCGCTTGTCCAGCGGGATCAGATTGACGCCTCGGACAAAGCCCTGGGACAGCAACAACTCCATGCCGGCATCACCATTGATGACGCCGACTTTGTAGGCTTTTGCCTCCTGCAGGCTACTGGCACGGGCGTGTCCGTCGCGTAGCCGCATCATGGCGGTGCTACGGGCGGCAATCGGGCCTATCCAGTGAAAGTGCGGCTCTCGCTCCGGCGTGCGGGCGATGGTGAATATAAGGCTGCCTGGTTGCTGGCGCGCATTGCTGAGGGCGCGGGCCCAGGGAACCAGCTCCAGCCGGTATTCCTGCTGGGCCTCCTTCATCAGCAGAACCAGCAACTCCACCGCATAGCCGCTTGGCTGGCCATGCTCGTTGAGGGTGTTGAAAGGCGGGAAGTCCTCGGTATAGGCTCGCACGGGTTCCGCGCAGGCCATCAGGCCGCACAACAGCAACAGCAGGGAACGGGCGAGCATGGTCATACGTGCTGTGTTCGATGGATTTGCTCAGTATAGGGCAGTTCCAGCAAGCCCACTTTCGTCGAGTAGGGCGGTGGTGCCTCCCTGACTGCCTTTACACCTCCGACTCTCGCCGTTGCTTGTCCCTGCCTGAAATGACCTATGGAGCGGGTTTCAGTTTTTTCACCATTTAAGCCCATAAGCGACGCTTGGGAGCCGAGGTTTCCAGCCGCTCCCCTTATAATCGCCGCATTTCGTATTCTTAGCCCCGGTACACAAGGAACAACATGACAACGACCGAGGCGGCTGATCTGCAGCCGCTGCACACCTTGGGCTTGCTTGCACGGGCGGAGCGGCTGAGCCGCTTGACCGAGGCGGCACAGCTGGCGCCGCTGCTGGCTGGCGCCGTGGCGCCGGTGCGGGTGCTGGGCGGCGGCAGCAATCTGGTGCCTGGAACCATGGTGGATGGCACGGTAATCAAGGTCGAGCTGCAGGGCCGGCAGTTGCTGGGTGAGGATGAAACGGCCTGGTATGTGGCCGCAGCGGCGGGCGAGAATTGGCATGACTTTGTCCAGTGGACCCTGGCTCAGGGTTGGCCGGGGCTGGAGAATCTGTCCCTGATACCGGGTACGGTGGGGGCAGCCCCCATACAGAATATCGGGGCCTATGGGGTGGAGTTGAAAGACCATTTCCATGCCCTGACCGCGTTGAGCCTGGCAGATGGCGCTACCACGGTGTTTACCCCTGAGCAGTGTGCCTTTGGTTACCGTGACAGCGTGTTCAAGCAGGCCGAGGCCGGTCGCTGGCTAATTACCGACGTATTGTTCAAGCTGCCCAAGCAGTGGCAGCCACGGCTGGACTACGGGGATTTGCGCAGCAGACTGGCCGGCGAGGCCATTACCCCGCAGGCAGTGGCGGCGGCTGTGATGGCTGCCCGCCAGAGCAAACTGCCCGACCCGGCTGTGATAGGTAATGCTGGGAGTTTCTTCCACAACCCCATCGTGCCTGCAGCGCAGGCCGATGCCTTGCGGGCAGCCTACCCAGGCCTGCCGGTGTATCCCCATGCCGAGGGCAGGTCCAAGCTGGCGGCGGGCTGGCTGATCGAACAGGCAGGCTGGAAGGGCCGGCAGTTGGGGGCGGTGGGCATGTACGAGAAGCAGGCCCTGGTGCTGGTCAACCATGGCGGCGCCACGGCAGATGATGTGCGGCGGCTGATGCAGCAGGTGCAGGCCGATGTGGCGGAACGCTTTGGTGTGCAGCTGCAGCCCGAGCCGGTGTGGTGGTAGCCGTGCAACGCATCTGGGTGACGGCGACGACGGGTGCGGGCAAGACCACGCTGGCGCACCAGCTTTGCGCGCGCTTGGGGCTACAGCATATCGAACTCGATGCGCTGCACTGGGAGGCCGACTGGCAGCCGGCCGCACCGACGGTGTTCCGCGAGCGGGTCGCTGCAGCAGTGGCGGCGCCGGCCTGGGTGGTGGATGGCAATTATTCGGCCGTGCGTGATCTGTACGCGCCACATCTGCAACTGGTGATCTGGCTGGACTACGGCTTTTTCCGCAATCTGTGGCAATTGCTGGGACGCACTTTGCGCAGGGTAAGCCGCCGGGAGCGTTTATGGGCGGGCAACCAGGAGCTGCTGGGCAAGACCTTGAGCCGGGATTCCATCTTGTTGTGGTTTCTGCAGACCTACTGGCGCCGCCGCCGCGAACTACCACTAGTACTGGCCGGGTTGGCTAAGCAGGGTGTGCAGATACAGCGCTTTGATTCACCTCGGCAATTGCAGATTTGGCTAGACGGGTTTTCCGTAGCTGTGGCGCAAACACCATGCAGCGTAGGCATGCAGGAGCGGTAATTGCCGCTGGCGTTAGTCGCGCGTAACATCGCGCGCTTTTCCACCCCCCGATCAGGGTTATCCACCCTGGTGTCTCGGAGGTAAGTACATGTTTTCCTTCATCCTCAGGAAACTGGCAACTGTCATACCGACCTTTATCGGTATTACCCTGGTTGCCTTTGCCTTGATACGCATGATTCCAGGCGACCCGATCGAGGTCATGGTGGGCGAGCGCAAGCTCGATCCGGTCATGCACGCGGCGGCCATGCAGCGCCTGGGGCTGGATCAGCCCCTGCACATCCAGTACTTCCGCTATATCAAGGATCTGGCCCAGGGCGACCTGGGCATTTCGCTGGTGACCCGCGAGCCGGTCACCAAGGAATTCCTGACGCTCTTTCCCGCTACCGTCGAGTTGGCTATCTGCGCCCTGCTGTTTGCCGTGCTGGTGGGCTTGCCTGCTGGCATGATCGCGGGTCTCAAGCGCGGGTCGGTGTTCGACCATGGGGTGATGGGGGTGTCCATGACGGGATTCTCCATGCCCATCTTCTGGTGGGGCTTGATCCTGATCATGTACTTCTCGGTAACCCTGGGCTGGACGCCGGTTTCAGGCCGCATAGACATCGAGTTCGACATTGCTCAGCGCACTGGCTTCCTGCTGATAGACAGCTGGTTGTCGGGCGAGGAGGGGGCATTCAAGTCAGCCGCCATGCATCTGATACTGCCTACCATCGTGCTGGGCACCATCCCGCTGGCGGTGATAGCCCGTATGACCCGCTCCTCCATGCTGGAAGTGCTGCGTGAGGACTATATCCGTACTGCCCGCGCCAAGGGCCTGGCACCCACCCGCGTGGTGGTGGTGCATGCGCTGCGTAATGCCCTGATACCGGTGATTACCGTGATCGGCCTGCAGGTGGGTTCCCTGCTGGGCGGTGCGGTACTGACCGAGACCATCTACTCCTGGCCCGGCATAGGCAAATGGCTGGTGGATTCCATCTCCCGCCGTGACTACCCGGTGGTACAGGCAGGCATCCTGGTTTCGGCCACCATCTTTATCGTGGTCAACCTGTTCGTGGACATCCTCTACGGCGTGGTCAACCCGCGTATCCGTTCGGCCAAGTAAGGGAGCGAACATGACGACTCAAGTCCAAATCGCCGATGTGGTACCCAGCTACCCGTCCCCGCTGAAGGAGTTCTGGCAGAGCTTCTCGCACAACAAGGGCGCCGTGGTGGCCTTGTTCATCTTCCTCTGCGTGATTTTCTGCGGTGTATTTGCTGGCTGGATTGCGCCGCATGACCCGGTCGAGCAATACCGCGACCATATGCTGACGCCGCCGTCCTGGGCCGAAGGTGGGATGTCTACCTTTCTGCTGGGTACGGATGAGCTGGGCCGTGACATTCTTTCCCGCCTGATCCACGGTGCCCGCATTTCGCTGTTCATTGCCTTCATGTCGGTGCTGATGTCATTGATACCCGGCATGGTGCTGGGCTTGCTGGCGGCGTTCTTCCCCAAGGGGGCTGGTACGGTCATCATGCGCGTGATGGATGTGATGCTGGCCTTGCCCGGCATCCTGCTGGCCATCTGCATCATCACCATCCTGGGGCCTGGCCTGATCAATACCATGATCGCCATCGCCATCGGCACCCTGCCCAGCTATACCCGATTGACGCGGGCGGCCGCCATGGCCGAGATCAACAAGGAATACGTGACAGCCAGCCGTGTGGCGGGTGCCGGCGCGCTGCGTCTGATGTTCCTGACGGTGCTGCCCAACTGCATGGCGCCCATCATCGTCAATGCCACCCTGGGCTTTTCGTCTGCCATCCTGGAAACCGCTGCGCTGGGCTTTCTGGGCCTGGGCGTGCAACCACCCACACCGGAGTGGGGCACCATGCTGTCTGCCGCGCGTGATTATATCGAGCGGGCACCCTGGGTGGTGACCATGCCTGGCGTGACCATACTGGTGACCGTGCTGTCGATCAACCTGATGGGTGACGGCCTGCGCGATGCGCTGGACCCCAAACTCAAGCGTGCAGCCTAAGGAGCGGTCATGAGCTTGCTAAAAATCCGCAACCTGCGCGTGGAGTTCGGCTCGCTGGCGCATCCGTTTCCGGCCGTGGACGGCCTGGACTTTGATATTGACCGTGGTGAGCTGGTTGGCATCGTCGGGGAGTCAGGCTCTGGCAAATCGGTCACCATGATGGCCCTGATGGGCCTGATCGATGCGCCTGGCCGGGTGACGGCAGACGAACTGGTGTTTGATGGCCATGACCTGCTCAAGCTCAAGCCGGCTCAGCGCCGCAAGATCGTGGGCAAGGACATCTCCATGATCTTCCAGGATGCGCTGACCAGCCTCAATCCATCGTATACCGTGGGTTTCCAGATCAAGGAATCGCTCAAGGTGCATATGGGGTTGCGTGGTGCTGCGCTGGAGAAGCGGGCGCTGGAGTTGCTGGAGCTGGTGGAGATACCAGCCGCCAAGAGCCGCCTGGGTGCCTATCCGCACCAGCTTTCCGGCGGCATGAACCAGCGCGTGATGATCGCCGTGGCGATTGCCTGCAATCCCAAGCTACTGATTGCCGATGAGCCGACCACTGCTCTGGATGTCACCATCCAGGCGCAGATCATGGATCTGCTGGAGCGGCTGCAGAAGGAACACAATATGGGGCTGATCATGATTACCCATGATCTGGCCGTGATTGCCGAGATGGCCAAGCGCATCTGCGTGATGTATGCCGGCCAGGTGGTGGAGCAGGCGCCGGTGGCGGATTTGTTCCGCGCCCCCCGGCATCCCTACACCCAGGCCCTGCTGGAAGCCATACCCGAACACTCCAAGGGCGCCCGCCGCTTGTCGGCCCTGCCCGGCATCGTGCCTGGTCACTATGACCGGCCTAAGGGCTGCCTGCTGTCGCCGCGCTGCCGCTATGCACAGGATAAATGCAGCCAGGAGCGGCCCGCCTTGCTGGATGGCGTGCGCTGCTACTACTCGCTGAATGCCGAAGGGGAATCGACTCATGGCTAATCTGGACAATCTCCCGCCGAACCAGAGCGATCTGCTGGTGGCACAGGACCTGACCCGGCACTACCAGGTCAGCCGTGGTTTCATGAAGGGCCAGGCCACGGTCAAGGCGCTCAATGGCGTGTCGTTTACCCTGCAGCCGCGCAAGACGCTGGCTGTGGTGGGTGAGTCGGGCTGTGGCAAGTCCACACTGGCGCGCCAGCTCACCATGATCGAACCGGCTACCTCGGGCGTGCTCAGCATTGAGGGGGTCAATGTGGCCCAGGCCAACCACGCTACGGTGAAAGCCATGCGTGCCAAGGTGCAGATGGTGTTCCAGAACCCCTATGCCTCGCTGAACCCCCGCAAGACCATTGCCGCCACGCTGGATGAGCCGCTGTATATCAACACCAGCCTGAGCTCGGCCGAGCGCAAGGAGAAGATAGACGCCATCGTGCAGAAGGTCGGCCTGCGTCCCGAGCATGTACGTCGCTATCCGCATATGTTCTCGGGTGGCCAGCGCCAGCGTATCGCCATTGCCCGCGCCATGATCCTGAATCCGCGCATCGTGGTGGCGGATGAGCCGGTATCGGCACTCGATGTCTCCATACAGGCGCAGATACTGAACCTGTTCATGGATCTGCAGGAGGAATTCGGCGCCGGTTATGTGTTTATCTCGCACAACCTCAGCGTGGTGGAGCACGTGGCCGACGACCTGATGGTGATGTATCTGGGCGCTGCTGTGGAATATGGCAGCAAGAACACCATCTACGCCCGGCCCTTGCATCCCTATACCCAGGCACTGATGAGTGCGACTCCAGCCATACGCGAGGAAGACCGACGGCTCAAGATCAAGATCACCGGTGAGTTGCCCAGCCCGCTGAATCCGCCGTCGGGTTGTGCTTTCCACAAGCGCTGCCCGTACGCGGTCGAGCGCTGCCAGCAGGAAGTGCCCTTGTTGCGGCCTATCGATGATCGCCTGGTGGCTTGCCACCGGATTGAAGAGATTGCCGCTTAAGAGCCTGTTGGGAACTCAAGACATGGCTGGACAGGTGCCAGGGTAATCCTGGCGTTCGTTACGGTTGTGAATGGGCTTTGGTTTTTCAACGCTTTAAGTCCATTGCAGGCGCCAAGCCAGATAGTCGCACCACAAGCAAACGGCCACCCAAGGGTGGCCGTTTGCTTGTGGTGCGTGTATGGCTATGCGCGGGGCTACCACTATTTGGCTGGCGGCATAACTACCGCGACAACTCACCCTTCTGGTTGATGATGGTCAGCTCGACAAAGCGCGATCCGGCACGGTCGGTCGGGCTGTAGCCTATGCGGAAGCCGCCATAGTTGACCTCGCCCAGGTTGGACAGTGCCTGGAACACCCGGCTGCGGCTGGGGCTTGGGCCGGCACGGCCTATGGCTTCTGCTACCAGCTTGGCCATGATGAAGCCTTCCAGCGAGGCATAGCTGATGGGGGTTTTGGCTGAGGCGTATTCGGCCATGGCGGTGCGGTACTCGCGTATCAGCTTGTTCTGGTTGTCCCAAGGATAGGGATAGACCTGGGCGATGGCCAGGCCGTGAGCCAGCTCGGCGCCGACTTCACGTACCAGTTCGTCGAAATCGACGGTGGAGGTGTGATAAAGGATGGCGCCGCCGCCCAAGCCACGGAAAGCCTTGATAAAGGCGCCGGTGGGCTTGGTGATGGAGATCATCAGGATGGCGGGCGGGTTGGCCTCGGCCAGCTTCTTGGCAGCGCTCTCCACCGTCAGGGTGTTGGCCTTGTAGCTGCCGGTGGCTACGATGCTTAATCCGGCCTTCTTGGCCTCGGCCTGGGCGACCTTGAGGCCATCGCGGCCAAAGGCATCGTCCTGGTAAAGCACACCAAAGCGGTCTATGCCCAGGCGCTTCATCTGGGTGACCAGCTTTATGACCTCGTCCTGCTGACCTGCACGGGTGTTGAAGATATAGGGCGAGGCGGCATCGCGTACCGAGCTTGCGCCGCTGGTGAGACCCACCAGCGGGATGCCGGCCTGGTCCAGCCAGCTGCGTCGCAGCAACTCATAGGTCCCATCGGCGCCGAAGTAACCCATAAGCGCTACGGCCTTGTCCTGATCTATCAGTTTGCGCGTATTGTCCAGCGTGCGCTTGGCGTCAAAGCCGTCGTCATAGACGATATGCTTGACCTGCTCGCCGTTGATGCCACCGGATTGCCTGTTCAGGGAAAGAAAGTAGGCTTTCGCACCCTCGGAAAGGTGGCGGCCATATTCGCCTGCTACACCGGTGAGCGGTGCGCTCTGGCCGACGACAATGGCGGCTTGTGCCGCGCTACCTATCAGGCAAAGGGCCAGCAGGATACCCTGTGTTACTGCGCGCATAAGGTTTTCTCCCTTTTATCTTGGTCAATGCCGGGCTGAGTTTGCGCCTGATTCCCCTGTGCGTTCAATATGGTCGTATCGTGATGCGCTAATGGTATTAGCGCTGTTGGAAAATTGCCGTGGAGGATGGCGTAAGCACTTGTTGTAACAGGAAAGTGGTCTGCTAGGCGGTGTGGCAAGAAACGCAGCAAAAGGCTATGCGCGCGACATGTTCCGGTGCCTTGGCGTGGGGCGGTTTTTTGCCGGATGTCATATGTTGTTTGGCCTGTTGGCCGCATTGGAATAATAGCGGCTGGCAATGCCTCAAATGGGCAGGTGAAATAGTTCGGCGCAGGCTCTAGAATGATCGGCCCAGTGAACAGGAATGCCCTTACGATGAAACGCGCGGTCTACGCAGGCAGCTTCGACCCGGTGACCAACGGGCACTTGTGGATGATAGAGCAGGGCTACGAGCTGTTCGATGAGATGATCGTGGCCATCGGGGTGAACCCGGACAAGCGCAGCACCTTTACGGTGGAAGAGCGCGAAGCCATGCTGCGCGAATGCACCACTCACCTGCCCAAGCTCAGGGTGGTCAGCTTCGAGAACCAGTTTCTGGTGAACTACGCCCAGTCGGTTGGCGCCAATTTCATCCTGCGTGGCATACGCACTGCCAGCGATTACGAGTTCGAGCGCACCATGCGCTATGTGAACAGTGATCTGGTGCCGGATATCGACACCGTGTTCCTGATGCCACCCCGTGAGATTGCCGAAGTCAGTTCCACCATGATCAAGGGCCTGGTGGGACCGGTGGGCTGGGAGTCGGTGCTCAGGCAGTATGTGCCTGCGCCGGTGCATAGGCGTTTTATTGAGATGACGCTCAAGGGCTAGCCAGTTGCCTGGGTGCAAGCGCCCCTGGCGGGCGCTGCATATATTTCATCTTCATACTTATTAAGAGCCTGTTTACGATTTTTTCGCCCTTGGTGTGAAAATCGTAAACAGGCTCTTAGAGCCGGCGAGTGCTGATTCGCCGGCTTGTCACTTCTTTATTCGAGTCTAGCCATGTCTGCCCTGCAGGATTTCCAGAACCGCCTTGCCAAGAGCCACAAGCACTTTGCCAAGTGGGCCAAGCGCCAGCATACCGAGGCCTACCGCATCTATGACCGGGATATTCCCCAGTACCCGGTCGCCGTCGATATCTATGGCAGTCGCGCCCATATTGCTGAGTACGATACCGGCTGGCAGCAGACCGATGAGGAGCATGCGGCCTGGGTGGCTGAGGTCAAGGCCTGCGTGGCCCAGGTGCTGGGCATGGAAACCAGGACCGTGGCCTTCAAGCTGCGCCGGCGGCAGAAGGGGGAGTTCCAGTACAGCCGCACCGGCCACCACAGTGAGGATTTCGTGGTCAGCGAGCAGGGTCGGCGCTTCTGGGTGAACCTGGACGAGTACCAGGATACAGGACTGTTTCTGGATCACCGGCCCACGCGCAAGCGGGTGGGGGAGGAGGCGGCAGGCAAGCGCTTTTTGAACCTGTTTGCCTATACCGGCAGCTTTACCGTCTATGCGGCCACGGGCGGCGCCACTGACTCGGTGACGGTGGATTTGTCCAATACCTATCTGGAGTGGGCCCGCCGCAACTTCGAATTGAACGGGTTGGATCCTGTCCGGCACAAGTTGGTGCGTGCGGATGTGTTCCGCTATCTGGAAGACGCCATGGATGAGGGGCAACTATTCGACCTGATCGTGATGGATCCGCCCAGTTTCTCCAATTCTGCCAAGATGCTGGATATCCTGGATGTGCAGCGCGACCATGTGAAGCTGGTGCAGCAGTGCCGCAAGCTGCTGATGCCCGGTGGCGTGCTGTACTTCTCCAACAATCTGCGCGGGTTCGAGCTGGATGCTGGGCTGCAGCCGCTATGCCGCGATATCTCGGCGCAGTCGGTGCCTGAGGATTTTCGCAATCGCAAGATCCACCAATGCTTTCGCTTCGATGCATAGCGCTGGCGGCTTGAAAGATCTGCCACCTGTCGCAACCGATAGCCATCCGTCTGGTCAGATCTAAGAGCCTGTTCAATGTCTTTTCGCCGTGTCGCGGCCCGCTGGGCTCGCAGCCTTGCCGGATGAAGGGCAAGGCGCAAGACGCGCAGCGGTACGGGTACCGTCAGCGGCTTGCAACGCTGCCGTTCGCCGGCAAGGCTGCGAACCCGAAGGGCTGATCTGGAAAAACGGCCACTCACTGCGTTGTGCCGCTTGGCAATAACTTGTTATTGCCTGCGCGCCACGCCTTGTGCTTGGCCATTTTCCAGCTCAGCGACACGACGAAAAGACATTGAACAGGCTCTTACACCCATCGCACCGGGGCGTAGCCCAGGCGGATGCGGCTATAATCGTGCGTCTATCCAGCCCCTCTCCCATGATGAGAGAGGCACCCATCCGGAATGCATACCATGCAGATCAATGTTGAACGTCATCGTGGTCGTCGTGCCAGCCTGAGCGAGCGCCTGCCCGAGGGGCTGGTGATACTGCCGACGGCGCGCGTGCGCAATCGCAGCAACGATACCGACTACCACTTCCGCTACGACAGCAGCTTCTATTATCTGACCGGCTTTCATGAGCCGGAAGCCGTGCTGGTGATGCAGCTGGGCGAGCAAGCGAAATCCACCCTGTTCTGCCAGCCCAAGAACGAGCTGCGCGAAATCTGGGAGGGTTTTCTTTATGGCCCGGCAGCGGCCCGTGAGCAGTTTGGCTTTGATGAGGCCTATGCCATCGATCAGCTCGATGCCAAGCTGATCGAGTTGATCGCCGGCCAGCCACGGCTGTACTTCCCCATCGGCTTTGACGAGCAGTGGGATCGCCGGATCATGGGGCTGGTTCAGCAGGTGCAGGCGCGGGCCCGCAACGGCAAGCCGGCACCGATTGAGTTTGTAGATGTACGTGCCGCCGTGGCCGAGATGCGGCTGTTCAAGGACGATAGCGAAGTGGCCATCATGCGTGAGGCCGGACGCATTTCGTCCGAGGCACATATACGGGCCATGCAGACTACCCGCGCCGGCCAGTTCGAATACGAAGTGGAGGCCGAGTTGCTGTACCACTTCTACAAGAACGGCTCGCGCTATCCGGCCTATGGCAGCATCGTGGCCAGCGGTGCCAATGCCACCTGCTTGCACTACCACGAGAACAACCGCCGCATGCATGACGGCGATTTGCTGCTGATAGACGCCGGCTGCGAGCTGCATGGCTACGCCGCCGACATTACCCGCACCTTCCCGGTCAGCGGCAGGTTCAGCGGGCCGCAAAAGGACATCTACCAACTGGTGCTGGCCGCCATGGAAGCCAGCTTCGAGCAGGTGCGCCCTGGTGCTAGCCGCATTGCCTACCATGATGCATCGGTCCGCACTCTGACGCAGGGCCTGCTGGATCTGGGTATTTTCAAGGGTACGGTGGACGGCCTGATAGAGAGCGAAGCCTACAAACAGTTCTATATGCATGGCACCGGCCATTGGCTGGGGCTGGATGTGCATGATGTCGGCGAGTACAAGATCGACGGGCACTGGCGTTCGCTGGAGGCCGGTATGGCGCTGACGGTGGAGCCTGGCCTGTACTTCCGCCCCTTGCTGCCGGATTCGCCGTCCCACTATGTCGAGGTACCCGAGGCGTTTCTGCATATCGGTGTGCGCATTGAGGACGACCTGGTGGTGACCCGCGATGGCCATGAGAACCTGACGGCGCTGACGCCCAAGACCGTGGCGGACATCGAAGCCACCATGGCTCGTCAAGCCGGGTAAGCCTGCCGTGAGCCGGGTAGAGATCATTGAGAAGCAGTTGTTGTCGGACAACTGGTATCTGCTGCATCGTTACCGCTACAGGCTGACGCGCCGTGATGGCGAGGTGCAGGAGCAGAGCCGCGAGGTATACGACCGTGGCAATGGTGCGGTCATCCTGCTCTATAACCGGGCTCAGGGCACCGTGGTGTTGACCCGACAGTTCCGCTTGCCAACCTGGGTCAACGGCAACACTGACGGCATGCTGGTGGAGGCCTGCGCCGGCTTGCTGGATGCCGATAGCCCGGCCGATTGCATACGCCGCGAGGTGGCCGAGGAAACCGGCTACCGGGTGGGGCAGGTGCAAAAGGTGTTCGAGGCCTATATGTCGCCAGGCTCGGTGACCGAGATACTGCACTTTTTTGTAGCCGAGTATCAGCCGGCCGACAGGCAGGCTGAAGGTGGCGGGCTGGAGCAGGAAGGCGAGGATATCGAAGTGTTGGAGTGGTCGTTTACCGAGGCTGTCGCCGCCGTGGCCAGCGGTGCCATACGTGATGGCAAAACCATCATGCTGCTGCAGTATGCCCAGTTGCATGATTTATTGGGGGTGGGGCGCTGATGCGCGATTTCCCCGATCATCTGGATCTGATCATCGTTGGCGGCGGGCCGGTGGGGGGCGCCTTGGCGCTGTTGCTGGCCCACCGTGGCTGGCAGATCGGTGTGCTGGAGGCACGCCAGCAGCCCGCGCAGGACAGCCGCGCCCTGGCGGTGGCCCATGCCAGCCGGCAGACCCTGGCGGGCCTGGGTGTCTGGCCCCAGGCGGCCGCAACGCCAATACATACCGTGCATGTCTCGCAGCAGCAGGCTTTTGGTCGGGTCAAGCTCAGCGATGCAGACCTGGGCTTACCGGCGCTGGGCTATGTGCTGCCCTATGCTGACCTGGCCATGGCTATACACGTCAGGCTGGCCGAACAGGCCGGTGGTGTGCATTACCTGACGGGCGCGCAGGTGAGTGGCCTGAAGTCGCTGGATGGCTATGCCGTGGTCACCGTCAGCCAGGGCGGGCAGGAGCGTCTGCTAACAACCCGCCTGGCCGTGCTGGCCGAAGGTGGGAAGTTGCTGGCTGGCAGCGGCATAGGCCAGTCCGAACATGATTACCAGCAGCAGGCTGTGGTGGCTGATGTCTGGTCCGATACACCGCACCGTGGCCAGGCGTTCGAGCGTTTTGCGCTGGACGGCCCGATTGCCATGCTGCCCAAGCAGGATCATTACGCCTTGGTCTGGACGCGGCCCGCTCACGACCCCTTGGCAGTGCTGGGATTGCCTGATGCCGCGTTTCTGGCTGCCTTGCAGGACCGCATGGGCGATCGGGCCGGCCTGCTGACGCGCGTGGGGACACGGGCTGCGTTTCCGCTGCGGCTGAAGTGGGCGGATGCGCACCATGGCCGGCGTATCGCTGTGGTGGGCAATGCGGCTCAGACCCTGCACCCGGTAGCGGGCCAGGGCTTCAACCTGGGCTTGCGTGACGCGATCACCCTGGCCAGGGTGATCGCGGCGACGCCGCAGCCCGCGCTGGGGGATGCGGACATGCTGGCCCGCTTTGCTGCCCTGCGGCAGCGCGACAGCCTGGCGACCGTGGGCTTTACCGACGGGCTGATACGGCTGTTTGGCCTGGAATCGTTGCCGGTGCGGCATCTACGGGCTGCAGGCCTGCTGGCGCTGGACAATCTTCAGCCGCTGCGGCGTGGCTTTGCGCAACGCATGGTGTTTGGTACAGCATGAATCAGGGCGAATTCGATATCGTGATCGTGGGCGGCGGCCTGGTCGGCGCCAGTTTGGCCCTGGCACTGGCTGGACAGTGGCGAGTGGCCTTGCTGGAGAGAGCCCTGCCGCCGCTGCCAGCTGCCTTGCCGCAGGATTGGGACAATCGCATCTTTGCCATCAGCCCCGGCAGCCAGGCATTTCTGGCGGGTCTTGGCGCCTGGCCGCCCTTGCGCGCCGGCTGCATACGCGAAATGGACGTGCGGGGCGATGCAGGGGGGAGTATTCATTTCGATGCGCTGGAGCTGGCCAGCGAACAGCTGGCTGCAACAGTAGAGAATCGGGGTCTGCAAGCACTGCTATGGCAGGCCTTGCAAGGCCGAGTGGAACTATTGGCGCCGGCCAGCCTCCATGCTGTGCAATTTGATGCGGACCACGTCAGCCTGACCTTGGCGGATGGGGCCAGCATTCAGGCTCGTCTGGCCGTGGCAGCCGACGGCGCTTATTCTTGGCTGCGCGAGCAGGCAGGTATCGCCTTTGCCCGCCAGCCCTATGAGCAACAAGGTGTGGTGGCCAATTTCAGCTGCCAGCGACCACATGGTGATATTGCCCGGCAATGGTTCGGTCATGATGGGATACTGGCTTGGCTGCCCTTGCCGGGCAACCGTATCTCCATGGTTTGGTCCACCGGCAATCAGCACGCGACCGAGTTGCTGGGCATGGCGCCTGAACTGCTGGCCGCCCGGGTTGCGGCTGCTGGTGGGCATGGTCTGGGCGTATTGGCGCCCTTGTGCCCTGCGGCGGGGTTTCCCCTCAGCCTGGGCCGTGCCGAGCGCAGCATAGGTAGACGACTGGCCTTGGTGGGGGATGCTGCCCATACGGTGCATCCCCTGGCTGGGCAGGGCGTTAATTTGGGGTTTGGCGATGCCAGGGTGTTGGCGGATCTGCTCAACGCCAAGCCGGGGCGTGACCCTGGCGATGCCATGCTGCTACAGAGCTACGCCCGCAGCCGTGCCGAAGAAGTGCTACTGATGCAGACAGTTTGTGACGGCCTGCAAAAGCTGTTTGCCAGCACAGACCCTGTTCTGGGCTGTGTGCGCAATATGGGCCTGCAACTGACCGATGCATTGGGGCCGCTCAAGCGGACCCTGATGCGGCAGGCTTTTCGTTAATCTTTTTTACACCCAACGCAGGACATCACATGATTGCTTTCAACAAACGGTTATTCGCAGCGCTGGTGGGTTTGTCGCTGGCAGCGTGTGCCAATGCAGCTGGCGATGCGCCTGCTAACCTCAAGGCCGACATCCAGAAGAAATTCCCCAATCGGCCGATTGAGAGTGTGCGCACCACGCCGCTCAAGGGTATTTACGAAGTGGTGATGGAAGGTCGCCAGATCATCTACACCGACAACCGTGGCGACTTCATCCTGGTCGGCGACCTGGTGGACGTGAAGAACAAGGTCAGCCTGACCGAAAGCCGCATGAAGGAGCTGACGCGGGTGGATTTTGCCAGCCTGCCGTTGGATAAGGCGCTCAAGCTGGTACGCGGTACGGGTGCGCGCAAGGTGGCGGTGTTCTCCGACCCCGACTGCCCTTTCTGCAAGAAGATAGAGCGCGAAACCATTGCCAAGCTGGACAATGTGACGGTCTACACCTTCCTCTACCCCTTGGCCCAGCTGCATCCCGATGCGGCCCGCAAGTCGGCACTGATCTGGTGTGCGGCAGACCGGCAGAAGGCCTGGCAAGGCTGGATGTTCGAAGGAAAGCTGCCCGAGGGTAGCGATAGCTGTCCTAACCCGGTGGCCGACACGGTGGCGCTGGCGGACAAGCTGGGCATCAATGGTACGCCTGCCATGGTGTTCGAGAGCGGCGAGCTGGTATCGGGCGCCATCCCGCTGGAAGAGTTTGAAGCCAAGCTGTCGGCCAAGAAGACCAAGTAAGCCGTATTGCCGTGCCCATGCAGCGACGACTCCTCTATGCCTTGGCGGGTTCAGCGCTGGTGCATGCAAGCTTGTTGTCGCTGCTGGGGGCGGAAGCAGTAACAGGGCTGGGGCGCCAAGCCCGGGCACTGGTTGTAACACTGCAGCCCAAGCCGGCCAGGGTGGCGCCTCAGCCCGCCCCGCCGGCGCCCTTGCCGACGCAGCCCGGTATGGCTGAACCACAGCCTGCGGCGCCGGTAGCGCCACCCACGCCTGCCGCCGAGCCGGTCGAGGTAGCCTTGGTGTCATCCTTGCCCAGCGCCATAGCGGTGTTTGGCGGCACTAGCGATACCACCTGGTACACCAGCGAGGAGGTGGATGTCGCGGCGGAATCGTTGGTGGAAGTGCGGGTCGATACGCCCTTGGACATGGGACACGCCAAACTGGATGGGCGGGTGAAGGTGGCGGTTTATGTCGATGAGTTTGGTGTGACCGACCGTGTCGAGGTGGTGGAATCCACGGCGGACGAGATACTCAACAACCTGGCCATCGGTGCATTTCGTCGGGCGGTATGGCGGCCCGCCATGCTGGAGGGGCGGCGGGTGCGCAATCTGAAGCAGATTGAAGTCTGTTTTGGCCGCTGCGATGCCACGCCCTTGCGCTATAAAGAAATGATTGAGGTTAAAGAGCCGCCCAAGCCGTGATCCGTCATTTGCTACTTGTCAGCCTGTTCCTACTGTCGTGCACCTGCGCGGCGGAGAAATTGCGCATAGGCTTTGGGACCCATAAGCCACCATACATCTTTGAGCAGGAAAAACGCGGGCTGGAATACGATATCGTGGTGCAGGCTGCCATGGCGGCAGGTTTCGAGGTGGAACCCTTCTTCGCACCGATGGAACGGCTGCATCGCATGCAGGAGATGAGCCAGATCGATGCCATTGCCACGACCAATACCCGCAGTGGCGTGCCGGCCCATTACTCTAAACCGTATATTGAATACCACAATGTGGCGGTTGCTCTGGCCTCACGCAAGCTCAATCTGCGCAGCATTGCGGATCTTGGGGGTTATTCGGTCAGCGCCTTCCAGCGCGCTCGCACCCTGTTGGGCACGGAGTTCCAGGCCATGGCGTCCAACAATCCCCAGTATCGGGAAGAAGCTCAACAAATTGCCCGCAATCGCCTGCTGTATTCGGGCCGCATCGATGTGGTAGTGGGTGACAGACGCATCATTCAATACTTCAATCGCGAAGTATCGGGCGTGGTGGATACCCGTCAACCGGTCAGCTGGTTTACTTTGTTTCCCCCCACGCCTTACCAGGTGGCCTTCAGGCTGGCCGAGCAGCGCGATCGCTTTGATGCGGGGTTGGATGCGCTGCGCAAGAGCGGGGAATACCTCGCCATTGAGAAAAAGTACGACAACTATTGAAGGGGCTGCGAGGGGAGTCCATCACGCGATTGTTGCTGCTGCTTGTCGGCTTGGTGCTGCCGGGTCGGCCCACAGCCAGTGCTGAGACACTGGTGGTGGGCTTAGTTCCTATATATCTCCGAGATCGACAATGCCGACCTGGAGTTTGAAATCGTGGTGGCAGTGGTGCGGGGGGCGGGTTCGACGGTGCAAACCATTTTTGCCCTGCAGGAGCGCCTGCACCAGATGCTGGCGGAGGGCGGAATCGATGCTCTGACCAACACGGGCGAGCAAAACGGGGTCAAGGCGTTCTACTCCCAGCCTATATATCCGGTATCACAGTTTCGCGGTCACGCTGGCCGAGCGCTGCATTGTTCTGTGTAATGTGGCAGATCTGGGCCGCTAATCGGTAAGTGCATTCCAGCAGGCGCGTAGCTTGCTGGCGCCGGATTTCCAGGCAGTGACAGTGGCCAACCCCCTGTATCGCGAGGAGCCGCAGCAATTTACGGCGCAATGATCTTGAACAGGCTCTAAGGGGCTGGATTGGGGTAGCGCCGGTGGATAGCTTCTATTCCGTCCAGCACTGCCTGCGGCAACACCAGTTCGGTGCTGTCGAGGTTTTCGGCCAACTGCCCCAACTGGGTCGCGCCTATGATGGTGCTGCTGACATACCAGCGGTGCTGCGCCCAGGCCAGGGCCATCTGGGCGGGCTTGAGACCGTGCTCTCGGGCCAGCGCGACGTAGGCGGCGATGGCAGGCGGGAGCTGTTCCTTGCCATAGCGCTGGCCAAAAGCGGGAAAGCGGGTGATACGGCCGGCGGCCTGCGGGTCATCCAGGTATTTGCCGCTCAGGTGGCCGAAGGCCAGCGCACTATAGGCCAGCAGCCCCACATGCTCGCGATGGCAGACTTCGGCCAGGCCCTGCTCGAAGCTGCGGTTCACCAGGCTGAAAGCATTCTGTACGCTGGCGACGCGGGGCAGGCCGTGCTGCTCTGCCAGCTTGATGAACTGGCAGACACCCCAAGGCGTTTCGTTGGAGAGGCCGACATAGCGTACCTTGCCCTGCTCCACCAGCCGTCCCAGCGCAGTCAGTTGCTCGTGCAGGCTGGGCTGGTGGCGCTCATCGGCCGGTTCGTACTGGCTGGCCCCAAACAGTGGGACGCTACGGGCAGGCCAGTGCAACTGGTAAAGATCGATGTAATCGGTACGCAGGCGCTGAAGACTGGCCTCTACGGCCTGTTGAATCTGCGGGCCATCGCAACGCAAGGGGGAGCGCAGCCATTGCAGCCCTCGGCCAGGGCCGGCCACCTTGGTGGCAATGATCAGCTTGTCGCGCGGTTGCCGTGCCAGCCAGGTGCCGAGGTAGCGTTCGCTCAGCCCCTGGGTTTCTGCCCGGGCGGGGACAGGGTACATCTCGGCCACATCAATGAAATTGATGCCGCGCTCATAGGCCAGGTCCAGCTGGGCGTGCGCCTCGGCCTCGGTGTTCTGTTCACCAAAGGTCATGGTGCCCAGGCAGAGGGCACTGACCTGGAGTTGGCTGCTGCCCAGTGGCTGGTAGCGCATGGCTGTCTTCCGTGTCGGATGGGGAGCACAGAATAGCGCAAGGGCAGCGGCTTGTGGGGCGTGGGACAAGGAGGCGGCATGACCAACAAAAAAAGGCCGCTCGCGCGGCCCCAAGAAGCGTTGGTGTCCTACCAGATGCGTATGCGCTCGCTGGTGGGTTTGAACATGCCGTCGCCCTGCTTGACGTTGAAGGCTTCCATAAAGGCATCGCTGTTGACGGCGGCGCCGATGGGGCGCAGCGTGGCGGGCGAATGCGGGCCTGTTGTCAGTTGTTGCAGGAGTCGGGCTTCGCGGGTCTTGCTACGCCAGACCTGGGCAAAACCGATAAAGAAGCGCTGCTCGCCGGTATAGCCGTCCAGCGTAGGTGCCGGCTTGCCGTCCAGGCTGAGCAGATAGGCCTTGTGGGCAATCTGCAGGCCGGAGAGATCGGCGATGTTCTCGCCCAGCGTCAGTTTGCCGTTGACGTAGCGGCCGGCTATGGGCTGGTACTGGCTGTATTGCGCCACCATGCGCTCTGCCAGCTTGCCAAAGGCGGCCTTGTCGCTGGCCTGCCACCAGTTCTGCAGGTTGCCTTGGCCGTTGAACATGCTGCCTTCATCGTCAAAACCGTGACTGATCTCATGGCCAATGACCGCGCCTATGCCGCCGTAGTTGACGGCATCGTCAGCCTCGGCGTCAAAGAACGGGGCCTGCAGGATGGCCGCCGGGAACACGATTTCATTGAGGGAGGCGTTGTAATAGGCGTTTACCGTCTGGGGCGTCATGCCCCATTCCTCGCGGTCTATGGGCTGGCCCAGGTGGGCGAGTTCGCGGGCATAGTCAAACTGGTGGCCACGCAGCACATTGCCCAGCAGGTCATCGTGCTTGATGGTCAGGCCGCTGTAGTCGCGCCAGCGCTTGGGGTAGCCGATCTTGACCGTGTAGTTGGCTAGCTTGGCCTGGGCCGCCTGCTTGGTGGCGGGGCTCATCCATTCCAGCTTGTCTATGCTCTGGCCATAGGCCTTGAGCAGGTTGTCCACCAGGGTTTGCATCTTTTGCTTGGCCTGGGGCGGAAAGTATTGCGCCACATAGAGCTGGCCCACGGCTTCCCCCAGATTCTTTTCCACTATTTCTACGCCACGTCTCCAGCGTGGTCGTGGCTGTTTGGCGCCGGCTATCGCGTGGTCGTGGTAGTTGAAGCTGGCGTCGGCAAACGGGCTGGACAGATAGGGGGCGTAGCCATCCAGCACCCGTATACGCAGGTAGTCCCGCCATAGTGGCAGCGGCTCGTTGTGCAGCTGCTTGGCCAGGGTGCTGATGTAGCCCGGCTGGCTGATGTTGGCTTCGGTGGCCTGAGCCGCTCCCGCTGCGGCCAGGAAGGCGTCCCAATCCAGCTGCGGCGCCAGGGCTTTGAGCCCGGCACGGTCAAGCTTGTTGTAGGTTTTCTCGGGATCGCGATTGTCGACCTTGCTCCACTGGGCTTGTGCCAGCCTGCCCTCCAGGGCAATCACTGCGTCGGCCTTGGCGCTGGCGTCCTGGGCTGTTTCGCCATCCAGCATGAGCAGGGTCTGCAGGTAGGTCTTGTAGGCGGCACGCGCTGCGGCCATACGCGCATCTGGCTCGCTGTAATAGTCGCGATCGGGCAGGCCTAGCCCGCCCTGGCGGATATCCAGCAGGTAGCGGGTGGCGTCCTTGCTGTCTTGATCGACGCTGATACGCAGCGGCAGGCGTACGCCCCGGCTTTGCCATAGTCCCAGCGCGGTCAACAGGCCAGCCTGGTCGTTGATGGCGGCTATCTGCTCAAGCAGTGGCTTGAGTGGCTTGTTGCCCAACTGCTCTACCATGGCTTGATCCATGAAGCTGCCATACAGCGCGGCGATCTGGCGTGCGTTGGCATCATCCTGTTTGGCGGCGGCTTCGATGATGCCGCGTACTTGCTGCTCGGACTGATCACGCAACTGCTGGAAGGCGCCCCAGCTGGTGCGGTCGGCCGGGATCTCGGTCTTTTTCTCCCAGCCGCCATTGACCGCAGCATAGAGATTGTCCTGTATGCGTATGCTGGTATCGAAGTTGCTCAGGTCTATGCCGGATTTGGGTGCACCTAGGGCGCTGAGTGGCAGTGCCAGCGCGAGTGCGCAGGTGAGGCGGGTCAGTTGCATGTGTTGTCCCCTATGGTGAGCTTTTTGTTGTTGAAAAGCCGAAGCCAGCTCGTGGGCTACCCAGCGCCAGCGTAGCGGGAGGGCGGAGTATGAGTTCAGCCAGGGAGAGCCTGTTGGCACAGGCTTTACTGACGTCCCGCGCCTGGGTTTCCTTGACGCCTGTTCCGTTCAGCCCATCAGTGACTTGGGTTCTTCGCGGGCTGTTATGCCAGAGAGGAAAGGGCGGGGGCCAGCGCGATGCGACGAGCTGTCGATCAAGGGGATGAATGGAAATGAAAAACGGCCGCTTGTGGCGGCCGTTACGGGAAGTGACTGAGCAGGCTTATTTGTAGCGCGCTACGCCGTCGACCAGTTCCTTCTGGGCGGCTTCGATGCCGTCCCAGCCGGTCACCTTGACCCACTTGCCCTTTTCGAGGTCCTTGTAGTGCTCGAAGAAGTGGCGGATCTGTTCCAGCAGCAGCGGGGGCAGGTCGCTGGTGGACTTGATCTCCTTGTACATGGGGCAGAGCTTGTCCACCGGTACGGCGATCAGCTTGGCATCGATACCGGCCTCGTCTTCCATCTTCAGCACGCCCAGCGGACGGCAGCGCACCACCACGCCCAGGCTGAGGGGGAAGGGGGTGACAACCAGGACATCAACCGGGTCGCCATCCTCGCTGAGGGTCTGCGGTACGTAGCCATAGTTGCATGGGTAGAACATGGCGGTGCCCATGAAACGGTCTACGAACATGGCGCCGGTTTCCTTGTCCAGTTCGTACTTGATGGGGGCAGCGTTGGCGGGGATTTCGATGACGACGTTGAAGTCGTTCGGTACGTCCTTGCCAGCAGATACGCGGTCGAGATTCATGGTTTGTCCTTGGTTCAATGCAGGAGAGATTTAATTAGCGGAAGGATTATACCCGCCCGGTATCGGCTCTGTTGACCACAACGTGCGCGGAAGATTGCTGCACTATGGCAGGGGACGGCGTGGTGATAGGCTTGGTACTCAGGTCAAGTCCGTAGCGATAGGCAAAGGAGCAAGTGATGGAACAGGTATTCAAGGTGGAAGGCATGAGCTGCGGTGGTTGCGTGGCGGCGGTGGAACGCGCCGTCAAGGCGGTGGCTGGCGTGAGTGCCGTACAGGTGCGCCTGGCGGAGGCAGAAGCGACCGTAGTATTCGAGCCACAGCAGGCCACGGTGGCTGCAATACGCGCTGCCATAGAGGCTGCGGGCTTTGATGTGCCGGCCTGATGCCCGTCTGTAGCGAGGACGGGGCTGCAGGCAGGTTCAGGGCCTTTGCGGTATGCCTGGGCTACATGCTGGGCGGCGATAGCGTCACTAGCCTTGCCTGGGCAGCGGCTACACTGTAATTGCCCGCTACAACCACACGAGATGGGATGGCTCCATGGAGCGCTGGACCGCAATGAAGGCGCATTACCTCAGCCCGCTGTTCCAGCCGAACAATATCGTGGTGATCGGTGCATCCGAAACCACGGATTCGGTTGGTGCCCGCGTGTTCCGCAACCTGCTCGATGCACCCTTCAAGGGCGCTCTGTTTGGTGTGAACCTGCGGCATGGCGCGGTGTTTGGCGAGCGGGTGTACGACCGCATCGCGGCGGTGCCGGTCGATGAGATAGACCTGGCTGTCATCACCACGTCGGCCCGCACCCTGCCGGGGTTGATGCGGGAGTGCGGCGAGCGTGGGGTGAAGATGGCGCTGGTGCTGTCGCGCGATTTTGTGGCGGTGGATTCCAGCAATCGCGCCCTGCTGGAAGAGGCGGTGGCCATGGCGCGGCAATACGGTGTGCGCCTCTTGGGCCCCAACCTGCTGGGCATGATGCGGCCATCGCAGGGGCTGATTGCTGCCAACTACCAGGGGCATGTGAAGCCGGGCAATCTGGCCCTGGTGTCGCAGTCCAGCTCGGTGGCCAGTGCCATTCTGGATTGGGCCGAAGCCCATGAGGTGGGCTTCTCGGCCGTGGTCTCCATGGGGGCGGCGGCGGATGTGAACTTTGGCGAGATACTGGACTTTCTGTCGCAGGACTCCCAGACACGGGGCATTTTGCTGTACCTGGAGGATGTAGGCGAGGCCCGTGGCTTTATGAGCGCGCTGCGTGCCGCTGCACGACAGAAGCCGGTGGTCTGCCTCAAGGTGGGACGTGACCCCAACCCAACAGACCATGCCGCCCGTACGCATTCTTACCGGCTGATAGGGCGGGACGATGCGTTTGATGCCGCATTGCGCCGGGTAGGCGTGTTGCGGGTGCCCACCATGGTGCACATGAGCATCGCCATCCGCATGCTGGCGGCCAACTACCGCACGCGCGGCCGCCGGCTGGCGGTGATTTCCAATGGCTATGGCGCCGGTCGTATGGCGGTGGACAGAGCGCGCGAGCTGGGGGTGGAGATGCCCAGGCTGGATGCAGCCACGGTGGCCTACCTGGATCAAACGCTGCCGCCCATAGGCAATCACGATAACCCGGTGGATATTCTGGGCGATGCGCCGCCAGAGCGCTTTCTGGTGGCTGCCGAGGCCTGTCTGGCTGACCCGAATGTGGATGGCGTACTCGTGGTGCTGACCCCGCAGGCGGGGACGGATCATCTTGCCACGGCGGAGCGGATGATCGCGCTGCGGCGCAAGACCGACAAGCTATTGATGCTGGTCTGGCTGGGGGACAAGAAGATCGCCTTGTCCCGCAAGTTGCTGGATCGGGCCCATATGGCGTATTTCTTCTCGCCCGAGCATGCGGTGGAGGCGTTTGCCAGCCTGGCGGCCTGGAATTACATACAGGAGCTGAGCCTGCAGACCCCCGGCCCGCTCAGCAGCCGTAGCGAGCCCCATGTGGCCCAGGCCAGGCAGGTAATAGCGGGTGCCCTGGCGGCTGGACGCAGCCTGTTGACCACGGCGGAGTCGCTGGTGGTGCTCGATGCATTCCATATTCCCCATCCCCCCACCCTGCCAGCGGCGACGCCGGAGGAGGCGGTGGCGGCTGCTGCCCGTATCGGCTTGCCGGTGGCCTTGAAGATCGATGCCGACAACCTGATACATAAAAGCGATATCGACGGCGTGCTGCTCAATCTCAATTCGCTGGAGCAGGTGGCCGATAATGCCGAGGCCATGCTGGCCTACGCCCGGCAGCGCTTGCCGGCGGACAGCGTGCATGGGCTGGTGGTGCAGAAGATGCATGGCAAGCGCCATGGCCGGGAGTTGATGCTGGGGGTGGCGCGTGATGCGGTGTTCGGGCCCATCATTGCCTTTGGCTCTGGCGGCCTGACGGTGGATGTATTCGAGGATGTGGCGGTGACCTTGCCACCGCTCAATGACATGATTGCCGGCAACCTGATCAAGCGCACCAAGGTGGCCAGGGCGTTGGGGCCGTTCCGCAACCATCCGGCGGCCGATGTCGAATCGGTCAAGCAGATACTGCTGCGTTTGTCCGAGATGGTGTGTGAGCTGCCGGAGATGGTGGAGCTGGATCTGAACCCGGTCGTGGTGGATGAACACGGGGCGGTTGCCGTGGATGCCAGCATAGTCGTGGCGGCATTGCCGCCGGGCTTCCGCCGTTATAGCCATATGGCGGTGCACCCCTACCCGGCACATCTGATCACCCACGGCCAGTTGAAGGACGGCATGGCCTGTGTGCTCCGCCCAGTGCGGCCGGAAGATGCGGATGAGCTGCAGTATTTTGTAAGGGTGGAACTATCGGATGAGAGCCGCTTCAACCGTTTCATGAGCACGCTGAAGCAATTGTCGCCCGGCATGCTGGTGCGTTTTACCCAGCTCGATTACGCGCGCGAGATGGCAGTGGCGGCCACCGTAACGGAGGATGGCAGTGAGCGCATCGCCGGTGTGGCCCGCTATACCGCCAACCCCGATGCCGCCAGTTGCGAGTTTGCGGTGTCCATTGCCGATCGTTGGCAGGGCAAGGGCCTGGGCGTTCAATTGATGGAGGCGCTATTCAAGGCAGCCCGTGATACTGGTTTGTCGTCGATAGAGGGCGATATCCTGGGGTCCAACACGGCCATGCTGGGTTTGATGAAGAAACTGGGTTTTGATATACGCCCCCACCCCGATGACGCAACCCTCAAATGGGTGGTGAAGGCGCTTTAACCGTGACGCAATAGATGAAGGAGTAGGTATGAATCCCACTGCGGTGGCCTTGCTGGGCTACGCCGGCTGGTGTGTGCTGATGGTGCTGTTGTTGATCAATCACCGGGCCTTGTTCCTGCTGCGGGGAGAGCGGGCGGTGAACGGCTTTACTGCCGACAACAAGGGCCTGGGGGATCTGGCCGAGCGTATCGTGCGGGTGCATGGCAACTGCATCGAGAACCTGCCCTTGGTGGCCACCGTGCTGCTGTATGCCATTGCCACCGGCCAGACTGCCGTCACTGATGCGGCGGCGCCTCTGCTGCTGGGGCTGCGGGTGAGCCAGTCGCTGGTACACCTGAGTGGTACGCGGGCCTGGCAAGTGTGGCTTAGGCTGGGTTGTTTCCTGGGGCAGCTGGCCATACTGGCGATGTGGCTGCTGCAGTTGCTGATGAAACTCTGAGCATCTGCCATGGACCCACGGCAATGCTGTGGGATGCCTGAGCTTGCGCCTGGTAGCCTCTGGCGCGCGCCGTCTTTTTGAGTGGGCTTCAGCTTTTCAGCGATGCAGGTTCATCGCAGGCGCTGAAGCGGTACTTAGCGTGGACTGTGGCGCTCCGTTTGGCCATTGCAGTGATGAGCAGGGGTGGTGACGACGGCGCCCAGCTCGCCTGGGGCGGGCTGGGCTTGTCGTGCTCAATGGCGCTTAGTCGAACAGGTCGGCGTCGGCCAGGAGTTTGCCCTGCTGATCCTTGCCGGACAATTGCGGCTCGCCGTCGAACTCCCAGTCTATGGCCAGTGCCGGGTCGTTCCAGGCGATGCAGCGCTCATGCGCAGGGGCGTAGTAGTCGGTGGTTTTGTAGAGAAACTCGGCGGTCTCGCTCAAGACCACGAAACCGTGGGCAAAGCCTGCAGGCACCCAGAGTTGGCGCTTGTTTTCGGCCGACAGGCGCACGCCCACCCACTGCCCGAAGGTAGGGGAGGACTTGCGTATGTCCACTGCGACATCCAGTACTTCGCCAGACGCAACCCGAACCAGTTTGCCCTGGGCTTGCTGCAACTGGTAATGCAGGCCGCGCAACACACCTCGGACTGATTTCGAGTGATTGTCCTGCACGAACTCGACATCGCTGCCGGTCAGCTCGCGGAACAGCCGGGCGTTGAAGCTCTCGTAGAAGAAACCGCGTTCATCGCCGAAGACCTTGGGCTCCAGGATGACGACATCAGGTAGGGCTGTGCGTATGGCTTGCATGCGGGTGCTCGATATATTGGTTTAGGCGGCGTTGACAACCTTGGTGTCGGCAATCATGTCGTGTATGCAGCGCTTGTCATCGCGGAAGATGAACAGCACGTCGATGACCGTGAGAATGCCGCCCACTACCGGAATGATGGCCACAACCGAGATGGGCAGGTAGCGGCGCAGCAGCAGCTGGGCCAGGGGCACAGGCTGGTCGCTGGTGCTGACGATACGTATGCCCAGCAGGCTCTTGCCCACTGTCTGGCCTTTGGTATGCAGCAGGTAGCCATGGATGGCGACAAAACACAGAAAGCCCAGGCCTGCCAGCATCAAGGTGGTGCCGAACGAGGGTGTTTGCCCCTTCATGGCCAGCTGCATGGTGCCAAAGGCAAAAGCCAGGGGGATGGCATAGGCCATATTGATCAGCGCATCAATCAGTGCAGCCCATAACCGTGTCCAGCGACTGGCGAGTTCACCGGTACGGGGATCGTCGTCCAGGTTGACGGTCTGGCTGGCGTAGGGATTGATGTTTGGGTCGGACATGTGTGCCTCCTGAAGATGGGCAAGTCTTTTTGATGAGGCAGAAAGATAACAGAGCTGCCGTGGTGTGTGGCAACGGCGGTATAAAATGCCAGCCATGACTGATCGATTCACTATGCTGGATGAGCTGGAGGCGGGATTGCTTGCGCTGGACGCGGGCCATCTGCGTCGCCGTCGCCGTGTGGTGAGCTCGCCGCAGGCAGCCCGCCTGGAGGTGGACGGCAAGCACCTGCTCAATTTCTGTGGCAACGACTATCTGGGCCTCGCCAATGATGTGCGCTTGCGGGTGGCCGTGCAGGCGGGGGTGGAGGCCTATGGCGTAGGCAGCGGCGCATCGCACCTGGTTTGCGGCCACCAGCTGCCGCATGAGCAGCTGGAACAGCGGTTTGCGGCCTGGCTGGGTTTGCCGGTGGCACTCGGGTTTGCGACAGGCTATATGGCCAATCTTGGGGTGATCACGGCGCTGATGGGTCGGGGTGATGCGGTGTTTGCCGACAAGCTCAACCACGCCTCGCTCAACGACGCCTGTGTATTGAGCAGGGCAGATTTTCGCCGTTTTGCCCACAACGACCTGGCGGCATTGGAGCACTTGCTGGCGGCAAGCACGGCGCGGCGCAAGCTGATCGCCGTGGATGCGGTCTACAGCATGGATGGCGATATGGCGCCCTTGCCTGCCTTGCTAGCGCTGGCAGAGCGCTACGACGCCTGGCTGTATGTAGATGACGCCCATGGCTTTGGTGTGCTGGGTGGGGGCCGTGGCAGCTTGGCGCACTGGGGGCTGCGCTCCCCGCGGCTTATCTATCTGGCCACCCTGGGCAAGGCGGCGGGCGTGGCCGGGGCCTTGGTGGCCGCCGAGACGGCGGTCATCGAGTGGCTGATCAATAAGGCCCATACGGCGATCTATACGACGGCTGCACCGGCGGCCATTGCACAGGCCGCCTGTGCCTCGCTGTCGGTCATGGCGGCAGAGGGTTGGCGGCGTGAGCGCCTGCAAGCGCATATCGCCCAACTGCGCGAGGGTCTGCGAACTAGCCGCTATGCGTTGCTGCCGTCGGAAAGCGCCATACAGCCCATCGTGGTGTCGAACAGCGAGCAGGCATTGCGGCTATCGCAGCAGCTATGGGAGCGCGGTATCTGGGTGGCGGCGATACGCCCGCCTACGGTGGCAACCGCCCGGCTGCGGGTGACGCTATCTGCTGCGCATGAGACGACGGATGTGGCGGCCCTGCTTGCCGCCTTGCTTGAACTGGATGGTAATTAGGCATGTCTTTGTATATGGAAACCCTGGGCCAGGGGGCGGATCTGGTTTTGATACACGGCTGGGGCATACATGGTGCGGTGTGGCAGCGGACTGCCGAGCAACTGGCGGCGGATTTCTGCGTGCATATCGTCGATCTGCCCGGCTGTGGCGCCAGCGACATGGTGCATCCCTACGACTTGCCGGCCCTGGCGTCGGCGCTGGATGAGGCCTTCCCCTTGCCGGTGCATGTGCTGGGCTGGTCGCTGGGGGGCGCCGTCGGGACGGAATGGGCGCTGCGCTCGCCCCACAAGGTACGCTCGTTGACGCTGTGCGCCTCCTCGCCCTGTTTCATGCAGCGGCCGGACTGGACCAGTGCAACGCCCGCCGAGACATTGACGGCGTTTGCCGACAGTCTGGCGCGCGACTATGCGGCTACCCTGGATATGTTCCTGGCGCTGCAGGTGATGGGCAGCCAGGATGGCCGCAGTGTGCTGCGGGCCCTGCAAGCCAGCCTGGCGGCGCGGCCGGCACCGCAGCGGGCGGCGCTGATGGCCGGCTTGGGCATATTGCAGCAGGCTGATCTGCGCCCACGCATGGCCGAGGTGCAGTGCCCGGTTCTGCTGCAGTTTGGTGAGCGTGACCGCATGACGCCGCCAGAGGCTGGCCGTTGGTTGGCGCAGGCAATGCAGGGGGAGCTGGTGCTGCATCAGGGAGCCGGGCACGCGCCCTTTATTTCGCACGAAGGCGAATTCGTGGCGGCGCAGCGGCGGTTTCTGGCGGCCTTATAAAGTACCCGTTGAGGGCGTCATCGGCGGCTGCGCTAGCAGATTGCCCGGGGGAGTGACACCGGGTGGCGGATGGACGCCTCAGGATGCTTGGGCTGCTTATGACATGGCGGCGCCGACTGCCTGGCGAACGGGTATGCCCTCAGGGTTGAAGCCCTCAAGGCAGTGAACGTTGATGCCAAGATGGTCGGGGGTGACGCGCTTGCGGTGGAAGGGATAGATACCGCAGACCTTGCAGAAGAAGTGTCGTGCTGTCTTGGTGTGGAACTGATACTCGGTGAGCGAGTCGTCGCCGGCAAGGAGTTTGAAGCTGCGCTCGTGCACCTTGACCATGAGTGCGTTCTTCTTCTTGCAAATGGAGCAGTCGCACATCGTCAGTTCAGGGAAGTCTGTCTCGACTTCGAATTGGACTGCGCCACAGTGGCATGCGCCACGGTAAGTTTGAAGCAGGTGGGATGGCATGTCTAGTGGGCTTTCTGAGCTGGAAATTGCTGCGGCAGGCTGCCGCGTCAGCCTTAGCGCTGCTGTTGTACGCTTGATGGCACGCGGGATGCTGCTTGGCTGACGCGGTCAGGGCATGCTCAGGCAGCTTCCTTTTTGACGCCACGGCCCATGAGGCCGGCAATGGCTTCTGCGGCGGGTAGGCCGTCGAACAGCATGCGGCAGACAGCCGCGGTAATTGGCATCTCGACCTGCTGGCGCAAGGCTTGCTGCTGCACCGCCTGGGCGGTATTGACGCCTTCGGCCACATGCCCCAGGTTCTGGATGATCTCGGCCAGTGGTTTGCCTTCGGCCAGCAACAGGCCCACTTTGCGGTTGCGCGATAGGTCGCCGGTACAGGTGAGTATCAAGTCGCCCAGGCCGGACAGGCCGGTAAAGGTTTCCGGACGGGCGCCCAGTGCCACGCCAAAGCGGGTGATTTCGGCCAGGCCGCGCGTCAGCAAGGCAGCCCGGGCGTTGTGGCCCAGCTTCAGGCCATCGCTGACCCCGGCTGCAATGGCCATAATGTTCTTGACCGCGCCGCCTATCTCGGCGCCGATGATATCGGTGCTGGAATAGATGCGCAGCTTGCTGGAATTGAGGGAGGCCGCCATGCTGCCGGCGAAGACTTCGTCCTCCGAGGCCAGGGTCAGCGCGGCGGGCAGGCCGGCGGCCACTTCCTGGGCGAAGCTCGGGCCGGTGAGTATGCCGCGCGGCACCGAGGGTGGCAGTTCGGCATCGGCGACTTCATGGGCCGGTTGCTGGGTGTCGGCCTCCAGACCTTTGCAGGCCCATAGTACGGGCGCCTGGTTGCCCAGTGCCGTGAGGGCGCGCAGCGAGGGCCGCAGGCCGGCGGTCGGGGTGACGATCAAGACCAGCTCGGTGCCTGCCAGCGCACGCGGCAGGTCTGATTCCAGGGCCAGGCCGGCGGGGAAGCGTTGGCCGGGCAGGTAGCGGCTGTTCTCGCCGGCCTGCTGCATCTGTGCAATTTGCTCGGCATTGCGGGCCCATAGGGTGACCTGATGCCGCTCGGCAAAGCTCATGGCCAGCGCGGTACCCCAGGCACCAGCGCCCAATACGGTAAGTTTCATAGGCCCCAGACCTCTTCTATACGGATATAGCCTTGCGCGCCGTCGCGATGCCTGACCTTGACCCAGCCCGTCTTGCCGGTCTCGAGCAGTTCGAAAATGACGCTCTTGTCGGCGACGAACAACAGGGGAGACTTGAGGTCGGCGGCACCATGTATCTCGGCCCGGTTTACCGCGATGACGACATTGCGCTTGGCGCTGAGCGTGGCTTTGGCCACCCAGGCCAGCGTACCCGACTGATCGCGCACCCTTAGCCAGTCCTTATTGTCGACCAGCACTTCCACCGGCAAGCCTTTGCTGGCGACGAACAGCTTCTTGGCCTGGAGCGAGGGGGCATCATAAAAAACCGCGCCGTGTTCCGCCACCGAGCGGAACTCCAGCGCGGTGGCGGAGAGGGCGGCCAGGCCAGCAAGGCTGGCTGCCAGATACTTACTGAACAGTTGCGGGCGCATCTTGGCTGGCTGCCTGAGCTTGACGCTGGCTGTACAGCTGTTCGAAATTGATGGGTGCCAGGATGACGGGCGGGAAGCCGGCACGGTTGATCAGATCCGACACCACTTCGCGCACATACGGGAAAAGGATGTTAGGGCAGGCGATACCGAGGATGGGCTCGAGATCTTCATTGGGGATGTTGCGCACCTGGAAGATACCGCCTTGGGCCACTTCGGCCAGGAATACCGTCTTCTCGCCCACGCGAGCCGTCACGGTGACGGTGAGCATGTTCTCGTAATAGCCTTCGTCGATAGCCTTGCTCTCGGTATGCAGCTGCATTTCGATTTCAGGCTGATTGGCTTCGAGGTAAATCTGCGGTGCGTGGGGGACTTCCAGCGACAGGTCTTTGACGAAGAGTTTTTCGATGGAGAAAACGGGTTGTGCTTGCTGATCGCTCATGGCGACTCCTGCTGAAAACGATTGAACTGTTGATAAGAAATGGCGGGCGAATCATCGCAGATTCAGACAGCATATGCCATGTTTAGCGACCAAGCAGGGTGTCGAGCTTGCCGGCGTGATCCAGTGCGGCTAAGTCGTCGTAGCCCCCTACGTGGAAGTCGTCGATATAGATCTGTGGCACGGTGCGGCGACCGGTGCGTAACATCATTTCATCGCGGCGGGCGGGATCGAGGTCCACACGTACCTTCTCGTCGATGGCAACGCCCTTGCTCTTGAGTAGCTGTTCGGCACGTATGCAATAGGGGCAGACGCCTGTGCTGTACATGGTGATGGTAGGCATACGTTTTCCTGACGGTATGTTCGGGTTGGCTGCGCAGTTGCAGCCTCTCTGCTGCTTAAGTTGTGGGCGGGGCTTGTGATTTTCAAGTGGCCCATGCTATTCGCGCGTTCACTAAGCTTATATAGTAAATTTCGATCACCACACCCCCGAACGCCCCGCTTGCGGGGCGTTTTGCATGGTTTTTTGGGTTTTCTCGGTTTTTCTGCAGGGCGTGATGTTCCGCTGCGTACGAGTTAGCGCGGGTTTTGGCTGTGAAGCGATAAAAAGAGGGTGTTGCGGAGATATTACAGATCAGCGACTTAGGCGTGTTGGTGCGGAAAGTAGCGGAATTTTGCGGAGGAGGTGTTGACGTGTTCGGGGAGGGTGCGTATAGTT
>NZ_BSOG01000004.1 GCF_030160395.1 Chitinimonas prasina
TGAAGCATGACCGTACCGAGACGGTGGACAACAACGAGACCATCACGGTGCACAACGACCGCACCGAGCGGGTGGACCACAACGAGAAGATCTCGATTGGCGACAACCGCACGGAGGATGTGGGCAAGAACGAGACCATCAGCATCGGTGAAAACCGTACCGAGGATGTGGGCAAGAACGAGACCATCACCATCGGTGGCAACCGTACAGAGAACGTGGGCAAGAACGAGACCGTCACCATAGGCCAGAGCCGCAGCCAGACCATAGGCAAGAACCACACGATACAGATTGGTGCATTCAAGCGCGAAACCATCAGCCTGGCCTTTATGGAGAATGTCGGCCTCGCCAAGATGGTCAACATCGGCGCGGCGTACAACATCAACGTCGGCGCGGCCATGGTCAGCAATGTGGTGCTGGGCCGCATGGACTCGGTGGGAGTCTCGTGGAAGGCCAATGTGGGCCAGACCTATCACCTGCAGGCTGGCAAGGGCATCACGCTGGAGGCCGGGGAGTCCATTACCCTCAAGACAGGCGCCTCCACGCTGACCATGCACCAGGACGGCAGCATTAGTCTGAACGGCAAGAAGGTCAATATCGTGGGCAGCGATATTGTGGATCTGGATGGCAAGCTGATTGACGTGAACTAAGCCATGAGTGTCGAAACCATCAACACCACGCCGTTCAGCGTATTCAGCTTTGAACACATGCTGTTCAATGGCCGCCGTTATCAGATCGTCGTGCTCAAGCAGTCGTACGGCTTGCGTGATACCGGTGCGGTGGTGCAGTTGCACCAGCAGCGGCCTGTGCGGTTGGGCGATGTCCATCTGGGCGAACGGGACCGCAGCAGCGTGCTGCTGCCCACTGATCTGATACCCTACAAGCCCAAATGTGAGGTCATCGTGACCGGCACGGCGCAGATAGCCCAGCCCAGCGACAGCTGGCTGGCGGGAATCGCCATCGGCGACTGGAAAAAAGCCCTGCGCCTGTATGGCCCGCGCCGCTGGCAGAAAACCCTGCTGGGCCGCTGGAAGCTGACCGATGCCGAACCCACCACCAGCACACCGCTGCTGTATGAGCACGCCTATGGTGGACACTTTGAACTGCTGAATGAGCAGGGTGAGATGACCGTGGCGGCCTATGGCCTGAACCCCGCTGGCACTGGCTGGCTGGGCGAGCAGCCCCACATCACGCTGACCAAGGCGCAGCGCAAGGCACTGGACGAGCGAGTAGCACAGCTCGACACCCTGCAGGCACCACGTATCGAGTATCCGCAGCAGGCCATCGGTACGCCAGGCGAGGATATCGCGCCAGCCGGCCTGGGTGCCTTCCCGGCCTGGTGGCGGGGCCGTACCCAATACCTGGATGGCATGGCGCCGATCAAGCCCGAGCAGCAAGGCTATCCCAGCGATTTCGACATGGCGCACTGGCAGCAGGCACCGGCCGATCAATGGCTGCCGTTTGCGCTCAAGGGCGGCGAAACCCTGGTTCTGGCCAATCTGCTGCCCGAAGGGCGGCAGGAGTATGTGCTGCCACGCAGCCGGCCATTCCTGTTCCTGCGCAGTCCCACGGACCTGAGCATGTCGCTCGATATGGACATCGACACCGTGCTGGTCGATCTGGATGCCCGCGTGCTGGAGCTGACCTGGCGCCGCATCGTCCAGCTGGACGAGCTGGGGCCGGAACTACAGATCGAAGTCATCAGTTGATCCGCTGCTGCGCCAGCGTCTCCGCCGAATAATCCGGGGCGCTGACAAAACCTTGTGTCGCAGTTCTGGCTGGGCGAACGCACCTAGACAACACCTGGGTACGACCCATTCGCACCATCAAGCCCGACCGGTTTTGTTAGCTGCCCTAAGTAGTGAACATAGGTAGTCAAACATGGGTAATGAATACATCGCCGAGAAACGCGTCGAGCACTCGGCCATCGCCTGCGAACCGGACATGATTGCGCCGGACCCCAGCAAGCCGATGATCCTGCTGCCGTTTGTGACCTACGCCACGTTTGATACGGCGGTGGATACGGCCAGCCACGGCAACGGCAACCAGTACCCGCTCTACATCAGTACCTCGCACGTGCCCCACTGCCTGGGCGGCCCACCCGGTGGCGTAGGCAAGACCTCCAAGACCTGGAACGGCAAGTTCAAGACCACCGAGAAAAGCAGCACGGTGAAGGTGGGGCCAGGTTGGCAGATACACCACCAGCATGCCGGCACCATCAACAATGGCAATGCCAAGGCCAAGGTCTACACCGCCGTCAACGCCGGCAGCCCCTCGCAGAAATGCCTGGCCATGCTGCGGGTACAGTTCGAGCGGCTGAAGCAGGGCTCCAAAAACCAACTGAGCGAACGGCCCGGCGGTTTCGTCAAGGATATCGGCACGGGTGCACTGGATACCGTCAAGGGCTATGGCGACATGGCGGCCGATGCGGGTAGCGCCGCCGCCAGCCTGTTCTCCTGGGAGGGGCTCAAGTCTGCCGGCAGGGCCATCAAGGGCGCGGTCAACTCGGTGGCAGATGCCATCACCGGCACCGTGCGCGAAGTCGCCGAGGTGGGCAGCGCCATCGTTAATGAAGAGCTGTCCATCGACGACATCGTCAACGGCATAGAAGACCTGGCCAGCGAGCTGGGCGAGGAAGCACTGTGCGCGCTGGCCGCCCAGATGCAGGATATCGCCGACAAACCCGAAGCCATGGGCGAGGCACTGGGCGGCCTGATGACCGAAGTGGCCATACAGGTGGCGGCTGCGCTGGTATCGGGTGGCGCCGCCAATGCCGCCGCAGCCGGCGCAAAAGCCGCCAAGGCAGCCAAAGCCGGCGGTAAGGTCATGGATCTGGGCGCAGGCCTGGCCAAGAAGCTCAAGGGCTTGGGCCTGAAGGACGGTGATTCCTTCAAGGATGTGATTAAGAAACTGAAAGAACGCCGCCAGAAGGGCCAGGACAAGACCCCAGAGAAAGGACCGGCCGCACCCAAGCAGGAAGGCGACGCCCCCAGCCCACCCGCCAACAAGGACTCCCACAACAAGGGCAAGGCCGATGGCGATGGCGAGGTCTGCCCGCTGTGCCCCACGACCGGCAGCCCGGTCAACCCGGTGCTGGGTTGCAAGGTACTGGCTGGCGAAAGCGAGCTGGACTTCAGCCTGCCCGGCCCCCTGCCATTGGTATGGCAGCGCAATTACGCCAGCAATAGCCGCGAAACCGGCTGGTTTGGCCAAGGCTGGGCCGTGATGTACGGCATGCGGCTGGAAGAGAGCGACGGCGGCGAAGTGATGGAACTGGTCGAAACCACCGGCCGCCGCATCCGCTTCCCCCGCGTGGCACCGGGCCGCAGCTTCTTCTCGCGTTATGAGCAGATCACCCTGGCACGCAGCGCCGCAGGCGAATACAGCCTGGTATCGGGCGATGGCTCGCGCCTGTTCTTTGGCCAACGCCACCCGCAAAGACTGGATCAGTGGCTGTGCAGCGGCCTGGCCGATGCCAACGACAACCGCATCGGACTGGAATACCAGCCCATCGCCGCCCGCCCCAAGGACCCCAAGCCCGCCCTGCAAGCCCAGCCCTGCTACCTGATGGACAGCACCGGCGAAGCCCTGCATCTGGATTACAGCCCGGCAGGCCGCCTGCTGCGCGTCAGCCTGCTATGCGGGCTGAGCCCCAACCAGGGCGCCAGCGGTAGCGCGATAGCTGCCGAACTCCGCAGCCAGCAGATCGCCGATAGCGTGATGGCACGGCTGGAGATCGCCCAACGCGACCAGATCGCCCTGCAGGCGCAGGTGCTGGTGGCCTACCAATACAGCCCGGAAGGCGACCTGATCAGCGTGGTGCGCGACGGCAGCGAGGCCCGGCGCTACCAATGGCGCGACCACATCATGGTCGGCCATACCATACCTGGCGCACTGCAGGCCTATTATGAATACGACCGCTACGACGCCGGTGGCAAGGTCATACGCCACTGGAGCAACGTCGGCCAGCAATGGGTCTTCGAATACAGCAGCGGCCACACCAAGGTGATCGAAGCCCAGGGCAGCGCCGACGAGCGGGCCACCCTTTACCACTTCGACGACAAACGCCGCTGGACCGGCCTGACCGACGCGCTGGGCGGCCGCACCGTCTTCGAGCTCAATCAATACGGCCACCTTGTGGCCACCATCGACCCGGACGGCACCACCACCCGCTACACCCTGGACGGCAAAGGCCGCCCCCTGGCAGTGACCGACGCCCTGGGCCACAGCACCCAGGTGCTCTGGCATAGCGAACTGGAACTCCCCACCCAGCTGATTGACGCCTTGGGCCATGCTACCAGCCTGGAATACGACGCACGTGGCAACCTGATCGGCGAGATCGACCCTGCCGGCAACGCCACCCGCTTCGAGCTGGACTCACGCGGTCTGCCCATACGCATCATCGACGCCAAGGGCGGCAACAAGCGGCTGGAATGGGACCAGCGCGCCCTGCTGACCGCCTATACCGACTGCTCGCAGCAAACCACCCGCTTCGCTTATGACGAGCGTGGCCGGCTCAGCAGCCAGACCGACGCCCTGGGCGCCACCACCACCTACCACTACGACATGGCCGGCCGGGTGCAGTCCATCGACTACCCCGATGGCGGTAGCGAACGCTTTGAGTACGACCCAGCCGGCCGCCTGATCGCCCACATCGACGCCCTGGGCCATCGCACCCGCTACGAGCTGGACGCCGACAACCGACCCACCGCCCGCATCGACGCCCTGGGTGGCCGGCTGGAATACCGCTACGACACCCACCGCCGCCTGGTGGGCCTGATCAACCAGAACGGCACCCCCTGGCAGTTCCAGTACGACGCCCTGGACAGGCTGGTGGCCGAAACCAACTTCGAAGGCAAGTTCAGCGCCTACGCCTACAGCGCCGCCGGCCAGCTCATGGCCCAGCGCGAACTGCCGGCCCACCACCCGGACAGCATCCTCACCCGGTTCGAGCGCGACGCCCTGGGCCAACTGCTGGCCCGCCATACCCAGGCCAGCGGCCAGGCACTGCAACGCACCCGCTACCAGTACGACCCCGCCGGGCAACTGCACCGCACCAGCAACACCGACGCCGCCATCGACTTCGCCTACGACCCGCTGGGCAACCTGCTGCAGGAAACCCACACCACCCACTGGCGTGACGAAGAAGGCAAGCGGCAACCCCGGGTACAGCAGTTGAGCCACCAGTACGACCCCCTGGGCAACCGCATCGCCACCACCCTGCCCGATGGCCGTACCCTCAACTGGCTGATGTATGGCAGCGGCCACCTGCACCAGATCAACCTCGACGGCGAGCTGATCGCCGATATCGAGCGCGACGCCCTGCACCGCGAAGTGAGCCGCAGCCAAGGCAGCCTGCACAGCCAGTTCCAGCTCGACGCCATGGGCCGGCTGCTGGACCACCGCGTCAGCGCCCGCAAGCTGGGCCAGCAGCCCCAGGTCGGCGTCGGCGCCCAGCACGGCAGCCGCATCGCCCGCCACTGGCGCTACGACCGTGCCGGCCAGGTGCTGGAGATCAACGACGCCCGCCGTGGCCGTACCGAATACCATTACGACGCCCTCTCCCGCATCCGCTTCACCACCGGGCCCAAGCTGGCCGAACAGTTTGAGTTCGACCCCGCCCACAACCTGCTGCCGGCCAACAGCCACAGCCCGCTCAAGGACAACCGTGTCACCGTCTTTGAAGACAAGCGCTACCGCTATGACAGCCACGGCCGCCTGGTAGAAAAGCGCAGCGGCAGCAGCCAGAACAGCACCGTGCTGCAACTGGAGTGGAACGCCGAACACCAGCTGGTGAAAGCCACCACCACCCGCAGCAAGGGTCCAGGCCAAGCCAACCGGATCACCGAAACCCACTACGGCTACGACGCCCTGGGCCGCCGCATGAGCCGGCAGAGCCGCGACTGGATAGCCCCTGCGGGCGCCCCCACCGACGCCCCCACCGACGCCCCCGCCCACACCCCTCCCGGCCACAGCGCCTGGTTTGTGTGGGACGGCAACCGGCTGCTGCAGGAAATCGTGGTCAACCCGCAGGCCGCCGACCCGGCCATGCGCAGCCAGACCCACACCACCGTCTACGAACCAGACAGCTTTATCCCGCTGGCCCGGCTAAGCTGGCGTACCGCTGCCCAGGACACCGCCCTGGCGCCACCCCAGCCGGCCGACTGGATGGCGCAACGGATCGCCTTCTTCGACCAGGCCCAGGCGACCTACAGCCAGCAACACGGCCTGGCACCGGACGATGCGGACTTCCTCCAGCAGACAGCCCAAGCCCAGGCAGGCCAGCCAGCAGCACCCCTTAACCCGGTAACCATCACCTGGTACCAGTGCGACCACCTGGGCACGCCGCAGGAACTGACGGCCGCCAACGGCGATATCGTCTGGCAGGCCAGCTACAAGACCTGGGGCAATACGGCCACGGTGGAGTGGGTTGCGGCGGACGGCGCGGCACAGGCACGACAGCTAGCCGACCCGGCTACCTTCGAGCACGCCCAGGTGCAGCCTTTGCGGTTCCAGGGCCAGTACTTCGACGCGGAGACGGGGCTGCATTACAATCGGTTCCGGTACTACGATCCGGATGTGGGGCGGTTTGTATCGAATGATCCGATTGGGTTGGCGGGTGGGGAGAACGTCTACCAATACAGCGTGAATCCTATTGATTGGATAGATCCACTGGGGCTCAGTAGCTCCGTGCTCAATGCCGCACTTGGCGGCCCTGTTGGAGATCACCATCAAGCGCACCACCTGATTCCGGAAGAGATATGGGGGCAAAAGAAATCATTCTTGGATAAAATCGGCTTGCAAGGACAGCGAGACAAGGCTGCAAACGGATTGTTGGTGCCTGACAGCCAAAGCCAAGCCGCCGCAAATGGGAAAAAAGTCTACCATTGTGGTAGCCATGATAATTATTCACGGATGGTGAGGCGCAAGCTTGACGCGATTGAAGTTAGATATAACTCCGGTGCAATTACGGCTGCTGAAGCAAAGCGACAGGTTTCTTCTTTGCAAACAAGCCTACGGAAAAAGATCAATACTGGACGAATCAGCACCAAGGCTCCATGTGGGCGCCTAAGGTAAAGGAGCGGCAATGTACTATGTTTTTGAAAGAAAAGAGGGAGTCGGCTGCCCTGTTTTTGTTAATGGCATGCTGCATGAACAGTTCATGGAGAAGGGTGCAAATGTTGCCATGGAATACGACTGGGTCTTTGCCGCACCGCCCGACCTTCCGGCAAAACTCCCAGAAAAACTGGTTTTAATATCAAAAGACAGGAAATATGCTTTCGATCTTGCAAGCGCCTTCAATGGACAATTAATTTCGGCACGACTATTGTCCCTAATGACGCCCTTTGGGCTGGAAGACTGGGAAATATCAAGTCTTACGGTAGTAAATCAAAAGGGAGTATCCATCGTTGATCAAGATTACTTCTTTATTCGACTACCCAGGACGAAACGCCAGAAGGACATTGTTGACATAGAAAAATCCAAGCTGGATGTGCGAAAAAATGGCGAAATAAAGAAGATCTGGGATTTGGCCATTCAAAGCAGATCACTCCCCAGCATATTCATGTCCAATGAAGTATCATTGCGAGATGTCATCTTTATTGACGCCGAGGTTGCAGAGAAGCTGCAGACAGTGCCACTTCGCGGGTTAAATATCGTGCCTGCTTCTAAGGCAGGGGTAATCGACCCGGCCTAGTTAAATAGCCCTCGCAAAGCTTAGAAACCTTGCGGGGGGCTTGCTTTTTGCATGGCCTATAGAGCTACGTTGATACCTAGCCGCAGCGAGTCGGAGGGTACACAATTGCTAGCGTTGGCCAGGCCACCCGCTACGAGCTGGACGCCGACAACAGTTCGACCCCGCCCACAACCTGCTGTCGGCCAACAGCCACAGCCCGCTCAAGGACAACCGTGTCACCGTCTTTGAGGACAAGCGCTACCGCTATGACAGCCACGGCCGACTGGTAGAAAAGCGCAGTGGCAGCAGCCAGAACAGCACCGTGCTGCAACTGGAGTGGAACGCCGAACACCAGCTGGTAAAAGCCACCACCACCCGCAGCAAGGGTCCAGGCCAAGCCAACCGGATCACCGAAACCCACTACGGCTACGATGCCCTGGGCCGCCGCATGAGCCGGCAGAGCCGCGACTGGATAGCCCCTGCGGGCGCCCCCACCGACGCCCCTGCCCCTGCCCCTACCCCGCCAGGCCACAGCGCCTGGTTTGTGTGGGACGGCAACCGGCTGCTGCAGGAAATCGTGGTCAACCCGCAGGCCGCCGACCCGGCCCAGCGCAGCCAGACCCACACCACCGTCTACGAGCCAGACAGCTTTATCCCCCTGGCTCGGCTAAGCTGGCGTACGGCTGCCCAGGACACCGCCCTGGCGCCACCCCAACCGGCCGACTGGATGGCGCAACGGATCGCCTTCTTCGACCATGCCCAGGCGACCTACAGCCAGCAACACGGCCTGGCACCGGACGATGCAGACTTCCTCCAGCAGACAGCGCAGGCCCAGGCTGGCCCCAGCAAAGCACCGCTGAATCCGGTAACCATCACCTGGTACCAGTGTGACCACCTGGGCACGCCGCAGGAGCTGACGGCCGCCAACGGCGATATCGTCTGGCAGGCCAGCTACAAGACCTGGGGCAATACCGCCACGGTGGAGTGGGTTGCGGCGGACGGCGCGGCACAGACACGACAGCTAGCCGACCCGGCTACCTTCGAGCACGCCCAGGTGCAGCCTTTGCGGTTCCAGGGCCAGTACTTCGACGCGGAGACGGGGCTGCATTACAATCGGTTCCGGTACTACGATCCGGATGTGGGGCGGTTTGTATCGAATGATCCGATTGGGTTGGCGGGTGGGGATAATATTTATCAGTACGCGCCAAACCCTATTGCCTGGGTTGATCCGCTTGGTTTAAATAGATTTAAAAAGACGACATGGGGGCCATGTTCCAAAGGAACTGGTCTTGCATATACAGTCTATCAGCAGGATATAGATTGGGACTTGGTACACAAAGGGAAGACCAACCTACAAAGAGCACTAGAAGGTGGTGCGCCATATCTTATGAAGAACGGGGTGCCTCAGCAAATACAATTGCATCATTCCAGACAGCAATCTGTTGGACCATTGTTCGAGGTTACTACTAGCACACACAGGGCGGCGAGTGGTAAGGGTAGAGAGGCAATGCACCCTTATGGAAATCAGAAAAATCCTGACTTTCCGGTTGATCGCCAACAATTTGATAAAGACAGAGAGCAGTACTGGAAAGATCGCTCTGGTGCTGAGCAAAGAAAACGAAATGGAGTTTGTCAATGATCCCAGTGGAAGTAAAGAATTATTTGGCCAAGGACACTGGCGATGTGATTCGCTATGATCGGAACTCTGCCATGCAGAGTTTGATGCTCCTTGGCGTTAGTCCGGGAACACAATTTGGTGAATTTTATTTGGAATATCAAGGTAGCTTTATTAGTCCCAGACCTGTGGCTGAGCTGCTAGATATTGAGGGGCCAGCTATTCCTGCAATACCAGATCAAACTGAGTACGTGCGAGATAGATACCAAATTTCTGAGAAGTTTCTAGCCTTGACGTCAGATGAGAGCGAGGGGATGTATTTATATAACAAGGAAGATGCCAAGGTATATGATCTAGATCTCGTAGTCTATGAAGAATTCATGGCCGGATTAATTCCAGCAAGGTGGGAGTCTTTTAACGAATTCCTTGTGTGGTACTTTGATGAGAGTGGCGCCCACGAGGAGGTGGAGTGATTTTTTAGTGGCGGTGAGTTTGATTTTGGCGGCCGCTGTTGTAGGCCGTACTTTGCCCACAACCTGCTGCCGGCCAACATCCACAGCCCGCTCAAGGACAACCGCGTCACCGTCTTTGAGGACAAGCTCTACCGCTATGACAGCCACGGCCGACTGGTAGAAAAGCGCAGCGGCAGCAGCCAGAACAGCACCACGCTGCAAATAGAGTGGAACACCGAACACCAGCTGGTGAAAGCCACCACCACCCGCAGAAAGGGGAAAAATCTAACTGCAATTGCAAATACAGGTGATCTATGATTTCGCATAAATTAGTTGCTTATTTTAAGAGCAAAAACTGGTGGTTCGATGAGGAGACGGATGCGTACAAAGTTGCCTTGCTGGAGCTGGGTATTTCATTGGAGTCAGATATTGCCGCCTTTTTTCTCCACGCTGAAGATGGGCCTAATTTTATTGGAAGCAAGGGTGAAATCCTTCAGCTTTGCTGGCACATTATTAATACAGATTATTTGGAAAACTCCGAGTCTCTGAAAAAATCTTTAGGGCTGCCTACCTGCCTGATCCTACTTACATCTTCCGAAGGGGGCGGGGGATATTTCTATAATAAAGACACATGCGGTGTTTTATTAATTGAATTGGGCAAGCCTCCCTAATAACACAGAATGGGCTTGGGTCGTTGTATTGGGATAACTTCAATGATTTTTTGGAATTCTTCTTTGGGACAAACACCCCTGACTAGGTTTTCTTAGCTATATCGCCTTAAATGCGGGATTCGATTTTCAAGAAGGATAACTGGAAAAAATGCACCAAAGACATTCTAACAAAGAGATACAGGATTCCCTAATAAACAGGAGCAATCATGAACATCTGTGAAATTGAACTACGGCTAGGCCATTCACTTCCAAACAGCTATAAAAATCTATTGGACTCGATAGAGGATTATGCGTACATTTCATTTAATGAATACCCGCTTGACTTCCCCAATGACGAAGGGGCCTCGTGGTTTATGTGGGGCGTGGAGAGGTTGGGCAAAGCGGTTGAAATGGACTGTGCTGGAAAAGAGTTGGCTTACGCCCAATTAAAATTGCATACCGCATTGGATCGTAGGCTTAGAAATAGAGATTATGTGAAAAGCCCGCAAGGGGAAATAGCATTGGATAGAGTTGCAAGTGGTTTTGTTATCGCAGAAGACAACGGCGATCTACTTTATCTGGATTTTCAGGATGAAGGGTCGGTCTGGAGATACATGCATGACTCTGGGGATGTAAGGCGATTAGATTTAAATTTTAACGAATGGATGTCAAGGGCGACATTGTGATTGCACTAGGTGATTCTGCCTGAATTTTGGAGGGTTGCAATATACAAAATTTAGGCCAGTTGGGCACCAGCGCCTTGCTTGTGTGGGACGAAAACCAGCTGCTGTATCGAATGATCCGATTGGGTTGGCGGTGGACGTCCACTTCTACAAGTACGCGACAAAGCCATAAAACAACAACAATGCCCGGTCCAAGCCGGGCATTGGATTCCACACAAGCCCTAACAGCTACTTGAAGCTGCTGACAGCCTTCTTGTATTCCGGTGACTCGCGTGCCGCCGCCACAGCGTTCCAGAGTTCCTTGGCGAAGTCGGCGTTCTTGCCCACAAACTGCTTGGACAGCATCAGGTAATAGGGCTTCTCCACCAGCGGTGTGCTGACTTTCTCTACCTTGCCGGCGAACTCCGCCTGCTGGATGGAGTTGTCGCCTTCCAGTGTCTGTAGCGCCACTGCCTGCAAACGCCCGGCTAGCAGTTTGCGCAGGGTGTCATCAGCGCTACGGGTACCATCATCCACCCGCACGCCCATGCCCTTGAGCTGATCCACAATGGAATAGCCTTGCTGGGCACCTACCGCACTGGTCAGGTTGGCAATGGTCTTGCCATCAAAATTGATATTACTGCCCTTGGCCTTATACAGCGAATAGCCGTCCATCATCATGTATTTGGTGGCATCGGCCTTGTCGCTGGCACCGGGGTAAAAGCCTACTGCCAGGCGGTCGGTCTTGAAGCTAGCAGCAAAGGCGCCATCCATATTGCCTTTGCCCAAGTCATCCAAACAGCGTGCCCAGGGCGTACGTACAAACTCAATCTTTACACCCACCTTTTGCGCCGCTATCTTCAGCTGGACAATATTGAGCCCATCCCGCCCTTCAACTACCCAGGGATAAACCTCTACGTTGTCAAAACAGAGTTTTATCGAGGCAGGTTTGTCAGCGCCTTGTACCGCCAAGCCGGCCATCGCCAAAAACCCAGCCAGAATCAGCTTCTTGCCCATTGCTCACTCCTTATAGCTAAGCACTAGGCCACTTTTGGCCCAGCGCATTGGTGGTTATGTATTGGCTATCAGCCACCCAGGCGCTTGGCCATAATAGCGTTTACATCTATCTTCTTCAGGCCCTCGTTGAATATCTTGGCAATACGCTGGCCCTCTGCGTCTTTCTTGAAGCAGATGAACAGTCTTTTGTCCTCCAGCACTTTGGGATTCATGGCCAATTTGCCTACAAAAGGCTTGAGTTCAGGATCGGTCTTCATCAGGTAGTTAAAGACATTGCCATCCACCACAGCCAGATCCAAGCGACCGGCGCCTAGCTTGACCAGGTTCTTGCCATCGTCGATAGCCACGTCGACCTTCTGCTGCTTGGAGGCCACGCGCGCATCAAACTCCGTGGTGTTTACATAGTCCTGCACCACGCCTATTTTCTTGGCAGACAGATCGTTGACGCTGTTCCAGCTGAATGGTGCATCCACGCGCTGCGCCAAGCCCAATGGGCCGTTGCCCATGGGGTCAGACAGCGTGAATTCCTTGCGCAGGTCGGCCGAGTCGTACTCGGGAAAATACCCTGCATAACCAGGATCACTCTTGCCCAGCTGCACCGCACGGCTCCACGGAAAGAACTGTACCTTCAGCTCGTATCCCATTGCCTTGAAAGCGGCCTTGGCTACCGCCACACTGGCGCCCTGTTCAGTCAGCTTGGCGCCGGTGTACGGTGGCCATTCCAGCGATGCCAAGGTAATGGTCTTATTGTCTGCCTGCGCGGGCAACAAGGCGGCGGCGGCGAGCAATGCGCCCAGTGCCAGGGTGAACTTGCGACGTATCATGGATGTATCCCTCATTGGTCTAAACCTTGAACTGCTCCACCGTGGCCTGCAAACGCACGGCCAGGCGGGCTACCTCCTCACTGGCAATCGTTGTCTGGCGCGAGCCATTAGCAGCCTCGCTGACAACCTTCTGTATTTCGCGGATGCTATCGGTCACGCCCACCACCACCACCTCCTGCTGGCTGGAGGCCGCAGCGATTTCCTCGTTCAATTCGGCAATCTTGCGGGCGGACTCGGCCAGGTGTTGGATCACGCCCCCCGCCTCACGGGCACGTTTTAGGCCCATATCAGCCTTTTCCTTGCTGATGGACATCACGGCAACGGCACGGCTGGTACCGTTCTGCAGTTCGGTAATGACTTGTTGTATCTCCGTCGTAGAGTCGTGGGTACGGTTGGCAAGGGTACGCACCTCGTCCGCCACCACGGCAAAGCCACGGCCGGCTTCGCCTGCGCGGGCAGCCTCGATCGCGGCATTCAGCGCCAGCAGGTTGGTCTGCTTGGCAATCTCGTTGATCACTGACAGCACGCTGCCGATCTTCTCGCTATTGGTCGCCAGCTCGGCAATCACATGGGCGGCGTTCTCGACCTCATTGGTTGCTTCACTGATGGTACTGATGGCGGCGCTTACCACCGATTGGCCCTTTTCAGCCTCGATATCGGCATAGTTGGCTGCATCGGATGCCGCACTGGTGTTGACCGATATCTCATGTACCTGTCTGCTCAGCTCACCCGCAGCCACCACCACAGCCTCGCTCTCTTCCTGCTGAAGCTGTATACCTGCGCTGCTCTGCTCCATGATGCGGCTGGTTTGCTCTGCCGCTGCCGCCAACTGCGGCGCCGTATCGGACACCTGCCGCATCACCCCCTGAAGGCGCTCCACGAATACATTGAACGATTGCGAAACATCGGCAAACTCATTCTTGCCTATGATAGCCAGGCGGCGTGTCAGGTCAGCCTCGCCAGAGGCGATCTCCTTCAGTGCGTTGTTGAGCCGCTTGAGCGGGCGCAGCACCACAGCAGACAGCGCGGCAGAAAGGGCAAACAGGAGTACAAGGTCGGCAATCACGATTTGTACTGCCAGCACGATCATGCTCTGCCTCAGTGCGGCATCCACCGACCCCTGGTCTACATAGATCTTGGCCGTCGCGACGTTCTTCTTTTGGCCATTGTCGTCAAACTGCAGTTGCACCTCGCGCAGCACACCGCTGATCTTGGCATCGGCAGTCGCATTGGTGGCTTTACCGTCCGCGCCCCGGGTAAGGCCGCTAAGGTAATCCTTGCCATTCACCAGTTGTATGCCGTTAAAGGTAGGCGAAACCATCTCCGCCTCCAGCACCTGGCCTATCTGGGTCTTGTCGAAATTCCAGATGGCCGCAGGCAGGCTCAATTGAAGCCGCACCGCCAACGCATCGGCCTGTTCCTGTAGCCCTCGCTCCAGGCGTGCCTTGCTGGTGTAGTGGTTGTAAGCCCCCATCGTTACCAGAACGAGAGTCACGATCAGCACAAAGAGAGTATTCAGCGTGGCGCTGATGCTGCGGGTAGATATCATTGCCTGCTCCCAGTCATCTCGTCCCCCAGGAAAAGTGAATTGTGTGATAACCGTTCTTAATGGCGGCTACGCGCTGATAGCACTGGCCTACTGAGCTTAGTCAGCCATGGGAAAAAACCAAGGGCAATCGCATTCCAGAGAGCAGATTGACAGCCGCATCAACTCGCTTGCAGCAAGCTTAGCACGCAAATAAGCATATTCTTATTTTTGAATAGAAACAGACTAGCCAGCTGTGCGTTTTATGACTCAGCGCCCACGGTGAATTGAAAGCCGAAGCCCAGTCAATATGATGGCGAACGGCGGCTAAGTCGGGGATACCGCCAGGGATAGCCTTCCGGATCAGGCCGCGCCGAGTCCTAACACCAGGGCGGCCCTGTCCGCGATCACCGAACCACCTGCACTCATAGCGGGCTCTCCGTGCGCTGACTACGTCCGCGGAAACTACCCGGACCTTCGCCCTGCCAGCCTTTGAAGGCGTGATGGAAGGCCGCAGGATCGCGATATCCCAGCAGGTAGGCGATTTCACCTATTGGCATGGCAGAGCTGGCCAGATAGTGCCGAGCCAGCTCATGCCGGGTGGTATCGAGCAGATCCTGGAAAGCCATGCCCGCCTCAGTCAGCCGGCGTTGCAGGGTACGGGTGGAGAGATGCAGTGCCTGCGCCACATCAGCCAGCTTGAGACCGCCCTCCCCCAGGTTGTTCAGCACCACCTGACGTACCTGCCCCACGATGGCAGGCTCGGTTTGGTGGCGCTCACGCAAGAGCGCCTCTGCGTGGCCCTGCAGCAGTGGCAGCAAGCCATTGTTGGCCTGCGGTATAGGCAAGGCCAGCAGCTCAGCCGGGAACAGCACCCGGTTGATCGGGCAGCCATACGCTACCTCCACCCCAGCCAGGCTTGCCAGGCTGCTGCCACGCGGTGCGGCATGGGTAAACTCCAGGGCTATCGGCATTACCGGACGGCCCGCCAGCCACTCGGCGCACGTCTTGATGCCAGAGAACACCGACTCGGCCAAGGCGCCTGCCACCGCATGCGAGGCCATGTCATTGCGCCAGCTGTAAACCGCCACACCCTCTTGTTGCAACAGGCTAGACCGCCCCAGGTCATGCACCAGCGCCTCGAATCGCAATACCTGCTCCAGTGCCAAACCCAGGGTGGGACAGGCAAGCAGCAGGATGCCGTTGACGCCATAGGTAGTGGGTTTCACCTGCTGCCCCAGCCGCCATCCAAACAAGGGATCCGTGGCGATCAGTGCCGCCTCGAACATCGCCAGGTAATCGGCCAGTGGCATATCGGCCTCACCCTGTGGCATCGGCGCCGCAGCCAGCAAAAGCGACTCTGCCACCCCCTCATTGCGCGCAGCGTCCCACAGCGTGCGGGCATAGGGCGCCACAACGCGAGGGTTTGGCGCGATAGCACAAGCGATTGGCGGAATAGCGAAATGGCTGGGCGGCATCACTGAACTAGAGTACTGACAGATAAACAATCCGCATCGTGCGGGAGATCGGGAGCATAAGCCATGCGACGCTGGAACGGTTGGGGAGAAACCACCACCACCATGAACCTGAGCGACAAGGCCACCACCATGTTGCTGGAAAAGCTGGGCCCAGGCCGACCACAACAGGATGTCGAGCAGCAGGCCTTGCTGGCGGCCATCCCGCCCTCCCGCCTGCCAGCACATCCCTTGATCCGTACCGACCCGGTCGTACGGCTTAGTGTGGCGCTGGGCGAGAGCTATCCGGACTGGCTGCGCAAGCGCTGCGGCACCACCCCTACCGTGCCCGATGGGGTGTCCTACCCTGAGACCAGCGAGCAGGTACAGGAACTGCTGGCAATGGCACAGCTTGCAGATTGGATCGTGATCCCCTTTGCCGGCGGCACCAGTGTTGCCGGCCACCTCGATTGCCCGGTGTCGCCACGCCCGGTGTTGTCGCTAAACCTGACACGGATGAATCGGCTGCTACATCTCGATACCGTCAGCCAGCTGGCCACGTTTGGTGCCGGCACGGCCGGTCCCGTACTCGAAGCTCAGTTGCGCGCCCAAGGCTATACCCTGGGTCACTTCCCGCAATCGTTTGAATATTCCACTGTCGGTGGTTGGGTCGTCACCCGATCATCGGGGCAGCAGTCGCTTCGTTATGGGCGCATCGAACAGTTGTTTGCCGGCGGCCGCATGGAAACCCCTATCGGCACGCTCAATATGCCCACCCTGCCCGCCTCCAGCGCCGGCCCGGACCTGCGTGAGCTGGTATTGGGTTCGGAGGGCCGCTTTGGGGTGCTGACCGAGGCGGTCATGCGGGTCACACCGCTCGCCGGCCACGAGAGCTTCCATGGCCTGTTCTTCCCCGATTGGGATGCGGCAGAAGCAGCCGTACGGCAGTTGGTGCAGATGAAACTGCCGCTATCCATGCTGCGGCTCTCCAATGCCATCGAAACCGAAACCAACCTTGCCCTGGCCGGGCACGCCAACCTGATCGCCTGGCTGGAGCGCTACCTTGGCTGGCGCGGCTGCCGTAACGAAAAATGCCTGCTGATGCTGGGCCTGACCGCCACACCCGCTACCGCCAGGCACGCATTGTCCGAGGCCAGGCGGGTTACCCGCCAGCATGGCGGTGTCTACATCGGCCGCAGCCTGGGCGACCGCTGGGCGCAGAACCGCTTCAAGGGCCCGTATCTGCGCAATACCTTGTGGGAACACGGCTACAGCGCCGACACCATAGAAACCGCCGTGGACTGGCCGCGCGTCAAACCCCTGATGCTGGCCATGGAGCAAGCCGCCCGCGACGCCTTTGCTGAGGACGGCGAGCGGGTGCATGCCTTTACCCACCTCTCCCATCTCTACGCGCAGGGCAGCAGTATCTACTCCACCTTTGTCTGGCCCACGGCAGCGGGCGGCTACGACGCCAACATGGCCCGCTGGAAGCGCTACAAGGCCAAGGTCTCGGAAGCGATCGTGGCACACGGTGGCACCATCAGCCATCAGCACGGCGTGGGGCGCGATCATGCCCCTTACCTCGCCGCCGAGAAAGGCCCGCTGGGTATGGCTACGCTGGCCGAACTGTGCCGCCATTTCGACCCTAAGGGCATCATGAATCCAGGCAAGCTGTTGCAGGATGGCGGACCGTGGAACGTCTGAGCCGCCAGGACAAGCTGAGCCGGCTGGGCATCACAGACTGGGACCTGCTAGTCATCGGCGGCGGCATCAGCGGTGCCGGTGTACTGCGCGAGGCCGCCCGGCTGGGCTGGAAAGTACTGCTGATCGAGCAGCGGGACTTCGCCTGGGGCACCTCCAGCCGTTCCTCCAAGCTGGTGCATGGCGGCCTGCGCTACCTCAAGGAAGGGCAGTTCCGCACCACCTTGCATTCGGTACACGAGCGGCAACGCCTGATGCGTGAAGCACCAGAACTGATCGAGCCGCAAAGCTTTCTGTTTGCCGACTGCACTGGGCGGCAGCCGGGTCGCTGGCTGTTCCAGCTAGGCCTGACCATCTACGACCACATGGCGGGAGAAAACAGCCACGCCTATTGCAGCAGCCAGGCCGTCGCCCAACTGGCCCCAGGGCTGGCACCCGACAAGCTGCGAGGCGGCATGGTCTACCGCGACGCCAAGACCGACGATGCCAGGTTGGTCTGGCGGGTGCTGGAAGAAGCCGAGCACGATGGTGGCATCGCCATCAACTACTTGGCCGCCCGCACCCCCATCATTGCGCACGGCCAGTTGGCAGGCATGGTATTGGAAGACATCGAAACCGGGCAGCAGATCGCCGTGCAGGCCCGCACCGTGATCAATGCCACCGGTGCCTGGGCCGACCGCTTGCGCGCCACCTTAGGCCGCAAGCCCATGCTGCGCCCCTTGCGCGGCAGCCATCTTATCGTCCCGTTCTGGCGTCTGCCGGTCGCTCAGGCAGTCAGCCTGATGCATCCGCGTGATGGTCGACCGGTGTTCTTCTACCCTTGGGAAGGCGCCACCCTGATCGGCACCACCGATCTGGACCATGCCGGCGATCTCGATATCGAAGCCAGCATTACCGATGCCGAAGTGGACTACCTGCTGGAAGCAGTCAACGACCAATTCCCCGCCACCCAGCTAGGCAGGGCCGATGTCTCAGCCTGCTATGCCGGCGTGCGCCCGGTGGTGGATGAAGGCGGCAGCAGCCCATCCAGCGCCGGCCGCGACCATGTAGTGCTGGATGAGCAAGGACTGATCACCCTGACAGGTGGCAAACTCACCACCTTCCGCCTGATGGCGCAAGATGCGCTGGCACTGGCCGCCAAGCGCATGGGGCAGGCCTACCAGCCCAGCACAGCCCCGGTTTTCAGTGCTGCCAGCAGCCTGTCGCCGCAGTTGTCGGGCGCCACGATCCAGCGCTTGCGCGCGCGCTATGGCCCGCATGCTGCAGAGGTCGCCAACACCGCCACAGCCGATACCCTGGCTTTTGTGCCCGGCACCCATACCCTGTGGCAGGAACTCCAGCGCGCCGCCAGGGTGGAGTCCGTGGTCCACCTTGATGATCTGTTGCTACGGCGCACTCGGCTGGGCATCCTGCTACCCCGTGGGGGGCTGGATCACCTGGTCCGCATACGCGCCCTGTGCCAACCCGAACTGGGCTGGACCGATGCACACTGGGAGGCAGAACTGCTGCGCTATCAGCAGTTGATCGCCCGCCACTACAGCCTGCCACCTACCAGAACCGAAAGCGCACCATGAGCAACGATTACCTGCTCGCCATCGATAACGGCACACAAAGCGTACGGGCCCTGTTGTTCGACCTGCACGGCAACCTGGTCGACAAAGCCCAGGTCAGCATTGATACCTATCAATCGCCCCAACCAGGCTGGGTGGAGAACGATCCTGAAGACTTCTGGCACGCCCTTAGCCGCGCCTGCCAGCACCTGTGGGCCAATACCAGCGTGCCCAAATCCGCCATTAAGGGTGTGGTCATCACCACCCAGCGTGGCACGGTGGTCAACCTGGATGCCGACGGCAAGCCCCTGCGACCCGCTATCCTGTGGCTGGATCAGCGCCGTGCCGACAAACTGCCCAAGCTTTCCTGGTGGTGGCGGCTGCTGTTCCGCGCCATTGGCATGCACAACACCCTGCAGCACTTCCTGCACGAGGCCGAGGCCAACTGGATAGCCCAGCATCAGCCCGATATCTGGGCCCGCACCCACAAGTTCCTGTTGCTGTCGGGCTACCTCAACTACCGCTTTACTGGCCGCTATGTCGATGCGATCGGCAGCCAGGTCGGCTATGTGCCCTTCGACTACAAAAAAGGCTGCTGGGCCCCCAGGCATGACTGGAAATGGCAGGCCATGCCCATCACGCCCAGCATGCTGCCCGAGCTTGCCGCCAGTGGCACCATCATAGGCAAGGTCACGGCGCAGACCGCCGCCGATACCGGCATACCCGAGGGCCTGCCCGTCATCGCCGGGGCAGCCGACAAAGCCTGCGAAGTCCTGGGCGCCGGCTGCATCAGCCCAGAGACAGCCTGCCTCTCGTTCGGCACCGCCGCCACCATCAATACCACTACCGAGCGCTACGTCGAGGCCACGCCCTTTGTGCCCCCCTACCCTGCTGCACTGCCCGGCCACTACAACACCGAAGTACAAATTACCCGTGGCTTCTGGATGGTGAGCTGGTTCAAGGAGCAATTCGGCCTGCAGGAGCGCCTGACTGCCGAAAGCAGCGGTGTCGCCGTCGAAAGCCTGTTTGATGATCTGGTCAACGCCGTACCACCCGGCGCCCAGGGGCTGATGCTGCAACCCTTCTGGAACCCTGGCATCAAGGTGCCCGGCCCCGAGGCCAAAGGCGCCATTATCGGTTTTGGCGATGTCCACACCCGAGCCCACCTCTACCGCGCCATCCTGGAAGGCCTGGCCTACGCCCTACGTGAAGCCGGCGAGCGCATCGCCACGCGCAGCGGCGTCGCCATCAAACGTGTACGTATCTCCGGCGGCGGCTCACAAAGTGACGCCGCCATGCAGATCACCGCCGACGTCTTCAACCTGCCGTGCGAGCGCCCACATCTGTACGAAACCAGCGGCCTGGGTGCCGCCATCCTCGGTGCCGTTGCACTCGGCCTGCACCCTGATTTCGATAGCGCCATCCGCAACATGACCCGGGTAGGCAAGGTATTCGAACCCGTGGCCGAGCACGCCGCCATCTACCAGCAGCTCTACCCCAGGGTGTACAAACGCATGTACGAACGCCTGCAGCCGCTCTACCACGCCATACGCGAGATAACGGGGTATCCGCGCCGGGCTTAAGCGGCATTTTACGGTGTGTCCATCATCCAGAAAGTCGCTAGACTAACAGTCCAGGTTCGTCGCAGAGTGCAGGCCAACTGCACCCAAAGAGAGAACTCACCACTTCCACACCCATGTATACTCAGAACATTCCTTCCTCATTTATCAAGCCTGTGCGCACCCTCATTCCCATCCTTTCCTTGACGCTGACCGCATGCGCAACAGCTCCAGGAGGAGCAGGTCAATTGCAGCCAGTCGACCGTCAAGAATGTCTCGTTATTGCGGAGAAGATCTCATACAAAGACGTACACGGCCTGTTAAATGTCTCCTGGGAACAAGGCCTGTTACCAGGCACTTATCGGGCAGTGCAGGAAAATGCCGTGGGTACCTTCTATCGTGGTGAAGGACGGTCTTTTTTTCAGGCAAATGAATGGATGCGGCAAAATTCCCAGTACATGCTTCGAAAAGGTGGGGCATGGCTACCAAAGGCCTCAAGAGCAAAGCCGCGCTTGTATTGGTATTTTGAACCGGAAACATATTTGGCTTCGGGTACTGACATAGACTCACAGGTCAGTCAGCAAGCTAGTAATGCTGTTTCGGCAGGCTATCCGGCAGGGGCAAGTGTTGTAGGTAGCGCAATTGGAATCGGCATCGTGAACGCTTTCATTGAGTCAAGTCGAGGAGAAATCACCATGTGGCATGAGATTTCTGATGAGAAGTTCGCTCAGATACTGCTGCAGTCCTTGAAAACTGGACCAGAGGCAAGCATTTGCCCAACCAAGCCCTAACATCTAGCCAAGGAAGGATGGCAAGCATACTTAGAGTCTCGGGCAATCTCGGCGAGCGTCTGGCCGCAGCGGACGTAAGCTTCGATCTGGTATCGTTCTTCTTCGGTGAGGCGTTGGTGCGATGGCATCGGCTCTCTGATTTGGCGGTCGAAAGTCGGTGAAGTGCCTTCATCTCGTCCCACTTTCAACCCTTGCTTTGTCAGTTGCACTGGCGCCTTGAAACCGCCCATGGATATCCTGCCGGGCCTGGCGGCTCGTCAGTACGAATTGGTCATGGCCATAGATATCCTTGAGCATTTCGACATGCCCACCGGAGAGCGCTTCTTAGCCGAACTCAAGCGTGTGGCGTCCGGCCATGTGCTGGTCAGCACACCTAAATCCTTCATCCATCAAGAAGTCGAAGCCAATCCGCTGGAAAACCATCGATCCCTGTGGACAGCAGACGACTTGGCAAGAAATGGCTTCACCCACTTGATCCCCGATGCGGAGAGCTGGATCGCGGTCTGCAACATTTGATGCCTCGCCCAAGCTGGTGCGTTAGATCGCCCAGCTTGGCGGCGCTCAGCGCCTGCCCCGAACTTAAGTCGGTGATATGAACGAAGCCCGTCCAGAATGATGACGAGCTGCGGCGAGGGGGAATGATAGACGCTAACAGAGGAGAGCCTACAGGTTCGGCCCACGCTAACCTCTGCCGGCAGGGTTGCCCTGGTGCCAGCTCAGTCCGCCCCCCGCCAGCTACGACTTGATTTCATAACAGGCTCATATAATACGGCCACCCCTTCCACCCCTGAGGCAACCGCCATGAAGATGATCAAAACCCGCGCCGCCGTTGCCTGGGCCCCCAATCAGCCCCTGAGCATCGAAGAGGTCGATCTGATGCCGCCACAGAAAGGCGAGGTGCTGGTGCGCATCGTGGCCAGCGGTGTCTGCCACACCGATGCCTATACGCTTGAAGGCAAGGATTCTGAAGGCGTCTTTCCCGCCATCCTCGGGCACGAAGGCGCAGGCATCGTCGAGGCACTGGGCGAAGGCGTAAGTAGCGTGGCCGTGGGTGACCATGTGATTCCGCTCTACACCCCGGAGTGCCGTGAATGTAAGTTCTGCAAATCAGGCAAGACGAACCTCTGCCAGGCTATCCGAGCCACCCAGGGCAAAGGCTTGATGCCAGACGGCACCACAAGGTTCTATAAGGATGGCAAGCCCATCTACCACTACATGGGCACCTCCACTTTCTCCGAATACACCGTGGTTCCCGAGATTGCCCTCGCCAAGGTCAACCCCGAAGCACCACTGGAAGAAATCTGCCTGCTGGGTTGTGGTGTCACTACCGGCATGGGGGCTGTCATCAATACCGCCAAGGTCAAGCAAGGCGATACCGTGGCCATCTTCGGCCTGGGTGGCATCGGCCTCTCTGCCGTGATCGGCGCCCGCATGGCGGGCGCCAGCCGCATCATCGGCATAGACATCAATACCGATAAATTTGCCCTGGCCACACAGTTGGGCGCGACCGACCTGATCAACCCCAAGGATTTCGACAAGCCCATACAGGATGTCATTGTCGAGATGACCAGTGGTGGCGTCGATTTTTCGTTCGAATGCATAGGTAACGTCAACGTCATGCGCTCGGCCCTGGAGTGCTGCCACAAGGGCTGGGGAGAGTCCGTCATCATCGGCGTGGCCGAGGCAGGCGCCGAGATTGCCACCCGCCCCTTCCAGTTGGTGACCGGACGCGTCTGGCGAGGCTCCGCCTTTGGTGGCGTGCGTGGTCGCACCGAATTGCCGCAGTATGTGGAGCGCTACCTGGCCGGCGAATTCCGGCTGGACGATTTCATTACCCACACCATGCCGCTGGAGGAAATCAACTCCGCCTTCGAGCTTATGCACGCAGGCAAGTCCATCCGCTCTGTCATCCATTACGCCAAGTAAGCCCCACATGAGCCAAGCCCTGGAACAGATCGCCAGCTTTCGCGCCTTTGGCGGCTGGCACAAGCGCTTTCGCCACCACAGCGCCAGCACTGGTACCAGCATGACCTTTGCCATCTACCTGCCACCCCAGTGTGATCAGGGCACCAAGGTAGATGTGCTGTACTGGCTATCCGGCCTGACCTGCACCGACGACAACTTTGCCACCAAAGCCGGTGCGCAACGTGTGGCCGCCGAATTAGGCATGGCCATCGTGATGCCGGACACCAGCCCGCGTGGTGCCGAGGTGGCAGACGACGACAGCTACGATCTGGGCCAGGGTGCCGGTTTCTACCTGAACGCCACCCAAGCGCCCTGGGCTGCCCACTACCGCATGTACGACTACGTGGCTGAGGAATTGCCAGCCCTGATAGAACGTGAGTTCCCGGTTACGCTACGGCGCAGCATCAGCGGCCACTCCATGGGTGGCCACGGCGCCCTGATGATTGCCCTGCGCAACCCAGGCCGCTATGCCGCAGCCTCTGCCTTTGCCCCAATCTGCCAGCCGACTGCCAGCCCATGGGGGCAAAAGGCATTCACCGCCTACCTGGGCGACGATAGCGCGACCTGGCAAAACTACGACAGCTGCCACCTGCTGCAACATGCCCAGCAAGCCCTGCCACTCTTGATAGACCAGGGCGAGCAAGACAACTTCCAGCCCACCCAACTTAACCCACAGGCGCTGGCCGACATCGCCCAAGCGCGCGGCTGGCCTATCACCCTGCGGGTGCAGCCCGGCTACGACCATAGTTATTACTTTGTTGCTAGCTTTATCGAAGACCATCTGCGATTTCATGCGCACTGGCTCAGGCAGACTGCTGGGGGGTAGTTCCAGACAGTGCATTGGCCTTCCGCAGGCCCGGAGTAATCATAAAGGGCGGAACTGCTGAATTACGCGCCTCAACGTCTATTACCGAAAATTCGCTGATGCAGGCGATTTCCGATAACCCGGTAAGTATGGCTTCTTACGCTAGCATGCAAAGGGCCGGTGGCGATCTTCAGTTCAACTTTAATCTTGGGGTTCGTTTTGATGCTATCGGACAAACTAATCCTGCGGCTCGATTGATTCAGTTGTACCCCGCTGCAATTTCGGCTGAAGCGAAGCGGCTTGGTTATGCTCCATTGACATATGCAGCACGTGTGTTTACTCATGAAGTAGATCATCTAATGGACATGCATCGAGGCGTCTGGCAGAACACCCGGTATGCTGAATTTCAAGCGTACAAGATGGAATCTCTGTTCCAGAACTGGACAAGACCATCGCTTGATGCTCGCCGCATGATTTGGCATGAAGTCGGTGAAGACTATCCGCACTTGCCGGTTGGAAAGAATCCATTTGGTGGGTTGCGTGCTCAACGTTCAGCAGGTACTTTGTGCCTGCTGAACAATGACCAGCATTGAACAGAGGTAAAAATATGACTGATCAAGAAAAAACAATAACTCTAAAGAGTAACGACGATGACTTGTTGGCTCTGGTGGAGTTGGCTGCTGCTGGCTATAAGCTTCTGTGCCCAATTTGCAAAGAGGAAGTTTGGGTAATCGATACTCCCGAGAAGATGGCTAAATACCATAGCACCAGAGGGGCGAAGTGTAGCCGCAATCCGGACCACTACGGTTTCTACTTGGTAGAAAAAAGGAAGGGGGATTTCTTGAGAGATTTGCCAAAAAATAAAAATTAGCAGTCCCAAACAAATCATTCTCTATTACCCAAAGAGATGGAAATTTTAGCCGAGATGTTAGTTAGATTAATCTGGATGAAGTTATTGCGGATATGTCAAGCTCTCAAATAGGTAGCACTGTTCTAAAAGCCGACACAAACAATACAATGCGTTTGCAATTCTCTCGCAGCTATATCGCGATGGGCTACTAGGCCCAGAGCGGCCAGATATCTTTGGGATGGCAATTCTCTCCGCGAGTCTTGCAAAACTCTGACGTAGAATCCAAGGTTTTCCTGCCTGCGGCTAAGAGCAATACGATGGCGGCAGAAACTGCCATTCACGAAGGTTTTCATGCACAAGGGGTTGCTGGCTCTAAACGTGCCGAAGTTTTAGCCAGGGTGGCATCAATGCAACACAGAACAGGTGTTGATAAAATACTGTTATCCTCACCGAAAGATATGTATCGTGAAGTGTATTCACTCCCGGACTATGCGGCTCTCCCAAACAGCCTTGGCACGCAGAATCCGCAATTTCCAAACGTGAAATTCTAAAGTACGGGAAGGATTTTTTATGAATCACACCAACGAGTCTCAATCCAAGGCCGGCAGCGACGCAGCTTTGGCTGCATGGGAGATTGAAAAAGCCTACAGACTCTTTTATGGGAGTATTAATTCATCGTCTCCGACCATCGATGGGAACGGATTTTATCTTGTTATGTCTTACGAAGGCGAGAGTTATGTTAGAGCATACAATGCTGCCATAAAGGAGATGCTAGAAAAGTATGGCTTACCTGCATGGGCACCAAAGAGCAGAGCCGTGGCAGCTGATCTTTTACCTGAATTTCGCGCGCAAGCAACAAATGGAATTGAGCTGGACTTGCCTGTAAAGCAGCATCGAATTGTTGCAAGAAGATGCATTAGAATGTTGGAAGGCAAAAACGGAGTCATTCCAATTGCTTATTTACACATTCCCGAGAGAGAAGTAGTTTTAATTTTTTCTGAAATGAAAGATAGTACACGTCGATGTGACGTGGTTGATCTACATTACCAATGCTGGATGCAATCGCTTTCATTCTAAAGCATCCATGAGGACGTTAAGTTCCAAACACTAGCGTTGCGGATGAGATTGTGGCCCTCCAGCGTATTGGTGCGGGATCTATTCTGGATGAGGAATTTACAAAGATCACTTCTAGTGGCAGCGGGCTCGACTATTTTCTTACAAAAAATATGCGTACAGTATTCAGGAGTGGCCTTGTTTATACTCAGTTCCCCACTTTGAGGTGATGCAGATGAAGACGGTTAATCCATATCTCGTTGGTGCAGTTTTGGAGCCATTCCTTCTTCTTGAAGAAGATAAGGCGGCGTCATTCGCATCAATTTGTTCCAATGATGAGGCCGAGGTTCGTGCTTGCATTAACGACTTGCTGGTCCCGTACTTCTTAAAGTTCGATGAGAGAAGCAAGTCCAATATCAAGGATGCGCTTGGGTATATGCTATTACACGGTAGTGATAAATGGGAGGCATTGCTCGCAATGAATCAATGCCCTATTCCATTCCCTGAGCCACCCGTTAAATTTTTTGAAATGTTGTGGGACGAAATTTTTCATCAGGAAGTTTTCCTTGATGGCGATTTAAAAGATTATGTGATCAAGGAGGACATACATGCGCCGAATTTTATCAGTAGGGGCGGATAACTTGTTCCAAACAACGCGTCCGCAACAACGGGTGTTCTTGCAAAAACTCACCATGGAGCGCGCTCCGCGGAAGATCAGCTGAATGTCAATGGTCGGTACACAGCCAGTGCTATCGACGAAGTTGCGGGGTATCTTGCTGAGGACGATCGTCGAGAATTCTGGTGCAGCCAGGACAAGTGTGCAAACGGTTCAACTGGTAGAATCAGACCTATTAAGCATGGATACGCTTCAGAGAAACCAACGTAGCGCTTCCGTTGCGACGTCCCTTACTGTCAAACCGCCCCTAGCGCACCATACCGCGCCGCGATCATGCTGGCCTGTATGTAATTCCCCGCCCCGATTTTCTCGGTGGCAGCCTGTAGCAATTGCCGTGCTGCAAGGTGCGAGATATTCAATTTCTCTGCAATCTCAATCGCAGAATAACCAAAACCAAACACCCATTTAAGCGCTTCCAATTCGGTCTTGCTTAGATCGGCTTCGATCTGGTCTTGCGTATCGAACAGAGTAATGACAGCGCCTGCCAGCATGTCAGTAAAATAAGCCAGCTGTTTGGCCTGGGTGATCTGCTGTTCCAGCGTACCATCGAAAGCCGCATCGCGATCCATGCTCAGCATCATGCGCCGCCGGCCACCGGGGCGTGCGGCATGCACCACGCCATTGTGTATACCTATCGAGTTACCCAACTCCCATAAATCCGCCGCGCCCGCCGAAGCATAGGTCTCCGCTGTCCAGATAATGGTTTTAGGTGCCGTGGTGGCTACAACTTCAGTCGACACCGGATCCCTTGCCACTACAGTACCGGCATCCCAGGTACGGCTTGGCATGCGGTCTATCCAGAACGGCGCATTGGACAGTGTCGGGTTGACGTAACCCAACATGAAATTACGAAAGCCCAGCGCGTTCGCCATGGCAGAAATCTGGTCAGCGAGTTCATCCGCCAGCCTCACATGCCCCAACGAGTCGCGCAGTACTCCCATGACCAAGCTTTATACGGCTGGGTTGATGATAGGCTGCGGTGTATCACTCTGTGGCTTCACGAGCCCAGCTGGTGCTTGATCCTTAGGCTGCTCAGTGGCGGGGCTAGGTGTGGTGACGCCGAGCACGTTGATGAGCAGCAGGATAAAGAGTTCAATCACGACTATTTCCTTTATATAGGGGGTTAAACCAGTCTACGTATCATACCGAGCACATCGGCCAACTGGATGGAGCAAAAATAGTGGCCTTCAATTAGGCGGGGCTGCATAGGTTCCGCGCACAACACGAGCGCAGGCACGTAGCGGCCACAGGCTGCACGAACAGCTTGAACAAACACCGGCCAATCCGACAGTGACTCATGCACGATCAGTAGGTTGGGTGCCTGCTTGAACTGCTCCGCCACCTGCGAGTCACCCTCCACATGCCAGATATCAAACTGGCGTAGCAAAGCTCGCGTCGCTTCATAGCGGGCATAGCTGGGGTTGCTGTCCAGGTCTGCCATCGCACGGGCAGCAGACTGGGCTATCATCTGCAGAGGCGAGCGCTGCATGGCGTCGAGCAGCGCCGCACCAGTAGCATATTCTACCGTCTGGCAATGATACTGCTGCAATTTCACCGCAAGTTCATTTGAGAGTGACGTGCGGCCAGGCAAGCACACTGCGATACGCGGTTCTGTCTTGCGGGTCTCGCACAGCGAATCCACATAGTAGGCCACGTGCGCTGTTTCACGCGGGCCGCTACCACAGGCCTCCAGCCGCCAGAAACGCCCCTCCCCTGGCCTGCACACCATGGCACTGGCCTTATCTGTGGGCAGGGGCTGCAAGGATATCCAGGCTCGCCCCTGGCACTCCGTACCGTTCACCGAGATCAGGCAATCCACCATCTGTGTTCCCTGGATCACCGGTGCCAGCAAGATCGAAGGCGGTACCGCGAATGCCTGGCAGATGGCCATCATGTCTTCGACATTGCGAACACCATCACTACTCCAACGATTCACCGTCTTTTTGTCTACGTTCAGTGCATTCGCCAGCGTGCTGGCATGTCGACGGGGGTTGGGCTCTTCGCGGTAGAGCAGTGAGGTAATCCGCTGATAGATGAGCGCAGGCTCTGGCAGCTCGGTGAGCCCAGATAGCGCGGCGCTTGGCTGTGGTAGGACGGGGCTATTCATGACTAGGGATGTTACATCGCTCATGGGCACTCCATAGGGCTCAGTAAGGGGCAAGGCACTTTCAAGCCCCCTGCTGTTGCTTTTACGCTAGCAAGCCGCACACCGATACCCAGGCGGGGTAGTCGGCAACAAAAAAGGCGTATCCGCAGACACGCCTTTTGCTTATCCGCTGCGCGGATTGATCTCTATTTTTTATCACTGCCACCTGGGGGAAAGCCAAATCCAGTCCACATGTTCTTGGTGCGGTCCTGCAGCTGTTGCTGCATCTCCACAAACATATTGGTGCTTTGCTCCAGGTAGCTGGTCATCATGTTCTGCATGGCCGGGGCTTGGAATTTCATGAAATCCCCCCAGAGATTGGCATTGCCTGCCAAGGGGTTCTCGCCTTGACCGTAAACCGTCTTCGATTGCTCCTGCAGGCGCTGCTGCATCTGGCTGAACAGCTGCAGGTTCTTTTCCAGGTAGTTGCCCATCAGCCCCTGCATGGCATGGCCGTAGAAGCGGATGATCTGGGTCAGTACGTCGTAAGTAAACATCGGCGCCCCGCCGCTCTCTTCTTCGAGAATGATCTGCAGCAACACGCTACGGGTGATGTCTTCGTGAGTCTTGGCATCCTCCACCACGATCTCGACGTTTTCAAGCACCAGTTGTTTGACATCCTCAAGGGTGATGTAGCAGCTGGTGGCAGTATCGTAGAGGCGTCGATTGGGGTACTTCTTGATCACGCGCTTTGGGGTATCGGCCAAGTTTGTCTCCGTATTTTTCTGTGAATCAATCACTTAGCGAGCAGATAAACTTTGCTGCATTGCAGCATATTGTTCTTGACGCCACAGAACCCTCTTCCTAGAATGGGTTGTGTTGTGCGAAGCAGCATAACTATAACGCAAGCCTAAGCGTACAGCACTCTTCCCCCGCGCCTGCGTACTGCCAACAACAACCGGCAGCACCTGCAGGCCATGCTAAAGCGTGCCATGCAGCATGGGTGGCCCACCCAGCTCCACGGTCTTGGACTTGCACACAGCCCCTACAGGCAAACAGTACAGACACATAACAAACCTGGAGAATGACATGGCACCATCCCCCCAAGCAGAACTCACCCAGCAGCAACTGGAGATCGCACTAAAGCTTGCCCGCATTAGCATAGACAGCGCAGAGCGCATGCTGCAGTTGCAGCTGACTGCCGCAAAAGACGCACTGGAGGACTCCGCCAAGGTGGCCAACAAACTGGCAGAAGTCAAAGACCCACAATCCGCCCTGGCTGTACGCGCCGCCCTGACCGAGCAGGCCATGGGCTCGATGCTGGGCCTGTCGCGCAATATCTACGAACTGGCCGCCCAGACCCAGGCTGAACTGGCCAAGGTAAGCGAAGCCCGCCTGGGCAATCTGCAGCAAGAGTTCCTGGCCGGCTTCGATAAGCTCGGTCAGTCTGCACCGGCCGGCTCCGATCTGTTTTCTGCGGGCTTCAAATCCAGCATTGCAGCCAGCCAGGCCGCTTTTGACAGTCTCACCAAGGCCAGCCGGCAGGTAGCTGAATTTGCCGACGCCAGCATCAAGGCCGCCAGCACCGCCACCGCCGATGCCGTCAAGAGCAGTAGCCGCAAGTAAGGCGCTACGCCAAGCTGTGCTCCGTATCAAGGCCACGCAAGTGGCCTTTTCTCATACAGTCGCCCAGGTCGTATTGCCGCAGGCAAAAGAAAAGCCGCTATATCAGCGGCTTTCAAGTCATCACAAGGCTACCCGGCGCCCCTTTTCTCCCCCGTGGCTCAACCACTGCCTGCTCTTGGCAGGTTTCAGCGACGGCGCCACGCTTTCACCGGGAGCGATATGCCCCCCTATGGGCATATCGCGCCTTGCGCCCGGTCAGCGACCGGGAATCGCGGCCAGCAATTTCTGCGTGTAAGCGTGCTTGGGCTCGCGGTAAAGCTCATCAGAATTGGCGTATTCCACCATCTCTCCGTGGTGCATCACCAGCACCTCGTCCGAAATGTATTTGACCACGCTGAGATCGTGCGAAATGAACAGGTAGCTCATACCGTATTCATCCTGCAATTCCTGCAACAGGTTCAGCACCTGCGCCTGCACCGACACATCCAGCGCAGACACCGATTCGTCACAGACCAGAATCTCCGGCTTCATCGACAGGCAGCGGGCAATGCTGATTCGTTGGCGTTGGCCGCCTGAAAACTCGTGCGGATACTTGTGGAAGGCTTTCTCATCCAGCCCCACCCGGCGCAGCAACTGGATCGCATGATCAGCGCGGTCCTTGTCGGTGTCGTGAATGCCATGCACACGCATGGGTTCCAGCAGGATGTCACCCACGGTAAAGCGCGGATTCAGGCTGGCATAGGGGTTCTGGAAGATGATCTGCAACTGCCGCTTGTAGGGCTGGAACTCGCGGTCGGACAGACCCATCAGGTTCTTGTTGTTGTAGATGACCTCACCGCCTTCGCAGCTATTGAGGCGCAAGATGGTCTTGCCCAGTGTGGTCTTGCCAGAGCCCGACTCACCCACGATACCCAAGGTCTTGCCACGCGCCAGCTTGAAGCTGACATCCTTCACCGCAGCCACTTCCTTATGGCCGAACAAGCCTTGCTTGACGCGGAAAGTCTTCTTCAGGTTATTGACCTGCAAGATGATGGGATCGGCCGGGCTGACACCACGGCTGCGCTCACCCTGGGGCAATTCATGCTCACGGCCTTGCAGGAAGTCCTCGACGATAGGCAGGCGGATAGGACGCTTGTCTATGGTTGGACGGCAAGCCAGCAAAGCACGGGTGTAAGGATCCTTGGGGGCGGTAAACACGCTCTCGGCCGGCCCCTGCTCCTTGATCACGCCTCGGTGCATCACCACCACATGGTCGGCGATCTCACGCACCAGCTCCAGATCATGGGTAATGAACAATACGCTCATACCATGGCTCTGCTTAAGCTTCATCAGCAGTTCAATGATCTGCTTCTGTATCGTCACGTCCAGCGCTGTGGTCGGTTCATCCGCAATCAGCAGCTTGGGTTCGCAGGCAATCGCCATGGCGATCATCACACGCTGCTGCTGACCACCCGACATTTCATGCGGATAGCTATTAACCCGAGTTTCCGGATCTGGGATACCCACCTCGCGCAGCAATTCGACTGCACGTTTTTTTGCCTCGTTCTTGCTCAGGGGCTTATGCAGGCGCAGCACTTCGACGATCTGGTCGCCCACCCGGTATACCGGGTTCAGCGAGGTCATCGGATCCTGGAAGATCATCGAAATATGCTTGCCGCACAGGTCACGGCGCTGTTTCTCGGTCTGCTTCAGCAGATCGGTGCCTTCGAACACCATGGCACTATCGGCGGGTATCTCGGTATTGGCACGCGGCAACAGATCCATGATGGCCATGGCCGATACCGATTTGCCCGAGCCCGATTCACCAACCAGCGCAACCACGCTGTTCTTGGGAATCACATAGTTGACGCCCTGCAGCGCCTCAAAACGCTCGTTCTTGCCGAGCCTGAAGGTAACGCGCAGATTCTTGATTTCAAGCAGGTTTTCAGTGGTCATCGTGCATTCCTTAGCGGCGGCTGGCCTTGGGGTCGAGCGCATCGCGCAACAAGTCGGTAAACAGGCCAAACGAGACCACGAAGGTCGACATGACCACAGCTACCGTCGCCAATTGCCACCACTTGCCCAGCACGAGTTCAGGCATGACTTCATTGATCATGATGCCCCAGGACACCGAGTCCGTCGGCACGCCGAGACCCAGGAAGGACAGGATGACTTCTGCCTTGATGAAATCCACCACCAGCTGCGAAAGCTGAACCAGTATCAGGTGTGAGACGTTAGGCAGGATATGTACGAACATCTTGCGGCCATGCGAAGCGCCAATGGCATTCGCTGCCATGACATAGTCACGGCCACGCTGCTTGATGTATTCGGCACGGATAAGGCGGTAAGTACCGGTCCAGCCCACAAAACCCAGAACCAGGATCACGGTACTCACACCCTTGCCAAAAACAGCGGCAAACGCGAGAACCAGCAGGATGTAGGGGACCGATGTGAAGATGTTGTAGAACCATTCCAGCAAATCACCGAGCTTGCCACCGAAGTAACCACCCAGCGCGCCCAGCACGGTACCGATGAACACGGCTAGCAACGCGGATGCCAGACCAATGCTGATGGATACCTGCCCCGCCTTGATCACTTTGTCGAAGACGTCACGGCCCCACTTGTCACCTCCCAGTGGCAGCGTCCAGCTTGGTTTGACCTCAGCCTTTTCATACGCTGCGGCGTTCTTCTCTATCTCTTCATAGTAAGGCGCCAAGGGATCGACTGCCTTTTGCTTCTCATCAATCACCAGTACATCTTGGCTGATGATGCTGTTCTTGCCTTGTGGGTTCGGGTAGTCGTCACCCAAGAAAGATGGGTTGGCGTATGACACACCAACTTCCTCGTTCCAGTCTTTCGCCACCCAACCCATACCCGCCGCGCCGGCGACCAGGAAGTACACAACCAGAACGGCCATGCAGAATCGCGCCAGCTTGTCCGCCCACAGGCGTTTTCCGGCGGCGCGCCAGAATCCATACGATGCTTGTTGCTGAGTCATTGTCGCCGCCTCACTTCAGTTCGACACGCGGATCGAGTCTCTTATAGAGGACATCGACCAGCAAATTGACAGCCATGGCAAACATGGCCAGGTAGACAGTGATCGCCTTGATCACCGGGAAATCGCTGCGTTGCACCGCATTGACGATTTCCTTACCCAAACCCGGGATGGAGAAAACCATCTCGATGAGGAAGGAACCCACGAACAGCCCTGGCAACGCCAGTGCCAGGTTGGTCACGATGGGTACGGCAGCATTGCGCAGTACATGGACAAACATCACTCGGTGCTCGGAAGCACCTTTGGCGCGGGCGGTCCGGGCGTAATCCTGGCCGGTTTCTTCCACCACAAAGGAGCGATACAAGCGCAAGCTCGGCGCGATGGAAACGAACAACAGCAGAAGAATCGGCAGCGGTGCGTAAGTGCTGACGTTGGTCCAGAAATCATCACTCCAGCCCAGCACCGGAAACCACTCCAGCTTATAGGCCAGCAGCCACTGGCCCACCACCACATACAGCAATAGCGAGATGGACATGGCTGCAGTACAGATGCCCATTACGGCGCGATCGGTAAACGAACCGCGCTTGTAGGCGACGGCTACTGCCAGCGTCACGGCAACAATGGCGTCCAGCAACCAGACCTGCAGCATCACGGTCAGCGAGACCGGTGCTTTCTGCAGGATGATTGCCGAAACAGCCTCGTTAGTACTCCAGCTGGCGCCAAAATCAAAGGTGAAGACCTGTTTGACGAAGATCCACAGTTGCACCCAGATCGGTGCATTCAAGCCCAACTGCTCGCGGATGGCATCAATTTTTTCCTTGCTGGCCACCTTGCCGGCAAGGATGGCGGCAGGATCGCCGCCAAACACGTTGAACAGGAAGAAGACCAGCAGCATGACCCCGGCCAGGGTCGGGATCATTTGCCAAATACGGCGTAACAGGTAGGTGCTCATTATTTAGCCTCTGCAGCCTTCTGGCCGGTGATTTCGCGGAAGAAAGCATCGGAACTGGGTTCGCGGCCCAGGAACTGGCGAACCAGGTCCATCTCGGGCACTTGCGAGCCGTTCTCCAGAATGCTCTTGCGGAAACGCATACCCACTGCCGGATCCATGACATTGCTACCGAAGGCCGAGCGCATATCCAGCGCCAGTACCTCGGACCACATATAGCCGTAGTAGCCGGCCGCATAGCCACCGACGATATGGCCAAATGCACCCGGGAATTCCGTACCCTTCACATAGCCCAGCGGTGTTGCTGCTTCCATCTTCTGCCACAGTTTGAGCGGATCCTGCGGCACTGGGCCCGCCAAGGCCATGTCATAGGCGGCGTATAGCCATTGGCGGGCGTACTTGGTACCCGCGCCAAACAGCCGGGATTCATTCATCTTGGCCACCAGTTGCATATCGATAGGCTTGCAGCTGGCACAGACCTCGTTCCACAGCGCCAGCGAAGCGGGATTACGCGCCCACTCCTCAAACATCTGCGACGGTGCCTCGACAAAATCACGCTTGGTATTGGTACCTGCATTCAGGGTGTAGCGGGTGCGGCTGAGCACACCGTGCATGATGTGGCCAAACTCGTGGTACAGCGTTTCCAGCTCGTCCTGATCAAAGCCCTTGCGGTTGAAGTTGGTCACCAGCGCCGAAACCGGCGTCTGACCTGTCAGCGTACTGGACTGGCGTACCGTAAAGGCCGCGGCATGCTTGTACTTGCCATCGCGAGGGAACAGGTCCAGGTAGAAGGACGACAGATACTCACCCGATGCCTTGTCGAATACATCGTAGCCCTTCACATCCTCGTGCCAGACTGGCAGCTTGGCATTCTGGCGGAACTCCACGCCATACAGACGGCTGGTCACAGCCATCATCCAGGCTATCGTCGGCTCGGTAGGGAACTGGGCGCGCACAGCCTCCTGATCAATCTGGAAGCGCGCCTTTTGCACCCGGCGCTCATAGAAGGCCTGATCCCAACGCTGCATCACAGCCTTGGGGTCCTTGGTGTAAGTAGCCTTCTCCTTGGCCAGTTCAGCCAGTTCGCGCTTCTCCACCTCGGTCACGGTGTTGCGGACCTTACCCAGGAAATCCAGCACAACTTCCGGCTTGCCCACCATATTGTTACGCGTAGCCCAAGCAGCATACGAGGGGTAACCCATCAGCGTCGCCAGCTGCTTACGGATATTGGCCACTTCATGGAGGATGGCGAGATTCTTTGCACCGCCGCGGCGTGCGTAGGCGTACTGCATCTGCCGGCGGGTTTCGCCACTCTCGGCCGTTTCCATCACAGGCAGATATTCAGGGTAGTCGAAGCCAACCAGGTAGTTTCCCTTGGCATCACGCTTCAAGCCCTGCAGTACATCGTCAGACAAACCCTTGAGCTGCTCCGCAGTGAAAGCCAACTTCTGCTTGTTCTCGCGAACGTTGCGGGCAAAGTCCTGCTGCAGTTTATCCAAGCGGGTAAACAGCTTGCCAGCCTGAGCACGCTTGGCAGCCGGCAGGTTCACGCCCTTGTCTTCAAATTCTGCCAGGATGCCCTTGAGCGTTTCGGCATCAATGGCGTCCGCCGGCTTCACGGCCTTGAAGCGCTGATATAACGCCTCTTGCTGCATCAGCTTGTTCATGGCGTCCGAAATCTTGAGGTCGCAAGTTTCTTCAGCCTGGCGCAGCTTCTCGTCCGGGTGCACGTTGGCGACCAGGCCACCGCCCCACCAGAACTCGACCAAGCCACCCATGGTCTTGCTCCAGGGTACCAGCACAGTTTGAACATTGGCCTCGGCCAAGGGCAGCTTCTGCAGCTGGGCGGCAGCGCCATTCAGGTCGGCAATTGCTTGGCTGCATAGCGCCGGCACTGCCTCAGCCTTGGAAATACGGATCTCGCCACGCTCGGCGGCAAAGGCTGCCGGCAGGCAAAGCGCGAGTACGAGTGGTGTAAGTTTACGCATGCGGGTTTCTCCCGTTTCGGTCCACGTCTTTTGAACGATTCGATGTATTACTTGCTGGTGGCAGCGCGCTGTTTCTCGACATCCACATCGAGGTAGTACCAGTGCGGCATATTGTCCGGGTGCGGCTTATAGCCACTGACCCAGGGATGAGCGATGTGGGTGCGGATACGGTTGACGTTGTATATCCAGGGCACATAAGCCGCCACGATACGGCTCATCTGACGTAGCCGCTCGTTACGCGCTTCCGATTGGGGTTCCGCTGCAATCTGCTCGTACAGCTTGTCGAAGTCCTTATTACGGAAACGTGATTCGTTCACGGGACCAGCATTGGGGCCATATAACAGTTGCATGAAGTTTTCAGCATCTGGGTAGTCTTGTCCCCAGGCGCCGCCAGCGAACTGGTATGTGCCACTCTGACGATTCTTCAAGAGATCGGAGAAGTTCATCTTGACGATTTCGAGCTTGATACCGATAGCGCCAAAGCCCTTGAGCAGCAACTCTTCTTGGTCACGGCCATCAGCACCGGTACTGGCCATATAGGTGATCGTCAAAGGCTTGCAGCCCGGTTGCTCACGCAAGCCATCGCCATCGCAATCCTTGTAGCCAAACTTGTCCAGCAGCGCATTACCGCGCGACGGGCTATAGCGGCCCAGCACATTCTTGAAATTCGGATCGTAGCCGTTGATCTGCGGAGCCAACGGTGATTGTGCCGGTAGGCCCTGACCATTGCGGATAATGGACAGTTCCTTGGCCTGGTTATATGACAAGGCAATTGCACGGCGCAGGGCTATACGCTCAAGCGAGTTCCCCCCCACAACCTTGTCGTCCATATTGAACATGTAATAGGTAATATCCGCTTCCGCTTCGCGGAAATAGCGCCAACCCATCTCCTTGTACTTGGGAGAGAGCTCGTTGCCCGGCGCCACAATCTTGGAGTAGTTGTTACCCAACCGTGGGTGGATATCCAGTTGTGCACTCTGGAACGACAGCCAGGAAGCCTGTGGCGTTTCAATCACGCGGATATCAATCGTGCCAATACGCGGAAAGGTCTTGCCTTCCAACTGCTTGGCGATAGCCTGATCTACTTCGATACCAGGGCCACTGACAGGCTTGTACTGGAAGCCGCGATAGTTAGGGTTCGCCACCAGGATGATGCGGTTGCGCCGCTGCCAGGACTTCAGCATGTATGGGCCGGTACCTACCGGATGTGCTTCCGAATTCTCGCCATAAGCCTCGATAGCTTCGCGTGCTACAACACCGGTAGCCGGCGCCGCCATGATGTAAGGCAGGTTGTAGTCAGTGCGCTTGAGCTTGATCTGTACTGTGTACTTGTCCAGAGCCTTCAGTCCCTCGATCGGCTTGTCAAAGTCGAAAGGCTTGTTCTTGGCCGCCTCGATCTTTTCGTCCAGGCCTATCACTTTTCCCTTGAACATGAAGTCCCAGGGTGCGCCGCGGCTGTTGGGGTCAACAATGCGCTGTATGGTATAGATCACATCCGTGGCAACCACTTCACGCTTCTTGCCCTTGAACACAGGATCATCAGCAAAGTAAATGCCGGGGCGGATCTTGAAGATGAAAGTCTTGCCGTCATCCAGCACTTGTGGGAGGTCGGACAGCCTGGGGACCAGGGTTTGCGGGCGAGCCAGGTAGTCATAAGCCAGCAGGGATTCGAAGATGCTGCTGTTGACTTCGCCAGAGTAATGGTCGGAATACTTGGCGGGGTCAAAACCGGATTCAGGCGCTTCGAAATAGGTATGGAGCGTCTTGTTCATGTCGGCCGGCTGCGCGGCAACGGGGCCCGCCAGGCCGGCGACAAACAAGCTCAGGCCTGCAATGGAAGCAAGTTTCATGGTGTGGTGTCGCTTTGGAAAACTGCAACTGGGAAATCGCATACAGCACGGTCATATCCGCCGCTGTCATGCCCGGATGGTTATGCCATCAGGCATAGCAACGGGCAAGACCGGTAGGCCTTGCCCGTTGCATACTGCCGTAATCAGTGCTGCTGGGCGTGGAGCGTCCAGAGACGGGCAACGTCTGCCGTACCGTCTTTACCCTGCACGGTCTTCAGCATCTGCACGGCCTTGGGCTTCTGGCCGGCCATCAGATACGCAATACCGAGACGCAGCTTGGAGTCTTCCGGACGCTTGAGGCCGCCTTTCTGTATGCCCTGCTCCATCATGGCAATGCCCTTGGCGGATTGACCGGCGCCCACCAGGCTCATGCCCAGATTCACCAGCAGGCTGCCATCAGCCGAGGCGTTCGCCTCTTTTTCCAGTTGTGCAAACGTGGCCGCCTCAGTGGCTACACGTTTGTTTGCAAGATCCAGCAAACGCTTCTGCCGCTCAGCCTGTGGGCCCTGACCCAGGACATTGGCAGCGAAGCCTTTTTCAACCACCTTCTTGCCCTCGGCATTAAAGCCTTCCTGCATGGCAAGCTGGGCCATCTGCATATAGTCCTCAACCGAGACCATATTGTTGGTGGCAAACTTCAGTCGATACACTTCCAAAGCCAGACGATCGGCAAAGCCGGTCTTGCGCGATACGCGCGAGATCACATCAGTCCAGTAGGATGGTTTGGGATAATAGGTAACCAGCTTCTCCAGCGTCGCCAGATAGCCATCAGTATTCTTCTGGTTCAAATAGGCGTTGGCCAGTAACTGCAGCTTTTCCTCAGACGGCTTGCGGCCTGCCTTGATGTCGCTGGTCACCTGAGCATTCAGCTCGCGCGCAGCACCAGCGGAATCACCGCTCATATAGCGCAACTGGGCGGAGAGGCCGGTAATTTGGGCGTTGGTGCCGCCGGCACGGGTGTAACGATCAGCCCATGCAGCAGCGCCCTTGAAATCTTTGGCGCGATAGTAAGCGCTGACCAGCGCTTCCATCGCTGTCAGTTTTTCAGAGCCGGACATCTTGCCCGAATCCATGGCGGACTGAAGCGCCTTGGCGGCTGTTTGCGCATCGCCCGCGCTGGCGGCGGCAAAGCCCATCATGCGATCAACCACAAACGACTCATAAGCCGATTTACCACCGACAGCATCGGCCTCTCGGGTCTTGGCTAGCGCTTCCCTATGCTTGCCTGAACGCATCAGGTTGCTTGCTGCGGCCAATGGCTTGCCCACCTCGGGGCGCACGGCTTCCTGGGCCATGGCAGCGGCAGGGCTGCTATGCAAACTAACAAGGGCGGGGGAGCCAATGGCTGCCCAGATAAGCAGTCCAAGGCAAAGAGGACGAGCGCGCATTTTTGTTCCGAATTGGTTGGTGGCTTCTAAAAAGCAAAGCGCGGCGACACCGTCTAGACGATGTCGCCGCAACCCGTTTTGTTACATGAACTGTTCGTTACCGATCATACCGATCTTGGTCACGCCCAGACGCTGCGCGGCAGCCATCACGCCTGCAACCGTCTTGTACGGCGCCAGCTTGTTGGGGCGCAGGTGCACCTCAGGCTGTTCAGGCTGAGCGGCATATTCACGCAGCTTGGCCTCAAGCGTAGCGCGATCCGTAACGATGCCATCCACATAGATGGTTTCGTCGAAATCGATATCAATGCGATGCACGATAGGCTCGGTTGTCTGCGGCGGGGGATTACCCGCAGGCATATCAAGCTTCACTGCGTGCAGTTGCACCGGGATAGTAATGATCAGCATGATCAGCAGCACGAGCATCACGTCGATCAACGGCGTGGTGTTCATGTCCACCATGACTTCCGGATCACCGGAATCACTACCTGAGCCTACATTCATGCCCATGGCTTATCCTTCGCAATTATTTCAACTTAGCCGCGCGGCGGAGGCTCGGTGATAAAACCGACCTTGACGATACCGGCACGCTGGCAAGCCACGATTACCCTACCCACGAACTCATAACGAGCGGTCTGGTCACCACGAATTTGCACTTCAGGCTGAGGTACCTTCACCGCCTCTTCCTTCAGCTTGGTAACCAGCGTTTCGTTATCAGGGATCAAAGCCATGTTCCAGAACACATCGCCATCCTTGTTCACGGCGATATTGATGTTTTCCGGCTTGGTTTCGTTCGCCTGGTTGGTCTCAGTAGGCAGCTTGACCGGGACGGTGTGTGTCGCGACGGGGATGGTGATCAGGAAGATGATCAACAGCACCAGCATGACATCCACGAGCGGGGTAGTGTTGATTGCCGACACTACCTCGTCATCGCCGCCGGATTCTCCGACGTTCATCCCCATGGCTTAGCCCTTTTTCGCCTGGCTGTTGCTCATCAGCACATTGTGCAGATCGGCACCGAAGGCACGGACTTGTTCCATACCAGACTTGTTGCGGCGAACCAGCCAGTTGTAACCGAGCACGGCAGGCACGGCGACAGCCAGACCGATGGCGGTCATGATCAGCGACTCACCCACGGGGCCAGCCACCTTGTCGATGGAAGCCTGACCGGACATACCGATCTTCACCAGGGCGTGGTAGATACCCCAAACGGTACCGAACAAGCCGATAAACGGTGCAGTGGAGCCCACGGTAGCCAGGAAGGCCAGGCCATCCTGCAGGCGGTTCTGCACGTTCTCGATGGAACGCTGGATGGACATGGTCACCCAGGTATTGCGGTCAATCTGCTCCAGCAGGGCACCTTCGTGGTGCTCGTTGGCATTCACACCGCTCTCTGCGATGAAGCGGAAGGCGCTACCTTCTTCCAGGGTGCCTACGCCGGCCTTGACCGAACCTGCACTCCAGAAGGACTCACGCGCGGCCTTGGCTTGGCGCATCAGCTTGAACTGCTCGAACAGCTTGGTCACCATGACATACCAGGTACCCATGGACATGATCAGCATGATCACCAGGGTGCCCTTGGCCACCATATCACTCTGGGTCCACAGCGCCTTCAGGCCGTATGGGTTGTCAGCAGGCACGCCAGCGTCTGCTGCAGGGGGTGCAACAGGTGCTTCGGCAGCGGCATCAGCCGGGGCTGCGGCAGCGTCTGCCGGGGCAGCAGCGGCGTCAGCAGCAGGGGCGGCAGCATCAGTCGCGGCGGGCGCTGCAGGTGCTGTCGCTGCGGGCTCTTCGGCATAGGCAGCGGGAGCAACAAAAACGGTCACCGTCGGAGCGGCAACGAGGGTAAATGCCGCGAAGAGTGCGGACAGACGGTTTGCAACGGACATAATTCTTCCAGCTCCTTAGCTAGGCTGACCCGATCAAGAGTCGACACAGAAATCAACTGACAGCGAACAAGTACGCCACCAGAACAAACTTAAAAACCAAGCAACAACCGCTTAATCGTTCAACGAGAAAGGCACGTCGTAACCAAATACCTGCTCTGCGGGCACACTACACTTAAGACGACGCATCACCGACTTGACCAGATTGGCCAGCGCAGGGTGAGAGGACGACTTGATGCTAACAACAGGTGCCTCACCCGGCTTGACCGAGATACGTGCCTCAACCCTGCCCTCAGTCAATCCTTCTGCATCTGCAATCGCAGGCCACTTATCGCTCATCTGCTCTTTGAGGTCATTCACATTCGAGCAACTGCCGGACAAGGACGGTGCAGGCGCAGCAACCACTGGGCCAGGCGTCGGCGGCGTAATGGACGGCGTCGGGGTGGTAGGCTGCACACTTGTCGTAGCCGTAATGGTCTGCACCGGCGTAGGCGGAGGCGTAACAGCAACCTCAGGCGGCGGAATAAACGAAGGGGGCGGAGGCGGCGCCTTGAAATCAGGCGGGGGCGGGGGCGGTGTTTCAGGCGGAGGTGGCGGCGCTACCTCCTCGATGATCTTGGTCTCAAGAGGATCCTGGATGACCTTGATGATATCCCGATGAAGGCCAATCATCAGACCGTAGGCAATACCAACGTGCAGAAGGACGACAAAGCCGATACCAGCGAGGTGCTTGGTCGGATTCCTCTGCTGCTGTGCAAAATCCATGTATCTACCCTCTAGGCCTGCCACTTGGGTAACGGCAGGGTTAAGCTAAATTAACAAGCCCAAACGGATCACGACGAGCTTGCCACTACAACCAAGCATTAACGCCCAACCCATGTGGAACTAACACCACTCTAACACCACACAGGGCGCGACGTAAATTACTCAAGCCCGCAGCAAGCTGTTATTCACCGGCCGAACCAAGCCCAGCAACAACAAGGTACCAACATCAATCCAAGACCACTCCGGCATAGCCAGCAAGTACACCCAAATCTTGAAGGAACCCTAGTCAGCACTTAACACCACTTTAACACCACAAAAGAGACAACGTAAATCTGCAGTGCAACATAAATGGCAGTCTGCCAACCAACTCACCTGCGACGTTCAACCTTACAATCGCCGCAAGCTCAAACCCAAGACAATACCAAGAAAATTAGCCATCAAGAATATGGCAAAGAAGACAAGTCCGCTTTGTTGTTAAAAAGTCACAAACGCACTCAAAATTAGGCGCAAGGGAAAACCCCAAAACCCGCTCCAGGCAAGGCACTCAAGGCATCCAAACGCCCGCATGCGGGTAGCAAGCGATTGTCGCAATTTGATTTTGGCCTTAGCAGACCCCCGCCGTTTTACCACACCCAAATTGCAATGCACGATAATCACAACAAAGCAAGCGGTAGATAGTTGCTATTTACGCAAGTCGACCCACAACAGAACGCACCCAGCAAAGCGCAGCAGTACGCATCACACGGACGCGCAAAAACGACAAAGGCCACTAAGTGGCCTTTGTCGTTTCAATACTGGCGCGCCCGAAGAGATTCGAACTCCTGACCCCTTGGTTCGTAGCCAAGTACTCTATCCAGCTGAGCTACGGGCGCATTATCTTGATTCACTGAAGTGCTGCTATTTGCTGGCGCGCCCGAAGAGATTCGAACTCCTGACCCCTTGGTTCGTAGCCAAGTACTCTATCCAGCTGAGCTACGGGCGCACTGCACAACAACAATTCAAACTTGGCGGAGAAGGAGGGATTCGAACCCTCGATACAGGTTTATGCCCGTATGCTCCCTTAGCAGGGGAGTGCCTTCGACCACTCGGCCACTTCTCCGTCTCGCTCAAGAGGGCGCCACTATAGCGGCGCCCCTAAGGCTCGTCAAGCGTTCATGGCTCCTGATCGAGAGAAAAAGCTTTGTGAAGCACCCGAACAGCCAATTCCAGGTACTTTTCGTCCAGCACTACCGAGATTTTGATCTCGGAAGTAGAAATCATCTGGATGTTGATTCCCTCCTCGGCCAAGGTACGGAACATGGTGGAAGCGATACCCACATGGGAGCGCATGCCTACACCCACCACCGATACCTTGCAGATCTTGTCGTCGCCAGAGATGGACTTGGCGCCAATATGGCCTTGAACGCCCTCCAAGATAGCCAAGGCCTTCTGGTAGTCATTACGTGGCACGGTAAACGAGAAGTCGGTATGCCCTTCAATGCCGACGTTCTGAATGATCATGTCGACATCGATATTGGCGTCGGCCACTGGCCCCAGTATCTGATAGGCGATACCAGGCTTGTCGGGCACGCCGGTCACATTGATGCGCGCCTCGTCACGGTTGAATGCGATGCCCGAGATGATGGCCTTTTCCATATTGTCTTCTTCCTCGAATGTGATCAGCGTCCCCTCCCCTTCCTCCTGGAAGCTGGAGAGCACGCGCAGCTTGACCTTGTACTTACCGGCGAACTCCACCGAGCGGATCTGCAGTACCTTGGAGCCCAGGCTGGCCATTTCGAGCATTTCCTCGAAAGTCACCGTCTTCAGCCTGCGAGCCTCCGGCACCACCCGTGGGTCCGTGGTATAGACGCCATCCACATCGGTGTATATCTGGCACTCATCGGCCTTGAGCGCAGCAGCCAGCGCCACGCCTGTAGTGTCTGAGCCCCCTCGCCCCAGCGTGGTGATATTGCCCTCAGCATCCACCCCCTGGAACCCCGCCACCACCACCACGCGCCCTGCCTTCAGATCAGTCCGCATGGCGGACTCATCAATGTGCTGGATACGGGCCTTGGTATGCGAACTATCAGTCAGTATCTTGACCTGAGTGCCGGTATAACTTCGGGCATCCAGCCCGATATCCTTCAAAGCCATAGACAGCAAGCCGATAGTGACCTGCTCACCCGTGGAAATGATGACATCAAGCTCACGTGGATCAGGTTGGGCCTGGATTTCCTTGGCCAATGCAATCAGCCGATTGGTTTCGCCACTCATGGCCGATACCACTACCACGACCTCATGCCCCTGTGCCCGGTAACGGGCAACGCGGCGAGCCACACTCTTGATTCGCTCAGGCGAACCCATGGATGTGCCGCCGTACTTCTGGACGATTAGCGCCATTCCTTCCCTCAGGTATTGCGTAAAAAAGAAATCGAATCTAATGAAAGCCTTGTGCGAAGACAAGGCGGGTTTGACTACATGAATTAGAATATTTCGAACAAGCCTACAGACCGCAGGGCTATATGTCTCCCCTGGTATGGCAAGCAGATACCGGTCTTGTCTAGTCAGCCTTGCCACCAGCAAGCGCCCCTGCGTACCTGGTTTTTTGCCATCTTCTCAAGGTCGCAAAGTCCCTCCTTGCATCCCGGTATCAGACCTGCCCCATTCCTGAACGTTATTGCGCCTTTAGGTAAGCTGGCTAGTGGCTACTGCCTCCCCCCCCTGCTTTAGCAGGCAGCCACAGCCATCAGCGGGCCGCCACGGCCTGAGCAACTGCAACCCGGGCAATACATCGCGCAACTTAGGCCGTGTGGTATAAAGCCGCTTCCTTCATACTGCGCCTTTGCCCAAGCAAGCGACGCCTTCTGATGAATCGCGGTTTCTACACCATACTCGCAGCCCAGTTCCTGTCCGCACTGGCCGACAACGCCCTATTCATCGCCGCCCTGGCCTTGCTCAAAATGCAGGAAGCACCCGCCTGGCATCAATCCATGCTGCTTTGGTGCTTCACCGTCTCTTATGTGGTATTGGCCCCGTTCGCCGGTTCGTTTGCCGATTCCATGCATAAAGGCCGGGCCATGATGCTGTGCAATGGCATCAAGCTGTTTGGCTGCATAGGTATGCTGGTAGGCCTGCCGCCGCTGCTGGCCTATGCCATCGTTGGCTTCGGTGCCGCCGCCTACTCGCCGGCCAAGTACGGAATCATCACCGAGTACCTGCCACATGAGAAGCTGGTGGCTGCCAATGGCTGGCTAGAGGGCGCCACCGTCAGTGCCATCATCTTTGGCACCGTGCTGGGCGGCCAACTGGCAGGCCCCAATGTCGGTGCCTGGCTGGCCACGACGCCGCTGTCCTTCCTGTCTGCCCCCATATTCGCCATAGTCGTGCTCTGCCTCATCTATCTGGCAGCTGGCTGGGTGAATATGTATATCCCCAAGCTCAATGTCGAACTCAAGCCCATACACTTTGATCCGAGTTACCTGATCCGGGAGTTCTGGGATTGTGTCGTCAAGCTCTGGCGCGATCCGCAGGGCCAGCTCTCACTGGGTGTAACCACCCTGTTCTGGGGCGCTGGTGCCACCATGCGGCTGGTCGTCATCAACTGGGCCATCCTGTGGCTGGGCTTCAGTCTGGAGCAAGCCACACTGATGATCGCTGTCGTTGCAGTGGGCACAGCGCTGGGCTCTGTCATTGCCGGCAAGTTCATCCCCCTCAATCAAGCTTTCCGGGTATTGCCTGCCGGCGTCGCCATGGGCTTCATGGTCATCAGCATGTTGTTCATCTACGATGTCAAACTGGCTGCATTCCAGATGTTGGTCGTTGGCGCCCTGGCGGGCTTCTTCGTGGTCCCGCTCAATGCCATGCTGCAGCACCGCGGGCATATGCTGATGGGTGCCGGCCATTCCATCGCCGTTCAGAACTTCAATGAAAACCTGGGTATCCTGGTCATGGTTGGGGCCCACGCCATGCTGGTGAAATACTTCAGTACCCCGTTGACCGACAATATGCACGGTCAAGCGCTCGCCTACTTCCAGAATCTCGGCGGCATCCCCCCCATGTACGGCATCATCATCGGCTTTGGCCTGCTACTCAGCGTCCTGATGCTGATCATCATGCACCGCTACAAGCGTGGCGTGGCTGCCGGCCTGATGCACGACTAGGCATCTTCCCGTGATTACCGTAACCGACCTTGCCTTACTGGGCCGCTCCCTGGCCGTCGACACCGACCACCTTCTGACCCGCCTGCAGGATGGCGCCGCCTTGCTGATCCATCTGGCACCACCTGCCGACTACCCCTATGAATCGCACAAGGTCGAAGAGCGCATCGTCTGCATCCAGGGCAAACTCAATCTTGAGACCGAGGCCGGTACCTGCCACGCCCTGCTAGCAGGCCAAATGGCACTCGTGCCTCCCGGCTTGCGCCATCGCTTCGCCGCAGATAGTGATGGTGTCATCCTCACCTTGTTCGGCGGCGCATAAGCCCCCCTGCCGCACGCGACTCCTGCAAAAAAGACGCCGCATTTAATGCGGCGTCTTTTTTTGTTGGTCAACAGTGCTCCTGCTTCAACCCGTGTTTAGACCAGCGCCCAGTCTATGGGGGCCCTGCCCTGCGCCAGCAAATAGCGGTTGGCCGCCGAAAAATGGCCATTCCCTATAAATCCTCTATGGGCAGAGAGCGGCGAAGGGTGGGGTGACGTCAAGACGCAGTGGCGTGCAGTATCGATCAATCCCGCCTTGGCCTCAGCATAAGCCCCCCACAGCATGAACACGATACCGGAATGCTCCTGCGACAACCGCGCCACCAGCGCGTCGGTAAACCTCTCCCAGCCGCGCTTGCGGTGCGAGCCGGCCTTCTCGGCCTCCACCGTCAGTACGCTGTTAAGCAGCAACACACCTTGGCTGGCCCAGGCCTGAAGATGGCCATGCTGTGGGGGATTGTGTCCAAGGTCCCGTGCGATTTCCTTGAAGATATTCTGCAGCGAGGGCGGTGGCCTGACGCCATGGGGCACCGAGAAACTCAGCCCATGCGCCTGGCCAGGTCCGTGATAGGGATCCTGCCCCAGGATCACCACCTTGACGTCTGCCGGCGCCATAGTCGCCAATGCTGCATAGCGTTGCTCACGGGGTGGATACACCGCCTTGCCCGCATCGGCTTCGGCCCCCAGGAAAGCATGGAGCGACTGCCAGTAGGGCTGGCTGGTCTCATCGCCCAACCATTGCCCCCATGGGGCTGGCAGTTCATTCATCATGGGAATGCTTTCGCTCAAAGATTTCACGCCTATGTCGCCGGAAAATGGTCTTGTCCAGCCAGTCCTGCAGTTCAGGCTCCAGCCGGTTGAATGTCACGGTCACACGCGCCCCATCCGCCATTGGCTCCACCGCAGTGACCGTGGCAGGTAGTTGCAGCGGCTGCGGAATGCGGCTGGAAAGATAAAGTGCCAGCGTTCCCACCTCACCCAAAGGCGGTGGTGCCAGCATGGACCAACTGGCTGTCTCGCCACTCAGCTGGAAGCTGCACACAGGTGGCCTTGGCACACCGCGGGCCAACAATTGCCCCAGCAGTTGCAAAGTCAGATCCACCCTGGCTTCCAGCGCTTGCCAGCGCAATGCGTCCGGGCCATCCTCATCATCCAGATGTGGCGGTGCCGCCTCCATCAGCGCCAGCACGCGCAGCAGCAGCACGCCATCGCTGGCCGCATCGGGCTCACCAGCCTGCCACGCCCCGGCGGCGCTCAGTTGTATGCATATAGTGGTCGGCATATCGTCTCCTGTTGCCAATTATACGCTGACGCACTCCCGACTCCGGCTCGCCGCATATCTTTGCGCCAGCGCAATGCCATAGCCGCAGCGGTGAGAGTAGAATCCGCCCTTCAGCAACGTCGCCTCCCGGTGACGCCGTCATCGTCGGAAGCAGTAAATGCACACCCATTCCTTCTCCCCCGCAGAACTCGACCGTTTTCATGAGCAAGGCTTCATCGTCATAAAGGGCCTGGCCGACGCCAGTTTGCGTGCCGATATCCTGGCGGCCGGCAAGGATCACCTCGGCCGAGCCATCGAGCCGATAGAGTACGAAGCCGATACCCAATACCCCGGCGCACCCAGCTCGCGCGAGGCTGCCGGAGGCCGTACCGCACGTCGATTGCTGCAGGTCTACGCCCGCCACCCTGCCTTTCAGCGTTGGGCTACGAGCCCCCAGGTGGCGGAGCGCGTCAAACAACTCTTGGGCAGCCCTGCCGTTGCACTGACACAGGCTCACCACAACAGCCTGATGACCAAGCAGCCAGCGTTCTCCAGCGTCACCCATTGGCACCGCGACATACGCTACTGGAGCTTCGAGCACAGCAACCTGGTATCTGTATGGCTGGCCCTGGGGCAGGAAGTTCGGGAGAACGGCTGCCTGGGCTTTCTGCCAGGCACGCACACCATGGAGCTGGACACAGAACGCTTTGAGAATCGGGCATTCTTGCGCACCGATCTACCGGAAAACAAGGCATTGATCGACAATGCCGTGTTTCCTGAACTGGAAGCCGGCGATGTGGTGTTCTTTCATGCCATGACCTTCCATGCGGCAGGCTGGAACCGCACGGAGGCAACCAAGTATTCCCTGGTATTTGGCTACCATCGCCAGGACAACCTACCATTGCCAGGCAGCCGCAGCGCCAGCCTGCCCTCCATCCCACTGGACTGATGCACAGCATGGCCGCGCCAGGGGCTAGTGGTACAGACCCTGGCGACAGCCCATCTAGCCCTACGGATCCTGATATCGCGCATGATGGGGGCGAAAAGATCGTGAACAGGCTCTTACCCACGACTTCGCTGATCCACAGTGCGTCCAGAGTCCAAGCCTAAGCAATTGGCTACGCCGCGCGCAGAAAACCCCCAAGGAGTTTTCCGGTCTGACGTGGACGATATCTACTGCCCCTTGCCTGCCTTGCGTTCGCGGACTATCAGTTCGTCGATAAAGGCGAACATGCGCTGCTCGTTGCCGGCCTGGTGTGGCGAGGTAACAAACTTGCCATTGATGATGAAGGTCGGTACGCCCTCGATTCGGTAGGTTTTAGTCAATTGCTTGGCGCGACCCAGCTGTGCACCGATGCCAAATGACTTGTAGTTGGCCTCGAATTGGGCGCGATTGACACCTCGCTTGGCAATCCAGTCGAACAACACCTGCTCGTCCCGCAACTCCACCTTGGCGCTATGTACCGCCTCGAATACCGCGCGATTGTGTTTGGGCAACAGGCCCATCATGCGCAAGGTAATGAAGAGCTTGGCATGGCCTTCCATATCACTGCGGCCATCCCACAATACATGCTCACGGCGAAATACCACGTCCTTGGGCAGCGTCTTCTCCCATGCTTCTACGGTGGGCTCGACCTTGTTGCAATGTGGGCAGCCATACCAGAAGAATTCGATCACTTCGATCTTGCCAGGGGTCTCTACCGGTTGCGGATTGGCCAGCGGCATGACGGGGCTCTCATTGCTATGATCGCCGCCTGCCAGCGCCTGAACGCCGGTAATCGCCAAGCCCAGAGCAAGCAGGGCACGGCCAAACAATCGCTTGGTATTCATATAAGGTATTCCTCAAAGGTTGGGTTAGGTAAAGCGAATCAGCTTTGCTGCAACAGCATGGCCTTGCCTCATGACGCTACTTTCTGGGCACGGGATGCGGTGCGGCGAGCGGGAAGTTGAACCAGGCAATCGAGTGCAATCTGGTCCATATAGCGGCGTAATTCAGCACGCAGTCTTAGCCCCTGGCTTAGCTCCAACAGCTCTATGATCTGTCCATGATTGATACGCAGCGCCTCGGCATAACGATCCGGCTCCTTGGCCGACGGCGCTGGATAATTCCTGGCCGATTCAATGCCATACCAGCGACGCAATCGTTCACGTAGCTGCGTCGCCTGTAAGCGCCGTAGCCGCAGTTCCGTCTGCGCAAGCGCTCGCAGGTGCTTGTCGCTCCCTTCTGCCAGAAATGCCTTTGACAGCTGCGCAGCCTGCTCAAGACGCCCAGCCAGTGTATCCAGCAGCACCTCTTCAGAATCAAGGTTCACAGGCTGGCCAACGGCACCCACGGGTAGCGCCCCAAAGGCCAGCAAGGCGATCGCCAACAAAAGCAACCGCCTCATGGCAAGGTAAGCGTTGCCGATTGCGGCGTATAGCAAAGTCCTCGGGTTTCAAAGCAGCCCTGGTAGTGGGTCAGCAGAGTGATCGGCCCCGTGCCGTCCCCCGCCAACTCCACCTTGATGCTAAAGGGCTTGGTATAGACCTGCGTGTCGCCGAAGGTGAGGTCGCTCTTGGTCACGGCAGGCGGGAAATCAATCCCGCCTATGCGCCTGCCTGTCGTGTTCTTCAACACAATCACCAGCTTATCCTTGTACAGGTAATAAGCCGGCGTCACCGCAAAGTCGACCATGACGGTCTTGATATCAACACGCCGGGCCTTTACCGAGAACGCCAACTCGGGCGGCAGTGGCTCGCTGGAAGACTTGTTAACCAGCTTCCCCAGCCAATCGTCAGAGCTGGCATAGGCTGGCAGTGAAAGGCCCAGGACAAGGCATAGCAATGGGTAAGAAAAATGTTTCAAGTTGAAGCTCCTGGCGCGGGAGTAACACCACTACGCCCTTGGCGTGCACTGGCGAGCACCAATAAGACAGCACCGCCTATCACGAAAACATCGGCCAGGTTGAAGGCAGGCCAGTGCCAGCCCTGCCAATGCAGATCCAGATAATCCACCACGGCGCCAATGCGGATGCGATCCAGCACATTGCCCATCGCACCGCCGATCAGCCCGATATAAGCAAGCGTTTCTATCCTGCTACTTACCCCTCGCCATAGCCAGAACAGCAGCAAGCCACAGACGCCCAAGCCCAGGAGCGTAAAGAAATAGCGCTGCCACCCGCCTGCTTGGGCCAGAAAAGAGAAAGCCGCGCCGGGGTTAAGCACATGCACGAGACTGAACCAAGGCGTCACTTCGACGCTGCCATGTAGCGGCAGCCAGGCGCTCACGCCGTATTTGACAGCCTGGTCGCAGGCGATCAGCAGCAGGGCCAGCAGCAGCCAGTGCAGAAAGTGTGTACGGGAGCTGTAAGCCATATTCTTTAGCTCAAATGATCGCGCGTTGGCCCAGGCTGTTTGGCCTGATCTTCATCGGCTTGCATGATGGCGCGCAGCTCCACCGATATCTCCATCGGTGCGAAAGCGCTGACATTGGCGCCGCCGGTATTCCCCAGCGGTAGCCGTCCGGTCAGATGACCAAAGGGGGTAAGGAACAAGCGCCAAAGCTGGCCGATGGCCTCGCGCGCATCACTACGCACAAAGGCCACCCTAAGCATCCAGACATGCACGGCCCAATGCGGCCAGAACTGGCGCTGTCCCAGCACATGTGCGCGCTCCAGAAGCGCGAAGGCTGCCGCCGTATCACCGACTTTCAGTCTATCCTTGGCGTCTTTCATGGCTTGCTGATAAGCCAGCGTGGCAGACTTGGCGCGGTTCATGATTGTCCCTTTACGGCAGACATTGCTACAGCCGGTGTCGCGCATCGCACCCGGTCAGGTTGCGTCGCGTACGTCAGATCATCTGCTTGCATGGTCACTCCAGACACAGCGCTACTTGCGCAACAGCCGCAGGCCGTTGCCCACAACCAGCAAGGCGGCGCCCATATCGGCAAACACAGCCATCCACATTGTGCCCAGCCCCATAAGGGTAAGCGTCAGGAATACTGCCTTGATGCCCAGCGCCAGGCTAATGTTCTGGACCAGTACAGCGTGGGTGCTGTGTGACAGCTGCACAAAGCGCGCGATCTTGCGCAGATCGTCATCCATCAAGGCTACATCGGCTGTTTCGATAGCGGTGTCGGTACCTGCCGCGCCCATGGCAAATCCAATGTCTGCCCGTGCCAGCGCTGGCGCATCATTGATGCCATCGCCCACCATGCCGACCCTGCCCATCTGGGCAAAGGATTCAATTGCCTTGAGCTTGTCCTCGGGGAGCTGATTGCCGCGCGCCTCATCCATGCCTACCTGCCTGGCGATCGCAGCAGCGGTATGTGAATTGTCCCCGGTCAGCATCGCTGTCCTGATACCCAGCGCATGCAATGCCTTGACTGCTTCCCGGCTGCTGTCCTTCACCGTATCTGCCACTGCAAACAAGGCCAGTACCTTCCGCTCGGTGGCGAGCAGAATGACGGTCTTGCCCGCTTCTTCCAGCGCAAACAGGCGTTGTTCCAACTCCGGCGAGCACACCCCAAGTTCTTCAATCAGGCGATGGTTACCCAGGTGGAGAAGCTCACCTGCCACCTGGCCGCGTACACCTCGCCCCAGCAAGGCGCTGAAATCTGCAACTGGCAGTACGGCCACATTCGATTGCTTACCAGCACGGGCGATGGCGAGTGAAACGGGATGGTCGGATCGGACAGCCAGGCTGGTCGCCAGTTGCATGGCATCGACGGATGCATCCAGGATGACGCTATCGACCAGTTCCGGCTTGCCATGCGTGATGGTGCCGGTCTTGTCCAATGCCAGCCAACTCAGTCGGCGGCCTTCTTCCAGATACACCCCGCCTTTGACGAGGATGCCATGCCGCGCAGCAGCAGCAAGGCCGCTGACTATGGTCACAGGCGTGGAGATCACCAGGGCGCAGGGGCAGGCAATAACCAGAAGCACCAGTGCCTTGTATATCCACGCATACCAATCGCCCCCCATCAGCAAGGGCGGTAGCAAGGCGACAGCCAGGGCAAGGGCAAATACCAGCGGGGTATAGATCCTGGCAAAGCGATCGACGAAGCGCTGGGTCGGCGCGCGTGCGCCTTGGGCCTCCTCAATCGCGTGGATGATACGGGCCAGGGTGCTGTTGCTGGCTGCGGCGGTCACGCGGTACTCGAACGAGCCCGCGATATTGATGGAGCCGGCAAAGATCGTGTCGCCTACTACTTTATCTACAGGGATGCTCTCGCCTGTAATGGGTGCCTGATTGACCGTCGAGCCCCCACCTACCAGCACGCCGTCCAGCCCGATACGTTCACCCGGCTTGACCCGCACCACGGCGCCTATGGGCACGGCCTTGGCCTCCACCTCAAGCCACTGACCATCAGCCTGCAGCATGGTGGCTCGCTCCGGTGCCAGTTGCATCAAGCCACGGATGGCATTGCGGGCGCGATCCAGGGACTTGGCCTCGATAAGCTCGGCAATGGTGAACAGGAACATCACCATGGCAGCCTCTGGCCACTGGCGTATCAAGACCGCACCGGTAACGGCGATGGTCATCAAGGCATTGATGTTGAGCTCGCCGTTCTTGAGGGCAATCCAGCCTTTCTTGTAAGTGCCTATGCCGCAGAGTGCAATGGCCGCCAGCGCCATCACTGCGCTCAGCCACTCCGGCCCTTGCAGCCAATGGACAATCTCCGCACCCAGAGCGAGGCCGCCGGATACAGCCAGCGGCCACCAGGGTTTGCTGGGCGCCGGGGCTGCAACAGCTGCCGCGTGCGCGGTCACCCCTTCCGCCGTCATGCTCAAGCTACGGATCGCCGCCTCGATAGCGGGTAGTGCATCGGGGGTATGCACCACCGTCAGTACCCGCTGTATCAGGTTGAACTCCAGCCCTTGCACCGCAGCCATGCCACCCAGCTTCTTGCGGATCAGCGCCTCTTCAACGGGACAATCCATCTGCGCGATGCGTAGCTGGCTGCGCACACAGCCTGCAGGAACCATCGTGGATACCTGGCTCGGTTCCATGATGTGCACCAGCGACGCCTTGGCACTCCCGCCACAGCAAGACGGCGTACAGGCGCCCACGCCCTCGGTCTCAGCAATGACTATGGCGGCTGCATCGTGATCGTGATCGTGATCGTGATCGTGATCGTGATCGTGATCGGCAGCATGATCATGGTGATGGTGGGCATGATTACCCTCGGCATGCTGGATTCCATGATCACAGCAAGCTTTTCCGGCCGATTTTTCATGCACATGGGCGGAAGACATGAGCGGGCTTTCCATATTGTGATGGCACCATCTCACACCCTGAAGCTACTATAGAGTCAAGTAATGCATCGGATTATTTGGAGCACACATGAAAATCGGTGAATTAGGACAGATCGCGCAGTGCACCGTCGAAACGGTTCGCTACTACGAAAAGGAAGGACTGCTGCCGCAACCCGAGCGCACCGCCGGCAACTTCCGTAGCTACGGCCCCCAGCATCTGGAGCGCCTGCGATTCATCCGCAATTGCCGGGCCCTCGACATGACGCATGGTGAAATTCGCACCTTGCTGGAGGTGATGGATGCACCCGCCGCAGGATGTGGCCGAGTCAATGCCTTACTGGATGAGCACATTGGTCACGTTGATGCACGCATCGCAGAATTGATGCAGCTGAAACAGCAGCTTGGTGAGTTACGGCACCAATGCCAGGCAGAACAGCCCGTAGCAGCCTGCGGCATATTGCAGGGGCTGGTCAGCATGGAGAGTGAGGCACGGCAGGAGCGCCACACCCATTTGGGCTGAGCGTCCGTTCAAACTGCCGGCGCGTCACCTCAGCATCACGCTTGACCCGGCGTTACAGGCCGGGTCGCCTGCCCGGACGCCAGCGCCTGCTCAAAGCGGCAAAGTGTCCTGCCATGGCCACCGTCACAGTCAGCTTCCGCAGGCACACGCCGTGCCTGCCGCCTTGTACCCAGAATGACTACGCTAGGACATACCTCTCTTAACTTGGTATGAACCTAAACCATTGAAATACTGAGTCACATCAAGCATGAGGATGGATGGGGGATGCAATCAGGGTAGTCCGCTGATTGAGGCTGCGCAGCAGCCCCGTCAGCACCCATCAATGAATTGAGCCTATATTGTGCTCCCAGGAATGCTGCCATGCCCAACGCCCTACTCTATGCCATTGCCACACTGATCTGGGGGTCAACCTGGCTGGCCATCACGTTTCAATACGGCAGTGTACCCGCCAGCGCCTCGGTGGCTTATCGCTTCCTGCTGGCCGGCCTGTTGTTGCTGGGCTGGTGCAAGTTACGCGGCGAGCGCCTGCAGCTGAGTCGCAGCGAAATGGCCTGGTCAGCGTTGCAGGGCGTGCTGATGTTCGGGGTCAGCTATATGCTGGTCTACGAGGCCGAAAAACACATTGCCTCAGGCCTGATGGCCGTATTGAACTCCAGCATGGTGGTCATCAATCTGGTTGGCATGAGCCTGGTGTTTGGCCGTCGGATGGATCAGAAGTCCATCCTGGGCGCGGCCTTGGGCATACTGGGTATCGCCCTGGTGTTCTGGCCGGAATTGACCGATGTCCGCACCGCCTCAGCCTGGCTGGGTGTTGCTTGTGGCCTGGGGGCAGCCTTACTGGCCTCCCTGGGCAACCTGGTGGCCCAGCACAACCGCAATCAGCAAATACCATTACTACCGTCCATAGGCTACGGCATGCTGGTGGGTGGCGGCATCGCACTGATCTTCACACTCATTCGTAACCAAGGCCTGATATTCGATACCCGCCCCAGCTACCTTGCGTCCTTGCTTTATCTGTCTATCTTCGGCTCGGTCTTGGCATTTGCCGCCTATCTTACGCTGCTGGGGCGCATAGGTGCCGCCAAGTCCGGCTATATCGCCGTTGCCGTCCCCATCGTAGCCCTACTGCTGTCTGGCTGGTTCGAGGGTTTCCAATGGCGCATCTGGACGGTAGCCGGTATAGCCTGCGCCGTTGCTGGCAATGTCATCATGCTGCTGGACATCGCACCGCTATTGCGAAAGTTGGGCCTGACCAGGCTGGCGGCAAGGCTGGCCTGAGAGCCTGTTCAATGTCTTTTCGTCGTGTCGCTGAGCTGGAAAATGGCCAGGCACAAGGCGTGGTGCGCAGGCAATAACAAGTTATTGCCAAGCGCCACAACGCAGTGAATGGCCGTTTTCCAGCTCAGCCCTTCGGGTTCGCCGCCTTGCCGGCGAACGGCGGCGTTGCAAGCCGCTTACGGTACCCGTACCGCTGCGCGTCTTGCGCCTTGCCCTTCATCCGGCAAGGCTGCGAACGACACGGCGAAAAGACATTGAACAGGCTCTGAGAACGCCCCCCTTCATGCCGAGATCGTCTGGCGCAGCCGCTCATACAGGCAGATGGCCGCCGCAGCGCCGACATTGAGCGATTCCAGCCCAGCCCTCATCGGTATGGCCAGACGCAAATCGGCCAGTGCCAGCACCTCGCGACTGACGCCCTGCCCTTCGCTGCCCATCACCAGCACAAGATCGCCCCGCAGATCGGCCTGGTAGAGCGAAATGCTGCCATCCAGCACAGTCACTGCCTTGCGTCCGGCAAAGTTGGTCAGCAAAGCAGACAAGTCTGCCCGCTCCACCACAGGCAGCAGAAAATGCGCACCCATACCGGCGCGCAGCACCTTGGGCGACCAGACATCCGCGCAACTGGGGCTCAGCCATACCTGCGCCACGCCTGCTGCTGCTGCAGTGCGCAGCATGGCACCCACATTGCCAGGATCCTGCACACCGTCCAATGCCAGTACCAGGCCACGCTGCAACGGTACGGGTGCCGGCGGCTGCGCCCACAGCGCCATTACGCCGGATGCCGACTCCAGCTCGGTCAATTCGGCAAACAGGGCATCGGCCACCACCGATACCGGCCCTTCGAATCGTGCCGCCAGCGCAGCCACCTCGGCGCGCTGGGGTGCGCTCTGAGATAGCAGCAGGCGTTCCGGTGCCTGCCCCGCATCAAGGGCCGCAGCAAGCAGATGGGGGCCATCCAGCAAGGTATGGCCGGTTTTCAAGCGCTCCCGGCGATTTTCCATCAGCTTGATGCAGGCCTTGATCAAGGGGTTCTGGCGAGACTGTATGACATCCATAAGGGGCGATCACAAAAGCAAACCAGGCCGGCAAAGCGGCCTGGTGGATAATTAGACAAGATGGTAGCTTACCAACGGCTATGGCCTCGGATTCAACCCAATTCCAGCCGCTTGGCCTGGCGGGTAAGGCACTGTCCGGTCATCAGGCAAACCTGCTTGAAGCCATTGTACTGCGCCTCTGTCAGCGCACCACCCTGATTGTCGGCGTAGAACAGACCCACGGGCTTCTCCTCCACAAACAGCGACATGGCAACAAACTCACCCTCGCCCACTGCCTGCCGCAGCCCGCGTGGCAGCAAGGAGTCGTATTGAGCACGGTTGCCCGCATTCAGCCAGACGGACTGCGGCTTGAGCATCAACCGGGTAAAGATATGCGGTGCAGAGAGATCGACCTGGAAGGTCCGCAGCGGATCATTATCGGTAGCGCCCACAATGTAGCGCGTCTTCAGTAGGTTGTGCCCCGCCATCAGCAGGCCGAACATGATGCGCTTCATGCCCAGTGCCTCGGACTGCGCCCGTATGGCCAGACCCATGATCTGGTTGAAGGATGCACCACTCTGCCCCGCTTTTTGCATCTCGCGCAGGATATCGTTCAGCGAAGGCCGCGTCGGTTCCTGACTCGCGGCCCCAGTGTTGGCCTTGGCCTGCGGCTTGGGCCACTCACCCGGCAACATCACCAGCCAGCGAGCGGGCGCGAATATCTGGGCGTAAGGCCAGTCCTTGTGTGCAAAGTGCAGCATGGCCTTGCATACCAGTTCCCAGGCCTCAGGCTGTTCCACACCCAGGGTGTGCGCGGCAAGATGCAGATCTGTGTTCAGGCCCTCGTGCCACCAGCCCTGCTGCAATCGATCAGCCAGCCGCAGCGCAGCCTGTTGCAGCAAGCTCCGCTGGCTGGAAGCCGCACTGTCATCCAGCAGGGTATTGAAGACCTCGGGCAGCCGCCAGCGGGCAAACAAGGGCAAGGCCACGCTGCCCAGGTCGACCGGTGGCGCCTTATCCGGCAGGCCTATCTCCAGATAGCGCAGCATGCGCGGCAGGCCAGCCAGCAAAGCAGTGATGTAGATTTCATCGAGCCTGGCATCGTAGCGCAGCACGCCAAAATCGCGTGCCAACCTGGCGGCCAGGCGTGCGGCAGCAATATCGCGCAGCAAACCAAAATAGTGTGCCGGCTGCTTGGGCAGCAGCAGCGACTCCACGCTGGGCAAGCGGGCAAACTGGCCAACAAAGGCATCCACCCCCATCAGCAGCACGACACTCTCAATGGAAACAATATCGGCGGCCAAGCTGCCGCGCTCGCGCTGGTTGATCAGCCGAAGGGCATGGGCGGTGAGCAAAGGATCGCGCAACACCAGATCGACGATCTCATCGGTACGCACAGTCTCTACCCGTGCATTCAACCCCGCCAGGGCCGCCTTGGTAGACTGCAGTATCGGTAGCGGCCGGCGTGCCCAAAAGGCCAGCCAGGCTTCATTCCTGTCATCGTGCTTGGTCGCTGCTGCCGCTTTGTCGGCAATCAGGGCATTCGCCATAAATGTAGCCTTGCGCCCTTCCAGTCGTTAACTTCGATAATACGATCTGCCGTCACATCGGGCACGGCAAAGGTATTGCTGATCAGTAAACTGCCACTGGTCATTTCCTGCCTGGCCTTTTGCCAAACCGCCGGCATGGCAGCGGGTGAGAGAAAGGCATACACCACGTCAAAATCCTGGAGCGACACGGCCATCATATCGCCGCGCAACCAGGCAATCGGGCGGCCGGTCAGGCGCAAGCGGCACCAGCCCAGCAACCACGGCAACCATGCATGCTCCACCCCCGTCAGCTGCAGATCGCTACGCCGCCCTAGCGCCGCCAGCACCGTACCGGTGCCTGCGCCGATATCGAGCACGCTGGCTCCCTTGGGCAGCAGGGGCTCAAGGGCGGCCAGTGTTGCCTGGTTGCTCAGGTACAGCGGCACCCGGCTACGATCTATCCGGCCAAACAAAAGCCACGCCAGCGTAAATGCCAACAGGTATATCCAGGGCGGTAGATCCAGCCAGAGACCCAGCACGATGGCGGGTGCAAATAAGGCGTGTATCAGCAACCACCAGCGCGGTTGGCCCAGCTTATGTGCAGCCAGGACTGCCAACCCCACCTGCACAGGCAAGCAGTAGCCAACAGCCAACCAGCCCAGCCACACAAAGGACAGACTCACAAGGCTGGCGCCAGCCTGTACCAACAAACCTAGCCAGGCTGGTGTCACGGCGTCGCTGGTGCAGCAGCGGGTTCGGTCGCGGCTGCAACACCTGCCTGGATGGCACTTGCCGGGTCGCTCACGGCTTCTGCATCACCCGCCGCCTTACCCGCCAGCTTCATGATGTTTTCTTCGGCTTCCTTGTTCAACACGATGATGCTGATACGGCGATTCACCGGATTCGCCGGATTGACCACATCAAAGGGCACCGAATCGGCCAGACCAACCACGCGCAATATCTTGGTTGAGGCCATGCCACCGGTCAGCAATTGCCGCCGAGAGGCATTGGCCCTATCGGCCGACAATTCCCAGTTGCTGTAGCTGTTATCACCGGTAGAGAAACCTGCCGCATCGGTATGACCGGATAGTGAGAGGCGGTTGGGTACTTCGTTCAGGATGGTGGCGATCTCCTTGAGAATCTCGCCGGCATAGCCTTCCATCTGAGCACTACCGCTTTTGAACATAGGGCGGTTCTGCTGATCAATGATCTGCACCCGCAAGCCCTCTGGCGTGATATCGAGCAGGATCTGATCCTTGTACTGGGCCAACTTGCCGTCTATGGCCTGCTTGATCTTCTCTTTCAGCTCATCCAGACGCTTCTTTTCCTTGCCGCCGTCACCACGGCGCTGCTCGCCGGCCTTCTTGGAAAGATCCATGCCGCCACCCTGCAGCACGCTTTGCGACTCGCCAGCACCGGAACCACCACTCAGGGCGACCTTAAGCGGGTTCTGGAAGTACTCGGCAATGCCGCGCAAGTCACCCTTGGTGGAGGAGCCCAACAGCCACATCAACAGGAAGAAGGCCATCATGGCCGTCACGAAGTCGGCGTAGGCGATCTTCCATGCCCCACCGTGGTGGCCATGGCCGCCTTTCTTGATCTTCTTGACGACTATGGGCCGTTGCGAATCGTCGCTCATCGTCTCTCTCCGCTATAAACGCTGACGATCAGCCTTTTTTGTTCTTCACGAATTCTTCCAGTTCCAGGAATGAAGGACGGATACGGCCTTCCATGGCCTTGCGGCCAAATTCCACAGCAACCTGCGGCGCATAGCCATTCAGACTGGCCAGCAATGTCACCTTGATGGTTTGGAACACCCGCGTGCTATCGGCCGCCTTGCCATCCAATATCCAGGCCAGGGGGTTGATGAAACCGTAGGCTAGCAGAATACCCATGAATGTACCCACCAGCGCCGCGCCAATCAGCTTGCCCAGCTCGGTCGGCGGCAGGTGTAGCGAACCCATGGTATGCACCACGCCCATCACGGCAGCCACAATACCGAATGCAGGCAGGCCGTCACCCAGCTTCTGGAAGAAACCCACCGGAATTTCCGCCTCATGGTGGTGGGTTTCGATTTCCACATCCATCAGGTTCTCGATTTCGAAGGCATTGAGATTGCCGCCCACCATCAGGCGCAGGTAGTCGCAGATAAACTCGACGACATGGTGATCCTTGGCAATGCTGGCGTACTTGGCAAACATGGGGCTGGCGTCGGGGTTCTCCACGTCGCCTTCTATCGACATCAGGCCTTCCTTGCGCACCTTGGAGAGGATTTCATACATCAGCGCAAACAGGTCCATATAGAAGGCCTTGCCATAAGGCGAGCCTTTGAACAGCAGGGGAATGGAGCCGAAGATGACTTTAAGGTTAGGACCATAGGCCACCAGCATGGCGCCCAGCCCGCCACCGAAGATGATGACGATTTCAGACGGCTGCCAAAGCACCGCCAGGTGGCCGCCATGAGCGGCATAGGCGCCAAAAATACAGACGCACATGAAAACGTAGCCAATGACGACAAACATCGGATCCTGCTCCCATCAGCTCTTGAGGCCGGTTGGCGCGCCAGCGAGCGACGCAACGGTTGGATATTAGTTGTCGTACAGGGGTTATGACAAACCCAAACTTGAGAATAGCTGTTACAGCAGCGCTTGGTGCTTGTTTTGACAGGGTATTGCAAACCGGCATGGCCGGCTTGTCCAACACAAAACCAAACGGTTCTGCGCTACCAAAGATTGATCTGGCGCGCCTCTACCTGGGCACGCACTGGCGCAAAGCTACGCCGGTGCGCCACACAGGGGCCCAGTTCAGCCAAAGCGGCAAGGTGAGCGGGTGTGGGGTAACCCTTGTGTACGGCAAAGCCGTAGCCGGGGTAGCTTGCATCCAGCGCAACCAGTTCGGCATCCCTGGCGACCTTGGCGAGGATAGACGCGGCGGAGATCGCCGGCTCAAGTGCATCACCCCGCACTATCGCTCGGGCAGCGCAAGGCAAACCCGTTGGCACCCGGTTTCCATCTATCAGCGCCTCTGCCGGCAGTACCGGCAGGGCCTCAACCGCACGGCGCATGGCCAGCATGGTCGCCTTGAGAATATTGTGCTCATCTATCTCTGCCACCGTGGCACTGGCAATTGACCAGGCCAGGGCGCGTTGCTTGATGGCTTCAGACAATTGCTCACGCCTGCCTGGAGTCAGTACCTTGGAGTCAGCCAAGCCCTCGATACCATGATCGTCACCCAGTATCACGGCAGCGGTGAATACCGAGCCGGCCAGCGGCCCCCTGCCCGCCTCGTCCACTCCACAAACCAGCCTCACGACCTACCCCGAAGATAGGCCACCACGGCATCGGCCGCACGCTCGGCCGCATCCTGCCGCAGCGCCTCATGTTGCTCGGTAAACAGCGCATGCAGCGACTGAGCCAGCCGGCGATCGTCCACATAGTTGCCCAAGGCCTGCGCCAAGTTGGCAGGTGTTGCCTCATGCTGCAGCAACTCGGGCACGACAAAGCGTCCCGAAAGTACATTGGGCAAACCCACATAGGGCAGCCGCATCTTCTTCTTGACCAGCTTGTAGGTGGTATCAGACAGCTTGTAGGTAATTACCAGCGGCTGCTTGGCCAGCATGGCCTCCAGGGTGGCGGTACCCGAGGCCACCAGGTTGGCATCCGCCGCCTGCATGGCCTCCTGGGCGTGGCCAAACATCAGCCGCAGGGGTAGATCCAGCGCCTTGTACTTGTAGCGTGCCGTATCAAACAGATCGCGGGTCTCGCGCGTTACCAGCGGCACCAGGAACTGCGCCTGCGGGTAGCGCGCATGCAGCAACCTGGCGGTCTCGATAAAGAGTTCGGCATGAAACTCCACCTCGCTGACCCGGCTACCTGGCAGCATAGAGAACACCAGCTGATTCTGCGGCAAGCCTATGGTTTCACGCACCTCGGCACGACTCACGCTCAGAGGCATTTCATCGGCCAGGGGGTGGCCCACATAGGTCGCCTTGGCACCTACCGCGTCATACAGCGCCTTCTCAAACGGAAACAGGCACAGCACCTCGCTGGTGGCCGCCTTGATCTTGTGAATGCGCTCCCCTCGCCAGGCCCAGATGGAGGGGCTGACATAGTGGACGGTGGGTATGCCGCCATCCTTGAGCTTGCGTTCCAGCCCCAGATTGAAATCGGGGGCATCGATGCCGATAAACAGATCCGGGCGCTCGGCCAGGCAAGCAGCCCGCAACTGCGAGCGTATGCCCAGCAGCTCACGCAGGTGCTTGAGCACCTCGACATAGCCGCGCACCGCCAACTTATCCATAGGGAAAAGGCTGGTGGCGCCGGCCGATTGCATCTTGGGGCCAGCTATGCCAGCAAAGCGTACATTGGGCAAGCGCCGCCGCACCGCCTCTATCAGGCTCGCACCCAGCAGGTCGCCAGAGGCCTCACCAGCAACAATGGCAATACGCGGGCCTGAATGGCCATCGAACAAGGACTGCATGGGCAATGATATACCGATGAATGAAACAGCTTAGCGAATCAGACCGCGCGTCGCCGTCGGAAAGAAATCCACAAAGGCCTGCAACTCGGGCCGCGTCGATGCACGCGCCACGATCTCGGCACAGGCTTCCTCCAGGCTCAAGCCCTGGCGATACAGCAGCTTGTAGGCCCGCTTGATCTCGGTGATCTGCTCGGCGGTATAACCGCGCCGACGCAAGCCTTCGCTGTTGATGCCCGCCGGCGCCGCACGGTTGCCAGCCGCTGTGACATAGGGTGGCACATCCTGCGTCACTGCTGCCGTGAACGCCGTCATGGCATGCGTGCCGATCTTGCAGAACTGATGGATGGTGGTGAAACCACCCAGGAACACCCAATCACCCAGATGCACATGGCCCGCTAGCGTGGCGTTGTTGGCCAGTATGGTATGGCTACCGATGCGGCAATCATGCGCGATATGCACATAAGCCATGATCCAGTTGTCGTCACCCAGACTGGTCAGACCTTCATCCTGGGTAGTGCCGGTGGAGATGGTAACGAAATGGTAGACGCTATTGCCATCGCCCATGACCAGCTTGGTAGGTTCGCCCTGATATTTCTTGTCCTGTGGAGCGCAGCCTATCTGGGCCGATCCATGAAAAACATTGTTGCGACCGATGGCGGTGTGGCCATCGATCACACAATGCGGCCCTACCCGGCTACCCGCAGCAATGCTGACATGCTCGCCCACCACACTGAAGGGGCCAATCTCGACATCATCAGCCAGTTGGGCGCCTGGATGGACTACGGCGTTCGGATGGATACGGGCCATGCCTGCCTCACGCTGCCGCAGGGGCGGTGGCGGCCGGTTTGGTGGCCACCTGGGCGCACAACAGGTCTGCCTCCGCCACCATATTGCCCGCTACGCGGGCCACGGCCTTGTACTTCCAGATATTACGCATGCGCCGCTCTATCTTGACCTCGATCAGCATCTGATCGCCAGGCATGACCTGCGACTTGAAGCGCACATTATCGATGCCGGCAAACATGTAGAGGTAACCATCCTTGGGCTTGTCGCCAGTGGTGCGGAAGCTCAGCACACCGGCGGCCTGTGCCATCGCTTCTACTATCAGCACGCCGGGCATGACCGGGTACTTGGGAAAATGGCCGACGAAGAATGGCTCGTTGTAGGACACATTCTTCAGTGCGACGATGCGCTCGCCAGGCACCAGCTCGGTCACCCGGTCTATCAGCAGAAAAGGAAATCGATGCGGCAGATGGTCCAGTATGCCCTGGATATCCATGCTTTCGATGGTCTCGGCTCCGGTCGCGGTTCCGGTATCGGTTCTGGTCTCGGCTCCGGCTTCGATTTGCGCTTGGGTCATGACGTTGATTCTCCCGTGTTGGCATCATTGCGGCCAACTTTACGTTCAAGTTCTTTCAATCTCTTTGCCATGGCATCCAGCCTGCGCAGGTGTGATGCATTGGCCAACCAGTCTTCGTGCGATTGCACCGGGTACTGCCCTACATAAGTACCCGCCTTCAATATCGACTTGCCTATCAAGGTACCTGCCATGATGTTGACCCGGTCGGCAATCTCCAGATGCCCCAGAATCATGGCGCTGCCGCCAAAGGTGCAATAGGCGCCTATACGGGTACTGCCCGCCACGCCCACGCAACCGGCCATGGCAGTGTGCCGACCTATATGCACGTTGTGTGCTATCTGTATCTGGTTATCGAGCCTGACGCCATCCTCGATCACCGTATCGCCCAGCGCCCCCCGGTCTATGGTGGTGGAAGAGCCGATCTCCACATCGTTGCCTATGCGTACACGGCCTATCTGCGGAATCTTGTACCAGCCTTCGCCTGTCCAGGCGTTGCCAAAACCATCGGAGCCGATCACCGCATTGGCATGCACCACCACGCGCTGCCCCAGCAGGCAATCGTGGTAGATCACCACATTGGGGTAGAGCCGGCTGTCATCTCCAATCTCGACACCCTCACCCACCCGGCAACCGGCCTCGATCACCACATTGGCGCCCAATATGGCACCCTGACCCACGCTGGCATGCGGGCCTATGCTCACACCGGGCGCAAGGCGGGCATCGGGTGCCACCCAGGCGGTGGGATGCACACCCGCGGCAGGCATGCGCGGCGGGTTGAGCAGCGCAGAAACCTGCGCAAAATACAGATAGGGATTGGCAGCCAAGATACGCGGCCGCTGAGTCAGATCACGACTTTGCTGCCCCAGCACGACGGCTGCAGCCTGGGTTTCATCCAGTTGCTTGCGATACTTGGGGTTCGCCAGAAAAGCCAGTTCGTCGGGCTTGGCAGCCTCAAGCGTTGCCACCTGGCGTATCTCTGTATCATCACCGACCAGTTCGCCGCCCAGCTGGGCGACGATATCGGACAGTCTCAGCACCGATCAGGCCTTACTTGTCAGACAAGGATTTTAGGACCTTGTCGGTGATATCCAACTTGGGGTTCACGTACACCGCCTCCTGCAGGATGGCATCGTACTTCTCTTGCGCTGCGATCTGCTGGATGGTGTTGTAGACGCGTTCCTGAATGCCCGACAACTCCTCGTTACGGCGGGCATTCAGATCCTCACGGAACTCGCGCTGGATACGCGCCAGATCCTGATTCAGCTTCACCAGTTCGCGCTCCTTGTTCCGGCGCTCGGTCTCCGGCATCGTCAGCCCGCCCTTGTCCAACTCCACCTGGCGGCCCCGTACCTGCTCGGTCAGCTTCTTGATGTCAGCATCACGACCTGCAAATTCCTTCTCTATCTTCTTGACGGCTTTCACCGCCGGGCCGGACTCACGCATGATGCGATCCAGGTTGACGAAGCCGACCTTGATGTCCTGCGCAATGGCAGGCGTCATCAAACCGGCGGCAAGAATCAGGCTGAACAAGCGTTTCACGATTACGTCCTTTTGAACTGACTGCCAGGCAACAGCATGCATCAGAATATCTGGCCAAGCGAGAACTGGAAGCGCTGTAGTTTATCCCCATCCTTGGCATTGAGGGGCTTGGCGTAGCTGAACTTCATCGGCCCCACGGGTGCGAGCCAGCTGAAGGCCACGCCAGCCGACAAGCGCATGTCACCCAGCTTGAGCTTCTGATCCTCACCCCACACGTTACCGCCGTCTATGAAAGCCGACAAGCGCGTCGATTTGTCGGTCTTCATGCCGGGCACCGGCAACAGCAGTTCCAGGTTCGTGACCAGACGGCGATTACCGCCGGTTGCCTCATCCGTGGTTACGGTGCTGGTGCCGTTGGTGATGATGTTACGCGGGCCAAGGCTGGAGCTTTCATAGCCACGCACAGAGCTCACGCCGCCGGCAAAGAAGTTGGAATAGAACGGCAGTTTCTGGCCACCATAGCCGCCACCGATGCCCGCCTCAGTGTTCCACAGCAAGGTAAAGGTCTTGCTCAAGGGGAAGAACCACTGCTGCTGGGCGGTTACCTTGTAATACTTGACGTCGCCGCCAGGTAAGCCGGATTCGGCATTGACGGAGAGCAGCTTGCCACGGGTCGGGAACAGGGCGCTGTCGCGGGTATCGCGTGCCCAGCCTGCCGAACCCAGTATCGTGATATTGGTCTCACCGTACTTGTTGACGAAACGCTTGTATTCTTCCGGGCTGTTCTCGAACAAGGTCAGCTTGGAGCGTTTTGCCGACAGGCCCAGGTTAACGCCGTCGTACTCGCTGACCGGCACGGACCAGTGCAGACCACCGCCTACGGTGTCGTTGAGGTAGCTGCCCACCGACAGGTTATCTGTCTCCTCGCGCCGCTTGTACAAGTCAAAACCACGCGATACGCCATCAGGTGTGGCATAGGGGTTGGTGAATGACACCGCGTAGACCTTGTTGCTGGAGCTGGTATTCACTTCCAACTTCAGGTACTTGCCGCTACCAAAGATATTGGCCTGGGCGATGGAGCCCGACAGCACCAGACCATCTGATTGCGAGTAACCGGCACCCACCTGGATATTACCAGTCTGCTTCTCCGTCACCGTCACATTGACATCCACCTGGTCGGTACTGTCTGCGACCAGAGGGGTATCCACCGTGACTTCATTAAAGTAACCCAGCAGATCCAGACGCTCCTTCGAGCGCTTGATCTTCCAACCGGCGTAGGGAGCGGCTTCCAGCTGGCGCATCTCACGGCGTATCACTTCGTCGCGGGTACGGGTGTTGCCGCTGATATTGACGCGGCGCACATAGGTCTTGCGGCCAGGATCAACATAGAAGGTGAACGCCGCCTCGAACTTCTGCTTGTTGACCTCAGGCACCGCATTGACGTTGGCAAAGGCATAGCCCTCGTCCGCCAAGCGCTCGGAGATGATGGTGGTGGCCGCATTGATCTTGGCGCGGGAGAACACCTCACCAGCCTCTATGCCGATCAACCGGCGCAGCTCCGCCTCGGGCACAATCAGCTCGCCCGCGAACTTGACGTCGCTGATCTTGAACTGTTCGCCCTCGGTCAGATTGACGGTGAGGAAGATATCCTTCTTGTCGTCGGACAAGGCCACCTGCTGGGAATCGATATTGAATTCCAGGTAGCCATTATCGAGGTAGTAGGAACGTAGCGCCTCGATATCGGCCTGCAGTTTGGGCTTGGAATACTGGTCGCTCTTGGAGAACCAGCTGAACCAACCACCCGTGTCCAGCTGGAAGTAATCCTTGAGATCACCTTCGCTGAATTTCTGGTTACCTACTAGGTTGATCTGCTTGATGGTGGCAACCAGGCCCTCGGAGATATCGAAGGAAATCCCCACCCGGTTACGCTCAAGCCGCGTCACCGTGGTCTTGATCTGTACCGAGTACTTGCCACGGCTGTAGTACTGTTTCTTCAGTTCCTGCTCAGCCGAGCCCAGCAAAGCCTGGTCAAATGTACGGCTCTCCGCCAGGCCATTGTCGCGCAAGGCCTTGAGCAGTTGATCCGATTCGAATTCCTTGGCGCCTTCGATCAGGATATTGGCAATGATGGGGCGCTCATCCACGGCCACCACCAGCACATCCTTGTCAACCTCCAGCCTGACATCGCTGTAGAAACCGGTGGCGAACAGCGCCTTGACGGCGGCTGCGGCCTTGTCATTGTCTACACGGTCACCCACCTTGACAGGCAGGTAGTTGAAAACTGTGCCAGCTTCCGTGCGCTGGATGCCCTCTACACGGATTTCCTTGATGACAAAAGGCTCGAAAGCCTGAGCGGGTACAGATAGGCCGAATACGGCGAGTAGAGCGAGCGAGATCGAGGTCGGTTTCATAAACGAATCCGGCGGCGCAAGCGTGACACCGTCGATGGGATGGAGTTTGGGTGGCTAGCCACCCACCAGGCGCGTAATGTCATTGAACAGGGCAACGACCATCAACGCGGCGAGAAGTCCGACGCCCACGCGTTGACCAAGTTCCATCACGCGTTCCGACACGGGTCGGCCCCGCAAAAGTTCGGCGGAATAATACATCAAATGCCCGCCATCCAGCACCGGCACAGGCAGCAGGTTAAGCACCCCCAGGCTGATGCTGATCAGGCAGAGAAATTCCAGGTAGGCGCGCAGGCCTATCTTGGCACTTTGGCCGGCATAGTCGGCTATCGCCACAGGGCCGGACAATTGCTTGACTGATACATTACCCTGCAACATGCGCCACATCATGCGCAAAGACAAGGCCGAAGTCGCCCAGGTCTGTTTCAGGGCCCGGCCGGCAGCCTCCACAGGACCGTAGCGCTTCTGCTGCTGCAGACTCTGCAGCGCAGCGATATCCATCCCCACACCAGCGCCGATACGCCCTATGGTGCGGCCATTTTCCACTATGGCCTGGGGGGTCACTAGCAACTGCCTGACTTGCCCGCCACGCAACACTTCCAGGCGCGTAGGCAGGCCAGCCCTGGCCTGTATGGCAGCAACAAATGCGCCAGGGCCGGCAATAGGCTTGCCTTCAACCTGCAGCAATTGATCGTCGCCCTGCAATCCGGCCAATGCAGCGGCACTACCCTCGCGCACCTCGCCCACCCGCAGCACACCTAGCAACATGCCGATATGCTGGGTCAAGCGGCCGTCGACCGCTTCATTGCCAAGGCGAGAAAGATCCAGCACCAAGGTCTGACGCTGGCCCCGGCGGTCAACCTCCAGCGCAACTTGTGCCCTTGCTGCAGCACGGTCTATCAGGGCAAGCTGCACTTCGGCCCAACTATCCAGTTGTTCACCATCAATGCCCTGTATCGTGTCGCCAGCCTGTAAACCTGCGGTGGCCGCCACACTGCCGGGCACAACCGTACCCAGCCGGGGCAGCGTGATATCCACCCCGGTCATGAAAATGCCCCAATAGACCAGGATGGCGAGCAGGAAATTGGCGATAGGCCCTGCCACCACGATGGCCATACGACGCAAAGGTGTTTGCTGGTTGAAGGCGCGATGCAACTCGTGGTCAGCTACCGGGGCTTCACGCTCATCCAGCATCTTGACGTACCCACCCAGAGGTATGGCCGCCAATTGCCACTGAGTCTCTCCACGCTGCCAGGTGAGCAGGGGCTTGCCAAAGCCTATGGAGAAGGTCAGGACCTTGACGCCACAACGCTTGGCCACCCAATAGTGGCCATACTCATGGATGGAAACCAGCACCCCGATGGCGAGGGCGAAGGCAGCAAGGGTGATCAACAGCGACATGGGGCAGACTTCTTCAACGTAGGCAGGGCAACGGCATGGAAGCCAAGATGGTAGCGCAAGGCATGGGCCAGGGGCAGATTAACTGCGCCGGGATATCCACGTATCGGCAACACCGCGTGCCGCAGCATCTGCAGCAATCAGGCCATCCAACGTATTGGCGTCGAAATCCGGGCTTACCTGCTGCATAACCTGCTCATTCAGGCGAGCAATATCGGCAAAACCCAGCGTACCCGCCAGGAAAGCCGCCACTGCGACCTCATTGGCCGCATTCAGCACAGCCGGTGCCGCGCCCGCCATACGAAGCGCCTCGAACGCCAGCGCCAGGCACGGAAACCGGGCCGTATCCGGCTGCTCAAAATCCAACCTGGCAATCTGGAACAGATCCAGCGCCGCCACGCCCGCATCGATACGCTCAGGCCAGGCAAGGCCATAGGCGATGGGTGTACGCATATCAGGATTGCCCAATTGCGCCAGCACCGATCCATCGACGTACTCAACCATGGAATGGATGACGCTCTGCGGATGCACCACGACCGAGATACGTTCAGGCGGCAGATTGAACAACCAGCGCGCCTCGATGACTTCCAGCCCTTTGTTCATCAAGCTGGCCGAGTCCACCGATATCTTGCGGCCCATACTCCAGTTGGGATGCTTGACTGCCTGCTCCGGCGTCACGACGGCCAATTGCTCGGAGCTGAAGTGCCGGAACGGGCCACCGGATGCCGTCAACAGTATGCGCCTGACGCCCTGCCCTGCCTGATCGGAAAAAGGCTGCGGCAGGCATTGGTAGATAGCGTTGTGCTCACTGTCTATGGGTAACAGCGTGGCACCGCCCTCCCGTGCCGCATCCATGAACAGGCGGCCAGCCATGACCAGGGTTTCCTTGTTGGCCAGCAGCACCCGCTTGCCCTGACGTGCCGCCGCCAGGGTCGGGCGCATGCCCGCAGCACCAACGATGGCCGCCATCACCGCATCGACCTCAGGCAAGGTGGCAATGTGTTCCAGCGCCTCCAGGCCCGCCATGACCTCGATATCGCTCAAGCCGGCAGCCGCCAGCTTGCTACGCAACTCGGCCACTCGGTCAACCGTCGCCAGCACGGCATAGCGCGGCTTGTGCAACAGGCATTGCTCAACCAGCTTGTCGACCTGGCCGTTGCCGCTCAAGGCCACGACTTGGTATTTATCGGGGTGGCGGGCAATCACATCCAGCGTATTGACGCCAATGCTGCCGGTAGAACCCAGAACGGTAATGGAACATTTCGGCATGGTGCTCAAGCCATCCATAAGGCGTAGCCAAACAACAGGGCACTGGCTACCGGAATCAATGCCAGCAGACTATCTATGCGATCCAGCACACCGCCATGGCCGGGCAGCAGATTGCTGCTGTCCTTGAAACCCACCTGGCGCTTGAGCAGGGACTCAAACAGGTCGCCCACCACGCTTACGGCGGTCAAGGCCCACACCAGGGGCAGCAATACCGTGAGGGGTATCTTGGCAAACAGCGGCGCACCCGTAAAATGCAACGCTAGTGCATAGAGCGTCACACCTACCAAGGCACCATACACCCCTTCCCAGCTCTTGCCGGGGCTGATGCTGGGCGCCAGCTTGCGCTTGCCGAAAGCGCGGCCAGAAAAATAGGCGGCCACATCAGCCACCCAGGCTATGGCCAACAGAAACAATAAAGCCCAGGCGCCATCCTGCATCTCACGGAAACGGGTCACGCCTACCAGCGAAGCCAGCAGCAATAGCCAGCCTATCAGTGCGGACAACCATTTGCGCTTGAGCGTCCACTTATGGCGCAACCACATCGGCACCACCAGCAACCAGAACACCAGGGCCAGCACATCAACGATGGGTGCCCAAACGCGAGCCAGCGGCAGATACAGCCAGGCTGCACCCAGGCCCACAAAGCCCAGGATAAAGCAGACCATCTCGTCGCGCCGATAGCTGGCGAAGCGTGACCATTCCCAGGCCCCCAAGGACAGCGCAAACAGGGCAAACAGCCCCCAACCCCATGCTGGCGCAAAGAACAGGCAAGCCAGCACCAGCGGCAATAGGGCCAGCGCGGTCAGGATACGGGTCTTCAGCATGCCGAGCCCTTCAGTTGCTCGCTGGTACGGCCAAAGCGCCGCTCACGATTACGGTAGGATGAAATGGCAGATTCGAGCGCCGCCCGGTCAAAATCCGGCCAGTAAGCGTCGGTGAAATACAGTTCGGTATAGGCCAGTTGCCAGAGCAGGAAATTCGATACCCGCGCCTCCCCACCCGTGCGAATGAAGAGATCGGGCTCGGGTGCATAGGCCATGGCCAGGAAAGGCGCGAGATCCGCCTCGTCCAACTCGCCGCCAGCCAGTTCGGGCCGCGCCTTCAGCATGGCCTGGGTGGCCTGCAAGATGTCCCAGCGACCGCCATAGTCGGCCGCAATGGTCAGCGTCAGGCCGGTGTTGGCGGCAGTGCGTGCTTCTGCCGCCTCGATGGAGCGGACAATCTCGGCAGAAAAGCGATCACGCCGCCCTATCAACTTGAGCCGTATGCCGTTCTTGTCCAGCTTGGCGACCTCGCGCTCCAAAGCCGCCAGGAACAAGCCCATCAGGAACGACACCTCCTCGACCGGACGGCGCCAGTTCTCGCTGGAAAAAGCAAACAGGGTGAGATATCCCACCCCCAGCTCGGAGCAGGCCTTGACCGCCTCGCGCACAGTCTCGACACCCTGCTTGTGCCCTGCCACCCGTGGCAGGAAGCGCTGTTTGGCCCAGCGGCCATTGCCATCCATGATGATGGCAATGTGGCTGGGCACGGCAGCAACAGCAGGTACTTCGCGGGTAGAGCTTTGAAAGAGCTTCACGACCTTATACCGTCAGCAGCTCTTTTTCCTTGTCGGCGAGCTGCTTGTCGATATCGGCGATGTACTTGTCAGTCAGCTTCTGCACATCGTCGGTACCACGTCGCTCGTCATCTTCCGAAATCAGCTTGTCCTTGACGGCCTTCTTCAGCTGCTCGTTGGCATCGCGCCGCAGGTTACGCACAGCCACCCGGCTGTCCTCTGCCTCACCGCGCACGACCTTGATCAGATCACGCCGGCGCTCTTCAGTCAGCGCAGGCATCGGCACACGTACCACGTCACCCATAGAGGCCGGGTTCAAACCTAGGTCAGAGTCACGGATCGCCTTCTCAATGGCGGCCGCCATCTTTTTTTCAAATGGCGACACCGACAAGGTACGGGCATCCATCAGGCCTACACTGGCCACCTGGTTGATGGGGGTGGGGTTGCCGTAGTAGTCCACGGTGATATGGTCCAGCAGGCCTGCGTGGGCCCGACCAGTACGCACCTTGGCCAGATTGTTCTTCAGATTTTCCACCGACTTCTGCATCTTGGCTTCGGTGTTCTTTTTCACGTCGGCGATCATGCTTCTCGCTCCTGTGTTGCTTAGGTTGTCTTGGATAAAAAACGCCGGTCGTATGACCCGCGCAGGGATTCTTTGCCACAAGGTAGGCCACGGTACCGCGACAAATGCGATGTGCGTATGCCAAGGTGCGGAGGTGGGGAAATACGGAGCAATCAGGGACGGGCCCAATTGTCACCTCCGGCAGAACCCAACGGGTCCTGCCTGGCGCGACGGGTGGCATGCCTATCAGTGCGGCAGCAGATCAGCAGTGTACCAGCGTACCCTCGTCTTCTCCCAGCACCACGCGCTTGAGCGCACCGGCCTTGAAGATGCTGAATACGCGGATATTCATGTTCTGGTCACGACACAGCGCCAGCGCCGTCGCATCCATCACCTTGAGGTTCTTGCTGATGGCCTCGTCGAAAGTCAGGGCCGAGTATCGCACCGCATCCGGATTCTTCTTCGGATCATCGGTATAAACACCATCAACCTTGGTGGCCTTGAGCACGATATCGGCATTCATTTCCATGCCGCGCAAGGCTGCGGCCGTATCGGTGGTAAAGAAGGGGTTGCCGGTGCCGGCGCCAAAAATCACCACCTTGCCTTCCTCCAGATACTGAATGGCCTTGGGGCGTATATAGGGCTCAGCCACCTGCTGTATGGTCAGCGCCGATTGCACACGGCTGACCAGACCCTGCTGGCGCATGGCATCCTGCAGTGCCATGGCATTCATCACCGTGGCCAACATGCCCATATAGTCTGCCGTTGCGCGATCCATGCCGGCAGCAGCTGGCGCCACGCCACGGAAGATATTACCGCCGCCTATCACCACAGCTACCTGTATGCCCAGCTCAGCCACTTCCTTGATCTCGGCAACGATGCGCTCGACCGTAATCCGGTTGATCCCATAACTGTCCTCGCCCATCAGCGCTTCACCCGAGAGTTTGAGGAGGATGCGTTTATAGATGGGGGACTGGCTCATGGGCTCACCTTTTATGATGTGGAGAAATCGCTTCTTTGTAGCAGCCGCACGGCAAAAAGTTCGCACAATGCGTACGCTACTTGCAAAACAACCGCCCGGGTCACCCCGGACGGTTGTCTGATATTACGGGTACAGCTTATACCTTGGCGGCAGCGGCAACTTCGGCAGCGAAGTCGACAACCTTCTTCTCAATGCCTTCACCCACAACATACATGGTGAATGCGGTCACGCTGGCATTGTTGGCCTTCAGCAGTTGCTCGACCGACAGCTTGTCGTCCTTGACGAAGGGCTGGCTCAGCAGAGTGACATCCTTCAGGAACTTCTGCACGGTGCCTTCGGCGATCTTTTCCAGCATGGCTTCCGGCTTGCCGGCTTCCTTGGCGCGCTCGATGGCAACGCGGCGCTCGGTAGCGATCAGTTCGGCATCAACGCCCGAGGCATCCAGCGACTTCGGCTTGCAAGCAGCGATATGCATGGCAATGTCCTTGCCCAGCACGGCGTCGCCACCGGTCATATCGACCACAACACCGATCTTGGAGCCGTGCAGATAGGTAGCCAGCTGACCCTGGGTCTCGAAACGCACGAAGCGGCGAACGTTGATGTTCTCACCCAGCTTGGCGATGATGGCCTTGCGCAGTTCTTCCACGGTCTCGCCCGAAGCGGTCTTGACCGCGCCCAGGGCTTCCACGTCGGCAGGGTTGCCCGCAACGATGGCTTCTGCAGCTGCCTGAGCAAACGCCAGGAAGCCCGCATCCTTGCCAACGAAGTCGGTTTCACAGTTCACTTCGGCCAGGGCGCCGATATTGCCTTGCACGAAAGCAGCCACGGTGCCTTCAGCAGCGGTACGACCAGCAACCTTGGAAGCCTTGTTGCCGCTCTTGATGCGCAGCGCTTCTTCAGCTGCCTTCAGGTCGCCATCAGCTTCAACCAGTGCCTTCTTGCAATCCATCATGCCCAGGCCGGTCATTTCGCGCAGCTCGGCAACCATCTTTGCGGTGATTTCCGCCATGTTGGTACTCCTTGATCGTTCGATATTCGGTATTGATTTAACAAAAAGGGGCTTGTATGCCCCTTTTTGCTGACTTCATGTGACAGAGCGATTAAGCAGCTTGTGCTTCGCTACCGGCGGCAATGATTTCCTGAATGGCCAGGGCACGGCCTTCAAGGATGGCATCAGCCACGCCACGGGCATACAGGCGAATCGCACGGGCGGAGTCATCGTTACCCGGGATCACGTAATCAATGCCTTCAGGCGAGTTGTTGGTATCAACCACACCGATGACGGGGATGCCCAGCTTCTGGGCTTCCACGATGGCGCCCTTCTGGTAGCCAACGTCGATCACGAAGATGGCATCTGGCAGACCGTTCATGTCCTTGATACCACCCAGCGAGGTTTCCAGCTTCTCGACTTCGCGCTGCAGCATCAGCTGCTCTTTCTTGGAGTAACCGTTGTTGGCATCAGCCAGGGTCACTTGCAGCTCGTTCAGGCGCTTGATGGATTGCTTGACCGTCTTGTAGTTGGTCAGCATGCCGCCCAGCCAGCGGTGATCAACGAACGGGGTGCCAGCACGCAGGGCTTCTTCGCGAACGATCTCGCGAGCCTGGCGCTTGGTACCGACGAACATGATCGAACCCTTGTTGGCGGTGAGGCGACGCACGTAGGCCAGTGCGTTTTCGAACATCGGCAACGTCTTTTCGAGGTTGACGATATGAATCTTGTTGCGGTGACCGAAGATGAACGGAGCCATCTTGGGGTTCCAGTAACGGGTCTGGTGGCCGAAGTGAACACCGGCTTCCAGCATTTCGCGCATGCTGACGGACATAGGGTAACTCCAATGCAAGGGTTATGGACTTACCGCCCGCGACCGACACATCGTCCGGAGACGGATGCACCCTGGCTTGCGCGGACGGGTAAATTCTCTTCCCGGATTTGGGAAGCCAGCGATTATAGACACAAAACCCTGTTTCCCTCAAGCCGCACCGGCATTTACTCCCGCCAGCCACCTTCCAGACACCTTGAACACCTGCCTGGTTGAAATGGCGTTGCACGGCATTCAGGGCCGACAATACTCGGCCCCTGCCGCCTCACACACCCTTGCAGCACGCGCAGCAAGGGCCTGCGCCGTTGGGTCGGCGCGCAGGGCAGCCAGTTCGGCTAAGGCCCGCAGATCTGCAGCGATGCCGCCAGGGCGGGCCAGCTGCTTGTCCAACTGCAAAGCCGCCTCCAGCGCTTGCGTAGCCGCAGGCCAGTCCTGCAGGCGCATGGCCGCCTGCCCCTGCAGGCGCAGGGCATTGGCACGCTCACCACTGGCAGGTCCGGCCATAGTGAGTGCCGCGGCAGCATGTTGCCGCGCCCCCAGCCAATCACCAGCAACCCAGGCAGCGCGGGCGCGTAGATTGGCCATGGCAGCCCTGAGCTCGGCATCCTGGCCAGCATCCCGTTCCGCTGCATCCAGCAAACGACCGGCTGTCGCCCAGGCTCCCTGATCGGCCTTTAACAGGGCCAACTGATAACGCGCCTCTGCCTGCTGAGCCACTGGGTACACCCCTTCTTGCAACAGGCCATCGAGCAGGCGCGTGGCCTCGTCCTGGCGACCCAGGCGGTGTAGCGCCTGGGCCTGGCCCAGCGCGGCAATGGCAACGCCCTGCCCATCATCCAAGGCCAAATGCCGACGCGCCGCCTCTTGCCACAGCTGCGCAGCAACGCTCCACTTGCCCTCTCCACTGGCACGTGCGGCGACCTGGCTGGCGGTCTCTGCCTGCTTGCGCATGGCCGGCTGCGTGGGGCCGCTGGCACAGGCGGTCAGCAACAGCGCCAAGATCATCCATCCGTGTTTCATGGCGCCACCCCCTGACTATCGCTACGTGGTGGCTGGCTCGTGGGCGGCGTGATCAGCTTGTTCAAAGGCCACGCCCCCGTTACCGCATCGATGGTTTCATTGCCCTTGCGCGAGAGCTCCCGCCCTTCGTGCACCAGCCCCACCGCGTCCGGCCCTATCTGTTTCACCAGCTGATTGGTGGCATTCCCCGCCGCTTCCAGATGGCCCAGGGTACGGTCAGCCTTATCCAGCAAACCAGGCATGCGCTGCTCTATCTGCTGCAACGACGCATCCGCGCGCTCCAGCGCCTGCCGCGTAGTAGCCAAGGTCGCCGGCACCTCCTTGCCGGTGAGCTGGTTGACGCTGATCAGCACCTGATCCAGGTTGTTACGCGTCTCGTTCAGGCCGGCCGAGAAAGTACGCAGATTCTTCAGGGTTTGGTGCAGATCCCCCTGCGGGTCGTTCACCCGTTGAATCATGGTCTCCACCTCATTGATAACCGGCATGGCCCGATCACGCACCTCGCGCATGATTTCGTCCAGGCTCTTGGCCGGCACAAACTCCAACTCCGCATCGCGCTCTACCGGCGGCGCGGTGGCGCTACCAATACCTACATCGATATAACCATCGCCGATCAAGCCATCCTTAGCGATGCGCCCCACCGAATCAGGCTTGATCAGGCGCAGATGCCTGTCCTCCACCAGAACCGAGATACGCACCCGGCTGACCGGCCCATTGGCATCCAGGCTCAGATCAGTCACCTCGCCTATCTTGAAGCCAGAAAACTTCACCGCCATCCCCAGCTTTAGATCATTGCCGCTGTCGCTGATAAAGCTGATCGGTGTCTTGGCCTCGAAATAGCCCTGCTTGATGGCCAGAAACAGCAGAATGGCCGCCGAGCTGATCAAGGCAGCCAGCCCGAATAAAGCCAGCTTCCAGGGTAGCGCACGAAAGCGCGGGTCATTGTCACGCAGCAGCATCAGGATGCTTCCCGGTTGTCATCATCAGTAAATCCCCAGCAGGCAGCAGGCCGGCGGCCGCCCAGCACCAGCCAGGCACTATGCGGGCAATGCTCGGCAAACAGCCCAGCCAGATTCAGTGCATCCACCTCCTCCAGCTTGCTGAACCACTCGCTCTCAGCCAGCAACAGCGCCGGCCTGGCCAATAAGGCGCGCAAGCCACAGGTCAATCGGCGCAGTCTTGGCGTCAGACTGCCGGCCGGCGCTGCAGCAAAGGCCGCGCGTTCCGGTATCGACATCGCCAAACCATCCAGCAATCGCTGGAACAATGCCTCCTCCGCCATGGCCGGAGTCTTCCCAAAATAACTTAGCGGCAACAGGCAGTTCTCCCAAACGCGCAGATTGGCCACCAACCCGCCCTCGCTAGGCAGCCAGCCACGCGGGCCCGCCACCGTCGCCGCCGCAGTATCGAATAACTGTTCACGCTCATGCCCCGACACCGGCAACCACAGCCGCCCGCCGGACTGGAGGTGAACAGCCCCACCCTCATATGTCAGGCTGAGCAGACTCATGCGTAATACCTCACCACAATGAATACCAGGTCCAGCGCAAACACCGTCAACAAGGCACGTATCACCGCGCTGGAGGCAGCAATGGGAACATCGGTGCCGCTATGCCCCCCCGCCAGGCCGCGCGCGCAGGCAACAGCGGCGATCGCCGCGCCAAACGTCACTCCCTTGGCCAGGCATTGCAACAAGGTAGCTGGCGGCAAGACCAACGCCAGCCGCGTCAACTCCTGCAGCCATCCAAAGCCCGCCACCGCGATGGCTCCGGTAACCAGCGAAGCCGCAGCGAAGTAGAAGGTGAGTACGCCACAGGCCAGCATCATGCCCAGCACCCGAGGCATGACCAGGTACAGATGGATGCTTACCCCCATCCGGCTCAGACTGGTCAGCTCGCCATGAAAACGCATCAGTGCCAGTTCGCTGGCCATGGCTGAACTGGAACGTGCTGTCAGGAGGATGGCTGTCAGCATGGGTGCCAGCTCCCCCATGGTAATGGTAGCCAGTAATTGCAGGCTGCCCTCGCCGCTCTGGCCTATCTGGTAATGCAGTTGCGCCACCACTATGCCACCCACGGCCACGCCCACAAACAGCAGCAGCGGCAGCGCCTCAATACCGCAGAAGTACAATTGCTTCATTAAAACCCGCCGCACCGGCCAATAGCGCAAGGCCGGCAAGCCGCGCAGGCTAGCCCAGAGCAGGCCCGCGCTACTCATGCCACACCCCGTGGAACACGGTGGGCTATCGGATATATTGAAACAATCAATTTAATTCCTTTGCGATGCAGGACTTATACTATCGCCCAATTGTGACCGGCCACAGCCAGCCACGCCAGCTTTCCCAGTATCCAAACAAAAAGGAACCCGCCATGTCCAGTACCAAGCACAGCAGCCTGCTGATTCTCGGCTCCGGCCCCGCCGGCTACACCGCCGCCGTCTACGCCGCACGCGCCAACCGCAAGCCGCTGCTGGTAACTGGCCTGGCCCAGGGCGGTCAACTGATGACCACCTCGGATGTGGACAACTGGCCCGCCGATGCAGACGGCGTGCAAGGGCCTGAGCTGATGCAGCGCTTTGAAGCACACGCACGGCGCTTTGGCACTGAGATCGTGTTTGACCATATTCATACCACCAAGCTCGACGAAAAGCCCATACGCCTGATAGGCGATGCCGGTGAATACACCTGCGATGCCCTGATCATCGCCACGGGCGCCTCTGCCCAATACCTGGGGCTCCCCAGCGAAGAGGCCTTCATGGGCAAAGGTGTATCTGGCTGCGCTACCTGTGATGGCTTTTTCTACCGCAACCAACAGGTCGCAGTGGTTGGCGGCGGCAACACTGCGGTCGAAGAAGCCCTGTACCTGGCCAATATCGCCAGCCACGTCACCCTGGTACACCGCCGTGACACCTTCCGCGCCGAGAAGATCCTGATCGATCACCTGATGGAAAAAGTCGCCAGCGGCAAGATCAGCCTGCAACTGGATAGCACTCTGGACGAAGTACTGGGTGACAATACCGGTGTCAACGGCATACGCCTCAAGTCCACCAAGGATGGCAGCACCAAGGACCTGGCCGTGACAGGCTGCTTTATCGCCATTGGCCACAAGCCCAACACCGATATCTTTGCGGGCCAGCTGGAGATGGAGAACGGTTACATCATCACCAAGGGCGGCAATCAGGGCGGTGCCACCAGTACCAGCGTAGCGGGCGTGTTCGCCGCCGGCGATGTGCAGGACCATATCTACCGCCAGGCCATCACCAGCGCAGCCACCGGCTGCCAGGCCGCGCTCGACGCCGACAAGTATCTGGACACCCTGAAGTAAGCCTCACGCTTGCAACAAGGCCGCCTGCGAGGCGGCCTTGTCGTTTGTAGCAGGTAAAATACCGCATGGCCCGCCCCAAGACCCTACTTGCCGACCAACTCAAGCCGCTCGCCCGCACCCTCAAGGCAGCGAAAGCACGGCCTGTAGGCCAGCCTGCTAAACCGGTTGTCGAGGACGAGGCGGCGCTGTTCCGCAAAGCCGTGGCGGATGTCCAACCGCTGAAACACCCTTTGCCTTTCCTCCACCCCAGCCCGGCAGCCTCTCCCTGGCCGCAGCAACATCTGCACGACGAAGGACTGGTCATGCACGATGCCATGACGGACTTCTGGCCCTGGGACGAAATTGAAAGCGGCGAGGAGCTGCTCTACCTGCGATCGGGCCAGAAGCTGGACACCATGAAGAAGCTACGGCGCGGTCATTGGGTGGTACAAGGGCATCTGGATCTACATGGACTCAATACTGATGAAGCCCGCGCCGCCGTCGGCGCCTTTGTGCACGACTGTGTGCAGCAGGACAGGCGCTGCGTCCGCATCGTCCATGGCAAAGGTCTAGGCTCCAGGAACAAGGAGCCCGTATTGAAGAACAAGCTGCGCAACTGGCTGGTACAACGGGAGGAAGTACAGGCCTTCTGCCAGGCACGGCAAGTGGACGGCGGTGCCGGTGCCGTGATCGTACTGCTGCGCGGCCGCAAGCGCTAAGCCAACCCATCACCGCCCAGGCTGGGCTAGACCAACCGCAACGCCATCACGAACAGGGCGATCACACTCAACAGCCCCACCACCCAGCTCAAGGAGCGTGCACGGGGCAAATCCGCCAGATAGCAGACGCCATGCAGAATGCGCGCCACAATAAATACCACGGCCGCGATATTCACCTGCGCCGCCGGCACCCCCGCCTGCACCGCTATCAGCACGGCGACAGCGAATGCCGGCAATGCCTCGAAGGCATTCTGATGTGCCCCTACCGCCCTTGCGGCACGCCCATCCATCTGCGCTTGCTGCAACCGGGGAGTGTGATTGTTGTAGCGCAGCTTGCTGCCATCGGGCTGGCGGCCGAATTTGGCAAAGCAGATCCACACATAGGGCAGCAATACGGCAATCAGAATGCAGCTGTAAGCCAGGGACATAGCACGCCTCTCCATGATTAATGGGCCTGATATTACGCCATGCATGGAGCGCAGTGAGTGAAACCGCTAAAATGCTATCTTTGGCTGCAAACACCTGCCTGCGGCAGCACGACTTGAGGAGAACAAGCATGTCCATGTCCGATCGCGACGGCGTCATCTGGTATGACGGCAAACTGGTGGATTGGCGCGACGCCAATACCCATGTGCTGACGCATACCCTGCACTATGGCCTAGGGGTTTTTGAGGGCGTGCGCGCCTACGAAACCAGCAAGGGCCCGGCAATTTTCCGCCTGCAGGATCATACCGACCGCCTGTTCAACTCGGCCAAGATCCTCGGCATGACCCTGCCCTACAGCAAGGATGAGATCAACGAGGCCCACAAGCAGGTGGTGCGCGAAAACAAGCTCAAGTCGTGCTATTTCCGTCCCATGGCCTTTTATGGCTCAGGCAAGCTGGGTATTGCGCCACCGCTGGGCGACGTACATGTGATCGTGGCGGCCTGGCCCTGGGGCGCCTATCTGGGTGCCGACGGCCTGGAGAAAGGCATACGGGTCAAGACCTCGTCCTTCACCCGCCATCATGTCAACGTCACCATGTGCAAGGCCAAGGCCAATGGCAACTACATGAACTCCATCCTGGCCAATACCGAAGCCGTGCGCGACGGTTACGAAGAGGCCCTGCTGCTGGACGTGGACGGCTATGTAGCCGAAGGCTCGGGCGAGAACATATTCGTTATCCGCAAGGGCAAGATCTACACGCCCGACCTGACTTCCTGTCTGGCCGGCATTACCCGCGACAGCATTTTCCAGCTGGCAGCCGAGCACGGCTACGAAGTCATCGAAAAACGCATTACCCGCGACGAGCTCTATATCGCCGACGAAGCCTTCTTTACCGGCACGGCCGCCGAAATCACCCCCATACGCGAGCTGGATGGCCGCACCATAGGCGAAGGCAGCCGTGGGCCTATCACCACCCAGTTGCAGGCAGCCTACTTCGCGGCCGTCAAAGGCGAATCCGCCAAGCACCACGACTGGCTGAGCTGGGTCTGATCAACCACACCCGATATCCACTCCCGGCTGCCAACAGCGGCCGGGCGGTACGCAAAAAGGAAGCACCATGACACAACTCCAAGAAAACACCCGTAGCCAGATCGAAGTCGAAGCCAAGGATCTGCCCTTGTACTGCCCCATGCCCGATATGGTGAAGTGGAATGCCCACCCGCGCGTGGTCATCCCTGTGGGCAACACCGGCGAAGCACTGTGCCCCTATTGCGGCACCAAGTATATTCTCAAGGGCGGTCCCGTTGGCCACGGCCACTGAGCCTGGCAATGCCTGATCGCATTCTCGTAGTTGCGCCGGCCTGGGTGGGCGACAGCGTCATGGCCCAGCCGCTTTATCGGCGCCTGAAGCAGTACCAGCCCGACGCCCATCTCACCGTCATGGCGCCGGACTGGACCTTGCCACTGCTGGAGCGCATGCCCGAGGTGGATGCCACCCTGCGCAACCCTTTCGGCCACGGCGCGCTCAAGCTGGGCGCCCGCTACCGTTTGGGGCGTAGCTTGCGTGGCCAGTTCGACCAGGCCATCTTGCTGCCGAATTCACTCAAATCGGCACTGGTGCCTTGGTTTGCCCGCATTCCGCTGCGCACCGGCTTTATTGGTGAATCACGCTACGGCCTGCTCAACGATGCCCGTACCCTCAACCCCAAGGCCCTGCCGCAGATGGTGGAGCGCTTCGCCATCCTGGCGGAGCGCGTGCCCGGCAACCCCTTGCCACGCCCCATCCCGGCACCAAGGCTGACCATACAGCCCGAACAACAGCAGGCAGCCCTGAGCAGCCTGGGGCTGGATACCGAACGCCCCATCGTGGCGTTTTGCCCCGGCGCGGAGTATGGCCCAGCCAAACGCTGGCCAGCCCGTCACTTTGCTGAGTTGGCCCGCCGCCTGGTTTCACAAGGGTACGCGGTCTGGCTGTTCGGCTCGGCCAAGGATCAGGTCGAAACCCAAGCCATCAGCCGGCTGGCTGGCATCCCGCTGGTAGACCTGGCGGGCCGCACGTCGCTGGCCCAGGCAATAGACCTGTTGTCGCTAGCCCATATGGTGGTAACCAATGATTCAGGCCTGATGCATGTGGCTGCTGCGCTGGAACGCCCCTTGGTGGCACTGTATGGCTCCAGCAGCCCCGAGTTCACCCCGCCGCTGAGCGATAGGGCTGAAATCGTCTCGCTGGACCTCGAGTGCAGCCCTTGCTTCGAACGCAATTGCCCGCTCAAGCATTTCGATTGCATGGAGCAGCTGGACAGTAATCTGGTCGAAGCCGCCATAGCACGCACCCTGACCAAGCCACCCGGCACGCCCGCCAGCCCCTATATACCCATCGCGTCTGTCTAGACCGTCACCCCAGGCCTGCATGCCATGCATGCAGCGCCAGCGTGGGAGGGGTAGCCAGACGGAACGCCCGGCTACCTCCCCCTACTTACAGCGTCCAGGAGCCTTTCACGAACAACTCGTTCTGCTTGCGCTTGCCGCCATCATCGCGCGTATCCGCCAGGGTGGCGCCCAGATAGACAGCCTTGCCCAGGCCTTGCCGATGGGCATACACCAGCGACCAGGTATTGCACGTGTCATCGCGGTTCACCGCTCCCGTATAGGCAATGGGATTACGCTCGACCTTGGCATGTTGCCAGATGAATCGTGCCGTATCGCGGGCAGTGAAGTGCCAGATCGAATTCCACTGATAGGCCAGTTCCGAGTAAGCCCTTTCCTTGGTGACCGGGCCGCCATCAACCCAAACCTTGTCCAGTGTCTGCTCTACCTCCAGCCGCTCATGCAGGCGCATGCGGGCGAATAGCGAGACATACCCCCCCTTGCCTACCCGGCTGTTTTCGTAATCAATCTGGTCCCCCAGTTGCACGGTGGCGGTCAGCCGGTTCAACAGCTTGGATGGCGCACCATCTGCGAACAGATGCACATAGTCACGCTTGAGCAACGGGCCTCCCGCCTCCAGCCGGGTTTGCTGGTTGGGTCGCCACTCCAGGTTGTAAAAGCTGTCGTACGGCCCCGCCAGGAACAAACCAGGACGCAGCGTGCTGAACACCTTCTGCCCTTCCCTGTCCTCGACATACTCCGTGTTCAGGTAAGGATTCGTTTCACGCCAGGCGCCGGCATGTTCGAACATCAGGTTCATCTCGCTATAAAAGCTACGCACCCCGGTCTGGGTGATGAAACCATTATCCGCACGGAAGTCACGCCCTATGTCGCGCACCTGAGCGTAGATATCCCAAACGGCAGTCCGCTTGCTGAAATCGGCGTAGAAGGAATGACCGTCGCGCTTCTCACCACGCATCAGGGCATCCGCAGCCTGGTCGTACAAGGCAGTAGTCTGGCTGGCCAGCAGTTGTGTGCGCACGCGTGTCGTATCATCGACTTGCCAGGCTACGTCCCCACCCGCCACCCGGTTGTAGCCCCGGCCTTGCTCCAGGCTGCGATCGGTAAACAGCCCGCCCAACTGGGCACTGCCCAATCGCAGGCTGCCACGGGCGATAGTTGCCTGCGACTTAAAGCTCTGCTGAGCATAGCCATTACCGTATGCCCCCGGCACCACCACCAAGCCGCCACCGTCATCACGAGTCGTCAGTACCGTCGCATCCGCAGACTCGCCACGCCAAGTGGCACGGCCACCCCAGGCCGGGTCGGTAATGGCCCGGCTATGGATGGCACGGGTAGGCCCTTGCAGCAGGTCAGCACCTTCCAGAAAGAATGGTCGCTTCTCTGGTAGAAAGACGGCAAAGCGGCTATTGCCCGCCAGCACCGGCGCATCCAGCTCCACCTGGGAGAAATCCGGATTCAGCGTCATATCCAGCACCCAGTCCGGCCGTGGCCGCAACTTGATATCCACCGCCAGATCCACCTCGTTCTTGTGGGTCTTGCTGCCATTGGCGTGGGTTTTCTCGGCCCGGCTGGCCAGTATCTGCGGTGTAATGCTCCAGTTCATGGCTTGCTGGGGCGGTGTCATGCCAGTCAATGGCATGCTGTAGCACAGGAAGCAATTGGTATCGCCGGGCGCCTCTCCGCTGGTCAGCCGATAGCGGTCACCGCGTGTCAGGCTACGCAGCAGCATGACCTTCCAATCCTTGCTGCCGCCGTTGTAAGCCAGTGCTGAAAAGGGTATCCGCAGCTCCGCCGTCCAACCGGTGTCAGTGCGGCTGGCAGCAGCCTCGAAATCATAGTCGGGCGAAAAATCCTCGCCGCCCGTATCGGTAAACATGCCGTCACCAACAGCCCCTCGCGGATTCACGCGAAAGAACTGTGCGGCCTTGCCATCACCCGCCGGATCCAGATAGAAGACAAAGAAGTCCTGATCACCCAGCACCTTGTCTCGACGACTGAAAGGCTCACGCACCTCTTGCGGGTTAGGGTCTATCGCTTCCAGCGCCACATAGAGGTACTGCTTGTCATAGGCAATCCGCATGGCCGTGGGCTGCTCGGCCGGGCGCTTGTCACGCGGTGTGTGCTCATAGAAGGTGTCGTAACGCTGGGTAGTCTGCCAGGCTGCGTCATCAAGCCTCCCGTCCAGCTTGATGCCTTGCTGTGCACCCAGTTGCAATGCGTTGATGGCCGCCTGGCCAGGTAGGGCAAACGCCAGGGCAAGGGCATAGGCGAGCTTGTGCATGGAACTCCCGAAATATTGTTTATACCGTTGGAAGCGCGACAATACCGATCACCTTGAAAAGCATCGCCGCCGAGGCGACAAAGCGCAATCGGCGGCGACAACCGGGCAATCCGGGCGACGGGCTGCAAGGCACTGGTGCACATTGCCGCCCCAACAGATCAGCTAATCAATCACGGAAGTTCTGGTACTGCAGCGGAAACTCCTCAATGGACTTGCGCACCAGGGCTATAGTGTCCTGCAGCAAGTCCCGCTTGGCGCCACTCACCCGCACTGCATCGCCCTGTATGCTGGCCTGTACCTTGATCTTGGAGTCCTTGATCACCCTGACAATCTTCTTGGCCAGTTCGGTCTCGATACCCACCTTCACGGTAATGACCTGCTTGACCTTGTTGCCACTGATTTTATCTATCTTGGCTTCGTCCAGGCAGCGCACATCCACATTGCGCTTGGCCAGCTTGGCCAAAAGAATTTCCTTGACCTGCTCCAGCTGGAAATCATTGTCGGCAAACACCGTCAGCGTCTTCTCAGCCTGATCGATGCGGGCATCCGAGCCCTTGAAGTCAAAGCGATTGCCGACTTCCTTGTTGGCCTGCTCCACGGCATTCTTCACTTCTACTTCGTTGACCTCAGACACAATGTCGAAAGACGGCATAATTCGCTCTCCATAAGACCGGCAGGCAGTATTCGCGCAAGCCCTGAATACTTGGCAAACCGGCGCTGGTTTCCAATAAAAAACTGATTTTACCCGAGCACGCCATGAATACACCTGTCCAGCTTGATGATTTCACCCGCCAGACCGCCTGCCAGGTGGTCTACCAGATATTCCCGGAGCGCTTTGCCATAGGCAATGGCCTCAGCAGCGCCGACAAACTGGCCCAGTCGGCCTATGACATCCCCGGCGCCGTCAAGCGCGGCTGGGATGAATCCACGCTCAACCAGCCATGGGGGCAGCAGTTCTATGGCGGCGACCTCGATGGCATCACAGACAAGCTGGACTACCTGGCCGACTTGGGCGTTACCGGCGTCTACCTCACCCCCGTCTTCAGTGCCCCCAGCAATCACAAGTACGATGCGACCGACTTTTTCAGTATCGACCCCATGTTTGGTGGCGAATCCGCCCTGCAGCGCCTGATCACGGCATTGCATCAGCGCGGCATGAAGCTGACGCTGGACGCGGTGCTCAACCATGTTTCCGACCAGCATCCCTGGTTCCTGGCCGCCCAGGCGGGCGACACAGAAAAGCGCGACTGGTTTACCTTCCGTGCTGATGGCAGCTACCTGTGCTGGCAGGACTACGGCCTGATGCCAGAGCTCAACCTGGCCAACCCGGCAGTGCGCGATGTGCTATATCGCCACCCCAGCAGCCTGGTACAGCACTGGCTGGGCCAGGGTGTAGACAATTGGCGTTTTGACGTGGCCCAGGATGTCGGTATTCCCGTTGCCAAGGAAATGGCTGCCTGCGTGGCAGAACGCTATCCGCAGGCCAGCCTGCTGGGCGAACTCAATGGTTACTCCGCCAGTTGGTTCCAGGCAGGCGGCGGCTTCCACGGCATGATGAATTATTGGTATCGCACCGCCATACTGGCATGGCTGGCCGGCGAGATCGACGCAATACAAATGAACCGTGCCGTCGCGGATGCCCGCGAGGGCTACGGCCTGAAGGGACTGCTGTGCTCGTGGAACATGCTGTCCAGCCACGACACACCCAGGCTGATCACCACCGTTGGCAGCATAGAGAAAGCCCGCCTGGCCCTGTTGATGCAATTGACCCTGCCCGGCGTGCCCTTGGTCTATTACGGCGAGGAAATCGGCATGGAAGGAGGCGCCGACCCCGATTGCCGCCGCCCCATGCGCTGGGACGAGCGTGAGTGGAACCAAGCCCAGCGCGCCTGGGTCAAGCAACTGATCAGCATACGCCAAGCCAATCCAGCCTTGCAGTATGGCGATGTCACCGTACTGGGCGATCGCCTGCCAGGCAATGCCCTGGTGTTCCTGCGCCATACCGAGGTACCAGGCCAGGCCGCCCTGGTGATCGTGAATCTGTCTGATCAGCCATTAAAAACCAGACTGCTGCTGCCGTATTCGCACTGGTACGATGGTGTCCCATTGCGCGATGCGACAGGTCAGACCGCCAACACCCGGGTACAGGCTGCCAGCGTGCAACTCGACATAGCCCCGCATGGTAGTGCGATATATGAGGCCTTCGAGCCATACTCGAACTACACTTTCTTCAAGCCGCGCAATTGCGCTTGATACAATTTTCATAAATGGGCTGCCGGATACGGGTTTCCCGTTGCTTGGCAGTCACCATAAGAAATGGCGCCAAGCTGCCCCAATATGGCGAGGCCAGGCGAACAGAGGCAAAGATAGATGGCGGACACCACATCCCTATATAAACGCAAGGTCTACTTCCTGGCACAGACCTTCTTTATCAAGGACAACCAGGCAGAATTGCTGCTGTGCGCACACAAGTACGACTTCGACATCCAGTTCTTTGACCAGATGGCCGAGTTTGTCCGCACCGCCGTACAGGCAGATCCGGAAGACCTCTACGTGGTCGATCTGGACGTGCTCTACAACATGCAGTTGGACGACAACCGCACCATGTTCCTGGGCGACCTGCTTCGCCGCCTGCCGCAGCAGCATCACTATGTGTATTTGCAGACCGAGAAGCAGAGCGGCCGCTTCCTGCTGCAAAAGATGCTGGTAGACAACAACTGCCTCGCCTATGCCGAAAAACCCATCGCCAATGATGTGCTGGTCGACAAGCTGTTCAATCTGTTTGCCCAGCGCAAACGTGATGAAACCAGCGTGGTACTCTACCTGGGCGACCAGGTGCGCTTTGATGCAGCCTTGCTGGCGACGCAGCAGGTCAACCTGATACACCACCCTGATGTGCAGACCCTGCACCTAGCTGTCAAGCAGATGCAGCCTGACGTGGTGGTGATAGAAGATAGCCATTACCTGCGCACCGAGGTCATCGCACGGGTGCTCAAGAAGAATATCGAAGTCGATCCCAGCCTCGAGATAGTCCTGCTGCAAACCAGGCCCGATACAGCCCTGGCCCGCAAGGCGACGGACAGTGGTTTTGACCAGATACTGTCGCTTACCGACAGCGATGTCCTCACCCATCAGTTGCTCAATCGTATCAGCAAGATACGCACTGACAAGAACCTCATCAGCAAGGACCGGGCAACCGGCCTGCTCAACAAGATAGGCTTCAAGAAGCGGGCCCAGGATGTCATCCGCCGCGCCAGCCGCGACAAGGTAGCCCTTGCCCTGGCAGTCATCGACATCGACAAGTTCAAAACCATCAACGACACCTGGGGACACTACTTTGGCGACATCGTCATCAAGCGGCTATCGCTGGTAGTCGGTGCGCACATGCAGGAGAACGACCTGCTGAGCCGCTTTGGTGGCGAGGAGTTCGTCATGCTGCTGTGGGACTGCACCGTACAGACCGCACGCGAGCGGGTAGACAAGATGCGCCTCGCGTTTGGTGACATCGCCTTTGAAGTCTCCCAGATCGAAACCCGTCATTTCTCCTTTAGCGGCGGCCTGGCAGCCTATCCTGCGCTCAAGACCGAGAACGAATTGTTTCTGTATGCCGACGAACAGCTGTACGAGGCCAAGCAGAGCGGACGGAATCGGATTTGTGGTTAAGCGCCGCTAACAAAACCTTTCAGGCATTGTTGTGCGAGCTTGTCTTACCCACGTGCTGTCTGCCGCGCGCGCCAGCTGCGCGAGCCAGCGCTCGCACGCCTAGCCAGAACCGCTACGCTGGTTTTGTTAGCCATTCTTAGCACTGCTACAAGAGCCCTAGCAGTGTTGTTGCGCAAGCCTCCCGCGATAACACCGCCCTCTCACATGGCGCGCGACGAATGGCCGCCCCAGCACGGTGCACACTGCTCAGGCTAAGGGTAGAATGCGCGCCAATTTGCCCCAACCCTCCGACAACGATATTCGGGCAATCAGCGGGTCTGCGCCCCTATAAGGTGCAGACCAGTCCATCTGTAGTGGAGATCCCATGCGTCAACTGATACTGGCCGCCCTGCTGGCCACCGCCGGCATGCCGGCATTTGCTGCAACGGCCAAGGCACCTGCCAAGCAAGCTGTACAACTGGAAGTCAAGGTAAGAGACCTGTCGCCACTGTTCCTGGATTTCTACAAGGTCGCCAGTGCGCCTGTCGTCCAGACACCGGCCGCGCCCGCCACGCCTGCTGCTGATGGCAAACAGGCTGCTGTGCCGGCCGCACCCGCCGTACCTGTCGAGAGCGAGGACGATCGTCGCTGGCGCCTGTTCAAGAAAATTTATAACGTGAGCGCGCACGAAGACGATGCGGCCACCCGCGCTGCGCTTGAAACCGCCTGGCCTCGCTATGCTGCCGCGCTGCCGCAGATCACCGCTGGATTCGACGGCATCGCAGCTGAACCCGCCGAGGCCATCAACGCCCTGTCAGCCCAGTACTTTCTCGACAAGCCCTTTTCGGTACGCTGGATCACCTACGTCGGTGCTTTTGAAGGCCGCGTCTGGAGTCAGGAGACCGATGGCATAATCAACGTCAACCTGCCACTGGAAGTGGACGCCAAGACCCGTGCCCTGCCCCTGCATCGCATTCTGTCCAAGGTCATGCAGGACAAGAACGCCCATTTCGGCAGCCAGCCCCGCAACCTGGCTGAGCTGCTGATCTCCGAAGGCGTGCAGGCCCACGTACTGCGCAGCACCGTGCCTGGCCATACGGTTGAGACCTACCTCAACCTGAGCGCAGAACAACTGGCTCAGGCAAGCAGCAATCGCAAGGCAACCATCAGCACCATCATCACCAAGTTGGGCGATGACTCGGCCGCCACCATGGGTAGCTACGCCGGCGAACAACAGGCCCAGACCCGCTATGTGGGCTGGCTGCTGGTCGACTACCTAGTGAAGAAGCAAAAGGCACGTTATGCCGATCTGATCCGCCAAAAACCCGCCGATCTGGCCAAGGCAAGTACCAAGGCACTGGCTGTTATCAACGCTGGCAAGTAAGCTGGTAGTGCTGCAACGCTGATCCGAAAGACACGGTCTGCAGTCCAAAGGCAGACCGCGCCCATGCAAGCACTCAGAGCCTGTTCACTTTTTTTCACTCCGGCGAAAAGATCGTGAACAGGCTCTTAACCGGCCTACCCACTTCAGCTTGATGGTGCCATGGCAGAAGATAGCGATCTAGAACGCACAGAAGACCCCAGTCCCCGACGGCTGGAAGACGCACGCAACAAGGGCCAGGTCGCCCGCTCGCAGGAGCTCGTTACCTTCTCGGTACTGATGACCGGCGTGGTCGCCATGATCAGCTTGGGCGGCTCTATGCTGGAAGCGCTGAAACGTATCGTCAGCCGCAACCTGCAGTTTGATCGCGCCACCCTGGGCGATATGGATCAACTGCTGGCACATTTTTCCCAGTCCGCCTTCGATGGACTGATGGCCATACTGCCCTTCATGGCCTCTACCGCTGTCGCCGCCATCCTCGCCTCCATTGTGCTGTCGGGCTGGCTGTTCACGTTTGAAGCCCTTACCCCCAAGTTCGACAAGCTCAACCCCATGACGGGCATAGGCCGCATCTTCTCGGTGCGCAGCCTGGTAGAGATGGTCAAAGCCGTACTCAAATCCTCGCTGATCGGCGGTGTGGCCATACTCACCATCTGGTCAGAGAAGGAGGAAGTCATCCAGTTGATCGCCATGCCGCCGTTCGAGAGCCTGGCCTATCTTTACCAGATCGTGAAATTCACCTTGCTGGTGGTGGTGGGCTCCATGGCGCTAATCGTGCTCATCGACGTGCCCTTCCAGCTGTGGGAATACAAGCGCAACCTGCGCATGACCAAGGAAGAGGTCAAGCAGGAACATAAGGAGTCGGAGGGCGATCCGCAGGTCAAGGCCAAGATACGCCAGTTGCAGATGCAGGCCGCCCGCCAGCGCATGATGACCGAGATACCCAAGGCCAATGTGATCGTCACCAACCCCACTCACTATGCCGTGGCCCTGCAGTACGACGAAAAGAAGATGAAAGCCCCGCGCGTGGTTGCCAAGGGCTCGTTCCTGCTGGCAGAGCGCATTATCGAGATAGGCCGCGACAGCAAGGTGCCCATACTGCGGACCCCACCGCTGGCACGGGCGCTCTATCACCATGCAGAACTGGGCGAGGACATTCCCACCCCGCTCTACACGGCGGTGGCCGAGGTGCTGGCCTATATCATGCAGCTCAATCACTTCAAGCGACATGGTGGCCACGAGCCCGAGCTGGCGAAAGAGCTGCCGGTACCGACCGAACTGGATCCCGGCGGCGAAGCCTGATCTGAGCACGGGCATCACTGCCACAATGCCGGCACGACAGCTACGGTACCCCATCCCCATGGCGCGCACCAAAGGCGTGCTGATGCGCCTGTGTGATGGGTTTTTACGCACTCAACTCACGCCAACTGCATTCCCTGCGTGACAAATACAAAAAAATGAGATAATTCAAAGAAGAAGCGCAGTTTCTGAAACTGCTTTATCAAGATTCAAAGGCGACGGTAGTACAAACCCATGTTTGCACGGCTTAATTTATCCTCGCTGGCCGGACCCATCATCGTCCTGATGGTGCTGACGCTATTCATCCTGCCGCTACCGCCGCTCCTGCTTGATCTCTTCTTCACATTCAATATCGCAGTGGCCATCATCGTGCTGATGGTGGCCATCAACACCAAGGAACCACTGGACTTCTCGGCTTTCCCCGTCGTCCTCTTGATGACCACGCTGTTGCGGCTTGCCCTGAACGTCGCCTCCACCCGCGTCATCCTGACTTCCGGTCATGGCGGTGAAGCGGCAGCAGGCAAGGTGATCGAGGCATTTGGCCATTTCCTTATCGGCGGCAATATCGCAGTCGGTATCGTCGTGTTCGTCATACTTACCATCATCAACTTCGTGGTCATCACCAAGGGTGCCGGCCGTATCGCCGAAGTGAGCGCCCGCTTTACCCTGGACGCCATGCCGGGCAAGCAGATGGCCATCGACGCCGATCTCAACGCGGGCCTGATAGGCGAGGACGAGGCCCGGCGCCGCCGCAAGACTATCTCCCAGGAAGCCGACTTCTTCGGCTCCATGGACGGTGCCTCCAAGTTTGTGCGAGGGGACGCCGTTGCCGGCATCCTGATCATCGTGATCAACCTGGTGGCCGGGATTATCGTGGGCATGCTATCGCACGACATGCCGTTCGCCTTGGCCGGCAAGACCTATACCCTGCTTTCCATCGGTGATGGCCTGGTGGCCCAGATTCCCGCCCTGATCATTTCGACCGCTGCAGGCCTGGTGGTATCACGCGTCGGTGATGACAAGGATCTGTCCGAGCAGTTGCTGGGCCAGCTTTTCTCCAAGCCCACCACCCTCTATGTCACCGCCGGCGTTATCGGCCTGTTCGGCCTGATACCCAATATGCCCCATATTGCCTTCCTGCTGATGGCAGCAGGCCTGGCTGGACTGGCCTACTACATGGAGCAACGCGCCAAGATCAAATCCGAAGAGGTGCCGCAGGAAGTCCAGGCCGCCGCTCAGGAAGCCCAACGGGCGCAGGAACAGCAAGCGCAGGAAGTGGGCTGGCATGACGTCTCAGCAGTCGACCCTGTCGGCCTGGAGGTCGGCTACCGCATCATTCCGCTGGTCGATCGCAACCAGGATGGCGAGTTGCTGCGCCGAATACGCGGCATACGCAAGAAAATCGCACAAGATCTCGGCTTCCTGGTTCCGCCCATCCATATCCGCGACAATCTTGAACTCAAGCCCAATGCCTATCGCATCCAGCTGAAAGGCGTCGACGTCGGCAATGGCGAGGCCTATCTGGGGCAGTTCCTGGCCATCAACCCTGGACGCGTACTAGGTCCCCTGCCTGGCACCCCGACCACCGACCCTACTTTTGGCCTCCCCGCCATCTGGGTCGACGCTCACCTCAAGGAGCAGGCCCAGTCGCTGGGTTACACCGTTGTGGATGCAAGCACCGTGGTAGCGACCCATATTTCCAACCTGCTGCAAAGCCACGCCTCCGAACTGCTCGGGCGCGAGGAAGTCCAGCAATTGCTGGACCATACCGCCAAGGAATCGCCCAAACTGGTGGAAGACCTGGTACCCAAGGTGGTACCACTCAACATCCTGCAGAAAGTGCTGCAGAACCTGTTGGACGAAAGCATGCATATCCGCGATATGCGCACCATTCTGGAGGTGCTGGGCGAGCATGTCACCAAGACCATGGACGTGGACGAACTGACCTCGGCTGTCAGGGTAGGCCTGGGTCGCGCCATCGTGCACCAGCTATTCCCTGGAGAAAACGAACTGCAAGTCATTGCGCTGGACCCCGGCCTGGAGCAGGTCTTGCTGCAGGCCAGCCAAGGTCGCGGCGGCGGGCTGGAACCCGGCCTCGCCGAGACGCTGCTGCAACAAGCCAGCCAGCTGACTGAGCAGATGGAAAACCAGGGGCTCAACAGCGTGCTGATCACGCCCGCCCAGTTGCGACCTTTGCTCAGCCGCTTTCTGCGCCGCTCGATTCCGCAGTTCCGGGTTTTGGCCCACAGCGAGATACCCGACAACAAAACCATACGCATCATAGGCGTACTGGGCGGCCGTGCAGCGGCTGCCTGACATAAGCAGGTGGAGTGTGAACCGGAAGCCCGGTAATGCACCATAAGAAAGAATCGACCAGCAAAGGACAGGATCATGGTCGTCAAGAAATTCCAAGGGGCCAGCACCCGAGAAGTACTGAAACAGGTACGTGATGAGCTGGGGCCAGACGCACTGATATTGTCGAACCGGCAATTGCCGGACGGGCATATCGAGATCATGGCCGTCTCTGACACAGAGGTAGCCAGCTTGGGTAGCAGCAGTCTGGCCGCCAAGCCAGCGCCACGCGCCACGCTGACGCCACCCAAGGCACCAGCGGCAGCCAATCGCGCCGTGCAACGCACCTATGCCTTGCCGCCCGAACTGGACGATGATGACGAGGAGCCCACGCTTGCCGACATCCGGCCACCGGCACGCCCCGCCCCTACCACGCCAACCATGATGGCCATGCCCCGCCTGGGCGGCGATGTCTTACCGGACGACCACCCCGCCGTGGTCAGCCCAACCAGCTTTACCCCGCGCTATCGCTACGAACCGCCCGAGCAGGACCAGCCGCAAGGCCACAGGGTGGAGCCTACCCTGGCGCCGGCCGAGGCTGCGCCGGCTACAGCGCCCGTTCATGCCCCGCCTCCTGCCCCGCCCGCAATCACCCGCGAGCCAGTGCACCCCGTGCCGGATATGAGTGAGCACGGCAAGAAAATAGAGAACATCAGCCATGAGGTTGAAGACATCTCCAGCGAGATCAAGATGTTGCGCAGCCTGCTGGAAGGACAGTTGGCCGGTCTCGCCTGGAACGAACTCAAACGCCATGCGCCTGAACGGCTGGAGGTGCTTCGCCGCTTGCTGAGCGTGGGCTTCAGCCCTGCCCTCAGCCGCCAGATCGTTGAGCATATGCCCAGCGGTTACAGCACCGAGCGCGGCATGAAATGGGCGCGCACCGCCTTGCAACATAATCTGCCCACCGTCGGCCCAGGGGCCGATATCGTCGAGGCTGGCGGTGTGTATGCCCTAGTGGGCCCTACCGGCGTAGGCAAGACCACCACCGTCGCCAAGCTGGCTGCGCGTGCCACACTCAAGCACGGTGCGGCCAAGGTCGCCCTGATCACGACCGATGGCTACCGGATAGGCGCGCAGGACCAGTTACGCATCTATGGCAAGATATTGGGTGTGCCCGTCTACGCCGTAACCGATGAAACCGACCTGGCGCAGACACTGGCCGACCTGCGCAACCGCCACCTGGTCTTGATTGATACCGTCGGCATGGGCCAGCGCGACCAGCGCGTGGTCGAGCAGATCGCCCTGCTGGCAGGCCAGACCACCCCGGTAAAGCGTTTGCTCCTGCTCAGCGCCAATGCCCAGGGCACCACCCTGGACGATGTGGTACGGCGCTACCATGGCGAAGGCCTGTCTGGCTGCATCTTTACCAAGACCGACGAAGCCTTTTCGCTAGGCAGCGGCCTGGATGTCATCGTGCGCTACAAGCTGCCGCTGTACTACATCACCAATGGCCAACGGGTGCCTGAAGACCTTCACGTGGCCAGTGGGCTGTATCTGGTCGACCGGGTGTTCAAGACGCCGCCCGAAGCACCAGCTTACCGGCTCAAGAATGAGGAGTACCCGCTGTTTCTGGGGGCGCAGCAACCGTCGCTGGATTTTTCCTGGCGAGAAGCCGCCGCCTGATGTGCCATGGATAGGCTCAACAATATCGTTACCACAGTGGCAGCCGACCAGGCAGCCAGCTTGCGCAAGCTGGTCGGCGGGCCAGGCGGTCGGGCCGTGGCCCTTACCGGTGGCAGCGGCACGGGTGTGACCACGCTGGCGCTCAACCTGGCTGCCGCGATATCGGCACAGGATATGCGGGTCCTGCTGCTGGATGAGGACGACAGCCGCCACAACGCCATCAACCGACTGCAACTGCGCCAGCGCTATGCCTTCGAGCACGCCGCTGGGCGCGAGGTCCGGCTGGATGAACTGCTTCTTTCCGCTCCCGGTTTCGAGCTGATGCCCATCAAGCTGTCTGCCCCCCTGACCGGTCACCTGCCCCCTGGCCGCGCCAACCAACTGGCCGACGAGTACGACTCCCTGGTCGCCCGGATAGACTGGGTGCTGGTTGATGCCCGCCCGGTTGCCGACGACAACGCCCCTGGCTTGGCTTTGTCGGCTGACGAGGTCATCGTCGTCATCACCCCCTCGGGTGAGTCGATCACGGCCGCCTATGCCGCCATCAAGCGCTTGCATACCGAGTATGGCCGCCGTGATTTCCGCCTGCTGGCCAACCGGGTACGTACGCTGGACACCGCCATGGCCCTGTTCAAGCGGGTCAAGGAAGTCGCTGGCCGCTATCTGGATGTCAAGATGAAGCTGGTCGGTTTTGTCCCGGAGGACGAGCAACTGGCTCGTGCAGACAAGCTGGGCCAACCGGTAGCCCATGCCTTCCCACAAAGCGAAGCCAGCATCGCCTTCGCCCAGTTAGCTGCCGCCATGCGGCGCTGGCCCCGCAAACCGGGCAGTGCAGACAGGGAGAACCTGCTCTACCGCGCACTGGATGTCAGCCGCCGGCTGAGCAGCCTGCGCTAGCGCAACCGCCATCTCCTCGCCGGGCAAGCAAGCCACCGGCCGTATTGGTATATCGGCATGTGTCACCAGTGTTCAAGCGCCATCATCAAGTACCTCAATGACTTGCGCATGGCCCGCCACACCTCGCCCGCCAAGCCGGTTGCCAGCCTCCCGGGCTTGTCGTAAGTTTCGTTCCAAAGGCACCCGCGCCAGCAAAGCCGGCACTGGGCCTAAAGCCCATGAGGTGCCAGCCGGCTGCTCCATATAATTCAACAAAGCGCACGTCAGCTGTTAATCTTGGATTGCCACATTGGCAAACCGGCCAGCGTGGCGCATAAAGAAGCCATACCCTCCCACCTGATGTCGAGCATGCCCACGTCCCGCGCCATTGGTGCTTATCAGAAACACGCCACCGATCCGGTGGAAGAGCGCGTCAACAACTTTGCCCCGCTGGTCAAAAAACTGGCCTACCACCTGGTTGCCAGGCTGCCCGCCAGCGTGGAAGTGGATGACCTGATACAGGCCGGACTGATCGGCCTGATGGATGCTGCCCGTAACTTCGACCCAACCGCGGGGGTGTTGTTCGAGACCTATGCCACCCAGCGCATACGCGGTGCCATGCTGGACGAACTGCGCGAGGCCGACTGGCTGCCAAGGCAGCTACGCCGATCCATGCGCGATATCGAGGCAGCGCTGGTCAAGCTGGAGCACAAGCTTGGACGTGCCGCCAATGAGTCCGAAGTGGCGGATGCCATGAACCTGCCCCTGGCAGACTACCAGGAGCTGCTGGCCGATTGCCGGGGCCATCAGTTGATCTATTACGACGACCATGACAGCGAAGACGACAGCCGCAGCGCGCTGGACTCCATGGCGGCAGACCACAAGTCCGACCCGCTGAATGAGATAGATGACAACGCCTTCCGGCAGGTACTCATCGATGGCATAGCCAACCTGCCGGAGCGGGAGAAAATGGTCATGGCTCTCTACTATGAGCAGGAGCTGAACCTCAAGGAAATTGGCGCCGTACTGAATGTCTCAGAATCCCGCGTCTGCCAGTTGCACAGCCAGGCAGTCGCCCGTTTGCGGGTCAAGCTGCGCGATTGGACACAGAAGTAACCATGGCGTCACCAAGCAAGGCGCAATCTGCTATAAACGGCAGCAAACCAGATCACACAGAGATTACCCGTTCACATGGATAGACTGAGCATAATCGGTATCCTCCTCGGCATTGCAGCCATCGTTGGCGGGCAGGTGCTGGAGGGCGGCCAGATTTCTTCGCTGCTGCAGGTCACCGCCCTGTTGATCGTCATGGGTGGCACCATGGGTGCGGTACTGCTGCAAAGCAGCGCCGCCAGCTTTATAGGTGGCGTCAAGATGCTGCGCTGGGTCGTGGCACCACCGCTGGTGGAACTGGAACCCTGGGTCAAGTCCATGGTGTCCTGGAGCAACACCGCCCGCCGAGGCGGCCTTCTGGCGCTGGAAACCCCCTTGATGAACGAGAAGGACCCCTTCATCAAGCGTGCCCTGCAAATGCTGGTCGACGGTGCAGAACCCGAGGCCATACGGCATACCATGGAACTGGAAATCACCGCCTACGAGGAAAAGCACCGCGCGGCTGCAAAAATCTGGGAATCGGCTGGCGGCTATGCCCCCACCATAGGCATTCTGGGCGCCGTCATGGGCCTGATCCATGTCATGGAAAACCTGACCGACCCCGCCAAGCTGGGTTCGGGCATCGCGGTTGCCTTTGTCGCCACCATATACGGCGTGGGCTCGGCCAACCTGTTCTTCCTACCCATAGGCAACAAGCTCAAGCAGGTGATCGCCAGCGAGGTCAAGCGACGCGAACTGGTCACCGAAGGCCTGGTTGCCATCGCCCATGGCGAGAACCCGCGCATCATCGAAAGCAAGCTGCGCGGCTTCCTGGTCTAAGCCGTGCGGCGGCCATGCCTCCCGCCCCTCCGTAAGGCCCAGCTCGCCAGCCTGGCTGGCGCACCCATGCCTGCCAACCACACCCCTGGCCCTGGCTGGCTGGGCACACGGCTGACTACGTCATGATTGCCCTGTTGCGCCTGCTCTGGCGCGTACTGGCCATATTGGATTTCGTCCTATATACCCCCGTACTGCTGCTGTTGGCACAGCTGCCGCATGGTCTGATCCGGCGCATCTATCCACCGTTCTTCCATGCCTGGTGCCGCGCCTTTGTCCGCGCCCTGGGGGTGGAGCTGCGTTTGCACCAGCATTACCGTGGTCAACTGCCCAGGCACTATGTGCTGATTGCCAACCATCCCTCCGCCTTCGAGGATATCGGCATCCCCGCCCTGTTTCCGGTCCGCTCGCTGGCCAAGGCCGAAGTCGCCGATTGGTGGATAGTAGGCCGGGTCGCTGTCGCAGCAGGAACCCTGTTCGTCAAACGGGAATCGTCCGATTCGCGCAAGGCTGCTACCCAAGCCCTGATCGATGCCGCCCGCAGCGGTAGCTGCCTGGCGCTCTATCCCGAAGGCGGCTGCAAGGGTAGGCGCTTGGGTGGGCGTTTTTTCAGCGGCGCCTTCATCGCCAGCTTCGAGAGCGGCACCCCCATCGTGCCGGTGTTCCTGCACTACCAGGCCCAAGAGGCATTCGAGTGGGCCGACCAGCACCTTTTGTCGAAACTCTGGCAAATCGCCAGGTCGCCCAATCCCCGGGCCGACTACCATGTATTTGAACCCATAGACCCACGCAATTTCGACACCCCAGAGAGCATGAAGGACCATGCCTACCGGCTATACCAAGGCTGGCAGAAGCGTTTTCTGGAATAGCCGCCCCTGCCATGCCCATAGCCCTCGCCCTACACGGCGGCGCCGGCACCATACGCGCCGCCGACCTGACACCCGAGCTGGAAGCCGAGCTGATGGCCGGCCTGAGCGCCGCGCTGGATAGCGGCCTCAGCATCCTGCACGCCGGTGGCGCCGCCCTGGATGCCGTACAGGCTACTGTCACCGTCCTCGAAGACCATCCGCTGTTCAACGCAGGCCGGGGTGCGGTGTTCAATGACCAGGGTTTTATCGAGATGGAAGCCGCCATCATGGACGGCGCACTCCGTACGGCCGGCAGCGTCACCGGCGTCAGGCGCACCCGCAATCCGGTACAACTGGCGCGCCTGGTCATGGCCCATACCCCTCATGTCACACTGGGCTTCGAAGCTGCCGATGCCTTCGCAGCAAAGATGGGCCTGCCCCAGGCGGCCCCTGAATACTTCCACACCAGCAAGCGCTGGGATGCCCTGCAGTCCGAGCTGGCCCGGCTCAGGGCAGGTGGTAGCGATGCCGACGTAAGCGAGCAGGTGAAGCACGGAACAGTAGGCGCCGTAGCGCTGGATTCGGCTGGCCACCTGGCTGCAGCCACTTCTACCGGTGGCCGCACCGCCAAGATGGCAGGCCGTATAGGCGATACCCCGGTCATCGGCGCCGGCACCTGGGCGGACGACCTGGTAGCGGTATCGGGCACCGGCCACGGCGAGAGCTTCATACGCTGCTGTGCCGCCCACGAAGTCGCCAGCCGGATGCGCTACATGGGTCAACCGCTGAGCGATGCCTGTGATGAAGTGGTGTATGGCCAGTTGCTGGAGTTGGGTGGCAGTGGTGGCCTGATCGCGGTGGATTGGGAAGGCCATGTGACCCTGCCCTTCAACTGCGAAGGTATGTACCGCGCCGCCGTGGATGCCAGCGGCGAGCGCATAATCGCCATCTACCGTTAATATCAACCCCTAGCATGGCCATGCGGACTGCCAGCTTGTTGCGGGAATGGCATGTCTGGTCCCTGGGCTGATGGGCTATACATCGCCAGTTCGTGCCAACCAAAACCTCTTATGGTGTGGCGCTTGCTGGGTCTTGGCCGCGTTGCCGCCTGGCCTGAAGGTGTACATGGCAAGCGACAGAGTGTGAATAGGGCGCACTGCGCATCCGCATTCCTCCGTCATCAAATCCACCACGCTATAATCGCCCTCGATTCCCTTGCAGGCTGCATCCATGCTGTTCCAACGTCGCCCCAAGAACGCCCCCAACCCCGCCAAGCGTGAAGGCACGCCCTTGCCACCCCAGATCACGGCCGTATTGCGTGAGAGCTGGTGGTTGGCGGCGGTGGTAGCCGGCATCTATCTGGTTATCATCCTGGCCAGCTACAGCCCGGCCGACCCTGGCTGGTCACATGCGGCCAGCGATGCGGTAGTGCGCAACAAGGGCGGCGCCTTTGGCGCCTGGCTGGCCGACGTTTTGCTCTATCTGTTCGGTTTCTCCGCCTGGTGGTGGGTGGTGTTCTGCCTGGCCGCCATCCTGTGGGGCTATCGCCGGCTGGAGAAGGTGGAACACAACCACCGCCTGGCCTTTGTTGCCATCAGCGGCTATCTGCTGCTCATCCTCTCCAGCTGCAGCCTGGAGGCCTTGCGCCTCAATACCTGGCAGATAGACCTGCCCTATGTACCCGGCGGCATGCTGGGCCTGGCCCTGGGTGGGTGGTTGTTTCACGCGCTGGGTTTCAGCGGTGCCACGCTGATATTGCTCACCTGCTTTGGCATAGGGGTGTCCCTGTTTGCCGGCGTTTCCTGGCTGGATCTGATGGAGAAACTGGGCGGCTGGATAGAAACCGCAGGGCTACGCCTGTTCAATATCTGGCAGGCCCGGCAGGATCGCAAGATAGGCGAGGAAGCCGCCATCGCCCGAGAAGCACGCGTCACCGTCGAGAAGCAGCGTTTCGAAGATGCACCAGCCCTGCGGATTGAAGAACCACTGCTGGAGATTGCACCATCCAAGGCCGTATTGAAGGAAATCGAACAGGAACAGAAGGCCCAGGAGAAGGCCAAGCAGGCCGAGGCCCAGCCTTCGCTGTTCAGCAAGGAGGAACTCCCGCCCTGGGATGAAGCCACAACGGCACCGGCTGGCGTCAAACAAAAGACCGTCAGCAAGAAGACCCCGGCCCTGGTAAGCAGCAATCGCGCCGAGCTACCCAGCATTACCCTGCTGTCGCCACCACCACCTACACAGGAAGTCGTCAGCCACGAGACCATCGAATACACCTCGCGCCTGATCGAACGCAAGCTGGCCGAATTCGGCGTCGAGGTCAAAGTGGTGGCCGCCTATCCCGGCCCCGTGATCACGCGCTACGAGATCGAACCGGCGGTGGGGGTCAAGGGCTCGCAGATCGTCAATCTGATCAAGGACCTGGCCCGCGCCCTGTCACTGGTCAGCATACGGGTGGTCGAAACAATTCCGGGCAAGACCTATATGGGCCTGGAACTGCCCAACCCCAAGCGCCAGATTGTGCGGCTGTCCGAAATACTCGGCTCGCAGCCCTATCATGATTCGTCCTCGCTGCTCAGCATGGCCATGGGTAAGGATATCTCGGGCAAGCCGGTAGTCACCGACCTGGCCAAGGCGCCTCACATGCTGGTGGCAGGCACGACCGGCTCGGGTAAGTCGGTAGCCATGAACGCCATCATCCTGTCCTTCCTCTACAAAGCCACGCCAGAGGAAGTACGCCTGATCATGGTCGACCCGAAAATGCTGGAACTCAGCATCTACGAGGGTATCCCCCACCTGCTGGCCCCGGTGGTGACCGATATGAAGCATGCTGCCAACGCGCTCAACTGGTGCGTGGCCGAGATGGAAAAACGCTATCGCCTGATGAGCGCCATGGGTGTTCGTAACCTGGCGGGCTTCAACCAAAAGGTCAAGGAGGCCGAAAAGCGCGGCGAAAAGCTGACCAACCCCTTCAGCCTGACCCCGGACAGCCCGGAGCCCTTGGAGCCGCTGCCGTTGATCGTTGTACTGATAGACGAGTTGGCCGACCTGATGATGGTGGCTGGCAAGCAGGTTGAACAGTTGATCGCCCGCCTGGCACAAAAGGCACGGGCTGCCGGCGTACACCTGATACTGGCTACTCAGCGCCCCTCAGTGGATGTCATCACCGGCCTGATCAAGGCCAACATTCCCACCCGCTGCGCCTTCCAGGTATCCAGCAAGATAGACAGCCGCACCATCCTGGATCAGATGGGTGCAGAAAGCCTGCTGGGCCAGGGTGACGGCCTGTTCCTGCCGCCCGGCACCGGCTACCCGCAGCGCATACATGGCGCCTTTGTGGCCGACGAAGAAGTCCACGCCGTGGTGGAGTTCCTCAAATCCCAGGGCGAGCCTAACTATATCGAAGGCATACTGACCGGCCAGGTCGAGGGCGCAGAAGGCGGCACAGGGGAGTTTAGCCTGGGCGGTGGTGAGGGCGGAGAAGGCGACGATATGTATGATCAGGCCGTGGCCTTCGTGCTCAAGAGCCGCAAGGCCTCCATTTCGTCGGTACAGCGGCAACTGCGCATAGGCTACAACCGGGCAGCCAGGCTGATCGAGCAGATGGAGCAGGCGGGGCTGGTCAGCCCCATGGAAACCAACGGCAACCGCACCGTTTTGGTGCCTGCTCGGGAAGACTAAGAGCGGCTAACAACCCCAGCGTAGCGGTTCTGGCTAGGCGTGCGAGCGCTGGCGCGCGCAGCAGACAGTACGTGGATACGGCAAGCTCGCACAACAACGCCAGTAGGGTTTTGTCAGCCGCTCTAAGCAGGATCATCCCCTAGATGGGGGATAATCCTTGCTGCATTCTATCCGGCATAACTGCAAACCATGCCGCGCAGGCTGCCAAACATCCCTGCAGCATCGCCGGCTTTACGCCACTGCATTACCTTGGGCACATGGCGAGGCAATACTCGCCCGACCAGTGTTAAACGCCCACGGAGCAGGCCTTATGAATCTTCCCAACGAGAACACAACAACGATGAAAGACTCGATGCGCGAGATTTGGCAACTGACTGTCAAACTATGGTGGCAGTTCTTCGACTGGCTCGCCGTCGTTCCCAAGAAGACCCTGGCACTCAGCATGCTGATGGTGCTGATCATCTGCCGCATGCTGTTCAACGAAGCTGGCGCACTGATACCCATCTTCGCGATCTTGATCCTGATACGGGTTCTGGCGGGCGGCAAGCGGCGCGCCGAGTTGACGGCTGATGCCGCCAACAAGCGGGCGGACACCGAGCAACTGGAGCGCAATCTGCTGGAAGCAAGGATGGAAGCCCTGCAGGCACAGATCGAGCCGCACTTCCTGTTCAATACCTTGGCCAGCATAGACCAGTTGATCCAGACCGATCCGCCGCGCGCCTCACGCATGCAGCAATCATTGATACGTTATCTGCGCTACGCCATGCCGCAGATGCGCGAAGGTAGTCGGCCTAACCTGGGCCAGCAGACTGCACTGTCCAGCGCCTTCCTGGAAATCATGGCTATCCGTATGGAAGGCCGCCTGCAACCCGAGGTACTGGTGCCCGATGGTCTCAAGTCGGCGGTGTTCCCCTCCATGATGCTGCAGACCCTGGTTGAAAATGCCATCAAGCATGGCCTGGAACCCAAGGCCGAAGGTGGGCGGCTGGAGATCAAGGCGGAGATTCGCGATGGTCTGCTGGAAGTCAGCGTCACCGATTCCGGCCTGGGCTTCGCCCCCAAGGGCGCAGGGGGTGTCGGGCTGGCCAATATCCGGGAGCGCCTCAAGGTGTTGTACGGCAACAAGGCCGAACTGGTGATACTGGTACCACTGGACGGCGGCACCCGCGCCACCATCCGCGTGCCTTACGAGGTAGCGCCACAACAGGTTGCACCGGTACGCAGCGAAGGCAGCTGAACCCACTCGCCAGCGTGTGGCAAATCCATCGCCAGCGCTGACGTACCCCCCAACAGGTCGGCAATCATGTCGGCCTGTGCTATTTTTCACGCCATCTGCCTTCCAGAACAAAACCAGGACCAGAGGAAACCCACGTGAGCCACAAAGCCGCCCCGACCGCCGTGATCGCCGATGACGAAAGGCTGATGCGCGAACAGATCGTCTCCCGCCTCAAGGAGGCCTGGCCTGAACTGGTCATCGTCGGCGAAGCCACCAATGGGCTGGAAGCCGTAGCCATGGCGCGCGCGCAAGAGCCTGATATTGTCTTTCTGGATATCCGCATGCCGGAACTGGACGGTATCGGTGCTGCCCGCGCCTTGCTGGGGCAATGTCATGTGGTGTTTGTCACTGCTTACGATCAGTACGCCATCACGGCCTTCGAGCAAGGTGCAGTGGACTACCTGCTCAAGCCAGCAGACCCAGAGCGCCTCAAGCTCACCTGCCAGCGATTGCAGGAACGCCTGGCCAAGAACGAGGAAGAGCCCAACGATATGGACGTGCTGCTGGACCAGCTATCCCGTCGACTGGGCGGCGAAGGCAAGTCGCGTGACTATTTGCGCTGGATACAGGCCAGCGTAGGCAACAGCATACGGATGATCAGCACCCGCGAGATCCTGTTCTTCCGGGCCGAGGACAAATACACCCGGGTGCAGACCGAGGGCTTCGAGGCATTGATACGCAAACCCATCAAGGAGCTGGCCGACGAGTTGGACCCCGATGAGTTCTGGCAGATACACCGTGCCATTCTGGTACGGGTAGACGCCATCGACCAGGTCAGCCGCGATTTTCGTGGCCAGCAGATCGTGCAGATGAAGGGCAATAACGAAAAGCTGGAAGTCAGCCGCAGCTTCAACAATCTGTTCAAGCAGATGTAGCCGGCAGCTCCGGGGCCATCATGCTGCCCCGGGGGCCATTTTGATTATCAGTTAGCCCGCTTGCGCTGATAGGCCGCCAAGCCTGCCAGCGCCTGCTTGCGTATTGCCCCTTGCACCGGTGGCAGCCACCCCAGCAACACCCCCTTGCCACCCAGCGCCATGCGCGACCAGCGCCATAGATCAAAGACATCGCGGTGCCGCACGATCAGGCCATCCCTGAACTCGAAGCTGGCCCGGATATCATTCACCACCATGCGGCCTGTCTGACTGAACTCATAGCGGGCAATCCAGTGTGCGCTGCCGCCATGGTCATCGGCCACCACCTCATCGAACTGCAGTGAAAACTGCTTGGCACGGCTGCAAAGCATGCGCCACATATCGCCTGCATCCCGCCCCCGCAGGCCGATGAATACCGGGTCGTCGAATACCACATCCGGGTGATAGCAAGCAGCCATGGCCTCGGCATCCAGATGCTGAAAAGCCTGGTAAAAGCGTTGTATCAGTGCGGCATGGGGGTGCATGGGCTGGCTCCGTTGGGTGGTAGGCATGCCTGCATGATGGACTGTCCTGACACGAAAAGACAATGGCGATAAAGCCAATAAATATGTCATTATCGCCAAATGTCTGCCAGCCCCACGCTAAACATAGTCCTGCCTCTCTGCTCTCAGGTTGCCGCCGGCAGCCTGCTGCCCGCAGAGGACTGCTTTCTGCTGGCCAACAAACTGGCGCAAGCGCCCTTGTTTCATCTGCGTCGGGTGACCGTGGACGGGCAGCCCCTGCAACTCGCTGGCCTGACCATCAACAATCCGGCCGGTCCATCAGCTTTGGCCAATGCCGACCTGGTGCTGATTCCCGGCCTGGGCCAGCAGCCTGATCTGACGGAACCCCAGCTGGCTAACATGGCAACCCAGCTGCAAGCAGACCGGGACGGCCCCACCAAGCTTGCCAGCCTTTGCAGCGGTGCCTTTCTGCTGGCGGCCACGGGCAGGCTGGATGGCCGCCGTGCCACCACCCACTGGGCCCTGGCCAGCCGCTTCAGGCAAGCCTATCCCCGGGTCAAGCTCGACATCAGCGCCCTGCATACCGAGGATGGCGGGCTGTATTGCTCGGGCGGCGCCCATGCTGGCCTGGATCTTTGCCTGCACCTGATCGCCGAACATACCGGCCCTGCGCTGGCGCGGCAGGTGGCCAACGCCCTGGTCATAGACTGGCCCCGCCAGTCGCAAGCCGCCTATAGCGGCCTGCAGCTCGACACCCGCCATGGCGACACCGCCGTGGCCAAGGTGCAAGCCTGGCTGCACCGGCACTACGCCCAGGCAATCAGGCTTGAAGACCTGGCAGCCGAAGCCCATCTCAGCCCCCGTACCCTGCTGCGCCGCTTCAAGCAGGCTACCGGTGAGACACCCATAGGCTATCTGCAGCAACTGCGTATCGATGCCGCCAAGCGGCTGCTGGAAACCAGCAGCCTAAATGTGGATCAGATCATGGCCGCCGTGGGCTACGAGGACAGAGCCAGCTTTGGTCAATTGTTCAAGACGCTTGCCGCCTGCAGCCCGCAGCAATACCGCTTGCGGGTCCGCCCCGGCTGATGCAGTCGCGGCCTGGCCTAGTGCTTGGCCAAGCGGCAAACCGCCGCCTTGGCTGCATGCAGGCTAACCCTATTGCCGCATCGCAACATCTGCCGCGCAGCTTACGCAACGGCCCTGGGTTTCGGGCATAATTGACGGCTATTTACCGACTTCCCGCACGGAACCAACACCTCATGCGTACCGCAGAAATCCGTCAGAAATTCCTCGGCTTCTTTGAGAGCAAGAACCACCAGGTGGTTGCCTCCAGCCCACTGGTGCCTGGCAACGACCCCACCATCATGTTCACCGTGGCGGGCATGGTGCAGTTCAAGGATGTGTTCCTGGGCAATGAGAAGCGCAGCTATACCCGCGCCACCACCAGCCAGAAATGCCTGCGTGCCGGTGGCAAGCACAACGATCTGGAGAACGTGGGTTATACCGCCCGCCACCATACTTTCTTCGAAATGCTGGGTAATTTCAGCTTCGGCGATTACTTCAAGCGCGATGCCATCACCTATGCCTGGGAGTTTCTGACCAGCCCGGCCTGGCTGGGCCTGCCCAAGGAAAAACTGATGGTAACGGTCTACGCCACCGATGACGAGGCCTACAAGATCTGGAACGAGGAAGTCGGTCTTCCGCCCGAGCGCATCGTCCGCATCGGCGACAACAAGGGTGCACCCTACGCCAGTGACAACTTCTGGACCATGGGCGATACCGGCCCCTGCGGCCCTTGCACCGAGATATTCTACGATCACGGCGCGGATGTGGCTGGCGGCCCACCCGGAAGCCCCGATGAAGACGGCGATCGCTTCATGGAGATCTGGAACAATGTGTTCATGCAGTTCAACCGCGACGAAAGCGGCACACTGCACCCGTTGCCCAAGCCCTCGGTCGATACCGGCATGGGCCTGGAACGCCTCTCCACTGTGTTGCAGCACGTCAAATCCAACTACGAAACCGACATCCTCTCCAGCCTGGTGCGGGCTGCCGCACGCGAAACCGGCGTGCCTTACAGCCAGGACGTGCCTTCGCTGAAGGTCATTGCCGACCATATCCGCGCCTGTACCTTCCTGGTGGCCGACGGCGTGTTGCCATCCAACGAAGGCCGTGGCTATGTGCTGCGCCGCATCGTCCGCCGCGCCATACGCCATGGCTACAAGCTGGGCCAAAAAGGCCTGTTCTTCCACAAGCTGGTGTCCGATGTCGCTGCCACCATGGGCGATGCCTATCCGCAGTTGCTTGCCGATCAGGATCGCATCGTTGCTGCCCTGCGGCACGAGGAAGAGCAATTTGCCCGTACCCTGGATATCGGCATGGCACTGCTGGAAAAGTCGCTGGAAGGTGGCAAGAACCAGCTGGACGGCAAGACCGCCTTTACCCTGCACAGCACCTACGGCTTCCCTATCGACCTGACCGCAGATGTCTGCCGCGAGCGCAATGTGCAAGTCGATATGGCCGGCTATGAGCGGGAACTGGCCGAAGAGCAGGAGCGTGGCCGTGCCGCCGGCAAGTTCAATGCCGCTGCCAATGTCGAATACAGTGGCGCCGACACCGCCTTCGAGGGCTATGACAAAAGCCGCAGCGAGGCCAAGGTGCTGGCCCTTTACAAGGACGGCGCCGCCGTCGCAGCCTTGCAGGCTGGCGATGAAGGCGTGGTGGTGCTCGACAATACCGCCTTCTATGCAGAAGGCGGCGGCCAGGTGGGCGATACCGGCAAGCTGACTGCCGGCAACAATGTCTTTGAGGTAACCGACACCCAGAAGGTGAAGGCAGCCGTATTCGGCCACCAAGGCAAGCTCAGCAGCGGCAGCCTGAAGCTGGGCGATACCGTGCTGGCCAGCATCGACACCGACAAACGCCTGGCGACCGCACGCAACCACTCCGCGACCCATTTGCTGCATGCTGCACTGCGCAGCGTGCTGGGCACCCATGTGCAACAAAAGGGGTCGCTGGTGAACAGCGAACGCACCCGTTTTGACTTCGCCCATACCCAGGCAGTCACAGCCGAAGAAATCGCCCGCATCGAAGCCTTGGTAAACCAGGAAATCGCCGCCAACAATGCAGTTTCCGCCACCATCATGAAGCAGGACGATGCCTTGAAGGCCGGCGCCATGGCGTTGTTCGGCGAGAAGTACGGCGATGAAGTGCGCGTGCTGAAAATGGGTGAATTCTCCACCGAGCTTTGCGGCGGCACCCATGTGCAGCGTACAGGTGACATCGGCTTCTTCAAGATTGTTGCTGAAGGCGGCGTAGCGGCGGGCATTCGACGAGTTGAAGCCGTGACTGGCGCTGGCGCGCTGGCCTATGTTCAAGGACTGGAGCGCGAGGTAAAGAGCGCTACCCAGTTGGTGGGCGCGCAGCCAGGCGACCTGCTGGGCAAGCTGGAGAAACTGCAGGCCGAGCAAAAGGCACTGGAGAAGGAACTGGCCAAGCTCAAGGGCAAGCTGGCTTCCAGCGCGGGCGACAGCCTGGCCGACCAAGCCATCGAGGTCAACGGCATCAAGGTGTTGGCGGCTGCAGTAGAAGGCGCCGACAGCAATGCCCTGCGCGAGATGCTGGACAAGTTGAAGGACAAACTGGGCAGTGCCGCCATCGTGCTGGCCTCTGTCAGCGAGGGCAAGGTAGCGCTGGCAGCAGGTGTGACGGCGGACCTGACTGGCCGCGTCAAGGCAGGCGAACTGGTGAACTTTGTGGCCCAGCAAGTCGGTGGCAAGGGTGGCGGCCGCCCTGACATGGCCATGGCCGGCGGCACCAACCCTGCCGGCTTGCCTGCGGCGCTTGCGGGCGTGGCAGCGTGGGTACAGGCCAAGTAAACCTGAACTTCATCCAGCAAAAAAGCCGGCTTATGCCGGCTTTTTTGCTGGTACATCCAAGTTAACGGCGGCGAACCCAATTGCCAGAAACCTGCTTCGCCAAGCAAGACTTTGCCGGGGCAAAGAATGATAAAAAGTATGCGTTTGATATTTAATGATAAATTCTTATCTAGCGGCGCTAGCATTGCACGGTAAACAAGGCATTTTGGCGTTCTCTACTGCGGTGGCATAAAGAAACCTGCAATCAGCGCCTCATCGACCTCTGCCAGGCTAGCAGGTGACCAACGCGGCGTATTGTCCTTCTCCACCAGCAAGGCCCGGACGCCTTCAGCAAAATCCGGGTGGCGGCAGCATTGGCGCGACAGGTTCAGCTCCATGTCGAATACCTGCTGCAGCGACAGGTGGCGGGCGCGCTGCTGTGCCGCCACGATCAGGCGCATGGAGGTGGGCGACCCGGCAGCCAGCTTCTTCGCCCCGGCGCGCAGCCATTCGTCCGCCCCTTCGTAGCGGGTAATAGCCGCCACCATTTCGTCCACGCTGTCGTAATCGGTCAGCGACTGGATGGCATCGTAGTGGGCACGTATGGGCGATGGCGGCAGCTCCAGCTGGGTAAGGCGGCTAAGCTCGCGCAACTGGCTGGAGAGCAGGCGCTTGTCCTGCTCACCCTGCCCCGTCCAGGCAATGGCCGCCAACTCTTGGCACAGCTCATCGCGCAAGGCGCTGGGCAAGGCAAAGTCGGCCATGCCGGTGAACAGGGCATCGGCGGCATTGAAGCTGGCCCCGGTAAGCCCCAGGTATATGCCCAGCCGCCCTGGCAGGCGATTGAGAAACCAGGAGCCGCCAACGTCAGGGTACAGGCCTATGGTGACTTCGGGCATGGCAATGCGGGAGCGTTCTGTCACGACCCGGTGACTGGCACCCACCAGCAATCCCAGGCCGCCCCCCATCACGATGCCATGCCCCCAGGCGAGTATGGGCTTGGGGTAGGTATGGATGGCGTAGTCTAGGGCATATTCCTCAGTAAAGAAGGCATCGGTCGTCGCAAAATCACCATTGCGTATGGCGTCATGCATGGCCACCACATCGCCGCCGGCACAGAAGGCCTTCTCGCCAGCCCCCTGCAGCAGCACACAAACAATATCGGGATTGTCGCGCCACTCCAGCAGGGTTGGCGTCACCGCCCGTATCATCGCCAGGGATAGTGCGTTGAGCGACTTCTCGGCATGCAGGGTAATCACCCCGATCTGCCGGCCATTGGCGGTAGGGTGCAGTGCAAAAAGGGCGGGAGCAGTCATGGTAGTTAACGCAAGCGGTAAAAGTGGGAATCAGCAACCACGGGTGTGGTACCAGATATTGTAACGACCCTTGCTGTCACGCAGGGGCAACCAGCCCTCGAGCACGGCCAGGGGCATGGCCGGCTTGTCCTGGCAAGGGTCAGGCACCAGCCTTACCTGCAGCCACCAGCGGCGGCCCAGTTGGCGCTTGCCTATGATGCTGGGCACCAAGCTGTCATCGCCCTTGAACAAGGCATACTGCGGGCCGTCGGGAACAGACCACAGTCGCCTGTCCCAGCCTGGCGCAAAATAGTTCAGTTGATCCGGCCCCACCATGGCAGCCATGGGTTTGAAGCCAGGCGACTGTGCATCGGGCAGCCAAACCCAGCGTATGGGCTGGCCCTGCAAGGCCAGGCGCAACCAGCCTGGCTGTTGCTGGTAGACCAGCGCATCTGCTGTCTCGTAGCCGGTCTCCAGGTACTGCAACTTGTCGACAGCCAGTTGCTGCGTCGCAGCTGACTGCTGAGGCGCCGCATACACGGTCACCCGACCGGGCGATCCCCCCTCCAGCAGCCAGCGATCCAGTGCCGGTAGTTTGACCACACCTTCGGCGGCTGGCGGCGGGAAGTGCTCTGGCGCATAGCTGGCCGCTACCGCCACCAAGGGCAGCAGCAGTGCCAGACTCAGGCTAGCGGTTCTGCCAGACAGGTGGACGTTTTTCCAGAAATGCATTGACGCCCTCCTGTTGGTCCTGGGTGTCGAACAGGTCGACGAACATTTCACGCTCCATAGCCAGCGCCGACCACATGGGTTGCTTGCGGGCAGCCTGAATCAGCTGCTTGCAGGCCGCCACTGAGGAAGGGCTCTGCTTGGCCACCTTCTCGGCCAGTTCCAGTGCCTTCTGGCGGGACTCGCCGCTGGCCACCACTTCTTCCACCAAGCCTATCCTGAGTGCCGTCTGGGCATCCAAGCGCTCACCACACAGTATCATGCGCTTGGCCCAACCTTCGCCTACCAGCCAGGGCAGGTGCTGAGTACCCAGCCCGCCGGGCAGCAGGCCTACGGCAGCCTCGGGCAGGGCCATGACCGCGTGCTCCTCGGCAATGCGGATATCACAGGCCAGCGCCGCCTCCAGCCCACCTCCCATGGCGTAGCCATTGATGGCGGCGATACTGACGCCCCGGAACTGCGCCAGCGTCTCGAATGCCTTGCCGAAGAAAGTGATCATCTGCCTGGCGCGGGCCTTGTCCCCCCCCGCGAACACATTGAGATCAGCGCCCGCGCTGAAAAACTTGGGACCATTTCCCGTCAACACCAATGCGTAGATTTCGCGGTCTGCGTTCAGCTGCTCCACCATGGCCTTGAGGGCCGGCAGGCTGGTTTCAGTCCAGGTATTGGCAGGTGGGTTGTTGATGGTGATCAGCGCGGTATGGCCTACGCGCTCAAGCTGGAGCAGTTCGCTCATGGGGTCTCCTTGTTGGGCAGCCGACCCACACTATAACGTAGCCGGCCAAGATGATTGACGTCCACGTCAATTTATCGCGACACTTCCACCTTTGTCACCCACAAAGCAACTCAACATGAAATTCATTGCCCTGATCGCGGCCTCCCTGCTCGCCACCACCGCCTTTGCCCAGGAGGCCGCCGCCCCTGCGGCTGCGCCGGCAACCGCTGCGCCAGCCGCCCCCAAGCATGACTGCAAGGCCCCCAGCCACCCTGGCCGGAGCGCCAGCCAGATACGCATGGATGCCTTCAACAAGCAACACAAGGCCTATGGCGAGTGCATGAAAAAATACATTGATGAGCAGGTTGCCATTTCCAATGCAGCCGCGAGCACCGGCAATGCCGCCATCAAGGAATACAACGACTACGTGAAGGCATTGAACGAGATCAACGGCCAATAGTTCAGCAGCCACCTACTGGCAATCAAGCAAACGGCCCTCTTGACGGGCCGTTTGTCCTAGAGCTTTTTCAAAGTCTTTTCGCCGCGCACCGGCCCGCTGAGTCAATCAGGGCTATTGGCCAGATCACTCAGCCTGCCGCAAACCACACTGCTGGCCGCCAGCGTGCCCTCGGACCAATCCCTTACCCCCTGCCCAGCTGCATCTGCCCAGGTTTCCATGATCTCACTGGCCAGGCTGACCGGGCTGGCAGGATGGGGTAGCAGCCGGGCTATGCCTTGCCCTTCTCCCACGCTCAGTCGCATGCCCTGGTTGCGCGCCAGTTCCATCAACTCGGTGTTATAGGGCAGGAAGTACATGACCACCTCGACCACGCCCAGATTGCGGGCATGCAGGATGGCGCGCCCAAGCATGCGGCCCGCCAATCCCTGGCGGCGCTGGCCCGCGTCGACGCTGACGCCTATTTCGGCCGTCTTGCCTTGTCCATCCAGCGCCAGATGCGTCAGGCCTATCAGGCTAGGCTGGTCCTCACGGCCCTGCCATACGCCATAGTGGGCATCGCGCTCAAAATCCAGCCGACGCACGTAATCCCGTATGGAATCATCGCTGGCGGGCCGGGCAAAGCGTTGCACCCGGTCTGTTTCGTCCAGCCGCAGCAGGTGGGCCAGCATGGCAGGCGCATCGGCCTGGTTTAGCTGCCGCACCAGCATCATTGCAGTCGTTGACATAGCAAGCTCCTGTGTTGACCAGGGGTGCCGTGTTGTCTCCGTGCCGCGTGGCCTTGTGGGCTTTGTGCGCGGTACACGCTACTTTTAAGCGTGCAGCTTAAGGATTGCAAGTTGTAAGCCAATCATGTTGCATCGCAACAACCGTAGCCATCAGGTTAGGCCAGCAAGCAGTGCCAGCAAGCAAAAGGCGTGTCGCGCTGCCGCGACACGCCTTCAAGAGAGCGTTCCGAAACCAGCTCGCTCCATCAGCCTACTCAGGCCGTCCCTCCCACCGTCAGGCCGCCATCTATTCGTATGGTGGGCTGGCCCACGCCCACCGGCACGCTCTGCCCGTCCTTGCCGCAGGTGCCTACACCGGCATCCAGCTGCAGGTCGTTGCCTATCATGCCCACCTTGGTCAACACATCAGGGCCATTGCCTATCAAGGTCGCCCCCTTGACCGGATACTGGATCTTGCCGTCTTCCACCCAATAGGCTTCGCTGGCGGAGAACACAAATTTGCCGCTGGTGATATCCACCTGGCCACCAGCGAACTGGACGGCATACAGGCCGCGCTTGATCGAACTGATGATCTCTTCCGGCGACATGTCGCCATTCATCATGACCGTATTGGTCATGCGTGGCATGGTGATATGGGCGTAACTCTCACGCCGGCCGTTGCCCGTCGGCGCCACGCCCATCAGGCGAGCATTGAGGCTGTCCTGCAAATAGCCCTGCAGCACGCCATCCTCGATCAACACCGTACGTTGGGTAGGATTGCCCTCATCGTCCACATTCAGCGAGCCGCGGCGGTCTGGTATGGTGCCATCATCCACCACCGTCACCCCCTTGGCGGCCACCCGCTGGCCAACCTTGCCGGCGAAGGCGGAGCTGCCCTTGCGATTGAAATCACCTTCCAGGCCATGGCCAATGGCTTCATGCAGCAGGATGCCAGGCCAGCCATTGCCCAGCACCACCGTCATTTCCCCCGCCGGCGCGGGCCTGGCGTCCAGGTTTACCAGGGCCTGGCGCACCGCCTCTCGGGCATAGCCCTGCAGTCGCTCTTCGCTGAAGTAGCTGTAATCGTAACGGCCGCCGCCACCCACATGGGCCGATTCACGCCGGCCGTTGTGCTCGACGATCACCTGTACCCCAACCCGTACCAGCGGCCTGACATCGGCAGCCCGATGGCCATCGTGGCGGGCAATGTAGATCACCTCATACTCGCCGGCCAAGCTGGCCATTACCTGAATCACGCGCGGATCCAGGCTGCGGGCATAGCTCTCCAGCCGCTCCAGCAGCATGACCTTGTCGGCCTCGGCCAAGCTGCCCAAGGGGTCCAGGGTGGCATACAGCGGTTGCACCGCCGACGGCCGACGTGCTGGCCCTGCCAGCCCCTGTCCACCTTGCCGGCCTATGGCACGGGTTGCCTTGGCTGCGGAGTGCAGGGCCGCCAGGCTGATGTCGTCTGAGTAAGCAAAGGCCGTCTTTTCGCCGCTGACAGCCCTGACGCCCACGCCCTGATCGATATTGAAACTGCCCGATTTGACGATGCCTTCCTCCAGGCTCCAGCCTTCAGCTCGGCTGTACTGGAAGTAAAGATCGGCGTAGTCCACATCATGGCGCATGATTTCGCCAAAAACCTGGTCCAGTGCGGCATCATCCAGGCTGTAGGGATTCAGCAGATAATGTTCGGCCGTCTGCGTCGGCAAGGTAGTGCTGCTCATGTTTGTGCTCTTGTCATGGGTAGGCGCGCAGTGCGCCAGGCTGCCACTAGTTTGGCCTAGGACCAAGGTAGCGGCGCAGGATAGCGGTGAATTGTTGCTGCATGGGGCCGGCCAGCAGGGCTTCCCAGCGGTTCAGCTCGGCCGCGCCAAAACGCGACCGCGAAAAATACAGGCCCGCCCTGAGCTCATTGCGCTCAGGCGTCCAGTCCAGAGTGTGCACCTTACCATCTAGCGCGTAGCGCGGCAGCATCAGGCGGTACAGCATGGGGCTGGAAATCAGGGCGTTGATACGGCCGATTTTCATCTGGTGGTACAGACTTTCGATATCGGCCACTTCAATCAGTTCATCGCGTTCGCGCTGGCGGGCAATCAATTGCTCCCAAATCGTATCGCCGTATTTATAGGAACGTACGATACCCAGGCGAAACTCCGGTAATTCGTCCAGATCCGCCAGGCTTGCCGGCCGCCCCAGGCTTTTGAGCACCACCAGTTCATTGCCATTTCCCCAATAAGGCAGCGGCATGAACTGTCCAAAGCGATCGCGCTGCTCGGTAGGTAGGGCCGACAGCACCATGTCCGTCTCGCCCTGCTCGTACATTTTCCAGATCAACACCCGAGACAGCTCCGACACCTGAAAACGGCAGCCGGTCGCCTGGCTCAACGCCGCTACCAGGTCGGGGTCGATGCCTTGCGGCTGGCCCTGCGCGTCGCGCCAGTAAGCCATACCAAAAGGGTGGTACGCCACCCGCACGGCCCTGTCGGCGCAGCCGTAGTCTGCCGGTGCCGCATAAGCCAGGGTGGCGATCAGCAGTGCCAGGCAGTAGCGCAGCATCAGGCCAGCACTCGATGGCTCAACGCCGGCAAGCCCTGCCTCAGCCTGGCCTTGTAGTCGTGATCGATATCGGCCACCACGATGCCGGAACCACGCGGCAAGCGGTCCAGCACGATGCCCCAGGGGTCAACAATCATGCTGTCGCCATGGGTTTCGCGGCCATTGCGGTGAAACCCGCCCTGGGCCGAGGCAATCACATAGGCCAGATTCTCTATGGCGCGGGCACGCACCAGTGTTTCCCAATGGGCTCGTCCAGTGGTTTCGGTAAATGCCGCCGGCACGATGATCAGGTCCACTGGCTGCATGCGGCGGAACAGCTCGGGGAAGCGCAGATCGTAGCAAATAGCCAGACCGATCCGGCCAAAGGGCGAATCGAACACCACCACTTCATCGCCTGGGGTGATGGTGGCTTCCTCACGGTAGGTCTCCGTGCCCATCTCAAAGCCGAACAGATGGATCTTGTCATAACGCGCAACCTGGCGGCCCTGGTCATCGAACACCAGGGTGGAGTTCCGCACCTTGGCGGGGTCTTCAGTCCACAGCGGCACCGAGCCACCTACGATCCAGATGCCCAGCTTCTTAGCTGTCTTGGATAAAAAAGCCTGTATCTGCCCCTCACCCGGCTGCTCACGTACGGCCACCTTGTCAGTATCCTTCAGGCCCAGAATGGCAAAGTATTCGGGCAGGACCACCAGCTTTGCGCCCTGTTTGGCGGCCAGCTTGAGCAGAACTTCTGCCTCGGTCAGATTGGCCGATACGCTAGGGCCGGAAGCCATCTGCACTGCAGCAACCCGCAAGCCACCGCTGGTGGCGGCACGGGCTGCGGCCTGCTGGCTGGTATGAGCACGAGTCGACATGATGTGTCTCCTTTTTTGTATTTTGAAGGCGGTTCGCCACCCTGACGCCGCTTGGTGAACGCGCTCTGACGAGGCGCTTCCAGCAATCTCGCCTGCGCCTATCCCTACGGAGAGGCTGAAGCAAGGCTGCGGTGCTGGGCTATCCCCTTATTGCCGTCCGCACGGCTACTTGCTACTACCTGCTGCGCCTACCTTGCTGTACTGCGGGTCTGTCCAGGTGCCGGTGATATCGTACTCATAGGCCACCAGCTGCCCCAACGGGTCTTTCAGCACCCGCTGCAGCAAAAACGCCCCCACACCCACCAGCGGGTTGGCCAGTGCCACCCCAGCCCCCACGGCAAAGCTGTCGCCCACCGTGGGCACGATGCGCACACGTAGCTTCTGGGTTTCCCGGCCTATGTCGGTCTCGCCCCTGAACAGTACCTGTGCCGCAGGCCCGACTATGGTCAGATTGTCCGTCGTCATCACGCCTCGCACTACCTTACTATCGCCCTCGATACGGTCGAAGGCAAAGCCCTCGCTGAAGACATCGCGAAAATCCAGGGTCAGGCGCCGTTGCAAAGATTGGAGGCTGAGTATCCCCAGCAACCTGCCCACGCCGGGTTCTACTTTGGCAAATTGACCGGATTCGGCCTTGATGCTGAATTTGCCACTCATGCTGGGATAATCAGGCGCCAACGGTGAACCGCGCCACGCCAGATCGCCACGCAAGCTCCCTTCGCCCCGCCGCACCGTCTCGGGATAGCCAAACCGGCCCAGCAGCTTGCCCACGTTGTCAGATGCTATGTCCAGCCTTACCTTGGTGCCCGCATCCTCCCCGACTGGCTGCCACACCCCCTGCATACTGAGCCGTCCGTCGGGATTCGACAGTGTCAGGCTCTCTATCAGCCAGTTCTCCCGCTGCTGTTGCGCTTTTACGTCAAGCCGGCCCAGCGCATGCCCACGGTAGTAAAAGTCTTCGGCAACGATATCCAGTGCAGGCAGGGACTGATTGCTGAAGCCACTCCCGGTTGGTGTACCCGGCGCATCCGGCAAAGGCAGCACCAAGCGGGCAAACCGCGCATGCACCTTGCCCTTGGCCTGTGGCGACCAAGCCAGCCGGCCTTCGACCTGCTTGCCGCTGGCAGTCAATTGCCACGCCCCGTCTTTGCCCGGTACAGCGCGCAAGGCCAGATCATCCAGTTGGCTACCCAGCGCCATCAGTTTGCCTGCCCTGAGTTCTATGCCCGCCAATGCCATACCACTGGCGGCCTTGCCGCCCGCACCCTCCAACAGCGACAGCCACGGGTCCAAGGCAAGCTCAGGCAGGGTGCCGGTCAACCAGAGTCCGCGATTGGCGTTATTAGGCACGCCGCCACCCAGGCGCACTTCGCCTCGCTCCACTTGCCAATCCTGGTCAGTGGCGGCGGCAAGCTGGACTTCAGCATTCAGCTGGCTACCCAGCGCCACCTTCCAGTTCTCTGTCTGACCGGCATTGTCGAGCACCAGCCGCAAGGGCCTGACCTCGCCCATGGCTTTGCCCAACGGTGCCGGTAAATCCAGCCGCACATCCTTCAGCGGCGCATCCAACTGCACGCTCCAGCCTTGCTCGGGTAGATCAAGCTGTACTCGATAGTCCGTCATGCCCACCAGGCGATCCGCCAAGGGCAGGCTGTAGCGCTTTGCCGCCAGGCCCACGTCAGCACGGCCGCTGGCGCGCATCTGCACCACACCGCTTTCGGAGGTGGACAAGTCAGCCCGGAATGCACCACCCAGCGTGCGCCCCCGCAGGGCGCTGGCGCTGACCTTGCGCTCGGTAAAGGTCAGCTCTCCCTGCAGATCCGTCATTTCAGGCAGTTTTTCACCGACCTGAAGCTGATTGCCGGCAAAGCGGTAACTGCCCGCCAGCTTGGTCGCATCTACTTCCTCAAAAGGGATCTCCAGCTTGATCGACAGTTTGCCGTCGCCGGCGGCGCGAGCAGCACTACCCATGCCATCCAGGCTGGCATCCAGCGGACTCTGCGCGATATAGCGCAGGAACTCCGCTGTCTGCCCTTCGGCCGCGCCCTCTATGCGCACGCTGGGGCTCAGCTCCAGGTCATCGATCACAGCCAGTGCATTGCTTACCCGTGCCCCCAGTATCTGCCCCCCCGCCGCTACCGTTAGCCGGTTGCCAACGATACGTACCTCGCCGTCTATCCCGCTCATGGCAGGCCAGCCGTCGCTGTAGTCCAGCGTCACGCCCTTGGCCTGGGTGACCACCTCCCACACGCCCGCCTTGCCATCGGTGAACGGAAAGCCTGCCAAGGGGCCATTCAACGTAAAGCGCGCATCCCGTGCCTCGCCCGCAGTCAGGCTCTGGCGCAGCCAGTGGCGGGTATCGTTGCCCAGCGTGACGGGCAGGTAATCGGCCACCTTGCTGGCCGTGAGCCTGGGTACGGCAGCCTTCAAATCCAGGCTGCCCAGGCCCGTACCGGGCCAACGCCAGGTTGCCTGGGCCTGGGCCTCGAGATCAGCGTTGCTGGCGCTGAAATCACTGAGCTTGACGACCCATTGCTTACCCACCCGCGACCAATCCAGTGCCAGGCGGATGCGATCCAGATTGAGCGGCTGCTCAAACACCGTGCTGGAGGCCAACCTGAAGCGCTGGCCGCGCAGCGCCAGACTTCCCTTGGACTCACTGAAGGTCAACTCACCATCCACCGGCCCCAAGCTGGGCCAGGGCGCAGGTGCAAGCAGTCCCAGTCCACTGAAACCCATCCGGCCAACATAGGCCTGCGGCTCGCGCCAATCACCCTTCCAGCTCGCACTCAGACGATCCAAGCGACCACTGGGCTGCATGCCGCCAAGCGCATGGCGCAAGGCAGTGGGCAAGGGCAGCGATGGCGGGAGACTCGCCAATCCGGATAGTGTCACCCCATGGGCGCTGAACTGGCCACCGCCCTCCTTGTGCAAGACCAGCGTCGCCTGGCTGCCATCCAGCAGTTTGCCGCCATCGGCTCGCAGCTTCAGATCGCCCAGCGTCAACTCTCGTTCGCCGTCGCGGTCTCGCCAGCGCAAGGAACCGGACAAGGCATTGACCTCCAGGGGAGTCAGTTCGGGAGACAGGCGTACCACTACATCGCGCAGCGCCAAGCGGGCATCCACGGCCGTGGGGTGCAAGCCCTCGAAAGCCAAATCGAGTTCCAGCCGCCCCTGGCCGCGCCGCAGCGCTACCGGGTAGGGCAGCCACTGCCCCCAGGCCGCCATGTCCACCTTGTCCAGCACTGTGCTGACACTACCCTGCCACTGATCCAGCTGTGCCAGGTCATCCCCGCGCCAGCGGGCCTCAAGCCGGAATGGCTGCGCCAGCGCCCCAGGCGGCGTAGCCGACAGCTCAGCCTGATGCTGGCCAAACAAGCGATTTTCCAGGCTCAGATCCACTTGTTCCAATTGCAGCAATGGCGCCTGCCGCAGGTCATCGCGCCAGCTGATGCGGCCATCCACAATCGCAATATCATGCTGCCGCAATAGCCAGTCGGTCAGGCTGCCTTGCTTGCCTGTCTCGTTCAAAGGCAATCCCGCCAGCCTGATCATGCCGTCGGTATCACGGGTCAGCTGGAGATCGGGTTGCAGCAAGGTCAGCTTGTCAAAGCGCAAATCACCCAGAAGTAGTGGCCACCATGAAAGCGTGGCCTCAACCTCTGCCAGATTCAGGGCGGGGCGGCCATCGTTGTGGCGCAGGCTAAGCTGTCGAAACGACAAATACGGCAATACACCCCGCCAGCCACCTTCAACCTGCCCTATGCTGATAGGCCGGCCTACACGCTGGCTCAGCTCCGCCACCAGGCGTGGCCGGTACTCGGGCAGATGCGGGAAGAACCACCATTGCAGCCAGGCGGCGCCAAGCGCCCACAGCACGCCCACCGCCAAGGCCGCCCATATCAGGGCGCGGCTGTGCCAATGCAGCAAATGCAAGCATTTGCGGCGCAGCCAGATCAGGCGGGCTTGCAGGGGATGACGGTATGGCGCGGGCGACATTGCAGCAGTGAAACGTACGCCCGAACAGGCGGCTAGAATAGGAGCCTGGATTCTAGCTGTCCGCACCACACCGCGTCTCGCGCATTCACAGGGCTTTGCACATATTTACGACATGACAGACCGCCTCGCACCCGCCATCAGCCATAGCCGCTACCTGCAACGGCTGTTTGCCGCGCAGCCTGCCTTGCAAGCCGACACCCTGGCCAGGCTGGACCGTCCTTTCGATCGCAGCGCCATGCTGGCCATGTTGCCCATGGGCGCCGATGAAGCCACCCTCAAGCCCGCCCTGCGCAAGCTTCGGCAGGCCGTCATGGCGCGTATCTTCAGCCGCGATCTGCTGGGTCTGGCGCAATTGGACGAAGTCATTGCCACCGTCAGCGATCTGGCAGAAGTCGCCATCCTGGCTGCACTGGAATGCGTTACCCGCGCAGATGAGAGGCATGGCCAGCCCATCGGTGGCGAATCGGGCCAACTGCAGAAACTGATCGTGGTCGGCATGGGTAAGCTGGGTGGCCGCGAACTCAATGTCTCCAGCGATATCGACCTGATTTTTGTCTACCCCGAAGATGGCGAAACAGATGGCCCTAGGCCGATCTCCAATCACGAGTGGTTTGCCCGCGCGGGTAAGCGCCTGATTGCGCTGCTGCATGATGTTACTGCCGATGGCTTTGTTTTCCGGGTGGATATGCGTCTGCGCCCCTTTGGCGACGCCGGCCCACTGGTATCGAGCTTTGCCGCCCTTGAGAACTATCTGCTGACCCAGGGCCGTGAGTGGGAGCGCTATGCCTGGATCAAGGGACGTGCCATCACCGATGAAACCGGCCATTTCGGCCCAGCAGGCCCACAGGGGCTGGGGGGTGATGCTGCCGGCCTGATGTCGCTGGTGACCCCGTTCGTATATCGCAAATATCTGGATTACGGCGCCTACGCCTCCATGCGCGACCTGCACGGGCAGATACAGCGCGAAGTCGTACGGCGTGACTTTGCCGACAATATCAAACTGGGCCCAGGTGGCATCCGCGAGGTGGAGTTCATCGCCCAGGTGTTCCAGTTGATACGCGGCGGCCGGCGCCCCAGCCTGCGTATACGCCCCACCCGCGAGGTATTGCGCGAGCTGGTGGGCATGGGACAGCTGGAGGCACTGACTGTCGCCGAACTGACCGCCGCCTATGTGTTTTTGCGCGATCTGGAGCATCGCCTGCAGTACCTGGACGATGGCCAGACCCAGATGCTGCCCTCCAGCGACACCGACAGGGCCTTGATCGCCACTAGCCTCTGTCACCGCGACTGGGCCAGCTTCATGGCGGCACTGGATACCCACCGCGCCGCTGTCAGCCGCCACTTCGAGCAGGTATTCGCCCTGCCGCAGGCTGAGGGAGATGCCGTGCATCCCCTCGCTGGCGTATGGCTGGGCATTGCCGATGGCCAATCCAGCCTGGGCAAGCTGGCCAACCTGGGATACCAGCAACCAGCAGAGATGGAACGCCTGCTGGCCGCCATTGCCCAGGGTGGCCGCTATCAGACCCTGGCCGACAAGAGCCGCCGCCGGCTTGATGCGCTGATTCCTCCCCTGGTAGAGGTCTGCGCCCGCCAGCCCAACCCCGATGCCACACTGAGCCGCATCTTGCGCTTTCTCGATGCCATCGCCCGGCGAGAATCCTACCTGGCCCTGCTGGCCGAGCACCCGCAAACCCTCAGCCGGCTCGCCTCCTTGCACAGCGCCAGCCCCTGGGTGGCCGACTACCTGCATAGGCATCCCATCCTGCTGGATGAACTACTGGATGCCCGCCTGCTGTACTCCGCGCCCGACTGGCAAAAGCTGGGTGAACAGCTGCGCTCGGAACTGGCGCTGCATCTGGGTGATACCGAGGCTGAGATGGATGTGCTCAGGCACTTTCAGCACCAGCAGGTATTCCGCCTGTGCGCGCAAGATCTCGCGGGCCAGTTCTCCTTGACCACCTTGTCCGACCACCTATCCGATCTGGCCGACTTGATACTGGCGGTGACCCTGGAAAGAGCCTGGGCCGAGCTGCCAGGCCGCCATCGCGAAGAGGCAGCATTTGCCGCCATAGGTTACGGCAAGCTGGGTGGCAAGGAGCTGGGCTACGGCTCCGATCTGGACGTGATTTTCGTCTACGACGACGACCATCCCGATGCCGGTGAACTCTACGCCAAGCTGGCAAGGCGGATGATGACCTGGCTATCGACCACCACCGCTGCTGGCGCCCTGTATGAAGTCGACCTGCGCCTGCGCCCCAATGGCGCTTCTGGCTTATTGGTCTCCAGCATCGCCGCCTTGGCGCAGTACCAGCACGAAAACGCCTGGGTATGGGAGCATCAGGCCCTGACCCGCGCCCGCTATGCTGCTGGCGACAAGGCGGTAGGCGCCCAATTCGAGACCGTACGCCGCAATGTCTTGAGCCAGCGCCGCGATCAGGCGCGGCTATCGGAAGACGTCGTAGGCATGCGTGACAAAATGCTGGCCACCCACCCGGCACTGGCCGATGACGTCAAGCATTGCCGCGGTGGACTGGTGGATGTGGAATTCATCGTGCAGTACCTGGTACTCGCCCACGCCCACCATCTACCTGCCCTACTCGCCAACAGTGGCAATATCGCCCTGCTCAAGACTGCGGCCGAGGCAGGCCTGATTCCTGCCGGTCTCGCCGAAGATGCCCAGACCGCCTATCGCCGGCTACGCGAGCTGCAACACAAGGAGCGATTGAATGGCGCCCCCTCATCGGCCAGCGCACTGGAGGCCGTGGAGCCCTATTGCGAAGCCGTGCGCGGACTGTGGCGGGTGGTATTTGGCTAAGAGCCTGTTCAATGTCTTTTCGTCGTGTCGCTGATCTGGAAAATGGCCAGGCACACGGCGTGGTGCGCAGGCAATGACAAGTTGTTGCCAAGCGCCACAACGCAGTGAATGGCCGTTTTCCAGATCAGCCCTGCTGGGTTCGCATCCTTGCCGGCGAATGGCAGCGTTGCAAGCCGCTGACGGTACCCGTACCGCTGCGCGGCTTGCGCCTTGCCCTTCATCCGGCAAGGTTGCGAACGACACGGCGAAAAGACATTGAGCAGGCTCATAGCCATGCCTTCACCCCGAAAATCGATCATGCTCATCATCCAGCACATTGATACCTACTGGACCAAGGCCACACGCGGTATGCCAGGCGCCGGCCTGCGCAGTGCGCTGCCAGATGCCTATCGCCTGCCAGACTCCTTAACTGAACTGCCGCCAAACGGCGCTTTGATCCACCGTCTGCAGCGCAATGAAGGGCAGCATTTTCAACCTCATGCCCAAACCGAGATATTGCCTGTTCCAGGCAGCTATTGGCGTTTCCGCATCGGACAGCACAATGGCGAGATCACCCTATCCTTCTGCTACCACGCAGCCGACCATGGCCTGCCATTTCGGTACAGCAGATCACGTCCCCTCTTTAGCCTGGCGCTGGGTCAGCGTGGCGTCTTCCGCATCAATGGACGATTCGCTTCCTATTCAGGACAGTATTACCGCCAGCACACACTGCACTTTGCACACCTGGCAGCGCTTGATGCGGTTTGCTTTGTGGTCGGCCCACCACACCAGGTTCATGAGGAATTGGCGCATCTGTTTTGAGGGTGCGGCAAACAACAAGGGCGCCTGTTGGCACCCTTGTTGTTTGCTACGGTAGCGCTGGAATCAAGCCCGGCGCCAGGTTGTCCCTTGCGGCCCATCCTCCAGCACCACGCCGCCCTTCAGCAAGGCATCGCGGATACGGTCGGACTCGGCAAAGTTCCTGGCCTTGCGGGCCTCCAAGCGCGCAGCGATCAGCGCCTCCACCTGCTCGGCCCCAAACTCGTCGCCACTCACCGGCCCACCCTGCAGATAGGCTACCGGATCACGCTGCAACAGGCCCAGCACGTTGGCCAGCGCCTTGAACTGGGATGCCAGTTCGTGCGAACCACTGCGGTTGACCTCGCCTGCCATCTCAAACAGCACCGCGACCGCATCGGCCGTATTGAAGTCGTCGTCCATGGCCGTCTTGAAGCGGGTAGCGTAATCGCTATCCCAATGGATAGGCGCACGCACATCGTCCGGCGGGGTGTTCTTCAGCGCGGTGTACAGGCGATCCAATCCCGCCTTGGCATCGTGCAGCAATTCCTCCGAGTAGTTCACGGGGCTGCGGTAGTGCGCACGAATGATCAGGAAACGCACCGCCTCACCATCAAACGCCTTGAGCACATCACGTATGGTGAAGAAGTTGCCCAAGGACTTGGACATCTTCTCGCCACCCAGCTGCAGGAAGCCGTTGTGCATCCAGTAGTTCACATAAGTGTGATCATGGCAGCCTTCGGATTGGGCGATCTCGTTCTCGTGGTGGGGAAACTGCAGATCCTCGCCCCCACCGTGGATATCGAAATGGCTGCCCAGATGATGCTCGGACATCACGGAGCATTCGATATGCCATCCTGGCCGACCCGGGCCCCAAGGCGATGGCCAGCTGGGCTCACCTGGCTTGGCCGCCTTCCACAGCACAAAGTCCAGCGGGTCGCGCTTGTGCTTGTCTACCTCTACCCGCTGGCCGGCCTGCAGGTCGTCCAGCGATTTACCGGAAAGCTTGCCGTAGCCGGGGAACTGGCGCACTGCGTAATACACATCGCCATTGTCGGCAGCGTAGGCGCGACCCTTGGCAATCAGCTTCTCGGTCATGGCCACCATGCCATCCACATGCTGCGTGGCGCGGGGTTCATGGGTGGGCGGCAACAGGTAGAGTTGCGCCAGATCGGCATTCATCTCGGCGATGGTCTCGCTCACCAGCTCATCGGCGGTAATGCCGCGTTCGCCAGCGCGCTTGATGATCTTGTCCTCGATATCGGTGATATTGCGGACATAGGTCACCTGGTAACCCGAGGCATGCAGCCAGCGGTAGATGATGTCGAAAGCGCCCAGCATGCGGGCGTGGCCGATATGGCACAGGTCGTACACCGTCATACCGCAGACATACATGCGCACCCGGCCGGGTTCGATGGGCTTGAAGACCTGCTTTTCGCGGGCCAGGGTGTTGTAGACGGTAAGCATGCAATCCTCTTGGGGAATAAGTCCGGCTCATTCGAGCCTAAAACGGGATTCTAACAAAGCCAGCAGGTGCGGCCCAAACCGGGTAGCACAAGAGGCCATTAAAACAAAAAAGGCCGGAATCGCTTCCGGCCTTCCTGACTAAGGGTTGCGCTCAACCAAGCAATACGTCGCGCGACACACCTTGTCGGCGCAGGAGTCGCCGGAGACTCTCTAGCGCCTCGATCTGGATCTGCCGGACCCGCTCTCGCGTCAGCTGCAGGTGGGCCGCCAGATCCTCCAACGTACAGATGTCGTAGCCATTCAGGCCATAGCGGCGCTCTATGACCATGCGTTGCTTGTCATTGAGCTGCTTCAGCCATTCCCGCACATAGCGCTGTATCTCGGCATTCTGCAGCACCATTTCCGGGCCGTCGTGCTGTTCATCGGGGATGGATTCGCCGATGGATAGCATGGGGTCGATATCCAGCGGAGCATCCAGCGACGCCATGCGCTCGTTCAGGTTCATGACCCGGCGTACATCCTCTACCGGCTTATCCACCTGATAGGCGATTTCCTCCATGGTGGGCTCGCGCCCCATCTGCGCTTCCAGATGACGCTGGGCTCGCAGGTAGACGTTGAGTTCCTTGATGACGTGTACAGGGAGACGTATGGTGCGCGACTGGTTCATGATGGCGCGCTCTATGCTCTGGCGTATCCACCAGGTGGCATAGGTAGAGAAGCGGAAACCCCGTTCTGGGTCGAACTTCTCCAGTGCGTGCATCAGACCGATATTGCCTTCCTCGATCAGATCGAGCAGGGCCATGCCGCGATTGATATAGTGCTTGGCGATATTCACCACCAATCGAAGATTGTGCTCAATCATCTTTTGGCGGGCATCGAAATCACCCTGGACTACCAAGCGGGCCAGGCGGCGCTCCTCATCAGGCGTGAGCAGTGCGTTGTGGCCGATGTCATTGAGATAGATCTGGGTTACATCACCGGTCGATTCAACCGCATAGCGGCCCACTTCTTCGACCTGCTGGGCGTCTGCCTCAGCTTCTGGCTCCAGGCCTTCCTCATCTTCCTCCTCGTCCAGTAGATCTTCGTCCACTAGCTCTTCGTCGATGGTATCCATGGAGTCGCTCATGGTGTCAGCCCGCCGTCAGGTATTTGGTTGGATCAACCGGCTTGCCAAAGCGCCGGATCTCGAAATGCAGCTTGACCTGCTCTGCATCGGTGTTCCCCATTTCGGCAATTTTGTCTCCCTTTTTCACATTGTCTCCCTCTTTGACCAAGGACTGGCTGTTGTGCGCGTACGCCGACAAATAGGTCTTGTTATGTTTGACGATAACCAGTTTGCCGTAGCCACGCATGGTTCCAACATAGACAACTCGGCCGGCACTGGCAGCAAGTACCGGCTGTCCCAATTTGCCGCCTATATCAATACCTTTGGCAGCATCCGAGAACGGGGTGATGACCTTCCCTACCGTCGGCCAGGACCAATTCAGGTCCTCTTCGCCCAATACTGGGCTGGCCGGCTTGTTATCGGCAGGTTTTGGGTCGGGCTTAACATCGATTTTTTCGACGGGCTTGGGGTCGAGCGGCTTGATCGGCGCAGCACCAGCCTGGGCGGCCGTCTGCACCGGTCCCTCGGCCTGGCGCGCTACCGTGGCGGCATCCGTACCATGTGACAGCTTGAGCGCCTTGGGATAGCTCACCACTGCCGCCACGGGCGCTGTAGGTGCGACAGGGGTGACTACCACAGCCGGCGTATCAATCTTGACTGGTGCCGGCGCACTATCGGGACGCAGCGGCCGCACGACAACACCGGCAGTGTCGGGCGCGGCAATATCATTGGGGTCGGACAACAGCAGAATCTGGTCGATCTTGATCAGGTTGGGGTCAGCCAGATGATTCCAGGCGGCGACTTCCTTGTAATCAAGTCCATTTTCCAGGGCAATGCTATAGAGGGTATCGCCCACCCTGACGGTGTAATACTTGCCGCCATCCGGTGCCGTGGTAGCAACAGGACGCGCAGCACTGGCTGTGGCCGGCACAGGTGCAGGTTTGACCGAGGGCGCATTGGCAGGCCGCGTGCGGTCAACAACAGGTGCGGGTGAACGAACCGGGTCGCTCGCACAAGCAGCGAGCAGCAAGGCAGACATCACACCGGCGGTACGGACAACGTTCAACTCGTTACTCCCTTGTATTCGAATTGGTACGTAGCGAGTGGCGCAAAGCCTACAGCGCGACGATGACAGTTTTGCTGAAGCTAGGCAAGGCCCGGCAGCATAGGAACGAAGCGTACTTTTTCCAATTTGGTTTCAATAAAACCAGCTTCGGTACGTTCGATTATTCGTAATTCCTGATCGACATTGCCGATAGGAAAAATCATTCTGCCCCCAACCGCCAATTGTCCAAGCAGGGCTTCGGGTACGTAAGTGGGGGCTGCAGCCATGATAATGGCGTCAAATGGGGCGGCTTCGGCAATACCGACAAAGCCGTCACCGTGCCGCAGGCGGCTATTGCTGATACGTAAATCACGCAGGCGTTGGCGTGCCTTGTCTAGTAGTTGTGCTAGTCGTTCGACCGAATAAACCGTCTTGAATAGTTGCGCCAACACCACGGTTTGATAGCCACAACCGGTGCCGACCTCCAGCACCTTGTCGCGCCGTGCGGCGCCTGCTGCCAGCTCCACCATGCGCGCCACGATATATGGCTGCGAGATGGTCTGCCCCTGCCCTATAGGCAGGGAGACGTCGTCATAGGCACGGTGAGACAGGGCTTCATCGATAAAGATATGGCGGGGGGTGTTGGCCATGACGCCCAGCACCTCCTCATTGCGTATGCCTTGCTGGCGCAACCTTTCCACCATGCGGCCACGGGTACGTGCTGAAGTCATGCCGATGCCGGAAAAGTCGTGCTTCATGCCAGCCAGTCCGTCATAAAGTCCAGTTGCTTGAAGGCCGTCAGGTCTATCTGCAGTGGTGTAATCGAGACATAACCATGGGCTACCGCCCAGAAATCCGTGTCCTCTGCCGCATCCTGAGCCGCACCGAGCGGGCCTACCCACCATATGGTCTCGCCGCGTGGATTCTGGCTCTTGATCACTGGCTCGGCCTTGTGCCGCCGTCCCAGGCGGGTTACCCGCCAGCCCTGTAAGTCTTCATAGGGCAGATCGGGCACATTCACGTTCAGCAGCACGGCACCGCGAAAAGGATCGCGCTGTATCCGTGCAACCAGCTCCTGCGCCACGCGGGCCGCCGTATCGAAATGCCTGGGGGCGTGCTTGGCCAGCGAGATGGCCACGGCTGGCACACCCAGCAGATAGGCCTCGGTTGCCGCCGCCACCGTGCCGGAGTAAATCGTATCGTCACCCATATTGGCGCCGTGATTGATACCCGACACCACCAGGTCGGGCAGCTCGGTCAGCATGCCCGTCACGGCCAAGTGCACGCAATCAGTGGGTGTGCCGTTGACATAATGGAAACCCGAGGCCGCCTGCTTGAGGCTCAGGGGCCGATCGAGTGTCAGGGAGTTGGACGATCCACTGCGATCGCGCTCGGGCGCCACTACGGTGACATCACCCTGGCTGGCAAGGGCCTTCGCCAGCGCAGCCAGCCCCGGCGCAAAATAGCCGTCGTCATTGCTCAACAGGAACTTCATGCATCTCCCTAGCGCGTGTTTACGGTATGTCCACCCCGCAGCCACCCAGGGTTGCGAGATGCCGCCGCATCGTCTGGCTGGCATTCTACCGTTGCCGCAATCAAGCCGGAAATCTGATGGCGAGCAGTGTGCAGCTACAGCGCCCTTTTGCGCCGTGTAGTTAGAGCCTGTTCGATGTCTTTTCGCCGCGTCGCTGATCTGGAAAATGGCCAGGCACAAGGCGTGGTGCGCAGGCAATAACAAGTTATTGCCAAGCGCCACAACGCAGTGAATGGCCGTTTTCCAGCTCAGCCCTTTGGGTTCGCAGCCTTGCCGGCGAATGGCGGCGTTGCAAGCCGCTGACGGTACCCGTACCGCTGCGCGACTTGCGCCTTGCCCTTCATCCGGCAAGGTTGCGAACGACGCGGCGAAAAGACATTGAACAGGCTCTTGGTCCACAAAGCGCGCAATGACTTGGCAAAGCGTCAATAGTGCGGCTTTTGTAGTCGAACCATTGGGTCGATAATAAGCTCAAATCATTCATCCATCTTTTCGAGGTCCACCATGTTTTCCCTAACTTGCTCCCGCCTGCTACTGATCAGCGCCATGGGCACCACCGTTTTGCTCAGCGGCTGCGCCAGCGATCGCTCCGCTCGCATCTACAGCCCCTCCGAAGCGCTCAATGAAGCCCGAGTCCGCTCCGGCACGGTCGAATCAATCCGCGCCGTTCGCATACAGTCCGATAGCGAATTGGGCCAGTTGATCGGGGCTGTCATCGGCGGTATCGCTGGCAGCAATGTCGGCAAGGGCAGCGGCTCCAGCGTGGGTGCCGTCATCGGCGCCACCGTGGGTGGTGCAGCAGGCGGCGCGATAGGCAAGGACGTCAACGCCAAGGAAGGCATGGAGCTGGTGCTCAGGATGGAAAGCGGTGAAGTCATCGCCGTGGTGCAGGAAGCCGATATCGCCTTTGTGCCAGGCCAAAAGATACGCGTCATCACCCGTGGCCGGGTAAGCCGAGTTGTTCCGGCCAACTGATACGCGAGCAAGCCTCCCTCGCTGACCTGTGCCGTTGGGCGCGTTTCTGCCCCCGGTAGCGTAAACCCGGGCAAGACAAAGGCCGGTGAGCGATTGCTCACCGGCCTTTGTCTTGGGCAGACCTCGTGCCTAGCCAGTAATCCCCCAGCGTTTTCAGCTTTGCGTACGCTGGTGCTTCTGCCGCTGCTCTGCCCGTTCCTTGAACTTGGTGCGCAGTGCTTCCATGCGCGCCATCTTGTTCTTGATATGGGCGCTGACCGTACGCTTTTGTTCCAGCGTCAGGCTTTCGTAAGCAGCCAGCCATTTGCCACGTACCACATCATGGGCGGCACGGGCCTGATCGCGCATGGCATCCATTTCCCTATCCAGCTTGGCCAGATCCAGTATCTCTTGCTGCTTCTCCGCCGCCATCAGGCTGCGCATCTGCTCACGCTGCTGCTTGAGGCTCTCGCGGGCAGCCTTTGTCGCCGCCTCGGCCTCCGCCCACTTGGCATCCTGCGCGGCGCTCAGCTTCAGCTCGCCCTTGATGCGGGACAAGCCGGCAAACGGGCCTGCATCGCCCTTCATGGCATGCATGCCGTGATGCATGGGCCGGTGCATCCGACCCTCATGGCTAGCTGGTTCTGCATGGGCAGCGGTCACCAAGCCCAGCAGCGAAACGGTGATCAGTGTGTGTATCAGGCGCATGTCGTTCACTCCGGTTTAATCGCTGCATGGGGCAGCGCACGATTGCCACTCTACGTGGCAGAAGTAAACGACCGGTGTCCATACCGGCATGCAGTGTAAGCGTGTGTAAGCGTGGGGTGCCTGGGCAAAATCTATTTACAAATTGGGCGCAAAGCCATGCCGCATGACTCAGCCCAGGACAGTGCTCCAGGCGCTACTTGCACCACGCAGGCAATGCCACCAGCAAGGCACCATGGCTGTCAGCCGGGCAGATGCCCTGAAGGTGGCTCCCACAATTCCAGTCGGTTGCCCTCCGGGTCCATGACCCAGCCGAATTTGCCGAACTCGGACGTCTCGGTCTTTTCATCGACATTGCAGCCCTCGGCCTTCAGCAGCGCCAGCAAGGCGTGCAGATCGCGTACCCGGTAGTTGACCATGAAGGGCGCCTGGCTCGGGGCGAAGTAAGCGCTGTCTGCCGGGAAAACACTCCAGATCGTCACCCCCCCCTGCTCGGGCTGCCCCGCTCTTTGCCACTCAAAGGCCACCGCGCCCCAATCCTGTATGTCCATCCCCAGGTGCCGCTTGTACCAGTCACGCAGGGCGGCTGGGTCCTGTGCCTTGATAAAGATGCCACCGATACCGGTGACGCGCTCCATGGTCATATCCGCTACCCCGTCCTTGTTGAGCGATTCCGGCTCTCCGGCCACAGGCCATCAGCCCGGTCGCTTCAATGCCGCGTATCACCCGCTGTCGATATCGAATCCGTGGCAAACAGCTGCGCCACATCCACCGCATCAAAGCTGTAATGCTGATTGCAGAAATCGCAATTCACTTCCACCTTGCCGGCTTCAGCCAGAATGGAATCCGCTTCTTCGCGGCCCACCATCTTGAGCATATTGCCCACCTTCTCGCGGGAGCAGCGGCAGCCGAAATGCGGATGCTCCTCCGCCATCACCCTGACGCTCTCCTGATGGAACAGCCGGTATAGCAGGTCGCTCGGCGGCAGGTTCACCAGCTCCGAAGGGGTAATGGTCTCAGCCAGGGTAGTCAGGTGCTCCCAACCGTGCGGATCGCCGTGGCCTGCGGGTAGTTTCTGCAGCATCAGGCCGGCGGCCTTGCCATCTTCACACGACAGCCACAAGCGGGTATCCAGTTGCTCCGAGCTTTGCATATAGTGCTCGATGATGGCAGCGACGCTGGTACCGGTCAGCCCCACGATGCCCTGGTAGGTCTGCCCTGCCTCACGGGGATCGAGCGTAATGACGAACTTGCCATCCCCCAGCAACTCGGCCAGCGGCAGGTCGGGCAAGTCGCCCCCCTCTTCATCCCAACGGGCGGTAGCGCGGATGGTGAGGTCCGATTCGCACTCGATGACGATCAGCTTGACCCTGCCCTTACCATGCAGTTGCATGATCAAGGAGCCATCGAACTTCAGCATGGCCGTCATCAATACCGAAGCCGCCATCAGCTCGCCCACAATCTTCTGCAGCACGGGCGGGTAATCCCGACGGCTCAGCACCTCGCGCCAACTGTCATCCAGTTGCACGGCCTCGCCGCGCACTGGGGCAGCATCAAACAGAAAACGTTGCAGGGTATCTTTGCTCATTGCGGTCTATCTCGTTCAATTTTCAATCGTGGTCATATCCACCACGTGCAAGGTTAGCGGCAGCGACGATCCCACATCGAACTCGCAACCGGTTTCCACACCAATGCGGGCGATATCGGCTGCAGACATATCTGGGCGCTCGTAGACAGCGCGCATGGCACCGATGGCAAAGTCGCGGCCCGAGCCTATGGCCCAGAATTGCCGGTATTCATAGACTTCACGCATCGAAAACACGCCGAAGATGCCGTGAGGATTGGCAATCAGCACCGTCATCTGGCTGGACTCATAAGGATCATCCTCTTCCTCCTCGGTCTTGAGAAAGAAGTCCTCCTTCAGCTTGGGGTGCAGCTTGCGGAAGCTATCGAAGATCAGGGGTCGGCTGGAAAAATCAAGCGTACGCGATTTGGCCAGCGCAGCTTGCAGCACCAGGTCATGGGCTGCCGAACCACATATGCCAAAAACGCTCCCGTGCGACTGGAACAGCTTTTCCGGCCGCGCATCGTGCAAATGTCCCAGGCGGGTATCGCCAAAGGTCGATTGGGTATCCGCCGCCATGGCAATCTGATTGCCCTTGCGGACCGCAACTAGGGTCGTCATGCCAAATGTTCATCCTGATAAGGGGCACAGCGCGCCAAAAGGCCCGCCAATGCATATTGCACAGTCTGCAACCGTACACTGGCACGGTCACCGCTAAAATGGCGCGTCTCTGCGTCGGTACCGGTGGAGGTCGCCCAGGCAAAACAGACCATGCCCACGGGCTTGTCGGCACTTCCGCCGCTGGGGCCGGCGATACCAGATACTGCGACGGCAAGGTCGGCACCGGCAGCGGTCAAGGCGCCCTCAGCCATCTGGCGTGCCACCACCTCGCTGACTGCGCCATGTTGCACCAGCACAGCCGCTGGCACACCCACCAACTGCTGCTTAGCCGCATTGGAATACGTCACAAAGGCCATGTCGAACCAAGCCGACGAGCCGGGAATATCGGTAATGGCGCTGGCAATGCCCCCACCGGTACACGACTCCGCAGCCGTCACTCGCCAGCCACGTGCCAGCAATGCCAAACCCAGCGCTTCCGCCAGTGACGTTGTCGTCATGCTTACTTCCTGCCTTTGTGTTGTGGAGCCCGTCCTGAGCATAGGTCATGGATGGGTGGTGACGGGCTGGCAAGCACCACGGCAGCCCTGATGCTGGACGCCAGCGCCGCCTGAACCGCAGGCTCTTACATCTTCAGGAAATGCTCGCGGTAGTACTTGAGTTCGTCGATGGACTCATACACGTCGGCCAGTGCCTCGTGCCTGCCTGTCTTCTTGAGCCCCTTGGCCACCTCGGGCTTCCAGCGCTTGCACAACTCCTTGAGGGTGGAGACATCCAGGTTGCGGTAATGGAACCAGGCCTCCAGCTCGGGCATCCAGCGCGCCATGAAGCGACGATCCTGGTGTATGGTGTTGCCGCACATGGGCGATGCGCCCTTCGGTACATGCTCACCCAAAAAGGCCAGCAACTGGGCTATCACGGCGGCTTCGTCCAATGTCGATGCCTTCACCTTGTCTATCAGTCCCGATTTGCCGTGGGTGTTCTTGTTCCAGTCATCCATGGCGTCCAGCACGCTATCGGGCTGGTGCACCACCAGGACGGGGCCTTCGGCCACGGTGTTGAGTTCGTTGTCGGTAATCACCACCGCCACTTCGATGATGCGATCACGGTCGGGCTCCAGCCCGGTCATTTCCATGTCGAGCCAGATGAGCCGATTGGGGTCTTGTGCCATACTTCGCCGTTATCTTTCCGTCACTTGCTACACCCAGGGTGGGCAAGCGGCATTTGTCCTTGTAGATTTTCTTATTTTCGCACACACCGGCATGACCGCCCACGTATTCAGCCTCGTCTTTATTGCCTTCCTGGTTTTATCCACCCTCCTGCAGCTCTGGCTCAAGACCCGGCACCTGCGGCACGTACTGGCCCACCGCGCCGCCGTGCCTGCCGACTTTGCCAGCCAGATCGAGTTGGACGCCCATCAGAAAGCCGCCGACTACACTGCCGCCAAGATGCGCTTCGCCCGCATCAGCATAGTCTGGGAAGCCCTGCTGCTGGCCGCCTTTACCCTGGGCGGCGGCATAGGCTGGCTCGATGCCACGGCCCGTGAGCTGGCGGGCACCGGCATCTGGGCCGGGTTGGCACTGATCGCCGGCCTGACCCTGGTGAATGGCGTGCTGTCCTTGCCGTTCTCGCTCTACGCCACCTTTGTGCTGGAAGCGCGCTTTGGCTTCAACAAAGTCACCCCTGCGGTATTCGTGACCGACATGGTCAAATCCACCTTGCTGGGCGCTGCGCTCGGACTGCCCTTGATCGCCCTGATTCTGTGGCTGATGGAAGCCTCCGGCAGCCTGTGGTGGCTGTACGCCTGGGCCGTCTGGGTGGCCTTCGGCCTGGCCGTGATGGCCATCTACCCCACCTTCATCGCCCCCTTGTTTAACAAGTTCACCCCACTGGCCGATGCCACCCTCAAGCAGCGCATCGATGCGCTACTGAACAAGTGCGGCTTTGCCAGCAATGGCGTGTTCGTGATGGATGGCAGCAAGCGATCCAGCCATGGCAATGCCTATTTCACCGGCTTTGGCAAAACCAAGCGTATCGTCTTCTTCGACACCCTGGTCGAGCGCCTTACGCCGCTGGAAGTAGAAGCCGTACTGGCGCACGAACTGGGCCACTACAAGCGCAAGCACATCATCAAACGCATGGCTACCATGTACGGCCTGGGCCTGCTGACCATGGCGCTGCTGGGCTATATCAAGGACACCAGCTGGTTCTACGCCGGCCTGGGTGTGGCTGTACCTTCCACGGCAGCCGCCCTGATCCTGTTCTTTCTGGCCTTGCCGGTATTTACCTTCCCCTTTGGCTGGATAGCCAGCCGAGGCTCGCGCAAGCATGAGTACGAGGCCGACGAATACGCCGCCGAGGTCAGCGATGGCAGCGCCCTGGTCTCGGGCCTGGTCAAACTCTATCGCGACAACGCCGCCACCTTGACGCCCGACCCGCTGCACTCCCTGTTCTACGATTCGCACCCGCCGGCAGCCTTACGTATTGCTGCATTGCGCGGACAGGGCCGGGGTTGAGCGTGATACGTGCCTTGTTCCTTTGCAGCCAGAACCGCCTGCGCAGCCCGACAGCCGAGCAGGTATTCTGTAACTGGCCCAATGTAGAGACCGACTCCGCCGGCCTGGGCAACGACGCCACCGTACCGCTGTCGCCCGAGCAGATAGCCTGGGCCAGCGTCATCTTCGTGATGGAGCGCGCCCATCGCAACAAGCTCTCCAAGCACTTCAGGCAGCACCTGAACGGCAAGCAAGTCATCTGCCTGAATATCCCGGATGACTATGATTACATGCAACCCGAACTGATCAAGCTACTCGAAGTAAAAGTCGGCCCTTTTCTGCGCCTGCGCTGAAACGCCAACCATCGAGTCACAACTAAGGAACCCTTCCATGCCATTAGCCCAAGAGCCCTGCCCTGCTGTCGTCAACCCGCTCAGCGATGCTGAAACCCAAGCCCTGCTGGGCCAGGTAAGCGATTGGGCCATCGAATCCGGCAAGCTGGTCAAGACCTTCCGCTTTGCTAACTATTACGAGACGCTTGCCTTCGTGAATGCCTCGGCCTACATCTCGCACAAGGTGGATCACCACCCGGAGCTGCACGTGACCTACAACACGGTGCGCATCGCCTACGACACGCACTCGGTAAACGGCCTCAGCCGCAACGACTTTGTGTGTGCTGCCCGTACGGATGCACTGTTGGGATGAGTACAGTCGCCCGCATCGTCCAGTCGCACGGCAAAGCCTTTATCGTTGACCTGGCAGGGCGCCGCTATGTGGCAACGGCGCGCCGCAAGAAGACCGACTATGCCGTGGGCGACCTGGTGGAGATCGTGGTACTGAACGAGGAGCAGGCCGTGATCGAGCGCGCCCAGCCTCGCACCAGCCTGCTGTATCGATCGGACGAATGGCGCGAGAAGCTGATTGCCGCCAACGTGACCCAGATTGCCATCGTGCTGGCAGCCGTGCCCAGTTTCTACGAGGAACTGCTGAGCCGCTGCCTGGTGGCCGCCGAGGACGCCGATATACGGGCCCTGATCGTGCTGAACAAGGCCGACCTGCCCGAGACCGCTGCCGCACGGGATGTGCTGGCGCCCTATGCTGCATTGGGCTACCCCATGCTGGAACTGAGCGCCAAAACCGACATCACGCCACTATGGCCCTGGCTGGAAGGCCAGATCACCGTGTTTGTAGGCCAGAGCGGCATGGGCAAGACCACCCTGGTCAACGGCCTGCTGCCCGACGTGAACGCCCGCACCAACGAGATTTCGACGGCGCTGGACTCCGGCAAGCACACCACCACCCACGCTACGCTATACCGCCTGCCCAACGGCGGCGAATTGATCGATTCACCGGGCCTGCAGGAATTTGGCATGCGCCACCTGCGGGGCGATCGATTGATCAGCCTGTTTCCCGAAATGCGCCAATATGCCGGCCAGTGCCGCTTCCAGAACTGCCGGCATGACAGGGAACCCAGCTGCGCCTTGATCGCCGCCGCCGAGCGTGGCGATATCCTGCCGCAGCGGCTGCAACTGCTGCGCAAGCTGCGCAGCGAGTGCCCAAATTGATGGCTGGCAGCCCATCGCCAGCAGAAAACACCGCAAAAACAGTCTTTTAATTGCCAAACACTACCCAACCGGACTAGAATCGCAGTCCGCAGCATTTTTTATTTAACCCTTTCAGTTAGAAAGCAGGACTGATCTTCATGCCTAACGTACGCGTCAAGGAAAACGAGCCGTTCGAAGTAGCCATGCGCCGCTTCAAGCGCGCAGTGGAAAAAACCGGCCTCCTCACCGAACTCCGCGCTCGCGAGTTCTACGAAAAGCCGACCACTGAGCGCAAGCGTAAGCTCGCTGCCGCTGTGAAGCGCCATTACAAGCGCATTCGCAGCCAGATGCTGCCGAAGAAGTACTACTAAGCAGCGTTTTCCGCGTACCGTGACACGAGTGCCGTTGGCTCGTGAAACACGCGCTCAGGGCCGCCGGTTTACTGGCGGCTTTGTGTTTTTTGGGCGCAGCAGGCAAGCCCCGCCCTAGCGAGGCACGATGTACGAGGCCAATATGGCCACGGCCTTGGCAGCAGAGGGGCATTCCGCAACACCATGTCGCCATGCCCCAGCGCCAGCCGCCGCCCTACCTTCTGCCCAACTTCCATTGATAAGAGCCCACCATGAGTCTGAAGCAACGCATTACCGACGACATGAAAACTGCCATGCGCGAGAAGGATACCGCTCGCCTCGGTACCATCCGCCTGCTGCTGGCCGCCATGAAGCAGAAGGAAGTGGATGAACGCATCGAGCTGAGCGACGACCAGATCGTTGCCATCATCGACAAGATGCAAAAGCAACGCCGCGATTCCATCAGCCAGTATGAGAATGCCAAGCGGCAGGATCTGGCCGATATCGAAAAAGCCGAGATGGTGGTTCTGGAGGGCTATATGCCCCAGCAGGCCGACGAGACCGAAATCGCCGCCATTCTGGATGCCGCCATCGCCACCCACGGCGCCACCGTTGCCGCCATGGGCAAGATCATGGCCGAGGTCAAGCCCAAGCTGGCCGGCCGTGCCGACATGAGCAAGGTTTCTGCGCTGATCAAGGCCCGCCTGGCCTGATAGCTGCGCACTGCAGACCCATGGAATGACCAGAGGGATGCCCCGGCATCTCTCATGGCGCCAGATGGCAGCCCCAACCCTGCAAAGGGCGGGCGACATCCGCGCCCGGAAGTGCCCTACACTGCTTTACCGTCAGCCGTACAGTTGCTACCCCCATGGCTTTGATACCGGAAGAATTCGTCCAGGATTTGCTTAACCGCCTCGATATCGTCGAGGTGGTCGAGCGCTATCTGCCGCTCAAGAAAGCCGGCCAGAACTACGCTGCCTGCTGCCCCTTCCACAAGGAAAAATCGCCCTCCTTCACCGTCAGCCCCACCAAGCAGTTCTATCACTGCTTTGGTTGCGGCGTACATGGCTCCGCCATCGGCTTTGTGATGGAGCACGAAGGCTTGAGCTTTCCGGATGCGGTCGAAAAACTGGCCGAATCGGTAGGCATGCAGCTACCCAAGAGCGAAGGCCGCAGCAACGACGGCCCCCGGCGCATCCAGCAAACCAGCCTGGTCGATCTGAACACCCGGGCCATGCATTACTACCGCGAGCAGCTGAAAGCCAGCCCTCGCGCCATCGACTACCTCAAGCGCCGGGGCCTCAGCGGCCAGATTGCCGCCCGCTTCGGGCTGGGCTACGCGCCCGACAACTGGCACCCCCTGGCCGAGTGCTTCAGCGATTACGCCACCAACGCCCAGCTGAATGAAGTGGGCCTGGTGATAGACCACGCCGATAGCGGACGCCGCTATGACCGCTTTCGCGACCGGGTAGTGTTTCCCATCATGGATGGCAAAAGCCAGGTCATCGGCTTCGGCGGCCGCATCATTGACCAGGGCGAGCCCAAGTATCTCAACTCCCCCGAGACCCCTTTGTTCCAGAAAGGCCTGGAACTATACGGCCTGCCCCAGGCGCGTCAGGCCATACGGGCCAGCAATCGGGTACTGGTGGTTGAAGGCTATATGGACGTAGTGGCGCTGGCGCAGCTTGGTGTGGAGTACAGCGTCGCCACCCTGGGCACCGCCTGCACGCCAGAACACGTCAAGAAACTGATGCGCCTGGCCGACCAGGTGGTGTTCAGCTTCGACGGCGACAAAGCCGGCCGCCGCGCTGCCTGGCGCGCACTGGAAAACAGCCTGGCCCTGGCCAATGATGGCAAGACCCTGTCCTTTTTGTTTCTGCCGCAGGAGCACGACCCAGACAGCTATATCCGCGAGTTTGGCAAAGACGCATTTGAAACCCTGATCGAGCGTGAGGCACTGGGCCTGGTGGCCTTTATGTGCCGCGAACTGGCCAGCCAGGTCGATCTGGACAGCGACGAAGGCAAGGCCAAGCTGATGCACTTGGCCAAGCCACTGGTCGAACAGATCAAGGCGCCCGCACTGGGCATCCTGCTGCGCAAGAAGCTGGCCGAAATGGCTGGGATGGACGGCGGCGAAGCAGCACAGTTGCTGGGCGGCGTGGCATACGCCCCCCAACAGGGCCAGGCTGCGCGCCCAAACAAGCAGGAATGGGGTAACAAGAAGAAGCCTTGGAACAAGGACGGCGGGGGCTTCAATGGTGAGCGCGGCAGTTGGAAAGGCCGCGACCAGGAAAACCGTGGCGCCCCACCACCCGACGGCCCGCGCGAAACCCGCGACCTGGCATTCGAGCTCTTGCAATTATTGGTGGTCGCCCCCAAGTATGCCTTGGAGCTACCGCAGCAGGCACTGCCCGCCAATCCACACAACCCCACCCAAAAAGCCATTGTGCGATTGGTGGACTATGTTTGCGAGCAGGCCCAGCCCCCCGCCAGCGGCCACCTGCTGGAAGCACTGCGCGGCGATGACAGCCACGCCGTGTTGAACAAGGCCTTCGTCAAGAGCCGCGACAGCTATCGCGAAGGCGAGGATGCCGTGCTGGGCCAGGCCTGGAAGTTTGCCCTGGAGCGCTATCTCCTGATGATGGAAAAGCCCAGGGCAGCGCAACGACTGGCAGAACTGGCAAGACTGGACTTTGGCAGCATGACCCAGGAAGAGCGCGATGAATATGGCCGCCTGACCATGCTGGGACGCAAGACATAAATCCGGCAAAACACCGGGCAGCACACTAAACTGAGTGGTAATCGCGATGGTGTCAGGCACCATCGCCAGCAGCGCAGCGGTTTCGCCCCAGGCCTACAACCCGTGTTTCGGGCCTGCAGTGCGAAGTCGCTGTTTTCCTTAGCGGAATACCTGCCAAAAGCCGGTAGTCCGTGTTACAATTTGCGGTTTCCCCGTTCCAAATCGAGATAGCACAGATGGCGGCAGATCAAGAGCTCGACAAGTCCGAAGCCAAGCGCGACGCAGAACCGCGTCTCGACAATGAGGCCCGTAAGGCCCGCTTCAAGAACCTCATCGTGCTCGGCAAGGAGCGGGGTTACCTGACTTACGCCGAGATCAACGATCACCTGCCAGAAGACATGCTGGACGCCGAGCAGATCGAAGGCGTTATCAGCATGATCACCAATATGGGCATCCAGGTCTACGACGAGGCACCCGATGCCGAATCGTTGCTGATGTCCGACGCCGCACCGGCCGCAGTGGCCGATGACGACGTAGCCGAAGAAGCCGAAGCCGCACTGTCGACAGTGGACTCCGACTTCGGCCGCACCACCGACCCCGTGCGTATGTACATGCGCGAAATGGGTACGGTAGAGCTGCTGACGCGCGAAGGCGAAATCGAAATCGCCAAGCGTATCGAAGACGGCCTCAAGCACATGATCCAGGCCATTACCGCCTGCCCCACCACCATCAGCCACATCATCGGCATGGTGGACAAGGCCCTGGCCGACGAGATTCGCATCGACGAAGTCGTGGACGACTTCATCGACCCCAACGCCATTGAAGAAGAAGCCGCACCGCCAGAGCTGAGCGATGCCGAGAGCGACGAAGACGTTGCCCTGGAAGACACCGGCGACGACGATGACGAAGAAGGCGAAGGCGCCGCTGCAGCCGCCGCCGCTGCCAACCTTGAAGAACTCAAGAACAAGGCTCGCGAGCACTTTGAAGTGATCCGCGACCTGTTCGACAAGATGATCAAGGCATTGGCCAAGCACGGCCCGCACAGCAAGCAGTACCTGGCCCTGCAAGAACAGGTTTCGGCCGAGTTCCTCAAGATCCGCTTCTCTGCCCGCCAGGTCGAAAACCTGTGCGACAGCCTGCGCAACATGGTGGACGAGATCCGTGGCTACGAGCGCGAGATCATGGACATCTGCGTGCAGAAGGTTCGCATGCCGCGCGAGCACTTCATCAAGACCTTCCCAGGCAATGAAGACAACCTGGATTGGGTCAAGAACGAGATCAATTCCGGCAAGGCCTACTCCGGCATCCTGGAGCGCTACCAGCACGCCGTGATGGAAAAGCAATCCAAGCTGGCCGAGTTGCAAGCCAACGCCATGCTGCCGATCAAGGACCTGAAGGAAATCAACCGTCAGATGTCCACCGGCGAAGCCAAGGCACGCCGCGCCAAGCGCGAAATGATCGAGGCCAACCTGCGCCTGGTGATCTCCATCGCCAAGAAGTACACCAACCGCGGCCTGCAGTTCCTCGATCTGATCCAGGAAGGCAACATCGGTCTGATGAAGGCCGTGGACAAGTTCGAATACCGCCGTGGCTACAAGTTCTCGACCTACGCCACCTGGTGGATCCGGCAGGCCATCACCCGCTCGATTGCCGACCAGGCCCGTACCATCCGTATACCGGTACACATGATCGAGACCATCAACAAGATGAACCGCATTTCGCGGCAAATCCTGCAGGAAACCGGCCTTGAGCCCGATCCGGCGACCTTGGCCGAGCGCATGGACATGCCCGAGGACAAGATCCGCAAGATACTCAAGATCGCCAAGGAACCGATCTCGATGGAAACCCCCATCGGTGACGACGACGACAGCCATCTGGGCGACTTCATCGAAGACCAGAACAACCTGGCCCCGGTGGACGCTGCGGTCTACGCCAGCCTGCGCGACGCAACCCGCGACGTGCTGGACACGCTGACCCCGCGCGAAGCCAAGGTACTGCGCATGCGCTTCGGTATCGAGATGAACACCGATCACACGCTGGAAGAAGTCGGCAAGCAGTTCGACGTCACCCGCGAGCGTATCCGCCAGATCGAAGCCAAGGCCCTGCGCAAGCTGCGTCACCCGACGCGTTCGGAACGTCTGAAGAGCTTCCTCGACAGCCTGACCAGCGAAGGCTGATAAGTTTTTGGGCCTGTAGCTCAGTTGGTTAGAGCAGAGGACTCATAATCCTTTGGTCCACGGTTCAAGTCCGTGCGGGCCCACCAGTAGTCTCAAAGGCCTGTGTCGCAAGACACAGGCCTTTGTTACGTTCACCCAACCAAGCTACGACCAGCCAGCGGCAGCCCTACAAGCCCACCATAAACTCGCAAAAGCATATTCACAACCTGCCCCGGCATCGCTATACTAGCGGGCTGTATGTGAGCTGACACAGCTCAAGTGCCGGTGTAGCTCAGTTGGTAGAGCAGCGCATTCGTAATGCGAAGGTCGTAGGTTCGACTCCTATCTCCGGCACCACAGAATCAAGGGCTTAGCCGAAAGGCTAGGCCCTTTTCTTATGCTGCTATCGACCAAGTTTCAGTTCAGAATTATCGGCATAGAAACTGGTGGCGCCGGGCTGCAATAGCCCCCCCGTTTTGTAAGCGAATGAAAGGCCTTATATATGATTGGGCGGCCGTAGGTTCACCCCTATCCGGCGTCAGACTTCCGCTTCGCCGAAACAAAAACGCAAAAGCCACTCATCGAGTGGCTTTCTTGTTTTCCGTCCTGCAGGCCAGGCTACTCCAGCGGCTGCGGGCGGGTATCGCCTATGGGGGTAGTACCGCCTTGCAACAGGGCAACGTCGCGCACATTCTTCTGTACGGTGACTGCGGCAAACAGGCTCAGTATGTAAGCCATGGCATAGAAGCCTTTTTCGGCTGGGGCCAGCGTGGCGTTCCAAAGGCCCACTGCCAGCAGCAGCAGCGACAAGCCCACCGACACCCAGCACAAGCCAAAATAAAGCCCCGTCGCGGGGATGCCTTCCATGCGGTCGCGCACGGTTTTCTGCAAGGATACGGCCGAGAACAAGCCATACATCAGGATCACGAAGTAGTAACCCTTCTCGTTGAGCTGCATGGCGGCATTCCATAAGCCGGCCATATAGGTACCCGCTCCCACAAACAGGGCCACCCAAGCTGCGCCGACAAAGGCAGCAGTAGGACGTTGCAACTGAGGTTTCATGCGTTCTCCCTTATCCTTATTTGATTGTTCACCCTGCCAGCACCCTTGCTGTGCGTAAAGTGCCTGCATGCTGGCTTGCGCAGTAAAACGCAACGCCAGCCTGATGGCTTATTCAGTCGGCATAGTATAGCAAGCACCTGGCGGCGCAATATCCGGCCACTCCCCATGCCGGAGTTTGCGCACGATTACCGTTTCGATGCTGTCCATAGCGTGCTGCTTAGAGCCGCCAACAAAACCCAGCGTAGCGGTTCTGGCTAGGCGTGCGTGCGCAGACAGTGCGTGGGTACGGCAAGCTCGCACAACAACGCCAGAAGGGTTTTGTTTGCGGCTCTTAATGGATGTGCTCCGCATCAGCTGGCGGTACAACCCAGCTGTGCATGCGCTCCTCATAGACGGAGACACTAGGCGCAGGGAAGCCCGGATCGGCGAATGCCCCTACGGGAATGGCGAGGTACGCATCCAGCCCGCCCAGCTCGTAGTAGACCGTAGCACCGCAATGGGGGCAAAAGTGGAACCGGACCTGCGAGCCTTCATCCCCGATCCGCACATACTCGGTCGAGGTGCCTGCAAGCACTACCTGCTCGCGACGGAATCTGGCCTGCTGGCCAAAGACGCTGCCCGTCCTGCGCTGGCAGGCCAGGCAGTGGCAGATGGAGACGCGCACAGGTTCGCCGACGACCTGGGCCGTGAGCTGACCGCAACTGCATGATGCCAGGCGCTGGGACATAGGATCTAACCCTCCTCAAGGACAATGGCTGGATGATAGCGACAGCGGCAACCAGGGTCAGCACCCAGCCCCCACCGGACACACCCAGTCCTGGCAGGCATCCGGCAGTCACGGCTCAGTGTATATTGGGTAGCGACCATACATCATGCCAGCAACCGCGTTGCGATTCCCTTCCAACCCTGAGATTGCCGCCACCATGACCACAACCACCATCAAGCGTAAGAAAATCGATCTCGGCCTGCAGGGCGGGGGAGCACATGGTGCATTTACCTGGGGGGTATTGCACCGGCTGCTGCAGGAACAGGACCTCGACATCGTCGGCATCAGCGGCACCAGTGCTGGTGCCATGAATGCAGTTGTGCTGGCAGATGGCCTGGCCAAGGATGGCCGGGAAGGTGCGATAGCCGCACTGGCGCACTTTTGGCGCGGGGTCAGCAATCTGGGTTTGCTGTCTCCCTTCAAGCGTACTCCTTGGGATGTGCTGTTTGGGCGCTGGAGTCTGGATTCCTCGCCCTATTACGCCTTGTTCGACATGATGTCGCACCTGGTATCGCCTTATGACATCAACCCGCTCAATATCAATCCGCTGCGCAACCTGCTGGAAGACGCCGTGGATTTCGAGCGCTTGCGCAGCAGCCGTCAGCTCAAGCTGTTTGTCACGGCTACCAATGTGCGTTCCGGCGCTGCGCGGGTGTTCGAGCGCAATGAGTTGACCGCCGATACGGTCATGGCCTCGGCCTGCCTGCCCTACCTGTTCCAGGCGGTGGAAATCGACGGCGAGGCTTATTGGGATGGTGGCTACACCGGCAATCCTTCGCTATTCCCGCTGATACACGATACCCGTGCCGATGACTTACTGATCGTCCAGGTCAACCCCTTGCAGCGCGACGAAGTGCCGGAAGACACCCGTGCCATCCTGAACCGCATTAACGAAATCACCTTCAATTCCAGCCTAATCAAGGAGCTGCGGGGCGTTGCCCTGCTAGGCAGGTTGGCCCGCCGCAACGAGGTACTGGATGAGCGCTACCGCGAACTGAACGTGCACCTCATCCACGGCGAATCCTGTCTGGAGCGTATGTCGGCCTCCAGCAAGATGAATACCGAATGGGCCTTCTTCGAGCTGCTGCACGATATCGGCTTTGACGTCGCCAACAATTGGCTGGCCGAGAACGGCGAGCACATAGGACAAAAGTCCACCCTGGACTTTGGCGACGCGCTGTTCCGCTGGACAGACTAAACCTGGCCGCCCCGGCCAAGCGTAGCGGGATTACGTCACCCGCCCCGTTCGGCCAAGCGCACGCTGAACATTCCCCTGAGTGAGCAAGCGCATGTGTCACCTTATGCACATGCGTCGCCTTGGCACGTCATCAATAGACCATTTTGTTATTTTAATTTTTTCTGTGTTAGCATTTTGGAATAAACAACGCTTGCTACACAGACCCGTATGCATCCACATCAGCCAGCAGAACCCGCACTATCCACACCTAGCCTGCCCGTACTCGACTTCAGCCACTTCCATGCAGCAGAGCCCACCAGGCAGGCCTTTCTCGATCAGCTTCGCCGGGCGGCACATGAGATCGGCTTCTTCTATCTGACCGGCCATGGCATAGACCCGACGCTGCAGCAGCAGGTGTTGGCAGTCAGCAGGCAGTTCTTCAACCTGCCTGCAGCGGCCAAGCACGGCGTCAGCATGGTCAACTCGCCCCACTTCCGGGGCTACACCCGGATAGGCAGTGAGCTGACGCTGGGTAAACAGGATTGGCGCGAACAGTTCGACCTGATGGAGGAGGCCATTGCGCTCAGCAGCATTGCCAAAGACCAGCCCTGGCTCAAGCTGCAGGGCCCCAATCAATGGCCAGCAGCACTCCCCGACATGCGCGGCATTGTCCTCGTCTGGCAAGAGAGCCTGCGCAAGCTGAGCCAGCAGCTACTGCAAGCCTTTGCGCTGGCGCTGGGCCAGCCAGCCACGGCCTTTGATGCCTCGGTAGCAGAAGGGGCTTTTCAGCATCTCAAGCTGATACGCTACCCCGGCCGTGAGCAGACTCGGGATGATCAAGGTGTGGGTGCCCACAAGGATGCCGGCTACCTGACCCTGGTACTGCAGGATGAGCAAGCGGGGCTGGAGGTATTGCTAGACGACCACTGGCACACCATTGCGCCCATGGCCGGTAGCTTTGTGGTGAACATAGGCGAGCTGCTGGAGCTGGCATCATCAGGCTATCTGCGCGCCACCTTGCATCGGGTAGTCACGCCACCCGCCGGGGTGGAGCGCTATTCATGCGCGTACTTTATGGCGGCGCACCTGAACGCCACCGTGCCGGTCTTGCCGCTGTCCGGTCAGCTCGCCCTTGCCGCCCGAGGCCCCCAGCAGGAGCAGCACAACGCGCTGTACTACGAGGTAGGCCGCAATATCCTGAAAGGCCGCCTGCGCTCGCATCCGGATGTTGCTGCAGCACACTATGGCACCCTGCTGGCCCAGGCAGCCGCCTGAGATGTGGCCTGGTTCAGCCGGTAAACCGCCAGATGGCGCTGTCAGGCCGATCAAACTGCAATACCGACCCCGAACCAAACCGGTATTCGGTTTCGCCCTGCTTTTCCCGCTGCAGGCTCAGCCTGATGGCAATCACCCCTCGCCTCTGCCCGGTGGCCCTTTGCACACTTAGCACCATGTCAGGCCCGTGATAGGCCATGCCCTGCTCCGCCGCTGTGGCGGCATAGCCCAGCAGACAGAGCTGCTGCCCGAACAGTGCAGCCTGATCCGCAGGCAGGGCTAGCCTGATCTCGGTCACATCCTTCAAGTAGCGGCCTGGGTCGAAGCGCTGGGCATTGTATTCTCGCCGGCTGATACCCGTAGGTGCATCAGCCGCTGGCAAGCCACTACGCGCCAGATAGTCCCGCTCCACCTCCATGATCCAGGCACAGAAGGGTTCCGGCTCCCTCTCTGCCGCAGCGATCAAGGACAGATTCCAGAACCAGGGCACCTTCACCCCTTCAAGCTCCCGTTGCAGCAGTTCTACCGGGTAGTCCAGGCCTGCCTTTGCCAATACCTGCTTTGCCAGTTCAATGTCGCCCTCTGTCTCGGTGGCCAGCGCAATGCCGGCATCCCCCACAGCCTCCTGGCCATGGTCAGCAGGGCAAAACAGTTCGATATAGGTTTGCTCACCCGTCAGGTAGACACCTGTCCACTGCCTGCCGTTGTCCATCGCAGCGGTACTGACCGTCAGCGCGGCAAACTCCTGACGCATGAAGGGCGACGCCAAGATAGCGTCGCGGGTTGCTTGGTCCAGATAGAGATAAAGATGATTGAGCGTAACCAGGGGCTGCATGCAGGAATCCTCCGAGATAGATGCAAAAACGGGACGCCTGAGCGTCCCGTCCTTTGGCCTGCAGCTGGCGATCAAGCCACTTGCGGGTTGTTGCGCAGCTTGATGTGCAGCTCACGCAACTGCTTCTCGTCCACGCTGTTGGGCGCCTGGGTCAGCAGGCACTGGGCGCGCTGGGTCTTGGGGAAGGCAATCACGTCGCGGATGGATTCGGCACCGGTCATCAAGGTCACCAGGCGATCCAGGCCAAAGGCCAAGCCGCCATGGGGTGGCGCACCGTACTGGAGGTTTTCCAGCAGGAAGCCAAACTTGTTCTGGGCTTCTTCTGCGCCGATGTTGAGCGCTTCGAATACCGTGGATTGCATGTCGGCACGGTGGATACGCACCGAACCACCACCCAGCTCCCAACCGTTCAGCACCATATCGTAGGCACGTGCCTTGCACTTGCCCGGATCGGTCTTGAGGAACTCGATGTGCTCGACCTTGGGGCTGGTGAAGGGGTGATGGCAGGCCGTCCAGCGCTTGCTGTCTTCGTCGTATTCGAACATGGGGAAGTCCACCACCCACAGCGGCTTCCATTCGCGGGTGAAGAAGCCACCGGCCTCGCCCTTTTCATGGCCGATCTTGATACGCAAGGCGCCGATGGCTTCGTTCACCACCTTGGCCTTGTCCGCGCCGAAGAACACGATATCGCCGTTCTGTGCGCCAGTGCGCTCGACAATGGCGGCCAGCGCTTCAGGCGTCAGGTTCTTGACGATAGGCGACTGCAGGCCCTCTTCGTTGAGCTTGGTGACGTCATTGACTTTGATATAGGCCAGGCCCTTGGCACCGTAGATGCCGACAAACTGCGTCCAGGCGTCGATCTCGGAACGGGTGAAGGCAGCACCACCCGGCACGCGCATACCGACCACGCGGCCACCGTCCATATTGGCTGCGCCGCTGAACACCTTGAACGGCACGTCCTTCATGACTTCGGTCAGCTCGGTGAACTTCAAGGTCACCCGCATATCCGGCTTGTCCGAGCCATAGTAGAACATGGCGTCGTCGTACTGCATGCGGGGGAACTTGCCCAGGTCGACGCCTATGGCTTCCTTGAACACATGCACGGCCATCTCTTCCATGATGTCCATGATCTCTTCTTCGCCCAGGAAGGAGGTTTCCACGTCGATCTGGGTGAATTCAGGCTGGCGGTCGGCGCGCAGGTCTTCGTCACGGAAGCACTTGGTGATCTGGTAGTAACGGTCAAAGCCCGCCACCATCAGCAGCTGCTTGAACAGCTGCGGGCTTTGCGGCAGGGCAAAGAACTGGCCGTCGTGTACACGGCTCGGCACCAGGTAGTCGCGGGCGCCTTCCGGGGTAGAGCGGGTCAGCATGGGGGTTTCGATATCGATGAAACCACGGCTGTCGAGGAAGTTACGCACCAGCAGGGCCACCTTGTAGCGCAGGCGCAGGTTCTTCTGCATGGCCGGGCGGCGTAGGTCGATGACGCGGTGTTGCAGGCGGGTCATCTCGCTGAGGTTTTCCTCGTCGATCTGGAACGGCGGGGTATTGGCCGCGTTGAGGATGACAATCTGCTTGGCCAGGATCTCGATCTCGCCCGACACCAGGTTGGCATTGGCCGTACCGGCCGGGCGCTCACGCACGATGCCGGTCACTTCCACCACGAACTCCGACCGTACGGTATCGGCCAGGGCAAAGGCTTCCGGGGTATCAGGATCAATCACCACCTGCACCAGGCCTTCGCGGTCACGCAAGTCGATGAAGATCACGCCACCGTGGTCGCGGCGACGATGCGCCCAGCCCTTGATGGTGACGGTTTGGGAGAGGTAGCGCTTGTCGATCAAGCCGCAGTAGTCGGTACGCATGGCAGTTCCAGTAACAGATTGGCCCGGGTAGGGCCGGATTTTCTTGGATAACGGAAAACTAAACAGGTCAGGCGGTTAGCTGCCTAGCCTGGCAAATTTGGGCTGAGCTGCTTGCAGGGGGCATCGCCGTTGGCTTTGCTGCCGGGTGCAACCACGCCCATGGAAATCACATACTTGAGCGCCTCGTCCACGCTCATATCAAGCTCTATGGTGGCCGATTTCTTCACCACCATGAAGTAACCCGAAGTCGGGTTGGGGGTGGTCGGCACATAGACCGACACATGCTCCCCGTCCAGCTGGCAGGCCAGCTCAGGCGCGGGCGTACCGGTCAGAAAGGCCACCGTCCAGGCATCGCCGTGCGGAAAACGCACCAGCAAGGCTTTGCGGAAGGCGTTGCCGGAGTCGGACAGAACGGTATCGGACACCTGCTTCACCGAGCCGTAGATGGATTTCACCACCGGAATGCGGTTGAGGACTTCCTCCCAGAATTTCACCATCCGCTGACCCAGGATATTGGCGGTCAGCAAACCGGTCAGCAGCAGAATGGCCATGACCAGCACCACACCGAGGCCAGGGATGTGTACGCCTATCCAGTCGCGCGGGCGGTTACCATCGGGCAGGAGCAGCAAGAGGCTGTCCAATGCACCCACCAGGGTACTGATCACCCAGAGGGTGATGCCTAGCGGCACCCAGATCAGCAGTCCGGTAACAAAGTAGCGCTTCATCCGTGGCTTTCGGTATCGGTTATCAAATCAGGCGCAGCTACCGCAACCGCCGGTACCGCAGGCGTGGGCGCCCGCATCGGCCGTTGCCGTCTCGGTTTTTGCAGGCACACTGGCACTGCTGCCGCCCTTGAAATCGGTGGCATACCAGCCCGAGCCCTTCAGCTGAAAGCCGGCGGCCGAGAGTTGCTTGGCAAAGCTGGCCTTGCCGCACGAGGGGCAATCGGTCAACACCGGGTCGGACAGCTTGCGCAGTACTTCGGCACGATGGCCGCAATCAGTGCATTGGTAATCGTAGATCGGCATGTTCTCTCTCCTTCCTGATACAGGGAAAAGCCCAATCAAAGCCGCGCATTATAACGCAGCGCAGCAAGCGCGGTGAGGTTGAAAATGCGGGTAAACGTCTGGCAATTCAAGCGCTAGCTACACGAACGCAACACTTGCCCTCACCAGCCGGCCCCACCGCTTAACCCGCACCGGGCAACCATGGCATGCTATCGACCAAACCCCATTACATAGTGCGGTCGCAGCGCCGCCACGGAGACAACCATGCACCTGACCCGCCCCCTGCTTGCCAGCCTGCTGGCCCTGGCCATCAGCCCCGCCTTTGCCGATGCCAACAGCCCCATAGGCAGCTGGAAGAACATCAGCGACAAGACCAACAAGCCCGAAGCCATCATCCAGATATGGGAGGAGAATGGCGAGCTCAAGGGCAAGCTCACCAAGCTGTTCGAGAGCAAGGAAACCCTCTGCACCGCCTGCAAGGGTGACAAGAAGAACAAACCCTTGATAGGGCTGGAGATTATCTGGGGCGTCAAGAAAGATGGCGACGAGTGGGCAGGCGGCAAGATCATGGATCCGGACAACGGCGATATCTATAGCGTCAAGCTGGCCTTGGCCGATGGCGGCCAGAAGCTCAAGGTGCGTGGCTATATGGGTTTCTCGCTGCTGGGCCGCACCCAGACCTGGATACGCGAGTAAACGCCGGTTGTGGACTCAAGCCATGGACGACTGATGACGGGCTGCACCGGCACAAGGCAGCCTGAACCATCGGCAAGTATTGGCGCGCATGCCGCGCATTCATGGACCGACGCCGTCCCATACTGGAAATTTCACGTGTAGCGAGTAGGATGCGCGCCCCATACGCCCTCACTTCTCGCTCACGAGTTCAGCCATGTCTTTGTTGAAAATCCTGCGTCTACAGCCCTACGCCACGCTGGCTAAAGACCTGCCCACCCCCAGTGCCAAGGCGCTGCATGACAAGGTGGTTCGTGGCAATTTTGTCGATGCGGAGCTGATGTTCGGCAAACTGTCGGGGGAGGCCAGGGAGCGGGCAGTCTATGGCTACGCCAACCTGGGCGATGCCGTCGATGCTGCGGCAGCCTGGACCAAAAGCGCACCGCGCTCCGCACTCGCACACACGCTGCTCGGCGCCTCCCTGGTAATAGCAGGCTGGAAGATACGCGGCAGCAGCTATGCAGAAGATGTTGAACAAAACGCCTGGCGCCCCTTTATCGAGCACCTGGAAGCAGCCAAATCTGCCCTGGAAAAAGCAACCGAACTCGACACCAGTGCTGCCGAAGCACTGGCCTGGTTGATACATGTCGGCGTAGGCAAGAGCGAAGACCGGGAGCAAATAGACAGCTGGTTTGAAGAGGGCCTGCGCAGACAACCCACCCACTGGGCCCTGCACATGAAGTACTTCTATGTGACGACGGAAAAATGGGGCGGCAGTCACAATGAAATGTTCGCTTATGCCGCAGACTGTTCCGCCAAATCTCCGCCCGGCAGCATGCTGCACGCCCTAGTCGCCTTCGCCTACAGCGAATATGCGCTAGCGCTGAACTCAGGCCAAAGCAGCGCAAGTTTGAAAACCCTGCGCAATGATAAGAACGCCAAAGCGTTGGTCGCCGCACTGTACAAATGGGTAGGCGCCAAACCGGGTGAACTGGAAACCAAGCTGATGCGCGTATCCAGTCCGTTCAGCAGCGCTGGCCTCAACCACTTTGGTGCCGCGCTGTATCTCTGCGGTGCCACAGTTGAGGCCAAGATCGTACTGGCGGCCATGCGTGGCGAGATAGATTCAGTCCCTTGGGCCTGGATAGCAACCTCGACGAAGGAGAACGCCGCACCTGCTTTCGTCTATGACAAAGCCTGTCGCGAGCTGGGACTGGAGCAGGATTGGTAGTCGATGCGCCAGCCGTTTGCAACGCGTATCTATTAACGTTTGCGCAACCAGCACCTACCTGCCGGTTGCCCACAAGGCCGTTCTAATACCCCGAGAGCACAAAGTCCGAAGAAGCGCCCAGCGGCACTTATCAGCCCGGCGAAAACTCGGCTCCCCACGCTGGACAGGGATATCCCAGCATTGCGGCTGGCAGAAGCCGTGCAAGCACCACAAGCCGTCCACCCTGTCACCAGCAACCCTGCTAGCTTGCCCCGCCGACCACCAGCAGCTATGTATATCCGTTGCTGCCGAGCTTGCCGATCAATGGTCATCAAATTACGGTACATCCGTACAATAATGACCAGAGAGCGCGCTAATTGCATGGCATGTGGCCCCCGGCCCCCCACTTTTGTGGCAGGACAAAGATAAAACCTGCCGGGAAAATATTGTTGCAAATGCATACCGGTATCATTCCGGTAGAATTGATCGCCATGAACAACCTCACCATAGAGCACACAAGCAGTGCCACTGGCCGCAAACTGCAACGACGGGGCGAAGAGTCGCGCCGCCGTATACTCGACGCAACCCTAGTGTTGATTGCCAAGCGGGGGCTGCATGGCATCACCCATAGAGCGATCGCCGCCGAGGCTGGCGTTCCCCTGTCGCTGACCACCTATTTCTTCAATGGCATGAACGACCTGATCGAGCAGACCTTCGATCATTTCGTCCTGGTCGCCGCCAAAGACAATGTGGAGATGCTGAACCAGCTAAATCTCTATCTGTCCGACTTGCCGCCGGAGATCTTGCTGCGCTCGGGCGACGCACGCGTGGCGGTTCATCTCGAGGTCACCCGGCGGCTGGCCAACTTCATACGTATGCAGGCAGAGCTGCATTCCGTCGGGCTTGCCGTAGAGTTGAACTTCCTCTCGCTGTACCGGCTGGACCCACCAGTACGCGCCAAAGTGGTAGCCTATCGCGCCATGCTGGTTTCCGGCATCGCGCAACTGGCTCGCATGGTGGGTTCCGACCAACCGGAAGTTGATGCCTCGCTGGTGCTCAGTGTCATCCACCGCCTGCAGTTCGAATGCATGAACCTGCCACCACCGTGGCCCGAGAGCCTGCTGGAAGCAGAGATCGGCCGCATGCTAGCCCTGGTCTTCCGTCTGCACTGAACCCGCAATTGCAACAAGCACTGGCAAACCCTCATTGCCACGCCCCTTGGGCGGCAGGCAGCATGATAGGCCTGACCGTGACAGCCCCGCCCAAATGCAAGCAATAGAACTCCTGCCGCTGGTCCTCATCGCCTTCTCGGCAGGCCTCATCGATGCCGCGGTGGGCGGCGGCGGGCTGATACAGGTGCCGGGTCTGTTTTCCACCCTACCCCAGCACACGCCCTCCACCCTGTTTGGCACCAACAAGTTCAGCTCGGTATTTGGTACCGGCATGGCGGCATGGCGCTACGCCCGCAAGATCGATATCGCCTGGAAGCTGGTCATTCCCGCCGCGCTGACCGCCTTCGCCTTCTCCTTTATCGGCGCCATGGCTGTCAGCTATATTCCGCCAGCGTGGATGCGTCCTCTGGTACTGGCCCTGTTGCTGTTCATGCTGGGCTATACATTGCGCAAGAAAGACTTCGGCGCACTGCACCGGCCCAGCCATATTGGTCGCCGCGAACTGATCATTGCGCTGGCCATAGGCGGTGCCATCGGGTTCTATGATGGCCTGTTCGGCCCAGGCACCGGCAGTTTTCTGATCTTCCTGTTCATCCGCTTTTTCGGGTTTGACTTCCTCCGCGCCTCCAGCGCCGCCAAGATTGTCAATGTGGCCACCAACCTGGCCGCCCTCGTCTTCTTTATTCCTGCAGGCCATGTGTTGTACCACTATGCCATTCCCATGGCAGTGGCCAATATCGCCGGCGCTTTTATTGGTGCGCGCATGGCCATGCGTGGCGGCACCACCTTGATACGCAAGCTCTTCATCGGCCTGGTCAGTGTGCTGATCGCCAAACTGGCCTGGGATATCTTCGGCACATTGTTGGCGCGCTAAACACACAGGCTCACACGATCTACACACCGCAACCCGCTTGACAAATGACCGACGGTCACTTGTAATACACCCACAAAATGACCAATGGTCATATCAATCAGACGGGAATTAAGCAGGCATGGACAACATCAAGGGCAAATGGGCGTTGGTCACAGGCGCATCAAGCGGCTTCGGCATGGATTTCGCCACGGCCCTGGCTGAACGCGGGGCCAACCTGATATTGACCGCAAGGCGCACCGAACCCATGGAAAAGCTTGCCGCCAGCCTGCGCGCATTGCATGGCATCGAGGTGGTGGTAGAGGCGGCCGACCTAGCCGCCCCCGGTGCCGGCACTGCACTCAAGGCCCAACTGGACTGCCACGGACTGGCCGTGGATGTGCTGATCAACAATGCCGGTTTTGGTGTGTATGGCCAGTTTGTTGATCAGCCCTTGGGCAAGACCCTGGAGATGCTGCAACTCAATGTGGTCAGCCTGACCGAACTGACGCATGTATTTGCGGCCGACATGGTCAAGCGCGGTGGCGGACATATCCTGCTGGTGGCCAGCATCGGCGGCTATCAGGCCACCCCGACCTATGCGGCCTACGCAGCCAGCAAGGCCTATGTGTTGCTGTTTGGCGAGGCCCTGCATACCGAGTTGGCCCCCAGCAAGGTCAAGGTCAGCGTGCTATCCCCCGGCGTAACCGCCACGAGCTTCCTCGCAGTATCGGGCCAGCAGACCACGCCTTACCAGAGGCTGCTGATGATGCAATCGCGCCCGGTGGTGGATATCGGCCTGAAGGCGCTATTCAACGGCACCGCCAGCGTGATTCCGGGCGTAGGCAACAAGCTCACCATCTTCAGCAACCGCTTCGCCCCCCGCAGCCTGCAAAGCCGCGTGGCCTACCAGCTGATGAAAAACTAGTAGCAGCCCGGCCTGCAGATAGGGGCGCGGCAATTCAGCCGCTCCCCAAACAGGGTAGAATTGTGGCCATGACCCAACGTGCCCTTGATAGCGAGGACAAACAGGCCCGACGCGATGCCATCCTGGCAGCAGCGCGCGGACTGTTCCTGCAAGATACCCGCAACCTACCTTCCGTCGCCCGGATTGCCGAAGCCGCCGGCCTCGCCAAGGGCACGGTTTATCTGTACTTCTGCACCAAGGAAGAAATCTTCATGGGCCTGCTGTGGGCCGAATGGCTCGGCCTGCTGCAGGAAGTACACGACAGCTTCAGCCCGGAAGGCGGCAGCGCCGAGGTACAGCTGACGCGCTTCATGCAGCGCTATGTCTGCTATCTGGACGAGCACCCGGAGCTGATGCGGCTGGATGCCATGGCCTATAGCGTGCTGGAGCAGAATCTGGGGCTGGAGCAGCTGCGTGCTTTCAAGCTGGAGCTGACCCAAGGCCTGGTCAGTGCTGGCGCCGCCCTGGAAGCCGCCCTGGGCCTGCCGGCCGGCCGGGGGCTTAGCCTGCTGACACGCGCCTATGCCCTCACCCGCGGCCTGTGGCAATCGCTGGACTACCCGGACAGCCTTTGCCGTCTGCTCGATGAACCGGTATTTGCCCCAATACGACCAGACTTCCGCACCGAGCTGCTGGCCGCCCTGGGAGAGTACTGGCGGGGTGCGCTGGCAACCCCCTGACCCCCTGCGGGGGCCAGCCTGCGTGCAGGCAATAGCTGGCGATATCCGATGCCTAACGCTCGCTTAATACAAAAACCCGAACAGCATAAATATGCCTTGCAAGCCTTTATGCAGGCCAATATCCAAAGCCCGATCAATCGCCGCCAAAGAAATATTTATTTTTATTCATTGACTCAACCAGCAGAACTGCGTAAAACGGAGATGCAGGATCTTCAAGTAGAAAACCAGTTAGTTACTTTGTGCGTCTAAAGCTGTACCATTCGTGCTCGTTCCGTTCTCGACTCCTTGAATGTCATGCATATGGGCATGTGCCCAACACTACACAAAAGGATATTCAAGATGGAAACAGGTACCGTTAAGTGGTTCAATGACGCCAAGGGTTTTGGTTTTATCACCCCTGATGATGGCAGCAAGGATTTGTTCGCCCACTTCTCCGAAATTCGTTCGGAAGGCTTCAAGTCGCTGGCAGAAGGCCAAAAGGTCTCCTACGTTGCCGGCATGGGTCAAAAAGGCCCGCAAGCCACCAACATTCAAATGGTATAATCTGCTACTTGGCAGAATTTATATCTCAGCGAGACGTTTGATTCAGGCGGTTGGTTTGATACAGACCAATTAGCCTAAGATTCTGATTGCTGTAAAAAGGCAATTCCCCTCAAAAGGAATTGCCTTTTTGTATTCTGCGCGGGATTACCCTGGCTGCATTTAAAATGCAGCCTATGTTTGCACCATTGATTGCAAACTGTGCAGCGATTGCACCCCCTACAAGCATGGCGTGGGGGTAATTTCCATCATCAGCCGGCTACGCCCGACGTGGTTCAATGCAAGACCCTGGGAACCGACAGCACAAACTGATCGACGACAGCGTCAAAGCATTCACCATCCTCAGCACGGAACTGATAACTGCCGTGCATGGTGCCTACAGGTGAACTCAGTGCGACGCCACTGGTATAGCCATATGCCTGCCCCGGCTGGAGGCTGGGCTGCTCACCCACCACCCCCTGACCACGCACCTCCTGCACCTTGCCATCGGCCTCGGTGATGACCCAGTGCCGCGTGAGCAACTGGGCGGCAACGGTACCAGTGTTGACAATGCTGATGTGGTAGGCAAACACATGGCGATTCGCCTCCTCGTCCGACTGATCGGCGAGAAACTGGGTTTGCACGGTAACGGTGATGTCGTACTTGCGGGATTCGCCCATGGTGCCTTGGCGTAATGTGAGAGTGACGGACGAAGATTACACGCGAAAACGCAGTCAACGACAAGGCGCTCATCGGTTTCCGGTAAAATCTATACCTCTTCCCACCTCGCAGAGCACCGCCATGAGCCAGCCCACCTTCCGCATTGCCCCTTCCATCCTCTCTGCCAACTTTGCCAAGCTGGGCGAGGAAGTGCAGAACGTCATTGCGGCCGGTGCCGACATCATTCACTTCGACGTGATGGACAACCATTACGTGCCGAATCTGACCATAGGCCCCATGATTTGCGAGGCTATCCGCCCCTGTACCGACGCACTGATCGATGTGCATCTGATGGTCAAGCCGGTAGACCGCATCATCCCCGATTTCGCCAAGGCCGGCGCCAACATCATCACCTTCCACCCCGAGGCCAGCGAGCATATCGATCGCAGCCTGGGCCTGATCCGCGAACAGGGCTGCAAGGCCGGCCTGGTGTTCAATCCCGCCACCCCGCTGCACTACCTGGACCATGTTATGGACAAGCTGGACATGATACTGCTGATGTCAGTCAACCCAGGCTTTGGCGGCCAGAAGTTCATTCCCGGCACACTGGACAAGCTACGCGAGGCGCGTCGCCGCATCGACGAATACACGGCCAAGACCGGCCGGGAAATCTGGCTGGAGATCGATGGCGGGGTAAAGGTGGACAATATCGCCGAGATCGCCCGTGCCGGCGCAGACACTTTTGTGGCTGGCTCGGCCATCTACAACACACCGGACTACAAGGCCACCATAGACGCCATGCGCGCAGAACTGGCCAAGGCCTGACCCAGGCGGATATCCCACCAGCACAGAGCCATCTATGCACAACCGCCCCAATCGATGCTACATCCTTACCGGCGCCTCACGCGGCCTGGGCCTGGGCATCGCCCGAGCCATTGCAGCACAGGGCGACCACCTGATCGCGCTGGCTCGGCAGGAGACGCCCGAGCTGGCACAGCTGGGCGCCGCCCTGCCCGGTTACCGCTTTTTGGCCGTAGACCTGGCCAATATCGACCAGGTCAGCGAAATCGCCGAGGAACTACTGGGCTCCTTGTCGGCAATGGACTGGCAAGGCATCTACCTGATCAACAATGCAGGCGTGGTCGAGCCCATAGGGTCGGCAGGCAGTTATGGCGATGCCGAGATGGCCCGCTGCCTCACAGTCAACCTGACTGCTGCCATACAGTTCAGCAATGCCTTCCTGCGACACCTGCGCAACCGTGCCTGCGACAAGCGCATACTCCAGATCAGCTCCGGCGCGGGCCGCAATGCCTATACCGGCTGGAGCGCCTATTGCGCCAGCAAGGCCGGGCTGGATATGTATAGCCGCTGCGTGGGGCTGGAGCAGGATGGCCTGCCCCACCCAGTGCGCATGGCATCGCTGGCGCCCGGCATCATTGATACCGGCATGCAAGCCAGCATACGTGCCACGCCCGAGGGGGATTTCCCCTTGCTGGAGCAATTCAGGCAATACCACGCCAATGGCGAACTGGCCGACCCGGATAGCCGGGGACGTGCAATCGTGCAACTGTTGCATACCGACCATATCGGCCATGGCGCCGTACTGAATATCCGCGACTTTATCTGATGCCCATCAAAGCCATAGCCCTTGACCTGGACGGCACCCTGCTGGACACCATTGCCGACCTTGCCGCCGCGGCCAATGCCATGCGCAGCGACTTCGACCTGCCCGCCCTGGAACAGGACAGGCTGGCCAGCTTTGTTGGCGGCGGCATGGCGCAGCTGGTACACCGCTCGCTCACCGACGCGCGCGAGGGCCAGGCCGAGCCTGAGCAGCACGCAGCCGGCATCGCCGCTTTCTGCCGCCACTATGATCGCCTGCTGGCCGTCAAAACCCGCCCCTATCCCGGTGTCGTTGCCGGCTTGGAGGCTTTCAGGTCCATGGGATTACGGCTGGCGGTAGTCACCAACAAGCCTTTGCGCTTCACCGAGCCTGTGCTGGCGCAGACTGGCCTGCTGCCCTACTTCGACATCGTATTAGGCGGCGACAGCCTGCCAGAGAAAAAACCCCATCCCCTGCCCTTGCAGACGGTATGCCAGCAGTTCGGCATCACAGCGGCCGAACTACTGATGGTAGGCGACTCCCATTTTGATCGTGACGCCGCCAAAAATGCCGGTGCACCTTGTCTGCTGCTCGACTATGGCTACGAGGATGTGCGTGGACTACAGTGCGCCGGCATCATCTCCAGCCTTGTCGAGGCAGTGGATTTCGTGAAGAATGCTGGCTCGGATTGATGGCTTGCCTGCACTTGCAGGCCTCGATTCCGCCCCACACTATCCAGACGAACGACTTCAGACATCATGACAAGAGATTCCAAGCACTGCGGGCTGACCTGGCGATGGCGCTAATCGCGTCCTCCCGGTTTTTCACTTCACCCCTTTGCCAGGAAAGCTCGCCATGACCGAACTCGAATTCGACGCGCTCGCGCGTCAAGGCTATAACCGCATCCCCGTCGTCCAGGAAGGCCTGGCCGATCTCTACACCCCCCTGTCCGTTTATCTGCGCCTGGCCGATGCACCCTATTCCTATCTGCTGGAATCGGTCGTCGGCGGCGAGCGCTTCGGCCGCTACAGCTTTATCGGCCTGCCCGCACGTACCGTGCTGACGGTACGTGGGCGTCAGACCGAAGTCAGCGTCAACGGCGAAGTGGTCGAGCGTCATGAAGGCGATCCGCTAAGCTTTATCGGCGAGTTTGAATCGCGCTTCAAAGTACCCCAGTTGCCCAACCTGCCCCGCTTTGCCGGCGGGCTGGTCGGTTACTTTGGCTACGACACCATCAGGCTGATTGAGAAGAAGCTGGCTCAGTGCGACAAGCCCGACCCCATAGGCGCGCCAGATATCCAGTTGCTATTGAGCGAAGAGATTGCCATTTTCGACAACCTCAGCGGCAAGCTCTACCTGGTGGTCTATGCCGACCCCAGCCAGCCGCAGGCCTTTGCCAAGGCCCACTCGCGCCTGCATGCACTACGCATGCAGCTGCGTGATCCGGCTCGCCTGCCCCGTACCGAGGCCACCCCGCCCACCACGGCCAAGTCCGAATTCGGCGAAAGCAACTTTAAGGCAGCAGTGGAGAAGGCCAAGCAATACATTCTTGATGGCGACATCATGCAGGTCGTGTTGTCGCAGCGCATGTCCATGCGCTTCGAACAGCCGCCCATCACGCTCTACCGCGCACTGCGCAGCCTCAACCCTTCGCCCTATATGTTCTACTACCAGTTGGGCGATACGCATATCGTCGGTGCCTCGCCCGAGATCCTGGTCCGCCACGAAGGCGGCACCGTCACGGTACGCCCCATCGCCGGTACCCGGCCACGCGGCAAGAGCCGCGACGAAGACCTGGCCCTGGAAGCGGAGTTGCTGGCCGACCCCAAGGAAATCGCCGAGCATGTGATGCTGATGGACCTGGGCCGCAATGACGTAGGCCGGGTAGCACAGACTGGCACCGTCAAGGTGACCGACGATCGCGTGGTAGAGCGCTACTCCCACGTCATGCACATCGTCTCCAGCGTAGAGGCCGCCCTCAAGCCGGGCATGAGCAATCTGGACATACTGCGCGCCACCTTCCCGGCTGGCACCGTTTCCGGTGCGCCCAAGGTACGCGCCATGCAGATCATCGACGAGCTGGAACCCACCAAGCGCGGTATCTATTCGGGTGCTGTGGGCTACCTGGGCTTCAATGGCGATATGGATGTGGCCATCGCCCTGCGTACCGCCGTGATCAAGAACAAGACCCTCTATGTGCAGGCCGGTGCCGGCATTGTGGCCGATTCGGTGCCACAGTCCGAATGGCAGGAAACCCAGAACAAGGCCCGCGCCGTGCTGCGTGCAGCCGAAATGGCCCAAAAGGGCCTGGACGGCTGAGCCCCAGTACGCCGACGCAAGCGCAGCCGGGTGTACCCTGCCGGCTGCCTCTCTAGATCATGCGGCCTGCCCATGGCAGGCGGCCTAATCAGGTAGTAACGCCACCATGCTATTGATGATCGACAACTACGACAGCTTTACCTACAACCTGGTCCAGTACTTTGGTGAACTGGGGCAAACGGTAGAGGTTTACCGCAACGACGAGATCAGCCTGGACGAGATTGCCGCAAAGCAGCCCCAGTACCTGGTGGTCTCCCCCGGCCCCTGCTCTCCCAGTGAAGCGGGCATCTCGGTCGCTGCCATCCAGCGCTTCGCAGGGCAAATCCCCATCCTGGGCGTCTGCCTGGGCCATCAATCCATAGGTCAGGCTTTTGGCGGCAAGATCATCCATGCCAAGCAACTGATGCACGGCAAGACCTCACCGGTCAGCCACCTCAGCGTGGGTACCTTCAAGGATCTGCCCTCGCCCTTTATCGCCACCCGCTACCATTCGCTAGTGATAGAGCGCGACAGCTGCCCAGACTGCCTGGAAATCACCGCCTGGACGGAAGATGGCGAAATCATGGGGGTAAGGCATAAAACCTTGCCTATAGAAGGGGTGCAGTTCCACCCCGAGGCCATCCTTACCGAACACGGTCACCAGATGCTGGATAACTTCCTCAAGACCTATGCCTGACACCAGCCATCTCGCCACACCGCTTGAAGGGCATTGTTTCTGTGGCGCGGTGCGCTATCGCGTCACGGCACCCGCCAAATGGTGTGCCCATTGTCACTGCAGCATGTGCCGGCAGGCCCATGGCGCCGCCTTTGTGACCTGGTTTGGTGTACCGCTGTCCGCGCTCTGCCTCAGCCAAGGCGAGGCCGCGCTGCAGTGGTTTGATTCCTCGCACGCGGCCAAGCGGGGCTTTTGCAAGCATTGTGGTACGCCTCTGTTTTTCCATGGCCTGCGCTGGGCCGACGAGATGCATATTGCCCGCGCCAGCCTGCGCCAAGGCGAGGTGCAGCACCCTTCCTCGCATGTGTTCTATGACAGCCATGTAACCTGGGCCAACTGCGATGACGGCCTGCCGCGCTTCGACGCCAGCAATCAATTGATGCCGTGACGCCGCCCAGCCCATCCTGGTATGCCAGCCGCCAACCTGCACCCGCTGTACGCCCCTGCTGCAGCGGCAGGCTCGTGGCCGATGTGGGCATCCTGGGCGGTGGCCTTACTGGCTTGTCCAGCGCGCTTTACCTGGCAGAACAAGGCGTTTCCGTGGCCCTGCTGGAGGCGGATCGCATAGGCAGCGGCGCATCAGGCCGCAACGGTGGCCAGGCACTGCAGGGTTTTGCCGGCAGCATGACGGTTGTTGAACAAGCCGTCGGGCCTGCCATCGCCCGGCAACTCTGGGACATGTCACTTGAAGCGCTGGCCCTGCTCAAACAGCACATCGCCCGCTTCAATATCGCCTGCGATCTCAGCCCCGGTGGCTATGTCTACGCAGCCCTGCATGAGGGCCAGTTGGCAGAGCTGGCGCAATGGCAGCAACAGGCACGGCAGCGCTACGGTTATGTCGATCTGCAACTGCTGGACTGCAACGCCCTCCAGGCCCATGTCGGCAGCAGCCGCTATGTCGGTGGCCTGTACGACCCAAATGAAACACATCTGGACCCCTGGGCCTACACCTTGGGCCTGGCTGATGCAGCCGAGGCCGCTGGCGCGAAGCTCTACGAGCACAGCCCTGCCAGCGGTTGGCAGCGTGACGGTGATGGCTATTGCATCGCGACCCCGGCCGGTCAGCTGCACTGCCGCCAATTGTTCCTGGCAACCAATGCCACGGCCCTGACTCCACAGCTGGCCCGCCATTTTCTGCCGGTAGAGAGTTTCATCGTCGCTACCGAACCGCTCGACGCTGGCCTGGTGCGCTCCATATTGCCCAGCAATGCGGCCGTTGCCGATTGCAACCGGGTACTCAATTACTTCCGCCTCAGCCCCGACCATCGCCTCTTGTTTGGCGGTCGCGCTGCCGGCACAGCCACAGACCGCCTTGCCGATACTCAGGCGCGCATGCTGCAGGTGTTTCCGCAATTGGCCGACGCCCGGATCGAGCACGCCTGGGGTGGCCGGGTCGATGTCACACCCCACAAGCTACCGCACCTGGGCAGGCTCCCCGATGGCGCCCTGTTCGCCCAGGGTTTCAGCGGCCATGGCCTGGCCCTGAGCGGTCTCGTCGGCAAGGTCATGGCCGAAGCCATGCTGGGCCGGCCCGAACGGCTTGCGCTGTTTGAGCGCATACCCCAACATGCCCTACCTACACACCTGCCAGGCTTTACCCAAGCGGCCCTGACCCTGGGCATGGCTTGGTACCAGTGGCGGGACTGGCTGGATGCCCGCTGGCATGGCGACTGAGCTGCCGCCAGTACCGCCTCCCCACACAGCAGCCTGGAAAGTCATAAGGAAATAAGCCCATTTCCTTTGCTAGCCCCTCCGCTTTAGGTTGAAATCCCTACCCACCCTGTTTGATGCAAGCGCCCACGCCATGATCACGCCACAAGCCGCCCTCAACCGCCTGATAGACGGTAACGAATTGTTCTACGACGAGATGCTCTCCGTGATGCGGCAGATCATGACGGGGGAAATGACCCCCACCCAGACCGCCGCCATACTGATAGGCCTGCGGGTCAAGGTAGAGACCGTGTCCGAGATAGCCGCCGCTGCCACGGTGATGCGCGAGCTATCGAATAAGGTCTCGGTAAAGGACAGGCGCCATCTGGTGGATACCTGCGGTACTGGTGGCGATGGGGCCCATACCTTCAATATCTCCACCACCGCAGCCTTCGTCGCCGCCGCCGCCGGTGCGCGTGTCGCCAAGCATGGCAATCGCGGCGTATCCAGCAGCAGCGGCTCGGCCGATGTACTGGAGGCCTTGGGCGTCAATCTGGTGCTCACCCCGGAGCAGGTAGGCCATTGCATAGACGAACTGGGGGTAGGCTTCATGTTCGCCCCCAACCATCACGGCGCCATGAAGAACGTCGCCCCCATACGGCGCGAGCTGGGTGTACGCACCATTTTCAACATACTTGGCCCACTCACCAATCCAGCCGCTGCCGATAATCAGGTCATGGGCGTATTCCATCCCGACCTGGTCGGCATACAATGCCGCGTGCTGAAGGAGCTGGGTAGCCGTCATGTGCTGATCGTGCACGGCCGCGATGGCCTGGACGAAATCAGCCTGCGCGACACCACCCTGGTGGCCGAACTCAGGGAGGGTGAAATCAACGAATTCGTGTTCGACCCGCGCGAGCATGGTTTCAGCTTCTGCCAGGCGGCCGACCTGCACGCTGGCAACCCGCAGGAATCCCGCGCACGGATCGAAGCTGTACTGGCCGGTGAGGCAGGCCCCTGCCGCGATATCGTGGTGCTGAATGCCGGTGCAGCCCTTTATGCTGCCGACGTCAGCGCCACCCTGGCCGATGGTTTTGCCGCTGCCGCTGCCGCCATTGATAACGGTGCCGCCCGCGCCAGGCTCGATGCTCTGGTGAAACTGACCCAACAATACAAAGCCTGATCCATGTCCGACATCCTCAAGCAGATACTCGCCACCAAGATTGAAGAAGTCGCCGCCGCCCAACGGCATACCCCCTTGGCCTCCGTCCGCGCAGCAGCGGAAGCGCTGGGCGGATTGCGTGATTTCGTAGGTGCCTTGCGCAGCCAGTACGCTGACGGCCATGCAGCCGTCATCGCCGAGATCAAGAAGGCCAGTCCCTCCAAGGGCGTGATACGGGCCGACTTTCAGCCTGCGGCAATCGCTGAGGACTATGCCCAGCATGGCGCGGCCTGCTTGTCCGTACTGACCGACGAGCAGTACTTCCAGGGCCATGCCGATTACCTCAAGGTGGCCCGTGCCGCCTGCCGCTTACCGGTGCTACGCAAGGATTTCGTGGTGGACGCCTACCAGGTCTACGAGGCCAGGGCCATGGGTGCCGACTGTATCCTGCTTATCGTGGGCGCGCTGGAGACCGCGCATATGCTGGAACTGGAAGCCCTGGCACAGGAACTGGGCATGGCCGTCCTGGTGGAATCGCACGATGGCGCCGAACTGGAACGTGCAATGCAACTGAAGACCCCGCTGATCGGCATCAACAACCGGGATCTGCGCAGCTTTGAGGTCAGCCTGCAGACTACGCTGAACCTGTTGGACGATATCCCTAGCGATCGTATCGTCGTGACCGAATCCGGCATACTCAAACCAGCCGACGTCAATCTGATGCTGGAACATGAGGTATATGCCTTCCTGGTTGGCGAAGCCTTTATGCGCGAGCCTTCTCCCGGCAAGGCACTGAGCCGCCTGTTTGCCTGAACCTGGCCTCTCCTCGCAACAAGGCGCCCTTGGGCGCCTTGTTGCTTGTCGAGCCGCTAAAAACCCTTCTGCCGTGGTTGTGCAAGCTCTCCGTACCTGCGTACTGTCTGCGCTTCCGCGCCTGGCCAAAGCCGCTTTGCCGGGTTTTTGCCAGCGGCACTCAGCGCCTGTCACGATCAGGCCATGATTGCCCTGTTGCCTGCTCCGTCGTCCATGACCCATCACTGACTGGCGTTCATAACCGCCACTAGGGTGCTGCATTGCAGCAACAGCAGCAGCTTATGTAATTTGGGTGTCACTTGGCTCCCGTATAAATCGCGCCGTTGCCCAGGCGCCGAGCGCCCGGCCCACCGCCAGCAGCGACCGCTCCTCCCCTGTTTTGTCCAGGCATGCAGGCAGGCAGCGTCCTCACGGCGCTTCCCGATTCATACAACTGGAGCCTATCCAATGAAAAAGCAACTGCTCGCCATCGCCGTCCTCGGCGCACTCGCAGCCCCCGCCTTTGCCGCTGACAGCAATGTCACCCTGTATGGCCGCCTGGAAATGGGCTACGAGTTCTTCGACAACGGCGACACTGCTGCACTCAAGGGCGTCACTACCCAGCGCGTTGAAGGCTATGCCTCGCGTATCGGCTTCAAGGGCGAAGAAGACCTGGGCGGTGGCCTGAAGGCTGTGTTCCAGATCGAAACCAAGGTCAATCCCGACAACGCCGCCCAGACGTCCTTTGCCGACCGCAATAGCTATGTCGGCTTGAAGGGTGACTTCGGTACCCTGCTGATTGGCCGTCATGACACCCCGTTCAAGCAACTGAACAAGAACGTGGAGATCATGTGGGGCAATGCCGAGCAGACCGAAGTCGTCACCAACGGCAAGGCCTCAGGTGTCAGCCTGCATACCCGCCAGGACAACATCCTGCACTACACCTCGCCCAAGTTCAGCGATATCACCCTGCGCGCCTCGTTTGCCCCTGATGAAGCCAAGACCGGCTCCACCAACAAGCGCCGCTTCTCCGTCTCTGGTGAATTCGACAACGGTACCTTCAACGTCGGTCTGGGTTATGAGAACCAGGCCGACCAGGTAGCGGCAGGCAAGGATCGCCAAGGCCTGAAGCTGGTTGGCGGCTTCAAGCTGGGCGACACCACCTTTGGCGCGGCATACAGCCAGCTGGAAAACGAAACGGTCAAGGAAGTGGATACCTTCGCCCTGGCAGTCAGCCACAAGATAGGCGCCGTTACCCTGAAGGGTGCCTGGGCCACCGCCAGCGAGAACGATATCGGCAGCAACACCCAGGATGGCGTCGACATGTATGGCCTGGAAGTGGATTACTCCCTATCCAAGCGCACTGCCGTGTACGGCCTGTTCACCCAGATCAAGAACGAAACCAAGGCTTCCGCCGGCTTTGCCAACGGCACCTCAGGTGGCGCACCGATCGGTGCTGGCGCTGATCCACGCATCTTCAGCGTGGGTATCCGCCACAACTTCTGATCTCTGACCAAGGCAGGCATTTGAAGCGGATGCGGCAGCATCCGCTTTTTTATTGCCCACGCCCCATGCACATCCCCCGCAGAAACACCATACCTTGCTGGGTAGAGGCTGGCCATGTGTTGCAGAAAAAGCAGCAAATAGGCGCGATTTCCCTGATATCCGGGTAATCCCGATTGCGAGCACGCGCTCCAGGCGAGCAAACTTTTCCTGGCCTGAGTCCCGGACAGGCTCCCTACGATATCGAACAATGGAGAGAACTATGCGCAAGGCTCTGCTTGCCACGCTGGTAATGGGTGCACTGGCCGCTCCGGCTTTTGCCGAAGGTACGGTCACGGTATATGGCCAGATGAACGTCGGCGTGGTGTTCCACGACGAAGGCCCTGTCACCAAGACCAAGGTAGACAACCTCTACACCTCGTCGCGTCTGGGCTTCAAGGGCGACGAAAACCTGGGCGACGGGCTCAAGGCTTTCTGGCAGATCGAACAAGGCCTGCGTCCTGATGACGCAGCTACCACCAACTTCGCTAGCCGCGAAGGCTGGGTTGGCCTGCAAGGCGATTTCGGCAAGGTAGGCCTCGGTCGCGGCAAGACGCCCTACACCAATATGGTGGACTGGTTCGACATCTTTGACGGTGCCATCGGTGCCGCAGCGACTGCCTCCTACTCGGTCGACAGCATCCAGGATTCGCGTTTCAGCAACGCCATCCGCTATGACTCCCCGAACCTGAGCGGCTTCAACCTGTCCGGTATGTACAGCTTCGGCGAAAACAAGACCAGCACCACCGGCTCGTCCGATGGTTTCTCGGGCTTGGCCAGCTACAGCAACGGCCCCATCAAGGCCGGCCTGTCCTACGGTCAGCAGCGCAATCTGGCTGGCGTGAGCGGCAACAAGAAGTCGGCCTGGCAAATCGGCGGCATCTACACTCTGGGTGATCTGGGCCTGGGCCTGGCCTACCAGGCTGGTGAATGGCGCACTGCTGGGGTCGACTATGACCGCGATACCGTCACTACCACGGTGACCTACAAGATAGGTGCTGGCACCCTGCGCGCCGGTGCGCAGTTCGCTGCCGAAGCCGATGTCAATGGCAAGAGCGCTGCCGACAGCGACTTCACCCGCTACGCTATTGGCTACAAGCACGGCCTGAGCAAGCGTACCTATGCCCTGGTCGAGTACTCCGCCCTCAGCGCCGACAAGAGCATTGCTGGTGCCGCAGTGGCCGATCAACGTGGCCTGGCCGTGGGTCTGATGCACACGTTCTAAGCACCGGCTGACCTTGCCCGCTGCTCGGCAGCAAGGTCAGCAGCCGAGCGCTGCGCACAAAAAAACAGGCGGACATGGAAACCATGCCCGCCTGTTTTTTCATGCTTGCCGAGCACCTGTCATTAACTCAAGCTACGAGGGGTGACAGACTTTGCAAGCGCCAGGGCAGGCCTGGCGCTCGCCATCACGCTTTACTTGGTAGTGGTAGCCACAGCCACGCCACCCTCGCTCACCGGCGTCGTGCGGCTGACGATCTGCTGCACTTTCAGTACGTTGAGCGCCTGCTGCAGTTGATAGTCCTTCTTCAGCGAAATTTCGCCCGGGCGCAGCGGCTCTTCATCCTTCACCGGCTTACCATCCTTATCCAGCGCCTCGGGCTTAGCCTTGGCGGGCGCTGCTGGCTGGGGTGCCAGCTTGGCTTCAGGCTGCCCTTGCTTGGCCGGTGCAGTCTTGGTCTCGTCGCCGCCCTGCGGATTGCTCAGGTGGTGGTCAAGATCAGCCTCACGCACACGGAAGGCATCGCCAGTCACACCATTGAGCGTAGCCTCTTCAACCTCGATATCCGGCACGATGCCCTTAGCCTGGATAGAGCGACCATTCGGCGTGAAGTAACGGGCTGTCGTCAATTTGATGGCTGAGTCCTTGCCGACATTGATGATGGTCTGTACCGACCCCTTGCCGAAGGTCTGGGTACCGACCACCACAGCACGCTTGTGATCCTGCAGGGCACCGGCCACGATCTCCGAGGCCGAGGCTGAACCGGCATTCACCAGCACAACCAGCGGTACGGTCTTGATATCCTTGGGCAGCGGCTTGCCATCGCGAGGGAAGAACTCGCTGGACGAGTTGAATTTCTCGCTCGAACCCGGCGCCCGGCCCGTGGTGGAGACCACCAGCACATTATCGGGCAGGAACAAGGAAGACACGCCTATGGCGCCGGTCAGCACGCCACCCGGGTCATTGCGCAGATCCAGGATCACACCCTTGAGCGAACCCTTGTTTTCCTTGTAGAGGCCTTCCAGCGCGCGTGCAACATCCTCGGTGGAGCGATCCTGGAACTGGGCCAGTCGCACATAGCCATAGCCCGCTTCCAGCATGCGGGATTTCACGCTCTGCACCTTGATGACAGCCCGCTTGAGGGTGAATACCAGCGGCTTGGTCTCTCCCTTGCGCAGCACGGTGAGGACCACCGGAGTATTGGGCTTGCCCCGCATTTTGGCCACGGCATCGCTGAGCGACAAGCCGCGCACCGGCGCTTCATCGATCTTCATGATGTAGTCGCCCGCCTTGATGCCCGCCATGAAGGCAGGGGTATCCTCGATCGGCGAGATCACCCTGACCAGACCGTCCTCCAGATTCACTTCCAGGCCCAGGCCGCCAAACTCACCGCTGGTGTTGACGCGCAGATCCTTGAACGCCTCCGGATCCAGATAGGCCGAATGCGGATCCAGCCCCGTCAACATGCCATTGATAGCCTCGTTGATGAGCTTCTTGTCGTCCACCGGCTCGACGTAATCCTGCTTGATGCGGGCATAGACATCGGTAAAGGCACGCAATTCGTTGATCGGCAGGGGCGACAGGGCTTGCTTCTCGGCCAGTGCCGTGGCACCCGCCGTCAACAGTATTCCCAGGCCCGTACCGGCTACCAGCCAGCTGATTTTTTGCATATTCGCTTGCATTGCCAATTTCCTTTACCGGCTATTTCGCCCACACCAATGGGTCAAGGGCCTTGCCAAGATATCTTATCTCGAAGTATATGCCCGATTGCTCGCTGCCACCGCTATTCCCGCTAGTCGCGATGTCATCGCCAGCCCTGACCCGGTCACCAATCTGCTTCATCAGCGCATCGGCAGCCGAATAGACACTCATATACCCGCCACCATGATCCACGATCAGGGTATTGCCAAAGCCGCGCAGCCAGTCGGCAAATACCACCTGACCGCCGGCTATCGCCTTCACCCCCTGACCGGATTGCGAACGGATGAACACCCCTTTCCACAAGGTGCCTTCGCTACGCGCCGAGCCGAACTTACCCACCACCTCACCACGCGCAGGCAGGCGCAGTTGCCCCTTCAACTCGGCAAAGCGCCGGCCATTGGCGCTACTGTCAGGCAAGGCATCGTTCTGCTTCACTACGGCATCGGGCTTGGCTTCGATCTCCGGCTTGGTCGCAGGCTCACCCTCCGCCTTGGCCGTCACTGGTTCCACCGGCTTCTTGCCAGTCTTGGCCGCACGGGACAGCCTGGCAGCTTCCTTGGCTTCTGCCAGCTTACGGGCCTTCTCCTTGCGCTCACGCTCGCGGGCTTCCTTCTGCTCGCGTTCACGTATCATCCGGCCCAGTCTTTCCACCAGGTTGGTCAGGCGTTTTTCATCTCGCTGCAGCTTGCCGATTTCCTTGCGCTGGGTACCTATTTCGCTGGCGATCTTCGATAGGACCTCCTGTTTGCTCGCCTGTTCCGCACGCAGCCTGTCGCGTGCTGCCTTGCGGTCTGCGGCAATCTTTTCCAGCTCCTGCTGCTTCTGCCGTATCAGTTCGGCCAGGCCATTCAACCTGTCCAACTGGGCTTGCAACTCGCCGGAAAGGCGATGCTGCGCCTGGGCAATATAGCGGTAATAGCGCAGATCGCGGGTCAGGCGGTTCGGGTCCTGCTTGTTCAACAGCAGGCGCAGCGCCTCGTGCTCGCCATTACGCTGGCGCGCCCGTATCAGCGCGGCAAGCCGGCTACGGTTGGCCAGCAGGCTATCGTTCACCTGGTTGATGTCGCGATTGACGCGTGAGAGCTCGGCCTGCGACAGCTGCTGCTGCCGATTGAGCAAGGCGACCGACCGGTTGGCCTCGCTGATGGCTTGTTCCGACTCCTTCAGTGCATCAGCTGCCTCGTGGCGCGTCGCTTCGTTGGCCTGCAGCTCCTGCTTGAGGCTGTCTATCTTCTCGCGCAGTTGCTGCAGGTCCTCTTCCGGCTGGGCTGCCCAAGCCACGCCCGCCGTCAGGCCGGCAGCCAGCCATAGGGTCACAAGGCGGCGTATCACGCGAATCGGATCAGCGAATGGCCGGTCATCTCAGCCGGTTGAGGCAGGCCCATCATCGCCAGCAGCGAGGGGGCAATATCCTTCAATGCACCTTCGTTACCGGGTGCCAGCGTTGCCGGGCGACCGATATAGAGAAAAGGCACCAGGTCGGTGGTGTGCTGGGTATGTGGCTGGCCCGATCCTTTGTCCCACATCATTTCGCAATTGCCATGGTCGGCCGTGATCAGCACTTCACCGCCGGCGGCCTGCATGGCCGCCACACAGCGGGCAACACAGCCGTCCAGCGCCTCAACCGCCCGAACCGCAGCGGCAAAATTACCGGTATGCCCCACCATGTCGCCATTGGCATAGTTGCAGATGATGGCGGCGTACTGCTTGCTTTCTATGGCCGCCACGATGCGGTCAGTCACATCCACCGCACTCATTTCCGGTTGCAGGTCATAGGTCGCCACCTTGGGCGAGGGCACCAGCACCCTATCCTCCCCGGCGAACTCCTTCTCTTCGCCGCCCGAGAAGAAATACGTCACATGCGGGTACTTCTCGGTCTCGGCAATGCGCAACTGCTTCAGGCCCAGGCTGGCAATATATTCACCAAAGCTGTTCTGCACCTTGGGCTTGGTATAGGCCACCGGGTAGGGATAGGCCTCGGCATAGCTGGTCAGCGTCACATAGCTGGCCAATTGCGGGCGGCGCGGGCGGGCAAAACCATCAAAACTGTCCTCGTTGATGGCCACCGTGATTTCGCGGGCGCGGTCGGCGCGGAAGTTCATGAACACAACTACGTCGCCGTCTTCCATTCGGCTGACCTTGCCATCACGGCGTACCGCAGTCGCCAGGATGAATTCATCGTTTTCTTCGCGGGCATAGCCTGCCTGCAGGGCTGCCAGCGCCGTAGCGGCCACATGCTCCGCCTCGCCATCCACGATCAGGCGATAGGCCGGCTCCACGCGCTCCCAGCGCTTGTCACGGTCCATCACATAGTAGCGCCCAACCACCGAGACAATCTCAGCCCCTGCGCAGGCGTCGCATACCGCCTGCAAGCGGCCCAGATAGCGCTCGGCGCTACGCGGTGGCGTATCGCGACCGTCCAGGAAGGCATGCACGGCAATCCGCTGCACCCCAGCCTGGTGGGCATCCTTGATCAGCGCATGAATATGGCTCTCGTGGCTATGCACGCCACCGTCCGACACCAGCCCCATCACATGCAGGGTCTTGCCCGATGCACTGGCAGTCGAGATGGCTTGGGCCAGCACCGGATTTTTTCCCAGTGCGCCGTCGGCTACGTCACAATCCACCCGGCTGATGTCTTGTTGCAACACTCGACCAGCACCTATGTTGAGATGGCCCACTTCGGAATTGCCGAACTGGCCTGCAGGCAAACCGACATATTGCTCTGACGCATTGATGGTAGTGTACGGGTGCTGGGCCACCAGCTTGTCCCAGTTGGGCTTGCTGGCATGCAGAATCGCGTTGTCTTCACCCTCTAGGCGATGGCCAAAACCATCAAGGATTAGCAGCAGTACGGGGGTCACGGCAGTCATGGGAGTCAGCTGGGCGAGTTCATATCAAGGGCATTTTACCGTGTAGTGCGCGGTTGCGCGGCCACAGGGTGACGTTTAACATGCCGGAGATTAAAGTTTCTTATATTCCAACCGAATAATATTCAGAAGTACGCCATGTCTTATCACCTGATCCAGGACGACGAACAAATCGAGCAGGCTTCCCGCGCGATGAAAGCGATGTCCCACCCCCTGCGCCTCAAGATATTGTGTGTGCTGGGCGAGAACGAAGTAAGCGTGCAGGACATCGTCGACGCAGTCGGTACCTCGCAGAGCAATATTTCGCAGCACTTGGCCATCATGCGCGAGAAAGGCGTGCTGCGCACCCGCAAGGATGCCAACCGTGTCTACTACCGCGTGGGCGATCCGCGCACGCTGGAAGTCGTCAGCATGATGCGCGATGTGTTCTGCGGCTTCGCCAAGTAAACCGATACAGCTCCCAGACAAGGGCCGCGACCAGCGGCCCTTGTTCGTTGCGGCCCCTCCCTCAATGCTAACGGGCCTGGGCCGCCTGCAAAATCCACATCGCTGCCTCCCGCACAGGGTCGAGTCAAGCCGCGAGCGCCTTGCAGCAGGTAAAATCAGCTGACCATCGCTGAATGATCCGTCCTCGTCCCCCCAAGAAAGCCCCGCAGGTGTGGCAGGTAGACGTACTCAGGGATTCACCAGGAGACAACACAATATGGCCATGCCCAAGCAAGTTAAGATCGTCGAAGTCGGCCCAAGAGACGGCCTGCAGAACGAGAAATCGCCGGTATCCACCGAAGTGAAGCTCGCCTTTATCGACCAGTTGGCCGATGCCGGTCTGAGCGTTATCGAGGCCACTGCCTTTGTGTCGCCCAAGTGGGTGCCGCAAATGGCCGACCACACCGAGGTAATGCGTGGCCTCAAGCGCCGCCCCGGCGTACGTTACCCCGTGCTGGTTCCCAATATGCAGGGCTACGAGGCCGCCCGTGCAGCGGGCGCCGATGAGATAGCGGTATTTGCCGCCGCGTCCGAGGCCTTCTCGCAGAAGAACATCAACTGCAGCATAGCCGAGAGTCTGGCCCGGTTTGCCCCGGTCGTCGAGGCAGCACGCCGCGATGGCGTTGCCGTGCGCGGTTATGTGTCCTGCGTGCTGGGCTGCCCCTATCAGGGCGAAGTACCGCTGGCCGACGTCGTTCGCGTGGCTAAGGCGCTCTACGATATGGGCTGCTACGAGGTCTCGCTGGGTGACACCATAGGGGTAGGAACACCAGAGAAAGCCCGCCAGATGATCGCCGCCGTATCGGCAGCGGTGCCGGTAGCGCAGTTGGGAGCACACTTCCACGACACTTGGGGCCAGGCGCTGGCCAATATCTATGCGGTACTGGAAATGGGCGTCGCCACCATAGACAGCTCTGCCGCCGGCCTGGGTGGTTGCCCATACGCCAAGGGGGCTAGTGGCAATGTCGCCACCGAAGACGTGGTGTATATGCTGGACGGCCTGGGGATACAGACCGGGGTGGATCTGGAGAAACTCGCCGCAGCTGGCCGCTTTATCAACGGCCAGTTGGGCAAGGCACTTGCCTCCAAGGCTGCGACAGCCTTAGCGGCCAAGGCGGTCTGAGCGCTGCTCCGCTGCCATGGCCTCGTCCAACGTCAGGAGTCGCAACTGCAGCTCCTGACGTGGTCTGGCTTGTTCGGTGGCCTGGGCCACAACAACCGGTTCGCCGATTACCTTTTCATCCTGGCCTGAGGCCATATCAAAGACGGTGATCATCTTGCATCCCTTCTGCGCCCATGGCGCACACTGATCAATCGGCCTTCAATCCGAATATCGGTACATTTACGGCAAAGTTCAATAGCAAATTTGCCACATTGCCCAAAACGTCGGGTGCGCGCGACAAGCGGCAAGTCAAGAACGACCAATGGACAAAGGTTCTACAGCTTTGGCGGCCCAGCCATACGCCAGCTAGGGCCGACTGATCGCACCATGAACATCGCCCTCGCCACCCGACTCTCGCGCACCATGGGCAAGTATCTGGCCTGCTCTTGCTCCAACCCGCCCCAAGCCCCCTCTCCTGCCACCGCGGCAAACTGTGTATCAGGCTATAAAGTCCAAATCAGGCGCTAGAATAAAACCATCAGGCAGTACCACTGCCCGGCCTTGTCCACGACTACCGGATAGCCTCATGCAATTGCGCGCACAACTGATCGATGGCATCCAGCTGCTAAGCACTCAGGGCCGAATAGACCAGGCCGGGGCCGAACCATTCTCCGCTGCCCTATCACCCTATCTGGCAGATTGCCAAGCAGGCCAGCCGGCCATCGTACTGGATTTCGCCGGGGTCGAGTACATTTCCAGCATAGGCTTGCGGGCACTGATGCTGGCCCACAAGCAGGCCACCGCTCAGCAAGGCCGCATCGCCATTGCCGCGCTCACTCCACTGGTGGCCGAAGTCTTTGCCATCAGTCACTTTGATCAGGTGCTCAAGGTCTACCCCACGGTTGCCGATGCGATAGAGGCCTTGCGATGAAAGTCCGCTTCTGGGGCACCCGGGGTTCCATTCCGGTATCCATGACAGCACAAGCAGTACGGGCCAAGTTGATCACGGCGCTTTCGGGAGCAGCCGGGGTAGATTTAAGCAGCCACGAGCAGGTGGTCTCCTATGTGGATCGACTCGACTTCGCCACAGCCGGCTGCTTTGGCGGCCACTCCAGCTGCGTACAATTGGAGACAGGCGGCAGCGAGCACATCATTCTCGACATGGGCAGCGGCGCCCGCCCACTGGCCGGCCATTACCTGGGGCAACATGGCGGCAAGCCACAGACCTATCATGTGTTCATGTCCCATCTGCACTGGGATCACATCATGGGCTTCCCGTTCTTTACACCCGCCTACATCCCTGGCAACCAGCTCATCATCCACAGCTGCCACAGCGAGGCGGAGTTCGCCTTTCGCCGCCAGCAGGCCGAACCGTCCTTCCCGGTGGATTTTTCACTGCTGCGGGCCGATATCCGTTTCGATGTCATGGAGCCCGGTCATGACTACGCCGTTGCGGGCCTGACCGTCAGCGCCAAGAAACAACGCCATGGCGGCGACTCCTATGGCTGGCGCTTTGACGATGGTAAGGCCGTGGTGGTCTACACCACCGATTCAGAGCACGATGTCGGCGATCTGGCCGAGCGCGCCGCCTTTGCCGATTTTTTCCGCCAAGCCGACCTGGTGATCTTCGATGCCATGTACTCGCTGGCCGCCGCCATCTCGGTCAAGGAGGACTGGGGCCACTCGTCCAATATCGTCGGCGTGGAACTCTGCCAATTGGCCCAGGCCAAGCGGTTATGTCTGTTTCACCACGAACCCGCCTATGACGACCTGCAGATCGCCCAGATACTCAACGAAACCCGCCGCTTCGAGGAGTTGACCCGCGAAGGTGCCCCGCTGGAGATCCTATCGGCATGGGATGGCCTGGAAGTCGTGCTCTGATGCCGCGACGCGGCGCTGTGGCGACGCTGCTACAGGCCAGGCGGGGCCGTCCGCTGGCGCTATTGCTATTGCTTGCCCTGCTGGGCTTCCAACAACTGTCGCCGCAATCTGGCCTGCCCGCCGCTCGCCTGGCCCTGTTCGATCTGTACCAGCACACCTGGCCGCGCCAGCCGCAAGGCCAGCCCGTCACCCTGGTCGAAATAGACGAACCCAGCCTGCAACAGCTAGGTCAATGGCCTTGGCCCCGCAACAAGCTGGCTAGGTTGATAGACGCCATCAATACCCACCGCCCCCTGGCCATCGGGCTTGATCTCTACATGCCCGAGCTGGATCAGACCTCGCCCGCCATGGTGGCCCGCAACCTGCCTACCAAGCAGGCCGACCTTGCCACCACTCTTGCTGCCCTACCCAGCCATGAAGCAGTACTGGTGCAATCGCTGCAGTCTGCCCCGGTGGTACTGGGCGCCGCCGGCTTCGACTACCCTACGCTATCGACCACCCAGGGCCTACGCAGCCAGCCTGTGCAGGTCCAGGGCGGAGATCCGCTACCTTGGCTGCGTGCCTATCCCTGGGTACTAGCCAGCCTACCGCAGTTGCAAGCGGCTGCCACTGGCCAGGCTGTCCTATCGGTGGATCTGGACGGTGGCGTAGTCAGGCGCATGCCGCTGGCCGTCAGCGTCAACCAGCAGCCTGTCCCCTCCCTGGCCATGGAAATGCTGCGGGTCGCCACAGGCGTGCCCGCCGTCACTTTGGTGGTGGACCAGCACGGCATACGCGAAGCCCGCGTCGCCGATTTGATCGTCCCCACCTTGCCCAATGGCGAGGTCTGGTTGCCTTTTGCACCAGCCCGCCACAGCCGCAGCGTCTCGGCAGCCCAGGTACTGTCTGGTCGGGTCGATCCAACCGCGCTGCAAGACAAGCTGGTGCTGATCGGCATCACCGGCTTTGGGCTGACCGACCTGCGTGCCACACCGCTGGATGCGCAGGTGCCCGGCGTGGAAATCCAGGCGCAGCTGATGGAAAGCCTGATAGCCGGGCAGTTTCTGCAACGCCCCGCCTGGATGCGCCACCTCGAAGGTGGCGTGCTACTGCTGGCCGGCTTGCTGCTGATAGCGGCCGTACCGCGTACCCGACTGCGCTGGCTGGCGCCCGGCACAGCCGTGCTGTTCAGCCTCGTCGCCGCTGCCGGCTTTGCCGGGTTCCGGTATGGTGGGCTGCTGTTCGATGCGGCCAGTATCCTGATCAGCCTGTGCCTGCTGCTGGGCAGCCTGCTGAGCAGCCGATTTCTCGAGACCGATGCCCAGCGGCGGCAGGCGCAGCAAGCCCTGCAGCACGAGCGCGAACTGGCGGCCAAGGTGGCGGGCGAGTTGGCCGCCGCACGCCGCCTGCAGTTGGGTTCGCTGCCTGATGCCACCCGGCAGTTCCCTGGCGAAACCCGCTTTCAGCTGGCCGCCGTACTGGAGCCCGCACGCGAAGTAGGTGGCGACCTGTACGATTTCTTCATGCTCAGCCCCGACCATCTGTTCTTCATCGTGGGGGATGTCTCGGGCAAAGGCCTGCCGGCCAGCCTGTTCATGGTAGTGGCCAAGGCGCTGGGCAAGAGCATTGCACTGCGGGGTGAGGACGACATCACCGCCATCATTGGCCAACTGAACCAGGAACTGGCGCGCGAAAACCCCGAAACCCTGTTCATTACCGTGGTGGCCGGGATACTGGATGTAGCGACAGGCAAACTGCATCTGATCAACGCAGGCCACGATGCCCCCTGGCTACGGCGCAGCAACGGCAGCCTGACACAGCTCAGGGGTGCTGGCGGACCGCCGCTATGCATACTGGAAGATTTTCCCTACCCCGTACAAGCCTACCAACTGGCAGTTGGAGATACGCTTTGCGTGATCACAGATGGCATTACCGAAGCCATGAATGCGCAATCCGAACTATATGGCATGGCACGACTGGAAGCCGTGCTGACCGCTATGCCAATAGACGCAGCACTTGAGCGCATGGTCAGCACAGTACAGGCTGATGTGCAGCAATTTGTCGGTGACGCCCCGCCATCGGACGATCTCACCCTGCTGCTGTTACGCCGCAATAGCTAGCACAGGCCGCCCGCAGCACGACTAGCGGACAATGATCTCCACCCGACGATTCCGGCTTTCGGCCACCTCATCCGCCGTATCCACCGCCAGCTCCCGCTCTCCCCTGCCGGCAATCTCCATGCTTTGTGCCTTGACCCCGCTGTCCAGCAAGCGCTGGCGCACCATGCCCGCCCGGGCCAGCGACAGTACATCGTTATCGGCCTGACTACCCACCCGGTCGGTATGCCCCACCACCACAATCTCGGGCACCGGCCGCCGTAGCAGCTCTGCCTTGAGTGCATCCAGTTGCCCAGCCGATTCCGCCGTCAACGCCTCGGCCGATCCCGACAGATAGTAGACGGTGAACGAAACCGGCCTGGCCGGCAATGCCGCCAACGTATCGCCATAACGCGCCTGCACACTGGCGCCATCTGCCGTACTGCCCGTCAATTTGCCATCGGAGCTGGCTTCCGCGGCGGCATAGGGTTGCGCCAATAGCAACTCGCCCTTTGCCGTGCTCAGTTGCACCGCCCCGGCACGGCCATCGGCGCTGGGCAGCAACACCACCCTGTCGTTGGCCGGCTCATGGTTCAGGGCGATCAGCCAAGTCGCCAGGGTAAAGGGCACAAACAATTCCATCTCAATCTTCCTCGCCGTGCGCTTCGAGTATGAACTCGGTACCCCGCACACCCAGCGTGACTGCCGTAGTACGAAAATGCACAGCATCCGGCGAGGTCTTGGCAATCTTGCCCGAGATCACCGACAAGGTGCCGCGCTTGAGCGAAGCGTCTATCCGCCCCTGATGGGTCGTCGGGTTGAACGCATACTGATCCAGCGACAAGCTCGAATTCGCTCCCGCCGACAGCAAGGTATTGTCCCGTAGCGTAATGCCCACGCTGCTGGCCGCACCTGTCTGCACCTTGTCGGCCTGCATCACGGCAAAGCCCGGCCCAGCCGGCAAGCGCTGGCCACCGCGCACCACCTCCACCTTGCCCTGCGCCGTCTTGATCATGCCGGCAGCCTCTTCGGCCTGGGCGGGAAGGGCAAGCAGCACTGCCACAGCTATCACTTTGATATTCATGATGTGTACCTCCATCTACTATCGTATAGCAATGATTCAGTACGCCCGCTGCTTTCCCGCGCAATTCAGCCAACTCCACCCCCTGCAGGATTGGCTGACACAAACATGCCGGGCGCTGGGCCTTGCCCAACAGGAAGCCTTGAGGGCCCAATTGGTGGTGGAAGAACTATTCGCCAACACCGTGCATCACGGCTACGGGCCTGATACCCCCGCCGAGCAGGCGCTGGTGTGGCTGGAAATCACCCGCCGCGCAGATGAGGTCGAAATCTGTTATCTGGATGCCGCCCAGCCCTATAACCCGCTGCTGCAAGATGCCCATACGGTGGTGCAGGCGGTGGAGCACGGACAGGTAGGCGGGGTAGGTTGCCTGCTGGTGAAGTCACTACCTAGTCGATGCCACTATGTCTGGCGTGAAGGTAGAAATGTGGTGGCACTCAATTTCAAGTGCTGGCCGGGGACATAATGATCGCCACCAGCGCTCACGCAGCTCCCTGTTGCCTTCTGCCCAAAGCCCGGTGCCCACCTTCGATCCACATTATGTAATCTCGGTGCCACCCTACAGGCACCCCCTCACTGGGGTAGCCCTAAGCGCAACCGCGCCAGCGCCGTATCAAAGCCTTGCCTGTGCTGAATCTATAAGGACATGTGCTGGGCATTGTCACCCTGCATGACTTCCTGATCACGCCTGACGGCCAAACCCAGATGCACCCCCAGCAGGAAATGCTGCCGGTATCGAGCATCATGACGACCCAGGTACTGACCACGCAGGAGGACCAAGCCATTGCCGATCTGGTCCAACCGCTATCCGATGGCGGCCTGCACCATCTGCCCGTACTCAACCATCAGGCACAGCTGGTAGGCATGCTCACACAGTCCGATCTGATTGCTGCCTTGTATCGGGCAGGACTGAAGTACGCCGGGGCCGGGAAAAGCCACTAGTCCATTTAGATTCAAGGACTTTGCCGCAACAGCAGCCCAAGTCCGATATAATCCCCGGCCTGCTTCCCTCACAGCCTTACTGCATGACCGCCAAGCCCATACTGTTGCACCATGCCGATCTGGACCGTACCGGCACCTGGTTGAAATACCGCGATGGCTTGTGCGATAGCTGCATGGCCACCTGTTGCACCATGCCCGTCGAGGTCAAGCTGGCTGACCTGGTACGCATGGGCGTGGTGGATGCCTTTGAAGCCGAGGGCGAGCCGCCCAAGCAAATCGCCAAGCGCCTGATGAAGGCCAGGATCGTGCAGCACTTCAACTTCAAGCACAGCATCTACACCCTCACCCGCCGGGCCAATGGCGATTGCCTGTACCTGGATGCCCAAAGCCGCCGCTGCACCATCTACGCCAAGCGCCCCAATACCTGTCGCAATCATCCACGCATCGGCCCGCGCCCCGGTTTTTGCGCCTACCGCACCCGTTAACGCCACCAACACTCCGCTACAGCGGGTTGAAATGGTGACGTGCCAAACCCGTGCGCTATGATTCCACCCCCACACCCCCTGTACTCTAGAGCCTTGCATGAATCCAAACAGCGCCCCCAGCCCTCAGGCACCTTCCACACATCGCTGGGCCATCAGCCTGGCTGGCCTTTGCCTGCTGCTCTTGGTGCTGTCGGTGATACTGCCCTTGGGCAAGGCAGTCAGCCTGCCCTATGCCATGGGCTATAACCTGCCCGTGGCCCTGGTGCTGTTCGCGGTTTACTACTTGGTCTTCGGCCGGCGCCACGGCAATACCAAGGCCGGCATTGCCCTGTTGGCCGTGCTGGTCACCGCAGGTCTCGGCAGCCTGGCCGCCCACAGCATCGCCAGCAAGCGACAGGCCGATCGCGCAGCCTTGCAAGTTGCGGTGAGCGAGATCCGTGGCGAGATCAACAATATGAGTGCCGACCTGCTGAATGGTCAGGACGGTCTGCCCAAGCAGGGCGCACTTATCGATACCACGCCCAGAGCCACCGGCTCGGCTGGCGAAATGGAGCGTTTCATCAAGACCTTCTTTCGCGATTTGACTGCCTTGCGCAACGATTATCAGCGCGAAATCAGTAATTCAGGCTGGGAGAACCTGCTCAATGCCAGCCAATTCTCGCAAGACCCCGGTTTCCATCAACGCCGGGCCTTGGTGCACGAGGTCCGCCAGATTGCCAATACCTATCAGGCTCGTAACCATCAAGCCATAAACAACACCCTGGCCAGTATCAGCACACTGAATATGAGCGAAGCAGACAAGTCAGACCTGAGGTCTGGCTTTGAACAGGGCTTGGTCAAAGCGCGCAGGAACATAGACAAGCTGTGGGCGCTGGAAAACCAAGCCATCGATGAAATGGGGGCGATGGTAGATCTGTTGGCCCGCAACCCCCAGGCATGGGAGGTAGAGCAAGGCAATGTGGCGTTCAACAATCAAGCCCTGCTTGATCGCTACAACGCTCACTTCAGGCGTGTGCAAGAGATCGTGCAGGAGCAAGAGGCGATGCAGCGCCAAAGCCTGAACAATGCCAATGCCGAGTTGGGTGGGCTGCAGCCGTAAGGGCCTGCTCAATGCCTGCTTACACCCCTAGGCATCCAGCTGATAGCTCTCCAACTCCTGGTATTCCGGCCCCTGCTCTCCCTCTGTCGAGGATGCCACCAGCCGGAATCCCCTGATCGGCCAGACTAGCGGCGCATCATCCGGCCAAGCCGCTGGTGGGTGGCCATGCCGCAGCATGGTCACATGCGGCTTGAAAGCCTTGCGGTCATACTTCAGACCCAGTTCATCCAGGGTAGCGCGTAGCTTATCCACAAGCTGCAACAGGGCAGCCGGCGGGTCCGACGGGCCCAACCAGGTGATGCCAGGGCGCCAGCGGCCATAGTGATCCAGCCGTAGCTCGGCAGGCATCAGGGCTACCTGGGCCAGCGCCGCCATCAGTGCCGGCAGGCGCGATCTGGGTGTATTACCCAAAAACACCAGAGTCAGGTGCAGTGTGTCACGCCGCATGCGGCGCCCGCCGCACAAGCCCTGCAGCCTGCCACTGGCAGCATGCAGGGCATCAGCCACGGCCTCGTCTGGCCAAAGTGCCAGGAATAAACGAATGTCGTCGGTTGCAGGCATAGCCCTGATTTTAAAGCCGTAGCCGCCCTGGGCGTCGGCAGGCCGCCATACGGCAGGCCTCATGCCATTGACCGCTCATGAAACGACGGACGGTATGACAATGACTTGCAAACAGCATACCGGGGGCTATAACGGATATCAGTCGAACAGACACAATCTCCCTCGAAGGCGGCCAACGCCGCCTGACTCACAGGCCGACACCCAGATAGTGTCGGCCTCGTTTTTTCCGCCGCCCCGGCCAAAGGCAATTTCCCTAAACGACTCAAGCGCTTATAATCGCCGGCTTTTTCCGCTTCCCAGCCCTTACACCATGACCGAACCACGCCGTAATCCCGTCGCCACCATAGAATCCCTGGACTACGACGGCCATGGTGTCGCCCACGTAGATGGCAAGACCATCTTCATCGATGGCGCCCTGCCTTTCGAAGTGGTCGAGTACTCCAGCTACCGCAAAAAGCCCACCTTTGAAAATGCCCAGGCCGTGGCCGTGCTGAAGGAAAGCTTTCTGCGCACCACGCCGCAATGCCAGCACTATGGCGTCTGCGGTGGTTGCTCCATGCAGCATGCCGAGGCCAGTGGCCAGGTGGCCGCCAAGCAACGCGTGCTGGAAGAAAACCTTTCGCGCATCGGCGAAGTCAAGCCAGAAACCCTGCTGACACCCATTTACGGCCCCACCTGGGGCTATCGCCACCGTGCCCGCCTGTCGGCCCGTTACGTGGCCAAGAAGGGTACCGTGCTGGTGGGATTTCATGAAAAGCGCTCCAGCTTCATTGCCGACATGAAGTCCTGTGAAATCCTTCCTCGGAAGATTTCCGACATGCTAGTGCCGCTGCGCGAACTGGTCATGCAACTCAGCATCCGCGAGCGCATGCCGCAGATAGAGCTGGCCGTGGGCGAGCATGTAGATGTATTGGTCCTGCGCATCATGGACCCCATCAACACCGACGACGAAGCCCTGCTACGCAGCTTTGCAGACCAGTACCAGGTGCAATTCTGGCTACAGCCCAAGGGACCGGACACGGCTTACCCCTTCTACCCGCTCGATGCGCCGCAACTCAGCTACAGCCTGCCCGAATTCGGCATAGTCATGCCCTACAAGCCCACCGAATTCACCCAGGTGAACCCGCATATCAACCGCGTACTGGTCGGCCGTGCATTGCGCCTGCTGGACCCACAGCCGGGCGAGCGGATTGCCGATCTGTTCTGCGGCCTGGGCAACTTCACCCTGCCCATCGCCCGCCTGGGTGCCCAGGTGCTGGGCATAGAAGGCAGCCAGCAGCTGGTTGAACGCGCCCGCGAAAACGCTATCAAGAACGGCCTGGAAAACCAGACCGAATTCCAGGTTGCCAACTTGTTCGAAATGACCGAAGAAATCATGGCTGGCCTGGGTCATTTCGACCGCATGCTGATCGACCCACCACGCGACGGCGCCATGGAAGTGTGCAAGTCCATCTCGGCCGAGCATGGCCCCAAGCGCATCGTCTATGTCAGCTGCAACCCCGCCACCCTGGCACGCGACGCCAACGTACTGGTCAACGTCAAGGGCTACACCATGAAGACCGCCGGCGTGGTCAATATGTTTCCCCATACCGGCCACGTCGAATCCATGGCCTGGTTCGAGAAGCAATAAAGCGACACAACCGGCAAACCAAAGCAAAAAAGCGACCCTGGGTCGCTTTTTTGTTGTTTTACCACCGCATCAACCGCCTCGGTGACCACGCTCAACCGTGACGCCGACACGGCCCACCTCGTGCAATATGCCCAGCTTGGTAACCGACACCCGCACCCAGGGCGTGCCGAATTCGCCCATCACATCCTGGGCAATATACTCGGCCAAGCGTTCCAGCAGCAGGAAGTGCTGCTCGGCCAATACACCCCGCAGACGCTCCACCACCTTGGCATAGTCTATGGTATCGGCCAGTTCATCGGTCTGGCAGGCGCGGGCACTGGGTATGCCCAGCTCCAGGTCTATCTCCACCACCTGGGGTGCTACGCGCTCCCAATCGTAGACGCCTATCAGCGTCCTGGCCTTCACACCGTGCAGGTAAATAATGTCCATATCGTGTCCCAGTGCACGCTCCAGCGCTTGCTCGCTATCGCTGGATGCCGCAACCGGCTTAGAATCCGAGGCTGCCCATTGTAGTGGAATTCTGTAGATGCCGCCCTACGCCTTGCCGCTTGCCTTTGTGATCGCCGCCTACCTGGTCGGCTCGCTGTCTTTTGCCGTCATCGTCAGCCGTGCGATGAAGATGGCAGACCCCCGCTCTTACGGCTCGGGCAACCCCGGTGCCACCAATGTGCTGCGTTCAGGCAAAAAGCTGGCCGCCGTGCTCACCTTGCTGGGCGATACGCTCAAAGCAGTGGTGGTGGTACTGGCTGCCAAGCTGGCCAACCTTCCTGACCACTGGCTGGCTGCGGTGGCAGTGGCCGTCACCGTAGGCCATATGTGGCCGGTGTTCTTCCGCTTTCTGGGTGGAAAAGGTGTCGCGACCGCGGCTGGTGTGCTGTTGACGCTGGATTGGCGCCTGGGCCTCGCCACCGTGACGGTCTGGCTGGTCATGGCTGCAGCCACCCGTATCTCTTCGCTGGCCGCCATAGTGGCCGCCGTTGCGGCGCCCATAGCCTGCCACCTGCTGCTGCCCGGCCGACCCGCACTATTCGGCGCGGTCTTGCTGATTGCGGCATTGCTAATACAGCGCCACAAGCGCAATCTGCTCAATCTCCTGGCAGGCACCGAAGGCAAGATAGGCGAGAAAGCCAAAGCGCGAGAATAATTGCCCGGCGGGTTCTACCCACAAGGCTGGGTGGCACCCGATGTACTACTCGCCTATCTGACGTTCAATCCCTGAACAGATGGGTAAAGGCGCGGCTGACCGGCAGCTTTTCGCTGCATCCCTTCACCAGCACCTGCATACGCTCGGCATCGATGCGCTCTGCGGCGGCAATTGCATTGACATTGACCATAGTGCCCCGGTGTATCTGCCAGAACTTCTCCTGGTCCAATCCTGCCAGCAAATCCTTCAGCGGGGTCCGTATCAGCGCCTCGGAGTCCGCCAGCACCACACGGGTGTACTTGGTATCCGACTGGAAGAACAGCACGTCTTCCACATTGATCAGCTTGATCTGCTTACCCACCGTGGCCTTGATCCACTTGAGCTTCTCGGCTGATTGCTGTGGCACCACCGATTTCAGCTTGCTCAATATCTCGGCCAGGTCGGCCGGCTGGGCGGCCAGCTTGGTCTTGATACGCTCTACTGCCTTGGCCAATCTATCCACTTCAACTGGCTTGAGCAGGTAATCCACCGCACCTGCCTCAAACGCCTCCACAGCGTACTGGTCGTATGCCGTCACGAACACCACATGGGCGCCACCCGCTATGCGCTCAGCCACTTCCAGCCCGGATAGCCCAGGCATGCGGATATCGAGGAAAACCACATCGGGTTCGTATTCGAGATAGCCATCCCAGGCATCATTACCATTCTCGGCCACCGCCACCAGCTCGGCCTCAGGCCAGGTCTTTTGCAGCAAACCTTCCAGGCGCTCGCGCATCAGGGGTTCGTCTTCGGCGATCAGGATACGTGTACTCATTATTCTCTCTGCTTCAAAGTGTTATTGCATAACTGGTGGAGCCACTTCGCACCAGGGTAGCTACAGCCTCACCAGGGTATCAACCAAGCCTGACGGGAGCGTATCAAACCCACCGCAAGCGCCGTAACAACAGCTAGTTTTTCCCCACCCGGTGTTGCGCCGACGCTAGGCGCCTGTTCAAAGGCCTAACCCGCGCCATCCATCGGTGGCAGACGCAACTCAGCCAGTGCGCCCTCCTCCTGCCCCAGCAGTACCAGGCCAGCACGCTCACCAAAGCCCAGTTGCAGGCGCTCCCGGATATTGGCCAACCCTACACCGCCTTCAAGCATGGGCGGCAAGCCAACACCGGTATCACGCACCTGCAGACAGAGCTGCCCCCCTTCCATACTGGCACTCACCGTAATACTGCCGCCCCTTAGCGCAGGCTCGATGCCATGCTTGATCGCGTTTTCCACCAGGGTCAGCAGCATCATGCTAGGTATGGTCTGGCTGGCGAGTTCAGGCGGCAGTTCCAATGCATAGCGCAAGCGGCTACCAAGCCTGGCCTGCATGATGCGCAGATAGGCCTCAACCAGGGTAAAGTCCTGGCCCAGCGTCACCGTGCCATTGCGTAGCTGCGCCAGGCTGCTTCGCAGGAACTGGATCAGGCTGGCTGTCAGGTTGGCAGCACGGGGAGCGCCATCCTCCGCCAGCTGTTGCACTGCCCCCAGGGTATTGAACAAGAAGTGAGGCTCAATCTGTGCCTGCAGCAGCCTAAGTTGCGCCTCGCTCAGCTGTCTTGCCATTCGCTCTGCATGGGCTTCGGCGGTCAGCCTGCTGCGCAGCTCTTCCATCTCCTTGTTGCGCCAATGAGCAAAAGCCACCGTCAGCATGGCTCCCACGCACATACCCAGCCCCACGGCCAGCATGGCCACATTGCCCAGCAGTCGCGTCACCAGCATCTCGCCCAAGGCTTGCAAAGGCGAGCCTGTGGTACGTAAAAACACTCCCGCAGCACCAAACAGAATCATCAAGGCAAGCGGTAGCAGCACCACCCAAGCCACCAGCTTGAGAAATCCACCCAAACGACCCAGGTATTTGCCGTAGCCATACCAGACATCCAGCACGGACCAGAAGACCGCCAGCAACAGGGTTATCGCCACCAGGCTGAAAGAGCCGGGTAGTGGCTGGCGAGCGATCTCAATGCTGATATGCCGCGTTCCGTCGTGCATGCTCTGCACTACCACCCTGCTGTCAAACACGCAGAAGAGATAGGCCGTCGCCAGAATCAAGACAGACAGTACGCCACCTATCAACCAGGCCTTGGGGGATCTGACCAGGCCGTCCACTTCGTCCAGCTGTTGCTGGCTAAGTTGAGACTGCGAACCGATCAGCCAGGCATTGAATCGATCACCCTGCTGAAAGGCGCGTGCCAGCCAGCCATGCGCCCTAGGCAGGGTTTCGGCAGTGGCTGCCTGGGTTTCAAAGGTGTGGGTGTTCTCAAGCATGCCGTTTTGCCTTTGGGGAGTCATGGCAGATTAATGTGGCTACCTGCCAGCGCCCAGCAGAAGGAGACAAACGACGAGATTGGCGGCATCAACAACGAACTAGGCTTCCGGTTCGTCCAGCGCCGACTGCAGGATATCGGGCAGCATCGCCTCGCTGACATGATGGTACATCTCACCGGCCACCACCTTCATGTTTGGCCCCAACTCGCACAGCCCCAGGCAGGGAAAGCGATGCACCTTCACCGGCGCCTGCCTGTCCGCGATCAAGTGCTCCAGCGCACAAGCCAGGGCATCACTGCCCCGGCCGCCGCAGGAGGGTTTATCGGTATAGCGATGCTTGATACAGACCATGATGGTTTTCATGGGCCGATTGTAGGTCCAACCCGTGCCGTGGTGGCCACATCAAACCCTGCCGGAGTCCAATGGCAACCGTATACGTGCCACAAATCCCTGCGGCTCGTTTTCCTCAAGCTCCAACCTTGCCGCGCTGCCATAACGGAGTTTCAGTCGGGTACGGATATTGTCCAGCCCCACGCCAGTACCCGGTAAGTCACTGACGCCTCGGCCAGTATCGGCAACGGTCAGCAGCATGCAGCCACTGTCCAGGCAAGCGGTTACCACCACCTCGCCACCGGGCGCATAGGGTTCCAGGCCATGCTTGAGCGCATTCTCCACCAGGGTCAGCAGCATCATGCTGGGCACGGCTTGATTGCCTAGCTCGGCAGGCAGTTCTACCCGGTAGCGCAAACGGTCGCCCATGCGGGCCTGCATGACTGCCAGGTAGGACTCAATCAGGGCAAAGTCATCCTTGAGCGTGGTGTGCTCTGCCCGCAGCGTTGCCATGCTGCCGCGCAAAAAGCGGATCAAGTCAGCAGCCAGTGCGGCCGCTTCGGGGGCTTTGCCTTCCGCCCGGTGCTGCAGCGCCCCCAGGGTATTGAAGAGAAAGTGTGGCTCTATCTGCGCCTGCAGCAACTTGAGTTCGGCCTCGGCCTTTTCGGCCTGATGGCGTAGTTCATTGGTTTCGACTGCGTACTCCATGTTGCGCATAGACGAAACCAGGGCAACCACCGATACAAACAGCAAAAGCAGCAGCAAGGAAGCGCCGCCGGAGGCAACCAGCACGACACCTAGCTGCGAAAAATCCCGTTTACCATCAACCAGCAGCAACATGGCCCAGAGCAAGACGGTAACCAGCACCATGACCAGAAACATGATGCCGGCGAAATACCATAGCCTGCCCGAATACTTGCGGTAGCCCACCCACAGATCCAACACCATCCAACCTACAAACACGCCCAACACCAAGCCCGCCGCACCTACATATAGTGAGGGTGAATGCCAGGTAGCGGCGACCTGGAATCGGGTCACATCTATCCCGGACAGCAGAACAGCCACTATGCTGAAACCCACTAGCCATACGCCGATCAGCAAGCGTCCACGGCCCGTGGTGAATAGTTTGTCCAACCGGTCGACATCACGTTGCTGGATATGCTGTTCGGATTTGTACCACCATGCGCTGTAGCGCTCACTGGCAAGAAAAAGGCGCCCGAAGCGGGTGGCAGCGCGAGGGCCTGCATCGTTTCCGCCAGCCCCTGGCTGCTTGGCCCATACCGGTTTGACGAGGGTGAAAAAGCACACCAGAACAGCAAACTTGATACCTAGCACCAGCAGCTCCAGCACACCTGGCGGCAAGCCCATGGCAACAAAGACTCGCTTAGCCAGTATGCCCAGTACTGCCTGAAGCACCACCATCACAACGACCAGGGCGATCATGCGGGGTCGCGTCGCCACCACATACTGTCTCAGCATCAGGAAGGGATTCATGCCAATACCCTTTCCGGCTGGCTGACCATGGGTAGCGTGATGCGCGCCACAAAGCCTTGCGGCTGATTTTCTTCGAGCTCAAGGCAGGCGGCGCTGCCATAGCGCAATTTCAGGCGGGTGCGGATATTGTCCAGGCCCACACCCGTGCCGGGGATATCACTGACGCCGCGGCCGGTATCCGCCACGGTCAGCACCAGACACGCCGCTTCCGGCCTCGCGCTCAGGCATATCTCACCGCCCGGCGCACAGGGCTCCAGGCCATGCTTGAGTGCATTCTCGACCAGCGTCAGTACCATCATGCTGGGTATGATCAAACCAGCCAGCTCGGACGGCAGGGCCACCCTATAGCGAAGGCGATCACCCATGCGGGCCTGCATGATGCCCAGGTAGGCCTCTGCCAGGGCAAAGTCTTCCTTCAGTGTGGTCTGATCCGCGCGCAGGGTCTGCATGCTGCCGCGTAGAAAGCGCACCAGATCACTTGCCAGCGCCGCTGCCTCCGGTGCCTTGCCTTCCGCCCTATGCTGCAATGCGCCCAGCGTGTTGAACAGGAAATGCGGCTCTATCTGCGCCTGCAACAGCTTGTATTCAGCCTCCGCCACCTGCCGGGCTGCCCGTTCCAGTTCTGCCTGCTCCTGTAACCGGAGCTTGGCCTCATGCTCGCGTCGACCACGCACCACCACCAGGAAGATCACCAGACCAAACAGCAGCAACAAGCCCAAATTGAGGAACCAACGATTGCCGTGATCCGGCAACTCCGCCAGCCAGCCATACAGGGTCAACCCCTGCGGCTGCCGACCGGCCCGGAGCGCAGCAGCCGTCAGCGGATAGACCACCAGACTGAGGTGGTAGCCTGTAAAGAACAAGTACAGGTGCTTACCCGTCTGGCGACTGAACCAGCCATCCAGCATCAGCAAGCCCAGCAGCGGCGGCACCAGCAAGCCCCAGAGCAGCGCGGCCCAGCCTGGCTGCGCCCAATGCACCATTAGGCTGAGCGATGCGGTGCTCCCGGCAGGTGGTGGGCCGGACTGCAATGCGACGCTGTGCGCGCACCACACCAACAGCATCCACAACAGGCTCGCGCCCGCCACCCAAAGCCATAAGCGGCGCGACCTGGCCATGCTATCCAGTTGGCTGAGGACAGCTTCATCCTGGGTATAGGTACCCAGGCGCAAGACCTGCCCCAGCGTGTTATTGAATAGATAGAGCCGTGCCAGCCAGCTGTGCGGAGTCGGCGCGTTCATGTCATCTCTCCCGAGGCAGCCGGCACAGGCAGGGTAATACAGGCACTAAACCCCCTCGGCGTGTTCTGCTCCAGCACCAGCCTAGCCTCCCCGCCATGCAACAGCCGCAAGCGGTTGCGTATATTGTCCAACCCCACCCCCGTACCAGGGATATCGCTGACGCCAGCACCTGTGTCCACGACACACAGCGTCAGCTTTGTGCCATCGCTGCAGGCTTGCACCGAAACCTCACCGCCGTCTGAGCATGGCTCGATACCATGCTTGATCGCGTTTTCCGCCAGGGTCAGCAGCATCATGCTGGGCAAGGTCTGCCCCGCCAGGCTGGATGGCAGGTCCAGCCGGTAGCGCAAGCGCGCGCCCAGCCGCGCCTGCATCACCCCCAAGTAAGCTTCCACCAGGCCAAACTCCTCCTGCAGTGTGGTTTGCTCGGCCCGCAGGGTCTGCATGCTGCCACGCAGAAAGCGCACCAGATCGGCCGCCAGTGCTGCCGCCTCTGGCGCCTTGCCTTCAGCCCGCTGCTGCAAGGCCCCCAGGGTGTTGAACAGAAAATGCGGTTCTATCTGTGCCTGCAGCAGTTTCAGCTGCGCCTCCGCCAGCTCGCGCCCTGTTCGCTCGCGCAACGCTTCGGCCTCCCACTTGCTGATTAGCAGCTGGTCGTCTCGGTTGCGGAGCCGCGCCGATGCGGATAGGCCAATTACCCCGACCGCCGCCAGCAATAGCAGAGAGTAGGCTGTGTGTATCGGTAACTTGGGCTTCTCGTGGCGAGCCTCCGCTTGCTTGGCGATCCCATTGACCGGGTCCTTCGCCAACACCCTACCCGTGTAGGCACTGATAAACCCCGCACTGAACAAGGCAAAGAAGATCAGCACCACAAACAGCACGATGCTGAGCAGATGACGCCACCCCTCGAAGCGCCGATAGGCCAGCCACGCGCCGAAGGCCACAGCCATCCATACAGCTAGCAGCAGCGTGGTGAAACCCCAGTACTCGTTCCTGTGCCGCCTGATCCAGGCATGCTCCGCCACACCCAGGTCTTCACCGGGCATGTTCATCACGACATCTGCCGCCAGCAAGAACGATGAAATCAGATGCGCACCACCCAGCAGCACACCCAGCCAGCCTACCGCCCTGGCCACGAAGGCCCAGCGGCGACGCCACCGATGGTCGTGCGGTAATCCACTCCAGGCCGGGAACAGCAGGCGGGTCCATAGCAGCCATGCCACCACCGCTATGGCCAGGCTGATACCAAGGCTGACGCCGGAATTAGTGTCAAACCAGATCTCCCACCGTTGCGGCAATGTCCGTATCAGCAAATCGGTCAGCAGCAGGATCGCCAAGCCATACCCCAGCCACATCATGCCGGGTGCCCTCGCTGGTACGGGCCTGAATGAACTGCCTGATACAAGTGCCATGGTATTGGGCATCTTCGTGCTCCCCCTCTCGTCTTGTTGGTAGCGTAACCCTATTGCTGATACGGCTAGGGCGCATCCCATAGGCGACCAAGTACGGAATCGGGCGGACCAGTGACGATAAGCATTGCCCCAGTCATCGCACCGCAAAGGGACTTCCGGAAGCCTCGACTGCCAGGCAAGACAAGGCGCGAATAAAAACGATGAGGTGGCATAGATGAATTAGACAAGACGAATATTTTTGCGTGTAGCGCAGTATTGCAACGACAGCCAGGCTGCTGGAGCTTCACCTAATGCAAAAGGCGCATTGCTCCAAGGAAGCAATGCGCCTTTGCGCAGCAACTGCAGTATAAAACCGGCTACCCGTATCAGGTAGCACTTACCCCGGCAGAGCCTGCGGCAAGACCAAGCGTGCAACAAATCCCTGTGGTTCGTCCGCTTCTTGGCACGCCTTCAAAAAGCGCCCGTCCAGTGATCAGGCTAACGATGCTTCCCGTCCCGCCCACCGCTCTACCTGCCTGAGCATCACATGGCTGAGCGAGCACTCCCGCCCGGCCACGCTGCGCAACCAGGCCGCATCGTTGTCCATGCGCAATACCTGCCCCAGCAATTCGCTGATGGCGGCTTCGCTGTGCAGGTCGGCCGCTACCGGCATCAGCCTGGTCAGGGTGTCGATCAGATCTTCGTGCAAGGCACGCTGGCTACGTGTGGCCACATCGATGAACTGGGCAGAGAGCCCAAAGCGGCACGCCTGGAAGCGGTTGTAGCTATAGGCCATGCCCAGGTCTGGATGTGGCGCGCGGCGGGTTTCCTGCCGCAACCAAGCCACCAGCGCCTGGGCAAAGGCGGCCAGGCGCGCAGCTTGGCGGGGCGCAAGCGGCGTATCACAAACCCTGACCTCAATGGTGCCGTAGTTGGGCTTGGGCCTGATGTCCCAGTAAAAGTCCTTCATACTCTGCACCACGCCATACTCAACCATGCGGGTGAAGTAGTCACAGAACTCTCGCCAGCTGTAAACCGGCGGCATGGTGCCGGAGAGTGGAAAGGCATTGACCGCTGACAACCTGGCACTGTCAAAAGCGGTATCCACGCCCTGGTAGTAAGGCGAGCTGGCTGACAGGGCAATGAAGTGAGGCACATAGCGTGAGACCAGGCGGGTCATCCGGACGGCCTCATCACCATCACGACAGGCGATATGGATATGCTGACCAAACACGGTGAACTGTTTGGCCAGGTAGCCATACATTTCCGATAGCGCGAGATAGCGCTCCTTGGGATAGATGCGCTGTTCGTGCCAGCGCTGGAACGGGTGGGTACCGCCACCTGCCAGCGCCAGGTGCAGTCTATCCCCGGCCGCGACCATATGGTCGCGCAGCGTCTCCAGCTCGGCCACCAGCGAGGTGTAATCATGATGCACCGAGGAATTGAGCTCTATCATGCCCTCGGTAATCTCCGGCACGACATTGCCGGGATGATCCTGCCGGGCGAGTTGGGCAAGCAGATCGGTAGCGCCCCGCGTAAGGTTGTAGTCATGCCGCGAGAGTATCTGTAGCTCCAGTTCCACCCCCATGGTCAACGCCTCGCTGCCGTGAAAGCTCAGCATTTCGTCCAGCTCATGATTTGACATGTTGGCGCCCCTCCTCCGCTATCTCGCCCACCTGCTTCAATGCCCAACGGGTGGCAATCGGCCCCAGCAACTCCATGACCATCAAGGCCGCCGCGGCAATGCCAGCGGCCTGCGTGTCCAACTCTGGCAGCGTTGTGACCGACGCATGTACCGCGAGCAGGCCCAGGCTGGACATGGGAATCAGCACAACGCCCAAGCAGCCACCTTGGGCATGCCGCAAACCGCAGAACGGTGCGAGCAGATACGGTATGGCCACCCTCGTCAGCGTACGCACCAGCAGGAACAGCAACGTCCATAGCGCCACGCCTTGCCAGGCCGAGGGATTGAGGCTGGCACCCAGTTGCACGAACAGCACGCAGACAAACAGGCTGCGCAAAGGGTCGAGCTGCATGCCCAGCACCGCCTCGCCCGATTTGATATGGCGGCACCCAAAGCCCAGTGCCAGCACGCCCAATAATGGCGAAAACACCAACGCCTTGGCCGCACCAACCACAGCCACGACAGCCCCGAACAAAAACAAGGTAGGTAGCACATCGTGTGGGCCATGCGCCCGCAGCCAGTGCAGAAAACGGCAGGTCAACCAGGCTGCCAGCATACCCAGTGCCAAGCCGCCCAACAGTTCACGCATGGGTCCGATCAGCGCCTGTTGCCAGCCACCTGTCTGTGCCAGATGGGCAAGGGCGACCAGCAGCACCGCCGCCACCAGGGCCAGCATGTTATTGGCGGCAGCAAATACCTGCGCCCAATCGCTGACACGGCCTTCAGCACGCGATTCGCGTAATACCGGCAGCAGTATCAAGGGAGAGGTAGTGATGGCAATGATCGCCAGCAGTGCGGCCGCCAGGGGCTGTAGTCCCACGCCCCAGAGCAGCAGATAGACGGCAAAGAATACCGCCAGACTTTCCAGCAGGATCAGCATGACCAGACGGGGCTCGCCCCTGAGCCAGCGCCAGTCCAGATGCCGCCCCAGTTCGAACAACAAGATGCCGATGGCGATATCCGAGAACAGGCTCAACTGAGTCAGGTTCTCGCCATCCAGTACCCCAAGCACATAGGGGCCCATCAACAGGCCCGTCAGCAGGTAGCCGGTAATCGCTGGCAGATGCGACAGCAGGCGATGCAGCCACTCCGACAACAGAATGGCCGATATCAGGCAAAGTCCGATCACCACCAGCCGGTTGTCCTGCAATAGCAGGACGGTCTGGGCAAACAGGGTGTAGTCCACGGCTATCCTCCCCCGATTGGACGCTTGCCATGCCCGTTACCAGCAAGTGTCATTCAGTGCCACCAACCGGTCTCCGCTTCGCTCTACCGGTGCGGCCCGGCATGCAGGCCCACCCAAGCAAGGCTGGTCAGTGACATCCGCTGCGACTGTCCTGTAACTGAAGACACATCGCGCATCGTGGTGCAGCTTGTTGTATCGGCTCTGAGCGCCGATTTCCCTGGCGACGTACTGCCAGGCTGCGGAGTGCTTCGCCAGCCTGCCATGGGTACGCTAACAAGGTAGTCAGCCAGGCGGCGGCACAAGTTCCCGGCAATTTTGACCAAGATCAAACCTATCGCCCGATTACACAGCTTCCGCTTGAAAACAGCGCAGACTTACCCCAACTAGGAAGCATTGAACAACGGGAGCCATCACCATGCGCTACGACAAACTGACCACCAAATTCCAGCAAGCCCTGGCGGACGCCCAGAGCCTGGCCCTGGCCAACGACAATGGCTATATCGAGCCCCAGCACACCCTGCTGGCCCTGCTTTACGACGCCGAATCGGGAGCGGGCTCCTTGCTGGCGCGTGCGGGTGTCAACATCAACCCCCTGCGCACCGGGTTGGAAGGTGCCATCAAGCGCCTGCCACAGGTAAGTGGCACGGGCGGCGAGATCACGGTTTCGAAAGAATTGGCCAATCTGCTGAACCTGACAGACAAGGCCGCGACCAAGCGTGGCGACCAGTTCATTTCTTCCGATCTGTTCCTGTTGGCCCTGACCGAGGACAAAGGCGAAACCGGCCGCCTGCTCAAGGATAACGGCGGCAAGAAGGAGGCCATCACCGCCGCGGTGGATGCCGTGCGTGGTGGTGAGGCCGTCAACAGTGCCGATGCCGAGCAAAAACGCGAGGCGCTCAGCAAATACACCCTGGATCTGACCGAGCGAGCTCGCCAGGGCAAGCTGGACCCGGTAATAGGCCGTGATGATGAAATACGCCGCGCCATCCAGGTACTGCAACGCCGTACCAAGAACAACCCGGTGCTGATAGGGGAACCCGGAGTGGGCAAGACCGCCATCGTTGAAGGTCTTGCCCAGCGCATCATCAATGGCGAAGTACCTGAATCGCTCAAGCACAAGAAGCTGCTGGTTCTCGATCTGGCCTCTTTGCTGGCGGGCGCCAAATACCGGGGTGAATTCGAGGAGCGCCTCAAGGCCGTGCTCAATGAATTGGCCAAGGACGAAGGCAATACCATCATCTTCATCGACGAGATCCACACCTTAGTTGGCGCGGGCAAGGCAGAAGGCGCCATGGATGCTGGCAATATGCTGAAGCCAGCCCTAGCTCGTGGCGAACTGCATTGCCTGGGTGCCACTACCCTCGACGAGTACCGCAAATACATCGAGAAGGATGCCGCACTGGAACGGCGCTTCCAGAAAGTGCTGGTGGATGAACCTAGCGTGGAAGCCACCATCGCCATCCTGCGTGGCCTGCAGGAGAAATACGAGATACACCACGGCGTGGAGATTACCGACCCGGCCATCGTGGCCGCTGCCGAGCTGTCGCATCGCTATATCACCGACCGCTTCCTGCCAGACAAGGCCATAGACCTGATCGACGAGGCTGCCTCGCGCATCAAGATGGAGATCGACTCCAAACCCGAAGTCATGGACAAGCTGGAGCGGCGCACCATACAGCTCAAGATCGAGCGCGAAGCCATCCGCCGCGAGAAGGACGAGGCCTCCATTCGCCGTCTGGGCTTGATTGAAGAAGAAATTGGCCGGTTGGAGAAGGAATACTCCGACCTGGAAGAGATATGGAAGGTCGAGAAGGCTGCGGTATTGGGCTCCCAGGCCATCCGCGAAGAAATCGAACAGCTCAAGCAGCAGATGGAAGAAGCGCGGCGGCGTGGCGACTGGCAGAAGATGAGCGAGCTGCAGTATGGCAAGCTGCCCGAGCTGGAGGCCAAGCTGCATGTCGCCGAGGCTGCCGAGAGCGGCCCCACCCAGAACAAGCTGCTGCGCACCCAGGTAGGCGCCGAGGAGATCGCCGAGGTAGTTAGCCGCGCCACCGGCATACCGGTGAGCAAGATGATGTCGGGCGAACGCGACAAGCTGCTCAAGATGGAAGAGGCCCTGCACCAGCGCCTGGTAGGCCAGAACGAAGCCGTCACCCTGGTGGCAGACGCCATCCGCCGCTCCCGCTCCGGCCTGGCCGACCCCAACAAGCCCTATGGCAGCTTCCTGTTCCTGGGCCCGACCGGCGTGGGCAAGACCGAGTTGTGCAAGGCCTTGGCCAGCTTCCTGTTCGATACCGAGGAACACATCATCCGGGTGGACATGAGCGAGTTCATGGAGAAGCACTCGGTCAGCCGTTTGATTGGCGCCCCTCCCGGCTATGTAGGCTATGAAGAAGGTGGCTACCTGACTGAAGCCGTGCGGCGCAAGCCCTATAGCGTCATCCTGCTGGATGAGGTGGAAAAAGCCCACCCTGATGTGTTCAACGTGCTGCTGCAGGTGCTGGACGATGGTCGCCTGACCGATGGCCAGGGCCGTACCGTGGATTTCAAGAACACCGTGATCGTGATGACCAGCAACCTGGGCTCGCAGCATATCCAGGCCATGGCCACCGACGACTACCAGTTGGTCAAGCTGGCCGTGATGGGCGAGGTCAAGGGCCATTTCCGTCCCGAGTTCCTCAACCGCATAGACGAAGTCGTGGTGTTCCACGCGCTGGGCGAAGATCAGATCGCCGGTATAGCCCGCATCCAGCTGCAGCGTCTGCAAGCAAGGCTGGCTGCCATGGACATGGGCCTGACTGTCACCGACGCGGCACTACGCCACATCGCCACTGCGGGTTTCGATCCGGTCTATGGCGCACGCCCCTTGAAGCGCGCCATCCAGAGCGAAATCGAGAACCCATTGGCCAAGGCCATACTGGGCGGCGCCTTCAGCGCCAAACAAACGGTAGTGGTGGACTACGTAGACGGTGACTTGCGCTTCGGCCAGGCGGTCTAGACCGCGTTTACCGGCGCCTCGCAGGCATCATCCGCTGCGAGGCGCCAGTATGCCGGCCCTTTCACAAGCGCCGAAAACGGCCATCTACCAGGGAGCACCAGCCAACGAAAAGGGCAAGCTCGCCGCCATGCCGGTCCACCGCTTGAACGAGCGGCGAAAATTGCGGGCATCGTGGAAACCAAAATACTGTGCCAGCTCCTCCTGGCCATAGCCATGGTACTGCATCAGGCGCAGTGATTCATGCGTCCGCACCAGGTCCAGCAAGGCCTGGAAGTGCGTGCCATGCTTGGCCAGGTGGCGCTTGAGGGTCGCCGGGCTGGTAGCCAGCAGGGTAGCAGCCGCTTCCAGCGTCGGTGGATTGCCTATCTGTGCGCGCAGGTGGTCGTACAGTACCTGCACCAGGCTGTACTGCGGCCTGCCCTGTCTGAGCAGTTGCTGCTGCAGCATGGCATAGGCCGCAGGATTGCTACGGGGCCAGGGCTGGTGCAGCCAATCACTATCCAGCACCATGGCGTCCAGTTGGCAACCAAACTGCAGGTGGCTACCCAGATGTACCTGATGCTGCGCCAGATTGCGTGGTGGCGTGCGATTGAAACAGTAGCGCCAGGGCAATGGCCTGTCGGCCAGCCAGCGGCACAGGGCGCTCACAGCCGTCATGTGCAGCTCGACCAGAAACGGCATCAAGGCCCCCACCCCCACACTGTCGGTCCAGTACAGCAGCAGTTCCTTGCCTTCCACCTGTAACCTGGGCCCCAGCAGCGGGCATAACTGATCCTGATGGGTTATCAGCAAGGACAAGGCCTCAGCCAGATTAGGCGCTTGCAACAAGGCCAGGCTGATAGTGCCATAGTGACCAGGCAGCCATTGCTGCCCCAGTTCGAACGCCACATCGCGTTGCCCATCCTGTTTGGCCAGATTGGCCAGCATGGCCAATAGCTGCGCGGGGCTGACCGCTGCCCTCCCCTCGCTCAAGGCCAACGCGTCCAGGCCTGTACCGCGCAGCAGCATATCGCTTGCCATATCGCGCCGCGCCGCCAGCGACGACAGCAGGGCTGGCTGATGCATGGCAGGCAGCAGCGGTGTATCCCGGCTATAGCAATCGGCCAGCATGGGCTCAGGATGCCTGCGCCTGGAGCGGCATGGCGGGTTCCAGCTCCGCATTCAGCGCAGCCAGTTGCGTAGCCACATCGCCTGCCATCACGGCGCTGACCACTCTGGCACCTAGATGGAGCCGGATGCCTTGCTGCCGGGTATGCCAGGCCAGTTGGCCCACCACGCTGCGCAGGTGGCTGGCGATGCGGCCGGCGGCGGCATGATCCGTCCCTGGCAGCAGGATGGCAAAACGGTCGCCGGCATAGCGGCACAGCAGGTCGTCGTTACCCAGGTTCAGCAACAACAATTGGCTGATGGCCTGGAGCAGGCGATCTCCTTCACCATGCCCATAGGCCCGATTGATCGCGTGAAACCGGTCTATATCCAGCAATATCAGCGAGCAAGGCGCTTGTGGGCGCGCTGCCCGCTCCAGCGCCACCTGCTGCTGCAGGTACTCGGCATTGGCCAGCTGGGTGATACGATCAAATGCCCGATGATCACGAAACAGCCGCTCGCGCTTGAGTAGCTGCTCATTCAGGGAAAACTGCTCCTGGCGCCAGAAGTACAGCCCTGCCGTCAGTGTCAGCATACCCAGGGGACCAAGCACCGATTCCAGCCAGTTGTCCCAGTTCGCACCCGCTTGCAGGCGAAAGAATTCGTCCAGACAATCCGCCGCTCCACCCAGCGCTACCCCTGCCAAACCCAGCCCCAGCAAGGCCGTTACCCTGCCCCGTGGTCTGCTGCTCAATATCTGCAGCAGCCATATCGTGGCCATCAACGCAGTACCGCCTTCACCCACGACATCCATCCACTGCCAGTCAGCCCTTGGTTTGAGTTCGCCCAGGCCTTGGTAGAGCAACAGCAGGCCTAGCAAGGCCAACCCAAACACAAGCAGCGGAACACGATAGAGATGCAGCATGGTGGTACACCGTCGTTGCCAAGATGACCGCCAGATTACGGCTCGCGCATGTCAGCACCATTGCAAACCCCTTGGGGGGCAATTCAGCTCATCTACCGGCACTGGCACCTCGGTTTTCGTACAGCCACCTTACCCAGACTGGGTTTTGCCCTGGGCATTCCGGCTCATCGCAACGGCCAAATAGACCGCCCAAGCCCCCTCAATCGCCCCGCTGGGGACAACGTCATGAAACCGCAATCTACCCGCCCTAGCTTGCCTCCCCGAAGCGCGGTCTGCCAACCAGGCAAGCCGCCGTCATCGCTCAGGGAGAAGCAATGAAGTCGCACCTCACACCATGCCGTACCGTCATGGCTATCTGCATCGCAAGCCTGATGCAAGGTACGCATGCCGCCGACGAAGCACCGGTATCAACCATCACGGTAACCGGCCAGGCCGCCCGCATCCGGAATGCACTGGATGTACAGCAAGCAGATGACAGCATCGTCAGCGTGGTGCACGCCGATGCCATCGGCGCCCTGCCAGACACCAATGCCGCCGAAGCTTTGCAGCGCGTACCTGGTGTCTCGGTGGAGCGCGACCAGGGCGAGGGCCGATATATCCGTGTTCGCGGCCTGGGGCCCGATCTCAACAGCGTCACCATCAATGGCGGGCTGATTCCCTCGCCCGAGAGCGATCGTCGTGCCGTGATGCTGGATGTCATACCCAGCGCCCTCATACGCTCGCTGGAGGTGAAGAAAACCCTTACCCCCGATCAGGATGCTAACTCCATCGGCGGCACGGTGGAGGTCAAGACCGTCTCGGCATTCGATTACCCTGGCCGATTCAGCTCATTCGAGGCAGAAGCCAGCCATGACCAGCATACCGGCCAGACCAGCCCCAAGATCGCCACGACCTATGCCGACCGTTACCTGGACGGAAAACTGGGCCTGGCTGCAGGTTTAAGCCTGGAAAAACGCAAGTTCGGCTCCGCTAATATCGAAACCGGCGGCAACTGGGACTTTGACGACGACAAGGTGCTGCTGGAAGAGTTTGAGAACCGCAACTACCTGATCACGCGCGAGCGACTGGGAATGGCTTTCAATCTGGATTACAAAGCCGCTGCCGGCCAGCGCTACTATGCCCGTACCCTGCTGAGCCGCTATAGCGACACCGAAGAGCGGCAGGCGCATGTCATCGAGTTTGATGAAGCGCAGGATGCTGGCGAGCTGGGTGAGGCTGAATCCACCCGCGAACTGAAGTCACGCAAGGAAACCCAGAAGATACTGTCGCTGACGCTGGGTACCGAGCAGCAGCTTGGGCCATGGCAGCTCAAACTTGCCGGGGGTATCAGCCGTGCCAGCGAGACCACCCCCGACCACATAGCCGGTGCCGCATTCGAGGGGAGCGACAGCTTTGACGATGTCGGCTTCCACAATGGTGAGCAACCTACCCTGGTGGGGCCTGCCAGCCTGTACGACGCCCAGGCCTATGGCCTCAAGGAGGTCGAGCTGGCACATACCCAGTTCAAGGACAGTGAACGCCACCTCCGCCTTGATCTTGCACGCAACCTGCAGCTGGGTCAGGCCGACATCAGGCTCAAGTTCGGTGGCAAGGCCAGCCATCGCGAAAAAACCGGCGACGAAGACATCTGGTTGTTCGAGGATCTCGACGACGCCGGCCTGAACGAAAGCCAGCTTCAGCTGAGCCACTACAGTGACGGTGCAGCAGACTGGAAGCTGGGCCGTTTTGGCCCACGTATTGATGCCAGCAAGATACATAGCCTGCTAGGTAAGCTGGACCGCACGGCCTATGCCGATGAAGAAGGCTCCCGCGTGAATGACTTCAGCCTGGCGGAAAAGATTCGCGCCGCCTATCTGCAAGCCCAGTTCGAAACTGGAGACTGGCGCTGGCTGGCGGGGGTGCGCTATGAAGGCACCCGGCTCAAGGCAGACGGCACCGGCCTGGAAAATGGCAGCTTCATCTCCAGCCACACAGCGCGCAAATACCACCACTGGCTGCCTGCGCTGCACGCCCGCCATGATCTGGATCGACACACCAGTTTGCGGATGGCGCTGACGCATTCCGTGGTGCGCCCCACCTTCGGTCAGATGGCGCCCGGCTTTGTCATTGATGGCGATGAAGCCAGCTTTGGCAACCCCGACCTCAAGCCGCTGGAATCACGCAACCTGGACCTCGGTCTGGAGCAGCGCCTGGGCACAGCCGGCACCCTGTCGGCCTATGTATTCCACAAGCGCATGGACAACTTCATCTACGGCACCGACCTGGCCGGTACCGGCCGCTGGACAGACTTTGACGAGGCGAGCAGCTTTGCCAACGGCGGCAGGGCCAGCGTCCGTGGCGTGGAACTGAACTACGTACAGTCATTCGCCCAGGGCTGGCTGCTGTCAGCCAATGCCACCTTTTCCGACTCCATCGCCAGCATCAGCCGTTACGATGCAGACTTGGGCCGGATGGTGGCGCGTGATATTCCCCTGCCCAGCCAGTCAGACCGTACGGCCAACCTGACGCTGGGCTACGAAAGTGGCCCCGTCAGCCTGCGCCTGGCCACCAATTACAAGTCGGCCTATCTGCTGGAGGTCAGCGATGTACTGGACGCCCGCCGCGATCTCTATGTAGCAAGCCAGACCCAGTACGACTTCTCCGCCAGCTACAAGCTGGGCAAGGCCATGATGCTGAGCTTCGAGGCTTTGAACCTGGGCAATGAGCCCTACTACGCCTACATGGGTCAGCGCCGCCACAATGCCCAGTTCGAGACCTATGGCCGCACCTACAAGCTCGGCCTGAAGTACACACTCAATTGATCCGTAGACGCGAGAACAAATCGATGAAAAAAACTATCGTTACGGTACTTTATCTGGCCAGCTTGATCGCTTCGGCCCAACCCACCGGCCTGCCCGCCGCCGTACACCCGGCAGAACAACTGGCCGCACTGGATGGCGGCTTTTGGCTGGCCCGCGAGCAGCATCAATTACGGCAGCTGGACGGGCAAGGCCAAGAAATTGGCCGGCTGGCCATTAAATCCACGCAACTGGATGCACGCGGCCATATCGCGGCCGTGGTCGACTACGGCAGCCAGCAAGTACAGCTACTAGATGCCAGGCCCGGCCAGCTGCAAAGGCTAGCGACATTGCCGGCTACGCATTTCAGCGTGGAAGCACTCTGCCTCTATCGTGACCCGCAGGCCCTGCTGCACGCGTTTTTGATCGGCGAAGAAGGCCAGGGGGAACAATGGTTGCTATCGGCAAGCCCAGCCCGTAAGGTACGCAATCTGTCACTCCCCCCAGGCGTGGTCCACTGTCAGGTCGATGATGCCAGCCGCCAGTTATTGCTGGTGGAAGAGGACTTTGGTGTCTGGGCCTACCCAGCCGATGCCGAGCGCCCATTCCAGCGCCAGGCGATACTACTGAAACAGCCTTATGGCAAGCTCAAGGGTGGCGCCAGCCAAGTGGTGGCACTGCCCGGCGGGGTGGCGGTACTCGATCAGGCTGGCATGGCGTTACACTTGGTGCGTTACGTTGGTCAATCCTGGCAATACCTCCGCAGCGTGCCGCAGGCGCAGGAGCGTGATGGCATAGCCAGCCTGGCGCAGGGCATCCTGGCTCAGGGCGTCCTGGCGCAGGGCGTCCTGGTACGTGATGCCCACACAGCCCAGTGGCAGCTTAGCCGTTGGCCAACCAAAGCCCCCACCAAGCCAGACACGCTACCCATCGTCCTGCCGCTGGCGCAGACAGACCCGGTAGCCAAGCTCGGTGACGCCGCCGACGACCCCGCTATCTGGATCAATCCATCCAACCGTGCCGACAGCCGTGTGCTGGGCACCAATAAGAAGCAAGGATTGCTGGTCTACGACCTTCAGGGCAAGGAGCAGCAACTGCTGGCCGTAGGCCGCCTCAATAATGTGGACATACGCCAACAGGTCAAGCTCGGCACGCAGACGCTGGATCTCGCGGTAGCCACCCACCGCGATGATCTGGCCTTGGTGGTGTTCAACATCGACAGCGATGGCGTGGTCAGCGAACTGGGGCGCATACCTACCGGGCAGCAGGACATCTACGGTGTCTGCCTCTACCAGCCCAAGGGTGGCGGGCTGGAAGCGTTCGTCAACGACAAGGATGGCCGCTTCCTGCATTACCGCCTGACCATGCAGGACGGCAAGCTGCAAGGCCAGCTGCTACGTGAGTTCCGCACCGGCAGCCAGCCTGAGGGTTGCGTCGCCCATGATGCCGAGGGCGTGTTGTTTTTCGGCGAAGAGGACAAGGGCGTATGGACTACCTCAGCGCGTGCCGACGCCCCCAGCCAGGCACGCCTGATCTTGCCGGTAGGCCGGCGTCTGCAGGCCGATGTAGAGGGTATGGCCTTGTACCACGGCCCCCGCCACACCTACCTGCTGGTCTCCAGCCAGGGCAATGACAGCTATGTGGTGTTGGATGCGCAGGCGCCCTATCGCTACCGGGGTGCTTTCCGGGTCGGCATCAATCTGGATCGTGGCATCGATGCCGCATCCGAAACCGATGGCCTGGATGTCACCTCAGCCAATCTGGGAACGGGCTGGCAGGAGGGCATGCTGGTGGTGCAGGATGGCCATAAGCGCCTGCCTGATGGCCCACAGAACTTCAAATATGTGCCGTGGTCTGGCATAGCCGAGGCATTGAAACTAGATTGAGCGTACCTCGAGATACAGGCTGGCCTTGCTCTGGCCAGCCTGCCTGGAGCAAAGGATTACACCCACGCCCTCAGCGCGGTGTATCCAGCAACGCCGGTGTATCCGCCGACAATAACAGGCTACCCCCCACCTTTTCCCCCAGGTGGCGCGCCAGTATCCGCTGTATGGTGCCATCCTGGCGCATGGTCTTGAGGGCCGCCGCCACATTGGCAGCCTGTTCCGCATTGAAGTTCTTGCGCGACAACAGCAGGCAGACCGGGTAAACCGGTTCATCGGGCGCCCAATCCACCACCATCACCTGTTCATCCAGATAACGCTGGCCCAGCATGGCCTGATAGGTTGGCGGCGTCGAGATGATCGCGCCGACACGGCCCAGCCTGAACACCCTGTAAAGGCTATCCAGATCGGGCTCTTCCACCACTTTGCCACGAGCCCGGAACGACAACAGCAGGTTGTCGTAGGCAGCACCATAGACGCCACCGCGTACTACACCGATGCGTAGACGATCATCGGCCAGCGCATCCTGCATCTTCGCGGGAAAGCCCTGGTCGCGCCTGAACAGGATGTGGTTCTTGCCACGCAGATAGGGCAAAAGCCAAGCGTAGCGACCCCGCTCAGGGGTGCAGACCTTTTGCCCATTGATATCCACGCCACCACTCTCCACCTGCTTCAGCACCCGGGTAAGCGGCATCTGCATCTGTATGGTGGAGCACCCCACGCGACGGGCCAGCTCATTGATCAGGTCGTAATCCACCCCCCGTACAGAACCCGGGCGGGCGGGCTGGTCTCCTTCCGCATCAAGCCAGAACAGCGTGTAACCCAATCGCCAGGGGCGGGCACAATCCGTCGTGCTGGCCGCCATAGCTGGCGTAGCAGTCAATATCCACAAGGCAAGAATATTCAATATACCGGCCATGCAAGGCAAGCCGTAGCGCATGAATCCCACTTCTAGCTCACGGTGGGCTCAGACGGCCCTTCCACTTCCAGGCTCAGGCCCAATTCGGCGCAAACGGTATCAGGATCGCGCGTCGCAAATACCAAGGTCTGGCGCATATAACCCTGCCGCAAGTTGACCCCGATGGATTTGGTGATCTTGTCAAACCGCGCGGTATAGCCTTGATCGTCGGTATCGTTGTCATCCAGCAAGGTACCAGGTTTCTGATAGATCTTGCCGAACGACACGCGGCTGCAGGCCTCCACCGTATCGGCCCTCTTCACAATGGCCGGCAAATCCAGCTCCGCCACCTGCAGTGCCAGCACTGCCTGCCCATCCAGCTTGCGTCCTTTGCAAGACACGGTCAGATAGGGCTCCTTCTTTTTGAAACCAAACATGGTGTCCGCCTTTAATTCGGTACCGAACATATAGGGTGTGCTTATATTTCTAGTGTACGCCACGCTCACTGCTATGGCGTAGGTCATCCCCAAAGCAAGATTGCAAAAAAGTTCCATGGTCACCTTGCATTCCTGCAGTACGCCACGGATAAAGAAGCATACGCCCGAAATTAAAAGGGTGTCGGCTGCCTGGAGTACGGCATATCGAAACATCGCTTGCCTTTTCCACTGATACACAGCCTAAAAATTGTTTTTGAGAGGAGCGAGCTTGTTCCGTCCTGCGGTTTTCCTGGTTGCGCTCGTTTTGAGCGGCATACTGCTGGTCTTGTCCGCTCCTGCATGGTTGCTCCCCCTGCCCGCCCTGGCAGCATTGGCTGTGGCACTCTGGCGACCGACCCCACTAGCCTATGGCAGCCAAGTACTCCCCACACATGATGTGCAGCAACCTCCGGTGGTGGATACACGCCTGAACCAATCGCTGGACACACTACTAAGGCAACAAAGCCGTGCCGCCAGTGATGAAGTAAGCCAAGTGCAAAGCCTGCTGAATGACGCTATTTCCAGCCTTACCCGCAGCTTCACCGTCATCGCCGTCTCGGCGCGCCAGCAGCAGGATATTGCCCAGGGTAGTTTGGGTAGCGGCGCCGAAGCATTGATCAACGAAACAGGTGACACGCTAAGTACCGTGGGCAAAGTGATGGCGGAGAACAGCGCTACCGCCACCCAGTTGACTGACGAAATGATCGCCATGAGTGGCCGGGTCAACCAGATGATCGAGCAATTGGCGGGATTGGATGATATCGCCAAGAAGATACATTTCCTCTCGCTCAACGCCAGCATAGAGGCCGCCCGCGCAGGCGAAGCAGGCCGTGGCTTCGCCGTGGTGGCAGAGGAAGTCCACAAGTTGTCACAGCATACCCGCGATTTCAGTACACGCATCCGTGACCACATGGGCGGTGTGCGCTCCAGCATCGTCAGCATGGAATCTGCTGCCGGAGAACTGGCCAGTCGGCAGGGTGCAGAAACCGAACGGGTGCGCCATAACGTCGACAATACCTTGGTCGACCTGAAGAGACTGCATGACAATCAGGACCAGGCACTTGGCTCACTTCACGATATTGCCCGCACCACCGAGGGTGGTATTGCCGATGCCACCATGGCGCTGCAGTTCCAGGACATGGTGAACCAGCTGCTGGTCCATGCGCGGCGGCGGCTCGATGGTTTATTGGTGGCAGCCGACGCAGCAGCGGAGTGCCGCAGGGCCTTGCAGGCCGGTGGTGGCAACGAAGCGTTGGCGCGCTGTCAGGCCAAATTGGATGAAACCGTGGCTAGTTTGGCCCATAACCCGGTAGCACAAAACAACATCAGCCAAGGCGGCGTAGACCTGTTCTGAGTATCGGGATTTTCAGATGCTCATGGCTGTAGCAACGCATCTCAACCACATACCGCTGGTGTGCTAGCAGAGCCACCCCACTCGGTATTCGAGGAGCGAGCAGCAAATCATGAAGACCATATTGACTGTTGATGACTCCCCTTCCATCCGCCAGATGGTGAGCTTTACCCTCAAGAATGCTGGCTATGAGGTGATTGAAGCAGGCGACGGCAATGTCGGCCTCAACCAGGCCAAGTCCAATCCCTGCAACCTCATCATCACCGACCAGAACATGCCTGGCATGGACGGCCTCAGCATGATCAAGGCCCTGCGCAGCCTCCCCTCCTACAAGACCACACCCATCCTCATGCTAACCACCGAATCCAGCGACGCAATGAAGCAAGCTGGCCGCGCCGCAGGCGCGACAGGGTGGATAGTCAAACCATTCAACCCGCAGACCATGGTCGACGTGGTTAGAAAACTAATAGGCTAGGCTTGGCTGGTTGCCACCAAGTAGCCGTAGGACCACCAAATGATACTGCCACTGGCAAGGGTGCCAACGGCGTGCCAAGCACTATGACAACAGCCCAACATAGGGCTGAAGCGCATCTGGAGTAGCCAGCAAGGCCCTGTGTTGCATCGTGACCGGACTTGTACCGACTAGTCACTGTAAGGCCTGCAGGCAACTACCGGCAGATAGCCTGACAGCCTAAGCTGTCAGCCTTGGGGAGCAAGGATGGAAGTCGATCTCAGCAAGTTCTTTGGCGCCTTCTTTGAAGAAGCCGAAGAACACTTGGTCAGTTTCGAGTCGCTGCTAATGGGGCTGGACCTGAATGCGCCCGATAGCGAAGACCTTAACGCCATATTTCGAGCAGCGCATTCCATCAAAGGGGGAGCTGGTACCTTTGGTTTCAATGACATGGCTGCGCTCACCCACATCCTGGAAAACCTGCTCGACAGAGTCCGCAAGGGGCGCATGGCCATTACCCCAGAGATGGTGGACGTCTTTCTCCGCACCGGTGATGTACTGGCGTATATGGTAGCGGTACACCGCGATGGCGCGACACCAGATCCGGAAAGTATCGCCACGGTTCAAAGCGCGCTGGAAGCGCTGGAGCGCGCCGCTGGCGAGACACCACCAGACGCCCAAGAGGCGCACGCATACACCTCAACACGCGCAACATCGCCGAAAGACTGGCGTCTGAACCTACGCTTGGACCCCACCACCGATACCAGAGATCTGCTCGCATCAATAGCCAATCTAGGTGTCGTCACTGAACTCGCCCGTCAGCATGAGGGTGATCTCTTGCTGCTGCAATTGGCCATACGAAGCCTGGATTCCGATGAAGATCTGCGCGAATCACTGGCGTTTGTGCTGCCGTCTGACCGGTTCGAACTGCAAATTCCCCCCCCGGGATCCCCACCACCTGCCGCAGTGAGTGTCACCTCGCTCCCTACCAGCGCTGCCAGCGAAGGCAAGGACTTCGGTTTCTTTGACGATACACCTGCCCAAGCCACCGAAGCATTCGGATTCTTCGAGCCGCTGCCGTCGCAAGCCGATACCCCTGCCGGCATGGGCGACACCGACTATGGCTTCTTCGAACCCTTACCCAGCATCGCCCAAGATGCCCCCTCCGGCAGAGAAGGAGTCGACTACGGCTATCTCGATGCCGAGGCCGTCAAGCAAGCAGAAGCCGCGCGACTGGCCGAGCAAGCCGAAGCCCAGGCTGCAGCAGCAAAGGCCGGGGAGGCTAGCAAATTGGCAGAGTCCGCCCAGCATAACCGCCGTGCTGGCGACAAGGGCGAGGCCACCACCATACGGGTGGATGTGACCAAGGTGGATCAGTTGCTCAACTTCGTGGGCGAACTGGTCATCACCCAATCGATGCTGGCACAGAGTGCCTCAGGCCTGGACCCCTTACTACATACCCGACTGCTGGCTGGCATAGACCAACTGCAGCGCAATACCCGCGAACTGCAGGAATCGGTGATGTCCATCCGCATGATACCGATGTCCACCGTGTTCAGCCGCTTCCCCCGCGTGGTGCGCGATCTGGCCACCAAGCTGGGTAAGAAGGTAGAACTGCGTCTGGTAGGCGAGCAGACCGAACTTGATAAAGGCTTTGTAGAAAAGCTGGTGGACCCGCTCACCCACCTGGTACGCAACAGCCTGGACCATGGCATCGAATCAACCGAGACCCGCGTTGCCCGCGGCAAGCCAGAGACCGGCATGCTCACCCTGGCCGCTTTCCAGCAGGGTGGCAATGTAGTGATCGAGGTCCGCGATGATGGCGCCGGCCTGAACCGTGAACGCATCCTGGCCAAGGCCCGCGAAAACGGCTTGTCCTTGGCCGAAGGCATGACGGATCAGGATGTCTGGATGCTGATCTTCGAAGCAGGCTTTTCCACTGCCGCCGAGGTCACCGATGTTTCGGGCCGTGGCGTAGGCATGGACGTGGTACGCAAGAACATCCAGTCCATGGGCGGCAGCGTCGAGATTGAATCCATGGCTGGCTTCGGCTCCACCATGCGGATACGGCTGCCGCTGACCCTGGCCATTCTGGACGGCATGCTGGTGGGCAGTGGCGGTGAAACCTACATCCTGCCGCTCAATGCCATACGTCAGTCGCTACAACCCGTCGCCGAGCAGTGCCGCACCGTCAACGGCCGGGGACGGGTGGTGCAAGTACGCAATGACTACCTGCCACTGATTGCCCTGCACGAGGTGGTGGGCTGTACACCCAAATCCAGTGAGCCGACCGAAGGCATCGTTATGCTGATCGAATCAGGCAATCAGCAAATGGCACTGTGGGTAGATGAACTGCTGGGCCAGCAGCAGGTGGTGGTCAAGAATCTGGAAGCCAACTACCGCAGGGTTAAAGGCATGTCGGGCGCCACCATCCTGGGTGATGGCCGGGTGGCGTTGATCGTGGATGTCAGCGCACTGGCGCGCAAGGCCTAACAGCGACGCAGGAAGGAGCAGGCATGGAACACAACAGCAACAGCCGTGAACACCTGGTTTTCACCCTGGGGGAAGAGGAATACGCCATCGATATCCTCAAGGTGCAGGAGATACGCGGCTTTGAGCCCCCCACCCGCATTGCGAACGCGCCCCCTTTCATCCTGGGTGTGATCAACCTGCGTGGCGCCATCGTACCGATCACCGACCTGCGGGTGAAGTTCGCCATCGGCGAGCCCAGCTATGGCGAATTTACCGTGGTCATCATCCTCAACTTGGCGGGTCGGGTAGTGGGCGCCGTGGTCGACGGGGTCTCGGATGTGGTTGCCCTGACTGACAACATCGTGCAGGCCACCCCGGATTTTGGTGCTGCGGTAGACACCGCCTACATCGTGGGGCTGGCCCCCATGGACGAGCACATGCTGATCCTGGTCGATATCGAAAAACTGATGACTGGGCGAGAGATGGAATTAGTAGCGGATGCAGCAGCCAGCGCGGCTTAAGCAAGAAATCGTTAGCTAAGGGAGTGGGGAAAATGAAGAACTGGAAAATAGGTTTGCGGCTTGGCTTTGGCTTTGGCTTGATATTGATTCTGCTGATCGCCGTTGTTGCCATCAGCATCAACCGCATGAGCAATCTTGCCAACGACCTGGACGATATGGCCAATCGCCGAGCGGTGGTGGTCAAGCTTGCCAATGATCTGATTGCTGCCGTCAATGCCAGCACCATCGCCATGCGAGACGTCATTCTCTATACCGATGAGGCCGGCATGACACAGAGCCGGGCGGTGTACGCCAAATCGGTCTCCGACTTCAATGCCACCATAAAGAAGCTAGATGAGCTGACCTTCTCCGAGGGCGGAAAAAAACGCCTGGTCAGGCTGCATGAGCTCAGCACGCAAACCGAACCGATAGAGAAGGAAGTCTTGCGCCTAGGCGGTGAAAACAAGAATGCCGAAGCCACGGTCATGCTGCATGGTCCACTCAAAGCGGCACAGGATAAATTGGAAGCTGCCGTCTCCGAGTTCATCGAGTTCCAGATGGCAGCAGCAGCGGAAAAATACGACGAGGCCTACGCCAACTACCTGTTCGCCCGCAACCTGATGATCGCCGTGGCCGTCATTGCATTGCTGATAGGCATCGTGGCAGGTTGGATGATTACTGGCTCGGTAGTGCAGCCCATACGCCAGGCTGTGGCATTGGCCGAGGGTGTGGCCGCCGGTGACCTGACCCAGAAGATAGAAACCGATCGCAACGACGAAACCGGTCAGTTGATCAAGGCGCTACGTGCCATGAATGACGGTCTGCTGCAGATCGTGGGGGATATTCGCACCAGCGTGGAGACCATCAATACGGCCTCGCAGGAGATTGCCGCTGGCAATATCGACCTTTCCCAGCGTACCGAGGAGCAAGCCGCCAGCCTGGAAGAAACTGCCGCCAGCATGGAGGAACTGACCTCCACCGTAAAACAGAATGCCGAGAATGCCCGAGAAGCCAACCGCCTGGCCGAAGGCGCCAGCGGGATTGCCCAAAAGGGTGGCGAGGCCGTGGGCCAAGTGGTCACCACCATGGCCGAGATCAATGAATCGTCCAAGAAGATCGTGGACATCATCGGCGTCATCGACGGCATTGCCTTCCAGACCAATATCCTGGCCCTGAATGCCGCAGTCGAGGCCGCCCGCGCAGGCGAGCAGGGCCGTGGCTTTGCCGTTGTGGCAGGCGAGGTGCGCAGCCTGGCGCAGCGCTCGGCAGCCGCAGCCAAAGAGATCAAATCCTTGATCGGCGACTCGGTGGAGCGCGTGACCGTGGGTACCGCCCAGGTGGATCGCGCCGGCATTACCATGGAAGAAGTGGTTGGCAGCATACGCAAGGTTACCGGCATCATGGGGGACATCTCCAATGCCTCGGCCGAGCAGAGTTCCGGCATCGAGCAGGTCAACACGGCCGTGACTCAAATGGACGAAGTGACCCAGCAGAACGCCGCGCTAGTGGAAGAAGCCGCCGCCGCCGCCGGCTCGCTGCAAGACCAGGCGCGCCTGCTGATGGAAGCCGTCAACCGCTTCAAGCTGGACGATGTACGCAGCGTACGCAGCAGCCCTGCCCCACGCCATGTTGCCAACCGTCCAGCAAACAAGGCTGTGGGTCACAAACCAATCGCCAAATCGGCTCACCCCGCCGTCGCCAAGGCAGCCCAACCGGTGGCAGCGGGAAAGCAGGACGACGAGGATTGGTCGGAGTTCTGATTGTCCAGCCAGAACGGCATGACACAAGTGGGGAGCCGCAATGAAGGGTAATGCGCCCGGCTCACCCCGCTTGCTCCATGCCCAACGCGACTTCGCCTACACCGGGAGCGACTTCCAGTTGGCCCGTGAGATGATACGTGAGCGGGCAGGTTTGGTACTGGCCGAGTGCAAACAGCACATGGTCTACAACCGCCTTTCCAAGCGCGTACGAGCGCTAGGCCTATCCAGCATCAATTCCTACCTTACCCTCCTGTGCGAGGACGCCACCCACCCCGAATGGGAAGACTTTACCAGCGCACTCACCACCCATCTGACAGCGTTCTACCGCGAACCCCATCATTTCGAAATGCTAAGCGATCTACTACATACGCGAGGTCGTGAACCCAGTCGCATATGGTGCGCAGCAGCATCTACCGGTGAAGAGCCCTATACCATCGCCATGACCGTCGCCGAGGTCTACGGCCGCTTCGATACTCCTGTGGAAATCGTCGCAAGCGACATCGACATCCGTGCATTGGCCCATGCCGAGCAGGGTATTTATTCGATAGAGCGAGTCACAAAGATGCCGCAGGAGCGGATACGGCAGTTTTTCCAGCGCGGAACCGGCAAGCGCCACGGCTACGCCAGAGTCTGTGCCGACCTCATGCGCATGGTCAGCTTCATGCCCTGCAACCTGCTGGACTCCCGCTGGCCCATCTCCGGACAATTTGACTTCATCTTCTGTCGCAACGTGCTGATCTACTTCAAGCGCGAAGACCAGTACACCCTGACCGCCAGGCTGGTCAGCCAGCTCAAACCCCAGGGCGTATTGTTTCTGGGTCACTCGGAAAATCCCCAAGGCAGTGGACTGATACTGGAGACAGTGGGCAAGACGGCCTACCGTGCCAAAGGGCCGCGGCCATGAACGAGCGCAGGCAAGAAAAAGCGGCCCCCAATCGCTATTACGACAAACACTTTGAACGCGAGGCCGCCAAGATATTACCGGGCGAGTACTACGCCACTGGCCGTGGAACCTTACTGGTCACCGTATTGGGTTCCTGCATTGCCGTCTGTCTGCGTGACCGCATCAACGGCATTGCCGGCCTCAACCACTTCATGCTACCCGATGGCCGTGGCGATACCGCCCACCCGCTAATAGGCCTACCCACCCGCTACGGCGCTTACGCCATGGAAGCCCTATTGAATGACATGCTCAAACTAGGGGCAGAACGGCGCTATGTGGAAGCCAAGGTGTTTGGCGGCGGCGATGTATTGCATGGCATGGGTGCCATCAACATAGGCAAGCGCAATGCCGCATTCATCCAGCACTACCTACATGACGAAGGTATACCTATCGTGGCGGAAGATCTGCTGGGACAGCAGCCACGCAAAGTCTATTTCTTCAGCGACAGTGGCAAGGTTCGGGTGAAGCGAATTACCGTGCTGCACAACGACACCATCCTTCAGCGTGAGCTGGATTACCGAGCCCATTTGCAACGCGACAATATCGAAGGCTCGGTGGAGTTGTTTGTGCCCCATGCACCGGAGAAGCAGCGATGAAAAAAACATTACGCGTGGTTGTGGTGGATGACTCCCCGCTCATGCGCAAGCTGCTGACCAGCATCATCAATGCCGAGCCCGATATGGAGGTCGTCGGCGCGGCACCAGACCCGCTGGCTGCACGCGAGCTGATCCGCACACTCTCACCCGACGCCATCACCCTCGATATCGAAATGCCCAGGATGAACGGGCTGGATTTCCTCGACAAACTGATGCGGCTCAAACCCACACCGGTCATCATGATCTCCACACTAACCGGTGCCGGCTCTGACACCGCTTTGCGTGCCATGGAGCTGGGTGCCGTCGATTGCGTGGCCAAACCGCGCGACCTGCAGCGGGGCCTGCGCGAGGCTGGCGAAGAGATAGTCGAAAAGCTCCGCATGGCGGCCGGCGCACGCCTAAGCTTGCGCCAGCCCAGGGCCACAAACCTTTCCGTGGCCAAGCCCGCGCCTGCCATCGCTGGCGTCAGCAGCAATATCATGCACACCCGGCTAGTCGCCATCGGCGCCTCTACCGGTGGTACCCAAGCCTTGCAGACCGTGCTTTTGGGCTTGCCAGCCGAGATGCCACCCATCGTCGTGGTGCAGCATATGCCCCCCGCCTTTACCCAGCCATTCGCCAACCGCCTCAACGGTATCTGCGCCCTCACCATCAAGGAAGCGGAACATGGCGAGCGCCTGCGCCCCGGCCATGTCTATATCGCGCCAGGTGACTACCACCTTGCATTGGAACGTGAAACCGGCCATCTCTGCTGTAGACTGCTGGCCACCGAGCGGGTCAACCGGCATAGACCGGCGGTAGATGTGCTGTTTCATTCCATCGCCCAACTGAGCGCCAAGCGTACCGTGGGCGTCATCCTCACCGGCATGGGTGCCGACGGCGCCCAGGGTATGCTGGCAATGAAGCAGGCAGGGGCCTACAACCTGGCACAGGATGAAGACAGTTGCGTGGTGTTTGGCATGCCCAAGGAAGCGGTACGCGCAGGTGCAGTGGACGAAGTGTTACCGCTGGAGGCCATCGCGGCAGGCATCTTGCGCCAATTGCGGGAGTAAATAGTACCAACGATTGAAATCGCCACATTTCCGGCAGCCCGCACTGGTTCATCCACCCCTTACATATCAGTCACATAGCGAACATACACCGCTCATCCTCGCACTGATTCAGCGCCAACCCCATGCTCCAGCAAGCTGTCTGCCGGTGCGTTTTCCGACCCTAAGTCAGGAAACCGCCACCCCTTCATCAGTATGGATGATGCGTCAGCGGCAAGAGGTTGCTAGTCTGAGGCATCCACAGCAGAGACAAGTTGGTTCGGCCCTGATCGCGCATGCAAGACATGAAGCGGGCAGTATGCTTCGTTCCCTTGCACAGCGCGTCAGCCGTACAGTCAAGAGACTGTGGCATTAGGAGGATGCGCAATGGATGCAAGCGCCACGATTCAGGTGCTGGTTCGGGTATTGCTGGACCGTCCATATGCCGAGCTTTTTCTGCAGTCGCCGCGCACCGCCGCCGAGTCTATCGGACTCCCTTTGTCAGAGGACGACCTAGCAGTCCTCACATCATTACCTGATGACAAGCTGATCAGCATCGCCGAGTTTTTTGGGCGACACCTTCGTGTCGACGCCATCAAACGACAACAAGGCGACATCAGGGAGCATGCATTGACGGGCACAACAGCAAAGCAGCATGAGTCGCAGGCAGCACACGCGCGGCTCTAGGAACTGCTTTTATCTCTGAACCACCCCAATCGGGAGGATGAAATGCAGAAATTGCTCGAAGTTCTTGAGGCCTTGACCGCCTCATCTCAGCCCGGCGGCGCACAGAAGCTACAGGACTTGGCCGCCATCCTTGATCAGCAGCAACAGCAAGGAGGTATGCGCAAGTTACAGGATCTTGCCGCCATCCTCGATCAACAACAGCAACAGGGCTCACGCAAACTACAGGACCTGGCCGCCATACTCGACCAGCAGCAGCAACAGGGTTCCCGCAAGCTGCAAGACTTGGCGGCTTTGCTTGATCAGCAACAGCAGCAAAAGGGTATAGGCAAACTACAGGATCTCGCCGCCATCCTCGATCAACAGCAGCAGCAAGGTGGCATGCGCAAACTGCAGGATCTCGCCGCCATCCTCGATCAACAGCAGCAGCAAGGCGGCATGCGCAAGCTACAGGATCTCGCTGCCATCCTCGACCAACAACAACAGCAAGGTGGCATGCGCAAGCTACAGGATCTCGCTGCCATCCTTGACCAACAACAGCAACAAGGCGGTACGCGCAAGCTGGAAGACCTGGCCGCCATACTCGATCAGCAACAGCAACAAGGCACACGCAAGCTCCAAGATCTGGCGGCATTGCTTGATCAGCAACAACAGCAGAAAGGTCTGGGCAGACTGAAAGACCTTGCTGCCATCCTCGATCAGCAGCAGCAACAGGGATCACGCAAATTGCAAGACCTGGCCGCCTTGCTTGATCAACAGCAACAACAGAAGGGACTAGGCAAGCTACAGGATCTCGCCGCCATACTAGACCAACAGCAACAGCAGGGCTCCCGCAAGCTACAGGATCTGGCCGCCATTCTCGATCAGCAACAACAGCAAGGCGGCATGCGCAAGTTGCAGGACCTGGCCGCCATCCTGGATCAGCAGCAGCAACAAGGTGGCATGCGCAAGCTGCAAGACCTCGCAGCAATACTCGACCAGCAACAACAACAGGGCGCACGAAAGCTGGAGGACCTTGCCGCCATCCTCGATCAACAGCAGCAACAAGGCACCCGCAAGCTACAGGATCTCGCCGCCCTGCTCGACCAGCAGCAACAGCAGAAAGGCCTGGGCAAGCTGCAAGACCTGGCCGCCATCCTCGATCAACAGCAGCAACAAGGCACCCGCAAGCTGCAGGATCTCGCCGCCCTGCTCGATCAACAGCAACAGCAGAAAGGCCTGGGCAAGCTGCAGGACCTGGCCGCCATCCTCGATCAGCAACAACAACAAGGCTCCCGCAAGCTGCAGGATCTCGCCGCCCTGCTCGATCAACAGCAACAGCAGAAAGGCCTGGGCAAGCTGCAGGACCTGGCCGCCATCCTCGATCAGCAACAACAGCAAGGCTCCCGCAAGCTACAGGATCTCGCGGCCTTGCTCGACCAACAGCAACAGCAGAAGGGCATGGGCAAACTGCAGGACCTGGCCGCCATCCTCGATCAGCAGCAGCAGCAAGGGGGTCTGCGTAAGCTACAGGATCTTGCGGCGTTACTTGACCAGCAACAGCAACAGGGTGGCATGGACAGCCTCAAAAACCTGGCGGCGATCCTGGGCAAGCAGCAGTAGCAGACTTCGCCAACACCCGATTCTCATCGTGAGGGTTTCGCCATGAGCACAGAAAACATGCCGGTTTGGCAATCCACTTTTCAGCCCGATGCGAGTCGGGCAGCGTTCGCCGCGATGCGGGAAGAGCACTTCAAGCAGCGCATCGCATTGAGCCTGGAAACCTTGGGCGAGTGCGAACGTATCTGCCGTTCGGCAGGGCTACCGACAGTTGATCGCGAATTGATGGAAAAACTGCAGGAAGACACCGCCTTCGCTGCCAGCATCTTCGATGACCCGGTATTTGCCACCTGGCTGCGCTTCCTGCACCGGGCCGCGGCAAACGGCCGAGATCAGGAGGTGCTGCAGCACTGCGAGAACCTGCCTGGCCTGCTACTAAGGGTGCAGCAACAAGTGAGTGGGCAAGGAGAACGATATGTGCGCGGCAGCAGCATCCGCCTACAGCAATACGATATCGATCCCTATATCAAGGCAGCCACCCCGCCCACCTATGACTTCTCTCAAAGCAGCCAAGACGAACTGGCTGCCGGGCACCCGCTGGGCATGCAGGCAGACTTGCTGGGCATAGCGCTGGAGCAGATAGGACGTGCCTGGCCAGAACTCAAGGAGCAGGTGCTGGATTTGGTCAAGATCATCGGCTACTTCCCCGATGCATCGTTCCGAAGTTGCTCGGCAGCACGCTACTCCGGCGTGGTGTATCTCGGCAACATGGATGAATCGGTCCTGGATATCGAAGAGTCCGTGGTGCACGAAACAGGCCATCAGGTGCTGTATCGGCTTGCCGAACTCACGCCACTGACCAAGCCGGACACGCCGTTGGAGGCCAATTACGTTTTGCCCTGGTCAGGCTCCCAACGCGACTTGTTCGGCTTTCTGCACGCCTTCTACATCTATGCCTTGCTGGCGAAGTATTACTGGCGACGGGGGCTGGAGGACCCCACTAGCGTCCAGGAGTGCCATCAGCGTTCGATGCTGATACTGCTGGGCTGCATGCTGGCCCTGCCCATGCTGGCATCAGAAGAACAGCTGACCGAGCAGGGCAAGTTGCTGGTCCAGGCGCTGGGCAACGACATGGCAGCACTGCGGGAGCAGGTTTTTGGTGTGTATCGCAAGGTGCAATAACGATTGCCTGGCCGGCTTGACGGGCTAGGTTCCTTCCATCCCTGCAGGGGTTTGGGAGCGACGCTCATGCGGAATATGGCCGTCGCTCCCTGCCGTCCTTGTCGGGCAGTGCACCGTTTTGATGGCAGTGCGTAGTCCGCTGGCATGGTCTGTATCCCGCAGCACTGCCGGTAAACGCCTTCCACTCACAAGCACATGACACGCTTATACGCTGGAGGCCAAGATGCCAGAACAAGCAGACTTATCCGAAACGCCAGCCAGCCCTGCGGTATGGCAGGCCGAACCCACTGACTTGCGCTTCTCCGATGAATTCGTCGTTGCCATGGACGGTGACCATATCGTGGTGAGCAACGCCAGGACCGGTGCCTACAGGCGATACACCAAGCGAGCCGAGCCTGTATTGAACCAATTGATCCACTGGACCCACCTGCAAGACCTACTGCAATTCGACTTCGGCTTGGAGGATGAGGCAGAGCGCATGTCCGCCTTGCTCGACATCATGAACGGGTTGCTGGACATCGGCGTACTGATGACACAAAAGGTGGACTGGAGTGCCGCCCGCTTGGCCGAGCCCGGCGGTGGCTGGAAAGCGGCGATGCGCTACATCAATGACACGCGGACACGGCGGGACACCATCTATGCGGTTCCTGCCGAATTCTATGAGGCGTTGGCGCAGAAAGCCGTACTTTACCGCCAGCCCTCTGCCTTCTATGAGCGGGTAGATGCCCCCTTCCAGCCACTACCGGCACCACGCCGGGATGAGAGCGAGGGTACGGCTTCGTTTACCAGCGTGATGCTCAAGCGACGCACGGCAAGGCGATACGCATCCGCACCGATTTCCGAAGTTGAGCTTTCCACCCTGCTGTACTTCAGCTGGGGTATGACTGACTTCGAACCCAACCCGCTCGGCGATGTGTTCGTCCGCAAGACCTCCCCCAGCGGTGGCTCCCTACATCCCATCGAGGTCTACCCCATCGTTCTTAATGTGGAGGGCGTTCCGCCGGGCTGCTACCACTACTCGGTACGGCGGCATGGCCTGGAAGTGCTATCGCAGGACAACCCCGCCAGCTGGATCATCGAGGCCTGCGGCGATCAGGCCTGGGTCGCAGAGGCCAGCGTGATCTTCCTTTGCACCGCCTTCCTCCCCAGAACAGCCTGGAAATACGATTACTCCCGGGTGGCGCGCGCCGTCATGTATGAAGTGGGCTATACCGGACAATCGGCCTTCCTGACCGCGACCTGGCTCGGCCTGGGTGCTTTCACCACGGCAGCACTCAGGGACGAGATCTTCGAGGAGATGCTGGGCCTGAACCCCGCTAAGGAACCGGTACTATCCGTTACCGGCGTAGGCCAGCTGGAGCCGGACATTGCCATCCATGCCCGGCCCAGAGCAGAAAACCCCATCGGCGTGGAGGGGTCGTGACGTGGACTCCGCCGCCGATACCGAGCTGAATGCTTGCGTCTCACTGGGCGCCCTTACCGGTACCGATCCCAAGGTGCTGAGCCCAAAGGTGGATGAGGCCATGCACCAGGGACTGAGTGCCAGCCCCTGCAAAATCCTGCTTTCATCGCAGCATGGCGAGCATCAGGAGCTATTGCTGCCCGATGGCAACCCAGGGCTGGGGCTTCAAGGTACCCGTTGCTACATGAACCTTGAATCCGTGGTGCCCGAACTGACCACCCTACTAAAACCAGCCGGACTGCCAGCCTTCACGGTAGATCGCGTCAACGCCTATGTCTCACAGCCCGGTACCGGGTCACCCACCCACTTTGACACGCGTACCGTCGTCATCGTCCAGTTGGTGGGCCGTAAATTGTGGATGGTGTCCAAAACACCTGCCATTGCGAACCCGCACCGCAATTGCGTCGCCGACCCAGCTCGTAACTGGGTGGACTACGACGGCACCAGGCTCACCGTGCCGGATGACTTCATTTTCGTGCTGCTCAAACCCGGCGATTGGCTGCTGATTCAAAAAGCCGCCTGGCATGCCACCTACTCGAGCTCAGGCTCCATCTCCGCCACGCTGGCCGCGCCGGCCGAGGTGGACTGATGCCCACCCCTTGCCGCCCAGCTGTCGCCCTACCGTCAGTTGCCCAACCACCGCCAGCCCTACGGCGAACCGAGGTATTAGATCATGGACTACGAAACCGCAGCATTGGGTGCCACGATGCGCTGCGTGGCCCGGAAACAGGTGCGCCAAAGCCGCCTATGGGGACTGAGCGAATTGCTGTCTGGGGGTGAGCCTGACCCTAGTTTCATCGAATCCATTCCACGCCAACAGGAGCGTGCCCGTCTGTTGGAACGCTACGATCTGGCACCCGGCCTGGGTGTGGACAACAATGCCAGCAGAAAGCTGTTCGAAGCCATCATCGGCTCAGACGATATGCTACCGCGGCGATTTCTTGCGCAAGGCGAGACCGCAGCTCGTGCCGTTGGCCGCATCGTGGTCAGCATGCCCGGTAGCGGTGAGCGATACGGAACAGGTGCCCTGGTAGGCAGCCATCTGGTAATGACCAATAACCATGTACTGGATTCCAGCGCCGTCGCCAGCAATGCCGCGATAGAACTGGGTTTCTTCGAGGGCGCTCCGCAGGCCGCCAGTACCGAATGGCAGTCGTTCAGGCTACGGCCTGACTTCTTTTTCTATACTAGCGAAACCCTGGATTTCACCCTGGTAGGGGTTGAGGGAGAAAGCGCTACCCGCACCACAGCCGACTATGGCTACCTGCCCCTGCTTGCCGCCAGTGGCAAGGCGCTGATCGGCGAACACGTCAATATCGTACAGCACGCCGGTGGCCGCCCGCAGACCATCAGTATTCGAGAAAACGCGGTGGTCGATGTGTTCGACCAGTGGTTGCACTACACCACCGATACCGCACCGGGCTCATCAGGCGCCCCTGTTTTCAATGACGAATGGCAACTGGTCGCCCTGCACCATGCCGCGGTACCGGTTGATTCAGCAGGCGCTGGGCAGCTGGTGGTAAACGAGGGAATACGGATCAGCGCCATCTGGCAGGATCTACAGGCGGCGTTTGCTTGAGGCTTACCCTTCCCGCGTCACCCGCAGCACTTCCTCCAGCGTAGTCTTGCCGGCCAGCACATGGGTAATCCCGTCCAGTCTCAGGCTGCTCATACCCAGGGTACTGGCGTGCTCGCGTATACGGGCTTCGCTGGCGCCATCATGTATCAAGTGGCGTATCTCATCGTCCACCGTCAACAGCTCGTACACCCCGGCACGGCCTTTGTAGCCCAGGTAGTTGCAATGCTCGCAACCGACAGCGTGGTACAGCGCTTGTGGCGTGGTGATACCCAGCACAGCCATCTCGGCGTCGTCAGGCGTATAGGGCTGTTTGCAGGATGGGCACAGTTGCCGGTACAGGCGCTGTGCCAGTACCCCGATCAGCGACGAAGCCAGCAGGAAGGGTTCGATACCCATATCCACCATACGGGTCACCGCGCCGGGTGCATCGTTGGTGTGGATGGTAGCCAGCACCAGGTGGCCGGTCAGCGAGGCCTGTACGGCAATCTGCGCGGTTTCCAGGTCACGGATTTCGCCTATCATGATCACGTCCGGGTCCTGCCGCAGAATGGCACGCAGGGCGCGGGAGAAACTCATCTCGATACGGGCATTTACCTGGGTCTGGCCTACACCGTCCAGGTCATACTCGATCGGGTCCTCCACCGTCATGATATTGGTGGAAGATGCATCCATCGCCGCCAGTGCGGCATACAGCGTGGTGGTCTTGCCCGAACCAGTAGGGCCGGTCACCAACACAATGCCGTGTGGTTCGGCAATCAACTTGTGCATGATATCCAGCGTACGCCCGGCCATACCCAGCTTTTCCAGGTCAAGCCGGCCAGCCGACTTATCCAGCAAACGCAGCACAGCCCGCTCACCGTGGCCGGTCGGCAGGGTCGATACCCGCACATCCACCGGCCGACCTGCAATCCGTAAGGTAATGCGGCCATCCTGAGGCAGACGCTTCTCGGATATATCGAGATTGGCCATCACCTTGATACGGGAGACGATGGCAGCATGCAGCTGACGCTTGGGCTCGATCACATCCTTGAGCTTGCCATCGATTCGGAAGCGCACCACCGAACGGGTCTCGAACGGTTCGATATGAATATCGGACGCCCCTTCGCGCAAGGCCTCAGTCAGCAAGGCATTGATCAGACGAATGATGGGGGCGTCGTCTTCGGTTTCCAGCAGGTCTTCGATGGCCGGGAGATCCTGCGCCAGACGGCTCAGGTCCAGATCGGCAGCGACATCCTCGGCCACATCCGCCGAGTGGCTGTCCTGACGCGAAAACAGCTGCGCCAGCTTGGCATCGAATGCGCCGCTGTCCAGCATCTCCACTTTCACGGCACGGCCCAGCAGGCGTCGCAATTCCATCAGGCCGCTGGTATCGGCGCCTTCGCGCATCAATACCTCGACCATGCCTTCGTGCTCGGCAATGTCTACCACACCACGGTTACGGGCAAAGCCATAGTTGGCCAGGCGGCGGTAGTTCATGGCTGGGCAGGCTCAGCGGCGGTTGGCTTGGGCTGCCGCACATCCAGCACCGGCAGCGATACCGTAGGCAGGTCGGGCAACATCAGACGGCTGTCCTGCTGATAGGCACCTTGTGCCTCTTGCAGCATCTGGTAGCGGTCATTGCTGAGTGCAGCGGCACTCTTGCCGTCACGCAAAATGACGGGACGCAGGAACACCATCAGGTTGGTCCGCTTGCTTTCGCGGCCCTCGTAGCGGAACAAACTGCCCAGCAGCGGGATATCCCCCAGCAGCGGCACTTTGTTGTTCTTCTGCTTCAGGTTGTTCTCTATCAGCCCACCCAGCACGATCACCTGGCCATCATCCACTAGCACCTTGGAGTCTATCGTGCGCTTCTTGGTCACAAAACCGGTGCCGGAGGTCGAAATACCGTCATCGATACTGGAGACCTCCTGCGAGACTTCCAGGGTAATGGCCCCGCCCTCGGATACCTGTGGCCGTATCTTCAGCTGTATACCCACATCCTTGCGTTCCACCGTGGTGAACGGGTTTTGATTGGCGCCGGTGGAGGACTGCGTCCCGGTAATGATGGGGATATTCTGGCCCACCAGTATCTTGGCTTCTTCGTTGTCCAGCGTCAGCAGATTGGGCATGGACAGCACATTGCCGTCGCCATTGGCCTCGATCGCCGTGGCGATCATGCCAAGGGTCGGTGTTTTGCCGGTGCCATCCAGGCTGCCATTGACCAGGCCCAACGACAGGCCCAGCGGCAAATTGGCGTAGCCAGTCTTGCTGCCAACGGCGGTAGCGATGGCACCCAGGGTATTCGATGCCTTGTCGGTACCCAGATTGCCCAGGCCTATGGCGTTGACCTTGCTGCCACCACCACCGACCAGCCATTGCACACCGAATTCGCCCGCTTTGGTCACCGAGACTTCGGCAATCATGGCCTCGACATAGACCTGCGCACGGCGCGCATCGAGCTTGTCGATCACCGCACGGATGTTATTGAAGATGTTGTCGGGCGCAGTCACGATCAGCGCATTGGTGGTGGGGTCAGCCTGTATGGCCACCCCCGGCGAAACCTGTCCACCACCACTGGCCGCCCCCCCACCCGTACTGGCCTGAGGTGCCGCGCTGGGCACACCGGTAGCCGACCCGCCGCTGGCAACACTGGTAAAACCGCTCGGTGCCTGCTGCGGCACATCGCCGCCAGTCAGGATGGCCTTGAGCGTCGCGGCCAGCTTGGTGGCATTGGCATTCTTCAGGTACACCACATGGATATTGCCACCGGCGGCGCTCTGCACATCCAGGCCATCGACAATGCGCTTGATCTGCGCCAGGTGAGCCGGATTATCGCCACGCACGATCAGGGCGTTGGCGCGTGTATCCGCCACCACCGTGGTTTTCTTCACACCTTCGAGCTGCGCGCCGGGTATCGCAACCGCAGCCACGCCCGCCACACTGGTCTCCGGCATCAAGCGGCCTATCATCTGCGCCACATCCAGCGCTGATGCGTACTTAAGCTGCAGGGTGACCAGGTCATTACCGGCAGGCTGGTCGATATTGGCGATAATCTGATTCAGGCGCTTGATGTTATCGGCGTAGTCGGTAATCACCAGCACGTTGGACGCGGTATAGGCGGCAATCGAGTTATTGGGTGTCACTAAGGGCCGCAGTATGGGTACCAGCTGGGCAGCAGATTCATGCTTGAGCGGATAAATCTGGGTGATGATGCGGTCACCGCTCACATTCATCTTCTGGTTGATGGTGATGCCATAGTTCTGCTTGGCATCGGCCTCAGGCACGATGCGAACTGCACCAGGGGTCTCAACCACGGCAAAGCCTTGCAGACGCAGGGCCGAGAGCAGTATCTCGTAGACTTCCTTCTGCCGCACCGGGCTGGAGGAAACGATATTCACGGTGCCCTTCACCCGTGGGTCCAGCACGAAGTTCTTGCCCGTGATCAGGCCAACAGCCTTCACGGTCGATTCGATATCCGAATTCACGAAATTGAGCATCACCCTGTCATCGGCCGCCATGACTTGCGTAGCCAGCATTAGGGCGAGGGCAACTGTCTTGATTTTCTTCATGAGGAGGGGAGGCTCTCGATACGGAAGCGCAGGCTCATATGGGTGCCATTGCGCAGGATGTCGACGGTGATATTGGGGGCGCGACTAAAAGCGCCATAAAGCGCCGAGATGTCGCCAGTACGATTAAGCGGTGCGCCATTTACCGCCTGTATTACATCGCCGCTCTGCAGGCCCAATGGGCCGGCCAGTGGCTGTGCTGCGGCATCTTCCACAGCGATACCATTACCGTTAGGGGCATCGGCCAGGCCACGGGCCCAGTCGGCCACGTTCAGGCTCTGCATGCCAGACATCAAGGCCTGACGGCTCAGGATGCGCTCATCGCCGCCACGGATTTCGCCATTGGGCGGCAGCGCACGCATGGGCGGCGCTTCAGAAATAAGGTTGCCGTCCATCTGTGGCGGTGGCGCATCGGCAGGCAACACGCCGCTGGCCGCCGGCTTGGCGTCCAGATCCATGCGTTCCAGCCGGCCACGGTTATCCAGCACCACATGGTCGGTGAACACTTCCTTCAAGCGTATGCCGCCTTCCAGCTCATCACCCAGCCGCACAGCCAGTGCGGGCATGCCAGGACGCTCGAACACCGCAGCAGCCGGATCGGCATTTGCAATCACACCGCGCAACTTCATATTGAGGGTGGAAGGCTGAATATCGCCGGTATTGTTGCTGGGGCCGGCAAACAGGCCATTCAAGGCCGATGTATCCAGCGTGGGCGCCTGCGCAACAACTGTGGCGGGCGCCGCCACAGGCGGCAAAGGACGGGGCGAAAGCACCAGCCAGATCAGGCCAGCCAATAGCCAGGCCACGACCAGCAGCAGGGCCGCATTGATACAGCGGTAGAACCAAGGCGTAGCGGGTAGAGAGACAATCATCCGGGCAGGCTGGAAACGGTTCTGAAACAGGTTGCGCACTATATACAGCGTGCGGGAGCCGGCATTTATATCAGCAAGCCCGGCCAGCCGCCATCGCAGCGTCATCTTGTTGCAGGAGTGTTGACACACCCCGAATCACCGTGCTTTAATCCGCCCCCTCGCTGCACGGCACAGCCCGCAACGAGACAGCAGCAGAACAGCAGTCGTAGTTTAGGAGTGGTAGTTCAGTTGGTTAGAATACCGGCCTGTCACGCCGGGGGTCGCGGGTTCGAGTCCCGTCCACTCCGCCAACTTATTCAGGGTTATTGCAAGGCAGTTTCGCAGTAACCCGGTCAAACAGCGAAAGACTTGACGCGGTTTGATCAGGCGTGATTCAATGCGCGCCTTTCCGAAATCGGGAACAACAGATTTCGGGCGGTTAGCTCAGGGGTAGAGCACTGCCTTCACACGGCAGGGGTCACTGGTTCGATCCCAGTATCGCCCACCAAGTCAGTGTTGATAGCCACAAGGCTTGATACATAGGAGTGGTAGTTCAGTTGGTTAGAATACCGGCCTGTCACGCCGGGGGTCGCGGGTTCGAGTCCCGTCCACTCCGCCAACAATGCAAAAGCCCAGTCGCAAGACTGGGCTTTTTGCTTTTCCACGCCTGCGCCACCGCCACTGACCGCTTCAGCGCATCCAGGGTAGCCACATGGCCATGGCCGCGACGGCAATACCCACCAGCATGGCCAAACTCATCACAGCCAACAGCCCAGCAACCACCCAGCGCCCTCTGGCTTTGGCGCGGGACTGCGCGTAGAAAACCGCCTCCAGCACGGCCAAGGGCAGGAGGTAGTTGGCAAAAGCCAGTACATCGAGAGTCGGCCCGGTGCCCGTTTCCGGGTCGAAACCAACCGGGCCACCACTGGCTATCACCCAGAACATCAGTGCCACCCTGAAGAACCAAACCCCGCTCACCACCATGAACAAGCGCAATGCCCAGCGCCGATGAGCCTCGATATTGCGTCGCCACCCCTCGCGCCAAGCCTGGGCGGCAAAGAACAAGATCAGGCAGGCATTGAGTGTCAATCCCAGATGCAAGGGGAGCGCACCGGCCCTGCCCTGCACCCAGATCAGGTAGAGCCCCGCCCCCGCAACCACCAATGCCGCCAGGACATAGATGCGACCATTCCAGCGGTGCAAGGCTGGCAAACGGCGCCGCAGCCAGGGCAGCAGCTGCAGCAATCCACCGGCAATCACCACGGCCGCCAGCATCACATGCAAGCCCATCATCACATTCGACAAGGTGTCGCCAGGCACATAGCCACGGGGCACCACCTTATTCCAGACTTCGAACTGTCCCCGCAGGGCATTCCCCACATAGAACAGCAGCAGATAGGCCACAAACAGCAACTGCCCCAGCAGCACAGTGCCGTAACAGGCACGTACAGACCAATCCAGGGCACGCCGCGACAGCGTGTCCGCCCGCCGCCCCAAGGCCAGGTGCTGCTCGACAGGTACCGTAACGGATGCTTCCAGGGTCATGATGCACTCCCGCAGGGGTCAAGATAGCCAGTACTATCGAACCCCAGCTGCGTGAAATACAGATGCATGGGACAGAGCGCAGAAAGCGTGAACTGAAATGCAGCAAGCGCCGATACACCGCAGCCTGCCTGCGAATTGGCGCTGCTGCTTGAAAGCCCATGATCCACCAAGGTCGCCCCGTACCTGAACCCACAGCCATTTTTGCAGCCATGGCTTGCCAGCACCAAGCTTTGCCCACACATGCCTCTACCGCCACAATGACGGCATGCCCAAGCGCCAACTTCCCTCTTTGCATGGCCTACGTGCCTTCGAGTCCGCCGGCCGCCACCTCAGCTTCAGCCTGGCAGCCCTTGAATTGTCGGTCAGCCAGAGTGCCATCAGCCACCATATCAGGCAGCTTGAGGACGAGCTGGGTACACCATTGTTTGTACGGCGCACCCGCGCCATCGCCCTGACACCGGCAGGCACGGTGCTGCTGGCCCATGCCAGCCAGGCCCTGGATCTGCTGGCCGCCGGATCCCGAGCCGCGCGGGAAACCCAGCGATGCCAGCTGCGCGTCAGCCTGCTGCCCTCATTTGCAGCCCATTGGCTGGTGCCACGCCTGCCACGCTTTCAGGCAGCACATCCTGATATAGAAATTATGCTCGACCCGGCCCTGGTGAAAGCCGAGGTAGGCCCAGGCGGCGTCGATCTAGCCATACGCTATGGCCAAGGAGACTGGCCCGGCAGCGAAGTGCAACTGCTGCTGAGGGAACAGCTGACGCCCGTCTGCAGCCCTGCCTACCGCGCCACTCTGCCAACGGTGCTTCATCCGGCAGACCTCGCGCCCTGCCCCAGGCTGACCTCTCGCACCCGTCCGCCATCAGAGTGGGACAGCTGGGCCAGCTTGACCGGCACTATGCTGCATGGCCCGCTGCATATGCTGACCGACTACAACATCGTGCTGCAGGCCACGCTCAACAGCCAGGGCATTGCCATGGGCCGCCTAGCCATGCTGGCCGATATTCTGGCCAGCGGCCAACTGGTGCCGTTGATGCCCGACATCGTGGCACGCGGCGAGATCGCCTATTGGTTGCTCACCCACGGCAAGCGATCACCTGCATTAACCGTGTTCTGCGACTGGCTGCTGGCAGAGGCACAGCAGACGACGCAACGCATGAGCCAGATAGATACATAAGCCGCAAACTACGCGTTTGTCTGCCTACCACGCCACACCTAGCATGGCGCCTGTCATTCACACAGGAACACCACCATGCCCAACCTTGCACAACGCCTGGCCGTGCTGGGCCTGAACCCACCGCCGCCCACCCATCCCTCATCCGAGCACTATGTATCTGCTGTACAGAGCGGCAACCTGCTGTTTGTCTCCGGCCAACTGCCCAAATGGGGTGATGCCCGCTTTTTGGGCCGCCTGGGCGAACAGTTCAATCTGGCCGAGGGCCAGCAGGCTGCCGAACTGAGCGCCCTCAATGTACTGCAACAGCTGGATCAGGCTTTACAGGGCCGGCTGGAAAGGGTCAGCCGCATCGTCAAGCTCACGATCTTTGTTGCTGCCACAGCCGATTTCACGCAGCACAGTCAGGTCGGCAACAGCGCCTCGGCCCTGATGGTCGCCCTGTTCGGCGAGGCCGGCCAACACGCCCGGACCACCGTAGGCGTCGCGAGCCTGCCACGCGGCGCGGCCGTGGAGATAGAAGCCATCGTCGAACTGCACCCCACCACCGGACAGACATCATGACCTTCATCCATCTCAAGGTACGTGCTGCCATGCTGGTACATGGCTACGATAGCCAGCAGCAGGAAATCGTCGAGCATGCCGCAGCCGCCGAGTTTGCCGAAAAACTCATACGCATCGAGCGCATCCAGTCGATTACCGAACGCTATCTGCTGGTCACCGGCGCATTCGGGCGGATGATGTACTGGGAGTACGCGGAGGATTTTGCAACAGTCAAACAACGGCTGGGTGCGGCTGGGCTACTGCTGGATGCCGATTGAGTTCGCGCTACGTGTCTACGCCGTGGAATGAGGCTATCCTTGCTTTGAACAGGCTCTTACCCACAAGGTAGCCCCCTCTACACCAGACCGAGATCCCAGCAGTGGAAAACGCCCGTAAATTCTTTGATCAACTGAACCGCGACTACCTGAACGTCCACAAGACAAAGGAAGACCTGTTCTGGACGACCTATATGGCCACCAGCGATGATCACGCCGGTTTCGCCCAGGCTGAAATGGCCTACAAGTCGTTTATCTCCGACCCTGCCAGGCTGCTCGCCACCCGCCAGCACCTAGCCGCCGTCGGGCAGGCACCGGCAAGCGCAGCGCGCGACGCCCTGCTGCATGGGCTCCAAGGCTGGGTTGCCCTGTTCGAGAGCAATATCGTCGACAACGACCAGGCGCGGGAACTGATGCAGCAATTGGTGGAAGCTGAATCCACTCTGTTCAGCCGGCGCAAGGCGCTGGTGCTCAAGCACATCAACGAACAGGGCATGGAAGAAGAAGCCACCCTGTCCTCGCTGGCGACCAATATGTCGCTCAACCCGGTCGAAGCGCGCCGCCAGTCTTCGTTTGCCGCTTTCCGGGGCCTGGAAGAATGGGTATTGGCCAACGGCTTTCTCGACATCGTCAAGTTGCGCAATCGCTTTGCCCAGGCACTGGGCTACCGCAACTACTTCGACTACAAGGTCCGCAAGAACGAACAGATGTCCAGCGAGACCCTGTTCAACATACTGGACGACTTTGTAGCCCGCACCGAAGACGCCAATGCGCGCGCGCTGGTCGAACTGAAGGCGGCCAAGGGTGAAACCGCCCTCGCCCCATGGAACCTGCGCTTTCACATGAGCGGCGATGTCGTCAGGCAGATGGATCCCTACTTGCCCTTCGGCCGTGGCCTGCTGCGCTGGGTGGAGAGCTTCCGCCGGCTCGGCATACGCTACCGTGGCGCCACCCTGCAGCTGGATCTGCTGGATCGCAAGGGCAAGTACCAGAATGGTTTTTGCCATGGCCCCATCCCCACTTATTACAACGAGCAGGGACAGTGGGTGGCCGGCCAGATCAACTTTACCGCCGAGGCCAAGCCCGACCAGGTAGGTAGCGGCTGGCGCGCACTCAACACCTTGTTCCATGAAGGCGGCCACGCGGCGCACTTTGCCAATGTGGCACAGAATTCCCCCTGCTTCTCGCAGGAGTTCGCCCCCACTTCCATGGCCTATGCCGAAACCCAGTCCATGTTCTGCGACAGCCTGCTGGATGACGCAGACTGGCTCAAGCGCTATGCCCGCAATGCAGCGGGCGAAGCCATGCCAGATGCCCTGATCCACGCCCGCATCGAATGCAATCAGCCCTTCCGCGCCTTCAGTGAGCGCAGTATCGCTGTGGTTTCATACTTCGAATCGGCGCTATACCAGTTAGACGATGCCAGCCTGACTGCAGACACCGTGCTGGCACTGGCCCGCAGCACAGAACAACGCATTCTGGGCGTGGAAGGCCCTCGCCCGCTGCTGGCCATCCCCCATCTGCTCAACCAGGAGTCTGCCGCAGCCTATCACGGCTACCTGCTGGCCAATATGGCGGTCTACCAGACACGCGCCTACTTCCTGAACCGCTACGGCTACCTGACCGACAACCCTGCCATCGGCCCCCTGCTGACCCAGCACTACTGGGTGCCGGGCAACAGCATCAACCACAACGCCACCCTGCTCAGCCTCACCGGCGAGGGCTTCTCGGCACGCTATCTTGCGGATGACTGCAATATGACAGTTGCGGAAGCCTGGACTCAGGCCCAGGCCACCATGGCCGCCGCGGCAGAACGTCAGTACCCCCAGGACTACCCCGACAATCTCGAGGCCCATATCCGCATCGTGCATGGCGCCGAGGTACTGGCCGACAGCACCGAGTCCGAAGCGGCCATGTGCCAGCAGTTCGAGCGTTGGGTGGGCGAGCACTACGCCGCGCCAGTGCACTAACGGTAACGCAATCAGCGCTTGATACGCAGTAACCCTGAAGGGCGGATCGCCAATCCGTCCCTCTGCAATGAATCATAATTTTTCAAAGTTTGACTCATGATCGACCCCTATTCCGTCAGCCATCCTACGGCGCCCCCGACCCGCCCTCACAGTCTTCCTATACTCGCCGCGTTCTGTATCACTATCGCCGCATTGGTTGCAGTGGTGATGCTGCTGACAACAGGCAGGGCCTCGATGCAGCTCTTGTTGTCGGGGCCATCCTTTTCCCTGCCTGTCATTGCTCAGCACATCCAGTACGGTGCAATTTTTTATGCGTTCTGGTGCGCCATAAGAAGGCAACACAGCCCTGCAAAGCCTTTGATGCTGGCGGCCTTGATGACAGTTCCTGTTGCCATGCTTCAGCGCTATGACTTGATCAGTATCGGAGCACAGCCAGTCATCCTGGTTGCTGCACCTATAGGATTGGGCCTGATGGCACTTCTCGCGCTGATCTCTTGCATTAGGCAAGCCAGGAAATCGTGCGAACGCCAAGGCCAATCGAAGGAATAACCGGCCTGGTTTTGAGCCCCGCAGTATTTGCCACTTGCACCTCCTGTGCGCAGGACATCCCGCCTACCCGCAACACCGCCAAAGCATGAACCAGCCCACCTTGATACTCACCCCTCGCTACACCGAGGACGCGCAAGCACTCTGGCGAGCGGCCAACCAACTGGGCTGGCATGTTGAGCGCCTAAGCAGTTGGCGCATCCCCGAGACCTACCTGTCTTTATCCGAGCCCGTGCTTTACCTGGAAGCCTTGTTTGGCCCGACACTGGCCGAGCAAATGGGCGTGACGCTGTTGAATCCGCCCGAGGACTGGCTGGTTGGGCTGCCGGACCGCTATCGAAAACGCCAGATAACCATGACCTCCCTGGGTGTTGCCAGAGATCGAACCGAGCCTGCGTTCATCAAGCCCCCTAACGACAAGAGCTTTATTGCCAAGGTCTATACCGGCGCTGACTTGCCCAGCGATCTGCCAGGGGAAATGTCGGTACTGGTCTCCGAAGTAGTCACCTGGGAAAGTGAGTTCCGGTGTTTTGTCCTGAACAGACAACTCCGTACCTATTCCATATACGCTCGACTGGGTGAGCTACAGGATGAGTTGGGCTATCAAACCACGACCGAAGAGCAACTAGCCCTGGAACACTTCATGGCTGAGTTGCTGCTAGACATGTCGGTACCTCTACCCGAAGCTATCGTCGTCGATGTGGGTTACATCCAGGGACGTGGGTGGGCATGCATAGAGCTCAATGCTGCATGGGGCGCCGGCATTTATGGATGCGATCCGATCCAGGCACTCGCAGTAATCCGATGCGCCTCCCAGTCCCGGCAGAGTTGTAAAGCCGTGGAATAGTCCACCAGGCTATGGCAGCCGACATCAGACCTTTTGCTTTCAGCAAGGCAGCAAGCAGCGAACCCCGCTAAAATCGCGACTTGCTTGAATAACCTTGTGTATCCATGTTTCCTGCCCAGCTCGACCTCGCCTTACAAACCTGCCTGCTCCGCGATCACCACGGCTTGCGCCAGAAGGCGCGCAACCTGCGTGAGCGCAGCAAGCAAAAGCAGCCTGTCGACAAGCAGGAAACCGAGCTGATCCAGGCCATCGCACTATCACAGGCCAAGTATGCGGCCCGCCTGGCGCGGCTACCCAAGCCCGAGTTTGACGACTTCCTGCCGGTCAACCAGCGACGGGACGAGCTGCGGGCAGCCATCGCTAACCACCAGGTGGTCATCGTCTGTGGCGAAACCGGCTCCGGCAAGACCACCCAGCTACCCAAGATATGCCTGGAGCTGGGACGGGGCGTAGCCGGCCTGATCGGCCATACCCAGCCACGCCGCCTGGCAGCGCGTACCGTGGCCACCCGTATCGCACAGGAGCTCAAGACCGAGATCGGCGACACCGTAGGCTACAAGGTGCGCTTTACCGACAAGTCTTCCGAGCTCAGCCTGATCAAGCTGATGACGGACGGTATCCTGCTGGCCGAAACCCAGACCGACCGCTATCTCAGCCAGTACGACACCATCATCGTCGACGAGGCGCATGAGCGTTCGCTCAATATCGATTTCCTGCTGGGTTTTCTCAAGCAGTTGCTGCCCCGCCGGCCCGATCTCAAGGTCATCGTCACCTCTGCCACCATCGATGCCGACCGTTTCAGCCAGCATTTTGACGGCGCGCCAGTAATCGAGGTATCGGGCCGCACCTATCCGGTGGAAGTCCGCTACAAGGAGCTGCGCAGCAAGGACGAAGATGACGCCGACCTGGAGATGGAAGAAGCCGTGGTCGATGCCGTGCAGGAGCTGTGGCGTCACGATGGAGCGGGCGATGTGCTGGTGTTCCTGCCCGGCGAGCGCGAGATACGGGAAACAGCCGAAGAACTCCGCCGTGCCAAGATCATGGGCGCCGAAATCGTCCCGCTGTTTGCACGCCTGTCGGTCGAGGATCAGCAAAAGGTCTTCAGGCCCAGCAACGGACGGCGCGTGGTGCTGTCCACCAATGTGGCGGAGACATCACTGACGGTGCCTGGCATCAAATATGTGATCGACTCCGGCCTCGCCAGGATGAACCGCTATTCGCCGCGCGCCAAGGTGGAGCAGCTGCAGATAGAGAAGATCTCCCAAGCCAGCGCACGCCAGCGCGCCGGTCGTTGCGGCCGGGTAGCCGCCGGTGTCTGTGTCCGCCTTTACGCAGAGAAGGATTTCAACGCCCGTCCCGCCTTTACCGACCCGGAAATCCTGCGCTCGTCGCTGGCCGCCGTCATCCTGCGCATGCAGGCTCTGCGCCTGGGCAAGGTGGAGGATTTCCCGTTTCTGGAAGCCCCATCCGGCCGACTGATCGCCGATGGTTACGCCCTGCTGCACGAGCTGGGCGCGGTGGATGAGCAAGGGGTACTGACCCGCCTGGGCCATGAGCTGGCCCGCCTGCCCATCGACCCCAAGATAGGCCGCATGTTGCTGGCAGGCCGTGACGAAGCCTGCCTGCCGGAGCTGTTGATCATCGCCTCGGCACTCAGCATACAGGATCCGCGTGATCGCCCCTTCGAGGCGCGCGATGCCGCCGACCGGGCCCATGCCAAATTTGCTGACGACAAGTCCGACTTTGTCAGCCTGCTCAACCTCTGGCATTTCTTTGAGCAGGCACTCAAGCAGAAAAAGTCCAATCGCCTGCTGGTGCAGGAGTGCCACAGCAACTTCCTCAGCTATCTGCGCATGCGTGAGTGGCGCGAGCTACACAAACAATTGGCCGATATCGTCGAGGACATGGGCTGGAAGGCCATTACTACTCCGGCCGCTGCACCTGCTGTAGCCAAGGCCGGCGTGCCCGAGCTGCCCAAGAAGGCAGAAAAGGAGCGGGCACAGGCCGCGCAGCAGCAATACGATGCACTGCATCGCGCCTTGTGCACCGGCTTGCTGGGCCAGATAGGCATGAAGCAGCCGGACGAGGACGAATACCTGGGCGCCCGTGGCATCAAGTTCGCGGTCTTTCCAGGCAGCGCGCTTAAGAAGGCGCGGCCCAAGTGGGTAGTTAGCGCCGAGTTGGTTGAAACCACCAAACTCTATGCCCGCTGCGTGGCGGCCATCCAGCCGGAATGGCTGGAAAAACTGGCCAACCACCTGGTCAACCGCGATTACTTCGAACCGCATTGGGAAGAAGGCATGGCCCAGGTAGTAGCCAGCGAACGCGTCACGCTCTATGGCCTCCCTGTAGTGGCCAGGCGCAAGGTGCACTATGGCAGTGTCAACCCGGTCGAAGCACGCGAAATCATGATCAAGGAGGGCCTGGCCGGGCGTCGCTTCAACACCCGCGCGGCCTTCTGGCAGCATAACGAGAAGTTGATCAGCGAGATCGAGGAACTGGAGCACAAAGCCCGCCGCCAGGACGTGCTGGTTGACGAGCAGGTGCTGTTCGACTTCTACGACCAGCGGATTCCAGCAGACATCGTTAATGGCCAGGGCTTCGATGCCTGGCGCAAACAGGCTGAGAAGGAGCAGCCGCAACTGCTGTTCCTCAGCCGCGACGACCTGATGCGCCATGCTGGCGAGAGCATCACCGAGCAGCAGTTCCCGCCCACCCTGGTACTGGATGGGGTGGTACTACCACTGGCTTACCGCTTTGAGCCCGGGCATGCGCTGGATGGCGTGACCGTGCAACTTCCCCTGCACCTGCTGAACAAGGTCAATGGGGCTGCATTCGACTGGCTGGTGCCAGGCCTGATACGCGAGAAGATCACCCATCTGGTGAAATCGCTACCCAAGAGCATACGTCGCTTGTGCGTGCCGGTACCCGAATTCGTAACCCGCGCCATGGTGACACTGGACAAGGCCGACCATCGCGCGCCCTTGTTGCCGCAGCTGGCACATGCCGTAGGCAGGGGTATAGGCCAGCCCGTCAGCATCGATGAATTTGATCTGGATGACCTGCCAGGGCATCTGCGCATGAACATCCGGGTAGTCGATGACGCCGGCCAGGAACTGGCCAGTGGCCGTGATCTGGTGGCATTGCGCACCCAGCTGGGCGAAGCGGCGCAGATGACCTTTCGCGAGGTGGCTGCCACACCGGCGACACCAGCCACCAAGCCAGGCAAGGGCAAGGCCGCCGCCCAGGCCGAGCCGATCAAACCGTCAACCCATGGCCCGGCAGTGGAGAAGGACAATATCAGCAGCTGGGACTTTGGCGACCTGCCCGGCAAACTGACCTTTGAGCGCCATGGCGCCAAACTGACGGGCTACCCCGCGCTGGTACCCCACGAGGCCGCCTGTGCCATACGGCTGTACGATACCGAAGCCGCGGCCGAACAGGCTCATCGTGCCGGTGTGGTGAGGCTGATGCAGCTGGAGCTGAAGGAGCAGGTCAAGCAACTGCCCAAGTGCTTTACCAACTTTACCCAGACAGCGCTGCTGTTACGCAGCATGGCAGATTCTGACAGCCTGATGGACGACCTGGTGGCCTGTGTCTGCGACCGCGCCTTTATCGGCGACGATGCGCTGCCGCGCAGCAAGAAGGAGTTCGACAACCAGAAGCAACGCGCCAAGACACGACTGCCAGCCGTGCGCGATGCCGCCTATCGGGTGCTGCAGGAGGTTGCCACCGATCAGCAGCAGTTGCAGGCTCTGCTGAGCAAGCCGGTGCGGCTGCAAAGCGAGTTGAAGCAGCAGCTATCACGCCTGGTCTACAAAGGCTTTCTGGCTGCAACGCCTTGGGAGCAATTGCCCCATCTGCCCCGCTATCTCAAGGCCATCAAGCTGCGGCTGGAAAAATACAACGCCAATCAGGCGCGTGACGCTCAGCGTGGCGAAGAGCTTGCCATGCTGTGGGCGCGCTGGGAAAGCGAACAGGACAAATGGCGCAAGCTGGGCCGCGACCCGGCACCGCTAGCGCCATTCCGCTGGATGCTGGAGGAATTACGGGTAGGGCTGTTCGCCCAAGAGCTGCGTACCCCCTACCCAGTATCGGTGAAGCGGCTCAACAAGATCTGGGAAGACCTGATCAAGCAATAGTATTGGGCGCAAGTCCGGTACCCACATTACTGGTACTTCTTCATGATGGCCTCATAGCTTCCATCTGCCCGCATCTTCTTCAAGGCGGTATTGAAGCTGTCACGTAGTGCCGCATCACGGAAAGCAACCTTGTAAGGGGTAGGTGGAAACAGCTCGTGATAGGTCACCGGCTGGCTGGTATCCACCCCCTCTTTCTTGGCGGCAGCGTTGAAGTATTGGAAGATGTTCCTGTCGCCCACCACCACTTCAGCCCGGCCGGTGAACAGCAGCATGTTCTGCTTTACCTGCTGCGCATGCTCGCCATAGCGCTTGTTGGCAGTCGCCATGGCCTTGAACTTGTCACCCAGGTACACCGTGGCGTTCTGGAAGGCGGCAACCGAGTACTTACCCAACTCGTCCACGCTGCCTATCTTGTAGCCATTCTTGCTCAGGCTTACGGCAAAGTTCTGATAGACGATGTGCGAGTCAGAAAAAGCCGCCTTGATGCCCGACGACTCATTCACCGTGATTGCCGCATCCACCGAACCATCCTGCATGGCCACCGGTACGCGGGCAAAAGGCAGGTAGACAGGCTTGATGGTATGCCCGGCCGCGGCCAAGGCCTGCGCCACCACATCCAGCTCCATGCCTTTGTTCTGCTCCTGTATCACATACGGTGGCAACGACAGGCCTACCGCCACTTTGACTTCTGCAGCCCAGACTTGGCCACAAAGAGCCAGTCCCAAAACCATTGCGATGCGCATTTTCATTGACGCTCTCCGTGTGACAGATGATCAGGATCCCATCAAATATATAGTCGGCTTCAGCCTGCAGCGGCAAGGTCGCGCGCCCAGCAGGCCGAGATCCGACGACGGCGCGACAGGTAATTTGTCCGGTAGGCGCCTGCTGATTCAGGCTGTACTGGCGTCTCCCCCATCCGGCTATGATGGGAATTCATGACAGATGCTCAGTAGGGCGGCAGCAGGCGGCGCAAGCCGTGGCCCAATACCAGCAGCAGGAAAAGCAGATTCCGTAGCAATGCCAATGGCCAACAAGGATAGAGGCTGCCTTCACGGCCACCGCGCGCCAGCGCAATCGCCAATCGGGACAAGCGCTGCTGGTTCCAGGGCCAATCGCGCAAAGCGGCGCAGCGCGCAGGCGGCAGGCCCTGTACCCCCACACCGGCACCCACCAAGCCGCCGACCAGCGCAGCAGTACTGTCTACATCACCGCCACTGCGGATAATGTCCTCCAGCGCCGCATCCAGATCCTGCGGGTGTGAGAGCCAGGCATGCAGTGCCGCCACCACGGTATGAACCACATAGCCGAGCACGCCCCGTTGCCAGCCCTGTGCGGCGCAGAAAGCCTGGGTACGTTCACCCTTGGCGACACTTTCGAACATGGCGCGCATCAGCATCCTGAAATCCGCCATGCCTTCGCCATCCTGCTCCAGCACGGGTGCCAGCAGATGTGCCAGTTGCAGCGGGTCGCTACTGCCCTGGCTGGCTTGGGCCGCGGCCAACGCAATGCAATGCGCCCCCGCTTCAGCCCGGACATCGGTATGGGTCAGGCGGGTGCTGCGGGCGAGATGCTCGGCCAGTGCGTGGGGTTGCCGCGCCAGATAGACGCCAAGTATGGCAGCGCGCATGGCCGGCCCATTGCCAGCAGAGTGAACACCATTACGGCCCGGTGGTATGCCCAACCAGAGCTTCCACAAAGCGCGTCCAGTTGCCCAGCCAACCCCTGCGGGCAGCGCGGCTATCCAAAGGCGCAGGCGCCAGGCCAACACCCGCTCAAACCGGTCTGTGTCTCCCCGGCTCCTGAGCAATGCCTGGGCTGTCAGTGCCGCATGCTCGGTATCGTCCGATACCAGCGCCAGCCCCGGAAAAACCCGGAAGCGCAGCGTTCCTGGGCTTAGCCTGGCCAGGCGGCGCGGACTAAGACCTTCATAGGCCAGGCCCAGGGCATCACCTATCGCACCACCCAGCAAGCAGCCGGCCAGGGCTTGTTCACGGCGCTGTTGCATGGCAACACCCTCTGCGAGCAGATTATATTCAGCATAGCCGTCACTATTCATCCCGCCAAACAACAAACCGTCGCAGGTCTTGGTCATGGGCCATTCAGGCCGTGTACCATGCGCCGCGTTGTTATCAGATATCGATAAAAGGGAGAGCAGCAATGCAGTTGTCGCGCATCTCGCTGGCGCTTGCCGGCTTGCTGGCCACGGTGCCGGCCATGGCCGCCAGCAATGGCTATTTCCGGTTTCCGGCCCTGCAGGCCAATACCGTGGTATTCACCGCCGAAGGTGACCTTTGGGCCAGCAATGTCAGCGGCGGCAATGCCCGCCGACTGACCAGCCATGCTGCCGAAGAAACACGGCCAGCCCTCTCTCCAGATGGCAAGTGGGTCGCCTTCTCGGCCAATTACGAGGGCGCCACCGAGGTCTACCTGATGCCCCTGGCCGGCGGCCAGCCCAGGCGCCTGAGCTTCGAAAATACCCGCGCCACCACCTTGGGCTGGACCGCCCAGGGGGAGGTGCTCTACACCGCCCAGCACAGCAGCGGCCCCTCGTCCCTACGCGTCGTTACCCTGGTCAACCCCAATACCGGCGACAAGCGTGTACTACCTTTGGCCGATGCCAATGACGCCGTACTCGATGACAAGGGCGAGTATGTCTATTTCGTCCGTTTTGGCCTCGCCAGCAGCAGTGACAATGCCCGCCACTATCGGGGTGGCGCGCTGTCACAGCTGTGGCGCTTCAACCTGAAAAGCGGCAAGGAAGCCGAGCGCATCGGCCCCACCAATCGCAACCTGCGCCGTCCCATGTGGTGGAACGGTCGGCTGGTGCTGATCAGCGACAGCGATGGCCGCGACAATCTATGGAGCATGAAGCCCGATGGTACCGAGTTGCAGCAGCTGACTCGCCATGCGGAATTCGACATCCGCAGCGCCAGCCTGGACAGCGGCCGCGTGGTCTACCAGTTGGGTGCCGACTTGCGCCTGCTGGATATCGCCAGCCGCCGCGATGAAGCCCTGGACATCAATCTGGTCTCCGACTTCGACCAGATGCGCCCACGCTGGCTGGACAAACCCCTGCGCTATGCCAGCAGCACGATACTGTCACCCGATGGCGAGCGTGTAGCCGTGACCGCCCGTGGCCGCACAACCTTGGCCAGTACGGGCCTGCTGCGCCGCATCGATATACAGCAACCTGCCGGTGCCCGCCTGCGCGAAGCCACCCTCAGCCCCGATGGCCGCTGGGTCTACGCCATTGCCGACAGCACGGGTGAACACGAGATCTGGCGCTTCCCTGCCGACGGCAGCGATGGCGGCAGTGCGTTGACCAGCGACGGCAATACCCAGCGCTTTGGCATCTATCCCTCGCCCGATGGCAAATGGCTGCTGCACAACGATAAGCAGGGCCGCCTCTGGCTGCTGGATCTGGCGACCCGAAAGAACGAACTCATCGATGATGCCGGCCGTGATGGTGTCGACGAGCATAGCGACATCAGTTGGGCCCCGGATAGCCGCAGCATCGCCCTGGTGCGTGGCACCAATGCACGGCAAATGAACCAGGTTGGCCTGTACAGCCTGGAGAGCCGCCGCATGCATTGGCTCAGCAGCGACAAGTACAACAGCCAGGCCCCCGCTTTCAGTCCGGATGGCCGCTGGCTGTGGTTCTTGTCGGATAGAAATTTCCAGGCGACCAATCGCGGCCCCTGGGGCGACCGCAATACTGGCGCCTATTTTGATCGCCGCACCAAGGTTTACGCGCTGGCCCTGCAGGCGGGCAACCGCTTCCCCTTCCAGGCCAAGGACGAATTGCAGGCCGCCAAGCCCGGCGGTGACGACAAGCCTGCCGACAAAGCCGCCAGCAAGCCCGCAGAGGGCAAGGAAGCCAAACCAAGCCAGCCCGCCATACAGTACGAAGGCCTGGCCGACCGCCTGTATGAGGTTCCTGTTGCGCCGGCCAACTACCGCGACCTGGCCGTGGACGGCAAGCGGCTCTACCTGCTGGAGGCCGAGGGCAGCCGTAACGACCTGAAGACGCTGGCCATCGACAACAACGGCCCCAAGCCCGAGGTATTTGCCGCCGACATCCACAGCTTTGCCCTGTCGCAAGACGGCAAGAAACTCTGGTATCGCAAGGGCAACAACGACAACCCCGAAATGTACATCGTCGATGCCGGCCCCAAGGCACCGGGCGATTTGAGCAAATCTGGCGTACGCCTGGGCGACTGGAGCTTGCGCATAGACCCGCGCGAGGAATGGCGACAGATGTACAACGACGCCTGGCGCATGCATCGCGACTCGCTCTACGACCGCCAGATGCGTGGCGTAGACTGGGTTGCCAGTCGCAAGAAGTTCGCCCCGCTGGTCGAGCGCGTCACGGACCGCAGCGAACTCGATGACGTGCTGGCCCAGTTGATCAGCGAAGTAGGCTCGCTGCACTCGCAGGTTGGCGGTGGCGACATGCGTCGTGCCAGTGACGGTGCAAATGCCGCTGGCCTGGGCGCGGTGATGGAACGTGCGGCCAATGGCTGGGAGGTGGCTCGTATCTACCGTACTGAGGCCGAACTGCCCAGCGAACGCTCACCTCTGCAGGCGCCCGGCGTGGATGTACGCGAAGGCGATATCATCGTCGCCGTCAACGGCAGGAACAGCGCAGAGACGCGGGACTTCTCCGATTTGCTGCGCAACCAGGCTGGGCAGCAGGTGCTGCTGGAAGTACGTCGCGGCAATGCAGCAGTGCGCCGCGTGATCGTCACCCCTGTCGATGCCAGACAGCAGGCTGCACTGCGCTACAACGACTGGGAACAAACCCGCAAGGAGGCGGTAGAGAAGGCCAGCAATGGCAAGCTGGGCTATTTGCACCTGCGCGCCATGGGAGCGGGTGATATGGCCAGCTTTGTGCGCGAATTCTATGCACAGTACGAGCGTGATGGCCTGATCATCGACGTCCGCCGTAACAATGGCGGCAATATCGATAGCTGGGTCATCGAAAAACTGCTGCGCCGGGTCTGGGCCTTCTGGGCACCGCCGGGTGTCACACCTTATGGCAATATGCAGCAGGCCTTCCGTGGCCACCTGGTGGTGCTGACCGATGCCCTGACCTACTCAGATGGCGAGACCTTTGCAGCCGGCGTACAGGCACTCAAACTGGGACCTCTGATCGGTACCCGTACCAGCGGTGCCGGTGTCTGGTTGTCTGATCGCAACACCCTGGCCGATGAGGGCATGGCCCGGGTGGCCGAGAATGCACAGTTCGGCATAGACGGTAGCTGGCTGGTTGAAGGCGTGGGGGTACAGCCTGATATCGAGGTCGACAATCCACCGCACGCCACCTTCAAGGGAGAGGACAAGCAGTTGGAGACCGCCATCAACTACCTCAGGCAAAAACTGGCCAGCGAGCCGATCAAGCCGCTGAAAGCCAGCGCCATCCCGCCACTCAAGCCCTGATCACCGCATCTGGCACCCTAGGGCCTGTTTACTATCTTTTCGCCGGGGTGAAAAAATCGTGAACAGGCTCTTAACCGCCACCCCACCCCATTCCCTGGGACGGGGTGGCGTTTTATCATGCGCCTCCTCCCTCTCCGATTGACAAGACCATCATGACCGAACCCTGTCGCTGTGGCTGGGCCAACCCCAGGAATCCCCGCTACCTCGCCTATCACGACGAGGAATGGGGCGTACCCTGTCACGACGAGCGTACGCTGTTCGAGATGCTGAACCTGGAAGGCGCACAGGCGGGGCTATCGTGGGAGACCATACTGAACAAGCGGGACAACTACCGCACTGCCTTCGATGGCTGGGATGCCAGCAGGATTGCCCTGTACGATGACGCAAAAGTCGCTGAACTGCTGGCGAATCCCGGCATCGTGCGCAACCGCCTCAAAGTGGCTGCCGCCATCAGCAACGCCCGAGCCTGGCTGCAGCTGCAGGCCGCCGGGTTAAGTCTTGATACCCTACTGTGGGCCTATGTCGATGGCCAACCCTTGCAAAACAGTTACGACAGCTACCAGCATGCCCCAGCGCATACGCCTTTGTCAGACCGGATATCCAAGGATCTGTCCAAGCGTGGCTTCAAGTTTGTCGGCTCCACCATCATCTACGCCTATATGCAGGCGATAGGCATGGTCAACGACCATGCCACCACCTGCTTTCGCTATCACATCGTCAAAGGACTTGCCCGATGAGCCAACTGCTCGACGCCATAGAAATCGAAACCCGACCTAATCCCCAGTGGGCTGTCATCTGGATGCACGGCCTGGGTGCAGACGGCAACGATTTTGTCTCCATCGTGCCCGAACTGGGGCTGGACGAGGCTGCCGTGCGGTTTGTGTTTCCCCACGCACCCATGATTCCGGTGACCTGCAACAACGGCTACGTCATGCGTGCCTGGTATGACATCCTGGAGCTCGATTCGATCAGCCGCCGGGTGGACGAGGCCGGCATACGCCAGAACCGCAGCGCCATCCAGGCCCTGATCGAGCGCGAAAACCAGCGCGGCATACCCAGCGAGCGCATCATCCTGGCCGGCTTCTCGCAGGGTGGCGCCATGGCCTATAGCGTCGGCCTCACCCACCCCGACAGGCTGGCCGGCATCATTGCCCTCTCCACCTACATCCCTTCCCAATCCTTGCTGGACAACGAGAGCAGCCCTGCCAATCGGGCCACGCCGGTATTTGCAGCCCATGGCATACAAGACCCCATCGTGCCCTATGCACTGGGCGAAGCGGCCGCCAAGCAGGTCAGCACTGGCGGCCATCCCACGGAATGGCATAGCTATCGCATGCCACACTCGGTCTGCATGGAAGAAATCGTGGCGATTGGGCTGTGGCTGAAAGCCAGGATGGCCGTCACCAACTAGACCAAGGCGCGAGGGGATAGGCAAGGCGAACCTTCGCCCGCCTGCTCGGCAGCCTGGATAGCTGCCATCACCCGCTCGCACCAGGGCGCACGTTTGCCGTGGCTGGTTGCCAGCGCCACCACCGCGCCTTGCAGATACGCCACCTCGGTAATCCGGCGCTGTTGCAGGTCTTCCCACATGGAGGAGCGGGCCAGCGGGTCTATGGTCAGCATGGAAGCCGCCACACGGCGGAACAAGGGCGTAGGCAAGCGCAGCAAATGAGGGATAAGCCAGGCCGGAACCCGGCTGACCTTGGCCGGCCGTATCCCCGCCTGTTTCATGGCATGCAGGGCTTCGTCCATCATGCCCGCCAACAAGCACCGCCAGGCGTGCTCCTGTAGCTGTTCCAGCAAGGGCACACCAGCCAAGGCGTTAAGCGCATTGTTCAGGTTAAGCAGCAGCTTGCCCCACTGCAGCGCAGCCATATCAGCATGAGCCCGGCATGCCAGGCCCTCACAGGACAATAACTCAGCCATGCCCGGCAGGACGGCTGCAATCGCCAGCTCGCCCTCACTACCCCGGTGAAAGCGTCCCTCGCCCTGCTGCAGCACATTGAATGGCACCATGCCCGCCAGCACCTGCTGGTCCGGCAAAGCCTGCGCCAGTAACTGGGCGTTCCCTACACCATTCTGCAGGCTGACCACGACAGCCCCAGGCCGGGAATGCCTGGCGATCTCCGCTGCAATCGCCGGGCTTGCCGCACTCTTCACGGTCACCAGCACGATATCCGCCTCCGCCAGGACGCCAGGGTCGCTAGACAGCTTCAAGGCAGCTGCGGCCAACTGCCGGCTACGCCTCTGGTAGTCCGTCACTTTCAGGCCATACTTCTGCAACTGTGCGGCCATGGCGGGGCGCAGCAGGAAGGTCACCTTACGTCCACCCAGAGCAAGGCAGGCACCCACATAGCAGCCCACACTGCCGGCACCAGCGATCACGATATGGGGAGCAACAGGCAAAGACACAGTGGGAGACTCCAAGGTAGTAATTCCGCAAACAGAGTACGACGCTAGGTACGGTTGGCAGCGCTTGCTCCAGATGTACGGATTGTGAACCAACACGGCAAGCCGGGGCTTGAACGATACCGTCACGCATGAAAAAACCGACCCGCAGGTCGGTTTCAAGCTGGCGTCTCAAGCGTCTCGCCGCATCAGCTCTATCATGGCCCAGATCCAGTCCGGTCCCTTCTCAAGGATCTCACCTATGCGCACCACAAATATCTTGTCGCGTGCAGTCACCTGGTACAAGCGGCCAGGCGCGTAATCGGCCGAGTGGATCAACAGGGTATTGGCACGCTTTCCCTCGCCCAGGTAGGGAATGTAGAGACCGCTCTTCGGTAGGGTCAAACCCACCGTATCTATCCCTTCCACCGCAGACATGCTGACCGCCCGCTCCGGCTCCAATGACTTCATGCTGGAGGCTACCGGTGTGGAGCTCAGTATCTGCACACCTGCATAGAGCTGCTCGCCATTGATACGGTTTAGCCGCCTGATGACGGCAATCATCCAGCTATCCTGTTCGTGGTTGCGCAAGGCCAGCAGTACACCCAGCCTTACCCAATCATGTCCTTCCAGCGGCAGTACCGCCCCAAAGCCACCTGCCGACTGGTTCTCCACTATCCACTCATCGTGGTCTATGGTCTTGGCCTTGTTCACATAAGCATGGTTGCGGGCTTGCGCCATGGCCAGCTTCTGCTTGGTACGATCCGTCACATAGCCATAGAGCTTCATATCCATGACTTCGTCGTTGTCCGGCGCAGAACGGGCACTGGAGCGCAGCATGGCGCGCTCGTCGTCAAAGCGGATGGCGGTGAAGATATTGGAAAGGCCCGACGTTACCTGCACCAGCTTGCTGACCTTGGTACGTTCGCTGCGACCTAGTTGCTGGTTACGTTCACGCGACCAGAGTATCTCCAGCTGCCGCAGGAAATCGAGACAGGCCGGCATGCGCGCGTCATCGCCCAGGCCCAGGCGCGCAGGCGTATCGCCGGCTTCCAGCTGGCTGATGACCTTGGCCATCTCGGCCAGCAATTCGCCCACGCCCCAAAACCGCAGCATCTCGCCTTCTATGGCTTCATGTATCTTGGCCGGGCCGCTAGGCTCACCCAGATTGACGCAGAACTGGTGCACACCCTCGCGGTACTTGCGCTCCACCTGTACTTGCCTCGACCACAGCATCAGCCAGCGATCTGCCCAATCGTACTGGCGCAGATTGAAATTGCCGTTGTTGAGCGTCGCCAGCATCTGTATGCGTATGAACTCGTCAGTACAGGATGTCGTCTGGCTATCCTGCTCGGAATAGAGCCGGAAGGAATGGCTGTCCACCCCACTGAGTTCCGCCAGCCTGTAGAGTTGGTTAGCTGCCGCCCACAGGGTCGCGGGTGGGCTTTGAAAGCGGAAGTAGTGCCACTTCACCTGTATGCCCACATAGTGCAGCGCACGCGCCAGCATCAGGCCACTGGCCTGCAGGAAGCCGGCCTCCTCTTCAGGACTGGGCTCTTCCAGCCGCACAAAGGGGTGGTAGGCTGCCAGCATCGCCCGGGCAAACCCCACAACCTCATTCCAGAGCTTTTCCTCTACGGCCTTGCCCGCACGGGGATTCTGGATGTATTGCTGCTTTACTTGATCAAAGGTCGGCTGGATTTTCTCGTCTATGACGAACAACGATTGCAGGGTGTGAAGCGATATGCCCTCGCGCCCCTCGATCCGCCCTATCATTTCCCGTACAGCCAGCAACTGGCCAGCGATATCCTGCTGGCGGATATCCTTCATCCAGTTCGTTGCGGTACGCGGATCCCCCAAGGGATCCGACTCCCGCTTGACCATACCGCTAAGGGACTCAAATAAGCGACGCATCAGCCAGGTACCGGCGTATTTTCCAGCAGCCAGGCCTCGGCCTGCCGACCGTTTTCAAACACCTGTACTTCGCTCTCTACAAACAGACGCGCAAGCCAGGTGGCCCAAGTAGTCCATTGATCGGTAGTGACGATGGCAATGCACCCAAAGTCAGTCGCGTGCTCGCGGGTAAAGCGTATTTCCTCCCACACCACATCCAGGGTGTAGCCCAGCATTTCCGTCAGGTCGAGCAGCAAGTTGGGTTTACCGTGAAACCGCAGCTCATACAGCACGTTTTCTTCAAATTCGCGATAATCCGCCAGGGTGAATTCCCCGGCTACCGTAGCCAGCACGCAGTGAGCTTTGTGTTCAATGGCGATCATCCCGGTTTCCTTGATAGGCGTCCGTACAGTTAGGCCGCACTGCTCTGGTGGCAATGCATGCCCCAATGGTAACCCCATTATGACTTTGTTATAGCCATCGGGTTCAGCTAACTTCCAGTACCACGAAGGCCACCACCGACCCGCGCTCGTCGCTGAGCGACAAATGGGCGCGACCTATGCCCCGTTGTTGCAGCAGGCCAGCAATAGCCTCATCGAAATCCAGTCCCGGGCGCCCTGCCGCATCATGGGTAATCCAGATGCCTGCCAGGGTAACCGGCGGCCGTATACCGGTGCCCAAAGCCTTGGCAAAAGCCTCCTTGGCCGCCCAGCGCTTGGCCAGGAAACGTGCCTTGTCCGTCGCTAGCGCCAGTTCCTGCTGTTCCGGCAGCGACAATAGACGATCGGCAAAGCGCTGCCTATGCCTGTCGTAGGCCACGCCTATGCGGGCTATGTCGATAAGGTCGGTGCCTATGCCATAAATCATCAGAGTTTGTGCAGGTCGCGCAGTATCTTGCGGGTATGTAGTGGTGCCTCACCCAGCAGCTCCGCCAGCAGAACCCGCATCAAATGTTTGGCCTGCTGCGCAGCCTGGGGCTCGTTGTAATCGCCACTGGCCATGGCCGCAAGGCTGCGGCCAGACAGCGGCACACCCATGCCCGAGGGCAAATTGAAGGCCGGCACGATGCCCCGCCCTGCCAAGAAACGATACTCCGCCTCCTTGCTGATGGATTGGCCCGCAGCGTCCTTGTCCAGCGCAAAGCCGTAGCCCATTTCGGTCAGCAAGGTCAGCTCAAAGCGGCGTAGTATGGGCTCGACCTCCTGCGGGCATTGCGCCAAGGCACGCACTGCCCTGCCATAGGCATCAAACAAGCCAGGGTGGGCATCTTCACGGGGCAGCAGCTTGAGTAGCAATTCATTGAGGTAGAAACCGCAGATCAGCGGCAAGCCCGCCAGTTGCGGCACCCCGCCTTGCCATTCCGCAGCATGCAGGGTTTTCAGGTCACCCGTGCCAAACCACGAAGCCTCCAGCGGCTGGAATGCCAGCAGGCTACCACGCAAGCCTGAGGTAGGCCGGCGTGCACCGCGCGCCACCAGCGCCACCCTGCCCTGCTGCCTGCTCAACACCTCGATGATCAGGCTGGTTTCCTTGTAGGGATAGCTATGCAGCAGCCAGCAAGGGGCTGCCTCCACACGCTGCTTGCTGCGGGCAAAGCTCATCGTGCCGCCATCCGAACAGGCTTACTCGTAACCGAACTGGCGCACCAGGCGGGTATCGTCGGCCCACCCACTCTTCACTTTGACGAAGACTTCCAGATAGACCTTGCAGTCGAACATCTTTTCCATGTCCGTCCGGGCCTGTGTGGAGATTTCCTTGAGCTTCTCCCCCCCGGCGCCAATCACGATAGCCTTTTGTGCATCACGATCCACCAGGATAGCTGCATGGATGCGGCATAGATTGCCCTCTTCCTGATACTGCTCAATCTCCACCGTGGTGGAGTACGGCAGTTCATCACCCACCAGGCGGAAGATCTTCTCGCGTATCAGTTCAGAGGCCAGGAAGCGCTGACTCCTATCTGTCACCTGGTCTTCTTCATACATGGGCGCGCCTACAGGTAGCAGCGGCTTGATCGCATCGATCAGGACGTCCACCTTCATGATCTTCTTGGCCGAGATCGGCACAATCGCATGGAAGGCGAACTGGCTGGACATGCGCTGAATGAACGGCAGCAACTGCCCCTTGTCCTTCAGTAGATCGGCCTTGTTGAGCACCAGAATGACGGGGCGATGCTTGGGTAGCAACTTCATCACCTCAATATCGCGCGCATCGAACTTACTGGCCTCGATCACGAACAGCACCACATCCACATCGGACAGGGTAGTGGTGACACCACGATTCATGGCATCGTTCAGGGCGCTCTTGTACTTGGTCTGGAAACCTGGGGTGTCCACGAACACGAACTGGGCATCGGCATCGGTACGTATGCCGGTGATACGGTGGCGGGTAGTCTGCGCCTTGCGCGAGACGATGCTGATCTTCTGGCCTATCAGCCGATTCAGCAGCGTGGACTTGCCGACGTTGGGTCGGCCAACAATGGCGATAAAGCCGGTATGGAATGGTGATGCTTCGGTCATGACTTGTGCGCTTTCCTGACATTAGGCAGGGTGGATAGCGCGCGGGTTGCGGCCTCCTGCTCGGCGGCCCGACGGCTGGCGCCTTCGCCGTTGCTGGCGAGATCGAGATCGGCAATACGGCATTCCACAACGAAATGCTGATCATGCGCCTCGCCGCGCTGGCTGACTATACGATATTGCGGCAAGGCCATACGGCGGGCTTGCAACCACTCCTGCAACTTGGTCTTGCTATCCTTGCCATGCGTTTCCGGATCAATGGCAGCAATCTTGGGCCCGATCAAGGCAGTAATCGTTTCTCGTGCGGCCTCAAAGCCTGCATCCAGGCAGACGGCAGCAAAGATGGCTTCCAGCGTGTCGGCCAAGATCGACGGACGCTGATAGCCACCGCTACGTGCCTCACCATCACCCAGGCGCAGGTATTCGGACAGCAGCAGATCCTGCGCCAACTCCGCCAAAGTTTCCTTTTTGACCATGCTGGCACGCAGCCGGGATAACTCCCCCTCGCTACGCTCAGGAAATGCATCAAACAGCAACCTGGCCACGACAGCATTGAGTATGCTGTCGCCGAGAAACTCCAGCCGTTCGTTGTGCGGCACCCCATAGCTACGATGGGTCAGTGCTTGCTGCAGCAGACGGGCATCAGCAAACCGATGAGTCAGCGCCAGCTCAAGCCGGGTGAAATCAGCACTCACTCGCCGCCACCGCTACCGCCACGCTCTTCGACACTGTAGTCCAACACTAGGCTGGCATTGCCCACCAAGGGAATAACGCGCTGATAGTTGGCAGATATGGTCGTACCACTCTGATCCTGAACAATATCCAAGTCCTCTGATGTAAGGGACTGAATATTCTCAATCGTAGCCCGTCGTTCGAAGGCTTCGCGTATCTCTGCTATGGGTGCTCCAGCCTTCTCTTTGGCAATACCTTTCAGGGCAGACTTGACACCAAAGTACTCCGTGTACGAGGGCACCAACTTCAGACCCAGAATCAAGGCCCCCCCCAGAATAATGCCCCATGCCAGCAGGTTGATCAGGCTCAAGCCTTTTTGTTTACGCATGCTTTCATTCTCCGATATACGCGAATCGCGCTTGTCTGGCGCCATTCTAGAGCCTGCCATGAACTATTTCACCATTGCCGTGGCATAAAGTTCGCACCCGACAAGATGCAAATCGCTTGCCATGTTGATCATGGCAAGCGATGTCTTGATTCAGCGGGCGCTACGTACCATCACGCCCTGTGGCAAACAGGGCTCATCTACTCACGATACTATTGAATACGGGTGCCAATCCGGCTGAACTGGCCGAAATTCATCCAGACCATAAAGGCACGGCCTGCCAGATGGTCATCCGGCACAAAGCCCCAGTAACGACCGTCATTGCTATTGTCGCGATTGTCGCCCAGCATCATGTACTGGCCCTGGGGTACCGAGCAGCTGAATCCCGTCTCGTCATGCTGGCACTGCTGCTCGCGCATAGGGAAATCATGCACCGACATGGGTATCAGGCTAGGTGTACCCGGCACATTCAGAGTCTCATACTTGTGTTGGTTCAACTTCTCGGCCATGCGTACGGCCTGCACCGACTCCTGACCAGCATCCTTGTACTCGTAGTTCCCCACCGGCACGCTATCCACACGCACACCGTTGATGGTCAGCTGCTTGTTGCGGTACTCCACCTTGTCGCCAGGCACACCGATGACACGCTTGATGTAGTTGATCTTGGTATCCTCAGGGAAACGGAACACCACAACATCGCCACGCTCCGGCTTGCCCACCGGGATCACCGGCACATTCAGGAAGGGTACGCGTACACCATAAGCCGACTTGTTGATCAGGATGAAATCCCCCACGATCAAGCCTGGACGCATGGAGCTGGAGGGGATCTGCATCGGTTCGATCACAAAGGTCTTGCCTATGCCGATGGCCGCCAGCACCAGTGCATTGGAAAAGCCGAAAGCTGCCCAATCTGGCAAGGCCTTTTCATTGCCCTTGGCCTTATAGCCCATCAGCTTGGCAATCAGCGCCATCACAGCCGCCACCAGCATCACGACAAAGAACAGGTCGCTGGGGTTGGCGAACAAGGACAGCACGCCCCAGCCGCCGACCAGTATGAAGAAATATCCCCACAGCGCACTTTCAGCCATCTGCTCGGCATCAAACACGGGCTGGGCAGATCTGCGCGAGTACCAGATCAGGGCGGGGCCAGCAAGCAAGGCAACAAAGGCAAGCAAGGTCCAGTTCATGCGGGCTTTCTTGGCGTGTTAGGGGTTGTATGGGCATGACAATAGCGCTTGCAAGCACTTGTCACACCCAGATTGAGACAGAACGCCGATCAGGCGGTACCAACTGCCTGATACGGCATCGTGTTACTTGTCACTGACCTGCAGAATCGCCAGGAAGGCCTCTTGCGGGATTTCCACGTTACCCACCTGCTTCATCCGCTTCTTACCGGCCTTCTGCTTCTCCAGCAGCTTCTTCTTGCGGCTGATATCACCGCCATAGCACTTGGCCAACACATCCTTGCGCATGGCCTTGACGGTTTCACGGGCAATGATGTGGGCGCCGATGGCCGCCTGTATGGCAATGTCGAACATCTGCCGCGGTATCAATTCGCGCATCTTGCTGACCAGTTCGCGGCCACGGTAAACGCTGGTGGCGCGATGCACAATCAGACTTAACGCATCGACTTTCTCACCGTTGACCAGCACATCGAGCTTGACCAGATCGTCGGAGCGGAATTCCTTGAAGTCATAGTCCAGCGAGGCATAACCACGCGACACCGACTTGAGCTTGTCAAAGAAATCCATCACCACCTCGGCCATAGGCAGTTCATAGGTCAGCATCACCTGACGGCCAAGATACTGCATATTGCGCTGGGCACCACGCTTCTGATTACACAGGGTCATCACCGCGCCCACATAGTCTTGCGGCACCAGAATGGTCGAGGTAATGATGGGCTCACGTATCTCTTCGATCTTGCCCAGCTCAGGCAAGCGCGACGGATTCTCGATCTCTATCAGTTCGCCATCCTTGAGCAGCACCTGATACACCACGGTCGGAGCCGTGGTAATCAGGTCCATGTCGAACTCGCGCTCCAGCCGCTCCTGCACGATTTCCAAGTGCAGCAAGCCGAGGAAGCCACAACGGAAGCCAAAGCCCAAGGCCTGCGACACTTCCGGCTCAAAATGCAGCGAAGCGTCGTTCAGCTTCAGCTTTTCCAGGCTGTCACGCAGCGAATCGTAATCATGCGACTCCACCGGATAGAGGCCGGCGAACACCTGCGACTTCACTTCCTTGAAGCCAGGCAAGGCCTCGGTCGCTGCCGACTTGACCAGGGTGATGGTATCGCCGACCTTGGCAGACGCCAGCTCCTTGATACCCGCGATGATAAAACCGACCTCACCCGCCTTGAGCGAATCGCGCTGCACCGACTTGGGTGTAAACACACCAACCTGTTCGCACAGATGCTGTGCCTTGGTCGACATGAACAGCAGCTTGTCCTTGGGTTTGATCTCCCCGTCGACCACCCGCACCAGCATCACAACGCCGACGTAGTTGTCGAACCAGGAGTCGATAATCAATGCCTTGACCGGCCCATCCGGGTTGCCCTTGGGGGCAGGCACCTTGGCGACCACGGCCTCGAGTATGTCTTCGATACCAATGCCATTCTTGGCGCTGGCGCGAACCGCATCCGTCGCCTCGATACCGACAATGTCCTCGATCTCATCGATGACCCGCTCGGGCTCGGCCGCAGGCAGGTCGATCTTGTTCAGCACGGCCACCACCTCGACACCCTGCTCAATGGCGGTGTAGCAGTTGGCTACCGTCTGTGCTTCCACGCCCTGGGAGGCATCAACCACCAGCAAGGCCCCTTCACAGGCGGCCAGCGAGCGGCTGACTTCATAGCTGAAGTCAACGTGGCCCGGGGTATCGATCAGGTTCAGGTTGTAGACCTGTCCATCACGCGCCTTGTAGTGCAAGGCAGCAGTCTGGGCCTTGATGGTGATGCCGCGTTCCTTCTCGATATCCATGGAATCGAGCACCTGCTCACTCATCTCCCGCAGCTCCAGGCCGCCGCAGAATTGGATAAAGCGGTCAGCCAAGGTGGATTTACCGTGGTCGATGTGGGCGATGATGGAGAAATTGCGAATATGGTTCATAAACTTCTGGGCGACACGACCGGAAAACTGCATGAAAAATGGGCACGTTGCGACGTGCCCACGTTGATTTTTCGCGATTTTACCGGATTCAGCGTAGCTTGGGTGGATAGTGACACAGCCACCGTTGCCGTCAGGCAGTCCGCAGGCGTCCTAGGTAGGCATCCAGCTTGTAGCGATCGAGGTGATAGAAGCAAATCACCTCGTCACCATTGCCCGCCAGCACCGGCACCATATCGTTGTACTTGGCCTCAGCGGCGTCATCGTCGTCGATATCGAACCAGATCACATCCAACTGCAGATCCGGCGCCAGCAGACGCAACTCCTCGCGCATCTGCTGGCACAGGCTGCAATATTCCCGGCCATACAGCGTCAGCAATGCCCGCTCAATCATCGCCCTTGTCGCCCTTTTCCGGCATCTTCAAGGTCACAAACAGCGACGCATCACCACGGCGCAAACGGAGCGGTATGCTGCCGCCCGGTTTCACCGCTGTCAGGGCATTATCCAGTTGGCTCAGCGAGGCCAGCTCATCACCGCCTATGCCTACGATAAAGTCACCTGGCTGTATGCCAGCGCGACCGGCCGATCCACGCACCTCCACCACCTGCATGGCGAACTTCACGCCCAATTGCTTGAGCGTGCGAGCATCCACCTCGCGTATGGTCAAGCCAGACTTGCTGACGCCCGCCTCGGTCTTGGGTTCGGACTTGCGCTCGCGCTGGGCGGAGCGGCCATCAGCCGGTGTTTCCAGCTCTGCCACGTTGATCGTGACGGTCTTGCCAGCCTTGTCACGCCAGATTTCCATCGGCACGCTGCTGCCCGGCTTGGTCCCGCCCACGATACGGGGCAGGTCAGATGACTCCTCCACCGCCACGCCGTTGAACTTGAGGATAACGTCACCCGCCTTCAGTCCAGCCTTGGCTGCAGGGGAGTCCGACTCCACATTGGTGACCAGGGCACCCTTCTTGGCCTTGAGGCCGAAGCTCTCGGCCAGCTCATCGCTCATGCCTTGTATGCCGACACCTATGCGCCCACGGGTAACCTTGCCCTGACGCTTGAGTTGCTCGGATATCTGCACAGCAGTATCGATAGGGATGGCAAAAGACAGCCCCATATAACCGCCAGAGCGGCTGAATATCTGGGAATTGATCCCCACCACCTCGCCGCGCACATTGAACAGCGGGCCACCCGAGTTGCCTGGGTTCACCGCCGCATCGGTCTGGATGAAAGGCACGAAATTCTCATCCGGCAGATTGCGCCCCTTGGCGCTGACTATGCCGGCGGTCACGCTGTTATCGAGACCAAAGGGCGAACCGATGGCAATGACCCATTCACCGACACGCAGCTTTTCGCTGGAACCCAAATCCACCGTCGGCAGACCTGTGGCTTCAATCTTGAGCAAGGCCACATCGGTACGGGCGTCCGAACCCACCACCTTGGCCTTGAATTCTCGCCGGTCTATCAGCTTGACGGTAATTTCATCCGCATCCGCCACCACATGGGCATTGGTCAGCACATAGCCATCGGCTTCAATGATAAAACCAGAGCCAAACGACTGGGCGCGCTCCTCCCGTGGCCGTGGGGATTGCTGCGGCACCGGAAAGCCGAAGCGCCTGAAAAACTCCAGGGTCTCATTATCCATACCCTGAGCCGGGTTGCGATTGGCCCGCACAATCTGGGTAGTGCTGATATTCACTACGGCACGGCCCTCACGCTCAACCAAGGCGCTGAAATCTGGCAATCCTGCCACCAGGGGCGCAGCTGTTGCCGCCACGGTAGGCGCAACGGCAACAGGCTTGGCAGCGGGCTGAGCAGTGGCTGCTTCAGTGCAGGCAGTAAGACCGCAAGTGAACAACAAGGCGGTCAACAGGCTGTGTTTCATACCGATCTATCCTTTTTCTCGTTGACTGACTAGAAGGTGTGGAGAAGGTGATTGCTGCTCAGCGGAATTTCAAGAGACCCGCTGAAACAGGCAAATCTATGACGTGAGTTAGGAGCCCGGCCTTACCGGCCAAGTTCCCGATTGCTGTCGCCTTGCGACAAGCCCCCTGAAAACCGCGATGAACTGCATCATGGCTCAGCGAACGGAAAAAGCCTGGGTAAAAAGCTGCACCGTGCGCAATGGCACTTCGCCCAGCGCGGTGACACGCCAGCCATCTGCTTGACGCGAATAGAAATTCACGGTCTTGTTGCTGCGCGACAAAGGCAAGGCAACAGGATTGCTGCTGGCGGGCTCGACAAAGACCGATACGGTCGCCATGCCATCGCTATAGAGGAAATGCTGCACAGGGTCGGCCTTGCCCGGCAACTTGCTGAGAGCCTCTTTGACCAGCCGGAAGCCACTGGGCAAATTCGCCATCACGAACTGCGAAGCGCCCCCCAGCGGGGCGGGTAAGGCCTTGGGCAAAGGCTGGGGCTCCAGCGGCAGTGCCTTGCTGGCCAGCACCGATTTCAGTGCCCGCTTGTCTATGGGCCCACCAATATCCAGCTGGGTAAAAACAAAATGTTCCAGCAAATCGCCACGCTCAGGCGCAAACATGGTGCTCTTGAGCAGCAAGCCCGTATTGGTTTCCAGGCATAGCTGATGCGGATTACGCAGCTTGTCCTTAGGTTCCAGCAGGACGGACTGGCATTCATACCCCGCCACCCGCTCCACACCCAGGCGCTTGAAGCTGTAATTATTTAGCACATCCAATATCTGGTCCGGTATGACGCCGGGAAAGAACTTGTTCGCCGCACGCCTATCTAGCATGAAGGGACGGACATTGGGGAGATAACAGGTAATCTGGTCGTTATTGCGGACAAACTCACGCGGGATACCGTCCAGCGACTCACGCCGTTCCTGCTCACCGCCTGCATCGTAGGCATGTACCAGACGGAAAGTCTCCATCACGTCGGTATGGTGATAGAGATAGACGCCGCTGTAATTGAGTATTCGCGCCGACACCGCCATTCTTTTGAGCAAGCCGGCGGATTCGGAAGAAGTAAGCAATTCTGCAGCTTGTACCGACGAGGCGAGCAGCAACAGGCTGCACAAGCCCATACGCAGTTTCATGGCAGGCTTAGCGTCACGCAAGATATTAGGGGTATCCGTTGGGATTACGCGGCGCGCCCGGCGCGCCGCTTGTATGGCGTATCAATGCGGGTCAATGATGACCCGCTGCCCGTTCCGCCTCAGCACCCGTCAAGATAACAGGCTTGTGGCTGAAACCGGGATTGCCCGACATGGCCTGGTGGGCAAACAGATAGGGATTGACCTCCTCCACTACCTGCGGCGCGACCTTGATCGGCTGATTGGCCGCCAGCAACTCATTACCCGCCGGCGTACCCGGCACGGTCAAGCCACGTGCGCTGCTGACATACCACGCGGTTGCACTGACCAGTACCACCGACGCCGCCATCGACAGTGCAACCCATCGCTTGTGTGGAACAGCCATGCGCCGCCGCATGGCATTGGGTGCCAATATCGCAGGCTCCTGCTCCAGCCGCGTCGAAAAATTCGCCATGAAGTCGCCGGACAATACCGAGCGCTGATTCATCGCATCACCAATCAGGTGATAATCCCGCCAAGCGTCGGCGCCCTCTTCCTGCGAGATAGAGGCCATCAGCGCATCAAGCTCGTGGTCATCCCACTCGCCATCTACCATGGCCGAAAGTTTTTCCTGCATTTTCTGCACCCGTCTACCCTGTAGGTTGTTACCAACGCCGATCTTTGCCGACTGATTCAATCATGGGCCGCAGCTTGGTTGCAATCGCTTCGCGAGCCCGGAAGATGCGAGAACGCACCGTGCCGATAGGGCAATTCATTACAGCTGCAATATCTTCGTAGGACAAGCCCTCCATTTCGCGCAAGGTAATCGCGGTGCGCAATTCCTCAGGCAGGGCTTCTACCGCTTGGTTCACCGTCGCCACGATCTGACGGTTCATCATTTCGGTTTCAGGGGTATTCATATCTGGCAACTGCGATGCCGTATCCAGGGTATCGCCGTCCTCATCCTCATACTCGGTGGAGAGCACAGGGCGACGCCCAAGCGATGCCAGGTAATTCTTGGCCGTATTGATAGCGATGCGGTACAGCCAGGTATAAAAGGCACTTTCACCACGGAACGCGGGCAAAGCACGGTAAGCCTTGATGAAGGCTTCCTGGGTAACATCTTCAATCTCGGCCTGATCGCGGATCATGCGGCTGAGCAGCCGGCCGATCTTGCGATGGTACTTGTTGACAAGCAGCTCGAAGGCTTTCTTGTCACCGCGCTGAACGCGAAGTACCAGTTCATGGTCGATATCCCGCTCACTCGACATGGTGCGTGTTTTCTCCTGGCTGACGGCGGCCGCCTGCGGCTTCACCGTCTCAACTGGGAGAACATGCGAGCTTTCCCGTGCTTTTTCAAGCTTGGGCGTGACCTTGCGTTCAGTGTTGGACGTAATGCCCAGACTGTCCAGCAAGTTTGCGGGCTGTAGTGTAATGGTATCCATCTTGAGTGGGCCTTTCCGCTCTCCTCCCTCGCGGGCACCTAGCAGTGACACCAGGCATCGCAGAAAAGTTCCAACAATTTTCGCCAAGATGGCAAAGACCGCGCAAATGCCATGGTTTTGTCGCCGCCAGCAGGGCGCAGCGCTTTGGTATAGTGGCGGTTAACTCCTCTGAAGCCTGACCATGCAAGAATACGATGTACTGATACTGGGCAGTGGCCTGGCCGGCATGACGCTGGCCTTACAATTGGCTGATACCCACAAGATCGCCATGGTAACCAAGCGTAGCCTGACCGATGGCGCCAGCCAATGGGCTCAAGGCGGTATCGCCGCCGTACTCGACCAGACCGACACCATAGACGAGCATGTGGACGACACGTTGGTTGCAGGCGCAGGCCTGTGTGACGAGGCCGCCACCCGTTTCATCCTGGAACATGCCCGCAGTGCCATAGAGTGGCTGATCGAACTGGGCGTTCCTTTTACACCAGACGCCGCCCACGAAACCGGCTTTCACCTTACCCGTGAAGGCGGGCACTCGCATCGCCGCATCATCCATGCCGCAGATGCCACGGGCGCCGCCGTGATTGCCACCCTGGCGGACAAGGTCAGGCAACACCCCAACATCACCCTGCTGGAGCAGCATATCGGCCTGGACCTGATTACCGGCAAGAAGCTGGGGCGGGAAGAGGCAGGCTGCCTGGGTGCGTATGTATTCGACAAGCAAGCCGACCGTGTCATTACCTTGCTGGCCAAGCACACCGTGCTGGCCACTGGCGGCGCCGGCAAGGTCTACCTCTATACCACCAACCCGGATACGGCCACTGGCGACGGCATTGCCATGGGCTGGCGGGCAGGCTGCCGGGTGGCCAATATGGAATTCATCCAGTTCCATCCCACCTGCCTGTACCACCCACACGCCATGAGCTTCCTGATTTCCGAGGCGGTACGCGGCGAAGGTGGCTTGCTCAAGTTGCCCGATGGCAGCCGCTTCATGCCGGCCCACGATGAACGCCACGAACTGGCCCCGCGTGACATTACCGCCCGGGCTATCGACTTCGAAATGAAGAAATATGGCCTGGATTGCGTCTATCTGGATATCAGCCACCAGCCGCCGGAGTTCGTGAAGGAACACTTCCCCACCATCTACCAGCGCTGTCTGGAGTTGGGCATAGACATTACCAGGCAGCCCATACCCGTGGTGCCGGCAGCCCACTATACCTGTGGCGGCCTGGTAACCGATCTGGCGGGGCGCACCGATGTAGCCCACCTTTATGCCATCGGTGAAACCGCCTGCACTGGCCTGCACGGTGCCAATCGCCTGGCCAGCAACTCCCTGCTGGAGGCACTGGTACTGGGGCGTGAAGCAGCAGAGCATATCGCCACAGCAGAGCCCGCCCCGCAACTGGCCGTCCCAGCCTGGGATGAAAGCCAGGTCAGCGATGCCGATGAAGAAGTGGTGATCGCCCACAACTGGGATGAATTGCGGCGCTTTATGTGGGACTACGTGGGCATAGTACGGACCGACAAACGACTGGAACGTGCCGCCCACCGCATCGCCCTGCTCAAGCGCGAGATCGACGAGTTCTACCGCCACTTCAGGGTCAGCAACGACCTGATAGAACTGCGCAATCTGGTCGATACCGCCGATCTGATAGTCCGTTCCGCCCAAGTACGGCACGAGAGCCGCGGCCTGCACTACAGTAGGGACTATCCCGCAACCTTGCCGCAGGCCACCCCCACCATCCTGCCGGGGCGCTGACCGGGCGCGCCGGCTTGCCTATTCAACGGCTTCCGGCGCTGCAGCGCAAATACGCCCAATAAAACCAGCGTAGCGGCTTTAGCTGAGCATGCGTACCCAGGAACCGCTGCTAGCGGGACGAGGGCATACCAAGCTCCTACAACAACGCCAACAGGGTTTTGTTAGCAGCGCTAAGCCCCCCACCGCAGCCACGCCCGCAAACGGCGTAGTGCGTGGGCATCACTGCTATCCGGCCACAGCAAGACCCGCAGCGTTCGGCCGTCCGTCTGCCTAAAGGGCAAGACCAGCAAGAAGGCGTGGGCGTGGGCCCCCGGCAGCAGCGTGGCCTCCACCTCGGCCCCATTCCAGCGCAAGCTCCAGCTGCCATCGGCCAGCAAACGCATGCCCACCAGTTGCGGCTGCCGCCCACGGCGATACCACGCAGCGCCAGACAACAACACCATCAACGTTGCCAGCAACTGCCACGGCCATGGCATGGCGGCCAGCCAGGGCATGGGCAAGGCCAGCAGATGCAGCAGCAGCACCGCCCGTGGCGCCAGGCGCGATGGCTGCAGCACCAGCTGTAGCGGTGGATTGGTTTTCATGCGGTCTATGCGACAAGGGAGCAGCCATGCTGCCCCCTTGCCTTGCTTGCGGTTGGCGCAGACTTATTGGACTTCCACGCTACCGGAGACGCCTACCACAACCTCGCTGTCGCCACCTTCCATGGGCGGCGGCGCTACGTCGGCGACGGCCATGGTACGCATGGTGCCAGCCTTGTACATGGGCTGCGGGTAGGAGCTGCTGGTATTCAGGTTGAGGTTGACCAGCTTGTAGCTCTTGCCACCCACACTCTTCTTCACCACATCGGCACGGCTGCGGAATGCCTGGATGGCCTCATCCATCAATTCGGTCTCTACCCGCTCACGCGTCGCCGGCGCCACCGTAAACTGGATACCACCCAATTGCATATTGGCCTGCAGCTTGCCAACCAATTCACCGATAGCCTTGAAGTCGGTCGACTCCAGCCTGATCTCGGCACGGCCACGCCAGCCTTCCAGCCTGTTCTTACTGCTGTAGATGGGATAGACACTGTTGCCATTGGCTGCGGCCTTGACGCTTGCGTAAGCCTTGGCTGTCTTGAGCGCCTCGGCAGCCGAACGATTGAGCTTGTCGGACAGCGCGCCCGCGTTGGCGTCGTTGTACTCCACATACAGGCTCGCACTGGCCAGATCATTGGTCACGGCACGGCGTGCCTCAGCCTGCAGGCTGACCAGGTTGTACTGTGGCACCATCTCAGCGGCAAACACACTGCCGGTCAACAGGGCCAGGGTAACGATACGGGCTAACTTGTTCATGCTTTTCCTCTCTCGGGTAGGGCTGTCTGGTCATCCGCAACCAGACATCACGGCCAGTCTCGCATTGCTGGCCTGAATTCCGCCTGAATCAATGCAGGCCGTGGTCAGCCGTGGGGCTGTTGTGGATATCCTCATCCACACTGTCCATCAACACGGTATGTATCTCCACCTCGAACCAGTCCCAGAACACCTTCAGGTTGCGGCTCTTGGGCCACAGCTTGCTGTCCTGCGCCCAGGACGCCAGTTCCATCTCGAACACCTTGTCCGCCATGTCATCGATATAGGCGATACCGTCTTCCTGCTCATTGACCTCCGGTATCATCAATACCGTGCAATCACTGCGTATATCGTCGAGGCTGAGCGTAACTTCGTTTTCTGGCAGGGCGTTGAGCCAGTCCAGAAAGGGCTTCTTGGGCTTGATGACAGCGATCGATCGATCAACAAAGTACATTTGGGGTTTCTCCAGGAAAGACACTAAGCGGCCGCCATGATTCGTTCCGTCTGCGCGAAATTCGCCATGTCCAGCCCCAAGCAGCATAGCATGGCTGGAAACCCCCCCTCAGCATCGCTTAGAATCAATCGATAGACTCACGACAAGGGCATGGCATGTTTGATCAACGCACCTCGGGTAGACGACTGGTACGCTGGAAAGCCGCCGTCATCCCCCTCAACCAGCCCGACCGCATCATACAAAGCCATGCCACCGAAGTAGCACAGAAAGGGATATCCCTGTTCTGTACCGAGCAGTTGTTTCCCCATATCACCTACCGTGTCATCCTGCAGATACCGGATGCCATGCATATCAGCGTGTCCTACGTCGAAGTGGAAGGCAAACCCATCTACTCTTCGTTGGTGGGCTCCATGGGCGAGTTCCGTACCGGCCTCAAGCTGACTGATGTCAGCAACGAGTACCGCACGAAGCTGGACCAGTTGCTGCGTGGCATGGGTTAGTTCCCTGGGTAGAGGTCAAGCTGCCACCCATTCCGCCATACGTATCAGACACGCCTCCCCGGCAGTCAGCAGGCGCGCATACGCAGCGGCATTAGCCCCGCCCTGCTTGGCAGCCTGCTCCAAGGCCTGCGAAGCCGCCACCCCTTCGCTGGACGCCAGCGCACCAAAGCTGCCCTTGAGGGTATGCGCCAATTTGGCCACAGCCGGCAGGTCACCTGCCTCCCAGGCAACTTGCAAGGCCATCCTGCGGGACGGCCACTCTGCGCTGAACAAGCTCGTCAACTCACGCACCAGGCCTGCATTGCCGCCACAGGTCTCCAGCGCCGCCTGGGGATCGAAAACGGTATCAACCATCAAGGGGGCCGGCACCCGCTCCTCCGCTGCTAACCGTGCCGGCTCAAGGCCTTCCGGCCTGATCTGCGCCAGCACCTGGCGCAGCTTGCCCACCGATATCGGCTTGGTCAGAAAGTCATCCATGCCGGCAGCCAGGCAACGCTCCCTATCCTCAGGCATGGCGTTGGCCGTCATCGCCACTATGGGTAGATGTCCATCCTCCTCCAGCGCCCTGATGGCGCGCGTGGCTGCCAGACCGTCCATCTCAGGCATCTGCATATCCATCAGGATCAGGTCGAAGGGCTGGCTCATGAAATGGTCCAAGGCCTCGCCACCATGATGGGCTACCGTCACCTTGTGACCATCCTGCTCCAGCAAGGCACAGGCCAGTTGCTGGTTCATGGCATTGTCCTCTGCCAACAAGATGCGCAAGGGCGCCGCAGCAGGCAACGGCGTTGCAACCACCCCCGGCTCAGGCGCATCGCACAGTCGCAAGGGCAGACAGAAACTGAATTCGCTACCCTGCCCAGGCACGCTTTGCACCTGCAACTCCCCACCCATGGCCCGTATCAGCCTGCGCGATATGGTCAGCCCCAACCCGCTACCACCATACCGCCGGGTAAAGCTGTCATCCGCCTGAGAAAAGGCCTCGAAGATGCTGTCCAGTTTATCGGCCGGAATACCGATGCCGGTATCGCTTACCGATATCCGCACCACGGCCGAATCTGCCTCTATCTCGAGCGCCTCCAGATGCAGGCTTACCCTGCCCCGCTCAGTAAACTTGATGGCATTACCCAGCAGGTTCACCAACACCTGGCGCAAACGACCCTCATCGGCATCCACCCAGCGAGGCACGGTTACTCCCATGCTCATCGCCAGGCTCAAGCCCTTCTCTTCGGCGGTAAAACGCAATAGCTCACTGGTGCGCGCGGCCAGGGCCCGCAAATCGAACACCCTCGCCTCAAGGCTGAGTTTGCCCGCCTCAATGCGCGAGAAATCCAGTATGTCGCCCACCAGCGCAACCAGGCCCTCGGACGAGAATCGCACAATCTCCAGGCGCTGCCGCTGGGTTTCGGTCACCTCCCCTGCCAGCAACATGCCTGTCATGCCGACGATGGCATTGAGTGGCGTACGTATTTCATGACTCATATTGGCCAGGAACTGGCTCTTGGCCTGGTTGGCTGCCTCTGCCTCTTCCTTGGCTTCCAGCATGCGGCGTTCGATCAGCTTGCGAAAAGACAGGTCATACCAGACCGCCAGCAGCAATTGCCGCTCGCCAACCGTCACAGGCGACACGGTAATCTCCACCAGCAACTCACTGCCGTCCGAGCGCAGGAACTGCCACTCGTAGCGATGCCAGCCCAGTTTGAGCGCCCTCTCGGCATAGTCGACCGCCAACTGGCGGGAATCACCGCCATCTGGTTGCCGGGGGGGGTAGAAACGGGCTGGATCGGTATCGATGAACTGCTTGCGGCTGGCCAGTCGCAGGGCCTGGGATGCCGCCCGGTTGCAGTCCACCACCCGACCACTCTTGGGATCGTACAGCGCCATGGGATTGGCAGACTGTTCAAACAAGACCCGAAACTTCTGCTCTGACTGCACCCGTTCCGATACGTCCTGGGCCGTCAGCAGCATGGCCATGCCACCATCCACCGGGTCCAGAACACGATGCAGGCTATAGGCATACCAACGTGGTTTGGGCCGGGCGCAGAACTGCCGCTCGCCCTGATCCACACCGTACGCTACCGCAGCCTGCCAGATGCGCTCGGCCTCTCCCCGGCTGGGCAACAAGCTGTAGAAACCACCTTCATCGGTCAGCGCCAATTGCGAGAACGCGCGCAGGGCCGCAGGGTTTTGCATCAACACCTGCCCCCGCATGTCAAACATCACCACGGCCAGCGAAAAATGGAGCACCGCTTCCACACCGCGCAAAGCCGCCGGATCAATGACATTCGGCCCGCTACGCAGCGCCTGGAAACACAGACCCTCACCGCCCTCCGGCAGGGTGACTGCCACCGCGGTCAGTGCAACCTGGGTGGGCTGGCCGCGCGGATAAAGCGTCCAGTTGGCCTGCCCCGTGCCCTTACTGGCAACGGCCTGCTGCAGGGCACGCAGGCGGGTCTCCGCCGCCGGCGACAGGTCGGACAGGTCGCGCGACAGCAGTTCGGCCTGGCTATCCGCCAACCATAAGCTTTCCGCAGCCGCATTGGCCCAGCGTATGCGCTGCCGTGCCAGGTCATAGACCCAGACCGGCACCGGCAGCCACTCATATTGCTTCAAGCTGTCCCAGGCTAGCGGCTGCATGCAGCATCCTCAGCTTTTCGGCTTGCTGCGGGTCTTGCTCGCAACCGGTGCAGTGGCCGCCGCTTTGGCCTTGGGGGCTGGCGTGGCCTTGGCGGTAGGCTTGGGTTTAGCCGCAACGGCCGCCTTGGCGGGTTTTGCGGCGGGCTTGGCTTTGCCGGCAGATTTGCCAGCAGGTTTGTCCGCCACCGTAGCGGCGGGCACGGCACCCTCCAAGGCCTTGGCCGCCGGTTTACGCGGGCGTTTGGCAGGCGCAGGCGGCGCCTCCGGCAGGGTTTGGCCGGGCTTGGGCAGGAACAAGGCGGCTACCTGGGCAGGCCGCTTGGGCATCAGGGCGGGTGCCTGAACCGGCGCCGACTTGGCCTTGCTACTCTTTGCAAGCACAGGTTCCGCTGGCGGTGCCGATTTATCCGCTGTCGAAGCAGGCTTGGCCTGGGTGGCAGTTTTTCTGGCCGGCTTGCCTGGGTTTGCGACAGCAGGTGCCTTTGCAATCTCCCCGCCCGCCTTGCGCTTCGCCGGCTTTGCCGCCGGTTTGACTTCCACAGCCGGCGACGCTGCTGGTTTGCGAGCCCGCTTGGCTGGCTTGGCTTCTTTGGTTTCCACCTCGGCCACCTGTGTGGCCGGAACCGAGACCGAGACCGAGACCGGGACCGGGACCGGGACCGGGACCGGGACCGGCCCAGCCTTGCGGCGAGGATGGCGTTTGCCAGCATCAGCCTGCTCAAGCTGCTGTTCCGGACGTTGCTCGATCAGCACGAAGTCTATCTTGCTGGTCTCCAGGTCTACCCGCGCCACTTTGATGGTGATCCTGTCCGTCAAGCCATAGGTCTTGCCGCTACGCTCCCCTCGCAGGGTATGGCTGGCTTCGTTGTACTGGAAGTAATCCGTACCCAGCTCAGAGATATGCAGCAGGCCCTCGACAAACAGGCCATCCAGGGTCACAAACAGGCCAAAGCTGGTGACGGCCGACACCACACCCTCAAATACCTCACCAATGCGATCCAGCATGTAGTAGCACTTGAGCCAGCTCTGTACATCGCGGGTCGCCTCATCAGCGCGCCGCTCGGTTTGCGAGCAGTGCGCCCCTATCTCTTCCCATTTGCCCGGCTTGTAGGCCGTCCCACACAGCACGGCCTTGATGGAACGATGCACCAGCAGATCGGGGTAGCGCCTTATCGGCGAGGTAAAGTGGGTATAGGCCTCATAAGCCAGGCCAAAATGCCCCGCCCGTTCCGGGCTGTAGACCGCCTGCTGCATGGAGCGCAACAGCATGGTCTGCAGCAGGCCTGCATCCGGCCGTTCCTTGACCTGCGCCATCAGGCCGGCATAGTCCTTGGCATGCGGTTCATCCCCCCCGCCCAGGCTAAGGCCGCGCTCGTTGAGGAAGCGCCGCAGATTCTCCAGCTTGCGCTCGGTCGGCCCCTCATGGATGCGATACAAGGCGGTATGGTCATGGCTGCCTAGGAAGTCAGCCGCGCAGACATTGGCCGCCAGCATGCATTCCTCGATCAGGCGATGCGCATCGTTGCGAGTCACCGGCACAATACGGTCTATCTTGCCCGCCTCGTTGAATACCATCTGGGTCTCGAGCGTATCGAAATCAATGGCACCGCGCTTGCCCCTGGCCTTGAGCAGGACATGGAACAAGTCATACAAGGTCTGCAGATCAGCCACCAGCCCCTTGCGCTTCTTGGCCGCCGGGCCTTTGGGATCCTGCAATATCTCCCATACCTCGTTGTAGGTATAGCGAGCCTTGGACAGCATCACGGCCGGGTAGAAGCGGTACTGCCTGACCTCCCCCTTGGCATCGACCTGCATATCGCAAACCATGCAACAGCGCTCTACCGCAGGGTTAAGCGAGCAGATACCATTGGACAGCGCTTCCGGCAACATGGGTATGACACGGCGGGGGAAGTACACCGAATTGCCGCGCTCGTAGCCTGTCTGGTCCAGCGCATCCTTGGGTCTCACGTAGTGGCTGACATCCGCGATCGCCACCACCAGCCGCCACCCCTTGCCACTGCGCTCGGCATACACGGCATCGTCGAAGTCACGCGCCGTCTCGCCATCAATGGTTACCAGCGGCATGTCGCGCAGATCCTCGCGTTTCAGCCCTTCCGGTGTCTTCCAATCCTTCTTCCTGACTTCCTGCGGCGTCTTGCCAGCCTGCGCCTCGGCCTCAGCCGAGAAAACATGCGGCAGATCGTGCTTGCGCAGGGCGATTTCGATCTCCATGCCAGGGTCAGCATAGTTGCCCAGTACTTCGACTATACGGCCGATGGCCTGACCATACTTGCTGGGTTGCGTCAGCAGTTCCACCGACACCACCTGGCCGGGCTCCGCGTCCAACCCGTCCTCGGGGCTCACCAGTATCTCCTGGGCAATACGCTTTTCTTCCGGACGGATAAAGCGCACGCCACGCTCGGCAAACAAGCGTCCCACCAAGCGGGTATTGACGTGTTCCAGCACCTCGACAATTTTGCCTTCCCGCCGGCCACGGCGATCCACGCCAATTTCACGCACCATTACCCGATCGCGATGCAATACTTTATGCATCTCCTTGGGCCCGATGAACAGGTCAGCGCTGCCATCGTCGGGCACCACAAAGCCAAAGCCGTCGGCATGGCCATGCACCCGACCCTTGATCAGATCCAGCTTGTCGGCGATGCAGATGGCCCCCTTGCGGTTGATCATCACCTCGCCCTCGCGCACCATCGCATTGATGCGCCGGCTGAAGAAATCTGCCTCATAGGGCTGTATGGAAAACAGCGCCACCAGCTCCTCGGGGAACATAGGCGCCCCTTTCTCAGTCAGAATCTGCAGCAAGTAGGCACGACTGGGCAAAGGGTGCTCGTAGCGCTCAACCTCTTGTTTGTAATAAGGATCCGCCTGCCTCAGCTTGAGTACGGCACGGGGGAGTTTGGCGATTTTTTCAGTTTTCTTTGTTTTCATCGTTGACACAGGAAATTGTCTCTCTATAATGCGCATCTCTCTGGACGCGCTGCTGCAAACGCAGCGATGTTCAAAGCCCAGGTGGCGGAATTGGTAGACGCACTAGGTTCAGGTCCTAGCGGTGGCAACACCGTGGAAGTTCGAGTCTTCTCTTGGGCACCAACACTCAATAAAGCCGATGCGCAAGCGTCGGCTTTATTGTTTTCCGCATTTGCCTTGACTTCAAGGTTGATTTTCTGGGCAGACTGCCCAGCAGCAACATGTCCCCCCGCTATCCCAGCAACAACCTGACCAAGGCGCAACATCGGTCCAGTCACTTTTTGCGCAGACGGGGTTGACAGATTTTCTACTACGGCTACAATGCCGACCTCTCGACGCATTACTGCAAACGCAGCGATGCTCGAAGCCCAGGTGGCGGAATTGGTAGACGCACTAGGTTCAGGTCCTAGCGGTGGCAACACCGTGGAAGTTCGAGTCTTCTCTTGGGCACCAATATTCAACAAAGCCGATGCGCAAGCGTCGGCTTTGTTGTTTTCAGCCCTGGCCTCGCGCGCCATACCACCGCACCATGGGCCCGCCACTACTGGGCGGCCCCCATTTATCGATAGCGACATGCCGACAGCCTTGGGCAAGCGTTCAGCTCCTGGCAGCCGCGATCACGGCCAGGTAGTTGCGCACGGTAGGCGCCAGCCCGTCGTACAAGGCCTCGCCAATCAGCGCATGGCCAATGGAAACCTCGTCCACCTGCGGTACAGCGCGCAGGAAAGGCCCCAGATTGACCTGATTGAGGTCATGTCCCGCATTCACCCCCAGACCGGCCGCCTGCGCCCTGCCAGCGGCCTTGGCGCAGTCTTCCAGCGCCTGCTGCCAGTCTCCCAGCGCAAAGGACTCGGCAAACGGGCCTGTGTAGATTTCTATGCGATCCGCACCCAGCTCCGCCACCCGCTCGATATCATCAGAATCGGCATCCATGAACAGGCTGACCCGGCAGCCCATGGCCTTGAGCTCCCGCACCAAGGGCTTGAGGCGTGCGCCATCGCGCTTCAGGTCAAAACCATGATCCGAGGTGATCTGCCCGTCTCCATCCGGCACCAGCGTAGCCTGCGCCGGACTGGTCTCTGCGCACAGGCGCAGCAGTCCCGGGTATTCACCACGGGCATCAGCGAAGGGATTCCCCTCTATATTGAACTCCGCCTGCGTACCTGCCAGAAATCCCCCTAGGGCACGGACATCCGCCGGCCGGATATGCCGCAAGTCCGGTCGCGGATGCACGGTAATGCCGCCACACCCCGCCGCCAGACAGGCCTCTGCCGCCTGCATCACGCTAGGCATGTCGCCGCCGCGCGAATTACGCAGTACAGCAATCTTGTTGATGTTTACGGATAAAACAGTCATGCGTCCTACTCGATAATCAGTCGTGGAAAGCGGCCCGGTCCAATCCTGGCGGCCGGGCCACCGGCCATCAGGGTATCAGCACGGGTGCAGAAATGAAAACGCCCGGTAGAACCGGGCGTCTGTCACTTAGTGCGTGAACGGGTGCCGTTGCACGATGGTCTCTTCGCGGTCTGGACCGGTAGAGATGATATCGATGGGCGCCCCCGTCACTTCCTCAATGCGCTTGAGGTAGTTACGGGCATTCAACGGCAAGTCCTCATAACGCTTCACACCAAAGGTGGATTCGCTCCAGCCAGGCAGCTCTTCATAGATAGGCGAGCAGCCCGACAGCTCTTCGGCACCGACCGGCAGAATGTCCACCACCTCGCCATTGATGCGATAGCCGGTACACAGCTTGATCACGTCTATGCCGTCCATGACGTCCATCTTGGTAACACATAGGCCCGAGACGCCATTGATCTGGATGGAACGCTTGAGTGCAGCCGCATCAAACCAGCCGCAACGGCGCGGGCGGCCGGTCACCGAACCGAACTCATTGCCACGCTTGGCCAGGCCCTCACCCACTTCATCAAACAGCTCGGTGGGAAAAGGACCGGAACCGACGCGGGTGGTATAGGCCTTCACGATACCCAGCACATACTGCAGCATCTGTGGCGCCACACCCGCGCCTGGTGCAGCTGCACCAGCCACGCAGTTGCTGGAGGTCACATAGGGATAGGTGCCGTGGTCGATATCCAGCAGGGTGCCCTGCGCACCTTCGAACAACAGTGGCTTGCCGGCCTTGTTCAGGTCGTGCAGGGTGCGCGACACATCGCCCACCATGGGCTTGATGCGCTCGGCCAGGCGCAAGGTGTCTTCCAGGGTCTTCTGGAAGTCGACCTGCTCCACCTTGAAATATTCCTTCAGCAGGAAGTTGTAATAGGCCAGGTTCTCACCCAGCTTGGCAGCAAGGCGGTCCGGGAAGAACAAGTCCTGGATACGGATCGCACGGCGCGCCACCTTGTCCTCATAGGCCGGGCCGATACCACGGCCGGTCGTGCCTATCTTCTTGTCGCCCTTGGCCGCTTCGCGAGCCTGATCCAGCGCAATATGGTAAGGCAGGATCAAGGGGCAAGCTTCCGAGATGGTCAGGCGGCTTTCCACATCCACGCCCGCAGCCTTCAGCTCGTCGATTTCCTTGAGCAGGGCCTCGGGCGAGATCACCACGCCATTGCCGATAAAGCAGGCCTTGCCAGCATGCATGATGCCCGAGGGAATCAGGCGCAGCACCGTCTTCTTGCCACCGATAACCAGCGTATGGCCCGCATTATGGCCACCCTGGAAACGCACCACGCCCTCGGCATGGTCCATCAGCCAATCGACGATCTTGCCCTTGCCTTCGTCACCCCACTGGGTGCCTATCACCACGACGTTACGGCTCATGGAATTTCCTTCATTACAGATTGCTTGGTCGCCGCGTTTCCGCGACGGGATAGAAACAGAATAGACTGTGCCGCGCTTATTTCAGAGTGGCTGAACCTGCCACTGACCATTGAGCTCGATCAGCTCGCGATCAGCGTGTAATTCTTCGACATCCACGATCTCACCCAGCCGCACCACCACGGTCTCGCCGGCAGCGCGCAGGGCTCGAATGGCGTCCGCCAACCGTGCATCGAACGCATCGGGCGCCAGGATGGCACTGCGTGCCGGTGTCGCCGGCAGACGCCAGGCTAACTCCTTTAGGTCCAGGCTGAACCCGGTTGCCGGACGACGACGGCCAAACTGCTCGCCGACATGGTCATAGCGGCCGCCTCGGGCAATGGCATTGGGCCACCCCTCGGCGTAGGCCGCAAACACCAGCCCGGTGTGGTAGTAACCCGAGCGCAGCTCCGCCAGGTCAAAATTTGGAACAATGCCGCGCGCCGCCAGCGCGGTTGTCAGGCCACGCAAGGCAGCCAGCGCCTCGATCACCTCAGGCAGGCGCGGCAGGCTTTGCTCGGCCCGCTCCAGCACCGTGGCATCACCATACAAGCCCGGCAGCGCCACCAAACCGGCACTCAGGCTGGCATCCAGCCCGGCCACCAGGCCCATCAAGGTCGGCACGTCCTTTTGCTGGATAGCGTGGAACACTGCCTCGCGGGCCTCACCCACCAGGCCCGCGGCATCAGCCAAGGCCAGGAACAAACCGATATGGCCGATATCCAGATGCACATGGTCTATGCCGGCCAGCTTGAGGCACTCCCCCATCAGCTCGACGATTTCCACGTCGGCAGCAACACCGGCATAGCCGTAAATCTCGGCGCCCAGCTGCAAGGGCTCACGTGCAGCCATGATCCCGTCTGGCTGGGTGTGTACAACCGGCCCGGCATAGCATAGCCGGGCCACCCCCTGGCGGTTCAGCAGATGAGCATCAATGCGGGCCACCTGGGGGGTCATATCGGCACGAAGGCCCAGCTGCCTTCCACTGAGCTGATCGGTCAGCTTGAAGGTCTTCAGGTCCAGCGCAGCATCCTGGCGGGTTAGCAGCGAATCGACGTATTCGATCAGCGGCGCCTGTACCAGTTCGTAGCCAAAGCTGGCAATCAAGTCCAGCGATCGGCGTCGCAATGTCTCCACCCGGCGCGCCTCAGGCGGCAGCAGGTCGGCAATGTTCTCGGGCAGTATCCAGTTATGCATAAGGTCAGGCCGGGGCACCAGGCACCGCAGCAATAATGATCCAGTCAACAACCAGCTCCGCCCGGATATCGCACCAAGCTCAAGGCTGGCCGATGGGGCGGCGAACAACCGCACTCAAGCAAGGCTCAAGAACGGCAAGAGGCCCTCGGCGGGATGCTGTCGATGCGGCCCTAGCGGGCTGGGCACCATGGCATCCTGGCACGAGGGCCAAGCAAAACAAGGCATTATCCCACAGGCGCGCTGCCGACAGCGCGCCCGTCTGTTACTTTGCGCGTGGATCCTTCATGTACTTGAAGAAAGCCGAGCTGGGGTCCAGCACCATCACATCAGACTTTGACTTGAAGGTCTGCTTATAGGCATCCAGACTCTTGTAGAACGCATAGAACTCGGGATTCTGGCCATAAGCGGCACCATAGATGGCAGCCGCACGACCATCGCCCTCACCCTTCAGTTGCTGCGCCTTGTTGTACGCATCGGCCAGGATGATTTCACGCTGGCGGTCTGCATCGGCACGTATCTTCTCCGCCTCGGCCGAGCCTTCCGAACGTAGCTGGTTGGCCACGGTCTTACGCTCCGAGATCATGCGGTCATACACCGCATTGCTGATATCGTTGGGAAAGTCCACACGCTTGAGCCGCACGTCCACGATCTTCACGCCTATCTTGCCGGCATCGGCATTGGCAACCACGCCCACCGATTCCATCACCTCTTCGCGCTTGCCCGAAATGACGTCCTGCACCGTGCGCTTACCAAACTCAGCCCGCAACACGTCATTGATGGTCTTGCGCAGACGGGCAGAGGCGGTACGCTCATTGCCACCCACCGTCTTGTAGTACTGCTCGACATTGACCACCTGCCACTTGACGTAGCTGTCCACCAGAACGTTCTTCTTCTCGATGGTGTTGAAGCGCTCAGGCGTCTCGGCATCCATGGTCAGAACGCGCCGATCAAAGTACCGTACCGATTGCAGCAACGGCACCTTGAAGCGTATGCCAGGCTCATTGACGGTACGCACTACCTCGCCCAACTGGAACACCATGGCAGATTGGCGCTGATCCACGGTAAACACGCTCATGCTGAGCACCAGTAGTGCCAGCAACACCACGACTATGGCGGGAATTAAGCGATTCATATCAACGACCCTCCCGCTCACCGCGACCCTGGCTATCCTGCCTAGGAGCGCGCACTACGCCAGTCTCCACCGGAACCGTGGCCTGTTCTGTCGCCGCACCGGCAGGACCACTCATTTGCATCAGCTTGTCTAGCGGCAGGTAAAGCAAATTGCCGTTGCCGGACTTCTGATCCACCAGCACCTTGCTGCTACTGCTCAATATCTGCTGCATGGTATCGAGGTACATGCGATCACGGGTAACCTGTGGCGCCTTGGCATACTCGGCAGCCACCTGCGTGAAGCGAGAGGCATTACCTTCAGACTCCGCAATCACCCGAGCCTTGTAACCTTCGGCTTCCTGCAGCAAACGTGCAGCAAAGCCTCGGGCCTTGGGTATCACGTCATTGGCATAGGCCAGGCCCTCGTTGGTCTGCTTGACCTTGTCCTGCCCAGCCTTCACGGCATCGGCAAACGCTGCCTGCACCTCTTCCGGCGGCTGCACATCATTGATGTTGACGCGGCTCACCCGGATACCGGTGCCATAGTCATCCAGCAGGTTCTGTATCATCCGCGTGGCATCGGCAGCCACCTGGCCACGGCCTTCGTTCAACACGAAATCGACCTTGTTGCGGCCGACGATCTCGCGGATGGAGGTTTCAGCGGCCTGCTTGACCAGGTCGTAACCGTCGCCATCACGCGAGGCATTGTTGAACACGAAATCACGCGAGTTCTTGACGTCGTACTGCACTTCAAGCTGCATGTCGACAATGTTCTGGTCCTCAGTCAGCATCAGTGCCTCATCCGCCACCCGATTCTTGGTGCTGCCGGAAAAACCAACTTCCACTGAACGGACTTCAGACAGCTTGACGATCTCATGCTGTTCTACCGGCCAGGGCATACGCCAGTGCAGACCGGGGTCCGTGGTTTGCACATAGCGACCAAACCGCAGCACCACCGCTTCTTCCCGGGCATCCACCACGTAAAAGCCGCTGGCTATCCACAGCACGCCAACAATACCGATAGCGACACCAATACCGCCGACAACGGCGCGGCCGTCCGACGGAGTCGGCTCGGATGGGCGGCCAGGCGTACCACCGAAAAACTGCTTCAGCTTATTGGTGAACTGCCGGATGATCTCATCCAGATCAGGTGGGCCATCCTTGCCTCGGCGGCCCCATTGCGGGTCTTGCGACATATCGTCTCTATTCCGTGGTTGTAATGACTTGTACACACACTTGTTACACAGCAACCCTCAGGCGGCACGTTGCGACGGCTCGATTTCACTCGCCGCCGGCCGAGCCCAGGCTGGCGCTTCCGGTCAACCCAGGACTCAAGCCTGAAGGCTTTCGTCCGACACCGCAGCGACGACCGGCATGGCTTCGACCAGCGCCTGCCGCAACAAATCCAGACCTGCACCACTTTTTGCACTCATACGGACGGCGCGAATCCTACCATACTCATCCCGCTCGACCGCCGGCTCACCACCTTTGAGGTCTATCTTGTTCCAGACCACAATCTGGGGAATCTCGTCAGCATCGATTTCCTTGAGCACATAGTTCACCGCCTCGATCTGGGCTTCGCGGGTATCGCTGGCGCTATCAACCACATGCAGCAACAGATCGGCCCGCACCGTTTCCTCCAGCGTGGCCCGAAATGCCTCCACCAAGCCATGAGGCAGATCGCGGATAAAACCCACGGTATCGGACACCACCACGGAGTGCTCCGGGTCGAGGAACAGCTTGCGGCTGGTGGTATCCAGCGTGGCGAACAACTGATCGGCCGCATATGCCTTGGCGTGGGTCAAAGCATTGAACAGCGTGGACTTACCGGCATTGGTATAACCCACCAGCGAGACAGAAAATTGCTTGCTGCGCTCGCGCGCACGCCGCTGGGTGTCACGCTGCCGCTGCAGATCCTTGAGCTTGTCGCGCAGCCGCTTCATGCGTTCGGTCAGCATGCGCTTGTCCATTTCCAGCTGAGTCTCACCGGGGCCGCCACGGGCGCCTATACCACCGCGCTGGCGTTCCAGGTGAGTCCAGCCCCGCACCAGCCGGGTGGACATATACTGTAGCTGAGCCAGCTCAACCTGCAACTTGCCCTCATTGGAGCGTGCACGCTGGCCAAAGATGTCGAGTATCAGCCTTACCCGGTCCGACACCCGGCATTCCAGCGCACGCTCCAGGTTGCGTTCCTGCGCCCCACCCAAGGCATGGTTGAACAGTACCGTCTGTGCCTCCGTGGCCAGCACGGCGGCGGCGATCTCTTCCACCTTGCCACTACCGGCAAACAGCTTGGGGTCGGGTCTTTGGCGCTTGCCCTGAATGATGGCCATAGCCTTGTAGCCATTGCCCTCAGCCAGCAACTTGAATTCTTCGATATTTTCCAGATAGTCCGGCTCACCGAAATCGAGACAGACTAGAACGGCCTTGTCGCCGCCCTGATGGCGTTCAAACACGCTTCATTTCCCTAACTGGGTGCCTTGTCAGGCCACCCTAACGGGGCGCTGGAGCTTGATCGGCGCACGATCATATCTGCTGGTATGTGGCTGCACCCAACGATATCTGCCCGCATCATCATGCAGATCGACATCGGGTGGCGCAAACCGCTCCCTGGCAGATAGCCGTGGCTCACAACCTAAGCTCTAGCAGGTATTCCTACAACAAAGGGGGCGCACATGGCGCCCCTTGCTCGACGCACCGCCCCTATCAGGCGTCTGCAGCCGGGGCACCTTCCGGCTTGTCATAGGGGATGCTGACCGGACGGGCAGGCACAACAGTGGAGATGGCATGCTTATAGACCATCTGAGTCACGGTGTTGCGCAGCAAAACCACGTACTGGTCAAACGACTCGATCTGGCCTTGCAGCTTGATACCGTTAACCAGGTATATGGATACAGGTACATGTTCCTTGCGCAGGATGTTCAGAAACGGGTCTTGTAGCATTTGCCCTTTTGCGCTCATTTTGTAGTTCTCCACTCTGTAATTTAAAAAACGACGAATATCCGTCCAGTAGTTCCTGCGCTTACGAAGATAGAATACCAGTAGTCACTTGTAGCAGCTTTTCTGTCAAGCACAAAGAATCAGCCTGCTTTTTTCGCGGGCTTCCTGGCAGTGGTCTTGACCGGCTTCTTCTCACCTCGCATGGCGCCCTTGCGATCCGGCTTGAACTCGCCCGGCTTGGCGTCGTAAGGGTTATCGCCCTTCTTGAACTGTACACGCAGGGGCGTGCCCTGCAGTTTGAACATCTTCAGGAAGGAATGTTCCAGGTAACGCCAATAACTGTCCGGCACCCCCTCGAGGGCGGTACCGTGTATCACCACCACCGGCGGGTTCATGCCGCCCTGGTGGGCATATTTCATCTTGGGACGCACCAGACCCACGCGTGGCGGCTGCTGCTTCTCTACCGCCAGTTGCAATGCGCGCGTCAAACGCGGCGTCGGCAGCTTGGCCATGGCCGCCTTGTATGCGGCGTTGATGCTGGCAAACAGGTCACCCACGCCCTGCCCTTCCAGGGCAGAGATAAAGTGGAAGCGGGCGAAATCCAGAAAACCCAGCTTACGGGCGATATCCCGCTTGACCTGGTCACGCCGGTATTCGTCCAGGCCTTCCCATTTGTTCACGGCCACGACCATGGCGCGGCCTGCCTCCAGGGCAAAGCCGGCGATATGAGCATCCTGCTCGGCCACATCCTGGCGGGCATCCAGTACCAGCACAACCACGTTGGCGTCTTCGATCGCCTGCATGGTCTTCACCACCGAGAATTTCTCGATGGCCTCGTTCACCTTGCCGCGCTTGCGCACACCGGCGGTGTCGATAATCGTGTAGGCCTGTTCGTTACGCTCAAAGTCGATATGTATCGAGTCACGCGTGGTGCCTGGCTGGTCAAAGGCAATCACGCGCTCTTCACCCAGAATCGCGTTCACCAGTGTGGATTTACCCACATTGGGGCGGCCGATAATGGCGAACTTGGGGTGATCCTGAACCTGCTCCTCAGGCTCCACTTCAAAACCGGTCAGCACATCGTCGAGCAAACCACGCACGCCTTCACCGTGGCTGGCCGAGATAGGCCAAGGCTCACCCAGGGCCAGTTCGAAGAACTCGGCCGTCACCACACTGGCCGACATACCTTCGGCCTTGTTCACGGCAAGACGTACCGGCCGATCCAGCTGGCGCAGGCGGTTGGCAATCAGCTTGTCTTGCGGGGTGAGGCCCACGCGGGCATCGACGATAAAGATGACCGCGTCGGCCTCATCGATGGCCTGTAGGGTCTGCCTGGCCATCTCGTGCAATATGCCGTCATCCGCAACCGGCTCAAAGCCACCGGTATCCACACACAGATAAGGCTTGCCACCGATCTTGCCATGACCGTAATGGCGGTCGCGGGTCAGGCCGGGCATATCGGCGACCAGCGCGTCACGGCTCTTGGTCAGCCGATTGAACAGCGTGGATTTACCGACATTGGGACGGCCGACGAGGGCGATGGTGGGTTTCATTGTTTTCCTTGCTTACTTCACGGCCAGTGCGTGCAGGCCACCGCTCTCGGTCTGCACAATCAACTTGCCGCTGATTACCCGCGGTGCAACCAGCACGCGGCTCTTGTCCGTACTCATGCGGGCGACAAAGCTACCATCCGCCTGCGACAGCAGATGGACATAACCCTCGAAATCACCCACTGCCACCTTGCCGTCTATCACGGCAGGGCCGCTGATACGACGGCCATACAGTGCCGCCTGCTTCCACAAGCTGCGACCACCCGAGCGCTCGAACGCCTGGATGTTGCCGACTTCATCGCTCACATAAACCTTGTCAGCATCCATGGCCAGGCCCACATAGCTGGAGATATCGCGGGACCACAGCATGGAGCCGTTGCTCACGGCAAAACACGCCACCTTGCCCTGGAAAGCCACGGCACAGACCATGCCCTTGTCCACCACCGGTGCCGAGGTCACATCACTGATGCGCTCCAGCTCGGTAGCGCCCTTGGGCTGAGCCACCTGCGACTCCCACAGCACGCGGCCATCGGCCAGCGAAAGCGACGCCAGACGACCCGATGCCAAGCCAATATAGACCGCACCGTCCGCAATCGTGGCGGGCGCGTAGTTGCGCAGGACCAGCGAGGGCTGGCTACGCACGAACTGCCAGCGCTGCTTGCCATCCTTGGCTTCCAGGCCTGTTACCCGGCCATCCACGGTACGCACCACCACCACGCCTTCGGCGATTACCGGCGGCGACACCATTTCGCTGCTGACCTTGGTCTGCCAGCGCAACTGGCCCGTCGCGGCCTCCCAGCCATAAACCTCGCCCTTCAGCGTGCCCGCCACGACCAAGCCCGAAGCCGCACCGACCCCGCCTGCCAGCGGCTGGGCACTGCGAACTTCAAAGCGCTTGGCACCATCAGGCATGGCAAACCCGGCAATACCGCTCACCCCGGCCATATACACAGCATCACCCGTCGCATCGGGCGCAAACCGGTACAGCTTGCCGTCAGAGTACGAAGTACGCCAAGCCGAATTCAGCTCTGCGCTGGCCTTGATATCGCTCAACGGCGTGGGTTGCGGACTGTTATCCGTACCGGCACAGGCGGCCAGCAGGGTAACTGCGCCCAGCACAGCAAACTTGCCTGTCAGGCCTTGTGGCATGCGGTGCATGTTCATCAAGCCCCCAGTGCCGACAGCTTGGTTTCAACCAGTTCGCGATTGGGTGCTTCCTTTTCCAGCTTGGTCAAGGCGAACTGGTAGGCCGACTTGGCGCCTGCCGCGTCTCCCTTGAGCGCCAGCGCATCGCCGCGCGCTTCGGCAAACAGGCCGGCAAAACTATCTGCCTTGGCGGTGTCCACCATCTTGGCAGCTGCATCAAACTGTTTTTGATCCATCAGCACAGCAGCCAGACGCAGGCGTGCCAGATCGATCACAGCGTCTTCCTTGGCATTGGCGGCCACCCACTCCAGCGCACTCTTGGCATCATCCAGCTTATTCGCCTCGAATGCCGCCTTGGCAGCCTGCAGCATGGCACGTGCAGTCAGGGCGTGGCCGCTATGGGTCTTCACCATGGCATCGGCAGCTGCGCGCAGCTTGACCGGATCCTTGGCCAATTCTGCCGCTTCCACCGCCATATAAGCCTGCGCCACCGCAGTGCCCTGCGATTTCTGCCAGGCACGGTAGCCCATATTGCCAAAGTAGCCCACCAAGGCAGCCACCACCGCGATGATTACCGCGACGCCCCACTTCGCCCACCAGGCCTTCAGTTCGGCGATCTGTTCCTGTTCCTGCAAATCAAAAGCAGCCATCTGCGAGTTTCCGTTAGCGAGTTACTTGTTATGCCGTGCCGCTTGCAGGGCACGGATACGTTTGAAAATATCGACCATGAACCAGCTCATCAGCACTAGGCCAATCAGCAGGCAAGCCCAGGCCAGCTCCTTCTGAGCCAGCACCGGGTGTATTTGAGCACCTTCGCCCTGCAAGCCGACCACGCCAAATGCAGCCAGCACCGAGCCGAACACATTCAGGACAAACAGCTTGAACGAGACCTTGAGCTTGGGCGCAGGTTCCATCATCAACCCTTGAGTGCAGCAAGCACATCGGCCTGCGCCACCGTACGCTGCTCACCGCCATCGCGCAGGGGCTTGATCACCACCGTCGCGTCAGCCGCCTCATTGTCGCCGATGATCAGGGCAAAACGCGCGCCCGAACCATCCGCCTTCTTCATCTGCGACTTGAAGCTACCGCCGCCGGCATGCACCGTCACTGCCAGCCCGGCATTGCGCAGTAGCTCTGCCAGGCGCGGCGCTACCCGCCCCGCCGCCTCGCCCGCATTGACAAGGTATACATCGGGGCCGTCCTGGGCGGTCACGCCATACTCCTGCATCAGCAGGAATACCCGCTCCATACCCATGCCAAAACCACAGGCCGGCGTCGGCTTGCCGCCTAGCGTCTCCACCAGGCTGTCGTAGCGGCCACCGCCCGCGATGGTACCCTGTGCGCCCAGTTTGGTGGTTACCCACTCGAACACCGTGCGGTTGTAGTAATCCAGCCCACGCACCAGGCGCGTGTTGAGGGTATAAGCCACGCCTGCCTCATCCAGCAGTCGGCACAGCCCCTGATAATGCTGGCGGCTATCGTCGCCCAGCACATCGAACAGCTTGGGCGCGGCGTTGATCATGTCCTGCATGCGCGGGTTCTTGCTATCCAGTATGCGCAGCGGGTTAGCGTGCAGACGGCGCTTGGCATCCTCATCCAGCAGGTCGGCATGCGCCTCAAAATAGGCGATCAAGGACTGCCTGTAGGCTGCCCGCTCAGCGACATCGCCTATGGTATTGATCTGCAATTCCACATCGGCAATACCCAGCTCACGCCAAAGGCGGGCCAGCATCACCATCTGCTCGGCATCGACATCAGGGCCGTCATAGCCAAAGGCCTCGGCACCCACCTGGTGGAACTGCCGCTGGCGCCCCTTCTGCACATTCTCGTGGCGGAACATGGGGCCCATGTACCACAGGCGTTGCGGGCCGTTGTAGGTCAGGCTGTGCTCGACGACGGCACGTACGCAACCCGCCGTCCCCTCGGGGCGCAGTGCCAGCTTGTCGCCGTTCAGCGCATCCGTCCAGGCATACATCTCTTTCTCGACGATATCGGTATGCTCACCTACGCCGCGCACAAACAAGCCGGTGGGCTCGACTATGGGCAAGCGGATATTGCGGTAGCCGTACTGCGCCAGCACGCGCCGGGCGGTATCTTCCAGCTTCTGCCACAGCGCCGTGTTGTCGGGCAGGATGTCGTAGAAGCCCTTGATGCTTTGAAACTTGTCAGCCATCGGATTACAGCACTTTCACGGGAATGATCTTGGGTGCGGGCGCCGTCGCCTGACTGCGGCGCAACTTGCCGCCTTCGGCATAGTGTTCGCGGACATAGCCATCGACGATGGCCTGGAAGGCCTCGGCAATACCGTCGCCCTTGAGGGTCACAGTCTTGACGCCATCAACGAATACCGGCGCCACCGGCACCTCGCCCGTACCAGGCAGGCTGATGCCGATATTGGCCAGCTTGGATTCGCCCGGGCCATTGACCACGCAGCCCATCACCGCCACATTGAGGGTTTCCACCCCAGGGAACTCGGCACGCCATACCGGCATTTGCTCGCGCAGGTAGCGCTGTATGTTCTGCGCCAGCTCCTGGAAGAAGGTTGAGGTGGTCCGGCCACAGCCGGGGCAAGCCGTCACCAGCGGTGTGAACGAGCGTATCCCCATGGTCTGCAGTATCTCCTGCGCCACGACGACTTCCTTGGTCCGCGACTCACCCGGCTCCGGCGTCAGCGAAACCCGTATGGTGTCGCCTATGCCTTCCTGCAACAGCACCGACAGCGCCGCCGTGGAAGCGACAATGCCCTTGGAGCCCATGCCGGCCTCAGTCAGGCCCAGGTGCAGCGGATAATCGCAGCGAGCGCCCAGGTCACGGTAGACCTTGATCAGATCCTGTACCGCACTGACCTTGCACGAGATGATGATGCGATCCGCCGGCAGCCCCAGCTCCTCAGCCTGCGCAGCACTTTCCAACGCCGACTGTATCAAGGCTTCGCGCATCAGGGCATCGGCGCTGAGCGGCTGCGCCAGCTTAGCGTTCTCGTCCATCATACGCGCCATCTTGGCCTGGTCCAGGCTGCCCCAGTTCACGCCTATGCGTACCGGTTTGCCATACTCTATGGCGGCTTCAATCATGGCGCCAAACTGCTCATCCCGCTTGCTGCCCTTGCCGACATTGCCAGGATTGATGCGGTACTTGGCCAGGGCCCGCGCGCAATCGGGATACTGGGCCAGCAGTTTATGGCCATTGAAATGGAAGTCCCCCACCAAGGGGACATTGCAGCCCATATCATCCAGCCGGCGACGTATCTCGCCTACCTGGGCTGCCGCTTCGGGCGAGTTGACGGTAATGCGCACCACCTCCGAACCTGCCTGCCATAGCTCGAATACCTGCTGAGCGGTACCCGCCGCATCGGCAGTATCGGTATTGGTCATGGATTGGACGACGACAGGCACATCGCCACCGACCGGCACATGGCCGACCATGACACGGCGGGTGGCGCGACGAGGAAGCAGACTCATGGCTTGGCTTTAGTTGAGTTCCAGATTGGCAACATCGACCCGGATGTAAGGCGTCAGGTCGGTAAGCTTGCCTTTGTAGAAGAGCTGGGTCTGATGACCATTACCGATACGGATACGGTAAGGCGGCTTGCCGGCAACGCTGCGCGATTGTCCAGCGGGCACCAGCTCATTGACCAGGCGTTTGCCAGTAGCATCGGTAATCTGCACCCAGCTCTCTTGCCGGGCAACCACGCGCACATCACCCGTTGACGGCTCGGGCACAACAGCAGGCACGACTACAGGTGCGGGCTGCGGCACTGGCGCGGTCGAAGGCAACGCAGGCGAGACCGGCGCAGGAGTCACCCCCACCGCTAGGGCGGGGCTCGCACCCGGCACAGCCGGTGGATTACCCGGCAGGTTGGCCGGCGGCGGTACAACCTGCACTTCACCGGCAGGCTGCGCAGCAGGCACGGTCGTATCAACAGGCACGCTGGCCTGTGGCACAACGACTACAGGCTCCAGTGGCGGCATGTCGACACTGGGGGTATTGACGGTCAGCTGGGGTTCAAAGCGGGTGCTCTTGTCATAGAGCCAGTAAGCCCCAGCAATCAGACCCACGATTCCCAAGCCCGCCACAATGGCCAGGCCAAACGACAGGCCGGCACGCCCGCCATCAGGCCGTAGCACCGGCAGCACCTCGTCGCGCAGGCGTGGTAGTGCGGCCTGGCTGGGCTCCTTGGGCAGATGGTTGTCCAGGTAATGCACCAGCGGCTGGGGGTCAATCTCCAGCAAGCGCGCATAGTTGCGGACAAAACCGCGCACAAAGGTATTGCCGGGGAGTGCCTGATAGTTGTCAGACTCCAGCGCCTCAATCTGGCGCCGGGACAGCTTGAGCTTGGCCGACACATCATTGACCGACAAACCAGCCTCTTCGCGGTGCAACGCCAATATGGCGCCAGGCGAGGAAGGTGGGCTGGCGGGGGACTGCAGCAAATCAGACTGGGTAGTATCTTGGCTCATCTCGGGCATCATGCCGGGTGGCTCGCTTCAGGGGTTGCAGTGCATGACAAGGGCGTGATCCTGGGGCGGGTGGCGCTCAATCGTAGCGGCCTGCCGCCAGGCTGCGGGCTTCCTCGCTATCGGGGAAGCGGGTCTTCAGTTCCTTGGCAAAGCCGTTTTCGGCCTCGCCACCGGGGTTGAGCTTGTGCTCGATGCGCACGTTCAGCCACAGTGCTTCGGCCACCGGCGTACCTACGCGCGCCTGCCTGGCCAGCAGCGTGCGGGCAGCATCGATATCACCATTGCGATAGGCCACCTGGGCCAAGCCCAGCAGTGTCTGGGCATTGTCCGGTTGAGCCCGGTCAGACTGGCGCAAGAAGTCTTCGGCATACTTCAAGTCGCCGGCCTTCAGCGCGCACAAGCCGGCCATCTGCATGGATTTCTGCGGGTTGGCATACAAGGGGCTGCGAATGGCATTGCCAAAATAGCGCAGCGAATCTGCATACATTTCGCGCTTGTTACAGAGGAACCAACCGTAATTGTGATTGATGTCGGGGTTGCCCGAGGCCAGGCTCAGGGCTCGCTGGAAGCTCTTGTCAGCGGTATCGTATTCACGCAGGTCGGAGTAAACCAGCCCTTCCACATTGTGCGCCAGCGCGTAATCGGCTTTCGCCCTCAGTGCGCTCTTCACTTCTTCCAGCGCCACACCATATTGACCGCGGGCATAGTAGGCAGCAGCAAGTTCTGTTCGCAACCTGGCCACCTCGTCGCGATTTACTTGCTCGTCAGCCTGCACAGCGGGGATGGTCCACGCGAACAGCAAAGCAGCAATCACGGCTTTTTTCATGCCTTACTCCCTGGTAAGTTGAATGATATTGGTGGTCTTGCCCTCTGCAGCCAGCCGCAGAGTACGCTTGGTCTTGTCTTTTACCTGGCCTGCCAACTGGCCGCAGGCAGCATCGATATCATCGCCGCGCGTCTTGCGCACCGTCACGATGTAGCCCGCCTGTATCAGATGATCCCTAAAGCGGCGTATCGCATCCGGCTTGGAGCGATCGTAACCGGAATTCGGGAAGGGATTGAACGGTATCAGGTTGAACTTGCATGGCACATCCTTGACCAGTGCCACCAGTTGCCTGGCATGCTCCATGGTGTCATTCACACCATCGAGCATGACATATTCGAAAGTGATGAAGTCCCGCGGCGCCTTTTCCAGATAACGTTGGCAGGCAGCCATCAGTTCCTTCAGCGGATACTTCTTGTTGATGGGCACGATTTCATCGCGCAAGGCATCGTTGGGTGCATGCAGCGACACTGCGAGCGCCACAGGGCAAGCCTCACGCAGCCTATCCATCTGCGGCACCAGACCGGAGGTAGACAGTGTCACGCGGCGACGACTGAGACCATAGGCATGGTCATCCAGCATCAAGCGCATGGCAGCAACGACATTGTCGAAATTGGCCAGCGGCTCGCCCATGCCCATCATCACCACATTGGAGACGATGCGATCCCCCTTGGGGTCGCGTCCCAGCGCCTTGTTGGCCCACCAAAGCTGGCCAATGATCTCGGCGGTGCTGAGATTACGGTTGAAGCCCTGCCGGCCTGTGGAGCAGAAAGTACACTCCAGCGCACAGCCGACCTGGCTGGAAACACACAGGGTTCCACGGTCATCCTCGGGGATGAATACCGCCTCGACACCGTTACCGGTACCGACGTCCAGCAGCCACTTGCGTGTGCCGTCCTCGCTGGCCTGTTCCAGCATCAGGCTGGGAGGGGTGATCACCGCCTCCGCAGCCAGTTTTTCCCGCGTGACCTTGGCGATGTCCGTCATTGCCGCGAAATCGGACACACCAAAATGGTGTATCCAGCGCATCAACTGCTTGGCGCGAAACGGCTTCTCGCCACGCTCCTCAAGGAAGGTGGCAAAACGCTGGGCATCAAAATCGAGCAGGTTGACGGTCATGGCCAGATCAGGTCTTAGCGACCGTAGACTTCGGAAGCAGCGAAGAAGTAGGCGATTTCAATCGCGGCATTCTCAGCGCTGTCCGAGCCGTGCACGGCGTTGGCATCGATGGAATCAGCGAAGTCAGCGCGGATGGTGCCCTTCTCTGCCTTCTTCGGGTCGGTAGCGCCCATCAGGTCGCGGTTCTTGGCGATAGCGCCTTCGCCTTCCAGTGCCTGGATGATCACCGGGCCGGAAACCATGAAGTCAACCAGATCCTTGAAGAAAGGACGTTCCTTGTGCACGGCGTAGAAGCCTTCGGCCTCAGCGCGCGACAGGTGCTTCATCTTTGCAGCGATAACCTTCAGGCCGGCGCCTTCGAAACGGGTGTAGATCTGACCGATCACGTTCTTGGCAACGGCATCGGGCTTGATGATGGACAGGGTGCGTTCAACAGCCATGTTTTCTAACTCCAGAAAATCACAAAAAGACAAAGTGGGAAGGAAAAAGTTTAAGTCGCAAGCTGGGTTCGCACAGCGGGCACGCAGCTTGTCGACGTTAAAAATGACCGAATATTCTAACAGCTTTGCCGCAAAGACGGGTTTACAGTTGCTGACTAACCGCAAAACCCCGGCCCAGCCAGCCAAAATCACGGCTGCCGCAGCGATTCCAGCGGCATACCGCGCTGGAATTTGGTACAAATCAAGGCATACCAAGATTGCACAGGGAGTGCCGCATTGCGGCGGATACACAAGTGAGCGCAATACGCCCCAGCCCCAACCGGCAGCCCAGCCCACCGTCGCAGGACGAAATCGACGAGCAGGCAGAGATCCGACAACGCCTGATGCAGCGCCTGGCCATCGCCATCTGCCTCATCATCGGCGTCGCCATTGCCATCACCCTGCTGAATCGCCTGGAAACACCCCCCAATATCGAGGTGGATGGCCCGAGCATCAATCCGCTACAGGCAGAACCCGGCGTGCAGCCAGCCGCGGCCGAACCCGCACCGGCACCGGCACCGGCACCAGCACCAGCACCAGCCCCTGCCGAGGTTACCCCAGCACCCGCCAGCGAACCCCCGACCACCCAGGCGCCGGCAGAGGTCACGCCAGAGGCACCTCCCGCTAATGCCCCTCAGACCCCCTCTCCCAATGCCCCCAACGCCACCGCACCGGTCAGCGGCAGCACGCCCGCAGGCAGCCTGGCCAGCAAACCACAAACACCCCCGCCCGACGCGCAGCCCGATGCCGACATGGTAGCCATCAATCCCACGCGCAAACCCGCTACGCAGCCGCAGGCCGTGCCTGCCACCATCGCGACCGCACCTGCCACTACCCCGACGTCACCCGCCACCACCAGCAAGCCAGCCGCAAGCCACAGCAAACCCAGCGCGCCAGCGCCCACGCCTGTATCTGTCGCCCCCGCTGCCAAGCCTGCAGCCGTTGTATTGGCGCCAGCACCACGCACCCCCGCCCCACCTACGCCAGAACAGACCATAGTCGCCCTGGCGGCCGGCGTCATGCCCGCTGGCAGCCGCGGCTTTACCGTACAGGCAGGGGTATTCCAGAGCGGCGAGAATGCCGACAAGCTGCTGTCTCGGCTTAGCGCAGCAGGCATACCCGCCAGACTGGAGACTCGCATACAAGTCGGCCCATTCAAGAACAAGGATGAGGCCGAACTGATGATGCGCCGGCTGCGTGAACTAGGCGTGACGCCCATACTGCAGACCCCCACACCCTGAGCACCCGCCCGTCGCCCAATAAAAAACCGCTACACGAGGTAGCGGTTTTTTCATTTGTCACCGAGCAGATCAGGCCAATCCAGCGGCCGCCAATCGGGCCAGGCGCCTTCACCGTCACTCTGGCAATCGGCAGCCACCGCAATACCCGCCACCGCCACCAGCTTGTCACCCTGCCACAACATGGGCCAACGCCGCCGCAACCAGGGCGGCACACCTGCCTCCTGCAAAAGCAACTTGACCGGCCGGTTGGGGCCACCACGACGTGGGCGCACCATCTCCCCACCCTGCCTGGGCCGCACTTCTAGGCCCACGCAGCTGGCCTCGCACAGCCCACGCGGCGCCCGCGACCAATGCAGCTCTCCACACCAATCCGGCAGCAGCACCAAGCCCTCAGCCGGCACAGCATGGGGAGTCAACACCTCCACCCAACGCGCGACACATATCTCCGCGCGATAGCGATGCACTTCCAGACCCGCCAGGCGCAGGCAGGGATTGGCATCCTCCTTGGCCGTCAGCATTTGCTCCAGCACCAGAAGCAATTGCCGCTCGTCCGGGCGCAAACCATGGCGCGCCAGAAACCAGCGCAGCAGATTACGCTGCCGCGGCCCACTCAAGGCCAGCAACCGCCCCACCGGCAAACGCTCGGACACACCGCCAGCATCCTCTTCGGCCAGCACATCCAACAGGCTGGCCGCTTCGGCAAAATGCCGCGCCGCCCGCGCCATGGCAGCCGGAGCGCTCGGAAAACGCCCAAGCAATACCGGCATCACCTCCCGCCGCAGATAATTACGGTCGTAATCGCTGACCGCATTGCTCTCGTCTTCCACCCAGGCCAAGCCCACGGCGCGCGCATAGGCCAGCAGCACGCTACGCGGCTCGTCCAGCAGAGGCCGCCAGATACGCCCGGTCTCACCCAGGGGCCGCATGACCGGCATACCAGCCGCCCCATGCACACCCGCCCCCCGCGCCAGACGGTACAGCACCGTCTCCGCCTGATCATCGCGGTGGTGCGCCAACAGCACCATGTCCACACCAAGGCCCGCATAGGCCGCATAACGGGCCGCACGTGCACGCGCCTCCAGGCCGTCGCCGACAGCCTGGTTCAGATCAACACGGATATGGGAAAAATCGACCGCCAGCGCAGCACAGCGCTGATCACAATGGTGCAACCAATCGTCGGCATTGGGGCTAATGCCATGGTGCACATGGAGCGCCTGCAGGGTCAGCGGCGCCTGTAGGCGTGCATCATCACGCAACCGCACCAGCAAGTGCAGCAGCACCGCCGAATCCAGCCCACCCGAATAACCCAGCGCCAAGCGCATGCCCTCAGGCCGCTTCGCCGTCGGTAGCGCCAGATAACGCTGCAGCAGACGCTCGTAGAGCGCCTCCGCCTCAGCCTGCGGCGACTTCCTTGAATTTGCCATAGCTCATCAGCCGCTCGAAACGGTTCTCCAGCAACTTGTCTACCGGCTTGTCCTGCAGCGACTTCAAGGCATCCTGCAGCGACTTGCGCAAGGTCAGCATCATGGCCTGCGGGTCGCGATGGGCACCACCCAGGGGCTCTGCCACCACCTTGTCGATCAGGCCCAGTGTCTTGAGCCGGTTGGCGGTAATACCCAGCGTCTCGGCCGCCTCGCTGGCTTTCTCGGCACTCTTCCACAGGATGGACGCACAACCCTCAGGCGAGATCACCGAGTAAGTGGCGTATTGCAGCATCTGCACCACGTCACCCACAGCAATGGCCAGCGCACCACCCGAGCCCCCCTCGCCGATCACCGTGACAATCACCGGCACACGCAGCTTGCTCATCTCGAACAGATTACGGCCTATGGCCTCGGACTGCCCGCGCTCTTCGGCACCTATGCCCGGATAGGCACCCGGGGTGTCGACGAAGGTAATCACCGGCAGGCCAAACTTCTCAGCCAAGCGCATCAGGCGCAGGGCCTTGCGATACCCCTCGGGCCGGGGCATGCCGAAGTTGCGCAGTATCTTTTCCTTGGTGTCGCGGCCCTTCTGCTGGCCGATCACCATCACCGATTGACCATTCAGCCGCGCCAGGCCACCAACAATGGCGGCATCATCCGCATAGGCACGATCGCCATGCAGCTCTTCGAAATCGGTAAAGATTTCGCGGAGGTAATCCAGCGTATAGGGGCGCTGCGGATGACGGGAAACCTGAGATATCTGCCAGGGCGAGAGCTTGGCGTAGATATTCTTGGTGAGCTCCTGGCTCTTCTTCTGCAGATGGTCAATCTCAACCGAGATATCCACCGCAGAATCATCCTGCACAAAGCGCAGCTCTTCGATCTTGCTTTCGAGTTCGGCGATAGGCTGTTCGAAATCGAGGAAAGTGGTTTTCATGCCTGGGGTCTGTTCACGTCGCGCTGGGCGAGCATGCTCCGCTAGGGCCGACTAAGTTCGGCGAAATCGCGCCATTATGGCGAAACGCGGCAACCCCGCAAGATTGACATGCAATTGATTCGAGCAACCATCCGGCAAACACCACTACCCACAACGGTTGCGAACGTCCGCGAAAACGCCGTAAAAGCCAGTCTACTCGTTGGTAAACACGATCTCAGCGCGTACGCCACTCTTCTGCACAGCCAGCCTGGAGGCCACATTGAGCACGATGGGCGACTGCGTATTGGCTTTTATTTCACCCACCTCACCGTCACGGCTCAGCGTCAGGAGCAACACCAACTCATCGGCCGGCGCCGATTTGCCTGCGTGTTGTATCAGCGTCCGTTCTTCGTCCGTTAGCGTCAACTGGTAGTGAAACCCCAGCAGGCTGGCATCCATCACGCTGAACACCACCTCAGCATCATCCAGGCACTGCAGCCACATCACCTTGGGCTCTGGCACGTCCTCATGCAGCAACTTGAAGCGTTTACACCCCTCAAAGCCAGGCAGGCCCTGTGGAAAGGTGATCAAGGTGTCCTCATCAATTTCGATGGCACCGAAGCGCGGGGTAATTATTTGCATTCGTCGGCTCCCAAGCCTTCAGATTGCTAGGAATCTAGCCGAAATAACACTTAGCCGCCATGTTCTGAAAAATTTGTTCATAATCCCGCTAAAGTTTCTCAAAGACCTGCCGATAAGCGCATTAACCACAGACAGGACTTGGCCAAAGTAGCCAACGAGAGGAATACCATGAAGATCGACAACTCGGGCAAGCCGCTAGGCTCGGTGCTATCGCGCTCCGAAGCGCGTACCAGCACCAAGGCCGAGAGCGGAGAAAGCGCCAGCGCCGAGCCTGGCCGCGATAGCGTTGAGATCAACGCCTTCAGCGCACGCCTGGCCTCGCTGGAGTCCAACCTTGCCACCCAGCCCGTCATCGACGAGAGCAAGGTGGCCGAGATACGCCAGGCCATTGCCGAAGGCCGTTTCACCGTGCACGCCGATGCCATTGCCGACAAGCTGATGGCCAGTGTCAAGGAACTGCTGGGCAAGAACTGACGCAGGCAGCACAACACGGCATACTAGCTAGCGCCAGCTGACCGGCAACCGGTGGCTGGCGCTACTGCTTTTAACGGCCACGGAAACCGCCCATGTCCACATCGCCCCTGTTGAGTGCCATGCAAGCCGAGTTGAGCGAGCTGCAGCAGTTCGTCGCCCTGCTTGAACGCGAACAGCACGCACTCATACACAACACCCTGGCGGACCTCGAAGATATCGCCAAGCAAAAAGCTGGTCACGCCCAGGCACTGGAAGGCCAGGCCAAGGAACGCAAGCGCCTGTTCCAGGTCAACGGAGTCGAGCTATCCCCCGATCCGCCTCACCCGCTGGTGCGTGCGGCCTACCTGCCAGCCGAACACCTGCCCCATCTGGCCGAATGCTGGTTGCAGCTGATACAAGCCGCCCGCCACGCCAGCGCGCTCAACCAGACCAATGGCAAGCTGATTGATACCCGCCAGCAGCAGAACCAGCAGTTGATGGCCCTGCTTCAAAGCAGCCAGGATTCCACCCTGTCTTACGATGCCTATGGTCAGCCCCGGCTGTCCCGGCCTGGCGGCTCGCTGGGCAAGGCCTGATGCCATGCCGGGAAATATAATCCCATTCAGATTCATGCACTTGCGATAATATACGGGCTCGCCAGCATGGCGTCAGCGCTTCATCGCAGCCCCAGGGACGACCCTGGCGGCCTCCAGCCAACCGGGGACGGCCCCAATCCATAGGGAGCCGCCATCATGGCCTGGATTCTTCTTATCATCGCCGGCCTGCTGGAAATCGGCTGGGCCATAGGCCTCAAGTACACCGAAGGCTTTACCCGGCTGTGGCCCAGTGTCGCCACCCTAGGCGCCATGGTCGCAAGTGTCGCCCTGCTGGGGCTTGCCGTCCGTACACTTCCCCTGGGTACCGCTTACGCAGTCTGGACCGGCATCGGGGCCGTCGGCACCGTCTTGCTGGGCATCGTGCTGTTTGGCGAAGCCGCCACCATCGCTCGGCTGGCCTGTGTCGCCATGATCGTGGCCGGCATTGTCGGACTCAAGCTTTTCAGCCCGACCTGAACCACAACCGCATTTGGGGGACTGCCCCTCCGCATATCCAGCGTTTTATATTCTTGCCTGCACAGCGGCTATGCTGAAAAGCGTTCCCGGTAAAACGAGACCTTACATGCCAGACCTCCGCCTGCCATTACTCGCCCTGCTGTCGCTCCCGCTATACGCGGCAGAACCGCTGCTGGTGGTTCGTGGAGAGGGCAACTACCCACCCTATGAGATGGTGGTGAATGGCCAGCTCACTGGGGCACATATCGAGCTGATCGAAGCCGCCGCACACACAGCCGGCTATCAACTCACCATACGGAGCGTTGCCTGGGCGCGGGCGCTGGAAATGACCAAGCGCGGGCTGGCCTCCGCCGTCAGTTTTGCCTCAAGAACACCCGAGCGGGAGAGCTGGCTGCTGTTCGACGAAGGTAATGTGCTCTCTACCTTGCGCTATGGTTTCTTCAGCCTGAAGCAGCCGAACAGCCCGACCTGGAACGGTTCGTTCACATCGCTGCATCCTTACAAGATCGGTGTAGCCAGGGCCTATGCCTATCCCACCGAGTTCAGCAGCCAGCCTGGCCTGCAGAAATACCAACAGGATGGCGGCTACGAGGCGCTGCTGCGGACTTTGCACAACAAGCGTGTCGACCTGATCGTGGGCGGTGTACTGGAAATCAATACCAGCGCCAGGCAGTTAGGCTACGCCGACTCTATCCAGCTATTGAGCCCCACCTTTGGCGCAACGGCCTCCTACCTGGCATTCGGCCGCCAGGGCAGCAACCCCCGGCATGCCGAGCGTATGGCCGCGGCCTTCAGCAAGCTCAAGCTCGATGGCAGCTACCAGCGCATCCTGGCCAAATACGGCTTGTGAGGGCCTGTTTTGGGCTCAAGTCCAGGGTGGGGAGATGGGCTTGAGCAGACGCCAAAACCTGCAGGTGCTCCCTAATTTGCCCCACTCTCGCCGCAGCTCGCCATGATTTTCAATGCGCTTCAATGCGCTTTTGCTTATCTGCGGTTGAAGCACACAACAGCTAATAACAAAACGGCCGGGTTTCCCCGGCCGTTACAGCGACTACCCAGTTTGCGAAAGCCTTACTTGGCGGTCTTGAACTGGTTGAAGGCCTTGGTCAGCGCCATGGTGGTGGGCTGATCCAGCGAGGCCGCAGCCTGCAGAGTCTTCAGCGAAGCATCGGGCAGATAGATCTTGGCATCGCTGGTCAGCTTCTTGTTCACCAGCGCAGTGGCCTTGGTGTTGGGGTTAGCGTAGTTCACGGTATTCGAGATACCTGCCACCACCTTGGGATCCAGCATATTGTTGATCCACTTGTAGGCGTTTTCCACGTTCTTGCTGTCCTTGGGGATAGCCATCACGTCCACCCACAGCACGGTGCCCTTGGCCGGAACCACGTATTCGATAGGCTGCGGCTTCTTGGCCTCAATGGCGCGATCCTTGGCAATGTAGACATCACCGTTGAAGCCCATGGCTACGCAAACGTCGCCATTGGCCAGCAGGTCGATGGGCGAGTCATTGAACACGCGCACATCCTTGCGCACCGCCTTCAGGGTAGTCAGCGCCGTCGCCAAGTTAGCCTTGGAGAAATCATTGGCATTCTTGCCATTGAAGATATTGACCATGCCAAACAGGTACTTGGGCTGGCTCACGAACGAGATACCGCAGCCCTTGAGCTTGCTGGTGTACTTGGGATCGAACACCAGCTGCCACATATCGGCCGGCATAGGTTCGGCACCCAGGGCCTTTTTCACCTTCTCGGCATTGATGCCGAAGGCGATGGTACCCCACATATAAGGCACCACAAACTTGTTGCCGGGGTCAACCGACTCCACCTTCTTCAGGAACTCGGGGTTCAGGTTGCCCAGGTTAGGCAGCTTGCTCTTGTCCAGCGGCAGGTAGACACCAGCCTGTATCTGCTTGGCTGCGAAGTCAGCAGAAGGGTAGACCACGTCATAGCCCGACTTGCCGGTCAGCAGCTTGGCCTGCAGGGTCTCGTTGCTGTCGTACATGTCGTACTTCACCTTCACGCCGGCCGCCTTCTCGAAGTTGGCAACCGTGTCTTCGGCGATATAGTCGTTCCAGTTGTACACGTTCACCGTGCCGGCAGCCTGGGCGGCAATAGCGGTAGCGGCAAAGGCAGCGCCGATCAGGGTCGGCTTGAGGCGGAATTGGGCCATGAGTTTCAGTACTCCAGAGGAGGAATGGTTCAAAACGATCACGAACAGGATCACGCAACGGCGGCACACCCGCCACCCCCGCAAAGCTTGCCACAGCGGGGTTTATCGGCGCGTATTAGACCATGCACAACCGATGCTAAGCGAATAATTTTCGGTGTTTCCACCCCATGCTGCGGCCCCCGCCACAAGCCGGCCAAACCGACCACCGCCCGGCACCCGGGCAGCGCAAACCGGCGATGACTTGGTAAGATGTCGGCCTTGTTTTCAGGAAGCCCCCATGCGCACGTATCTCAACCTGCTCCAGCACGTACTCGACCACGGCACCGTCAAGACCGACCGCACCGGTACCGGCACCCAGTCCGTCTTTGGCCACCAGATGCGTTTCGACCTCAGCCAGGGCTTCCCGCTGGTCACCACCAAGAAGGTCCACCTCAAGTCCATCATTCACGAACTGCTGTGGTTCCTGAAGGGCGATGCCAATATCGCCTACCTCAAGGAGAACGGCGTTTCCATCTGGGATGAGTGGGCCGATGAGAACGGCAACCTGGGTCCGGTGTATGGCGTGCAATGGCGCAGCTGGCCCACAGCAGATGGCGGCCATATCGACCAGATCAGCCAGTTGATACAACAGATCAAGACCACACCTGATTCCCGCCGGCTGATCGTCTCGGCCTGGAATGTGGGCGAAATCCATAATATGGCATTACCACCCTGCCATGCCTTCTTCCAGTTCTATGTCGCCGACGGCAAGCTCAGCTGCCAGCTGTATCAGCGCTCGGCCGACCTGTTCCTGGGCGTACCGTTCAATATCGCCTCCTATGCCTTGCTGGTACTCATGGTGGCGCAGGTCTGCGGGCTGGAACCGGGCGACTTTATCTGGACCGGCGGCGACTGCCATATCTACGCCAACCATATGGAACAGGTAAAGCTGCAACTGAGCCGCGAACCGCTGCCCTTGCCACGCATGAAGCTCAACCCCGAGGTCACCGACCTGTTCGCCTTCAAGTATGAGGATTTCACCCTGGAGGGTTACGAATCCCATGCTGCCATCAAGGCACCGGTGGCCGTCTAAGCCCCCGACGAAGCACCACGACTAGACTGCGGCGACCTGCTGGTTGCCGCTTGGCTTTACTACCACCCGACCAGACGGCCACCCCATGCTCTCGCTTATCGCCGCCCTCGCACAAAACCACACCGTAGGCATCAACAACACCCTGCCCTGGCATCTGCCCGACGACCTCAAGTACTTCAAGGCCACCACCAGCGGCCACCCCATCATCATGGGCCGCAAGACATACGATTCCATCGGCCGGCCGCTGCCCAATCGCCACAATATCGTGGTGACGCGTGATCCGATCTGGCGGGCCGATGGGGTGACGGTGGTACACAGCATGGAGGACGCCATGAAAGCGGCAGGCGAAGCGAACGAGGTGTTCCTGATCGGTGGCGCCACCCTGTATGCGCTGGCCCTACCCTATGCTGACCGGCTGTACCTGACGGAAATTGAAGCCGAGATCGAGGGTGATGCCTTCTTCCCGGAGTGGCCGCGCAACAAGTTCACAGAAATCTCTCGCGAGTCCAAACAAGGGCCGGATTTTGCCTATAGTTTCGTGGTCTACCAGCGCAACGCAACCTGAGCGCCAGCGCCCCGCCAGGGGTACGCCCGCCACGGTCTGCTTGCCTTTACCGACGCAAGGCTAGTTTCAGGCACACCTGCCATCGCGGTGTGACTGTAAACACCCCCAGCGCCGGCCATAGCGGAACCGATGACCAGCGACACGCCCTCTCTGCTTGCCGATATGGCCCGCTACTCGCCCCAGCCCATGCTTGCGGTGGAGGCTGACAGCGGCAATATCGTGGAACTCAATCAACTGGCCCGCGACACCCTGGGCCTGGGTAGCGATGCGCCTGCCCTGCGTGACTTGTTCGACAACCCCAGCCTGGCCCGCCAGTTCCTGCTGATTGCCCGCAACAACGGCTTTATCCGGCAGTTCGAGGCCCGCATGCGGCTGTCGGGCGGGCAGCGTGTCTGGATGATACTGGCCGCCAGGCTGATGGAACTGGCTGGCCGTAACGTCCTGATCGTCAGCCTCACCGATATCCACGAACGCCGGTTGGTTGAAGAAGCCCTGCGCGAAAGCGAAACCCGCCATCGGCGGGTGCTGGAGACCGCCAACGAAGGCTATGCCCTGTTCGACGCCCGCACCGGTGAGCTGCTGGACGTCAACCCAGCCCTGTGCGAGCTGCTGCTCTACCCACGAGACGAGTTGCTGCGCATGCAGCCCGAGGATGTAGTGACCGAAGACAGCATGGCCACCCTGCAGTCTCAGCGCGAGCGCTGGAGCGGCTCGCCCAACCGCAAGATAGAGCTGGGCATGCGCCGTGCCAGCGGCGAACGGATTACGGTAGAAGTCAGCCTCGCCGCCATCTCGGACCAGGATGGCCGGGTAACGTCAGTCTTTGCCATGATTAGTGACATCACCGCCCGCAAGCTCAGCGAAGAGCGGGTGCTCTACCTAGCCTTTTACGACACCCTCACCGCCCTGCCCAACCGCTTCCTGTTTACCGAGCATATGGAACAAGCCCTGCGCCAGCGCGCCCGCAACAAGCGGCAACTGGCACTGATGTTTATCGACCTGGATGATTTCAAGCAGGTCAACGACACCCTGGGCCATGATGCCGGTGATGAAATGCTCAAGATCGTGGCCAAACGACTGCTCAGCTGCGTGCGCAACACCGATACCGTCTCACGCCAGGGCGGCGACGAATTCATGGTACTGCTGGCCAATCTGGTAGAGGCCCACGACGCCGTCACCGTGGCGGAGAAAATGCTGGCCACCCTGGCCGAGCCCATCGAACTGGAAGGCGGCAATCGCCTGATCCGGGCCAGCATAGGCATAGCACTCTGCCCGGAACATGGCGAAACCCTGGCCAAACTGAGACGCCACGCCGACATTGCCATGTACCAGGCAAAATTCGGCGGCAAGCACCGCTATGCCATCTACGACGCTGAATCCGCGTCGGCAAACTAGCCGTGGTGCGAAACTCGGCCCACAAGCCAAGGCATTGCCCGCAGCACTACCCAATATGGGCAGGCGATTTCCGCGCCCGTTCATAGCTCACCTGTACCAGGCCGGTATCAAAGGTCTGCACCGAGGTCAGCGTCAACCGCCGGCTCGATTCCGTGCTGGGGAACAAAGGAATGCCTCCACCCAGTATCAACGGGTGGATGGAGACAATGAACTCATCGATCAGATCCCGTTCCAGGCAGGTTTTGATCAAGGCTGCACCGCCCACCAGCCATAGCTTGCCGCCCGCCTCCAGCTTGAGCCTCGCCACGTAGTCTCCCACCGGCTCGCTTACCGCCTCCACGCCCTCGCCCATCCACGACAAAGGCCTGCTGGAAAACACCCAGGCACGCTTGCCTGGGTAGGGGTAGTCGCCAACGCTCAGCGCCTGGTCATAGGTACGCCTGCCCAGCAGAATGCCATCCACCGAATCATAGAAAGCCTGGTAGCCATAGTCCTGGTCGGTAAACAGCCAATCCACCCCACCATCCGGGCGGGCAATATAGCCATCCAGGCTGGAGGCAATGAACAACACGAGCTTGCGCATGGCAGCCTCCTGTTTTGTCGAAATCTGCATTGATTCTAGTTGTGGCCGCCGCCGCGAGTACGGACAATACGGCCCGCGCCGAAGAACAACGACAGGGTGCTGCCAGCAATCGTAGTCCACGGCCAATGCAGTCGGGAATACCAGATTGCTCGAGCGCACCCGCATAGCAACAGGGAGTTACGCAGCCATGCTGCTCGCGCTAAAGATAGAGGTAGACAGCCTTGCCGCCGCCCGGGACATCACCCCCCGGCTGGTAACGCTATTGCAGAGCCTGGACGCCAATGCCAGTTTCTTCTTCAACCTGGGGCCAGACCGCAGCGGTCAGGCAGATGGCCCACTGTTCCAGGTAGGCGAAACCCGCAAGCAGATACGCCGTAACCGCGCTCTGGGCGGCCCTCGCGGCGCCAGCAGGCTCTATGGTCGCTGGCTACCCGCGCCGCAACTGCATAAGGCCGTGGCCAGCGCCATACAGGCCATACAACAAGCCGGCTATGAAACCGGCCTGCGCGGCTGGGACAGGGTCAACTGGATCAAGCGCATCGCCACGGCCGACGAAGCCTGGGTACGCAATGAACTGACCGCCGCCTTGCACGCCTACGAGCACCTGCTGGGCCAGCCAGCCCAAGCCATCGCCCTGCCAGGCTGGCGCACTGGCCGCCATGCCTTGCGGTTGCAGCAGCAGTTGGGCCTGCATTACGGCAGCGACTGCCGTGGTAGCAGCCCTTTTTTGCCGGTAGTGGATGGCGAACCGATCAGGGTGCCCCAGCTCCCCACCACTCTACCCACCTTGGCCGAGCTGACAGGCGCCAACGAAATGGACGACCTGGCGACGGTAGACCAGTTGCTGGCGCTGACGGCGAGCCCGACACCAGCAGGTCACGTGTTCACCCTCAATGCCGATGCCGATGGTGGCAAACGTTTGCCGCTCTTGCAACGCCTGCTTGCCGCCTGGCGCGAGCAAGGCCAGCAATTTGCCTCGCTGGCACAGCTGCACGCCACGCTGGACATCAACAAACTGCCCTGGCACAGCCTGGAACAACGCAGTTGGCCTGGCTATAGCGGCATGCTGGCCGTGCAGGGGCCGGCTTTCCCACGCGGATAGCGCTTGCGCCAACGAGGTGTGGGGGCACAGGAGAGCCTGCCGGCTCGGCTTGCCCTGGCGCCAGCTAGGCCTGTCACCAGCGATGCATGCCTTGTGTCCAGAACCGCGCCATACCCCATAAGGGTAGCTGGCATCGCACTTGCTTAGTCTCCGATACGCCTCAACGCCGGAGCAGCCAGCATGACTACCGCCCTCGCCTACCACGAGCCCCTCGCCCAACTTCTTACCCATGCTCCCCAGCAGCCGCAGCGCCGCCTGCCCGGCCCCCTGCCGCTCGGCTTCCCCGAGGTGTTCCGGAGGCGACTCCTGCAACTGGCCAGCGACCCCAGCATCTCCGACGCCGTATTCCAGCGCCTCTACTTCGACCTTATCCTCTGCCCCCAACTGCATGCCAGTCTGCGCCGCATGCACCCGCAGGGCGTAGGCGCCAGCGATCAGCCGGCCAGCGCAACCATCTTCCTGGAACCCGATTTCTCCTGGCAGCGCCACATAGACGACCGCCTGAGCCAACGCTGGCGCGAATGCCTGCTGCGCCATAGCGACGGCAGCGGGCTGGACGAATCACTGGCACTGCTGTCGAGCTTCCGGGTACTGGCCGAGCACCTGTACTGATAAGGCATGCCACCCCGGCAGCGCATACACACTCCCACACCCACGAAAGTTTGTGTTAATCTGCGCGCCCGTCTCGCAACGAGGGCGCCCAGGCCATAGGCCAACAGCCGCTCACGTCGCCCAGACACCCGGTTTCCGGGCCTGTAGCTCAGTTGGTTAGAGCAGAGGACTCATAATCCTTTGGTCCACGGTTCAAGTCCGTGCGGGCCCACCAGCAATAAACAAAGGCCTGTGTCGCAAGACACAGGCCTTTGTCATGCCTACTGCACCTCATCCGCAAGCGCTGCATCAAACTGTTGCGGCAGCGCGCTCCTCCCCGATCGCAAGCCTGCCATCCGGCCCATGGCATTCAAAATGCAGCAAGTCATGCCAGACGCCATTCAGCAGCATGCTGCGGCGCGCCCGCCCGAACTCGGTAAACCCGTTGCGTTCCAGTACCTTGACGGAACCCAGATTGTCCGGCCGCACAATCGCCTCTATGCGGTACAGCCCCAGCCGATGGAAGGCCTCCTCCAGCACTAGCGCAACCGCCTGCGAGGCATAGCCCCGGCCGCCGTGATCCTGCCCTATCCGGTAGCCTAGCGAGGCCTTGTTGTAATAGGGACGTGCCACGCCGGTAAGGTTAACCCGGCCAACCAGGGTATCCCCCACACGGATCAGATACTGATAGGCGCGATCCTGGCTGCGCTCCTGCGCCGCAGTCTCTATGGCGCGGCGAACCTGCTCAAGGTCATAGTAAGCTGGGTCGCGTGCATTGATCTGTCCTTCAAAATAGGCGCGGTTGGCCAGCTCGAAGTCCAGCAGCGATTCAGCATCGGCCAATGTGGGTGGGGCTAGGTGTAAGACCATCGTCTCATTCGTTTTCGTTGGATGCCATGCAGATACTACAATGCGCCAGTTGCCGATTAATCACTTTAAGAAATACCAAACATTTAACATGCGCCATCTTCTTATTGCCGTCGCCCTATTCGTCGTAGCCATACCCGCTTCTGCCGAGATTTTTGAAGCCGCTATTGGCGTGCAATTTCCAGACGAAGTGGCAGGATTGCCCTTTGCAGGGCGCAAGACATTTCCCAATACAGCGCTGGGCGTCAATCTGGCCTATCAGCGCCCAGGGCCAGTACGTGGCTCTATCTACATCTACAACGGCGGCCTCACCACCATACCAAGCGGAACAGACTCTCCCCTGGTAAGGAAACATTTCGATCAGGTCATCGCAGAGCTCTCGCTATTGGTCGCACACAAGCAAGTAAGTGCAGTCAACTTTCACCCCAACGGCGCCCAGCTAACCGCCTATGAAGGCTGTGGTCCCCAGTTCTGGCGGCAAGAATATGAATTGGTAATGCCCGATGTAACCACCATGGTTTCGTATACCTATCTGACCGCCATGAAGAATAACTTTGTCAAGCTACGGGTGAGCCACCCCCGTGGCGATGCGGATGGTAAGCGTGACACTGATCGGTTTGTGGCCGAGATACGCAAGGTACTCGGGGTATGCAAGCCTTAGAGCCGGTTGAAAGTCTTAGCGCTTTCACGCTGGCGCGGACGGGCAGACTCGCCACTCAGGGCCATATGCGGGTAGTAGCGGCGCCATGACCTACCTATCTATCGGTTATAATACCGCGCTTGCATATCACCTTCTGTGAAAGTCTCCCCATGTCCAACCTACCCGCCTGTCCGCTCTGCACCCTGGAGAATACCTACCCGGATGGTGACAACTATGTCTGTGCCGATTGCGGTCACGAATGGGCCCAGCAGACAGCGGCCCAGGCAGACGATGGGGACGGCGCAGTCATCAAGGACGCCAATGGCAATGTGCTGCAGGATGGCGATGCTGTGGTGCTGATCAAGGACCTCAAGGTCAAGGGTTCCTCCATCACGCTCAAGCAGGGTAGCAAGGTCAAGAGCATCCGCCTGGTCAGCGGTGGCGATCACGAGGTGGATTGCCGCATGGATGCAGGCAACTTCATGCTCAAGGCCTGCTTCCTCAAGAAGGCCTGAGCCTGACCACCCTACGGCAAAGCCCGGCCCCGCACTGCGGGCCGGGCTTTATCCTGAGTGATGCCCTGTACACGGGCATCGCGCTATAGCGAACTCAAACAGGCCAGGCGATGTCCTTGCCTGTCAGCGTCTTGGCCAGGCTGCTGGCATTGCGCGCCGCAAGGCCATAGATGGAGAGCTGCGGGTTGGCGCCGATGGACGTCGGGAACACCGAGCCATCCATCACATAGAGGTTGTCCAGGTTGAAGAAGCGCCCATAGCCGTCCACCACACCTTGCTCCGCCTTGCTGGCCATGGCGGCCCCACCCATGACATGGGCCGATACCACCTTGGCTCGCAGTACTTCCAGCGGCAGCGACTGAATGGCCGCCTTGGCCTCTGCCCAGCTGGAGTACCCGCCGCCCGGCACATCTTCGTGTATGGGCATGACGCGAGTTGCGCCAGCGGCAAATTGCAGTTCGGCCATAGTCAGGTACGAGTGCCGCATGCCACGCCAGACGTAGTCGCTGATGGGGTAGTCCAGCAACGGTGTGCCATCGGCCTTCAGGCTCACGCTACCGCCACGGCTGTTTTCGTGGAAGCCATCGCGCATCAATGCCAGCACCACCTGCAGCCGGTCGAAATGCTGCATTAGCTGACGATGCTTTTCACCAAAGCCACTCATGGTGATGGCGGTCAGCACCGGGTGCAGCGGCGGAACCTCCAGCTTGTAGCCCATGGGGCCATCGGGCGGGAAAGCATCGATAAAGTGATCGGAATAAATGCTTTGCGGCGCACCCTGCCAGCCTTCTACCTTGAAGGGCATCAAGGCACCCGAGACATTGACCGGATGCAGAAAGGTACGCTTGCCGATAAGGCCATACGGGTCAGACAAATCGGAACGCAGCATCAGCGCCGGCGTATTGATGGCGCCACCGGCCAGCAGCACCGTCTTGGCCTTGATGGTGACCTTGATGCCAACCGGTTCCAGGCCGCTATGGTTCATCGCCATGCCTTCCACGCCTACCGCCTTGCCCCCCTCCTGCAGCACCCGCTCGGCCCGCAGATGGGTCAGCAGGGTAGCGCCACGATCCAGCGCTGTCGGCACGGTGGTAATCAGCATGCTCTGCTTGGCATTGGCCGGGCAGCCCATGCCGCAATAGCCCAGATTGAGGCAAGCCTTCACATTGCGGCGTATCTTGGACCAATGGATGCCGGCACGGTCGGCTCCGCTCATCAGCACCTGGTTGTTGACGTTGGGTTCCACGTTCCAGTCGATCACGCTCAGCCGCTTTTCGGCTTTGCCAAACCAGCCGGCCATGTTCTCCACCGTCATGTCGTCTAGGCCATAATGATCACGCCAGAACGCCAGGGTGGTGGGCGGCGTGCGGAAGCTCGACGTCCAGTTCACCGTGGTAGAGCCACCCACAGTACGCCCTTGCAAGATGGTGATGCCTTTGTCCTTGGTCTGCCTCCCGGCAGATTCCTGGTACAGCGTGGGGTAGGCTTCGGCTTCCTTCAGGTTGAAATGCTTGGAGGCATAGCGCAGCTCTCCTTCTTCCAGCATCACCACCTTAAGCCCGGCCAGGCTCAATATCTCGGCCGCCACCCCGCCGCCCGCCCCGGTTCCGACGATTACCACGTCGGCCTCCAGCGTCTGGTCGCGCATAAAGGTGGCCGCGTCGCGCACATCCCATTTACCGGATGCCAGTCCCTCGGCAATAACGTCTTTAGGCATTCCAGTAACCTTCCATGAATTTCGGGGGGCCGTCGTAACCTATGCCCACCCAGGCCTGCGGGTTGCCATACCACGCAGCAAAAACGATCTGATGCAAGGCTTGGTAGCCACTGCGTAGCAGCAAGAACGAAGAAAAGCGCCAACGGTTGAGGAAATGGGCGATGTCCTCGTCGCTGGCCGTCTCCCACGATGCCCCTACTCCCACCACCCAGCGGCGGGTCACGCGGCTGTTCAGCAAGGCCAGCAGCTCCTTGACCTCGGCCTGTACGCCCATCGGCAAGCCCGCGATGGCGGTATCGCAGCCCAGCACAGCTTGGTAGAGCGCGGTTTCGTATTCGGCCTCATCGCGCGGCAATGCCCCCTTGAGCATGACCCGTGCAATCGCGGCCAGTGCCGTACGGCTTTCTGCATCCAGCACCTTGAACCTGGCCTTCGCCGGTACGGCATAGAGGCTGTCCGGCGTGATCGGCCCGTAAGCCAGCCGGGCAAGGCCCAGCAGGGCTGCACCGGCGACACCGGTTTTCAGCAATTGGCGGCGGCTAAGCATGTTTCCCTCTTTTTGTTCTACCCATGGCCAGGCAGCGCCCGGCCCAGGCACGACTCCATCAACGCAGCATGAACTTCAGCAGGCGTTCCACTCTGGGCCCATAGGGCGGGCGCAAGAGCCAGGCACCGTTGAAACGGCTCTGCGCAAATATCGGCTTCATCTTGGAGAAGGTCTCGAATCCTTCGTGGCCGTGGTAGTGGCCCATGCCAGAGGGGCCGACACCGCCAAACGGTAAATCGTCCTGGCCCACGTGCATCACGGTTTCATTGACACCCACCCCGCCCGAGATGGTGTTGCTGATCACCTGGCTGATACGCTGGTTGTCGTAATCGAAGTAATACAGCGCCAGCGGCCGGGGATGCGTGTTGACATAGTCTATGGCCTCATCCAGCGTCTTGTAGGTCAGCACCGGCAGGATGGGGCCGAATATCTCGTCCTGCAGCAGCGTCATCTGTTCGGTAGTATCGAAAACCAGGGTAGGCGCCAGCTTGCCGGTAGCCGGGTCCACCTCGGCCAGCGGCACCACCCGTGCGCCCTTCTCGGCGGCATCTTTCAGGTAGCCCTGCAAGCGGTTCAGGTGGCGGCCGTTCACCACGGCGGTGTAGTCGGGATTGCGGCCGGCATCGGGATACCACTTGCCCACCACCTCTCTCGCCGCAGCCAGGAATGCCTCCTGCTTGCCCTCGGGCAGCAGCACATAGTCCGGCGCCACGCAGGTCTGGCCGGCATTCAGGCATTTGCCATACATCACGCGCTCGGCAGCAGTCTGGATGGGGAACGACTCATGCACGATGGTCGGCGATTTGCCACCCAGTTCCAGCGTGACCGGCGTCAGGTTGTCGGCAGCGGCACGCATCACATGCTTGCCCACGCTGGTCGATCCGGTAAACAGCATATGGTCCCAGGCATAGCCCGAGAACACCTGCGCCACCTCGGCACCGCCATTGATGACAGCCACCTCGTTCTCGTCGAAGTACTGGCCTATCAAACGGCGGAAGGTCTCGCCCAGGCGAGGTGTGAATTCCGAAATCTTGACCACGGCGCGGTTGCCGGCAGCCAGGGCTGCGGTCAGTGGGCCTACGGCCAGGAACAAGGGGTAGTTCCACGGTACGATGATGCCCACAACGCCCAAGGGCTGGGGCACGACCCGATTGCTGGCCGGCTTGAACCAAATCGACACACCACGGCGTCGGGGCTTCATCCAGCGCCCTAGCTTGGCCAAGGCATGGTCCACCCCCCCTAGACTGGGGAATATCTCCAGCAGACGGGTCTCATGGGCCGAGCGGTGGCCGAAATCAGCCGAAATGGCAGCGGCGATTTCGTCGCCGTGCGCCTGCAGCACATGGCGCAGCCGGTTCAGGCGATCCCGCCGCAGCGCTTCTGGCGGATAAGGCATGGCGGCATAGGCCTCGCGCTGGGCTTGGTAGACCTGGCGCAGGTGGGCCAACTCGGCCTGGGTTTCATGGGGTTCGAATTGAGCTTGCATATTGTTGTCTCCTCATCGGAGGCCCGGAGTAATACGGAGCCCCCACTTCAGCGCTTTGCCCGGCAATACCGGACGCTAATCCTCTGCATCAAGTCCACGCTGTATCGCTGATACCTCCAGCCCTCGTCGCATCAAGCGCGCCGATGGGTGGCAGCTCTACCGTCAATGCCGGCCAGCAGACCAAGCGCCTTTGCTACGCTCGGCAGCAATTTTAGAGCAAACGCTTGATCAGCCGTTCCCCCTTCATCAGCAGGCGGGCGAAAAGCCGACAATAGGCACTGCAGCCCGCGCCAGTGCTCACCAGTGCCGTATCGCTGCTGCAACAGCCACGACCCTCAGCCGGGCAGATTACGCAATTTTGCGTATTCAAGCCGCGCAGCCCGCTCCCTATAGTTCGTCCCATACCGCAGGCGCCATGGGTGCCGTGCACTCAACTCAATCAAGAGGACGAAATCATGCTGAGCGATCTCTGGCGCGTCATGGTGGCTTTATGCGATTACCGCGCCTGGTGGCGCAAACTCACCGGTCGCCCCCTGGTCGACGTGGTGTTCATCACCCATCTACGAGACGAAGCCGAGCGTGAACGGTTCTTCGGCCATCGTGTGCCCGTACTGGGCCACGCCAACGGCCCTCGCATCTACCAGAACGGCGTGGCGGGGCGCGTGCGCGGCATCTACAGCACGGCAGCCGAGATGCTGACCAAGGAAGGCCGCCGGTTAGCACGGGCACAATGTATCTCCGCCTGCGAGTGGGCAGAATACAATGGCGCCAAGGTAGTTTTGCTGGCGGCATCCACCAAACGTCTGTTTGGCCGGGATGGCGCGATACTGAAAGAGCGCTTCCCCAATCTGCTGTTTACCATCGGCGACAACGGCACAGCGCAGATGCTGTGGGTGGATGTGGAGCGGGCCTTACGCAATGCCAAACTGGACCAGCGCAATGCCCGTATTCTGCTGATAGACCCTTACGGCCCCCAAGGCGCCTGCATGGCCCGACGGCTGCTGCAAGCCGGTTACCGCGTGGTGGCCTGGTGCAGCAACGACACCACGCTGGCCGACATTCATGCCGAGACCGGCATGGAAATCACCTCACGTATAGAAGATGCCGGGCAGGTAGACGCCGTGGTCAGCTGCACCCACAGTGTCTCGGCCAGACTGGGTGTCTATGATATTACCCGCCTGCGCCACAGCCACCGCAAGTTGCTGGTCATCGATGCGGCGGAGCCCGCCAGCCTGGATATCGATGCCTATGCCATCTGCCTTGAAGAAGTGGTACGCCAGGATGCCGGCAAGGCCTACTCCAGCCAATTGCACTATGTCCTGGGCGGCTGGTCCCGGCGCCTGCTGATGTTGAGCCGTGGCGTGGTGTTCGGCGGCTACGCCGAAGCCCTGGCCCTGTACCAAGCCATCCATCAACTGGGGCAACACGAGCTGGCACAGATGGATTGGTTTGAGTTGGATTGCCCCCGCATCATCCAGATAGGCACCGTGCTCACCTATGCCGGCTTCGCGCCACCAACACCCGCTTGCTTCGGCAAGCGGGTAGACGATTTCGACCTGGCCTACGCCAACCGGCCCATGACCGCCTTCACACCCATGAGCGGCAACACCCTGCCCATGATGGCATCAGTAAGGAATTAGCACGCCAAATACACTACCCCGACCACGTACCGACCGTATGCTCAGCTGGTATCCCGACTGCTCACACAGGGCCTGCACGATATGCAGGCCCAAGCCGTGCCCCTGGCGTTCGGCCGCCAAGGTACCAGTCTGCTCAAACGGTGCCAGCAATTGCTTCTGCAAGCTGGTATCAAAACCCGGCCCTGTATCGAGCACCTGTATCTCCAGCCCCAGGGGGCGGCGTCGTACCCCAAGCAAGATCTCGCCTCGCTCGGTGTAGCGCACGGCATTGCCGACCAGATTATCCAGTATGCGTGTCAGCACCAGGCCAGAACCGGCAATGGTGGCGCTGCTGGGGAAGTAGCGCAGGTACAGTCCCTTGCGCTCGGCCGCATGCTGGTGGCGGGTGTGCGCCTGCACCAGCAGGTCTTCCAGGTTCAATCCTTGCTGCCGGCTGGCGAAACCCGCCTTGGATTCTGCCATCAGCGACTGCAGCAGCGATTCGGTGTAGTCGAGCGCCTTGTCGATATGCTGGGTAGCAGCCTCATTACCCGCCTGCGCGCGCAATGCTGCCAAGGCAAAGCGGATCGATGACAGCGGTTGCGAGAGATCATGCCCCGCCGCCGCCAGTTGCAGCTGCTGTTGCTGGGCAGCCTGTAGCGCCAGGTGCTTGTCGGCCTCGGCACGGGCCAGTTGCTCCGCCTCCTCCAGCCTGTGCCGCAGCGCAGCCTCATGCCTTTGGCTCAGGCTATGCAACTGCTGCCCCAGCGCCAGGGCAAACAGTACTGCCTCCAGCAGATAGCCCAATTTGGGGTAAACGAAGACGTTTACCCCCGGCCAACTCCATACCCCAGATACACCAAAGCTGAACAGGACGTTCATGAACACGGCCAAGCTGATGGCGCCAGCCAGGAAATGCCCCGCTGCCGGTAGTTGCCTGCGCCATACCTGCACGCCCACCCAGACCGGCAAGGGCATGAACAGCAATGAGACCAGCAGCAGGGGCCACGCCAGGTCTGCCCCCAGGAAGGCGCCCAACCCCAAGAGCAGCAGCACTGCATAGGCCTGATAGCCACGGTACAGTGTGGGGAAGCTCAGGTTGAGCTTGAACAGGCTGGTGGTGAACAGGATATGCGTGAGATGTACCGCCACCACCAGCACGGCAGGTGCGTACTGATTCCATTGCCCAGCCCCTGGCCAGAGCAACGCAAAGTTGTAACCCTCGATCTGTAGCAGGAACAGCACCACAAACAGCAGCATCAGGGCGTAGTAGCGATACGCCTCCCGCCGCAAGGCACGGTACTGCAGCAATGCAAACCCCAGCAATGCGAGCAGCACGCCCACCAGCACACCATTGAAAAGATTGCCCAAGCCCAGAGTCTGGGCGAACTCGGCTGGCTCCTGCAATGCCAGTTGCAAGGGAGTATCGCCATGGATGCGATAATGCAGATACAGCGTTGCCGCTTCACCGGCCGCCAGGCTGACCGGCACCGCCAGCATGCGCGAGGGCACACTGCGATCGCTAAATCGACTATCAGGCCGCAAGCTGACCAGTTGCTCCGTCTGCCCTCGGCTGATCTGATATGCCTCCAACCGCTGGATGTCGGGCACACCCAGGTTCAGCAACCATCGCCTCGGCTGGCTGCTGTTATTGTGCAGTGCCAGCCGAAGCCAGCGTCCACCTGGGCTGAGATCGGGCTTGCGCTCGATCAGCGGGCTAAACCGTGCTCCAGGCGACATGGCTTCCGCCAGCGTCGCCGCCGGTACCTCGCCCACGTAGAATACCGTCTGCCGCCGCAATTGCTCGGCAGTGGGCAGTGGGTGCAAGGGCAAGGGTGTGGCACCCAGCGCCACCTGGCAGGTCATCAACATCAGCAGGCAGCAATAGAGGAGTCGGGGCATGAAGCATCACGTTAGCGGGAACAAGGCCAACCCTGGCCGGCAAGGAGACTGAGCAATGCGGCTTATTCTAGCGGACGACCATGTCATTTTCCGCGATGGCCTCAAGCTCCTGCTGTCACAAACAGCCGATTTTCAGGTGGTGGCCGAAGCCGGCGAGGCCAGCGTACTCAACGAGCTGGTTAGGCAGCATCAGCCCGACCTTCTGGTGATGGACTATCACATGCCCGGCAATGATGCTGGTGCAGTCCTGGCCTATCTGAAACAGCGCTACCCCGCGCTCAGGATAGTCATGCTGACAGCCGCCCAATCAGGCACCTTGTTCAAGCAACTGGTGGACGCCGGTGCCGATGGCGTACTACTGAAGGAAGGCTCCGCCGAGGAACTGCTCACCGCCCTGCGCCGCATCGCCCGGGGTGAGCAGGTGCTGGCTGCCCTGGTGCGCGAGAAAATGCAGGCCGCCGATATCCAGCTGACGGCACGCGAGTTCCAGGTATTGGAGATGCTCTGCAGCGGCCACTCCAGCACCCGTATCGCCGAACGCTTCTCGCTATCGTCCCGCACGGTCGACAAGCACCGCGAAAACATCATGCGCAAGCTGGAGGTCAACAGCACCACCCAGTTGCTCAACAAAGTGACGGAACTGAAATTGCTCTGACCCCCAGGTCAGTAAAGATGGCGCTCCTGCCCCATAGGCGCGAAAATACCGCGCTACCACTTGGCTTCACACATTCATGCTGATCGATTTCTTCTACCAACTGCGCGACGCCAAGCTACCCGTCTCGGTCAAGGAATTCCTGACTTTGCTCGAGGCGCTGGACGCCCGCGTGGTCAACGGCAGTCTGGAAGACTTCTACTTTGTCTCCCGCGCCACCCTGATCAAGGACGAGAAGTATTTCGACCGCTATGACCAGGTATTCGGCCGCTACTTCCAGGGGGTAGAAACCCTGCTGGAAAAGCTGGAAACCGATATTCCGGAAGACTGGCTCACCAAATTGCTGGAGAAACAGCTGAGCGAGGAGGAAAAGAACCAGCTCAAAGGCATGGGTTGGGACAAGCTGATGGAAACACTGAAGCAGCGCCTGGCCGAGCAGAAAGAGCGCCATCAAGGCGGCAACAAGTGGATAGGCACGGGCGGCACCAGCCCCTTCGGCGCCTATGGCTACAACCCGGAAGGCATACGTATAGGCCAGGATGGCTCACGCCATCGGCGCGCAGTCAAGGTATGGGATGAGCGGGAATTCAAGGATTTTGACGACAGTCAGGAGTTGGGCACCCGCAATTTCAAGGTGGCCCTGCGTCGCCTGCGCCAGTTCGCCCGCGATGCCGAGGCCAATATACTGGACATAGACGCCACCGTGCGCGCCACCTCCGACAATGCCGGTTGGCTCAAGCTGCAGTTCCGCCACGAGCGGCACAATGCCGTCAAGGTACTGCTGTTTCTGGATGTAGGCGGCTCCATGGACGACCACATCCAGGTATGCGAAACGCTCTTCTCGGCCGCCCGCGCCGAATTCAAGCACCTGGAGCAGGTTTACTTCCACAACTTCATCTACGAATCGGTCTGGCGTGACAACAAGCGCCGCCACAGCGAGCACCAAGCCACCTTCGACCTGCTGCACACCTATCCCGCCGATTACAAACTGATCTTCGTGGGCGATGCCACCATGAGCCCCTACGAGATCGAGTATCCAGGCGGCTCGGTGGAGCACATGAACGAAGAACCCGGGCGGGTCTGGCTGCAGCGCCTGCTGGATCGCTATCCTTCTGCCGTCTGGCTCAACCCGGTAGACGAGCGCTACTGGGAGTTCACAGAAAGCGTACGTATGACTCAAAAGCTGATGGGAGGGCGCATGTACCCGCTCACCCCCGCAGGGCTGGAAACAGCCATGCGCAAACTGCAGTCCGGCAGTTAAGTACCTGATCAAAGGCCTTGCATCGCAGCACTGCTGTCGGCCTCCCGCCGCCACTGCCCGGGCGGCATACCAAAGCGCTGGCTGAATCGGCGGGTAAATGCAGGCTGGTCTCCATAGCCCAAGCGCTGGCCAATCTCCGCCAGCGGCAGTCCCTGCCGGGCAAGCAGGCCAACCGCCGCATCCAGCTTCAGCCGGTTATGGTACTGGTGCGGCGTATCGCCAAACGCTTCGCAGAACAGGTCGTGAAAACGCCGAACGCCCCAGCCAAAATGGGCCGCCAGTTCAGCAGTGGCAATCGGATGCTCCAATCGCCGACGCAGATAGGCATCGATCTGTGCTACCGGAAAGCCACAGCCCTCTCCGACATCCCCGCCCAGGCTCTGCGATACGGCACCAGCCAAGCCAACTGCCAATTGCCAGTCGTACTGACGCTGCCGTAGTGCGGGACCGTGCGGCAGCTTGTCCAGCCAGCCCCGCAAAGCCGGTGTGATGGCAAAGGCGCGGGGCCGCCTGAATAGCGCAGCAGGCACCGCCACCGAGGCCACTGGCATATCCACCACCAACTGGCAGTTATCGCCCTGGCCAGCAAACTCATGCCGGCAATCCGCTGGCACGATCACTCCATGCAGCACGCTGGCCAGAAACTGCCGTCCGTGCATTTCCAGCGCAGCGCTGCCACGCAAGCCCAGCAGCAACTGGCAGTAATCATGCCTATGTCCATCTGCCTCCTGGGCATAAACACGCCGCTCCACCAGCGGGTCGATTGCATTGGTTAGCAGCGGTTGCAAGTCCTTCATCCCCATGGTTGCACAGCAGTACGCCAAAGCTGAGCGTAGCCACTCCATCGCAGCAGTGTAAGTGGGTTCCCCAAGCCTGGGTAGACCAAGGGCCAAGCAGTAGCCTGGCCCAGGTAATGTGCAGCCGGCCGGTTGGTCAGGATGACGACAGCAGATGACTCAGAGCGCGCTCCAGTCCAGCATCGGTCGATGTTCGCATGCTATCGGGGTGGAATGGGACTGCAATGTCGACCGGCACACCTTTACCTTCCAGCCACTCCCCATTGGGCGTCAGGTAAAACTCATTGGACAGCGAAAAAAAGATGTCGCTCGTTAGCCGCTTGCTGAGCGTGTTTGAAAAAGCACCGCCGCTGGCCTCGCCTATCAACGTGGTGTTAGGCCTGTTGCGCAGGGTCATCGCCAGCACTTCGGCGGCACTGAAGGTACTGTTGCTGGTCAACACCGCCACCGGCCCACCATACTGCTTCAGCCCACCCGGCTCGATATACACCCGCTGCAGGGGCGTCCGCCCATCTCCCAGTCGCGCCTGCTTGGAATAGGCATGCCACCGCTCAAGGGCAAAGCGGCTGGCGATAACCAATGCGTTGTCGTCATGGCCTCCCTGATTGAAACGCAGGTCAAGCACCACACCGCGAGCCTGCAGGCTATCGGCAACAAACTCATCCATGGCGGCCTTCAGCACCTGCAAATCATCACCCAGTTCTTCGGTACCTCCGAAGCCGAAGGTGCTACGTACCTGCAAATACGCAATATTGTTGGGGGCGGTAAACCACATCAGCTGATTGTTGCCGCGCAACTTGATCTGCTCTGGCTGCACGGCATAGGCAAGGCTGGTGGCCATCATGTCGGCGGTGCCCTCTTCCACATAGGCAAGGGCGGCAGCCTGCTGTGCCTCATTCAGGGGAAGGGACAATCCCTGTGCGCGCAGATACTCATCCAGCAGCACTTCGGTAAACTGCGGCTTACGGGTGTGGGTAATGCTGCGCGCCCCCATGAAAAGACTGACATGCCCATCCTGCAGCGGCTCGATCAATTCTCCCAGCAACTCGAACAGTTGCTCGTCCGTGGTCTGCGCATGAACCTGCGCCCGCAAACGTAGGTACTGACCCGCCCAGTCAACCCGGCTCAGCTTGAAATCGTGGTAGTACTCATTGAATGTATGCCAAGCCAGATCGAAGTCGCGTACCGGATCGCGCGCGTAACCCGGCTGCCCTGCCACCGGCCAGCGCAACTTGCCGCAGCTTTCCGGCAGCGCCGGTAAGCGCTGCCCAAGCAGGCCCGGGCTCTGTTGCTGATCAGTCTCAACGCGCTCCAGCGCCATGCCATCAGCCGACAAGCGATGCTGTTGCTGCAGATCGGCCAGCGTCACTCCGTCTCGGGTTTGATTGATCAGGCAACCCTGGCTGGTCACGTCATACAGCGTCACCCGGTAACCATGGGCCTCGCGGGCAATCTGCTGAATATAGCCATAGCCTGGGTATTGCCATGTACCTTCGAGGCTGCGGGCAGGCTGGGGACGTTCGGTCGGCGAAGTGGCATTGTCATTGCAGGCAGACATACCCACCAGCAGAGCCAGGACGACAAGATTTCGGTGCAACATCGGTTCGCTCCATCAGTGCAGGACAGGGTGCAAATGATGGCGCTAGCTGAAGGTGCAGGTTTTGCGATGCTGTAAGCAGTTGTGAACGCGCTGTCACATCTGTAGGCGGCATCAGGGTTAGTATCCGCCCGAACATGAGATTCAGGAGTTCGACGGGATGGCCCGTATTCTTTATGTCGAAGACGACATCAAGCTGTCAGCCTTGATTCGCGACTACCTGTCGCTGCATGGCTTCGAGGTGTATTGCCTGCACCGTGGCGATCAAGTATTGCCCTGGCTAGCCCGACAGCAGGCGGACTTGCTGCTGCTGGATCTCATGCTGCCAGGTCTGGATGGATTAGAGGTCTGCCGCCAATTGCGGGCACAGCAAACGCTGCCCATCCTGATGCTGACGGCGCGTGGCAACGACATCGACCATGTCCTCGGCCTGGAACTGGGTGCTGACGACTACATCATCAAGCCGGTCGAACCCAGAGTACTGGTGGCCCGGATCAAGGCAGTGCTGCGCCGCCAGACTGGCGCTGGCAGCGAAGTGCTTCGCCTGGGACAGCTGAATCTGGATCGAGTCGCGCGCCGTGCCACGCTGGGTCAACTGGAGTTGGAACTGACCAGCAGCGAGTTTGAATTGCTGTATTTGCTGACCAGCAAGGCCGGCACGGTCCTGAGCCGTGATGACATCATCAACCACCTGCGCGGCATAGATTTCGACGGCCATGATCGATCGGCCGATGTACTGGTGTCGCGCCTGCGCAGAAAACTCGGTGACGATCCGCGTGAACCACGCTGCATCAAGACGGTGTGGAATCGTGGTTATCTCTTGCTGCCGCCGGAGGAACAGCGCTGATGTGGAAATTGTTCTTTCGCCAGCTATTGCTCATCCTGTTGCTGGTACCCGCAGCGTTGGCCGGCATGCATTGGATAGCCCTGAAGATGGTTTCAGAACGGGAGCAGAACTACGCCCAGGCCATCTACCTGGGGCCGATGCGCATGATGGAGGCCAACCTGCTGGCGGGCGCTCACGATAAAGCAACCCTGCTCAGCAACCTGCGGCAGATGCAGACCCTCCTGGGCGAGGTCCAGCTGAGCCTGCGTCCCTTGGCCGAGTTTGGTGTGGAGCAGCAGCACATATTGCGGCAAGGCCGCGTGATCTATCTGAGCGAATCCGGACGGGACAGGGTCTTTTACCGTCTGCAGGGGCGGGAGCAGGTATTGGTCATCCATATACCGCCAGAGCCACAACTGGCCGACGCCATCCTGGCGGTCTACCTGGTAGTGGTGCTGGTCATGGCGCTGGCCTTATACCTGGTCCAGATCCGCCCCTTCTGGCGAGACCTGCAGCACTTGCGATCCGTGGCGGCCAAGCTGGGAACCGGAGACTTGCAGGCGCGTGCGGAGACACTGTCAGCCGCATCCGGCATGGGGCCGCTGGCAGTGCGGATGAATGAGATGGCCGATCGCATCGAGCAGTTGGTGGCGGCCCAACAGGATTTGCTGAACGCAGTAGCGCATGAATTACGAACACCATTGGCCCGCGCCCATTTTGCGCTAAGCATGCTGACCATCGACACCGAGGAGCGACAACAGCGCCTGTACCGTGGCCTGCGCGATGATCTGGACGAGATGGGGCATTTGACCAGCGAACTGCTGGGCTATGGCCGGCTGGATGCCCGTAGTGGACCACTGGCACTGGAAAGCGTGACAGCGGACAGGCTGGTGGTACGGGCCAGCCAGTCGCGATTGCTGCGACATAAGGTAGTGCTTGAGCTGGAGCCCCTGCCGCTCAAGGTCGAGCCGGCCTTGATGGTGCACGCCTTGGGCAATCTACTGGACAATGCCGACCGCCATGCGCGCAGCCAGTTGCGCATCTCCACCCACAGCGCAGCAGGCGAAATCTGGATTGCTGTTGAGGATGATGGTGAAGGGATCGCCCAGGCGGACAGGCTGCGGATTTTCGAGCCTTTTGTAAGGATTGATGCCAGCCGTAACCGGGATACCGGGGGAGCAGGACTGGGTCTGGCCCTGGTCAAGCGCATCGCAGAGCGGCATGGCGGACGCGTATGGGTAGAAGCTGCTGCACCAGGCCCAGGCGCACGGTTCGTGTTGGCTTTACCGTCGGCAGGCCATTGATCCAGCCTACGGATTCGCAGCCTTGCTGGCGACGTGCGCGGCGAGAAAACCTTTCTTTGAACCTGTTCACGAGCTTTTCGGTGGGGAAAAAAATCGTGAACAGGCTCCTGGTGCTGCAAGCAAGCTGAGATTTCTAGTAGCGCCTCACGGTGTACATTTCCCTTGCAATTATTAAATGATAACCATTATCATTCAATGCATGAACTCAAGCACCCTGACCCTAGGCAAGACAGCCAGCCAGACGCCCAGGCTACGCCTTGAACTGCGTAGCCTGATGCAAGGGCGGCAAGAGATAGAGATCAGCCATCAAGGCGAGGTCTATCGCCTGCGACTGACCCGCAACGGCAAACTGATACTGACCAAGTAGCTATCGAAGTACAAGGCCGCATGCCCCTTCCCAGGAGCAACCGCGGCAAGCCGGACCGAATACGCTTCACCCTCTCCATGACGATGTAGCCAGCCCGCCAGCTCACGCCGGCCAGCCAGCCAATTTCCCGCTCCCGCCGCTTGATGGCGGCGGGGCGATTTTTTGGATGCTGAACCTGATGACTGGCAAGACCCTCACACGCCTGACACCCCTTGCAGCCTTGCTGGCGGCCCTGCCGCTGACACCCGTGCTGGCCGACAACGCTGCAGACATTGCTGCTGCCGATACCTTGCCGACCGTTTCCGTCACCGCCACACGGCTCGCCAAGGACGCCGATAGCGTCGCCCCCAACACCACCGTCCTGTCCACCCAAGGTGATGGCGCCGGTACTGCCCGTAACCTGCAAACCCTGCTCGGCGACGAACCGGGTGTCGATGTCAGCCGTGATCCTGTCCGGCGTGGGCTGGGTTCAATCGCCATACGCGGCCTGGACGGCAACCGCGTATTGCTGCAGATCGATGGTATCTCCCTGCCCGCACTGTATGCAGGCGGCGGTGCTGCCATCTCTGGCCGCGACATGGTGGAGATCGACACCCTTAGTGCCATCGAGGTCGTGAAAGGCCCCTACTCCGGCCTGTATGGCGCCGATGCCATTGCTGGCGTGGTGGCCTACCGCAGCCTGGAGGTGGAAGACCTGCTACAGGCAGGCGATACCGTAGGTGGCCAACTGCGTGCTGGATACTATGGCGCAGACAGCAGCAACAAGCTGGGGGCTTCGGCGGGCTTGCGCAGCGGGCAATTCAGCGCGCTGTTCAGCTATACCCGCCGGGCGGGTGAGAACACCGAAAGCATGGGTACGGATGGCAGCGCCTCCGACAGGCGCACTGTCGCCAACCCGCTGGATTGGGACAGCCAGGCCTTGCTGGCCAAGCTGGCGTGGTCACCCGCAACCGATCAAAGCCTGAGCCTGACCCACGATATCTTCCGGCGTGACCAGACTGGCGACTTTCTCAGCAATCGTAGCGCAGCCTTGCTGTCCCAGACCGCCAGCGATGAATCGCGCCGCGACCGCACCAGCCTTGCCTATGACTACAGCCGTAGCGGCAGCGGCCTGGTGGGCGCCCACTTCCAGCTCTACACCCAATCGGGCGAGAGCCGCGAAAACGGCCTGGAGCAGTTGCCAGGCAATATCAGGCGCACCAACCAGTCCGGCTTCGAGCAGGAAGGCTGGGGCCTGAACGCCCAGCTTACCCACAGACTGGATCAAGGCAGGCTGCTGCACAGCGTGGTATGGGGCTACGAGTACAACACCACCGAGACCAGCCGGCCACGCTACCGCCTGCAAACCAATGCCAACGGCTCCAGCACCACGGTAGTGGGGGGCGAGCAGTTCCCGCAGAAGACCTTCCCTGACAACAACAGCAAGCGCCTGGGCCTGTTTGCGCAGGACGAGATCACCTTTGCCAGCGGCATGACCCTGACACCCTCGCTACGTTACGACCATTACACCCTCACCCCCAAGCCCGATGCCCTGTTCGCCGCCGCCAATCTGCGCGGCCTGAACGTGGCCGAATACAAGGACAGCGCCATTTCGCCCCGTCTGGCACTCAGCCTGCCGCTGGCAACAGGCTGGACCGGCTTTGCCCAGTTGGGCACCGGTTTTCGTACCCCCAACTTCGACGATGCCATGCTGGTATTCAGCAATGCCGCCCATGGCTACGAGGTACTCCCCAATCCCGCCCTGAAGTCCGAGAAAAGCCGTAGCCTGGAACTGGGCAGCCGCTACCGCTCCAGCCAGCTGGAGTTGGCCGCAACCTACTTCCAGAGCCGTTACAGCGACTTCATCGAGAACGTGCTGGTATCGCCACGCGACACCAACGGCAATGGCATCAACCTGGAGTACCAGGCACGCAATATCACCCGGATGCGCATCCAGGGGGTGGAATTGAAAGCCTTGTGGCGCATGACAGATGCCTGGCATGTGCGCGGTGCTCTGGCCTACGCCCGTGGCGACAAAACCAGCGAGGCAAAGCCTTACGACGGGGTGGAACCCTTGAACGGCCAATTGGCGCTCCACTACCAAGCTAGCCGCTGGCAAACCGCACTGTCACTGCGCGGTGCAGAAAGCAAGGACAGGCTCAGCAGCAACACCCTGTTCGCCGCACCCGGCTATGGTGTGCTGGACCTGAGCGCCAGTATGGAACTGGGGCCGGATGCCACCCTCAGCGCTGGCTTGTACAACCTGGCCGACAAAAAGTACTGGCTCTGGAGTGATGTCAAAGGCCTGGTCGTCAGTGGCCGAGGCAGTGTGGCAGCGGTACTGGACCGCTACACCCAGCCCGGCCGCAACGGCGCCATCAGCTTCGAATACCGTTTCTAAGAGCCTGTTCACGATTTTCTACCGTGTACCACGGCCAGGCCCGCCTCAGCGGCCACGCAGCGGGGCGCACCGTCCGGGAAGCCGGTGCGCCCCAAAGCGTCTTTCCATCGTCAGCATTCCCGGAGAGTCAACATGAATGCATCCACCCTGTGGCAGAACTATCTGCACCTGAAAGCCAGTGAACCCAAGCTGCGCGCCCGAGATGCAGCCGCCCGGCTAGGCGTAACCGAGGCCGAACTGGTCGCAGCCGATCCACTGTCCATCACCTTGTTCCCCAAGTGGGCCGACATCCTGGGCGAGCTGGAAAGCCTGGGTGTGGTCATGACGCTGACCCGCAACGAGGCGGCGGTACACGAGAAAACCGGCATCTATGCCAACGTCAGTATCCAAGGCGAGATCGGCCTAGCGCTCAATCCGGAGATCGACCTGCGTTTCTTCCTGCAAAGCTGGCGTTACGGCTTTGCCCTGCGTGGCGAACGACCCTCGCTACAGTTTTTTGATCGGCATGGCGATGCCGTGCATAAGGTGTTCCTGACAACAGAATCCAACCAGGCCGCCTATGACGAGCTGGTATCCCGCTATGCCAGCTGCCACGCCACGGTAGAGCCCGATCGCCGGCATGAGCCCGCAGCGGAACAACCTGACACAGCCGTGGATACCACGGCCTTCCGCCAGGGCTGGCTTAATCTGGCCGACACCCACGAATTCTTCCCGCTGATGCGACGTTTCAACCTGACCCGCCCCCAAGCATTGCGCCTGGCACCGGTCGGCTATGTACGGGCGGTATCACTGGAATCCGTCTCATTATTGCTGCATGCCGCTGCGGAGCAAGACCTGCCCATCATGGTCTTTGCCGGCAACCAGGGCTGCCTGCAGATACACACCGGGCCAGTGAAGAAGGTAGTCGCCATGGGTCCCTGGCTCAATGTGCTGGATCCAGGCTTCAATCTGCATCTGCGCATGGACCTGTTCGACACGGCCTTCGTAGTGCGCAAGCCTACCCGTGACGGCGAAGTCACCTCGCTGGAATGCTATGACAGCGATGGTCAATTGATCGTGCAGTACTTTGGCGAACGCAAGCCAGGGCGGCCCGAATTGCCCGGCTGGGCCAAGCTGGTGCACGGTCTGCCTGACAGGGAGGCGCGCCATGTTCACTAAGCGAACACTGACACGCAGCCTGTTGTTAGGCAGCCTGCTGCTGGGCAGCACCGCCCAGGCGGCAGAGCGGCTGGTCATACTGACCAGTGATATCGCGGAGATCGTCGTGGCCCTGGGCCATGCGCCCGATGTGGTGGGCCGCGACCGCTCCTCCCGCCAAACAGCCCTGGCCCACGCCACCGACATCGGCCTGTCACGCGGGCTGGCCGTGGAGCCGGTAGCCCGGCTCAAGCCCAGCCTGGTGCTGGGTAGCCCCATGGCCATGCCCGATGGCATCTGGCAGCAGTTGAGCAGCCTAGGCATCAAGGCAGTCAAGCTCGGCACGCGCGAAGATGGTAGCGACTACGCCAACACCATACGGCGGGTAGGCGGCCTGATCGGTGCCGACGCCGCCGCCAGCAAACTCGCCAACGATTGGCAGCACGCCATGCGCCCAGCCCCCTCCATCGGCCGTCGCGTGTTGATCACCTATGAGGGCAAGACGGTTGCCGGCAGCGATACGCCAGCCGATGCGCTGATACGGGCAGCCGGTGGCATCAACGCTGCGGCTGGCGTCAGTGGCTACAAGCCGCTGGATCCGGAAGCCATCGCCAAGCTGGCACCGGAGTTGATCCTGGTGGCAGACCATAACCGGGCGGTCTATGGCGGGCTGGAGAGCTTCAAGCGGCGGCCCGATATCGCGGCGACACCTGCGGGCCAGCACGGCCGCGTCTATGAAGTGCCGGTACAGGATTTCTTTGTCGTCAACCTCAGCAGTCCTGCCGCCGTGCAGAAACTGCGCACCCTGCTTTAGGCCTCCCCATGCTTGATGCACTGGAACTCAAACCCTTCGTGCCCTCCAGGGATTTCGACCTCAGTTGCCGGTTCTATCGCGATCTTGGTTTTGAGGAACGGCTGGTTGGCGATGAACTCGCCGAGTTCAGCCTGGGTTCGCAGGCCTTTCTGCTGCAGGACTTCTATCGCAAGGACTGGGCACAGAACTGCGTGCTGCATCTGCTGGTGAGCGATGCCCGTGCATGGTGGCGCCATATCAAGCAACTGGAGCTGTTTGACCGCTACCCCGGTACACGTGGGGCACCGCCAGAGGACAAGCCCTGGCACATGTGCCAGTTCTCCCTGGTCGATCCTTGTGGTGTCCTGTGGCACATCGCCCACCCAACGCGCTGACTATGCCCACCACCCGCGCCTATTGGTTACGCCGACCCGGCCGTCCGGCCCGATTACCTGCAACAAGCAGGCTGCACTACCTGGCCTGGCCCGTGCTGGCCACATGCCTGCTGTTCTTCGCCGTCGGCTATGCCGGCGACGGCTGGGCCTGGCCCGATATCAGCGATCCGCTGGTCAGCGGCCTGCGCTTGCCACGCATCGCCGCCGCCCTGATCGTGGGTGCCGCCATGGCAGCCAGCGGCGCCGCGCTGCAGGCGCTATTCCGTAACCCATTGGCCGACCCCGGCCTAATCGGCACCGCCAGCGGGGCGGCCCTGGCCGCCGTTGCCGTCATGGCGCTGCACCTGACCATCCCACTGCCCATTGCCGCCTTTGGCGGCGCCCTGCTGGCCACCTGGCTGCTGCTGGTACTGGTCAAACTGGTTGGCGGCGGCAATATCAGCCTGCTGCTGATGGGCCTGATGCTGGGTAGCTTTGCTGCTGCGGCCACCAGCCTGCTGCTGTTCCTGTCCGATGACCTGGCCCTGCGTAGTGCGCTGAGTTGGCTGTCCGGCCAGTTGGGCACTACCGTGGGCGCACCGCTGTTTTGGGCCAGCCCTGTGGCCCTGGCTGGCATCGCCCTGCTGCTGGCTTTGGGGCGTGATCTCGATTGCCTGTTGCTGGGCGATGAAGAAGCCACAAGCCTGGGTGTCAACGTGGAGCGGGTACGTCTGCTTACCGCCATCGGCGCCGCCATGGCTGCCGGAGCAGCAGTCTCCATCGCTGGCATCATCGGCTTCATCGGCATGATGATCCCCAATGCCTGCGCTCTCTGGCTGGGCGGAGGAAGGCGCCAGCTGATTTTGGTCTCAGCCCTCAGTGGCGCCGGCTTCCTGCTGCTGATGGATACCCTGGCGCGAGGTATCGCTTATCCCATCAATCTGCCGGTTGGCCTGCTCATCGGCTTTATCGGACCTGTGTGTTTCGTCTGGCTGCTCCGTCACCGAACCGGGAGTCACGCATGAACGCCCCCCTGCCTGTCCAGTTCCGCCCCGCCGCCTTTGCCGATGGCCTGCTCCAGTTCAGCCAGTTGGGCTATCGCCAGGGCAACCACAGCTTGCTACAGGATATAACCGGGCATATCCCTGCCGGTAGCTTCACCGCTCTGCTCGGCCCCAACGGCGCCGGCAAGAGCACCCTGCTGCGGCTGCTGGCTGGCCTGCTGCCTCCTACCCAGGGCGATGTAAGGCTGGCCGGCCTGCCCTTGCACAAGATGGACACACCGAGCCGCGCGCGCCAACTAGGCTGGCTGGGGCAGTTCCCCAGCCATGACCTGCCGCTGACCATAGAACAATATGTGCTGCTTGGCCGCCGCCCTGCCTTGGGCAGCTTCGGCCGCCCCAATCCGGACGATCTGGGGCGGGTGGGTACAGCCTTGGCAGCATATGACATCAGCCACCTGGCGCAGCGCCGCTGGGACGGCCTGTCTGGTGGAGAACGGCAACGTGCCGGCCTGGCCCGGCTACAGGCACAGGATGCGCCGATCTGGCTGCTGGACGAACCAACCAACCACCTGGATCTCAAGCACCAGGCGCAGCTGTTCCGCCGCCTGCGCAACGAAGCCACCCACGGCCGCACCGTGATCGCCGTGCTGCATGATATTGCCCAGGCAGCCCGCTGGGCAGATCAGGTACTGCTGCTGGGCGGCGGCCGCCTGCTGGCCCAGGGGCAGCCAAGCGAAGCACTCTGCCCCAGCAATCTTCGCCTGGCCTACGACTGCCCCTTGCAGCTGTGGCAGAGCGCCAACGGCCATTGGCATGCCTCAGTAGAAGGCTGAACCCCGCCGAGCGGAGAAGCGGCACGCCAGGCTCGCCACTACATCGGCCCCATCCGACCACTTATCCCAACGGTATGTGCAAGTCAGATCAAAGCGCATATAGTTGCAGCTTTATCCTGTACAGCCGCACCGTCGGAGATTCAAACTTGGCCCACTCGCCGATAGACTCGGTCCCCCCTACCGCAGCACCCGCACCAAACAAGCCCAGCCTGATGGGTAACCTGTTGATGAACATCATCATTCCAACCGTCATCATGACGCAGTTGAATGACGAGAATCGCCTGGGTCCTGTCTGGAGCATGCTGATCGCCCTGATGTTTCCACTGGGTTACGGCATCCGTGAATACCTGACCAGCCGCAAGACCAACTTCATTTCCATCCTGGGCCTGATCTCCATCATGCTCACCGGTGGCATGGCATTGCTGAAGCTGCCGCCCGAATACATCGCCATCAAGGAAGCCGCCATCCCCACCCTGCTGGGCTTGTTGACGGTCATTTCCATCAAGACGCCTTATCCGCTGGTACGCACCTTCCTCTACAACGAGCAGGTTCTGCAGGTAGACAAGATTTCGGCAGCCCTCAAGCAATACGGCAATGAGCGCCGGTTTGATCAGGTACTGACCAACAGTTCCTGGCTGATCGCCTCGTCCTTCCTGCTATCAGGCGTTCTCAACTACGTTCTAGCCAAATGGATAGTCGTCAGCCAGCCCGGCACCCCAGCCTTTACTGCAGAACTGGGCCGCATGACCCTGTTGAGCTACCCAGTCATCGTGCTACCCAGCACCCTCGTGCTGGCGGCCACGCTGTATTACCTGATCAGCAATATCGAGAAGCTGACCCATATGGCCATGGCCGATATCATGCAGGCCACTTGAAACGGGGTGTCGCAACCCCATCTACGGCAAATTGAACCCAGAGGACGCACCATGTTCTATGCCATTACCGGCCGGGATGTCGCTGACTCACTGGCGCAGCGGCTTGCCAACCGGCCTGCGCATCTGGCACGCCTGAACCAGCTGCAGGCGGAAGGCCGCTTGCTGCTGGCCGGGCCTTTCCCTGCCATCGACTCCCCCGACCCTGGCCCAGCCGGCTTCAGTGGCAGCCTGATCGTAGCGGAGTTCGCCGATCTTGCCGCCGCCCAAGCCTGGGCAGATGCCGATCCCTACCTGGTGGCCGGTGTTTATGAAAACGTGGATGTACGACCTTTTAAAAGGGTGCTACCTGCATGAACATTCCAGACCAAATCCGTGAGAAACTCGCGGTTTTGAATCCGCAGCTGCTGGATTTGCGTGATGACAGCGCAAAACATGCAGGTCATGCTGGCGCGGCATCGGGTGGCGGGCACTATCGCCTGCAGATTGTGTCCGAGCGCTTTGTCGGCCTGACATCGGTGGCACGCCACCGTTTGGTTTACGAAACACTGGGTGAGATGATGCGGCGCGAGATCCATGCGCTCGCCATCGAAGCCCGGACCCCGGGCGAAGCCGCGAGCTGAACCTTACCCGGTTCTGCAGGTGCATCAGCACCCGCGAACCTTGAATCTGCAACTTACCCCCTCAAAGAGCCAAGAAGGACGTATTCGATGCAAACCAAGATTTTCGCCCCCGCACTGATCGCCGCGCTGCTGGCCGGTGCCACCATCGCTGCTGACAAGCCGGTGGCCGTGGTCAATGGCGTCGCCATCCCGCAGAGCCAGATGGACTACATCCTCAAAGAAGTCGCTACTCGCGGCATGAAGGACAGCCCTGAGCTGCGCGCCAAGATCCGTGAAGATCTGATCACCAAGGAAGTGATTGCCCAGGAGGCCAATAAGCAAGGCCTGGCCAAGAACCCTGACGTGCTCTTCGAAATCGGCATGGCATCGCAGAACGTCCTGCTGAAGGCCTACGTTCAGAACTACCAGAAGAACAACGTTATCTCTGAAGCCACTCTGAAGGCCAAGTATGACGAAGAAAAGGCCAAGATGGCCAGCCAGAAGGAATACAACGTTCGTCACATCCTGGTGAAGACCGAGAAGGAAGCCAACGACGTTATCGCCGCGCTGAAGAAGGGCAAGAAGTTTGAAGATCTGGCCAAGGAAAAGTCGCAGGACCCAGGCAGCAAGGACAAGGGCGGCCTGTATGAGCGCGTGCAACCTGGCGCCATGGTGAAGGAATTCGACGAAGCCATGCAGAAGCTGGCCAAGGGTCAGATCACCCAGACCCCGGTTAAGACCCAGTTTGGCTACCATGTCATGAAGCTGGACGACGTCCGTGCAGCCCAAGGCCCGTCCTTCGATGAAGTGAAGGGCGCCATCCAGCAGCAACTGCAAGGCCAGGCGCTGGACAAGCTGATCGCTGATCTGCGCGCCAAGGCAAAGGTCGAGTAATTCTCGCCCAGCCAGTTCCACCAAAGGGCCTTCTGGGGCCCTTTGTCGTTTTTATCAGGAGGAAAACATGGACATGAAGAAGATCGAAGCCGTCATCAAGCCATTCAAGCTCGATGAAGTGCGAGAAGCCCTGGCCGAAGTCGGCGTGACCGGCCTGACCGTCACCGAGGTCAAAGGCTTTGGCCGCCAAAAAGGCCATACCGAACTGTATCGGGGTGCCGAGTACGTGGTCGATTTCCTGCCCAAGGTAAAGATCGAAGTGGTCATCACCAGCGACAAGGTCGAGTCCGCCATCGATGCCATCGTCAAAGCCGCCCGCACCGGCAAGATCGGTGACGGCAAGATATTTGTCAGCCCTGTGGAGCAGGTTGTGCGCATACGCACCGGCGAAACCGGTGCCGATGCGGTGTAGTGAATGGATAACAGGCCCGCACAAGCGGGCCTGAACTTACTCTGTTACGCCCATGCCTTGTGCAACCAGGATAGGCGGGTAGGCAAGCGATGAACTACCAAGGCTCAATGCCGGCCGTCGTCCCAAGAGCAAAGCCGGGTTGTAGTCGCATAAGCCCACGATCCCACCTGGCCATTGGCGGTCAGTCTGACCCTGAATGTTGCAGTGCCTCGTCCAGAGCGGAATTCAAACTGCGTTCCTGACGGTACAAATTGCCCTGTGCTGAATGGATCCAATTCAATCTCAGCTGTGGCCGGTGATGGCGATGCGCCAGAAGCATCGCTCCAGACTATCCAGCCATTGTGCAGCTTGGAGTGGCATTCACGATCTTGTACGGAGACAGTCGGGAAAGGTTGCTTAGGCACCATGGTGCAGGTTTCACCATTAGGCCGGCGTTCCACATGGGAAAAAGGAACTTGTGCATGACAGAATTGGCTTCTATCCGGGGTATAAAGCGTCACCCAAGCGCTCATGGTTTTTTCTTGATAGCCAAACAGGGTGCCATTACTAGGGAAGCTACCGTACATGCACGATACCGTGCCAGCATACCAGAAAATATCCAGCGTACTCGGTGCGCACTTCTTGACATAGTCGTCCCCGGGTGCCGCCAGTGCGCTGCAGCCTAACAAAGCCATGGCCACCGTACCCAAAAGCTTATTCATTGAATCTCTCCTTCATATTTCCGTTTGGCTATTTGTTGTAATAGCGGCTAAAAGAACCCAGCGTAGCGGTTCTGGCCAGGCGTGCGTGCGCAAGCGCGCGCAGCTGGCAGTACGTGGGTACTGCAAGCTCGCACAACAACGCCAGAAGGGTTTTGTTAGCCACTCTAAGTACCATCAGCCCATCACAAGGTCGGCTATGGCGCAACGAATTCTATTATCAACAATAACAAGCAGAAAGCATTGCATGCCGGCATATCAGAACGTTGTAGTTTCCCAACGCATATAATACAGCTGCACTCAAACCCCCTTAACTCATCAACCATACCGCACGAATAAAATCCTTCCCGGGTATTTAAATGAACACGGAATAAAACCCAGTTAGGGTATTATTCATATTAGCAAGGATCGATTGTGATTACTGATGAATTGCCAGGTGAACACTACAAGCAGATTGAAATTGCAAGGCCGCCCCGGCACTAGCCGCCGCCAAACACCTTGGCCAATCGGTAAGCCAGCCTCGTCGCCTCTTCCATCAGTCTGTGTATATGCGGCGGAAACTGCGGCAGCGAGAAATACAACGCCGCTACGCCTATTCCCAAAGTCAGCGGAAAACCCACTGCAAACACATTGAACTGAGGCGCGGCACGCGACATGACGCCGATAGAGAGATTGGTGATCAACAGCGCCGCCAGCACCGGTAAGGACAACAACAGGCCAAGCGTGAAAATCTGACCACCTGCATCAACCAGCAGCTTTAACCCAACGAGCTTCATGGGTTGGTCCGAGATAGGCAACAACACAAAGCTACGGGCTATGGTTTCTATCACCAGCAAGTGGCCATTCATGGCCAGGAACACCAGGATGGTCAGCAGGCTGGCGAACTGCGCCACCACCACGGTATTGGTGCCGTGCTGCGGATCATAGAAACTGGCAAAGCCCAAGCCCATCTGCAAGCCCGCAAGGTGGCCGGCCATTTCGATGGACGAGAAAACCAGCCGCATAGTGAAGCCTATGGCCAGCCCGATCAGCAGCTGCTGGGCTATCACCAGTACCCCCAAGGCCGATACCGGCTCGATAGCTGGCATGGGTGGCAAGGAGGGGGCAATCAGAATGGCCAGCAGCATGGACAAGCCCACTCGTACCCTAACCGGTATGCTACGGCTGGAGTAGAACGGGTCCATGGCAAAAATGGCCAAGATGCGGAAGAAAGGCCACAGCAACATCCCCAGCCATGCCTGTATCTGGGCGTCGGTCAGAGTGATCATAGCGACCGCCTGCCACCTTGGCGCGACCCGCAGCCAGATTGCATATCAGGCCGCTGTGGCGGCTTAGGCGTGGAAAGCAACACGGCGAGACTAACCAATCATGGTGGGTATGGCCTGATACAGCCGTATGGTGTAGTCCATCAGGATGGACAGCATCCATGGCCCTGCCAGAACCGCCACCATGAAGGTGATCAGCAGCTTGGGAATGAACGATAGCGTGGCTTCGTTGATCTGGGTGGCAGCCTGGAACACGCTGATGATCAGGCCAACCACCAGCCCGGCCAGCAGCATGGGGCCGCCTATCAGTATCATGACCTCGAAGGCACGCTGGATGATAGTAATGACCATTTCCGGTGACATGGCGATGCCTCCTCGGCTTGTTTGATCTCAGTATGACCTGGTGAATGCCGGAACCTGCGGCTCGCTAGGTATAGAAGCTTTGCACCAGGGAGCCTATCAGCAGCGTCCAGCCATCCACCAGCACAAACAGAATGATCTTGAACGGCAGGGAAATGGTCACCGGGCTCACCATCATCATACCCATGGCCATCAACACGCTGGCCACCACCATGTCGATGATCAGAAAGGGGATGAATACCAAGAAGGCGATCTGAAAGGCCGTCTTCAACTCGCTGGTCACAAAAGCGGGCACCAGCACCTTCAGGCTGATGTCCTCCGGCCCCTGGGGCTTGGCACTTTGAGACAGCTCGATAAACAGCGCCAGATCCTTCTGCCTGGTCTGCTTGATCATGAACTGCTTGAGCGGCACGCTAGCGCGCTCCACCGCCGTATTGAAATCGATTTGCTGCTGCGAGAATGGCTGGTACGCCTCCACCCAGATTTTGTCGAGCACCGGCGACATCACGAACACCGTGAGAAACAGCGACAAGCCGATGATCACCTGGTTGGGGGGTGCCTGCATGGTGCCCAGTGCCTGCCGCAGCATGGATAGCACGATGACGATGCGGGTAAACGCCGTCATCATCAACAGGATGGCCGGCAGGAAGGTCAAGCTGGTCAGGAACAGCAGGGTCTGCAGGGTCAGCGTGTAGCTCTGCCCTGCCCCGCTAGGCTGGCTGGTCAGCAAGGGCAGGCCGGGGTCGGCCGCTACGGCGGGTAGCGCCAGGGCAATCAGACCGAGCAGGTAGATGCGTGGCCTCATTGCGTTCCCTCTCCCGATCGGCGGGCCTTGATCACACTGGCCAACTTCTCGGCAAAAGGCACCGGCACCGCCACCTGTGGCAGATCATCGGGCCTGGGCAGGGTATGCAGGGTTGATACCTTGTTCGGGGTGACCCCAAGCACCAGCCAGGTATCGCGCAGCTCCACCACCACCACCCGCTCCTTGGCCCCGACCATGACACCGCCGACCACGCGCAATTGGGCCTGCCCGCCTAAATGGCCAGGCGTCATCCGTCGCATCAGCCAGGCGGAGCCAAAGATGGCCCCAATCACCAGCAGCAGCGAAAAGAAAACCTGTACCAGGCTGAGCAGGGATGGGCCTGCCGGGCTGCTCAATACCGGCATGGCAGCAGCCGCCTTGGCAGGCTCCGCAGCCAGCACACAAACAGAAACCGCCGCAGAAAGTGCGGCGGCCGATAGAGCGATCAGGCGCATGGGCAAGGGTTTACTTGTGCAGGCGGCGGATACGTTCCGCCGGCGTAATGATATCGGTCAGGCGGATACCGAACTTGTCGTTCACCACCACCACTTCGCCCTGGGCGATCAGCGTGCCATTCACCAGCACATCCATGGGTTCGCCTGCCAATCCGTCCAGTTCTACAACCGACCCCTGTGCCAGTTGCAGCAGGCTGCGGATGGCAATCTTGGTACGCCCCAGCTCCACCGTCATGGCCACAGGGATGTCCATGATCATCTCGATACCGGAGGGGCCAGTAGGCTTTTCCGGTTGCTGATCAAAACTCTTAAAAATATCTGCCGGTGACGCGGTCGGCATGGCTACTGCGGGCGTTGAGACGGCTGCCTCCATGGCAGCGGCTTCGGCGGTCTGCTGTTCTGCCAGTGCGGCAGCCCAGTCATCCAGACCCTGTTCGTCCATTTCGTTACTCATTGTTCAACTCCTCAGGCTGCTCCTCATCGAGCATCAGGTTCTCCGCCGAGGTGAGTATCTTCTCCACCTTGAGGGCATATTGCCCGTGCAGCGTACCATAGTGCCCTTCCAGCAGCGGCACCCCGTCCACCTCGGCAATGATGGTTTCCGGTATATCAATACCGATCACGTCGCCCGCCTTGAGGTCCAGGATATCTCCCAGCGTAATCTTGGCGCTGCCCAGGTTGCAGATCAGTTGCACTTCCGAATTCTGCACTTCGCGCGATAGTAGCTTGACCCAACGGTTATCCGACTCCATGCGGTCTGCCTGCATGGAGCTGTACAACATGTCGCGCAAGGGCTCGATCATCGAATACGGGAAGCAGACATGGAAATCACCGCCGCCCGAACCGAGTTCGATTTTGAAGGTAAAGGCCACCACCACTTCGGTAGGTGTGGCGATATTGGCGAACTGGGTATTCATTTCCGAGCGCACGTAGGTGAACTCGGTCTTGAATACGGGCTCCCAGGACTTGCGGTACTCATCCATCACCACTTCCAGCAAACGCTGGATGATGCGTTGCTCGGTGGGGGTGAAATCCCGTCCCTCCACCCGCACGTGGTAGCGGCCATCCGAACCGAACATATTGTCCACCACCAGAAACACCAGGTCGGGATCAAAGATGAACAGGCCGGTGCCGCGCAGCGGCTTCATATGGATCAGGTTAAGGTTGGTCGGCACCACCAGATTGCGGATGAATTCGCTGTATTTCTGCACGCGCACCGGCCCGACCGAGATTTCGGCCGAGCGACGCATGAAGTTGAACAGGCCGATGCGCAGGTTACGGGCAAAGCGCTCGTTGATCACTTCCAGGGTCGGCATCCGACCACGAACGATACGTTCCTGACGGCCAATGTCGTAGGCGCGTATGGCCGAGGAATCCAGTCCCTCGTCCGCGTCTTCGTCTTCACCCGTCACCCCACGTAAGAGGGCGTCTACCTCTTCCTGGGAAAGTATGTCGTCGGCCATGATACGGACCCCACTACTGCTTGCGTTGCCTTACTGGATGATAAAGGTCTTGAATTCAACGCTCATCACGCCGTCCTCATCGTCCTTTGCCCCCAGCACCTTGTTGACGGTCTGCTTGATTTCTTCCATCAACTTCACCTTGGATTCCAAGGTCGAAATATCTTCCTGCTTCTTCGAACTCAGCAGCAGATTGACTTGGCTGCTGATACGCGGCATGTAGCTTTTCACCACATCCGCCTGCTTCTCGTCCAGCACCTGAGCGTGTATCTCGGTCTGCAGCACTACGCCGTTCGCCAGGTTCACCGTAAAGGTATCCAGCTTGGTAAAGACCGGCGGCGCATCGCTCTCTGCCTTCTTCTTTTCCTTCTTCTTGTTGCTCTTGCCCTCGGTCTCGCCTGCATCAGCCGATTGCTCGGTAGCGGCTACTGGTTCGCCAAAACTCTGGTTGGCCGAGATCGTCAGGAACAACCAGGTTGCAAAAGCCCCGCCCACCACGATCACCAATATCAACAAGGCAATCACGACATAAAGAATGACGTTTTTCTTACCCTTGGGCGCGCTGTCCCCAGCGTCTGCCTGCGGTGCAGGTTTCTTGGCTTCTGCCATAAGAATTATCCTTTAGGAGTGCGTATTGTTCTAAACAAAGCGGGTGCATACATCTTGCTCACCTAGCCTGTTTATAAAGCAAACCCGCCACAGGAACAAGCATTGGCGCGGGTTACACGCAATCACGGACAATTCCCCTACACGCACCCTCACTACGCAGCCAGCGCTCCAGCCGGCCCACACTGTTCAGACAAACAGGTTCACGTTGCCAGGGAGACCTGGCGGCAGCTTCACCCGCCAGGTATTCGCGGGTGCCTGTGCCTCTTCGGTCTGGGCGGAGAAACTACGGCTACCGTGGCGGCCATTCCTGTCATCTTGCCCCTGCCCACCCTGCCCAGCCTGTGATTCCACATGGGCCTGATTCAACTGGATGCCACTCTCGGCCAACATTTCGCTCAGTCTGGGCATGGAGGCCTGCAAGGCCTCACGCACCGGCGCCTGGGCTGCGAAGAAAGTCAGGGTGGCCTGGTCCTGATTCAGCGTCAGTTTGACCTCCATCGGGCCCAGGTGGGGAGGGTTCAGATGCATCTCCACCTCCTGCTGCTGATTGCTCACCATCATGACGACCTTGTTACCCACGGCGCGATCCCAGCCCTCGCTACCCACGGGCTGGTGGATGGCATAAGCGGAACCACGCGTCGATTCTGTCGTATGGCTACGTGGCAACTCCATCCGAATCGCCGCCGTGCCAGATTGCTGGCGCAGGGTCGCCGCATCTGTCGATGCCAACTTCTGATCCAGCACCGCCTGAAATCCGCTTGCTACCTGATCCAGTAAAACTGTCTCAGCATCAGCCTGCGGCAAGTCCTGCCGCAGGCCGGCAAGTTTGTCCGTAGCCTCGCCCAGCAGTTGCTGGGAAAAGCGCTTGTCCGATTTATCATTCGCAGCTTCACGGCCATCGAGCAAGGCTTGGGCAAGGCCTGCATGCTGCAATAGCGGATCACCCTTTACCTCGGCCTCAGCTTGCAAGGCAGCCAGACCACGATCCACGTAAACCTGCAATTGCGCCACCATGCCGGCAGCCGCCGCTTGCTCGGCACTCCCCTCGGCCACCTTGTCGTGCTCAGGCGCATCCGACTGCTCCTTACCCGCTTCACGGGTCGCCGACCGTTCGCTCGAAGGTGTCGTCTGCTCGGGGGCTTCTGCCGTCTTGCTCGGCTCGGCAGCGTTTTCCGGCTGCTTGGCGGGTTCCACGGGCTTGGCCACAGCCACCGGCTTGACCGCCTCCAGAGGCTTTGCCTGGTGCTGTACCGGCTTGCTTACCTGGGCGTCGCGCGCCAGTTGCTCGTTCTGGCGGCTCTGCATCTGCCGGTTGAGCGATTGCTCAAACAGGTTGTTGCCCACCGATTCCTCGGCCCGCAACTTACCCGGCACCGTCACGGAGGCAGCAAGCTGGGCAATGATATTGTTGGTCTGGCTGGCGGTAGGCATGGTGCAGTCCTTGTCCTGAGTCTCTCCCCCTGACGGGGTCAGTAAGCCTTCAGCAAAAACAATGCCACCTACCTGAAATCAATGCCCCGATGCATCGCGCCGACGCTGTAGTATCGAAGCCCACTCATCGGTCAGTTTCTGATCCTGCTTGGCTTCACGCTGCGTCTCGCGGCTCTGGTGCCTGTCCTGCAGGGTCTCATACGCCTTGACCTCACGCTCACAGGCCTGCCAGGCCTGCTTGCGTGCCTCCAGCTGCGCCTCGCAACGCGCTTCTTCAGCCAGTTGTTGCTCAACCGCAGTATCCAGTTTGGCCAGGAACAACTGAAAATCGTTCCATTGATGGATACGCATGCCTCGCGATGCCGTATCTGTCAGGCGCGTGCGGTACTCTTCACGATACTGCTCAATCTGTGCCCGCCGTGCACGCGCCTGCTCCAGCCGCTGCAGTGCCGCGCTGATGGCGCGCGCCGCGTCCTCACGCTTGTCGATGGCGAGTTCCAACAGGAATGCAAACTGAAAAGCCTTGGCCACGACGGCAACCCGAAGTTAGCACCACCAACCGGACCCAAGGCAGCGGTTTGTTGGTGATACATAAGTTTATTCGCCAAACAGGGCTGCCAATCTCATCCTGGCCCCGGCATAGCCCTCACGCTCGAAAATGCCCTGCTGCAAGAAGGCCTCCATGGCTGGCATCCTGGCTATCGCCTCATCCAGCAAGGGATCAGATCCTCGCACATAGGCGCCTACATTGATCAGGTCGCGGCTCCGCTGATAGCGCGAATACAGCTGCTTGAAGCGCCTGACCAGATTGTATTCCTCTGGCTCTATGATGTCGGTCATCACACGGCTGATGGATTGCTCCATATCGATAGCTGGATAATGGCCTGCATCGGCCAGGTGCCGACTTAGCACAATATGTCCATCCAGGATGGCACGTGCACTGTCGGCGATCGGATCCTGTTGATCGTCGCCTTCGCTCAGAACAGTATAGAAGGCGGTGATTGACCCTCCGCCCTCCTGTCCATTGCCCGCCCGCTCAACCAACGCAGGCAATTTGGCAAAGACCGAAGGAGGATAGCCCTTGGTGGCCGGCGGCTCGCCGACAGCCAGGGCAATCTCACGCTGCGCCATGGCATAGCGGGTCAATGAATCCATGATCAGCAACACATTGGCACCCTGATCGCGAAAATACTCGGCAATCGCCGTTGCGTAGGCTGCACCATGCAGGCGCAGCAAAGGGGGGGTATCGGCGGGTGCAGCCACCACTACCGAGCGCCGCAGGCCTTCCTCACCGAGGATATTCTCGATGAAGTCCTTTACCTCGCGGCCACGCTCACCAATCAGGCCTACCACCACCACGTCAGCCGTGGTGTAGCGGGCCATCATGCCCAGCAGCACACTCTTGCCCACACCCGAACCGGCAAACAGGCCCAGGCGCTGTCCCCTGCCCACAGTCAGCATGGCATTGATGGCGCGCACCCCGACATCCAGCACATCATGCACCGGCACACGATCCAGGGGATTGAAGGGACGTGAGAACAGCGGCACATGGGCTTCAACCTGCAAATGCCCCAGCTTGTCCAGAGGCCTACCCAGGCCATCCAGCACCCGCCCTAGCAGATGTGGACCAACAGCCGCCTGGCGCCCCCGGTCTTCCAGCCTGCGTCGCGGTGCATGGGTCAGATTGAAGTAAGGCACCCGATTGGCCAGGTCTTCGTAAGCCACTACCCAGGCGCCCGGCTCCAGGCCATAGACTTCCGCCACAGGCATCAGGAACAGCTTGTCGCCGTTAAACCCCACCACTTCGGCTTCTATGCTGTGACCAGCTGGCAGAATGATATGGCAGCTTGCACCCACCGGTAGCTTGATGCCCACAGCCTCCAGTACCAGGCCGGCCACACGGGTCAATCGCCCCTTGGGTAGCCAGGGCTTGGTCGCAGCCACGGTATCGCAGCATTGCTCGGCATAACGCTGCCAGCGTGCCAGCACGGGTGGCGCCGGTGCTGCAGGCGCAACATCATCCTCAGTGCTCATCGTCAGCTACCCAGGGGTCGCTACGCCCCAGGCCCTCGACAATGCGCCGCCACCGGCTAGGTAGCGACAAGTCAAGCTCAACACTGGTATTGCTGATGCGGCAACCACCCCGCGCCATCTCGGCAACCGGCTCCAACCGCCATTGCAGGGTAGCCAGCTCCCCTGCCAGCAAGGTCTGTAGCAAAGCCAAGTCATCCGGGTGCAATTCCAGCTTCAGCGGTCCTTGCAGCTCCGGCAGGCTGTTGATGGCCTCGCGTATGACTGCTAACAGCGACTCGGGCGATTGACTCAGCTGCTGCCGCACCATCTGGCGTGCAGCTGCAAGGGCAATATCCAGTATGGGCCGGGCCAGTGCATCCTCGTAGTCCGCCACGGCTGTTGCCAATTGCGACACCAACAGCTTGAACTGTAATACTTCCGCCTCGGCCTCCTGCCGCCCCACCTGCAAGCCTGCTGCATACCCCTCAGCATGGCCCGCTTCGCGCCCTGCCACCTCTCCCTCGGCAAACCCGGCCTGCCTGCCCTGAGCGTGGCCATCGGCATAGGCTTCCTGCTGTGCCGCCAGCTTGAGCTGATCCAGCTCCACTTCAGCAATCATGGGCACCATGCTGATTTCGGCCTCAGCCGCCACCGCGCTCTCCTCCACAGCCTGCTCAGCCACGGATTCCTGCTCGACTGGTACTGCCTCAGGCACATACACATGCGGCCTTTGTACCGACGTGCCGCTGAGCTGGGTCATATGCCAGGGTTCCAGCGGGGGCACATCCTCGCGCCTTATGATCTTCTTCTCACCCCAGGCCTTCATTGCATCACCTCAGCGCCCATACTTTGTTAAGAGCTGCCAACAAAACCCCTATGGCCTTGTTGCGCACGCTTGCCGTACCCCCGACTGCCGCGCGCGCCTGGCCAGAACCGCTACGCTGGTTTTTGTTAGCCGCTCTAAAGCCGCTCACGCGGTATTACTCGACAAACCCTTCACCGCCGCCCTTGGCAATCGCAATCTGGCCTTCATCGGCCAGGCGGCGCACCACCTTGAGTATTTCGCGCTGCTCGGCCTCTACCTCGGACACCTTGACCGCGCCCTTGGCCTCGAAATCGTCGCGCAGCATTTCGGCCGCGCGCTGCGACATGTTCTTGAATATCTTGGTACGCAGTATCTCGCTGGTTCCCTTCATGGCGGTGATCAGGGAATCGGACGATATTTCGCGCAACAGCAGCTGTATGCCGCGATCGTCGATATCGATCAGATTCTCGAAGGTGAACATCTTGTCCTGGATACGCTGCGCCAATTCCGGATCGTATTCCCGTATGGCATTGATAGCCGAGGCTTCGACCACGCCCCCCATGAAGTTGAGGATCTCGGCCGCCATGCCTTCGCCGCCCATGGCCGACTTCTTGACGCGATCAGCACCAGACAGCAGCTGGGTCAGCACATCATTGAGTTCACGCAAGGCGGTAGGTTGCACCCCTTCAAGGGTAGCAATACGCAGCAGCACATCATTGCGCAGGCGCTCAACAAACTGGTTCAGCACCTCGGACACCTGATCCGGCTCCAGATGCACCAGGATGGTGGCAATGATCTGTGGGTGCTCGTTCTTGATCAATTCGGCCACGGCGACCGAATCCATCCACTTCAGCGACTCGATACCGGTATTGTCCCCCCCCTGCAGGATGCGATCGAGCAGGTTGGCCGCCTTGTCCGACCCCAGCGCCTTGGTCAACACCGAGCGTATGTATTCGTCAGCCGCACCGAAGTTGGCGCGATTCATGGTGGAGCCCAGAAAGTCGCCAACCACCTCTTCCACCTGTTCGCGGGTGACGTTATCCATGCTGGCCATGGCCAGGCCTATCTTCTGTACTTCTTTGGGGCCCAGGTACTTGAAGACTTCTACGGCAGCCTCCTCGCCCAGGCTCATCAGCAAGATGGCACTGCGGCGGATGGCTTCATCATTAGCGGCCATGCTGGCTCCAGAAAACGGTGCGATAGGCACCCTGATTCACATCGACGCCTGCAAGTCCCGGCGGCCGGCGACATCCACCAGCCCATCCGAACCAACAGACCAAGGCTTAACCGGTTTTTTGATCAGAAGGATCGGCAGTGAGCCATTCGCGGATGATGGTAGCCACCATGCGCGGGTCTTCCTTGGCCATTTCCTTGGCGCGCTGTAGCAGCTCGCTGAATGCCGCCAACTGCGCACCCGCCTCGGCTTCGGCCACCACCTCAGCCTCCACCTCAGACTGCGCCAATTCCTCTGCCGTCAGGGCCACGCCACCTTCCTCGCCCCCCATGGCACCCTTGTCCTGGCGTGGGCGTATCACATCGCGCAGGATGGGGCGCACCACACCAAACAGGAGGTAAGCCACCACCAGGGCGATCAGGATGACCTTGAGGATATCGGCAGTATTGGCGATCAGGTATTCGGTCAGCTTCTCGAAGAAGGACTTGCCCGCCACATCCAGTATGCGGTCTGCAAAGGCAGCATTGACCACCTTCACTGAATCGCCCCGGTCCCGGTTGTAGCCTATGGCTTCCTGCACCAGGTTGGTCACCTGGTTGATCTCGGGCTGTGTCAGTGGTTGCGACTTCACGCCGCCATCCTTCTGCTGCACCCGCTTGAAGTTCACCACCACTGCGGCATTGACACGCTTGAGCACGCCCACCTGCTGGCGAACATGGGCAACGGTCTTGTCCACCTCGTAGTTGCGCGTCATCTCCTTGTGCGAGGTGGAGGACGGCGCATTGTTGACCGTCACGCCCGGCGGATTGGGCAAGGTGATGGGCGCACTGGCTGCACCGGGCGGCTGGTTTGATAAGGCACCCGGCACGCCTGAAGGCTGGCTGGCATTGGCACCCGCACCTTCGCTGGACTGCTCGCTGCGTATGGCCGAGGCATTGGGCGGTGAATTGGGCTTGAACGTCTCCGATGCCTGCTCCACTTCGGAGAAGTCCATCTGAACCGTCACTTCGGCCTTGACGTTATCCTTGCCAACGATGGGTTCCAGTATTTTCTGGATACGCTCGGACAGCAGCGACTCCTGCTGCGCCACCAAAGCCATCTGCCGCTGGTTGAGCGAACCATTGCCACCATTGAGCAGGTCGGGCATGTTCGACAGCAGGCTGCCATCCTGATCCACCACCGTGACATTCTTGATAGGCAGATCAGGTACGCTGCTGGACACCAGATGGATGATGCCGGCAATCTGCGCCCCATCCAGGGCACGGCCCGGATGCAGGGTCAGCAGTACCGAAGCGGTAGGTTTCTGCTGCTCACGCAGAAATACGGTCTGCTTGGGCATGGCCAGATGGATGCGTGCCGAAGCGACGGCTGAGAGCGATTCAATCGACCGTGCCAGCTCGCCTTCAACCGCACGCTGGTAATTGACCTGCTCGCCGAACTGGCTGATGCCGAATTTCTGGTTATCCAGCAACTCGAAACCCACAGTGCCGCCCTTGGGCAAACCCTGTGACGCCAGTTGCAGCCGCGCCGCGTGCACCATTTCGGCCGGCACCGAGATCACGCCGCCGGGTTCAAGCTTGTAGGGGATATTCTGCTGTTGCAGTATCTGAACGATCTGGCCGCCATCCTTATCGGAAATATTGGCGAACAGTATCTTGTAGCCGGGGTCGCGCGCCCACAGCACACCAATGACCAGCGCCGCCACCACGGCTGCAATGACGGCTATCGTGAGTATCTTGCGCGTATTGGGGAGTTGATTGAACTGCTGGATGAGGTTGGGACGCTCACCCTGCTGTACATCTCGATTGTCGACGGCTACGACCGCGTCATCCATATATCAGGCGATATCACACCTGCATGTTCATAACTTCCTGGTATGCGGACACCAGCTTGTTACGAACCTGCACCATAGTCTGGAAAGACAGGCTCGCCTTCTGCAGCGAGACCATCACGTCTTGCAGGTTGGCGTTGGGGTCGCCCATTTCGAACGCCTGCTGCTTGGCCTGCGAATCGAGTTGCATCTGATTGACCTGGTCCAGCGACGACTTCAGCACAGACGCGAAATCACCACCTTCCGGCAAGGCCTCTGCAGCGGACGAAGACTGCCCGGCCGCCTTGGCGGACATGGCCTTTAATTCGCCCAGCAGGTTGTCTATCCCTTGCACGCTCATGATGCACCTCGAAACTGCGTGAAATTGTATGTGTCTCGCTTGAACAATAGCAAGCAATCCGCAGGCCAACAGGCCTTTTATTACTCTTCCTGCCAACCTTCTTCGCGATACTGCTGCAATTTGTAGCGCAGCGTACGTTCGCTCATGCCCAGCTTTTCTGCCGCCAGCTTGCGCACACCCCCGGCCTGCTTGAGTGTGTCGACTATGTGCTGCCGTTCCAGCGAACGCATATCGGTCACCACAGGCGCAGCAGGCGGCAAATCCGGCTGCGGCATATTTGCCACCGGCGCGGCAATTTTTGCCGTCACCGGCAATACTTGCCGGCGCAATTGCGGCAAAAACAGGTGTTCAGGTTCTATATCGTCACCGGGCGCCAAAATTAAAGCCCGCTGCATGACATTCTCCAACTCCCGGATATTGCCATCCCAGCTATGTGCTGTCAGGGCAGCCGCAGCGGCGGCACTGATTGCCGGCACCCGCCGCTTACCCGAGGCTGCATGTCTGGATAGCATGGCCCGTGCCAGGGGCACGATATCGTCGGGGCGCTCGCGCAGTGCCGGCAATGCCAGTGGAAAAACATTGAGCCGGTAGTACAAGTCCTCCCGAAACCGGGCGGCAGCCACTTCGGCCGGCATATCGCGGTTGGAAGTCGAGAGCACGCGGATATCAATGGCGATCGGTTTCTTGCCCCCTACCCGCTCCACCTCCCGCTCCTGCAGCACGCGCAACAGCTTGGCCTGCAGCTCCAGTGGCATTTCCGAGATTTCATCGAGCAACAAGGTACCGCCATCAGCCTGCTCGAACTTGCCGATATGCTGGTTGGCCGCGCCGGTAAACGCTCCTTTTTCGTGGCCAAACAGGGTGGACTCCAGCAACTGCTCGGGTATGGCCGCACAATTGATCGCCACAAACGGGCCGCCGGAACGGGCCGAGTGTCGATGTATATAGCGCGCCAGCACTTCCTTACCAGTACCACTCTCCCCGGTAATCATCACCGCCGCCTCTGACATGGCTACCCGCTGGGCCATATCCAGCAAGTGCAACATGCCCGGGTCTTCGGCAATCACCGCATCATCGTCCACCGCCGGCAGCATGTACTTGGCCACCGTCGCCAGCAGATCATCCGGCTCGAATGGCTTGGGCAGGTAGTGCGCCGCACCAGCATGGAGTGCCGCCACCGCCTTCTCGATCACACCATAGGCCGTCATCAGCACCACCGGTATATGGGGATAGGCCAGTTTTACCTGCTTGAGCAGCGTCTCGCCATCCATGGGCTGCATCTGGACATCCGACAACACCATGCCGACCTTGCGTTCAGCCAGCACCAGCAATCCGGCCTCGCCATCCTCTGCACTCAGCACTTGATAACCTGCCAGCTCCAGCGTATCGGTCAGCGCCTCGCGCAGGTCGTTGTCATCCTCGACGATCAGTATGGGCAGTGCGGGCATGGCTCTGTTTCTGCTTGTAAAGGGTTATGCGGCCGAGCTTACACGGCACCCGGCGCTTTGGGGAGCGGTGTACGCAGGCACGCCTGCAGGCGGCCAGGCAATTCGCCCAGGGGCACTACTTCGTCCACCCCACCCAGGGCGATGGCTTCCTTGGGCATGCCGAACACCACACAGCTGGCCTCGTCCTGGGCGAAATTGTAGGCACCGGCCCGTTTCATCTCCAGCATGCCTTGCGCACCGTCACGCCCCATGCCCGTCAGTATCACGCCCACAGCAAAGCGCCCCGCATGGTTGGCGGCAGAGCGGAACAGCACATCGACCGATGGCCGATGCCGATTGACCGGATGTGCCTTGGACAACTCACAGACATAGTGCCCGCCGGACAAACCCAGCATCAGGTGAGAATGCCCAGGCGCAATATAGACATGACCGGGCAAGACGACTTCGCCTTGCTCGGCCTCCTTGACGTGCAAGGTACACAGGCTGTCCAGTCGCGCCGCAAACGGGGCAGTAAACATCTCGGGCATATGCTGGGCCACCAGCACGGCAGGCATATTCTCGGGCAAAGGCTGCAGAAAATGCTTGAGGGCCTCGGTGCCGCCGGTAGAGGCGCCGACGATCACTACACGCTCAGCCGGGCCGCGTACCGGCTTATCGAACAAGGGCAGCACCACATCGGCACTATGGCTAGGCGGTATTTCCAGGCCGGCTTGGGCCTGCTCGGTGGAGCGCTTACCGTGATCGTGTGCGCTCATAAGGCTTGTCGCGTCAGGTAGCAGGCCTCAACCGTATTGCCGTTGCCGAAGAAGCGCAGCGAAGCGCACAGCGCATTCACCAGTGCAATGCCACGACCACTGGGCCGCAAGTTGTCCGGCGCCTCCTGCCAACTCCAATCAAAACCCGCCCCGCTATCCGCCACGCGTATCCTCAACATGGTGCGGCCACCCAGATCGTAGCCGGCCAGCTCTATCTCTACCCTGCCTTCGCGCAAAGCGACCAGACGGCGCGCGCGCTCGGCCAGGTAGACCTCCATGCCGTCAGTACCCTCCTTGATGTCGGACGACAATTCCAGCAGGCCATGATCCACCGCGTTGACAAACAACTCGGTGAGTATCAGGAAGATATCTGCATGGGCCTGAGTCAGCGGCTTGACCTGACTGATAAAGCCCATGATCAAGGGTACGGTATGCAGCGTCTTGAGTTCTTCGGCACCAAGGGACAACACATAACGCCAGCGAGCCTCGCCGGCAATCTGCGGTAATTCTCCCACCTCCACATGTTCGGGTAGCGGCAGAACAGCATCTGGATCCAGGTCGACAATGGCCAGTGACACATCATCATGGCAGCTGGCACCGCCAAGGAAGTCAGACAGCATATCGACTGTCCGGGTCAGCGCCTCAGCCGCAGGGCGGCCTCCGCAGGCCAGCCCCAAGCGTGTCACACCAAAGGCCTCACCGAATTCGTTGCGCGCCTCCAAGAGGCCATCGGAGCAAAGCACCAGATTGGCCCGTCGATTAAACTGGTAGCGCTCGGTTTCCAGCTCCAGCGCATCGATGGGCAGGATACCCAGCGGTAGATGACGCGAAGGCCAGCGCTTCAGCACCCCTCCCCTATCGTCATACAGCTGCAGCTCAGGGATGCCGCCATTCCATACTTCGATGGTGCGCTTGACGAAATCGACCGCCACGAACGCCACTGCCACGAATCGGCCCACCGGCAAGACCTGTCGCACCTTGCGGTGCATTTCCATCAGGATATCGGTCAGTGCAAAGCCGCGCTCGGTCATGGCATAGAAGGGCTGTGTCAACGGCAGCACATTCAACGCCGCCGTCAGCCCATGCCCTATGCCGTCAGCCAGCATCAGATGCAATACCTGACCAGGCGTACGTGCTGCTGCCACCAGGTCGCCCGACAGGCTCTCGGCTGGCGCAATCCAGCTATGCAATTGCGGATCGGACAAGCGTTCGCGATTGACCAGCTGTTCCATCAAATGCCGGGCAACCCGTTTTTCTTCTTCCGCACGGTCGAAATAGCCTGCCAGCTTCTCGGCTTGCTCACGCACCTTGCGATTCAGCTCTACGGTCCGCTCTATAGCCTTGATCTTGGCTTCCAGAATACGGAAATTGACGGGCTTGAGTAGGTAATCGTCGGCACCGATCTCCATGGCATCGGCCAGTTTGGTCACTTCTTCCACCGCCGTAATAAGCACGATGGGCACCCAGCGTGCCGACATACGCTGCTTGATCTGGCGCCCAGCCTCTGGACCATCCAGCCGTGGCATCAGCATGTCCATCAACACCATGTCGGGTTGCTCGGCCATGCATTGCTCAACCGCCTCGATGCCATCGTTGGCCAGGATCAATTGATGACCCAGCGACTCAACAAAGCGACCGATCAGCAGCCGGACAACTTCAGCGTCATCTGCCAGCAGGACTTTCATAGCTAGGCGGGCTCAACCTTTAGCGGATGGTGAAAATCTTGCCGAAGCAAGCGATCTCCAGTACCTGGCGCACGGTATCCCGACAATTAACCAGAGCCAGCGTCTTACCCGCTGCTGCAGCCTTCTCCTTCAGCAGCAGCAGCATGCCCAGGGCAGAGCTATCGAGGTAGTCGACTTGTTGGAAATCTACCAACACCTCATTTACGCCGGCAGCGCCCAGCACTTCATCGCAGGCCTGTCGAAAATCGCGGTGGGCGCTGAAGTCAAATTGACCCGAGAGCAGCAAGCGGCCGGTTTGGCCGTCAATTTCAACGATGGCAGTCATGATGATTTCGTTTTTCCTAATTAACCAAGATGAATTGAATAATAGATGGACTATGTCGTTATCACGATAGGGAGCTAATGCGCGACTGGCAACAGAATCGTGAATCGTGCGCCCTCACCCGGCGCTGAAACCACATCGATTTCCCCGCCCAGCGCAGTCACCAGATTGCGCACGATCGCCAGCCCCAGACCGGTGCCTTCCTTGCGTGTAGTGAAGAAAGGCTCAAACAAGCGTTCGCGTACTGCTTCGGCCATGCCACACCCCTCGTCCGCCACCTCCAGGCGCCACGCTACGCCCTGCTGCTGCAAGGCCAGCTCAATCTCCTGGCCCGGCCCGGTTGCCTGCAGGGCGTTCTCCAGCAGGTTGATCAAGGCTCCGGTCAATTCCTTGCGGTTTGCCCTGACCCAGGCCGGCCCTGCCGGCAGGCTTAGCTGCCATACACGATCTTGCCCGTCATCCTGGGGTTGCACTGTCTGTATCGCTTCTTCCGCTACGGCCACCAGATCCACCTGTTCAAACTCTGCCTGCTGTCCACGTACAAACAGCAGCATGTTTTGTATCAGGGTTTCGAGGTAGCGTAGCCGAGCCAGCGATTTCTCGCCAAACTTGATCCGATCCGCTTCGCCCAGTTGGGGCCGCGCCAGGTTGGCTGTATACAACAAGGCCGTCGCCAAGGGCGTGCGCAGCTGATGCGCCAGCCCTGCCGCCATCTCACCCATGGAAGCCAGGCGCTTATGCTGTTCCAGTTGCCGGCGCAGGCGCCAGCTCTCGCTGACATCATGCACCAGCAGGATGCGCTCGCCGCCGGGCAACTGGCTGGTCACGATGCTGAGGCGCTTCTCAACCCCATCGGGCAACAGCAACTGCCACTCATTGACTACCGATGTCGCCACCAGCTCAGGCTCGATGGCCTCATGCCAGTCCAGCCCGATCAAGGCCGCGCCAAAGATAGCCGACGCAGCAGGATTGGCCGTCAGCACCCGATTCTCCCCATCCAGTTCCACCACCCCGCCAGGCAAGGCTGCCAGCAAGGTCTCCAGCCGGCTCGACAAGGCGGCTTTCTCCTCGAACTGCTGGCGCAAGGCGCCGTTGGCCACCGCCAACTCCTGGGTCAGCGAACCCACCTGCTGCTCCAGCTCCTGATAGGACTCGACCAACTGGCGGGATGCCTCATTGAACAGGCTGAATGCCTGCTCTAGTTCAGCACGGTCTATCTTGTCGCCGCCCGCAGCGGCATCGACCGGTTTTGCTTCCAATGTGAGCGTCCTTGTTGAGCGTATTGTTTTGGATTATAAAAATTTCGACAAAGTCGTGCTGAAAACCGCACTCAGCTTGCAATCTGGGCCATAGAGGGCGATAAATAAAACGAAGCCGCCCCTCAGGATTGCGCCAGCACAAGGAAGTGCATGCGCAATTCAGGGTAAGGTAGAATATTCGAAGTGACTGATGTTTGCCGGTATCGCATGCCACCGCGCATGCTTGCAACGTCACAGCCTCCCCAACATTACCGCGGAGCCGCAACCGTGTCCGACTTGCTCAAGAAAATCGACGCGCGCACCAAACTCGCCGGCACCAACAAGCTAGAAATCCTGCTGTTCACGCTGGGTATGGATACACGTTCGGGCCGGCGTGAAAACTTCGGCATCAATGTATTCAAGGTGCGCGAGGTGATGCGCACCCCCGAAATCACCCAGGCACCCGAGATGCCTCCTGCGGTGGAGGGCATGGTCAGCCTTCGGGGCAACCTGATACCCGTCATCGATCTTGCCAGCTACGTGGGTGTCAAGACCGACAGCAAACCCGACATAATGATTGTGTCTGAGTACAACGGTCACACCCAGGGCTTCCTGGTCGAGGCCGTGGACACCATCCTGCGGCTGGACTGGTCGCAGATGCGTGTACCGCCTGAAATGCTCAACAACAATCTTCGCGGCCTGGTTACCGCCGTTACCGAGCTCGATAGCGGCAAGCTAGTGATGATGCTGGACGTGGAGAAAGTCCTCGCCGAAACCAATCAAATGGACGACTCCGCCGAATTCAAGACCATACGGCCGGTAAGTGACTTGGTTGGCAAGACGGTGTTCTATGCCGATGATTCGGCCATTGCCCGCAAGCAGATACAACGAACCCTGGATGCGCTTGAACTCAACTATGTTGAAGCCATCAACGGCAAACGAGCCTGGGACGAGCTGCAACGCATTGCGGCGCAGGCAGAAGTGATGGGCAAGCCGGTCAGGGATTTCGTACATATGATACTGACCGATGTGGAAATGCCCGAGATGGATGGCTACATGCTGACCAAAACGGTCAAGGGAGATCCCCGCTTTGCTGGCATCCCCATCCTGATGCATTCTTCCCTGTCGGGGATGTCGAACCAGAAGCTGGGGCAGTCGGTTGGCGTCGATGCCTATGTCGCCAAGTTCGAGCCGCACAAGTTGACGGAAGCGATCACCACCATGTTGCGTAACGCCGCCCAGCACTGAGCCACAGATAGATCTGCGTACAAGGGAAAGCCATGTCCAACGCAAACTCCACCCTGCTCGACAGCGTCGATGCCCGAACCAAGCTGGCGGGCTCGAACAAGATGGAAATCCTGTTGTTCTCGCTGGGTACCCGCGAGACCTTCGGGATCAACGTCTTCAAGGTCAGGGAAGTCTCGCAGACCCCCAAGATCACAAAGACACCCAATATGCCGGTTGGCGTGGAAGGTGTGATTTCACTTCGTGGCAATATCATCCCGGTCATTTCCCTGGCCAAATTTGTCTGCCCCAATGATCCGGACGCGCAAAACGAAGAAACCATGATTGTTACCGAGTTCTCCAAGCACACCCAGGGCTTCTTGGTGCGCTCGGTGGACCGCATCATCCGGGTGGACTGGAACAAGGTGCGTGCGCCGGAAACCATGCTGGCCGGCAACCAGGCGCTGATCACTGCGATTACTGAACTCGACGATGGCAAGCTGGTATCGATACTGGACGTCGAGCAGATACTAGCCAGTGTCATCGGTGAAACCTTTGTGCCAGACATACCCTCGGTCAGCGTGGACCAGGAAAAATTCATGTTCTTTGTGGACGACTCGGTGGTTGCCCGCAAGGAGATCGTCAGCGTGCTCGACAAGATCAGCGTCAAGTACCAGCAAGCAAACAATGGCGCCGAGGCCTGGGACAAGTTGCAGAACATTGCCACCCGTTACCAGCACGACAGCCAACCCCTGAGCCACCATCTCAAGCTGATTCTGGTCGATGCCGAAATGCCGGAGATGGACGGCTATGTGCTGACCAAGCACATCAAATCCGATACCCGATTCCAGGGTATTCCGGTCGTCATGCACTCCTCGCTGTCATCCAATGCCAACCGGGCCATGGGCAGCAGCGTGGGCGTTGACGCCTACGTCGCCAAATTCGATCCTTTCGTATTGGCGGAAACCATTTCTCCTTTCCTGCAAAGCTGAACTACACCGTAACGCGGTTAACCGCACGCCCGTACGCGGGGTCTCTCGGAGCAAGACATGACGGACAAGAACATTCGATTTCTGGTGGTTGACGACTTTTCCACGATGCGCCGCATCGTTCGTAACCTGCTCAAGGAGCTGGGCTTCAGCAACGTCGAAGAGGCCGAAGATGGCCAGGTCGCGCTGCACAAGCTCAAGTCCACCACTTTCGATTTCGTCGTTTCCGACTGGAACATGCCGAACATGACGGGTATCGAACTGTTGAAGGCTGTACGTGCTGATCCAACGCTCAAGCACCTGCCCTTTCTGATGATCACTGCCGAGGCGAAGAAGGAGAACATCGTCGAGGCGGCGCAGGCAGGCGCCAGTGGCTATATCGTCAAGCCGTTCACGGCAGCTACGCTTGATGAAAAGCTCGGCAAGATCTTCCAGACCCTCAACAAATAAAACGGGAGTCCAACGTGAGCGATAAAGCCATCAACAGCGGTGACTCCGACGAACTGCAAGCCTTGTTCGATAGCATCGTCAATGCCAATCAACCCGATGAGGCCCCTGCTCCGGCAGCCGCCGCGCCTGCGCCCGAACCCGTTGCCGAAACACCACCGCCGAGCGCCGCCCCCAATGCCGCAATGAGCATGGAGGACCCCGCCCGCTCCATGTTTGCCAGCATCGGCCAATTGACTCGCAAGGTGCACGACGCCCTGCGCGAGATGGGCTACGACAAATCGCTGGAAAAGGCCGCTGCCGCCATCCCCGATGCGCGTGACCGCCTGTCCTATGTTGCCACCCTGACTGAACAAGCCGCCAACCGCACCCTGAATGCGGTGGATGTAGCCCAGCCGCTGCAGGACAAGATCGAGGCCGACTCCGAAGCCCTGGCCAGCGAATGGGACAAGCTCTACGCCAATCAATTGTCGGTCGAGGAGTTCAAGCAGCTGGCTGCGCGCACCCGCGAGCACCTGAAGACATCTGCCGCTAATGCCCGCGCCACCAACTCGCAATTGCTCGAGATCATGATGGCCCAGGATTTCCAGGATTTGACCGGCCAGGTCATCAAGAAGATCGTGGAAATGGCCAAGGAGATGGAAGGCAGCCTGTTCGAGTTCCTGGTGCAGTTCTCGCCGGCCGGCACGGGCAAGCCCCTACCCATAGGCGAAGTCGATGCCAGCTTGGAAAACGGCCCGGTCTACAATGCAGATGGCCGTACTGATGTCGTTACCAACCAGGAACAGGTGGATGACCTGCTTGCCAGCCTGGGCTTCTGATCTGGCCTAGCCAAAAGGATGATGCCATGAGTGATTTTTCGGGCATGGAAGACCTGCTGCAGGATTTCCTCACGGAAGCCTCCGAGCTGCTTTCCGACGTGGACAACAAGCTGGTCGAGCTGGAGAAGCGGCCCGATGACAAGAACCTCCTGAACGTCATCTTCCGGGGTTTTCATACCATCAAGGGCGGTGCGGGCTTCTTGAATGTCGACGCTCTGGTCAACTTGTGCCATCGCACCGAGAACCTGTTCGACAAGCTCCGTAACGGCGAGCTCAAGCTGACGCCCGAGCTGATGGACGCCATTCTTGCCGCTACAGGTGTGGTGCGCGATATGTTCGGTTCGCTGTCACAATCACGGCCACCAGCACCAGCGGATGCTGCCTTACTTACCCAACTGGACGACGCACTGGAAGGTAGACTGCCTAGTGCAGTCGCAGCCGCACCCGCCCCGGCACCAGCGTCGGCTCCAGTTGCTGTACAGGCATCGGCACCTGTTGCAGCCCCCACAAATCATGGTAACGAGCCCGATTGGGTAATGCTACATGCGGCCATCACCGGCGCCCCCATGCCCGCGGCCAAGCCGGCCAGTGCGCCGGTTCCCGCTGCGCCAGCAGCAGCACCGGTACCTGTTGTATCTGCCGCACCGCTGCCCGCCGCGCCAGTATCCGTTCCCGCCGTCACCACGCCTGCCGCACCCGCCATGGGGCTCAAACCTGCAGCGCCCGCGCCGGCGTCCAAGCCGCAACCGGCTGCCCAGCAACTGGCTGCGCAGGAAACCACCATCCGGATCGATACCAACCGGCTGGATCAGGTACTGAACCTGTCGGGCGAAATCGGCCTGACCAAGAACCGCCTGACCACCCTGCGTACCGACATACTCAACGGCAAGACCGACTCCACTACCCTGAAGGCACTGGATGAGGCCATAGGCCAGCTGGATCTGCTGGTCAGCGACCTGCAGAACGCGGTCATGAAGACCCGCATGCAGCCCATAGGCCGGCTGTTCCAGAAATACCCCCGCCTGGCGCGCGACCTGGCCCGGCAACTGGGCAAGGATGTGGAGCTGGTCATCAGTGGCGAGGAAACTGAACTCGACAAGACCATGCTGGAGGATCTCAACGATCCCCTGGTTCACTTGGTACGCAATGCCGTAGACCACGGCGTCGAAACCATAGAAGAGCGCATTGCCGCCGGCAAGCCGCCCAAGAGCATCGTGCAGCTGTCAGCCACCCAGGTAGGCGACCATATCCTGATCGAGATAGTCGATGACGGTAAGGGCATGCGTGCCGACTTCCTCCGCCGCAAGGCTGTGGAAAAAGGCCTGATTGACCTTGAAACCGCCAATAGCCTGGATGACAAGCAGGCGCTGCAACTGGTCTTCATGCCAGGCTTCTCCACCAAAGATCAGATCTCCAGCGTATCGGGCCGTGGCGTGGGCATGGATGTGGTCAAGACCAATATCCAGAAGCTCAATGGCCGCATCGACATCCACTCCGTGGTGGGAGAAGGCACCCGCTTTGCCATCTCCCTGCCGCTTACCCTGGCCATACTGCCTGTACTGGTGGTCAAGGTCTGCGACCAGCCCTTTGGCGTGCCCCTTGCCATGGTGCGGGAAATCATCCCCATCCGCTCCGAGCAGGTACAGGAAGTCTCCGGCCGCGCTACCATCGTGGTGCGCGATGAGATCCTCTCGGTGCGCTCCCTGGCGCGGCTGCTTGGCTGGCAGGAAACCCAGACGCCGCAGTTCGGTGTATTGATGCAATCTGGCGAGAATAGCTTCATCCTGGCCATAGACAGTTTCATCGGTCGCGATGACGTGGTAATTAAACCGCTGCAGAACATACGCCCACGTGGCGTTGCCGGTGCTACCTTGTCCGGTGATGGTTCAGTCGTACTGGTACTTGATATGGAAGACCTGCTTGAGGACAACCAGTCCGATCAGTCTGCCATCAAGACGTCGCAATTCCTGGAAATGCTGTCGAACAAGGCCTGAAGCCAAATTGCCAAGGGGGTCGGCGGTCTGCATAATGAAGGCCGCCGTATAGAATCCATCCGACTGCTTCCGCCTACCGCGAGTCACTATGCAGAACAACGCCTTTATCGGCCGTCAGCCCATACTTAACCGCCAGCAGCAGATCATAGGTTATGAGTTGCTGTTTCGACTGGATCAGTCCTCCCTGACGGCGGACTTCTCCAGCGATATGCAGGCCGGCACCAATATTCTGGTCAACACCCTGTCCAATATGGGCGCGGATTGGCTGGTAGGTAGCAAGCTGGCCTTCGTCAACGTCGCCACCTCCATGCTGGAGAGCAACTTTCTCGAGTTGCTGCATCCGCAGCGTGTGGTGCTGGAGATCGTCGAGTCGGTCAATGCCACCCCCGAGTTGCTGGCACGCGCCAAGGAACTACGCGCCCAGGGCTTTGGCATTGCGCTGGACGATTTTACCTACACCCCGCAGACGGCCCCCTTCCTCGAGTTTGCCAACTATGTGAAGCTCGATATCCAGCAACTGGGGCTGGAGAACGTGAAGAGCCTGTCCAAGGAGCTGCGCAAGTTCCCAGTGCTGCAGGTGGCAGAAAAGGTCGAGACCAAGGACGAGTTCAAGTTCTGCCTTGATGTGGGCATGGACTGCTTCCAGGGTTACTACTTCGCCCACCCCGAGACGCTCTCGGCCAAGGTGATCAACCCGGCCTACGCCAACATCCTTACCCTGCTCAACATGTTGCGCAACAACGCCGAGATCACCGAGATCGAGAATGCGTTGAAGCGTGATGTGGCCCTGTCGTTCAAGCTGCTGCGTTATATCAATTCGGCAGGGTTTGGCCTCTCCTGCGAGATCCATTCCTTCCGCCACGCTGTCACCATACTGGGCTACCAAAAGCTGTACCGCTGGCTCACCCTGTTGCTGGTTACCGCCAGCTCCGACGCCGGTACCCCGCCTGCACTGATGAAAACCGCCGTCACCCGTGGCAGGCTGGTCGAATTGCTGGGCAGCCACATGCTCGACGGAACCGATCGCGACAATCTGTTCATCGTTGGCGTGTTCTCGCTGCTGGACGTGATGCTGGACATGCCTATGGAGAAGATCCTGGAAACCCTGCTGCTGCCAGATGCCGTCTCTGACGCACTGCTCAGCCGCACCGGTATCTATGGTCCCTTCCTGGAGCTGGCCGAAGCCTGCGAAGACCCCGAGATGGCCGATGTGCCGCGCTTGTGCGAGCACTTGCAGCTGACCCCGGAAATGCTCAACAAGGCCCATGTATCAGCCTTGGCTTGGGTAGAAGAGTTGGGTGTCTAAACCCCAGTCAGGCAGCAAAAGCTAAGCCGCAGCAAAAAGCCACCATACAGGTGGCTTTTTGCTTTTCTGGCTACCACAGTACAGGCCGGGCCTGCTACTGCACGGTCAGTGCTTGCCGGTACTACCGAAGCCCCCCTCGCCCCGATCGCTGGCGGGGAACTCGTCCACGACATTGAAACCGACCTGCACGACCGGCACCACGACCAGTTGGGCAATACGCTCCATGGGCTGGATCACAAAAGGCTCGTTGCCACGGTTCCAGACCGAAACAAAGATCTGTCCCTGGTAGTCGGAATCAATCAGCCCCACCAGGTTACCCAGCACGATGCCGTGCTTATGCCCCAGGCCAGAGCGCGGCAATATCATGGCGGCAAGGTGGTGATCGGCCAGGTGGATGGCCATTCCGGTAGGTACCAGCTTGGTGGCACCCGGCTGCAAATCCAATGGTGCTTCCAGGCAGGCACGCAGATCCAGCCCGGCTGAGCCGCCGGTGGCATAAGCTGGTGGGTGCTCTTTCAGGCGGTCATCCAGCAAACGTACGTCGATCTGTTTTTTCATGGCTTATGGTACTCATGGTAAAGCTTGGCGGTGTGTTGCACGATGGCACGGGCAATCTCCTGCTTGGGGGCACGCGGCAGCTTGTGCTGGCCGTGGTCGTCAAGCAGAAAGACTTCATTATCGTCAGCCCCAATGGCTGACTGAACTTGGTTGGCCACCAGCAAAGGCAGTTTCTTGCGCCGGCGTTTCTGTTCGCCGTACTCCAGCAGGTTTTCACTCTCGGCGGCGAAGCCCACACAGAATGGTGGATCAGCCAAACCAGCCACGTTGGCCAGAATATCTGGATTGGGCGCCAGTTCCAGGGTCAGGATATGGGCATCCTTCTTGATCTTCTGCTCGGATGGATTCAGTACATAGTAGTCGGCCACCGCCGCCACACTGATAAAGATATCAGTCTTGCTGACAGCCGCATTGACGGCAGCCAGCATGTCCTTGCTGCTCTCCACATCCACGCGCCGTGCACCCACCGGGGTTTTCAACGATGTTGGTCCGGCAACCAGCGTCACTTCGGCACCGGCCTCCAATGCCGCGCGGGCAATGGCAAAACCCATCTTGCCTGAGCTGGAATTGGTAATGCCTCGCACCGCATCGATACGCTCAAAGGTAGGCCCGGCGGTAATCAGTACCTTCTTGCCCTTCAGGTATTTGGGCTGGAAAGCGGCCTCGACCAGTTCAAACAGGGCTTCTGGCTCGAGCATGCGGCCAAAACCCGTTTCGCCGCAGGCCTGGTCACCCTCATCCGGCCCCAGCACCAGCACGCCATCTTGCCTTAGCTGCTGCACATTGCGCTGGTTGGGTGGGTTCTCCCACATCTGCCGGTTCATGGCAGGCGCCACCAACAGGGGGCAATCCCGGGCGGTGCACAGCGTAGACAGCAAATCATCGGCTGCGCCATGGGCCAGCTTGAACATAAAGTCGGCGGACGCAGGCGCCACCAGTATCAGATCCGCCTCTCGGCCCAGATCGATATGGGCCATGTGGTTATCGACCCGGCTATCCCACAGATCAGTAAACACCGGCCGGCCCGACAAAGCCTGGAAAGTGGCCGGCGCCACAAACCGGGTGGCCGCCTCGGTCATCACCACCTGGACATCATGCCCAGCCTTGACAAACAGCCGTGTCAGCTCCGCCGCCTTGTAGGCAGCCACACCACCGGTCACACCCAGCAAAACACGCTTGGGGCGATTCATGCTTGCTGCTCTCGCATCAGAATTCCTTTACAAATAAGCCTGCTCAGCCCGAAAGTGTAAAGCATCCCTCTCGCCCACCCAAACCCATGCCGATAACCGACTGGCCCACCGACGAACGCCCCCGCGAAAAACTGCTACAACATGGCGCCAGCAGCCTGTCTGATGCCGAGCTGCTGGCCATCTTCCTGCGGGTAGGCATACCAGGTAAGAATGCGGTGGACCTGGCGCGCGAGCTGCTGCAGCACTTTGGTTCTCTCACCGAGCTGTTTGACGCCAGCCTGACCGAACTATGCCGCATCCCCGGCATGGGCGCTGCCAAGTACAGCCAGTTGCAAGCCATACTGGAAATGAGCCGCCGCGCCCTGGGAGAGCAGCTGAGCCGCCCCCAGGCCTTCAGCCAACCTGCTGCGGTGCGCGATTACCTGCGCCTGTGGCTGGGCGGAGAAGACCGCGAATGCTTCGGTGCACTTTTTCTGGATACGCAGCACGGCCTGATCAGCGCCGAAGTGTTGTTTCGCGGCACGCTGGATCAGGCCAGCGTCCACCCACGCGAGATAGCGCGGCGGGCGCTGCAATTGAATGCCGGGGCATTGATCATTGCCCACAACCATCCCTCGGGCGTCAGCCAGCCCAGCGAGGCCGATTTGCACCTGACACGCACCGTCAAGCAAGCCTTGTCACTGCTTGATATACGGTTGCTCGATCATTTCGTGGTAACCCGCCACGGCAGCCATTCACTGGCAGAACACGGCCAGATGTAAGAGCCTGTTCAACGTCTTTTCACCGCGTCGCGGCCCGCTGGGTTCGCAACCTTGCCGGATGAAGGGCAAGGCACAAGACGCGCAGCGGTACGGGTACCGTCAGCGGCTTGCAACGCTGCCATTCGCCGGCAAGGCTGCGAACCCGAAGGGCTGATCTGGAAAACGGCCACTCACTGCGTTGTGGCGCTTGGCAATAACTTGTTATTGCCTGCGCACCACGCCTTGTGCCTGGCCATTTTCCAGATCAGCGACGTGGCGAAAAGACGTTGAACAGGCACTTAGCCTGTTCGTCAGGATAGCCTTGCATATCATCAAGTTATCCTTCTCCTTGCCGATATCTGGGCATAAAGCCGTTGACAGGCGGCCAGGAGAAAACAAGATGAAAATCGAGCAATCGCAGGTCCAGCTTGCTGGCCAGCGCGAGGCTGCGCGCCGGCAAACCATAGAGACGCGCATCAACACCAGCTTCCGCCCTGCCCCACCGCCCCCGCAGGAAAACGTTGCCCTCTCCAGCCAGGGTGTCTCCACCCAGGCGGCCGACACGGGCTACGACCTACGCTTGGCACTGGAGAGCAACCCACTCTGGCCGCTGGTGCGCCAGTTGGTCAAACACCTCACCGGCCGCGACCTGGAAACCGAGAATGTTGTGCCTGCGCAACGCAACATCGGCGCAACGACCAGTGGCGAAGCCAGCGGCGTACCCGCCGGCCCGGCGCAGGCCGAGTGGCGTATCGACTACCACTACCGCGAAGTGCTGGAAGAAAGCGAATACACGCGCTTTACCGCTGGCGGTCGCATAACTACGGCAGACGGCCAGGAGATTGCCTTCAGTGCCGCACTGGACCTCAGCCGCTACTACCGCGAAGAACGCGAGTTCAGCCTTACCGCTGCATCGCCCGGCATGAAGAAAGACCCGCTGGTCATCAACTATGCCGCCGCCACGGCCAGTCTGGGCAACGATAAAGTCACCTTTGACCTGGATGCCGACGGCCAGCTCGATACCATGTCCTTTCTGGGCCAGGGTAGCGGTTTTCTGGCACTGGATACCAACCAGGATGGCACCATCAACGATGGTAGCGAGCTGTTTGGTGCGCTGAGCGGCAATGGCTTCGCTGATCTGGCCCGGCACGATCAGGATGGCAATGGCTGGATAGACGAAAATGATGGCGTCTGGGCGCAACTCAAGCTATGGACACGGGATACCAACGGCGTAACCCACCTGACCGACCTCAAGGGCCTGGGTATCGGCGCGCTCTATCTGGACAACGCACAAACCGATTTTTCCCTGACAGATCAACAGAATATAGAACATGGACAGATACGGCGATCTGGCATCTATCTGTCCGAGAGCGGGAAGGTCGGGACCATGCAGCAACTGGACCTGGTGGTATGAGTTAGGGATTACCCGCAAAGCCTTGGTACAAGCCAAATTCGCGGTTTTACGACAGGCCTTATCCCACGTTGACAAGCGCAAAAGTTGGAGCGCAATATTCCGCACGCATTTTGGCTCGTTGTCGGATTGCGCATACTGTGCAGTTCCTAATTTCGGAATACCGCGTTTGTCAAAAGGGGAACATTCATGACCTTGGCTCGTTACAGCCTGATCGCCACCGCCGTACTGGCACTCGCCGCTTGCGGCAAACAAGAAGAAGCGCCGGCACCTGATGCAGCTGGTGCACCCGCCGCTGCCGCACCCGCCGGCGACGAAGTGATCAAGATTGGTCACGCAGCACCGCTGACCGGTAACATCGCCCACCTGGGCAAGGACAATGAAAACGGCGTCCGCCTCGCCATCGAAGAACTGAACGCCGAAGGCGTTGAGATCGGCGGCAAGAAGGTCAAGTTCGAGATGATCTCGGAAGATGACCAGGCAGACCCCAAGACCGCTACCACCGTGGCCCAGCGCTTTGTGGATGCCAAGGTTGCCGGCGTGATCGGTCACCTGAACTCGGGTACCACCATCCCAGCCTCCAAGCTGTATTCCGATGCCGGCATTCCGCAGATCTCGCCATCTGCCACCAACCCGCAATACACGCTGCAAGGCTTCAAGACTGCCTACCGCGTGATTGCCAACGACGTCGCACAAGGCGGCGCGCTGGGTGAGTTTGCTGCCACCAACCTGAAGGCCAAGAAGGTCGCCATCATCGACGACCGTACCGCCTACGGCCAAGGCCTGGCAGACGAATTCGAGAAGGCCGCCAAGGCCAAGGGCGTGGAAGTGGTGGGTCGTGAGTTCACCACCAACCAGGCCACCGATTTCATGGCCATTCTGACCACCATCAAGGGCAAGAAGCCGGACGTGATCTTCTACGGCGGCATGGACGCTCAGGCCGGCCCACTGACCCAGCAGCTGAAGAAGCTGGGCATTGCCGCCAAGGTGATGGGTGGCGACGGCTTCCAGACCGGCGAATACATCAAGCTGGCAGGCGACAACGCCGAAGGCCAGTTTGCTTCGCAGCCTGGCATGCCCAAGGACAAGATGCCCGGCTTCGCCGACTTCGATAAGAAGTACAAGGCCAAGTTCAACACCGACATCCAGATCTACGCACCGTTCACCTATGATGCAACCCGCCTGATGGTGGAAGCCATGAAGCGTGCTGGCTCGGCCGATCCGGCCAAGTACCTGCCTGAACTGGCCAAGACCGATTACCAAGGCGTAACCGGCCCCATCAAGTTCGACGAGAAGGGCGATATCGTCGGCGGCCAAGTGACCGTGTATCAGGTCAAGGCTGGCAAGTGGGAAGCAGTGGCCACCGTGGGCAGCCCAGCTGCCGCACCGGCAGCCGCAGCAGCGCCTGCTGAACAACCTAAGCAGTAAGGTTGTTACAACAAAGGCGGCGTCGAAAGACGCCGCCTTTTTCACTTCCGGTTTTCCCCAACTACAACTGTAGTCATACCCCAGTCACAATCAGGCCCGCCTCAATATAATAATTCTGAGGCACACGGGGTTTCGTTTGCCGACCCGGCACGATTCGCTTTCCCTCACGCAACAAGACGAGGAGTCAACGCGTGGACATTTTCATCCAGCAACTTATCAACGGCCTGGTAGTCGGCAGCATCTATGCGCTGATCGCTCTGGGCTACACCATGGTCTACGGCATCCTGCAGCTCATCAACTTCGCCCATGGCGAAATCGTGATGATGGGCGCCATGATCACCATCTCGGCTGTCAGCATCCTCTCGGGTAGCGGCGTCAACCTGCCGGGGCCACTGCTGGTCGTGGCCGGCTTACTTGTCTCCATACCCATCACCATGCTGCTGGGCTTCACCATCGAGCGGGTAGCCTACCGTCCGTTGCGTAAAGCACCACGCCTGGCCCCCTTGATCACCGCCATCGGTATCTCCATCGTGCTGCAGCAGGTTGCAGTGCTGATCTGGAAGAACAATCCTCGTTCCTTCCCTGATCTGCTGCCCCATGCCTCGCACGACTTCATGGGCGCCGTGATTACCGATCTGCAGATACTCATCGTTGTACTGGCCCTGGTTGTCATGGGTGGCCTGCTCATCATGGTCGAGAAGACCAAGCTGGGTCGTGCCATGCGCGCAGTATCCATGAATCAGTCGGTCGCCAGCTTGATGGGCGTCAATATCAACTACGTTATCTCCATGACTTTCGTCATCGGCTCGGCACTCGGTGCCGTGGCCGGCGTGATGGTTGGCGCCAACTACGGCCTGGCCTACCCCACCATGGGCTTCATGATAGGCCTGAAGGCCTTCACCGCAGCCGTGCTGGGTGGTATCGGCAACCTGGCTGGCGCGGTCGCTGGCGGCCTCCTGCTGGGCATTATCGAGAGCGTCGGCGCCGGTTACCTGGGCCCGATTACTGGTGGTGTGCTGGGTAGCCACTATCAGGACATCTTTGCCTTCATGGTGCTGATCCTGGTGCTGGTATTCCGCCCCAGCGGCCTGCTGGGCGAACGTGTCGCCGAACGCGCCTGATCGGGAGAGAGAGAACATGCTAGCCAACATCAAACAATCCAAGCCAGCGGCCTACGCCGGCATGGCGATATTCGCCGTGGTACTGGCGGTGCTGCCGTTTGTCATGGGCGCCACCCTGGGCAATACCTGGGTGCGTAACCTCGACCTCGCCATGCTCTACATCATGCTGGCGCTGGGTCTTAACATCGTGGTGGGCTATGCCGGCCTGCTGGACCTGGGCTACATCGCCTTTTACGCTGTTGGGGCCTATGTCTATGCCCTGCTGAACTCGCCACACCTGGTACCCATGCTGTCAGGTACGGGCTTCGAGTGGCTGTTGCACATGCCTTTGCTGGTGGTGTTACCGCTGGCGGCGCTGTTGGCGGGCATATTCGGTGTGCTGCTGGGCTCACCCACGCTGAAGTTGCGTGGTGACTACCTGGCCATCGTGACCCTGGGTTTTGGCGAGATCGTCCGCCTGTTCATGAACAACCTGGATCGCCCCATCAACATCACCAACGGCCCGCAAGGCGTGAACCTGATCGAACCCGTGTCGCTGTTCGGCCACAAGTTCTCCCAGGCCATCACCGTGTTCGGCATCGAGTTCCGTAGCGTCCACCTCTACTACTACCTGTTCCTGGCACTGGCGCTGTTGATCATCGTGGTTTCCATCCGCCTGCAAAGCTCGCGTATCGGCCGTGCCTGGGTAGCCATACGGGAAGACGAGATTGCGGCACAGGCCATGGGTATCAACACCCGTAACGTCAAGCTGCTGGCCTTCGCCATGGGTGCCAGCTTTGGTGGTGTCTCTGGCGCCATGTTTGCCAGCTTCCAAGGTTTTGTCTCCCCCGAGAGCTTCATCCTGATGGAGTCCATCGTGGTACTGGCCATGGTGGTGCTGGGCGGCATGGGTCACATCCCCGGCGTCATTCTGGGTGCGATACTGCTGTTCCTCACCCCCGAGGTACTGCGTGACGTAGTCAACCCCCTGCAGGACAAGCTGATAGGCGAGCGCCTGGTCAACCCCGAGAACCTACGCATGCTGCTGTTCGGCATTGCCCTGATCTTCGTCATGCTGGTACGTCCGGAGGGTCTGTGGCCTTCCAAGCAACGCAAGGCTGAGTTCCATGAGGACGATGACCTCAAGGTCAAGGATGCAGAGAAGGAGGCCGCTCATGGCTAATCAAGCAAATGGCGAAGTCCTGTTGGAGATTTCCGGCATACACAAGCGCTTTGGTGGCCTGCATGCCCTCAGCGATGTGGCCCTGTCCATCAACAAGGGCGAGATCTACGGCCTGATCGGCCCCAATGGCGCTGGCAAGACCACACTGTTCAACGTGTTGACCGGTCTGTACCAACCCGACGAAGGCAAGTTCACCTTCAAGGGCATAGACCTGTTCCGCAAGAAGCCCAATGTGGTGGTGGAAAGCGGTATCGCCCGGACCTTCCAGAACATCCGTCTGTTCCACAACATGACGGCTCTGGAGAACGTGATGGTTGGGCGCCATGTCCGTACCCGTGCCAACGTGCTGGGGGCGGTCTTCCGTGACCCCAAGACCCGTGCCGAAGAGGCTGGCATCCATGAACGGGCGCAGTCGCTGCTCGACTATGTAGGGATACGCAAGCACGGCGGCGAGTTTGCCAAGAATCTGTCCTATGGTGACCAGCGCCGCCTGGAAATCGCCCGCGCACTGGCAACCGACCCGCAGTTGCTGGCGCTGGACGAGCCGGCTGCCGGCATGAACCCCAAGGAAACCGACGACCTGAAGAAGCTCATGGAGAAGATACGCAACGATGGCGTCACCATCCTGCTGATCGAACATGACGTGAAGCTGATGATGGGCTTGTGCGACCGTATTGCCGTACTGGACTACGGCAAGAAGATTGCCGAAGGCGTACCTGAAGAGGTCAAGAACAACCCGCGCGTGATCGAGGCCTACCTCGGTGCGTCGCCGGACTGAGCGGGTAAGGACATAGCATGAGCGAACAGAAAACACTGCTGGAAGTAAAAGGCCTGCAGGTTGCCTATGGCGGCATCCAGGCCGTCAAAGGCATAGACCTGGAGATCAAGCAGGGCGAGCTGGTGGCCTTGATCGGCGCCAACGGCGCAGGCAAGACCACCACCCTCAAGACCCTGGTGGGCATGGTCAAGCCGGCTGCCGGCACCATCATCTACAACGGCGAGGACAGCACCCGCATTCCGGTGCATCACTATGTCTCTCGTGGCCTGGCCATGGTGCCGGAAGGCCGTGGCATCTTCCCCCGCCTGACGGTGGAGGAAAACCTGTGGATGGGCGCCTACTACCGCAACGACAAGGCCGAGATCCTGATGGATCTGGAGCGGGTCTACGGTCTTTTTCCACGTCTGAAGGAGCGCTACAAGCAGTTGGCCGGTACGCTGTCCGGCGGTGAACAGCAAATGGTGGCCATGGGCCGCGCCATACTCAGCCGCCCCAAGCTGCTGCTGCTGGACGAGCCCTCCATGGGTCTCGCCCCCATCATCGTGCAGAAGATCTTCGAGATCATCCGGCAGATTGCCAGCGAAGGCGTGACCATGCTGCTGGTGGAACAGAACGCCAAGCTGGCGCTCAAGACCGCCAATCGTGGCTATGTGATGGAAAGTGGCCGTATCACTTACGCCGACAGCGCCGATGCCCTGCTGGCCAATGAAAAGGTACAGCACGCCTATCTGGGCGAATAAGCTCGTTGTACCGAGTCATGCAGCCCGCTCGGCCCGCCCCTAGGCGGGCCGTTTTCATCGTGCCATGATGGAGGGACACCTTGGCCCGGTCAGGGTCGCCAGTACCTCTCGACACGGAGTATCCCAAGCATGCCCCAGCAATTTGGCGTCATCATCGTCGGCGACGAGATTCTCTCCGGCCGGCGCGAAGACAAGCATTTGCGCTTTGCCGCCCAAGAACTGAACAGCCGCGGATTGCAGCTCGCCTGGGCCCGCTACATCGGCGACGATCCAGCCGCACAGACCGCCCTATATAGGGAGACGCTGGCTGGCGAATGCATCGTTTTCAGCTTTGGCGGTATCGGCGCCACGCCCGATGACCATAGCAGGCAGGCTGCCGCAGCAGCAGCGGGCTTGCCCCTGGTACAGCACCCAGAAGCAACCGCGCTGATTACCGAGCGCTTTGGCGAAGCGGCCTACCCCAACCGTATCCGCATGGCGCAGCTACCCGACGGCTGCCAGCTGATCCCCAACCCCATCAATCAGATCGCCGGTTTTAGCCTGGCACGGCACTACTTCGTACCGGGCTTTCCCGAGATGGCCCACCCCATGGTGCGCTGGGTGCTGGATCAGCACTATCGCCACCTGGGTATTGTGGAAGAGATCGCCAGCCTGATCGTGCCCGACGCCAAGGAGGGTGACCTGATCGAACTGATGGAGAACCTGCTGGCGCGCCATCCGGATATCAAGCTTTCCTGCCTGCCCAGCTACGGCAACGCCCGCCACAGCGGCCTGCACATCGAATTCACCCTGAGCGCCCCACCAGGCCTGTCTGGCCCGGCCGCCGAGTGGCTATCACAAGCCTTGCTGACGATGGGCTACCAACCCGGCCCCGTAAGCGTGAAGCAGCCGCAAGCGACCGCCTAGCAGTTACAGCTAAGTGTCCAAACGCCGGGCAATGGCCGCCGCCAGGGCATCGGCCGCCGGGGGATGGAAGCGCAGGAACAACTCTGGCTCTATCAGTTCCAGCTCCATCAGGCGGCACCCTTCTGGCGTCACCACAAAATCTACCCTGGCGTAGGCCGGCAGACTTGGGCAGGCGGCGACGGCGGCCTCGGCAAAGGCCACCTCGGCCCTGCTCGGCACATAAGGCTGAACCGTGCCACCATGGTCGTCCTGCACCCGAAAATCCCCTGCCTTGGGCATTTTGCGTATGGCGTGGGTGTAACGGCCATCCATCACCATCAGCGACACCTCGCCCAGGGCAAGAATCTCAGGCTGGAATGGCTGCAGCAGCATGTCCTCGCCAGCCACACAGGCCGCAAACACCGATTGCAGCGCCAGCAGTTCCGAGCCCGTGGCACGGTAGGTCAATCGGGCACTGCCAGACACGGCCGGCTTGAACACCACGGCATCCCAGCCCTGCTCTGCCGCCAGTTGCACCAAGCTGGCCGAATCTCCCCGTGCCACAAAACGGGTAGGCACTATCGCCACGCCCGCCTGCGCCAGATCAGCCAGGTAGTGCTTGTCGATATTCCAGCGCAGCAGCGGCAAAGGGTTGAGCAGCATGGTCTGGACGTCGGCGCCCGCCAGCCAGGCCGAGAAGGCATCGTAACGATGGAAATAGTCCCAGGTAGAACGCAGCACCGCACAACGTGTCTTGCGCCAGTCCACTTGGCCATCAGCCCAGTCGGCGCGCTGGCTCTGCAGGCCCAATGCAGCTAACGCCGTTGCCAGCAAGCGCTCCTCGTGGTGTATCTGGCTTACATACCAGTCATCAGGCTGTGCCGCCAGATAGGGGCCAGCCGTCACCAGCGTCACATCCATCAGCTCGCCGCCCCTTGCATGGCAGCCACCGTATCGCGTATCAGGTGTCCCGCTATGCTGAAGCGAGGCGGTATGCCCGGTAGGCCATCCAGCGGGAACCAGGCAGCATGCTCGATCTCCCCGGCCTGCGGCACGATTTCGCCCCCTACCCAGCGTGCGGTAAAGGCCAGCATGAAACTATGCGGAAAAGGCCAGCTCTGACTGCCGTAGTAGCGTAGATCGCTGACCTGCAGCCCCACCTCCTCCTCCACCTCGCGCACCACGCACTCCTCCAGGGTTTCGCCTGGCTCCACAAAGCCCGCGAGCGCGCTGTAAATGCCCGGTGTAAATCCCGGCGAGCGCGCCAGCAGCAGCTCACCCTCCCGCCACACCAAGGCCATCATGGCTGGGCTCAGGCGGGGGTAGGCCAGTTGGCCGCAACTGGGGCAGACGCGCGCGCGCTCGCCAGGCTTGTGCTCGGTTGGCGTGGCGCAGGCGCCACAGTAGCGGTGGGTCCTATCCCATTCCACTATCTGTGCCGCCCGCACCGCCAGGTTGAGCAACGGTGCCGGCATCTGCATCATGGCGGCGCGCAAGGCCATGGGCTGCCAGCCGTCAGGCACATCCGGCAGGGTAATGGCCCAGCAATCCAGGCCATCCAGCCTGCCCAGATAGTGCCGGCTACTCGCAGTCGGTTCGAAATCCAGTACTGGCACCGGTGCCAATGCCGCCCCTTCCACTGCGGGCAGCAATAGTTTGCCCGCCACAAAGAACAGGCGCCAGGCCAGCGGGCTTGGGGTATCCAGCAGTTGCACAGCAGGAGAAAACATCATAACTAGAGTCAGGAAGCGGGGAAGTGACGCAGTATAGCTGCCAGGATATCGGCTATCGCTTATAGTTTCCTCATAAAAAAGCCAAGTCAACGCGGAGAACAAAGCGATGCGCAAGCCACTGAACTGGACCTTCAAGCTCCCCCACCTACCTGCTGCCAAGTCTGGGGGCTGGTCGCTGCGCAACCACTCTCTCAAGGTCAAGCTGCTGGCCATTTTCTTTGTCGCCAACTTCATCACAGGTGTGCTCTATACCAGCTACGCCTACTACCTCAAATCGCAGACCGTACTGGCCGGCATCGATGGCAAGCTGGTCGCCGCAGCCAACGCAGCGCCTGATCTGGTGGGTGACAGCTATATCTCACGCGGTAGCTCTGCAGGCGGGATATCCGATACCGAATACACCCGTGTAGGCGAGAAGCTGCGACAACTGGCCGACAAGGTAGGCCTGAGCTACCTGTATTTTGTTGGCAGCAGCGACGGCAAGCTGGTTTACCTGGCTGACGGCTTCAGCGCCGAGGACAAGAAGAAGGACACCTACCACAAGCACTTTGCCAACTTCACCAGCGCCCCGCAGGCTGCCAAGGCCGCCTTAAGCCAGGGCAAGGAAAGCTATGCCGACTACGACGCCAACGGCCCCCTGCGCGCCGTTCTGGTGCCCTTCAAGACAGAGAACGGCAAGGTCTACCTGATTGGCGCCGATGTCAGGGTTGACCATATCAGCAAGGAACTGGCAACCACCTTCTTCTACTCGATCGGCATTGGCGCAGTGGGCTTCATCCTGGGCATGTTGGTTTCTTACCTGCTGGTGGGCATTATCGTCCGGCGGGTGCAGGCCATCAGCCAGACCATCGATACCATCGCCCGCGACAAGAACCTCACCCTGCAAGTCGATGCCAGCCATGGCGATGAGCTGGGCCATATCGCCCGCAATCTCAACGAACTGATGGCCAGCTTCCGGCAGGCACTGGGCGAAGCCAAGTCAGCCTCAGGCGGCAATGCGCGCATTTCCACCGAGTTTGTCGAACAGACTGCGGCCATCTCCAGCGACACCATACAAGCCGCCGAGGGCCTGGACGTGGTCACCCACCGCGCCGACGAGATCGCCAGCGTCACCGCCCAGTCGGCCGAGCGTGCCAATAGCCTGCGGGCCGAGATAGGCAAGGTGGAAGCCATGCTGGGCAATGCCCGCCAGCAAATCGATACCATGACTGGCCAGATCGAAGCCGGCGCCCAGGCCAATCGCGAGTTCACCGGTGCCTTCAAGACACTGTCGGGCAATGTCCGCGAGATCACCGGCATACTTCGCACCATTGCCGATATCTCAGAACAGACCAATCTGCTGGCGCTGAACGCAGCCATCGAAGCCGCCCGTGCTGGTGAAATGGGCCGTGGCTTTGCCGTTGTGGCGGATGAGGTACGCAAACTCGCAGGGCAAACCAAGGAGACCCTGGGCAAGACCAACGAGATGGTCAGCCGCATCCTGTCCACCATCGAAGCCACCAGCAAGCAGGTTGACGATCAGGCACGCCAGATTGATGGCCTGGTGGCCGCCTCCGGCACGGTAGATGCCGCTATCGCCAGCACCGCCGAGCTGATGTCCCAGACCAGCGGCGTGGTGGGTGAAAGCGCCCAGGACGCCGATGCCGCCCGGCAATCGGTCGATGCCATACGGGAGGCATTGCTGGCGCTGAACGCCACCATGCAGGCCAATCGCGACAAGGCAGAGGGCATGGGCGAGGCTGCGCGGCAGTTGGGTGAGACCTCACAGCAGCTCGATGGCACGTTGGCGGTGTTCCGTACCGAGTAAGCCTCGCCGCCCCCTCGCCTGGCAGCGCTTCTTGCCAGACAACAAAACGGCGACTTGGTGTCGCCGTTTTGTTTTCGGTGAACTCAGCCCAAAGCTTCAGGTCAGTATCTGGACGATCTCAAGGCCAATTTCATAGGTCAACCCAGCTTCGATCTCATGGCAGCGACGTACCTTCACCCTGGCTGTCATTGGCGGTACCGGCTTGCCACCGCTGCGCGGCGGCATCACCGTCACCTCAAGCTCCTCGTCGTGGCGGGGCACGAAGTTGCTATGTATCGTGAGGCCGCCAACAGAAAGGTCGGTACAGGTGCCGTAATAGCTCGGCCCGATATCCAGAGTGCGGATACGCGCGGGACAGGCTACCGGAACGCGGCGGGCTGTACGTTTATCGCGGCTCATGGCCGGCCTTTGAGTTGAATTCGCATGCTTTGCAGGGATGAATGGCTCTCTCCATAAGCATAATCTGAAAAAGTCGCATCCAGAAACATTACGATGCAGAGAATCGCCTGAGAGGTGCTTGTATCGCCGAACAACTCGCGTTCAAAGCGCGATCCAAGTGCCTTTTCAAAGAACAGCCATGCCTTCGCCCAGGACGTTACAGCGGTTGCAGTCGTGACGGTGGCACTGGGCGTACCAGTAGCCGAGACTCCGCACCACCTCTCCACCGGCCCCCACCATGCTACTTGCACTGATCAGCCCTCTGGCGCTGGCTACCCACCCGCTACCATCCTATACCGCCGCCCTGGCCCAGTTGCCAGACCGGCCATTCCGGGGGGTGGCCCTGATCAGCCGTGCGGGTGCCACCCTATGGCAATACCAGCAACTCGCCGCTACCGATCTGCCGCCGCGCTTTGTCATCGGCTCGCTGACCAAGCAGATCACCGCAGCCATCGTCCTGCGCGAGGTGGATGCCGGCCGCGCCCAGCTGGATGCACCGGTAGGCAAGTATCTTCCACAGCTCGACCCTGCCTGGCGTAGCCAAGTCACCTTGCGCCAGCTGCTTGACCACACAGCGGGCCTGACGGGTGACGCTGGCCCGCCCAGCACCCCGCCCGGCAGCCAGTTTGCCTATTCCAATCGAGGTTACGATCTGCTGGGCCAGGTAGCGGCCAGCAGCAGCGGGCAAAGCTATGCACAACTGGCCAAGGAAGTATTCCAGCTGTGCGGCATGCACAGCGCCGCCGTGCAGGACCAGCAGCCCAGGCAGCCAGGCCTGCATGAACAAGAGGATGGTGCGCTACTGCCAGGCAAGGGCGCGGCCGCCATCGCCTCCGGCGGCATCGTTGCCAGTGCCGATGACCTGGTACGGTGGCAAGCCTGCCTGCACGGGGGCAAGCTACTGTCGTCGGCCAGCTATCGCGCCATGGTCAGCCCCAGTAGCGAGCGGCCACATCGCTGGGGCACGCTGGCTTATGGACTGGGTTTGCAGATCAGCCAGGCCGATGGCTTGCTCGAATACAGCCATAGCGGCTATACCGCAGGCTACATCGCTACCCTCACCTACTATCCGGCCAGCCAGACCAGCATGGTGGTATTGGAAAGCACCAGCTGGCGCAGCAGCGATATCGTCAGGGCCTTCGCCCCCCACGATAGCTTGAGGGCACTGTTAAGACAGCACCTTCAGGCCCCATCGGCAATCAGCCAGCCTGGCTAACCTGCGCAACCGCATCGGCCAGCTCATCGATGCGGCTCTCATCCAGGCCCGCCAGATTGATGCGGCCACCTGCCACCAGGTAGATGGCAAATTCATCGCGCAGCCGGGCGATCGCCGCGTCGCTTAGTGGCAACATGGAGAACATGCCTTTGTGCTTGCGCAGGTAGTCTGCCGCCAGGCCGCGCTGCGCCAATGCTGTAGCCAGCCTGTCGCGACTAGCCAGCATGCGCAGGCGCATGGCTTCGAGCTCGACCTGCCAGCTGGCCCGCAAGTCATCAGACGCCATGATCATGGCCACGATCTCGGCACCATGGTCCGGCGGCATGGTGTAGCTGCGCCGCGCCAGTTCGAACAACTTGCCGCGCACCAGCGCAGGCTGCGCCGATTTCACCATGGCAGCGCCAGTACGCTCGCGATACAGGCCAAAATGCTTGGAGCACGAATACACCAGCAGCATTTCGGGGCAAGCCGCAGCCAATACCCGCAAACCGGCGGCATCCTGTTCCAGCCCATCGCCAAAACCCTGGTAGGCCATATCGACAAACGGCAGGAATCCCTGTGCCTGCGCCATGGTGGCAATCGCCTGCCAATCGGCCAGGGTCAGGTCCAGGCCACTGGGGTTGTGGCAGCAGCCATGCAGCAGCAGCACATCATCCTGGCCCAAGCCCGCCACCGCCTCAAGAAAGGCCTCGCGCCGCAGGGTGCCTGTCGCCACGTCCAGATAGGGATAGCGCTCAACCGCCAGGCCGGCAGCCTGCATGATGGGCGCGTGGTTCACATAGCTGGGGTCGCTGATCCAGACCTTGGCATGACGCCGGCTGGCGGCAATCAGGTCTGCCACCAAGCGCAAGGCACCGCTGGCCCCAGGGGTCTGTATGGTCACCCAGGCGCTGGCGTCAGCCTCCTGCCCCAGCACCAGTTGCTCCACGCAACGGTTGAAGCGCAGATTGCCCGCCAGGCCAACGTAGCTCTTGCTGGGCTGATTGGCCGCAAGCTGCTGTTCCGCCTCGCGCACTGCCGCCATCACAGGCGTGTTGCCGGCGGCATCGCGATACACCCCCACGCCCAGATCCAGCTTGTGGGTGCGGCCATCTGCGCGGAAAGCCTCCGCTACCGACAATATCGGATCAACAGCCGCAGGGCTCAGATTCTGGAACATGGGTGACTCCAAGTAAAAATAGGTAAGAAACACGCAAGCGCGCCGCGAGCAAGTACCAGGACGTTGCACCTGCAGAGAGTATGAGCCGGCAGTGGCGCCAACCCTATCGGGACAAACGGTGGGTCAGCACCACGCCAGCCACGATCAAGCCCATGCCCAGCAGGGACGCCAGCGTGGGCACTTCCCCAAACAAGGGCAGTGCCAGCACCGACGCGACTACCGGCGTCAATGCACCCGCAGCCGCCGCCCGACCAGCACCCAAGCGAGCAATGGCAAAGGCGTAGCAGAGCGTGGACAGCAAGCCCACACCCAAGCCCTGCACCGCGACATGGAAACCCAGCGACGCCACCGGCAGGGCCAGCAGCCCGACGGGAGGATGCAGCACCAGCCAAACGGCCAGCAAAGCCAGCGAGCCACAGGAGATAACGGCAGCGCCCTCCCAAGGGCTGAGGCCAGACTGCTTGAGCGACACCGTGAAGTTGGCCCACATCAGGCTACCCAACAGGAACAAGCCATAGCCCTGCCAGATATCGCCACTGCCATGATTAAGCAAGAGCATCAGCACCACGCCGGCCGCGATCAAGCCCAGTGCCCGCAGCTTGACGCTGGCCCAGGCCTGGCCGTAAAGCAAGACGGAGATGGCCGCCACGAAAAGGGGCAAGGTGCCCGGTATCAGGGTCGCCCCATCGCTGACCGGTGCGTGCCGCATACCCAGGCCGGCCACCAGAAAGTAAGGCAAGCCACTGCCCGCCAGTATGCTTAGTAGATGGTGCAGGGGCACGGCTGCAATGCGCCGCCACTGCCGCAGCAGCACAGGCAGAAACACCAGGCCCGCCGGGCCAAAACGCACCAGCGCCAGCTCATCCGGCGCCAGGTTGGCACGCGCACCGGCACGTAGCGACAAGAAGAACCCCGCCCAGATCAATACCGTCACCACCAGCGCAGCCACCCCCAGCATCACGCCACGGCGCTGCGCATCAAGGGTGTCGACCAGGCCACCGGCAGGCAGCGTCAGGCGGGCATCGACAGGGGTAGTCATGGCAGAACTCCAGCGGGGCGGGGAATGCGCAAATTATCCGCCGCAAGCCAGGGTGTTTATGGGCATAGTTCGCATGGCAGCTCACCGATATTGGCAATATCCACCAATCAACCCCACAATATGAGTGGAAACCACCAAGACTACTCAGACCATGGACCGCATAGACAGGCAGATGCTGCAGCTGTTGCAACAGGAAGGCCGGCTCAGCACGGTAGAACTGGCCGAGCGCGTCGCCCTCTCGCCCTCGCCTTGCGCACGCCGGCTCAAGCGGCTGGAAGACAGCGGCATCATCAGCAGCTACCGGGCCGTACTCAACCGCAAGCTGCTGCAGTTGGCCACCACGGTATTCGTCAACGTACGGCTGATGCACCACCGCGAAGACGCCGTCAGGCTGTTTGAAGAAGCCGTCACCACCATGGACGAGGTGATCGCCTGCCACGTGGTGTCGGGCGCTTTCGATTACCTATTGGAAGTCGTGGTGCGCGACCTGCCCGACTACGAAAAACTGGTGCGCAAGCTCCAGGCACTCAGCATGGTGCAGGACATCACCAGCAACTTCGCCATACGCACCGTAAAGAGCGGCACGCCACTGCCCCTGCCTGGGCAGCTTTAAGCGCTGCTAGCGGCACCCAGCGCTGCGGTTCTGGCTGGGCGGGCAAGTGCTGGCACGCAGCAGGCGCGGGCGGCGGACAGTACACGGGTACGGTGTGGATTCTGCTTGAACTGATCACTCGTGCTTGCCGGTCAAGATCGTGCTGCAGATTTTTCATGCGTACGTTGCTAAGCAGGTGACCTGTGATGGATCATTGGCAGCTTATCTGCGCTATTTACACCACCTCAGTGGACTCAATTTATGGCACATCCTATGAAAACACTGATAGCTTTTTCGGACCGCTGGGGAACGCAATTTGGTGGTATCAACAGCTTTAACCAAGATTTACTAACCCACTTTGCTATTGCATTTCATGGGCGTGTCCGGACGGTTTGCGTTGTGCTTGAAACGGATGATGCCCAGATTCTGGAAGCGAAAGACAGACTGGTTCAACTGGTTTCACTTAACTTGATTGGAAGAAAAGGGTTTCCGGCCGACCTGGCGCCTCAGGCAAAGGACGCGCTGCAGGCTCAAGGTGTTGAGATAGATGGCGCGCACACTGTCTGGCTTGGCCATGACCGCATCACGGGGGGCATCGCGATACGTGCAGCACAGCATTGTGGTGGCAAGTCTGCGCTTATTCACCACATGAGTTACAAGGATTACGAATCGTTCTGCGAAAACAGCGCAATGGCGCATCAGAAATTCACAGAGCAGAAAACGCTGTTTGAACAGGCTGATATCAAGCTGGCCGTTGGGCCATGGCTACGTGATGCGCTGGTTGACATGCTGGATGAGTCCCACATTGCCATGCTGGTGCCGGGAATGCCGGACATTCAAGTTAGGCAGAATCCCTCACGCAACTTTAAAGGCTTTATCAGCGGACGGCTCAGCGACGATGCCAAAAAACTCAAGCAGGGCCATTTGGGGGTGGCTGCCTTTGCCAATGCAATCAAGAAGGCGAGTGTCGATACAGCGCTCCCCGATGTGTTGCACGGCACGAATCAGCCGGCGTTGACGCTGAGGGGTGTCGATTTTGAGCAAAACGCCAGTTCTGATCACGCGGAGGCGGAAGCTGAACTGAAAAACTATGCCGAGCATCACGCAGGCCGTGTTTTTCCCATGAATGCCCTACCGTTTACCACCAATCGCGCGGAGCTGTTTGCGGATTTGCGCAATGCTAATGTAGCGATGATGCCATCCTGGCATGAAGGGTTTGGTTTGGTCGGATGGGAGGCGATTGCAGCTGGAGTACCGTTGATCGTCAGTCAGAAAAGCGGGCTTTATCGTTTGCTGCACGATTATGATGATGGCATTTTCAAAAATCTAGTGCATCCAATCGATGTCCTGGGCAGTCATGAAGAGCCCTTCTTCAAGGATCGCGATCTGGAGCAACTGACCCAGCTTATTCTGGAGGTCGCTAAAAATCCTCAGCAAGCTCGGGATAAGGCCATACGCTTGCGGCAATACTGTGCTGACAAATACAGCTGGGCTAATTGCGCGCAGGCACTGGCCGAAGCGCTGAATTGGGAGGAGGTGGTGCGCCCCCCGATAGCGCAGTCAGCGCCAAAGCATCAGCAGGTGCAAGCAGAATCTGCCCCGATGGCGACAACTAGTAAGCCCATGCTAGAAATGCCCCGTCCGGTTTGGCGCCCTGATGCTGGGCTGAGCCACAGCAGGCTACTGCAGGCAGAAGAAGCCGTTCTGCCCTTTGATGCGGATCGCGAGCCTTTTTTGCGTGAGCAGCTTGACTGGGCCAAGTCAATAGAATATCCCATTTCTCTTCGTTTGCTCACTGGCGTGGGCGGTACCGGAAAAACGCGCCTAGCGCTGGAGTTGTGTCTACGACTGAATGAAGAAGGCTGGCAAAGCGGCTTTTTACCCAACAAAGATGCGCAGATTGAAAACACGGTGCGTAGCCTGGCATTGACCAAACAGCCGGTCTGCCTAGTCATCGATTATGCAGAAACCCGTCAGCAGGAATTGCTGAAACTACTGAAAACGCTGCTGAAGGCCTCGCTGAATCATCCTTTCCGGATCGTACTACTGGCACGGGATGGGGGCGAATGGTGGGATCTGCTTGCGGGCAAAGACGCCGAATGCGAAGCATTGCTGGGGGGGCGAGCTACCACTGGCCCCTATACGCTGCCTAAGTTGCACGACTCCCAGGCAAGCCGGCTATCAGCGTATCGACGCGCCATGGCCGCATTTGCGGAACGACTCGCCACCCCCGAGCTGCTGGCCATTCCGCATTTGGCGGACGACCATTTCGGGCATCCGCTATATGTGCAGATGGTGGCGCTTCTGGCCTTGCATGGGGAGCAGCCCGGCTCTGCAGAGGCGGTAGCCCGGGCTTTGATTGGCCATGAGCGACGCTATTGGCAGAAAGTGCTTGCGGATATCCCAGCCAGTGCCACGCCTCACGAAGAGAGCGCCAGTTTGTTCATGGCACTGGCAACGCTGGTCAATGGTCTGCACACCCCGCGTGAGGGTGAGGCGTTGTGGGTTGACGCTGGCGAGGATAAGGCGCGGTTCAAATCGCTGTTCGGCAAATTAGCCCCGCTTTACCCTGGGCGCCAGGGAGTACAGGCCCTCCGGCCGGATTTATTGGGCGAAGCATTAGTCGCCCAAGTGCTGCTAGGGGTGAATGGGGCCAATTTGCTGCGCGCTGTGCTAGGGCACAAACAGGCTAGTGTGCGGCGCTCAGCGTTGACCGTGCTTGCCCGGCTGCTGCGGCACCGGGCCGAGCTTGCAGACATGATCGAACCTTTGTTGGGCGAGTATTTTTTAACCTGCGCCGACGACTTCGTCGCTGTGATGATTGAAACCCCGGGGCCGTTGTCTCATAGCATTGAGAACGCCTTTTCACTTCTGAATACGCAAAGAAAAAACCAAGTCAGCGGAATATTGGTAAAACACTTAACAGATGAAACTATCCCGCTCGTCGACTTGGGGGTTATGGTGTTCAAGGCTCAGCTGACAAAAATTGAATGCAAAGCAGGTCGTATCACCAGCGAAGATCAAGCCAATAAAGGTCGCACATTGGGTGATTTAGCTACTTGGCTTAGCTGGCAAGGTCTTATTAACGAGGCCGAGAAAAATGCCTTTCAGTCACTGGAAATCATGGAAAAGCTCGCCCGTGCCAAACCGGGGCGGTTTGAGCCCGATTGGGCGCTGTCACTGAGCAATTACGCCAGCCACCTGAGCGACTTGGGTCGTAGTGAGGAGGCGGCGGAGAAAGCTCTTCAGGCGCTGGAAATCCTGGAGAAACTCGCCCGTGCCAAACCGGAGCGGTTTGAGCCGGAATGGGCGACGTCACTGAGCAATTACGCCAGCCACCTGGGCAACTTGGGTCGTAGCGAGGAGGCGGCGGAGAAAACTCTTCAGGCGCTGGAAATCCTGGAGAAACTCGCCCGTGCCAAACCTGAGCGGTTTGAGCCGGAATGGGCAAGGTCACTGAGCAATTACGCCAGCCAGCTGAGCAACTTGGGTCGTAGCGAGGAGGCGGCAGAGAAAGCTCTTCAGGCCCTGGAAATCCGGGAGAAACTCGCCCGTGCCAAACCGGAGCGGTTTGAGCCAGATTGGGCAACGTCACTGAGCAATTACGCCAGCCACCTGGGCGACTTGGGTCGTAGTGAGGAGGCGGCGGAGAAAGCTCTTCAGGCCCTGGAAATCCGGGAGAAACTCGCCCGTGCCAAACCGGAGCGGTTTG
>NZ_BSOG01000005.1:0-220961 GCF_030160395.1 Chitinimonas prasina
AAAATTCCGCTACTTTCCGCACCAACACGCCTAAGTCGCTGATCTGTAATATCTCCGCAACACCCTCTTTTTATCGCTTCACAGCCAAAACCCGCGCCAACTCACACACAGCGGAACATCACGCCCTGCAAAAAAACCGAGAAAACCTCAAAAACCATGCAAAACGCCCCGCAAGCGGGGCGTTCGGGGGTGTGGTGATCGAAATTTGCTATATAAGTTTAGTGAACGCGCGAATAGCATGGGCAAAGCGTAAATGGCAAATCTCAAGTCCTGCAATCATTCGCAACAGTACGCGTTCAACGGAATGGATCCTGCTCGCGCGCGGCAATCCGCTCCAGTATTCGAGTTTCGCGCTCACGGATGGTCGCCAGGAACTCATCTGCACCCTTCATATGCAGGAATGCCGCCACGCCACGCTCCAGGAAATCCTGCAGCTCACCCAAACCGGCCATATGCGCCGGCCCATGCGCCAACTTCAGCGCCAGTTGTACCAATGGCTTCTGCACCACCGCATCCAGCTCATGCCCCAGGTTGTCCACCAGGTCGATCTGCTCGCGCCTGGCCTCCAGTCCGCAGCGACGGTACGCCTCGGCATAGCTGGCGGCATCAATGGCCTGCAAGCCCATTTCGTCGAACAGCTGCACTGCCATCGCCGCATCCAACTCATGGCTCAGTCGATTGAGGTGTAGCGCACTCTGAATCGCCGCCATCGCCCGGGCTGGCAGCAAGGCCCGCATCTTGCCAACGATGCGCTCGCCATCCTGGTCGCGCTTGGAGAAATCCTTGGGGCCGTAGAGGTCGCTCAGAAAAAAAGCCGTCGCCTGGGCATAGCGCTCGCTTTCCCTTAGGTCTGCATAGGTCACCGCCAACCTATCGGCCTGCCAGCGTGCCAGCAGGTAACGGGGACGGCTCAGGCCGCTTTGGACTATCTCTTCATCAGGTGTGGCGAGCATGCTGTGGCAAAAAAGTGATTGGCAAAAATCCTACAGCGTGGTGCAAACGCATCTGCAGAAAGCCCGTTGCAGCAAGCGATTGCACCCAAAAGGGGCGGAACTACGACGTTGCGATGATACGACAGTGTGGTTTCGACACCAGACAGCAAAAGAAAAAACCGATAAAAAACTGGAACTTAGCGCAACTACCTCGCGATAATTCATTCCAACACAGGTCGCCAAGCAAGCATTCTGGTGGTCGATTATAAGAGCCGCCAGCCAGAGCGGTGCTTGGGAGTAACGCAAGTTCGGCGTAACGCGCCCACCATTTCAAAGTTTTTTGTTTTCCACTTTTAGAACTAGGAGTCCATCATGGCAAAGTCGCTGAAGAAAGCTACCGAAGAGAAACAATACGCCCACGTCATCCTTGAATCCGCCAACCAGATTTGGCTGGCCGGCCTGGGCGCTTTCGCCAAGGCCCAAGGTGAAGGCGTCAAGGCATTCGACGGCCTGGTTGAAGCCGGCAAGCAAGTTGAAGAAAAGAGCCGTAAGTCGGCTGAGGAGAAAGTTGTGGCCGTAACCAGCAAAGCTACCGAAACCTGGGACAAGCTGGAACAAGTGTTCCAAGACCGCGTTGCCCGCGCCCTGAACGCACTGGGCGTGCCCAGCAACAAGGATCTGGCCGACCTGAACAAGCGCATCGACGAGCTGAACAAGAGCGTCAATGAGCTGCTGAAGAAGCAAGCCGCCAAGCCCGCCGCCAAGGCTGAAGAAGCCAAGCCGGAAGCCAAGGCCGCCGCTGCCAAGGCCTGATCAGCTCAATACAGCCTAGACGGGGCGGTGCGTTAAACGCCCGCCCCGTTTTGCTGGATTCTGCTGGAATGGATTTGTGCTCACCACAGAGGCATTCCACCAGAACCTGGCATAGCGCAATGGGCATTGGTATCTACCCATAGTGGTTAACCAAGCAATTGCTCTACAATCCACGCCCCGCCTCCCCGGAGTAGCACCATGCCACGCGCCACGCGTAAACCCATCAAGCCGCAGATCGGCCTCAACCTGGCCGCAGGCGGCCCCTTAGGTGCCATTTACGAGGTAGGCGCCTTGTGCGCGCTGGATGAGGCCTTGGTAGGCATGGACTTCACCGACCTGGATGTCTATGTCGGCGTCAGCGCGGGGGGGTTTATCTCGGCAGCGCTGGCCAACGGCATCTCTCCAAGCGAGATGTACCGCATCTTCATCACCAATGACTCGCGTGATATTCCATTCGAGCCTGATCAGTTCCTGCGGCCCGCCTATCGCGAGTACTTCCGCCGGGCGATGGCCATACCCGAGCTGTTGCTGGATTCGTTCTGGGATTTCATCACCCATCCGCGAGAAGTTGGCCTGACCGGCGCATTCATGCAGCTGTCTCACGCCATACCTACCGGCCTGTTCGACAATAGCGAAATTGACCACTTCCTCAATCGCGTCTTTACCAGCGGTGGCCGCACCAACGATTTTCGCGCACTCAAGACCAAGCTTTATATCGTCGCCACCGACCTCGATACGGGCCGCTCGGTCAAATTCGGCGGGCGCGGTCACGATCACGTGCCCATCTCCAAGGCCGTACAAGCCTCAGCAGCCCTGCCAGGCCTGTTTCCGCCAGTAGAGATCGACGGCGATCATTATGTGGATGGCGCCCTGAAGAAGACCCTGCACACCTCCATCAGTCTTGATGAAGCCGCCCAATTGGTTATCTGCATCAATCCCATCGTGCCGTTCGATGCCCGCCTGGCACCGCATGGCCACCCCAATACCCGTGATCGCCTGATGCGTGGCGGCTTACCCGTCGTGTTATCGCAAACCTTCCGCTCCATCATCCATTCGCGCATGCGCGTTGGCATGCAGCGTTACGCCAATACCTATGAAGGGGCGGACGTCGTACTGTTCGAGCCCAGCCACGGCGATGAAGAAATCTTCTTCTCCAACGTGTTCAGCTACTCCGATCGGGAGAATATGTGCGAACACGCCTACCAGCACACCCGCGAAGACCTGCGCCGCCGTGCCGACGAGCTGGAACCCATCCTGGCCCGCCATGGCGTCAGCTTGAACCGGGAGGCACTGGAGGAGGATCGCTGGCTATCGCGCAAGGCGCATGCTCGCTACTGGCGCAAGTTCGACGACAAGCCAGAACCCGACACCTCCATCGACAAGCTCTACTACACGCTGGATCAGCTTGATCACTGGCTCAATGCCGAGAACGAGCACTGATCACCAGACCCACAAAACAACAAAGCCGGCTATGCCGGCTTTGTTGTTATATGCAGCAACCATTCAGTCTTCGAAGTTCGCCTCGATAAAACTGACATATGCCGCATGCAGGCGCTGCATGTGCTGCTCCAGCAAGCCCACATCCCCAGCCCTCAGTGCAGCGATATAGGTATGGCGCGATGGTGCATCTGCCGGGCGTTGGCCGTCAGTAATGCGCACGACCTCCGCATAATAGCGGGTAGCGCGCTTCAGGTTGGTCTGTATCATGTCCAGTAGCAGCGGCCTGTTGGACTTGGACAGCAACACCGCATAGTAGTGATGCAGGCGCTCCATGAAGAAACTGGCATCCAGGCCGCGCGGCGATTCCAGTTCATTGGTAATCGCTTCCAGGCTGGAAATCAGCGCCTCGTCCATCGTCGGCATGGCAATCTGGAAAGCCAGCGCCTCCAGCGCGTTGCGGATGTCAGCAATGTCGGCAGCCTCGCCCTTGCGCATCCGCGCCACAATGGCACCACGGTATGCGAAATACTCAACCAAGCCTTCCACCTGCAAGCGCTGTAAGGCCTCTCGCAAGGGAATGGGGCTGACACCATAGCGATTGGCCAGCTCCACCTGCTTCAAGGGTTCGCCCGGAGCCAGGCCACCCCGAAAAATATCATCGCGGATTTCCTGAACTATCTTGTCAACCAGTGTGCTCATACCTTGTCGCTTCTGGCCCGGCAGGCCCGTTGCTGATCCATCAAAACCGTCGAGTCTAACAAACACGCCGGTAGTTGCACCCTGCAAAAACTAGGGGATAACCCTAACAAAGTCAGTCACTAAGAGAATATTAGATATATCATACCGTCGCGCAAAACTTTGACCGCGCGGACTCACTCCTGCAGGCCCAGCAGCAGCGGGAAAGCGTCATCATCGCCTCGCACAACTTGCCTAGACAGGCCGTGTGATTAGTAACAAAATCCCCGATGAGCAAGTTGCTACGTAAATTATGCGTTAAGGCTACCGTTCGAAAAATTTATCGTCCAATACAAAATTAGCATGGGGCTGATAAATTTTACAAATGATGTTGTTTGTAAAGGACAAACAGGTGGTTTTGATGTCAGAATGGCTGGCATAAGCAGCGCCGCATTGCAACATGCCTCGCGCATAGCGCAGAGTCGCAGTAAAATTGCATTGCGCTAGACTCAGGATGTATGCCGATTGCAGGGGGGCATGAACCAAGCAGCTAGTTTGGCGTCAGACTGGCATTTACAGCCAGCACCGGCATTCGACATATCGGCCAATGTGGCCGGCATGACAGACCGATATAACAGGATTGCGGACGACCGCCATGAAATTATTCGACAAGATGTTCAACCCCCGCGATGTGCGTCGCAAATTGGGCCTGAACCAGCAAGAGTTCTGGACCAAGATCGGCGTGACACAAAGCGGTGGCTCCCGCTATGAGAGCGGCCGCAACATGCCCAAGCCCGTCAAGGAGCTGTTGCGTCTGGTACATGTGGAGCAAGTAGATTTGACCCGGGTACGCCGTGAGGACTTCGAAATTATCGAGTATCTCAAGGAGAACCACCCGGATCTGTACAAAAGCCTGCAAAAAGCCGTTAAAGCACGCCCAGAGGGTGAGCCCGAAGGCCAGTAAGCCTGACCCTAGTATCCGAAAAGTAGAACGCGCACCCCCTGGTGCGCGTTTTACATTTTCAGCCACCCAAGCTAGAGGCTCAGCTTTACCGACAACCCCAAAGCCGCAATGCGGTCAGCGAAAGCCTGCATCCAGGCCTCTGGCAAGCGGCTCAAGCGAGGGGCTTCCGGCTGTGTAGAGGGTCTTGCCAGTCCATACAGCAGCACCCCCTCGAGATTCGCCCCTTCCGCACATGCTGACAGCACCAGGTCCAGCCAAGCCTGCTGCTCGTCCTCTGAAGGTGGCAACCCATCCGTGGCAAACATGCATGTCTGCAACCAGGTCGGGCAGTGCGCCGTGGCCGCCTTCATGTGACGCACGACCTGTGCCTCGCTCAAGGCAATCTGGTTGACCTCGCTATATCCATCCACCGGTGCGCGGTCGAACTTGAACCACACCTCCCCCCCCAATGCCGCCATACGGGCGAGTGCCGCTTGCACAGCAGGCTTGTACATCTGGCTACCATTGGTAATCAGTACCAGCTTGATCTGCCCCAGTAAACCAAAACGCAGCATGGCATCGCCGAGCAGATCCACCACCTCACCGAACTGTTTGCTGGAGGTCGGCTCACCATTGCCGGAGAGGGCCAGGTCATTCAGCCTGCGCGCCTCTTCCGGCACGCTACGCTGCATGAAATCGCCATGCACGATCTCTTCCAGCATCGCATCCAGCTCATCGGCTAGTTGCACCAGATCCAGCACCGGTGCATTGCCACGTACTAGCTCAGGTACCTGGCAATATACGCAGCGCCAGTTACAGGCATTATTGGGATTCAGGTTGATACCCACCGAGACGCCACCCGCACGGCGGGAAACCACTGGGTAGATGTACTTGAAGCCCAGTATGTCACGACGATGATCAGTCACCGCCAAGGGCACGAGGGGTTTGAGGATAGATTCAGACACTTATTTCTGGCGCTTGATGGGGAAAAGGAGAACCGGCACGGGCGCATGCCTGATCACCCCTTCCGCTACACTGCCCATCAGCAGATGATCGAGGCCGGTCCAGCCATGCGAACCCATGATGATGATATCAGCCTGCCAGCTCCTCGCGTCGCCGATCAGGGCAGTAGCAATCGAACCACCCCAGATTTCTATCATCGCCGTCTCGGTTTCCACGCCATTTTCCTGCAGCAGGGCATGTGCGCTCTCCAGCACCTTACGGCCGTTCTCCCGCAGGTTGGTCTGCAATTCACCCACATCCACGAACTCAGCCCCTCCCCAGGTGAACTGCGCCAGATCGATCACATGCACCAAGCGGGTCTTGCCATGCTGCTCGCAGCAAAAGCGGGTGGTTTCCACCAAGGCCAGTCTTGATGTCTCGCTATCGTCCACCGGTACCAGTATGCGTTGATACATGATGTCACCCCTCCCCTCAGATGCAGCGCAGATACATCCACTCACTCACTATAGCCCTGCGGTTGCCGATAGACCGCAGCGAGGCTTACACTCGGCACAAGAACTTAGCAGATGATTGATAGATGGCCCGCGTAAAACTGGATCTGCCCGAGCATTTCCCCTACTCCACTCCGATCGAGATAGGCATAGGCCACATCAACTACGGTGGTCATCTGGGCAACGATTCCGCGCTCACGTTAGCCCACGAGGCAAGGCTGCGGTTTCTGCGCTCGCTGGGCTTCAGTGAGTTGGACATCGCCGGCTACGGATTGATTCAAACCGATGCCGTACTGGTCTACAAGAACCAAGCGTTCTGGGGCGAAACCCTGGTCGCCGAAGTCACCGCCGACGAGTTCAGCAAGTATGGCTGTGACCTCTACTACCGCTTCCGCCAGCAATCCGATGGCCGTGAAGTACTCCATGCCAAGACAGGCGTGGTATTTTTCGATTACCAGAACAAGAAGCTGGCCGCCGTACCGGCCGAATTCCTGAACGCCCTGGGGCATCCCGTCCCGGCTGTTTGATCGCTGTTACAAAACCGAGAACGAGCAGGAGCACATGCGATGATGAAGAAATACCCCGCCAACAGCCCCGAATCCATGGCTCGCCTGCTGGTGATGCTGATGATGAGTGACGGCAATCTCGACCCGCGCGAGATTGATAGCCTGGAAACCCTGCATATCTACGAAGCACTCGATATCAGCCGCACCCGCTTTATCGAAGTGCTGCATGCCTACTGCAACGACCTCAGCGATGAAGCTGACGACGAAGGCCGTATCCAGCTAGTCGACCGGCAACGGGTGGATGACCTGCTCGATACCGTGACCGAGCCCAAGAAGCAGCTACTGGTCGCCACCCTGGCACTGGATATGGCCAAGGCCGACCGCTCGATCTCCGAACCGGAACTGGCCATCTATGCCCATATGCTGGATCGCTGGCACTTGTCGCTGGACGATATCGAAGCCGCTTACGCCAAGTAAGCAGCGCTTTGTAAGCGCTCCATGCAGGCAGAGTTGGCAGCCAAGCCGGCTCTGCCCGTAAAATCGCGGCATCTTACAGAACCTGCCCCATGGCAGGTGCCAACACAGGATGCACGCATGAGTTCCGCCCCACGCTTTACCGGTACCGACAGCTATATCGCCACGCCAGACCTGATGCTGGCCGTCAATGCCGCCATTACCCTGCAACGCCCCCTGTTGATCAAGGGAGAGCCGGGTACCGGCAAGACCCTGCTGGCCGAAGAAATCGCACGCAGCCTGAACGCCCCGCTGATCAGCTGGCATATCAAGTCCACCACCAAGGCACAGCAAGGCCTGTACGAATACGATGCGGTATCGCGCCTGCGCGACGGCCAACTGGGCGACCCACGGGTCAACGATATTGCCCACTACATCGTCCGCGGCAAACTGTGGGAAGCCTTCGAGAGCGGACAGCAGGCAGTGCTGCTGATAGACGAGATCGACAAAGCCGACATCGAATTCCCCAACGACCTGCTGCGCGAGCTGGATCGCATGGCCTTTGATGTCTATGAAACCCGCCAGACCATCACCGCCCGGCATCGCCCCATCATCATCATCACCAGCAACAATGAGAAGGAACTACCAGACGCCTTCCTGCGCCGCTGTTTCTTCCATTACATCCGCTTCCCCGACAAGGACACCATGCGGCAGATCGTGGATGTGCACTTCCCGCAGCTGCATCAGGAACTGCTGAGCGAAGCCATGGAACTGTTCTACGCCTTGCGCGACATGCCCGGCCTTAAGAAGAAGCCGTCGACCTCGGAATTGATAGACTGGCTCAAGTTGCTATTGGCAGATCAGGTGCCACCCACGGCACTCCGCGCAGGCAATGGGCTGCCACCACTCTCCGGAGCCTTGCTCAAGAACGAACAGGACATCGGCCTGTTCGAGCGCCTGGTCAAGATGGTCAAGGCGCGCACACAGGCCTGATGCCATGCGTGCCTGGATAGCTGGCGCTACCTACCTGATGGCCTGCCAGGCTAGCGCCGCCAGCTATACCATCGCCGTCGAGGATGTCGACTACTTCCCCATCTACAGTACGGCAGACGGACAGTACCGTGGCTACGCCCGCGAGCTGCTGGACCTGTTTGCCCAGCACAGCGGCCACCAGTTCACTTACCTGCCCCTGCCGATCAAACGCATCACGCCCTACCATGTTCGTGATCGGGTCGATCTGGCGTATCCCGATCATCCGCGCTGGGGCAAGGCACAGAAGCAGGGCAAGCAGGTCCACTACTCAGTGCCCACCCTGACCTTTCAGGACGTGATCCTGGTCCAACCTGCCCGCCTGGGTCTACCCATGCGGACGTTGGGCATGGTGCGCGGCTTTACGCCGTGGAAGTACCTGGCCGAAGTCGAAGCCGGCCAGATCAAGGTGGAAGAAGCCCCAGGCCCGGCCAACCTGCTTCGCATGACCCTGCTGGGCCGCGTCGACGGCGCCAACATGGCCCTGCAGGTAGGGCGCTATCACCTGCAGCATATGGGCATCCAGCAGGCCCTGGTGCCCGATCCCAAGCTCATGCCCATTCAGGACAGCCAATACTATCTCTCCAGCATCCGCCACCCTAAGCTGATTGCCGAGTTCGATCGTTTTATGAAGACCGAACACGCCACCATCAAGACCCTGCAGCACAAGTACGGTTTTTGAGGGCCGGTGGTGACTTCAAGTCATCGATGAGTGCCTCAGCCTGCGCCATGGCCCCTTGGCCGGCAGCGCCGGCTCAGCGAGAATACGAACGTTCTCCAATTCGTCCAGGCAACAGGCACGTCGGCCATGACAGGCACCCAGCGTAAAATCATACATATCGATTGCGACTGCTTCTACGCATCGGTGGAAACGCGCGACGACCCCAGCCTACGGGGCAAGCCCGTCGCCGTTGGCGGCAGGGCCGAGACGCGCGGGGTGATCGCCACCTGCAATTACGAAGCGCGCCGCTTTGGCGTGCGCTCCGCCATGGCGACCAGCCAGGCAATCAAGCGCTGCCCAGGCTTGATCCTGCTGCCACCCCGATTCGATGCCTACCGCGCAGCCTCACGCCAGATCCACGCCATCTACCGCGATTTCACCGAGCTGATCGAGCCGCTTTCGCTGGATGAAGCCTATCTTGATGTCACCAACGCCCCGCATTTCCAGAACAGCGCCACCCGCATGGCGCTTGCCATCCGTGATCGCATCCGTGCCGAGGTCGGCATCACGGCCTCCGCCGGCATTGCTGCCAACAAGTTCATTGCCAAAGTCGCCAGTGACTGGAACAAGCCGGACGGCCAGTTCGTCGTCCGCCCGCACGAGGCCGACGCATTCGTTGCCGCACTACCGGTCGGCAAGTTGTTCGGTGTCGGTAAGGTTACGGCGGCCAAACTCAATGAACTGGGGGCCCAAAGCTGTGCGGATCTGCGCGACTGGCCACTGGAAAAACTCACCCGCCATTTCGGGCGTTTTGGCCAACGCCTGTATGAACTCTGCCGCGGCCATGATGAGCGCCCCGTCAGCAACGACCAGCCTCGCAAATCCCTGTCGGTCGAGACCACCTACGTCCAGGACTTACGCGACCTTGACGCTTGCCGCATCGAACTGCAGGCCCTGATTGCCGATTTCCGCGAGCGACTGGCGCGGGCCAAGGATGCTCCCTTGCCCTACAAGGCCTTCGTCAAGATACGCTTTGACGACTTCAGTCACACCACGGTCGAATGCATATCCACCCACCCCGCCGATGAGGTGTGGCAGGCACTGCTGACCGAGGGATGGGCACGGCAACGTAGACCGGTACGGCTATTGGGCGTCGGGGTACGCTTTGAAGAGGAAAAAGCCCTGCTACGCCAGTTGGAATTATTCCAGAGCACGCCATGAGCGAACGCAAGCGCTGCCTGCCGCCGATAGTCGATAACCACACCCGCTTGCTGATACTGGGCAGCCTGCCGGGCGAGGCCTCACTCAAGGCCAGCCGCTACTATGCCCATCCACAGAATCAATTCTGGCGCCTGATGGGTGCCGTGCTGGATGAGCCACTGGCCACCATGCCGTATGATCAGCGCCTGGCTACCTTACTGCAGCACGGTGTGGGCCTATGGGATGTGATAGCCGAGGCGGAGCGCGCTGGCAGTCTGGATGCCGCCATACGCAAGCACGCCCAGAACGACCTGGCCCATCTGCTGGCCAGCCTGCCTACCCTGGCCCAGATTGCCTTCAATGGCGGTACTGCTGCCAGGTTGGGGCAAAAACAGCTGGCCCACCAAGGCATATCGCTACCCTGCCTGGCCCTGCCTTCCAGCAGCCCGGCCCACACCATGGCCTATGACCTCAAGCTGGCACAGTGGCGACAACTGGCCGGCTACCTGTCTCACCCAACCACCCGCCCCCTCCCTTCCTAGCCATGCGCCCCTATCGCCAGCGATCCCGACTACGCCGCACCGCATTGCTCATCCTACTGCTCCTGCTGGCTTGGCCCATCACGCTCGGCGTCATGATCGCGAGCTATGCGCGTGTCAGCGATAAACGCCCTGCCGACGCCGCCATCGTGCTGGGCGCCGCCACTTGGGGTACGCAGCCTTCGCCGGTGTTTCGCGAAAGGCTCAACCATGCCATCCACCTCTACCAGACTGGCCAGGTCCGCCTGATCGTCTTCACTGGCGGCCGTGGTAGCCGGGACGAACCACCTGAATCCATTGTTGGCAGCCAGTATGCGCTGGCACAAGGCGTGCCCCTGCATGCCATGGTCTGCGAGCAGCACTCCACCGTCACATTGGAAAACCTGCAGGGCGTCAAGCCATGGGTAGCGCAGCGCAAGCTCAACCGAGTACTGCTGGTCAGCGATCCACTGCATATGCGCCGCGCCATCAGCATGGCACAAGACCTGGGGTTGCCGGCCTCCCCCTCACCGACACCCAGCACACGCTACACCGGGCTATCCAGCCAGGCGGGTTTCCTGCTGCGTGAAACCTATTACTACAGCGCCTATCTGCTCTACCGTAGGTTCACCCAGGCCGGCGAGCCCCCCGCCATCACGGTGGACTCCTGCCGTGTCTGATAGCGCGACAAGGGCCGTACAGTAGGGTTACAGCATGCCCAAGCCCAACTCGGCCCGCCTACAGGCGAGCTGCTCTCCCATTACAGCCGGCGTGCGCTCATCCGCATCAAGTGGCCGAGTCTCATCCCTCTCAGCCGGGAAGGCATCACCGTCCCTCAAACTGTCCCATTTATCGCTCGTTCCACTTTGCTGCATGCTGCGCTCCTTGGCATGATCCAAGGCGCCAGTCTAGGGAGGCAGCTCTGTATCGGTAAGATTCAGACTATCTGTTCTGAATAGATACAGAATACATATATCCAGGCCTGTGCCTACCCAGCTTCGCCCTGGCTGTACCGATACCCAGCCGCGCATAGAATCTATGATGCGGACAGGCACAATGATGTAGACCTCGATGACCACACGCTACCAGACCCTGGCTGACGACCTGGCCAACCGCATCCACGCCGGTGTGCTGCAACCGGGCAGCCGCGTGCCCTCGGTACGGCAGCTATGCACACTGCACACAGTCAGCCCCGCCACCGTCACCCATGCCCTGCATCTGCTGGAAGACGCCGGCCTGATAGAAGCCCGCCCGCGCCTGGGTTTTTTCGTGCGCCAGCACAGCCGCCGCTTTGCCCCACCCAGCCAATGCGCCGAGCCCACGCTGCCTACTGCCATACAGCTCGAAGGGCATCGCAAGCTGGTGATCGAATTTACCGAAGAGGTCGCCCACCCCTGGCTAGGCATGTCGGCCATTGCGGATGAGCTGTTCCCCCTGGCACAGGTCAAGAAACTGCTGGTGCAGCAATTACAGCGCGATCCGCAAATACTTAACCGTGCCAGCTATGGCGGCGAATCTAGCCTGCGCGAGCAGTTGGCCCGGCGTTCGCTGATACTCGGTTGCAACTTTCAACCCGACGAGATCATTGTCACCCATGGCGATACCGAGGCCACCGACCTCTGCCTGCGCCTGCTGACCAGGCCTGGCGACCTCGTTGCCATACAGACGCCCGGCCCGCTACGGGTGCTGGAGATGCTGGAAGGCCTGGGACTGCACGCGCTCGAGATACCGGCCCACCCCTGCGACGGCCTGTCTGTCGACGCACTGGCCCAAGCCCTGCAGCACAACAGGCCAGCAGCCTGCATCATCAACGCCAACTTCCCCAGCCCCACCGGCAGCCGCATGCCAGAGAGCGAAAAGGCTAGGCTGGTCGAGTTGGCCCAGCGTCATGGCATGCCGCTGATCGAAGTCGATACCTTTGGTGACCTCAACCACGGCGAGCAACGGCCCAGGCCCATCAAAGCCTACGATCGCCACGATAACGTGCTGTACTGCGGTGAACTCTCCACCCTGGTCAGCCCCGGCCTGGGCATAGGCTATATCGCAGCCGGCCGCCACCGGCTAACACTGGCCGCCAGCCAGGTGGTACATGGCGAGCCCGTGCCTGCGCTTATCCAGCACACCATGGCAGCCCTGCTCTCCGGTGGGCAATTCGAGCCCCATATGCGGCGCCTGCGCAGCCGGCTGGCCAGCCAGATGCAGGCCTATCGCATGATGGTCATCGAGCACTTCCCGGTTGGTACGCGCATGGCCTGTGGTGACGGGGGCTTCATGCTGTGGCTGGAGTTGCCCGATAACCTCGATGCCGCCGAGCTGCAGCGCCGCGTGCTTGCCACCGGCCACACCTTTGCCCCGGGCGCCCTGTTCAGCCTAGGCAGCAGTTTTGCCAACTGCCTGCGGCTGAACGCCGGCTACCCACTCAGCAACCAGATCGAGGAAGGCATACGCATCATCGGCCGGCTGGCGCACGCCATGCAGGCAGAGCAGCACAAAGCCGTGCAAGCTTGAGTTAGGTCAAAGCGTCAATGGCTGCGGCAGCGCCTAATAGGGGTGTACTCACGACCCTTGGAGAGCTGCACCATGAGCAATGCCATCAAAGACCTACTGTCGAGCGACGTCGGCATCATGAGCGTGGCGGTGATTACGGCCATCATCGTCATGGGTAGCTATATCGCCTGGTTTGTCCGCAAACATGTGCGCGAAGAAGAAGCCGCCCAGGCAGCCAAGCAAAGACGGAACTGAGCGCCCGTCATAAGCTTAAGTCAGTGATAGGTGCTAACGGTCTGCGCCAGGGCAACCCTGGCGCCAGCCATCAGCGCAGCCAAGCCAGCCCAGCTAGTCGACGGCATCGCCATCCTTGTCAGTCGCGGGCGGCTTGTCGTCATCATGTAGGATGCGATGGCCAGGCCCTTCGAGGTCATCGAACTGGCCAGAACGGCTGGCCCACCAGAACAGCAGGCCGCCACCAGCCGCCACCAAGACCGAGAGCGGAATAAGAAGATAAAGGCTATCCATGCCCTATTGTCCCCCCGCCTTGCCCTTGGCCGCCAGCCTCAGCGCATTGCACACCACCAGCAGCGAACTTCCCGCCATGCCCAGGCTAGCCAGCCACGGCGTTACCATGCCTGCCAATGCAAAAGGCAGCGCCACCAGGTTGTAGCCCAGCGCCCAGGCCAGGTTCTGGCGGATGATGCGACGGGTCTGCCTGGCCACCTGCAGGCCCTCGCCCAGCGCCGTCAGCTTGCCCACCAGCACCAGGTCGCCCGCCGCCTGCGCAGCCTCGGCGCCGCCGCCCACCGCCACCGAAACGTTGGCGGCAGCCAGCACCGGCGCATCATTGACCCCGTCGCCCACCATGATCACCCGCCGGCCTTGCGCCTGTAAGGCCTGCACATAGGCCAGCTTGTCAGCAGGCAGTGCCGCCGCCTTCAACTGTGCTATCCCCAGTGTCTGCGCCACGGCTTGCGTCGGCCCCAGTGCGTCGCCGCTGAGCACATGGGTGGTCAGCCCCTCGCACTGCGCCAGCAAGGCCGCAGCCTCCGGCCGTATGGCATCGCCCAAGGCAAAGCCTGCCAGCCACTGCTTGGCGCTCGCCAGCCAGACCACCGTATCTTTGTCGCGCCAGCCCTGCGCCTCCTCAGCCAGCGGCGCGCTGCAAAAGGTCGCCACAAAGTCGGCACGCCCCAGGCGATAGCGCAGGCCGCCCATGCTGGCTTCCACGCCACCACCGGGGTAGTTGGTGTAATCGCTGGCCACCAACCCGGTGGTATCGATGCCCTCACGCAAGGCATGCGCAATAGGGTGCTCCGAAGCGGCCTCCAGCAGTGCAGCCAAGGCGCGCAAAGCCGTCTCATCGCCCGCACCAGGGTCGGCCACCAGCAGCTTCACTGCCTGCAGCGTCGGCCGGCCATGGGTCAGGGTGCCAGTCTTGTCGAATACCACATCGGTCGCGCTGGCCAACGTCTCCAGCGCATGTCCGCGCGTAACCAGCAAGCCTGCCTGTGCCAGACGCCCGGTGGCCGCCGTCAATGCCGCCGGAGTGGCCAGCGAAAGCGCACAAGGGCATGAGATCACCAGCACGGCCACCGTGATGGGCAGCGCATGAAGTGGGTCATGCATCTGCCACCAGAACCAGCCAGCCGCCGCCACCAGCAGCAGCGCAGCCACAAACCAGCCCGCCACCCGGTCGGCCAGCAAGGCCAGCTGCGGCTTCTCGGCCAATGCGCGGTCCAGCAGCCGGACTATCCCTGCAAGCTGCGTCTCCTGGCCTATGCGCGCCACCCGCACCACCAGCGGCGTACTACCATTCACCGCACCGCCTATGACCGCTGCGCCCGGCTGCTTGGGCACTGCCCTGGCCTCGCCGGTCAGCAACGCTTCGTCCGCCTCACCCTCGCCCTCCAGTACCTGTGCATCCGCTGGGTAGCGCTCGCCGGGCTTCACCAGCAACACATCGCCTACCGCCAACCGGGCCACTGGCACCGCTTCCACATCGCGCCCCGCCGGCCAACCCGCCAACCTATGGGCAAATGCCGGCAATAGCTTGATCAACGATTCCGCGGCCTCCCCCGCCTTGCGCCGGGCCATGCCCTCCAGAAAGCGACCGCCCAGCAGCAGGAAGACAAACATCGACACCGAATCGAAATAGACCTCGCCCTGCCGCGTTACCGTGGCCCAGCAACTGGCGATAAACGCCGCCCAGACTCCCAGTACCACCGGCGCATCCATGCCCAGCCGGCCCCGCTTCAGATCGCGCCAGGCGCCCTGGTGAAACGTCTGGCAGGCATACAGCACCACCGGCAGGGTCAGTAGCAGGCTGGCCCATTGCATCAGGTTCAGCCAGGTCGGGCCTATTTCACCTGGCTCCGCCAGATAGACCGGCACGGCATACATCATCACCTGCATCATCGACAGCCCGGCTATCCACAGCCTCGCTATTGCCCCCTTGCGCTCCTTCTGCCGCAGTGCCTCCTGCCGGCCTGGGTCATAGGGATGGGCGCGGTAACCGATATCGGCCACCGCCAGCAATATCTGCGACAACTGCACCCGGCTGTTATCCCAGCAGACCCGGGCTCTATGGGTGGTGTAGTTGACACTGGCCTCCAGCACACCCGGCAGACTCAGCAGATGGCGCTCATTCAGCCAGATGCATGCAGAACAGGTAATGCCCTCCAGTATCAACGCCGCCTCGCGCCTGTCGCCCGGTTCCAACTTTACAAAGCTGGCCTGCAGCTCAGGGCTATCGTATAGCCGAAGCTGCGCCAGCAGTTCTTCAGGCAGGGGCGCTGCCCTGTCGGCTGGCTTCTCGCGCTGCTCGTAATAGCTGGCTAGGCCGCTTTGCAATATGGTCTGCGCCACCGCCTGGCAGCCTGTGCAGCAGGTCACACGCTGGGACTGCCCATAGGTCACGGGGTAGCGTGGCGGCAACCGGTCGGCCTCGGCCACGGGTTCGCCACAGTGAAAACAGAATTCAGGCTGGTTATCTTGCTGCATAGGTCGATATTCTACCGGCAGGCAGCCACTCGCCCGGCCTATGATTGGTTGAGGCAGCTCAAATAAAATAGGGATCATCGATGGAATTCGAGCGGGTAACCTCCAACGACCTCGTCGCTGGCGACCGAACGCTATGGAATATGTATGAGGAATCAGGCAAGTTGCTGATTCCCAAGGGCAAGATCATCAGCAACGAAAGCCTGCTGAACCGCTTGATCGCCATGGGTCTATTCGCCGACCGCGAAGAGCTGCTCAAGAGCCGCGAGGAATGGCGTGCCGCCAAGATGCGCCAGGTACAGCAGTCGAACAAGCCGCCCTCCACCGTGGGTACGCTCATGGCGGCCCGCCGCAAGCTCGACGCCATGGTGGCACAGCTGGATCGCAGCATTCAGGGCAAATGGCTAAGCGACAAGGTAGGCGAGCTGGCCGACGAGATCGTCGCCGCCTGCGACGCCGACGGGGATGTAGCCATCGCCATGATCCTGCTCCGGCAGGAGGGCAAATACGCCATACGCCATATGGTCAATGTCGCCATCGTCACCGCCCTGGTCTGCCGCTCGCTGGAGAAACCAGCCCCCGCCATGCGCTCCATCGTTGCCGGCGCATTGACCATGAACATCGGCATGATCGAATTCCAGGATCAGCTCAAGGAACAAACCACCCCACTCAGCCCAGCACAGCGTGGCCGGCTGGAACGCCACCCGATGATGGGGGCAGACATGCTGCGAGAGGGCGGCGTCAGCGACCCGATCTGGCTCGCAGCGGTGGAGCAGCATCACGAATCCATCGACGGCAGCGGCTACCCCGGCGGCTTGTGGGAGGACCAGGTCAGCGAAGGCGCCCGCATCGTGGCACTGGCCGACCTGTTCTGCGCCCGGGTCACCCCCCGCTCCTATCGCCCTGCCGTGGCCTCTAACGTCGCCCTTAAAGGCATTTTGCTGGAGCGCGGCAAATCGCTGGATCAAACCATCGCCTCCCACTTCATCAAAACCCTGGGCATCTTCCCCCCTGGCATGCTGGTGCGCCTGGCCAACGGCGAGATCGGCGTCGTGACCCGTGCCGGCGGCAAGGTCAATACGCCGCAGGTAAAAAGCATACTGAGCGCCGACGGCCATAAGCTGGGGCTGGCCGTCGCCCGCGATACCGGGGTAGACCAGTTTGCCATCAAGGAAACGGTCGACCCCAAGCAGTTATCGGCCTATGTGAATATGGAAGCCATTTGGGGCAGTGCGGCAGCCTATCGCGGTTGAGAGCCTGGTATTACTTGCAAGCATGTGAGGGTTCAATGGGTATGGCTCAGGCACCCGGGCACCCCGGGTGCTCACCATCGCTGCATCCCAAACGCCGGCTCTCCCCTGATTAATCCCCACCCCTACCCCCGCCCGCCGGCGGGGAACCTCGCTGCGCTCGAGGGCCTGGTATTACTTGCAAGCATGTATGGGTGTATCAGGTATGGCTCAGGCACCCGGGCAACCCGGGTGCTCACCATCGCGGCATCCCAAACGCCGGCTCTCCCCTGATTGATCCCCACCCCTACCCCCGCCCGCCGGCGGGGAACCTCGCTGCGCTCGATGGCTTGGTATTACTTGCATGCATGCGTGGGTGTATCAGGTATGGCTCAGGCACCCGGGCAACCCGGGTGCTCACCATCGCGGCATCCCAAACGCCGGCTCTCCCCTGATTGATCCCCCCTACCCCCGCCTGCGCTGTTTACACCGCTTCCAGTGCCAGCAACTCGTCCACTGTCTGCCGCCGCCTTATCAGTCGGTCGGTATCGCCATCCACCAACGCCTCGGCAATCAGGGGCCGTGAGTTGTAGTTGGACGACATGCTGGCGCCGTAAGCGCCGGTATCGTGTATGACCAGCAGATCGCCCACCCTGGCCCGCGGAAGCAAGCGTGGCAGTACCACCCCGCCATCGCCCTGGGTAAACACATCGCCCGATTCGCATAGCGGCCCGGCTACCACGCACTCGCCCAAGGGGCGCTCAGCAGCATCTGCCGCGATCACGCTCATGCCGTGAAAGCTGCCGTACATGGCCGGCCGCATCAGCTCGTTAAAGCCTGCATCCACCAGCACAAAATGGTTGGCCCCCGCCTGCTTGGTGGCGCGCACCTCGGTCAGCAGGCAACCCGACTCAGCCACAAGGTAACGGCCGGGCTCGATTTCCAGCACCAAGGCATGGCCCATGATGCGTTCGGCCTCGCGCCGGGCTGCATCCCACAGGCCAAAGTAATGCCCGGTATCCACCCTGGGCTCACCATCCTGATAAGGAATGGACAGGCCACCGCCGGTAGAGATGGCATGCAGATCGTACCCGGCGGCCTGGGTTTGCTGCACCAACCCCACCATGGCCCCGCACACCTCGCTCAGGTGGGCATAATCCACGCCCGAGCCGATATGCATGTGCAAGCCCACCAGTTGCAGGCCATTGCTGCGCACCGCCGCCAGCGCCGTCAGCAGTTCGGTATGCCAGATACCGTGCTTGCTCTGCTCGCCGCCGGTATTGGTCTTATTGCTGTGACCATGGCCAAAACCAGGATTGATGCGCAGCCAGACCTTGTGCCCTGGCGAGGCGGCGCCCAGTTGGTGCAGCATATCGATGGAACCGGCATTCACCGTCACGCTATGCTCCACCACCGTAGCCAGGGTCGCGCGGTCCAGCAGGTCGGCGGTAAACACCACACCCGGTGTATCGCCATCGGTGCTGTAGCCCGCTGCCAGCGCCCGCAATATCTCGCCGCGCGACACCGCATCCACCTGCACCCCCTGCTCGCGCATCAGTCGCAAGATATGTGTGTTGGAGCAGGCTTTCTGGGCAAACCGCACCACATCAAAGCACTTCAGTTCAGCGATACGCTGGCGTATCAGTGCCGCGTCGTAGACCCACAGCGGGGCGCCATAAGTTTGGGCTAGTGTGGCTAGGCGCTGGGCAGGCAAAGAGGGCATGGCAGGTTACCGGTAAGGGATTGCTGCCATGGTGCGCTCGCGCTAGCATGCCGTCCAATGCACATTTTTGCCGTAGTCATTCATTCTGGATATGCCTGAGCCCATCTCCCACCGGCTGATCGAGATATTCCGCACCGTCATGAGCACCGGCAATGTGACCGAGGCGGCACGGCTCATGCATAGCTCCCAGCCCACGCTCAGCCGCGAACTGGCCAGGCTGGAGGACATCCTGGGCTATGCCCTGTTCAGCCGCAGCAAAGGCCGCCTGCAAGCCACCGCCCAGGCACTGGCCCTGTATGCCGAGATACAGCGCAGCTACCAGGGCCTGGATCAGGTTATCAGCACGGCCCGGCAACTGGGCCGGGGCGAGCAAGGTCACCTCAGCATATTGAGCCTGCCGGCACTCACCCATGCCTTGCTACCTGCCGCCTGTGCCCGGTTCCTGGCATCGCATCCTGGCGTGCAGCTCTCCATCACCCCGCAAGAGTCGCCTTTGCTGGAAGCCTGGCTCAGCGGCCAGCGCTTCGACCTGGGCCTGACCGAGCACCACGACACCCCGCCGGGCACACACGCCCAGCCCTTGCTGCAGGCTGATGAGGTCTGCGTTCTGCCTGCGGGCCATCCATTGCTACACAAGCCCGTCCTGACACCAGCCGACTTCGCTGGGCAGGCCTATATCAGTCTGTCGGCCCAGGATCCCTATCGCATATTGCTGGACCAGGTTTTTGCAGACCAGGGCATTGCCCGCCAGCAAAGGGTGGAAACCCACAGCGCCGTCGCCATCTGCGCCATGGTGAGCGAAGGCATAGGCCTCTCCATCATCAACCCACTCACCGCCCTGGCCTTTGCCAGCGAACGCCTGCAATTGCGCCGCTTCAGCATCTCCATTCCCTACCGGCTGGGCCTGGTCCTGCCCGAGCACAGGCCGGCCACCCCGCTGCTGCCCCGCTTTGTCGCCGCGCTGGCTCATAGCGCAGACGATATCCAGGCCAGGCTGGCCCAGGCGGTGTGCCCACCCTAGGCATAAGCGGCTGTTCAGGCGCTTACGGCCGCGCCCGCAGCTCCACCGCCAGATCATCCCACCACCCCGCCACACCCAAGGGTGTCTCCGGCGACAAAGTGGGGTTGGGTATGCGCAATACCCGCCGCCCATGCAAAGGCAGGTCACGCAGCACCAAGCGCTTGTAGTCCTGATAGCGGCGCTCAAACTGGCCACTCCGAATCAGGCGCTCCAGGCCATGTTCTATCCGCCTCGCCACTTTCTCTCCCTCTGGCGTGCGGGGCACGAAGAAGTAACGCGGTAGCGGGTAATACAGCATCAATTCCCGCTCTATCGCCAGGTTGGGCAAGACTTTGCGCTGTACCGCCAGCTCATCGGCAATCTCGTTCACCCCGCGTGAGAACAGATCAAAGCGGCCCACATCGAGCATGCGAAACAAGCCCGCATAACCCTCGCCTTCCACCACATGCAGGCCAGCTGCACGCAGTATCCGCACATCCACCCAAGTGCGGTCCTGCCCTATGCCAAAGCGCGCCAGATCATTCAGGCTGCGCACCCCCGTCAGCCGCGCCTGGGTGTCGCTGCGTATCAGGAACAAGCGATAGCCGGTCAAGCCTTTGTCCAGGGGCACGCGTATGGGCCTGAGCTGGCCCTCCAGCTCTGGCGAGGTGGTACGGACAATGATATTGACCAGACCGTTGGGTGTCGCCACCTCTCGGGCCGCCCGCGAGGCACTCATGCTCTCGTTCGCACTGGTAATCACATAGGGGCCATACTTGCCCGCATTGGTCGCCAGCACAGCGGCCAGCAGCTCCCAATAGTATTCATAGCGCTTATCGCCCGGCGTCTGCCCTGGCGGGTAGACCAGGCGCAAGGGGGCGGCCATCGCATTCATGGCGCCAAGACACAGCAGAGCAATCAGGAGAACACGCCAAACCATGGACAAATTCCAAACCGGTTTCCACCCGTGTGGCTTGAAGTCAGCGGCAGTATCGCCACCGCCCGGAGGCGCTTTCCAGCTGCCTCTGTACCAGCCAAAGCACAGCGGAAATACCAACTACAACGCAGCATGCAAGGAGAAATGCTTCACGAACGAGGTTACTGGAAGCGCCCACGCGTGGCGCTGCAATAAAAGATAGCACCCACATCATAGCTGCTGAAAACAGCATGCTGCAGGCCACCGGTGACAACCATGCCAGAGCTACCAAAAAAATGGCGGGAAACCGCTACACACGGCCTCCCGCCCACCTCACCGATCGCGGCGCAGGTTTACTTGTAGATCACGCCCAATCTGTCCACGAACTTGCCAGACCGGCCATAAAAGCCCGCAATGTCTTCTACTCGTACTTCCTGGCAGCTACCTTTGCGCTCACCGCCCTCTATGCTGCGACCCTTGCTGCTGGTGAACTTGACGTAGTCCACATGCTTGCCCTCCGAGCACAGCGTAGCCTGGGTCAAGCGCTCGCCAGCGCGGATATCCAGCCACAGCGTCTTGCTGCTTCCGCCATCGCCACCGTAGCTCACCATATCGCCGTTGTTGTAGACCACGCTGATCTGGTCCAGCCGGCGGCCGGTACGGATGAAGATCTGGTTAAGCTGCTTGGGTACATGCACCTCCATATCGAAAGAGGCACCACCATCACCGCCCACCGCACTGGCGTATAACCCACCACGGCTACGCCAATTGCCCTCCTCCCGCGCATCGTTGTAAGCCACCCATGCGGTTCCCCTACCTGCTGCAGCCTTGGCGGCCAGCAAGCGCTGGTAGTCGCGCCAGCTGCCGGGATAAGCAAACACATAGCTGCTATTCATCGCCTGGCAAGCCTCCTGGCCTTGCGTCCACGGCCCGGTGGCCTGCGTCACAAACCACTCACCCGCGCTGTTCTTGCAGGCAAAGGCCTGGTTCTCGGCGCAGCTGGCATCATTGAGCCTGCCGCTGCCCCAGGAGGCAGCACAGTGCTCGGTACCGCCCATATTGTCCGGCTGGCGCTCATCCCACAGATACAGATCGCGGCTCCACTGCCCTTCTTTGGCCAGATCGCTATAGCCTATCCAGACCTCCGTCGCCCCCTTGGCCGCCTTCAAGGCCTTGTTCTCGGTTGCATTGGCAGGTGTGCCAAACTTGAAGCCATCACCGAACTCACGGGCACAGGTTTCCGGCCCATGGCGCCAGGCACCTGCGGCCTGCGTGATCTTCCAGTTCTTGCTGTCGTCGCGGCAGGCATAGCGCGCCGATGCAGTGCACACATAATCATTCCACCGGCCACTGGCGGCACTGATGGCGCAATGCTCGTTATTGCCGGCATTGTTCGGTTCCCCTTCGGCCCAGCTCCATACCGCAGTCCGTAAACGGCCATCGCTGGGGCTGAGGTAGTCGAGATTCACCGTATTGATGCCCTCGGCCAGATACCGAGCAATATCGCTGCCCGAGTAATACACCCGCTTACCCGCCGCCAGCGACGCCTTGGTCATGTCCTCCGCCCTGCGGCCTATGCCACCCAGGCCCTTGAAGGCAAACGTATCGTAGCCATAGTCATCACAGTCGCGGCGCTGGTCGTCGTAAACAATCACCTGCTTGCCCGCCGCCAGCACCTGCGCCTTGGTCAGATCGTCCGGAATGTTCATGCAACTCTTGGGCCGGTAAAGATACCCCCCGATATAGCGCTTCACCATGTCGCGCAATTCGTCTTGGTGCGTATTCAAATACCCCTCTATATACAGTATCAATACCTGGTCTTTTGCCTCATCGCTCTTGAGCCACTTCTCAATATCCTGCAAATCTTCCGACAGATATTTATCAAACATGCTGCAGCCCGCATGGTTCGATTCGCCATGGCAAAGCAACAGTTCATCACGATAGGTCGTGGTATTGACCATCTTGGTGGTCCAGTGCACATCCAGCTCAATATAACGTGCGCCCAGGCGCAATTGATCGTAAACCGAATAAGACTGCTGCGGATCCAGATAGCGATATGCCGTGGTGTCTACGCTGGAATTAAAACTGTTGTGGGTGCCTATCATGCTGTTTTCTGACAGCGGCGTATCCAGATCCAGCAAACGCTGCTGCTTCCAGGCCTTGCCCTCAAAGCTGTGCTGAAAGTCATCCACCGCCCCAGCCTGCGCCGCAAGCGGTGCCAGACAAGCAGCGGCCAATGCCATGGCATTGATTTTCCAATTCCTCATATTTCCTTCTCCCTATTGTGAGCAAAGACAAACCCAGGCAAACCCTTGGTTAATACCCCTTCAAGGCCGCCGGTTTATCAAAATGCACAATCCATTTCCCAATAAGCGCACGCCACACCGCCTTGCAACAAAAGCGAGGTGTCTGGGAGTGCCCTAAAGATGAATGATTCGTGCAGCCACCACTATAAGGATCGACAACCATAGGCTGAATACGCAAAATTGCGTATTTGGCAAGGCAGCATGCCCCACCCAGCAAGCTATCGTCCCGTCAAAACACAAGGGGCCAGCCATACGGCCAGCCCCTGTCATGCCACACCAAGCCCCCACAAAACGCAGCCCGGTTATTTCGCCGCCGCGTCTATCCCCAGCCGAACCCCTTCCGGATTGGCCACCGTCACCTGGTCGTCAAACGGCGGAAACATCGTCTGTACCGGTTTCTCGAATCGCACCAGGATGTCGTAATAGCTGCGCACGTTCTCGACGAAGATGACGGTTTCACCACCTCGGGCAAAGCCATACTTCAGCGTGCTGAAATACTCATAGTTACGCAGCAGCGGTATCACCGTTTTCAGGTCTGTCCAGCTGTTCGGGTTCTTGCCCAAGCGTTGCGCCAGCACCCGGGCATCCTCCAGGTGCGCCACCCCGATGTTGTAGCTGGCCAGCGCCAGCCAGGCCCGGTCGGGTTCCGCTATCCGTGGCGACAAGCGCTCGCGCAGCATATTGATGTATTTGGCCCCCCCCATGATGCTCTGCTTGGCATCCAGCCGGTTTTCCACCCCCAGCCGGTCGGCCGTATCCGTGGTCAGCATCATCATGCCCCGTACGCCATAGGCACTGGTCGCAAACGGGTCCCAGTGCGATTCCTGGTAGCTCAGTGCCGCCAGCATCCGCCAATCCAGCCCATAGCGCGCTTCCGCCTCGATAAACAGGGGGCGGAACTTGGGCAACACGGTATTACGCCGGCTCAGGAAGGTGGTCGCATCAATCGGCTGCAAACGGTTCGCATGGCCGTAATAGCGGTCTATCAGGCGCGCCAGCGTGCCATCCTTCTGTATCCGGGCAAAATACACTTTCAGGCGATCCACAAAGGGTTTCGGCGCATCCGCAGGCCAAGCCCAAGCCACCGGCAAGGCATCGGCCACCTCGAACGCCACCCCCACCCCAGGGTGGAAGTTCTGCGCCACCTCCGCCCCCTTGCCATCCACGATAGCGTAATCGATCAGGCCGTTCTCCACCTTCTCGATCAACTCCTCCGTATCCTGATACTGCGCCTCGTTCCAGGCCAGTTGCGGATACTTGGGCTGCAGCTCGCGCATGGTGGGCGCAAACAGACTGGCCACCATCAAAATACCCTTGCCCAGATCACCCAGACCACGGGGCTTGCGCTCCTCGGTGCGGTACACCAACACCGGCCGGTGACCAAAATAGGCTGGGCCAAACTGCACCCCCTCCGCCTGGTGCCGCGCCATCCCCACCCCAAGATGCGCCTCGTGCGCCGCCACCCGCATGGGCATCTCGGCCACCCGGGGCGACACCACGAACTTCACCTTCACCCCCAGCTCACCCGCCAAGCCCGTCACCAGGTCGTAATCCAACCCGGCATACTTGCCCTCGGCATCCACATAAAAGCTGGTCGCCCCGTTACGTATCAGCACCACCATCTCGCCCGTCTCGCTCAAGGGCGCCACAGGCTTGATCTCGGTCTCGACCGGCGCAGGCGTACACCCCACCAGCAAGCCCAGTGCTATCCACCACAGTTGGCGCAGCATGCGCATGTCATCCCCTTGTCCATCCCGCGATTGTGCCACGACCACGCAAAAAACATATGGGTTGACAAGCCGCCAATGAATAGACACAATGCGCGCCTTCGAGCCGGAGAGGTGGCAGAGTGGTCGAATGTACCTGACTCGAAATCAGGCGATGCGGCAACGTATCCGTGGGTTCGAATCCCACCCTCTCCGCCAAGTACAGCAAGGCCCAGCATGTTCTACATGCTGGGCCTTTTGCTTGTTATGTTCGCTCCGCGAACAGGGCGCTGCTTCGTAGGTAACCATCCCGCGACCCGTTTATCCAGCTTAGCCGCAGGGCCCCGAGCTTGCTCAGCGTCGCTCACAAGCCCAAGCCTAGCAGTGCCGGCTAGGCGTGTGAAAAAGCGCACGGCAACTAGTGCGCAGGTACGGCAAGCTTGCACAACAACATCCGAGGGGATTTGTTGGCCGCTCCTGGTTACCATCACGGTGCCGCAGAGCCCCCCGTGCTGACCCCACCCAGCCCACCCCGCACATGCTAGCTGCACCCGACCACACTTTCCGATAGAATGCCGCCCGCGCGCTCTTGTAGTTAAATGGATATAACGGCCCCCTCCTAAGGGGCAGTTACAGGTTCGATTCCTGTCGAGAGCGCCAGTCTCCGCAGCATCTGTCTCAGCACTCCCCGCAATCACACTCGCCATCGTTGCCGAGTACCAGAACCCGCTGCATCAGCGTAATAGCGCCCCATAGGTTCGCAAGGGCGTTGCACTCTTGACCGGTCGGTTCTCTTGCAAGTGCGGGAAACACCCCAACACCCACTGCCTGGGCAACCTGCCCTCCATACCGCCCGGGCAAGCGGGGATGAACCGCCCCGGTGGAGCGACTCCGGCTTGAGCCAATTCGAAAAAAACCCCGCCACAAACGGCGGGGTTTTTATCAGGTCAGATAACAGCGGCGCTGTTAGCTGTCTTCAGACTGCTTGCTGGCCTCGGCCAGCAAATCGGCCAGGTCCATGCCATAGCGTGCCGCCACTTTTTCTGCGGCCTCCATCAATTCACGCTTTTCCCGCAACCGGTCCAGCTTCGAATGGGTTTCTGCCTCGCGTTCGCGCTGCAATGAGCGCCAGCCATCGCCGCTGTCAAACAAGGCCTCGGCCGCAGCACGGGCCTGGCTGACGGTGGTTTCCGCCTCTCGCTCACGGTTGCTGCTGCGTGCACCTTCCAGCGGCGCAAACAGCGCCTCGGCCGCAGCGCGGAGATCCTCTACGGGGGCGGAATTACGAGGGTTATTGGGACGGTTAGACATCCTGCTATGACCAATCAAGTCCGATTAAACGAATAAAGATGATGGTAGTCGGCCCCAGGCCAAAGCCTGGAGCGCCGCACTACGATTGTTTCTTGGGCCAAACACGCTGGATCAGGGTTACACCCGCCAAAACCACGGCACCCGCAATAACACCTACCAGGCCATCCAGCAGCGTGGGCAATATAAAAGCCAGGGGGCCGGCGCTTAATGCCAGATTCTGGATAGCCACATGCAGGGCATGCACGCCATGCGTCAGAATACCGCCACCTACCAGGAACATGGCCGCTGTACCCACGATGGCCAGCGTCTTCATCAAATACGGGGCGGCTATCAGTATCCATTCGCCGAACTTGCGCTGAGCGCTGGCGAAACCACCGGTGCCTTCCTTGCGGCTCAGGTAGAGGCCACCATCGTCCAGTTTCACGATGCCGGCTACCAAGCCATATACCCCTATAGTCATGATGATGGCGATGCCTGTCAAGACCGCCGCTTGTGTAACAAAGGGTTTGTCTGCAACTGTACCCAGTGTGATGGCGATAATTTCTGCCGACAGCACGAAATCGGTACGCACCGCGCCCTTGATCTTTTCCTGCTCCAGCGCCACCAGATCGACATTCTCGTCGGCTACGGCCTTGATCAGTTCGGCATGGTGAGCCTCGTCCTCTTCCTTGCTGTGCAGGAACTTGTGCGCCAGCTTCTCAAAGCCTTCAAAGCAAAGAAAGGCGCCGCCTATCATCAGCAAGGGGGTCACCAACCATGGCACGAAGGCGCTGATGGCCAAGGCGGCCGGCACCAGTATCACCTTGTTGAGCGCGGAGCCCTTGGCAACCGCCCAGACCACCGGTAGTTCGCGGTCCGCGGCCACCCCAGCCACCTGCTGTGCGTTCAGGGCAAGGTCGTCACCCAGCACCCCCGAGGTTTTCTTGGCAGCGACTTTGGTCAATATCGCCACATCGTCCAGTATGGTGGCGACATCATCTATCAGGGCAAGCAGGCTGGAACCGGCCATAGCGTACAACTCCTTGTTTTATCTTGAATCTTTATTGCGAAAATCGTTCGCACCATCTGGTCTGCCAAGCTATCCAGGCGGCCCGCAAGCACATCCAGGGTGCGTATCGCCGCGCATCGTAGCAAGGAGTGGCACACTGTTGTTGTACTTGTCGTATATGAAATATCCCGAACCGATATCAAGCGCAGGTTTCGGGCATAATCCTCGCGCGTTTCACCCTGGTGGGTGTGACCAAAAACCCCGCTCATCCAACGCAACGTGCAAATGGCCAGTATTGACGAAGCATATACATAATATGTGAGGAAATATTCTCCACCCGCAACGACAAGGCATTTGGCGAGGTTTCCTTGAGTGCCCGTCTACACGGGCTTGCTCCTTGTCTAGCCATGGCCAAGCAGCCCCCTGTCGATTTGGCAGCGATCCGAGGTAAGCCGCTTTGAAACGACTGTTCCACTGGCTCAAGCCCCGCACAGCCAGAACCAAGATACTGTGGTTGTTCATGGTCATCAATCTGGTGACCACGGCCGCCTACACCTTCTACATCTGGGATCTGCAAGTCACCAACATCCGCGCCGCGATTGATGCCCGGCTAGTTGCTGGCGTCAGCGCGGCACCCAAGATGATAGGCCAGGACTACCTGCGCCGCGCCACCCACCCAGAGGCCATAGACCCCCGCAGTTACCTGGATCTGGTGCGCCTGCTGCATGACTACTGCCAGAAGACCGGCCTGCGCTACCTCTATGTATTCACCGAGCACAAGGGTCAGCTGGTGTATGTGGCCGATGCGGCCAACGAAGCCGAGATACGCGCCAACAACTATGGCCGCTATTTCCAGCTATACGAGATCACCCCGCACCCCGCCATACTCGATACCTTGCGTACCGGGCGCAGCAATGTCGCCGAATACAAGGATCGCTTTGGTTACTTCCGTTCGGTCTTCCAGCCCATAGAGCGGGCGGACGGTACGCGCCTGGTGGTCGGCGCCGATGTCGATATCTCCTATGTGCAGGCAGAGCTGAACAAGGCCATGTGGCAATCGCTGGCCATAGGCCTGACCATCTTTGTGGTTGGCATGCTGGCTTGCTTCTGGCTGGCGCGGGTCCTGTCGCGCCCAGTGGTGCGCCTGGCCAGCGCGGTCGATCAGGTCGCCCAGGGCGACTACCAGGCCAGGGTCAAGGTAACGGGGCAGGATGAGTTTGCCCATCTGGCAGAGGCATTCAACGCCATGGCCAATGCAGTGGCCGAGCGTGCTGCAGACAAGGCCCGCCTGCTGGCCGAGTTGGAGCATAACGAGGCAGTGCTGGAGGCCAGGGTAAAGGAACGCACGCGTGAACTGGCCGATGCCAATACCAACCTGCTGGCCCATGAGCAGGAACTGGAGCGCGCCAGGGCACAGGCCGAACAGGCGTCGGAGATGAAATCGCTGTTCCTGGCCAATATGAGCCACGAGATACGCACGCCCATGAACGCCATCATCGGCATGTCCCACCTGGCCTTGATCAGCGATCTCAACCCCAAGCAGCGTGACTATGTGGAGAAGATCCAGCGTTCTGCCCACCACCTGCTGGGCATCATCAACGACATACTGGATTTCTCCAAGGTGGAGGCCGGCAAGCTGACCCTGGAGCGCACCGACTTCGAACTGCAGGCCGTGCTCGACAATGTCCGCAACCTGGTTGGCGAAGCCTGTACCCGCAAAGGACTGGCCTTGCAGTTCGAGATCGACCCCGCCTTGCCCAAGCAGATGCAGGGGGATGCCTTGCGGCTGGGCCAGGTGCTGATCAACTTCGCCAACAATGCAGTCAAGTTCACCGACCATGGCACCGTTACCGTGCGCGCCCGCCTGCAAGAACGCGCACAGGATCAAGCCACGGTCTACTTTGAGGTGCAGGATAGCGGCATAGGCATGACACCAGAGCAGCAGGCCTTGCTGTTCCAGTCGTTCCAGCAGGCTGACGCCACCACTACCCGCAAGTATGGCGGCACGGGCCTGGGGCTGGCCATTGCCAAGGAACTGGCCACGCTGATGGGCGGCCAAGTCGGCGTACGCAGCCACCCCGGCCAGGGCAGTACATTCTGGTTTACCGCCGTTTTGGGCGTAGCAGCGCCCAAGGCCGCAAAGCCAGGCATGCCCATTGCCCTCGATTTCTCCCCCATCAGGGGGCGCCGGGTGCTGCTGGTGGAAGACAACGAGATCAATCAGGAAATCACCGTCCACCTGCTGGAACGCACCGGCGTGATCGTTACCGTGGTCGAGCACGGTGAGGCAGCCATCGAGCAGCTGGGCAAGGCCGAGTACGACCTGGTGCTGATGGACATGCAGATGCCCGTCATGGATGGCTACACCGCCACCCGCCTGGTACGCCGCCTGCCCGGCATGGATCGCCTGCCCATCGTGGCGCTGACCGCCAACGCCACGCATGATGACCGCAGCGCCTGTTTGGCGGCCGGGGTGAACGACCACCTGACCAAGCCCATAGAGCCGCAGGAACTGTTCGAGACGCTGCTGCGCTGGATACCGGCTCACGCCTGACCGTACGTCGCACAAAACCGCCGTACCATCGGTGTAGGATGAATTTCCCGCGTCAATACGTGTTCCAATCACAGGACGGCGTAAAGACCGGGGAAGGTCATGGACTATGCAGCGTTACAGCGGCGACCAGGCAAACGACTCCTGAACTTTGGGTTGGCCGTGTTGCTGCATGTCGTACTGCTGTATGGCCTGATGCATGGTCTGGCAAGGGATGTCGTCAGGTTCATCCAGCCCCCAGTCGAGGCCGAGATCATCGAGGCACCCAAGACGCCGCCGCCCGAGCTCGAACCGGTACCCCTGCCTGATATCCAGGCGCCACCACCGCCAAGCGCCTTTATTCCACCGCCAGAGGTGCGCCTGCCTGCCCCTGTGGACCCACCGGCGAGCATCACCGCCTTCACCACCACGCCCCCACCTGAGCAGGTGGCGCCTATCCGCCCCACCCCGCCTGTCGTCACCCCAACGGCACCGCCACCACCCGTAGCGCGCGAAGCCACGGTCAGTGCTCAGGTGGCCTGCAGCAATTTTGCAGCGGTCAAGGAGGGGCTGGGAGACAAGTTCGCCGTCATCGCCGATGCGGAAGGCATACAGCAGGCAGAGGTCATGCTGAAGGTGACCGCCCACGGCAACGGCCAGATCGGTGAGGTCGTCGTACAGTCATCCAGCAACCAATCGGTCGCCAAACTGGCCCGTAGCGCCGTGCGCAGGCTGCAGTGCAATACCGGCGGGCAGACCGTACAGGTGCTGGTGCCGTTTTCTTTCAAGCTGGAAGACTAGCGGGCGCGGGGCACGAGAAACTGGCAGCACCGCGCCCATCGATCACGCATAGCGATCAGGATTTATCCGGCACGAATCGCGCCAGCAAGGGCGCAAAACGCTCCGGCCAGCTTTTCAACTGGCTGGCATCGCCGTTGATCAAGCGCCGCAAAAAAGCCAGCGACAGCGCCTGTGTGGCTTCCTTGATCCTGGGGTTGAGGAAGATGCCACCGGCCTCCTTCCGATCGGTAAAGATGTTGTGGGAGCCCCCTTCGAATACCGCCAGCAGCTTCTGGCCACCACCCGTGGCATCGAACAGGGCGACCCTGTCTTCGGCATCGGAGTAATAACCCGGAATGCGTATCACATCTTCGGTATTGGTGATGTGCAAGGTCGGTATCTCTATGCCGCCCACGATACCAGCGGCGTCCTTCTCGCCATGAAATGGTGGGGCCGACAGCAGTATGGCCGCCTTGATACGTGGCTCACGCAGATTCAGCGGCTTGCCGCCACGCTCCACCTTGGCGCCGGCCAGCAGCAGCGAGGTATTGGCGCCGTAGGAATGACCCGCCGCCACGATATGCTGGGGGTTGATCAAGGGGCCCAATTCGCCATCGGCCAGCACACTATCTAGCGCGAAGCGCACATCGGCCACCCTGGCCAGGGCTTCGCTTTCATTGGCCGCCTCATGCAGGCGGGACAACAGGGTAAAGGTGTTGCCAAACCAGATTTCCCTGTCGCTGCCCACATGCTGCACATGCAGGCTGGCATAGCCCTGGCTTGCCCAGTAGCGCCCCAGATAGCTATACCCCCGGCGCGAGCCCCCCATGCCGTGCGAGAACAACACCAGCGGCACCGGTTGCTCGGCACTGGCCTGTCGGGGGAGATAGAGCCGCACCGGCACGGCACGCTGGCGCGCGTCATCCTGCCAGTCCATGTCCAGTACCTGATAGGGCAGCTCCTCTGCCTGTACGGTGGGCGGCACCGATACGGACGCAGGTTCGCCCGCCTGTACGGGCGCCACCCCTACCAGCAACAAGGCCGCCAGGGCCAGGCCCCGAGCTTGGATCAGACAGGTATCAATCGACATGGTGTGTTTCCATAAACAAGGCCAGCTCACCTACGGCCAGGGCACTACCCTGGGTCGCCTCCGCCTGCATGGCAGGCTTCAATAGACGGCCAAGGTGGCGCAGGGTTCAACTTGCCACACCCAATAGCACGGCGCACAGGCCATACCCCTCGCGCAAGGTGGCCATGCGCAGGTTTTCGGTCAAGGCCAGCAGATCGGTAGCCAGGCTGCCCAGCGCATCGTCATCCGGCGCCAATACCAGGTTGGCGCCGGCATCCAGGCATTGCTCCAGCACCAGCGAGGTCTCGTCGCGCAATACCGCAACCGCCTCATCCGGCTCCAGTTCGCCCGCCCTATGGCGCTCCAGCACTTGTCCGGCAGCCTGAACAATCGGTTCCAGCTGGTGGAACCAGCCATCAAACTCAGCCAGGCAGGCCACCCCCAGTACCAGCGGCCGATAGTGCCCCAGCGTAGTCTCGAATCTTCGCAATGCCGTCAGGTGACCTTGCAAGGCCGCCGGCAAGGTAGCGATATCGAAGCCGTCCAGGATGGATCCGCCGTCTTCGTCATCGCCTTCCGAGTCCGCTTCCCGCGTTATCTGTACGCCGGCCTTCATGGCTACCGGGCTGAGGCGGAAGTCCTGCGCTACGCCGCTCTCCTCCCAGACACCAGTGAAATAATGGCTACCATCCTTGCGCGATTTGATCTGGCCGGTCAGGGTGAAGATCACCACCTGGGTAAACTTCTCGCCACTACCCTTGGGCGAAAACACGGTGTATTCGCCCCCCACCGATTGCACCCCCTCACGCAGGGCAATCTCGAACGATCCGGCATAGCGGCCACCCTCCTCCGTCTCACCAGAGTAGTTGACCACCATGGTGTCGCCCTTGTAGCTGACCTTGTCTGCCACGCTGCGGACGTCGTCCCATTCGGGGCTGTTCGCCACCCACAATAATTCATGTTGCTTCATGGTTCTCTTTCATAACAGGCACCAGGCCCCGACGGTTGCAAAGGCAAGCCCTGTAACCAGTTTAATCAAGCGACTGTATCTGTCGCAGCCCGATTGGTGACAAAACCCTGTTTTGCCGCCCAAAGGCCGACATCCTGTTTTTGTATGGCCGCTGCCATCAAGGCCGGAAACTGATCCGGCGTGCAGGCAAAACTGGGGATATCCAGCGCAGCAAAGCGCGCGGCATTCTGGTGGTCATAACCCGGTGCACCGTCATCGCTCAGGGCCAGCAGGCAGATGACATTCACGCCAGCCGCCTTGAGCGCAGCGGCACGCTGCAGCATCTGCGACTGGTTGCCGCCCTCGTACAGATCGGTAATCAGTACCAGTATGGTTTTCTCCGGCCGGTCTATCACCTGCTGGCAGTAGCCCAGCGCCAGATTGATATCGGTACCGCCACCCAGTTGCACGCCAAACAGCAGTTCCACCGGGTCTTCTGCCGTATCGGTCAGATCCACCACCTGGGTGTCGAACACCACCATGCGGGTACGCACAGACTTGAGCGAGGCCATCACCGCAGCAAAAATACCGGCATAGACCAGCGATGCCGCCATGGAACCACTCTGATCCACGCACAGCACCACATCTCGCAACGCACTGCGCTTGCGGCCATAGCCTATCAACTTCTCGGCTACCACCGTGCGCTGCGCTGGCAGGTAGCGGCTGAGGTTGGCCTGTATGGTGCGATGCCAGTCGATTTCGCTGAGCCGTGGCCTAGTGTTGCGCTCTGCCTTGTTAAGGCTGCCGGCGATGGCCTGCCGCATGGGCTCCTTCAAGCGCTTCTCCAGCTCATCCACCACCCGGCGAACAACCTGGCGAGCGGTATCCCGCGTCCTGGCCGGCAGTACCCGCGACAGCGAAACCAGGCTGGCCACCAGGTGCACATCGGGCTCCACGGCTTCCAGCAGCTCTGGCTCCAGCAGCATCTTCTGCAGGTTCAGCCGGGTCAGGGCGTCCTGCTGCATCACCTGCACTACGGCGGTGGGGAAGAAATCACGGATATCACCCAACCAGCGCGCCACATTCGGGCAGGATGCTCCCAGGCCGCCCGCACGCGGTGCATCGTACAGCGCCTCCAGCGCGGCATCGGCACGCAGCAGCTCAGGCGAGAGCGCCGCAGCACAGCTATCCTGTGCCGCATCGCCCAGCACCAGGCGCCAGCGCTGCATGCGGTCGGTGGCCAGCAAGCTATTCTGTGTCATTGTGTCGTCTCCTTGGCAGTGCCCAGCACGGCAGCCAGCACGGGCAACACCATGGCCGCCCGCTCTCCATCCAGCTCGGCGCTGGCCGCAACCCTGGCCTGCGGCCCGCCCAGATGCTTCAGCTTGTCACCCATTTGCCGGCGTTCAGCCAGGGTGAAGCCCGAGAATGCCCGCCTGAGCAAGGGCAGCCGTTCAATGAATACCTCGTCGCCCAGACCCGTCAGCCAACTGTCCATGGCCTGCCATAGCGCATCATGCTGCAGCAACAACAGGCCGCTGCCGCGCAACACCCCTGCCAACCACCCGGTAGACTGCGCCGGCGGCATGCTGGGCGCCAGCGCCAGCCTGGCCTGCTGGGCCAGTTGCGCCGCATCAATGCGCTGCCGATCAAACGCCAGCCGCAAGGCATAGCCCTGTACGGCAGGTGCCGCACTATCCTGCCCAGCCAGTACCTGCAGGCAATCCAGCCAGTCATCGCGCAGCAGGGGTTCGTCCAGCGTGTCGATGGCGGCCTGCATCATCCCCATACGCTCCACCAGCACCTCGGCCGCCGCCTCATCCAGCTGGGTCGCTGCGGCGCCCAGGCCTACCGTTACCCGTTCCACCAGCGTGGTAATGATGGGCAGCACACTAGCGGCTTCGGTCCCCCGCACGTCGCCATAGCGCGCCACCCGCACCAGGGGTGGCAAGGCATCCATCAGGTGTCCCAGGTCGGCAGCCACGGCAGCCTGGTTCTGCACTGCCGCCAGCAGTACCGATGCCGCCACGGGCAGCTTGGCCAGCATTGCCACATCCAGCATACCGGACAGCTCGGGCAGGTGCCGGCTCTGTCCTGCCCGCTCAGACAACTGACGGCTGGCGGCCAGCGCCAGCGTGTTGCCATAGCGGCTGGCCGCAATCAATGCCACCACCATGTCGGGCGACCAGCGCAAGTCCCAGGATTCCCGGAAGGTACCCGTGCGGTTGCTGTCTGCCAGTGGCTTGCCCCAGCCCACATCCAGCACGTTCAATCGGTGCAGCAGGCAACTGCGGTGCCGGCCGCTTTCCTCGCGCAGATCCAGCTCCAGCCGCTTGTTTTCGGTGCTAGGCTTCAGCCGCAAACGCTTTTGTTCTGCTTCCAGGTCGCGCAGCAGCGGCGCATCGATGCAGCCCTCCGGTACGCTGCCCAGATGGTCGCCCACTTCCAACTGCTGCCGTATCAACGCCATGGGCAGGGGGTCGCCATGACACAGTACCGTCAGCATGGCCTCCTGTTGTTCGGCCAAGCCCGGCAAAGGCAGGTCGCGCAGGGCGGCCAGCGCCTCACTCAGCCGTACCGTCTCTATCACACTGGCCGACGAGGCATCGAGCCCGGCCTCGCGCAGCAGGCGTGCAGCCCGTGTCACCCAACGCTCGCTCGTGCCTTCAGCACACTGCCACAGATGGCGATACCACCCCGGCGAACTCACCCCGGCGCCATAGCCGCTGGCATAGGCCAGCCTGTCGTCGCTCCAGGGCACCCAGGTCGCCGCCGTACGGGTCTTGGGTAATCCCTTCAACAAAGCCATATCGGCCTTGGCGGTAGCCGCTTGGCACAGCGCCGGTACGTGCCAGGCCCCGCATACCACGGCAATCCGCTGGTAGCCGGCCTTTTGCGCCTCTCGCACCCGGCTGCGCATATGGGCCTCACGGCGCGCCTCGCGCAGGTCAGGCGGCGGTGCATGTTCGCGCAACGCAGTCATGGCCTCGGCAATGGCGGCAAACAATTCGCTGGCATCACGCCGTTGCTCTATCTCCACTTCCCACCACAGCTCGTGGTCCTCATAGCCGGCCGCTCGCGACAGCTCGCCTATCGGGTCCATGCGCCACGCTGCCAGGGTCTCGTCTGGTGCGTCCCCCTCCTCGTCGGTGTCGGCCGTCTGCTCAGCCGCCATGGCCTGGGCAAAACCGTGGGTTGCCGGCAGATCCATGAACCACAGCGGTACACCGGCCTGTTGGGCGTGCTGTATGGCCTGCCACTCGGGCGAGAACAGCGCAAATGGGTAGAACACCCCATGCTGGGGTGCTTCGGTGGGGTAGATCAGCAATGCCACCGGCGGTTGCATGGCCGGGTCAGCCGCCAGGCCGACTATGCCATCGGCCTCGGGTGGCCCTTCCAGCAGGATGATGTCAGGCGCAAGCGCCACCAGGGCCTGCTGCAAGGCGCGGGCGCAACCCGGGCCATGGTGGCGGATGCCGAAATAGCTGACGCTCATCAGTCCCACTCCGGCAAGGGTGCCAGCGGCAACACGGCCAGGTCGATATGTACCCCTGTCAGCGCACCGCTTGCGTCATAGCTACCCACCACGGCATAGGTGCCATCGCCCCAGCCCGAATGGGCCAGTATCAGGTTTTCGCCATCCGTGGCGCCGGGCAGGGAGATATTAGCCAAGCCGGCCTGCAAATGGCTCGGGTCGTCCATGCGGGCAAACCAGGCATCGGTTTGGCCGTTATCGAACAGCTCGTCCTGCCAATCCATTTCGTCCGGGTCTGGCATCAGCCTGACCACCGCATCGGCATCAACAAAGCCCACCGTACCCGAATCCACCGGAACCCCGACAAACTCATGTCCGCCCAGCAAGGGCGCCGTGATACCGGGCGCCACGGGCGTCAGAAAACGCCAGCCCACAGCAGGCTGTGCGCTGAGCAGCAGCGACAGATAGCATTCACGCAGATGGGAGCCATCCTGCTCCTCGCTGATATCAGCCACAGTAGCCACTACCGGGTAGCAGCCCGGCGGCAGTTGCAGCTCCGGATTACCCTGCCATTGCAGCGTCACGAAGGGATCACACGGCACCAACCTGCCCTGTTTGAGCCACAGCTCGCCGCAGGGCACGGTATGCAGGCGATAGCGTATGGGCTTGTCGTCCACGGTCCAGGCAAAGTCGCCTTCGGCCAAGGCCATCCAGCGATCCGGATAGATGGGGTGCAGATAGCTCATCCAACTACCCCTACACCACGTCCATACAGGCGCGGTAGAGATCCTTCCAGCCATCGCGCTCGCGCGCCACTGTTTTGAGGTACTCCAGCCAGACCAGCTTGTCCTGTACCGGGTCCTTGACGATGGCCCCCGTCAGGCTGGCTGCCAGATCAGCGGCTCGCAATACGCCGTCGCTGTAATAGCCTGCCACCGCCATGCCATGGCCCAGTACCGAGATCGCTTCGGCAGTCGAGAGACTGCCGCTGGGCGACTTCAGCTTGGTCTTGCCATCCTCGGTCAGGCCGCTGCGTAGCTCGCGGAACACCGCAACCACCCGGCGCACCTCCTCCAGCGCCGGCTTTTCCGCAGGCAGCTCCAGTGCGCGTCCCAATTCGGCTACCCGGCGGCTGACGATGGCCACCTCTTCGTCAAAGGTCTCCGGGGTCGGTAAGATCACGGTATTGAAACGCCGCATCAAGGCCGAGGACATTTCGTTCACTCCCTTGTCGCGGTTATTGGCGGTGGCGATCACATTGAAGCCACGGCGTGCCTGTACCTCAATACCTAGCTCAGGCACGGGCAAGGTTTTTTCCGACAACAGGGTAATCAGGGTGTCCTGCACTTCGCTGGGCACCCGTGTCATTTCCTCCAGTCGCGCCAGCTTGCCGTCACGCATGGCCTTAAGCATGGGGCTGGCTACCATCGCACCTTCCGACGGGCCTTCGGCCAACAGGCGGGCGTAGTTCCAGCCATAACGCAGTGCCGACTCATCTGTGCCTGCCGTACCTTGTATCAGCAGACTGGAATCACCACTGATGGCCGCCGCCAGATGCTCCGATACCCAGCTCTTGGCCGTACCCGGAACACCATAAAGCAATAACGCACGGTCGGTTGCCAGGGTGGCGACGGCAATCTCGATCAACCGTGGACTGCCGATGTACTTGGGGCTGACCTGGAAGCCATTCTCCAGCGTACCCCCCAGCAGGTAGGTCTTGACCGCCCAGGGCGACAGCAGCCAATTGCCTGGGCGCGGTTTCTTGTCCTGGCTGGCCAGCTCGGCCAGCTCCTCGGCAAACTGTTGCTCGGCGTGCTGGCGCAGCACGGCATTCAGGCTATTGGACGCAGGTGCGTTCATAGCGGCATCTCCTTGATAAAGGTCTGTTTGGCTTGCAGCAGCAGGACAATACGGTCCAGCTGCTCGAGATGGTATGGGTGGAAGGAGGTAGTCCCTTCCAACCCTTTTTGCTGCAGATGCTGGCAGTAGGCCAGCAACGCTGGCATTGAGGCATCCTCGGAGGAGAGCGCCATCCAGTCGAACATGGACAAGCGGTACTCCAGGCCAGAGCGCGCCTCCGTCTCAACGAAGACATCAAGCACCTGGTTCAGGCGAGCCGGCGTCATGGGCACAGCCCGTTGCCGCCACACGGCCACGATATCGTTCAGCCCCTGCGTTCCATTGAGCACAGGCAACAGTTCATCAAGGCGTTCAGTCGGAATGACTGCCACCAGGCGTTCGTGCCATTGCATGAACAAGGGGTACATTTTTCGCCGGTCCTGGAACAGCAGAAGCTCGGCCCACTCGGCATCCTTGAATCGCAGTGCTGCCTCCATCAGGCTACACAGCAGCTCACTTCCCCATTCATGCGCTTCAATCTGCGGCAGTAATGCGGCTACCGGCAGACCGGCCTGCTGGCACCAGCGCGACGGCGGCACCCGCATCAGCAGCTGCGTCAACCACCAGCTGCGTTTCGCCTTGAGCAGCTCGGTTTCCTTTAGGCCATCACGCTCCCATGCCTTGTCAAATTCAGGCGGCAACGACACCTGCAACACCGTTTCGCCCTGTCCGCCATCCACAGGCACCCATTGCATATAGGGCGCTATGCGCTGCCACTGCCGCTCACAGTAGGCGCTGTCCGGCAGCCGCGACAGCAATTCCCCTATACCCTGGCGCACCGTGGCGCTCTTATCCGCCAACAGGTTTTCCAGCGTATCGGCGTCATCCAGACTCAAGCCCTGCTCCAAGGCTTGTATCAACGCCAGCCTGGCATCGGCCTTCTCCTTGGGCAGCGCTGCCAGCAGCAGGCTGCGGGCAGCAACGGGGTCGCGCCGACGCTGCTCGGCCAGCACCTGGCAGCGCAACTTGAGATCGCCCTCCTCCCACAGCCGCAGCAATGCGGCATCGCCCAGTGTGTCCAGTTCCAGCACATCGGGCGCAGCCCAATCCGGGTTGTGCGCCGCCAGCCAGCGGCCTCGCTCGCCTATTACTGGCCACCACAGCTGGCGCTGCTTTGCCTGCGACAGCACAGCCGGCAACAGGGCTTCCGGCAGGCGGTAACCAGTCTGCTGCATACGCTGCACCACCCACGGGGCCAACTCGTGCTGGGTCTTGTCCAGCAGACTGCTGAGCGACGACCACAGTACTGCCGGTAGTACCGGCTGCGCGTCCAGCGGCGCCTGTCGTGGCAGGGGAGCGCGCGCAGGCTTGTAGCCCGCCGTGGCCATCACGGCCTCGCCACCAGCCTGCCAGAGCAGCCTTTGCTCGCGGCTGCCAGCTGGCAGCAGCGCTGTTACGGCATCATTGGAGGCCACGTCCATCGGCAGGTTGGCCGTACCCACCAGGGCAAGCCGGGTCAGTTCATTCATCGCAAGGCTCCCGTCAGCGCGTGGTAGCGCCCATCCATCTGCAGGCCCAGCGCTCGTGCTGCTTCGCCATCCCACTCCACGGCAAGGTCATATGCCTGGCCGCCAGCCAAGGCCAGCCACAGCCAGGGCGCTGGCGGATGCAATGGCAGCGCCTGGCCCTGCTGGTCCACCAGGCACCAATGCTCGCCCTGCTGTACGGGTGTGACTGCGGTCAATACGGCGGGCAGGCGTTCGTGCCAAGGGTTGGTCGCCAGCGCCTGGGCTGCCCGCAGCAATAGCTGGGGTATGGATTCTGCCTGCCACAAGGCCGTGGGCAAGGCCGCCGGCTGCGCCACCCCTTTGAGCATGGCGCGTAGGCCCTGGCCGGGCCAGAATGCCAGCTCGGCCTCAAAGGCGGTGCCCGGCATCCAGGTGGCCGCAAAAGCCTGGTTGCCGACCGCAAACTGCAGCAGTAAGCCACGCCGGCCACTGTGCCGCCCCTGCACCCAGGTGCGCTGCACCCGCACCCGCTCAGCGTCTTCCGCCACTTGGCCCAAGATCTGCCACTCGTCCTGCTGCGTATCCCCATGCGCCAGCACCTCCTCCTCGCGCACCGGGTAACCCAGGTATTGCAGAAGGGTCTGCTGCAGCGCCGGCGTCAAGCTTGCCAGCCCTTCATAGGCACGCAGCGCCAGCGCCATGCGTCCCAGTTCGGCCAGCAGTTTCTCGGGCCAATCCGGCCGGCTGCCGGGCAGGTCGGCCAGGGCCTGCAAGCGGTTGGCCAGGCCGGGCAATTGGGCATCCACCATGCGGGCAGCCTGCTGCTCCCACAGTGCTGCACCCTCGGCCGGCAGGCGGGCCAGACCATTGCGCACCAGGTCTTCCAGCCATACCTGCAAGGCCGCCATCCCGTCGCGAGCACGGCCATCGCGTTTCTCTGCTCGCTTCTGCTGGGCGGCCTCATCGATCGGTGCTTCTGCCTTGGCTGCTGCCTTGGCTTCCTTCCTGGCCGCCGTATCAGATCGCTTGTCCAGCCACTCGGCCACCCAGGCAGGCTCGCTACCGTCTGCCACCAGTTGCGGCTGGTTGGCAGTCAGCACCAGCAAGCCCAGCGCGTGCTTGCACGGAAACTTGAAACTGGGGCAGGAGCATTTGCTTGCGAAGTCGGCCATGTCCAGCCGCACCTGGTACGGTTTGGCGCCACTACCCTGGCACTCACCCCAGAGGGCGCGCTGGCTACGGCCCAGCAAGGGCCAGTTCTTGGCTTGCGCAAGCTTCTTGCCATTGCTGGCAGAGCCCGCATCAGGCGCCAATGCCAGCACCTGTTGTTCAGTCAATTGCATGAGGGGGAGGATGGCGAGGAAAAACGCGGAAATTAGCACAATCGCGCTACCGCATGGGCAATGCCCTGCGGCAAGCCAACACGCCGCGATGACTTGTGCTCACCAGGCGTGTTCAGTGACGCAGATCGTCCCATACGGGTACGGCAGCCAGCAGCAAGAGCAAGCCAGCCAACGGCACCGACGCCACAAAGCCCAGGCTATTGAACCCCCAGGCTCCCAACAACCCGCCCAGGAAGAACATCCCTAGCAAGGCCGACAGCAATTGCAGGCGCTCGCGGTTGGCCGTCACCGGCGGCAGATGCCCGGCCTGGTTCCAGTAACACAATCGCCCTAACTCGATGCCTATGTCGGTCACCAGGCCTGTAACATGGGTGGTACGTATCTCGGCCCGCGATATCTTGGTGATCATGGCATTCTGCAAACCCATGATGTAGCAGAGCAAGGCCACGGTGGCCGGCACCAGCACCACAGCATGACGCGACATGGCCGCCCCCATCAGGCCAAACCCCAGCAGGAGGACGGCTTCCAGCACCAGGGGTAGGGCAAACTCGCTATGCGCCTGCCGCCGGCGCCCCCAGTTGATCAGTATGGCCGACGTCGCCGCACCAGACAGGAATGCCAGCAAGCCCCCTAACCCGGCCCCCACCAGCGTCCAGCGGCTCAGCACAATATCGTCTGCCATGGCCGAGACGATGCCCGACATATGCGAGGTGTACTGCCCCACAGCCAGAAACCCGCCCGCATTGGCGGCCCCCGCCACCAGGGCGAGCGACAAGCCCAGTTGCCGGTTGGCCGCATCGGTGCGATCACGGCTGGTCAGTTTGCGCAGGTAGTGTATGGGCATGGCGGTCGAGGCAGGGTCAGTTCACAAGTTTAGCTGACCCTCAGCTTCTAAGAGCCTCAGATTCCAAACGTGTACGCCGTATTGCGAGCGCAGTAAATCTGCCAGGCATCCCACCATGGCATCACCGACCTACGCCAGCCTCATGTACCAGCAGAGACGAAGCGGCCGGCGCAATACAGCAAACAATCAATCAGTTACACGCAAAAACCGGCACCCAACGCGGTTGGAGGGAGGGATGAATATCGCGTAACCGGATGCATCCGTGCATCCCTAGCTGACAGATACCTGCACACCCCCATCAGCCAGCGCAGTTTGCTCGAATGCCACCGGCAGGAACTTCTCGATCACGGCCATATTAGTCAACAGGTGCGACGACGCCGTAACGGCAGTAAAGCTACCACCGCCCGCCAGTGCCATCGGCAGCAGCAATTGGTCCGCCAGGTACTCGCCAACGGCTGCCGTGCTCTGCAGGTAGTGGCGCGCCTCGCGCGCCGCCTGGTCTGCCACCGCCTCTGCCGATACGCCTTTTTCACCAAAGCCGCTGAACAGCTCGGTCAGGTTGTCATGGCGCACGGTCAGCAGCAGCACGTTGCCTGGGCCCTCCTTGGCCGGCAACTCACGCACCCGCCCATCCACATAGGCGATCTGGCCGCTCACCCGCTCCACCTCTCGGCGCGCCACCTGGCCCGGCACGCCGGCCACCCTGGCCTCGGCCAGCATGCCTTGCAAGGCGCCGCGCTCAATCAGGCTGATGGGCTGCAGCTTGGCGATGGGTGTCACACTGGCCGTCATCTCGCCGCCGCCTGCCGGGTAAAAGCCATGACGCTGCAAGGCCAGCGCCTGCTGCGCCCCCATGCGCGCCAGCAATGGCTGCCAGACTTCGGTCAGGAAATCAGCAGGCGGCGCAGCCCGGTTATGGGTACCACCACTCACCGCCACGGTACTGGCGCCATCGGCAAACCAGAGTGCCGGCAGCACCGTCTGCAACACCAGGGTGCAGCTCCCGGCCGTGCCTATGGCAAAGCGGTAATCGCCACCGCGTATGGCACCTGGCGCAAAGCTCAGTTCGGCCGAGCCCACCACGTCCCCCACCACGCTGGCGCCCGAAATCGCCTTGGCCGCCTGCACGGCCGTCAAATGCTGGCGCAACAACCCCGGCTTGCTGCGCTTGGCACGTATCCGCTCCATGCGGAACGGTATCCCGGTAATCATGGACAAGGTCAACGCTGTACGCAGCACCTGCCCACCGCCTTCACCTTCGGCGCCGTCGAGTTCTATCCAATCCATCTGCTTCATTTTCATCCAGCTCATCTTTGCTTCAAATACACATACAAACACCTAGCATTGCCATTTCAACGGGTACCCCTACGCCATACGTGCAGAGTATCCCTATCTGTCCTTGGAGCAGGCCTAGGCAAGTAGAACAGCACAACATCCTGTATATGGAAAAAATATTCACTTACTCTGGCCACATCTTGAAATGATGCAAGTCACGACTCAGATATGGCATGGTTTTTACAAGCGCCAATACCTCAGACTTACCCAGCAAACGACGGATAAACTCTCTATCTGCCGCATAAGGATTGGCGTACTTCAACCCAGTTGGTGTATCCCAGCTACGCAAAATACCTAGAGCCACAGCTTGTTTTCGCTCATCCTGCGCCAACTCAAGCATCAGGCCCACGCTACGCCACAGACCCAGCTTCCAGGTCAGAGACAACGCCAAGCCATCCTCATCACGTTGCCAAGCAGCCATAGCCATCTCGTACCCTGCTTCTGCAGTCACCAGGATATGTGTCCCAATCTGCTCGACGAAGTAACGTTTGAGCTTTAGCGAAGCATCACGCCAAACCAATTTGAGCCATTCCTCTTGCTCAGCTGGCGCATGCTTGATTAATAGCTGCAAGGCGGCCTTCCGTATGCGTGCCCTGGAATGCCCCACATGCAACCGCGCCAATGGCAAGGCCTCAGCTATTCCATCTCTCTCGGCCTCACAGAGCAGCGACTCCAGTTCGGTCGCCGAAAACACGCCTTGGTCCAGAGCATTTCGATACTGCAACCTTACGTCCACCGACAATTGCCCCAGATACCAACGGGTCATTTCTCTCACACCGCGTGATGCACTAAACAAGAGCGGAAGTAGCCATATCCGCTTTTGCTCATCATCTGCATTGCTCTTCATCACCAGAATCAAAGCCTGCTTTTGCACTGCGGATGATTCATCGCGCAATGCGGAGACGACCAACTCCAGCACAGCATCAACTGATGTATGCGGTATCGCAGCAAGGCTACAAAGCCTGACGGTGAAATCCGAGTGCGACAGTCCTTCACGCAAACCTATGCAATTACCTTCCTTGCCCATCACCCAAGCAAGCAAATGCCTTGCGGCCGGGCCACGTCCTGCATGGAATGCATCAATCAGAGCAGCCCTATTCTTTGGTTCAGCGAGCAAATCTGCGATAGCGCTCAATACGCGCTCATGACTCAGCCGCGTTTTCTGGCGCAATGCCATCCACTGCTTGGTACAAGCCAGGATATCCGCCACCTTACCGGCGTCGATATAGCCCCAGCAAATCTGAAGCGCGAGGTTACGTATCTCAGGCACATGGTCATTCATCCTTTCCAGCACAAGGGACAAGGCAATAGCGCAGGGCCACTGCTGGAGATAGCGCAGGGCTGCCTCACGATTGAAGCCGTCCCGATGGCGCGACAAGGCGATGGCGTACTCGTTATTCATCTTGGACATGGCAAATAGTCTGGTAATTAATATGGTGCTACGAAACATTGGGTGCGGCGAAACCACTCTGCCGCAGCGACTTCATCGCAATCACAAGCAGGATTCTCACTGTAACTCCCGCCCCAGTACCACAAGGCGGGGGAAGCTTACCGAAAAAACGGGTGTATCCGTGCTCAAACGCCAACCGGTCAACAACCCGGCCATGGCTGCCGGCCAGTCTGCCCCCAGTCACCACGCGGCGGTGGGGGCAGTAAGTCAATCAACACAACTGCGTTGATCTTGCTTGCTGACGGCGCCTGGGCATCAGGCACGGACTTGCCCCAGACCGCCGTAGAGCCTGTTCACGATCTTTTCGTCCTGGGGTGAGAAATCGTGAACAGGCGCTAGCTCATCAAGCTCTGCCGCAGCAGGGCATCCAGCGCTGCATCCGTCCCGGCTGGCCGCTTGTAATCGGCAGGCGGCACCTCGGCAGCCAGGCCATGCTCGATAAAGTCGTGTATCAGCTGGAAACGCGCGCCGTACTCAGCTTCGCCCGATGCCATCTTGATCAGCAGCAGTTGGTTGATCTCGGCACGTAGCGCAGGGTCGGTCACCATCACATCGGCCAAATCCGCAAAGCGCATGGGCGGTATGCCGCGGCCGGATGCTATCCACTGGGCCGCCAGCAGCGGCCGCAGCACATATAGATACTTCTTCAGGCGTACCTGCTCGCCCTGCAGATAGCCACGGAAGTTCTTCCTGGCCATGGCCAGGTAGTGATAGCGACCCTTGAGCCCGGAGAAAAACGCTGGTGCCAGTGCGCGCAGTTGTGCCGCCAGCGCCGCCTCCTCCCGGTAGATCACAGGCGAATCCAGCCACTCGAACAGGGTAGGATTGGAGCGACGCAGCAATTGCAAAGCCTTGCGCAACTCCCAGCCACAGACATCGAGTTCATCGCTGATGGGCACCTCGATCACATCGCGCTGGGGCTCGACCTGCAGGTACCAGTCCAGCTTGTGCACATAGACAAAGCGCACGTCGTAATCACTATCGGGCGAGGCAAAACCCCATCCACGGCTGCCCGACTCGCAGGCGAACAGTACTCGCACGTCGTGGCGTTGCTCTATGGCCTGCAGTTCTGTCATCACACGGGCATGGATGGCCGGCGCTATCGGGTGTTCGTAAAGCAGTTTCATCACACTTCAATCTTTCGGTTAGGCCTTGCCATGCAGTCAGCGATGCCAGCGATGGCCAAGGCACACCGGGCTTATCCCTTCACGCACACCACCTGGCGCAGGGTATGCACCACTTCCACCAGTTCGGACTGCGCTGCCATCACGGCATCGATGTCCTTGTAGGCCATCGGAATTTCATCAATCACGTCCGAATCCTTACGGCATTCGACGTGGGCGGTAGCGCGCACCTGGTCATCCACGGTAAAGCGCTTCTTGGCCTGGGTACGGCTCATGGTTCGTCCGGCACCGTGGCTACAGGAGCAGAACGATTCTTCGTTACCCAGCCCGCGCACGATAAAGCTCTTGGCACCCATGGACCCCGGGATGATCCCCAGCTGCCCCTTCTGTGCCGATACTGCCCCCTTACGGGTTACCAGCACTTCCTTGCCGAAGTGCGTTTCCTTCTGCACGTAGTTGTGGTGGCAGTTCACCGCTTCCACATCGGCAGCAAATGGTTTGCTGATCACCTTGCGGGCGGCGGCAATCACGTTCTGCATCATCACGGCGCGGTTACGGCGGGCAAAATCCTGCGCCCAACCCACGGCTTCCACATAGTCATCAAAGTGCTGGCTACCTTCCTCGAAGTAAGCCAGGTCACGGTGTGGCAGGTTGGCGATATGCTGACGCATATCGGCCTGTGCCAGTTCGATGAACAGGTTACCGATGGCATTACCAACACCACGCGACCCCGAGTGCAGCATGAACCAGACGCGGTTGGCTTCATCAAGGCAAACCTCGATAAAGTGGTTACCGGTACCTAGCGTTCCCAGGTGCTTATGGTTGTTGGTGCGCTCCAGCGCCGGGTATTTCTCGGTGATGCGCTTGAACCCGCCGTGCAGTTCCGACCACATGCTATCCACGGTTTCGGGCGGGGTATCCCAGGCGCCCTTATCGCGCTTACCCATGGTCTTACCATGCGGCACGGCGGCCTCAATGGCGCTACGCAGTCCGGCCAGGTTATCGGGCAGGTCAGCGGCCGTCAGCGTGGTACGGGCGGCCATCATGCCGCAGCCGATATCCACTCCTACCGCGGCAGGGATAATGGCGCCCAGGGTGGGAATCACGCTACCAATGGTGGAACCCTTACCCAGGTGTACATCAGGCATCACCGCCAGATGCTTGTAGATAAAAGGCATCTTGGCCGTGTTCTTCAGCTGCTCGCGGGCTTCGTCTTCCACGGGTACCCCTTCGGTCCACAGCTTGATGGGCTTACCGTTGGCAACTTCCAGTAGTTGGTGCTTCATATTGCTTGCTTTCATCCTTGCTTGATCTTGATCGGGCTTGCGCCTGGCGCAAACCCATCCTGCTTGTGCGGGCCGCTCAACTGGCCACCCGCTAGATACCTATACGCATCTGGCCGCTATGGGCCAGGCGCCGCTCCCGCCTGCAGGTCAGGCAGCGCACGGCAGTAGAGTACACATAGCCCTTGGCTGTCTCGTACCACCATTGCTGCTGCTCTGCTGTCCATACCTGGCGCGCACCGCAGTCGCGGCAGATAAAGCGCCGATCCTGGTAATACCCGTCATGCACGAACTGGGGCTCGCCGTAGCTATTGCAGGGAGCCAGTCTGGCGCGGTTTACCGGCACCCTGGGAACCGCCTCCAGTGCCAGCGCAGCTGCCCTGGTTTTCCTTGCATCGCGCCGGGCCATGATGGCGGCGCGTTTCTGTTTTCCGCTTTGCATTTCCATACACCTCAAGCTGCCTGATTCCTGTTTTCCCACAAGGCCACACCGCCCTCATGGTTACAGAGCAGGACCAACTTTCCCGGCACGATGCAGATGAATCCTTCCACCAATGCCAACCGTACATCGTGCTGTCCTGCCTTGCCCGGCATGGCGACAAGCTGCAGCACCGTATCAAGCCTGGCGCGATAGCACTCGCCAGCGTGGCTGTTCAGCACCACCACATCCCGTGCCGCCATGGGCGAGGCCAGCATCGCCTGCAAGCGATTCACCAGGTCATCCGGGAACATGCACGCCACATCGCGGCTGGGCCATACCATCATGGGGCTGACCTTCTGCCAGCGCTTGGCATCATGGGCCAGCAGGTATAGCCAGCGGCGGGCATGCTCTGGCGCAAGATGCCGCAGCGTGAGGCGCCATGTTTCGTACAGCGTTGCTTCCATGATTCCCGTCCTGTCTCTGGCACCAGAAAACCCGCCTGACGGGGTATCTGGAAGCGTGGTGAAAAGGGCGGCGACAATATTGATGAAACATCCTGCTCTACCAACTGAGCTACAGGGCCGATACGCTGGCACTGGCGAGCATCGAACTCGCGACACGGTCATTAAATGTAGTTCCATCGGCATTCGCCGCATAAAGGGTGCATGTCTCAGGGCAACAAGATAGGCCAGAGCGACAAACCGGCATGGCCGGCGCGGGGTATCAAGCCCGCAGTCAGGTGGATGTACTCCCGACCTGCATTTGCCCCAAGGCATGCAATAAAGCTGGCGACAACATTGGCGAAACGTCTTTCGTGCTCTGACCACTGAGCTACCGAGCCCTGTTACAGGCACGGGTGGGAATCGAACCCACGACCTCGACCGTGATAGGGTGTAGTTCCGCCGGCATTCGCCATAAAAAATCAGGTACGACAAGATCGGTGAGTGATCACACGCTTGCGCGTGGGCCGGGTTTGAACCGGCTAATATCCAGATGTACACCCACCCGCATTCGTACCTTCGGTCAGTCAGGACAAGTTTGGCGAGACCCGGCGGTTACTCGCCTCCGGGATTTGAACCCGTACCCCCGAAGGGATATCAACCAATAGATGTAGTCCCGACCGGCATTCCTGACCGACCGAAATCCTTACTACTACCTATGCTGCAAATGATTCCTCAGTTATTTCAATGCATACCCAAATTGGCCGGCCCCGCAGGGCAAGGAACCGAGTGGAGGCACCGCCTCCCAAGGCATCCCTGCGTGGCCGATTGAACCTGCCGGCTGCATCCAGCCGCTTACAAGGCAGTTGCCTCGATTGCCTCAACCCAGTGTCCCGCACCAAAACTGCCGGCCGCGAACTGGGCCATCACATCAAACACGGCATCGCCAAATCCCCCTACATTCAGGATGTCGGCACGCTCTACAGCCTGGGTCGTTCCGTAGGGCTGCAGATCAATACACACCAGCCTGGCCTGCGGGTTACGCTGCTTCAGCAGTGTCCATTGCTTCATGGTCTCGGTAGCACCACGGCGCGATGCATCGACCCAGGATTCGTTATCCGATACCAGGATCACCACATCGACCTTGGCGCCTTCTGCCACCAGCTTGGCCAGCGGCGCCGAGCACGCCGTCCCGCCACCACCGATTGCCGCCAGCTTCTGGGCATTGGTCATGACCGAATCGCGGGGATTCAGCGCCAGTTCCACCACCTTCACCTCAAACGGCAGTACACGGGCATCCGGATGAGTTCGCAGGATGGCTGCTGATACCAGTGCAGCAACATCGATGCAGCGTACCTTGGTACTTGCCCCCTGGCGCACCCCGGTTACCGGGCTGGACATGGAGCCGGATACATCCGGGCAGATCACCACCTGCCCCTCCAGCTTGGGCACATTCACCAGCGAGAGATCCAGTGCGTCCTGCAAGGCATTGCGTACCACGGCCGGCACATCGTCACCCGCCATACGGTAAGCAGCGAGCAACTGGTAGGGGTATACCCGTGCCTTGGCCACAGCGGCCGGGTCTGCCAGCCGCGCTGCCACCTGCTCGGGCACACCAGGCAGGGCAAACGCCCCCTGGCGGGCCAGGGTGTTCAAGTTCATGCGCAGGGCTTGCCAACCCATACGCTGCGCCAGCACCGCCCATTCCGCCGCAGTCAATGCCTCGTTGCTCAAGAGCTGGAAGGGCACGGTTGGCAACTCAGTCAACTCACCTGCACGGTAGGCCAGCAGGCTACGGGTAGCCGGCGGCAGCTTGTCTGCCTGATAAGGCTTACCTATCAACCAGGCAAAGAAGGCTTCGCGCCATGCTTCTGCAGGCTTGGGGTGCACCATCTTCACCACATCGGCCAGTGACGGCGCATTGCCCACGGCAGCCTGTAACAGTTGCTGCTCGCTGGCCGTATTCAACCAGGCCTGCACCAGCTTCTTGGGCCGGCTACCCAGCGATTTGCGACCCGTCACACCGCTACGCAGTATCTGTACAAAGTTGCGCAGCATCTTGCCGTTATTGATCACCCGAGCGAACACGGCTGGCAATTGGGGGGCGCGCTGGGCTGCCAGCAGGGCAGTCAGCAGCGCCGGCATATCCTTCATCAGGCCGCGTTCGCGGCAATACACCGCCGTCTTGGCGACATAGTCCGCATCCAGTTCCTGCACCAGCGCCAGCACATCGGCCAGTTGTGCCTGTGCATCGGCGTAGTAGGTCTGGTTCAGGCAGCCCGTCATGGCCAGCTGGGCCAGCTTATGCTTGGGGGTATAGGCATATGCCGGGGCTTGTGCCTGGTTCACTGCGTTGCTGGTGGGCAATGGGGCGAGCAAGGTATTGAACAGTTGCTGGTTGGCCATTTGGCATCTCGCTTTCGTCGTTGTATGCCTAAGTTATTGCAACCAGCGTGCCAGCCTTGTTCAACGACATTGAAATCTCCAACAAGTCATTGTTTTTATTAAAAATAAAAACAAAACCAGCATGCCAGCAATCCATACCAAGCCAACCAGAAATCAGAAAACTTGATAGTATTAGATACTGATTTATCGATTGGTATAAGACATGCGCAAGACTGTGGTGATGGGCTTTATCGGCACCGTACTGGACTACGCCGGGCGTGGCAGTCAACGCTGGGAGAAATGGCGGCCCACCGTAGGCCTGTGCCAGCAGCCCGATCTCCTGGTGCACAGGCTGGAGCTGCTGCACGATAGTCGCAGCCGTGGGCTGTTCGAGCGCATACGCAACGATGTCGCCACCATCTCCCCCGGCACCGAGGTCGTCAGTGTCGAGGTCAACCTGCAAAACCCCTGGGATTTCGAGGAGGTCTATGGCGCACTACATGACTACGTCCATGGCTACACTGTCGACACCGAGAACGAGGACTACCTGGTCCATATCACCACCGGCACCCACGTCGCCCAGATATGCTGGTTCCTGCTGGCCGAGTCGCGCTACCTGCCCGCCCGCCTGCTGCAAACCTCGCCCCCCAAAAAGCGCGAAGGCGAGGATGTAGCCGGCAGCTACACCCTGATAGACCTCGACCTCTCGCGCTACGACAAGATCGCCACCCGCTTTGCCCAGGAGCGCGACGAATCCGTCTCTTTCCTCAAATCTGGCATTGCCACGCGCAACACCCGCTTCAATCGCATGATCGAGCAGATAGAACGGGTAGCCGTGCGCTCCAAGGCACCCATGCTGTTCTGCGGCCCCACCGGCGCCGGTAAATCCTTCCTGGCCCGGCGGGTGTACGAGATGCGCCGCAGCCGCCATCAACTGGCTGGCCGGTTTGTGGAAGTCAATTGCGCCACCCTGCGCGGCGATAGCGCCATGTCAGCGCTGTTTGGCCACGTCAAGGGCGCCTTCACCGGCGCACAGACCGAGCGCGCCGGCCTGCTGCGCAGTGCCGACGGCGGCTTGCTGTTTCTGGACGAAATCGGCGAACTGGGCCTCGATGAGCAGGCCATGCTGCTCAAGGCCATCGAGGAGAAGCGCTTCTTCCCCCTGGGTGGCGACCGCGAAGTGGAAAGCGACTTCCAGCTGATTGCCGGCACAGTGCGCGACTTGCGCCAGTGGGTGGCAGAAGGCCGCTTTCGCGAAGACCTGTACGCCCGTATCAATCTGTGGACCTACACCCTGCCCGGCCTGGCTGAACGACCTGAGGATATCGAGCCCAACCTGGAGTTCGAACTGGCCCGCTACGCTCGCGAACAGGGCGAACAGGTACGCTTCAATGTCGAAGCACGGCGCGCCTACCTGAAGTTCGCCACGTCGGCCGACGCCCGCTGGAGCGGCAATTTCCGCGAGTTGTCTGCCTCCATCACCCGTCTGGCCACCCTGGCTGAAGCCGGCCGCATCAGCGTGGCCGAGGTGGAAGAGGAAACCACCCGACTGCGGCAGGGCTGGCAGGACACCAGCACCTCCGAACTCGATACACTGCTGGGTGAAGCGGCAAACCAGCTGGACCTGTTCGACAAGCTGCAACTAGAGAGCGTGCTGCGCATCTGCCGCCAGGCCAGCTCGCTATCTGATGCCGGCCGTCGCCTGTTTGGCGCTTCGCGGCTGGAGAAAGCCAGCAGCAACGATGCCGACCGTCTGCGCAAATACCTGGCCCGATTTGGGTTGGATTGGCGACAGATACAATCTGCTCACACTTGATTGAACGGCGGTGTGCGAAACTAAGTGGATCAAAACCACTCACAAAGCCGGCCGTGCCAGCAAGGCCAATCCGGTTTCAGATAGCCACCTACCCGTCAGCCCATGAGCAGCACACCCGCAATCGCCCTGCCCACCCTGAGCCGGCAATGGCCACACTGGCAGAGCACGGACGTCGAGCTTTCAATCAAGCGGCGCACGGTCTTGGCCATAGGCTTGACCGCGCTGGTCCACATCCTGATGCTGTATGCGCTGACACGCGCCAATATGCAGGTGCTGGTCAGCCCCGAGGGGCAGATGAGTACCCTGCCCCTGGTGTTGCGCCTGCTGCCCGACCGCAGCGCCAATAGCAGCACCAACTTGCCGACGCCTGCCAAAGCAGAGGATGAACCTAAGCCGCAAAAGGAAAAACCCGCCGAGCCACCGCCACCCATGACGCCGCCACCGCCCCCCAAGCGCTTGGCCATGCCCCAGCCCGAACCCGCCCCCCCGCCCGTGCAAGCTGCACCGCAGGCGGTGGACATGGAAGACTATGTCAGGGCGCAGCGCGAGAAACGCCGCGCCATCGACGAGGCGCTGGGCATCGCCCCCGAGCCTGAAGCAGAGGCCCCGCCACCGTCAGCCGAAGCCCTGCGTGACGCCACCATACGCCGCAATCTGCAGATGCCAGGCACCAATGGCATCTTCACCATCGTCAACAAGGGCAGCCGCACCGCCCAGTTTGCCTTCCGTGGCTGGCAAGGCAGCTACAGCAGCGGCCGACGCGAGCTGATAGAAGTCGAGGTCGAACGCGGCGGCGACCTGGAACTGGCCATCATACGGCGGATGATCGAAGTGATACGTCGACACTACCAGGGCAATTTCAACTGGGAATCCCATCGACTGGGACGCACCGTGGTGCTGTCGGCCCGGCCGCAACATAGCGCAGAGCTGGAGGCCTTCATGCTGCGCGAGTTCTTTGGCAGCGACTATGTCGGCCAGACCCCCTGATCGCTGGCGACCCGGACAGTTTCTCTGATACGATGATTTCGGTCCGCGCCACTTACGGGCCCAATCACCCTACACCAACCCAAAGAAACCCGACCATGCAGCCCCTGATCAACCTGATCCGCCACTCGATGCGCATGCCCCTGGATGACTCACTCACCAGGCGTTGAGGTATAGCTTTTCACCACAAGGGACGCTGATGCGTCCCTTTTGTTTTTTCTGGAGCACGACATGCAGACAGCCAGGCTGGTACGCTACATCACCACCCCCATCTACTACGTCAACGACAAGCCCCATATGGGCCACGCCTACGCCAGCATCCATGCCGACGTGATGGCACGTTACTACCGGGCTGCAGGCATGGACGTGTATATGCTGAGCGGCACTGATGAACATGGCGAGAAGATCGCCAAGGCTGCCGCAGCAGCCGGCCAGGACATCCAGGCCTTTGTTGACCACAACGCCAGCCTGTTCCAGCAAGCCTGGGCCTTGCTCGATGTGCAGCCCGACCAACTGGTGCGCACCACAGCACCCGCGCACAAGCAGGTGGTCAGCCTGGTACTGCAACGCCTGTACGAGGCCGGCGATATCTACCAGGCAGAGTACGAGGGTCTCTATTCGATAGGCCAGGAACGCTATGTCACCGAAAAAGAGCTGGTCGAGGGCAAATTGCCCGAAGACAAGGATCCTCCGCAACACCGCCGCGAGACCAATTATTTTTTCAGGATGGAACAGCACCGCGACGGGATACGCCAATACCTGACAGATCATCCCGAGCTTATCCAGCCGCCGCAGTACCGCAATGAAATACTGGAACTACTGAACGAGCCCATAGGCGACCTGAGCATATCGCGCCCAGCTAGCCGGCTGGCCTGGGGCATACCCATACCCTGGGACGCCAGCCAGGTGACCTATGTCTGGTTCGACGCCCTGCTGAGCTATGTCTCGGCACTGGGCTACCCTGGCGAAGCAGCCTATGCCCGCTATTGGCCCGAGGCCCGCCATGTGATTGGCAAGGACATCCTGCGCACCCACACCCTGTTCTGGCTGAGCATGTGCCGGGCCATAGGCCTCACACCCTACCAGCGGCTCCATGTCTCGGGGCACCTGCTGGGCAGCGATGGACGCAAGATGAGCAAATCGCTGGGCAATGGGGTAGACCCACTTGATGCCGCCCGCCGACATGGCGTGGACATATTGCGCTACACCCTGGTACGCGAGGTCAGCTTTGGCCTGGACGGGGTCATCAGCGAGCAGGTGCTGATACAGCGCCGCAATCACGACCTGGCGAACGATCTGGGCAATCTGGCCGCCCGCAGCATTGCCATGGTGCAGCAGTATCGCGACGGCCGCGCACCCGCCCCCAGCAGCACTGGCGAGCTGGAGCAAGCGCTGGTCACCCGCGCGCAGGCACTGCCGGCAGAAGTGCTGCAGGCAGTCGAGGCCATGCGGCTGGCGCAGGCCTGCGAGCTGGTGATGGTGTTCGTCCGGCAGCTTAACCAGTACATCGCCCAGACCCGGCCCTGGGAACTGGCCAAACAGGCCGATCAAGCCGCCAGGCTCGATACGGTGCTCTACACCCTGCTGGAAGGCCTGCGCGTGGTGGCCGATCTGCTGGCCCCGGTGATGCCCACCAAGATGCTGACACTACGCCAGCATCTGGGCCTGACAGGCGCCTGTGGCTGGAATCAACCCTGGGGTGAAGGCCTGCAGGCCGGCAGTACGGTGATGCCCCTGTTGTTATTTCCCAAAGCGGTCTGACAGCAGCCTGGTCGTGCGGGTCACCCGCTCGGCCACGCTGCCTTGCACCAGGCTGTAGGCAATGCCTCGTGCCGCCAGCTCAGCCTGGTACCAGGCATGCTGCATGGCCTGAAACGCCACGCCCTGGCGCGTGCCATCCTGCACAAAAGGGAAATCCGGTGCACACAGCAGGGTCAGGTCATAGGGCCGCTCGGCCAGTGCCTGCAGTTCAGGCTCGGCCCGGCCAAACAGGTGCTGGCAGTAGAACAGCGTGGTCAGCGGCGAGGTATCGCAGATCAGGTAGTGCCGCGCCGACTCAGCCGCCAGCCTCTCCCGCTGCACCTGCTCGCGGCCTATGTCCAGCAGATCGGGGTAGGCCAACTGGCCCTGCTGGCGCTCCCACAACTCGCGGCCGTACTCGGCCACGCTGACGGTATCCAGGGCGGCTGCCAGCGCCACCGCCAGCGTGCTCTTGCCGGTGGATTCCCCTCCCAGCAGGCAGATCCGTCGGGCAAAATCGGCATAGACACCAGGGGCCAGGTAGCCGCGCAGGCCATGGATGTCGGCACGCAGGCGGGTAGCCGATATCGGTACGGTCAAGCGGGCCCTGTCCACCTGCACATGCTGCACCGGCCCCGCATCCACTGCGGCGAAATCCTGGCTCAGTACCGCGGCGAAGCCATCGCCGTAATCCTCGCTGGTAAACACCGCGTCCACCGTGGTTTCCAGCACAGCCAGGCAAAGCTGGCCCACAAAATGCCGATGCGCGGCATCAGGTGCGGCATTATCCGGCAAGTCTGTCAGAGCACGGCCCTCGGCCTGCCAGGCTGCCACCCGGGCCGGTGTCACCACCAGCCTATGCGCCTGTGGAAACGCATCAGCCAGCCAGCGCTCGCGCAACTCGGCGCCGCAACCGGGCAGCTCAGGCAGGGAGTAGCTGATGAGGTAGACCTGCTGGCATTGCTCCAGTGCGGTCTTGATCAGGAACACATGCCCCTGGTGCAGCGGCGAGAACTTGCCGACCACCAGGCCGGCCCGGAAACGCTTGTCCATCAGGCACCTGCACCATGCACCAGCAAGGTAGCCGCCGGCTTGGACTGGGCGGCAAATTCCCGCCGCCAGCGGTACATGCCATACCAGGCATTGAACCAGCAGATCAGATACAAGCCACCGGTCAGGTACAGCTCGCGCGAGAAATACAGCGGCACCGACAGGGTGTTGACAATCAGCCAGGCGTACCAGCACTCCAGCCGCCGCGACATCAGCAGGAACTGCCCCAGCACACTGAAAGTCAGCACCAGCGAATCTACAAACGGCGCATAGGCATCGGTGTAGTAATGCAGTATGGCACCATAGCCCACCGCCACCACAATGGCCCCTACGACATACAGCACCAGGCTTAGGCCCGGTGTGCGGCTGATGGGCAGCGTGGTGCCCGCCTTGCCGTGCAGCCATTGCCACCAGCCCACCAGGCTGGTGATGACAAAGAACACCTGCAGGGTCACATCGGCATACAGCTTGGCCTGGAAGAACACCACGCCATACAGCACGCAGGCCACGATGCCGGTAGACCAGGTATGCGGGTTGTTGCGCGCAGCCAGCCAGATGGCCAGCGCCGTCGTCAGCGCCGCAGCAATCTCAAGATAGGAGGGCATCATGGCTGGGCTCCCAAAGGGGCGGCCGGCTCACGCTCGGCCAGCAAACGGTCAGCCAGTTGTACGATATCGTCGTGCATCACCAACTTGGCCAGCCAGTTCGGCGGTATACCTGCCACACCGTAGTGGGCACCTGCCAGCTGACCGCAGATGGCCGCCGTGGTATCGGCATCATCGCCGAGATTGGCCGCCTTCAAGACCGCCGCTTCGTAGCTGTCGGTATGCCAGAAGCACCACAACGCCGCCTCCAGCGATTCGACCACATAGCCGCTGCCGCGGATATCGCGCTCGCCCTTGCGCTGCCAGCCCCCTGCCGCCAGCGCAGCCACCATGGGCACGCCAGTATGAAAGCCGTGCTCCAGCACGATCTGCTGCTTGCCTGCACCCATGAGCGCCAGATGCAGCTGGGTGGCAAACAGCCTGGTACAGGCAATGGCCTCTTCGGCGCCATGAGTGGTACGGGCGCTCTCACCTGCATAGTGCACCGTACGCGCCAGACTATTGCCATAGAACATCGGTATCGGTGCCAGCCGCATCAGCGAGCCATTGCCCGCAGTGTGCGGGTCGGTATCGCCAGCATAGGGGTCGCCCGTCTTGCGATAACGCTCCAACGCCCGCGCCACCGTCATGCCGATATCAAAGCAGCTACCCGTGCTACTCATATAGCCATGGTCAGCCCAATTGGTATAGCGGTTCATCTGGTCGGCCGCATTGAAGCCCTGGCAGTACAGCAGGCTTTGCGCCAGGCAAAGCGCCATGGCGCAATCATCAGTCCAGGCACCAGCCGGCAGCTTGAACGGCCCGCCCCCGACCATGTCGGTAATCGGCGCAAAACTGCCGCGCACGCTGAATTCCTCGGTCGTACCCACCGCATCGCCACAGGCCAGGCCCAGCAGGCAGCCACGGTAACGCTCTTGTTCTGTCATCACACCACCTCGTTGGGGAGTCTTGTTCATAACAGGCCCTCAAACCGTCTTGTCGAATATGGTCAACCGCCGGTCGGGTCGCAGCCGGTAAAGCTGCGCCGGCCTGTGCTTACCCTGGCGGATGGCATCGGGCACCGCCTCCAGAAAATCCAGCTCAGGCAGCTTGCGCCTGAAGACGCTCTTGTCCAGCGCCACCCCCAGGATGTGCTCATAGGTCTGCTGCAGCTCAGTCAGGGTAAACAGCTCGGGCAGCAGGTGGCAGGGCAAGGACGTATAGGTGGACTTATCCCGCAAGCGCTTGGCCGCATGGTCGACTATACGGTTATGGTCGAAAGGCAAGTCCGGCACCGCCGCCACCGGCCATAGCTCGAAACGCAGCTCAGCATCGGGCACCAGCAGACTCTCATGCACCAATGCATAGTAGGCCACGCTCAACGACCAGCCTCGGGGATCGCGCACCCCGCCGCTGAAGGTATACAACTGCTCCAGATAGGGCGATACCAGCCCCGTCTTATTCAATAACACCCGCTCTGCCGATGCCAGGCTGTCGCGATCCTTGTCCGCATGGATATACCCCCCAGGCAGGGCCAGTTGCCCGGCATAGGGGTCGCGCTCGCGCCGCAGCAATACGATCTTGAGTTGTCCTTCGCTCAGCGTGAACAGCACCACATCCACACTGACAATAATGTTCTGCTCCATGGCCACCTCGTTTGTTATTTTCATATTACCACTAACAAAACAGAGTGCAAGCCGACACCAACACGGCTGATGATTTGCATTATTTAGGACACATAGGCAGAAATCTTTGTATGTCCAAGCTGCTTGGTAATTTTGTTAGTTGCAATATGAGAATATGTTTGCCAGAATAGTCTCAACCCAACCGCCAACAGCGAAGGATGGCAGCATGAATACCCTGGGCAAGACACAACTCCTGATCATTGATCCGCAGAACGACTTCTGCGATATCCCCGGCGCCGCCCTGCCGGTGCCGGGCGCCCAGGCCGACATGCAAAGGCTGGCCGGCCTGGTCGCCCGCATCGGCCAGCAGCTCGATGCCATCCATGTCACCCTGGATACCCACAACCCGCTGGATATCGCCCACCCCGGCTGGTGGCAGGATGCAGCGGGCGCATCGCCTGCTCCATTTACCGTCATCAGTGTCGACGATGTGCGCCAGGGCCGCTGGCAGGCACGCGATGCCAGCCAGGCCGCACGCAGCCTGGCCTATGTCCAGACATTGGCCGAACGCGGCCGCTATCAGCTCATCATCTGGCCCGAGCATTGCCTGCTGGGTAGCTGGGGCCACAATGTGGAAGCCACCCTGTTCGCGGCCCTGTTGCAGTGGGGACGCACGCAGCTGCGCACCGTGAACTACGTGACCAAGGGCATCAACCCGACCACCGAGCACTACTCCGCCATCCAGGCCGAAGTGCCCGACGACGCCGACCCAGACACCCTGGTCAACCAGGCGCTGCTGGCCCGGCTACGCCAGGCCGACACCATCCTGATCGCCGGCGAGGCACTCTCGCACTGCGTCGCCAGCACGGTCCGCGACCTGGCCGAGCAACTAGGCCCCGGCCATATCGGCAAGCTGATGCTGCTGACCGACTGTGCCAGCCCGGTAAGTGGGTTTGAGTCCTTGGGTAGGCACTTTGTCGAGGAAATGAGCGCCATGGGCATGCGAACCATGACGGTTGACAGACTACCCAGCCAGATGGGGCTGGAATCCGCCGACGCCACCGTCGTGCTGTATCGCCCCACTGGCCCGCAAGAGCTTGCCCTGGTGCGTGCCAGTGGCAACACGCGCTGGCCCGCCCGCTTACCCGAGCAGCCCATCTTCTATCCCGTTACCAATGCGGAGTACGCATCCGAGATTGCAGCAGACTGGAACGTCAAAGCTTCTGGCAGCGGCTATGTCACGCGATTCGTCGTGCGCAAGACATTCATGGATCGCTATCCAGTTCAATGCGTCGGCGCGGCACACCACACCGAATGGTGGGTGCCTGCTGAAGAGCTGGAAGCACTGAACGACAACATCGTCGGCAGCATCGAAGTCATCGCCGAGTTCAACTAGATACGCAAGCACGCCCACCTACTCGCTTGAATCCGGTACGAATATCAGACCATGACTATCACATCTTACGGTAAGGGCGTCTTCACCATCGCCAACTATCTCAGTCCCAGCGAATGCGCGCATTACATCGCCATGGGCGAACACATGGGTTACGAGGAATCCGAGGTCAGCCTTCATACCGGCTCGCGCCTCATGAAAGAGATACGCAACAACCAGCGTGTCATCTTCGACGACCCCGCCATGGCCGCCCATCTGTTCGAGCGCGCCCGCACCACGCTACCGGCCGAGATACTGGGTTGGCGACTGCAGGGCTTTAATGAGCGCATGCGTTTCTATCGCTATGGCCCGTCGGAGTATTTCAGATGGCACAAGGATGGTAGCTACCGGCGCGATGTAGAGGAGGAAAGCATGCTGACCTTCATGATCTACCTGAACGACGACTTTGACGGTGGCAACACCGAATTCAAGGCGCTGACCATTGCACCCCAACAAGGCATGGCACTGGTTTTTCCACATCGCATAGTGCATCAAGGCAACGAAACAAGCGCTGGTACCAAGTATGTCCTGCGCACCGATGTGATGTACCGCCTGCGCGACGGCTGGGCACTGGGAGAGGCTGGTAACACGGCACCGTCGCAGGCTTGACCCTATAACTATCGAGCGGGACATCCCAACCACCCCGCAAGGACACCACCATGGCCCGTATGCCAACCGAGCCCGTCATCCAGAGTCTGCTGGATACCGATCTCTACAAGTTCACCATGATGCAGGAGATACTGCATCACCAGCCTGAGACCCAGGCCGAGTACGCTTTCAAGTGCCGCAACCTGCCCACCCTGCCGCTGGCGGGCCTGCTGGACGAAGTCAACGCCCAGCTGGACCACCTGTGCAGCCTGCGCTTCAGCGAAGACGAGCTGGCGTATCTGGCCGGCCTTCGCTTCATCAAGTCGGACTTTGTCGATTTCCTGCGCCTGTTTCAGCTGCAGCGCCGGTTCATCGAGGTCAGCGTTCCGGCTGCACAGCCGCACGAGCTGGCCATACGGGTCAAAGGCCCCATGCTGCATTGCATGCTGTATGAGATCTACGTCCTGGCTATCGTCAACGAAGTGTATTTCCGCCAGTTCCCATGGGAGCCCGCCTGGGCCGAGGGCGAGCAAAGGCTGGCGGCCAAGCTGGCCCAGCTGCGCGCGTTTGCCGGCGAACCGGCACGGCGCACCCCCTTTGTGTTTTTCGATTTCGGCACCCGTCGCCGCTACTCGCGTGAGTGGCATGAGCGGGTGGTCGCCACCCTGGCCCGCGAAGGTGAGCCCTTTATGCGCGGAACCAGCAATGTATTGCTGGCCAAGCGCTACGGTCTTACCCCCATAGGCACCATGGCGCACGAGTACCTGCAGGCCTTCCAGTCTTTTGGCTCGCGCCTGCGCGATTTCCAAAAGAACGCGCTGGAACACTGGGTGCGGGAATACCGTGGCGACCTGGGCATCGCCCTGACCGATGTGGTGGGCATGGATGCCTTCCTGCGCGATTTCGACCTGTATTTCTGCAAGCTGTTCGACGGCCTGCGCCACGATTCGGGCGACCCATTCGAGTGGGGTGAGAAAGCCTTGGCCCATTACAGCGAAATGCGCATCGACCCCAGCAGCAAGATGCTGGTATTCAGCGACGGGCTCAACCTGGAGAAATCCTTCGCCCTGTACCGCCGCTTTGCCGACCGCGCCCGCACCGGCTTTGGCATAGGTACCGATCTATCCAACGACTGTGGCCAGGTACCGCTGCAGATTGTGATGAAGCTGGTGCAATGCAACGGCCAGCCCGTCGCCAAGGTCAGCGACAGCCTAGGCAAGGGCATGTGCGAGGACCTGAACTTCCTCAACTATCTGCGCGATGTCTTTCAGATCACCAAGGAGTAGACCCATGCGTATCCAGATCGCCATGGCCCAGCTCGATTACAAGCTGTGCGACTTCGACGGCAACCTGGCCCGCATGCGCGCCGCCATTGCCCAGGCCCAGGGGGCTGACCTGATCGTTTTTTCCGAGCTATGCCTGTCGGGCTACTACCCGCAGGACATGGTGGAAGAACCGGACTTCCTGGCCCGCCAACAGCAGGCCCTGGACGCCATGCTGGCCGAATCGCGCCACACCAGCGCTACCCTGGTCATTGGCGCCGCCACCGCCAACACCGGTGTGGGCAAGCCGCTGCACAACAGCCTGCTGGTACTGCAACAAGGCCAGATCGTGCTGCAATATCACAAGCAACTGCTGCCTACCTACAATATCTTCGACGAACGTCGGCATTTTGAGCCAGGCCCGAACAGGGCCGCCATCCTCACCGTGGCAGGCCAGCGGCTGGGCTTTGTCATCTGCGAGGATGCCTGGAACCAGCAAGGCACCGACTACGCCATCGACCCGGTGCAGACCCTGGCGCAGACCGGGGTAGACCTGATCGTCAGCATCAATGCCAGCCCCAGCAATGTGGGCAAGCCCGAGCAGCGGCACGCCCTGTTTGCCGGCGTGGCACAGCACTGGAAGCTGCCCCTGGTCTACATCAACCAGGTGGGTGGCAACGACCAGATTGTTTTCGATGGCGGCTCATTTGCCGTCCACCCCCGCCATGGCGTGGTACACCAGTTGCCGCTGTTCGAAGAAGCCGTGCAGACCCTGGGATTTGATGGCGACTTCCACCACGATGGCCGCATGCTGGACCAAGCCGTCAGCGCAGCCATGGCCGACAGCGAGTTCTACTATCGGCAGATCGTCCTGGGCCTGCAGGACTACGCCCGCAAGATAGGTTTCAAGCAGGTGGTCATCGGCAGCTCCGGCGGCATAGACAGCGCCCTCACCCTGGCACTGGCTGCCGACGCCCTGGGGCCGGACAACGTCACCGCTATCACCATGCCCTCGCAATATTCCAGCAGCGGTAGTGTCAGCGACTCGGCCCAGCTGTGCCAGAACCTGGGGGTCAAGCTGCTCACCCATCCGATAGCCGAGCTGGTAGGCGGCTATCGTGGCCAGTTCGAGGCGGCCTTCGGCCCTGCCCCATCGCGCCTGACAGTTGAGAACCTGCAAGCGCGCATACGCGGCACCATCCTGATGGAGTACTCCAACCATTTCGGCCACCTGCTGCTGACCACCGGCAACAAGTCCGAGATATCGGTGGGCTACTGCACCCTGTATGGCGATACCAATGGCGGCCTCAACATCATAGGCGACCTCTACAAGACCGAGGTATTCGCCCTGGCGCGCCACTACAACACCCGCCATGGCCGCGAATTGATCCCGCAGGCCATCATCGACAAGGAGCCCTCTGCCGAGTTGTCCGAAGGCCAGAAGGACAGCGACTCGCTGCCCCCTTACCCGGTGCTGGACGAGATCCTCAAGCTACATATCGAAGGCCATCGCCTGCGTCCTGAGGAATACACCTCCGCCCGCAACTTTGTGGCCGGCATGCAGGCTCTGGGCGGTGGCGACACCATAGCCAGGGTGCTGGGGCTGATCGCCAAATCCGAATTCAAGCGCCGCCAGGCTCCACCCATCATCCGGGTGCGCAACCGTGCCTTTGGCAATGGGCGGCAGATGCCTATTGCGGCGCAGTATTGACCATCTCAAGCTGGCAAATCCATGAGCCACCACCCCATCGCCATACACGCAGATATCACCAAGCTACCCTTGGATGCCATCGTCAATGCCGCGAATTCGTCGCTGCTGGGCGGCGGGGGCGTAGACGGCGCCATACACCGGGCTGCCGGGCCGGAGTTGGTACATGCCTGCCGCTTGCTCGGCGGATGCAAGACAGGCGATGCAAAGGTCACCGAGGGTTTTCGGTTGCCCGCACGCCATATCATCCACACGGTAGGGCCGGTATGGCGTGGAGGAGCGCATGGCGAAGCCGAACTACTGGCGAGTTGCTATTGGAAGTCGCTGGATTTGGCTACCCGGCATGGCTGCACCAGCATTGCCTTCCCCTGTATCAGCACCGGTATCTATGGGTACCCCCCGGCGCTCGCGGCCGATATAGCCGTCCGAACGGTGATGGCACACCCTGCCTTGAAAGAAGAACTGCAGGTCACCTTCTGCTGCTACTCAGCCAGTGATCTCGCCCTCTATCAATCGCTGCTAGCACCGGCGCAATAGGTAACCTCATGCCATTCGACACCCTGGTCTACATAGGCCGCTTCCAACCCCTGCACAACAGCCATCTGGCCCTGATACGGCAAGCCCTGGCGCTGGCGCCCTCGCTGATACTGGTGTTGGGGTCGGCCTTTCGGCCGCGCAGCGTGCGCAACCCCTTCAATGTGGCCGAGCGCGAGGCCATGATACGAGCCAGCCTGGGCGCCGATGCCGACAGGGTTCGCTTTGTGCCCATGCGCGACTACTACAACAGCCCACGCTGGGCCGAGGCCGTGCGCCAGGGCGTGGCGGCAGTGACACGGCCTGGTGAAAAGCTGGGGCTGTTCGGCCACGTCAAGGATCATAGCTCGCGCTACCTGCATGATTTCCCCGACTGGCCACTGGTGCATACCGACAATGTGGCTGGCCTCAACGCCACCGATCTGCGGCGCCAGTGGTTTGAGGCAGACGGTGATACCCAGGCCATTGCCACGCAGCTGCCGGAAGCGGTCAGCCGTGCCTTGCAGGCCTTTGCCGCCAGCCCGGCTTTTGCCGGCCTACTGGCCGAGTACCGCTACCTGCAGGACTACCAGCAAGCCTGGGCCAAGGCCCCGTTTCCGCCTGTGTTTGTCACCGTCGATACCGTGGTGCGCTGCGACAACAAGGTGCTGCTGATACAGCGTGGCGGCCAGCCCGGCAAAGGGAGCTGGGCGCTGCCCGGCGGCTTTCTGGATCAGCACGAACGGGTAGGTAGCGCTGCCCTGCGCGAACTGCGCGAAGAAACCGGCTTGACGCTGGCCGACGCCGAGCTGCAAGCCAGCCTGCAAGGCCAAGCGCTGTTCGATCACCCCGAGCGCAGCCTGCGCGGCCGTACCCTCACCCACGCCTACTACTACGCCTTGCCCCAGACCGAACTACCCGCCATGCAGGCGGCGGACGATGCCTCGGCCGCCCGCTGGGTGGCGATAGACCAGCTGGCGAGCATGGAAGACCAACTGTTCGAGGACCATTTCATCATCCTCGACCATTTCCTGAAACTGATAGAACCCAACCGGCCGTCACCGGGCTAGGCATGCCCGCAAACAGCCTCTCGCTCCAACCTGAGTGAGATACCCCCCGACACAGAACAATAAAACCATGAAGAACGATCTGAAACACACCAGCAAATTCCTGAGCTTTGTGCTCCGCCACCAACCCGATGCCATCGGCCTGACGCTGGATGCGAACGGCTGGGCCAATCTGGACGAATTGATCGCCTGCGCCGCCCAAGATGGCAAGAAACTGGAGCTCCCGCTGCTGCGCGAAGTGGTCACCAGCAACGACAAGCAGCGCTTTACCCTGGATGAGGCACAAGGGCGGATACGCGCCAACCAGGGCCATTCGGTCGACATAGACCTGGGGCTGCAGCCTGTCACGCCGCCCGAGGTGCTGTACCACGGCACCGCCACCCGCTTTGTCGAGCAGATACGCCAGGACGGCCTCAAGCCTGGCTCCCGCCAGCATGTACATCTATCCACCCAGCCGGAAACCGCTACCAATGTCGGCGAACGGCACGGAAAACCTACCATATTGCGCATCAAGGCCCTGGCTTTGCACAACACCGGCCATGCCTTCTACTGCTCGGCCAACGGCATCTGGCTGACCCACAACGTGCCTGTTGCCTTCATCGAGTTCGCCGTATGAACACCCCGGCGCGCCCCAATGCCAACAGCTATTGGGTACAGCCCGGCAGCTTGCTGGCTGGCGAGTACCCCAGGGACAAAGACGACGGCAGCTCCACAGCCAAGCTGGCCGCCTACCTGGCGGCAGGCATCAATCACTTCATCGACCTGACCGAAGACGGCGAACTGGCTCCCTACCAGCCCTTGCTGCCCGCCGGTGCCGATATCATCCACCAACGCTTTGCCATTGCCGACAAGTCGGTTCCTGCCTCGGCCGGCCAGATGCGCGCCATACTCGATGCCATCACCGCCGCCCTGATGCAGGGCCGGCGGGTCTATGTGCATTGCTGGGGTGGGGTCGGCCGTACGGGCACCGTGGTGGGCTGCTACCTGACAGAACAAGGCATGAGCCCGGCCGCAGCCCTGCAGACCCTGCAAGCGCACTGGCTCACGGTGGCCAAATCCACACGGCTGCCGCATTCCCCCGAGACACCGGCACAGCAGGACTGGGTGGCCAGGTGGCACTGCAGGGAAACTCAGCCCTCCCGCCTGATGGATCGGTAGATCACCGCCTCGTAGTCGGACAACGCATCAGCAGCCGGTGTCGCCCCCTGTTTCAGCAGGTAGTAATCCTGCAGCAAGCGTCCTTGCTGCTCATAGCGGTAGTCGCACAAGGCTTTGCCCGGCACCAGCCTGTAGTCGTAAACCCCTTGCCGGCCGTACCGCAGATGCTCCCAGGCGGCCTTCAGTGGCGTGGTATAGCCCGTCTGCCTGCGCTGCTGGTACTGCCACACATGGGTGGCCTCATGTACCAAGAGCGCCTGCAAGGCCAGATCCGCCAGGGCAAAATCCGGCCTGTACCAGGCGGGTGCATAGCTGATATGGCAACCTAGCACGGTCGCAGCGGCACCCGGCATGGCCCCCAGCGAGCAGATGCGTATCCTGTCGTAGTCCAGTGCACGGCCAAATACGCCTTCCAGCAAGTGGCGCTCTCCGGCAGTCAGGCTACGGCGTAAGAGCCTGCCGCCCCTGGATTTGATCAGCCTCATCTCCCCCCTTGCGCACTACGCCGGTTTAGGCCACGATAAAAAGCATGTACTCCCACTTCGCCCTCCTTGCTGCCAATAATAATCGCAACGACAACGGTCCTCTGGCCCTTGTCGCGATGGCGTTTGGTGTAGCGAAGTACCGACCCGGCTAACACACAGCCGACACCAGATTCCAGCGAGGGGGCCGAAAGGCCCCCTCGCTTTTTTTCGTCCTTCATCAGGAGCCATACCATGCAAAGCCATACCCCCTACCCACCCTATCGTAGCCACGCCGCCGGCAGCCTGCGTCTTGCCAACCTGGATCAACAGGTGCGGCTGGCCGGCTTTCTCAATGGCAAGCGCTCGCATGGCCGAGTACTGTTCCTTGATCTGCGCGACAGCAGTGGCCGGGTACAGGTGGTGGTCGATGCCCAGCACCCGCAGTTCGATGAACTGGAGCACCTGCCGATGGAGAGCACGCTCTGCCTCGTCGGCACCCTGGTCGCGCGCAGCCCCGCCACCCGCAACAACAGCCTGCCTACGGGCGAGGTGGAGGTCGTCCTGCAAAGCGCCCATATTGTCAGCCGTGCCGCGCCGCTGCCCACGCCGCTCAGCGACTTCGCCCGTGCCGACGAGCGACTGCGCCTCAGCTACCGCTACCTGGACCTGCGCCGACCCGACATGCTGGAACGCCTACGGGTACGCACTGCCGTCATCGATGCCTGCCGCAGCGCCATGAAGGCCGAGGGCTTTCTGGAAATCCAGACACCCTTGCTCACTGCATCCAGCCCCGAGGGCGCCCGCGACTTCCTGGTGCCGTCGCGCGTGCACCCCGGCAAGTTCTACGCCCTGCCCCAGGCCCCTCAGCAGTTCAAGCAGCTGCTGATGGCTGCCGGGGTGGATCGCTACTTCCAGGTTGCGCCCTGCTTTCGCGATGAAGCCTCCCGCGCCGACCGATCGCCAGGCGAGTTCTACCAGCTCGACTTCGAAATGGCCTGGACCCACCAGGAAGAAGTTTTCAGCGTCATGGAGCGGGTGCTGCCCCAGGTCTTCCTGGCTGGCGACGCAACGGCCCGCATCACTCCCGGCCCCTGGCCGCGCATCTCCTACCGCGAGGCCATGGCCCGCTATGGTTGCGACAAGCCCGACCTGCGCTACCCATGGACAGCCGAGGCCGCCGAGGACTGGCTGCAGCAGCACGCCCCACAACTACTGCCGGCAGGCAGTGTAGCCCGCGTCCTTTCCGTCGCAGAAAGCGCCAGCCAGACGCGTGGCTGGGGCCAGCGCATCGCCAGCGAAGCCGCTTGTGATGGTGTGACGGTGATACATGGCGTACGCAAGGAGGACGGTTGGGGCGGCGGGCTATGGAAGCAACTGCCCGCCACCGCACCCATGCAACTGGCGGGCGCGGCCACACTGCCTGATGGCGCCCAGCTGTGGCTGCTGATCGGCCAAGAGGCAGCCGTCGCCCAGGCCGTTCGCGCCCTGCGCCAGGCCTTGATGCCGCTACTGCCTGTAGACCCGCACGACTACCGCTTCGCCTGGGTGGTGGACTTCCCCATGTATGAGCTGGATGAACACGGCAAGGTGGGCTTTTGCCACAACCCCTTCTCCATGCCCCATGGCGGCATGGCAGCCCTGCGCGGGCAAGACCCGCTCAGCATCACGGCCCAGCAATACGATATCGTGGTCAACGGCATAGAACTCTGCTCAGGCGCCATCCGCAACCACGAGCCCGAGACCCTGATCGAGGCCTTCAGTTTGGCCGGCTATCAGCCTGCACAAGTAGAACAGGAATTCGGCGGCATGCTGGCTGCCTTCCGCCACGGTGTACCGCCGCACGGCGGTGCCGCACCAGGCATAGACCGTATGGTGATGCTGCTGACGCAGAGCAGCACCCTGCGCGAAGTCGTGGCCTTCCCGCTGGCAGCCAACGGCGAAGACCTGCTGATGCATGCGCCGGCTGCCATACCCGCGGCCCGGTGGCGCGAGCTGGGCCTGCGCCCTGGCTAAGCGCCTACTCACGATTTTTCACCCCAGCGCTGGGGCGAAAAGATCGTGAACTGGCTCTACCCGGTAGCCTGCTACAGCAGGCTACCGCTCAAAAACCGGCCGCCTCGGCTTGGCCCAGATAGTAGTCCGCCGGTGCCAGATCCAGCGGCTCGCCAGGGACATTGCCATCCAGGAAATACAGTCGGCCATTCTTGATGCCGATGTAGACATTAGTGGTCGAGTAATAGCGGTAGTAGTAGCCGTCATACACGGCTGACTTGGCCTTGGCGGGTGCCAGCAGTTCCGGGTAGGCCGTTTCGCCCCAATCAAAGGTGCGGTCGGCATCGGTGGTCGACGGCTTGCCCAGGAAGGTGGCGATATTGGCCAGGTCGGTATCGGTCAACGTTGCCAAATGGCGCATCTGCACCTGGCTGTTGATGGCATGGCGGATATTGGCCGGCGCGTCGGTGCCGGCCAATACCGAGGGATTGCTCAACTGATCGGGTGGCATGCCGTGGCAAACCAGGCAGTTGTTCAGGTAGAGCGTGCGGCCTTTGTCCACGCTGCCTGCGCCGGCAGGCAGCGCAAGGCCGGCCAGCACACCGGCCAGCAAGGCCGTACGCAGCAGGGGTGTCGTCATGCGCTGCTTTTTCACAGAAAGCCCATATGGGTTTGGTTGAAGCGCGACAGATAAGGCAATACCGTGGTCAACTCACTATCGGCCACACCAAACCATCTGGCAAAAGTGGCAGCGTACTGGTCTATCGAGGTGGTGGGCAGCCAGCGGCCGGCACCATCGATATCATCCGGCCCCTTGAGTGCCAGGGTGGGGAAGGCACCATAGAAGTCGCCGCCCTTGACCGCACCACCGAGCACCATGTGATGGTTGCCCCAGGCGTGATCGCTGCCTGCGCCGGAAGCGGGTCGCAGCGTGCGGGAGAAGTCTGAGCTGGTGAAGGCAGTCACCTGGTTGGCCAGGCCCAAACCTTCCATGGCCTTGTAAAAGGCCGCCAGGCTGTTGCCCAGCTGCGCAAACAAGCCTTCCTGCGCACTGATCTGGTTGCTATGGGTATCGAAGCCGCCCAATTGCACAAAGAATATCTGCCGTGACAGCCCTAAGGCTGCCCTCGCCTCGATCAGCTTGGCCACCGCCAGCAGCTGCGCATTGAAGTTGCCGGTGAGGCCAGTGAAATGGGTGGCCACGCCAGCAGCGCCATTGTTGATGATGGGACTGATGATGGCAGCGCTATTGAGCGCCGTCCCCAGGGCATTGTTGGCGGCAGCGGCCAGGATATTGTTGCGGTCCATGCCCAGCAGCGCAGCAATCCCCTCGGTACGGGCCTTGGCCGAAGCCGATGTGCCGGTGCCGCTGAGGCCAAAGTTCCCGCTGGCAGGCGAGACCAGAGGTGAAGTCCGCCGGCCCACGCCAAACAGTGTGGAGCCCGACAGCGATATCAGCGAAGGAATAGTCACCCCGCCATTCAGGCCCAGCGCGGCATCGGCCAGACGGCCGCCCCAGCCGGTACGTCCGACTTCTTCAGATTCTGCGGTCTGCCACTGCGCCTGTTGATCGGAATGGGAAAACAGGCTGTAGGGGCGATTGCGGTTGGCCTTGTATTCGGCCATGGTCAGCGGCGCCACCAGCGAGCCGACATTGCACTGCACCGCCAGCTTGCCCTGCTGCCACATCGGCAGCAAGGCCGAGAGCGCCGGGTGCAGGCCAAACTCGCGGCCAGGCTGGGACTTGGGCGCACCCATAGACAGCAGCGCGGCATTCGGCGTGTCGCTGGTTTTGGGCAAGGCCAGGCCGCCGCGCACGGTGGCATAGGCGGTGTACTCATCGGTATTTAGCGGGACGATCAGGTTGTTACCGTCGTTGCCACCATTGAGAAAGACGCAAACCAGGGCCTTGTAGTCGCTGGCCGGAGCAGCCAGCGCCTTCATCCAGCCAAATCCACTGGCCGAGGCCGCCAGCATGGCAGCGCGCATCAGGTCACGGCGGGTCATATTCATGTCAGCGCTCCACTTGGAAAGCAGTTGAGGCGGCCGTCAGATAGATAGCCGTGCGGGTGCGTACCAGCGGGTCGGTGCCGGCAGCCGTCACCTGCTTGACCAGCAGGTCGCGCATGGTGGGTTGCATGGTGCCGTGCAACAGCAGCACATTAAGCCTGTCCACCAGCTTGGCGGGGTCGCCCGCCAGCGCAACCAGCGGGCTCAGGTCGAACGAAGTGCCGGTGGCGCCCACCACCGTCGTGTCGGGCTTGCCGGGAGTGATCACATTGCCTGTGGCGGTGGCCGAGACCACCATGCTGTACAGGTGGTTTACCCGGGCAATGGCGGTGTTGGTGTTGTAGATGCCGAACTGGGGAGCTTCGGTCCCGTCCACCAGCGCATAATCGGCCGGGTAGTAGTTGAATACCGAGGGGGAGTTGAATACGTTCTGTTCCAGGCTGCGGTTCTGGCCTATCAACCACACACCATCGCTCTGCCCGCCCAGTGCCCGCAACAGCTGGGTACCCACCAGTACCGGCTCCCGCAGGTGGCCGTAGTTGACCTCGCTACGCATGCCGCCACGGGCTTCCGGGTCCAGCAGGATGGCACGCACGACGGCCTTAAGATCACCGCGCACCCCCTGGCCGTTGTTGGCGAAGGCATCAGACACACGGGCGACATAGGCCGGGCTGGGGTTGCTGGTCACCAGGTGCTGTATCAGCTGCTTGCCGATAAAGGGACCGACATTGGGATGCTGGAACAGATTGTCCAAGGCATCGGCCAGGTCTTTCTCCGGCGTTTGCCCGGCCGGCAATACATAGCCATTGAACAGGGCCTTGCTGCTGTTCTCGTGATTGGTGGCCACGGCCACCATGGGGCCCAGGTAATAGCTGGGGTTGTACTTGGCCGGCGCCGCGCCGGGTTTTACCGGGTAGGTCCAGCCAGTCAGGATCAGGGCAAACTTGCGTACCATCTCCTCGTCGTAACTGGGGACGGGCAGGCCGTTGCCGTCCCGCACCACTGTACCATCCTGATTCAGCTGGTACAGGCCGATGGTGAACAACTGCAGCAGTTCGCGGGCGTAGTTCTCATTGGCCTGTTGCGATGCTGACGATGGTTTGCCGTTGTTGACCATGTCCAGGTAACGCCCCATGGCCGGGCTCAGCGTCACCTGGGTCATAATGTCCCGGAAGTTGCCAAAGGCATTGTCCACCAGGATGTTCTGATAGGGCGCATAGCTGTACGCCATGTTGATCTCGTTACCCGAGACCACCAAGATCTGCGACAGCGCAAACGCTACCCGCTGGCGCAGTTGATCTGGCGCAGTCAGGGCGTTTTTGTAGAACGTGGTCTGCAGCGGGAACAGGCTGTATTTATCGCGGCCACAGATGTTGTCGCACTCCGCCGGGCGCGAGGACGGGGTTTCCGGCAGATTGGGATAGCGGCTTGCCGGCAGTGCAAACTGGGCATTGATCCAGGCCGCCAGGCCCAGCTGCTTGACGTTGGCGATTTCTGCCTCGGTCGCGCCAAACGTAGCCTGCTTGAGAAAACGCGCAGCATCGGCGTCTGCCATGCTGCTGCAGGGCAGCGGAGTGGTACGGGGCCATAGTGCCGGAACCTGGTAGATGGACCGGTAGGTCATCTCGCCTACCATGGCGTCCAACGTGCGGCCGTAGCCGGCAAACACCTGGGCACACTCGATGGCGGCCACATCCAGATTGCTCAGTACCGGGACGGCGGTGTTCGCCAACGGGCCAGTGCGGTAGGCAGGAAAGCCCATGGTGGAGGGCACCCAACCGGTAGGCCCCAGTACCAGCCAGTCGTTCTGCACCAGGGCAGCGACGTAGATGCCCCCAGCAGCGCCTTTGTCCTGCGGCGCCGGCTCTACCGTTGCCGATAGCGTCAGGTTGGCCGGCGTGCCGGTATAGCTACCCTTGGCTTCAAACTGGCCCAGCTTGCCCGCAGCATGGCAAGTGCCCAACAGTATCAATGCCGCACCGCATCGTATCCATCCTGTATTCATTGCTGCCTCCACTGCGCCTTACGCAAGGTCCAATCCGAAACCACAGCCAATTTATGCCCAAGCGGGGCGATGGCGACAGCGGAGATTGGTAAAAGTTTATGACAATGTGTTGATAATGCCTTCTAAACAGCACTTATGACAAATGATTCTGTCGCATCCAGACCACCGTCTGTCACCTGCCAGGCAGGCGCTTCTTGGGCACCATTTATAGCGATGCATTAAAATAACTTGCTAAGTATTTGATTTATACAGATAACTAAAGGCCCAGTTAGTCAAACGGGATAACGCCATGGCTTGCCTTGCGGTTTTCAATCAGAAAGGTGGTGTGGCAAAGACCACCACAGCCCTCAACCTGGCAGCGGCCCTGGCGCGTGCCGGCCACACCACCTTGGCCATCGACCTGGACCCGCAAGGCCATCTGACCGCACTCTCTGGCATCACGCCTACTGATTCCTCTAGCAGCATCTACGCCTTCTATCGAGACCACAGGCAGTTGGCTGATCTGCAGTTCGCCGTCGCAGGCCGGGGCAGCATCATTGCCGCACACCTGGAGCTGGCCAAGGTCGATACCCAGTTCGGCAAGGGCCCCAACATCCTCAACCGCTTGCGGCTAGGCCTGCAGCGCGAGCATCTGCTCCATGGCAGCCAGCCGGTGGTGATCGATTGCTCGCCCATGCTGGGTGTATTGTCGCTATCGGCGATATTTGCGGCAGACCGGGTGCTGGTTCCGGTATCAGCCGACTACCTGGCCATGAAGAGCGCCATGCAGGTAGAAAAGACCCTTAATGCCTTGGCACCCGTCCTGAAGCAGCGGATTGCCCGCTGCTATGTCATTACCCGGTTTGATGGTCGCCGCCGCATGTCCTGGGATATAGACCGTGCCATGCGGGAACACTTTGGCGCAGAGGTATGTACCACCCGCATACACGAGAATGTGGCGCTGGCCGAAAGCCCCTATGCCAACCGCGATGTGTTTGCCCATGCACCGAATAGCCGGGGTGCGCAGGATTATCAGGGTCTGTATGAGGAATTACAGCTGCTGGGCTTTCTGCCAGCCCAGACCACACCCAGCCTGGCGGTGCAAGACCCGCAGGCCCAGGCGCTGTTGAGCCGTCTGCTGACCAAGCCGGCCAAAGCCATCAAGATAGCCGGGGCGTGAGAGCAGCAAGCTGCTAGCGCGTATCGTCGCGCCCGATGATCAGTGAGATGGCGCTTTCCAGATCCACCCCTTCACCGCGCGGCGTGTCATCCAGGGGCTTGGCCTCCAGCACCGTGGCGTGGTGATACATCTGCAGCAGCTTGGCCTCGGCATGGGCCAGGTCAAGGGCCTGTATCACCAGGTTGTCCACCACGGCCCCGGTTTTGGTTCTGATGCGGAATCCAAATTTGAGCATGGTCGCCCCCTGGCAGATTGAACAGCCTAATGCCAAAACCCGCAGCAGCGCTACCCTAGCGGCGCTGTGCCTTCTCGCGCAAGGCCTGGTACACCCGCAATGCCACATAGGCATCGTTAGCTGCGTAGCGCTGCTGGCTGTCGTTCAGTTGGGGCGCCGCCCAGTTGGACATCTTGGCACTCTTGGACTTGCGATAGTGCTGGCCGAACAGAATGGCCACCGCCTGCACCGCACCGATGGTATTGCGATAACCCTGCTTGCGGAACACGCTCACCAGATCATCTATCCCTTGGCAGTGTAGCTTGAGATTGGCCGCCATCTGGGCCTTGTCGGAGCGTAAATCAAAACCCACCTTGATGACCTTGGGCGACATCAGCAGCTCACGCAGGGCAGTCGGCACCTGGTTGTTGCGCACCGGGAAAAGATACGCACACGCTGCCGTGGACATCTGTATCAGGTGCGGGCCTTGCGATTGTTCGCCCTTGTTGAAGGTCGGCTTGGACTCGGTATCAAATCCCACCACACCGGCAGCCTGCAACACAGCGCAAGCACTCGCAGCGCTCGCCTCGTCTTCCACCACCACGATAGCCTCCCGCTGCAGGCCAGGAAATTCGGGCATGGCCTGTATGGCGGCTTTGTCATAGGTGCGCAAGGGTGCCTGCGGCTTGTGCCTGGGTGGCTTGGCCACGTCTGCCGGCGCAGCCGTGGTGTAAGTTGTCGCCGGTGTCGGCAAGCCCAGCCAACGTCGCAGGGTCTTGATCAGGGTACGGGGAGATCTCATATTCAGTTTCAAGGACAAATCAGGGTAACAAGGTCGCGCTATGCAGGGTGAAGCGTAGGTTGGAGACATTCGGCACCAGCTTCATCACCACGTTATAGCGCTGTGGGCTATCGTTGATGGTCAGGTTGTTCATGGTCAGCGTGCCGCTCGAACTATCGAAGCTGGCCTCGCTCTCGGCGCGGTTGCTCAGGCTGGTGTTGACCAGGTCGAACTCGTAGCCTTGCGTACCTACCCGCTGCAGGCGCGCACCATACATCACGCCTTCCAGCCTCACCGCCGTACTCAGGACGCCGCTATCGGCAAAGAACACCGAGCGCACTGGATAGCCCATGTCTGCAATCAGCCCCAGGTCATACGGCGTCAGCTTCAGACGGCTGCCATCAACAGGTACGCTGCAGCCATTCATCAGGGTAGTCCGGTATGGCAAGGCATCGCTGCAATCGCCGATATGCGAAAAGTTCTGACTGAACTCCCGGCTACCTGGCGACACGTAGGTCAGCTTCAGCGGTCCACCATTGGTCATCACGGTTTCAGGGCCAAAGAACTCCAATTGGTTGTAGACGCCATTCTCCGAGGGCTGCCCGTTGCCGGCAAAACGGGTCAGCAAGTCATAGGGGATACGTACATTGTCGTAAAACTGCCCCAGCGTCGCTGTATCGAAGCTGCGTCGTGCCGCCATGCCGAGACCATGCACCAGTTCATGCATGACGATGGAGATCAGATCCGTCTTGCCCTGCGGCACCACGCCGCCGCGCGTCTCAGGCTGGGTATCCGGCCAGTACCACTGCTCCGAGAATGCCGCATTGACGGTGACAACAATGTCTGGCGTATTGGTGCGCACGCCCCCCAGCACGCGAGTCAACGCGCCAGGCTCCAGCACATGCAGACCCTGTTGCAGACCACGGTCCAGGCCAAAGTTCAGCCCTCCGCCGAAGCGCGCCGTATTAGCGTCCGCCCGCACCTCCACGGTAATGGTCCGATCCGATGCAATAGCCGCACCCAGCAAGACGCCAGCGGCCCGGAAATTACGTTGGAACAAGGAACTGCTGTCCATCCAGCCACGCTGGGCGAAGGTGTTCTCCGCGTCAACGAACTGAAAGTCAAAATTGGCGGCGGCCACAGTAGCCGAGCAGAGCGATCCCAGCAGGATAAGAGCAAGACGGCGCATGTGCATCCCTTCAGGCGCGTCCAGCAAACCGATTTCCACGAAAATCAAGTTGCTGCAGACGTAGATTGATACAGCGCGGATCAGTGACATCCGCAATTTGCTGCCCAGCATAAGCCGGAACCGCCAACAAACAAAAAGCCAGTTACGGGGCTAGCCGCAACTGGCTTGGGTAGATGCTGCCTGCTTACTGCTTGGCAGGGCGCTGCAGCGCCTCGATCTTGTCAGGGTTCACACTGACTATCGCCTGCTTGAGCAAGGCGATATCCACCTGGTTGCCTTCGGCCTCCAGCATCACGCCATTGGCCAGCACCACGCTGAATTGCCCACGGCTACCATCCTTCTGGTAATCCTCACGCAGGGTGCGCTTACCATCCTTGTAGATCTTCTCGATGGCGGTATCGGTTTCCTTGTCGGACGTGACATTGGCCCAGGCTGCCAGGCTCATCAGGCCGCCAGCACCACCCAGGTCGGTAATCGACAGACGCAGGCTACGGGTATCGTCACCGTAGGCCGCCTTGGCGGTCGATACCGAAAAGCCCATGGCCGAATTGCTCTCTGCTTCCAACGAGTTGCGCTTAAGGCCCGCGATATTCTCCGGCAGGAAGGCCTTCAGTTCCTGGCTGGCAATAGGCGTGCCGCCACCACTGACCATGGCGCCCAATGCGGCACCGGCCGCAGCCGTATCACCCGAAGCCTGCGCCTCTTCCAGCTTCTTGCCGGCTTCTTCCATCTTCTTGGCCATGGCTTCCAGCTTGGAGGTATCGATGGCCACCTTGCCGTCAGGCGAATCCACCGAGATGGAACTGGCCGCGCCCATCAGCATGAAGGGCGCAGTCACTGCGCCCGCGATCACGCCAATGATGATGGAGGCCACAAAGCCGATGACGGCCACCACGGCGGTGTAACCTATGGCCTTGTCTTCCGAGCACTTCATCAGTACCGGCAGGCCCAGATAGAGCAGATAGAAACCGTAGAGGGCTCCCAGGATACCCAGCATGCCCAGCATGGGAACAATGCTGAGGATGCCGACCACATAGCTGGCCGTCATGCTGAAGGCCACCACCTTGAAGGCATTGAGCGGGTTCTTGGTACCACCAAAGCTCGGTGCCAGTGCATCGACTATCAAGCTCAACACAAACACCATCAGCAGAGACAGGCCGTAGGTCAGCACTGCCTGCACCAGGCCAGCCACGATGGGCGTGCGTATGCTGATGCCAAAGCCCCCTACCCCGATCAAGGACATACCGATAAAGCTGGCAATCACCGGTATGGCGGCCAGGATCAGCAGGTATTCCTTGTAGATGGACGCGACGGTGGTCGACTCGGCATCGATGACCGGCCAAGTCTCCTTGGGTTTGAGCAATATGCCCTGTACACGTTGAACCAGGTTCATCAGCGATTCCTATGGAATGAAAGTTAAGCGAACTCGTGAGTGTTAGCCCATCTGCCCGCAGGATACAAACTGCAATATTGCCGAGACCGCAACGCCGGCAAAGTGTGTGGCGTCAATCTGGGTAGCGTACAGGCTCGTGCTAATCCGGCATCCCGCGCCAGGGTTCTCTCTGTGCTATCCGTCACCACCACGCCGTGGCTTGAGTCCATCAGGCGCTACGCACTTGCGCGCAGCACCGCACCAAACAGCACCAGACCGCCCAGAAAGCCCGCTATCCCGGCCATGCTCATCTCGACCAGCATGCGCCAGCTACGCCAGGCAGGGGGCGGCGACACAGTCGGCACGGCCGCAACTTGCGCGGGGGCCTCCTCCTGCCGCTTCAGCGTCGGGTGCAAGGGCGCAATCGGTGCATGGCTTGGCGCACACTGCCAGCAGGCGTCCTTGCCTGCTGTTGCAAAGGGTCGTTCATTGCTACGGTTCCTCCTCAGGAACAGGGAATCCAGGCCGTGCCTGCTGCAGCTGATGCCGGCAGCAGGATGGGCTGGATTTCAATTTGACTAGCATTGTGCCAAGGTCTATGACATTCGCAAATGCCTGCCACAAATATTGCCCAAACCGGCCCCAGGTGTGTCGAAAGCGCTGCAAGCCAGCACTGATGCGCTTTTACGCATGAAGTGATAGGCACAAACGCAAATCTTCCACTAGACTGTCCCTGGGCCGTGGCAGGCACGGCCGGCATTTACCCACAGCAGACAGAGGCATAAGCATGAACAAGCAAGCACTGATTGATGTCATCGCAGACAAGGCCAACCTGAGCAAGGCAGCCGCCGGTAACAGCCTGGATGCGTTCATTGAAGCCGTTAGCCAAGCGGTCGCCGAAGGCGACACCGTGACGCTGGTGGGCTTCGGTACCTTCAAATCCCTGCCCCGTGCTGCACGCGAAGGCAAGAACCCACGTACTGGCGAGAAGCTGAAGATCGCCGCCACCGTTGTGCCCAAGTTCACCCCTGGTGCCACCTTCAAGGCTGCTGTTGCCGCCCAGGCCACCAAGAAGCCCGCCAAGAAGAAGTAATAGCCGGTTAGCGTGTGTACCAACTTCCGCCCTGTAGCGCCCAAGCGGCTTACCGACGAGTTCGAGGTAATCCCGCCCGACGAGGACTGGGTGGAAGAGGTCTACCCCAGCTATGCTGCACCCATCATCCGGCTCAGCCAGGCCAGCGCGCGCTTGCGTGAATGCCTGGCTGCCAGCTTTGGATTGATACCTGCGTGGGCCAGCGACCGTCACATCGGTCGCCATACCTATAACGCCAGAACCGAAACCGTGGGCGAGAAGCCTAGCTTCCGGCACGCCTGGCACAAGCGCCAATTCTGCCTGGTGCCCATGCAATGCTTCTATGAGCCGGGCTACCACAGCGGCCGGGCACAGCGCTGGCGCCTGCAGCACCGCGATGGCAACAGCTTTGCCGTGGCCGGCATCTGGGATAGATGGCGCCGCGATGGCCAGGATCTGCTCTCGTTTTCGCTACTCACCATCAATGCTGACGGCCATCCTTTGATGGGCCAGTTCCATCGCCCCAACGACGAAAAACGCGCCCTGGTGGTCATTCCCCCCGCGCAATACGACACCTGGCTGCAAGCCGACAGCGAAACCGCCCGCAGTTTCCTCAGCCTGATGCCCTTAGCCGGCTTTGAGGCCGAGGCAGCACCGCTGCAACCACAAACCCTCAGCCTGTTCTAGCCCTCCTTGCTTGCATGCCTGGCACGCAAGCGCTGGGCGCTGTTGCCTGGAGTACACAAGCCGTCACGGCTGGCGCTGCTGGCTGAAGCAGCCCATCAAGGTGGCTTGCGCCCGCAGTGGCAGGGCAATTGAGCCGTGCTCGGCTGCAACTGAAGCCCGCACCATGGCAAGCCAACCGCTCTCTACGTACACAACCGTTGTGCACTGGCCCCACAAGCGATTAACGTCCCCGTCAGCCAGCCCGAGCCGGGCCGGCGGCAAACACAGACGTCCATATCCACTCCCATCCTTGTTCCCATCTCATGCAAACTACCTATTCCATGACCTATATGGCCCGCGCCATGGCCACCCTGGTGCTAGGCACCATCTTCATGCTCTGCTTCGGCGACCTCTATGCCAGTCTCAATCTTGGCCACCCCTGGTCAGAAAAGGGCATAAGTATCACAGTAGGCAGTCTTAGCCTGGCCTTGCTGGCATTCATCTGGGTGTTTCATCACAGCAAGCGCGTCACCTACCATGGCGATCGCATCAGCGTTTCCTCCTTGCTGGGCGAAAAATCCATCAAGCTCGACGAGCACACCAAGATACGCCACCAGTTAATCCATATGACGGGCCACGACAGCACCGTCGCACTCCATCGCCTGCTGGAAATCGCGCCGCAGGATAGGGTCAATGCCGATTCGATGCATATCAACATTCATCTGAGTGATGGCCAGAACCAGGGCCAGCTCAAACTCAACAGCAATGTCCGCGGCATCATTGAGCTGCACCAACGTCTGGTTGCCTTTGAGCGCAACACCATTACCCCGACGGCGCTGAAACACCTGAGTGAAGGCCGGGCGGTGCACTTCGGCCCCCTCACCCTGCAGCGTGACACCCTGGTGTATAAAAACCTGTCCTTACCCCGCGATCAGATAGAGAAAATCACGATTGCAGGCGGCAAGCTGCTGATCAAGCAGAAAGGCAAGCTCCTCAGCGCCGTACGCTTGCCGGTGCACAAGATACCCAATGCCTTTACCCTGCTTGCCGCCTTGGCATAGCCAACACAGCAGGCCACAGCCCATCGTGGCCTGCCCCTTTTGGGCAACAGAATCAAGCACCATGCCGAACGAATCCATGACTACCACGCAGGTATCACTGCGCCCGTTGACCCACGCCAACTTCGACACGGTGCTGGCGCTCAAGGTCAAGCCCGAGCAAACCACCTTTGTCGCCAGCAATGAAAACACCATCGCCAAGGCCTACCTGGAGCCGGACAAGGTACAGCTGAGGGTGATCTATGCCGACGAGAGCCCGGTGGGCTTCATGGCCTATTGGTGCGACCCGGCAGCGGCGGCATTCCACCTGCTGCGCTTTATGCTGGGTAGCCAGCATCAGCGCCAGGGATATGGGCAGCGCGCCGTCGCAATCTGGCTGGATGAACTGAGCACCACCCACGGCGATATCCGCGTCACGCTCTATTACGCCGCCAGCCCAGGCAACCCTCAGCCCTTCTATGCCAAGGCCGGCTTTTGCGATACCGGCGAGAAAGACGGCGACGAACACATCATGGCGCTGCAGTTGTCGGCCACGCGTGCCGAAGGCTCCTGACTGGACGCCGGTGTATCGGCGCCTAGGCGCATACCTGCCCAATACAGCATGCGGCCTGGCAGCCCATGCTGACAAGCATGGCGCTAGCCAGGCCGGCACCGGGTCTTGCTAGCCATCCAGCTTGCTCAGCAAACTGGCGATCTCTCCCTGCCGGCCACGGTCGGCACTTTCGCGGCCTGGCCGGGGTGCAGCCATGCGTGCCTTGGTCAGATATTGCCTGGCACCCGCTTTGTCTCCCTGCTCCAGCAGGTACTCTGCGTAGAAGTAATTGCTGTCTATCCCGTCAGGGTTGGCAGCCAGGCCGCGCTTCAGCAGCGCCAGCGCTTTCTGGTCATCGCCGAAGGCGATGGGCCAGCCGGGCACCTTGTAGTACAGCACACCCAGCGAGGTCAGTGCCGAGCCATTGAGCGTGGCAGGGTCACGGGCAATCACGGCTTCGAATGCCGCCTTGGCCTCCTTGGCATACTTCAATGCCCCCAATCCCCCCTTGGCCCCTGCATAGCTGGAGTTGATGATGCCTTTCCAGGTCAGCATGGGGAGATCCTGAGTACCCACGGTCTCGGTCTCTTGCACCAGCCTGGCAAAAGCCTGCTCCTGCGCCTCGCCACTCAGGCTGTACTGCGCTTCTGCCCAGCGGGTCTGCAGCGTGGCGAGATCGGTAGCATAGGTGTAGGCAGACAGCAGCATGCTGGCAAACACGACAAACAGCGTCTTCATGAAAAATCTCCTTGGGCAAACTTGCGAATTAGCGGTAGTTGCTTGGCAATGGCGCTGTCGACCGCGCCGGGCAGCAACTGATTGAGGCGGAAGAACAACTTCTCTGGCCAGCCGATGACAGCCTCGCGCACCCGCTTGCGCCGCAATAGCGCAATCAGCGCCGCCGCGACGACCTCTGGTTCATCCACCTGGGTATGCAGGGCGGCATTGAGTGCCTGCACCCTGGGGCTATTGAGAGGGGTGTTCACGGCCCGTGGCGCCAAGTGCACAAACCGGGGGCCGGTGCCACCGCTTTCGCGCGCCAGCGCCTCGGTAAACACCCGCAGGCCCCCCTTGCTGGCGCAGTAGCCGGCATAGCCGGGAAACCCGATGCTGCCGAATACCGAGCCCACATTCACCACCATGGCATCGGGGCAAAAACCAGCCCACAAGGCTTGGATCAGCTTCATGGGCGCAGCCAGATTTAGCGCCAGCATGGCGTCCAGCTGCGCCGGCGGTTGCTCTGCGAACAAGCCGAAGTGCTGTGCGCCCGCCGCGTTCACCAGCAGCCCCAAGGGCAAGGGCTGGGCGCGCAGGGCGTCGGCCAGCAAGGCGGGGCTGTCTGCATCGGTCAGGTCCAGCGGCAAGCTGCGGGCATGGGGCCCCAGCTTGCGTGCCAGCGCCTCCAGCCTTGCTGCATCCCTGGCCACCAGCCACACCACCCAGCCCGCCTCAACCAGCGCGGTGGCAATCGCGGCGCCGATACCGCCGCTGGCCCCCGTCACCACGGCGATCTTCATGCCAGTACTCCGGCTGATGGCTGCACCTGTGTGGTCTGCTGTTCGGTCAGCGCACGGAACACATCGCCATACAGCACAAACATGCGCCGCGCCATATGCAGCACGGCGGCCTGATCTGCCGGCGCTTCCAGCTGCAGCATGAGTTTCTCGAAGAAACCGATATGCGATTGGTCCAGCGCGCCATGTGAGGTCAGGTAAGTCATGGCCTGGGGTGGTAATCCCAGGGTTTGCTGGATGATGCCCGCCATGGGCGTGGCCAGGTTCACGCTGGTGCCCTCAAGCACATAGACCATGCCGAAGAAGCTGACCGGATTAAGGCGGCAGACACTATCCCAGGCGTAGCTCACCATCAGCTCGGTGCTGCGGTGCGGCGACCCATGCCTGACCGCATCGGCGTCGGCGCCACAGGCGGCGATATCGCTCAATATCCATTCATCGTGGCCCTGCTCCTCATCGATGTATTCCACCACGGCATCGAACAGCCAGCGCTGATCGGCACGCAAACGGCTGCCCACGGCCATCAGCAAGGGCACGGTATGCTTGACGTGGTGATAGGCCTCGGTCAGGAAGGCAACATAGCGCTCGCGCGGGACTACCGCCCGCTGGCAGTCCAGAATGGCCGGCGCAGCCAGCAGATAGCTGCGCTCAGCCGTGGTTTCAGATTGCAGTCGTTGAAAGAATGTCATGGTGTCTCTCCATACAAGGCAGGCAGCCGATTGGCCAGAATACGGGCACGGCAAAGCCGTCCATTGGGGGTGATCTCGCCCTGCGCAGGGCTCAAGGGGGTAGTCAGTAGCGTCCAGCCATCGAGCCGGGCATAGCTGGGCAACTGCGCATTGCATTGCGCCAGCGCCTGGTTGGCAGCCATGGGCTCGGTGCTGTAGAACATCCCGTGCAGCCCCTGTGCCTCGTCGCCATAGACCAGGGCCTGCCGTATGCCAGGCACGGCACCGAACTCGGCCTCTAGCCACTCCGGTGAGACATTGCGGCCCATGCCGGTCACGATGGTATTTTTCTTGCGACCCAGCAGGGTTAAAAAGCCATCGGCATCGATTTCACCCAGGTCGCCTGTGGCAATGAGTGCTGGTGCGGGGCCCTGGCCCAGGTAGCCCAGCATGGTGTTACCACCCACCAGTACTTCGCCATCCGCAGCGAGCTGCACCACTACATGGGGCAATGGCCGGCCTACCGTCCCAGGTCTATGGGCACCCGGCCGGTTGAGTGCCACCACAGAGCCAGCCTCTGACAGGCCATAACCCTCGAACACCGGCAGTGCCAGTGCTGCGGCCTGCGCCAGGGTGCGACTGCCGCTACGGCCGCCGCCGACGGCCAGAAACCGCCAAGGTTTGGACAACTGCCCGGCCTGGGTCGCCGCCACCAGCCATTGCAGCGTACTAGGCAAGAGGATGACGCTATCCGCCTGTGATGCCTGCAAGGCGGCGATAAAGCGCGGCACATCAGGCGGAAAAGCCGCCATGCCAAGGTCGGCCAGCGGCACCAACTCCACAGGCACACCCCGCATCAAGGGCAGGTACAGTCCGGCCAGATTCTCCAGTAGTACCGCCAGGGGCATCACGCACAGGTGCTGGGTCACGGCCAGCGGCCCGATAACCTCATCCAGGGCGCTCACCGTCGCGTCCAACTGCGCACCTGACAGGCAGACGCCCTTGGGCGCCCCCGTCGTACCCGAGGTGTAAGTGAGCTTGACCGTACCGCTGGGTAAGGCCGCGGCCCGGGTGTTGGCAGGCAGGCGTTGCAGGCTCAGCCCTGTGCCCGGCAACGACATGCCGCCCGCAGCCGGGGTGACCAGGCAGGCAGCACCACTATCAGCCAGCACATGCTGGCGCTGGGCTTCGCTAAAGAAAGGCGGCAGGGGCACGCCGGCAATATTGGCCCTGGCCAAAGCGAGGTCCAGCACCACCCAGTCCGCATCGTTGTCAGCCAGCCACGCCACCGGCCCCGGCATAGCCTCCGCTTGCAGATGGTTAGCCAAGCGGCTCACCCTGTGTTCAAGCTCCGCGTAGCTGATGTGCGCCGCCGGGGTCAGCAGGGCCGTGGCGTCCGGCTGCAAGCGGGCATGCTGCGCCAGGGCGTTCAGGACAAGTTGCATGGCAGCCCCTCCAGCGCAGGTTGGGCTGCCAATGCCTGTGCCAGTGCCGGGTTGGCATCCAGCGCGGCTAATCCAGCGGCGATATCCCCCACCATCACCAGGGGCTGCTTGTCGTAATACGCGCCCCAGGTCTCTGGCTGGGGCACCCTGTCCGGGCTGGCCTCGGTCAACGCTATTAAGGGCAGACCCATGCGGCGGAAGGTGGCGCGCACCTGTGCCGTCAGCGTAAACACCACATAGCGGCTGGAGCTGGCCGCCAGGTAGCGCATCATCGCCAGTATCAAGGTAGGGGTATGGCCACCGACCGCTGCAAGATTGCCCAGTTCGACGATGTCGGCACGCGATACAGGCCGTTGCAACTGCCTGGCCACGGCTTTGTGTACCGGTTCATCCAGGTAATGCTCGAGAAACAGGGCATTGCCATGGGCGGTTTGAAAGCCAGCCACCGCCAGCAACCGGCCTTCGGCATCGCGCAAGGTGAACTGATTGGGTAGCAGTCGTATGACCCGCGCATCGTGCACCGCGCGGAAACGGGCATAGACAAAGGGCAGGATGTCTTCTGCATCAGCCGTCTCAAGACCGCAGGCAAGCGTTCTCTGGCTGGAGTAGGCAAGTTTCTTCAAGGGCTGCATCACACTCTCTCCGTTAGGATGAGTGACATGCTGCCGGGCAAAACTTAACACTAACTTAAGCGCCGCCAACAAAACCCAGCGTAGCGGTCCTGCCTAGGCACGCGCAACCGACCGTACGGTTGCGGCAAGGGTTGGGCAGCGCTAAGCCAGCCTCCGGCTGATACTGCGCTGGTCGGTGACGGTGGCCAAGGCGCTATCGCCCCATCGGCGGTGCGCAGCCGATGCTAAGGCTTCGCCGGCCACTTGCCGCGTATCACCACCGTGTTGGCGATCTTGTCATGCCAGCCTTGCTTGCGGGCGTCGAACGCCACCCAGATCAGCCCCAGGAACAGGGGGATGGTGGAAACGTAATAGCCCAGGTAGCGCAGGATGGCCTGTCCAGGCTTCAGTGGCAAACCAGTGGTGGCATCCACCACTTTGGCGCCTATCACCATCTTGCCCGGCGTTGCTTGCCGCGCCAGCCAGAAGGCGATCACCGCCACAGCGGGCAACAGCCACTCGACCAGAAAGCCCACGCCGCCATTGAAGTAGCGCTGGTCATCCCAATAGGCATCGCCCATATACAGCAGCATGATGGGCACGGTGACGCACATGGTCAGCAGGGTATCGATCACCGAGGCCAGCAGGCGGGCCCCAAAGCCCACGTACTCCAGTCCGGTTTCAACTGGCTCGGGAATCACGCTGGAAGGCTGATAGGGATTGCTCATGTTGTTACCTTGTTGGCGGGGACGCGGCCTACCGCACGCCGCAAGCGGCTGGTATCCACCTGTTGTGTTGCACGGGCGCGCAACTGGCCGCAACCACCGTCGATATCCTGGCCTGCCGAATTACGCACCTTGGTCAGCACGCCACGGTCATGCAGATAGCGGGTCATGTACTGGATATGCGCAGCGTCCGGCCGCTGGAAGGCATCGCCCTCCAGGCTGTTGTAGGGGATCAGGTTAAGCACTGCGAACTTGCCCTTGAACAGGCGCAGGATGGCGTCCATTTCTTCCTGGCTGTCGTTGATGCCTTTCAGCAGCGTCCATTGGTACTGGATGGGGTAGCCCACACGGCGCGCATAAGCCTCGCCCAGCTCCATCAGTTCCTCAGGATCTATCCGGGGTGCACGGGGCAGCAGTTGCTGGCGCAGATCGGCGCGGCTGGTATGCAGTGACAGCGCCAAAGCAGGCTTGACCCGCTGCTGCGGCAGCCGCTCGAACACCCGCATATCGCCCACTGTCGAGAACACCAGGTTCTTGTGGCCGATATTACCCTCCAGCCCCAGCAGATCTATGGCCTCGAGCACATTGTCGAGGTTATGGGCGGGCTCGCCCATGCCCATGAAAACCACCTTCTTGACCGGGCGGAAGCGGCGCGCCAGCGCTACCTGAGCCACGATCTCGGCACTGCCGACCTGGCGCAGCAAGCCGCTTTTGCCGGTCATGCAGAACACGCAGCCAACGGCACAGCCAACCTGGGTTGAAACGCACAGTCCATCACGGGGCAGCAGCACGCTTTCTACCATCTGGCCGTCGGCCAGGGCCACCAGCAAGCGTGCCGAGCCATCGGCCGCCGGATGCTCGGAGGTCAGGCTGACCAGCCCTTCTATCTGCTCGGCCAGTGCCGGCAAGCCTTCGCGTACCGCCAATGGCAGGTAGTCCTCGGTCTTGCGGTACTTGGTACCGGTATCCAGGGGTTTGCCGGCCAGCCAGGCGCGGCTTATCCGGCCTATATGGCAGGGCTTGGCGCCAAGATCGGCAAGCGATTGGTGGAAGTCTTGAATACGCATGGGGTGCGCATCCTACCACCGGCCGTACACCTTGGCTGAACCGGCCGCCATGCGGCAAGGCCATACCGGCCTGCGCCCAGTCCGTAGCGGTGCGAAGGCGACAGTATCGCCACAGCGATGGACGGCAGCGCCGTGGCATCGCATAGTTGAGGTTGAGCCCAGGATCTGCAGCTGAGTCACCGTGGTTGCCGCCGGCCTGCTATCGCCTTTCCAGAAACCACCCATGGCAGACACCCCTCACCGCCGCAAATTCATAGAACCAATAGATTGGGCCGTGCTGGCGAGCGTGCTGGTGCACTGCCTGATACTGGCCCTGCGCTTTGGCCTGCCAGGCGAGAACAGCCAGCCCGGCCCGCTCCCGCCGGAGCCGCTGAGCGTCACGCTCGATGACTCTGTCCTTGCACCAGAACCCCTGTCCATTCCGCTGCCTCCAACGGCCGCGGCCAGCACCGGTATTGCGGCAGAGGCACCCGAGGAGCTGAACGCAGCGGCTAGTTTCAATATCACCGTACTGCGCGCACCCGATGAGGCCACTCGGCCCGACAAAACCCCATCTGACGCCACCGTAGAGCGCAAGGCCGGCAGCAACCGGGTGCGCAAACCCGTGATGACAGCCGACCAGGGTAGCTGGCGCACCGCCGCCGGTGCCGAAACGCCGGAGGCCGTGCCCGATACCCTGGCCGAGGCTGCCCCAGGCAAGTCCACCATCATGGTCCCGGAAGACGAACTAACGCCCGCTGCGCCACAACCTGAACTGGGCGCGCCGGAGCTGATGAACAACACGCCGGTTACCGACACGCCCCCAGAGCCAGCCCCCACGACCAGTACCGACGCAGCAGCCCTGGCACAGGCAGAAATCGCACGGCAGACAGCAGAGGCCGCAGCAGCAGAGGCCGCCAAGCAGGCCGAGCAAACCCGCCTAGCCGCCGAGGCCGCCGCGAAGCGTGCGGAAGAACAAACCAAGGCTGAGCAGGCACGCAAAATCGCCGAACAGCAGGCTGCCGAGCGACAAAAGGCCGATGCCCAAGCCAGGCAGCTGGCCGAAGCTGCCGCACAGCAGCAGGCAGAAGCGGCGGCCCAGGCCAGACAGGCACAGCAGGCGGCGGCCGAGAAGCTGCGCGCTGAAGAGCAGGCCCGCCAGGCACAGATCCGGCTTGCGGCGGAGCAGCTCGCCCGCAAGCAGGCAGAAGAGGCAGCCAAGGCCGAACAGACCAGGCAGGCACTGCAAGCGGCGGCAGAACAACAGAAAGCAGAGGCCTTGGCGCGGCAGAAGGCCGAAGCCCTGGCCAGAGCAGAGCAGCAGCGGCAACTGGCCGAACAGCAGGCGGCCGCCGAGCAACGGCGGGCAGAAGCGGCAGCGGCGCAGCGCAGGCAGGAAGAAGCCGCCAGGGCAACCCAGGCAGCAGCGGCACAGCGGCAAGCCGAAGCAGCCGCCGAGCAGGCACGCCGACAGGCCAGCGCTGCCACCCGTAGTCCGACAGGGAATGGCACCGGCACCGGTACTGGCCGGCAGGCCGACAAAGGCGGCGATGGCAGCGGCACCCCGTCTGGCCTGGGCATTACCCTGCCCATCGAACCGCCGGTTGGTCTATCGCTGACCGAACGCGCCCTGCAGCAGGCACGCCAGGGTAATCTGCGCGCCGAGAAACCACCGTCCTCCGGGCGTGGCCGCATCGCCAACTACTCGCAAGCGGCAGCGGCGGCTGAGCCGGAACTACGCTTCTACGCCGAGAGCCTGAATATCAAGCTGAACCGCATAGGCGCTCTCAATGCGCCCAGGCTGTCAGCCGACCGTTTCTATCGGCCAGTGCAACTCACCATCATCGTCAACAGTGACGGCAGCCTGGCCGATATCCTGGTCAGGCACAGCAGCGGCGACAGCAAGCTGGATGACGCCGCCCGGCGTATCGTGCAGATGAGCCTGCCATTCGCGCCATTCCCTGCTGGCATGCAGGAGCGCTACGATCGGATAGAAATAGGCCGAAATTGGGACTTTGGTGCTGGCACCGCAGGCTTGCTCAATTAAGGGAACGTCCAGCAGCCCCGGTTTCCAAGCGCCACCAAGCAAATAAGCGCCTGCGCGACAAACCGGGCGCGGCATATATCAGCAGTGCCAGGAGAAATCTTTCGCAAACGAAGCCGTACTGCACCGAAAGTACGGCTTCTGGGCGCACCTCACATGGCAAGCCGCGTACCGATGACCTCGATATGGACGCGACGATCCGGCTGCAAGCAGCTGATCATGTCAGACCGCGTCATACCTTCGCAGCTGCCAGGTACTGTCGCAGGCTCAGATTCGCCCTTGCCTTCCGTATTGATGCGGTACTGCCCTATCCCCTTGCTAACCAGATACTCCTTCACTGCCGCCACGCGCCGCTCCGACAGCCGCTGGTTGTAGTCATCCGAGCCGATACGGTCGGTATGCCCCACCGTCATGATGATCTCCGGCCGTATGTCTTTGAGCTCCGCCAGGAATCCGTCCAGTGCGGCCATACCTGCGGGGCGCAGGTCTGACTTGTCAAAATCGAACAGCGCGTCGGCGTCCAGCGTTACCTTGGCGGCCAGTATGCTGGGCGGTGGAATCGGCACAATTGCAGCCACTGGCGCCATTACAGGAGGCGGGCTGACCGCAGGCGCGGCCACAACAGACGCCCCGCACTCCACACGCGCCGGACTCGGCCCGGTGCCGCTATGCCAGCACAAGCCAAAACCACTGCGAACCACAACACCGCGCTGATCAACCCGGTAGCCCGTGGTCAGCGGTTCCAGCTCTGCAGCCCAGACGCCTTGAACCAACAAGCCCGCCATCGCCATATCAATATGGATAGTACGCACGCGCCTCATGATCTTCCCCCAGCCCATGGCTTGAAAGAATGTGCGCCTGATAGGGATATGCACCAAGGGCGGCAAGCAAGGCGACGAAATACCTGCGCTCAGTCAACGCCTTATCATCCACCCGATATTGGACCGAATCTGTGCGGTGACGAACGTTACGAGGCAGCGCAGGCGCTGGCGCGGGTTTTCAGCTCTACCCGCAATGGCGGCAGAGGTGTGCCAAGAGCCTAGGGCAGCAAGCCCGCAGGATCACGGCCGGTACCAACCACCCGCACGCGCTTGTGTCGCGAAAGCTCGCCGCTTTCCAGCACCACGCCCTGCTTGGGCACTCCAAACCAATCGGCCAGCCAGGCGATCAGCGCCTTGTTGGCCTTGCCCTCTACCGGTGGTGCGTTCAACCGTAGCTTGAGCGCGCCATCATGCAAGCCAGCCACCTCGGTCTTCCTGGCGCCCGGCTGCAGGTATAGCGACAACACCCAGTCGCTACCGTCCTGGCGCAACCAGCTCATTGCCCGGTCAGCATGAACTGCCATAGCCTTTGCTCTACCGGTGTCACCGCAAAGATAAAGATCATCTGCAGCAAGAGCAGCAGCACCAGCGGGCTCAGGTCTATGCCGCCCACCGTGGGTATCAGCCGGCGTATGGGGTTGAGCAGGGGCCGGGTGACCGCCTCCAGTACCGGTGCCAGGGGGTTGTACGGGCTAACCCAGCTCAGGATGGCCTGTACCAGCACTGCACCGAAAACCAGGTACAGGGTCAGCCGTATCAGCTCCAGCATGGCCAGCATGACCAGGCCCAAGCCCACGGCAGGCGAGAACAGGCTGAACGGATACGGCGACAATGCCAGCAACAGCAGGTGCATCAACAAGGCCCCGACGCCGGCCAGCAGCATGCTGGCCGTATCGTACCCGCCCACGCTGGGCAAGAGCCGGCGCGCCGGCAGCACCATGAAATTGGTTAGCTTGACCGTGAACTGTGCCAGCGGATGACCAAACGGTGCCCGTGCTACCTGTAGATAGAAACGCAGCAGCAGATTCAGTATGAAAAAGCTGGCGATATTGCGTATGAGGAAGCTCAGAGCGTCGTTCAACATGGTCTATTCCGCAGCTTGGCTGCTTGTTTGCACCAGCCCAAGCTGGTGAATGATGGTCAAGGCACTTTCAGCCACGGTCAGTTGCTGGGTATCCAGCATCAGACTGTGCCTATGTGGCAAGGGTTCACGCCAGCGCCGATGCACCAGGCAATCCGCCAGTGTGGCGGCAGACGTCAGTTTATGGAACCTGCTACGTTCCGGCGCTGCCACCCTGTGCAGCAGCTCGGCGTCGGGGCAATCGAGTTTTACCAGATCCACCTTGCCGCCGCTGTCCTCCACCTGGGCGATCAAGCGAGCAATGAAATCCTCGTCGGCGCCATGATCGTAGACGAAGGTCATGACCACCCCGGCAATGCCTGCTGCCGCCGCCGTGCGCAAGGCATCGAGCCGTATCTGACCGTTGTAGTCCAGATAGGCAGGCGACATGAACTCGAACAGCGCACGCGCCAGATCAGCGCTCAGGTGGTTGTGCAGCAGCTTGTAGCCGGTAAGTCGGCATAGCTCTGTCGCCACCGTCAGCTTGCCCGATGCCGGTGGACCATACAGGAACACCAGCCGCATCAGTTTTGGCCCAGTTCGTCCGCCAACTCCACCGCCCTGGCCTGGGCCGCCGCGGCCCCCGCCTTTATCGCTGCCTGCACGCCCAGTTCGGCCATGCGATTCAGCGCTGCGGCCGTGGTCCCGCCCTTGGATGTCACCTTCTCGCGCAGCGTGGCCGCGTCGTCCGTGCTGCCCAGTGCCAGCTTGATGGCACCATCAAATGTCGCATACGCCAGTTGCCTGGCAGTAGCGGCATCCAAGCCCAGTTGCTCGCCGGCCTGGGTCAGCGATTCCATGAAATAGAACACATAGGCCGGGCCTGACCCGGAGATTGCCGTTACGGCATCAATCTGGTCTTCTTCGGCCACCCAGACCACCTGGCCGGTGCTCTGCAGAATGCGGTCAGCTGCAGCCTTGTCGGCTTCGCTTGCCTTGGGCCCCAGCCAGGCACCGCTGATACCGGCGCGCACCAGCGCAGGCGTATTGGGCATCACCCTCACCAGCCGCGCAGCGCCGCCCAGCCAGCGATCCAGATCAGCCATGCGTATGCCAGCGGCGATGCTGATCACCAGCCGGCCTGCCAGTTCAGCGGCCCGGGCACGTGCCACATCGGCAAGCTGCTGCGGCTTGACCGCCAGCACCACCACGTCAGTCTCGGGCAGGGCATCTTCCAGCGCTACCGTCTGTACGCCAAACTCGGCTTGCAACTGCGCCCGCTTGTCGGCGGCAGGCTCCACCACATAGACCGCCTGGGCAGAAAACCCTTGCTGCACCAGGCCACCTATCATGGCCGTGGCCATATTGCCGCCACCGATAAAGGCTATTTTCATTGTTTGTCACTCCCCATGCCAAAGCTAATACCCGGCTGGCGTTTCTGCAGCAGATGCTTGAGCAGATTGCAATACAGCCGGTCCAGCTCGCGCTGGCCACTGAATGGTACGGCCAGTTGTCCACCCTGGTGCACCAGGGTCAACGCAACTAGTCGGCCTTCATCCATGCGGTAGAGCAGCTCGCTGATCTGGTCCAGCAGCAGGCTGGCCTGCTTGGGCGTGCCCCAGCCACGGTAGGCCAGCAGCACGCGCTCGGCATCCACCTCCACCACCGTGCGCCAGAACAAGGCACGCAAAACCCAGGCCATCCAGCCCGCCAGCGCCAGGCCCACCAAGGCAATGCCCAGCACGATGCCGGAGTCCGTCAAGGCAGCCTGCACCAACAGCAGGCCGATGATCAGCGCGGCCATGCCCCCCCCGGCCTTGACCACCATCCTGTCGGTGGAGCCTTCTGGCAGCCGTTGCCAGGCCGACGCCAACTCCAGGCGATCGCGGGTATCGCCCTCGTCCACCCTGAGCCAGCGTGAGAGATCGGCCAAGCTGACCTGGGGAGTAGTGGTTGCAGTCACGTTATTCCTTCACGGGGGCCGGTGCGGCCACGGTATGGCGGGCGCCAAACAAGGCAGTCCCCACCCGGACCAGGGTCGACCCCTGGGCTATGGCGGTTTCCAGGTCGGCAGACATGCCCATGGACAAGGTATCCAGCGCCAGCCCTGTGCTCCGCAGTGTGTCAGACAAGCTGCGCAGCAATGCAAACTGTGCCGCCAGATCCACGGCTCCCGGTTCGGGCAGGCACATCAGGCCACGCAGGCGCAGCCCGGGCAGGCCCGCTACCGCCTGCGCCAGGGCCACCGCCTCAGCCGGGGTGCAGCCCGATTTGCTGGCCTCACCAGAGACATTCACCTGCACACAGACATTGAGCAAGGGCAGGTGCGCCGGTCGCTGGGCCGACAGGCGTTCGGCGATCTTGAGCCTGTCTATGCCATGCACCCAATGCGCCAGCTCAGCCACGGTTCGGCTTTTATTGCTCTGCAAGGGGCCAATGAAATGCCACTCGATATCGGTCAGGTCGGCCAATGCGACCACCTTCTCCTGCAGTTCCTGCACATAATTCTCGCCAAAGGCACACTGGCCGGTGGCATAGCATTGCCGCACGGCATCTGCCGGAAAGGTCTTGCTGACCGCCAGCAACTGGCAGGCATCGGGCTGCCGCCCCGCGGCAGAAAGGGCCACAGCAATGCGCGCCAGCACGGCCTGTCTGGATTTATCTAGGTCAGCCATCCATAATGCTTTCGGAATAATGTCGCAAACCCAATCGCTTTGCGGCTTTGAACGAGGAATTATAAATGGAAATCTCTGAACTCCTGGCCTTCTCGGTCAAGAACAAGGCATCGGACTTGCACCTGTCGGCAGGCCTGCCGCCTTGTATTCGCGTTCATGGCGATGTGCGCCGCATCAACCTGCCGCCCATGGAACACAAGGACGTCCATGACATGGTGTACGACATCATGAACGACGGCCAACGCAAGACCTACGAAGAAACGCTGGAGTGCGACTTCTCCTTCGAGATTCCCGGCCTTGCCCGCTTCCGTGTCAACGCCTTCGTGCAGAACCGCGGCGCCGGCGCCGTGTTCCGTACCATTCCGTCCAAGGTACTGTCGCTGGAAGACCTGAACGCCCCCAAGGTATTCAAGGAAATCGCCGAAACACCTCGCGGCATCGTGCTGGTCACCGGGCCAACCGGTTCGGGCAAGTCCACCACCCTGGCCGCCATGATCAACTACATCAACGAAAACGAGTACGGTCATATCCTGACGGTGGAAGACCCGATCGAATTCGTGCATGAGTCCAAGAAGTGCCTGATCAACCAGCGTGAAATCGGCCCGCACACCATGAGTTTCGCCAACTCGCTGCGCGCCGCACTGCGGGAAGACCCGGACGTCATCCTGGTGGGTGAAATGCGTGACCTCGAGACCATCCGGCTGGCCCTCTCCGCCGCCGAAACCGGTCACTTGGTATTCGGTACCCTGCACACCTCCTCCGCCGCCAAGACCATCGACCGTATCGTCGATGTGTTCCCAGCAGCCGAAAAGGAAATGGTCCGTTCCATGCTGTCAGAATCCTTGCGTGCGGTGATTTCACAAACCCTGCTCAAGACCAAGGATGGCAACGGCCGGGTTGCTGCGCACGAGATCATGATAGGCATACCCGCGATCCGTAACCTGATACGCGAGAACAAGATCGCGCAGATGTACTCCACCATCCAGACCGGCCAGCAGCACGGCATGCAGACGCTGGATCAATGCCTGACCGAATTGGTAAGGCGTAATTTGATTACCAATGCCGAGGCGCGTGGCAAAGCCATGAACCCCGACAACTTCAAATAAATATGGTCAGTGGCGGGGGCCTTGCTGCCTGCCGCCACCCTGGAGCAAGACATGGAAAAGGAACAAGCCACCAAGTTCATGCATGATCTGCTGCGATTGATGCGGCAGAAAAATGCATCGGACTTGTTCATCACCGCCGATTTCCCCCCGGCAATGAAGATAGACGGCAAGCTCACGCCGGTCTCCAGCCAGGCGCTCACCAGCCAGCACACCAAGGAGTTGTGCCGCGCTGTGATGAACGACAGGCAGGCCGAAGAGTTCGAAGCCACCAAGGAATGTAACTTTGCCATCAGCCCCGGCGGCATAGGCCGCTTCCGCTGCAACGCCTTCCAGCAACAGGGCCGCATCGGCCTGGTGCTGCGGACCATTACTACCGAGATTCCCAAGTTTGACGAGCTGGGCTTGCCGCCCGTGCTCAAGGACGTGGCGCTGGCCAAGCGCGGTTTGGTGATCTTCGTGGGTGGTACCGGTTCGGGTAAGTCCACCTCGCTGGCCGCCATGATCGGCTTCCGCAACGAGAACAGCTACGGCCACATCATCACCATCGAAGACCCGGTGGAATATGTGCACGAACATCGCAACTGCATCGTGACCCAGCGTGAGATCGGCGTCGATACCGACAACTGGCAGAACGCCCTGAAGAACACCCTGCGGCAGGCGCCCGATGTCATCCTGATTGGTGAAATCCGCGACCGCGAAACCATGGACTATGCCGTGGCCTTCGCCGAAACCGGTCACCTGTGCATGGCCACCCTGCACGCCAACTCGGCCAACCAGGCGCTGGACCGTATCATCAACTTCTTCCCGGAAGAGCGTCGAGCCCAGTTGCTGATGGACTTGAGCCTCAACCTCAAAGCCTTTATCTCGCAACGGCTGATACCGCTGCGCGTGGGCAAGGGCCGTGCAGCGGCGGTCGAAGTCATGCTCAATTCGCCACTGATCTCCGACCTGATCTTCAAGGGCGATGTGCACGAGATCAAGGAAATCATGGCCAAGAGCCGCGAGCTGGGCATGCAGACCTTTGACCAGGCCCTGTTCGACCTGTACGAGGACGGCAAGATCAGCTACGAAGACGCCCTGCGCAACGCCGACTCGGTCAACGACCTGCGCCTGCGTATCAAACTGCAGTCCAAGGAATCCAAGAACCGCGATGCACTGGCGGGCCTGGACCACCTCGACATCGTTTGATCGCGCAGCCCACGCCCTACCTACAACGGCCGCCCTGTGCGGCCGTTGTCCATTCCCGGCCCCTGCCAGGCTACTGACAGTACGCTGTCAGTAGCCCCCCTGCACACTGGTCTCAATCGGGCACCCGCCCGTATTTACTGAGGAGACCCAACATGAATGCACTGAACTGGTTTGAGATTCCCGCCAACGACCTCCAACGCGCCATCGGCTTCTATCAGAGCGTGCTGGGCCTGAGCTTCACCCCCGATACCTGCTTCGACGACATTGAGATGGCGGTCTTCCCCCATAGCGAAACCGGTGTAGGCGGCGCCCTGGTCAAAGCGGCCCATCTGCAGCCCAATGCCCAAGGCACCATTGCCTATCTGGGCACCAGCGAGCTGGATGCCGTGCTCGCCAGGGTGCCGACTGCGGGCGGCGCAGTACTCAAGCCCAAGACTTTTCTGCATGAGGACATCGGCCATATCGCTGTCATCCGCGATAGCGAAGGGAATACGGTAGGCCTGCACATGCCCATGCAGTAAGCGCCTACTCAAGGAATGTTCGCTGCCTTGCCAAGGCAAGGCAGCGAACCCAAGAGAGGCCGGCCATCGCCACCAGCAGGGATGGACACTACCCTGGCCTTGCGCTATACGAGACAAAGAGCCTGGGCAGACCGCCCCAACCATCCAGATACCAGGCCGCCCTGGAGGAAAACCATGCGCCGTGCCGACCGCCTGTTCCAGATCGTGCAGTTGCTCCGAGGCCGCAGATTGACCACGGCACGCTGGCTGGCCGAGCAACTGGAAATCTCCGAGCGCACCGTCTACCGCGATATCCGCGATCTGATGCTCAGCGGCGTGCCCATAGAGGGCGAAGCCGGGGTGGGATACACCCTGCGGCACAAGCTCGACCTGCCACCGCTGATGTTTGACCGGGAGGAGCTGACCGCCTTGCGCCTGGGCGCCGAGATGGCCGGCGCCTGGAGCGACCCGCAACTGGCCCGTGCCGCCCAGACGGCACTGGCAAAGATCAACAGCGCCCTGCCCAGCGACCTGCGACGCCCGACGGCTGCCATGTATGCGCCCTGTTACAACAACCATGATGCCGCCTTCGGCCCTTTGCGCAACGCCATCGACAATCAGCTCGAAGTCGAGCTGCAATATCGCAAGCCCGACGGGCCGATAGAATCCCGCAAGGTCTTGCCCCTGGCGCTGTTTTTCTGGGGCAAGCACTGGACCCTGGCCGCCTGGTGCGAGCTCCGCCAGGATCATCGGCATTTCAGGCTGGAACGCATCCTCTCGTTCAAGGTGCTGGAACAGCGCTTTGTCTCTACCCCGGAGCGTAGCCTCAGAGCCTGGATGAAGGCTGCGGGCGCACCTGCCGATGCACTGGACTGAGTCGCAGACCTGTTGCCGCCATTGATCGACAAGCGATCGAACGCGACAAGCCCGCTCCAGAGGGCTGTTCACTGCTTTGTGGTGCTTGGCGGGCTCAAGCCACAATGCATCTGGCGACTGCGCTGTCGACTCCCGCACTTGGCTTCACCGCTGGCACCGCCAATAATGGTTGCAGCCCAGGAGCCTGCCATGCGTCTCATCCTTACCATTCTCTTGCTTGTCGCCTTGCCCACGGTTGCAAGCCCCACCATACAGCCCGGTGAATACCTCACCGAAGGTGGCTGGGGCACGCTCAAGATCAAGCCAGGCAAGAACAAGCAGCTGACCTTTGTGCTGGACGCCATCGGTGCCAATGCCCATAGCTGCAACCTGGAGGGCGAAATCATCAATGGCCGCGCGACACTGGAGGCGGAAGAGGAAGGCAAGGCCTGCGTGGTCGGTTTCAAGCCCAAGGGCGACGACCTGGAAGTCGCTGATCGCAGCGAAGGCTACTGCCGCTACTATTGCGGCATGCGCGCCAGTTTCGAGGGGCTCTATATCATGCCAGCGCCCGGCTGCACGCTGGCGGGTGTGCGCAAGGCGCGCAAGGCATTCAAGCAGGCTTACGACAAGAAGGCCTACGCCGATGCCGAGGCCCATCTCTCGCCACTGCTCAACAACTGCAACAAGACCCTGAACTGGCTGGAAGAAGGCTGGATACGTAACGATCTGGCACTGGCCCAATACAAGTCCAGAAACCTGCTCGCCTGCCGCGAGACCCTGCAAGCACTGGCCGACGACGCCGCCAAGACCGACGCCGAACTGCGCGAGGACTACCCGCCCACCGACGCCGAGAGCTACCTACCCATCATGCGTGCCACCCGTACCAATCTGAAGCTGTGCAAGGGCAGTCAATGAAGGTCACCTCATACTTCAGAGGCGTATGGCGCCCATTCAGACCACGCGCCAGCACCGCTCAGCGGCTAGCCTAATCACGCCATACCAGATCATCGCCAATCAGGCGTATGCTGTCGGCATTAATCCAGATCAGGCGCCCCAGCCATGGCCGCAGCCGACTTCCCTACTGTCTACACTGCCCTGCGCGGGCTCTTGGCGCCTTATGCGGATCGGTTGCTGGTGAGACACGACGACGAGGGGCACTACTACCTGGATACCCGCCATACCCGGCCCAATGGTGAGCCCTTGTTCTTCGCCGCGACCCAGGTCAAGCGCACTTATGTGTCTTTCTACCTGATGCCGGTCTATGTATTCCCTGAGCTGCTCGACACGCTATCCGCCGACTTGCGCAAACGCATGCAAGGCAAATCCTGCTTTAATTTCAAGCAGCTGGAATCAAACTTGCTTGAGGAATTGGCAGGTCTGGTAGGCCGTGGCTACACACGCTACCAAGAAGCTGGTTACTTATAGAGGTGGGAAAGATGGGCGCAAGTTACTTCCTGTGGGGCGACCCGCTGCCCCTGGGCAAGCTGCTACGCTGGCTGTGCGGCCTGCTGGCCTGCTGGCTGCTCGCCTACGCCGGCTTGTTCCTGTTCTTTGCCCTGAGCGAGCAAAAGGCTGCTGCCTACAGCAGCCTGTATCGAGCCCGTACCGAGCTGGAAGTACTGTCTGATGCCGTGCTGCAGTTCCGCCAGCAGCAGGGCCGGCTGCCGGTACAGCTGGCCGAATTGAACGCGCAGTTCCAGAACAGGCTGCCCATCGACCCCTGGGGACGAAACTATGTCTACGAGCCCCAGCCCAGCGGCCATTTCAAGCTCTATACCCTGGGTGCCGACGCCAGCAAGGGCGGTACCGGCAGCTGTACCGATTTCTACCTGCATACCGACATCAATAGGGTGATTCGCCAGGTAGACCAGGACGATTGTCTGTCCCTGCTGGGATCCCTGACGCTGGACGGTAGCGCAGCTTGAATCGGTGGGCGCTAACGCAGCCTGAATCGGAGAGCGCTAACGCGCTAGGCCGGTAAAGGTGGTGCGTAGCAGCAAGGCGATGATCTCGTCGTCGCTGTGCGCCCCCGATACCTTGAGGAAGTGCAGCACCGGATCGCAGGCGCGGGCAAACAGGTTGTAGAGTATCAATTGCGGCGGCAGATCGGCCGCCAGCAAGCCTTGCTCCTGCGCCTGCACTATCCACTCGCCCATGCGATCGCTGAGCTGAAAAACCCGCTCCAGATAGACTTGGTGACGCGACAACGCCCCCACCAGAGCCGAATTGGCATGAGGCAAGGCCGGCATCTGCCCGGCCAGCTGTGTCTGCATGGCCCAACGGGCCAGCGCCTGCAATTTCTCCAAAGGCCCAGCCTGCTCCGGCAGGCTGTCGGCCAGCGCCAGCGCCTGATCCAGCATGCGCACCATGGCCGCCGCAGCCAGCTCCTCCTTGGAGGCAAAGTGACGATACAGGCTAGCCTTGGCAATACCCGCCTCGGCAGCCACTTCGTCCACCGTCATCAGCTCGAAGCCCTTGCTGGCCAGCAAATGATTGACGGCCTCGAGTATTACGTCCTCGCGGGCCAGTTGCATTTTCTGTTTAAAGCTCACCGCTTCCATCACGCCCGCCCTTGTTCCCATGACCAGCCCGACCGGGCATGGCTACACCTCATTCTATCTGCATACCGGCAAATTTGTAACTTGACAGTCCATTATGGACTGATTAGTCTCACAACAATACTAATCAGTATCAAATCGTACCAAACGGTTCATCCTCAACAGGCATGCGAGCCAACTCGTTATCAAGGCGAGCCGCTTGCCCCCCTGCTGAGGCATGCTCACCCGCCAGGAAAAGGAGCAGGAAAATGACTTGGGCACTCTTGGTAGTCGATGGACAGCACGCCGCAATCAGCCAGCCGGTACTGGGCCGCATACAGCAGCTGGAAAGGGCGTTTCGCCAAACCGGCGAGCGGGTTTACCAGGTGGAAAGTATGGCCGTAGACCAGTTGGCCCCACTCAGCCCGGTGGGAGGCACCCTGTACCGTTGCGGTACCGATGCGTTCTCTGGCAGTGGGCTGCAGCGCCATCTGCAGGATGCAGGTATCAGTTGCCTGGTGATCTGTGGCAGCGGCAGCGACAGCGCCATTGATGCCAGCGTGCGCAGTGCGCTATATCGGGGTTTTGATGTGATTGTGGCCAGCGATGCCCACCAGGCTTACCCGCGCGGTAGCCTGTCGGCCCAGGCCATTGCCGAGCATCACAATCAGCTCTTGGCTGAACTGGTCATCCCTGGACGTGTGCTGGAGGTGCTGCCCAGCGAAGAGATCATCGATATCGTTCGCGACGAACCCGTCCTGGCACAGGCCGTAGGCTGGTAAGCCACCATCGCAACGATGGCAATGGTGGCCCCCTAGCGGGTCAATGCCCGGCAAAATCACATACCGTGAACAACGGTATGCCTTGCTCCTGCACCAGGCGCGAGCCGCCCAGCTCGGGCAGATCGACGATCGCGGCCGCCTCTATTACCTCGCCGCCCAGGCGGCGTATCAAACGCGCTGCAGCAATCATGGTGCCGCCGGTGGCGACCAGATCGTCGATCAGCAGCACGCGCTGGCCCGGTGTGATCGCATCGGAATGCAGCTCTACCGTGGCAGAGCCGTACTCCAGCTCATATTCCTCGGCCACCGTGGTGAAGGGCAACTTGCCTTTCTTGCGCACCGGCACAAAGCCCCGGTTCAACTCATAGGCAATCACCGCCCCCAGGATAAAGCCGCGGGCGTCCACACCGGCCACCACGTCGATATCGTGGTCCATATAGCGATGCACAAAGCAATCCACCAGGACACGGAAAGTCTTGGGGTCTTGCAGCAAGGGTGTGATATCGCGGAACTGCACACCTGCCTGGGGCCAATCCGGCACAGTGCGGATACGGTCACGGATATAGCTAGGGTCGATCAACATGAAAACTCCAATCAGAACAGGGCGAACTTCACCACCCACAGGATGGCAATGATCACCACGGCCGGCGACAGATCACGTACCCGGCCGGACAACAGCTTGAGGCCGGTGTAGCTGATAAAGCCAAAGGCGATGCCGTCGGCAATAGAAAAAGTAAAGGGCATGGCCAACGCCGTAATCACTGCTGGCGCGCACTCGGTCAGATCGTCCCAGTTGATTTCGGCCAGACCACGGGCCATCAACACCGCCACATAGCACAGGGCCGGCGCGGTCGCATAGGCCGGCACCACGCTTGCCAGCGGCGAGAGGAACAGCGCCGCCAGGAACAGCAGCGCCACCACCACGGCGGTCAGACCGGTACGGCCACCCACGGCGGTACCGGCAGCCGATTCGATATAGGCGGTACAACTGGAAGTACCCAGGGCAGCGCCCGCGACAATGGCCGTGGAGTCGGCCATCAGCGCCCGTTTCAGGCGGGGCAGCTTGCCCTGGCTATCGAGCAGGCCAGCCCGGTGCGACACCCCCACCAGGGTGCCGGTGGTATCAAACAGGTCGACAAAGAAAAACACAAACACCACGCCCAGCAAGCCAGCCGTCAAGGCGCCTTCCAGGTCCATCTGCATAAAGGTGGGGGCAATGCTGGGCGGTGCCGAGAACACGCCGTCGAACTGCTGGTAACCCAGGCCTATGGCCAACAGCGTCACCACCATGATGCCGATGATCACCCCACCGGTGACCTTGCGGTACTCCAGCGCCAGTATCAGCAAAAAGCCCAGTATGGCCAGCAAGGCCTTGGGATCATGCATATTGCCCAGGGTGACCAGCGTGGCCGGATGTCCCACCACGATGCCGGCATTCTTCAGCGCAATAATGGCCAGGAACAAACCCACCCCGGCCGAGATGGAGAGCTTGAGCGAATGCGGTATGGCGTTGACGATGGCCTCGCGGACCTTGAACAGGCTGACGAACATGAAGATGACGCCAGACAGGAACACCGCCCCCAGCGCCACCTGCCAGCTGACCCCCATGCCCTTCACCACGCTGAAGGTGAAATAGGCATTCAGGCCCATGCCCGGCGCCAGGGCAATCGGGTAGTTGGCGACCAGACCCATCACGGCCGACCCCAGCGCCGCCGCAATACAGGTGGCCACGAACACGGCCTTGAAATCCATGCCGGTCTCGGACAGGATGGCCGGGTTGACGAAGATGATGTAAGCCATCGTCAGGAAAGTGGTAAAGCCGGCAATAACCTCGGTTTTCACGTTGGTGCCGTGCTCACGCAGCTTGAACAGCGTTTCGAGCATTGAAATCCCCTGGGGAAGTATGGGAGTTGGAGTAAAACCAGGCGCCCCGCCAGCCAGGCAGGCTCACCATCAATCTGCATCATGCCGCACGGCTTCCAACCCTCCGTTCCGGCATAGGTATTCGCTAGTGCTTCCGCGCTATCACCGCAATCAAGCCCTCGCTGGCATCCTCTATCAGGTCCAGCACCCGCTCGAAACCTGCATCACCACCATAGTAGGGATCAGGCACTTCGCCATCGCGATCCAGCGTGCCATACGACAGGAACAACTGGACCTTATGCCGCAATGGCGCAGGGCAAAGGGCGTGCAGGTTGGCCAGATTGTCGCCATCCATGGCCAGCACCAGATCGAAGCGCTCGAAGTCTGCCGCCACTACCTGCCGCGCACGCTGGCCGGACAGGTCATAACCACGCCGCAAGGCATGTTGCTGGGAGCGGCGGTCCGGTTGCTCACCCACATGGTAGGCATGGGTGCCGGCCGAATCGATCAACAAGCCGAGACCGGCCGCCTCGCTGCGGCTACGGAAAACGCCTTCGGCCGTGGGCGAACGGCAGATATTGCCCATGCAGACCATGAGCACGGATGAAATCGCTTGTTCATTCATCGACTTGGCAGACCAATTGGGGGCGCATATTTGGGGGCGCAATGTAACACCACAGCCTAGGGGGATCAATGACTTGCATCACCCGCCAGGATAAGGGAATACATCAGTAGCAATGCCCCCAGGCACGGTAAGTAGTCTCCGGGCCAGACGGTGGAAGGCAGAACCCGCTCTGAGCAGCAAACACGGCATGGTGGCCCACGCCATCGACCAGGGTACCAAGCCAGTCCTGGGTAAGCTGTCTGGCGCTCATCAAGGCCGATCTGCCCATGGGGTTACATGACCTACGATCCGAAGAGGCTGTCGCACCTGGATGGCTTCAATCACGCCCGTCGCAATTTCACGATGGGTTAGCCACCGCGACTTCGCATCCTGATATTGAAAGCCAAGCACCACCTGGTGGTAGGTAATACCCGCCAAGCCCTCAAACGGCCGCCGCTGCTCCTCTATGCTCATTCCTGGATTGGCGCTGGCACTCCCCAACACATGGAAGAAGGCAAACGGCGAATCCAAGGTTGCAAGCTGCTTTGCAAACCGTAAAGCCGGCTCATCGTCGTGAAACCAAGCCAACACCAGGCTTGGCGGACCGTACTGATCAATCACCTCAGATACCGTACGATTGAACTCGTAGACACATGAGTAATCGGCCCGTATGGGGATGAGACGGTCGCTTTGTCCATGCAACGTCGCGGGTGCACGGGAAAACGAAGTCACCGCGCTGGCGTGCAAGCACAGATAGGCGGTCGCCTCTGCCAGCATGCCCGTCCCACCAATGACCATCACATGATTGAACAACTGCCTCCCCCTCTCTATCCCCTCCCAAACTCGGGTGAGCATTCACGATTGAGAAGTGATTCAGCAAATGAAACCGCTTCTCTCAAGCGAGCTTGTCCTGCAAGGCGAAACCTGACATATGCAATGCACGGCAATAGCCCCCCCATTTTTCTGCAAGCGATCGTAGCTCACTCAACTCAACACCAGAAAAGGCAGCATAGTCTGACACTCCTCCTTGCTCAGCACCGGAGATGCTGCGACCAAGCATATGTTCAAGCTTATCTCGAAGAGCATCTGACAATGGCACCCCATTGAATCCGACAGTTTCCATGTTTGAACACATCCGCTACCAAAATTAAACTCAGCCCCACCAAAACCGTTCACCATCACTTCGGCTCCGCCTCCACCGGCTTACCCCCGCCACCCATCAATGCCGCCAAGCTCTCGCTATCCGCAGTCAGACCAGCCAGCGCACATTGTCTGACCATGTCGATGGAAAACTCGACGCGCATATTGTTGCTTGTTCCCTCCTGCGCAGACATCGCAAGATAGGTCGCCGAAGCCGCGTTGGCCACCTTGGCGACCTGTGCCTGCCGGCGTACCTGCACGGCGGCGGAGAAGGCCGAGTTAATGTCTGAGCGCAGGGTATTGGCCGCGCCGGAAAGGCCGGACCAACTGTCCTTGTATTTGCTGACCGAAGGGGCAATCACCGCACCGGCGATGGCACCCACCCAACCTATGGCGATGCTGGCATAGCCTGTCTCATTGCCGGTTTTCTCGTAGAAATTGGCCACTTCGCGGCAGAACTTGTTGGCCGCAACATTGGCCTTGCGCGCCTCCACAGCGGTGCAGTTCTCGCCCACACAGGGCGAGTCCGCAGTGGTCTCGCCACCGTTCCACGGGTAGACGGCGGTGGACGCGCAGCCGGCCAGGGATACGCCCAGGCAGGCAATGATGGCTTTCTGGAACATGGGGCTTCCTCCTTGTCGTTATGAGTGGGGCTGGAACCCGCCAGCACCCAGCCAATTAGGCATAGCACCCGCCCACCACAAACCAAAGGAAACACCCCCGCGCCTTTACTCCTGCCGCGTCAGCACCACCCCATCTACCGTCATCTGCCACCTGCCTTCCACCTCACGCGGTGGGACGGACACGACAAAAGTGGCCGACATAGGCCCGATGCCCACCTCGAAGTTATCGCCCTGGAAGCCCTGGAGCGGACCATTGATGGATTTCGAAGTACTGCCATCCACCCGCTTATAGGCCACACTGCCATCCTGGCTGATGGACAGGTACATATTGGCGGCCTGCCACTCTCCCACATAAGCGGCCTTGGCCGCCGGAACGGGCTCGCCGCAGGCGGCCAGCAGGGCCACAAGGCCCAGCAGCAGTATTGATTTGCGTATCGACATACGGGTGCTCCCGGGCGTTAAAAGCTATCCAGTCTAGTATCGCCAACAGCCTGCCATACACTCAAGTCATTGCTTGTTGCTGACGGACTGAGCTGGCGCCAACCGTCGGCGCAGACTGCACCAGCAGGCGCTGCAGGTTCCGGCTGGCTGCGCCTGCTGGCAATGTCACTCAGTACACATCGCGCCGGTATCGGCCAGCCTGCGCCAACGATGCCAGCGCCGCCTCGCCCAGCAGCTCGGTGAGTACCGCATGCACCGTGGGTGCCATGCCGGCTGCGCTGCCGCAGATATAGAGGGCTGCACCGCGCTCCACCCAGGCGATCACCTCATCGCCCGCCTCGCGCAGCAGGTCTTGCACATAAATGCGTGCCGCCTGGTCGCGCGAGAAGGCGGTATCCAACCGGGCCAGTGTACCGTCTGACTGCCAGGCAGCCAGTTCGTCGCGGTAGAAGTAATCGTGTGCGGCCTGCCGTTCGCCAAAGATCAGCCAGTGCCCGCCACCCGGGGCCGCCTTGAGGTGCGCCCGCAGGCTGGCAAGGCCAGTGCCGTTGCCTATGAGTATCATGGGTACGGGCTGGGCAGGCAGATGAAAGCCTGGATTGCTGCGTATATGCAGCCGCACCGTCCCCTCCAGCGGGGCATGCTCGGTCAGCCAACCAGAGCCCAGGCTCAGCTCGTCTCCCAGCTTGATCTGCCGCACCAGCAGTTCCAGCCGGCCATCGTCCGGCACCGACGCGATGGAGTATTCACGCGGCCGCAGGGGCTTGAGCTGTGCCAGCAAGGAGGGAATATCCGCCGCCGGGGCCTCGGGCCATACGCTGTTGGCCAAGGCGGTTTGCAGGCTGCAGGTGCTATCTTGGTAGGCCACTGCCTGTTCGCCATCCCAGCCTTGCTGGGCCAGCCATGCCTGCACCCTGGCTGGCGGATGCTGTGGCAGTATCTCCACGATATCGCCCGATTGCCAGACCGGGAATTCATCAGCCGGCGGCGCCAGCGCAATATGAAAAGCGCCTGCGCCCAGGCTGCCTGGATTGAGGCGCCTGCGGTCCACCAGCCGCCATTCGTCGAAACGTGGGCCTTGCCATGCTGGCGCCATCTGGCCAGTCAGCTCGGTCAGCCGGGTTTGCCAGGCAGCGACTGCCGATGGGTCGCCCTGGTCTACTTCGATGTGCTCAAACAAGGTCGTCGCCCCCTGCCCCGCCAGCCAAGCATCCAGCTGGCGGCCAAAGCCGCAGAAGTGCGGGTAGTGGCTATCTCCCAGAGCCAGCAGGCCATAATGAAGGCCAGCCAGTTTGGCGCTGCGGCCCAATTGACGGGAAAAGTCCTGGGCACTATCGGGTGCCTCGCCCTCGCCAAAGGTGCTGACCACCAGCAGGGCGCGCTGGTAGTCCGCCAGATCGGCCACAGTCAGCGTTCCTAGCGGTTTGATGACCACATGCAAGCCTGCAGCCTGCAGCGCCGCAGCGGTTTTTTCGGCCAGCTCCTCGGCGTGGCCGGTCTGGCTGGCGTGTGCAACCAGCACGGCCTGGCTGGTGGTCACATCGCGGCGCGGCGCACGCTGCAAGGCATAGCAGGACAGCGCGGCCAGTACCGCAGCCAGCAGGCTCCCCCCATAACCGCCCCATGCCTGATGCTGACGCACCAGTGCGGCAAACGCGTGCCGGCCACGCGGCCGTGGCAATGCTTTGCCGTTGTAGGGGTTGAGATAACGCAGTTCCGGCCCTAACTCACCAACCAGCACCGCCACGGCAGCATGGCCAGCCGTACTGGGTGGCTGCACCGCCACGACCTGGCCCGGCCCAAACGCCTCGTGGGCGTGGGCGCGCAGTTGCACCGCACTCAAGGGCTGCCCTGCTGCATCAACCTGGGTCGCTGCCGGATCCAGCAAACGCTGCAGGCACGGCTGCCACCAGCGGGCCGCGCTGCTGAGCAAGGCCAGCAGCAGGACCGCTGCCGCCAAAGTTGCCAGGCAATGGCGCAATCCCGCCTGCAACTTCGCGATATCTGCCCCGCCCCGCCGTAATGCCGCGACGCCAGCTTTCACAGCTCGGCCCACATGCGCAGCAGGTTGTGATAATGGCCTGTCAGCGCCAGGGTTTCTTCGTTGTCACCCACACGGCTGCGCAAACGCTGCAGGGTCTGGTCCAGATCAAACAGCATGCTGCGGCGGGCATCGTCGCGCACCATGCTCTGCGTCCAGAAGAACGAGCAGATCCGGGCACCACGCGTCACCGGCTCTACCTTGTGCAGGCTGGTGGAGGGATAAAGAATCAGGTCGCCTGCCGGCAGCTTGACCTCATGGCTGCCATAGGTGTCCACCACCACCAGCTCGCCACCTTCGTACTCGTCAGGATCGCACAGGAACAAGGTGGAAGACAGATCGGTACGCAGGCTGAGATGGCTGCCATGTACCCCCCGGATGGCGCCATCCACATGCAGGCCATAGTGCTCGCCGCCTTCGTAGCAGTTGAACAGGGGCGGAACCGTGCGCAAGGGCAAGGCCGCCGAGACGAACAGGGGGTGGGCATACAGTGCACGCAGCACCGCTTCGCCCAATTGCTTTGCCAACGGGCCATCAACGGGCAGTTGCCGGTTGCGCTTTACCTGGGCGCCCTGCTCACCCACGGTAGCACGGCCATCTGCCCAATCCGCCTCATCCAGCAAGCGGCGGAATTCGGCCACCTGTTCGCGGCTCAGCACTTCGGGGATATGCAGCATCATGGCGGTGGCTCCTCAACAAGATCGCCTGAAACGGGTTGGGTCATGTCAGTGCATGGCATGGCTCAACCGGTAGTGCGTGAAGTAGAACAGCCCCTCCCTTGCGGGAGGGGCTGCCAGTACGCTTGCTATCCTGCGATCAGAACAGGAAGTTGGCGGTCAGGCGAGCCGAGCGCGGTGTGCCAGGGCGATAGCGGGCACCGCTGTTGTTCACCGTGGACACATATTCCTTGTCGGCCAGGTTGTACACGTTCAGTTGCAGATTCATGTTCTTGCTGACGTCGTACACTGCCATGGCGTCAAACACCCAGTAATCCGGCACCTGCACCAGCGGGTTGGTGGCCGTATTGATGGTGGTGCTGCTCGAACGTGCCACCGAATCCATATAGCGTGCGCCACCACCGATGGTCAGGCCGAAAGGCAGCCTATAGGTGGTCCAACTAGTGAAGGTCAGCTTGGGCGACCACTGGATCACGCCACCATCGGTCAGGTTGTTACCCGAACGGTTGCCACGAGTGATCTTGGGGTCCATAAAAGCCAGGCCGGCGCTGATCTGCCAGTTCTGGGTCAGGATGCCTGCAGCACCCAGTTCCACGCCCTGCACCCGGCGCTTGCCCACAGGCAGGGTGCTGCCATCGGTGTGTGTCACAAACTCGTTGTCGTTCTCGCTGCGGTAGATCGCGGCGGTCAGCGCCAGCTTGTCGCCCAGCACGTCCCACTTGGTGCCCAACTCGATGTTGCTACCCTTCTGCGGATCGGCATTGGGGTTGTTGGCGCCATTGGTGGTTACCAACGAGAAGTTGGCGCTACCAGGTGGCAGTTGCGAAGTAGCGTAGGAGAAGTAGACGCTGCCCTTCTCGGCCGGCTTGTACAATGCGCCTACCTTCCAGCTCACCAGATTGTCCGAACCACTGACCGAGGCAGGCACCAGTGTACCTACCGGCAAGGTCGGGTGGCTGGTTGCCGTCGACAGGCTGATGCTGTTGGTCTCGGTCTTGTAATGCTCTACGCGCACGCCGCCATTGATCTGGAAGGCGTCGGAAAGCTTGATGGTGTCGAAGGCATACAGCGCAGCCGTGGTGGTCTCGCCCTTGGTGCGGGCACCCGTCGGCGCCATGGCGGCAAAGCGTGCATTCGGGTTGGGCTTGTACAGATTGGCAGCATCGGTGGTCTGTCCAGCAACTGCGCCCTGGGTATTGTTACGCTGCGATTCGTAGATCACCTCGGCACCGGCGCTGATGCTGTGCTTCACGGCACCGGTGGCCAGTTCGGCGGTCAGGTTGGTCTGGTTGGTCAGGATGACGTTTTCCTGATCCTTGCCCTGGCGGCTACGGCCTACCGTCCAGTTGGCGGGATTGGCATCGGCCACATTGGCCTCAGCCAAGGTGCTCACGCCAGTCAGCACATAGTCCTGGCTGGACTTACCGTAGCGCGAGGTATTGCGCAGGGTGACGCCAGGGGCGAAATCATGCTCGAAACGGGCGGTGAACATATCGGCCACCACATCGTCCTTGTCGCTCAGGGCGCCGTAGAAGTTCTCGCTGTCCACCTTGGCCTGCGGCTTGCCCACCAGGGCGGCGTTGTAGTAACCCTTCAGGCCTATGGTTGGCACCGCGCCATCAGGGCGGTTTTCCTGGTCTACATGCAGCAGGTAGAAGTAGGCGCGGGTGGGGGTATTCAGGCCAAATGCCAGCGAAGGCGCCACGCCCCAGCTATTGTTCTCCACCTGGTCGCGGCCGGTCACGCCGCTGTCCTGCAGCATCAGGTTCAGGCGGAAGGCAGCACCCTCGATGTCCAGCTTGCGGTTCATGTCCAGTGTGGCGCGCTTGTAGCTGCCGCTACCCAGACCCACAGTGCCGGAGGTGGCGCTATCCAGAGTGGGCAGCTTGGTGCCCATGTTGACGTAGCCCGAGGCGGCGCCACGTCCGTTGTCGGCACCGGCTGGACCCTTGGCAATCTCGACCTGGTCGGTATTGAAGGTATCGCGGCTGATGGTGCCAAGGTCGCGGATGTTATCGACAAAGATGCTGCCCTGGGTATCAAAGCCGCGCATGAAGATGGAATCGCCGGTGGCGGTATTGCCGTTCTCGCCCAGCAGCAGGGTGATACCGGGGGTGTTGCGCAGGGCTTCGGACAGCGTCGTCGCGGCTTGCTCCAGCAGCAGTTCCTTCTTGATCACGGTAATGGTCTGGGGTGTATCCAGCAGCGGCTGGGTCAGCTTGGGCGAGCTGGCCTTGTCGGCCTTGTAAGCGGGCGCATCCGTAGTGGCGCTGGCTTTCACATTCACAGTCGGCAAAGTGGCGTCGCTCTTCTTGTCTGCTGCCACTTCGGCTGCCATAGCCGGCACAGCCAGCATCAGGGCAGATGCCAGCGCTGTGGTCTTGAGTAGCGTGGTATCGCCATGCTTCTTGCTGATGATGTAAGCCATCGGTACTACTCCCTCTTTGTATGGTCTGAATCTGAAAACCCGGACCAAAGCCGGACTGCCGACCTTGGCAGGACAACACGCCGCTGCCTGGTGCTTGCTGGCCGGCAATCCGGTGCCGTAGCCAGCGCACTCAGCAAGCGCGCTACCCGAAATCCATAAACCCCCGGCAGGCAAAAAAATCCGGCGCCTTCCCGGGCGCCGGTTAATCCGTACTGGGTGGTGACACGAGAGCCGCAAGGCTCCCCAGCCGCGGCACAACACTTGATGTGTGCAGCAGCCTAGTCTGATGTGCAGCCCCAACAACTCGCTTCCCGATCGCAACCGCCGAGACCCGCAGCACCAGATGCGCCGCATATTACCGATAACCATTCTCATTTGCAAATATTGTTAAGAACGATTTACATTTATCAAATAGCCATTTGTAATGGCTATCAACCATGCAAGGTGCGCCCGCCAAAGGGCGGGCAAGGCCAGAACGCATGGCATAATCCTGCCCATGGTTGCTCCCACCCGCCCCCTCGCTGTCTCTGTTGCCGATGCCGCCGACCCACAAGGCTGGCTGGCGCGCCTGGGCGACCGCTTTGCCGCCGACGAACTGCAGCAGATCGGCATCGCCATGGAATGGGCGCAAGCGCTTTATGCTGGCCAGTATTACGCCCCCATCAATGCGCCCGTATTTCCCCACGCGGTCGCCGCCGCCAGTATCGTGGCCGACCTGCGGCTCTCGGCCGACACGGTCATTGCCACCCTGCTGTTCTGCGCGCCCGATCACCTGCCCGACGCGCAGGAGCAAATAGAAGCGCGCTTCAGTCCCACCGTGGCCAAGTTGGTGGACGGTATCAGCAAGGTCCGCAAAATGGCCGCCCTGAGCCGGGTTGAAGCAGGCCGCAAGGACGATGCCCAGCAGCAGATAGAAACTGTGCGCAAAATGCTGCTGGCGATGGTGGAAGACATACGCGTCGTGCTGGTCAAGCTGGCCTGGCGTACCCAGACCATGCACTACCTGGCCAAGTGTGACGAAAGCGTACGGGTACCCATCGCCCGCGAGACCCTGGACATTTTCGCGCCGCTGGCCAACCGGCTCGGCGTGTGGCAGATCAAATGGGAACTGGAAGACCTGGGCTTCCGCTTTCTGGAGCCTACGGTCTACAAGCGGATCGCCAGCCTGCTGGACGAAAAACGGGTAGACCGCGAGACCTTTATCGCCGAATCCATCGCCAGCCTGCGCGAGGAGCTGCTGAAGCAGGGTATCAAGGCCGACCTGATGGGCCGCCCCAAGCATATCTTCAGCATCTACAAGAAGATGAAGCAGAAGCGGCTGGATTTCAGCGAGATGTACGACATCCGCGCCATACGCGTGCTGGTCAACGATATTTCGGACTGTTATAGCGCCCTGGGCGTGGTGCACCATATCTGGCAGCCCATACCCGGCGAGTTCGACGACTATATCAGCCACCCCAAGGGCAATTTCTACCGCAGCCTGCATACGGTGGTGGTGGGGCCGCAGGACAAGGCGCTGGAGGTACAGATACGTACCTTCGACATGCACGAGCATGCAGAGTATGGCGTCGCGGCCCACTGGCGCTACAAGGAAGGCGGCTCGGGCGACGCCCGTTACGAAGAAAAGATCGCCTGGCTGAGGCAACTGCTCGACTGGCGCGACGACATGAGCCAGCAGAGCACCGTGGCCGAAGCCTTCCAGGCAGAGCAGTTCGATGACTCGGTCTACGCGCTCACCCCGGCAGGCCGGGTGATTGCCATGCCACGGGGCAGCACCCCGGTGGATTTTGCCTACCATCTGCATACCGACCTGGGCCACCGCTGCCGGGGCGCCAAGGTGGATGGCCATATCGTGCCGCTGGACACCCCACTGCAGACGGGCCAGCGCGTGGAGATACTGGCAGCCAAGGAAGGCGGCCCCAGCATAGACTGGCTGCACCAGGGCTATCTCAAGAGCCACCGCGCCATCACCAAGGTACGGCACTGGTTGCGCCAGCAGAACCTCGATATCGCCATAGAAACCGGGCGCGGCATACTGGAACGGGAGTTGACCCGCGCCGGCAGCCACCCCAACCTGGAAGAACTGGCCGACAAGCTGGGCTACAAACAGCTGAACGAACTACTTGCTGCGGTCGGCCAGAACGAAGTCACCTCGCGGGATCTGGCCATTGCCCTGGCGCCCGCCCCGGTGGAGGTACCGGTAGAGGCCGGCGACATCATCAAGCGGGCCCGCGCCGACACCCATGGCGAAGGCATATTGATAGAGGGCGTGGACAAACTGATGACCATGCTGGCCCGCTGCTGCAAGCCTGTGCCGCCGGATGCGGTGGTCGGCTTTGTCACCAAGGGCCGCGGTATCAGCATACACCGTAGTGATTGCGCCACCCTCAAGCGCCTGTCGGCCAATGCGCCCGAGCGCCTGATCACAGCTGACTGGGGCGAGAAACTGCGTGGTGCCCAGCACGGCCAGGTATTCGCCGCAGACGTGGAAGTCGAAGCCCACGACCGCCCCAGCCTGCTGCGCGATATCTCCGACCTGTTTTCGCGCGACAAGATCAACGTGACCGCTGCGCAAACGCTCAGTCGCAACCAGATCGCCCGCATGCGCTTCACCCTGGAGATACGGGACGCCCAGGGCTTACGCAAGGTGATGGAGCACGTCAAGCAGGTCGCTGGCGTGATTGCCGTGGTCCGGCGCTAAGAGCCTGCTAGCCCACGGTCAAGTCGGGGCAGCGCGCTCGTCCAGCCGGTCTAACATTAAATACAGCAGGGCGCTTGCGGCCCCGGTTGCACGGTGCAGCCAGGTGAGAGAGGACAGAGCCATGACCCTACGCATGATTTGCAGGCTGATACTGCTGATGATGCTGTCCAGCGCCAGGGCAAGCGCGGCAGACGCGCCCATGACCCTGCAACTGGCTTATGTCGACGTGGATTCCGCCCCGTTCCAGCTGGGGCGTGGCCCGGAAGTCGCCGACCCACCCGGTATCGCGGTAGAGATGGTTCAGCGCGCCGTCAGTGATGCCGGGCTGAAACTGAACTTGCAGCGCCTACCGCAGCTACGCATGCTGCATCTGCTGGAAACCGGGAAAATTGATGGCGCCTTTATCTTTTCGTACAACGAAGAACGGGCCAAGCGCTTTGCCTACCCCATGCTCGGTGATAAACCCAATGCCAGTCTTCGCGCCACCCATATACGCTATCGCATCTACCGCCGCGTGGGCAGCACGGTGAACTGGGATGGCCGGCAGTTCGAGCAGTTGGATGGCCCTATTGGTGCCAACAAGGGCTGGGTCATCGTCAGCACCCTGCGCGATATGGGGTTTGCAGTAGACGACGGTGCACCGGATCATCCCGGCAACTTCGCCAAGCTGCGGCTGGGCCGGGTAGCCGCCATGGCGGCGCTGGAACCCTCGGCCGACAGCTATCTGCAGACTGAAGGCATTACTGATGTGGAGAAAGTCGGCCCACCACTGACCTCCCGCGATTACTTCCTGCTGTTCAGCCGTGCCTTCGTGGCCAGCCACCCTGAGCCGGCCGAGCGCATATGGCAAAAACTGGCACTGATACGGGAGCAAAGCGAAACCGCCCTGTACCGCAAGTACCAGACCACCCTACCACCCCGCACGGGTTCGCCCATGCCAGAGAAGAAACCATGATCCATAACGACGTACTACGCAGCCTGCGCTACAGCCTGAACATCACCGACGGCAAGATTGCTGACATTGCCAAGCTGACCGGTTTTGAGCTTGCCAAGGCCGACGTGATTGCTTACCTGAAAAAGGACGAGGAAGAAGGCTACCTGGATTGCCCCGACGAGGTACTCGCCCACTTTCTGGATGGCCTTATCGTCTTCAAGCGTGGCCGCGATGAGAACCGCCCCTTGCCCCCGGTCACCCTGCCGCTCTACAACAATGTGGTGCTCAAAAAGCTGCGCGTCGCCTTCGAACTCAAGGAAGATGACCTGATGGAGATCATGGACAAGGCTGGCTTCAAGGTTTCCAAACCCGAGATGAGCGCCCTGTTCCGCAACCCGGACCACAAGAACTACCGCCGTTGCGGCGACCAATTCCTGCGTAACTTCCTCAAAGGCCTGACGCTGCGCCTGCGTGGTTGAAACAAGGGGCTAGCCGCGACTTGGCAAACATCGCCATCTTGCTTCCATGCCCAGGTCCGGCCTGCTCCCCTGCGCAGCTAACAACGCACAAGGGAGCGGCGCTAAACCACCAGAGCTTCCTGCTCTATCCTCCCCACCGCCCAGGCCAGCACCGCCGTTGCAGGTATGCCGGCCAGCAGCACGGCATACCAAAGCGCGTCGCCACCCCAGGCGGCATACAGCCGGCTACCCACCAGCGGTGCCAGCAAGGTGCTGGTACTCCACATGGCAGACTGCATGCCGAAATAGTGCCCACTCCGCCGCCCCTCGGCCCGGTGCATGATGATGACACCCAGCGTGGGCATCCACAGCATCTCGCCCACCGTCCAGATCACCGTAGAGGCCAGCACGCCAGCCAGGCCACTGACCCAGGGCAACATGCCCAGGCCCGCCACCATCAGCGCACAGCCCCAGATCACCGGCCCACGCACGCCATAGCGTTGGCTCCAGGCCGTAAGGGGCAGCTGGCAAAGCGCCACCAGCAAGCCATTGATACCATGCTGCCAACCCACCCAGGCGGGGCTGAGACCATGGTGCTCCCTTAGATAGGCGCCATACAGACCATTGACCTGGTCGTACATCATGCCCAGCGGCAGCGCCGCCAGCAGCAAGCAGAGAAACACCCGGTCGCGATAGGGTGAAGCGCCGGGGGTATCCAGCGAAGGGGTGCTTTTTGCGGTAGCGGCCGCATCCACCGGCGGTGCTATCCGCGCCAAGGCATAGGCCAGCCAGGCTGCAGCAGCGAAACTAGTGGCAGCATCAGCCCAGAAGACATAGCGGTAGTCCCATCCCGCCAGCATGCCGCCAAAGAAGCCCCCTACGGCAAAGCCCAGATTAATGGCAACACGGAGCAGCGATTGCGCACGGGGACGCTCTGCAGGCTCGCATGCCTCCATGATAAGCCGCTGTACCACCGGCCTGTAGCCGGCATCGGCCACACCGCCCACGAACAGAAAGGCCGCCAGCAAAGCCACCGAACTGGTCTGCGCCAGCAGCAGCAAGCCCAGCCCAGAAGCACACAGACAGGCTACAGCCAAGCGCCTGGGCGAGACATGATCGCTCAGTACGCCAAGGCCGTAGGCACCGACCAGCGTACCAGCGCCATAACCGGCCAGTAGCAAACCTATAGTGGGAAGAGGCAGATGCAGGGATTCGCGCAGGTAGATGGCCATGAACAGCTTGGCCATGGCGCCCATGCGATTGATGAATGCGGTGGCGGCCAGTATCCAGGCCATCGATGGCAGGCTGAACAAACGTGCCACGAGGGGAAAGCGGTGTCGCAGTGTCGTCGTCGCCATGGCCTACCCTGAGGATGTAAGGCGCCATGATGCCTGGGGTGCCTGTGCCTGCACAGGCACAGTTCCCATCCAGGCGAGCAGCACAGCCTGTAGGCAGGCAACGGCGCAACCGCCGCCACGCGGCCCTGCCAAAACGGTAACCGATATTGCAGAAGCCGTAGGCGCAGAGTGCGACGCCAGCAGCTATGATGTGACCAAGAACAAAGCGGGACCAGGGGGGTATAAGCATGCAGCGAATATTCGGCATGGCCTTGTTGGCCTGGCTAATGCTGGCTGGCCAGGCCCAGGCGGGCCGCATCGTCAAGGTGGGTGTCGTGCTGTTCCCGCCCTACATCGTCCTGCAGCAAAATGCCAATGGCTCGACCTTACGGGTGGAATTACTGGAGCTGATGAACAACTTCCAGCGGGACTACCGCTTCGTCCCGGTGGTCAGCGGGCCACTACGCCGCTTCCACGATTTCGACCAGGGCCTGTACGACCTTTCCTTCTACGATAACCTGGCCTGGGGCTGGAAAGACCGCGCCGTGGACGCCACCAAGGTGTTCCTGCGGGGTGGCGAAGTCTATGTGGCCTTGGCCAGGCACGGCCGTGACGAAAGCTACTTCGCCGACCTGAGCGACAAGCGCATGATAGGCATGCGGGGCTATCACTATGGTTTTGCCGGCTTCAACAACGACCCTGCCTTCCTGCGGGAGCGCTTCCAGATGTCGTTCACCGATGACAACGAGGCCACCCTGCGCCTGTTGCTGATGGAGCGCGGTGATGTTGCCGTAGTGACCGAGGCCTTTCTGGCCGGCTATCTGATACGCAATCCGCAGGACAAAGACCGGCTGCTGATCTCCAGGAAGAAGGACCAGCCCTACAGCCACAGCATCATTGTTCGCCGGGGCGCGCGCCCTACTGTGGACGAGCTGAATCAGCTATTGGACAAGATGCAGCGAGCCGGCGTGCTCAAGCCGCTGTGGCGGAAGTATGGCGCTGATGCCGAGGGCAACTACCCCGACAAACCTTGATGCCCCTAAGCGCCTGCTCACAATGTTTTCACCACGGCGCCGGGGCGAAAAAATCGTGAACAATTTCTATGTGAGGCTCAATCGGCAAAAGCAAAGCGCATGGACAGGTCGATGGCGCTGACATCCTTGGTCAGCTTGCCAATTGATATCCGGTCCACACCGGTTTCGGCGATGGCCCGCACGGTCGACATATCCACGCCGCCGCTGGCCTCCAACACGGCCTTGCCCGAACTGCGGCGTACCGCCTCGGCCATGTCGGCGTGGCTCATATTGTCCAGCAATACCGATTGCGCACCGGCGGCCAGGGCCTGATCCAGCTCGGCCAGGTTCTCGACCTCGATCTGTATGCCCACCCCCGCTGGCGCCAGCTTGAAGGCCTCGCGCAATACCGCTGCAATACTGCCGGCGGCGGCGATATGGTTTTCCTTGATCAGGATGCCATCGTACAAGCCGATGCGCTGGTTCTCGCCCCCACCCACCCTGACTGCGTATTTTTGCGCCAGCCGCAGGCCAGGCAAGGTCTTGCGGGTATCGTGTATGCGGGCGCGGGTACCGGCGATGGCGGCCACATAACGCTGGGTCTCGGTTGCTACGGCAGAGAGTGTCTGAAGGAAATTGAGTGCGCTACGCTCCGCCGTCAGCAAGGCCCGGGCCGGGCCGGTAATCTCGCACAGCACCGTATCAGCCCCCACCTGGGCGCCCTCGGCCACCAGCCAGCGTATAGATACGCCGGCATCCACCTGCCGAAAGCACTCTTCGAACCAGGCCTGGCCACACACCACCGCCGCCTGCCTGACCCGTACGGTTGCCCTACCCGGCCGCTCGGCGGCTATCAGCATGGCAGTCCAGTCGGCACAGCCGATATCCTCTGCCAGCGCGGCGGCAACTTGTTGGGCAATCAGATGGGCTGGGGGAGGCGTCAAAGTCATGGCAGCAGCAAGTCTTGGTTAGGCAACAAGCCGCCATTGTAACCCCAGCAAGAAAAACGCCGGCCATTGCTGGCCGGCGGCAGGCTAGTCTTTCGGTGCCGATGCGGATCGCGCGTGGCAAGACCGACCACAATCAACGCATTTCAGGGGAGATCAACGTTGCAGGGCAGATACTAGTCGGCGCTTCCTGTGTCTACAGCTACCATGCGATAAACCGGCATGGGGGCAGACCAATTGCACCCTGTAACGACGAACTGACATGCCTGCACCCGTACCGAGCCCGCTCACCGACTCAGAGCCCGGCCTTATAGCCGTACTGCCTGCTCCAGGCCTTGCGCACCCCTATCTTCATGCTGTCGCTCAGGGGTACATAGCCCAGCTCGCGGCTGGCGCTGTCACCATGCTTGTAGCCCCAGTAGATGAACTCCAGCACCTTTTGCGCCCCCGGCCCTGACTTGGGTACCAGGGTGAAGGTCAGTGTGGTCATAGGCCAGCCGGCATAGGTGTCGTTGTCTGCCAGCACAAGGTAGAAATCCGGGTCGGCGCTATAGAGCAACTTCTCGGCATCGAACTGGGCTGCTGCCAGTATGGACTCCGGGCTGGCCTTCATGTGGACGCCAACGCGGTTGGGTAACTGGGCCATATTGAGCTTGTCGCGTAGCGCCCGCCCATACTCGGCATAAGCGATTGCGCCTGGCGTGGCCTTCACTGCCTCCACCACCGCACCGCTACCCTTGGCAGCAGTGCCAGATACCCCTTTCAACTCCTTGCTCACGCCCTGGTTTTTCTTCCAGTCCGGCGAGCGGGCGTTCAGGTAATAGCTGAATGCAAAAGAAGAGCCCGAGCTATCAGCCCGGTAAACCGGCTTGATGGCCAGATCCAGCGCCTTGGCTGGTACACCCTCGTTCATCGACAGTATCTCAGGATCGTTCCAGCGCTTGATCCGACCGGTATAGATCTTGGCCAACACGTCGGCGTTGAGCTTGAGCGAGCCGGCCGGCACGCCGGGCAGATTGACCACCGGCACCACCGCGCCCATGGCGACAGGAAACTGCCGCAGGCCTTTCTCGTCTAGCTCCGCCCGCTTCAGCGGCTCGTCCGAGGCGCCAAAATCAACCTGCTTGCTAGCGATGCGCTTGATCCCCTCACCCGAGCCGACAGCCTCGTAGTTGACGACCGAGCCGGCGCCGGCCTGTTTCTGGAATTGCTCTGCCCATTTGCGGTAGAGCGGCTCGGCAAATGTGGAACCTGCACCCGACAGATTGGCCGCCTGGGCGCTCAGACCTATCAAGGCCAGCAGAAGTATCTTGAATATAGGGGTAGGCATCACAGCAGCGCTCCTTTTCAATAACGCTCGAATCCGCTCACAACATTGGCTGGGCGTTGTTGCGCAAACTTGCCGTACTGTTTGGGTACTGCTGATTGCACACGTCAATTTCCCCCTAAGCCAGCAGGGTTTTGTCAGCGGTTCTTTAGTACGATAGATGCTGTCGCCGAGATAATCGGGACAACGCAAATGCAAAAGCCCGCACCGGACGCAGCATCAATCCATTATTAATCATGGCTTTAGTTGAGAATAAACAGGCAAACCCACGATCCAGCGCAACCCACCGCTTGTCGGATTGTTCAACACAAAGCCGGGTGCGCAGCCCGTTGGAGTCCGTAAAAAGCCCTTACTCGAAGAGTACGGCGGCAATCACCCGACGGTCTTCCGCCACCAGGATATTGAAGGTGCGGCACATGGCCGAGATATCCATGGCATCCACACCGACCTGCGCCTGCATCAGCGCACGGCTAAGGCGAGGATGCGGAAACTGCAATCGGCTGCCAGTACCCAGCAGCACCACCTCGGGCTGAAATGCCAGCAAGGCTTCAAAATCAGCCTCAGTCAATTCGGCAAAGCTGGCAGGCCGCCAGGGATCCACGCTGGTGGGGCTTACCACCAGGCTGCCGCTGCGCCGCTGCTCGTTGACGCTGACAAAGTCGGCACCATAGCCAGTAAAGACATTGAGATGGGTAGGTTTGTCGGCGTGCAGTTTCATGGCGGGCTATCAGTCTATCCAGGCCGTATTCTACCCCTGCGGTCGTGGAATAAGTGCTAGGTGCAAAGCGAATATTGCAGGGCAACAAACTTTGCTACTATCGAACGCTCCCCATAACGCCTGCAGCCAAGAACACGATGCGCGCCGTCAAAAAGTCCCAGAAACTCGACAACGTCTGTTACGAAATCCGCGGCCCCGCCTTGGCGCGCGCCAAGCAGATGGAGGACGATGGCCAGCGCATCATCAAGCTCAATATCGGCAATCTGGCGGTTTTCGGTTTCGAGCCCCCCGACGAGATCGTCCGTGACGTAATCCACAACCTGCCCCAGGCCGGTGGCTATGCTGACTCCAAGGGTATCTTCCCTGCCCGCAAGGCTGTCATGCACTATGCCCAGCAAAAAGGCATCAAGGGCGTCAGTGTCGAGGACATCTATATCGGCAACGGCGTATCGGAGCTGATCCTGCTGAGCATGAACGCGCTGCTCAACAATGGCGACGAGGTGCTGGTGCCCGCACCTGACTACCCGCTGTGGACTGCCGCCGTGTCCTTGTCTGGCGGTACGGCCCGGCATTATCTCTGCGACGAAGCCAATGACTGGCTGCCCGATCTGGACGATATCCGCGCCAAGATCACCGACACCACGCGCGCCATCGTGGTGATCAACCCCAACAATCCCACCGGCGCGCTATATCCCGACGAGATATTGCAGGGCATATTGCAGATAGCCCGCGAGCATGACCTGATCGTCTACGCCGATGAGATCTACGACAAGACCCTGTACGATGGCCACACCCATACCAGCATCGCCTCGCTGGCTGACGATGTGTTCTGCGTCACCTACGGCGGCCTGTCCAAGAACTATCGTGCCTGCGGCTATCGCGCCGGCTGGATGATACTGAGCGGCGACAAGCGTCATGCCCAGGACTACATCGACGGCCTCAATATCGTGGCCTCCATGCGCCTGTGCGCCAACGTGCCCGCCCAGCACGCCATCCAGACCGCGCTGGGCGGCTACCAGAGCATCAACGAGCTAGTGGCGCCGACCGGCAGGCTGGCTCGCCAGCGCGATCTGGCCTGGGAGCGGCTGACCGCCATCCCAGGTGTCAGCTGTGTCAAACCCAAGGGGGCGCTGTACCTGTTCCCCCGGCTGGATCCCAAGGTCTACCCGATTGCGGATGACCAGGCCTTCATCACCGAATTGCTGGAAGAAGAAAAAGTGCTACTAGTTCAGGGCACCGGTTTCAACTGGCACTCGCCCGACCACCTGCGGGTGGTGTTCCTGCCCCATATGGACGAGCTGGAAGAAGCCCTTGATCGCATCGAGCGCTTTCTGGCGGCCTACCGAAAACGTCACGAAAGCCATGCATGCGCGCCCTCCGCCTGACCGACGACAACCGCAATCTGATCGAACCCGCCTGGCTGGCCCGGGCGGAAGCAGTACACCGCGAACTGCGACCGCAACTGGCGGCAGACTACGCCGCACAAATGGCCGGCATCTTTGCCGATGGTGGTGAAATGGTCGTGGCCATAGAAGGCGAGGCCGTGCTGGGCGTCGCCGTCTACCGCTGCTACCGCGATACCTTTTCCGGCACCAAATTCTATGTGGATGATCTGGTCACCACCGAGGCCCAGCGCTCTCGCGGGGCCGGCAAGCTGCTGCTGGACTGGCTGCAGCAAGATGCCCGCCGCCGTGGCGCCAGCAATTTCATACTCGACTCAGGTACGCAACGTGAACGGGCCCATCGCTTTTATTTCCGCGAAGGCCTGGGCATAGCCTGTTTCAATTTCTGCAAACCTCTCTCAAACGACTAGGCAAACCCGTATGAAACCCATCCAAGTAGGCCTGTTGGGCTTCGGCACGGTCGGCTCCGGCGTCGCCAAGGTACTGGCCCGCAATGCCGAGGAAATCGGCCGTCGCGCCGGCCGCGCCATCGAAGTGAAACGTGTCGCTGTCCGCAATATTGTAAAGGCCCGTGCCGTTGCGCCGGCTGCCGTGGTCGAGGGGCTGGCCTTCGGCAACGATTTCCACGCCGTGGTCGACGACCCGGAAATCAGCATCATCTGCGAACTGATAGGCGGCACCACCCTGGCCAAGGAGCTGGTACTGCGTGCCATCGCCAACGGCAAGCATGTGGTCACCGCCAACAAGGCGCTGCTGGCGCTGCATGGCAACGAGATCTTCGCCGCAGCCCAGGCGCGCGGCGTCACCGTGGCCTTTGAGGCGGCGGTAGCCGGTGGTATCCCCATCATCAAGGCGCTGCGTGAGGGCCTCACCGCCAACCGTATCGAATGGATAGCCGGCATCATCAATGGCACTTCCAACTTTATCCTGACCGAGATGCGCGACAAGGGTGCCGCCTTTGCCGATGTGCTGGCCGAAGCACAACAGCTGGGCTATGCCGAAGCCGACCCGACCTTCGATATCGAAGGCCACGATGCCGCCCACAAGCTGACCATACTGTCGGCCCTGGCTTTCGGCATACCCATGCAGTTCGACAAGGCCTATCTGGAGGGTATCTCCAGACTGACCCAGGAAGACATTGCCTACGCCGAACAGCTGGGCTACCGCATCAAGCTGCTGGGCATTACCCGGCGCAAGGCCAATGGTGTGGAGCTGCGGGTACACCCCACCCTGATCCCGGCCAAGCGCATCATCGCCAATGTGGACGGTGTCATGAACGCCGTGGTGGTACAGGGCGATGCCGTGGGCCAGACCCTCTACTGCGGCCGTGGCGCCGGCTCCGAACCAACAGCGTCGGCCGTGGTGGCTGATCTGGTCGACGTGACCCGCCTGCTGACAGCCGACCCGGAACACCGTGTGCCACACCTGGCTTTCCAGCCAGACCGGTTGGTCGACCTGCCCATCCTGCCCATCGATGCCGTGGAAACCAGCTATTACCTGCGGCTCAAGGCGCACGACAAGGCCGGCGTGATGGCCGATGTCACCCGCATCCTGGCCGACGCCGATATCTCCATCGATGCCATGATGCAGAAGGAACCGGCCGAAGGCGTGAAGGTGGTGGACATCATCATCCTCACCCATATTGCGCTGGAACGCCGGGTGGACGAAGCCATCGCCCGTATCGAAGGCCTGGCCACCATAGCCGGCAGCGTCACCAAGCTGCGGCTGGAAAACCTGGACAAGTAAGCGGGCCCGCACATGCAAGGCGAGGTGCTGGCCGTCTGCCGTCATCCGGAGCATGGCTTCAGCAAACCATGCACGGCGCAGATCACCCTGCTGGCTGGGTTGGGCGTGGAGGGCGATGCCCATATGGGCACCACCGTAAAGCACCGCTCGCGGGTACGGCAGAATCCCGATCAACCCAATCTGCGGCAGGTACATCTGCTGGCGGCAGAGCTGCTCGACGAACTGCAGCAGCAAGGGTTTGCCGTGGCGCCGGGCGCACTGGGCGAGAACCTGACCACCCGTGGGCTGGATTTGATACACCTGCCACGCGGCACCGTGCTGCATCTGGGTGAGCAAGCCGAAGTGGAAATCACCGGCCTGCGCAATCCCTGCACCCAGATTGAGGCCTTCCAGCCTGGCCTGCTGGCCGCCGTGCTGGGCCGGGATGAAGCCGGCAACCTGGTGCGCAAGGCGGGCATCATGGGGATAGTCCGGGCTGGCGGCGTGGTACGGCCTGGCGATACCATCCGGCTGACCTTGCCGCCCCTGCCCTACCATAAGCTGGAGCGTGTCTAGGAAACAGCCGCCAACCATAGTTTCATGGGGTGTGACCCGCGCCCCGGCAACCGCACCAAAACGCAACAAAGCCCTGCCTAGCAGGTGTGATGCATGACAAGGACGCGAACAGCCAGGTCCAGCCAGAAGCGCTACCCAGGCCTATTGCGACAAGCCGGCCCACGACGCCGAAGTGATGAAACACCCAGCAAACCACTGGCAGCACAGGCACTCACAGGAAACCGACATGCAATACATCAGCACCCGCGGCGGCATGGCCCCGCAAGCCTTCAGCGACATCCTGCTCGGCGGCCTGGCACCCGATGGTGGCCTGGTCGTCCCCGAAGTGTACCCCCAGGTAGACAATGCCACGCTGCAAGCCTGGCGTAGCCTGAGCTACCCGCAACTGGCCTATGAGATCGTATCGCGCTTTGCCACCGATATCCCGGCTGCCGATGTACGGCGCCTGGTGGAAGCGGCCTATACCCGCGATGCCTTCGGCAGCGATGAGATCACCCCGCTGACCGAGCTGGAACCCGGCCTGCACCTGCTGCACCTGTCCAACGGCCCCACGCTGGCCTTCAAGGACATTGCCATGCAGTTGCTGGGCCAGTTGTTCGAGTACGTCCTGGCCCGCCGTGGCGAATCGGTCAATATCGTCGGCGCAACTTCGGGCGATACCGGTTCCGCTGCCGAATACGCCATGCGCGGCAAGCAGGGGGTCAATGTCTTCATGCTCAGCCCTCATGGCCGCATGAGCCCCTTTCAGCGGGCACAGATGTTCAGCCTGCAGGATGCCAACATCCACAACCTGGCCGTGGAAGGCACCTTTGACGACTGCCAGGATATCGTCAAGGCCATCAACAACGACGCCAGTTTCAAGGCCAGCTACAAGATCAGCGCCGTCAACTCCATCAACTGGGGCCGTATCGTTGCCCAAGTGGTGTATTACTTCCGCGCCTACCTCAAGGTAGCCAGCAAGATAGGCGATCCAGTGGACTTCGTAGTGCCCTCCGGCAACTTCGGCAATATCTGCGCCGGCCATATCGCCCGCCAGATGGGCCTGCCCATAGGCAAGCTGGTGGTCGCCACCAACGAGAACGATGTGCTGGACGAGTTCTTCAAGACCGGCCGCTACACCGTGCGGGGGTCCGCCGCCACCCATGCCACCTCCAGCCCCTCGATGGACATCTCCAAGGCCTCCAATCTGGAACGCTTTGTATTTGACTTGATAGACCGCGACAGTGCCGCGCTGGCCGGCCTTTGGCGCGAAGTGGACAGCACCGGCGGCTTCGACTTTGGCAAAACGCCCTCGTTTGCCCGCATGGTGGGCGAGTTCGGCTTCAGCTCTGGCAAGAGCACCCATGCCGACCGTATCGCCACCATACGCAGCGCCAAATCGCGCTGGAACGTGGTACTCGACCCGCATACGGCAGATGGCGTCAAGGTCGCACTGGAAAGCCGCCGTCCTGGCGTGCCCATGGTCACTCTGGAAACCGCCCTGCCCGCCAAGTTCGAGGCCACCATCCTCGAAGCCCTGGGCGAACAGCCCCCGCGCCCCGCCGAGCTGGCCGATCTGGAAAGCCGCCCCCAGCGCAGCAGCGTGATGCCCAACGACGCGGATGCCATCAAGCAGTACCTGATCAGCACCTTGGCCTGATACGCCCATGCAAGAGGTAGCCGCCATCCGGCGGTTATCTCCTTGCTTACCAGCAGGCCGGCATGACAAGCACTATGCTTGAGGCAGTCCCCGTGCTGCACCTAGCCCATGCGATTGCTGCCTCTGATCCTTGCCCTGCTTGCCCCTGCCGCGCTGGCTGCCAGCCCCGCCGGTACCGAGACCCTGCGCATCTGCGATGACGGCGGCGGTTGGCCGCCCTATATCTGGCAGGATGGCAGCACGGCCGATGGCACCCCCATCCTGAAAGGCTACTCTGTCGATGTACTCAAGCGGATTGCCGACGATGCCGGGCTGGATTTCAAAATCGACATGCTGCCCTGGGAGCGTTGCCAGGCGCTGCTGAAACGCGGTATGTACGAGTTGGCCCTGGGCGCCTCCCTCAATCCCGAACGGGAACGGGATTACATGCTCAGCCACGCCTACTACCAGACCACCAGCGTCTATTTCTACAGCCGCCAGCGCTACCCCAAAGGCCTGGCTGTACAACAGCTACCCGACCTGAAGAAGTATCGCGTTTGCGGCCTGCACGGCTACAACTACGAAACCTATGGCCTTGGGCCCAAGGACGTGGACCGGGGCACCTCGCAGTTCCCGCAGCTGATTGCCAAGCTGCATGCCGGGCATTGCGACCTGTTTATCGAGAAGCGCGAAGTCATGGTGGGCTTTAGCCTGACCGACGCCAAGATGAAGCGGCTGCTGCACGACACCCGCCTGACCAGCGCGCCCGTACCCGGCGTCACCGCCACCAGCTTCCATATGATGCTATCCCGCGCCACCCCCCGCAGCCGCGCTTTACTGACCCTGCTCAACGCCGGCATCGATGCCATGGCGGAAAATGGCGAACTGGCTAAGCTGCGGAAGCGCTACTTACCCTGATGGTTAGTGTGAGGGATGGGAACACAAGGCCAAAGTACAGGTGATACCGCATGTGCCGGTTCGGAGCGTGTTGCGCCAGCCAGGCGACAGGGCGCCGAACGCCCTTACTACGGGTTAAATGCGCGCTCACTGATCGTGTCTCACTTACCTAAGCGACCTCCCGAAAATACAGCTGGCCTGATATACTGCGGCCCGCACAAAGTTTCAGGGGTACGCTGCTGAAAAGGTAGGAAGCTTGGAGCGCGCAGTGAGGATTTTCGCAAGTCGTTGATATCGTTAACGACGATGCAGACCGGCAATCCCGCTACGTCGGTTCGATTCTTGACCCGCCTCCACACCCACCAGCAGCTTGCCTCACCGCCCGGATGGTGAAACTGGTAGACACAAGGGACTTAAAATCCCTCGGCGCAAGCCGTGCCGGTTCGATTCCGGCTCCGGGCACCAGAATACAGTCCAAGTAGTTCCAAGGAATTCCAGAAAACCCGTATCGTTGCTAGCGATGCGGGTTTTTTGTTGTCCTTGTGCGTCCATGAAGGTGTGTCCAGATCCAAGTTTTTGTGTACCTTTCTGTGTACCTACAAGCAGGCCAAAAGTACACAATCTAGCGACATCACATCCCGCTGACTGATCTAGCCGTCCCGCGTTAGTGTTCGGCCAGCTTGCGTGTCTCGATGCCACAGGCGGCAAGCGCTGCCTGTACCGCTGGCGTTTCGACGGCAAGCTGGTATAGCTCGCCCTGGGATGTTACCCACCGTATCCTTCTCTGCGGCCCGTGAGTGTCTATCGGTACTTGTATTCACTGCTTCCTTCTGAATCCATTGGACTATATTGGTTTTCGGTTGCCGGCAACTCTGTAAGTCGGACGAAACCATGCCCCGCGTCGGCGGTTATCGTGCGGACGCTGATGGTTGGAACTAGGTGCGCACTATTTCGCAAGAGTACGTGGTCCCGGGGAAGGCGGCGCTAAAACCTTGCGCATGCACCTCAAGGCGCTCCGCATTGTCCTTTACAAGCAGGCCCCAGGCGCACGTGCTAGAGGCACGGTAAGCAACAACCCAGCGTTTCGGGCTAGGCAAGCACCGCGGCTTACCGTGGGTGACACAAGCCCTCACAACAACGCCAGCGGGACGCTACAAGCGGCGCTAAGCCTGCAGGCCGCCATCCACCACCAGGCTGTGGCCCACGACATAAGACGATTCCGGCGAGCTTAGCCACAGGATGGCGTTGGCGATTTCCTCGGCCTGGGCCAGCCTGCCTATGGGGATGGCTTGGGCCAGTTGCTCTCGGTGTGCTAGCAGCGCGGTGGCGTCGAGGTGCGCGGTACGGCGTGTGCGGCGTGGCGTTTCGGTGGCCCCTGGGCAGACGGCGTTGATGCGTATGCCGCGCGAGATGTATTCCTTGGCCGTGGAGCGGGTAAGGCCGATGACGGCGTGCTTGCCTGCGCTATACATGGCTGCAGTGGGTGCGCCGGACAAGCCGTTGATGGAAGAGACATTGACGATGGTGCCACCGCCCTGACGGAGCATGGCCTCGATCTGGTATTTCATGCAGTTGAAGACACCCAGCACATCGGTCGAGGTACTGCGGCAGGCCTCGTCGAATGCCATTTCGTGGGTGGCCATGGCTTGTACGTCGCAGGCGGCGCTATTGACTGCACAGTCCAGCTTGCCAAAACGGTCCAGGGTAAAGGCCACGAGCGCAGCGACGGAGAGTGGGTCGGTAACATCGCAGGGCTGATAAGCGGCCTCGCCCTGCGTGCGCAACATCGACACTGCGGCCTCGCCCTGCTCCCGACTGCGTGCTGCCACGACCACTCTGGCGCCCCTGGCGATGAAGGCCTGTGCCGTTGCCAAACCTATGCCTGTGGTGCCACCGGTAATCAGCGCTACGCTGCCTTGTAGACTATGCATGGGGTTACCTGCCGAAAGATGAAAGGGGGCCCTGCCCCGCCACAGGCCGATGGTGGCCGTGTCAGCGGTCTAGTACTGTTCGCTTGAGGTGGCCCGGCGCGCAGGCCCGTCAGGCCCGACCGCTCAAACGCAGCCACGCTACCCAGGCCTGGTCTTCTATCTCGTACGCGCCGCGTGACTCCTTCCAGATGATATCGCGCTCGCGCAAGGCATCGATGGCGTTCTGGACGGTGGCGGTGCTCAGCGGCACGGTGTCGGGCAGCAGGGCCTTGTACGCACTCATTGAGGCTTCGCCAAAGGGGGAGAACTGCCCTTCCTTGCTGGCCATGACGCGCACCACGGCCTGCTGCAGCGGTGTCAGCGATTCGAAGTCGCTCTTGACCTCCTGCCACACCCGGTCTTGCACCAAGTAGGCATCAGCCCTCAGCCGCATACTGAGATTGGGCGACTCCTGCGCCAGGGCAATATCGGCCACCAGGCTGCGCAGTAGTTCGGGGCGATTGCCCACCATCTCGAAAGCCTCGAACACAGCGACCGGGTCGAGCTGGTTATCGGCCGCCAGTGCACGGTTGACACTGGTGGTGTACTCGTCGGTGAACTCACGCCCCAGCAAGGGGAACGGCGTCACACGGGAGCCATAGAACGGCATCTTGGCGCTCATCACCAGATGGGCCAGCTTGTCGCGACTGGAACCGGTGAACACCAGCATCAGATCTGGGGCATCGCCAGAGCGGTTCATGGCATCTCGGGCGGCCTTGAGTGCATACATGGCTTGCAGGCCGCTGGGGGTCGTCAGGGCATGCTGGGCTTCATCCACCACCAGCATGACGGGGCGTTTGGCGATGCCATGCAGCAGCTCCAAGGCCTGATGCAGGGTCACTCCGGCGGGCAGGCCAGGGACGGTCAGGTCCAGCGAGAGAGAGCCGGCAATCGTGATCTTGGATAGGCCTATGGCCTTGGCCGCTTTACTGACCAGACCATGGAACTCGGCGATCTTCTGCTTGATGGCATCGGCAATCAGTTCGGCAGGATCGCTGGCCCTATCCGACCACAAATCCACGTAGACAGTGGCCCAGCCACGCGCCTCGGCGGTGGGGATAAGATCCTCCCGCAGGAAGGTGGATTTGCCCACACGGCGCTGTGCCGCCAGGAACAAGCCTGAACGGGCATCGAGCAGCCCTTCGCCTGATAAGGCTTCACAAAAGCCCACGGCCAGGCAGGGTCGTCTGAAGGTATATCTTGCAGACGCAGCAGAGACAGACACGGTTTACTCCATCCATCGGCGTTTATCTGGAATTATTCTATCAAGATAAATTATCAATACAAGATAAATATCGATAAATGCCGATGGTCGGTACCGATCTCCTGCACGCCACCGCCCCGCACCTGCAGGCGGGCAGCGCGTACACCTCTGCCCTATTGCAATGGCAGGAAGATATCGGTGATGGCCTCATGCTCTGCCACATCAGGAAAGAAACGGACACGCTGGCAATACAGCGGAAAATCCCGCAGCGTCTCACCACTCTGCGGCAGCCATACAGCGTAGAGATAGTGCACGCTGGCGGCCAGGGTGTCGTCAGAGCCGATATGCCGCAATACCGCACAGCGGCCTGCCGGCAAGATGATTTCAAACAAGCCCTCGCCATTGCCAGCGACTGATAACTCGGTGGCGACACCGATATCCATGCGGAAATCGGCAGGTGGCGTTTCTGCAGGGTCGGTATAGAGCACGTTGAAGGTGGCGTGACGATGTGGCGGCAACTGCTTGCCCTTGCGCCAGGCGATAAAGCGCCGAACGGTATTACCGATCAGGGCTGGATGTCCCTGGTGCGCCATGGCCACCAAGCGCGTTGCTGGGAACTCGATCAAGCTGACGGCTTCCTGCGGTATCAAATGCTGCATATGTCTGGCCTCCGATGTCAGTATGGGATGGTAGGCCTCGTGCCACGCCCACCATTGCGGCAAGCGCCGAAAGCCCGACGGTGTCTGGCCCAGGCAGCGCTTGAACGCTCGCGAGAACGCCTCGGGGCTATCGTAGCCATTGGCGAGGGCGATGTCGGTAATGGGCTGCTCCAGCCGGAACGCCAGCTGAAATGCCGCCCGCTTCATACGGCGGAGCTGGATGTAGCGGTAGACGCCTATACCCAGCAAGGCCGAGAACTGCCGGTGGAAATGGTATTTGGACAAGGCCGCCACCTCGCTCAGGTGTACCGCGGTCAATTCATCCGCCAGATGCGTATCTATATGTCGCAGTACCTTGCGCAGCCTTGTGTAGTACGCCGCCATCCTTGTCGCCATGTCGCTTTGTCCTGATTAGCCACGCGCAGCATACCCATCCTGTGCCTGGCTGGCCTTGCAGAAGTTGCTCAAAACAGCCCTTCCCCCAGACCAACGCTGCATCAGCAACTATCGGCTGTATCGCTGTGCTAGGTGCCAACGGGGCTTTGCATCCCCAACCGGGCTGCCAAGCGCCTGTTCACGATCCTTTCACCCCGGCTTTCCGGGCTGTGCCGGATGGCGGACAAGGCATAAGCCGTGCCGCGGTACGGGTACCGCAAGCGGCTGGTAACGCCAGTCGCTGCCGCGGCGGTCGCTACCGCGGCGGTCGCTGCCGGCAATGCCCGGAACCGGGCGGGCCGGCCTCGGGGTGAAAAAATCATGAACAGGCTCTAAGATAAGAAGACGATGAAAGATACCCGCACCAGCCCTCCGCCCTTCGTCATACCGGCCATGAGTACCCCCGCCGTGCGGGAGTTCAAGTTCACCCAGCAGGATTTTGATCGGGTGAAGAAATTGATATACGACTATGCCGGTATCGCACTCAACGACAGCAAGCATGACATGGTCTATGGTCGCCTGGCCAAGCGCTTGCGGGCGCATGGTTTTGGCACCTTTCAGGAATACCTGGTACTACTGGAGAAAGGCGACGAGGCCGAGTGGGAAGCGTTCATCAACTCGCTGACTACCAACCTCACCTCCTTCTTCCGCGAGACCCACCACTTCCCGGTGCTACTGGAACACCTCAAGGCCAACCGTAGTGTCGGCACCCAGCATATCTGGTGCTCCGCCGCTTCTACCGGTGAAGAACCCTGGTCACTGGCCATCACGGCAGCCGAAGCATTTGATAGCCTCAGGCCACCCGTCAAGATCATTGCCACCGATCTGGACACCAGCGTACTCAAGATTGCCCAGGCGGGCATGTATAGCGCGGACAAGGTAGACAAACTGACACCGCAGCAACTGGGGCGTTTCTTCAACAAGCGGGCCGACGGCCATTACGAAATCAAGGCCGAGTTGCGTGAGATGATGACTTTTCGCCGGCAGAACCTGATAGACCCGCTCTGGTCAGTGCGTGGCCCATTCGACGCCATGTTCTGCCGTAACGTGATGATCTATTTCGACCGCGCCACCCAGCTAAAGATACTGGAACGATTCGCCCCACTACTCAGGCCCAATGGCCTGTTGTTCGTAGGCCACTCGGAGAACCTCTATCACGCCGCCCATCTGTTCAAGCTACGCGGCAAGACGGTGTACGAGCTGGAGAAACCCCGCTAGCCGCCAGGCGACAGGCAACAAAAAAGCGCCCTGCAAAGACAGGGCGCTTTTCTTGGTAAGTACGGCCAGCGTGCTTACTTGGGCTGGGCAATCTCCACCTTCTGCTTTTTACGCAGTTCGGCAATATAAGCCTCTACCGTCTGGCGACCGGTCACCTGCTCCAGCGAACCCACCAGATTCTGGCGCATGGCCGGGTCCATAGGCGCAGCGGTCGCGGCGCTCACCTTGAAGACGATGTAGCTGTCCTTGTTCTCCACACCGGCATAGCCAGGCAGCTTGGCGGCGAAGATGGCATTGATGGCGGGCTTGTCCAGGCCTTCGCTACGCAGGCGGCTGATGGGGCGCGAAGGCGTCCATTCCAGTGCCACTGGCGTACCGGCTTGCAACGCTGCCAGGGTCTTCTTGCCTTCTGCCTGTGCCAGCTTGACTGCCTTCTCACGCTTGAGCAGATCGCTGATCTTGCCAGCCACTTCAGCCAGCGGGGGGATACGTGCCTTTTCATGGGCGGCCACGCGTGCCACCAGCAGCGTACCCTTGCTCACTTCAATGGCTTCGGAATTGTGCTTCTTGTTCAGCACGTCATCGCCAAATACGGCTTCACGTACCTTGTCATTCAGCATCGGGTCGGCACTGGCCTCGCGGCTCACCCAGTCGCTCTGCACCAGCGGCAGCTTGTAGGCATCCACCAGGGGCTGCAGGCTGTTGGCCTGCTGGTAAGCCATGTCCGTGAACTTCTCGGTTTCTGCATCAAAACGCTTCTGGGCCAGCTCGGCGCGCAGCGACTGCTCAATGCCGGGCTTGAGCTCGTCGAAGCTCTTACCACGCACATCCTGCAGTTGCAGGATATGGTAGCCGTATTCAGTCTCAACCACGCCGCTCAACTCGCCCCTGGCCAGCTTGAAAGCGGCATCACCAAAAGCCTTTACCATCTCACCCTTACGCTTGTATCCCAGATCCCCTCCCAGCGCGGCCGAACCCGGGTCTTCGGAATTCTGTTTGGCCAGGTCGGCAAAGCGGACCGGATTTTGCTTCAGCTCAGCCAGGAGCTTTTCGGCCTTTTGCTTGGCAGCCGCCTTGACCTCCTTGCTGGCAGCGGTGTCGGCGACGATCAAGATATGGCGAACCTGGCGCTCTTCCTGAACCAGCTCAGCCTTATTCTTCTCGAAGTAATCCTGCAACTGCTGCGGTGTCACTACCGTTGTGGGCAGCAAGGCCTCGCGCGAAAGCACCACATAAGACAGCTTTACCCGCTCTGGCAGGCGGTAGTCCGCCTGGTGGCTGTCGTAGTATTGCTTGACCTCGGCGTCGCTCACGACGGCCTGTGGCATGAACTTGTCTGCGCCAAACACCAGTGCCGTCACTTCGCGCGGCTGGGTCACCGCAGTGACCAGGCGCTCAGCCGCCAGGCGCGAGCTAAAGCCGCTGGAGCCCAGGCTGTCCACCAATGTCTGCATCCGCATGTCTTCGCCCAACAGCTGCTCGAACTGGGCTACGGTCATATTGCGGCTAGCAAGCATGCTCTTGTAGCGCTCTATGCTGAACTTGCCGTCTTCGCCCTTGAAGGCGTCGATCTTACCGATCTGCTCGCGAAGTTGCGCATCCGCAGCCAGCACGTTCAGTTCCTTGGCCTGGTTCATCATCAACTGACGCTGAACCAATTGTTCCACCATCTTGGGCTTTTCGGCCTCGGGCACTTGCTGGCCGCCTGCCAATGTCTGCAGATCACGCTCGGTGACCTCCACCCCATCGACCTTGGCCAGGGTGCCGGCACCGCCGTTCCCCATCAAGGTGGCGGAGCCGCCGGTCATCATCAAGCCAAGAATCACCAGGCCAAAGGCCACACCCACGAAACCACGGTGCTTTTGTACGAACTCGAACATCGGTAGACATCTCCACACCCGGCTAGGGCAATGGTTCAATGACAGGCAAAAAAAAAGGGCGAACTTGCGTTCACCCTTTTTTGATTTGGCGGAGCGGACGGGACTCGAACCCGCGACCCCCGGCGTGACAGGCCGGTATTCTAACCAACTGAACTACCGCTCCAAGTTCCACTTGGCCAAGTCAGTCAGTAAAAAGCGCTGCTTGAATCAACCAAAGGCAAAAAAACTGGTGGGTGGTGACGGGGTCGAACCGCCGACATTCTGCGTGTAAGGCAGACGCTCTACCAACTGAGCTAACCACCCCTGAACCTACCAACAAACTACTCAGCAGGCCTCGTCCAAGCGAACTTCAGGGTTTGGACTAAGTAAGCCAGCTATTGTACGGAATCTTTTAGCGATTTACCAGCACGAAATTTAGGTTGTTTCGCAGCCTTGATTTTGATGGTCGCGCCGGTGCGCGGATTACGGCCGCTACGGGCGCTGCGCTCCCCTACATAGAAGGTGCCAAAACCCACCAGCGTCACCATATCTCCGCCCTTGAGCGCAGCCGTCACCGAGGCGATGGTTGCATCCAGTGCTTTCCCTGCTGCGGCTTTGGATATCCCCGCTTCGGCCGCAATAGCGTCAATCAGTTCCGACTTATTCACTATATGTCCCCTTTCAGTTGGTAGGATGGAGCAACAGCAATACAGGTCAAACACAGCGATAGGCGCTGAACAAGCATCAAGCTCGATACATGGGCACGGCGCCTGGCAGAGCAGATCATTTCGCGCAAAAGGCAGCTACAGCTCACACTGCCTCATTCCACCCCTGCCATTGCCGCGCCATGGCATGCTGCGGGGCGATGGATGTGTGGGGGCTCACCCCATGGCGCAATGGCACGGTCTTGCCATCTCGCACCCAGGGGCGCACGCAGGGATTCCCTAGACTTTATAGCAAGTGGATTTTTCGTGTGTCAAGCGCAAAGCCGCGTCATTGCTGGATTTGCGGGCATCCAGGCAATATAGCCGCCCAGCCAGCACCCACTCAGGTTGGCAACGCTGCCGATTCCGCGCCCACATAACAAAAAGGCTGCCTATACAGGCAGCCTCTTGTCCCAACCTTAGAGCGGCTAACAAAACCCAGCGCAGCGGTTCTGGCTAGGCGTGCGAGCGATGGCGCGCGCAGCTGACAGTACGTAGGTACGGCAAGCTCGCACAACAACGCCAGAAGGGTTTTGTTAGCGGCTATTAATGCTTGGTCGGCGTATTGCTGGGCACTGCCACCGGGGCCGCAGTAGCGGCCTCTGCTGGCGCTTCCGGCTCAATCACGCGCGGCGTGGGCTGCCTTTCCAGCGCCAAGGCCAGCACCTGGTCTATCCATTTCACCGGGTGGATCTCCAGCTTTTGCTTGATATTATCCGGAATCTCCACCAGGTCCTTGGTGTTGCCATCCGGTATCAGCACATGCTTGATGCCGCCACGGTGTGCCGCCAGCAGCTTCTCCTTCAAGCCACCAATGGGCAACACTTCGCCGCGCAGGGTGATCTCGCCGGTCATGGCCACATCAGCGCGTACCGGTATGCCGGTCAGGATGGAAACCATCGCGGTGGTAATGGCGATACCTGCCGACGGCCCGTCCTTGGGTGTTGCGCCCTCGGGCAAGTGGATATGGATATCGTGCTTCTGGTAGAAGTCCGGATCCACCCCCAGGCTTTCGGCACGGCTACGCACCACCGACAGGGCCGCCTGTATGGACTCCTGCATGACCTCACCCAGGGTGCCGGTGGTGATCATCTTGCCCTTGCCCGCCAACGACACCGCCTCGATGGTCAGCAATTCGCCGCCCACCTCAGTCCAAGCCAGGCCGGTAACTTGGCCCACTTGGTTGCTTTCCTCGGCCAGGCCGTAGGTGAACTTGCGCACGCCCAGATACTTGTCCAGATTCTTGGCGTTGACCGTCACCTTCTTATCCGATGGCTTGAGCAGCAAAGCCTTGACCACCTTGCGGCAGATGCGTGCCACTTCGCGATCCAGGCTACGCACACCCGCTTCGCGGGTATAGAAGCGAACGATATCGCGTAGCGCCGATTCCTGAATGATCAGTTCGTTTTCCTTGAGGCCGTTGGCAGTCATCTGCTTGGGCACCAGGTACTTCTCGGCGATATTGACCTTTTCATCCTCGGTGTAGCCCGCCAGGCGGATGATTTCCATCCGGTCCAGCAGTGGGGCCGGGATATTCAGCGAGTTGGCCGTCGCCACGAACATCACGTCCGAGAGGTCGTAATCCACTTCCAGGTAGTGATCACTGAAGGCGTGGTTCTGTGCCGGGTCCAGCACTTCGAGCAGGGCTGAGGAAGGGTCGCCGCGGAAATCCGCCCCCATCTTGTCCACTTCGTCGAGCAGGAACAGCGGGTTCTTCACTCCGGCCTTGCTCATGCTCTGCAATATCTTGCCGGGCATGGAGCCGATATAGGTACGGCGATGGCCGCGAATCTCGGCTTCGTCACGTACCCCGCCCAGCGCCATGCGCACGAACTTGCGGTTGGTGGCGCGGGCGATGCTCTCACCCAGCGAGGTCTTGCCCACGCCGGGAGGGCCGACGAGGCAAAGGATGGGGGCCTTGAGCTTCTCAACCCGCTGTTGCACGGCAAGATACTCGACGATGCGTTCCTTGACCTTGTCGAGGCCATAATGATCGCTATCCAGTATCTTGTCGGCCTCGGCCAGATCCTTGCTGATCTTGGTCTTTTTCTTCCACGGCAGGCCGATCAGGGTATCGATGTAGTTGCGCACCACGGTGGCCTCGGCCGACATGGGCGACATCATCTTCAGCTTCTTCAGCTCGGCATCCGCCTTGGTCTTGGCATCCTTGGGCAGGCCTGCAGCCTTGATACGCTTCTCCAACTCATCCAGCTCGGCGCCTTCTTCGATCTCGCCCAGTTCCTTCTGGATAGCCTTGACCTGCTCATTCAGATAGTACTCGCGCTGGCTCTTCTCCATCTGCCGTTTCACACGGCCACGGATGCGCTTTTCCACCTGCAGGATGTCAATTTCAGCTTCCAACTGCTTTAGCAGGTGCTCCAGCCGCTCGCCGACCTTGAACATCTCCAGAATGTCCTGTTTCTGCTCCAGCTTCAGCGGCAGATGGGCTGCGATGGTGTCGGCCAAACGTCCGGCGCGTTCGATGCCGGACAAGGAGGTCAGCACCTCGGGGGGAATCTTCTTGTTCAGTTTGACGAACTGGTCAAACTGGCCCAGCAACGCGCGACGCATGGCTTCTGTCTCGGTGTCCTCGACCGCATCCATCGGGACGGGCTGGGCAGTCACAGTAAAGTGGCCGTCGTCCTCGGTAATGGTCTCCACCAGCGCGCGCTGGCTGCCCTCGACCAACACCTTGACGGTGCCGTCAGGCAGCTTGAGCATCTGCAGTATGGTGGCAACAGTGCCGACGTCGTACATATCGGTCGCTACCGGTTCGTCCTTGGACGCGTTCTTCTGAGCCAGCAGCAGTATCTGCTTGCCTGCCTCCATGGCGGCTTCCAGCGCACGTATGGATTTGGGCCGGCCGACGAACAACGGTATGACCATGAAAGGGAACACTACCACGTCGCGCAAAGGCAACAGTGGCATGTCAATAGAGTGGGCTGGCAGTTCAGTGTGCTGGGACATGGGGTATCCAGTGCGAGAGTCTATGTCTGGAAGATGGGGCGCAGAACGCAGATTTCAACGTGGTGCAAGTCCATCTTGACTGATAAAAGCCCGGCTCGGCAACCACCCGCCACAAAAAGAAACCGCCCCTAAGGGCGGTTTCTTTTGCTTTGAACGACTTAGCGCTTGCACACCATCCTGCAACATCAGCATGATAAGGTTGAAGCTGCGGCAGGAAATCCCAAAAAAACAGCGTTCATATGGAATTTCTTACGGGGCTTCGTCCAACAAGCGACCGCCCGCGACAATTCGCGCGGCAGCTTGGACTCAGGCAGCCTGCGCCTGTGACTTATCCTTGTCGCCATGCACCAGCAGGGGCTGCCCGGCGTGATCAATCACATTCTCATCGATCACTACCTTCTGCACATCGTGTTGCGACGGCAGCTCGTACATGGTGTCAAGCAGCGCACCTTCCAGGATGGAACGCAGGCCCCGGGCACCGGTCTTGCGCGCCAGTGCCTTACGGGCAATGGCGTTCAGCGCTTCCGGGCGCACTTCCAGCTCGGCACCTTCCAGTTCGAACAATTTTTGGTACTGCTTGATCAGCGAGTTCTTGGGCTCAGTCAGAATGGTAATCAAGGCAGCCTCATCCAGCTCGTCCAGGGTCGCCACCACAGGCAGGCGGCCCACGAACTCGGGAATTAAGCCAAACTTGATCAAGTCTTCCGGCTCGGTCTCACGCAGGGTCTTGCCTACATCCTTGCTGGCGTCCTTGGAGTGCACCGAGGCAGCAAAACCGATACCGCCCTTCTGCGAACGCTGGCGTATCACATTGGTCAGGCCATCAAAAGCGCCACCGCAGATGAACAGGATGTTGGTGGTATCAACCTGCAGGAATTCCTGATTCGGGTGCTTGCGGCCACCCGACGGCGGTATCGACGCCACCGTACCTTCGATCAGCTTCAGCAAAGCCTGCTGCACGCCCTCACCCGAAACATCGCGGGTAATGGACGGGTTGTCGGACTTGCGCGAAATCTTGTCGATTTCATCGATATAGATAATGCCGCGCTGCGCCTTCTCGATATCCCAATCGCACTTCTGCAGCAGCTTGGCGATGATGTTTTCGACATCCTCGCCCACATAGCCGGCCTCGGTCAGCGTAGTGGCGTCCGCCATCACGAAGGGGACATCCAACAGCCGTGCCAGGGTCTGTGCCAGCAAGGTCTTGCCCGAACCAGTTGGCCCAATAAGCAGGATATTGGACTTGGCCAGCTCGACGTCGCCAGTCTTGGCAGCCGGATTGGCCAGCCGCTTGTAGTGGTTGTACACCGCTACCGCCAGCGATTTCTTGGCCTTGTCCTGCCCGATCACATACTGGTCCAGCGAGGCACGGATTTCGGCCGGCGCTGGCAGCTTGCCGGCAGCACCGGTCTTGGCCGCACCGGTCACTGCCGTGCCGCTCTGCAGTTCTTCGCGGATGATGTCATTGCACAACTCGATACATTCGTCACAGATGAAGACCTGTGGACCAGCGATCAGTTTGCGCACTTCGTGCTGGCTCTTGCCGCAGAAGGAGCAGTAAAGGAGTTTTTCTTTTTCGGTCATGGCAACCTCGCCATCGCAAGTGGCCGCCAGGCGGCCACGTTCTATCTAATAAGGCAGCCGGGAACGAACTCCCGACTGTCGGGTTCAGGCCAGCGCCTGACGCGAGGAGATCACCTGGTCGACCAAGCCATAGGCCTGGGCTTCCGTCGCGGTCATGAAGTTGTCACGGTCGCTGTCACGGGTAATTTCTTCGATGCTGCGGCCAGTGTGCTGGGCCATCAGGGCATTCAGTTTCTCACGCAGGCTCAGGATGTACTTGGCATGAATCTCGATATCGGTCGCCTGGCCCTGGAAACCACCCAGGGGCTGGTGAATCATCACCGTGGAGTTAGGCAGGGCAAAACGCTTACCCTTGGCACCCGCCTGCAACAGGAAGGCGCCCATGCTGGCAGCCATACCCACGCACAAGGTGGAGACATCGGGCTTGATGAACTGCATGGTGTCATAGATGGACATGCCAGCAGAGATCGAACCGCCGGGGCTGTTGATGTAGAGGAAGATATCCTTGTCCGGATTCTCCGACTCCAGGAACAACATCTGCGCCACAACCAGGTTGGCGGTCGCATCGTTGACCGGCCCCACCAGGAAGATCACGCGTTCCTTCAAGAGGCGCGAATAGATATCGTAGGCACGCTCGCCACGGCCGCTTTGCTCGATGACCATGGGAACATAGCCCAAGCCCTGCGGTTCGGTGTGGGTGTTGCGCCAATCGGCGGGATTGAAGTTGCTCATGCTGTCCTTCTTGTCGGCAAGTCGTGTAGGGGGCCGGATAAGCCGGATAAAAAAGGGCCCGGCCGGCACTTACCTATAAAGGTAAGGCGGACGAGCCCGATTTCAAGCGTAGGACGCAAACTTAGGCTTGCTGACCCATCAGTTCGTCAAACGCCAGTTGCTTCTCAACCGTCTTGGCCTTGGAGTAGACGAACTCAACCACGTTGTCTTCCAGCGCCAGCGCCTCCGGGCCTTCGAGGCGATCACTGCTGGCATAGTACCACTTGACCACTTCTTCCGGATGCTCGTAGCTCTCGGCGAATTCAGCCACGATGGTCTGAATCTGCTCAGGCTTGGCTTGCAGATTGTTGGCGCGCACCACTTCAGCCAGGATCAGACCCAGGCTGACGCGACGCTTGGCCTGCTCTTCGAACAGCTCAGGCGGGAAAGGCATTTCCTTGGGATCGAAGCCACGTTGCTGCATTTCCTGACGGGCGTTCTCGATCAAGCGGCCGATTTCCTGGCCAACCAGTGCACGCGGCAGTTCCAGCGGGCTGACGTCCAGCAGGGCCTGCATCACGGCTTCCTTGCCGCGAGCGGTCAGACGACGCTTCACTTCGCGCTCGACGTTCTTGCGGATTTCAGCACGCAGGGCATCGATGCTGCCATCTTCCACACCCAGGGTCTTGGCAAAGGCAGCGTCCAGCTCGGGCATGGTCGCACCAGCCACGTTCTTGACGGTCACTTCGAACTGGGCGGTCTTGCCGGCCACGTCCTTGCCTTGATAATCAGCCGGGAAGGCCAGGTCGAAGGTCTTGGTGTCGCCTTCCTTCATGCCGATCACGGCGCTGTCAAACTCAGGCAGCATCTGGCCTTCGCCAGCCAGGAAGGCGTAGTTCTCACTGGAACCGCCAGCAAATGCCACGCCGTCGATGGTGCCCTTGAAGTCGACGATCACGCGATCGCCCTTCTCGGCAGCGCGCTCGACGCGGTCAAAACGGGTACGCTGCTTGCGCAGAATTTCAATGGTCTTGTCTACTTCGGCGTCGGTCACGCTCAGTACCGGACGCTCCACTTCAACAGCGGTCAGGTCGCCCACGACCACTTCGGGGTAGATTTCGAAGGTGGCGCTGAACTTGAATGCATCGCCTTCGGCAGGCTTGCCTTCAAAACGGGGGAAACCCGCGACGCGCAGCTTCTGGTCTTGCACAGCGCTGGCGAAAGCGGTTTGAACCTGTTCGCCCAAAACTTCTTCGCGAACTTGCAGGCCGTAGTTGGCAGCCACGATCTTCATCGGGGCCTTGCCAGGACGGAAGCCTTGAATACGAGCGGTGCGAGCCACGCGCTTCAGGCGGGCATCCACGGCGGTTTCGATGTCGGCGGACGGGATGGCGAAGTCGAGACGACGCTCCAGTTGGCCCAGCGTTTCCAGTTGTGCTTGCATGTCAGTAATCCTGTATTGCGTGTAGACAGTTCTGTTTCAATCAATACCGACCAAGCGTCGGCGTCAGCGTATCCTGGTGCGAGAGGGGGGACTCGAACCCCCACACCTTACGGCGCTGGAACCTAAATCCAGTGCGTCTACCAATTCCGCCACTCTCGCTTCCCGGCGCTGCGTCTTTAGGTCGGACCATGCCTGGACACGACACGCGGCGCGTAACGAATCGAGGATTATAGGCGAGAGATTGGGTAAATAACAAACCCGGTCATCAAGCGGCCGTCCAGACACCCGCCGAAACCCCATCCCTCACCGCCCTCGACGGCCCTGCAGCGCGCCGTGCAAGCTGTCTGTACGCCGCCACGGTGCATACTGGCGGCGCCAACAATTCGAAACGCTGTGTCATACTCGCGCACACTTTATACAACACTCCCTACGGCCCACTGTCGTGACCACGCTACGACTCTTCCTCACCGAAGCCGCTTTACCTGCCTCGCCCGCCACCGAAGTGGAATGGCGCACTCTCAACGGCCCGCAATCCGGCCACGGCCGTTCTGCGCTAAGTGCCCTGCCAGCAGCCAGCCGGGTGGAGTTATTCCTGCCACCGGCCCGCGTGCTGCGCACCACGGTCAGCCTGCCCAAAGGCGCAGGTAAACAGGCGAGCAAGTTGCTGCCGTTTGCCCTGGATCAGGTACTACTAGCCGAGCCCACCGAGCAACACCTGGCCCACCAACTGGTAGGCGAGCAATGCCGTGTAGCCGCAGTTCAGAGGGAGCTGCTGGCCGAACTGATGAACACCCTGACCCAAGTTGGTCGCCGCCCACGCGCCGCCTGGGCGTCCGACGCCCTGGTAGCTGCCGATGGCAGCGTATTGCTCTGGTGCGGCAACGGCTGGGCCCGCCGTACCGGCGAAACATCGCAGTGGTTTGACGCCGTCAGCCCGGCAGACCCGCCTCCGCTGCTGGTCGCCCTGCTGGGCGATGTGCCTCAGCTTGAGCTGGCCGCACCCAAGACCGCCCGGGCCGAGATTGCACTGGATCGCTGGACCGCTGCGCTCGGCCGCCCCGTTCAACTCGCCGACGGCGATGCCTACAGCAATGCCGTAGCTGGTGATGCCGTAGAGCTGCTGCAAGGCGAATTCGCCGCCGGCCCCCAGTTCGATGTGGACTGGAACCGCCTTAGGCCCACCGCCTGGCTGGCTGGCAGCGCCGTGCTGCTGGCACTCCTGGTGACCACTGGCCAATGGCTGTCCTGGCGTAGCGAAGAGCAACGCCTGCGACAAGGCATAGATACGGCCTACACCAAAGCCTTCCCCAAGGAACCGCTGGTGGATGCCCGCCTGCAGCTGCAAGCCAAGCTGGCAAGCAACGCCACCCCGGCACTCGCCCCGCAAGCAGGCAGTCTGGCGCCGCTACTCAAAGTAGCGCCCCAGTTGCAGGCTTCTGGTGTACCGTTGGTCACGCTGGATTACCTGGAAGGCCGGGTCGAAGCGGAATACCAGGCCGCCCCAGATCAACTAGGCAACCTCGTACAGGCGCTCAGCGCCAACGGCAAGGTAGAGGTACGCCCCTCCGGCACTGATCGCACCCGGCTTATACTGACACCCCAATCATGAACAACGTCCTCGCCCAGCTCACAGTATTCTGGAAGCAGCGCAATGCCCGCGAAAGAGCCATCCTGGCAGCGGGCGGCAGCATTCTTCTACTGGTCCTGATCTATAGCGCCATCGTCTCCCCCCTGCTCAGCGAGCACAGCCGCCTGCAACGCACCTTGCCGACCTTGCGCGCCGATGCCGCCCGCTTCGAGCGCGATCTGGCCCAGGCCACCGGCGGCCCAGCTGGCCCAACCGTCGCCGCTGACATCGGCGCACTGGCAGCCACAGCGGGCCTGAGCGGCGACAACGTTAGCATCAGCCGCGCCGACAACCAACGCAGCAGCCTCAGCGCCAAGGCTGTCGCTTGGAGCGCCGTCACCGCCCTGCTCGCCAGCAGCCAGGCACAGGGCTGGTCGCTCAGCAAGCTTTCGGTGCGCAGCGTCGAAGGTGGCAATGTCGATGCCGACGTGGAGTGGACGCGATGAAACGCCTCTCCTGGCATTGGTGGTTGCTGCTGACCCTGCTGACCACAGCCTTCTTGGTTTTGCGGCTGCCCGCCACGGTCATGGGCAGCATCATTGCGGCCCAGACCAAGGACAAGCTGCAACTGGCCGGCGCCCAAGGCAGTCTCTGGCATGGCTCGGCCCAGCCACTGCTACAGGGCGCAGCCCTGGGCGAAAGATTGGACTGGGCCTGGCAACCCAAGGCACTGCTCAAGGGCAGGCTCGCCTACCAGATCACGCTGGACGGCGGTCAAGGGCTTGTTTCCATCGGTTGGGGCGGCCTGGCCGTACAGGAAGTCAACCTGGCCGTAGCCGCCGCACCCGTGTTTCAGCTCGACAAGGGCGTCAAACCCTATGGCCTGAGCGGCCAGCTGCGGCTGGCCAGCCCCGAACTACGCTACCAGGCGGGCAAGCCCACCGGCACCCTGACGCTGGACTGGCTGGGCGCCAACTCCAGCCTGGCCCCCATGGTCTCTCCTCTGGGCGACTATCGCCTGACCCTGAGCCCCGCTGGCGAGGGCCTGCGCATCCAGCTGGCCACCCTGGGTGGCCGCCTGCAACTGAACGGCGGCGGTCACTGGGAGGCCAGCCAAGGTCTGGCGGCCGAAGTTGGCCTGCAAGCCAGCCCTGGCTCCGAGGCCGTACTCAGCCCCTTCCTCAATCAGGTAGGCCAGGGCAATCCCGGCGGCGAGCGCATGCTGCGCTTCAACTACCGCTAGCACCACCCATGCGCGCGCCTCGGCAGGGGCGCGCGACACCCTGGCCAGGCCCCCCGCCAGCCTCGGCCGCCATAGACGATTCGCCACCCCTCTCGTCACCGGGTAAAATGTGCGCTTTTCTCGCACACCCGGCCCATCATGACCGTCCGCACCCGCTTCGCCCCCTCGCCCACCGGCCTCCTGCATATCGGTGGCGTCCGCACCGCCCTGTTTTCCTGGGCCTACGCCCGCAAACAACAAGGCGTGTTCGTACTGCGCATAGAGGACACCGACCTGGAACGGTCTACCCCCGAATCCGTCAAGGCCATCATGGATGGCATGCACTGGGTGGGCCTGGACTATGACGAGGGCCCGTTCTACCAGATGCAGCGCATGGATCGCTACAAGGTGGTGATACAGGACATGCTGGCCGCTGGCACCGCCTACTACTGCTACTCCTCCAAGGAAGAGCTGGATCAGATGCGCGCCGAGGCCGAAGCGCGTGGTGAGAAGCCCCGCTACGATCGCACCTGGCGCCCAGAGCGCGGCAAGACCCTGCCGCCCGTACCGGAAGGCGTGCAACCCGTGGTGCGCTTCCGCAACCCCATAGATGGCGTGGTGGCCTGGGACGATGCCGTCAAGGGCCGCATCGAGATCGGCAATGTGGAGCTGGATGACCTGATCATCGCCCGGCCCGACGGCACCCCCACCTACAACTTCTGCGTAGTGGTCGATGACTGGGACATGGGCATCACCCACGTCATCCGCGGTGACGACCATGTCAACAATACCCCGCGCCAGATCAATATCCTGGCAGCGCTCGGCGCCCCGCTGCCGGTTTATGGCCACCTGCCCATGATCCTGAATGCCAACGGCCAGAAGATGAGCAAGCGACGCGACGCGGTCAGCGTGGTCGATTACAGTGAGCAGGGCATACTGCCAGAGGCCCTGCTGAACTACCTGGCCAGGCTGGGCTGGGGCCATGGTGACGAAGAGTTTTTCACCATGACACAGTTCGTCGAGTGGTTCGACCTGAAGAACGTCAGCCCCAGCCCCTCGCGCTTCGACCGCGACAAGATGCTGTGGATCAACCAGCAGCATATGAAGGCAGCCGACAACCAGCGGCTGGCTGAGCTGACCACCCCCTTCCTGACCAAGCTGGGCTACGACAGCACCCAGGGGCCTGCACTGGCCGAGGTGATCAGCCTGCTGAAGGAACGCGTCACCAACCTGATGGACCTGGCAGCGCAAGCCACCTATTTCTACCGTCACGATGCCGCGCCAGCCGAACTGGCCGCCCAGCATCTGAACGAGGAAGCCCGCGGCCGACTGGCACGCTTTCACAAGGTGCTGGCCGATACCGCCTGGGATGCCCCCACCCTCTCTGCCGCCATCAAGACCTTTGTGGCCGCCGAAGGGGTAAAGATGCCCCTGGTCGGCATGCCGCTACGTGCCGCCCTGTGCGGCACCACCCAGACTCCATCGGTGGATCTGGTACTGGCCCTGCTGGGCAAGGACGAAGTGCTCAAGCGCCTGAGCCACACACTCCAGACGGCCGCCTGAGCCAGCATTACCCTGGCAGCATCAGCAAAAACGGACGAGCAATCGTCCGTTTTTGCTTTTAAATCCGCATCTTCTTCTGCCCAACGGCTCCAAGCCGCGCCACTTTTCCGGTAAAATTCGCCGCCTCATCCCCGATCAAACGGACCGGTTCGCTCCTTATGCCCACCCTCCTCAAGCTTCGCGGCGGTATCGCCCTCTCCGCTTTCCGTCTCGAAAAACTGATCAATGGCCTGAAGGACGCCGGCATCACCGGCCTGGCGCCCTATGCCGAGTTCTGGCATTTCGTCGAGCTGAGCGCAGACCTGGACGCCGACGAGGCGCATAAACTGGACCGCATCCTGTCTGATGACAATGCCGCCGACGCCAGCCGCGCCAAGGGCAGCATGGTCCTGATCACCCCCCGACTGGGCACCATATCGCCGTGGTCATCCAAGGCCACCGACATCATCGGCCTCTGCGGCCTGGACAAAGTCATCCGCATCGAGCGTGGCATGGCCCTGTACGCCGGTCGCGACCTTGGCCCCGCCGAGCTAGCCAAGCTCACCGAACTGGCACATGACCGCATGACCGAAACCGTCTGGCCGGACTTCGACGGCATAGCCGGCCTGTTCCGCCACGTCGAACCCCAGCCACTGGCCAGCGTGGACATCCTCGGCGGCGGCCGGCCGGCACTGGAAGCCGCCAACCGCGACATGGGCCTGGCGCTGTCGGCCGATGAGATCGACTACCTGGTAGAAAACTTCCAGAAACTGGGCCGCAATCCGAACGACATCGAACTGATGATGTTCGCCCAGGCAAACTCCGAGCATTGCCGCCACAAGATATTCAATGCCGACTTCGTCATCGACGGCGAAGCCCAGGCCAAGTCCCTGTTCGGCATGATACGCGACACCCACAAGGCCCACCCTGAGGGCACCGTGGTCGCTTACTCCGACAACTCCTCGGTGATCGAAGGCGCTGGCATCCTGCGCTTCTATCCCCAGCCGGGCAGCCAGGAATACCGCTACAACGCCCGCCCCACCCATATCCTGATGAAGGTGGAAACACACAACCACCCCACCGCCATCTCCCCCTTCGCTGGCGCGTCCACTGGTGCCGGCGGCGAGATACGCGACGAGGGCGCCACCGGTCGTGGCTCACGCCCCAAGGCAGGGTTGACCGGCTTCACTGTGTCCAACCTCAATATCCCTGGGTTCAAGCAGCCCTGGGAAGTCCACTCCGACACCCAGCTCGAATATGGCAAGCCCGCCCGCATCGTCTCTGCCCTGCAGATCATGCTGGACGGACCTATCGGCGGTGCGGCCTTCAATAACGAGTTTGGCCGCCCCAACCTCACCGGCTACTTCCGTACCTACGAAGAAAGCCACCTGGGTGAGATGCGCGGCTATCACAAGCCCATCATGATCGCCGGCGGCCTGGGCAACATCGACGGTGACCATGTCGGCAAGCACGATATCCCGGCCGGCGCCCTCATCATCGTGCTGGGTGGCCCTGGCATGCTCATCGGCCTCGGTGGTGGCGCCGCCTCCTCCATGGATACCGGTGCCAACGCAGCCGACCTGGACTTCGATTCTGTCCAGCGCGGCAACCCCGAAATCGAGCGCCGCGCCCAGGAGGTCATCGACCGCTGCTGGCAGCTCGGCGACAAGAACCCCATCCTCAGCATTCACGATGTGGGCGCAGGGGGCCTGTCCAATGCCCTGCCCGAGCTGGTGCATGGCTCGGATCGCGGCGCCCAATTCAAGCTGCGCGATATCCATATCGAAGAAAAGGGCATGTCCCCGCTGCAGATCTGGTGCAACGAATCGCAGGAGCGTTACGTCCTGGCCATTGCAGCAGCCGACCTGCCCACCTTCAAGGCCATGGCCGACCGCGAGCGCTGCCCCTTCGCCGTGGTGGGAACCGCCACCCTGGAAAAGCAGCTGGAACTGGCCGACAGCCACTTCGGCAACAAGCCGGTCGACATGCCGATGGACGTGCTGCTGGGCAAGCCGCCCAAGATGACGCGCGACGTACAGCGGCTCAACCCCGACCTGCCCATGTTCGACTCTAGCGGCCTGGACCTGCACGATGCCACCTACCGCGTTTTGCGTCTGCCTGCCGTCGCCGACAAGAGCTTCCTGATCACCATAGGCGACCGGTCGGTCGGTGGCATGACCGCCCGTGACCAGATGGTGGGCCCCTGGCAGGTGCCGGTGGCCGATGTGGCCGTGACCACCATGGGTTACGAGACCTGCCTGGGTGAGGCCATGTCCATGGGCGAGCGTACCCCACTGGCACTGATCTCTGCCCCTGCATCGGGCCGCATGGCGCTGGGTGAAGCCATCACCAATCTGGCAGCCGCACCGGTGGCCAAGCTGGGCGACGTCAAGCTGTCGGCCAACTGGATGGCCGCCGCCGGCCACCCCGGCGAGGATGCCCGCCTGTATGACACCGTCGAGGCCGTACGTGATCTCAGCATTGCCCTCGGTGTCAGCATACCGGTGGGCAAGGACAGTCTGTCCATGAAGACCGTATGGCAGGACAAGGGCGAGAACAAGGCCGTGGTTGCGCCCCTGTCGCTGATCGTCTCCGCCTTTGCCCCAGTCAGTGACGTACGCCGCACCCTGACCCCGCAGCTGAAGACCGATCAGGGCGATACCGACCTGATCCTGATCGACCTTGGCAACGGCAAATGCCGCCTCTCCGGCTCGGCCCTGGCCCAGGTCTACAAACAGGTAGGCAACCACGCTCCAGACCTGGAAGACCCGCAAGCCCTTGCCGCCTTCTTTGGCGTGGTCCAGCAACTCAATGCCCAGGGCAAGCTGCTGGCCTACCACGACCGTGGCGATGGCGGCCTGCTGGTCACGGTGGCCGAGATGATGTTTGCCGGCCATGTCGGTGTAACGCTTGATGTGGACGAGTTGTGCATAGAGCGCCGCCGCAACGAACGCGAATACGGCGAGATCAACCCCGAATCGGTGGCTCGCGCCGAAAACGGCCGTCTGATGGGCGTGCTGTTCAACGAAGAACTGGGCGCCGTGCTGCAGGTACGCCGCAGCGACACCCACGCTGTCATGGCGGCCTTCTTTGCCGTGGGCATTCGTAGCCAGCTGCACGTGATCGGTTCGCCCAACGACGACGACAAGCTCAAGATCAAGAAGCGCAATCGCTTGGTGTTCAGCGAAAGCCGCACCGATCTGCACAAGGCCTGGTCGCAGACCAGCTGGCAGTTGCAGCGCCTGCGCGACAACCCCGCCTGTGCAGACAGCGAGTACGCCCGCCTCGACGACAAGCATGCCAGGGGCCTCTACGCCGACCTGAATTTCGATCCCAGCGAGGATGTGGCCGCCCCCTATATCGCCAAGGGCATCAAGCCACGCATCGCCATCCTGCGCGAGCAAGGCGTCAACGGCCATCTCGAAATGGCTGCCGCATTCGACCGCGCCGGCTTTACCGCGCTGGATGTGCACATGTCCGACATCCTCAGCGGCCGGCTCTCGCTCCAGGATTTCCAGGGCTTTGCCGCCTGCGGCGGCTTCAGCTACGGCGATGTACTGGGCGCGGGAGAAGGCTGGGCCAAGTCCATCCTGTTCAACAGCCTGGGCCGCGAAGAGTTCAGCCGCTTCTTCGGACGCAGCGACACCTTTGCTCTGGGCGTCTGCAATGGCTGCCAGATGATGTCCAACCTGGCCGAGATCATCCCCGGTGCGCAGGATTGGCCCAAGTTCCGCCGCAATGCCTCCGAGCAGTTCGAGGCCCGGCTGGTCATGGCCGAAGTCGCCAAGAGTCCCAGCCTGTTCTTTGAGGGCATGCAGGGTGCACGCATGCCGGTCGTGGTCTCGCATGGCGAAGGCCGGGCCGTATTCGCCGAATCCAGCCAGCGCAAGCAGGTCATCACCGCGCTGCGCTACGTCGATGATCGTGGCCAGGCCACCGAGACCTATCCGCAAAACCCCAATGGCTCGCCCGACGGCATTGCTGGCGTCACCACCGGCGACGGCCGTTTCAGCATCATGATGCCGCACCCCGAGCGTACCTTCCGCACGGCGACGCTCAGCTGGCATCCGGAAAGCTGGGGCGAAGATAGCGGCTGGATGCGCATGTTCCGCAACGCCCGCAAGTGGCTGGGCTGACAGGCGGATGGCGCGCACATGCTAAGCCGGCAATGGTGGCAGCACTGGGGGCCCAATATTGGGCTCTGGCTGCTTGTTCTGGCCATGCTGTTTCTTGGCATGCGCAGCCTGCTAGAGCAGCAAGAGGTGCCTAACCGCATCAGCAATCTGTCGGGCAGAGTGCTGGAGCTGCAACGCGCCCGCGACGGCCACTATCGGCTGGAAGGCCAGATCAACGGCCAGGTCGTCAAACTGATGCTGGATACCGGCGCCACCGGCGTGGCCATGGACATGCGCCTGGCCCAGAAGCTGGGCCTGCAGCCTGGGCGCGCCATTGCCATTTCCACCGCCAATGGCGAGGTGGAGGGCTACCTCACCCGCATCGCCGAGCTGCGGTTGGGAGACATTATCCTGCGCGACATCCCCGCCAATATGAGCCCCAACTTTGGCGACCCGGATGAGGTACTGCTGGGCATGAGCGCCCTTAAGCACCTGGCAGTCACCATGCAGGGAGATCGTATGCAGATCAGCGTACCGGAACAGGCTCGCAGCCCATCCGAATAAGCCACTGTCGCAAAAAAACCGAACCGTTCGCGTTTCCCCCCAACAGCCCGTCATCACGGGCTGTTTTTTATATATCCTGAGGAACCCGCGCCACGCATCCTGCTCTGATCGTTACGCCAACCTAGCCCAGGACACCATGAAATCCCTACTCGCCCTGCTCAGCCTGCTGTTTGCCGCCAACGCCGCCGCCAATCCCGCGCAGGATGCCCTGGCCGAACTGAAAAAACACGATAGCTATCAGTGGCATTACCGCGTGCAGGAGTCGGGGGATAGCAATCGTCTGATACGGCATGACCCGGACAACATCGGCAAGGAATGGCAGCTGGAGCTGATAGACGGCAAGCCCGCCACGGCCGAGCAGCAGGCCAGCTATCAGGAGCGCCGCAAAAAGAACAGCCGCACCCTGCGCTTTCGCGACCTGGTTGATGCCGCCTCGTTGACGCCGCTGGATGCCGGCCCCAAACCGCTGCGCTATCGCTTCAATGTCAAACCCAATGACAGCCTCACCGAGGTCGACCCCGAGCAACTGGCAGGCACCTTGACCCTGGCACCGACCGGTGAAATAGCCAGCATCCTGCTCTACAACCCCGAGCCGTTCCGGGCCAAGCTGGTCGCCAAGATAGAGAAATTCAGCATACAGGTGGATTTCAGCCGCCACGCCAGCGGTGCCCTGCTACCTGCCCGCGCCCAGACCATACTGCAAGGCAATATAGGTGGTGTGAAGGAGCTGAAGCAGAACCTGATACAGACCTACAGCGACTACCGGCCGAGCAAACAGCTGGCTAGCCGTTGATAGCCTGTCATGGATGCACGTCGTCGATGGTTGATGACGAACGGATCAGACGCAGGCAGCCTGATACATGGTGCTCTTCCCTGACTTACCCCACGCCCGCCGCGCGGGTGCCTCGCTGACGCTCGTTATCCCTTTTAACTGGCTCCAGCACTTGGCATGAACTAGCCGTTCAGCGTGGCATACAGCACCATGCCACCGATCACTAAGGCAAAGGCCAGTACTACCACCATCAGCCCCAACACACCCCGCTGCCATCCCTCCAGGCTGTCCCAGGCCTCGGCAGCCTTGGTAAAAGGCAGGCCGCTCACCAGTTCAAACAAACCAACCAGTGCAAATGCACCAGGGGCGCCCATGGCAATCAAGGCAATGGGGCCGGCATGGCTGCTGCCCAAGGATTTGTGCTGAAGCACGGCATAAAAGACACCCGCAAAAGCCAATCCACTACCGGCCAGCTTCGCTCCACCGCGCTGACGTATCGACATGCCGCCCTCCCTCCGATTGAACTGCCCAGCATTGTCACCAGAATCAAACCGGTACGACAACAGGGAATGTAAGTCAGGCAACCGGTATAATCGACGCTTGCCTCCATCTGTTAGTGCCGTGTCCGCCTCTTCTGCCCTTTCCCTGCTGCAAACCATCTTCGGCTACGACCACTTCCGTGGCCGCCAGGCCGAGATCGTCGAGCATGTTGCCCAAGGCGGCGATGCGCTGGTACTGATGCCTACCGGCGGCGGCAAGTCGCTGTGCTATCAGATTCCCGCGCTGATGCGCCCCGGTTGCGCCGTGGTGGTCTCCCCCCTGATCGCACTGATGCAGGATCAGGTCGAGGGCCTGCACCAGTTGGGGGTGGAAGCCGCCTTCCTGAATTCCACCCTGGACAACAATGCCGCCCGTGAGGTGGAGCAACGCTATCTGCGCGGCGAACTCAAGCTACTTTATGTCGCACCCGAGCGCCTGCTGACTCCCCGATTCCTGGCCTTGCTGGAGCATACGCCAGCCGCCCTGTTTGCCATTGACGAGGCGCACTGCGTCAGCCAGTGGGGCCACGATTTCCGGCCAGAGTACATCGGCCTCTCGCTGCTGCACGAGCGCTATCCGGCTGTACCGCGCATTGCCCTGACGGCCACGGCCGATGCGGCTACCCGGCGTGAGATTGTGCAAAGACTGGCACTGGAAGATGCCGCCCAGTTCGTCTCCAGTTTCGACCGCCCGAATATCCGCTATCGCATCGTCGAAAAGGACAATGCCCGCAAGCAACTACTGGCCTTTATCGAACGCGAGCACGATGGCGATGCCGGTATTGTCTACTGCCTTTCGCGCAAGCGGGTGGAGGAGACGGCCCAGTTCCTCTGCGACAACGGCATCACCGCCCTGCCCTACCATGCCGGCATGAATGCCGAGCTGCGCGCCCGCAACCAGACGCGCTTCCTGCGTGAGGAAGGTATCGTCATGGTGGCCACCATTGCCTTTGGCATGGGCATAGACAAGCCGGATGTACGCTTCGTTGCCCATATCGACTTGCCCAAGAGCCTGGAAGGCTACTACCAGGAAACCGGCCGTGCCGGCCGCGACGGCCTGCCCTCCAGCGCCTGGCTGGCCTATGGCTTGAACGATGTGATGCAGCTGAAGGAAATGATAGAAAGTGGCCAGGCACCCGAAGCGCAAAAGCAGGTTGAGCGGCAAAAGCTCAATGCCATGCTGGGCCTGGCCGAGACTGTTGCCTGCCGGCGCCAGGTCATACTGGCCTATTTTGGCGAGCAATCAGCCGACTGCGGCAACTGCGACAACTGCCTGAACCCACCCACCACATGGGATGCCACAGAAGCCGCCCGCAAGGCGCTCAGCTGCGTGTTCCGTACCGGTCAGCGCTTCGGCGCGGGCCATGTGATCGACGTGCTGCTGGGCAAGGCCACCGACAAGGTCAAGCAGCACTTCCATGACCGCGTCACCACCTTTGGCATAGGCACCGACATGCCAGAGGCTGGCTGGCGCTCGGTCCTGCGCCAGTTGCTGGCAGCAGGCTACCTGCAGACCGAACCCGAATTCGGCGGCCTGCAACTGACCGACACTGCCCGGCCCTTGCTGCGTGGCGAGCAGGCATTGCGGCTGCGCGGCCTGCCAGATAAGAAGCGTGACAAGACCGAGCGCGACAAGAAACGCAGTGCAGCCAGCCAGGACATTGCCCCGCAGGATGAAGCGCTGTGGCAGCGGTTGCGACAGAAGCGGCGCGAGCTGGCCGATGAGCAAAGCGTACCGGCCTACCTGATCTTTACCGACGCCACCCTCAAAGCCATGCTGGATGCCAAGCCTGGCACCCTGGCCGACATGGCCCACATCTCCGGTGTAGGCGCGCAAAAGCTGGAGCGTTACGGTCTCGCCTTTCTTGAGGCACTGCACGCCGAATGAAGCCATAGCACTTGTCGCGTTTTTGCCGCAGGGAGGCCATCCGGCAAGTACCGCACGCCTGAGCTCACATACCCCGCCAGAACCGCCATGCTGGGTATAGTTGGCGACAGCAAGCCAGATGCGCCGACCGTATGGGCTGGTTTTTCCGGCTGGCGGATCGTGCGCACCGCCAACTGTCATAGGCGGAATATACATTAGCGGTTTCGCTGCAAGCCGGCCCCCGCTATCATCCGCACGCCATGTCTGCCCACGCTACGCTCACCGAAGAACTGATCGCCTTCCTGCAAGGCGGCCGCCTGCTTGCCCTGGCATCCTGCGACGCCTTCCTCTCGCCCACCATCGCACCTGCGTTGGCCTGCCTGGTCGACGGGGACAAGCGTACCGTGACCGTGCTGCTGTCGCGCAAACAGGCCGGCCGCTTGCTGGCTGATATTGCTGGCAACCCGCATATCGCCTTGCTGGCCAGCCAGCCGGGGCAACCACAAAAGCTGCAACTGAAGGGCCGCGATGCCCAGGAAGTCCCCCTGCCTGACAACGCCCAAGCCTGCATAGAGGCTCAACGGGAGGCCGTGGCCGCGGAACTGCTGCCCCTAGGCTTTGGCACCCGCTACAGCTATGCCTTGTGCGACGATCAGCAAGACTTGGTTGGCGTGCGCTTCACCCTGGCGGAGCTGATACGCCCACTGTCCGGCATGCTGCAAAGGAGCGCAGTATGAGCCGACTCGACGCAGAACAGGTACGTGCCTGCCTGGAAGGCAGCCTACCCGCACAACTGGCCACCAGCTCGGCCACGGGCGTGCCCGACATCTGTGAACTGGCGCAATTGCACTTTGTTGACGCCAACCATATCGCCCTGCCCTATTGCTATACCACCACGCTACGCGAAAACCTGCTGGGCAATCCGCGCGCTGCCGCCACCGTGGTGCATCCCGATACCGCAGCACGCTACCGGCTGGCCATCGAATACCTGCGTACCGAGTCGGACGGTGCGGTCTATATCGCCATGCAGGCGCGGCTCAACGGCGTGGCCCAAGGCGTGCCTCTGCTGGGTGCCGACATCTGCCGGGTGCTCACGGTTGAAGCCCTGCCCGGCCCGCAATTGCCGCTGCCGCCCGCTCCCTGCAATCGCCTGGCGGCAGTACGGCTGCTGTCGCAGAAACTGGCCGCTGCCGATGAACTCTCGCAGGCCTTCGATCTGGTGCTGAACAGCCTAGCCGAACTGATGGGCATGGATCACGCACTGGTACTCTGCGTGGATGAATCGGGCCGCTGGCTGTATACCGTGGCCAGCCGAGGCTACGCCCAGTCTGGCGTGGGATCGGAAGTGGAGATAGGCCGTGGCATGATAGGCAGCGTTGCCCAGTTGCGCATGCCCATACGAATCAGTGGCCTGGCCAACGATTACAATCTGCCGGCACTACAGCGCTTGCCCCCCTTGCTGGGCATGGAAATCCCCATCCCCGCCCTGCATCACCCACACAGTCGCCTAGCCGTACCGATAGAGGCTGGTAGCTGGCTGGCGGGCGTACTGTATGTGGAAAGCGCCGAATCGCGCCGTTTCGATTTCGAAGACGAAGACGCCCTGGTCGCCATCGCCCAGCAACTGGGCCTGGCCATGCGCTGGCTTACGCGGCCCACCGAGATCGCCGAGCCCCTACCAGAGCCGCCTCGCAGTGCGCCGGTTGCCATTGGCCCCACGGTCACCATACGGTATTTTGGTACCACCCAAAGCGTCTTCCTGGACGATGACTACCTGATCAAGGGGGTGGCGGGCGCCGTGCTTTGGCTGCTGCTCAACGATCACCAGCGCGAAGGCCGCAGCGAATCCAGCAACCGTGCCCTGCGGCTGGACCCACGCCTGCGCCTGCCCGACTTCGACGACAACCTGGAAACCCGCCTGCTACTGCTTCAGCGTCGGCTGGCAGAGCGTTGCGACTGGCTGGGCCTGGAAAAACTCGGCCGAGGCCGTTTCCGCCTGCGACTGGAACGACCGGTGCGCCTGGTAGACGGTGAAGTGACCAGCGACGCCTGAAAGCCTGTTCAAGGTCTGAGCGCCGGTTGTGGATACCTACGGTTAAGCGACAGCGTCACGCGTACCGGCACAGGTAGCGCTGACGTCCAACGCCAGGCTTGCCCTGGCGGCCCCGCACCGCGCCCGCACTACCCCCGGTGCCGCAGCACATTGAATACAAACAGCACCACCGCCAGCAACACCATGACGCTGCCGATGGCAATCACTGGCTGAGCCGCCCCTTGGCCCCGAGCAAACAAGGCCAGAGCCACCAACATCAAGGGGGTGCCGCTGTTGTAGAGCCAGAAATGCACATGCGCCATGCGGCTTTGCCCTGCGTGGGGAAAGAAATGGTAGACCAGCCCTGTCAGCGTCAACGACACCCAACCCAGCAAATGGACATGGGTATGAACGGAGCGCAGGGCGTAATCCTGGCTTACTCCCATCTGTACCCCCAGGAAGATGGCCACCAGAAAGTAGACCAGCGCCAGGTAGACCCAGGTTTTGGCATGTGCGTGCATCACGATCGGTCCCTACAAAAGGCAGACAAAAAAATAGGCCGCAGTTGCGGCCATAAAAAACCAATCCGGTTTCTCGGCTTACGCCGGATTGGTGTTCCGCCTCGACAGGGGAGCGAGGCAGAATACGGAGCAATCGGCTCAGTTGTTGCTCAGCGCCACCGTCAGGCGGCCCCAGTCCTTGGGGGGCAACAGGGCGCGCAGCATGGCCAGCACGCCATCAAACACTTCAGCAGGGGCGCCATGCCGCAGCATTTCGCCCAGCATCAGGGCGCGCTCATCGGGGGCCAGGTTGGGTACTGTCCAGCGCAGCAGGGGCAACATGCGGTCAGCCGGAACCGCGGCCATCACCTCACGCTCCAGTGCCACAATCTCGGCGTCGCTATGGGTTTCCCACAGCACCCGGTTGTTCACGCTTTCCTCAATCGCCATATGTTCAAAGTTGTCCGCCACGAACATGGCCAACTCGCGGTACAACCACTCGCCTGCACTCTCCAGGTTGTAGTTGTTGGCTGACTCCACGGTGGTCGCCACATCGTAAAGCTGCTCAATGGCATGCATATGGGCGGCGTAGTTGACTTGAGCCTGGCGGGTTGAACCCGGCTGGCGCGACTCCATGGCGGTATGGATCAGGGCATTTTCCTGTTCCAGATGGGCCGAGCAGACACCCAGCAACTCGCGCACCGCCATCAGGCTGGCACTGCGGTTGGCGATATCGCGCCAGTCGGTACGGCCAACCTCGAGCAACACATGGCTCAGGTAAGCGCGCAGCCCCTTGTGCATCAGGGCATAGATGTCGTAACGGCGATAATTGGCTTGCATGCTCGGTTCTCCCATCCCGGCTTAGGTGCCGAGTAAGTGAGATGAAGTGTGCATGCTGGGCGTCCAGCGCTTTGCTAAATCGCCGCTAATTAAGACTTAAGAATTCCCTAAGAGCCTAACTTGATCATCTGAATACAAGTGATTGGTCGGTGCAAAGGGGCTGGGCATGCGCCGGGGCCTGTACCCCACTCAAGCCATGCAGTCCCCACTCTGCCGTGCCTGTGGCGGTGGCGCCTGGCCTGGCAGCGCCATCGCATAGTGCAGTGACAGCAGCTGCCAGCCTTGCGGCCCTAGCTGCCATTGGCCGCTATTTACCCCCACGCCATCAGCTTGCACCTGGTCGCTGCGGCGTCGGCTTTCCACCACGCTATAGACTTCGGCATGGGCGCCATAGCGGCGTATCTCGCGGTGCACCTCGCACTCAAACAGTGCCTCTGGGGCAGGTGTTTTCAGCATGGCCAGAAACTCGCTGCCAGACCAGGCCTTGATATCCAGATTGGCCGCCCGCAGACTCTGCCCCCAGACTTGTGCCTGCGGGTGCAGCAATGAGCCCAGCAGCCCGATATCAGCTGCCTCGCCCGCCTTGTGGCTGATTGCCCGCCACAGGGCGCTGTGCTTTTGCTCCAGCTCCAACTGGCTATGTGCCTCGACTTGCGGGCCTAGCGCCTTGAGCAGCGCGGGCCAGCTAACCCGATAGAGCTGCGACAAGCCGGCATCCTGCTTACCAGGGCGGGTTGAGGCAAACATCAGCCACTGGCCATCGCTGCTGACGGAAGGGGTGAATTCAAAGCCTGGGCCATTAATCGGTTCAGGCAGGCGGATAGCAGGCCCAAAGCCCTCACCGACACGCTCAGCCATGAAAATATCGGCATCACCACGGTTAGTGCCAGCATGCCGATTACTCCACCACAGTGCATAGCGACCATCAGGCGTCAGCGTAAAATCGCTGTTGGATGACCCCTCGTTCACCGGCGCCGGGAGTGCAAGCGGGGCGCCATAGCCACCATCTTGCAGCCTATCACTACGGTATACCGATAGTTTTCCCGGGCCGCCTGGGCGGTAGGAGGCAAAATACAACTTATCGCCATAGCGCTCCGGCCCAAGCTCATAAGCCTTGCTTTGCAGCGACTCACTGAGGCGCTGTGGCACACTCCATTGCCCCTCGGAAAAGTTCGACTCATACAGGTCCAACTGTCCCAGGGCTTGCTCCCCCGCCGCCGGTCGGTCAGAAATGAAGGTCAGCGTCTTGCCATTGCCGCTCAGGTGCGGGTCTGAATCACGCCAGCGTGCGTCAGTAAACGGCAGCGGCTGGGGCGCTTGCCACTGCCCATCGACCCGCTGCTGCCAAAATAGCCTGGATTGCTTGAAGCCCGCCGCAGAGCGCGCAAAAACGCGCACATTGCGAAGCTCCTGCAAGTTATAGCTTTGCGTAGCCGGGTCGCTCGGCCCCAGTTGCATGAGCTCCACAGGTAGTGCAGCAGCCTGTGCCCATCCGCACAGGCTCAGCAACAAGGCCAGCGTCAAGTTTGATTGCATATCAGATGCCTCCTCATAGGCGGGTTTTGACAGGGCTAGACCGCGTAAGACACGCGAAGCAGGCGCAGTTTCCGGCAGTGGTAATCACAATCAGTAATACACCTGCAGCTCGGTTCTCCCCTCCACAATCCAGCTCATCAGTGCCACCTTCTGGTGCCCGTAGCCTTTCTGCACACGTGACAGGCACTGCATGGCCGTATGGAACTGCCCCAGCTCCCGATTGATCTCGGCCGCCAGCAGTTGCTGCAGTTCTCCGCCTATCACCAGCATGCTCAACAAGCGCTGGGCATTAATCAGGAACAGGGGCTCTATGCGCAACCATTCACGGCCGGGCTCGGCCCGCCGCAAGTCATTGTGGTGGCGCCATTGCTGCAGGCGCAGATCCATTTCATCGTCGGGAACACCCCCTGCCATGCTGGCCAGCGCCGCTTCGACCTGGTCCGCCGGCAGCTCTTCGGCCAGCGGCGCCGCCATAAAGCGCTCCAGCTGGGCCAGCTCCCGAGCCTTGCCAAATCGCGGTAGCAGCCGCCAGCCATCGTTCACCTTGAAGTCCAGTGCCTCTATGCTCGAAGGCAATACACCCACCTCGACAGCGTCGCGGCGCCGGAACAGCTCCCGGCAGACAGGACAGGCAACGATGTCCACGGGGGTGGACCAGAAGGCGTGCCGCACGCGCAGGTCAGACCAGACCTCCGCCGACTGCCTTACTGCCAGATCCAAAGCTTGGCAGCGCAACCAGGCACGGCAATGCGTACACGCAACAACCTTGGTGGAACCAGGCCGCATTTTTTCCCCTGAAACTGTTTTTATGGTGGCCTGCAATAAGGCACTGGCACTGGCACAGCCTTGCCATCTCACTCTACGACGCACACCGTGGTGTGCCCCCTACCGATTTGATGACAGCCGATAGCGCCATGAAAGAAGCCAATACTAGCCGAATCGCCCGCATCGGCCCTCACCCAAATGGATGAAGGCTCGCGAACTATTGCACGATAGTGCAAGTATCAAATACTCCCCGTATCGACCAGCGGTGCTGCGCTACCCGCCAAGTTCACGCGCAACTTCTATGCTTGCAAAGGGAATAGCCAGGAGGCCCCCATGCCCAAGCTCGCCGTCATCCTGTTGCTGCTGCCACTGCTTGCCCAGGCCGCGCAGCCAATACGGCTGGCAACCGGTGAATGGCCACCTTATGCCGGTGCCACCCTGCCTCATGGCGGTCTGGCCGAGCACATCATCACTAGCGCATTTGCGGCCTCCGGTCAGTCGGTCAGCGATCTGCGCCTGTCCTGGAAGCGCGGCCTGGAGATGGCACGGCAAGGCAAGGCCGACGGTGCCATCCTGTGGAGTTGCCGGGATGAAGGCTCCCAGCCCGATTACCTAGTCAGCCAGCCCGTCATCCGCAGCGAGGTCGTCCTGCTGCGGCGGGTGGGCCGGGTGCTGGATCTGAAACACCCCGACAAAGCGCTCGGCTTCAGGTTGGCCTACCCCGATATGTATGCCTACGAAGGCATTCCCGCCTATGCCCGGTTGCTAAAGGCCAGCGGTGTCCCACCCCTGGTATTGAGCAGCGACCAGGCCGGCATACAAGCCCTGCTCAACGACCGCATCGACGCCTACCCGGTAGACCGGCAGGTTGGCCTGTACCTGTTGCGTCAGGCAGCGCCCGCCGTCTGGCAGGACATGGTCACCCAGCTTGCCCAGCCCCTGAGCCAGCACAATCTATGTGTATTGCTGCATCGTCGCCACCCCGACGCCGCCAACTGGCTGGCCGCCTTGAACCAGGGCCTGGCAAGGCTCAGGTCCAGCGGCCAGATTGATCGTTGGCAGGCGGAACTGGCCGCCCCGCAGAACTAGCCGCCCCACGTAGTACTGCCCCGCCTGGTCATACCAGTACGGGGCAGTAGACACGGTCAGGCAACTGCCAGCGCGGCTGGCTACGGCGCCGGGCAGGCCTTGCGGCTATCAGCGATTCACTTCGAACGTCAGCGTGTAGCTATAGCTGCGGGCGGGCGGCACCTCGCTACGGTCGCGCTGCGGTGCCGGATAGTTGGTCAGCAGTACGTACACACCCGGTTTGTCAAAGTTCACCTTGGCACGCCCATTGGCGTCCGTCTTCAGCTCGGCATATTCTTTCTTCTCGTCATAGAAATTACCGGCGCGGGCAATCTCCACGGCAACATTAGGCAGCGGCTTGCCATCCTCCAGCAGCTCAAACTCGAATCCCTGATCCAGATACAGGTCATTGGGGTGATTAAGCGGGCGTAGTTCAAAACCCTGGCCACTGGGCTTGGTTGTGGCCTCGCTGGGCGCGCCCTTGCTGACATACACCTCGGCACGGCTGAGACTACGCACTTCGGTGATCTTGGCATCCTTGGGTACGGCAGCCTCTTCCACAAAGCGCGGCGGACGGGGCGGCTGGGCCGGCGTAGCAGGTGCCGCCGCAGGCGCGACAGCTGCGGGCGCAGCCGGGCGCGGTGTAGCCGCATTGTTGCCCATATTGGCCGGGCGTATCACTCGCCAATTACCCTCGATCAAGGCATAGCGGCTGACGCGGGCATGCTCATCCCCCAGGGTGATCTTGTAAGTCCCTTTCTCGGTTACCGGCGCCTCTATCACGCTGTAATCCTTGAGGTTAGTCACCGTATCCAGCTTCTGCCGGGTACCCGCCGGGCTGACCGAGTAAAAGCTCGCACCCCGTATCGGGCCGGTAGGCACAAAAAACACCTCGTTGCCTATGGCGCCCTGTATAGATACATAGTCGCGCTTCACTTCAAAGCTTGTCGGCAACAGATAGGGGCCGCCATGCGCCAACACCGTCGGAGCCGACAGCATCGCCAACACCCCAGCCCAAACTGCCGATTGCCTGATCTGCCCGCCTGCTCGCTTCATCACGATGGTGCCCTTTCCAGATACCCGGTTTGCATTAAAATATGCATGAATGATATTGAAACGAATTCTCATTTGCAAGACAATCACGCCCTGTCGCCATTCCAAATCAGCCCAAGCCAGCGGGCATCGTCCTACAGGGAGAAACCACTCATGCAGCGCACCCCATGGCCTTTACGCCTTTCCTTGGGCAGCAAGCTCCTGGCCGCCGCCGGCCTGCTCCTGCCCCAGGCCAGCCAGGCCGCCTCCCTGCCAGCCATGCCCGCAACCACCCCCGCCACGGCCAGCCAAACCCAGGTCGCCCCACATTGGCGCTTTCACCGCGATCACGTACTGGGCACCTCGCTGGATCTGATCACCGTAGGCGGCAACGAGGCCACAGGTCGTGAAGCCCTGGCCGTGGCACAGGCAGAGATAGACAGGCTGGATCGGGTGCTGAGCCGATACCGCGCCGATAGTGAACTGGCCGCGCTCAACCAGTGCGAACAGATGCAGGCATCCGAAGCCTTGTATGAGGTGGTGGCCGCCTGCGAGCAATGGCGTACCCGTACCCAGGGTGCCTTCAGCGCCCGCCTGGGTGTGGCGCTGGCACTATGGCAGGATGCCGGCTTCAGCGGCAAGCTCGATACCGACGCCATTGCCCGCGCCGTGGCGGCCGCCGAAGCTGCCGAGGTAAAGCTGGACCCCACCAGCCGTACCATCACACGCCCCGCTGACGTCGTGTTCGCACCCGATGCCCTGGCCAAGGGCTATATCATCGACCGCGCCATGCAAGCCGTGCGCAACCAGGTCGAAGGCCTGGATGGCCTGCTGATCGATATCGGCGGCGACATCCGCAGCTGGGGCCGCGCACCCCAGGCCAGCGGCTGGCAACTGGGTGTGGCACAGGCAAACCAGCCACAGGACAACGCCCCACTGGTCGCCACCCTGCAACTGGGCAGCAAGGCCGTCGCCACCAGTGGCCGTGGCCAGCGCGATATTGAGATCAATGGCATGGCCCATGCCCATATCGTCTCCCCACAAACCGGCGCCGCCGTCACCGAAGTCAGCAGCGTCACCGTGGTCGCCGACCGCGCCGCCGATGCCGACGCCCTGTCCACCGCCTTTGCCGTCATGCCTGCCGCGCAAAGCCTGGCCCTGGCAGACCGCCTGCCCGGCGTGGCCACCCTGTTGCAACTGGCCGATGGCAGCCAGCTGCAATCCGCCGCCTGGCAAGACATATCCGAAGCGCGCAGCAGCCTGGCTCCCCGCTTCATCTACACGGCCGACGCCGCCACTGCCCCGTGGCCTGCTGGTTTTACTGCCAGTATCGATTATGAAGTCCCCAAGATAGAAGCCGAGAACTACAAAGCCCCTTTCGTCGCCATCTGGATCACCGACCAGAATCGCGCCATCGTTCGCAACCTGACCCACCTGGGCAACCAGGAAAAGTGGATAGATTCCAACTATGTCTGGTGGCGCCGCTATGGCCGCAAGATAGAAAAGCTCGACACCGTCACCAAGCCCACGCGCAAGCCCGGCAAATACTCGCTGGCCTGGGATGGCACGGACGAAGCCGGCCGCAAGGTGGGCCAGGGTAAATACCTGGTACATATCGAGGCCGCGCGCGAACACGGCGGCCATACCTACCAGACCTTCGAAATCGAACTGGGCAGCAAGCCGCTGAGCCTGCCGCAAGCAGCCAAGGACGAACTCGGTGGCGTGGTACTACGCTACGGCAAGTCCGCCTGAGTTCATCAGAGACACAACCCTGCCTTGCACTGCCAGGTGGCCCCCAAACGCCAACCAAGCCAGACGTGCCTGGCTGGCGTCAATGCCAGCAGAGGCCGCCATCATCGCCCCCGGCGGCCGCCATACCCCTTTGCCCACTCCTGGCGCAAAGGACTTCGGTAAGGTAGCCGCCAGCCCCCTCTACAAGGCCATGTCCCAAGCCGGCCACTGCATCCCTTCCCGCCCATCATGACCGACACACCTTCCCGCCCCCGCCTGGACAAAAGCTGGCTCTACCGCCAGTCGCGCATGCTGCATGCCTATCTGTCCGCCTTCGCCTTTATCGCGCTGATGCTGTTCTCACTCTCCGGCCTGTTGCTGAACCACCCGGACTGGTTCAAGGGCAAAGCCGAGAGCCAGGAGCACACGCTTACCCTCACACCGGCCGAGCTGATTGAGGCCCAGCGCAGCGACGACCCAGTACGGGCCGCCGCCGCCATCGTGGCCGAACGCCTGCCGCTCAAAGGCGAATACAAAAGCGGCGAACTGATGGATAGCGAAGCCCAGGTGCGCTTCGAAGGCGTCAGCGGCAAATCCGACCTGTTTATCAACCTGCAGGATGGCCAGGTAGAAGCCACCATAGAAGCCGCCACACTGACCACCATGCTGCACGATCTTCACCGCGGCAAGAACAGCGGCGCCGCCTGGAGCTGGGTGATAGACCTGACCGCCATCCTGACGCTGCTGTTTTCGCTGTTGGGCTACGTGCTGTTCTTCAGCCTGCGCTTTCGCCTGGCCACCAGCCTTAAGCTGACGGCGGTGAGTCTGGTGATATTGGGCGGGATTATTGTGGTGTTTGTGCCTTGAGGCAGGCAGCCTATATGATGCTGCCGCTCAGTGACTGGCGCGAAAAATCACAAGGTAGCGGAGCAAAGATGGGACATTATTGGTTTTATGGCATGGTCTGGTTCGGTCTGAGCGCGTGTCTGCCCTTGCAGGCTAGTGGGCAGTCAGTACCACCACGGCACGAAGGGGTATCGACAGCGACGCCAGTGGTTTTGATTTATGCCGGCCCGCCGGTGTGCCGGGATTGCGAAATGCCGATCCTGCAAATACTGCAGCAGCCCCAAACCCCGGCACTGAAAGCCTTGGCCCCCAAGGCACGCGTGCTGAGAAGCTGGGCGGATATTCCCAAGGCTCTGAAAACCTTGCCGCCGCGCTCGGTGCTGTTGATTCCCGGCACAGATGATGATCTGCGCGCTTGGGCGAGCGGGCCGCAACAGATGAGCCGGCCAACCATCGTAGCTATCCAACGCTGGTTGCGTGCAGGTGGCCGTTATGTCGGCATCTGTGGCGGCGCCATCGTTGCGCAGGCTGAATACGAGGACGGCCTATCCTCCTTTAAGGCGCTAAATATCGCCCCAATCACGGCTGACAATTTCGCTGATGAAGACGCCGTCGAACGGATCGAAAAGGTACGCTGGTTGCCAACAGGGCAAATCATCGGCGCCTACTTCCAGGCAGGATCGGTTTTGCAATTGTTGCCAAGTCAGGAAAGAGTAGAAGTTCTTGGCCACTACCTGCCCTCCACTGGCAAAGTCGCCCATCACGGCGGCATTGCGGCGGCACAGTTTAGTTATGGCCAGGGCAAGGTGTTTATCACTGGCGTACACCTGGAAGCGAAGCACGATTTCTGGGATAAGCCGCCTGCCGATTTTGTGCCACACACAGAGCTGCTAGAAGCGGTTTTGGTGGATTTAATCTCTCAGGGCGGCGCCATTGAGAGAGGTGGTTTGAACGACCCTGACTAAGGGATGGAGGCGCCAACTAGTGTGATAAATGGCAGCCCAGACGGGTAGAGCTAGAAGATCAGCCGCCCAAGAGGCGCCCAAAAGCAACAGCGGCAGGATAGGCTTGAGCACCGCATAGGCATAAGCGCGGTGAATGAGGTGCTCCGCGGGTGTCGTCTGCATTGCCTGTGTGGCTAGGCTTGCCAAAGTGTAGAGGAGAGCCGTCGCTGGCGACCAGGCGCAAGCCACGCCATCCCGGTATCAGCGGATCGGAGCGCCGAATGAGTTTGTCGTTGAATTGTAGGAGTGCGTCGGCGGACAGTATAGCGCGCACTTTTTTTACCAAGGGCTTGCTCGGAGACGTGGCGTAACAGTGCAGCTTGCGTGAGCCGGTGAAGGGGGGGGGATATTCGGCTTGCCGAGCGCCATCGCGGAAGGCGTCGGAATACAGGTGCGCGACCAGGTCGAGAAAACAGCGCCTGCAGCGAGGCGGGAATCTACAATTACATTATTAATGTCAATTATTTAGACTAAATATCTCACCATGAATCTGGCTTAAGTTGGGTGAGTTGCTTCGAGCACCCTCTGGGGGCCTTTCGCCCCGAGCTTTAAGGCAGCTGGAATTTACCTGCGCATCTCCCCTACGCTAGCGATGCGATACGGCGCAATAGGCCCCGTATCCCCGGCCACCCACGCAGTTTTTACAAACTGTAACCTTTTGCCCAAGGTAGCCCGCCACGGCTTGAGCGATACTGGCGATGAATTCTCATTCCCATTCGAGCCATGTATACCGCACAGTCCCAGCACGCCAGCTTCGCGCTGCAACTCGCCACCCTGACCCTGGCCTGCCTAGGCGCCTGGGCAGAGGAAATCCCTCGCCCTTCTGCCGCCGCCAATGCCCAGCCCACCCCGGTGGCCGAGGAGATCAAGGTCACCGGCAAGGCCGCCAATGAGGGCGATATTCGTCGTAATCAGCCTGCCAGCAAGATCATCGTCGGCCGTGATGAACTGGATAAATACGGCGACAGCACCGTGGCCGAAGTATTGAAACGCCTGCCTGGCGTCAGTGTCGGCGGCGGGCCGGGCCGTGGTGGTGGCATACGCATGCGCGGCATGAGTGAGGGCTATACTCAGATATTGATCAATGGCGAAGCGGCTGCCCGTGGCTTTTCGTTTGACTCACTGTCGCCCGATGCCATAGAACGCATCGAGGTCATGCGCGCGCCGACGGCCGAGCACAGTGCCCGCGCCATTGCTGGCACCATCAATATCGTCCTGCGCGAGGACTACAAGGCCAAGCAACCCAGCCAGCTGCGCATGGCGTTGAGCGAAGAGGACGGCCGCCTGCAGGGCAGGCTGGACGTGCAGTGGGGCGCCCAGGTGGATGCGCTTAACTACAATATCGGCGGTGGCTACAACCGCAACAGCCGCAGCAACGACAGCAGCGGTAGCCGACAGGGCACGGATGGCCGGACAGGACTAAGCTACGACGAGGTCACCGCCAGCCAAAGCAGCGGTAGCGGCTACCACCTGAACTTCTCGCCCAGGCTGACCTGGCGTATCGAGCCGGGCAACACCGTCAGCCTGCAAACCTTTCTGATGCGCAATCAAAGCAGCAGCGACAGCCTCTCTACAATTACCCGGCTGAGCGGCCCGGCGGCCGATTACGCCCGCGCCGAATCCCACGGCGAATCGGAATCAACCATGTTGCGTGGCTTTGGCAACTGGAAGCGCAATCTCAGTGAAGGGGCCAAGCTCGATGTGCGCTTCGGCTTCAATAGCAGCCGCTCAGATAGCGAAAACCAGCGGCAGGAGTTCCTGGGCGATGGCAGCCGCAAGGAAATCCGGCTGGACGACAGCGAGATAGAGGAGACAGGCTTCAGCACCGGCGGCAAATGGTCACGCCCGCTGGGCGAGGACCATAGCATGGCCATGGGTTGGGATCTGGAACAAAGCCGCCGCGAGGAACACCGGGTAAAGCTGGTCAACGGCCTGCCCGAGGTGGCTGACGCGGGCGACCTGGTGGTGGCCCGCGTACGCAAGCTGGCGGTCTTTGCCCAGGATGAATGGAACCTGGGGCCGCAATGGTCGGCCTATGCCGGCATACGCTGGGAAGGCATACGCACCGAGAGTGAAGACGCCCTGGGCACCACCAGCAGCAACAGCAGCGTCTGGAGCCCCATGTTGCATGCCGTCTACCGCATACCCGGCAGCAGCAAGAATCAGTTGCGCGCCAGCCTGACCCGTAGCTACAAGGCGCCCAATACCCGCGATCTGATTACCCGCCCGGTACTGTCGGACGAAGAAAACAGCCGCAGCGACCCCGACCGCGCCGGCAACCCCAACCTGAAGCCGGAACTGGCCTGGGGCCTGGACCTCGCCTATGAACACTACTTCAGCCAGGGCGGGCTGGTCAGTGCCAGCCTGTTCAGCCGTCAGATAGAAGGATTGATACGGCGCGAGACCCAGTTCGAAACGGCGGGCAGTGGCCGCTGGGTATCCCGCCCCCGCAATGTGGGCGAAGCCACCAGCTACGGCATAGAACTGGAGGCCAAGCTGCGGCTGGCCGAGATCATGGGTGATGCCCCCCCCATCGACCTGCGCGCCAACTACAGCCGCTATTGGTCGCGGGTAGACAACATACCCGGCCCTAACAACCGCCTGGATGAGCAGGTGCCGCAGCTGTTCAACCTGGGGCTGGACTACCGCTTCAAGGCCGTGCCTCTCACGGTGGGCGCCAGCCTCAACCTGGTGCCGGCCTATACCAACCGCACCGACGTCGATGAATGGCGGGACATCGATGCCAAGCGCCAGGTGGATATCTACGCCCAGTGGCGCTTCAGCCCAGCCGTCCAGCTGCGGCTGGCCGGCAACAACCTGCTGCACCAGGATTACGAGACCCGCAGCCGCCAGACGGGCACAGGTGCAGTACAGAGCCGCAGCACCACGCCCACCTATACCCAATGGACCATGATGCTGGAACTCAAGTTCTAGCCCGGCAAGCAGCATGGCCCAAGCCCCGGAAGGCAGCTTGGGCCGGCCTCACACTGCCGTCAGGTAACGCACGCTATGCGCTTCGCTGGGTAATACCACCTCCCAGCGGTGCAGCATGCGCAGCAAGCCGGTATTGCTGAGGCTGCTGTCCCGCCGCCGGTTGCGCTCAAGCAGCGTACGCTCGGCTTGCTCCAGGTAGATCACCTCTACCGTGGCGCCATAGGCAAACAGCAGGTCCAATGTCTTGGCTCGCATCTGCCGCGACAGATGGGTGGCATTCCAGACGAAATCGCTGCGCGCACGCAGCAGGGCCTTGGCCTTGTCCACCGCATGATGCACGGCACGCCCATCGTTCTCGCCATATTTCAGGCCCAGCTCTTCCCGCGCATCGTCAAACCCCACCAGCGGCAAATCCTTGCAGTGCTGTGCCAGCCAAGTACTCTTGCCGGTCGCGGGCAAACCACACATCACGGTGACCCGCGATCCTGGCTCGCGGTGATACGCATAGTCCGGATGGACATCGTCGCCATTGAAGTAGCGCATGCGGGTATGGCTGTCGGCAAAGGCCCGTGCCTGGGTATAGCAGCCCTCTTCCCGCGCCAACTCGCGGAACAGCTCAATATACAGCAGCACCTCATCCGCATCGGCGCAGTAGCGGCCGCGCATGTCGGCCTCCGCCAGGGCGGCCAGCTCGGCAATGCAGAGCTCGTGCGACAACTTGCGCACAATGAACTCGGCAGTCTGGCCGGAGCGGCTACCGCGCAAGGCGTAGAACGGTAACTGGTGTACGGCAATCAGTCGGCAAATGGCCTCGCGCAGTGCAAACGGCACGCCGCTGCGCCAGAGCAGGATGCGTGCATCCACAGCACCACGGCCCGAGTGCCCCGGCTGGCCTATATGGCCATTGACAGCATCCACCGTGGTGGTCGCCGGCTTGGCCATATCGTGCAGCAAGGCCGCGTAGAACAACACGAAGCGTCGCTCGGCATCGGCCTGGGCATAGTCCTCGCCGGCACACAATGCCTGCACCACCATGCGGGTATGCGTCCACACATCGCCCTCGCCATGGTAACGAGGGTCTTGCGGGGTGCGGGCCAATGGCAGCAAACAGGGCAAGGCCGCCAATACGGCCTGCCAGTCCGGCTCGGCCCCAGCCTGTGCCACCAGTTGCTGCAGCTCGGCATAAGCCGGCCCACGCAGACTTACAGGCTGCTTGAGTGCGATCAGGTTGTCCGCCTGTATCAAGGTCAGCAAGTCCATACGGCCTCCAGTTGCCCTGCCCAGCCATGGCTTAGTTGGGGCGCGAACAGATCCACACCAGGCGCCAGCCGATTGGCAATATAGGGTTGCTCGGCATGATGGCGGCCCGAGTCCAGTATTGTCTGCACAAAATCGCGGCGTACCCATTTGTAGCGCGCCACGGTGCGCCCATCTTCCTCGACCTTGATGTAAAGCCCTTCTGCCAGATCGGAACGATCGGTCTGCCGCCAGGCCAGTGGCAGATCCAGCCCACCCAGGCGAACGTCGGCCTCGAAGGCCATACGCCAGTCCGCCGTGCGCGCCAGCGAGGGCTGCAGCAAATCCAGCAAGGTATCCAGCCTCCTTGGTGCCTCACCCGCGTACAGCACCGGCACCGGCAGCACAGGCATGCCCGCCAGCAGGGCATGGCGCTCCGCCGTAGCCAGGAAGCACTGCCGGGACCAGTCCCAGATATCAAACTCGCAAAAGTAGTGCGGCAGGCAGTCGTAGAACACTGAATGCTTTTTATGCAGCCACTCGCCGAACATCAGGTAGCGGTCTTCCAGGCCTGCCAGCAAACTTTGCTCGTGGGCTGTCGCCCAGCGCTTATAGAGATTGAATTGGCGTTCACGGCCGCCGCCGCTCAGGTAATGGCCACGGCTTTGCAGCAACAGCTCGCCACCGGCCGAGAAACTCAGGCCGGCATTGCCGCCATCGAGTTTTTCTTCCACCACGATATAGCGGCCCGCCAGCGCACTGTAGGGCACCTGGTCATGGCCTTCATCCCCGGCCTGCAGGCGCGAGCCTTGCAGATGGGGTGTACGGGGGTATTTCAGTAGATCGAGGTTGCGTACCTCGAACAGGGATTGAGTCGTCATGATCGTCTCCGTAACAAGTATCGGAGCCGACGACTGGCGCACAGGGCAATCCACTCAGGCCGGAGCCTGGCAGCGAGTGCGCGGGTTTAGCAGAGGGGAAAGAAGCTTTCCGCAGGCACAGCAGGGCGATTACGCGTAGGCGCCATCGTCACACTGCTATGCAGGGTGTCGTCGGCATCAGGCAATGATGTTGGACGTGCGGGGCACTTCGTTCTCCTTGATGGAAGGGGGGTTGCGCGGTGAATGCGGTCTGTCACCGCATCAGTGCCGCGCATGGTAGCGGCATTGGCCAGCACTGCCAAGCCCTTTGGCACTGCGGCAAACCCAAAGCGTTAGGTTCTAGGGCTTACCTTCCCCCTATAGCCCTACTCCGTTAGCCATTGCCGCAGCAAGCCATAGACGCGCTCATCGTGCAGCAGGCCCATATGCCCCACCGCCCCCAGGCGTACCCGGGCAATGTCGCCATGCAGACCGGTTTCGGTGGCGCTGCCCAAGGTGACCAAGCCATCACCCAGCAGGTGGCCAAGCAGATGGTTGGGATTGGTGTGCAGATTCCCGGCGATAAAGCGATAGGCTATGCCCTCCAGCAAGGGAGGGGTCTTGCCCTGCCAGGCAGGGCTACGCAAGCCTTGCCCCAGATTTTTGATGCCTATGCTGCGCGTTTGCGCGATGCGCCCCAAGGGTGCGGTAATGGGTATGGCATTGAGTGCCAAGGTAGCCAGCCTACCCAACTGCTCCAGCCGGGCACCCTGGTGTGGTGATCCCAGGCAGATAACCTTGCTGACCTTGGGCAACCAGGCCAGTTGCTGTTCGTGTGCATGCTGGCATGCCGCGCGCGCCAGCAAGCCCCCCATGCTGTGCCCCAGCAGCACGATCTCGTCCAGCCCGCCGGGCCAGCCAAGGCTCAGCATGGTCAGCAGCGCGGCCAAGCGCTGGCTGTTGTCATCTATGGCCAAACCGCTGTTGTAACGTACATACAAGGGCGCATAACCGAGGTCGGCCTCAAGCCGGCTGCCATAGCCTGCCGCCATGGCAGGGCCAGGCGACCAGCACGATTCATCACAGCTGAGTCCATGTATCAGCAGACACACCCGCCTCGGTGGCTTCGGCCACAAGGCGGTCAGTGCATCGGGTGCCACCGATATCGGCCTGCCATCGGCAAACAGCCCCATCTGGTAGCCCAGGCGGCTATCGCTGTCGGCCAGATGGTCACCGAACACCCCATTGACGGCACTGCGCACCCCCACGGCCAGGCGCCCGGCAGGCCCGTCGGGTGCAGGTAGCAGCCTGTCTGAGGCCAGAATGGCGCGGCTCCCCAGGCTGGCGACTGCGCCATAGACCTTGCCCGCAATGCCGTCATGCACCACCTGTACCAAGCGGGATGGCAGGGCCAGAAAAGGTATTCTGGCCAGCACCGAGAACGGTACTCGGGCAATGGCATGGTGCATTTCCGCCACTCTGGCCGTGGTCTCGGTCAAAGCCTCGGCCAGCAAGGGGGCATAGCCGCCGCTGTCTGGCTGCGGTGGAGCTTCGGCGTGGGTATTGGTCATGATCACCTTCCAGAGAGAAATCCGCGCACCCTCAAGGTATCGGTACGCAGCAGCTGCTTGCGGCCAATATGCACAACAAATGCCAGTCAGTTCTTGGTCGCCGCTATAGCCACCACGCTACGCGCTTTTCCGTCCAATGCAACATGCATTTTGCGGCGATACCCATACCGCCACCACTCGCCATAGCAATAAAAAAGCTGCCCTCATTGAAGGCAGCTTTTGTTGTCGCAGCTAACGCTTACTTGGCGCCCAGCAATTGCTTCTTCAGGTCGCCGCTGACAGGGTCACTACCCAGCCAGATCTTGAGCAGCGCACTGGCGAAATCATCGCCAGCAATGACATCCTTCACTTGGCCCTTGACGGTGATCTGGGTGCCCTTGCCCGGAATGAAGTCGAGGGCGATCACGTCACCGGTATTGACCTTCTTCACAGCCTGGAAAATCGCGTTCATTTCCTGGATACGCGGCTTGAACTTGGCAAACTCGGCGCTGCTGGTATTGTCTTCCAGGCCGTCGATAAAGGACGCGTGCAGGTCTTCTGCATCCACATTACGCAGCATGGTGATTTGCATGCGGCGCGGGGTGGCCGCGTTGATCACGGCATTGGCGTCGCCGGACTTCTGCGCCAGGTAGAGCGCGCCGACGTAGACCTTGGCCACGCCATACTTGACCCGTACCCCGCCGCCATTGAGCGCCAAGTCGCTGTTGGCCACCTTGACGCCATCATCCACCTTCACGCCACCGATTTCGGCAGCGCCTACGGCCATGCTGGCCGCCATCAACATTACTGCAACCGCTTTTTTCATATTTTCTCGCTCCGTTTCGGTTTGTGCGGACTATGCCGCCAGAAGGGTGTACCGGGTAGCCATGGCAAGCACATGCTGCAATACCTGCAGACCACCCGATGGCCCTGAAAAGCGTGCCCCGTATCATAGCCGATACTGCGCGGCTGTAAAAAAGGCCGGATGGGATTATCCCGTCCGGCCCTGATTCTGGCTCAAGCTGGCTTTACAGCGCCTGAATGATGCCTGCGGCGCCCATGCCGGTGCCGATACACATGGTTACCATGCCGTACTTGCCTTGCTGGCCATGGCGACGCATGCCGTGCACCAGAGTAGCGGTACGGATTGCACCGGTTGCGCCCAGCGGGTGGCCCAGTGCAATGGCGCCGCCCAGCGGGTTGACCTTGCTGGTATCAAGACCCAGGTCGCGAATCACGGCCAGTGCCTGTGCGGCAAAGGCTTCGTTCAGCTCCATCCAGGCAATGTCGTCCTGCTTGAGGCCGGCTACCTTCAGTGCGGCGGGAATCGCTTCCTTGGGGCCGATACCCATGATCTCGGGTGGCACACCCTTGACGGCAAAGCCCACATAGCGAGCCAGCGGTACCAGGTTGAACTGCTTGAGTATCTTCTCGGACACGATCACCACGGCGGCCGCGCCATCGGACATCTGCGAGCTGTTGCCGGCAGTGACCGAACCCTTGGCGGCAAACACTGTCTTGAGCTTGGCCAGGCCTTCCATACTGGTGCCGGCACGCGGGCCCTCGTCGGTGTCGAGTATCTTCTTGATGATCTCGACTTCGCCAGTGCTCAGGTTGGGATTGCGGTAGATGGCTTCGATCGGGCTGATTTCCTGCTTGAACTCGCCACCTTCGATAGCCGCAATGGCGCGGCGGTTGGATTCCACCGCGAAGGCATCCTGATCGTCACGGCTCACCTGCCACTGCTCGGCCACCTTTTCGGCGGTCAGGCCCATGCCGTAGGCAATGCCCAGATTCTCATCCCGTGCAAAGATCTCGGGGTTGAGCGACACCTTGTTGCCCATCATGGGCACCAGCGACATCGATTCGGCACCACCAGCGATCACCACGTCGGCCTCACCCATGCGGATGCGGTCTGCGGCGATCTGCACGGCATTGATGCCGGACGAGCAGTAACGGTTGATGGTCAGGCCGCCGGTAGTGTGTGGCAGGCCAGCCAAGAGGGCCGAGATACGGGCCATGTTGAGGCCTTGCTCAGCCTCGGGGAAGGCACAGCCGGCGATCACGTCTTCCACCAGGGCCGGGTCCAGCGTCGGCACTTGGGCCATGGCTTCGCGGATGGTGTGTGCCAACATGTCGTCGGGGCGGATAAAGCGCATCATGCCGCGCGGGGCTTTGCCCACCGGCGTGCGCGTGGCAGCGACGATATAGGCTTCTTGAACTTGCTTGGTCATGTCAGTTCTCCAAATCTGGTACGACTCTCTGGAGAGAGAGGGCTTGCGGCTGGCGCAGGCCACCCTCCCCCGTTTCGAGGGGAAGGGTCGAATTAGTTACGCAGCGGCTTGTTGTACTGGAGCATGTAGGCAATACGCTCCTGGGTCTTCTCGTTCTTCAGCAGGGACAGGAAGCCCTTGCGTTCCAGATCGAGTATCCACTGCTCGTCCACCAGCGTACCGGCTTCGACATCACCACCGGTGATGATGTCGGCGATCAGCGCGCCGATATGGTAGTCGTGCTTGGAGATAAAGCCGCCTTCCATCATGTTGATCAGCTGGCCCTTGATCGAAGCCGCGCCCGAGCGGCCTGCAACCGGGAAGCCCTTGACCTTCAGGGGCGCACGGTAGCCGGATTCGGCCATGGACAATGCCTGTTGCTTGGCAACGTGCAGCAGCTCGTACTGGTTGAACACGATCACATCCGAGTCACGGAAGAAGCCCAGATGCTTGGCCTCCTCGGCGCTCTTGGCCACATTGGCGGTGGCGATGGTCATGTAGCGATCCTTCAGTGCGGCAAACACGTCACCACGGGCCTCTTGTGCGGCGCGCAGGGCGAATTCCTTGGTGCCGCCGGCACCGGGCAGCAGGCCCACGCCCACTTCGACCAGACCAACATAGCTTTCCAGGTGTGCCACCACGCGGTCAGAGTGCAACGCCACTTCGCAGCCGCCGCCAAACACATAGCCACGGGTTGCCGACACCACCGGAATCTGGCTGTAGCGCAGACGCATGGTCATGGCCTGGAAGTCACTCAGCATCTTCTCGATGCTGGCCCAGTCACCCGCCATGAAGGCAGGCAGCATGGACGACAGATCGGCGCCGACCGAGAACGGCTCTTCCGGATGCCACACCACCACGCCCTTGAACTGGGCTTCGGCAATGTCGATGGACTTATTGATGCCTTCCAGCACGGCCGGACCAATGGCATGGGCCTTGCTCAGGAAGGAGATCACCAGCACGCCGTCGCCCGAGGTCCAGGCACGCACGCCCTCGTTCTCGAACACGGTTTCGCCGTACACCGGTGCGGCTTCGCCGACCAGTTGCGCGGGGAACAGCTGACGCTGGTAGACATCCAGCTTGGAGCGCGGCACCAGCGCGTTCTTGCTGGCGCTAAACGAACCCTCAGGCTGATGCACGCCATCGCGCTCAAACACCCAGGCAGGCAGGGGCGAGCTATTGATGGTCTTGCCGGCTTCGATATCGGCCTTCACCCACTCGGCAACCTGTTTCCAGCCAGCAGCCTGCCAGGTCTCGAACGGGCCTTCGTTCCAGCCAAAGCCCCAGCGTATGGCCAGGTCAACGTCGCGGGCATTGTCAGCCACGGTGTCGAGATGGAAGGCAATGTAGTGGAACACATCGCGGAAGCAGGCCCACAGGAACTGGGCTTCCGGATGCGCGGATTCACGCAGCTTGAGCAGACGCTTGCCCGGATCCTTGATCTTCATCAGTTCCTTGACCGCGTCGTCGCCCTTCTTGTTGGCCTCGACATAGGCACCGGCCGCAGGATCCAGCACCAGCTTGGTCTTGCCTTCACGCTTGTAGATACCGACCTTGGTCTTGGCACCCAGCGCGCCGGCTTCGATCAGCTTGGCCAGCCATTGCGGCGACTGGAACAGGCTGTGCCAGGGGTCGTTGGGCAGGGTGTCCTGCATGGTTTTGACCACATGGGCGAAGGTATCCAGGCCCACCACGTCGGCAGTACGGAAGGTCGCCGACTTCGGGCGACCCAGGCGCGGGCCGGTCAGGTCGTCAACGATGTCGAAGCGGATGCCGAACTTCTCCGCATTGTGGATAGCCGCCAGCATGGAATACACGCCGATGCGGTTGGCCACGAAATTGGGGGTATCCTTGGCGCGGATCACGCCCTTGCCCAGTGTGGTAGCCAGGAAGGCTTCCAGCTGATCCAGCATCTCGGCATCGCTGGTCACGCAGGGGATGATCTCCACCAAGTGCATGTAGCGGGGCGGGTTGAAGAAGTGGATGCCGCAGAAGCGCGCACGCATGCTTTCAGGGCAGCCCTCGGCCAGCTTGTTGATGCTGAGGCCGGAGGTATTGGTTGCAAAAATGGTCTGCGCACCCAGGTGCGGAGCAACCTTTTCGTACAGACCCAGCTTCCAGTCCATGCGCTCGGCGATGGCTTCGATGACCAGATCGCAATCCTTGAGCAGATGCAGGTGCTCATCATAGTTGGCCGGGGTGATGAAATCGGCGCGGCCCTTGGAGGACAACGGCGCCGGGTTCTGCTTCTTCAAGGCTTCGATGGCCTTGAGCGCGATACCGTTCTTGGGGCCTTCCTTGGCCGGGAGGTCGAACAAGATGGCCTCCACATTGGCATTGGCGAGGTGGGCAGCGATCTGCGCGCCCATCACGCCGGCGCCGAGTACGGCCACCTTGCGGACGATGAATTTGGATTGGGACATGGTATTCCTCGATTTTGGGGAGTCGATCGGGGGCTCGCAAAATTCAACCGCGATGTTCTTGGGGGCAAAAACACCCGCCTCAGAGCCTATCCAGTTTGCTTAGTGTAGACATTAATGCAAACGTTCGTTTCTGCCAAGCGCTTGCTCGATAATTCGACAAACTTGGGCGATTGAATTTTCCCAGCCATCCGTTACAACAGGTTACACCCGGCCGGTCGGCAAGCCAGTTGGCGGGCAAAAAACACCCGCACGGGCCAACTGGCCCGTGCGGGTGTGATCATAATGCTTAGAACGCCAGGTTGTACTGAATACCCAGGATGTGCGAGTACACATCGTAGCGGCCCTTGACGGTTGCGCAGCTCGAGGTGTTCTTGGTGCTGTCGCAAACGCCGGGGGCCAGGCCACCGTTATCGTAGTTGTTGATGGTCGGCTCGCCGACGTGGACATAGGAGTAGGCCAGGTCGAACGAGCTGTGCTTACTCACCGCCCAGTTGGCACCGACCGAGAACCACTTGCGATCCATGTCAGGAATGGAAGGCGTACGGTTGTTGTCGTTGACCGGCGATTCATCGTAGGCAAGGCCAGCACGCAGCAACCAGCTGTCATTGAGCTTGTAGCTACCACCGAACGAGACCTTGGTGGTGTCTTTCCAATCTTCCGGCGTATTGGACGGTGCCAGACCCGTGGTGAAGTTCACTGTCAGGTCCTGGAAGCGCGAGTGACGGGTACGAGTAATGTCGCCCATCAGCGCCAGGCGGTCGCTGATCTTCGTGTAGCCGGAAATGGAGATCGACTCCGGCGTATCCACCGCCAGGTTGGCTGCGCCGTTGACATAGCCACGGGCAATCAGGCCGTTGTATACGGTACTGCCCACAGCCGGCAAGGCCTTGAGGTTGGCTTCCGGCAGCGTCCACTCAGCCGTACCGGTGAGCTTGTGCGAAATCTTGGAACGATAGGCCATGCCAATACGGGTGTCTTCATCGATATTGAACATCACACCCATGTTCCAGCCAAAGCCCCAGTCATCGCCCTTGATCTTGACGCGACCGTCGTACTCAGGGTTACCGGGCAGCGGACCCTTGCCAACACCAACATTGCCCAATAGTTGCAGCATGGAGGCAGGCACTTGGCCAGCCTGCACGGCGGGCAACAATGCAGCGATAGCGCCGGTACCAAAGTCAGCCGCCTTGATCAGCTTGCCTTCAATATGCTGGGCGGTAATACCTGCACCGAAAGAGACCTTCTCGTTGACCTTGAGCGAGAACGACGGGTTCAAGGCTATGGTCTTGAGCTCGGTCTTGATGATGTTGTAGCGGCCTACCCAGTTGTCATCGTATTGGGTCTTGGAACCGAATGGCACGAACAGGCCAAAGCCCAGGGTGGCGCGATCGCTGATCTGATGCGACATATAGGCGTGTGGCACGCCGGTGGGCTCGACAAAGTCGCCACCGTTGTTGTTCTTTTGCCCATTGGCGGTGCTGCGGCCACCCTGCACAACACCCGGTATCGGGTTGGTATGCGAGCCTTCGTCAGTGAACTTGCCGTTCGGCACTACCACGTTCAACACGCCCGTCATGGTCGTGCCCTTGAGGTTGCTCAGGCCGGCGGGGTTGTAGAACAGGGTGGAGGCATCTTCTGCCGCCGCACCGGAGGCATTGGCCGTGCCCTGGGCGCTGACCGACTGGGTACCGAAGTGATACCCCGAGGCGTAGGCCTGGTGGGCGAAAGCAGCGCCAACCAGCAGCGCGGTAACACGAAGTGCGTGCATCGTCATTTGTTGTCTCCGTTGTGGTAGGTAAAACAGCTCTTCGGCCGATTCAGCCAATTCATTCAAGCGCTCGGCCGAGAATGTGGCGAGCATAGCACAGCACCTGTGCGTAATTTGCTGAAAAGCCGCGCCAGACTGGGCTGACGCGGCTTTTCGACTACAGTTCTCGTTGGTTTTTCACACCCACGAATAAGCTAGGTATTACACCGGAATCCGGGCACTGATTTCGGTATCGTGCTGATCCAGCATCTTGTCGAAATCATCGACCATGATGACTTCGCGCTTGAGCCGGCGGGCACGGGTCACAATCTCATGCTCGGCCTGGGTAATCTGGCCGCTGGCCAATGCTTCATCCAGGCGGCCCTGGGCATTCAGCGCCTTCAGCTTGCCGTCGCGCTGGGCGCGACGCAGCTTGCCTTCAGTGCTTTCGGCCTCGATATGGGCACTCAATGCATAGTTGAGCACACCAACGGCATCAGCCTCATTCTTGGGCACATAGACATCGCGGGTCAGGCGGTCGCGGGCAGCACCAGGCTGCATCAACAGGCGGGCGATCTTGGTGCCCAGACGGTCACGCGGCGTAGTGAAGTGGCGACCCAGCGGGAAGATGATCCACTTCAGCACAAAGGCCAGCGGACGGTTAGGCAGGTTGGCCAGGAAACCAGTCAGCGCTTCCTGAGCATCATGCAGCGCCTGCAGCACAGCCCACTTCAGCAGCGGCAGGTCGTCCTTAGGGCTGCCGTCATCCGCAAAACGCTTCAGCGACGAGGTGGCAATGTACAGGTTGGACAGCACATCACCGAGTCGCGCCGAGATCTTCTCGCGGAACTTGAGCGAGCCACCCATGCTGAACATGGCCATATCGGAAGCCAGGGCAAAGGCCGCCGACAGACGCTCGATGTCCTTGTAGTACTGGGCCAGATCACCACCCACAGGGGCGGAATTGAGCTTGGAGCCGGTCACGCCCATCACGAAGCTGCGGATGGCGTTATCGAACACGAAACCGATATGGCCGCTGAAGGCCTTGTCGAACTCGGCGCCATTGTTGGCCATGGCAGCCTTCATTTCACGCAGCACAAAAGGATGGCAGCGGATGGCACCCTGGCCGTAGATGATCATGGAGCGGGTCAGGATATTGGCGCCTTCCACGGTAATGCCGACCGGAATGGTCTGGTAGGCATTGCCCAGGTAGTTGCGTGGCCCCAGCACCACTGCCTTGCCGCCGTGGATGTCCATGGCGTCGTTCAGCACCTTACGCATGCGCTCGGTGTTGTGATACTTCAGGATGGCGGAAATCACAGACGGCTTCTCGCCGCTGTCCAGGCCAGACAAGGCCAAGCGCTGGGCCGAATCCATCTGGTAGGTATAACCACCGATGCGTGCCAGTGCTTCGTCCACCCCCTCAAACTTGCCGATGGACAGGCCAAACTGCTCACGCACCCGGGCATAGGCACCGGTCACAAAGCTGGCGAACTTGCCCGAGGCCACCGACATGGCGGGCAGGGAAATGGCGCGGCCCACCGACAGGCACTCTACCAGCATGCGCCAGCCCTGACCGGCGTAGTCCTTGCCACCGATGATCCACTCCAGCGGAATGAACACATCCTTGCCCATGGTCGGGCCATTCATGAAGGCCGAGCCCGGTGGCGCATGGCGACGACCGATCTGCACACCCTCGTGCTCGGTCGGAATCAGCGCACAGGTGATACCGATGTCTTCCTTGTCGCCCAGGATATGCTCAGGGTCATACAGCTTGAAAGCCATGCCCAGCACGGTGGCGATGGGCGCCAGAGTAATCCAGCGCTTTTCCCAGCTCAGGCGGATACCCACCACGTTTTCATGGCGCTGGCCGGTACGCGGATCGGTATACGAGCCACGGGTCACCACGCCAAAGTCGGGGATGGCACCCGCATCGGAACCGGCATAGGGGCTGGTCAGGGCAAAGCAGGGAATATCCAGGCCCTTGGCCAGACGAGGCAGGTAGTAGTCCTTCTGCGCCTCGGTGCCATAGTGCTGCAGCAGCTCCCCCGGTCCGAGCGAGTTCGGCACCATCACCGAAACAGCGGCCGTACCACCACGGGTAGCAATCTTGGTCACAATACGGGCATGCGCGTAGTTGGAGAACTCCACGCCACCGTATTTCTTCTTGATGATCATGCCCAGGAAGCCATTGTCCTTGATGAACTGCCACACTTCGGGCGGCAGATCCTTCAGCTCATGGGTGATCTTCCAATCGTCGATCATGCTGCACAGCTGCTCGGTCGGGCCATCCAGAAAGGCCTGCTCCTCGGCGCTCAGCTTGGGCGCGTTGTAGCCATGCAGTTTCTTGAAATCAGGCTTGCCCGAGAACAGCTCGGCATCCCACCAGACAGTACCGGCATTGATGGCTTCTTGCTCGGTCTGCGACATGGCAGGGGTAATCTTCTTGAAGATGCCGAAGATAGGGCCAGTCAACAGTGCACGACGCAGCGGAACAATATTGAATATCGCTGCAATCACGCCCGCGCCGATCAGCCAGCCCAGATGCAGGCCACAGCCGCCGTAAACACCGTAAGCGATGCCGGCCAATGCCGCAATGGTCCAGGCGATCAGCGGCGCGCGTAGATAGCCTAGCGCCAGTATCGCAACGATGACGATCAGGATGGTGAGTGCCATGAGGTCTTCCTTCCCAGGAGGTTAAAAGCTTGAACCCGCACCCTTTGCAGTAACCGGCGCTGTCAGGCCGGCCACGACGAAGGGCACGAGATAAGTGGCGATCAGGCGCGGATCCCGCGCGTTGACCACCGGATCGATAACAAACAGCCGCAGAATGTTATTGCCAGCAAACGCATTGAAAATCGCCGAAAAAGCGAAATTGAGCCGCCATTGCAGCTCTATGGCATCCAGCTCAGGCAGTGCCTTGGCGGTTGCCTTGGCGTAGCGCGCAACCAGTTCTTCGTAGTGCCAGGGCAGGCTCTCGCGTAGTACTGGATGCGCCTCGATAAAGGTACGGCTGAGTAGGCGCACGAAAATCACCCCGCCCCGCTTGGGGTCATGGGCAATATCGAGTGCCGCGTCCATAAAGGCACGCATGATGCGCTCCACCGACACAGGCTCTCCCTGGGCCGCGGCTTCCAGCCTGTCCAGGTTCTGCACTGCCAGCTGTGTCAAAGGTGTCAGCCGACGGGTGAACACCCCCTGGAACAAGGCATCCTTACTACCAAAGTGGTAGTTCACCGCAGCCAGGTTCACCTCGGCACGCTGTGTGATCATGCGCATCGAAGTGGCCTCGAATCCATGCTCCACAAACAGTGCCTCGGCCGCATCGAGAATGCGTGTCGCGGTATCGAGCTGCCGTGTTTCGCCTAAGCCATTCATTGTTTTTGCCGTGTTGTTCTGCGCCGCCGATTTCGCAGCTGTGTCGGGTCTGGTTTACCCATAAGCATAGCCGATTCAATCAAACGGTTGTTTGAAACATACGTCCCAGTGATTTTTTAGTCAAGCAAGCGCTCGATTGTGCGGCGCAGCATGTCTCACTGCCGCACCGGCTCCGGCCTGCCCGTTGGCGCACCAGCACGGTGCATTGCACACCCGTACTGCTTTGGCGCAGCTGCCACAACCTGCAATACCTGCTTGATTTTTTGATCAACATCAAATAGTTGCAGCCATGCGACAAAATTAGAGCAAACGCTCAACAGGTAAAATCACGCGCTATGATCCGCACCTGCCCAAGTGCTTGCTCGAATCACGCGGTACGCAACACTCGGGCACGGAGGCTGAGGTTCGCCTCCATCCGTCACCCCCATCGGTACGACAGCTTGGCCCCGTGTTGCGACGGGCGTCGTCCCGCTATCGGGCTGGTGATTTCCCCCAGAACGAGGAGACAACAATGAAAAACAAAACCCTGCTGCTTGGCGCCCTGCTACTGTCCTCATGGGCCCACGCATCCACCCCCACCAACGCGGCCGACATCCGCCCCGACCCCATCCTGGGCAGCTACCTGTCCCCCCACGGCCCGGCCTCCGCCGAGTCCCTGTACAAGCTCAAGCGCAACAAGCTGAGCCAGGACGGCATGACCATACGGGCGTCAGGCAGCACCTATACCTATCTGCGCTGCTACTACGCCACGGGCACCAAGCTTCGGCCGACCACCAACTATGTGTGGGCGCTCAATACCGGTAACAGCGATTACTACCGTGTCTACGGTAGCTGGTGGTCCAGCAGCATGCTGGCCTGGAAGAATATGTTCTACAGCGATACCAGCCAGGACACCCTCAAGTCCGTGTGCCAGAGCACACTCAGCCGCAAGGGCCTGGGTTCCAATGTGGCCATGTGGGCTGCGGCCGACAATTCGCTGTCGTTCAACTACACCGTCTGGAGCCAGGACAGTGCTGCCCAGCTGGGCGGCATCAACCGCATCGTGGCCTTTGGCGACAGCCTGTCCGACACCCAGAACATGTACAACGCCTCGCAATGGCTGCTGCCCAACCGCAATAGCTGGTTCCTGGGCCGCTTCAGCAACGGCAACAACTGGGTTGAATACCTGGCCGACAGCCTGCGCCTGCCGCTCTATAACTGGGCCGTGGGTGGTGCCGGCGTCAATACCGAGAAATACGTCATTGCCGGCGTAACCGACCAAGTGCAGTCGTACAAGGAGTACATGCAGAAGGCCGCGGCCTACCGGCCGGAGAAAACCCTGTTCACGGTCTTGATAGGTGGCAATGACTTCGTGAACTATGACCGTAGCGTGGATCAGGTCATTGCTGGCGAAACCAGCGCCCTACAGAATCTGCTCAATACCGGTGCCCGCAATGTGCTGCTGCTGAAGCTGCCCGATGTCTCCAAGGCACCGGTATTCAAGATCAAGGGCAACCCTGCCCAGGTGGCCGCCAAGGTGCTGGACTACAACAACCGCCTGGACAGCATGATCGCCAGCCTGCGTGCGCAGTACGGCAGCAGCCTGAACATACGGGTATTTGATACCTATACCCTGTTCAACAGCGTGCTGAACAGCCCAGCCAGCTATGGCATGACCAACACCACCACCTCTTGCCTCAATATCAACAGCGACAGCAGCCTCAGCTACCTGAGCAGCCAGTCGCCGCGCAACGAGTGCAGCAACCCCGACACCTTCGTGTTCTGGGACACCCTGCATCCGACCACGCGTACCCACAAGCTGCTTAGCGAGAACGTGGCGCCGTTTGTCCGCAGCAACTTCCCCATCCTTTAAGCAGCCTATCCGCAAACTCGGCCGCACCACTCAGCCACCAGCAGGACCATGCCAAACTTGGCATGGTCTTCTTCTTTAACCCAAGCGAACCCGAATTGCACCCATCCGCCGTCACTACCTGATGCCAGGCACCCCATATCCGGCGATGTGCCTGAACGGTTTTTGGGTGGGTCTTCAGCTTGTCTTCGGCGCGATGGCTTCTCGCGATACCGGCTCGCCATCCGGGTCATACCGCACCCTTGTATCCATCGTGCCATCTCCGTTCGTATCCAGCTCCACGTAATCCATCCTCAGTTTCACGTAGTAGACAATCTTGCGCGGCAGGCCGGTATTAGGGTGCAGTATTTCGGTCCGCGCCAGCACGTCATGCTCGAAGAATTCCTTGTATTCGAAGAAGCTGTCGCCGTCGATATCGCGTTCGGAACTCACGATACTGCCTTCTTCATACCGCGCCCGCGTTTCCAGGGTGCCATTGAAGTCATCGTCCTGCTCTGAAGCATCGATCATGCCGCGCCGATCATAGTCGCTCGCGTAGTCCATCTTGCCGTCGCGGTTACGGTCACGCTCTACCTTCTGAAGCGCAGCCCCCGAAAAGCTCCATTTTTCTTCCAGCACGCCGTCTCGGTTGAAATCGATCCCGTCTGTGGTTACTGGCGGGCGTAGAGATAGCGCCATCAATGCCGCACCAGCGAAGGCGCCCAGCCCCAGCCATACCCATTTTCCGAGCCGCTTGGGCTCCTGCACAGTAGCGGGCTGCTCTGCCTCCCAGCGGACAATGATCTCCCTGCCTCGCTCATAGTCAGCTTCCTCGATCATCACGCGCACCAGCGGATGGGCCTGTAGCTCCCCAACCCCACCCTCCAAGTATTCGCCATCCACCCTGCCCCTGAGGCCTTCCATCTCCAGCAGGTTAAGAATCATATGTGCCTCGAGGGCATTGGCCGCCTCATACAGCTTTCTCATATCACCTCATCCATGGCGAACTTCGCCTAAATCATTGAAAAACAACAAAAACAAACGTTCTTAGCCGTGGCATCCGGCCTACCCAAGCCAGGACAAGTCATGGACAAACCCGCGCAACCTCTACTTGTCAAAAAACACTGTTCCGGCAATGAACCGCTACAAGATTCCAATCATTCCTTTGCCGCATAGTAAGCACCGCAACAACACAGGCCAGGTTACCGGCGCGAGTCGCACTGCTCGCAAAGCCAGGGCCCAGGCGATCGTCTACGGAATAAAAGGATAGAGTTGATGAAACCTGCATACCACCGGCCCTTGCTGGCCGCCTTGCTATTGGGTTGTCTCACCCCGCTGGCGCAAGCGCACCCCGACAAGGCGGAGCGCAATCTCCCCAAGCCGCATACGCGCCAAGTCCTCCCACCAACGGTAGAGCAAAGCCTCTACAACCTGAGTGAAAGCCGCAAGCCCAGGACAGACTTGCAACTGCCCAAGCAGCACCTCCGCTTTGACCCGAACGTAGCGCCATTGGCGACCACGCCTGAATGCCGGGATATGAACCGCCTGGCCAGCTACTCCGGCAACGATCTGGCCAATTATATCGTCTCACTACCCGATTACGAGTGCCACTACGGCCTGTTTTCGCTCAATGCGGCCCAGGCCGCGCAGATCTATAGCGCTGGCAACATGAATGCCGTCGCAGCACGTTTTGCCCAGGAAGCTGCCGCCTACAATGCCAGCAACCGCAATCTCATCAACCTGATCATCTACCTGCGTGCCGGCTACTACCTGGCCCACGGGAATGTGATGCCATGGCCGTCGAGCACGCTGCTCGGCACCATGCGCCCAGCCATCAGGTCGCTGGTACAGGGCACCGCGCTATTTCAGAACAACACCATTGCACCGCCCACTGCGATGGAAACCATGTACTTGATCACCAACCTGCGCGACGAGGCCTACCACCTTGACGATATGCGGTCGCTGGTGCAGCGCTACACCAACACGACGGGTGCCCCCAATGCAGTGCAGCCACTCTTTGTGCGCTCTGCCAGGGATGCCTTCACCGGTGTCTTGACCGTCTATTTCTATGCCAGCGGTAGATCCGATTCCCAAGTGATCCTGAAGGCCAACCCAAGCCACGCGATTGCGTTGAACCAGTTCGTGGTCAACAACAAGGCCGCCTTGCTCGGCGGTGCCATCGCCTTCCATCTCACCGACGCGGCCAATGAAGCGTTCCGCATGATGCAGTTCACCGAACTCAAGCCCACCGTCAAGCCCATGATCCAGAACATGCTGGCCACTACCAGCATGACGGGCGCCGATTCCGCGCTCTGGCTGACGGCAGCAAAGGCAGTCAGGTATTACGACAATGCCAACTGCGCCCAGTATGGTGTCTGCAACTTCGAAGAGCAGGTCGCCAACGCAGTACTCACCATCAACCACACCTGCAGCCCCTCGATCCGCATCCGTGCGCAGGACATGACCACCGCACAGCTGCAGGAATCCTGCACGCTGCTGCAAAATGAGGAGGGGTACTTCCACGACATGATGCAGACCAACCGTACGCCGGTGGCCAACGATAACAATACATCGCTGGAAGTCGTGGTGTTCGACGATTACACCAACTACGACAAGTACGCCTCTATCATCTACGACATCGACACCGACAACGGTGGCATGTACCTGGAAGGCAACCCTGCCGCCGCTGGTAACCAGGCCCGCTTTATTGCCCACGAAGCCTCATGGCTGCGCCCGACCTTCAAGGTCTGGAACCTTGAGCACGAGTATGTGCATTACCTTGATGGCCGATTCAATATGTATGGCGATTTTGGCGCCAGCGTTGCGAAGCCCACGGTATGGTGGCTAGAGGGCTTGGGTGAATATCTCTCGCTGCGCAATAACAACCAGGCCAGCATAGACGCTGCACGCAACGGCCAATACAAGCTCAGCCAGATCTTCGGCAACAACTACGCCATGAGCGACTACACCAACCGTGCGTATCGCTGGGGCTATATGGCAACGCGGTTCATGTTTGAACGCCATCGCAGCGATGTGGACAACGTGGTTGCGCGCTTCCGTACCGGTGATTACAACGGCTATCAGACCTACATGAGCCAGATCGGTACAAGCTACGACACCGAGTTCGCCGCGTGGGCGCAAACAGCCACCACAGCCGGGGAGCCACCGATGCCAGGCAACAATGTTATCTTGCCGGCTTGCAACCACCCTTACTACCTGAGCAACGGTTGCTCGATCGGTGGCTGGACAAGCAGCACACGCTCTTACGCCTACATCCTGCTGCCTATCGGTGCGCGCAACCTGAAACTCTGGACCACTGGCGGAACCGGTGATGTCGATCTGTACGCAGGCTTCAACCGCTATCCCACCACCACAGTTTTTGATGCGTCTTCGATACACACTGGCAACAATGAGAGTATCACTGTTGCAGCACCACCAACCAAGCAGTGGATATACATCATGATGCAGGCCAAGCAGCCTTTCAGCGGGGTTAGCATCAACGCCACGTATGACTGAACCTAGGTAAACCGATTCGGCAGTACCTGAAAAGCCACTGGGCCCTCCAGTGGCTTTTCCTGTTCTTTGCTAATAAATAGGCAGGGATGGCGGGCCATCCCGCGAGGGCCGGCTGCAGAACCATGCAGTGCGCGCAGCCCAAAGACATGCAGCAGGCCATGCCTCGCTGCGAGCCGCCGGGCGCCCGGCATACCTGGGAGTTACCCATGCTTGCAGTCAGCATCCTGGCTAGCCATCGCCCCTATGTTGTGAGGCAGTTGAACGACGTGCTATTTGTGGAATCGTTGTTCGAGCGGCTCCCTGATGTTGTCTTTTCCGTCAAGGATACGGAAGGACGCTATCTCGCCATGTCCAATGGCTGTGTTGCCCGCTGCCACTTGCGGAATAAGCATGAGGCCATTGGTTGTACCGCATATGATCTATTTCCCAGCCACATGGCAAAACGCTACTGCGCGCAGGATGCCCTTGTTTTCGCCGCCAGCCGGCCCATCGTCGATAGCCTGGACCTGACGCTGTACAACGACGGAGGTGCAGGCTGGTGCGTTTCCAACAAGCAACCCATACAGGATGCCGAGGGCCGGCTGCTTGGGCTAGTCTGCATCTCCAAGGATCTGACCGAGCTGAGCCGCGAGGGCCTGCTTGATGCTGGATTCGCACGCACCATTGATTACATCCAAGCCAACTATGCCCGTCATCTTACCCTTCAGGAACTAGCCGATATCGCAGGTCTTTCTATCGCACAACTGGATCGACGGATGAAATGGGTGTTCCAGGTCAGTACCGGCGAGTTCGTCAGGCGCACCCGGCTTGAAGCCGCACTGCATGCCATTCGTTCCTCGTCGGCTTCCATTGCCGACATCGCGGTCGATACCGGCTTCTTTGACCAGAGCGCCTTGCATAAGCAATGCAAGCAGGCCACGGGGCTCAGCCCGCGCCAGCTGCGGCTGCTGCAAGGGCGTGAGCGCGTCGGATGATGAGCGGCACGCTCATCGATCGGACATAAAAAAAACGGCAACCCGATGGGTTGCCGTTTTTTCCACTCACCAAACAGGCTGCAATCAGCCTTCCGAAGCACGCTGGGCGCGCTTGCGGTCATGCTCATTCAGGTGGCGCTTGCGGATACGGATGCTCACCGGGGTGATTTCCACCAGTTCGTCGTCATCGATGAACTCCACGGCCGATTCCAGCGTCAGCTTGATCGGGGTGGTCAGGCGCACAGCCTCATCGGTACCCGAGGCGCGCACGTTGGTCAGCTGCTTGCCCTTGATCGGGTTCACGATCAGATCGTTGTCGCGGCTATGGATGCCGATGATCATGCCTTCATACAGCTTGTCGCCAGGGCTCACGAACATGCGGCCGCGGTCTTCCAGCTTCCACAGTGCATAGGCCACGGCTTCGCCGTCATCCTGCGAGATCAGAACGCCATTGTGACGGCCAGGCATATCAGGCTTGGTCGGAGCGTAGTCGTCAAACACGTGGCTCATCAGGCCGGTACCACGAGTCATGGTCATGAAGTCGGACTGGAAGCCGATCAGGCCACGGGCAGGAATATGGTATTCCAGGCGGGTACGACCCTGGCCATCGCTTTCCATATTGGTCAGCTCGCCACGGCGACGACCGATTTCTTCCATGATGGCGCCCTGGTGGCTGTCTTCCAGGTCGATGGTCAGGTTTTCATACGGCTCGCACTTCACGCCGTTGATTTCCTTGTACACCACGCGCGGCTTGGCCACGGCCATTTCGAAGCCTTCGCGACGCATGCTTTCCAGCAGGATGGTCAGGTGCAGTTCACCGCGACCAGAGACACGGAAGATATCCGCATCGCTGGTATCTTCAACACGCAGCGCCACATTGGTCAGCAGTTCCTTGTTCAGGCGGTCGCGAATCTGGCGGCTGGTCACGAACTTGCCTTCGGTGCCGGCCAACGGCGAGGTATTCACCATGAAGTCCATGGTCAGGGTGGGCTCGTCCACACCCAGGACCGGCAGACCTACCGGGGATTCCTTGTCACAGATGGTGACGCCAATACCGATATCGTCCAGACCGGAGATGATGATGATGTCGCCAGCCTCGGCCGACTCCACAGGCACCCGCTCCAGGCCCTGGAAACCCAGCACCTGGTTGATGCGGCCGGAAGCCACCTGCTCTTCATGGTTCATCACCACGACTTGCTGGCCCGGCTTGATGCGGCCGTTGATCACGCGTCCAACCCCCAGGCGACCGGTATAGGTGGAGTAATCCAGTGCGGCCAGTTGCAGCTGTAGCGGTGCATCAGGGTTACCCGGCGGGGTAGGAACATGCTTGAGCACGGTCTCGAACAGGGGGCGCATATTGTCCGAGGTTTCATCCAGGTTCAGCTTGGCGAAACCGTTCAGGCCCGACGCGTAGATGATGGGGAAGTCGAGCTGCTCGTCGGTCGCACCCAGGCGGTCAAACAGGTCGAAGGTCTGGTCCAGCACCCAATCAGGGCGCGCACCAGGACGGTCCACCTTGTTGATCACCACGATGGGGCGCAGGCCCAGGGCCAATGCCTTCTTGGTCACGAAGCGGGTTTGCGGCATGGGGCCTTCGACGGCATCGACCAGCAGCAGTACGCCGTCCACCATGCCCAGCACCCGCTCAACCTCGCCACCGAAGTCGGCGTGGCCGGGGGTGTCGACGATATTGATGTGCGTGCCTTCGAAATCGATGGCAGTGTTCTTGGCCAGAATCGTGATGCCGCGCTCTTTTTCAAGATCGTTGCTGTCCATCACGCGTTCGTCGACCTGCTGGTTTTCACGGAAGGTGCCCGATTGGCGCAGCAATTGGTCCACCAGCGTGGTCTTGCCATGGTCAACGTGGGCGATGATAGCGATGTTACGTAATGCGCGGCTCATAAGAGAAACCTGTCAATTTCGATTCTGGAAACGGAGCATTTTAGCATGCCGATCTTTCTGCAACGCACAAAGTATTTGATTTTTTCTTTTGTTTTCAGCATACTGCGCCCCGTTGCATCGAAACACGGTGCACGATCATCGATACCTGACCTCCGCGCCGTTGCAGTTTCAACGTTTTGGCGCTCTTTCGGTTAGCGTCGATGTGGCGCTGCCGATCCGCATATCAGCCTAAGTTCGGGCCCTGCCGATCTCAGCTTTGTCAGCCTGGGAAAACCAGGCTAGTAAACCAATTACGAATCTACGCGCATGCCGCGCCGGACGGGTTTTAGCCTGTCGGCCCATAATACGGGGCTTGTTTAGTCGTGGCGTCTGTGCTCGGGTTCGTTCGCTTTCCGATTAATTGTTATCGGCAAGCACCACCTAGGAAACCGCTTTGACACAAGTCACCTTCGCCGACCTCGGCCTTGCCCAGCCTATTCTTGACACCCTCGTTACCTCTGGCTACACCGAACCCACGCCAGTCCAAGCAGCCGCCATTCCCCTGCTGCTGCAACGTCGCGATGTCATGGCTTCGGCAGCCACCGGCACAGGCAAGACCGCAGCCTTCATGCTGCCCGCACTGAACTTCCTGACCGAAAAAACCGAACGCCCCGGCAAGGGCCCACGCATTCTGGTGCTGTCGCCCACCCGTGAACTGGCTGCCCAGATCAAGAGCGCTGCCGAAACCTATGGCAAGCAAATCCGCCACGCCAAGGTGGTCAGCGTTGTGGGCGGCATGCCTTACCCGCTGCAGATCAAGCTGCTGTCCAGCCCCGTCGAAATCCTGGTCGCCACCCCTGGCCGCCTGATCGACCTGATGGACCGTGGCCGTATCGACCTGGGCCGTCTTGAAATGCTGGTACTGGACGAAGCCGACCGCATGCTGGATCTGGGCTTCCGCGACGATATCGCCCATATCGCCACCAAGCTGCCCAAGGAGCGCGTCACCGCCCTGTTCTCGGCCACGCTGGATGGCGATATCGCCACCATCGCCCAGTCGTTGCTGACCGACCCACAGCGCATTGAAATTGCCCCGCCGCCCAAGCGCCAGGAACAGATTGTCGAAAAGCTGCACTACGCTGACGACATCACCCACAAAGCCAAGCTGCTGGATCGCATCCTGGAAGACGAAGCCGTCGGCCAGGCCATCATCTTCATCGCCACCAAGCTGGACGCCGCTGACCTTGCCGACCGCCTGCTGGGCCAAGGCAAGAAGGCCGCCGCCCTGCACGGCGACATGCCGCAGCGCGAGCGTACCCGTACCCTGGCCCGCCTGAAGAAGGGCGAGATCGATGTGCTGGTCGCCACCGACGTCGCTGCCCGTGGTATTGATGTGGCCGGCATCACCCACGTGGTGAACTTCGACCTGCCTAAGTTTGCCGAAGACTACGTCCACCGTATTGGCCGTACCGGCCGCGCTGGCCGTGACGGTATTGCCATCTCCTTCGCTGCCAAGCACGAAGTGCCTGCCCTGCGCCGCATCGAGAAATTTGTTGGCCGCAAGTTCAATCCGTATCAATTGGAAGGCCTCGAAGCTCGCTTCGAGCCACGCCCGAGCAACGGTGGCAGCCGCTTTGGCAGCCGTGATGGCGCCGGTGCCCGCAACAAGTTCAGCGACAAGCCGCGTGATGGTGGCAAGCGCTTTGACGAGCGCAAGCCCGCCGGCGAAGGCCGCAGCTACGGCGATCGCAAGCCTTTCGGCGAAAAGACCTACGGCGAGCGCAAGGCCTACGGCGACCGCCCTGCCGGTGATCGTCCCGCTGGTGACCGCAAGCCCTACGGCGATCGTCCCGCTGGTGATCGCAAGCCTTTCGGCGACCGCCCTGCCGGTGATCGCGACAACTACGGCAACCGCAAGCCTGCTGGCGAAGGCCGCAGCTTCGGCGACCGCAAGCCTTACGGCGACCGCGACAACATCGGCAACCGTGACAACGTTGGCAACCGCGCGCCCCGTGCCAGCCGTGCAGACTTCAAGGGCCTGGAAACCGATGCCACCGTGTACTCGGAACAGCCTCGCCTGACCCTGCACAGCCCGCTGGATGGCGGTAACCGCAAGCCGGGCAACCGCGGTGGCAATGGCAACGGTAAGCCATCGTTCAATCGTGGCGGTGGTGACAATCGTGGCAACGTCGCACCCAAGCGCCCAGGAGGCCGTCCGTCCTTCAGCAACCGAGACTTCGATTAAGTCGTCGTCTCGCGCAAGAAAAAAAACCGCTCTCAGGAGCGGTTTTTTTACGCCCACGTACCGCAAGTCAGCGGGCCGCACACTAAGCTGATTCAGATAATTACAACAAGTGATGCCGCTAGCCTCGCACACCAGATCAACATCCAGGGAGCGGAGTGCCCATGCTAGGCATACCCGGCTGAAGTCGGGACAAGCCGGATCAGCTGCAAGGGGAAACCCGCCCCTGTAAGCACATGTAAATACCACCGAGATCACCAATAGCGCCTAAGCCACGTGCCAGCAAAGCGGCAGGCCGGCACAGTGCATGGTCCGGCACACGCGTCGCTGGAACAAATACACATTGGCATAAGCCACACCCGCCAGAGTGCGTTAGCCGACGCCAATCTGCTTACCTCCTATGGCATAAGCTGACTATGAGGCCAGCCGCAAAATGCGCCAGATAGCTGAGGTACTCAAGGGGCTTGCCCAAGCCGCCCAGGGCAGCAGCATGGCAGCCGAAATGCTGGCACCATCTCAGGCGAGGAAAAGAGCATGATGGCCGAAGGCCTGCGCCAACGCATAGGCTACCTAAGCCTGCCTACGGGCGGCCCAGACACGCGCCGCGTGCGCCGCGTCAGAAAAAGGCGGCATGAGCGACCCAGATTTGCTATGTCCCCCTGGAGCCTGGTCACGATCTATTCACCCCGGCGCCAGATAGCGCGGGCCATCCACCGCGTGTTGACCATGTGAGGTTGTCCATGACACATCTTAGGCTTGCACTGTACTTGCTCAGCGCCACCACCCTGGCAGCCCCCATAGACGAGGCCTATGCCGCTTATGCACGCGGCGACAAGCCTGTCGCCCTGCAGCGCTATCGCCAATTGGCTGAGCAGGGCCACGCCCTGGCACAGTTCAACTACGCCATGATGCTGCGGCGGGGTGAGGCCGGGCAAACCCAGGAGGACTGGCTGGTCTGGCTGGAGAAGGCGGCCGCCGGCGGCGTAATGAATGCCAACTATGTTTTGGGCCTGGCCTATGAGCGTGGTGATGGCGTGCCCGTATCGCAGGTACTGGCGACGCGCTGGTTTAAGCTGGCGGCCGAGCAAGGACATACCGAGGCGCAACTCGACCTAGGCACTCAGTACTTCCTGGGCCGTGGCGCACCCAAGGATTACGCCGAGGCAGCACGCTGGTACGAGAAGGCCGCTGAGGGCGGCAATATGGGCGCGCAGTACCTGATTGCCTCCATGTACGAGCATGGCGACGGCAAGCCGGTCGATATCGCCCAGGCCCTGATGTGGTACACCGCTGCCGCGCGCCAGGGCGACCCTGCGGCCAAACTCAAGGCCGAGGTGCTGGCCCGCAGCCGTCCCTGACTGGCCTACCCGCCACACCAGCGAGACCCAGCGGACAAGATGTAGGTACTGCCCGCAACGCCGGCATGGCACCACCACGGTGGTCAACCTGCCCGGCAAGCCCTAAAGCCGACCGGAGTCATGGATTAAACTCCATGACAAGGATATATTGTTTACAAAGCTAGCACGCATAAGGCTTAGCGGATCGGGAGGAAGCCCTGACGTACAAGACAAATGAATAACAGGAGTACCACCATGACCCTGCGAGCCAAGCTGATTGTTCTTGTCACGGGACTTCTGGTCATGATGCTGGGTTTGGGCATCAACAGCCTCACCCGGCTGGCCAGCACCAATGCCGCCTTTGCCACCACCTATAAAGACCGCGTCGTCCCACTGGATCAGCTCAAGGTGGTTGCCGACATGTATGCGGTCAATATCGTGGATACCACCCACAAGGCCAATCACCAGACCATCACCGCAGCAGCTGCTCGTACTGCCGTCGCCGAAGCCAACAAGCAGATAAGGGCAAACTGGCAGGCCTACGCCGCCACTGAGCTCACTGCGGAAGAAAAGCAGCTGGTCGCCGAAGCTGAAACCGCCATGAAGGCTGCCGACATGGCAGTGGCCAAGCTCGATCAGCTGCTGGCTGCTGGCGACACCACTGGGCTTGATGCCTTCGCACGCACCGACCTCTATCCGGCCATAGACCCGATATCAGGCAGCATATCCAAGCTGGTTGAGCTGCAATTGAAAGAGGCACGCAAGAATTATGGCTCTGCTCAGGATGACTACGCCCAGACACGGATGGTGACCTGGATTACCCTGCTGGCCGCCATGGTGATCGCAGGGGGTGTTTCGGCCTGGTTACTGAATGGCATGAACCGCAAGATCGGCACGCTGCGTGAAACCCTGCGGCAGGCTCGCGACAAGCGCGACCTGACCTTACGGGTACCGGTAACCGCCAACGACGAGATAGACAGTATCGCCCGCGCCTACAATACCCTGGCCGACAATATGCAAACCCTGGTACAGGCCGTGGCCAAGGCGGTGGACACCGTCAATCACGAAGCCGAACAACTGGCCAACACCACCCAGCAGGTGGCCCTGGCATCCAACGCAGGTTCCGAGGCCACCAGCGCCATGGCCGCGGCGGTGGAGCAGGTCACCGTCAGCATTGCCCATGTGGCGGACAACGCCCACGAGGCCCATGAGCTGGGTGCCACCAGCCGGCAGCAAGCAGCCAGCGGCGCAGACCAGATACGTGCCACGGTCAGCCATATGCAGGCAATAGACCGCGCCGTGTCCGAGGCCGCCGGCAAGGTGACTACCCTGGGTCAGGACGCCCAGCGCATCACCTCGGTCGTCAGCGTCATCAAGGATGTGGCCGACCAGACCAATCTGCTGGCGCTCAACGCCGCCATCGAAGCCGCCCGAGCCGGCGAGCAAGGGCGCGGCTTTGCCGTAGTGGCCGATGAAGTGCGCAAGCTGGCCGAGCGCACAGCCAATGCCACCATCGATATCCAGCAGATGGTGACCCAGATAGGCGGTAATAGCGAACAGGCTGTCGGCGCAATGAACACCACGGTGGAGCGGGCCCATGAATGTGCCGAACTGGCCAGCCGCGCCGGGCTGTCCATCGCCGCCATCACCGAGGGGGTGGATGCCAGCGAACAGGCTGTCGCCAACATTGCCGAGTCGCTGAACGAACACAAGGCCGGTACTCAGCAGATAGCGCAACAGGTAGAGAAGGTCGCCCAGATCAGCGAAGAAAACACCGCCGCTGTGGCCGCCATGAACCAAACGGCTAGCATGCTAGGCCGGCTGACCCATGAGCTCTGCGGCGAGGTCAACCAGTTCCGCTACGATGCCCGCTGAAGGCCGGCGGCGCACTGGAAACGGGAAGCCGGGGGCCTGCTACACCTGTCGGCAACGGTAGCACCAGAGCGCCGGCCCCAGTGGCTCCGGGGCGGTGGGCACCAGAGTCAGGCTGCTGTCCCCCAATTCGGCCTGGCATGGCAGGTCGGTGGCCAGCCAGTCGTGGTCGAGCAGTACGATGGCCTCGTAACCATTGGCTGGCCCCGGTTGCAGATAGAGCGCCCGCTGGCCATCGCCCGTTACTGGAATCAACCGTATGGCCTGTGCCTCCTGCCCCAGCCAGCGTGCCGTGACGAACAACAAGCCATCGGCCTGGGGCAGGCTGCGTACCGGCCGCGCCAGCCACCACCCGCGCCCCGGCATCTGCAGGGCCATCAAGCCAGAGGCCAGCAGCGCGGCACTATCACCGGGCAACAACAGGCCCACTCCGTTCTCGTCTATGTCCTCCACCTGCGCGCGGCGCAGGTAAGGGTCATTCTCCAGCATGCGCTCGTTCTTCTGGCCCAACAGGCCACGTATGCGCAGGAAATCAAAGGCAGTCTGCAACTGACCCAAGCGGGAGGCGACAATATTGGGACAACGCCCGCTACGCGCCACCCAGCCATGCACCAGTTTGTCGAACACATCGGGCTGGGCATTGGCGGGCAGCCAATCGAGCAAGCCGCCTGTCTGCAGCACCGACTGTGCATAACGCGCCTGCTGCGCCACCGCCTCCAGCCCAAAGCACAGCGCGGGTGATGCCGCACTGGGCCCACCCCAGCCCACCAGGCGGCTGGCCTCATTGGCATCCGGGTCCATGACCAGGGGCGTCGAGCGGTGAAAATCCGGGGCAACAAAGACATGGCCGGCGAGCTGGCGGCAACAACGCGCAGCCAATGCCACCTCATGGCCTTCCACCACGGCAAAGGCATCATGACTCAGCAGCAGATAGGCGAGGGCACGGGCCGGCTCATCCTTGCTGTCGCCGATATGGCGGCCCAATACCCCGTGCCGCACCAGCGCCAGGTAGATGTCCACCGGTCCCGCCCAAATCACTGCCGCCTGTTGCGGGTCATACAGCGCCCTGGCCGTGTGGGCCAGGCCCAACCAATGCAGATATCCGGCAGCCCAGTCACGCAGGTCACCGATACGTCCGGTGCCCTTCTGCAATTGCACCGTCTCGCGTACCGCTTCGATATAGCTGGCATTGGCCAGTTGGTCGGCCAGCAAGGCCAGGCGCTTGCCGGTCATGTCACGTCGTACCGGATTGTCCTTGTTGGCCGCCAGTTCCTCCAGTGCCTGATCAGCCCATTGCCGTGCAGTTGGATCCAGCGCATCTATCAGCTTGCGGGCCGCCGGGCCGCTGGGTGATGCCGCCATGCCCTCGCGCAAGGCTTCCGCCAGGCCATCCAGCGCCGCAATCACGGGCTGGCCAGGCAAGCGCTCCAGAATCAGGCGCAACTCACGTATGGGTGTGTCGGTCTGGAAAATTGGTAGCAGGCGGTCAAACATCGGGCTATGTCTACTCAGGGATGGACAGTATTCTCAGGCTTGTGCGCCTTCAGGTACAGGGTAGTTATCAACAACGGCGGGCCTTTTTGCAGGCTGCCAGAAAAGCCGTTTCATAGCGCTCCAGAATAGCCTTTGTTTCGCCAGCGTCCACCATGGCAGCAAGCGCCTGCTCCAGGCGGCCGCGCTCATCCTTCCACGGCGAGGTCCGCGACATCGAGACATAGCGCATGACCTTGTTGGGCCGCACCCATTCCGCCGCTTTGACCCTGCCGGCAAACTGTGGGTTCTGCAGGAAGGTGGCGGCCACATTGGCACCGGCCGGTACCACATCCACCCGGCCAGCCACCAGCTTGCGGAAATTGGTCATCAGGTCAGGTGCTTCATCCTTCTTGAGCTTGCTGTCGCCATCGAATTCATCAAAGTAGTGCAGCCCCCGAATCACGCCCAGGCGCAGGGGATACAGATCCTCGTACTTCCTTACCTTGCGCTTTTCATCACGACGCAGAAAGAAATAGGTGGGCGACCCAGCCGCATAGGGTGGCTCCAGCAGCACCATCATGGGTTCACGCTCTGCCGTCATGGCCAGGCCCATGGTGACATCGGCCGTCCCTTCCTGCAGCATGCGCAGGCAACGCACCAAGGGGCACTCCACGATCTCCAGCTTTACCTTGAGGCGCTCGGCCAAGCGCGCCATGATCTCCACGTGGGAGCCTGCATAGCCCGTCGGAGTCACTTCCATATAAGGGGGTAGCGGGCGCAGGGCAAATATCAGCTTGTCCGGCGCAGCCCAGGTGGTAGCCGGTACCAGCAAACACAGCAGCGCTACCCATAGGCGAGACATCACCAGCCCTATTCTGCCTTCAAGAAACTGCGTGCCACGGCAATCTGGTCTTCCTGCAGAAAGGTGGGGGCATGCCCTACCCCTTCAAAATCCACCCACGCCGCCTTCGGCCCCCGCTCGCTCATGGCACAGGCAGTATCCACGCTGAGTAGATCCGACTGGGCCCCACGGGTCAGCAGAACAGGGCAGCGGATATTGTCATACAACGGCCAGAGATTGACGTCATCGCCAGCCGCCTTCTGAAACGGTATGGCGATACCGGGGTCGTAGTTCAAGCGCCAACCATTGCCGTCCGGCTTGAGCATCACCTCGGTAAGAAAAGCCCACTGCGCGTCGCTGTGCGGGCCAAAAGGCGCCGATACCGCACGGATATACGCCTCTGCCGCCGCCCGAGAGGGCATGGCCGGCGCCTTGCCGACGTATTCGCCGATGCGCGCCAGGGCGCTTGCCGCCAGCACCGGGCCCACATCATTGAGCAGCAGCCGGCGAATGGGCGTTCCCGGCATGGCCGCCAGTATCATGCCTATCAACCCACCCATGGAGGTGCCCACCCAGTGCACGGTAGCGACATTGAGCCGGGCTATCAGCACCAGCATGTCCTGTACATAGAGCGGCACCTGGTAGCCCATGGGGTCTCGCAACCAATCGCTTTCCCCCCTGCCCACCACATCGGGTGCCACCACCCGAAAATCGCCCGCCAGCGCATGGGCCAGGCTTTCAAAATCCCGCCCATTGCGGGTCAAGCCGTGTGCGCAGACCACCACCCGTGGATTGGCCGCATCACCCCACTCCCGATAGGCCATACGGTATACGCCCGTTTCGCGGCCAACCAGCACATGGGCAAGTCGAGGTGCTGACATGCGTGTCTCCTGCGAGTCATCTGTATGGGGGATACTCAGTTATAGGCTGGAGACACGGCCCTGCGGGGAAATAATGGCCGTGAGGAATGCACAGGATAGGCACGCCAAGCGGTGTGGACCGCCCGGCGATAGGCGGCGGGTTAGCCACGCATGGCCCTGATGGCAAAGGCTATCGCAGCAATCAGCCCTATCAGGTAGGCATTGCTGAGCTTGAAACGCCGGTCGAGCAGCTTGAGCACCAACCCGCCGGCCACACACCATGCCGGCACCATCACAAACTGCTGGAACAGGCCGTAAGCCGCAGCCTGCAGCAGCTCGCCGGAGAAGCCGCCAAACAAGGGCTTGAGCGCCAGGGCGAGATTGATCAGCACCAGGCCTATCACCACGGCACGCGGCACTGGCATATCCAGCGCAGGCTTATCCTCTGCCTGCATCAATGCCCCCTCGCTATCTGACCATCGCGCCGCAGCCCTGCCTGGACAATATTGCCCAGCAAGCCCGTCAGCCACCGGCCTGCTGCGTCCTGCGTGGCCTGATGCAACGCAGGCATGTCCTCACGGCATAGTTGGTACAGCACGGCACGCGTGCCGGGATGGGGGGTCTGGTGCATAAGCGGCAATTCTCTGGGCAAGGCCGCCATTCTACCCCTGGGCGTAGTCGGCCGTAGCACGAGCCGTGCTGCCCTGCGGCGCAGCGCGCAAGTATTGGGCAGGCCACGCGGCAGGCAAACCCAGACTGGCCGCTGCGTGCAAGGGCCAATACGGATCACGCAGCAGTTGCCGCCCCAACAACACCAGATCAGCCCGCCCCTGCGCCAATATGGCCTCGGCCTGGGCAGCATCGGTAATCATGCCGACCGCGCCGCTGGCCAGGCCAGCCTCACGCCGTACCCGTGCCGCAAAGTCCACCTGGTAGCCCGGCCCTACCGGTATCTGTGGTGCCAATGCACTGCCGCCCGACGATACGTCGAGCATATCCACGCCCAGGTTTTTCAGCCTGGCTGCCAGTGCCACGGTCTCATCGGCATTCCAGCCACCCTCCACCCAATCGGTGGCAGAAACCCGCACCAGCAGGGGCAAACCATCGGGCCAGACACCCCGCACCGCCTCCACCGTCTCCAGCAGCAAGCGAATCCGGTTTTCGAAGCGGCCACCGTAGCCATCAGTACGGTGATTGCTCAATGGCGACAGGAACTGGTGCAGCAGGTAGCCATGGGCCGCATGCACCTCGGCCACCTGGAAGCCCGCCGCCAGGGCGCGTCGGGCAGCATCGGCAAAGGCCTGGGGAATGGCAGCCAACCCTGCTGCATCGAGTGCCTTGGGTTGCGGATAGTTATCTGCAAAGGCCAGCTCGCTTGGCCCTACGACGGTCCAGCCGCCTTGATCCAGCGGTACGGCACCGCTGCCCGACCAGGGCCGGTAGCAGCTCGCCTTGCGCCCCGCATGTGCCAGCTGTATGCCAGCCACCGCCCCTTGCGAGCGGATAAATCGGGTAATCCGCGCCAGCGGCGCGATATGGTCATCCGACCAGATGCCAAGATCCTGCGGACTGATACGCCCTTCCGGCAGCACGGCAGTGGCCTCGCTGATGATCAGACCGGCGCCGCCAGCAGCATAGGTTCCCAGATGCACCAGATGCCAATCATTGGCCATGCCCTCATGGGCCGAATACTGGCACATGGGCGATACGGCAATGCGGTTGGGCAGGGTCAGTTCGCGCAGGGTCAATGGTTGAAACAGACAGGACATGGATACGCTCCGATGTGGATAGAGGTGATGCGCCGCATTCTGCGCGGCGCCCGATCAGGACTCAATCGAGGTTTTCTCGGCCACCATTGAATCTGGCTCAGCAATCGCACTGTCAACAATTGGCAGGGCGCAGCCACCATGACAGTGCACAAGGGTGTCACCTGGCTGTCACGTGCAGGCGGCAGCCATAGGGCGCATCATTCCGCCTCACACTGGGGAGTTTCATTCCATGCAGACCGGCATACTCTACGCCGCCGCAGCCTATTTCATCTGGGGCTTGCTGCCGCTCTACCTCAAGGCCATCAAACATGTGCCCGCGATGGAAATCCTCATGCACCGCATGGTCTGGTCGCTGGTGTTCCTCGCCATCGTGCTGGCTGTCCGCAAGCACTGGAGCTGGCTCAAGCCCGCCCTGCAGGACAAGCGCGTGGTCGGTCGCTTCATCGCCAGCGCTGCCATTCTTTCCATCAACTGGTTCATCTATATCTGGGCGGTGAATGACGGCCGCGTGGTGGATGCCAGCCTGGGCTATTTCATCAACCCGCTGGTCAACGTGATGTTGGGCTATTTTCTGCTGCATGAACGGCTGCGGCCAGGCCAATGGGGCGCCATTGCCGTGGCGGCCGCGGGTGTGGTGTGGCTGACGGTACAGGCCGGACAGTTGCCCTGGATAGGCCTGCTGCTGGCCGCCAGCTTCGGTACCTATGGCCTGCTGCGCAAGACGGCCCCCTTGGGCGCACTGGAAGGACTGTCGCTGGAAACCCTGCTGCTGACACCGTTTGCACTGGCCTGGCTGGGTTGGCTGGCGTCACAGGGGCAGAGCGGCTTCGTCAATGGCGATAGCAGCACACATGCCCTGCTGCTGGCGGCCGGCCCCATCACCGCCATACCGCTGCTGCTTTTCGCCGCCGGCGCTCGCCGTATTCCCCTGTCGCTGCTGGGGCTGCTGCAGTACATAGGCCCTACCCTGCAGATGGCTCTGGGTGTCTTCCTCTGGCACGAACCATTCGGCACCGGCAAATTGATCGGTTTTGCCGTGATCTGGTCGGCACTGGCGCTCTATACGTTGGAAGGCTACTGGAACAGCCGGCAGGTGCGCCTGGCTTGAGGGCTTGAGCCTACCTTGAAGTAGCAGGCGCTATCGTAAACGCACGTGCTACCCAGGCACCCGGGGAACCCGGGTGCTAACCATAGTGGCAGCTCAAGCAGCGGCTCCACCTGGATCGATTCCCACCCCTACCCCCGCCCGCCGGCGGGGAACCTCGCTGACGCTCGACAGGGGCACTACCTAGAAAATGGCAGGCGCTATCGTAAACGCACGTGCTACCCAGGCACCCGGGGAACCCGGGTGCTAACCATAGTAGCAGCTCAAGCAGCGGCTCCACCTGGATCGATTCCCACCCCTACCCCCGCCCGCCGGCGGGGAACCTCGCTGACGCTCGACAGGGGCACTACCTAGAAAATGGCAGGCGCTATTGTAAACGCACGTGCTACCCAGGCACCCAGGGAGCCAGGGTGCTAACCATAGTGGCACCTCAAGCAGCGGCTCTACCTTGATCGATTCCCACCCCTACCCCCGCCCGCCGGCGGGGAACCTCGCTGACGCTCGACAGGGGCACTACCTAAAAAATGGCAGGCGATATCGTAAAGGCACATGCTACCCAGGCACCCGTGGAACCCCGGTGCTAACCATTGCGGCAGATCAAGCAACGGCTGGGCCCAGGCCACGCCCAGCCAGCACAATAGCGCCGCCGGCATGTACCGTCGCATGGCCTGCCTCCGTGGGAGTGACTTGATAGCACTATAGCCGCTGGGCTGCGGCAACCCGCTGCCAATGCGACCGGTGTCAGGCTGGGCATGAGTGTCTGTCACCACCATCGGTCTGACGCAACTGGAAGTGCCCTATAATCGGGCATCCATCTGCCGGACTGCACACCATGCATTACGAACATATCGTCCAGATCAACGACGCCAACGACCCCTTGCTCTCGGTCATCAGTCGCAACCAGCTTTGGCGAGGCCTGCTGCGCAGGGTAGAAAAACCGGAAGAGTTCCTGGTCGGGGTTGAATCGGTAGCCATCACGGCACGTGGTGACGGCTGGCTCAAGCGCGATATGCAGCTGGGGCCGCTACGGGTAGAGGATCACATCACGCTGGAAGACGAAGTCCGTATCCATTTCGATACCGCGCCCAGTGCACAGCATCAAGGCGGCAGCTTTACCATGACCATTGAGGAGCCCAATCCGGGCGCCCTGTTCGTGCGTTTCAGCTACCAGACTGCGCTGCCAGAAACTGGCCCGCAGGATACCGATGCCGGCGACGCCTATTTTGCCGACTATGTGAAGTCGGCCTATCGTGATACCGATATCGATGCCATACGCTGGATACGGGAGCTGGTCGAAACAGGCCAGCTGGATTGATTGACGCCAAGGGAGAACACAATATGCATCTAGCCTGCCCGTATTGCGGCGCCACCAACCGAATACCCGATGAGCGCCTGGACGATGGCCCCAGTTGCGGTAAATGCAAACAGCCGCTGATGGCGGCCGAGCCCGTGGACATCAGTGATGCCAACCTGCCGGGTTTTCTGGCCAACACCGAGCTGCCCGTGCTGATTGACTTCTGGGCCGCCTGGTGTGGCCCATGTCAGATGATGGCGCCCCATTTTGAAGAAGCTGCACGGCAGCAGCCACGCATACGCTTTGCCAAGGTGGACAGCGATGCGGCTCCTGCCGCCAGCCGCTATTTCGGCATACGCAGCATCCCCACCCTGCTGCTGATGTATCAGGGCCAGGAGATCGCCCGCCAAAGCGGTGTGATGAGTGCGCCACAGCTGCTGGCCTGGGCGGAAAGCCAACTGGCAAGCAAGCCATAGAGGGCAGCATCAGGCTGCAACCCTGAGTCCAGGCCTCAGCCCATATAAAAAAGCCGCGCGGTACGCACCGTCGCGGCTTTTTCGTCGGAACCCCTGCTGACGCAGGACACGACGCCCAGATGGGATGGACCCAATCGGGCTTAACGTCGGAATAGGTAGATTAACCAACCCATAATAACGCTCCTTTCACTTTCGGCATCCCGTCACAAGTCGTGAGACCTGGGCGGTAGCTGTACGCGGGCGGTTGCAACCCTTGCCTTATTTCACTGACAACCACCGGCCACAGGCACATAGCTAATGTGAAACTTCGCCTGCTCCGGCCCACGGCACCCCAACGGCGCCGCGCTTTGATTATGCCTTGTCAAGCATAACAAACTGATTTTACAGGATTGTTGCAAAACAGCAAAGTGCAGATTGTACCAAGCTGGTATACTGGCGCCGCCGGATACGCTCCAGTCTTCGTATCCGCTCAGGTCTTCACCGCTCTTGGTGCCCTGCACTCCCGCTGTATACCCTTCGTCATCCGCCGCAGACTGGCGCTCCATCGCGGAGCCAGGCCGATGCCCCGGAGTTTCCATGTCTTTTGCTGATCTCGGCCTGTCCGACGATATCGTTCGCGCCGTTACCGAACTCGGTTACACCGAGCCCACCCCCATCCAGCTGCAGGCCATTCCTGCCGTACTGACCGGCCGTGACCTGCTGGCAGGCGCCCAGACCGGCACTGGCAAGACCGCCGGCTTTACCCTGCCCATCCTGCACCGCTTGGCCAACCGCGCCGCCAAGGGCCCTTCCACTGGCCGCCCACCGGTACGCGCACTGATACTGACCCCCACCCGCGAGCTGGCAGCACAGGTGGAAGAGTCCGTGCGTAACTACGGCAAATACCTCAAGCTGACGTCCATGACCATGTTTGGTGGCGTCAGCATCAACCCGCAGATCAAGCAACTCCGCAGCCGGGTCGACATCCTGGTCGCCACGCCTGGCCGACTGCTGGATCACGTGCAGCAAGGTACGCTGGATCTCTCCAAGGTCGAGATCCTGGTACTGGATGAAGCCGACCGCATGCTGGACATGGGCTTTATCCGCGATATCAAGAAGATACTCTCGCTGCTGCCACGCGAACGGCAGAACCTACTGTTTTCGGCCACCTTCTCCGACGAGATCAAGGCCCTGGCAGACAGCCTGCTGCAATCGCCAGAGCTGATCGAGGTTGCGCGCCGCAATGCCACCGCCGATACCATCGCCCAGAAGATCTACCCGGTGGACCGCGATAAGAAGCGCCAGTTGCTGGCGCACCTGATCAAGGAACACAACTGGTTCCAGGTGCTGGTCTTCACCCGCACCAAGCATGGCGCCAACCGTTTGGCCGAACAGTTGGACAAGGATGGCATCAGCGCCCTGGCCATCCACGGCAACAAGAGCCAGGGTGCTCGCACCCGTGCGCTCAGTGAATTCAAGGATGGCACCCTGCAGGTACTGGTGGCCACTGATATCGCCGCCCGTGGCATTGATATCGATCAGCTACCCCATGTGGTGAACTACGAACTGCCCAATGTGCCCGAAGACTATGTGCACCGCATCGGCCGCACCGGCCGTGCCGGCGCCGAGGGCGAGGCCGTATCGCTGGTCTGCGTGGACGAGAAGAAGCTGCTGGCCGATATCGAGCGTGTGATCAAGCGCGAGATACCGCGCGAGATCGTACCGGGTTTCGAGCCCGATCCCCATGCCAAGCCCGAACCCATCCAGCAGCGCTCCGGCGGCGGTGGCCGTCAGGGTCAAGGCCAGGGGCGCGGCCGCAGCGGTGGTGGCAGTGGTCAACCACGCCAGCCCCAAGGCAGTGGCAGCGGCAAGCCCGCTGGCAGCCAAGGCCAGGGCAAGACCCAGTCGCGCCAACCGGTAGCCCAGGCGGGCAACCATAATAGCCGGGGACCCGGCGTAGGACGCCGCCCTACCGGCCGTCATCACTGAGGATAAAGCATGAAGAAAGTTGAACTGGAAAAGCTGCGCGGCTTGAAGATCAACACCAAGCTAGCCAAGAGCGATGTACCCGATCGTTTCGGCAAGGCCTCGGGCGGCCAGGCAGCGGCCCCGGAACCCAAGGGCCTGCTGGGTGCGCTGCTAAAGAAGGCGCCCAAATAGGCTGCAAGCAGCTAAGTAGAAAGCCGGCACCATGTGCCGGCTTTTTTTGCGTCCTGACACAATCTCGATCAAGGCATCAGGCAATCCATCCAAGTTAAGGTCCATGCGGCTCTGGCGTTGCTGACCACTCGTCTCATAAAGGCGCACCTGGAAGCAGCCGCGCAAAGCATCGGAGTTATCACGCCGATTCAGGTAAATGCAGCTGCCATTGCGTTCAAACAGTTCATAGCGCATTGCACCGCACCCGCTGTTGATACGCGCATGACCTAGTACTCAGCACGACAGGCACGAGCCAAAATGCCTGTCAAACTTGGGTAAATGATGGTGCCCGGTGATTACCTGCCAATACCAGCCGGCAATACTAGCCTTGACGCCTTGGCTGTCGCACCTGCCAATCCGTAAACGTATATCGGTTGATCTCCGGATAGCCACCAAAAGTCTCAGACCCGAACGCGTCCGCAATGCTTTGCGCATTGGAAAAAGCAGAGTGGCAGCTCATCACCTTGATAGCTTCAGTCGCATCACGGCCTCTCCATTCGTCCCTCGCATAGCGGGCAAACAATTTCCCTGTGATTGGCCGCACCATGTTTGGCTCGCGGTTCAGGATGCCGCCTGGCTTATATTCCACACTGGCAAACATGGTGTTACCGGCTCCATGTGCAGCAATCGTGTCGTAGGTCTGCGAGTCAGGTTGATAATCAAGGGTAAGTGCCGCGTCGTAGTTGCCATAACGGGCGATGAATCTGTCTGCGGTTGTATTGGCCTCGGCCTGTGGCGCCATGACCAATAGACGCTTGCTCAGCCTAGCACCTCTTTGATTCCGAGCAGGGGTGATCAAATCCAGTTCGCTTTCCGTCAAAGGGACTGGAATGATCTTGTTGCTGAGCAAGCCCAGATACGCGCCCGACGTCAGTAGGCCACCACCCGCGCCGCCGAAGAAACCGACCGTCATACTGAGTGCAGTCGTCTTGCTGAAAAAAGGTTGTCCGGTCGCCAACGAGGTGACACCGGCCGAGGTCGCGGCACCGGCCAATCCGCCGATCCCCGCCGAGCAGACAGACCCGATACGGGCAATCGCGCTTTGCGACAAACCTTGGGACAGCGCGTTACGCATTGCAACGCGTCCAGCATAACCGCCGACCCCTGCACCGACAGCGCCGCCAAGCGCGCCGCTGGCCAAATCCATCAAGGCGCGTCCACCGCTGAGTTTCTGACCAGAGATAGCGGCACGATAACCGTTGGCGGTGATGCTACCGGCTGCACCGGCCAGTGCCGTCACACCGGTGCTTGCAAGCAGGCTCTCTGGGCCGAAGACCATGGCCGCTGCCATGCCGCCGAAAAAGCCGGTGAAGACGGTAGCGAAACTGCCGACGATCCCACCGACGACCGCGCCGGCAATGTTGGCCGCTTCTGAGTGCCCAGTCGGATCGATCAGATTGATCGGGTCACCCGAACAATAGGCGTAGCGGTTATCGTTCAGCACGCTGTCCATGGTCATGAAACGCATCAAGCCTGGGTGGTAGCAACGTGCGCGCAAATAAACCAATCCGTTAGATGGATCCGCATACTCCTGATTCCAGGTGAAGCTCTGCTTGGCGCTGATATCCCCCTGACTGGTGACTGCGCCATAGGGGTCATAGCTGAAGATGGCACTCTCACCGTTAGCGTCCTGCAGCAAGGCCGTCGAACCCGCTGCGGCCATGTAATAACCGGATGCTTGCTGACCTTCGTACGCTGCCAGTCGGTCAGGACCGCTGAACAGGAAGCTGGTCCAGTCCTCTGCGGTACTTTGCGACAAGATCGCGTTGACTGCACCGCTGTAGTAGTACTGCAGTTTGCTGCCGCTTGCGGTATTGCTGTTCGACGCCAAGGCACCGTCAGGGTAGTAGTCATAGTCAGCCGGTGCGGGGGCCGTACCCGAGACCTGAATCAGCTGATCCAGCGCATTGTAGGCGTATTGGCGTCCGCTACCGTCGGACGTCATACGGCCATTCTGGTCGTACACAATACCGGCACCGACAAGCTGGTCGATTGCGTTATAGGTGTAGTTGCTGACCACGCCATTGGTAGTCTTGCTGAGCGGGTTACTGTTACCGTCATAGGCAAAGGCAATTTGTAAGGCTGGCTTACCGTTGCTATAGGTAGTCGTCGTGCCGACCAGCTGATTCAACCCGTCATACAGGTAGCTCCTGCTGTAGTTGACTGCAGAATCGTTACAGGTAGCGGACGAGACCGCGGTTTCTATCAGGCGACTGGCGGTATCTCGCGTGTAGCGCGTATTCAATACGCTGGCGCCGGCAGCATTCGCGATGGCGGTAGCACTGAGTTCCCCGAAGCCGTTGTACGCATACTGCCACGTGAATTGGCCCGATCCAGTCAATTCAACACCTTGCAGCACACCTGCCGTATGGTTGATGGTTCCATATACGTTGGTGATGGTATCTATGCCGTTGGTGCGCTTGGCGATGCGGCCATAGGTATCGAACAGATTGGAAGTCACCATGCCGGATGCATCAGTTTGCGAAGTGATCCTCGAAAAAGTATCAACGCTATACGATTGCGACCGACCATCAGGGTAGGTGATGGATTTCGCGCTGCCGTCCAGATAATAGTCGTACAGAATGGCAGCGCCACCGAGCGTCACGCTCTGGATACGGTCGTTCGGGTAATAGCTGCAATCGATGCTGCCACCATTCCATGCGGTCTGTAGCAGCTTGCCCACTTTGTCATAGCTATAAGAGATGACGGTACCGTCGAAACGGGTCCGCGTCAGCATCCGGCCGTCGTCGTCGTAGCTGTAGGATTCGACCTGGTCCAATTGATTGGTGACCGAAACAAGCAGGTTGGCAGCGTTGTAACGGGGTATGCACGCGTCGTTCTGGAAGCTCCGGCCATCCGCATAATCGGTCTGCTTGGCGTACCCCAGCGGATTGCCGAACAGGTCGTAAAACGTATTACGGGTCGTTGTAAGCTGCGGCCCGCTGTATCCGCTGCAAACTTCGGTAATCACCTTTGCTTCGACATCGTAGCTATAACTGTTTTCATACAGCGCCTGCGGATTCCCACCCTGCTTGGGAAGCTGGCTGATGACCGTACGCAGTATTTGGCCCAGCCCGCTATATTCGGATTCATTCAGCTTGGCGTACGAGCTGGTGCTGTCATCTGGGTCGGGGTAGGACGTCAACGTTTGGGTCCGGCCCAATCCATCCAGCTGGGTCACATCGCGCAGGATATCGTTGGTGTAAGCGGACACCGAGAGCTGCGCGTCATCGAATACGGTGGTGCCCACATTGCCCAGTGGATCGGTAGACTGAACCAGGCGATTCAGGCTGTCATACTGGTAACGCGTGACAAGGCCCAGCTCATCGATATCCTGCGACGGATTGCCTAGCGGTCCATAGCACTTCTGGCGCAGACAGCGATTGGGGCTGCCCCCCTCCATGGATGGGTCGCCGTTATCCATCAATTTGACCGGCCGGCCAAGTGCGTCGAAAAACAGTTCTGTGAGATAGCCATTCGGAGCACTGCTCAAGACACTGTTAGCCTGATCGGTTGCAAACAGCTTGTAGGTGGTCAACGTCGTCAATCCGAGCGCATCAGTTTGCTTGCTTACGCGACCGAGCAAGTCGAACTCGAAGGTTTGGCTCTCGCCAAGCGGGGTTGTCATGAGTACCGCCGGACCGGATGGCTTGGTGACATCATAGGTAGTCTTGGTAACGGCCCCTATGGCGTTGGTCAGTGATACCGTCAGGAGGTAAGAACTGGGGTCATACGCATAGGCACAGGTCGAACTGGTCGACGCCACGCTGCCCTCTGAATAGCTTGCATCCTGCGACCAAGCCAGCACGGTGGATATCAACCTCCCTTGCTGGTCGTAGCCGTAGCAGGTGGTTTTCCAGGGAGCCCAGCTATCCTGTGCATTGGTCCTGAACAGTACGGCTGCCGAAGCCAGGCTCTTTTGATCGGCTGACAGCGTGTAGGCGACCTGCCGCTGAAAGCCGGTGACATTGTCGATATAAATTTCTGTGGCAGGCATCTCCCCGCCCCAGGATGCCACCGTATAACTGAAGCTCGCAGCAATCTGGCTTTTGAAAGCCTGCGCAGTCCGGTCATAGCAAAGCTCTTCCGATGACAACATCTGCCCATAATCGTCATAGCTGCTAGTCGATTTTCGTATCGGCAGGTAGTCGCTCACGGCGGCGGAATAGACGAACTGCTCGGTCGTGACAGGCCTGTTGTAATTGACCGAGCGTGCATGCAAATCCGGATTGATCAAATAGCTGTATAGCGCGCGGTACCCGCACTGGACCTCGTGTGAGGCATCTACTAGATAGTGTTCCTCGCGGACCGGCGCGTGCAGATAGTTGTAATACACCCTGGATGCCGAAAGCAGGGCACCGCTTGCATCGCACTTGGAAGTCAATACGTCGTAGAGATACAAGGTGTTGTTGCTGTCCATCAGGCTATCGGTCCCAGCCGACATCCGATACCCTGCCGCATAACCGGTAAAGGTATTACCGTCGCTGTCGGTCCCGAAGGCATACGTCGTGCAATCGGCGATGCTGGCATCACTATCCAAGTGGGTTAGCATGGAGACCGCAGGAAAAGCCGATTCCGCGCCATTGGCGTCCACATAGGGAATACGGGTGTACGTCATCGTGGTATTCAGACCCGTGGGGTACTGGATAGTCGAGACCACGGTTTGGTTAGCGAAGGCGGTGTAGTTCAGCACCGTCGCATTGCCAAGAGGATCGACGATGTTTTCCACGCCACGCGAGGAAAAATTGATCGTGTTTTGTCCGCCGTCTGGAGTGGTGATGATGATTGCGTTCGAACCATAACCAAAACGCACAACCTGACCAAAACTATCGGTGATGTAATCAAGCTGATTGTTCAATGCCCCGCTGAACTGATCGGTATAGAAGTAATTGATGTGGTTGCCGAACAAGTCGGCGTGCTCGACCAGCTTGCCAGTGGCATCGTAGTAGTCGCATCCGCCATCGCCATAGGTCAGTGTGTAGGCATATGTGCCCGGCTGGCCCGAGGGTAGAGGCTGGTCAGGCACCACTGGCGAAAACTTGATCCCATGGTCGTTCACGTAACGCAGCCCTGACTGATAACCAGTTTCGTCCGACCAAGTGAGGTCAACGATGCTGGTTTGGCCTTGAGTAGTAAGGGACGAGCCGGGCACCACGAACGCAATGCCAAAACTCCACCCTGACGGCAAGCCCATCAGGCCCGTGGTACCTGACGCGTAGGACAGATTGATGTTGAGCCCTATGCTGGAGGTGATACCCCGAAGGTTCACGAGCAATTTGGAAAAGGAAAATGATCCGGTGTTAGGATTTACGGATTCTGCGGTAGAAAAAGACTGGTTAAACGCTTGGGAATTCTGGTATTGACTGCTGCCGCTCATGATAAGCGCCTCCTATCCGCATCTATTTTGGTGTCGACAGCAGCCATACCGTCCCAAGGCTGACAGGGACGGTATGGCGTGAGTCATCGATTGTATGAAGCCCAATACTCGTTCAAGCAACAATGAGGTAAACGACGGCACTCAGCCTTAGTTTGCTGTGCCGGGTGAGAAGATGATGTACAAAGGCCCCTTGGTGCCGCTGTCCCATTTTTGCGATGTGCTGCCACAGAGTGTTGCGTTGGCACATACTTGGGCCGATTTAGCTGGGCTGAGATCTACGTGATAGTGGCTGAAGTCGTAATTGAAATGCGCGTTGGTGGCGCCGCTATACTGTGTGTTGGGGATGGTATAGCTGAGCACCCAGTTCGACTTGGAGCCAAAGCAGGTTTTGCCGTGGTTGTCGCCATTTTTTTCCTGAACGAATCCGACAGAGCCGCAGGTTATGCCTTGAGCCGATGCGACGACACTGACGTTATTACCGATATGATTCATACAATGGTCTGTCGCGCCACCAGCAATGAAGTTCACGGTTAAGGGCTGCAACGGTTTAGTGGGAAGATAAACGCACGCATTGACATCGGCACCCGCATCGGCAGCCTGCGCCAGCATGGGCAGAAGGCAGATCGCGGCACTGGACAATGCGTAACGGACAGTTTTTAACTTCATGGTTTTGTCTCCTCATCAGTTTGGTTAAATATCGAAAAAGTCTGGTTGAAGATCGCTTGCGGTACCTCGCATATCGACACAGGCACGCCATCGGCGACGAATGCGGCAACCTTGGGCAATCAATCCGTCAGATTGGAAATGGATCGTGCACACTTACCGAGCCGGTAGCGCTCGGCCATGTGCGCCAGGATCTCTGCCCCTACGTGCAAGGCGTAGCGGAAGAAAATGCGGGCTCCAGCCGGAGTATGTCCGGCGCGATGCTGGGTAGCCCGAGAGGATGGGGGGTATGCCAATAACACATGCTTGCCTCCTTTAACGCTGCTTTTGTTTGGGACAGCGTAGCAGGTGCATGTTGAATTTGCTGAGACAAGCGAAGCGCAACCACAAACGTGGCACACGGGCTCCCAACGGCACAGCTGCCACAGTCGATTCAGTTCCAATGGCCGAGCGTCACCTTGCTGGGACCGCGACTTGGTTTACCAGCCCGCGGCGGTAGATGCTCAAGGACACCAAGCACGGTTGCTATGGGCTAACGGGGCAGTTGCAGATGCTTGCCTAGCCCGCTGTAGAGGTGTTGCTCGCCACGAGAGGTGCGACGTCCGAGCAACGGGAACGCGTTTATTTGACCAAGGAACACTTCGACCACTTGGTGGCACTGGGAAGCTTTGAGGCGCTGGCGGCGACTGCAATCTTGGCCAAGCTTCCCGAGGAGGCTGCTGCTCATGAGCTATATGGTATGGTCTTGTACTGCTACGCTTGGCTGCAGACGGCTCTCGCCGATGCACCTGAGACAGGCGCGCCTGACCCTGGGGTGTTCACCTTTATGGACAAGGTTTGCCAACACTGGTGAGTGTATTGCCTGGGGGACGCTGGAACACGCACTTGTTCTGGCATGGCAATGAGTGGGCAAACCATCGCCACTCCCACTTCGGCCCGCGACTCGCCTACCTGTATCACATGCACAGATGGGGGCCGCCTCCAATGCCTAATGAAGCGTCACGCTGCTCATAGGCTACTGATGACTTCGGCCCAACTTGGGTGGATTGGGGTATCAGGCAATAAAAAACCCGGCTTGCGCCGGGTTTTTGCTACCACTCAAACAGGTCTAATGAATTAGACGGGCTTGATGTTGGAAGCTTGCTTGCCCTTGGGGCCAGTGGTCACGTCGAACGAGACCTTTTGGTTCTCAGCCAGCGACTTGAAGCCGTTGGATTGAATTTGCGAGAAGTGAGCGAACAGGTCGTCGCCGCCTTCGTCAGGGGTGATGAAGCCGAAGCCCTTGGAGTCATTGAACCACTTAACGGTACCGGTTGCCATGATACTTTTCCTTGTTGGAAATAATGTAAAGAGTGCGGACGATCAAACAAAGGAGGGCGAATCGGAATACCGCGAGGGTATGAGAACTGCCTGGAACCTACGACTTGAACTGCCTGCAGCGTGCGTTGTACGCGAATCAAACCCGCTTGGCAAAGCATTTCGTCAAATACCTGCCAAAAACGCGCCAAACGGTCGATTCCACCCCTATTTCGATGCCTTTGTCATGCCCAGAGCGTCCCAGCCGGTCTGCCCCAGCTCGCGCAAGGTAGCGATGTTCTTCTCGAAGATATCGGCCGCATCGGGGAAGGCTGCCACCGCCCTGTCTATGCTGTCCTCGCGCAGCAAATGCAGGGTGGGATAGGGCGAACGGTTGCTGTAGTTGCTGATGTCGTCCGGCTCGGTATCCGCAAACTGGTACTGCGGGTGAAAACTGGCAATCTGTATCACCCCTTCCAGCTCATGCTCGGCCACCACCCCGTCGGCCACATCGAGAAACTCGTTGTAATCGAGGAAGTCATTCAGGATATAGGGGTGGATCAGCAAGGTGGTATCGAGTTCTTCAGGGTCGGCCTCGGCCAGCCTGTCCAGCTCACGGTCCAGGTCTTCCAGCAGGGCATCCAGATTGCGGGCATCGCTCACCACCAGGCGCACCTGCTGTTTGACATACACCGCCTTGGCGAAGGGGCAGAGATTCAGCCCTATGACGGCTTTTTCCAGCCAGTCGCGGGTGGCAGTAATGACGGATTCGTGCTCGTTTGTCATGGCGTAATAGGGGAAGCGGATCAGGCTTGCTATTCTACTGCTTAAGTCCACCGGCATCGCCACCATGACAAACACCAGCCCCAGCCAACCTACGTATATCGTTCCTGCGCAATTGCGGCTTGGCCTGTATGTCAGGTTGGAGCTCGACTGGCTATCGCACCCGTTTACCTTCAACCAGTTCAAGATCACCAAGCAGGAGCAGATCGACACCCTGCGCTCCTTGGGGCTGGAACGCATACGCATCGACGTCAAACGCAGCGATGTGCAGCCCCTGCCCGCCCCGACCGAACCCGAACCGGCCGTGCCCGCTGCCCAGCGAGAGGCCCAGGACGCTGCCATCGTCGCCAAGCGGGTCAGGGTGGAAAAACTCACCCAGCACCGCACCGCCCTCAATGAATGCGAACGCAAATTCCAGGGGGCCGCACGGGCACTCAAGACCATTACCCGCAACCTGTTCGCCCGCCCAGGCGAATCCATGGCAGAAGCCGCCGAGCTGATCAACAGCCTGGTGGATTCCATGCTCACCGATCGCGATATCGCCATCCACCTGATGAACGACAAGCTGGGCGGCGAGGAAGTGTATTTCCACCAGCTCAATGTCGCCGTACTGGCCATGATGCTGGGCAAGCAGCTGCACATGGACAGGGAGCAACTGACCGAGATCGGCATGGGGGCGCTGTTCCACGATATCGGCAAGATGGAGCTACCCAGCCAGTTGCTGCAAAAGACCGATGCGCTCAGCCCCAGCGAGCAGGATCTGATGATGCGGCATACCCATTACGGCCTGGAGATAGGCAAGAAGCTGGGCCTGTCGCCAGAGGCGCTGGCCATCGTGTTCCAGCACCATGAGTGCGTGGACGGCAGCGGCTACCCCCATGCTTTGCGCGGCGAAGGCATATTGCCGTTGTCGCGCCTGGTGGCCATCGTCAATGAGTATGACAACCTCTGCAACCGCCCCAATCCCCGCGATTCGCTCACGCCCTATGAAGCGCTTGCCACCATGTTCGGCCAGCAGCGTGCTCGTTTCGAGGCACAGGCACTGGGCATCTTTATCCGCTGCATGGGCGTTTACCCGCCCGGCACCCTGGTGCAGCTCTCCAACAATGCGCTGGGGCTGGTCATGGCGGTAAACTCCAGCAAACCGCTCAAACCCACGGTGCTGATCTACGACCCTAGCGTACCCAAACACGAGGCCATCATCCTCGATCTGGAGAGCGAGGCCGAGCTCACCATCATCAAGAGCATACGCCCGGGGCAGTTGCCCCAGCAGGTGTTTACCTACCTCAATCCGCGCAAGCGCATGACCTACTACTGCGATACCGTACCCGGCCCCACTCAAGGCGCCTGATCACCGACCTCCGCATCGGAATCACACCCCTGCCCTGCCGCGATGCGCCGGGCAAACCAACGGCGGGCCAGGCCGTGCAAGGGCGTGGGCAGATAAGGCAGATGCCGGCCTGGTTGCAGCAACAGGCCACAGCCATAACGGCCTGCTTGCGCCTGCCAGACCAAGGCCGGGCAAGCGCCCTGGCGCAAACCGAAGATGCGCTGCCCCACCGGGCAGGGCTCGGCCGCGCAACAGACGCCACAGCCGTTGCAAGGTTCGCCCCAGGCCGGTTTGGCCGGGGCTTTGGTATGGAGATGAATGATTTGATAGACAGTCTGCACCATGCCCGCAGCATAGTGCTTAAGGGGCCTCTGCAATAGCCCACACTATCGGGCACCAGCGAGGCTCCCTCGCGTTGGCGAGAGCAAGGGTACAGATTCCAGCAGCGATCAGAGGTTGAGTTTCTGCTGCCATCAAACGCCCGGACTGCTGGTATGGGATGCTGCCGCTTGAATATCCCACCTATTGCAGCGCCTCTCTGGGTGCATGTATTTCACCTTTGCGCAGCGCAACTAGAGTAGCGCATGCCCATCGACATCTTCCCTCCAGACTCTCCCTGCAGCAGCATACTTGACATCCTTAGGTTTGCATCACAAACTTATTTGCATAGACAAATTGGAGCAAACATGCAGGCCGATCATCTTGACGAGTTGCAGCAACTCACTGCTGAATACGCACGCTACTCCCGCAGCGCCGGAGGAATATCCTCAGTGCTCGGTGGCGTCCTTTGTCTGATGTCCTACCTTGCAGGCGGGCTGCTCCCTCTGACTGATCTGCTGCGCGCCGTGCTGCTGGCACTACCCTTGGTCTGGCTTGTCAGCAAGCAGCTGATGGCCAGGTATTACTATCAAGCCTATGGTCATGTGGAAGAGCGGCCCGATCACAGCTCACTACGCAGTCATTACTTCTGCGTCGCCGTCACCGGGCTAATCTGTGCTTGGTTGGCTGTGGGGAATATCATAGTGGCGGAGCCATTGGGCAATGCCGCCTGGGATTGGACCCGCCTGGGGTATGTAGGTATTGCGCTGGCAATGCCCTTTGTCGCGTGGCGCTACCTACGCAACCCGCTCGACTACATCATGGGCGTATTCCTGCTCTGCCAGGCCGCTGTAGTAGCCACCGGCAGGTCTTATCCACTGATCGGCATCGCCATGCTCTTTGCTCTGTACGCGGTACAAAGCATCATCGTTGGCTTACGCGATCACCGCCGCTTCCTCCGCTTGCGGGCTAGGCTAGATATCCTGATGCATGCTGCAACCATGGCTAAGTGATCTCGATGGAACCCTGCGCACTACACCTAAACCGTCTAGTACATGAGCCTGCGAGACTGATGGTGCTCACCATCCTGGCCGGAGCTGTGTCGGTCGAGTTCGGCTTTATCGAGAAACTCAGCGGCCTTAGCAAGGGCAACTTGTCCAGTCATATGAGCAAACTGGAAGCAGGCGGACTAATCACCATACACAAGTCGTTCCGTGGCAAGCGGCCGTTGACCACGCTGGCCATCACAGCGGCCGGCTTGACCGCCTTGTCCGAATATCGCCAGCACTTGAGCAGAGTGATCGCCGAAATTCCAGACCGCCTACACCTAAAGGAGTGAAGCAGATGTACCAATCCATGACCGTCGCATTGGCGCTCCTGTCCTTGATTGTTTCCGCTGCACCCATAGGGCCAGCCGAGCATGGCAAGACGTTGACCCAGCAGTTCTACGCCCGCGATATCGCTACACTGTGGTCACGCATGGACGACAGGATGCAAGCTGCCATGAAAAGCCAAGTAGCGCTGACTGAATTTCGCGACCAAGTCGAGAATCAGCTGGGAGTAGAGGAGTCAGTTATCGAGGAAACCGTCGAGACCGACGCGGGCCTGCAGATGTACACGCGCAAGGCGAAGTTCAGTAAGTTTTCAGGCTACGTCATCGTGCAGTGGGCACTGACACCGGATGGCAAAGTGGCCGGCTTTCAGATTGCCCCCGCCAAGGCCGGTCAGATTCCCGCCGCCAGCAAGCATGAGAACTACCGGACCAAGACATTGCTACGACTCCCCTTCGACCAACCCTTCTTAGTATTCTGGGGCGGCCGCACATTAGTGCAGAACTATCACGCGGCCCATGCCAACCAGCGCTTTGCCTACGATATGCTGGTGAGTCAAGCGGGTACCAGCCGTGCCGGTAAGTCACAGGAAAATGATGACTACTACTGCTTTGGCAAACCCTTACTTGCCCCGGCCGGCGGTACGGTGGTGCAAGCTGTAGATGGAGTCGCAGACAATCTGCCCTGCAAGCTGAATCCCGCCGCCCTGCTGGGCAATCACGTCATCATCAATCATGGTAATGGCGAATATTCACTGCTTGCCCACCTAAGGCAAGGCAGCACCAGAGTCAAGGCCGGTGACATAGTCGTGAGCAGCCAACTGCTAGGTGAGTGTGGCAACAGTGGCAACTCGTCCGAGCCCCACCTGCATTACCAGCTACAGGATGGTCCGACCTTCGGCTCGGCCGCCAGCCTGCCGGCGCAGTTTGTACAGTATCTGGCCGACGATCAACCAGTAGCGCGTGGAGAACCCGTCAAAGGGCAGACTGTACGCCCAGCCAGGACATTCTGATGTCAGAAAGGCCCCGCAACTAGGTTGCAGGGCCTTCCCGCGTGATAACACCGTCAGCTCACCTTGGTCACCTCAAGGCAGATTGCCCACCGGCAGGTTGGGATACTCCTGCTTGATGGCAAAGCGCTTGCTGCCCACCGTGATGACATAGTTGGACGGCCCGGTGATGGGCAGGTAGTAGTTCAGGGTGATATCCACCGACTGCCCAGGTGCCACCGACTGCCAGGCGGGCAGCTTGAACTGCGCCGTATGGAAATCGCCCTTGAAACCACCCACATTGCTGCCGGTATGCTCCGATGCCACCACCTTGAGCCCAGCCCCCGACTGATCGGCCATATTGTTGGGCGCGGCCACCGGGTATTGGAACTCGATCTGGGCACCGCCCGGCAAGGCTGCGCTACCCTTGTTGGTGATGCGCAGCTTGGGGTTGAGCGGGTAGTTCTGGTCGCCCAGCTTGAAGTCCACCACATCGAACTGCAGGTTCAGCGCCTCGGCCGGCATGGTCTGCTTGGCGCGTTTGTTGCCATAGGCCGTTGCCGACTTGAAGCTGTTGTGCAAGATTGACGTGAGTGTCTGGCCGATGTAGTACTCCTTCTTGATGCCATCGTAGGCATAGTCGCCCGCCAGTTCCCAGAACATCGCCCCGCCTATGCCGTTGTCGACTATCCACTGTGCCTTGCGAGCCATTGATTGCTCGTCCTCGGTCGACAGGAACACCTTCTTCTGGGCATTCCACAGCCACGGCGCCACCAGGGTGGCATCATAGTGGCGGCTGTAGCTGCCCACCAGATCGCTACCGCTGAGACCGTAGACGCCAAGATAGCTGCCGGCGATGCCATTCTCCAGGTTCTTGGCGTGCCACATGGGGTTGGAGCCCGCGCCCATCTCGCGGCCTTGCGCGTCCAGATCGTGCCAGAGGTTGTCGATGCCCGTGGCACCGGTACCGCACTCGGTCAGGCCTGGGCCACAGTTGCTGGACTTGGGCGAGGTGCCCCACAGGCCGTTGCTGCCGCCAGTGACACCCTTCCAGCCTCGGGTGTAGTAAGGCACCCCGACATTGATGCGGCCAGCCGGCAAGGCGCCACGGAAGTAACGGTAGGCCCAGTCGGTATTGAGATAGCCTATGCCGCCGTACTGGCTGGCGGTATAGACGCCCCACTTGGCCAGTTCGGCATCCTTGCCATCGTCAAACAGCGCGGCATTGGGGCCGACAAACTCGTTCCAGGCACCGTGCAGGTCATAGGTCATCATGTTGACGAAATCGAGATACTGCACGCCCTGGAAGGTTTCCATGCCGCGTAGCAGATAGCCGGACGAGGGCGAGGCAATGGTCAGCTGATAGTACCTGCCGTCCGCTGCCGAAGCCTCGTCGAGCTTCTTGCGCAGCACCTTGAGCAACTCACGGTAAGACGCCTGCAGGCCCTTCAGCCTGGGCTCCGAAATGCCCCAGTCCAGCGGGTTGCCGGCCTTGCTCATGGTGGTGGGGTACTCGTAATCGATATCTGCCCCATCAAAGCCATACTTGCGCAGGAAGCCCACCACCGAGTCGGCAAAGGTATTGATACCAGCCGTATTGATGCTGCCATCGGCATGGGTGGTCATGCTGTAGAAGCCGCCCGAGGCAACGCGGTTGCCATCGCTGCCAAAGTAGCCGCCAGTCTCGGCCCAGCCGCCTATCGACACCAGGGTCTTCACACCGGGGTTGAGCTTCTTGTACTTGGTCAGCAGGTTGAGATGCCCCTTGTAGCTCAGCGAGCTATCCATCTCCGCACCTGCCACACCTGGCCATTCCATGCCGGTTGCTTCGTTGCCTGTCACCATCTCGTTGACCGAAACCTTGTTGCTGCCATCGACATGGGCAAAGGCGTAGTTGATATGGGTCAGCTTGGTCCAGGGAATATCCTTGGCCAGATAGGCCGGCTGGCCGTTCTTGCCGGTACGCCAGCTGGTGAAGTAGCCGATGATGCGCCGCTTGTTGCCATTGGCCAGCTTTTCCCGGCCTTGGTTGTCGTACGCCAGGCAGTAGGGCACGTTCACCTGCGCCACCCGTACCAGTCCATCGGGGCGGCAGGCCTCATCCGGGAAGGTGGGTGTCGGTGTGGGTGTGGGTGTGGGTGTGGGTGTGGGTGTGGGTGTGGGTGTGGGTGTGGGTGTGGGCGTGGGTGTGGGCGTGGGCGTTGGGGTCGGGGTTCCGCAGGCGCTCAGGTCAGTCCATGGCTTGCCGGCCCCGGTATTAGACGCGGGCACCTCGCCCATGGTCCACCACTTGGCCTCGTAGTTGCGCCCGGCATAGGTCACCCGCTGGCCGCCGGTATAGGCCGTCCCGGCACTCCAGGCGTTGTAGCAGGTCTCGGGCGTTGGTGTTGGTGTTGGTGTTGGTGTTGGTGTTGGTGTTGGTGTTGGTGTTGGTGTCGGTGTCGGTGTCGGCGTACTGCTGCAGTTCTCTACAAAACCCCACAGGGTAGGCGTCGATGCCGGGTTCCAGTTGGCGCCCACATGGGCCGTATGGGTCTGCAGTGCCTTGTAGTTCTTGCTTAGGTAAGAGGCCGGCGTGTTCACCATATAGGTGCTGCCCTCGGCCCATGCTGTGGCGCAATTGGCCGCCATGGCCTGGGGGGCATACAGCAGGCCTGCCGTAGCGAGGCTAAGACTGACAGCGCGCAAGGCATAGCGCCGGTTTGGCTTGCAAAGGAATTGCATGGTGTTGTTTGCTCCGTGCTTGATGTTGGAAACAAAGTGGGCAGGGAAACCCATTCGACCTCGCCACTCCTTATGCAAAGGACGCTACCCTTTCTGCCTGAATCGCTACGCTGGCTACTCAGGCCCAGACCGAGGCCGCCATCATGCTATGACAAATACAAAATGTTTTACCTCTCCATTTAAAATAAAAACCCATAAATGTAGTGCGGAAAAAATGACTACAAATTGATGCAAAGCAGCAATTCAACCATTATTCCCATACCTGACTGCATGCATTGTCACAAACGCCAAAGTGGTATTGACACCCAACAAAATCCAAGCAAGAAAACCCTCACAATCCCGGTTTAAATCCCGCTGTAACCGCTTATATTTACAGCACTTTCACCATAGAAAAACACACCATTACCCGATGCTCATCCAACTTGTATTCTCAGGCCATTCACACACCCCAATAGGGTAAGAAATTTAAATGATCAATTCATGAAACCTCATAGCTTTTCATGATGAAATTTATGTAGCGCAGACATTGCAACGGCCTTAAACTACGGCAGACAGTCGACAGAAAATCCAAACAAATCAATGCCGTGCTGCCAATCTGCAACAACATGGCCGCACGCACCAATCCATTACAGAGAGTGTTACGCACCAACTCCACAGCGTATATCTGGTTTGGCATACCCGCAAAGATGATGAATACGGTGACGACGCCAAGCTGATCGGTGTATTCAGTTCGTCACGCCAGGCCAAAACTGCCACTGCACGCCTTAAGGATAAACCGGGTTTCAGGAACTGGATCGAGGGATTCTCCATAACAGCCTACACTCTGGACGTCAGCCATGGGAATAAGGGCTTTGGCCTAGATGAACCACCCTAGCTGCTCCATTGCAATATGACGCCATCCGCCATCAAAGTAATACGAAAAAAATGGCATGCCACCCGGCATGCCATTTCAGCTCTCAGCACCGCTGATTTTAGCGGGTATTGTCTATCACCTTGGTGCCATTCCAGAATACCTGTCCTCGGAACATATAATCTACGCATTGCTTATAGTCACCTGCATTGGCCAGGCTGAAGGGCATCTGGTAATCCACCAGCTTGCAGGCCCAGCTGACCCCGCCCGGGTTGTTGGGGTTATAGCCCCAATCCTTGTCGAGATAGGTCTTGGTTGCAGCGGCCGAGCCTGCCTGGAAACCACGCATGGCAGCGCAGCCCAGCGGCTCCTCGGCGGGAATGGCTACACCCAGCTCTCGGGCAAACTCGCGGTAGGCGGCGATACGGTTGACCACCTGCTGCTTCTCGGCACCGCCACCACCGCACTCGATACCGCCATTGATGATGAATACCGTGGCACCAAATCCCGGTTTCATATTGTTGGCCAGGTCCACTGCGTTGGGCACCCAGGTGCCATCAACCACCCAGGTCATGGGCGGCTTGGGTGATTGCGGGTAGACCGCGAACCAGATGGCGGAAGCAAAGTTCAGCCAGCTATCCGCCACCCGCCCTGGATTATCGAGCAGCACATCGGCATCGCCGTAGAGCGACTTGCTGAACGGCCCGTAGTTATAGTTCCACGACAGCTGCTTGGAACCACGGCCAAAGTAGTCAATGTTGCGGTTCTGCGCATCCTGCGCACAGGGGTAGAAGATGGAGAAAATGGAGCTGCCCGCGCCTCGGAAACAATCCTGGTAAGCGCCCACTGCCGACCCTTCGCTATAGCCTGACTCACGCAGGTACCACAGTGCCTGCTTATAGGTGGGTATGGCTTCGTTTTGTGGCATTGCGGCCAGCACCGGGTTGTTGTGCTCGCTATAGGTCCGGGCTGTTGACGGGGTCAGCGCTGGCCAATTGGCGCCGGTCTCCTGGGTGAAATGGGCAAACGAGGTCGCCAGCAGCTTGCGGCAGATGGCATCGGCATTGCGGCCATCGCTGTAGTTGTCGCAATAGGCGGGGAACTTGGCCGCCCCACGCAGGAAATTCGTATAGGTGTAGTTGATATGGCGTACCGGGAACAACTGGTCAAACCGCGCCTGGCCCAGTAGCTGCTCTATCCGTTTCACATTATCGGGGTTGGCCGCACGGCCGGGCACCACCAGGTTCACCTCGCTGTCCGCCCTGACCCTGAGCGCCGCGCGGATACGGGCAAGCGCCTGCGCATCAGCACCCGCCTGGCCGGCAAGTGCCTGCTCGGCTGCGCCAAACTGCGCCTCGGTGGGATACGCGGACGGGGCAGCAATCAACCGGACCTGTGGCTTGTATGCGGCCGGAGTGGGCGTTGGCGTTGGCGTTGGCGTTGGCGTTGGGGTGGGTGTCGGTGTCGGTGTCGGTGTCGGTGTCGGTGTCGGTGTCGGTGTCGGTGACGGTGTCGGTGTCGGCGTCGGTGTCCCACAAGCACTCAGCTCTGCCCAGGGCTTGCCGCTGCCGGTATTGGCGGCCGGCGCCTCCCCCATGGTCCACCACTTGGCTTCGTAGTTACGCCCACCATAGGTCACACGCTGACCGTTGGAATAGGCTGTCGCAGCACTCCAGGCAGCATGGCAGCCCACTGGTGTTGGTGTTGGTGTTGGTGTTGGTGTTGGTGTTGGTGTTGGTGTTGGTGTTGGTGTTGGTGTTGGTGTTGGTGTTGGTGTTGGTGTTGGTGTTGGTGTTG
>NZ_BSOG01000005.1:221059-304619 GCF_030160395.1 Chitinimonas prasina
TGGTGTCGGTGTCGGTGTTGGCGTACTGTTGCAGTTCTCGTTGAACCGCCACAGGGTCGGCGATGCCGCCGGGTTCCAGTTGGCGCCCACAAAGGCAGTATGGGTCTGCAGTGCGGTGTAGTTCCTGCCCTGATAGCTGGCTTGGCTGTTGGCCGCATAAGTATTGCCCTCGACCCAGCCGGCAGCGCAGCTCGCAGCCCACGCCGCAGGCGCGTGCAGCAGGCCGGCTGCAGCCAAGCCCAGGGTGACGGCATTCATGCCGAAGAAAGGCTTACGGGGTGTTGTCATGGTCACGCTCCGTCTTAATGGAATGAAGCCCGCCTTGCCTGGCGAGCGACAGCTAGGCTCAAACGCCGTGGTAGCTGTCGTAGAAACTGGAGAAATCGTTGTCCCAGCGGAAATTGGTGAACGACATGGTGATGCTGGGGCTCAGGCCTTCGACGTAATGCCAGCAGCCCACCGGCAGGAACAAAATCTCGCCGGGCGCCAGCTCCACATCCAGTACCTGGGCATCGCGCATCAACGGAAAGCGCTGGTAATCGATATCGGCGCCATCAACCGGGGTATAGCAATGCAGGTCGTTGTAGATCTGCCCCAGCTCCACGGCGGGCACCAGCCGTATGCGCTTGCGCCCCATCACCTGTGCCATAAAGTTGTTGGTGAGGTCATGATGGAAAGGCGTGCGAGTGCCGCGCGGGCCAAACCAGAAAAAGCCATTGCCCGGCTTGCCGTCCAGGTAAGCGGGCAGTTGCACCACGTCATCCCATAGCTCAGCCAGTGCTTCCTTGTTACGGCCGCTATTGTTGGCGGTCATGTAGAAATCATTGGTCTGGTCGCTGTTCTGCACCAGGTCCACATAATCGGCAAAGCGCATATTGCGCTTGTGTTTGGGCTGGTTCACTTCGTAATTGGCGTCCTGATTGCGCCCAAACTGCACCTCCACCTCGCGTTCGCCAAAGCGCTCTCGCAAATAGCCAAAATGCCAGCGCGACATGGCGGGCCAGTCGTCCATCATGCCGGTGATGATGACGGGACGATTGAGCGCATAGAACTCCTTGAAGAAGGCATCGCCGCTGATCTGGTGTCGACGGGGTACCTCGTGGGTGCGGCTGTCCAGGCTATTGAGCTTGCGCTGTATGTCCAGCGGCCAAGTGCGCTTTTTCAGACGGTTGCGCAGGCGGGCAGCACCCGCCAGATAGGGGCTACTGATGGCAGCCTCCAGTTCGAGGCCTGCCTCCTCGGGGCTGATCCCGTTGTCTACCATGGTCTGCAGCAGCACAGCCGGGCTGCTCTCCAGCAACAGGTTTTCCGCTATCCAGCGGCGCCATTCATGGTCTACGCGTCGTACTTCCATTTCATCCTCGCTTGCCATCCTACCCAGGTTCTAAGGGTGCATACCGCCAGATGGAGCGGAGCACCGTGCTCCTTGCAGCAACGGTGCCCCGCCCTATCCAGCCAGCCTTACCTGACCGTGCTCATCTTGGTCATCAGTTCACCATTGGCTGTATCCCCATCCAGCGACCAGCTCATCATGCCGCCCAAACCCTTGGCCTTGACGTAGTCGATCTTGGTCTGGATGACATCAGGAGTGTCGTAGGACCAGAAGTTGGTACCGTCGAACTTCCACGACTGCTTGGTCACTGGGTGGACATAGACATTACCGGGTGCGTTCTTCAGCACCTTGTAGTCCTCTATCCCCGCCTCGTAGGTACCACGTGCCGCACCGGTAGCCGCTTGGTAGAGGCCGTTGTTGGCATTGGTCACGCCGGTCCAGCCCCGGCCATAAAACGGGATGCCAATCACGATCTTGCCCGCAGGCGCACCTGCAGCGAGCAGGCTGTTCACCGCCCCCTCGATGTTGTAGCTGGCGCCCAGGGTAGTCTGTGCATTGGGGCTGGCCGGGTCATTGCTCAGGTGAGAATGGAAGTCCGTCGGTCCCTTGGCATCCCAGCCGCCGTGGAAGTCGTAGGACATCAGGTTGATCCAGTCCAGATGCTGGCTGTAGAGGGCCGGCTCGGTCATGTCTATCTTGTCCTTGCCGGCACCTATGGCCACTGTCAGCTTGTACGGCTTGCCAGTAGTGGCCGTCAGCGCATTCAGCTGGGTACGGAACTCCTTCAGCAGCAAGGTGAAGTTCTGCTTGTCGGCCGGGCTGACGGTGTTGTAGCCAAAGCCCTGCACGCCCGGGAATTCCCAATCGATATCGATGCCATCAAACAGCCCGGCTGCTGCACCCGTACCGCCCGCACCGTCATAGACCGGCAGATTGCCCTTGATGTAGACGTCCACACAGCTCTTCACCAGTTGCTTGCGCAGCGTATCGTTGGCCGATGCTGCCGAGAACCACTTGGACCACGACCAGCCACCTAGCGAGATAAAGGCCTTGATACCGGGATACTTGGCCTTGAGCCGCTTGATCTGGCCAAAGTTGCCACGCAGCGGGCTATCCCATTTGTCGGCCACGCCATCAACCGAGGTAGCGGCATCGAAGGACTTGCTGTAGTCGGCAAACGGATCGCCGCCATCCCCATTGCCCGACTCGGTGCGGTACTGGATATCGCACTCGTAACCACCGTTCTTCTGGTAGACATTGCCGAAGGCATAGTTGAGGAAGGTCAGCTTGGCTGCCGAGCCCGAGGTCTCGATATTCTTGACTTGGTAGTTACGCCCATAGATACCCCATTGCGCGAAATACGACCCGACCTGACGTGCGGTGGGGGTTGGCGTCGGGGTTGGCGTCGGGGTTGGTGTCGGTGTCGGTGTCGGCGTTGGTGTCGGCGTTGGCGTTGGCGTTGGCGTTGGCGTTGGCGTTGGCGTTGGCGTCGGGGTGGGCGTGGTGCAAGCGTTCAGGTCTGTCCAGGGCTTGCCGCTGCCGGTATTGGCCGACGGTGCCTCACCCATGGTCCACCACTTGGCCTCGTAGTTGCGGCCGTTGTAAGTCACGCGCTGGCCGGTGGTGTAGGCCGTGCTGGCATTCCAGGCGACAAAGCAACTTACCGGTGTCGGTGTAGGAGTCGGTGTAGGAGTCGGTGTGGGGGTCGGCGTTGGAGTTGGGGTAGGTGTCGGCGTAGGGGTGCCGCTGCAGTTCTCGACGAAGCCCCACAGGGTCGGCGTCGAGGCAGGATTCCAGTTGGCGCCCACGTGGGCGGTATGGGTCTGCAGCGCCTTGTAATTCTTGCTGGTATACGAGGCCAGGGTATTGGTGGCGTAGGTATTGCCTTCGGCCCATGGAGCGGCGCAGGTAGCAGCCAGCACATTCGGGGCATACAGCAACCCGGCGGTAGCCAGGCTGACGGTGACAGAACGCAACGCGAAGCGACGGGCCAAGCTTTGGGTACGGTTCATGCGGTTAACTCCATCCGAGAGTTGGAAGTAAGGTGAGGTAACCGGATGCTTCGCCCGGCTCGGTTATCGTTTGCCATCGCCCCTCACCGTCAGGCAATGCAAAGTACAGCCATACCACCACATAAGACCGGTATTACTCAAACATCTCAAATTGGTCGCTTGTGGTTCTAATCTGGTATTCACGAAAATATGACGTAGTTATGAAGAATGTCAATCCGATTTTCTATATTCCAAGCCGATGCAGCCGGATGGCATAAATAGAACAAAAAATAAGCAAGCCTGATACAGCAAGGCTTACAGGGTCATAGACCGGGGGAGTACAGATGCCAGCGTGGTGGCAGAGAGAAGTGGTCTGTTGCGGTTCAGCTACGCAAACGGCCAGTAGGTGCGGGGATTGAATTAGTACGCAATGTATTGCTACTGGAACATAACCACTTACTGACCACGATCATGGCGTACTTCGTGGCCGGAGGATGGTGTCGGAACGGGAACATGCCTCACCACTGGGGAGTCTTCACGCCTTCTGCTACGCATGGCTTGGTCTGACATGGCCTTCATCAAGTTGTCCGACAACTTGGCATAAGGAGGCCAGAAGCGGTCCTGCCGGAAGAAATCCGGGTTGCCATCCAGCAAGGGATTCTTCACTGTCTTTGTCACTGCCACCATACTAAGTCGCTCAACCACGCCGCGTTGCACCGCATCTGACAACATGTAGTCGATGAAGATGTAAGCCGCTTCCAGCTTGGCACCAGAGACTTCGCGCGCGATGTTCATGGTATCCAACCAGACAGTATTGCCTTCCTCGAAAGGTACCAGAACCCAATGCCTGCCTAGGCTACGCTGGCGGGCGATCTCGGGCCCATAGCTTGCCACCAGCAGATCTTGCGCCGAAAACTGAGGTGCAACTGTCCAGAATGTACTCACCTGTTGGTAGAGCGCATCCAGGAAACGTTTAGCCGGGCTGTCCAGTAGTTGCAGCTTTGCTTGCTGCCGACTGTTGGACTGCACCAAGCTGTCCAACAGAAATGGGGGCTCGCCGACAGCCATATAGGCCAGCGCAACATTCGGTTGCACCTGACCACTGGTCAGCGAGATCTTGCCTCTCCAGCGCTCATCCAAGAGCTCGTTCAGGCGACGAGGTAGCTCTTCTGGCTTGAGCTTGTCCATATTGGCCCAGATGCCGTATGCCCCGCCGCCAAAAGGCACATACAACAGCTTTTCACCTGCCTTTCCCATGGGCAAGTCAGCTAGTTCGGGTCTTACACGAGCGAAGTTTGGTATGCGACGTGTATCAATAGCTTGAAGCAGACGGGCTCCTCGCCCTTCCTGCATCTGAATGTAGTTAAGCGTGAAGAAACTAAGGTCAGCTTGATGCCAGCGCATGACTTCAAACATCTGCTCTGGGCCCACCGCAAAAGGCTGGATGATCTCTGCGCGCACATCCAGGTTTCGCTCCTGTAACAGCCGATTAACCTGGGCCAGATCATCTACTGTCACATAGCCTTGCCACGTAAAGATACGCAGCACTTCCCCTGCCTGCACCGAACCTGCTAGGCAAAACCAGGCCCAAACAACGATAACCATGCGGTGCATGCAGATACCTCCCGGCTGCTATAGCCGCTGCGTCACAGGCCACACCTAGCTTCCTAAATAGGGGAAGCCAACCGTTGAATCCGGCCAGCGTATAGTACAGCGTAGTCACAAAAGGTCATAAGGCAACCCATTCGGCCATTTAGCTTGACCTGAACCGTCCATTCGGCCGCGCACCCGTTGGCCTTCCAGTGCCTTGCACTTGCCGCTCTCGATAACGGCAACCAAGCGTTGCGCATCGGCTACGAACGTAGGTACACACTACGCCTTACTCAGGCGGGCATATGCATGGATTTAGCTTTGTGCAGCGGTTTTGTGCGTGGCTCCCAGCAAAAAAATGCCAGTCAGCGTTCACTGACTGGCATTGGTCTTAAGGAGCGGCACGCTTGCAGGGAAGCAAGCTAAGGCAGGGCACCGAGCCTGTTCAAGGTCTTTTTGCCGCAATCAGCCCTTGAATGGCTCTAGCAGCTTTACTCCGTCTTGCCGGCAAACGCCGCCTGCATGGCGCGATCACGCTTGGCCTGGGCTGATAGCATCAGGCGGTTGGAGATCACCACAAAGACGGTGACGATGACGATCACCACAGTAGCCAGCGCATTCACTTCCGGCGTAGGGCCGATACGCACCGAGGAGAAGATCCACTGCGGCAAGGTGGTCGAACCCGGGCCGGACAGGAAGGCCGTCAGCACATAGTCATCCAGCGACAGGGTGAAACTCAGCAACCAACCGGACACCAGTGCCGGCGCAATCACCGGTATGGTGATGACGAAGAACACCTTGAACGGGTGGCAACCGAGGTCCATTGCAGCGTCTTCCAGCGAGCGATCCAGCTCCTTCAGTCGTGCCTGCACCAGTACCGCCACATAGGCCATGCACAGCGTGGTATGGCCTATCCAGATGGTGATCATCCCCCGCTCGCCAAACGCCCAGCAACCCAAGCGGGTGAACAGGCCACCCGGATCATCGGCCGAGCAACCCAGGCTGGACTGCAGGGAGACGAACAGCAGTAGCATGGACAAACCCACGATCACTTCGGGCATCACCATGGGTGCGGTAGTCAGGCCTGCAAACAATGAGTGCCCGCGGAAGGCGCCGAAACGAGCCAGTACAAAGCCGGCCACCGTGCCCAGCACCACCGCCAGGGTGGCGGCAAGGAAGGCAATCTTGAAGCTCAGGCCAGCAGCCGCGAGCAGGTCGTCGTTGTTGAACATCTCGCCATACCACTTGAGCGAGAAGCCACCCCACACCGTGACCAGACGTGATTCATTAAAGGAGTAGATGATCAGGCTGGCGATGGGCGCATACAGAAAGAAAAAGCCCAGCAGCATGAACAGCTTGTTGGCAGTTGGCATCTTGTTCATTGCGCAGCCTCCTGCTGTTTCTGCTCAAAGCGATGGAACCAGATGATGGGTGCGATCAGCAGCGCCAGCATCACCACGGCCACGGCGGCGGCCTGCGGCCAATCAAGGTTGGCGCCGAAGTCATCCATCAGCTTGTTGCCGATGAAGACCACATCACCGCCCCCCAACAGCGCCGGTATCACATACTCACCCACGGCCGGGATGAACACCATCATGCAGCCGGCGATGATGCCGGCCTTGGACAGCGGCAAGGTGATGCGGAAGAAGGTAGTGACCTTGCTCGCCCCCAGATCGGCAGCCGCCTCGAACAGGCGGCCATCCAGCTTCACCAAGGTGGAGTACAGCGGCAATATCATGAACGGCAGGTAGTTGTAGACCATGCCTATCACCACCGAGAACGGTGTGTAGAGCATTTCCAGCGGTGCATCGATCAGCCCCATGGACATCAGCACATTGTTGATGACGCCATTGGGCTTGAGTATGCCTATCCAGGCATAGACCCGCAGCAGGAAGGAGGTCCAGAACGGAATCATCACCAGCATCAGCAAGGTGTTGCGGGTAGCCTCGTTGGCGCGGGCAATGTTATAGGCCAGCGGGTAGCCTATCAGCAGCGTCAGCAGCATGGTGTAGAGCGCCAGCTTGATGGCATTGCCATAGGCCACCACGTACTGGCTCTCTTCCTTCGCTTGCTCCCAGGTGGTTTCCGGGTCGAACAGCGAGTGATAGAACGCCTTGCCCTCGTCCAGGATGGTGCTGTACTTGGTGGTATCCAGCACGATGGTGGTGGTGTTTTCCTCCTGGGTCACCAGGGGGGTGTAGGGTGGTTGCGCAATGTCGGGCTGGGCGAAGCTGATCTTCAGCACAAAGAAGAACGGCAGCGCAAAGAAGAACAGCAGCCAGAAATACGGTAGCGCAATCACGCCGGTGCGGCCCGAGGGCAGCCAGCGATGCAAGAGGGATTTGATCATGATGTCAGCACCACACCTGCGTCATCCCCCCACTTCACCACCACGTCTTCATTCCAGGTAGCCGGTTTTTCGCTGCCCCAGACATTGGACGGCACATTGGCCATGACGATGCGGCCGGAGGCCAGCTTGACGTGGTAGACCGAGTGGGAGCCCAGATACGCCACATCGTGTACCTTGCCCTCAGCCCAGTTGTATTGCGCATCCGGTTTCTCCCGGCACAGCACGACGTCTTCCGGGCGGACCGAATACCACACAGTCATGCCCTTGGGGCCGGTAATGCCGTGGTCCACATAGATACCGCGTGCCAGCTCAGGGCTTTCGATGACGATATGGTCGGGCTCATCTACCGACAGCCGGCCTTCGAAGATATTGGTGGAGCCAATGAACTCGGCGGTAAAGCGGCAGCTCGGGTACTCGTAGATCTCACGCGGGCCGCCCACCTGCATCAGCTTGCCTTCGCTCATGATGGCGATACGGCTGGCCATGGTCATGGCCTCTTCCTGGTCGTGGGTCACCATGATGCAGGTCACGCCTACGGTCTCGATCACATTGACCAGTTCAAACTGGGTCTGTACCCGCAGTTTCTTGTCCAGGGCACCCAAGGGCTCATCCAGCAGCAGCAGCTTGGGCCGCTTGGCCAGCGAACGGGCCAGTGCCACCCGTTGCTGCTGGCCGCCCGACAGCTGGTGCGGCTTGCGCTTGGCGTACTTGCGCATCTGCACCAGGTCCAGCATCTTGCCTACCCGGTCTATGATCTCATCCTTGGGCAGCTTGTCCTGCTTGAGGCCAAAGGCAATGTTCTGCTCCACCGTCATGTGCGGAAACAGCGCATAGCTCTGGAACATCATGTTCACTGGCCGCACATAAGGCTGCAGGTCAGTGATGTCCTGGCCATCCAGGATGATGCGGCCTTCGGTGGGATGCTCCATGCCCGCCAGCATACGCAGCAGGGTGGACTTGCCTGAGCCCGAGCTACCCAGCAGGGCAAATATCTCGTTCTTGGGGATGACCAGATCCACATCGTCAACCGCATAGAAATCACCGAATTTCTTGGTGACGCCCTTGATCTCAAGGTAGTGCTGCTTGTTGTCGCCTGCTGCGACTTCCGTTACCGCCACGATAGAAACTCCATACAAGGTTTGGTCATTGCCAAATCAAACGCGCAACGCCATCGGCACGTGCGTTTGATTTGGAAACGAGGGCATATCTTCGCAAAAAAGGCCGACCTTTTGTGATCGGCCCTTAGAGCCTGTTCACGATCTTTCGCTCCGGGGTGAAAAAATCGTGAACAGGCTCTTAGACTGTCAGCCTATTTGGCCGATTTGAACTGGTTGAAATACTTGGTGATCAGCTTCTGGGCAGCGGGCTCGATGGGCTTTTTGGCCTGTAGCTTGCTGAGTGCTTCCTGGTTCATGAAGATCTTGGGGTCGCTGGCGATCTTCTTGTCCACGAACGGCGCCGACTTGGTATTCGGGTTCGCGTAGTTCACGTAGTTCGATATCTCTGCCACCACCTTGGGATCCAGGATGTAGTTGATCCAGGCCAGGGCGTTGGCGGCATTCTTGCTGTCCTTGGGGATAGCCATATTGTCTATCCACAGTATGGTGCCCTTCTTGGGTACCACATACTCGATCTTCTGGTTGTTCTTGGCCTCGACCGCCCTATCCTTGGCGATATAGGTATCACCGTTGAACGACATGGCAACGCAGACGTCGCCATTGGCCAGCAGGTCTATGGGCGAGGAGTTGAACACGCGCACATCCTTGCGCACCTTTTTCAATACTTCGGTGGCTGCCTTCAGGGTGGCGTCGGAATGGTCGTTGGCATCCTTGCCGAGGTAGATATTGACCATGGAATACACATCGCTGCCGGTATCCATAAACGAGATGCCGCAGGACTTCAGCTTGCTGGTGTATTTGGGATTGAAGATCAGTTCCCATTCATCCGCCGGCATGGGTTCGTTGCCCAGCGCCTTCTTGACCTTGTCCACATTGATGCCAAAGGCTGTAGTGCCCCACATATATGGCACCAGGAACTTGTTGCCCGGATCGGCTACCTCTGCCTTCTTCAGTATCTCGGGGTTCAGGTTGGCGTAATTCGGTATCTTGGATTTATCCAGCGGCAGGTAGATATTCGACTGGATCTGCTTGGCAGCGAACTCCAGCGAGGGCACCACGATATCGTAGCCCGACTTGCCGGTCAGCAGCTTGGCTTGCAGTGTTTCGTTGCTGTCATAGACGTCGTACTTGATCTTGACGCTATTGGCCTTCTCGAAATTCGGCACCGTCTGCTCGCCGATATAGTCGTTCCAGTTGTAGATATTCAACTGGCCGGCGGCCTGAGCCTGAGCCGCCACACCCAACAGGGTGACAGCCAATACGGTCATCGCAAACTGCTTCCTAACCATCGAATTTCTCCTGAGCGTTGAAATAATGCGGGGAAGGACTGCCGAAACGAATCTGCACGACATCCAGGGGGTAAGCCCCCGGACGCGCTGAACAAAGCAGTGTCATGCAACACGGCAGCCAGGCTGCCGTGTTGCAAGCACGAATTACACCATACCAAGCTCGCGTGCCGTAAGGCCTATGCACAAGGCGGCCTTCTCGACCAACTCGTCTATCTCCGACTTGTTCATCACCAAGGGCGGGCTCAACAGCATACGGTCGCCAGTGGCGCGCATGATGAGGTTGTTCTTGAAGCAGTAATCGCGGCACTTGAGGCCGATCTCATAGCCGTTGGCAAAGCGCTTGCGGCTGGCCTTGTCTTCAGTCAGCTGCATGCCTGCCACCAGGCCTGCGCCATCGATCTGCCCCACCAGCGGCGAGGCATCCAGCGCTTCGCGCAGTGCCTTCTGGAAGTACGGACCGGTCTCAGTCTTGACCTGCTCGATGATGCCGCCATCACGCAACAGCTTGATATTGGCCACGGCCACTGCAGCGGCAACCGGGTGGCCGGAGTAAGTCAGGCCATGGTTGAAATCACCGCCTGCAATCAAGGGTTCGGCGATACGCTTGTGGATAGCCACGGCGCCCATGGGCACGTAACCGCTGGTCAGGCCCTTGGCCAGGGTCATGGTGTCCGGCTCAAAGCCGAAATGCTGGTGGGCAAACCATTCGCCGGTACGGCCAAAGCCGCCGATGACTTCGTCGGCGCACAGCAGCACATCGTACTTGCGGCAGATACGCTGGATTTCTGGCCAGTAGGTTTCTGGCGGAAAAATCACCCCGCCGGCACCCTGGAAGGGCTCGCCGATAAAGGCGGCGACATTGTCGGCACCCAGCTCGAGGATCTTCTCTTCCAACTGGCGGGCACACTTGAGGCCGAATTCGGCCGGGCTCAGATCGCTACCCTCGCCAAACCAGAATGGCTGGTCGATATGGGCGATATTGGGGACCTGCGAAGGCATCTGCTCGTGCATATAGCCCATGCCACCCAGCGAGCCACCGGCGATGGTGGAGCCGTGGTAGCCGTTCTTGCGCGAGATGATATGTTTCTTGGCAGGCTTGCCCACCGATGCCCAATACTGGTGCACGATGCGCAGCACGGTATCGTTGCCCTCGGAGCCCGAGTTGCAATAGAAGAAATGCTCGAAGCCAGCCGGCGTCACTTCGCTGAGCAACTGCGACAGCTCGATGATGGGCGGGTGGGTAGTCTTGAAGAAGGTGTTGTAGAACGGCAGTTCCATCATCTGCTTGTATGCCACTTCGGCAATCTCGCGGCGACCATAACCCACATTCACGCACCACAGGCCGGCCATGCCGTCGATGATCTTGTTGCCATCGCTATCCCACAGATAGACACCCTCGGCACGCGTGATCACACGGCTGCCCTGCTTGTTCAGCGAACCCATGTCGCTGAACGGGTGCAGATGGTGTGCGGCATCCATCTGCTGCCATTCCTGGGTGCTGCGGGCTGCAAACACGCTGCCGCCCGGCTTGTGGGCCTCGGCGTGAATGGCCGGGCGGGTGTCGAAGGGATTGCTCATTGGTTTCTCCAGTATTGACTTACCGCTCCCGGCGGGGGAACGGGTTGGGGTGGGGAGTCGCCGCCTTGCCGGCTGGCTGATGGTCGCTAGACCGACTCCTGCACCGCGGCCCCGTTTCCGGTAGGAAAACGTGGCCGCATCTTGCGCCAGGGACGGCGTTATACATTAAGCAGCAGGTGGCTGCGCTCCCACGAGCTGATCACGCGGAAGAAAGTGTCGTATTCCTTCTCCTTCACCGCGCAGAAGGCATTGACGAAGTCGGCACCAAACACCTCGGCGATATCGGCCGAATCGCGCATCAGTTCGATGGCGTCTTCCAGGTGGCGTGGCAGTTCGTAGTCCAGATCGTAGCCACTGGTGGTCATGGGGTCGGAGGGCTTCAAGCCCTTGATCATGCCCAGGTAGCCGCAGGCCAGGGTAGCGGCCATGGCCAGGTAGGGGTTGACGTCCACGCCCGGTACCCGGTTTTCCACCCGGCGTGCCTCGGGGCCGGAATTGGGCACCCGTATGCCCACGGTGCGGTTGTCGTAACCCCACTGCAGGTTGATGGGGGCTGCGGTAAAGCGGCTCAAGCGGCGGTAGCTGTTTACGAACGGCGCCATGATGGGCATCACGGCCGGCATATAGCGTTGCAGGCCGGCGATATAGCTGAGGAACAGATCAGACGGGCTGCCATCGGCATTGGAGAACACATTGTTGCCGTCACGCCCCACCACGCTCTGGTGGATATGCATGGCGCTGCCGGGCTCCTCCTGCATGGGCTTGGCCATGAAGGTGGCGTAGATGTTGTGGCGCAGCGCCGTCTCGCGTACCACCCGTTTGAACAGGAACACACGGTCGGCCAGGTCCAGGGCATCGCCATGGACGAAGTTGATCTCCATCTGGCCGGCGCCCACCTCATGAATCAGGGTGTCCACGTCCAGCCGCATGGCGTCGCTGTATTCGTAGACGTCCTCGAAATAGGGGTCGAACTCGTTCACCGCATCGATGCTATAGCTCATGCGGCCTGTCTCGGCCCGGCCAGTGCGGCCTACCGGTGGCTTGAGCGGAATATCGGGATCAATATTGCGCTCGACCAGATAGAACTCCAGCTCAGGCGCCACCACCGGCTTCCAGCCCTTGTCCTCGAACAGCTTGAGCACCTTGCGCAGTACATAGCGGGGCGAGATATCGACCGGCGAACCGTCGAAATGCACGCAGTCATGGATCACCAGGGCCGTGGGGTCTGGCGCCCAGGGCACCAGCCTGACCGTGTTGAAGTCGGGTACGCAGACCACGTCCGGGTCGGTAGGGCCGGTGATATTGTCATCATCGGGCCAGTCGCCGGTCACGGTCTGTATCAGTACCGCCTTGGGCAGGCGCATATTGGCCGAATTGAACTGGCTCTTGGGCAGAATCTTGCCGCGTGCCACGCCCGTCATATCGGGGACGACGCACTCGACTTCGGTAATGCCGTATTCGCGGAAAAAGTCCTGGAATTGGTTCTGTGCCATGCTAGTTTTTCGCCGCTGTGCGGCGAACCTCCGGTTGTTGGCAAGCCGGCAAACATTGGAAAGCGCGGCGGGGGGGATTCCCCGTCGCTTTCCGACGTTTCCCTCAACGGTGGTAAACCGTCAACGGCTCGCTTGGTAGCGCCGGCAATCCTCACCAAACGCCTTGAACAGGCTGGTCGAGAGTGGATTGTCAGCGTATTTCCACTCGGGGTGCCATTGCACCGCCAGTGCAAATCCTTTTGCATCCTTCACCGAGAAGGCTTCCACCAGGCCGTCCGGCGCCAGGGCCTCGGCCTGCAGGCCGGCGCCCAGGCGTTCCACGCCCTGGTTGTGTATGGAGTTGACGCTGTATTCGCTCAGGCCGCTGGTCCGCTGTATCAGGCCGCCCTCGGTAAATTGCACCGGGTGCGCCGGGCCGTACTGCACTTCCAGTTCGGCCGCGCTGTCCTCGCGGTGATCCATCATGCCCGGCATTTCGTGCACTTTTTGCAGCAGCGAGCCGCCATGCACCACGTTCATTTCCTGAAAACCACGGCAGATGGCAAACACTGGCATGCCGCGCTCGATAGCCAGCGCCATCAGCGGCATGGCGGTCTGATCCCGCGCGGTATCGAGATGCTGTCCTTCCGGCAGGCTGGGGCCGTTGTAGCGTTGCGGGTCCACCATGGAAACACTGCCGGTAAACAAGAAGCCGTCCACCATATCGAGCAAGGCACCGAAGTCCTGCATCTCCCCCAGGGCGGGGATCACGATAGCCAGGCAATCCGCGCCACCGATCACGGCGGTGATGTACTTCTCACCCACGCAGTGGAAAGGATGCAGGCCAAGCTGCTTGCGGTCTGCGACGATGCCTACGACAGGTTTGCGTTTCATATCCATGGTCTTGCGCTGTGCCCGGCAAACCAGCCGGGCGGGGTTACATACACGGGCGGCGGGTGTTCACCCACCGCCCTCTGCCTTGCTATCAGTTCAATACGCTGTCGGCCGATACATATTCATAAGCCAGATCGCGGGCAACTGCGGCATAAGTCACCTTGCCTTCGCAAACATTGAGACCATTGCGCAGATGGATATCATCCTTCAGCGCCTTCTTCCAGCCCTTGTTGGCAATGGCCACGGCATGCACCAGCGTGGCATTGGTCAGTGCCATGGTGGAGGTACGCGCCACACCACCCGGCATATTGGCCACGCAATAATGGGTCACGCCATCCACCACATAGGTGGGTTCCTGATGGGTGGTCGCACGCGAGGTCTCAAAGCAGCCGCCCTGGTCGATGGCCACATCCACCAGCACCGAGCCCGGCTTCATCAGCTTGAGCATGTCCTTGGTCACCAGCTTGGGTGCGGCGGCACCGGGGATCAGCACGGCGCCGATCACGGCATCGGCCACCTTGAGTTCGTTCTCGATGGCATCCTGGGTGGAGTAGAGGGTCTTGATACGACCACCAAAAGCCTCGTCAATTTCCTTCAGGCGCGGCAGCGAGCGATCCAGCAGGGTGACATCCGCCCCCAGGCCAGCCGCCATGCGGGCTGCGTGGGTACCTACCACACCACCACCGATCACGGTGACATGGCCAGGAGCCACACCAGGCACGCCCCCCAGCAGCACACCCGAACCGCCAGCCGATTTTTCCAAGGCCCGCGCCGCCGCCTGGATGGCCATGCGGCCCGCCACTTCCGACATAGGCGCCAGCAGGGGCAAACCGCCACGGCCGTCGGTCACCGTCTCATAGGCGATGGCCACGCAACCGGACTTCACCAGTGCGGCAGTCTGCTCAGGATCCGGCGCCAGATGCAGGTAGGTATAGAGTATCTGCCCTGCACGCAGCATGGCGCACTCCACAGGCTGAGGCTCCTTGACCTTGATGATCATGTCGGCGCGCTTGAAGATTTCCTCGGCCGCCGTCACGATCTGCGCCCCGGCTTCTATGTACTGCTCATCCGGAAAGCCGATAGCCGTCCCCGCGTTGGTCTGCACCAGCACATCGTGGCCGTTGCGCTTGAGTTCCTTGACACCGGCAGGCGTCAAGCCCACACGGTATTCATGGTTCTTTATTTCCTTGGGTACGCCGATCAGCATGATGAGTCTCTCCGTTTATTGATTTGTAGGCTTGTGACCTGCCACCGCTCACCCGCTTGGTGCGTCAAACATTCTCAACGCACCGCCGAGATGCGATGTCAAACATATTAAACACCAGCCCCCAAACACGACACAAGCGCCATCGGTTGTGCGCCGCAATAAACGCTATATCAATGACTTTGCTGCAAAACAGTACTTGTCAGCCGGCCTAAGGCCGTATAATTTCCCACATCGAAGTGTTCACTATATTGGACACTTTACCATTACTCGATAGCAAGGAAGATGCCATGTCACTGGAAGTCAGCACCCGGCTCAAGCTGGTTCGCGAGAAGCATGCCTTGTCGCAGCGCGAACTCGCCAAGCGTGCCGGCGTGACCAACAGCACGATTTCCCTGATCGAGCAGAACCGCGTCAGCCCGTCCATTTCCTCGCTGAAGAAGGTGCTGGATGGCGTGCCCATGAGCCTGGCCGAGTTCTTTACCTTTGATATAGAAGAGCCCGCCCGGCCCTCGCCATTTTTCGAGCCGGGCCAGATGCCCGACATCGGCGGCGAAGGCGTCAACCTCTTCCTGGTGGGCCACGGCGTACAGAACCGCCATATCACCATGCTGCGAGAGGTGTATTGCGCAGGCGCCGATACCGGCGCCGAGATGCTGAGCCACGCCGGCCAGGAGGTCGGCATCGTGGTCAAGGGCGAGATCGAGCTGACCGTGGCAGACCAGAGCCGGGTACTCAAGCCGGGCGAAGGCTATTATTTTGATTCCACCCTGCCCCACCGTTTTCGCAACCTGGGTGGCGACGATGCCGAACTGGTCAGCGCCAGCCTGGTCAGCCCGAATTCGCCGCCCAGTTTTTAGGTTTTAGAGGAATGCTTACCGTTACCGAACAGGCGCCCGGGCCGTAACACTGCAGACCGCATCCTTACCCGCCGCCATCCACCTGCGGCCAAGCACACATGATACAGGCAGTGCTTGCCCCGGCTGGGTCGGCCCTATCATCAACATGCTATCCCCATCGAGAGATCAACCCATGAAACACTACGACAAACTGTTTATCAATGGCGAATGGGTCGCCCCCCATGGCAGCGGTACCACCACGGTCTACAACCCGGCCACCGAAGAAGCCTTCGCCGAAGTCTGCAACGCCGACCTCGACGACGTGAACAGCGCCTTTGCCGCCGCCCGCGCCGCCTTCCCGGCCTGGTCGCGCACCACCGCAGCCGAGCGTGCCGACTACATCCGCAAGCTGCATGCCGCGCTGGAAAAGCGCAAGGACGCATTGGCGCTGGCCATCTCCCAATCGATGGGCTGCCCGCTGGAAATCGCCAAGATCATCCAGGTGAACTGCGTGAAGGCCTTTGAGAAGTTTGCCGACCGCGCCCATGAGATGGAAGTGGAAAAACAGGTCAACAACTCGCTGGTCGTGCGCGAACCCGTAGGTGTCTGCGCCTTCATCACACCCTGGAACTACCCACTGTACCAGTTGATCGGCAAAGTGGCGCCCGCCCTGGCTACCGGCTGCACCATGGTGCTCAAGCCTTCCTCGGTCACGCCCCTGCAGGACATCATCTTTGCCGAAGCGGTTGCCGAAATCGGCCTGCCCAAGGGCGTATTCAATCTGATCACCGGCCGCGGCGGCGTGCTGGGTGATGCCATGGTGACGCACCCGGAAGCCGATATGGTCTCGTTCACCGGCTCCACCGCTACCGGCCGCCGCATCCAGCAGCTGGCCGCAGAGAGCATCAAGCGTGTCTGCCTGGAGCTGGGTGGCAAGTCGCCCTTCATCATTACCGAAGACGCACCGCTGGAGCAGGCTGTCACCTTCGGCGTGAAGGATGTAATGATCAACACCGGCCAGACCTGCATCGCCCTTACCCGCATGCTGGTGCCCGCCTCGCGCTATGAGGAAGCCACCCAGATCGCCAAGCGCGTAGCCGAAAGCCTCAAGGTGGGCGACCCCATGGACAAGGACACCTTCATGGGCCCCATGAGCTCCATGGGCCAGCGCGAGACCGTGCTCAAGTACATCCAGAAGGGTCTGGACGAAGGCGCCAAGCTGGTCACCGGTGGCCTGGAACGCCCGGAAGGCCTGGACCGGGGTGCCTATGTACGGCCCACCATCTTCCGCGACGTGCACAACAAGATGACCATCGCCCAGGAAGAAATCTTCGGGCCGGTCATCTGCATGATTCCCTACACCAACCTGGCCGAGGCCATCGCCATCGCTAATGACAGCGTCTACGGCCTGTCGTCTGGCGTGTGGGCCGCCACCAAGGAAGAAGGCATACGCATCGCCCGCGAGATACGCACCGGCGGATGCTATGTGAACGGCGGCGACTTCAACTACGACGCCCCGCTGGGGGGCTACAAGCAGTCCGGCAACGGGCGCGAGTGGGGCGACTTCGGCATACACGAGTTCTACGAGATCAAGTCTATGCAGCTGTAAGCCCTGGCGCGTTGATACACCGCAGACAGCCCTGGCTTAGGTCGGGGCTGCTTCACATCTGTCTGGCACTATCCGTCTCATGGGCATGCTGTATATGGATTCGGCTATTGAGCCGCAGCCTTTGGATTGCACGTGCTCAACTGGCCTGCAGCTCGGCTCCACGCTGCCCCGTGCAAGGTATGGCATGCTTGCTGACCCGTTCACCCGGACACCCCATGAACACCAGCGAACTACAGCACTATTGCAGCCAGTTCCCCGGCGCGGAGCACCAGCTTGTCGGCCCGCCGGGCAATGTGCTGGTCTATGGCGTGGGCGACAAGCAGTTCGCCTATTTCAAGCTGTCCGACCCAGAAAAATGGCGCTTCAGCATCCGCACCACGCCAGAGCGCTTCCTGGAGCTGACCGATATGCCGGGCATCAAGCCGGCCCGCTACCTGGGGCGTTTTCATTGGGTCACCATCGTCGATGTACGCAGCATGCCGCCGGACTATCTGCAGGAGCTGGTGAGCTGGTCATATAACAAGGTCTTGGCTTCGCTATCGAAAACCAGGCAGGCGCAGCTGCTGCAGCCCTCCGCCTAGGCGCCCCCCAATTTGGAGGATGCACGTGGGACGCAATTACGGTAGCGTGCGACGGCTAACAATCAAAAAATGCAGGAGGAAAACATGAACAGGCTCTCCCTGGCGGCGACCCTCAAACCGGCATTGCTGTGCGGCAGCCTGCTGCTTGGTGGCTGCGCCAACCTGGCGGCAGTCAACAGCTATGCCAGTGACACCCAGCGCCTGACCGCCGCATTCGAACCCATGCTGGCAGGTTCGTCCCATAGTTGCACCGCCAAGTACCTGCGCAAGAAGGCCATTACTGCGCGCGATTTCGACGCGGCCGCAGCCGAGAAGGCGGCCGCTACGCTGTGCGTGCCTATCGAAGCCGACAACAAGGTGATGACCAAGCTTAACGGCCTGCTGGGCCAATACGCCGATACGCTGACTGCCCTGGCCGACGAGCAGCTGCCCAGCTACAAGGGCGAGTTCGGCGGCCTGAAGGACTCCCTTGCCACTGTCAAACGCAAAGGCAGCGACGAGCCATTGTTTGACGATGGCAAACTCAGCGCGATTACCGGGCTGGCAGCCCATCTGAGCCGCATTGCCACTCAGCTCGCGCAGAAGGCTGCGATACGCGACCTGCTGGACCACGAGGTGGCCGTACTGGCGATCACCAATGCGCTGAACGACTACGCCCAGCACAACTACCGTGGGTGGCAGAAGGACGAGCAAAGAGAACTCGTTCTATTGCGTGAGGCGCTGGACAACGCTGGCAAGACCGAACCGCTGGCTGCCAACTACCTCAAGACCCAGCTTTTGGCGGAAGAGAAGCAGATTGCCGCCCGCGAGCAGGCGGTGGAAGCGTTCAGCACCTCCATCCGCGAGTTGCAGCAAGCGCATGCACTGATCAAGCAGAAATACGATCAACCTGACGACAAGGCACTGGCAGCCCAACTCAAGCAGTTTGCCCTGGCCATTGCAAAACTGGACCAGCAGGCCAAAGCCGCCTTCTAGAGCAGCCTGGGCTTGCAGCAAGGAGGAAACCCACCATGGCACCAACCATTAAGCTGACCGACAAGCATGCCTACCAGATAGCCGACACCTTTGCCCAGGCATCGGCCCGCATACTGGACTTCCGTATCGCCCATAGTGCGGCGCTGTCTGACGAGGAAGCCACCGAGCTGGAGAAAGCCGAGGACAGGCTGGACCAGGCCGTAGTCCTGTTCCGTGGCTATGGCATACAGCTGCGGGGCGCGCAGGCCGAGGAGGCCGCCAGCGAGCTGCAGAGCGCCATCCACACCGCCCGGGACACCATCGCCACCATCGATAGCGTCAAGCAGGTGATCAGCACCGGCACTGCCCTGGTGGACCTGACAGTAGCAGTGCTGGACAGGGACGCCAAGGGCGCGCTGGCGGCCAGTCGGCGTATCAGTGCAGCCATCAAGGGCGACGCTAGCGATGCTGCCTGAAGGGCGTGCTTGGCCTATGGCGCGCTTGCTCAAGCTGATCTCCGCCTTCGCACTGATGGCCAGTTTCTTTATGCCGCTCAGCCAGTGCACGCAGAAAGACCCAGCAGAGGGGCCGCATGTACAAAGTGCCGCAACGAGCTATGAATGGCCCAGCACAGGCAGCCTTGTGCTGCTGCTGATGTTCGGCTGGCCGCTGGCGGGCCAAGTGCTGTCCCTACGGCAGCGCCAGCCCACCTGGCAACGCCGGTACCTGACTGTCGTGGCGGAAGTGCTGCTTTCGGCAGCCACGCTGGCGACCATACTGTTCCTGCTGCTGTGGGCTAATGAGGTGCGCTATGGTGCCTATATCGCCATCGCCGCCGTACTGAGCTACCTGCTGCTTGCGGTCTGGCTGGGCTATCAGGGGCTGAAGCAGCAGGTGACCCTGCCAGCAGCGGCTACTTAGGGCCTGTTCACGATCTATTCGCCCCGTGGTGAAAAAATCGTCAACGGGCTCTGAGCCATCGCAGCAGTCGGACAACGCGCCCAGCTCACACTGCCGACACGCTCATCACCCTGCACCCGTCGCAGCTCGCACGCACCAAGACGGTGCACCCACTACACACCCCTCGGCCTCCCCCTAGGCTAAGCCCTTGGCGTATAAAGGCAGATCACACCCGGCACAACCCTTGCGTAAGGTGGATGAGACCATCCAGGGAGCCCATATGCACGCCCTTACCCTCCCCGCACCATCGCACTACGATGAGATGCTGCTGCCCAGTGGGGCCATCCGCCCGCACTATCAGCCTTTTGCCAATTGGCTGCACGCGCAGACACCCGAAGCGCTGGCCAAGAAGCGAGCGGAGGCCGATCTGCTATTCCACAAGGTGGGTATTACCTTCGCCGTATACGGCGACGAAGCCGGTGCCGAGCGCCTGATACCGTTTGATACGGTGCCACGCATCGTGCCGGCCAGCGAGTGGCAGATGCTGGAGGCGGGCCTGCGACAACGGGTTAGCGCACTCAATCGCTTTCTGTGGGACATCTATCACGACCACGAGATCATCAAGGCCGGCCTGGTGCCGGCGGAGCAGGTATTTGCCAATGCACAGTATCAGCCGGCCATGCAGGGGCTGGATCTACCCCATGGCATCTACGCCCATATCACGGGGGTAGACCTGATACGCCATGCCGACGGCGGCTACTACGTGCTGGAGGACAATCTGCGGGTGCCATCAGGCGTCAGCTATATGCTGGAGAACCGCAAGATGATGATGCGGTTATTTCCCGAGCTGTTTGCCCAGTACCCGGTGGCACCCGTAGCGCACTACCCCACCTTGCTGCTGAACACCCTGCGCCACGCCAGCGTGGCTGACAGCCCTACCGTGGTGGTGCTGACGCCCGGCCCGTTCAACTCGGCCTATTTCGAGCATGCCTTCCTGGCCCAGCAGATGGGGGTGGAGTTGGTGGAGGGGCAGGATTTGTTCGTCAAGGACGACTACCTGTATATGCGCACCACCGTCGGCCCCCGCCGGGTGGACGTCATCTACCGCCGCATAGACGATGCCTTTCTGGATCCGCTGGCCTTCCGCGCCGATTCCATGCTGGGTGTGCCAGGGCTACTGTCGGTCTACAAGCAGGGCAATCTGATCCTAGCCAATGCCATCGGCACAGGAGTGGCCGACGACAAGTCCATCTACCCCTATGTGCCAGAAATGATCCGCTTCTATCTGGGCGAGGAGCCGATACTGCACAACGTGCCGACCTGGCAGTGCCGCAAGCCGGCCGAGTTGGACCATGTGCTGACCCATATGGCCGAGCTGGTGGTCAAGGAGGTACACGGCGCAGGGGGCTACGGCATGCTGGTCGGGCCGGCCTCGACGACGGCCGAGGTAGAGGACTTCCGCCTGCGGGTGCGGGCCAACCCCGCCAACTATATCGCCCAGCCCACCCTGTGCCTGTCCAGTTGTCCCACTTTTGTGGAAAGCGGCATTGCGCCGCGCCATATCGACCTGCGCCCGTTTGTGCTGACCGGCCGCGAAACCACCATGGTTGCCGGCGGCCTGACCCGCGTGGCACTCAAGGCCGGCTCGCTGGTGGTCAATTCGTCACAAGGCGGCGGTACAAAAGATACTTGGGTATTGGAGGCCTGAATGAACGCGCACATCGATATCAAGATAGAACGCATCAGCCCCGCCATGGCATCGGGCCTGTTGCCCGACCTTACCGGCTTGCTGATGGATACCGTCAACCACGGCGCCAGCATCGGCTTTCTGGCCCCGCTGGAGCTGGCGCAGGCCCATGCTTACTGGCTGGGTGTGCTGGCCAATATGGGTGATAGCGCCACCCTGCTGTGGGTGGCCCGCGCTGGCGAGCAGGTGGTCGGCACCGTACAGTTGCAAACCTGCCCCCGAGCCAATGGCCGCAACCGGGCCGAGGTCTGCAAGCTGATGGTACATAGCCGCTGGCGCGGCCAGGGCATTGCCAGCCTGTTGATGGCCGCGCTGGAAGGCATGGCCCGCAAGCTGGAGCGGGGCATGCTTTACCTCGATACCGAGGCGGGCTCTGGCGCCGAGGGCCTATACCACTCGCTGGGCTACACCCGCGTGGGTGAGATACCGGACTACGCCGCCAGCCCGGATGGCACGCTGCACCCCACGGCCATCTATTACAAGCAGTTGATAGACCGTAGCCTGGTGCCGCTGGCCGTGGCGGCAGAGAGCGAGGCCTGAATGCTGTCACGCACTGCCTCTCAGCTGTACTGGATGAGCCGCTATCTGGAACGCGCCGAAAACCTGGTCCGCATGCTGGATGTGACCCACTCGCTGTCGCTGCTGCCGCAATCGCGCGGCGCCCTGACCGAGCTGGCCGCGCCGCTCGCTGTCACCGGCTCGCTGGACGCCTTTCACGCCCGCCACAGCAGGCTCGATTCGGAGCAGTTGTTCAACTTCATGGCGCTGGATCAGGACAACCCGGCCTCGGTACTGAGCTGCCTGCGCTTTGCCCGCGAGAACGCCCATGCCGTACGCGGCCAGATCACGGCCGAGATGTGGGAGGCCATCAACGCCAGCTGGCTGGAAGCCAAGGAGATGCCGCGTCGCGGCATACCCAGCGTATCGGCGTTTTTCGACTGGGTGAAGGAGCGCTCGCACCTGTTCCGTGGCGCCACCTATGGCACCTTGCAACGCAATGACGCCTATTGCTTTATCCGCCTCGGCACGTTCATCGAGCGGGCCGACAATACCGCCCGCCTGCTGGATGTGAAGTCCCAGCTGATTGCCCCCGCCCAGGCCAATCTGATGCCGGTAGACGCGCCCGCAGAGAGCGCCCCCGACTTCTACGCCTGGAGCGCGTTACTGCGCTCGCTCTCGGCCTTCGAGGCCTATCACGCGGCCTATCGCGACAGCCTGGATGGCCGCCGGGTGACCGAGCTGCTGATACTGCGGCCCGACGTACCGCGCTCGCTGCGCGCCTGCTGCGACGAGATACGGGCCATCCTGCCGCAGATAGAAGCCGCCGAGGGCGCACTGGATGCCGGCCGGCATGTCAAACAACTGGCTGGCAAGCTGGCCGTGCAGCTGGAGTACGGCTCGGTGGACGAAATCATGGCCCTCGGCCTGCATGACTGGCTTACCGGCTTTCTGACCCGCTCGGCCCGATTGGGCGAGGCCATACGGGCCGCTTACCTGGAGGCAAATTGAGATGGAAGTGGTAATACGTGATGCCAGCGAGGCCGATGCCAAGGTCTTGGCGGCGATCTATTCGGTCTATGTGATGGAGACCACCATTTCATTTGAGGAGGCCCCCGTCCCGCCCGAGGAAATGGCGCGGCGGGTAGCCGAGGTGCAGGCTGGCGGCCTGCCCTGGCTGGTGGCAGAGCAGGGAGGACGCTTGCTGGGTTATGCCTACGCCACCAAGTGGCGCGCCCGCTCGGCCTACCGCTTTGCCGTGGAGAGCTCGGTCTATCTGGCACCCGACGCCAGCGGCCGAGGCGTGGGTACGCGCCTGTACCAAGCGCTGCTGGCACGGCTCAGGGAGGCAGGCCTGCGCACCGTGATCGGCGGGGTAGCGCTACCCAACCCGGCCAGCATAGCCCTGCACGAGAAACTGGGATTCAAGCCCGTAGCCTGCTTCGAGCGCGTGGGCCTGAAGCATGACCGCTGGATAGATGTGGCCTACTGGCAGCTGCAGCTGGAATAGGCCCGCACACCAAAGCGCACCATCCCTTGCCACCATCCATCTGTTCGCATGCGATAGGTGGCCTGATAGGGATGTCGGCGCCCCTTTAGCAGGAGGAAACCCCATGCACCTGGCCATAGATCACGAGACACTGTACCGCTACGACAGCCCGGTGGCCCGCAGCACCCAGTACCTGCGGCTGACGCCACGGCCATCCGATCGCCTGCGCGTCATCGAGTGGCAACTTACCCTGCCCGCACAGGCGGCGCGCGGCCTGGATGCCTACGGCAACGTGCTGCATGTGCTGACACTGGACAAACCGCATAGCGAGATTCGCCTGCATGCCACCGGGGTGGTCGAGACATCGGATGCGGCGCCCTCCCCCATGCGCGACGATAGTCTGCCGCCACAGTTGTTCCTGCGCGATTCGCCATTGACCCATGCCGATGCCGCCCTGCAGGACTTTGCCCAGCAGCACCACGCGGCCGTGGTAGCAAACCGGCTGGCTGGCCTGGGTGCACTGATGCAGGCCGTGGGAGAACGCATGCCTTACACCCCCGGCAGCACGGATGTCGCCACCGCTGCGGCCGATGCCTTTGCCCAGGCGCGCGGGGTGTGCCAGGACCACGCCCATGTCTATGCCACCTGCTGCCGCCTGCTAGGTATACCGGCCCGCTACGTCAGTGGCTACCTGGCGGCCGACGCAGAGCATGTGGCCAGCCACGCCTGGGTAGAGGCCTGGCTGGAAGAAGGCTGGCTGGGGTTCGACGTCAGCAACCAATGCCTGGCCGGCAACCGCCATGTTCCGTTGGCCGTGGGGCTCGATTATCTGGACGCCTGTCCGGTAAGGGGAATGCGGCAGGGTGGCGGAGGCGAAAGCCTCCATGCAGTGGCACGAGTAATGCAGGCCGCGCCATGGCAGGATCAGTGATGACGCCAGGTCGCTGTCAGTTGTGGACGGCTCGCATCAAGCCATCGAAGTCGTAGGGCTTGCCTCGCGCGCTCGATTCGACATAGGCGATATAGGAGAAAAAGTTTCGGCAGCGCAGCAGGATACGATCACGCCCGAGCTCATCGTTATATTTCGCCGCGTCCTGCGCGACCCGACTAAGCAGGGTCGCTTTCACCAGCGCGGCAGACTGGGGCGACTTGACCTTCAGCTCACTGGCGATATAGAGATCCAGCTGCTTGTAGGGATGCACGAACACATCATATCGCCCACCGGTCCACGATTCGTATTGCGATAGCGCGCGGGCGTCGTAGCGTTTCTGGCAGCGCTTCGCCATGTCGCGCCCGCGTGCGTCCACGATGATGGGGATCATCATCTTGCGGAAATAGGCATTATCCTCATCTATCGAGCCTGCTGCGCAGGCCAGGGGCGACAGCGCTGCGACCAGCAGACCAAGAACAGCCGTGCGCGCGCCAGCCTTAGACACGACACAGTGTTGCCACATAGACATATTGCCTTTCCGCTGAGGTGGGATGTGCGCGGGTCTTGCCCACAGCGCTACGCATCCCGTTAAACTGCCTGCCATTCTACTGACTTCCGCCACGCCATGACCTATTGCGTCGCCATGCGGCTGGATACCGGCCTGCTGTTCGCCTCCGACTCCCGCACCAATGCAGGGGTCGACCATATCGCCACCTTCCGCAAGATGCATGTGTTCGAGCAGCCCGGCAAAAGGCTGATCGTGCTGCTGAGCGCCGGCAACCTGGCCACCACCCAGAGCGTGGTGAGCTTGCTGCGGCAGCGGCTGGATGACGATGCGGTCAACCTCTACAACGTCGCCACCTTGTACGATGCAGCCGCCCTGGTAGGCAACACGGTCAAGGAAGTGGTAGCCCGCTACGCCAGCGAAGGCACCCTGGGACAGGGGGTGGATTTTGGCGCCAACTTTATCGTGGGCGGGCAGATACGGGGCGAGACGACGCGACTGTTCCAGGTCTACCCACAGGGCAATTTCATCGAAACCTGCGAGGACACCCCCTACTTCCAGATTGGGGAATCCAAGTACGGCAAGCCCATCATAGACAGGGTGGTGCGCAGTGATACATCGCTGCCCGAGGCCGCCAAATGCACGCTGATCTCGTTTGATTCCACCATACGCAGCAATCTGTCGGTGGGCTTGCCCATAGACATGCTGCTTTACGGTGCTGATACCTTTGCGCCGGCCGCACCGCACCGCATCGATGGCGATGATCCCTATTTCAACAAGCTGCGGCGCGGCTGGGGAGAAGGGCTGCGGCGGGTGTTTGCCAAGCTGCCCGATGCGGACTGGTTTGAATGATGGCGTCCTCGGCCGTACCGTATTGACGCCCAGAGGCACACATACCAATAAAACGAGAGAGGAAGAACCATGCACACCATCCGACTGGCCCTGTTGGCCCTTGCCACTGTCAGCGCACTTGCCGCCAAGCCCCTGGTCATCTGTGCCGATGCTGACCCGGATGGGTTCGATCCGGCCCAGAGCGCCAATACCACTACCCATGCGGCCTCTGCAGCCAAGCTCTACAACAACCTGATCGAATACCTGCCCGGCCCCTTCAAGTTCACCCCCAGCCTGGCAGCCCAGTGGGATATCTCGGCCGATGGCCTGGTCTACACTTTCAAGCTGCGGCGTGGCGTGAAATGGCATAGCACCGACAGCTTCAAACCCAGCCGCGATTTCAATGCCGACGATGTGCTGTGGACCCTGCAGCGGCAGATCGACCCCAGCCACCCCGGCGCCAAGGCCGCGCCCGCAGGTTTCCCCTATGCCAACTCCGGCGACTGGAAGAACCTGTTCAAGAGCGTGGAAAAAATCGACGACCACACCGTCAAGCTGACGCTCACCAAGCCCTATGCCCCCTTGCTGGAGCGCTTTGCCCACCCTGCCCTGGCCATCGTCTCGGCCGAGTACGGCAAGCAGCTCGACAAAGCCGCCACCCCGCTGCTGATCAGCAGCCACCCCGTAGGCACAGGGCCTTATCAGTTGAAGAAGTTCGACAAGGGCGCCCAGGCGCGTTACGACGCCAACCCACGTTACTGGCGGCAAAAGCCGGCCATCGATAAATTGATCATCGCCACCGTCAGCGACCCGGCAGTGCGGGCGCAAAAGCTGCTGGCCGGCGAATGCCATCTTGCCGACACCATCAAGCCGCAAGACCTGCCACGTTTTGACGGCAATGCCCAGTTCGCAGTCACCCCCCTGCGCATCCAATCCAGCAGCCAGCTGTTTTTCAATGTGGGCCGCAAACCATTCGACGACAAGCGGGTACGCCAGGCACTGGCCTCGGTCATAGATCGTGCCGCCATCGTCAAAAGCGTGTACGACGGCCGGGCCGAGACCGCCGCGACGCCTTACTCGCCGCGCAGCCTATGGGGCGTGGAGGCAGTCAGACCTGCTGCGCCCGACTTTAACCGGGCGCGCAAGCTCTTGGCCGAGGCAGGCTACCCCCAAGGCTTTGAAGCGGAAATGTGGGTACGGCCGGGTGGCTCCGGCACCAATCCCAACTTCAAGCTGACCGCCGAGCTGATACAGGCCGACTGGGCCAAGCTGGGTGTCAGGCTCAACCTGGTGAACGTGGAGTGGACTGAACTGGTCAAGAAAGCCCGCGCCGGCGAAGCACCCAGCCTGCTCAGTGGCTGGAGTGGCGCACTCGACCCCGATGGCTTCTACAGCAACCTGGCCAGCTGCGATGCCGCCGGCAATGGCTACAATTTCGCCCAATGGTGCAGCCCGCAGGTCGATGCCGCCCTGGATGCCGCACGTGTCGCCACCAAGCAGGCCGATCGGGCCAAGCGCTATGTGGATGTGCAGAAAATACTGGCCGATGAAGTCCCTTTTACCACCCTGACCTACCCCTTGCAGGTGGTGATACACGACCGCAAGCTGCTGGGGGTGGAGCCCACGGCCGGCGAGAGCTTCAAGGTGGAACAGGTACGCTGGAAGTAAGGTCATGCAGCCTGCCGCCAGGACTCGCGCACCCAACCGTTATCTGATTGCAGCTGGCATTGCCGCGCTGGCGGCTAGCCTGCTGCACCTCACCATCCCCCTTGGTGGGCCCAGCTGGTATGCCTTTTTTGGGGCGCCGGACGGGCTCGTCGCCATGGCCAGGGCCGGCCACTGGTACCCGGTGGTCTGCTGCCTGGTCATCGCCCTGGCCCTGCTGGTGTCCGCCGCCTATGCCTTCTCTGGGGCTGGCATGTTGCGCCGCCTACCGTGGCAGCGCACCGTGCTGCTGGGTATCGCAGCCGTGCTGGTGCTGCGCGGCATCGGATTCATCCCGCTGATGCTGTGGCAGCCCGAGCGCCTGGCCGATATCTGCAACTGCCAGGGTGTGGATGCCTTCCTGGTAATCACCTCCTTGCTTTGCCTGACCATGGGCATGGCCTACGCCCTGGGCACCAGACAACTCTGGCGCTAGCCCGGCTGCTGACAACAGCCCCAGCACCATCCAGCGCCCCGCCACAGGCACGCCTGCCTACACAAGCTCACCTGGCTTTACCGATACAACCAAGAAAGTACCATGCTGAACCGCGCCACCACGCCCTTGCTGATCGCTCTCGGCCTGCTGATCCAGGCCACCACCCTGGCCAGTACCGCCGCCCGCCCCTACACCCTGGAGCACACCGAGGTCCGCAGTGTGCCGTCCAGGATACTGCCGCGCGACTACGAGATATTCGTCAGCCTGCCCGAGTCCTACAACAAGACGCAGAAACGCTACCCTGTGCTATTCATGACCGACGCCAACTACGCCTTCCCGCTGGTGCGCAGCATCAACCGGCGGGTCAACGACTATGGCCGCAATCTCGACGAGGTCATTCTGGTTGGCTTGTCCTATGCCAGGGGCGACAGCCCGATCACCAGCCGCAACCGTGACTACACCCCAACCGATATCGTGCTCAAGAAGACACGCCGACCCGGCCAGGGCGATGGTCCCTATGGCCAGGCCGAACCCTACGGCCGCTATATCAGTGAGGAAGTCCTCCCCTTCGTGGCCCAGCACTACCGTGCCGACATGAGCAAGAAAATCTACGTCGGCCACTCCTACGGCTCGCTGCTGGGGCTGCACCTGCTGTTCCGCAAGCCCGACACCTTTGACTACTATGTCCTGGGCAGCCCCTCGCTCTGGTACGACCGCTACCATATGCTGGATGTAGAGCGCCAATACGCCGCCAGCAACAAGAACCTCTCCGCCCGCGTCCTGATGGTGGCCGGCGCCTTCGAGGCAGTACAGCCAGGCTCGGACAACCCCCGCTATGCCAAGGAGACCGACATGGTGAAGGACATGCAGCGCTTCGAGCAGCAATTGAAGGGGCGCGGCTATCCAGGCTTGTCGATACGCTCGGAAGTCATCAAGGACGAAGACCACCTGACGGTGTTCCCCGCCCTGATTACCCGTGGGCTGCTGTGGGCCTTGCCCAAGCGCTAAGTGCTTGACCGCAGCAAGGCAGGCGCAGGCATCCATCAAATTTTCCGACCTAGAAGTTGATTTCTTTCCGCTATCACCCCAATCGGGCGCTGCTGATAATGGATTCAACTCATTGAAGGAATTCGATCATGTCTCGTCTGCCCAGCCTTTTCATCTCCCATGGTTCGCCCATGCTGGCCCTGGACGCCGGCCCCACCGGCGCAGCCTGGGCCAGGATAGCCCAATCGCTGCCCCGGCCCCGTGCCATACTCGTCGCCTCGGCACATTGGCTGACCAGCCTGCCGGCGGTCAGCACCACCGCCAGCCCCGCCACCATCCATGATTTCCACGGCTTCCCCGAGCCTTTGTTCCAACTCCAGTACACCCCACCCGGCGCCCCCGCCGTGGCCGAGCGCGCCGCCGCCTTGCTGGCAGCCGCCGGGCTGCAAGTGGGTATCGACCCTGGCCGTGGCCTTGATCACGGCGCCTGGGTGCCACTCAAGAACATGTACCCCGCCGCCGATATACCGGTCTTCCAGCTCGCCATACAGCCCCGCGAGCATCCAGCCCATCACCTGCGTGTTGGTCATGCACTGGCCGCCCTGCGGGACGAAGGTGTGCTGATCATCGGCTCGGGTAGCATTACCCATAATCTGCGCGAACTGGAATGGGACGCCCCCGCAGACACCGCCATCAACGAATACGTGCCGGCATTCCAGCATTGGGTGTACGACAAGTTGCTGGTGGGTGACCAGGCCGCACTGCTGGACTACCGCAAACAGGCTCCCGGCGCACAGCGCGCCCACCCGACCGACGAGCACTACCTGCCGCTCTATGTCGCACTTGGTGCGGCAGGGCCCGATGCAAAGGCCGAACGACTGCACACCGGCCTGACCAACGGTGGCTTGGCCATGGATGTTTACGCGTTCCACTAGACTGACGAAGAGCAACAAGCCCTCTTTTCCATCAGCACATTGGACAGGACAGGCACGTTATTCTCCACCTGGAGGAGGCTCACGCTTGTATAGCCTGCGCTACCCGACTGCACCGGCTGGAGGCGCGCGCAGCTGACAGTAGGTAGGTAGGTAGGGCAAGCTCGTACAACAACGCCAGAGGGATAGCTATAGCCGCTCTAAACCAGTGAAGAAGGTGCCCCCTGCCATGCCAGTTGCGGGTAGCGTGGGGCCAGGAGGGTGCTTTCGAACTGCTCTGCCGGCACAGGGCGGCTCAGGTAGTAGCCCTGCATGTAGTCGCAGCCCAACTGCCCCAGAAAATCTCGCTGCTCCGGTGTCTCCACGCCCTCCGCCACCACTTGCAGGCGCAGGCTGTGGGCCAGGGCCACGATGCCAGTGACGATGGCGGCGGCGTCGGGGTCGGTGGTGACATCCTGAGTAAAGGAATAATCGACCTTGAGCGCATTGACCGGAAAACGCTTGAGGTAGCTGAGCGAGGAATAGCCGGTGCCGAAGTCGTCGATCGCCAGGTTCAGCCCCAGCGCCTTCAGCGCGTGCAGGCTGGATACAGCGTCGTGAGCCCGTTCCATCAGCACGCTCTCGGTGATCTCCAGTGTCAGGCAGTGTGGCGGCAGGCCGGTCTCGGTCAATATCCTGTCTACCAGTTCCACAAAGTTGGGTTGGGCCAGTTGCACACCAGAGAGGTTCACAGCCATCTGCAGACGCGGCACACCGGCTGCCAGCCAGCGCTGCGCCTGTATACAGGCGGTGCGTAGCACCCACTCCCCTATAGGTACGATCAGACCGGTTTCCTCGGCCAGCGGAATGAACTCGGCCGGCGAGATCATGCCCCGGTTGGGGTGGTTCCAGCGCAGCAGGGCTTCCATACCAAACAGGTGGCCACTAATGGTCTCGACTTCGGGCTGGTAATGAACCTGCAGCTCCTCGCGCTCCAGCGCCCGGCGCAGGGCACTCTCCAGCCGGAGATGCTCGGACACCGAAGCATCCATGCCGGCTTCGTAGAACTGGAATCCGCCATTGGCCCGCTTGGCCCGATACATGGCGGTATCGGCATGGCGCAACAGGGTACTGGCGTTGTTGCCATCCACCGGGAACAAGGAGATGCCGATACTGGTGGAGATAAAGATATCGTGCCCTTCTATCTCGAAGGGGCTGCCCAGTGCGCGTTCTATCTTCTGTGCGGCGTTGGCCGCTGCCGCCGGGTCTGGCAACTCATCGAGCAGCACGGTGAACTCGTCCCCCCCCAGCCGCGCCACGCTGTCGCTGCTGCGCACGCAATGGCGTATGCGCTGCCCCACCAGCTTGAGCAGCCGGTCGCCTATCTCGTGGCCCAGGGTGTCGTTGACGAACTTGAAGCGGTCCAGATCCAGGAACAACAACGCCAGAGCATGGTCGGTGCGCTCTGCCCGCTCTATGGCCTGCTTGAGCTCTTCGGAGAACTGCGCCCGATTGGGCAGGTCGGTCACGGTATCGTGATAGGCCAGGTGGCGCACATGGCGCGAGGTGCGCGTGGCATCCACCACCCGCCGCACGCGCTGCTGCACCACAGCCAGGTGGATGGGCTTGGTCAGGTAGTCGCTGGCGCCAACGGCAAAAGCCTGCTCTATCGACTGGTTATCGTCCAGCGCAGTAATCATCAGCACCGGGATATCGCGGTACTCCGGCATTTCCTGCAGGCGGGCACAGGCAGTGAAGCCGTCCATGCCGGGCATCAGGCCATCCATCAGTATCACATCAGGTGCGCACTGGCCCAGCAAGACCAGCGCCTCGTTGCCATCGCCGGCCTCCACCACCTGGAAGCCGCCGCGCTCCAGCGCATGGCGCAAGGCCGAGCGGGTGCTGCGGTCGTCGTCCACCACCAGCACTAGGCCCGCATCACCGGTACTTTCCAGCAGCGAGGCCTGCGCGCCTTTCAGCTCCTGCAGCAAGGCCTGCTTGGTCAGCGCATACTCGGCATGCAGTCGGCTGAGCAAGGATTCGGCGTTCTCGGTCTGCCCCACTTCGGCCAGCGCCTCGATCTCGCGTGCCAGGCTGGCGACGGCGCCAGCACCCAGGGTGCTGCTGGCGCCCTTGATGGCGTGCGCAGTCTGGCGCAGGCGTGCTGCGTCCTGTGCGGTGGCAGACTGTGCCAGGGCCTCCAGGTAAACCGGCATATCCTCCAGGTAGGGTTCCACCGCCTGATTGATACGCTCGCCCAGCGCCTCGCGCAGCTTGCCGAACGCCACGGCATCCAGCGGTTCGCGATTCTCGGCCGCTGGCGACTCCTCTGGCGCGGTGCCATCGTTGGGTACCACCACCGGCAACTTGGCCCACTGCCCTATCATGCTGCCTACGGCTCCCAGGGTTAGCGGCTTGGGCAAATGGTCATCCATGCCTGCAGCCAGGCACTTTTCTATATCTCCGCGCTGAATATTGGCCGTCATGGCCACAATGGGCACACGGCCGCCGCCTTCGGCCTCCATCGCCCTGATCGCCGCCGTCGCCTGGTAGCCATCCATATGCGGCATATTGCAATCCATCAATACCAGATCGTACCGTTGCCGCTTGAACGCCCGCAGGGCCTCGTGGCCATCGCCCACGATCTCGACCTGGCATCCCAGCATGGCCAGCATGCTTTCGGCGATGGCCTGGTTGGTACGGTTATCCTCGGCCACCAGCACCCGGCAGCGCCCAGCCAGGCGAGGCGCTTCCACCACCAGTGGCAGCGCAGCCTGCTGATCCTGCTCGGCTATGCAGGCCAGCAGTTTTTCCATCCGCAGGGGCTTGCTCAACAGGGCATCCACGCCCTGCTGCGCGGCAGGTGCCACGCCCAGCCGATTCATGGCAATAATATAGGTGTCGCGCAGTGCCTCTTCGGCGCGTATCTGCTGCGGCAGGTTGCCACCCTCGGGGCTGGCGAAGGCGCTATCCAGTATCACCAGGCTGCATGCCGTGCCGGCTGCAGCCTGTGCCTTGAGCCATGCCAGCGCCTCCACGCTGCCTTGGGCCGCTGTACAGACAAAGCCCCAGTTAGCTAGCGACTGCTCCAGAAAATGCCGTACCGCCGCACTTTCTTCCACCAGCAGCACGCTACGCCCCTGCCAGCCCGGTTGGCGCTCCGGCACGCTGGGTATCTCGCTGGCAGCCTGCAGCGGCAGAGTGAACCAGAAACGACTGCCCTTGCCGTCCACGCTTTCCACATTGATCTCGCCGCCCATCAAGCCCACCAACTGGCGGCAGATGGACAAACCCAGGCCGGAGCCACCAAAGCGCCGGGTTGTCGAGGTATCACCTTGGGTAAAAGAGTCGAAGATGCGTGACTGGGCCTGCTCGCTCATGCCTATGCCGGTGTCCACCACCTCAAAGCGCAGGGTATCGGCATCGGCCAGCGCCACCCTCACCACCACCTCACCGTGCTCAGTGAACTTGATGGCATTGCCGACCAGATTGGTCAGCACCTGGCGGATGCGTGTGGAGTCGCCCTTGACCTTGACGGGCACGTCCGACGCTGCCAAATAGGCCAGGTCCAGGCCTTTCTGATGGGCTTGCGGCGCTAACAGCTCGATCACATCCTCGCTCAAGCGGCGGGGGTTGTAGTCGGTCAATTCCAGTTCCAGCTTGCCAGCTTCCAGCCGCGAGAAATCCAGGATGTTGTTGACCAGATCCAGCAGGTATTGCGAGGAATCCCAGGCCATCTGCACAAACTGGCGCTGCTTGGCCGGCATGGGGGTAGAGATCAGAATATCCAGCGTGCCGATCACGCCATTGAGGGGGGTGCGTATCTCGTGGCTGACGGTGGCAGCAAACTCGGCCTTGAGCGTAGCAAACCGCATGGCCTCGTCGCGTGCCTCGCGCAGCTCCTGTTCGCGCGCCTCCAGCACAGCAATCATGCTGTTGAAGGCCTGGGCCATCTCGGCAATATCGTGGGGGCCGGCCAGATCGGCCCGCACCCCAGTCTGCCCCTGCTCTGCCTGCGCCATGTGCTGCGCCAATTGTGCCAGCGGACGGCTGAGCCTGCGGGTAAGCAGCCGTATCAGGAACAACAGCACAAAGGCCGCCAAGAAGCCGGTGGCGAAGTTGACCACGAAGACTTCAGTCACCATGCGCTTGAGTGTGGCCTTGCTCTGCACCACCCGCACATAGCCTATGCGTTCGCTCTTTTGCTCCTCAACCGCAAAGGGCGAGGCCTCGCCGCCCTCCTTGCCCATAACCGGCGCGATGAAATGCCAGGCTTCATCTGTTTCGCCTTCCAGCATGACCTGGCCGGCCTTGGCAGCCACTTCATCAGCCAGTTGCACCCCCCTGCCGTCCCTGTCCCTGGCCAGCAGCAGCCGGCCGTTGGCATGGCGTATCTCCACCCGGCTGACGTCAGGAAAATCCAGCGCCACCTCGACCGCCGCATTGGCATTCTCAGCAGCGTCGTACAGCAGGGCCAGCTTGCTTTGGCGCGCCAGGCTCTCGGTCACCCCCTCGCCCTGGCCGCGAAGCAATTGCCGTATCTGGCTGCTGCCCTGCCAGGAGCTGGCCATGGACGACAGCAAGGCCAGGCACAGCACCCCAGCGGTCACCGCGATGCTGATCTGTTGCCGGAAATCGGCGTTACGCAGGAATTTGTCGACTAGCTTCATTGCAATCAAGGCTCAGGAAAAACCAAGTCGAAATTTTGCTGAGGCTTGTTGCCAAGATTCAGTCCCAGATGGCTGGCGGTACGCAGATTGACCGCCACCAGTACGTCCTTCAGCGGTACCAAGCCGCTTGCGCCATCCGCATTGGAGAGAGCAACCTGCGCCAGGTTACGGCCCAGGCCCATATTGTCGGGGTACAACGAGAACAGCACTCCCCGCTTGACGTGGCTCAGGCTGCTGGAGAACACCGCGATATTGCGGTTCCAGGCCTCTTGCAGCACCAGCGGCAGCACAGCCGATTCCTCCACGGTGGTGCTGTCCTGCGGTAGCCAGACCGTATCGTGGCGTGCATCACTGCTGCTGAAGATACTCTGGTAGTGCTGCATGGCCGTCTTGAGGTCGGTCGCCTCGCGCACCTGCAGCTCCAAGCCCTGTGCCTTGGCCGCCGTGCGGGCCAGTTGCATCAGCCAAGCGTTCTGCCTCGGGTCGCACACTACATAGACGCGGCGCGCCTGTGGCACCAGCAGCTTGAGCCGGGCAAACATCAGCTCAGGATCAGGCGCCAGGCTATGCACAGCCACACCACGGGCCTCGCTCTCAGGCACCGCCAGCACCCCGCCGGCTACAATACTCAGATTGCTGCCCTCCAGGGCGTTGGCCGCCCGTAGGCCATTGCGACCCAGGGCAATCACAGCCCGCACATTCTGGCGCTTGAGCTCGCCTGCCAGCTCCTGAGTATTCAGTTTATTGCCGACGGCATAGCTGGCTACCCGCACACGGGCCTTGTCCTCTATACCCTCGATAATCTTGGTGAACACACTGCGATACGGTTCGCCGATATCGGGATACAGCACCGCAATCTGGCTGCCGCTCAGCGCGGCCAGCCGCAGCAGGCTGCTTTGCTGCGGCCCGGCAGCCATGGCAACCAGCTCGGCTTTCTGGCCGTTGAGGGCGACGCGGAAGAGGGCGACTTCAGTGGGGACAGCCACCCCGTATGCCAGAAGCGCAGCATCGGGACGGTAAGTGAACAAGCCAGCAATATCCACCACCTGTGCAGCGAAAACAGGGGTGCTGAATATCAACAGCACGCAAGCAACCAAGCCACGGCACGCTTGCGCGAAACCGCTGACAAGTAAGGACTGATTGCCTGTAAGGCTGCTCCTGAAAGCCGCTGCTATGGTCATGGCCTGGGTTACGCCGCTACATTGACGGCTTGTTGGTCTTGTTCTCAAGCAGACTATATGTCGAGTTGCCAGCAAACGAAACAGGCGTTTGACCAGGCGTCCTCACATGCGGTAGCTGGCTTGCAACATCCAGTTCCGCCCAGGTTGCGGCAAATCCTTGGCTATCAAGCCCGGCGAGACACTGGGCTCACGTATATCGGCATCAAACAGGTTGCTGATAGCTAGCGTCAGATCCCACTTTCCCTTGCCTTGCTTGCTGGTAATTGCAACATCCACATTGGTGTAGTCTGCCACCGGTGTACGGGTATCGCCTGCAACCCGCTTGCGTCCTGCAACACGGCTGATCTGGCTGCTCAGCAACCAACCATCATCAATACGCCACTCTGCGCTGCCATAGGCGAGGTGATGGGGAGCGTTTCCTGCATCCTTGTTGGTCAATTTATCGATAGTGCGCTGACGTGCATAGTTAAATGCCAGTTTTAGATCACGCGCCACATCCCAGGCCGCCTCAAGCTCCAGGCCACGGCCAGTCTGCTGACCGATGTTGTTGTAGGTAAGGCCGGTCCCTGCTACCGCATTGGGCGATGTCCTGATCAGGTCACGGGCATCATAGCGATAGGCGCTCAGGTTCAGATGGACATCCCGTCGTGGCTGCCAGGCCACGGCAGCCTCAGTCGTCCGCACCGTCTCAGGCTTTAGGTTGATATTGCCGCGTATGGTTGGATTGTTGGCACTGTAAAACTCTCCAAACGACGGCGCCCGGAAAGCCCGGCCATAGAGTAGCTTCGCAGTCAGGTTATATCGTGCGTCCCACACCAGCGCCAGACGCGGGTTGGTGGTTGATCCAAAATCGTTATAGCGATCATGCCTTACCCCAGCCGTCAGTGCCCAATCCTTTGCCAGCGTCCATTCATCCTGTACGTACGCATAGTTCACAGTACGCTTTTGCGGCAGCAAATAAGGCGCGATATTGGTGTAGTCCTTCACAGGCCCTGCTGGAACGGGCAGGCCGCTGGCCGTAAACGTAAAGTTCTTCAACTCCCTTATACGGTAGAGATCGACACTGTCGTGGCCCATCCCAAACCGTAAAGCATGGCCCACCCAGCCGTTATAAGTAAGAAAGCCAGAAAAACGGATTTGCCGCTCCCAGAACTCCGGCGACCCGATCATCCCATCCGGAAACAGCCCCGATGGAAAACGCATACCTGCCGGATAGAGTATCAATGGCGATGGTATGGTCTGGCGATAGTAAAGGTAGCTGGCACTGAAACCCGCACCGGTATTGGGTAGCACCTGCGCATCCAGCCAGGATAAATCGGAATTCATGCGGCGGCTCTGCGTCTTGCCTGTGGGGTCCAATGCCGAGGTAATCCCGGCACCGGTCCCCACATCGTCACGTAGCTTGTAGCCGCTACGCCAGCGCCATTTGCCGTAAGACAAATCAAGACTGGCATCCACTGCCTTGTAGTCCACATTGATCGTGCCTGGTGCCCGCGAAACCTTGGTGCCAAATGCCGCATCATTGCGCGTCTGTGCGTCGGAATCGATGACCTCCTTGCTGCCGTCGGTCTTGCCCGCATGCAGATAGGCGGCTACCGATATAGGCCCTACCTGGCCGCCGTGAAGTACCCAGGCGTCCTGGCTGGAAAACGACCCGAGGCGCACGCCAACCTGGGTACCTTCGCTTTCCGCCGCCGTCTTGGTCACGATATTGATTACGCCGGAATAGGCATCAGCACCATAGAGCGCCGAACCCGGACCACGTATGACTTCTATCCGCGCAATGTTCTCTATTGGCAACTTGCCCCAGATATTGCCCCGATTGCCGGTAAATAGAATGGTCATCGGTATCCCATTCTGCAGCATCAGTGTCTGTGGATTGAGCAGGCTGTTCACCCCTCTGATCACGTACAGAGGGCTGTAGCTGTTGGCCGAGCGCGAAACGTGCAGGCCAGGTACTGCCTTGAGCACCGTGTCCAGATCGGTTGCACCCATCGCCTCGATGTCGGCGGCAGTAATGACCGACGCCACCGACGGTGCACGACGCAAGCTCTGCTGGCTACCCGTGGCAATCGTGATCGTCGTCTGATCGCCATATGCCTGGGCCAGGTCCTCTTCAAGCACTGGCTCATCGGCATGCGCCCATGTTGCCAGGCCAGCGAATAGCAAAGAGGTCACCAGGGTGGTGTGCTTGATATGCATCGTATCGCTCCATCAGGGCCGCTGCGGTAGGGAGTCAACTGCACTCACCCTTTGAATATAAATTGCTGGTTCGCTATTCAGCCACCCAGGTGCGCTTTTCGCGTCCTTCGTAGCAAATATCGTCACATTTGAGCGGCAGCAGTGTTCCTTCCACGGCTTCAGATGCCTCCACGTAGCATGGCGCGATGCCAGCCATAAAGACGGGCATACGCAGCACATGGTACTCAGGAACCGACAAACCCATATCCGCAGCAAAAGCAGCATGCAGGGCGGCGTAATTCATCTTTAGCTGGGGCCGATAGGTCAGCAATATGCGCTCTATCTCAAATGCGATCAGGATATGCCTACCCTGGTCCAGACCCAGTTGCCTAGCCTTGGCCATCACCCAAGGAATGCGTTCATCAGTTGAGTTGATAGGCCGCCCATAGCCATAGACTGTATGGTCACGTGCCTCGGCAAGCACACAGTCAGCCAGCGATGCACCAGCATCCACAGCCGCCACCATGCGCTTGAAGAAAGCCATGGCCCATAAGCCCGGTTGCCCGCCATAAACCATGGCATCGGATACCGCCATGGCTGCCGTCATACCCAGCGAAACCGGGCTGCGTGCCGACGCGGCCAGTGCCGCAACCCGGTTGTTCCAAAGCCTGGCATCCGGGTAGCTGGTATTGACCCAGATCGCATGCAGCAAGCGTAGCTGTGCTGCACTCAGGCGCCTGCCTGTAATACCGTAGTGGTACAGATCAAGGTAATCCAGATCGCCCAGCTCCGCATGCAGATCCTGCCCGCGGAATACAGCCCTCGTACCGGGAAAGGCCGCCCCAACGCGCGTACGCAACCTGCCATGCGCCTCTGCTAGCAAGCGGTATCCACTCATGCGCTCACCTTGCCAGCAGGATCATCGGTCAGCTCAACCGGAAAGAAAGGGAAGCGCTTGAAGCCATAGCGCCACTGCTCCAATGCATGCACGGCAGCACCGGGTAGCCTGAGCAGCAGCACCAGCATTTCTCCCTGCTCTGCGGTAAAGCCCAAAACATGCAAAGTTGCTGCCACCGGCAACAACATACCCATAGGCAGGCCGGCAGCGGCTTCCAACGCTATCCGCTGCTGCTGCAGCCAGGCAAGCTCAGGGGCGTGGCGGGCAAGATGCGCCAATAGCTGCAGTACAGGCAGAGTTGCTTGCTCCCCATGCGGCGCAAAGCCTGCCGGATGCGCCATCTCGGGCCAGATGTCTACACCCGACTGCGGCGGCCTGGATAAATGCCCGTGCCACAATGCCAGGTCGGTTCCACATGCCTCCCACGCCTGCATGGCAAGCCACACCTCTCTGGCACCGCCATTCTGGCCGGCTCCCACGGCCAAGGCTGCCATCAGGCTGGCCGCGGCAGTAGAACCTGCTACCCCACCACACATGGCCGCATGCACCATAGGGGCACGCGGGCCGGGGTTGGCCAGGGCCACGGCCAATGTCTCCAGCAACGCCACCTGCTGCGCTGAGGGGCGCTCTCCGCGAAACAGCAGATAGAGCATCTCTATCCAGCTCGCCTTGCCCAGCATATCGCCATAGACATCGTAGCCATGGCATCGGGCCACCCGCGTGGCAAAGGGGTTGTCGGGCTCGGCTTCTTCCTGCCAGATACGGGTATGCACTAGCTCCTTGCTCGGGGCTGCGCTCATCGCTCGCTCCCCAAGGTCTTCATACGCAGGCTCATGGGCGGCACCTCCTCGCCGTCTATGCGCACATCCAGCAACGTGGGGCCTTTGCGGCGCAGTATGGCCTCGATATCGATCTGCTCGAAGTCCTCGGGCGAGCGGATCACAAATCCCGGCACCCCCAGCGATTCGGCCAGCAGCCGATAATCCACGGTCGGCAACTCGAAAGCTGTGCGCTCGGCACCTGCCAGGCGCTGGCCATGCTTGACCATGCCCAGGGCACCATCGTTGAGTATCACGAACAGCACCGAGAGCTTCTCAGCCGCCGCCACCGTGATTTCCTGTCCATTCATCAGGTAGCTGCCATCGCCAGTGATACAGACACAAGGGCAGTCCGAGTTGCCACGCGCTCCGCCAACAGCCGCCCCTATGGCCCAGCCCATGGGGGCAAAATCCATGATGACCCGGAGCCAGCCCGCATGATCCTGCCTGCGCTCACCCACATCGGCGTGGGTGCGGCCAAAATCGTGCTGGTGCCCAATGCGGCGATCACGCGGTTGCAGGTAATGGATGGCCCAGGCTGTACTATTGCCGGCATCGGCATAGAAGCGGGTGGTGGGCGGGCAGCGGCGCGACAGCTCCCGCATCAATCGCTGCGGCTTGATGGGCACGGCTGGGGATTCGTACTTTTCCGGCTCGCGCAGCATGCCCTCCACGCTGCGCAGACTGATCTTGCCTGCGCGCTCCTGCGCCCTTTGCTCGTCGCCCCGCAGCGATTCCACCAACAGCTCGCAGACAGCACTGATACGACCTCGCACATGCAGCCGTGCCATGGGCGAGCGCATCAGATGCTCGTCATCCACGTCGATATGAACCAGCCGGTTGTTCAGCACGGTCTCGCACCAGGCCGCACTGGTCCATTCGCCCAGGCTGACGCCGAATGCCAGCACCAGGTCCGGGTCGTCCAGCAGCACGGCATTGGCGGTGTAGTGGCCGGCAAAGCCAAACACGCCCCGGTAAAGCTGATGGCGTGGGTTGACCAGCCCCTTGCCATCGGGTGTGGTCACAAACAGGGCATGGGTACGCTCGGCCAGTTCCAGGATGGCTTCGATGGCTTCACCGCAAGTGCTGCCTATGATGATGGCGATCTTATCGGCCTTGTGGATATCGGCAGCCAACTGGCGCACGACGGCAATATCCACCAATGAAGGCTTCTCAATCAGGTTACGTAAATCGTAGTTAAGCCAGGAACCCGGTGCAGGCGCCCGCAGGATATCGACCGGAAACGACAGGTGTGCCGGCCCATAGGGTGCCCGGTGGGTGCGCATGATGGCACTGACCAGCTTGCTTTCCACCTGCTCTGGGTGGGAAACCAGCGAGTTGTAGCGGGTGCAGTGACGAAACATGCCCAGAGTATTCACGCCAGTACAGGCGGATTCCTGCAGGGCACCACGGCCAAACGAGGGCAGCGAAGGCTGGCCGGTAATGGCCAGCATGGGGATGCTGTTATCGTAGGCATTCGCCACCCCCGTCAGCAGGTTGGTGGCGCCAGGGCCCGATGTGGCTATGCAGACCCCCACCTTGCCGGTCTCACGGGTATAGCCCTCTGCCATAAAGGCGGCACCGGCCTCGTGTCTGGCCACCACGGCCCGCGGGCCACCACGGCGAGCACTGCGGGCCAGCGCGTTGTAGATAGGCTCTACCGCACCACCCGGTACACCAAACACATATTCCACCCCGATGGCTTCCAGGTAGCGCACCACTACCTCTGCCACATCGGTCGGTTCTGGTAAGCCCGCTGTCGCCATCTGTTCCGCCATCACACCCATCCTTGTCTGTGATCCAGGCCGGGCTGCCCCGGCCATCGCCATGCCACACTGATCAGCTTGCCTTGGCCACCCACGGCAGGCCACCAGCTCTATCAGCCAACAATGATTGTTATAGGCGGCAGCAGGGCAAGAAACCATGCCAGCTTGCCAAGGCGGTGCCTCATCCCGGCCTGATCGCCAAGCATTCATGGTCACATGGATATTTGACAAGCAAGCGCTTGACAGGCAATCTTTCGGTCAATCCCACAAGGAGTAAAATCGCTTGAAAGCCAATACCTTGCGGCGTCTGATCAACCTGTGGCCGCCCTTTCTGTTTACCGGCATCCATGCCACACGGATATCGCCGGACTACCGCGAAGTCGATTGCCAGCTCAGCCTGCGCTGGTACAACCGCAACTATGTCGGCACCCACTTCGGTGGCAGCCTGTTTGCCATGACCGACCCCTGGTACATGCTGATGCTCATGCCCTTGCTGGGGCGCGACTATTTTGTCTGGGATCAACAGGCCGGTATCGAATTCATTGCTCCCGGCCGTGGCAAGGTCACCGCCCGCTTCCGTATCGATGACGCCACGCTGGCAGACATCCGCGAGCGGACAGCCAGCGGCGAGAAATACCTGCCCCAGTTCGTCATTGATATCGTGGACGAGCAGAACGAGCTGATCGCCCGCGTCACCAAAACACTGTACGTGCGCAAGAAGCCGACCAAGCGTTGATGCAAGGGCACGTCGCCCCGTCGCCGTACGCGTATGGGGTAGACAAGTGCCAGCAGTCCCCACGCAGTCGCCGGGGCCGCTTTGGCGCACTCCGCACCACCAAACCAGCCCGGCCCTGCCGGGCTGTTTGCTGTCCGGCTTACCGAGTGGTGGCCTAGCCAGACCACGCGGCCCCCCAGGCTCATCTCGCGCCCACGCCAGGTGATTCGCGCCGGATGAGTGCAACTGGCGACCAGTCCCCGTCGATTCATCGCAAGTGCCAGCGGCTCGACACAGGCTCCGCCAGGATGCAACCCATCGCACTACCGCGAGCCACGAGGAGCCACACCATGCACATCCGCCACATCCTACCGCTGATCTTGCTGACTGCCGGTGCCGCTCAGGCAGCCGACCTGACCATTACCGTCAACGGCCTGACCAACGCCGAGGGCAAGGTCCTGCTTGCCGCCTACGACAGTGCCGACACCTTCCTCAAGCGCCCTGTCGGCATCAGCATGGCCGATGCCCAGGCTGGCAGCGTCAAGGCCGTGATCAGCAACCTGAAGGCTGGCGACTACGCGATTTCGCTGTACCAGGACAAGAACGCCAACAAGAAGCTCGATAGCAACCTGGTGGGCATGCCTACCGAACCCTATGGTTTCTCCCGCGATGCCGCAGGCAGCTTTGGTCCGCCCAGCTTCGAGCAAGCCCGCATCAGCGTGCCGGACAGCGGCGCCGAAATTACCGTCACCCTACGTTAACCACGCCCGCGTTATTCAGGAGGCCACCATGCCAGCACACGACGCCCTGCTCGCCCGCGCAAAACGCCGCGCCCGGCAGAAAACCGGCTTCTACAGCCATGCCATCATTTATTTGCTGGTCATCGGCGGTCTGCTGTTGATAGACCTGCTGCAAGGCGGGGGCATCAATTGGGCCTATTGGTCGGCTATGGGCTGGGGCTTGGGCGTGCTGGCACACGGCGCTGTCACTTTCTTCAATGGATCCGGCCTATATGAGAGGGTACTGGCGCACGAGTTGAAGAAACTGCAAGAGCAGGAGCGCTGAAATGCAACGCCGCGACTTTCTGCTCAAGAGCCTGGCCAGTGGCCTGGCAGCATGCCTGCCGGCGAGCGCGTTGGCTGGTACCGATACCTACCAGGCTTACCGCGCTGGTTTGGCCCGCCATCCACGGCTGGCCATGCTGGCTGGCACCCAAAACGAGATGCTGGCTGGCGAAGCCAGCATCAGCGGAAGCTGGCCGCAGGACCTGGCAGGGGTGTTTTACCGCAATGGCCCAGCCAGGCTGGAGCGTGGCGGCGAGCGGTACGAGCACTGGTTCGATGGCGACGGCATGGTGCATGCCTGGCGCATGGCCAATGGCCGCGTCAGCCATCTGGGCCGCATGGTGCGCACCCACAAATACCGCGAAGAAGCTGCTGCCGACCAGCTGCTCTATCCTGGTTTCGGCACCGCCATTGCCCGCCGGCCGGTAGGCAACAACGACAGCGTCAATGCTGCCAATACCAGCGCACTCCCGCATGCCGGCAAGCTGTACGCCATGTGGGAGGGCGGCTCGGCCACCGAGCTGGACCCGCAAACACTGGCCACCCGTGGCCTCAAGACCTGGCGCAACGATCTGACCGCCCTGCCCTTCTCGGCGCACCCCAAGGTGGAGCCGGATGGCACTCTGTGGAATATCGGCGCCGTGCCTGGCGTCAACAAGCTGGTGCTTTGGCATATCCGCCCCGATGGCAACCTGGCACGGGTGCAGTTGCTGAACGTGGCCGACCTTGCCCTGGTGCATGATTTCGTCGTGACCGAGCGGCATATCGTCTTACTGCTGCCACCCTTCAGCCTCAACCGCGCCCCCGGTATCAGCTACCTGGCCATGCACCAGTGGCAAGGGCAGCGTGCCATGCGGGTGCTGGTTATAGACAAGGCCGACCTGACGCTGAAATACACGCTGGAGATGCCGGCCCGCATGGTATTTCACTTTGGCAACGCGTTTGACGATGGCGACAGCATCCGGCTGGATGCCACCCTCTATCAGGATGACCAAGTGCTGCAAGAGATGGCCGCCGCCATGCGCGGGGTGGTGTGGGACAAGGGCGTCCCTTCGGTCACCAGCCAGCTGACGCTGGATCTGCGCCGAGGCCAGGTACGGGAAGAGCGCCTGCTAGATGCGAGTGAGTTCCCCCGCGTTGCCGATGCGGTCGTGGGGCGCCGCCATCGTGCGCTCTTTACCCTGATCGAGGACAAGCAACACGGTATGGGCATGGGGGGCGTGGCACGCATCGACCTGGACGGCGGCAAGATCGATCGCTTTGCCTTTGGTCCGGACTGGGTCGTAGAGGAACACATCCCGGTCGCCCGGCCCGATGGTCGCGGACTCTGGCTGGTCGGCCCAGCACTGGATCTACGCCGCAGACAGACCGTGCTGAATGTGTTCGATGCCGCCAATCTGGCACAGGGCCCGTTGGCCCAGGCCAGGCTTCCCTATGCTGCCCCGCTGTGCTTTCACGGCAACTTCCTGAGTACCTGACCATGCGCATACTGATTATTGTTGGCCACCCCGATGAAGATAGCTTCTGCGCCGCCCTGGCCGACCGCTACCAGCAAACCGCCAGCCAGGCCGGCCACGAGGTGGCCCGGCTCAATCTAGGCGAACTAGCCTTCGACCCCATACTGCGCAAGGGCTACAAGGGCAGGCAAACGCTGGAGCCTGATCTGCAAGCCGCCCAGCAGGCCATCCAGCACGCGGAGCGCCTGGTTTTCGTTTACCCCTATTGGTGGGCCAGCATGCCGGCCCTGCTGAAAGGCTTTATCGACCGGGTGTTTCTGCCTGGCTTTGCTTTTAAATATCTGGCCAACAAGGCCATGCCCAGCAAGCTGCTGCTGGGGCGCGAGGCCCAGATACTGGTGACCAGCGATACCCCGCCATGGTACAACCGGCTGGTCTACCGGCGTGCCGGGCTCAGGGCGCTGCGCGTGAATGTGCTGGAGTTTTGTGGCATACGGGTAAGGGATGAGCTTGAAATCGGGCCGATACGTGGCAGTGCCGAACAGCACCGGGTGCGGTGGCTGGACAAGGCTGCGCAACTTGCCATGCGCTAAGCGCCACCAAGAATCGGGTATGAAAGTCCGTCACCACCCAGCCATAAACTGAGCAAATATCAGGCTCCCAGGAATCGCCATGAGCAGCAAGACTCAAACCGCAGCGCCCAGTTGCAACAGCCTGGAGACTGGCATCAACTGGCATCCGCTGGAGTTGATCCCCTACTTCAAGCGCTGGCCGCATGGCACAGCCCGTGATCTGCTCTACACCTTTATCTGGAACAGCCTGATCGGCTGCACCTTGATGAGTGTGGGGCTGATGTTCTCCACGCCCAGCAATCCGTGGCGCTACTTTTACGTCAATTTTGTGCTGACCCAGACCATAGGCTTCACCATCCATGGTCTGTTCGAGCTGTCTGGCATGCTGCTGGGCAGCATGCTGACCAAGCTACCCACCTGGCTGCGCTACCTCTACTTCATGCTGATCCCCGTACTGGGCGTATTCCTGGGCTATGCAATCGGCCTGGCCGTGCTCGATATGGATGCGGCCCGGCGCTATATCTTCAGCGCTCAGGGCATCAGAGCCTTACTGGTTTTCTCGCTGGGCATGTCAGCCATCTTGTGTGCCTTGTTTGTAGCACGTGACCGGCAGGTAAGGGCTGAAATGGCACTTGCCGAACAGACACAGAAAGCCTTGGACGCAGAACGCAGGGCACTGGAAGCACAACTACGCATGTTGCAGGCCCAGATCGAGCCGCATTTCCTCTATAACACCCTCGCCAATGCAGTCGGCTTGATTGCGCCCGCGCCTGACAAAGCCCGCCTGCTGCTGGAACGCCTGATCGATTACCTGCGGACCAGCCTGTCGGCCAGCCGCGAAGCCGAGACCCGGCTCGATCATGAGCTGGATACGGTGCGCGCCTACCTGGATTTGATGCAGGTACGCATGGGCCAGCGCCTGAGCTACCAAGTACAGTGCCCCCCAGAGCTAGGTGCCATCCCCATCCCGCCCATGTTGCTGCAGCCCCTGGTGGAGAACGCCATACAGCACGGCCTGGAGCCGCGCATCGCGGGTGGCAGCATCACGCTTTCCGTCGCACAGGAAGACGGCACCCTGCAGATAGAGGTTGCCGATGATGGTGAGGGCTTCAACCCCGCTGCCAGGCCGCGTGCTGGCGGCGGTGTAGGCCTGGCCAATCTTCGCGAGCGGCTGGCGACGCTGTATGGCACGGCTGGCGGTATTACCCTGGCCGACCGGCAACCCAGCGGGGTCCGCGCCACACTGCGCCTGCCATTGGACGGCAGCCAGGGCAAGCGCGGGCCACAGCCATAGTAAGATAGAAAACAAACCACGCCACGCGCCCTGCCATGCCCACCGCCCTGATCGCCGACGACGAAATTGCCCTGGCCGAATTCCTCAAGACCGAGCTGGCCGAGCTGTGGCCCGAACTCAAGATCGTGGCCTTGGCGTACAACGGTCTAGATGCGCTGAGGCTGATAGACGAAATGGCGCCCGATATCGCCTTCCTGGATATCCGAATGCCCGGTCTGAGCGGCCTGGAGATGGCGAGTCGGTTGGTGGATGCCGACGCGGCCCCGCATATGGTGTTTGTCACGGCCTACGACCAGTACGCCGTTGACGCATTTGAGCGGGAGGCTGTGGACTACCTGCTCAAGCCCCCCAGCCGTGAGCGCCTGGGCAAGACGCTGGACAAACTCAAACGCCAGTTGGGCGACGAAAGACATACCGGCAGCCCCATGGCCGGCCCCGATCCCGAGCTGCTGGCCAAGCTGGCAGCCCTGCTCGGCCAGCCCACCCCCAGCAGCCCGCGGCTGGAATGGATACGGGCGGCCCACGGCAACGAGACACGCCTGATCGCGGTGGATGAAGTGGTGTATTTCGAAGCGCGCGACAAATACGTCAGCGTCTTTACCGCCGATGGGGAGTCATTGATACGCACCCCGCTACGTGAACTGCTGGATGGACTGGACCCCGCCCGTTTCTGGCAGGTACACCGTGGCACCATTGTTGCAGTCAGGCATATTGCGGGGACCGTGCGTGATTTTCGCGGCCGTACCCTGGTCAAGCTCAAGACCCGAGCCGACCAACTGGTGGTCAGCCGCGCCTACCTGCATCTGTTCAAGCAAATGTAAGCACCGCTATGTAAGCAGAGCGGCCTGTTCACTTCCGTGATCAGGCCGCTCTGTTGTTGACTGGAGGCCAAACACACAGTCGCCACGGCAGCTGCGGTTACCTCATCATGCTTACTTCACCAAGGTCCAGGCATCCTGCCAATGCGACCCTGCAGGCGGGCCGTAATGCGGCGGCGACTGTGTGCACCAACCCGAGTAGGGGAAAGGCTTGCACTGGTAACGCTTGCCATCACTGCCTTGCACGACGGTGCCGGCCTTGTAGTTGGCAATGCCCGCTGGATAGACGTAATCCACCGGTCCGGTACCGCCACCATCGCCCCCGGTACTGATGTCGATCTCGAAGCTGTAGTCCTGGGTAACGGTGCTGCGCTCGTAGACACGATTTTCCATGCTGCTTTGCACCGGCGTGATATTGCCGCCGTTACCCAGCACGCCCACCTTCACATACTGCGATGCAGCGTTGACCTTCTGGGCCAGATGATAGGGCCACTGGCTGGCGCCCGTCATGCCACTGGCCAGGGTGATGCTGTGGCTTTCCAGATCCTTGAAAGCCGGATCGAACAGGCGGAAGGTGACCTTGGTGTTTACTGCCAGATCCTGCTGTGCCCGTACCTGGCCGATTTCCTTCCAGGTGGACGGCGTGGTGGCGCCACCGAAGTTCACGTCCATGCAGGAGTAGAAAGCCTCGGTGCTGTCGGCACGTTGCCAGATGCTGTAGATCACATGGCGGCCCGACTTGCCCTGGGGCAGGGTACAGCTCATCTTGTAATGACCATTTACCAGGGTGGTATTGGTAATGTTACAAAATGGCTGGCTCTCCAGATCAGACCACTTCAGCGCCATGCCGGGGTTGTAGCCCGATTTGGTGACAAAGAACTTGAACGACTTGGTAGCGTGCGGCGCGGTCGCCTTGTAAAGGAAATCGAACTGGCCGTTGGCATTGGGGGCGATATTGGTGGCGGGCCAGTCATCACGCGCAAGATTGAAGCCCTTGTAGACATCCTTGCCTGCACCGCACAGCTTGCCATCGGGGATCAGGGCCTGGTGCTGATCGTTGGCATTGGCCTGGTTCACACCGTTCCAGTCATAGAAGGCCTGGGTGCCGCCGACTGACTTGGCGGCTTTGCAGGCTGCCGACCTCGGGTTTTCCGGCCCTTCCTGGAAACAGTTGTAGACCCGGTCCACCGGCACCGCCATGGCGCCGTGCGCCAGGGCCGCCTGGCTGACCAAGCTGGCGCAGAATGGTGCGGCCATTGCCGCCAGGGCGGAGCCCAGCCCGGCACGGCTGAGTAGGGGAGTTGCCTGCATGATGCCTCCTGATTGGTTTTTCATTGGTATCTCAAATTGACAGAAAAATGCGGCAAGTAAACTACCAGCATCCAACTGGTGTTAATTGCCAATACCACAATAGAACCAGATAATGGGCGCATTCAAAGCCTGCCGATAACCGGCAACAACCCTAGCGCATTCTGCTTACCCAGATACGTGTTCAAAGTGGCCTTGCAGGCCGCAATATGACATAAGCATAATCGCTATTCAAGCATGGCGCTCGAAGTGCCCGCCGCATCGTTGCTCTCCATGAGCAGTTACAGCGCCGGAGCAGACATGGCATTTCCCCTCCCGCGCCGAAGCAGGCATCATCCTGCTGGCCATGCCATCTACATAAACTCATGCTTGCTCGCCTACGCCCCTCTTTTCGCCAACTACTGCTGCTGGCCTTCCTGCTCTTGGCTGGCTTGCTCGGGGCCGCCTCCCTGAGCGCGCTGCTCACACTGGAATCCCTGGTTAAGCAAAGCCGGGGGGGAGCTGCGCACGCCGTGCAACTGAGTGCCGACGCGCAGCTGCTGGCAGAACGCAGCGTCACCATGGAACGGGCAGCACGGCAATTCCTGGTGCTGGACGACCCCAATATCCGCCAGCGATATGACGAAGCCCTGCGCGACAGCCTGGCCGCGCTACAGCGGCTGGAAACCGGGCTGGCAGACCAGGAAGTAGCAAACCGCTGGCGCCAGCAGCAGGCCCGCATTGCCGAACATCTGGCCAAGCCGACCAAGCCCACCCGCCGGCATGAGGCCCTGCTATCTACCGAATTCAAGGCACTGGCCCAACTCAACAGCCAACTGGCAAGCGCTGTGCGAAATGACCTCGAACACCGCAATGCCGATCTGCTCAGCGGCTTGGAAGAAGGCCGGCTACAGCTCAGCGGGCAATTGCTGGCCGCCCTGCTGCTGGCCATCTTGCTGGCCCTGACATTCGGCCTATGGCTGGCGCGGCCCTTGCGCCAACTGGAAGGCGCCATACTGAGCCTGGGTGAAAATCAACTGGAACGCGCCATCGATATCCGTGGCCCAGCCGACCTACGCCGGCTGGGACAAAGACTGGACTGGCTGCGCTTGCGGCTGGCAGAGCTGGACGCTGACAAAACACGCTTCCTGCGCCATATCTCGCACGAACTGAAGACCCCTCTGGCGGCCCTGCGTGAAGGCGTGGCGCTACTGGAGGACGAAATCGCCGGACCCTTGACAGAGCAGCAGCGCGAGGTATCCGGCATCCTGGCGCAGAATGTGGTGGCCCTGCAGCAGCAGATAGAAGACCTGCTGCGTTTTCACGCCGCTGCGTTCGAGGCCCGCCAGCTCAACCTGGCGCCTTGCGATTTGCGGGCCTTGCTGGAGAAGGTGGTGGATACCCAGCGCCTGCAATGGCAAGCTCGCCAGCTCAAACCCGAGATAGACGGCCCCACGCTGAGAGCAAGGGTAGACGCCGACAAGCTGGCCATCGCCCTCGGCAACCTGCTTTCCAACGCCATACGGTTCAGCCCCCAGGGCGGCAGCATCAGGCTGGCGCTCCGGCGCAACGGCAAGCACATACAGATCGATATCAGCGACCAGGGCCCCGGTATTGCCGAGCAGGATCGCCCCCGCATCTTTGAGCCCTTCTACCAGGGCCAGCACCAGCCGCCGGCTGCACGTCACGGCAGCGGCATAGGCCTTTCCATCGTCCAGGAATACCTGCAAGCCCACGGCGGTCAGGTGTTGCTGCTGCCGCATGAACCAGGCACCTGTTTCAGAATCGAACTACCCGATGAAAACTAAACATTTTTGCTCACTCCTAAGTTGCCTTGCCCTGGCTGCCTGTGCCCTGCCGGTCAAGGAAGTACGCATACCCGTGCGCGAACTCGATCCCGCCAGCCAGGCCGTACGCCTGGCAGTGGGTTATCACGACAACCTGCGGCAGTACAACACCGCTGAACTGGCCAAGGAAGCAGCCCGCTTGGGCGTGGCGCCCGCCAGCCCGGCCACCAGCATGGAGCTGGCACTGCTGCTGCTGCACAACCGCAACGGCAATGATGCCGCCCGTGCCACCACGCTGCTGGAGGCGCTGCTGCGCGACAGTCGTGCCGAGGCGCAGGCGCTGCAGCCCCTGGCCAGATTGTTGCTAAGCCAGTTGAGCGAACAGCGCAAGCAGGAGGAACAATTGGACAAGCAACTGCAATTGCAGCGCGAGCAACAGAAGAAACTCGATCAATTGAACGAGAAACTGGAAGCCCTCAAGGCCATCGAGCGCAGCCTGACGCCCGCACCACGCCAAGGAGCCCGGCCATGAACGCCCATATCCTGCTGGTGGATGACGATACCGACCTGCTCAAGCTGCTATCGATGCGCCTGACTGCCGCGGGCTACCGCGTGACCACCGCGACCACCGCCGAAGGCGCACTGACCCGCCTGGCAGTGGAACTGCCACAGCTGGTGCTGAGCGACGTACGCCTGCCTGACCGGGACGGCTTGAGCCTGTTTGGCGATATCCATGCCCGCCACCCTACCCTGCCGGTCATCCTGTTGACCGCCCACGGCACCATCCCGGATGCGGTGGCCGCCACCGAGCGTGGCGTATTCGGCTATCTGACCAAGCCGTTTGACGGCAAGCTCTTGCTGGCCAAGATCGCCCAGGCATTGAGCATCGCCACGCCAGGCGGCCAGGCTGGCCAGAACGACGACGAGTGGCGCGCCCCCATTGTCAGCCGCTCCAGCCTGATGGCCGAGTTGCTGGCCGAAGCCAGGCTGGTGGCCGGCACCGATGCCAGCGTATTGATACGGGGCGACAGCGGTAGCGGCAAGGAGCTGCTGGCCCAGGCCATACACCGCGCCAGCCCTCGCGCCCAAAAACCCTTTGTGGCGGTGAATTGTGGCGCCATACCCGAGCAATTGCTGGAATCCGAATTGTTCGGCCACATAAAGGGGGCCTTTACCGGGGCGGTGAGCAACCATCGCGGCCTGTTCCAGGCGGCCGACGGTGGCACCTTGTTCCTGGACGAAATCGGCGACATGCCGCTGCCCCTGCAGGTCAAGCTGCTGCGGGTGCTGCAGGAGCGCTCGGTGCGGCCTGTCGGCGCCAGCCAGCCGGTGCCCATAGACGTGCGCGTATTGTCTGCCACCCACCGCGATCTGGAAGCCGCCATGGCGTCCGGACAGTTCCGCGAGGACCTCTACTACCGGCTCAACGTCGTCAGCCTGCAGCTACCCAATCTGGCCGAACGGCGCGAGGACATACCGCTACTGGCCAACTACTTCCTGACCCGCCTGGCCGACAAGTACCAGAAGCAGCTCAACAGCTTCGCCCCAGAAGCTCTGGAAGCCCTGGCTACCGCCCCCTGGCCGGGCAATGTGCGACAACTCTACAACGTGGTGGAACAGGTTTGTGCCCTGGCCACCGCCCCACTGATACCCCTCTCGCTGGTACAGCGTGCCTTGCGCGCGGCAGCGGTGGAAGTCCTGAGCTACGCCGAGGCCCGCCAGCGATTCGAACTGGATTACCTGGTCAAGCTGCTCAAGCTCACCGATGGCAACGTGGCTGATGCGGCACGCCTGGCCGATCGCAACCGGACGGAGTTCTATCGCCTGCTGCAGAAGCATGATCTGAGCCCTGGCATGTTCCGCAGCACACCCGGCGTCGCCGATTAGCGACATACCAGGTGCCCGTATTTTCAGGTACTTGAGTTATCACCACCAGGAAGCGTCGCCTATCAGCGACAAAAAAGGGGAGCTAGGCCAATCAGATCACCCACAGATCGGCCAGCCAAACCTAAATGCAAGCGCAAGCAATTGAAATGTAAGAAAAAATAAAACCTGGCACGGCCATTGCAATAGTGGACTACGTAACGCCAAGTCAGCGTTGCCTTTCCCAACACCTCGAAAGGATTCCACCATGCAAAACCGTCATCTGCTGCCAGGCCTGCTTGCCGCCATGCTGATCGCTGGCCCCGCTATCGCTGCCGATGTAGCTGCAGCACCAGCCCCCCAAGGTGGCCCCGCCGCTGAAGCCGGTCAATACGTGGACGATGCCACCATTACCACCAAGGTGAAGGCCGCCATCATGGGCGAAAAGAGCCTGTCTGCCCTGGACGTCAAGGTCACCACAACAGAGGGCGTTGTCACCCTGACCGGCACCGTCGACAAGGTTGAAGCCGCCGACAAGGCCATGCAGGTCGCCTCAGCCATCACCGGTGTGAAGCGCGTCGACAGCAAGCTGCAACTGAAGTCGGCCACCAACTGATTGATGTAGTACATGGCGCAAGCCATGGGTAGTAACGAGTTCAACTGAACTCCTTTGCGCGCAGTACGCCGGGTCTGGGGCGACCCAGCCCGGCACCTCTCCCTGGAGATCGTGAGCGCCCGTCTCTCGGTCTGCATTCCGGGCCGGCCTGACCGCCGGCCCATTTTTTTATCCTGACCTATCCCACACCCTGTCTCGGCAGCCGCAGTGTAAACACGGTGCCGCTCTCTGCATCGCTGGTGCAGGTAATCTCTCCTTGCATGGCATGCGCAATCGCCTGGCTGATGGACAGGCCCAGGCCCGTGCCATAATGCTGGCGGCCATCGCGGCGATCTCCCTGGTAGAAGGGTTGAAACAGGTGCTCCTGCATCTCCACCGAGATAAGCTCACCGCCGTTGCGTACCCGCCAGTAAACATCGCTCGCGTCTTCATACAGCGCAACGCTAACCACCCCGTGCTGCAGTGAGAACTTGGCTGCATTGGACAGCAGATTGGTCATGATCTGCATCACGCGACCAGCATCTGCCAGCGCCAACAGTGAGGCACTGCCACTCTCCACCTCAAAACGGACATCAAACCCCGCTGCATAAGGCTGCAACTCACGTACCATCGCCAATGTCAGCGCACACATATCCACGCTGGTCGATTGCACCTCCAGCTTGCCCAGCCTGATCTTCTCGTATTCCAGAATGGTTTGAATCAGCTGCGTCAATCGACTGCTGTTGAGGCGGGCAATTTCCAGCAGCTCGGCCGCCTTCGCCGGTAATGCATTCGCCTGGGTATAGGCCAGCATCTCGAGCGCACCATGTAAGGCAGTCAGCGGCGTACGCAACTCATGGCTGGTGGCAGAAACAAAGTGGCTCTTGAGCGCATCCAGCTCTCGCTGCGCCGTAATATCCTGCACCACGCCCCACAAGCGATAGACGCCATCCGCGCTCCAACGCCCCCGGCCTATATGCCGCAGCTGCACCCTGCGCCCCCCCTGCCCCAGGTAGGTCAGTTCGATATCCCACGGCCGCTGCTGGGCACGTGCTGCCAACAACGCCTGATGCAACAGCACCGCACTCTCAGGCTCAAACCGTGGTAGCAACTGCTCCCAGCCTGTTGGTGCATTTCCCGCCTGATCAAGCAAGGTAAACAGCGCCTTGGACCATTGGTACTGTCCATCGCCGCTCTCCTCCCAAGCACCCAGCAATGCCAGCCGGCTTGCTTCGTCGAGCAATTGCTGGTGCTGTTCAAGCCGCAGGTTCGACGCGTGTGCCGCCGACTCAGCCTTGACCAGCGCCATTTGCCGAAGGCTGTTCTGACGAGTCGCCGATGCCAGTATCAAGGGCACAATAAAGGTGAGTGCCAAGGTGGCATAGACCAGCAGCAGCTGCCATTCTGCGGTCATCGGTGGCAAGGGCATCACGCCTAGCCCCATCAATAACGACTGGGTGATCGCGCAGACTGCCACCACAAACGCCATGCTGCCAAATGGCAGATAAACCGCAGCAATGACCAGGGGCGCCAGCAATGCCACCAAGGGGTAAGGCATCTTGAGCTGCACCAGCACCTGAAAACTCAGGCAGGCAAACAGCCAGGCCAGTGTCGGCCTGGAGACCACCTCCGCCCGCAAGAAAGGCGACCCGGCAAAACGCAGTTGCAGGCAAAAGGGCAGTACGGTCATCGCACCCACCAGCGAGCTGACATACCAAGTCGACCACACTTTCGCCAGTGGCCCGATATCATTGGCCAGCAGCACCAGTGCCCCAGCGCTAGCGCCGAACAGGCCCGGTACGACACCGCATGCCAGAAAGCAACATAGCAGGTTGGTAGGGTTATCTGCCCAACTCCCGGACTGCACATGACGCTGAAACAGATAGACCGCCACGCTGATCTCCAGCAGGTTGGCAGGCGCAAAACAGAGCGCCTGCAACCCGCTGCTGCCCATCAGCAAATTGGCCAGGGCGATGACTAGGCCAAGCGCCAGCAGACGCACTGGCCACTCGGCCCATGGCCGCTGCAACAGGCTGGCGATGGCAACTGCGTTGGCAAACCACAGGCTAGCAACGCCACCACCATGCCTCGATAGATAGAGAGACAGCCAGGCCAGCACCCCACACGCCAAACTCCAGAGCAGGATGCTGCAAGCAAGGCGCGACCTGTGCGTCAAGCTAGCCACCTGATGGCTTTCGCAATGCAATGGCATGCCATCCGCCCAAGATCACCGCCAGCAGAAAGAACACCCCGCCAGCGTAGTAGAGCATCGGGTTCAGATCGACCTGGTCGGGCGTCGGCGCTTCGCCTATCCAGCGCCGGTATATCTGCTCGCGCTCGCTGGGCGTAATCTGCCCCAGGCCGCGCTCCAATAGCCTGCCCAGTTCCGGCATATCTTTGCGATAGGCCATGCTCAAGGGGTAATTGAACCCCACTGATGGCCCCACCACCAGTTCAGTGAAACCGTGCTGCACCTGCAGGTGCCGGATGCTGGCAATGTCCGCCACCACGCCACTCACCTCGCCGCGCTGCATGGCCCGCAGGGCTTGGTGATCGTCCGGCATCCCCAACCATTGCACGGCAGGAAACTGCCGCCGAACATAGGCTTCCACCGCATATCCCGTACCCACCGCCACCTTTTGTCCCGCCATCTGCGCAAGGCCACCGGGCAGGCCGCGGTTGCCTGGCACCACCAATACGGCCGGCACCGACACATAAGGCGGGGTGAACAGCAGGAATTCGCCCCGTTCTGGGGTGGGCCGCAAGGAAGTGAGAATATCCGCCTGCCCTTGCCTGGCCAGTGCCAGGTTGGCACTCAGCGATGCGGCAGCCAGTGTTTCGATACGCAGGCCACCGCGTTCGGCGATCAGGTTCAGGTAATCGACCGACAAGCCCTTGATGACGCCATCCCTATCCTGAAACACAAAAGGGCCATAGTCTGATTCCGGCGCAAACCGATAGGCTCCGGCTGAAGTGGCATCAGCCAGACCTGGCAGTGCCAGCCCCAACAGACAGACAAACAGGATATGTCGCAACATGCCGCCCACTCCGTTCGTGATAGCCGCGATATAACCTGCTTGTGTGGTGCGGGCGCTAAGCGCGCTGCGCCACCTTATGGTGCGGCGCTGATCATGCTCGCTTGTACGCGACGATGGCCGACAAACCCAAGGCCTGCCAGTAGCAAGCGCCCGCTGTCAGCCCTGCTTGCGCCAGCAGCGCCGCGCGACGTTGGGCCGATACCGGATAGACATGCTGGTCCAGGTGCGAGAAATCCAGCTCCACCTGATCAGGCCGGTCACGCGTTGCGTCCTGCTGCCTGCGCCACACCCTGAACATCGCCTCGCATTCAGCCTCGCCGCGCTGCCCCACCCAATCCGCCAACAACAGCACACCGCCTGGCCGTAAGGCCATGGCCAGCGCGTGCAGATAGCGATCCTTGCTACCATCATCTGGCAGGAAGTGCATCACCAGCAAAGAAGTGACTGCATCGTAGCCCTCTGCCAAGGCCATACTATCGGGGCGCCCCTGCAGCAGCTTGATGCGCTGCGCTATGCCTGCCTCGCGACATTTGGCCAGCGCCACTGCATGCATCTCTTCGCTCGGGTCCACCCCATCGATCAGCCAATCCGCCCTCATCTGGGCGTAACGCAGGACTTCCTCACCACTGCCGCTACCTGAAACCAGAATATGCGCCTTTGCAGGTAATTGCTCGGCCAACACATGGGTAGACAGCATATGCAAGGCCTCGTAGCCAGGGATCAACTGCCGTATCTTGCGGTCGTAGGCGGCAGCATGGCGTGCGTCATAACGCACGCCTTGTTCACTCGGGGTATTCATCGCATTGCAGCTCATCAAGGCCAGGATGCCCACAGTGTGCCAGATAGACCAAGCGCTGAATCATTCCCCCCAAGCAGTGCTCGCTTGGTTATTCAGTCGCCATCTGGCCCAACTTCAACAGGGCCGCCCTGGCTGCCGGCAATTGCAGTTGCCAATCATCGGGCAGCGTGCACAAGAGTTGCTCCAGCGCCCTTGCTGCCAGCGTCACGTCACGACGACCAAACAAGCTACCCGCCCCCGCCAGGCCGTGGGCCAGCGAAATCGCTGCACCCAGCGCCGCCTCATCTCCAGCCTGCCAACGCAGCAGTTGGGCATCCACCTTGGCCACCTCAGCGGCCAGGTTCTGTACAAACTGCAAACGCAGGGAGTGCAATGCCGACTCCAGTTTCTGTCTTTCAGGAGCCATGCTCATTGCGATTGCCCCGACCAAAGCCGCTCCAGCTCGCCGCCTAGCGTCATAGGGTCGAACGGTTTGGCTATCACGCCCAAGGCGCCCTGAGACTTGAGCACCGCCACCTCAGCAGGCTGCACCTTGGCGGTCATGAAAATCGCCGGCAGCCGTTCAAATCCAAATTGTTCGCGCAAGTGCTGCAAGGTGGTGGGGCCATCCATGCCGGGCATCATGACATCCAGCAGTGCCAGTTGCGGACGAAAGCGCTGCAGTGCCGCCATGGCCGCCCTGCCCGAATCACAAACTTCCACCTGATAGCCCCCCACCAGTTCCAGCGCCAGCTTGACGACGGTCTGGATGGAAGGGTCATCCTCCACGTACAGGATGCGCTGCAAGGGCATGTTCATGGTGTGTCTTCCTGCCCACGGCGCCGCCGCAGTTTCTGATTGATCAAGTCGGCAATGGACTCCACGCTGCCATCCTTGGGTAGGCGATGCAGCGCCCCCGTCAGGCCGGTGTCCAGCGCCGCATCAGAAGTGTGCAAGACAATCTCCGGGCGCATTGGCAAGCCATACAACAGAGGCAGCAATGCTAGTCCATCGCCATCTGGTAATGCCGGGTCCATCAGCACCAGGTCATAATCACGGCGGCACAGCATATGGCGTGCTGCCGTCAGAGTATTGGCACTGTCCAAAGCCACACCCTGCGGCAGGACTGCACCCAACTGGGTTTGCAGTCCCACATCATGGTCAATCAGCAATACCTGGGCCGAGCGCAAACCCACCAGCACACGGCGCAAGCCCGCCAACAATTGCTGGGGTTCCAAGGGCCAGGGCAGGCGGGCATCTACTGGCATTGCCGTTGGGGTATCGCCAAGCAAGAGGATGGCCCTGGCCTGGTGGTCTCGGGACATGATCTGCTCCAGCCGCCCCTCGCCACCGCTAACCGCACGCGGCCCCACCAAGGCCACGCCAAAGCGTCCGCTTTCCCAACGCAGTAGCGCCTCATTGGCCTCGTACACCAGTTCCACCGGGAAACCCGCCTCCACCAGCGGTCGCGCCAGGTGTGCAGCGCAGCTTTCATCCTGTTCCAACAGCAGTATCCGGGGCACCAGCGAGGGCGGCCGCATATCTGCAGGCCCAGTCGGCAAGCCCTGCAAAGGCAGGCTCAGCCAGAAACAACTGCCCGCCCCTTCACTGCTGTCGCAGCCGATTTCTCCATGCATCTGCGCCATCAGCGACTTGCATATCGCCAACCCCAGGCCAGTGCCGTCGCGACGCCGGGCGTCGGTGGAATCCGCCTGACTGAAGCGCTCGAACAGTTTGTCTCGAAACGCTGGCGCAATGCCCGGGCCGTGGTCGCAGACCTCGATACGCAAGCGCGTGCCATCGCGAATAACGGAGACTTCCACCCCGCCGCCAGAGTGCGAGAACTTGATGGCGTTCGACAGCAGGTTGGCCATTACCTGACCAAAGCGATCAACATCAACCTCCACCAACGCACCATAGACCTGACCAAAACACTGCAGTCTTACACCATGGTGGTCGGCATAGCCCTGATTATCGGCCAGCGCCTGCTCCAGCAGCGGCATAACCTCGGTGCATTGCACGCGCAGGGTCAATTGGCCAGCATCGATGCGTTCGATGTCCAGAATATCGTTGATCAACCGCACCAGTCGTTCGGCATTCTGCAGGGCAATCTTGACCAATTCATTGGCGCGCTCCGGTAACGCACCGCCTATCCCGCCTGCCACCAGGCCCAACGAACCACGGATGGAGGTGAGTGGGGTACGTAGCTCATGGCTGACGATGGAGACAAACTCGCGCTTGAGCTTGTCCACCTTATGGAATTCCGAGAGATCATGCGCCACACCCAGGTAGCCATCGATTTCCCCAAGTTCATCTCGCAGTGGCGTCACCGAGAGCAGTACCGGAATGCGCTGGCCATCCTTACGGATATAGCTCCACTCCCTCTCTTCCACGCCCTCAAGACGTGCCTTGGCTACGAATACCTCAAACCCGACCGGTATAGGCTCGCCCAACTCAACAGACAACGCCGCCGCCCGAGCCACTACCTCCTGCAGGTCATGAAACCGGGCCGGTGTCGCCTTGCCCACCATTTCGGCAGCAGAAAACCCCAGCATCTGCTCGGCACCTCGGTTGAAACTGCGTATCAAACCACTACGGTCGGTCGAGACAATGGAATACGCCGTACCATCCAGCACTGCTTTCTGCAGGGACAAGGTCTCGCGCAGTAACTGCTCATGCTCGCGCCGGGCAGTAATATCTTCAATAGAACCGACATAAGCCCCCTGTGCCGCTTGCGAGGGAGAATATTCCGCGCGGTTGCTGACCCAAAGCATGCGTCCATCGGGGCATAGGCAGCGATACTCCATGGCAAATGGCTCACCCCGCTCAACAGCTTGCTGCCAGGAACGGCTAACCGCCTCGCGGTCGTCCTGATGCAGCAACATGATCCATGCCTGACCCACTAGACGAACCGCCTGCACACCCAGCAATTGGGTATAGGCTGGGTTCACATAGCTAAGTAAGCCAGAGGGATCAGACACATATAACCCCACTGGCGAGGCCACATCAATCAAGCGAAGCCGCTGCGTGGTTCCCACCAGCTCTGCCTCAGCCATCCGCCGTTTAGCCTCCTGTGTGGCAAGGCGAAGCATCAGCCACCCTGCGCCAACTAAAAGTAGGCTCGTCGCCGCCACGAGTGCAAGGGCAGTATGTCGCCACGCTTCGAAAGCCGAAGCCTCGTCGCGGGACGCCGCAATCACAAAAGGGTAGTCTCCGACACGCTGTGCAAACACCAACCGTCGCTGATTGTCCACCCTGCTATCCAGCAGGGCGAAACCATGCCCCATTTCATCCAACAACTCAGTGAATATCGGGTCGTTACTGAAAGAAAGGCCTATAGAGTTGGCGCTCTGCGGCCATCTGGCCAGCAAGATCCCATCAGCGCGAAACAAGGAAACTGCAGTACCCTCGCCCAGCTCGATACCCTTATAAAACTGTTGCACTACGCTAGGATCAATCACCGCAGCAACAATGCCATCAAATTGGCCATCTGCGTCCTCCATGCGCAAGGACAGCGCCACCCCCCACTGCCCGTCTACCCTTGACTGACGGGGTTCGGCCACATGCAGCTTGTTCGAAGCATGGAGCAGATGCGCGCGGAAACTGGAGGTATCCGATATCGCCACCTGGGGCGAAGGTGTAAGCGAGTGGCCGATGACATCAGAACCAGCGGTCGCAAGCGCCATCGATCGAATTTGCGGCACACCAGCAATACGCTGGCGAAAGTGTTCATGCAAGTAGGCCGGAGTCTGTACTTCGCCCGCCTGCTTAGCCCGCATCAGACCCTCACGGGTATCTCGCAACACAATATCCACACTGCGTATCATGTCGCGCGCCTGCCCCACCAGCGAATGGCCTAGATTCGTCAATTCGCGCTCAGACTGCGCCAAGGCTTTTTGATGCAATAGATATAGTAATCCCGCGAGACCGACCATCATGGTCATTGCCAACACGCAATACATCAATGCGAAGCGGCGAACCACCGCGTGACGCCACATGCTATTTGGAATGGCAAGCTGCGCCGCGCTGGGAAGAGTAAGTTCGCTCATTAGCAAAGGCTGCTGCAAAACCATCTGAATGTCAGCTAGGCAAGCACCTAGTTGCCCGCTTGTCGATCAACGTCCGCCCACCAGCCCCATCCTGGCGGCGTAGCGAGCCAAGCCCGGAATATCCCTGATCCCCAGGCGCTCGCTGAGCTTGGCACGATGAAACTCCACGGTCTTTGGGCTCACATTCATGGCTCGAGCGATCTGCTTGAGCGTCAAACCATCGGCCAGGCCCCGAAGCACTTCGATCTGCCTGGACGTCAGCAAAGGCTCCTCACTGCCCTCCAGTGCTTGATGTATGGCTACCGGTAGGCTTGGGCTCACGTAACGCTCACCCCGCATCACGGTTTGCAAGGCGACCGCCAGGTCGTCCAGCAGAAAATCCTTGAGCAAATAGCCATCCGCCCCCGCCCGTAGCGCCTGTATCACCGCCTCCTTGTCCGATAGGCCAGAGAGATACAGCAGGCGCACACCCGGCAGGCTGACCGCAACCCGCAGCACCACCTCAATACCAGACAGGCCGGGCATGGCGATATCTACCAAGGCAAGATCCGGCTTCAGCGCTAAGACGGCGGCCACTGCCGCTATGCCTTCGTCCACCTCAGCTACCACCTCGTGGCCGAGTTCCTCCACCAAAGTGCGTATGCCTTTGCGCACCAGCAAGTGGTCATCGGCGATCACTACCCTGTATCGCTGTGTTTTGGCTTCCTGCATAGCCGCCCTATTGGTTTGTCATAACCCGGATGACCGCGCACTAGGCATCGACCTAGTTACCCAGACACAAGCTGCCGAGCAGAATGCACCGCATGCACACCCTCATCAGATCCAGCCGCGATGCACCGGAGCAATCCATGATCAAGCATGTCCCCAGTCAGGAGCTGAAAGTCGGCATGTATGTGCATGATCTGGGCGTAGATTGGTCAGCCCATCCATTCATACGCTCGCAGTTCAGGCTGGAGAACGAACACGATATACAAACCATCTTAGCCTGTGGAATACGCACTGTTGCGGTAGATACCGAACTGGGGCTGGATGCCCCTCATGCACAAACCGATGAAGAGCTGAAGCGGCAGCTGGACCAGGAGATGCTGGCCGTGGCGCAGGCCAAGCCTGCTTTCGTGCAGCAGGTATCACTACAGGAAGAGGTAGCCCGCGCCCGCAACCTACGCGGCCAAGCCACCCGGCTGGTCAAGAACGTGATGCGCGATGCCCGCCTGGGCCACGCCATACGGCTGGAAGAAGTCGAACACATGGTGACCGCGCTGACAGAATCCATGCTGCGTAACCCCGGCGCCCTGATTGGGCTAGCGCATGTCAAGCACCAAGACGAATACACTTTCCTGCACTCGGTCAGCGTGGGCACGCTGATGATCGCTTTTACCTTGTCGGCGGGATTCGACATGCAAACCGTGCACCAGGCTGGCCTGGGTGGGCTGCTCCACGACACCGGCAAGGCCTTGGTGCCAGACGACATACTGAACAAGCCCGGGCAGCTCACCGATGAGGAGTTCACCATCATCAAACGCCATCCCATGGATGGTTTTGAACAGCTGCGGCAAAGTGAGGGGATAGATGAAATCCCGTTGGATATCACCTTGCACCATCACGAGCGCATTGATGGTTCGGGCTACCCACATAGATTGAGCGCAGACAACATCAGCACCCTGGCACGCATGGCTGCCATAGTCGATGTCTACGACGCCATCACTGCTGACCGTTGCTACCACAAGGGCATGCCCCCCAACGAGGCGCTGCGCAAGATATTCGAGTGGAGCAAGACTCGCCTTGACCCCGATCTGGTCAAGGCCTTCACCCGTTGCATCGGCATCTACCCGGTCGGCACTCTGGTGCTGCTGGAAAGCGGCCGGCTGGGTATCGTGGTGGAACACCATCCCGACAGCCTGCTGCAACCCAAGCTCAAGGTGATCTACGATACCCAGAAGCGGCATTACCTCACACCGCAGATTATCGACCTGTCGCGCCCCATGGGCCGCGGTGGCGCCGACTCCATTACCGGACACGAAAAAGCAGAGAAGTGGGGCATCGACCTCGCCAGGTTCAACTGACACTCCTCCCGGGAAGTAACAAGGAAGCCATCATGTACTCCACGCTGCTACGCCCTGCCATCAAACTTTCACGAGCGCTCAGTTATCGGCGCAAATTCCTGCTGATCTTTCTGGTTTCGGTGCTGCCCGGCTTGTTCCTTCTGATCAGTGCCGCCATAGACAGTTATGCCGACATACAGCGCGACCAGGCTGAGCTGGCAGGCGCCGAATATGTCAAGACGCTCACACCCCTAGCTAACGCCATAGCGAGCCACCGTGGTGCAACCACAACCTATCTGAATGGCGACAACTCGCTAGAAAGCGTAGCGCGTGATTCTGCGGTAGAGGCAGACGCCGTGCTAGCCAAGTTGGCCGCGCAGGAAAAACTCATGCATGCCGATCAATGGAAGAATAAGGTCAACGCCATCACTAGCAACTGGCAGCAACTCAAGGTGGATTGGCGCAGCAAGAGTGCCTCCGTGAACTTTGAAGCGCATACCCGCCTGATCGCCCTGATCAACGAGTATCGCCACCATGTCGCAGGTGACACGGGGCTGTTGCTGGACCCACAGGCCGATGCCTACTACCTTATTGTGACCATGGTGGACCAGCTACCTCAACTTCGGGAGCGGCTGGCTCAAACCCGAGGCTTGCTTGCTTCCATGGCCGCCAAAGGGGTAGACGGAAGCACTCTGGGCAAATTGGATACCTTGTTGAATCACGACGTGGTTTCGAACATCGATCGCATCGACAACGATATCGAGCTCATTGAGGACTTCCACCCCGAGCTGAGCACCAAGGTCAATGCAAGATGGGAACCCACCAGGCAAGTCATTACCGCGTTGCGAGAGGAATTAAGCAAGCAAGTGCTGCAAACCGGCACCTTGGGTCAGGATGCATCGGGCTACTTCAGGAAGATCAGCAACATGCTGGCTGAGATGGATAGCTTCGAGACCCTGATGTACGAGCAAGTCGTACATGATGGCTTGTCGAAACGGCTTGCCTATGAGAAAAAGATGTTCGTCGCCCAGATTTCAGTCGCCCTGACCGTGCTGCTGCTGGTTGGCTGGCTGATCGCGGGTTTCGCCCGCGACCTCACCTTGCGAGCCGAGGCGCTCGAGGCAGACATGGCACGCCTGTCAGATGGTGATTTCACTGCACTGCCAGCGGTCAAGGGCAACGACGAAATGAGCCATATCGCCCACAGTGCCGGCAAGCTGGCGGCGAAGCTGGGCAGCGCCATGCGCGATATCCAGGCCAGTGCCCGCGAACTGATGGCAGCAGCCAGCAATGTGGCAAGCATCAGCACCCAGGTAGCCAGCTCCACCAGTGAACAAAGCAATGCTGCAGCGGCCATGGCTGCAGCGGTAGAGGAGCTGACCGTCAGCATCAGCCATATGTCAGGCAATGCGGACGATGCACACCGGCTTTCCACCGATTCAGGCAAGGCTTCCAGCGAAGGTGGCTCGGTGATCAACCAGACTGTGGAGAGCATGGAGCAGATCGCGCAAGCCGTGCGCAGCGCCTCCAGCAATGTCAGCGCTTTAGGCAAGGACGCCGAGGCCATCAGCGGCATCGTGAGTGTCATCAAAGATATTGCCGACCAGACCAATCTACTGGCACTGAATGCCGCCATCGAGGCAGCTCGCGCAGGCGAAACCGGCCGAGGCTTTGCCGTGGTGGCCGACGAGGTACGCAAACTGGCAGAACGCACCACGGCCTCCACCAAGCAGATAGGCGAAATGGTGACACGCATCCAACAAGGCACACAGGGCGTTGTGGACGGCATGGGTGAAGGCGTAAGCAAAGTGGAGAGTGGCGTGGACTTGGCCAGCCAAGCTGGATCGGCCATCGCTCAGATACGGGAGGGATCGGCTCGTGTGGTCGAGGTTGTCAGCGAGATTACCGCCTCACTGAAAGAGCAATCATCGGTTGCGCATGAAGTAGCGGGCAAGGTCGAGACCATCGCCCAGATGTCTGAGCAGAATACCCAGGCAGCGGAATCATCAGCAGCAACAGCCGAGCAATTGCGCGGCCTGGCCATGGGCCTGGAACAAAAAGTCTCGACCTTCCGTTTCAATGAGGCCTGAACATGCGCCAAGCAAACTATGCCGACGCAGCGGCGGTCGATACCGCGGCACCCGAGGCTGCGGCAGCCACCACAATGTTGGAAGCCCCCATGACGCCGGAGGCGGCCATACACAAGCTCAATACCCTGGTTTGTGAGCTGGCCGAAATGAACAAGCAACTGTCTATCGACATACTGATGCTGCGGCGCGAGGCCGATGCCGACCTCGCCATCATCAGCGCCCTGATACTGACACACCCAGACGCCGAGAACCTGACCCGGGCTTGGGAGCAGTTCACGTCAGTCACCCGTGCCGAGAGCCTGATTTTCTCGGCACGGCACTCACGCGGTGCCCATGAGTTCGTGCAATTGGCTGGCAAGACTTTTGAGGGCCGAATCCGCTACTGGCGCCGCGTACTCGATGCCCGCGCCGGGCTGGATCAAGACGCCTGATCCATTCGGCACAAAGCCATTAGCCCAGCTCGAACAAGGCATGGCTATCACTGCTCAACTTTGCCGGAGTCGCATCCAACTGCCGGTGCACCAGTTCCCCCAGCCGCCGGAGCCTGGTCTCGACCCGGTCCGACCACGGCTCCCCCGCGCACAGGCGCAGATAGTTGCGGTAGGCATGGCGGGCAGAAAACAACGGGCCGGGGGCGAAACTGATTCCTTCATCAGCCGACTGCCGCAGCAAGGCCGTGCTGTCTGCACCCTGGGGTAGCTCCACCCAGCACAGATAGCCGCCCTTGGGCTGGGTCCAGCGGGTGCCTGCCGGGAAATACCTGTCCAGCCCGTCATTCAACCTGGCCAGCTGGTTATTGCACAGCTTGCGCAGGCGCCGCATATGGTGATCGTAGCCGCCGCTTTCCAGAAAACGCGCCAGCGTCGCCTGGGTAATGGCTGGGGTAGAGAAGGTATTGATGTACTTCAGTATTTCTACCCTGGAGCGGTAGCGGCCAGGGGCTATCCAGCCCACCCGCATACCGGGTGCCACCAGCTTGGTATAGCTGGCCACGTACAGCACATTGCCGGTTTCATCAAACGCTTTGGCCGGCCTGGGTCGTTCGCGCCCCTGGTAGAACTCGCCATAGATATCGTCCTCGATCAGCGGCACCTGCCGCTCGGCCAGCAGGCGCACCAACTGCTGCTTGGCCGTATCGCTCATCAGGCTGCCGGTGGGGTTGCTGAAGTTGGGCATCAGCACGCAGGCCGCCACACCGCCATCGCGGGTCGCCAGCTCCAGCGCGGGCAAGGAGATGCCATGCTCGGGATCGGTGGGTATCTCCAGGGCCTTGAGCCCCATGGACTCGAACAACTGCAGCAGCCCGAAATAGGTGGGCGACTCCACCGCCACCACGTCACCTGGCTGGGTGGTGGCCCGCAGCGCCAGATTGAGCGCCTCTATGCCGCCCGCCGTAATCTGCACGTCATCGGCACTGAGCCGTCCGCCCCATTCCATGGCATGCCGTGCCACTTGGCGCCGCAGTACTTCCAGTCCACGGGTGCCACCGTACTCCGACAGCAAGGTGGGCGAACGCCTCAATGCCTCATTCATCAGCTTCTGTAGCTGGCTGTTGGGAAAGCATTCCGGCGCCATCACTGCGTAGCAAAAGCCATGCTGCTTGCCGCGCGTCAGTTGCAGGTAGTCCCACAGGCGCCGGTTGACCGTCACGGCAGCAGGTTCGGTAGAGGGGCGCGAGGTGGGTGGAGGCTCAACCAGCTTGTGCCGCACGAAAAAGCCAGATTGAGGCCTTGCTTCGATCAGCCCCCGGTCTTCCAGCAGGCGAAAAGCCTCGGTGACGGTTGACAGGCTGACGCCACGCTTGTCGCGTAGCTCCCGCAGGCTGGGGAGCTTGTCACCGGCACGCAAGGTGCCCGTCGCCATCTGCGCAGCAATTTCGTCTGCCAGGGCGACATAGAGGGTTGCGGCTCGCTCGTTGGACATGGCGCGCATCCTTGGATGGTGGAGAAGCATATTGCACCGCAGCATCCCAACCGCCAAGAAACAGTTGCCACCGAAATACACCATGACAGTTGGCGACTGCCCGGCACTGACACGGTAAAAACCAGCACAGTCTGGCTCTAAAAAGACTTGCCCAGGCGGCGTACGCTGGCCTCACCTGGCAAAAGCCGGGTTAACCCGGAGAACCACCATGTCGCAACACCATACCCTACAAGCCGACTCCCTACTGACCCTGCCTGCCCGCCGCGGCGCCTGCCTGTGGGTGGAGAGCGGCACCGTCTGGTTCACCGCCGACGGTGCCGATGTGGTGCTGGCGGCTGGCCAACGCTACTGGATAGAAGAAGACGAACCGCTGCTGTTGCAAGCCATGCACCCCAGCCGTGTGCGCTTGACCGAGCCCCTGCGCACCGCCTCCGCCATCAGCGGCCTGGAAAGATTGCGCCGTTACCTGCAAAATGCATTAAGTCAAGGCTGAATCTTGCCACTGTCATTTTTTGCTGCTGCCCGGCTAGAATGGGGGTTGTCTGCAATGATGCTGGACAACATCTACCTAACCAGGGAGGAAGTAATGGATCAATCGAATCCGTATGCAGCCAGCACGGTTGCTTTGGACACCCCAGCCGGCCAGCAGGTTCTGGCTGACCGTGGCGCCCGCCTTATTGCCGTCCTCATTGATGGTTTTGCCGTTCTGGCCTGCATGCTGCCTTTTGGCTTGGCGTTTATGGTTGGCGACGGCACCGGTGCTGTGGCTGGTATCGCCGGCGGCATCTCCGGCCTGGCCGTCATTGGCCTAGTGATCTACCAACTGATGATGTTGCATCGCCAGGGCCAGACCATAGGCAAGCGCGCCATGAAGGTACGCATCGTGCGCACCGATGGCAGCCATTGCGGTATCGGCCGACTGATTGCACTGCGCTGGTTGGTTCCCGCCCTTATCGGCGCCATCCCTCTGGTTGGTGGCCTGTTCAGCCTGCTGGATCCACTGATGATCTTCCGCGAAAACCGTCTGTGCCTGCACGACAACATCGCTGACACCAAGGTAGTACAAGCCTGATGCTGGATGGGCGTCTTGCCCTGCTGACGCCAGAGGGCATACGCCTTTCGCTCACGCCTGCCGGGCCGGTCAGGCGTGCTTTCGCCTGGACGATTGATTTCGTGCTGTGGCTGATCGCCGTATTCGTGATCGCGATCGCCATACGGTTTGCCATGGGCGATAGCAATCTGGGCGAAGGCTTGTTTCTGGTGGTGTTGTTCCTCAGCTACTGGGGCTACCCGATACTGTGCGAAGTCTATGCAGGCGGCAAAACCCTGGGCAAGCGCTGGATGGGGCTGGAAGTCGTCCGTGAGGACGGCTTGCCAGTAGGCTGGCGCGAATCCTCGCTGCGCAACCTGCTGCTGGTCGCCGATTTCCTGCCCATGATGTATGCCACCGGCCTGCTCTGCATGCTGTTTGACCACCGGTTCCGCCGCCTTGGCGATCTGGTTGCCGGCACGCTGGTGATCTACAGCCCCAAGACCCGCGCCCGCAAGGCTGCGCAGTCTGGTGAGGCGCACCCGCTGCCCTTCCCCCTGACGCCCGAACAACAACGCGCCCTGATCGACCTGGTCGAGCGTGCCGAGCACTTGCCGCCTTCGCGCTGTCTTGAGCTGGCCGACCTGGCAGAACCCCTTACCGGCCTGCGCGGCGAAGCCTCTCTGGCCCGCCTGCGCGCCTATGTTGCTGGATTGACCCGATGAAGCAGGCCCTGTTCGAAGCCCAGCACGAAGCCTTGTGGCAGCGTGTCGCCACCCTGCTGGCTGACAAGCAGCCCAGCAATGAAACCCAGTTGCCTGCACTCTACCGCCAGCTCTGCCAGAGCATGGCACTGGCCAGGCAGCGCGGCTACTCGCCCCTGCTGACCGAACACCTGCATGGCCTGGTACTGGCCATGCATCGCAAACTCTACGGCACGCCGCTGGAGCGACCCATGACCCTGCGCCGCTGGCTGGGCGTGGAGTTCCCCCGCCGTGTGCGGCAGGAATGGCGGCTCGTACTGCTGGTCTGCCTGGCCTTCTGGGGCGTTGCCGCAGCGGTAGGCCTGCTGGTCTGGTTCCAGCCGCATTGGGCCTATAGCTGGATGGACTGGCAGGAGCTGACCCGCTACGAGGCCATGTATAGTCCAAGCAAGGAGCACATTGGCCGCGATGGCAGCGACGACGATGTGATGATGTTCGGCTTTTATATCTGGAACAACGTCTCCATCTGCTTCCGCACCTTTGCCGGCGGCCTGTTCGGCGGCATACCCGCGTTGTTCAGCCTGGTATTCAATGGCATGCATTTTGGCGTGATCGCCGCCTGGCTCAGCCGCGACCCGGCGGTGGCCGAGGTGTTTTGGTCCTTTGTCATCACCCATGCCAGCTTCGAGATCACCGGCCTGCTGTTGTCCGGCGTGGCCGGCCTGCGGCTGGGCCTGACCCTGATACGGCCAGGACGCCTGAGCCGCCGCCACGCGTTGATCAGCGCCAGCCGCCATATTTTCCCGGTACTGGTGGGTGCAGCCCTGCTGACGGCTCTGGCAGCCTTCTTCGAAGGCTTCTGGTCAGCCTCCAGCCTGATCCCCCCCACGACCAAATTCATTGTCGGTGGCATCTGCTGGGCCCTGGTCATTGGCTTCTTCGTGTTTGCCGGACGGGGGCAGCATGAGGCTTGATCGACTGCAGCTTGATCTGCGGCCCCGCTCGCACAGCCAGGCGCTGGACCTGGGCGTGGCATTGCTGCGGCAGTCGTATTTCACCTGCTACGCCACCTGGCTGGCCTTATGGCTGCCCTTGAACCTGCTCTGTGGTCTGCTGGCCTGGCAGTATCAGGATTGGGCTTTTTTCTTTCTGGTCATCCCCTGGTGGCTGCGCCCCCTGCTGGAGCGTGTCATCGTCCTGGTGCTGTCGCGTGCCGTATTCGGTCAGCAACTGAGCTGGTGGCAGGCCCTGCGCGCCTGGCCCAAGGAGTTAGGCGGTGGCTGGTTCCGCGTGCTGACCTGGTGGCGGCTCTTTATGCCGGGTCGTGGCCTGTACCAACCCATCTGGCAGTTGGAGCAAGCCCGTGGCCGCTTTGCCGCTGATCGCCGGCGCGTATTGGGCCGAGATGGCGCCGGTCCTGCCGCCTACTGGTTTGGCATCGCCTGCGTTCACTTTGAGGCTGTGCTCCAGATAGGCCTGATCTCGCTGATTGGCCTGTTTACCGCACCGCCCGATGCCATGAACCCGCTGTGGATGCTGTTCGATCAGGAAATCGCCCAGTCACAGCCGGTTTTCCTGATGAGCCTGGCCTGCTATGCCATCGCCGTTGGTGTCATGGCGCCCATCTACACGGCCTGCTGCTTCACACTCTACCTGAACCGCCGGGCCGAACTAGAAGCCTGGGATATCGAAATCATCCTGCGCCGCCTGGCACAGGAGCGCCAGGGCAGCAAATCAATCAAGCTTCCCACAGTAGGCCATACCCTGGCCGTGCTGCTGGCGGTTATGCTTATCCTGCCACAAGCCGTACAGGCAGCACCCCAGTGCGAACCGCCCGAAGACAAAAAGGTGGAAGCCGACCTGATAGCCAGGCAGCGCACTCCCGCGCAATCTGCCGAACAACAGGCCATACGTACGGAACTGGACAAGGTTTATACCCACGACGACCTGCGCGGCTACCGCTGTGTGCAAACCTGGACGGCCAAGAACAAGACGCCTAAGGAACCGGAAAAGGAAGACAAGGACGAGGAGGACAAGGGCAAGCGCAGTGAGAAGGTGCCCGATTGGGCGGCCGACCTGACCAAGGCCATCCTCATACTCGGCGCTATCGCCCTGGTCGCCTGGCTGCTCTACCGCTACCGCGACCGCATAGTCGGCGCCTTCCAGCAGGCAGAGACCCGCAAGCTGCCCGGCGAGGTGGCCGGCATGGACATACGACCGGAATCCCTGCCCGATGACATTCCTACCGCCGTCAGGAAACTGTGGGCAGAAGGACAGCAACGCAACGCGCTGGGCCTGCTCTATCGTGCCACCTTGTCGCGGCTGGTACACCAGTACGCATTAGCACTGACCCAGGGCGCCACCGAGGGTGACTGCGTGAAGCTGGCGCAGCAAGCCCATCAGCAAGGCGAACTACCCGCCGATACCCTGGCGCTGACCCAGGACATCACCCGCATCTGGCTGGCTGCAGCCTATGCGCAGCAATGGCCATCCGATGCAGCGCTTGATAGCAGCTGCAGCCGCTGGCAACAAACGTTTGGCGGTGCCGCATGAACGCCCCACAACGCAATCAGGTCTTGCTGACCGTGCTATCGCTGATGCTCTGCGCCGTCAGCGTCTGGGCCTGGTTTCACTATATGGAACGCACCTGGCAGAGCAGCCACTATCGCAGCGAAGCGGCCCTCAGCAACCCCATGCTGGCCGCTGAGCGCCTGCTTACCGCCAGGGGCCAGAAGGTAGTGGTGCACAACAACCTGACTGGCGCCCTGCGCCGGACTCCGGATGCAGGCGTCATCCTGGTGGCCAACAACGTCAATGTGATGACGCCCGCCCAGGCCCAACAACTGCTGGCATGGGTGGCCAAGGGTGGCGTGCTGATCAACACGGCGGACACACGGGCCAACTCCGAAGCCAATGCCAGCGAGGTCGCACCGCTGAGCACGCAGTTTGATACCTGGCTGGAATTCACTGATAGCGACGATGAAGACGCTGCCCAAGCGGCGGAGCCCACCGAGGCAGACAGCGCAGCCGAAACAACAGCGGAGACGCCAGCCGAGGCCGCCCCCAGCGATGATGGCGAAACCGGTGAGCCGACCATAACGGATAACGCTGCCGCACCGCCCGAGGCGGCGGCTGACACCGCTGAGCCTGCGACGGACGACAGCGAGCCCGCCCCGGAAGAGGCCGAAGCACCCGCGCCAGCCGCTGCGCCCAAAGCCAAGCTGCCCCGCAATATGGTGGAGCTGCAGCTGCCCGGCCTGCCCTACCCACTGCGCATGGCCCGCCAGGGTGGTTATCTGGACTGGGGTGGTGATGCCCCTGAGCCCGAATGGGGCGATACCGACGGCGAACATATACGTGCCTACCGCCACGGCAAGGGGCAGGTGATCTTGCTCAGCCACATGCCGTTTGCCAACGACAACCTGCGTGAAGCCGACCACGGCGAACTGCTGGTAGCGTTGGCCAGCCATGGCAACGCCGACAAGCCGTTCTGGATCGTGCAGGGCCTGGACATGCCCACCTGGCAGGAAGCCCTGTGGGCCTACGTGCCGCTGGGCCTGATTAGCCTGGGGCTGGCCCTGTTGCTTTGGTTGTGGTCTGCCGTCATGCGGTTCGGCCCGCTGCTGCCCGACCCTCAGACCGACCGCCGTGCACTGATGGAGCATATCGACGCCAGCGGCCGCTGGCTATGGCATGCCCGCAATGGCCGTGTCACCTTGCTGCAGGCCATGCGCAACGCCACGCTGGCCCAGCTGCTGCGCCGCTCGCCTGATCTGCAACGGCTGCAGCCTGATGCTCTGGCGCAGCACCTGGCCGAACGCCATAAACTGCCATTGGAACTGGTGGAGCTGGCCCTGCACAAGGCACCGGCGAACCATCCCATTGATTTCTTCCGACAAATTCAAACCCTGCAAACCTTGAGAACCAGCCATGAGCGATAGCGCCCCCGTATCCGACCGTTTCACCCAGGCCGTCGAGATCGTCCGCCGCCTCCGCGAGGAGATCAGCCATGCCGTGATCGGCCAGCAGGCCGTTGTAGACCAGATACTGGCCTGCTTCCTCGCCGGTGGCCATGTGCTGCTGGAAGGCGTGCCTGGCCTGGGCAAGACCCTGCTGGTGCGCGCACTGGCCAAGACCTTCTCCGGCGACTTCTCGCGCATCCAGTTCACCCCCGACCTGATGCCGGCCGACGTCATGGGCCATGCCGTGTTCGATCTGAAGAACCAGACCTTCAGCATACGTCGCGGCCCGGTGTTTACCAGCCTGTTGCTGGCCGATGAAATCAACCGCGCCCCAGCCAAGACCCAATCCGCCCTGCTGGAAGTCATGCAGGAACGCCAGGTCACCATCGAAGGCGAGTCGCATACCCTGGCAGCCCCCTTCATGGTGCTGGCCACTCAGAACCCACTGGAGCAGGAAGGCACCTATCCGCTGCCGGAAGCCCAGCTGGACCGCTTCCTGATCAAGATCCTGATCGCCTATCCCAGCGAGACCGAAGAACTGACCATGCTGCGCGCCGTCACCCAGGGCCGCCTGGGCGACAGCCTGGACGTGGCCAACGTCGCCACCCTGATCAAGGCCGACACGGTGGTGGCCCTGCAGCAGCTGGTAGCGCAGATCCGGGTGGATGATGCCGTCGCCGAGTACGCCGTGCGCATCGTGCGCGCCAGCCGCGACTGGCCAGGCCTCGCCATTGGTGCCGGCCCGCGTGGCAGCATCGCGCTGATACGGGTGGCGCGCGCCATGGCCGTGATGGCCGGCCGCGACTTTGTCACCCCCGACGATGTGAAGACCGCAGCCCTGCCAGTATTGCGGCATCGCGTTGCGCTGGCGCCCGAAAGCGAACTGGAAGGCCTGAGCGCCGACCAGTTGCTGGCGAGCCTGTTGGAACAAACGCCCGCCCCCCGCGCATGACGCCCAGCCGTCTATTGATCTGGCTGGTCATTGGCTGGGCCGCACTAGGCCTGGCGGCCGGCCCCTTGCCGCAACTGGCGCTGGTCTGGTGGATAGCCGGCGGCGCCCTGTGCCTGGCGGCGCTGCTCGACGCCATCCTGGGCTGGCGCCCACCCCAGCTGCGGCTGGAGCGGCTGACCAAGCCCATCTGGCCGGTAGGCCATTGGGGCGAGGTCGCCCTGGTACTGCACCACGAAGGCGGCCGCAGCGCCCGGCTAACCCTGTTCGACGGCTACCCAGCCGGCTGGGAGCTGGTGGGCCTGCCCCACCCCACCCGTTTACGGGCAGGCCGGTTTGTCCGCTTCGTCTACCAATTGCGGGCGCCAGAACGCGGCGAGGCGCAGTTTGCACCGGCCCATGTCCAGCTGACCTCACCGCTGTCGCTATGGCAGCGTCGCCTGCGCTTGGGCGAAGCCAGCACCATCAAGGTCTTCCCTGATTTCTCCAAGATCATGGGCCACACCCTGACCGCCACCGACCAGCGCCTGCCCCAGCTGGGCAGCATACGCAAACGGCGGCGCGGCGAAGGCACCGACTTCCGCCAGCTGCGCGAATACCGCCAAGGCGACAGTATGCGCGCCATAGACTGGAAGGCCACCGCCCGCCAGCTCAAGCCCATCAGCCGGGAATACCAGGAGGAGCGCGACCAGCAGGTGGTCTTTCTGCTTGACAGCGGCCGGCGCATGCTGGCCCGCGACGGCGACACCTCGCATTTTGACCATGCCCTCAATGCCGTACTGACCCTATCGTGGGTGGCCCAAAAACAGGGCGACGCCATCGGCCTGATGAGCTTTGGCCAGGAAGAACGTTGGATGGCCCCCCAAAAGGGCCGTGGCGGCCTGGACAGGCTGATCTCGGGGGTATATGACCTGCATGCCGGCGAAGTGGCGCCCGATTACCTGCAGGCCGCGCAACGCCTGCTGGACAGGCTGAAGAAGCGCGCCTTCGTGGTACTGATCACCAATCTGCGCGACGAAGACGACAACGCCATGCGTGAGGCGCACCGCCTGCTCTCGGGCAAGCATCTGGTCATGTGTGCCAGCCTGCGCGAAGCCTCGCTGGACGACACCCAGGCCGCTGCGGTGCCGGATTTCAACGGCGCACTCAGGTTGGCAGCCACCGAGCACTACCTGGCCGAGCGGCGCGAAGCCATCAAGCGCCTGCGCATGCCCGCCCACAGCCTGATCGATGTGACGCCACAAAGGCTGGCCGCCTCGTTGGTGGATCGCTATCTGGCAATCAAGGAGAGTGGGCAGTTGTAGTGGGGATAAGGCCGGCGTTGCTGGCCGCCTCCTGGCTTGGCAGATAATGCTTACGGCAAGCTATGCAGCCTGTTACCAAGGCAGCTGGAGAAATTTCCGCTCGTGCAGCGTTACCCGGATACCCTCTATCCATCACACTAGCCAGCGACAACTGCCACGCCAGTCAACGAGCACTTTGGTTTCTACCAAGGGGCTCCCGCAACGCTGCAAAAGCATGATTACGGGAGCCCTTGATGTAGTTGCCTATCCAGCCCCGCAATAATCAGGGATTCACCACCGCTGGCTCAGCCACCTTGGCCGGTGCCCACTGCCAAGGCCTCAGCGAACCATAGCGCTTGCCCAGGTTGTTACCAAGAGCGCGGAGCGACGAGCCATACATGGGGTTGCTCAGCACAAACCAGCTCCGGCCCCAATTAGCGGCATGCTGTTTGGGTTGGTAGGTGGTGCGGTCGATAAAGTCATTCAGGTCATCGCCCACCAGCATGGCGATACGATAGCGATTTGCCAGCAGCTGCCGGCGCACGCCCTTACCATCCCATTCGGCACGCTGGTACTTGAGCAGCATGTCTGCATTGTCGGGCCGGTAGCCTAGTTCGGCTTCCAGATTGTCCAGGGTAGCCTGCAGTTGCGGGCAGGTCTTGGCCCACCCCTGTGCATCGTAGCCGCCCTGCTTCTCGCAGTTGCGGTTGGTCACATACAGCACCTTGAACCCCATGCGGCGGGCGGCGCTGATGAATGCCTTGGCCCCAGGCACGGCGGTGGCCTTGCGCTCAGCCACCCAGGCATCCCACGACGGTTCGGAGTACGGTAGCCCGCTGGCAACCTGCCAGGCGTTGTAAGGGCTGTTGTCGAGTACGGTCTCGTCGATATCCAGTATCACCGCTGGCGGCAAGCGCTTGTAACCGGCTACTGCCAGTTGTTCAGGCAAGGCGGTAATGGCCTTGCTGCGCTTGAGCCGGGCCAATTGGTCCGTTGCTGCACGGTAGGTCTGTTCGCCATTGGCTTGCGATTCCGCTGCAGCCTGGTACCAGACCACGGCATTCAGTTGCTCCCGTTCCGCCATCGGTGGCTCAGCAGCCTGCAGCGACAACGACGACATAAGGGCGATGGCGCCACACGATAGATACCGGGTCCGCATGTAATGCTCCAAGAAAAGCGGCTAAGCACGCCGTCCGGTATTGACCGGGCCGGCTTCGCAGCAAAAGTGTGAAAAGGGGCGCAGTATAGCCGAAGCCTCTGGCGCATTCAGCACGGCGATGACAGTTGGCGGCGCATCCGGCCATCTGATCTGGCTAGGTGCGGGTCCGGCCACTAAATCCTTGATACCAAGCCGTATTTTCAGCCCCAGGCGCGATCGCCTGGCGGCCGTAGCCAATACCGCATCAGCAAGCCGTCGTAATAACGGCCATCCATCTGCGTATCCCGCTCCAGCACAGCCAGGCGGCTAAAGCCGGCAGCTTCGTAGAGCTTCACTGCGGCGGTATTGTCGGCCCGTACCATCAGGTAAGCGATCTCCAGCAAGCCCTGCGCTCGCGCGGCCTGCAAGGTCGCTGCCAAAAGCAGCCTGCCCACGCCCTTGCCGCGTGCAGCGGGATGCACTCCCATATTCAGGTCTGCCGCATGACGCAGCTTGGCTTGCCGACGGGGCATCAACAGTATGTAGCCCAGCAGGGTATCCGCTTCATGGGCCACCAGCGCCACGGCGCCCGGCATGACCAGCCAGTCCTGCCGCTGCTGTACAAAGGCCTCGAAGTCCGGGAATTTATCCTCGAATGCCTCACTCATGGCATCCGACGTGTCATAGACCTCGCGCATCAGTGCATGAACGGCTGTTGCAGGCCAGCTAGCCAAAGGGGACGTAATGATGGGCGTCATGGAGACTCCGGATTCAGGCAGGCAAGCCGCCAAGCACGCATTGCCAACGCCACTGGCCGCTTGCCTATCGCCTGATGATGTTGCGCACACACGGAATAGCTGGCGATAGGGCTGCCTCACGACATCAAGCGATCCCCGTCCCAAGCCATACACCGGCTTGCGCTGGCGAAGACCGTGATGACAACCGGCCGGTGAACCAAGACCCAGTATGTGCGAACACCTACACTGTCGTCCGATTTCGGCTTAGCCAGTCGAATGACACGGCTTGCCCTAGCTACGCTTTTTCGCCCCAAGCAGACCGACTTGATAGCCAGCCGCTCTCAGCGCCTTGGTCGCCCGCATGCTCAAGGTAATCATGAGTATCAAACTGACTAGGGGAAGTAGCATGGCAATCGCGTAGACAATTCTTGAGAACAGCGAGCCGCCCAAGCCTTTATCCACGCGCACTGCGCCATAGATCGAGACTGCCGCAATCGCGAGGGCCACCACCAACGACAAGACAGGATCCACCTGTGCGCGTAACCCTCCCGTCAATAGGGCAGCAATAAACGTGTAGATCAAGATCCGCTGCCCTGACGCAACAGCATCCATGCGTTCATAGTCTATCGAATCAGGGGCAATCGAATCGGTGATCTGGGACTTGGGTGCAGCGTAGGGATTAGTCATCGGGAAGTATCAATTCAAGGGTATGGCGCGCGGCAACCACGACCAGCCAACGGGGCGGGCAACGCAGCCGCCTCCGCTGCTAGCGGCGCAAAAGAGCCCAATTATACCGATAGCCGTGCAGCATACTGCTTAGATCAGATTGACCCATACCCGCGCCCGCCAGGCTGGCGAGGTGTCACGCGAGGGGGCTACAATTAGCGACCCTCATCCCCCGTGGCGCTTCTCCAGCTTACACTCATAGGTCAGTATCACCTTGCCCTCAGGGTCACAGCTTTCCAGCTTCACCGAAAAGCCCCACAGCCTGGCGATATGCTTGAGTACCTCGTGTACCGTATTGGCCAAGGGCCGGCGGTGGTTCTGCACATGCCGCAGCGTCAGCGCACGGTCACCCCGTACATTGACTTCCCACACTTGGATATTCGGCTCGCGATTACCCAAGTTGTACTGATCGGCAAGCTTGCGCCGTATATCGCGATAACCGTCTTCATTGTGGATGGCGCTGACTTCCAGCTGCGCCTCCTGGTCGTCGTCCTTCACCGCAAACAGGCGAAAGTCGCGTATCAGCTTGGGCGAGAGGTATTGCGCGATAAAGCTCTCGTCCTTGAAGTTCTTCATGGCGAACTCCAGCGCGGGCCGCCATGCAGTCCCAGCCAGGTCGGGGAACCAATGCCTGTCTTCCTCGGTGGGCTGCTCACAGATACGCTTGATATCGGTGTACATGGCAAACCCCAGCGCATAGGGATTGATGCCAGAGTAGTAACGACTGGTCACCGGTGGCTGATAGACCACATTGGTATGCGAGTGCAGGAACTCCATGATGGCACCATCGCTGAGCAGGCCTTCATCGTATAGCCGGTTCATGATGGTGTAATGCCAGAAGGTGGCCCAGCCCTCGTTCATGACCTGGGTCTGCCGCTGTGGATAGAAATACTGTGCCACCTTGCGCACAATGCGTACCACTTCACGCTGCCAGGGCTCCAGCAAGGGGGCGTACTTCTCGATAAAGTACAGCAAGTTTTCCTGCGGCTCGGACGGAAAGCGCCGTTGTTCGGTCTTCTCGGCCTCTTCAGCACGGCGCGGCAAGGTACGCCACAGATCGTTCACCTGGCTCTGCAGATACGACTCGCGCTCGCTCTGGCGTATGCGCTCTTCCTCTACCGAAAGCTTGGGCGGCCGTTTGTAACGGTCCACGCCATAGTTCATCAGGGCATGGCAGCTATCCAGCAGTTCTTCCACCGCATCCACGCCATAGCGCTCCTCGCACTGGCGGATATAGTGCCGGGCAAACACCAGGTAATCGATGATGGCACTAGCATCGGTCCAGGCCCGGAACAAGTAGTTACCCTTGAAGAAACTGTTGTGGCCAAAGGCAGCATGGGCTATCACCAGGGCCTGCATGGTGATGGAGTTCTCCTCCATCAGATAGGAGATGCAGGGATTGGAGTTGATGACGATCTCGTAGGCCAGCCCCATCTGGCCCCGCTTGTAGCCCTTCTCGGTCTGCAGAAAGTGTTTGCCGTAACTCCAGTGGTGATACATCACCGGCATACCGACCGAAGCATAGGCATCCATCATCTGCTCGGCCGTGATGATTTCCAGCTGGTTGGGATAGGTATCCAGCTCGAAGTCCTCCGCCACCCGGCGTATCTCGTTGTAGTACTTGTCTATCAGCTCGAAAGTCCATTCCGACCCGATGGACAGCGGTCCCTTGGGCCGCTTGGCGCGTTTGCGCTTTGCACTGCTGGGAGAGGCTATGGTGTCAGTCATGCGGCCGCCGTATTCTTCTTGAACAGGTCGCGAAACACCGGGTAGATATCCGCCGGTGACTGGATCTTGCGCATGGCAAACTGCGCGCACGCATCTCTTACCTTTTCGTACTCCATCCACAGGTTCTGCGGCTCACCCTCCGTAATTTCGATATAGGCGTAGTACTGCACCATGGGCAGGATGTGCCCCAGCAGCAAATCCTTGCACACCAGCGAGTCGCTATCCCAGTTGTCACCATCGCTGGCCTGAGCGACATAGATATTCCAGTCGTTGGTGGGATAGCGCTCGGTAATGATTTGGTCCACCAGCTTGAGCGCCGAGCTAACCACCGTACCACCGGTATCGCGGGCGTGAAAGAAATCGTGCTCATTCACCTCCTGCGCCTGGGTGTGGTGGCGCACAAACACCACCTCTATCTTCTCGTAGGCGCGGGTCAGGAAGAGATACAGCAGGATGAAGAAGCGCTTGGCCGTATCCTTTTTCTGCTCGTCCATCGAGCCCGATACGTCCATCACGCAGAACATCACCGCCTGGGTATGCGGCCGTGGTTGTTTCACCCGGTTGCTGTAGCGCAAGTCAAACGGGTCGATGAAGGGAATACCGATGATGCGGGTTTTGAGCGAGTGGATTTCGTCCCTCAGGGCGCGCACCGCCGGGTCGTCCTCGTCGCTACGTTCCAGCAAGACGTCCAATTCTTCCCGCGCCTCATTGAGCCTGGCCATGGGCCCGGCTGTCAGGGCAATTCGCCGCCCCAGCGCCCCTTTGAGTGAACGCACCACATCGATATTGGAAGGCGTACCGTCGGTACTGTAGCCCGCCCGTACGTTCTTGAACGCCTGCGTGGCGGTCAGCTGGGTCTTGACCAGGTTGGGTAGCTCCAAGTCGTCAAAGAAGAAATTGAGAAACTCCTCTCGGCTCAGTTCGAAGACGAAATCATCTTCGCCCTCACCATCTTGCGACGCCTTGCCTGAACCACTACCGCCACCGCCCTCTTCCGGCCGGTCTATGTGGTCGCCCTGCAGGTACTCCTTGTTGCCGGGGTGTACCGTCTCCCATACCCCGCCTCGGGCATGGCCGAATACCGGTTCCGATACATCCTTGACCGGGATGGATACCTTCTCGCCACTGTCGATATCAGTGATGGAGCGGCCCTTGACCGCCCGAGTCACCGCTTCCTTGATCTGCCCCTTGAAGCGCCGCAAGAAGCGCTCCCGGTTGATGGCAGACTTGTTCTTGCCATTGAGTCTTCGATCTATCAGGTGAACCATACCGTGCTCCCTCCTGGCGGTGTTGCAACGCCAAGGCGGGGATTGCGCCCGCCTCGCCCTTTGCACCTCACCGCATCAGGAAGACTTCCTTACACGCAGATACCAATCGCACAGCAGGCGAACCTGTTTGGCGGTATAGCCCTTGGCCACCATGCGATTGACGAAGTCCTCATGCTTCTTGGCATCCTCGTTGCTGCCCTTGGCATTGAACGAGATCACCGGCAGCAACTCCTCGGTGTTCGAGAACATCTTTTTCTCGATCACCGCCCGCAGCTTCTCGTAGCTGGTCCAGGTCGGGTTCTTGCCACCATTGTTCGCCCTGGCCCGCAACACGAAATTGACGATCTCGTTGCGGAAGTCCTTGGGGTTGCTGATACCGGCCGGTTTCTCTATCTTCTCCAGCTCATTGTTGAGCGCATTGCGGTCAAAACTCTCGCCGGTATCCGGGTCACGGTATTCCTGATCCTGTATCCAGAAATCGGCAAAGGTCACATAGCGGTCAAAGATATTCTGGCCATACTCGGAGTAGCTCTCCAGATACGCGGTCTGAATCTCCTTACCAATGAACTCCACATAGCGTCCGGCCAGGTATTCCTTGATATAGGCCAGGTACTTCTGCTCGGTCTCCGGCGCAAACTGTTCGCGCTCCACCTGCTGCTCCAGCACATACAGCAGATGCACCGGGTTGGCCGCCACCTCGGAGTGATCGAAATTGAATACCTTGGACAGTATCTTGAAAGCCCAGCGGGTAGAGAGGCCATCCATGCCCTCGTCTACCCCGGCAAAGTCGCGATACTCCTGAATGGATTTGGCCTTGGGATCGGTATCCTTGAGGTTCTCGCCGTCATACACCTGCATCTTGGAATAGACGCTGGAGTTCTCCGGGTCCTTGAGTCGGGAGAGTATGGAAAACTGCGACATCATCTTGAGTGTGCCGGGAGCGCAGGGCGCATTGTGCAATGAGGAGTTGCGCACCAGCTTCTCGTAGATCTTCACCTCTTCGCTGACACGGAGGCAGTAAGGCACCTTGACGATATAGATACGATCAAGGAAAGCCTCATTGTTCTTGTTGTTCTTGAACTGCTTCCATTCCGATTCATTGGAGTGGGCCAACACTATGCCGTCAAACGGTATCGCCCCAAAACCCTCGGTGCCCTTGAAATTGCCCTCCTGGGTGGCCGTCAGCAAGGGGTGCAGCACCTTGATGGGTGCCTTGAACATTTCCACAAACTCCAGCAGGCCCTGGTTGGCCAGGCACAGACCGCCCGAGTAGCTGTAGGCGTCCGGGTCATCCTGCGCATACTTCTCCAGCTTGCGGATATCCACCTTGCCGGTCAGCGACGAAATGTCCTGATTGTTCTCATCCCCCGGCTCAGTCTTGGCCACGGCAATCTGCTTGAGTACCGAGGGGTAACGCTTGACCACGCGGAACTGGTCCACGTCGCCATTGAATTCCTGTAGCCGCTTCACTGCCCATGGGCTGGGTATGCACTTGATATAGCGGCGCGGTATGCCGTACTGCTCCTCCAGAATAGGGCCGTCTTCAGCCTCATTGAACAAGCCCAGCGGCGACTCGTTCACCGGGCTGCCCTTGATGCAGTAGAACGGCACCCGCTCCATCAACTCCTTCAGCTTCTCGGCGATGGAAGACTTGCCGCCCCCCACCGGCCCCAACAGATACAGTATCTGCTTGCGCTCTTCCAAGCCCTGCGCCGCATGGCGGAAATAGGCCACCACCTGCTCTATGACTTCCTCCATGCCGTAGAACTCACGGAAGGCGGGATAGACCCGTATCATCTTGTTGGCGAACACGCGCGACAAACGGGAGTCGTTGCGGGTGTCGACCATTTCCGGCTCACCTATGGCCATCAGCATGCGCTCGGCAGCCGTGGCATAGGCTGCATGGTCGCGCTTGCACATTTCCAGGTACTCGCGCAGGCTCATTTCCTCCTCACGGGTACGGTCATAACGGCTGCTGAAGTTGGCGAAGATATCCATTGCTACCCCTCTCGTTCAGGCATGTCTGGCATCGACATAGGTTTTGGAACGGTGCGCGGGCAAAAGTTCGCGCGAGGAATCGTGATTTGGTTTTATTGTTCTAAGCGGCGTCGGGCCTTGGTTTTGGTATAGCACATGCCAGCCGCTTGCCATGACATCACGCAGTACTTGCCAAGAGAACGTACGTTCTCTACAGTTGGCGAACATCCGTTCTCCAAGGCTAAATCCATGAATGAATTCGAACGCGACCTCGACTATCTCGGTCGGATGCAGGACTACTACGCCGACGAACGTTGCCTTCCGTCTTACGCACGGCTGATGAGCTTGCTCGGCTTTGCCAGCAAATCAGCCGTCTCCAAGCTGCTGTCACGGCTACAGCTGCAGGGCTTTCTGTCGCGTAGCAGCGACGGCGATTGGGTACCCACCGACCGCTTCTTCGAGCGCACGCTGTCCACCCAACCCGTGCCCGCCGGCATGCCCGTCGCCGCACGCGATGTCGGGGCCGACGCCTTCGTACTTGATCAGTACCTGATCAACCGGCCATCCCACACCCAGCTTATTCCGGTCAAGGGTGACTCCATGATCGATGCCGGCATCCATTCAGGCGATCTGGCGGTGATAGAGCGACGCAATGTGGCCAATGTAGGCGATATCGTCGTCGCCATTGTCGACAACGAATTCACGCTCAAGACCCTGGCCAAGGAAGGCGGCAAATACATCTTGCAACCCGCCAACCCCGCCTACCCCACCATACGGCCACAGGGCAATCTGGAAATCTTTGGCGTGATGGTGGGCCTGGTGCGTAAATACCGCTGAACTGACACTACTTGAAAGAACTGCAAACCAACATGCCAACCCCGATGAATCTGATCAATCTGCTGGGCTGTGCAGACAGCCTGCCGCAGGCATGGCAATCCAGCATCATGGGGCGCGTTGGCGGCGCCAATATCAAGGTGCTGCGCATGGATGACATGGCCTACCCGGCAGAGACCCATGACTACGCAGAAGCGCTACTGGTACTGGAGGGGCAGATGCGCTTGAGTGTGGACGACGCACTCGTCGAAGTAGGGGCCGGCCAGCTTTACCTGGTACCAGCGGGCCTGCCACATGCAGTAGCCCCTGGTAGCCAGGGCACACTTGTCATTATCGATTGATGCTTTGGCACCGGCACCTATTCGTTCATCTCCTGAACTTGGGGGATCAGGCCTAAGGCCTCTCCGCTACTGAATCTGGGGCACAACGTCGCCGACGCCGCATGCTAACTAATTCCTGGTAGACCTGCGTGGGGGAAGCGACGTCGGAAGGTCACCCCCGCCAATCGCAATCCCAAACCCGCAAAGCAAAAGCCCCAGACTCTGGTGAGTCTGGGGCTTTTATGGGGAGCCTGGCGGTGACCTACTTTCACACGGG
>NZ_BSOG01000006.1 GCF_030160395.1 Chitinimonas prasina
ACCCACGCCTTCCCATCTCGAACAGGACCGTGAAACGAGGCAGCGCCGATGATAGTGCGGACTACCCGTGTGAAAGTAGGTCACCGCCAGGCTCCCCTTAAAAGCCCCAGACTCACCAGAGTCTGGGGCTTTTGCTTTGCGGGTTTGGGTTTGCGATTGGCAATATGCAGAACCTTCGGATACATCAGGCCACTAGGCCAATCAATTGCCAGCAGGCAAAGCCGATCAGCAAGAGCCCGGCGGTTTGGCCTAGATAGCGCAGGTAGGGCGGTTTAAGGTGGTGCCGACCTGCGGCTACCCCACATGCCAGGCCTAGCCACCAGAAGGCTGAGCCGGTGAAGATGCCGCCGACCATGAGCACCGTCTGGCTGATGCTGCTTGTTTGGCCTTGACCTAGCACAGCGAAGACGGCGACGAACGACAGTATGGTCATGGGGTTGGTCAGCGTCAGGGCAAAGACCGAGGCGAATGCGCTGGCGTGGCTGCCTTGTTTGACCTCTGCAGCAGCAGCGGGTGGTTTGCTGCGCAGCATGCCTATGCCCATCCAGATCAACATGGCACCACCGACTAGCGTCAGTGGCAAGGTCAATGCGGTGAACGCCCGGGTCAGACTGGTGATGCCCAGTGCACCGATAGCGCCATAGCAGGCATCTGCCGCAGCGGCACCCATGCCGCTGGCAAAGCCTGTACGGGCGCCATGCTGCAGCGTGCGTTGTATGCATAGCAGGCCTATGGGGCCTACCGGGGCGGCAATGGAGAGGCCGATCAGACAAGCTTTCAGGAAGAGGGGGGTATCCATGAGTGGGCTCCAGGTTGTATGGATAGATTGTCCAAGCCTGTGACCCATGCTTGAATAGTGTCCTTAAGTATGTTTTGGGTTTTCGCCTAAAATTCTTTTGAATATTTGGAGATTGCATGGGGATTTTATGGAGATCGATGGCAAGTCCTGGAAAATACTGCAGGCCATACAGGCTGATGGACGTATCTCGCTGACGGAGCTGGCGGCCAAGGTGGCGCTATCTGTGCCGGCAGCATCGGAACGTTTGAAACGCCTGGAAGAGACTGGAGTAGTGCGGGGTTATCGTGCGCTGGTGTCGGCCGAGGCGGTAGGCTACGACGTGATGGCCCTGGTAGGCATGACCACGGCGCAGCCCGATAAGGCTAGATTGATTGCCCAGCTGCAGAAAATGCCGGAGGTGCTGGAGTGCTTGCATGTCACCGGACAGGATTCGTTTATTTTGCGGGTGGTGACACGCAATATCCGTCATCTGGAGCAGTTCGTGGGTAGCATCAATCACTTTGGCGAGACGCGTACCTCTATCGTGATGTCTGCGCCGATCGCTTTGCGGCCTTTGGCTCCGCCTGGCGGTGAATGAAGCTGAGTGGCGCTAGGCCGCTTCAGCCCACGTTGGTGGACATTGCCATGCTGGCCGCTGCGTAGGCATGCAAGCGAGTGGTATCAAACAAGGGTACGGCTGCGTGTTCAGGCCCGATCAACAAGCTGATCTCGGTACAACCGAGGATCACGGCTTGTGCGCCTTGATCCTTAAGCTGCTTGATGATGCGCTGGTACTCACGCCGAGATGAGTCGTTGGCAATACCCTGGCACAGTTCCTCATAGATGACGCGATGGACGATGTCGCGGTCGGGGCCGTCCGGTACCAGTACGGCTATGCCTTGTTGTTGCATGCGGTCGCGGTAGAACGTTTGTTCCATGGTGAAGCGGGTGCCGAGCAACCCGACTGTTTGCATGTTTGCTTGCCGTATGGCGGCTGCGGTGGGGTCGGCTATGTGCAGCAACGGTATGCTGGTGGCTGCCGTGATCATATCGGCCACCTTATGCATGGTGTTGGTACACAGCACCAGTAGATCTGCGCCTGCTGCCTCCAGCTTTTGTGCAACGCTGGCTAATTGCCTGCCTGCGTCGTCCCATGCATTATCGCGCTGCAATTGGGCTATGCCATGGAAGTCCACGCTGTAGAGCACGATTCGTGCTGAGTGCAAGCCACCTAGTTGTTGCCGCACGGCCTGATTGATGTGCTGATAGTAAGGCACCGTGGACTCCCAGCTCATGCCGCCGATCAGACCTATGGTGAGCAGGGATGGAGTTGATTTGCTGACAGGGTTCATAGCGGCTTTCTGGCGGCGTATGGGTATTAAGTGTGGGTATGGGGTGGTGAATCTGTTGCCAGCTCTGCCAAGCGTGCACCCCGCTCGGCAAGGAGCTCTCTCAGCACCGAGCGATGGCAACGGGCCTCATCTTCGCAATAACAGCCTATGGCCAGCTCACTCTGGTGCGAAAGTGCCGCCAGCAGATCCAGCACCCTGGCTGCATCGGCTTCATTCATCTCGCTGCGGAAACGGCGTTTGAATCCTGCCCAGTCCGCGTCGCTGAGGGCGGTCTTGCCTAAGGCCATCAGCTCGCTACTGGGAGCAAGGTTGGGCAGCCAGGTATCGTAATAGTTGCGGCTGGCAAACTCGGTCTTGGGCACGCCGCGCGGCGGGCGACGTACGGTGCCGATACGCAGTCCTTCGTTGGGTAGGCGTGGGCTGCCAAGCCGGATGATGTGTATGGTCATAAGAGAGCCAATCTTGAACTCTAGTCATTGATCGGTTATCGCTGACTGGGCTGGCGCCAGTGGCGCCTGGACCCGCGGGCTCAGCCGGGATTAGGCTCCACGTCCCTGCCGCGGCGGATTACCAGCCCGAGCGGGTTTCAGCTTATCAACATTTTCAGTACCTATCAGGCGTTTATGGGTAGTGCGAGCTGTTCCCGAATTGGTGGGCAACAGGGCTGCCATCACGCCGATTTGTACTCAGGGCCGCTTTGGGGGGAGTGGAGCAAGCTCCGGGCGAGCTGCAGGCGATCACTTCGGGGCGTATTGGCAGATCCTTGGGTAGCTTGATATCCCATGCCAAGCCGAGTCGCTGCAGCAAGGTCAGTACCCACCAGCCTGGGTCCCATTCACCGGCATGCAGGCCTAGTCTTGCGGAGCCGGGAAAGGCATGGTGGTTGTTGTGCCAGTTTTCGCCCATGGCCAGCAGCGCGACATAAGGCAGGTTTCTGCCTTGCACTGCGGCATGCTGTACTTGATGGTGCATGGGGCCGTGGTTGTGGGCGAAGTAGCCTATCAGCCAGTGGCCAAATACACAGGCGGTGATACGAGCGCACACTCCCCAGATAACAAAGGGCCATCCTCCGAAGGCGTAGAACAAAGCCGCGAGGGGGAGTTGTTGCCACATCCAGGTACGCTCCAGCCATAGGTAGAACCGGTCTTGCGCAATGTCACAGGGGAGGGCGGTGACCGGTGGATGATCCAGGACCAATTCACAATGCAGTTGCCACCAGGCATCGCGCCAGAAGCCGCCACCATGGCGCAGGTAGTCGTGGCAAGTATGCTGGCGTTGCGCCAGATCACGTAAGTCATGCTGGGCTAGCAGCCCCAGTGGCCCTGCTAGACCTACTTGCACACCCAGATAGACCAGGCTGTATTCAAGCCAGCGGGGGCATTGATAACTGTGATGGATGAGTTTTCGGTGGCTGCCCAGCGAGTGGCCCAGCAGCAGGACGGTAGTGGTGCAGATAATGAAGAGCAGCAAGCCCGACCAGCTGAAGGTAGCGATACCACCCACTACTGTGGTTGCCAGCATGCCGCTGAACCAGAGTGACTTCATGGGGGCATAACGGATAGTCCCCAATGTGACCTGCAAGGCGGTGACTGAGGCAGTGCGGGCTGAGGTTGACTGGGACATGCTTATCCTATTTTCCGCGAACTAAGCGCCGCTATCAAAAACCTTCTGGCGTTGTTGTGCGAGCTTGCCGTACCCACGTACTTTCTACTGCGCGCGCCATCTCTCGCACGCCTAGCCAGAACCGCTACGCTGGGTTTTGGTAGCCGCTCTAAACGCTGCTGGTACGGTTGTGCGATCTAGCCAGACCTGTGTAGGGCAGGCTGTCCGTGCCAAGCCAGCATCCGCTGTGCAGGGTAGGTTGGCCGGCTCTAGTCAGGGCAGCGGTGGCGCAATCATAGTTCATTTGTTCGTATTTAACTAATTAGCTAATTGATGTGGTTCGAGCCTGGCATGTCGCTTCGAGGAAATACGGTTCGCTCACCAATGACGGCTTCGGATCAACGTGGCATCACCGCACCGGTGTGGGGAGGGACAAAGAATTTTCCGAAGAATGACCAGGAAGGGCTGGCAGGCGGCGGATTTGGCGCTAAGCTACACAGCATTCGAAAGCAGCTTGCCGGTGGTGGCGGTTGCGCACTGATAAACAGTACGGTGGAGCAAGCACATGTCGATACATATACAGTACCCCCACAGCAAGCCGCACGACGAGGCACTTAAGTTGGCTGGTGAAGTTGCCGAGCAGATGAAGCAGGAGTTCGGCATGGACTACCGTTGGGAGGGGGAGGTCTTGCACTTCCAGCGTCCTGGTGTTTCTGGTCAGTTGACTGTGGCGGCAGATGAGGTGGTGGTAGACGCCAAGCTGGGTTTCCTGCTGATGGCATTGAAGCCCAGGATAGAGTCGGAAGTGAAGGGTTTTCTGGGGCAGCATTTCGGCTAGCTTGCGGCTGCATGGCGTCCGTAAAGGCGCGGTCACGCAGCCAGGGTCGGCAATAAAAAAGAGGCAGGTGGGGAACCACCTGCCTTTTTCATTGTGCTGCCATGGCTTTGTAGGTTTACAGGTGTATACCCTTCATGATCTGCATGAACGCTAGTTGGTCTGCACTCAGTTCCTGAGCGCGACCACCTTCTTTGCTGCCCTGGGCGGCCGAGGAGTCGGGGAACATGCGATAGGCGGTGTTCATGATGATCTGTGCCACGCGTGGTGCCAGGGCATGGATCATCTGGCCAAAGATACCGAGGCCCGACGCCACTCGTACGGGCTTGTAGATGACGGCCTGTGCCACCATGTCGGCCGCTTCATCCGGGCTGATGATGAAGGGCATGTTCTTGTAGATGTCGGTGGGGGCGATCATGGGGGTGCGCACCAGCGGCATATTGATGGTGGTGAAGTAGACACCACGATCGGAGAACTCGCTGGCGGCACAGCGGGTAAAGGCGTCCAGGGCTGCCTTGGAGGCCACATAGGCTGAGAAGCGTGGTGAGTTGGTCAGCACCCCGATGGAAGAGATATTGACCACATGGCCGCTCTTGCGGGTGCTCATGCTAGGCAGCAGGGCCAGGGTAAGGCGCAGGCTACCGAAGTAGTTGAGCTGCATGGTCCGCTCGAAGTCGTGGAAGCGATCGTAGCTGTTTTCAACGGCGCGGCGGATGGAGCGGCCGGCATTGTTGATCAGCACATCCACGTGGCCGTGCTCGTCCAGTACTTTCCTGGCTAGCTCGTCAATGGCATCGAGGCTGGACAGGTCGCAGGAATACACCGAGCATTTACCGCCGCAGGCTTCGATTTCCTTCTTGGTGGCCTCCAGCTTCTCCATGTCGCGCGCCACGATGATGACGTGTGCGCCAGCTGCTGCCAGCTTCATGGCGCTGGCCTGGCCGATGCCGGAGGAGCCGCCGGTGATCAGCACGTTCTTGCCACGCGATACGCCGGACAGTGAGCGATCGATGAACAGATCCGGATCCAGATGGCGTTCCCAGTAGTCCCACAGCTTCCAGGCATAGTCTTCCAGTGCCGGGATCTTGATATCGGTGCCGGCCAGCAGCTTCTGGGTCTGGCGGCTGTCAAAGCGCGTCGGGTAGGACACGAAGTTCATGATGTCGGGCGGCAGGCCCAGATCACGCATAACTGCGTCACGCACGCGGCGCACGGGAGTTAGCGAGCTGATAGCCTGGCGTATCATCGACGGCACAAAGCCGAATATGGCGGGGTTGAGCCGCACGGTCAGCTTGGGGGCGTGGGCGGCTTCGGCAAAGATGGCCAGCACTTCGCCCACGCGCTTGGCATCGGGGTCGGTGAGATGGAAGCAGCCGCCGTTGTGGCCGTTGAGGTGGGCGATGTGGTCCATCGCTTCGACCACGTAATCCACCGGTACCAGGTTGATGCGGCCACCATCTATGCCTATGGCAGGCATCCAGGGCGGCAGGATCTTGCGCATTTTCTGCAAGACCTTGAAGAAGTAGTAGGGGCCGTCGATCTTGTCTATCTCGCCGGTCTTGGAGCTACCGACCACGATGCCGGGCCGGTAGACACGCCAGGGGCGCTTGCACTCGCGCCGGACGATGGCTTCGGAGTCGTGCTTGGTGCGGAAGTAGGGGTGGTTGAGCTTGCCTGCCTCTTCGAACATGTCTTCCGAGAACACGCCCTCATATAGGCCTGCGGCCGCGATGGAGCTGGTGTGATGGAAGATGCCGGCTTCGATGGCCTCGGCGAACTCCACTGCGTGGCGAGTGCCGTTGACGTTGGCTTCGAGCTGTTCCTCGGCGGTGGCCTTGAGGTCGTACAGGGCGGCCAGATGGAAGAAGTGCTTGATCTTGCCCTTCAGCTCGGCGATGTCTTTCTTGGAGACACCTAGCTGGGTCTTGCCCAGCTCGCCGACCACCGGGATGACGCGATCAGCGTCCTTGCCCCAGCGTTCCTTGATCTTGTCGAACTTTTCCAGCGATTCCTTGCGTACCAGCGCGTAGATCTTGCCCTTGCGTTTCTTCAGCAGAGTCTGGACGAGGTTATTGCCGATAAAACCGGTAGCACCGGTCACGAAATAAGTCATGGGGCTTGCTCCTCGTTATTCGTATGCGTATGCAGTCTGGGCGATTGACGTGCCCGTAAGCCGCACCGTGTAGTGGTCGGCGGCGACTAGCTGTGTTCTATAATCCTCCGAGAGCAACGTCAAGCGAGCGGTCGTCCGACTCGTAAACAACAACCACAATTCAGACACAGGGTGGGAAATATGCTGTTGAATCTCTTTGGCTCGGGCAAGGAATCAATGTCGGCCGTTGACACGGCTTGGTTGCGCATGGATAGGCCAACCAACCTGATGGTGATTACCGGCATCATGTTCTTTGAGGGCCATATGGACATTGCCCGGCTGCGCGGCGTATTGGAAAGCCGCCTGCTGAAGTACCAGCGCTTCAAGCAGCGGGTGGTGCGCACGGGTACCAACGCCGCATGGGAAAGCGACCCGGATTTCGATATCGACAACCACTTGCATCGGGTGGCGTTGCCGGGGGATGCGGGAAAGCCTGAGCTGGAGGCCTTCGTCAACGAACATATTTCCACCCCGCTCGATTTCGGCAAGCCGCTTTGGCAGTTCCACTTGGTAGAGAACTACCAAGGGGGCAGCGCACTCGTAGCGCGCATACATCATTGCATCGGCGATGGTATCGCCTTGATACAGGTGCTGTTGTCGCTGACCGACAAGGAAGCTGACGGCGATAGTGCGCCAGCGCCGAAGAAGCTCAAGTTCCAGGCTGGCGAACGGGAACCGGACGATCCTTTCATGCGACTCTACAAGCCGGTGGCCAAGATGTACGCCGGGGTGCTGAAGAGCTATGGCAAGGTGCTGGGGACCAGCTACGGCCTGATGATGAATCCGGGCAAGATAGCCGAGTACACCCAGACGGGGCTGGCCATCAGCCAGGGACTGGCCAAGTTGGCGGCCATGCCGGCCGACCCGCGCACCAAGTTCAAGGGCAAGCTCTCTACCGCCAAGCGCATCGCCTGGTCCGAATCGTTGCCGCTGCCCGAGGTCAAGCATGTGGGCAAGGCGCTGGGCTGTTCCATCAATGATGTGCTGCTGTCGTGCGTGGCGGGAGCCTTGCGGGCCTATCTGGTGGAGAAGGGGCAGAACGTGGATGGCCTCGACATCCGCGCCTCGGTGCCGGTCAACCTGCGGCCTGAGAGCAAGCTGGATAAGCTGGGCAATTATTTTGGCCTGGTCTTCCTGCCGCTACCCATAGGCGTGGCCAACCCGATAGAGCGGGTGTATGAGGTCAAGCGCCGCATGGAAGAGATCAAGGGTGGCTACGATGCCATCATTACCCTGGGTCTGCTCAGTGTGGTGGGCTCCTTGCCCAATATCGTCGAGCAGCCGGCCATCGAGTATTTCAGCACCAAATCCACCGCCGTCATGACCAATGTACCCGGCCCGCGCGATCCGATCTACATGGCGGGTAACAAGGTGAGCGACCTGCAGTTCTGGGTGCCGCAGTCGGGTGAGATAGGCATGGGGGTGTCCATCCTTTCGTACAACGACAGGGTCAATTTCGGCGTGATGACAGACAAGAAGCTGGTGGCCGAGCCCGCCCGGATCATTGAGCGGTTTGGTGAGGAGTTTGAGAAGCTGGTACTGGCAACGCTGCTGAGCGTGGTGGATTGCCCGCCTGATCCCGAGCTGGCTGAGTTGCATCTGGCGGTGCTGCGGATGCAGAGCGAGGCTGGCAAGCACGCCTGATGCGGCTGTTGCAAGCCTAGCGATAGATCGTACCGGCGTGCAGTAGCCTGGACGGGCCGGTACGGTTGGGATCATACGAATGCGCACCGTCACTTGTGGCGGTGCGTTTTTTCGTTCAGGGTGCGTAGTTTCCCCTTCAATACAACGGAATGCCCATGTTTTCCGAACGCCTTTCCCGTCTGCAGGGCTCGCTGGTACGCGAGATTCTGGCTGTGGCCAACCAGCCTGACATGATCTCGTTTGCCGGTGGCCTGCCTGCCCCCGAAGCCATGCCCAAGCTCGATTTCAATGGCTTGCCTGATGGCCTGAGCCAGTACGGCCCCAGCGAAGGCGAGAAGTGGCTGCGCGAGGCGGTTGCCGCCGAGATGAGCAAGAACGGCGTACCGGTGACGGCCGACAATGTGCTGATACTGACCGGCTCGCAGCAGGGCCTGGATCTGGCGGCCAAGCTGTTTGTGGATCACGACACACCGGTGCTGGTAGAGGCGCCGACTTTCCTGGCTGCCGTGCAGTGCTTCAGCCTGTTCGGCGCCCGTTTTGTGGAAGTGGGCCTGACACCCAATGGACCTGATCTGGACGAGCTGGAACGCAAGCTTAAGAGCGAGAAGCCCCGCTTTGCCTACCTGATCCCCACCTTTCAGAATCCGTCGGGCGTCTGCTATGACGAGGCTACCCGGCAGCGGGTGGCCGATCTGTTCGATGAGCACAATGTGGTGTTGCTGGAAGACGAGCCCTACCGCGAGCTGGTGTATGACCAGTGCGACCGCGCACCGATCTGTTCCCGTCTGAAATCGGCACCTTGGGTGCATTTCGGCACCTTCTCCAAGACGGCCATCCCGGGTCTGCGCGTGGCCTATCTGGCCTGCCACCCCAGTCTGATGCCGCATTTCTACAAGCTGAAGCAAGCTGCCGACCTGCATACCAACCGGCAGGGCCAGTGGGCCATGCACAAGCTGTTGACCTCGGCCGAGTATCCGGCACACATTGCCCGCCTGCGTGACTTCTATCACCAGAAGCGCGACATCATGGCTGCTGCCCTGGACAAGCATTTCCATGACCTGGCTGACTGGACCGTGCCGCCCGGTGGCCTGTTTTTCTGGCTGAAGCTCAAGGCTGACATCGACAGCTATGGCTTGCTGCAACCGGCCCTGGACCGTAAGGTCGCCTTTATGCCAGGCAAGCCCTTCTATGCTACCGACCGTGTGTCCAACGAGTTGCGCTTGAACTTCAGCCACGCGTCGCCGGACAAGATCGAAGAAGGGGTGAAGACCCTGGCCGAGGTGATACGGGCGCATCTGTCCGCAGCCTGATCTGCCGGGGATTGATCCGCTCAGCGTGTAGCCACCCCTCGGGGTGGCTTTTTCATGTTTGTAGCGGCTATAACCCAGAGCAAATCCAACACCGTATCTGGAGTCCTCCATGCGCCTGTCTCTCTCCCAGCTGTTTGCCTTTGCTCTTGGCCTTGCACTGCTGCCGGCCTGGGGTGAGGCGCGTATCGTGGCGGGTGAAGTACCGCCCTTTGTCTACATGGAAAAAGGCGCGGTCAAGGGTGTTGCAGCCGACCTGGTGCGCGAGATGGCCAAGCGGGTGGGGCATTCTGGCAAGATCGATGTGCAGCCTTTTACCAGAATGCTGGAGACAGGCAAAACCGAAGCCAATGTGCTGCTGATACCGTTGGGCCGCAATGCCGCGCGCGAAGCCAGCTACCAGTGGGTGACTGGTCTGGTGGATGAGGAATTCGTGCTGATAGGCCACGCAACCAGCAAGGTGGATGTCAGTAGCTTCAATCCAGCGCTCACCGTGGGAGTAATGCGTGATTCGGTGGGTGCGGGCATAGCCAAAGCCAAGGGCTTTACCAAGATTGAAGATGTGGTGAAGGAGGACATGAATGCCCAGAAGCTGGCTAATGGCCGGATCGACGCCTGGCTGGCCGCCTGGAATTCAGCGCTGCAGGGCCAGCGTGCGGCGGGCCTGGATGCCAAGCAGCTCAAGCGAGGCGCGGTGGCCAGCAGGGTCAGTATCTACCTGGGGGCCTCACTCAAGTTTGACAAAGCGGAAGCCGAGACCTGGAAGGCGGCGCTGGAGGCGATGAAGAAGGATGGGAGCTTCGATAGGATTGTGAAGTCGTATGGATACGAGCTGCCGAAGTAGGCGGGTATCCGAGGCGTAGGGCTGCAGCCTGCTGCGGCCAATAAAAAGGCGGACACCGAGGTGTCCGCCTTTGAGTGTGTCAGCCGGGTTGGCCGGTGACAGCGCTGGCCACATGGGCAGGCACAGCGGCATAGTGGTCGAACTGCATGGTGAAGCTGGCACGGCCGGCTGTCAGTGCGCGTAGCTGGCCTATGTAGCCGAACATTTCACGTAGCGGCACATGGGCAGCAATGGCTACGGCATTGCCACGCATGGTCTGCTCGCGAACCTGTCCACGACGACGGTTCAGATCGCCAATGGCATCGCCCACATGGTCCAGCGGTGTTACCACTTCCACGGCCATCAGGGGTTCCTGCAGCACCGGGGCGGCTTTGCGCAGTGCTTCGCGCAAGGCCGCGCCGGCCGCCAGTTCAAACGCCAAGGGCGAAGAGTCGCGCTCGTGGTAGCTGCCATCCACCAGGGTGACCTTGAGGTCGACCACCGGGTAGCCTGCGACCACGCCCTGTTTGACCGTGTTGCGTACACCGGCCTCCACGCCGGGGATGAACTCGCGCGGGATAGCACCACCGGTCAGCTGGTGGCCAAATATCAGGCCGCTGCCGTGGGGTAGCGGCTCTACCAACAGTTCCACCTCGGCATATTGGCCGGGGCCGCCAGTCTGCTTCTTGTGCATATGGCGCACCGTGGCAGCCTGGGTGATGGTTTCGCGGTAAGCCACCTGCGGCTGCCCGACGTTGACCTCCACCTTGAAGCGGCTACGCAGCTTCTCCAGTGTGACCTCGAGTTGCAGCTCGCCCATGCCTGACAGCACGGTCTGGCCGGTTTCGTGATCCTGCTTGAGATGCAGGCTGGGGTCCTCGGACAGCAGGGCCTGCAGACCCTTGAGCAGGTTCTGTTGGTCGGCCTGCGTCCTGGGTTCCACCGCCACATCGATCACCGGCTCCGGTGTATCGATGCGTTCCAGCACCAGTGGATGCGCCAGCGCGGTCAGCGTATCGCCGGTTACCGTGGCCTTGAGCCCGGCAATGGCGACGATATCGCCAGCGATGGCGAAGTCACGTTCCACCTTACGGTTGGCATGCATCTCGTACAGCCGTGCGATCCGCTCACGCTTGCCATTGGTGGCATTGAGCACCATGTCGCCCACTGCCAGGCGGCCACGGTACAGCCGGGTGAAGGTCAGCATGCCGTGATCATCGTGCTGCACCTTGAAGGCGAGTGCCGCGAGGGGGCCGTTAGGATCCACCGCGATATCGTGCTCACTGGCCACCAGGACTTCGCCGGGTGCCGGCAGGTAAGCGTTGACGGCGTCCAGCAGCGGCTCCACCCCCTTGTTGCGATAGGCCGAGCCCAGCAGCACCGGCACAAAGGTGCCGACGATGGTGCCACGCCGTATGGCTTGGCGTAGCGCATCGGCACTGGGGTCGGCACCGTCAAGGTAGGCCGCCAGCAAGTCTTCATCCAACTCCACGGTGGATTCAACCAACAGCTTGCGATAGTGCTGGGCCAGTTCCAGTTGTGCAGCCGGTATCGCTGCCACCTCATAGGGCACGGGCAGATGGTCTGCCGACCACAGCAAGGCGCGCATCTCAACCAAATCAATGAGGCCACGGAATTCGCCTTCGCTGCCTATGGGGAGCTGCAGTACCAGGGGGGGGATGCCCAGGCGCTGCTGCATCATGCCAACCACGCGCAGGAAGTCGGCGCCGGTACGATCCAGCTTGTTGATGAAGGCCAGACGAGGCACATGGTATTTGTCGGCCAGGCGCCAGTTTGTCTCAGTCTGCGGCTCCACACCGGCGACGCCGTCGAATACCACCACTGCGCCGTCCAGCACGCGCAATGAGCGGTTGACCTCGATATTGAAGTCGATATGGCCAGGCGTGTCGATCAGGTTGATCTGCGTGCCTTGCCAGAAGACCGTGGTGGCGGCGCTATTGATAGTGATGCCACGTGCCTTTTCCTGCGGGTCGTAGTCCATGGTGGCGGCGCCCTTGTGGACTTCGCCCATTTTGTAGTTCTCGCCCGTGTAGAACAGGATGCGTTCGGAGGTGGTGGTCTTGCCGGCGTCGACGTGAGCGATGATGCCGATATTGCGTAGTTTTCTGTCTTCCATGATCTGTGTCTTCCAATAAACAACCCCGGAGGGTTTGCACCAATTCCGGGGTGGTTCTGCCAACCGGATAGGTGCTGTACAGCCCCGTCCGGCATGGATGCCGAGGATAGGGCTAGGCCGTATCTTGCGGGGCGGCGACACAGTGCGCAGGGCGTACCGTGGTCACCAGGTTCGTGCCAAAGGGCGAGCGCAAGCCTCTGCTCCCTTGGCTGGACCAAATTACGGCGATCAACTTGTCGTAGGTACGCATGGCGCACTCCTGCTGTGAAAGAAAAAACAAACCCCGGTGGCTTGAGGCCTACCGGGGTCGGGGTGTTACTGCTACCCGGGTAGGCGATCAGCCTCCCGAGCAGTGCTCAAAAGGCTAGTACGGCATTGCCAGCAATGCGCGATCTGCAAAGGGCGCACGGGCGCCAGCGGCCACGAGGGCAGCGTTGCATTGGCAGTGATCGAGTTGGTGTTGGGTCATTGCAGGAGTATCCGTAATCTCTTTTTAGAGACTAACACTATGGTTGGGTTGCACGCAATAGGCCGGGATGGGCGGCAGGCATGGCACGCCGCTTCCCTGCCTGCAAAGCAGGGAAGCAGGCGCATCAATCGTCAGTCAGCTCGGACTTGGCGAACTCCACGTCCAGCTTCTCCATGGCATCCAAGGGCTGGCATTCGGCGGCTTCTTCATACAGCTTGGTGGCGTCCTTGACCTTCTTGTTGCCATAGAGGGTCAGCAGGCCGTTGGCGTATTCGATGCGCGCAATGGCGGAATGGGGAATCAACTCCAGCGCCTTTTCGTAGTGGGCTTCGGATGCATCCTTGGAGACGCCGTAGGTGAGGGAGCCCACCATGCTGCCGACTTTGCCGATGATCTCGGCATGGTAGGCACCCAGCGCGATATGTGCTTCGGCGTGCTCCGGGGCCAGCGACAGGGTTTTATCGAGGCTGGCCTTGCATTTGCTGGCGATGCCCTGAGTCAGTGCCTTGGCGATGGAAATGGCCTGGCTGTAACGGCCCAGTGCATAGGCGTGCTGGTAGTGGGCATTGATGTTGTTGGGATTCTCCTTGGCGGCCACTTCGGCGCGGTCGGCGACTTCCTCGAACAGCTCTTTCTTCTCGTCCTCGTCTTCCACCAGATAGGTGGCGTAGATGCTCTGTGCCTTGTTGGCGGCATTCATGCCCGAGCCGGTTTCGGATTTCAGGCCCAGGGCCACGGCATTTTGAAAATCGCCACGATGGTAGGCGCGCCAGGCTTCCTGGCTGGCTTCATCTTCTGGCCAGGGCTCCTGATCGCCGGCGTGCAGGCGTTCCCACTGTTTCCACAGCTTGTCGCCGTCGTAGTCGAAGGCGGCTGCGTCATGGGGAAAGGCTGTCCACTTGCTCATGGTTGTCTCCGCTGTTGTTGGCATCTGGGGCCATTATAGACAGGCGCTTGCTCGGGTCGGCAATCGAAACAAGGCAGGGGCAAGGGCGTTGTGGCGCCTTTGCCCCTGCTGTGTGGCGGTGGGTGTACCACCTTACCCGGAGCGGGTTAACGCTTGATGCTGGCAGTGCCGCCGGTGTAGCTCAGCGTCAGGGTATAGCGTTGGCTGCTGCTGCTGCCCTTGTAGCTGATGACCTTGAGGTAGACGGTCTGGCTGGCATTGCCATTGGTGTAGCTGAGGCTCTCGGTGCAGGTATTGCCGAGCGATGATTTGAGCGTGCTGTCGCTGCCATTGACCAGGTAGAGATCATAGTCCTTGTCGGTGGGGCCGCTCATGTTCACCCGCAGGGTTTCGCCGGGGTTCAGCGTCAGCTTGTAGTAGTCCTTGTCGCTGACCGTGCCCATGGTGCCATTGATGCTGCTGACCGTGCGTGCTGCCACGTTGGCACTGCTGAGGCTGCCGTTGGACTCGGTCTCGGCCAGGCTGCCACCGCCGGTGGTGTTGCTGACGTTGAAGCTGACCGGGTTGCTGCTGGCACTGTTGCCTGCGGCGTCATGGGCGCGGGCCACCAAGGTGTGGCTGCCGTTGGCCAGGGTGGTGCTGTCCAGTACCAGGCTGTAAGGCGTGCTGTTGTCGCTACCCTTGCTGCTGCCATCGACCAGGAACTCCACATTGCTGACGCCAATATTGTCGCTGGCATTGGCGGCCAGGCTGATGTTGCCGCTGCTGCCGGTGACGCTGGCTGTCACAGTAGGGGGCGTGGTATCGGTGCCGCCGCCACCCGAAGTCTGGTTGACCCAGATTGGGGCAGACCACAATACCTTGCCGTCGTCCTGAGTCAGCTTGGCATAGTAGAAGTGCTCGCCAACGGCTGGCGTCACCGTGGTGACTGCGTCGGTGGACAACAGGGTGACGGTGCCATTGCGCCGCGGCACACCCTCGAATATCTGCACCTGGGTCACGCTACGGCCGGCACTGTTGGCAAAGTTGGCTGTCAGCGTCAGCGGGCCGCTATTGCTGATGCGGGCACCCATGATTTGACCATTGGCGGTGAAGATCAGCTGCGACTGCTTGTCCATGCTGGCAAACACCCGGCGTGCGCGCATGGCTTCGACAAAGCTGGCCAGGTTCAAGGCGGCACCTTGGGGGATCAATACGCCGGTGCGGTTGGTGTAGCTGGTGCCCCAGTTGGCGCAGTGATTGTCCTGGTTGGTGGTGGGCGCGACATGGTAGCCCCGCTCCAGCAGCATGTTGTAGGCGCTTTCGTAGTTGCTGCGGCCGGTCTCGGTTTCGGTGGTGTTGGAGGAGAAGGCCGAGGTATTCATGATCTCGGTCGCCACCATGACTTCGTCGCCATTGGCGTCATAGCCCAGCGCGGTGCCATTGATCAGGAACTGGCCGCTACGCTCGGGGTGGTTGAACTGACCTATCCAGCCTTGTTGCTTCATCGTGGCGTAGAGGTTGGCGTAGTCGTTCTTGGCAACAAAGCGGTCACCGATCAACTGGTTGCTGCTGTTGTACTCCCAGGCCAGCAGCTCATGGGCATTCAGGATATTGAGGTGGCCACCGTTGTTGATGACACCCCACTCCATGCCGTAAAGGGCCAGGAAGTCAGGGTTGGCGGTGTTGTGGCTGCTGGCCGCAGCCAGGCCGGCCTGGTAGCGGTTGCGGGCGGTGGTGGGATTGGCTGCGCTATTGGTGCTGGAGGAACCATCGAAGTAATGGTTGTGCTCCGAGGTCATCAGGAAGTCGAGGCCGGCATTGCGAGCGTAGCTGAAGGCATCGGCCGGGCCGTACTGGCCGGTCTGGGCGGGCTGCGAAGAAGTGCAACTGCCGATGGCGCCGCCGCCATCCGAGTCATTGGTCTGGCTGTGCAGGTTGCCGTAGTAGACGGTATAGGGCAGCGAGCCGGTAGCGGGGGCCGCCTGTATGCGCATGCCGCCCTTGCGCTGCACGGTGGGCAGGCCGGCAAAGCGGGGCATGGCCGGCTTGGCCGGATTGCCGACGCGGATATCCCAGCGCTGCAGCTTGCGGTCGTGATCGTCGGCGGTCTGCAGCAGGCGGCTTACCCGTGCACTGGTGTTGCCGGCAATGCTGCGGGCGAGGACGGGATCGGCCACGGTGGCATGCAGTTGCACGCTGTAGGTGCCGTCAGGCAGGCCAGCATGCTTGCCGCTGCGGCCGGCCCAGGGGACTTCCACCGTCAATGGCCGGCCCAGATAGGACGACTCACCGTCCCAGCGCTCGACCAGCTTGCCCTTGGGGTCCAGCAGCTCCAGGCGCCAGGCCACGGTCTGCAGGTAATGGGCGCCGGGGTAATCAAATTGCAGGGCAAAGGTACGTGCGCCGTTGATATCGCGGCCGGCATAGGGTGCCGACAGGGTGGCGTCGAACTCGAAATGATCGGGGTTGCGGCTGCCAGGGGCGGCCAAGGCGCTGCTGACGGCGAGGCTCAGTGCCAGTGCAACGCAGTACGTAGTGTGTTTCTCTCTCACGGTATTCCCTTATAGACAACACAACCGAAACGGATGCCGGTTGCGCGGGCGGGATTCTACCGGGCCGGTGATTAAGAGAATATTTAATTAATCAAACAGTTGGCCAGTGTTGCGCACATCACCCCACCGGGTTTGGTATTCGGCCAGTGGGGTGTTGTCGCCACTTAGCTTTGGCCGATACGCTCGCCCGTCTGCAGGCGCCAGAGCGCCGCATAGCCACCGTTGTGAGCCAGCAACTGCTCATGCGTGCCGCTTTCGACGATGCGACCGCCCTCCAGCAGGTGTATGCAATCGGCCTGGCGCACGGTGGAGAGGCGATGGGCGATGACGATGGTGGTCCGGTCGCGGCTGACGATGTCCAGGCTGCGCTGGATGGCGGCCTCGGTTTCGTTGTCTACCGCGCTGGTCGCTTCGTCCAGTATCAGGATGGGCGGGTTCTTGAGTATGGCGCGAGCCAGCGCCAGGCGCTGGCGCTGGCCACCAGACAGCTTCTGGCCGCGTTCGCCTACCCGGGTGGCAAAACCCAGTGGCAGCTTGGCAATGAACTCGGTGGCCTCGGCCGCCTGGGCGGCGGCGGCAATGGCGGCTTCGCTGGCATCAGGCACGCCATAGGCAATGTTGTCGGCGATGGTGCCATCGGTCAGAAAACTGTCCTGCGCCACATAGCCCATGCAGCGGCGCAAGTCTTGCAGGTTCAGTTCGGAGATGGCCTGACCATCCAGCAGGATGCGGCCTGACTGGGCATCGTAAAAGCGCAGTAGCAGCTTGACCAGGGTGGACTTGCCTGATCCGGTGCTGCCCACGAAGGCGATGGTGCGGCCGGCCGGGATGCTGAGATTGATAGCTTGCAGGGTAGGGGTCTCGCCATAGGCAAAACCCACGTTCTCGAACAGCAGTTCACCTTTTACCCCGTTTGCGGGGAAGTGGCGTCCCTCGTAGGGGATATTGATGGGGGTGTTGAGCAGGTTCATGGCGCGGTCTATGGCCGCCATGGAGCGCTGGTACATGTCGGCCACTTCGGCGAGACCGGTCAGGGGCCACAGCAGACGCTGGGTCAGAAACACCAGGACAGAATAGGCACCCACTGCCAGATCGCCTTGCAGGGTGAGCCAGCCGCCGTAGACCAGGGTGGCGGTAAAGCCTGCCAGGATGGCCATGCGTATGACGGGGGTGATGGCCGAGCTGACGGCGATGGCGCGGCTGTTGGCCTCGCGATAGCCATTGCTGGCCTCCTCGATATGCTTGGCCTCGAAGCTCTCGCTGGCGAAGGCCTTGATGGTGGCCAGGCCCAGCAGATTGTTGTTGAGTCGGGCGCTGACGTCGCCTGCGGCCACCCTGACTTCGGCATAGCGCGGCGCCAACCGTTTCTGGAACCAGAATGCCCCCAGCAGGATGGCGGGTATCGGCAGCAGCGAGATGATGGCCAGGGTAGGCTGCAGGGCAAAGAACACGGCACTGACCATGATGGACGAGCACACCACCTGGATGATCTGGTTGGCGCCGCCATTGAGGAAGCGCTCCATCTGATTGATGTCCTCGTTCAGGATGGACATCAGGTTGCCGGTGCGCTGGTTCTCAAAATAGGCCATCTCCAGCTTCTGTACATGCTGGTAGGCGTCCAGCCGCAAGTCATGCTGCAGATCCTGGGCCAGCTTGCGCCATTTGATGGAGTAGAGGTATTCGAAGAACGATTCGCCGCCCCAGATCAGGACATTGACCACCCCCAGCAGCAGCAGCTGGTGCCAGGTATCGGTGATGCCAAAGCTGCCCAGTACCTGCTTGGCCAGAAAACTCTTCTCGCCATTGACCACGATGTCGACCGCTACGCCGATCAGTACCTCGGGCAGGACGTCGAAGAATTTGTTGATGACCGAGTACAGCGCGGCGAGACGGAAGTCGCTGCGGTAGTTGCGGGCATAGCCCAGGAGCTTTTTGAGGGGATGCATGGCCAGGCGCACGGTAGAGAGGCGCGAACGATAGCGCAGTTTTGCTCGTGTCGACAGGTGCAGTGGCGCTGCCATGCAACAGGGGCGCAATCTGCGCCCCTGTAGTGCTACATCATGGTGGCTTACTTGCCGGCCATCTTGTCCTTCACGCGATTGGCGCGCTTTTCCGGATCGGGATGGGTGGACAGCATGGCATCAAGGCCGGTCTGCTTGCCGCCGTCGCCGGCCAGCTTGCGGAAGGCGCTTTCCATGGCGGCGGGCGGGTACTTGTGCTTTTGCATGAAGGCGAAGCCGTAGTCATCGGCATCGGTCTCTTGGCTGCGCGAGAAGCTGTTGTTCAGCAAGGCTTCGGACAGCGCGCCTAGATCGGACTCGGCCATCTGCTTGATGCCACCGCCCTGCGAGGCAGCCAGGTTGCGGCCGGCGGAGGCCAGGTAGGCGGTACGCATGGCGTTGAGGCTATGGGTCAGCTTGACGTGGCCGATTTCGTGGCCGATCACGGCGCGCAGCTCGTCGTCGGTCATCAGGTCCATCAGGCCGGAATAGACGCGCACGCTACCGTCGGCGGTGGCGAAGGCATTGACGTTGGGCGAGAGGTAGACCTTGAAGTTCAGCTTCATGCCGTCTTCGTTCTGGTGCTTGGCCACCAGCTTGGCCAGGCGCTTGGCGTACTTGTCCTTGGCGGGAGCGACCTTTTCCTTTTTGTCGGAGCTGGCTACGTATTGCTGCGTTACATTCTTCAGGTCGCTGTCGCTGATGGTGGCGGCGCTGACCAAATCAGAGACGGCGCCCATCTTGTTCTTGTCGCCCAGCAGGCTGTCCAGGCCGCCGGCCTGGGCTGCGGTGCCCAGCATGGTGGCGGCAAACAGGGTGGCAATCAGGTGCTTTTTCATTTCCTACTCCCTTGCATATATAAAAGGATCGCCTGGGCGACCAGCGCGGCAGTGTAGCGGCTACCACAGCGATGGCAATGGAATAAATGACAATGGCGTGATTGGACGGCTGCCTTTGGTGGGGCGGGATGGGTTGGACTCTACCTGCACAAGCGGCCAGGAGTAGCGCCACCGGCTCGCTGTGGAGCCGGCGGCGGCATGGCTTACCAGCCTACGGTAATGGTGGCGATGCTGGGATTGGCGGCAGTCAGCGAAGAGCTGAACTCGCGCACATCGTCGTAGGAGAAGCCGTAGGACAGCCCGTTGATGCTGTGGGCGTGCCAGAAACGGGAGTACTCGTTGGTGGCCTGTTGCTGGTAGAAGCTGTCCGCCCTGGACCACAGCTTGGCATCGTGCGCCACGGTGCGGTTCAGCGCTGCGCACAACTGGGCCTGGATTTGCAGCTGCTTGGCAGTAGCCACGCCCGGTGCGGCGTGGGTGGCATCGGCAAACACGCCATTGCAGGCCAGTGTCTGGGCGGTGCTTGGCTTGCCGTTGACGTAGTAGGTGCCTTGGGCGTCGCTGAAGCGGAACTGGTTGCCTACGACACGGCCGGTGAAGGTGCCGAGGGCGGTGTCTATCGTCAGGTTCTGCCAGCTGTACTGGGACCAGATGGCGTTGATATAACCATCGAGGTGCTGGGAATACGGGCCGCCGGCCTGAAAGCCACCGTGGGTGGGCGCGACGATGCGGTAGGGCGAGCGCGCCAGTTGCTGGAACGGCGTTGAAGTTTGCGCTCTGTAGGCATTGAACAGCGCAGCGCGTGATTCGGTCTCACCCACCGTCTGGTCAAAGCCGCTCTTGGATTGCAGCCGCATGCGGACGGGGAAGCCGAACATGTCTACCCGGGTGGTGTTGCCGAAGAAGGCCTGGTTGTCGAGGTGCATTTCGACAAAGTCGAAGATGACCGGAATATTGGGGTCGGACGGATTGTCGATGTTCGGCCCGGCGTAGCCGTTGACCGGGTTGCCGTTGGCACGCAGGAATAACGGGCTGCCCACGCTGAGATAGAGCCGTGCCGACTTGATCTGCCGTACTGTGACGCGCTTGCACTGCGACAGGGGGATGGAGTAATTGGCGTAGCCAGTGCCGCTGGCTTGGTTATCGCCCGGTTGCATGGGCACCAGGTTGCCGGCGCAGTCCACATGCACGTAGGCATCCTGCTTGGTGGGGTCCATACCTACCATGGTCCAGTACACGGCGTTGTCGGCATAGGCGCCCTTGGTGCCATTGACCAGGTTGAAGGTGGTGCCCTGGGCGGGGAAATCTATTGCGGAGCCGGGCGGCGTCGGGCTGCCCAGCGTGATTGTGACGGGCTGGCTGTCATAGGCAGGCTGGCCATTGTTATAGGTGAACCAACTGGTCACCACGCTGCCTATGCCTGCCGGGATGGGTGTCTCATAGCGGCCGCTGGCAGGGTTGTAGTGCATGCGGACATTGAGTTGGCCACCACCGTTGATTCGGTAGTGGGCATCGACCCAACTGGTGTTCACATTGGAATCAAACCAGAGAGTGGCGTTGCTGCCGCTGGTGTGGCTGACACCGTTGGAGAAATCCTCGGCCAGCAGGCAAGGCGAGGCGGCGAGCAAGGAGAGGGCGAGACATAGCGCGTGCGGTTTGAACGACATGAACATGGCGGTTCCTTATCAATCGAAATCAGTGGGAGACGCGGCGAGCCCCCGTGGGGGATCGCCGCGTGTGGGGGCGCGCACCGATGTACGCAGCCAATGTGTATCAGGGGTAGTTCAGGACATTGCTGGGGGTGGTGGAACTGCTGGTGACCGCACCGCTGTCATTGACCACCCGCGAGATCGTGCCATTGCCGCCCAGCGAGACGGTGAACACATTGTGCAGGCGTACGCCGGGCGTGACCGGCACCTCGAAGCCCCGGGCCGCGTTGATATGCGTGTTCTGCCCGCCGATATTGAAGAAGCAATAGCTGCCCATACCCCAGCCCTCGTGCTTCTTCACGCCATCGGCCACCTTGTAGGCTGCCCAGCCGTTGCCCCGGCCACTGGTCCAGGCGGCTTGGCTTGGGACATCGTAGGGCATTTCGTTCTGGAAGAAGATGGTCCTGCCGTTCTCGCCATTCCAGATCACCTCGTACTTCTTGTAGTGCTCGACGAAGAGGCCTGTGGCTAGCACATTGTGGCCATTCACAATCAGGCCGGTATCGCCGGTGTTGATGTCCCAGCCGGTTGGGCTGCTGCCGTGATCTGCACGCCAGGCCCAGATATGATCAAGCAGGGTATCGTTGGCGTTGACGATAAGACTGGTGGTGGCCTTGCCTGGCAGTGCCCCGCCTATGCGGAAGAACACATCCTGCACGCTGATGGGATTGGCCGCATGACTGGCCTGGGCGCCTTGCGTGCCGACGGTGAGCAGGGCAGCGCTGTTGACCGTGCCTGCATCGAACACCAGGCCGGCCAGGCGCACACCATCCACATCGGCCACGCTCATGGCATTGACGCCACCTTGGGGTATCAGCGTGGGGAAGCCTATGCCCAGTACGATGGTATTGGCCCGCGTGACGCGCAATGTGTCGTTGAGCGGATACACGCCCGGCGTAAAGAACAGGTGCTTGCCGCTGGCGAGCGCGGCATTGATGGCGGCTGCGCTGTCGCCTGGGCGAGCGATATGAAACCGGCTGAGCGGTAGGGAGTAGCCAGGTGTGCTGCCGCCTGACCAACTGGCACCCACCGCATTGATCCTGTGGGTGGGGACAAACACGCTGTAATGGCCTGCGGCATCAAGGTAGAGGTAGGGCTTGTCGCGGGAGATGGGCGTGGTGGCGAGCGTGGTATAGGGTGGCGAGGGGAAGGATTGGGCAGGGGCGCCGGTGACACCCGAGAACACGGTGTTCCACACACCGTCATACCAGTTGCCCACATTGCTGTCGCGGGTGTACCACTGCTGCTGCGAGCCGGTCGCCACCACACCATCGATCTTGCTGTCGGCGATATAGCCACCGCTGGACCAGCCGCTATTGGAGGGGCTCATGACCAGGTTACCGCGGATATGGACACGGCGCATGGGCGCGGCTTGCGACACCGCCCAGCGGTTGGTGCCGCCATTAGGGGCGATGGACAGGTTTTCGACCGAGCGCCAGAAGTTCTGGGTGGCATTGTTCTCGTCACCATGGTTCCAGCCGCTGTCGGCATTCACTGCGCCGGCCAGGGTGACATCGCCAGGGTTGCGGCCCAGGCCTGCCAAGGCGGTGTAGAAGCCGGTGTTCACCCAGACGTTGTAGCGGCCCGGCTTGAACAGGAAGACATGGCGTTGCGAACCGAACTGCGCAGTAGGGCTGCGCAGCTGCGCATTGAAGGCAGCATCCACGGCAGACTGGATGGCGGTGGCGGGCATGGTGGGGTCGAAAACCTTGACGTTGGGGCCGAGGTCTATGGCTGTGCCGGTGTCGCCATCGCCATCGTCACCACCTGCGAAGGTGTGGGTGGCGCTGGGGGTATCGTATGCGGGCATGCCGTTGTTGTAGGTAAACCAATAGCTGAGCTGGCTGCCGGTGCTGATATTGCTGAGCGGCAGTTCATAGCGGCTGTTGGCGCCCACATAGTTGAGGCGTACGTTCTGTTGTGGTCCTGCATTGATGCGATAGTGCACATCCACCCAAGTGGTATTGACGCTGGACTTGAACCAGATGGTGGCCGTGCTGCCGGATTCGGCGATGCCTTGGGTGTAATCGGCTGCGATAGCCGGGTTTGCGGCCATGGTAATGACAATGACATTTGCGCTGAGCGCAAGAAGTCCTTGTAAGCTATGCATGTTGTCTCCTTTGTCACATTGTCTATTGGTTTGACTGGCCCTGGACAGCGATGTCCGTCGTTTATGTGTCCACTTACAGACCAGTGGCGTCAGCATAGGAGTGCTGTAAGCTAAATGCAAGCATCGGTAAGAAATTGGTAAGTAATAAGTAAGTTTGTAGTAAGTAAGTGATCGCCTACAAACGGCGCAAGCCCGTAGATTAGGGGCGCTGCGCACGGTTCATCGCCCTGTTGCACGCAGACACACTACGGCGCAGCGGCGATGAAATCGACGTCACATCCAACCTTGGTAAGGTGGTGGACCTGCCGGTAGACGGGACGGGGCAGGGTGGGTAGGCGCCCAGGGGGTAATAAAAAACGCGCCACCTCAGCAAGAGGTGACGCGTTTCGAGACTGACTGCCGCTATCCGATATCAAAAGGGTCTATGCAAGACCTTGTCGCGGGTAAGGCGGTGCAGGCTGCCCTGCACGGTTTAGCGCAACTCGCCTATCAATGGGTTGAGCACATTGCCAACGGTAGCATCTGGCAGGGCATTGCCATCCTTGCCGCCCACGCGCACGACGGTACGGCTGTCCTTGCCCGATACGATGACCACGTATTCGTAGCTCAGCGGTGCATCCACCTTCTTCTCTTCGCTCTTCCAGAAGGCCAGGGTATCCCAGAAGCTGCTACCTTCCTTGGCGGTCTGCATTACACCCGGACGGATGTAGTACACACCCAGCGAGCGGTCGCGGTCGCTGATGCTGTAGCCGGCACGTTCCAGTGCCAAGCCAACACGGCGCCAGGCACGGTCAAAGCCTTCGGCCAGCTGGATGGCCTGCTTGCCATCGGCCATGGTAATCATGCTGGCACGCTCGCCGCTGCTGGTGGCTGCAGTAGCACTGCTGCTATCTGCCGTGGTGGCGCTGTTGACCACCTGGTTGGCCGTATCGGCCGTCACGCCCAGGCGTACCAGCAGCTTCTTCAGCTGCTCGGCCTCGCGGGCAGGTTCAGCCGGGCGCTTGGTCCAGCGAGTGTCTTCGCGGTTGGCCCCGATGAAGTTCTCTTCCATGCCGCGATGGCTGATGTAGATCTCGGTGGTGCCGGCCTCGGTACCCCGCTCGATGCGCATGCGGTATTGATCCACCATGCCACTGGAGTACAGCGTACCCAAGCCACGTTGCAGGGCGGCACGAATGGTGCCGACGGGCAGCTCGGGGCGTTCTTCAGCCCAGTTGGTTTCCAGTATGCCGGCCAAGGGGTTGTCTATGGTCAGCTTGAAGCCTTGGTCCAGCCAGAACTGGCGGGCCTGCGGCCAGACAGTCTCGGCCGGGGCGCTGACGACCAGCCAGCGCTGACCGTTAGCCGATTCCATCCTCACCTTGTCGAACTTGGGCAGCACAGCACCGGTTTCCAGGGCCTTCTGGCCGGCTGCGGATAGCGTGACGCCGCTGAGGCCGGGAATGTCATAGGTGTTGTTGACGCCGGGCGTGGCAAGGTCTGGCGGTACTTCCAGATCCTTGCGCTGTATCGACTTGCGCGCCTGGGCGTATTCGGGGGTCTTTTCTTCGTCGCTGCCAAAGAAGGGCACGCGGAAAGTAGTGTTGGCACAGCCGGCAGCCAGCAGGGCAACCGTAATGGCGGCCACGGTACGAGTAGAACGAATCATGACGTTGATAACCCTTAGATTTCGATACCGGCCTGCTGCATGGCAGCACGCACGGGGGCAACACTGGCGGAAGTCAGTGGAGTCAGGGGCAGGCGTATGCCGGCTGGCATCATGCCCATCTGGTTCAAGGCCCACTTGGCCGGAATGGGGTTGGCTTCGATAAACAGATGCTTGTGCAGACCTTGCAGCTTGTCGTTGGCGGCACGGGCGGCAACCAGGTCACCACGCAGTGCGGCAGCGCACATCTCGCTCATGAGCTGGGGTGCGACATTAGCGGTGACGGAAATCACGCCATGGCCCCCCATCAGCATAAAGGCCAGGGCGGTGGCATCGTCGCCCGAATACAGGGCAAAGCCCTTGGGCGCGCGCATGGCCAGATCGGCGGCACGGCCGATATCGCCGGTGGCTTCCTTCACGCCGACGATATTCGGGATGGCGGCCAGGCGCAGTATGGTGTCGTTGCTCATGTCTGCAACGGTGCGGCCAGGCACGTTGTACAGGATCATGGGAATGGCGACGGCTTCGGCGATGGCCTTGTAGTGCTGGAACATGCCCTCCTGGGTGGGCTTGTTGTAGTAGGGCACGACCGACAGGGTCATGTCCGCGCCGGCTTCCTGGGCGCGACGGGACAGCTCGATGGCCTCGCGGGTCGAATTGGCACCCGTGCCAGCGATCACCTTGATGCGGCCGCGGGCAACGGCGACAACGGCTTTGATCACGGCGATATGTTCTTCCACGTCTACCGTGGCGGACTCACCCGTGGTACCGACGGCGACGATGCCGGCGGTGCCAGCGGCGATATGGAACTCGACCAGCTTTTCAAGGCTGGCGAAATCGAGGCTGCCGTCCTCGAACATCGGGGTCACGATTGCGACCAGACTGCCATTCAGCATGATGAAGAATCCGTGATGGGCGGAAGATAAGAAAGCGGCGATTCTAACCTGAATAACCGGGGGCGATGTAGGGACTGCGGCAGGCTATTTGAGTTCCTTGCCTGTCTGCACATGGCCGAGCCGCATGGGCCAGCCTTCTAGACTAACCCGCCCAGCCCAATGGCCGTCTAGCCAGAGACCGTCATGCAGCGACGGTAGATCGGGCTGGGGGCGGTTGTGGCATGGGTTTGCCAGCCGATAAGCGGTCAGGTCGCACTGTCTGCCCAAGCGCGCTGGGCAACCGAATCCGGCTGGTGATCGCGCAGCGCATCAGGCAAGCAGGCCTACATGCTCGGGGTAGTCGGTAATGATGGCGTGTACGCCAAATTCACGCATCAACTGGTGCTCGTAGGCCGTCTTGGCGCCGTAGACGATATTGCGAAAACCCAGCGCATTGGCTTGCAGCAGGATGTCGGGATCGACTATCTCGCAGTCCCACACCAGGGTGCGCAGATTGGGGCGGGGCAGGGCGGCATGGAGCAGGCTGTTGATGGCAGCAGGACGGTGAGCATTGAGATAGCCGCATTCAACGCTCAATTGCTCGGCGGCGGACTGGACTACCTCGTGGCGGAACGAGGTCACCAGCAGACGGTGGCTGTCCTCATAGTGGCTGAGCAGGGGAATCGCGAGGCTGGCGGCTGCTGGCGTCTTGATCTCGATGTTCCAGTAAGTATGGGGGAAGGCGTGGAGCGCTTCTGTCAGTGTCGGTACGGTATAGCCGCAGACATCGGATAGCTGCTTGCGGGTGAGGGCAGCAACCGGTTCGCCATTGGCCGCAACCCGGTTGTGAAACAGCACGGCCTCGTGGTCGGCACTGACTCGGACATCGGTCTCTATGCCTTCAAAGCCCAGGCGCAATGCAGCGGCAAAGGCGTCCAGCGTGTTCTCGGGGCTGTGGGCATGGTAGCCACGGTGGGCGAGCAGATGCATGGCGTAGGTCTCGTGCTGGCGAATGGCACCAGTTTAAGCAAACTGCGTCGACTTGGCATGGCTGCTTGTCGGCAGAGTGTGACGGGGCGGGCATCGCAGCCGGGATCTGGCCTGCCATGCCCGTGCGCGGAGGGTGGCTGGATCGCCTGGCGCGGCCCCCGAGGGGCTGGCTACACCCAGGGCTGCTGCAGGCCTTCCCTGGCCATGACACGCTGTATGGCAGGTCGGGCCAGCACACGCTGCAGCCAGGGGCCAATATGAGGGTAGTCGCGCGCTTTCCTGCCGCTGAAGTTACGGGTCCAGCGGCATAGCACGGTAGCGTAGAGGTCGACCACGCTGTAATCCGGGCCCAATAGCCAGTCCTGGCCCGGTTTGGCGAGCTGCGCATCCAGCTGTTCCAGGAGGGTGAGTACACGCGCCTGGGCATGAGCCTGCACGTCGGCGATTGCCGCCGGGGTGCTGGCCCAGCGTTCTGGATAGAAATAGACGATCAAGGTGGTTTGCAGGGTAGTGGAAAGCCAGCTCAACCACTTGTAGCAATGGGCACGCTCAGGTGTGCCGGGCCGTGGCGCCAAGCTGGCGGCTGCCTGTTGATCGGTCAGGTGCAGGCAGATGGCAGCCGTCTCGTACAGCACCAGCTCACCGTCTACCAGCACGGGGATCAGGCCATTCGGATTGAGCTGTCGGTAGGCGGGGCTATCCAGCTCGCCGCCGTCCTTGTCCACGGTGATCAGTTCGAATGGCAAGCCCAGTTCTTCAAGCAGGATATGCGGGATCATGCTGGCAGTGCTGGGGGCGTAATGCAGTTGGATCATGGCGACTCTCTGTGCGGGTTGACAGGGAAGGTCCGGAAACCTTGCTTTCGTCGCAATATGGCGCTGCCCGAGGGGAAGCTTGCCTGACCTATCAAGCCTGTGCTGCGCTATGCGCTTTTTCCTCGCGCCTGGTCTTGCTTCGAAGTCGAGGTTTCCAGCAGCCTCCTACGGGGTAGGCATCAAAATAAGGATTCAGTGTGCCATGGCCAGGCGGGGCTCGGCGATCAAGCCTTCCAGGGGATAGCCCTGGCGTTGCCACCAGTCCATGCCCCCGGCCAGGGTTTTCACCGTATAACCCAGCTGAACCAGCTTGAGCGCAGCGCGCTGGGCCGCCTGGCAGCCAGCACCGTCGCCGTAGCAGATGTAGAGGCGCTCCCGCTCAAGGTGGCCGACGCTCAAGGGGGTAAGCTGGCGCGCCGGCAGGCTGATGGCGCCAGGCAGATGGGCCAGGGTGTAGGCCTCGGGGTGGCGGGCATCGATCAGGGCAAGATGCTGATCGGCGGGTAGCAGGCCGCGTAGCTCGGCCGCGTCCATCTCATACGCCAGTTGGCTGGCGTAGTAGTTGATCTGGTCCATGGGTGTAGTTATCCGGATATCCCTGTACCTTGAACAGGCAGGGCAGTAGGAAGTCCGCTGGCAGCGGAACACCGCCAGCGGGTAGCTCGGGCACTACCTGTCAGGTCTGTTTGCTGATGGCGGGGCGGGTGTCGGGGGCGCTGGCCGTGGTCTCACTGCGCGCGCCTACAAACATTTCCACCAGCAGGGCGCCCACCAGCAGGGTGCCGATTATGAACAGGATGACGGGTTCCAGTACGTCGTCTACGTGGTGCGCTTCATCGAAATGCTGCTCTTCATAGTGATGATCCATGATGACGCTCCTTTCGGGTCTGCATGCGGCACCTTGAACCTCAGGCGCACTTGCATCCTGCACTTGCGGGTGTCGCGTGACCATCGGTTTGCGACCGATGTACACCGTGGCCGACTACTTGCGCCAGCGGGCGACGAATGACATGGAGCAAATCGTTGACCACGCCATAAGCTAGTTGTACTACCGTTCTGGCGTGCTGGTGTACGGCTGGCAGGATTTGCAGCCGAGCGGTATGCAAGGCTTCGATTACCAGCTGCCCACCGCCGCGCAGGCGATAGCTTTGGCCAGGTTGCAGCACGATGTCGCCACCGTTTTCCTCGGTCAGCCACAGGCCACCTTGCTCGCAGACGATCACGGCACCTTCGACACTCTGCAGTGTCAGTACTTGTTTTTGTGCCAAGCGATGTTCGTATTCTATAAACTCGTACAACATTGCCGTGCTCCTTTCCTTGCTTGCGTTGTGGGCCGAGATTGGCCTTGCTTGAGGTGAATTCTGGTCGCAGAGGGGCGCAGGCACAATCGACCATTTCTCATTGGATAGTTGAATTGGATTCACTATTTAAAACGCCAGGACGCTTACCCTCGCTGCCTGCACTGCGGGCCTTCGAGGCGGCGGCGCGTACCGGCAGCGTGGCACGTGCTGCTGAGGAGCTGTTTGTGACGCCCGGTGCAGTGAGCCACCAGATCAAGTCGCTGGAGGCGCAACTGGGTTTTCCCCTGTTTGTCCGCCAGGGGCGTGGCCTGGCGCTGACCACCGAGGGCACGCGCCTGGCCGTTACGCTGAACCGACTGTTGGTCGATGTGGGAGGCGAGCTGGAGTCGATACGGCGCGAGCGGGAGCGGCCACGGCTGACCGTGTCGGCCTTGCCCTCGTTTACGGCGCGCTGGCTGACGCCACGGCTGGGCCGGTTTATCGAGGCTTACCCGGAGGTGGAGCTATGGGTTCAGTCATCCAAGGCCCTGGAGTCACTGACGACTGGCGGCATAGACCTGGGCATACGCCTGGGGCCGGGTAACTGGCGCGGTGTGCATGCCGAGCGTTTTCTCGATGAATTCTTTATGGTGGTGGCCAGCCCAAAGCTGCCTGGTGGCCTGCCGCGCACGCCGGCTGAACTGGTGGGGCGGCCTCTACTGCGGGGCGATGGCGAACCCTGGAAGCCCTGGTTTGACTTGGTTGGCTTGGATCTGCCTGAGCCTACCCAGGGCCTGGTGTTCAGTGATTCCGGCCTGCTGGTACAGGCGACGACCGAGGGGCAGGGCATTGCCCTGGCGCGCCGCTCGCTGGTGCAGGATGACCTGGCCAGCGGTAAGCTGGTACGACTGTTCGAGGCGACTTTGCCGTTCCAGTGGTCGTACTGGCTGGTGACTGCCGCGCCGCCACCGCATCGCCCGGTGCTGCAGACGTTTATAGACTGGCTCAAGGCCGAGATTCTTATTTCATTGCAATCCGCTGAACCTGATACCCAACCACGACCATGCGCAGACTAGCTCGCAACGCCTTGATATCGACCCTGTTGGCAGTAGGCCTGGCCCAGGCGGCAGAGCGACCGCGTGTCGCGCTGGTGCTGGGCGGCGGCGGTGCCCGTGGGCTGGCCCATGTGGGCGTGCTCAAGGTGCTGGAGGAGGCCAGGGTGCCAGTGGACTGCGTGGTAGGTACCAGCATGGGGGCGCTGGTCGGCGGTATCTACGCCAGCGGGCGCTCGGCGGCGGATGTGGATGCCACCGTGCGCCAGATAGACTGGGATGATGTGCTGGACGACCGGCCCCTGCGCCAGCAACGCAGCTATCGCGACAAGCAGGACGACTGGTTCAATATGATGAACCTGGGCTTGGGGGTGTCGGATACCGGCCAGTTGTTGTTTCCCAAGGGCGCCATCAATACCCAGAAGGTGGATTTGCTGATACGCCAGTTGGTGAACAACGCGACCCTGCCCAGTTTCGACGGCCTGCCGGTGCCCTATAGGGCGGTGGCGGCTGATCTGGAGACTGGCGATATGGTGGTGCTGTCACGGGGTGACCTGGCGGCTGCCATGCGTGCCAGCATGGCGGTGCCGGGGGTGTTTCCGCCGGTGGAGCGTGATACCCGGGTACTGGTGGATGGCGGCATTGCCCGCAACCTGCCGGTAGATGTGGCCCGTGGCCTTTGCGGCGATGTGGTCATCGCGGTGGACGTCAGCTCACCGCTGCTGACACGCAAGCAGACTACCGATGTATTGGCCATTTCGGACCAGACCGTGCGGGCTTTGATGCAGCGCAACGTGGATGAGCAACTGAAGCAGCTGGGGACGCGCGATATCCTGATCACGCCGCAGCTGGGCAATCTCTCGCCCACCGCATTTGCCGACGCGCTGGATGCGGTGGCCGCTGGCGAGGAGGCGGCCAGGCTGGCGCTGCCGAGCTTGCTGGCCTACAGGGTGGATGAAGCAGGCTGGCAGCAGTGGCGCCAGCAATTGGCGGGGCGTGTTTACCAGCCAGGGCCGGTACGTGCGGTGGTGGTGGACAGCACGCGTTTCGTGAACCCCAATGTGCTCAAGGATGCGCTGGAGGTCAAAACCGGCGAGCCGCTGGATGTACCGGCTTTCCATGACAAGCTGGGCAAGGTCTACGCCAGCGGTGATTTCGAGCAGATAGACTACCGCATGGTACGGGACGGCGATGGCGAAACCGTGCAACTGCTACCCAAGGAAAAGCCCTGGGGGCCGGGCTACCTGGATCTTGGCCTGGGCCTGCGCACGGATTTCGATGATGACGCGGCCTTCCAGCTCAGTGCCCAGTATCGCCGTAGCTGGATCAATGCTCGCGGAGCGGAGTGGAAGACACGCTTGTTCCTGGGGCAATCACGCGGATTGACGACCCAGTTCTACCAACCGCTGAACCGTGACGGCACTTTCTTTGCCGAGCTGCAAGGCCGCTTCAGCAACGACAGCTTTCCCATTTACTTCGATGGCGAGCGCCTGGCTGAGTACCGGCTGGCCGAACGTGGCATCAAGCTCGACCTTGGCAGCCTGTGGGGACGCTGGGGCGAAATGCGGCTGGGGCTGGAATACAGCCGCAAGCGACTGTCGCGCGCGACCGGCGATCCTGCACTGGGCGAGGGCCGTGGCAACGAAGGGGGCGTGCACTACAGCCTGGTATATGACCAGCTGGACAGCGCCCGCTATCCGCGCGAGGGCAGCTTTGCCGGCCTGCATCTGTACAGCAACCTGACCAAGCTGGGCGGCGAAGCCAACTATCACAAGGCGCAGTGGACGCTTAAGCATGCCCAGCGCTGGGGCAACTGGGCTGCCTATCTGGACACCCAGTACGACTACAGCCGCGAGGCGGAAATCAACGCACTGCCGCGAGCCGGGGGGCTGTTCAAGCTGTCCAGCTATGGCATTGATGAGTTGCGTGCCGAACGTATCTTCCGCAGCCAGTTCCGCCTGTCGCAGGATGTGACCCGTCTGACGCCCTTGCTGGGCACCGCCGGGTTCTGGGGCTTCTCTCTGGAGGCAGCTCGTATATGGCAGCCATTGGATACCACGCTAGACAGCAACAGGCTGCTGTATTCGGGAACCGTGTTTGTGGGTAGCGATACTCGCCTGGGACCGGCCTATTTTGCCGTGAGCTATGGCGACAACAAGCATGGCAAGGTTTACCTGAGCATCAACGGCGGGTTCTGACGCTACCCGTAGTGAGAGCAGGGTGGGTCGGGGGTAGGGGCGGCGCTAGGTGCTAACCCCAATGGGGGCTGTCCCAATGTGATATCCCCCAATTCTGCCCGCGGGTGCTAAGGCGGTAGCGTGTCTTCATCCTTACAACAAGATGGAGACAAGCGATGGAACTGACCCTGTGGAAAAGATGGCTGCTGATGGGTGTGGCGGCCTCCGCGTTCAATGCGGCTGCCTGGGCAGCTGACAAGGCCAATGTGGTGATACTGGCGACCGGTGGCACCATAGCCGGTGCGGGTGCGAGCACTGCTAACAGCGCCAGCTACCAGGCAGCCAAGGTGCCGGTGGATAAGCTCATACTAAGCGTGCCGGAACTGGCCAGTGTGGCGCAGGTACGCGGCGAGCAGGTGTTCCAGATTGCCTCGGAGAGCTTTACCAACAGCCATTTGCTGCAGTTGGGCAAGCGTATTTCGGCCTTGGCCAAGCAGCAGGATGTGGACGGCATCGTCGTCACCCATGGTACCGATACACTGGAGGAGACGGCCTATTTCCTCAATCTCACAGTCCATACCGACAAGCCCATCGTGGTGGTCGGTTCGATGCGGCCTGGGACGGCCATGTCGGCCGATGGTGCGTTGAATCTCTACAACGCCGTGGTCGTGGCGGCGAGCCCAGATGCCAGGGGTAAGGGCGTGCTGGTGACCATGAACGACCAGATCGACAGTGGCCGCGATGTGGGCAAGGGCATCAATATCAAGACCAATGCCTTTGCCAGCCAGTGGGGCTCGCTGGGCATGGTGGTGGAAGGTCGGAACTACTGGTTCCGCGCACCGGTGAAACGCCACACCATGAATAGCGAGTTCGATATCGACAAGCTGGACCAACTGGCGCCGGTAGAAATTGTCTACGGCTATGGCAATGTGCCTGCCAGCCTGTACGAGGCCGCTGCGGCAGCGGGTGCCCGCGCCATCATCCATGCGGGTACGGGCAATGGCTCGGTGGCCGACAGGATAGTGCCTACCCTGCAAAGCCTGCGGGGCAAGGGCGTGCAGATCATCCGCTCTGCCAGGGTGCCGGCCGGCTTTGTGTTGCGCAACGCCGAGCAGCCTGACGACAAGCACGACTGGGTGGTGGCGCACGATCTGAATCCGCAGAAGGCCCGCATACTGGCGGCCGTAGCCTTGAGCCAGTTCAGTGACAGCCAAAATCTGCAGCGGGTGTTCTGGGAGTATTGACCGTCCTGCGGTAGCGGCGACAGAGCATGATGAATATTGCAGGCGACGCCGACATCCGGCGCGCCTGATGCCGCCCTCTGCGATGGTGGCGTATGATGCTGCAGGCCTACCCCGTGCACTTTTATGCTGCCTGCCCATGCCCGCAGACCTTGCCATGCCCGCTCCCCTAGCTGTCAACAGCGATCACAACCTGGTTCACGACTGGCTAGGCCCGCAATTCGCCCGTCTGCATCCTTTGCTGCAGGCATTGCATCTGCAGGGCGGCCTGCTCCGGGGGCCTGTCGATATCGTTTTCGGTAAAGGACTGAGTGGTCTGGTGGGGCGACGCCTGGCGGCCAAGCTGGGGGTGCCGACTGAAGTGGCACCGCATACGCTGGCCGTGCATATCCGGCCCGGTGCGGATGGCCTGCACTGGGATCGCTGTTTTGACGGCAAGCACTGGTTCCGCTCGCTGTTTGTGCCCAGGGGGTACTGGCCCAGCGGTTACTGGATAGAACAAAGTGGCGCCATAGTGCTGGAGCTGGGGGTAGAGGTCATCGAGGGCGGATGGCACTGGCAGACCCGCGCGGTCCGCTTGGGGCGCCTGACCTTGCCGCGCTGGTGCCTGCCCCGCACGCGCGCGCACAAACGTATCGTTGATGGGCGCTATCAGTTCTCGGTGGCTATCTCCGTGCCTTTGCTGGGTGTCGTACTGACTTACTCAGGTTCGCTGGCGGCCGATACCCTGCCTGCCTCCGTTTAATTGAGTAATTGTTCATGGAAATCGAGAACCTGCGCTTCTTCGCAACCCCGGCTGATTTTCGCGACTGGTTGCGGCAGCACCACGCCACGGCGACGGTGCAATGGGTGGGGTTCTACAAGAAGGAATCTGGCCTACCCAGTATCAGTTGGCCGGAATCGGTGGATGAGGCGCTGTGCGTGGGCTGGATAGATGGGATACGCAAGCGTGTGGACGAGGCCAGCTATGCCATACGTTTTACGCCACGCAAACGCAGCAGTATCTGGAGCGCTGTCAATATCGGTCGCGTGGCGGTATTGGAGGCAGAGGGGCGCATGCAGGCAGCGGGCATGGCGGCATTTGAGGCCAGGCAGGCAGAGAAATCTGTGGTGTATTCCTATGAGCGTGAGCATGCCAGCTTGACCGATGGCTACCTGCCGCTGCTGCAGGCCAATCCGGCGGCCTGGGCTTATTTCCAGCTGCAGGCGCCTTGGTACCAGCGTAGCGCCAGTTGGTGGGTAATCAGCGCCAAACAGGAGCCTACCCGGCAGAGGCGTTTGCTGCAGCTGATAGCGGATTCTGCCGCCGGCCAGCCCTTGGCGCAGTTCGATCGCAGTACGCCAGCGGGACGGGGCAAGGCAAAGCAAGTACCATAGGGTCTTGCCCTGTTCAGCCTGCATAGCCCTTGCCGGACCAGGCTCTGCGTTCGCTCGCGGCCATACTGTGTGCCATGAGTCTCGCGCAGCGCATTCCGGTTGGCGTCGTGCCTGTTCGTCCAGAACATTCACGCACCGCCTTCAAGGAAGCACCATGCCTACCGCCCACCTGGGCTACCAGGTCAAGTTCGAATCCGTCTCTATCAATGGCACGGCCGACCTGGAGATACGCTCGCTGCTGGATCGCCAGCAATATGCCGATCCGCTGGGTGAGGCGGAGCGGGCTGGCATATCGCCGGCAAGCTGGCCCTTGTTCGGCATGGTCTGGCCATCGGCACGCATGCTGGCTGCCACAATGGCACTGCGCGAGGTAGATGGCCGCCGCATACTGGAGCTGGGCTGTGGTTTGGCACTAGCCAGCCTGTTATCGCATCGGCGGGGTGCAGATGTGATCGCCAGCGACGTACACCCGCTGACCGAGACCTTTCTGCTGGAAAACCTGCGCCTGAATGCGCTGCCTCCCATGGGCTACCGCACCGGCGATTGGCACGGTAGCGATGCCAGCCTGGGCCAGTTCGATCTCATCATCGGCAGCGATGTGCTGTACGAGCGTGACCAGCCTGCCTGGCTATCGGCCTTTATCGACCGCCATTCCAATGACGGAGTGGAAGTCCTGATCGTGGACCCCAAGCGCGGCAACCATGGCCATTTCAACCGGTTGATGGCAGAGCGGGGCTATGACTGCAGTGAAATCTCGATGGACGGTGCGCAGGCCTCTGGCGAGGCCTATCGCGGCCGCATGTTGCGCTATCTGCGGGCGTGAGAGCCGGGTCAGCAGGAGCAGGGGGAGTTCAATACGGCCTCCAGTGCGTAGCCGTCCGGGTCCAGCACAAAGGCGGCATAGTAGTGGTCACCAAAGTCGGGGCGTAGCCCTGGCTCGCCATTGTCCTGCCCACCTAGTTGCAACGCAGCGGTGTGAAAGGCCTGTATGGCCTCATGCGAGGACGCCGTCAGGGCCAGGTGAAAACCCGCGCCCGGCGGGTGGGTGGCGGCCCTTTGCTTGATGCAAAGCAGATCTTCGCCACCTGGCAGGCCATAGCCTATGGCATCGTCGTCCGACCAGACGCGGATATAGCCCAGTGTGGCCAGCGTGCCATCGTAGAAGATGGCCGAGCGTTCCAGTTCGCGGACGCCGAAGGAGATATGGTGCAGCATGGTCTGATCCTGTTTGCGGGAGATAAGGCTAGTAACGCTCGATGTGCGCGGTATGGCGGTAAGGTGGATCATAGGGTTCGGGCCAGTAGTCGAGGATGTGGGTGATGCGACCGTGCTGCAGGGTAAAGAAGCTGATGCCCTCGCAACTGGTGCCATCGACAAAGAAGGTGATGCGCGATACCGCCTGCTGCGCATTGCCGATCACGCTGTCTACCCTGAGCTGCCAATCACCGGGGTAGGTGATGTTGAAGTCCAGATAGTGATCTCGCCCCCGGATGCGCTCGCGGGTCTGCGGCACCTCGTAGACCACGTTTTCATCGAGCAGTGCCGCAAACCCGGCCCAATCGCGCCTGTGCGCGGCTTGCCAGTACTGCTGCACGATCTGTTCGCTGCTTGCCATGCTTCCTCCTTGATCCGGCCTTGTGGAGTACGTTCGTTCTCTGTGTATTGTGGAGAACGATCGTGCTCTGCGCAAGGGGTGTACCCGTAGCCGGACGACGCTATGGCCGTCGATGATGCCTGAGAGGCGCGATAAGCTTGGCGCTGCCGATGCAATCGGCCATGCCAACCCATTGGACATTGCCAGCGCCCACCACGGCGCTTGTGCTCTGCCTGCGGATGGCAGTTCGCTGACAGCTTTGTCCGCAACTGGCGAAGTACGGTGTGATTGTCTAACGTAAGGCTACTGCCGATCCGGCATTGGTCGATACAAAGGATAGACAATGAGCCGCCTTGTTCCGCTGTTTGCATGCAGCCTGCTTGCGGCCTGCGCGACCGCCCCGTCCCAGCAACCCAGATCGGAAACCGCCTGGGTGCTGACTGCCGGTGGCAAGTTGCTGCGCATGAATGCAGGTGTGCCGGGCAAGATAGAGCAGACACTATCCATCAGTGGCCTGACTGCCGGTGAACGGCTATTAGGCATCGATTTCCGTTCCGCCAATGAAAAGCTCTACGGCTTGACCAGCGGTGGCCGGCTCTACGTCATTGAACCAAGCAATGGTCAGGCAACTGCCGTGGCGCCGATGGGTGTCACGCTGCCGGTGGCAGGGGAGTGGGGCTTGGACTTCAACCCGGTGGTAGATAGGCTGCGCGTGGTCAACTACGACGGGGTGAATTTGCGTCTGCATCCCGATACCGGCGCACAGCTTGATGGTGACGCTAGCGCTGAGGGTGTGCAGCAGGATGCACGGCTGGCCTATGTCGACGGCGACCCATCCATGGGGCAGAAGCCAGCGATCGCGGGGGCAGCCTACACCTACAGCAAGGTCAGTAAAACCGGCACCACCAACTTCGCCATCGACGCAGCGGCGGCCACGCTGGTGACCCAAGGTACGCGCGAGGGGGTGCAACCAGCGGTCGGCCCCAATAGCGGCAAGCTTTACACCGTGGGCAAGCTCGGTGCACAGCCCGAAGGGGGCGTGGGCTTTGATATCAGTTGGAAGGATAACGCTGCCTTTGCCGCGTTCCGCACTGCCGGCAGCAGGGCGCCCAGTCTTTATCTGGTTGACCTCAATACCGGCGCAGCGCGGCTGATAGGCGAGATCGCCAGCAGCGAGCCGGTGATCGGCCTGGCGATTGCGCCTAGCTGGTAGGTGCTGCCTGCAATCTCGCATGTATCGCTACGCGGCCTGGTGAGGGAAGTATTTCTCTTTAGTTATCCGCTGTGGCATGGCCTTGCTGCCCTCAAGCGGGCTGCGCGGCGGCCAGCCATGGGTCTTGCCCGGCTGAGCCAGCAAACTCGGCAAAGCGGGCCAGGATGAAGTCGGCGGCCCCTCTGACCTTGGCAGACAAGAATCGGCGGCTGGGGAAAACCAGGCAAAGATCCAGCCGGCCGGCACGCCACGCTGGCAACACTCGCACCAGCTCGCCCAGGCGCAGCGATTCGCTGGCTACATAGGAGGGCAGGATGGCGATCCCCATGCCGGCCACCGCGCTGGCACGCAGCACATCCTGGGTGTTGCACGATAGGGCGGGGGTGGGCCAGCGTACGTTCAGGGTTTCTTCCGTGCCACGGTAAAGCCGGCTATCCAGCCAGTTGCCGCTGGCCAGCAGTTGCTGTCCCTCAAGGTCTGCTGGTGTGTCGAGTGGAGGGTGCTGGGCCAGATAGCCTGGTGCTGCGCACAGTATCAGGTCGGAGTAGGCCAGGCGTCTTGCCACCAGGCTGCTGGCCAGGCCTTGCTGCTCGAACAGCAGGGCCAGGTCGAATCCTTCTTCCACCATGTCCACCGGCCGGGCGCCGAGTACCAGATCAATGCGCACCTCCGGAAAAGCCGCCCGATAGGCCGGCAGCACCGGCACGATATGGTGCTGGGCAAAGCTGAGTGGTGCATAGGCACGCAATACCCCACGCGCTTCGGTCTGCCGGGCGGTCAGCATGGCGTCGGCTTCGTTTACCGCTTCCAGGATGTCTTGGCAACGCGCCAGGTAAGCCTGGCCTGCCTCGGTGAGTGAGAGCTTGCGGGTGGTGCGCTGCATCAAGCGGGCGCCCAGCTCGGTTTCCAGTTCCGAAATGATCAGGGAGATGGAAGCCTTGGACAGCCCCATGGCCTCGGCGGCGCGCACAAAGCTGCCAGTCTCGGCAACGCGGACAAAGGTCTGCATGGCACGAAAGCGATCCATGGTAAAAGTTCCTTCTTATTGTTTAGGTTTATTAAACTATTAATTGAAATATCGCTTATTTATCGCTGTGCGGTCAAACGGCAGAATGCAAACCGTGGCAAGAACGACAAGGCCACCGCCGGCCGGAAGCCGGCTTACTTTGCAAACTCTGAAGGAGTAGGACCATGAAGACCATGACCAAACAGACCATCGCCCTGAGCGCCTTGATCGCCGGCCTGAGCGCTGTGCCGGCCATGGCCGACGCCAATGGCGTGTACGTATTCGGCCAAGCCACCCATGCCCGTGAAACCCACGCTAACAAGCAGGTCGCCAACGGCCTTGGCGCTGGTGTCGGTTACCGGCTCAGTGACAACTTTGCGGTCGAGGGCGGCTACACCGGCCTGAAAGAACGCACCGGCATGGCTGATCAGACTGCCAATGTCCGCGCCGTCGGCATCCTGCCGGTGAATGAGCAGATAGAAGTCAACGGCAAGCTCGGTTATGCCCGCACCGGCGATACCCTGGGCAATGCTGCCAAAGATGGCCTGACCTACGGGGTGGGCGCCAGCTACAAGCTGGACAAGAACTGGGCAGTACGCGCCGACTACGATCGCCTGAAGGCCGGCGGTGAACAACGTATCAATACTTACTCGGCTGGCGTGCAGTACCAGTTCTAAGCGGCGCCGCAGCCGGAGCGGCAGCGCAAACCGCTCCGGTGCCTTCCCTGCATGATTGAATCTCCCTGACTGAAGCGCCCCCTGGTGGGCGCTTTTTTTAGCTGTTGCCAGCCAGTAGGGGTAACCCAAACTGCGCACTGAGCCTTGCGTCCAATTCTCTCAAGTACGACATGCCATAGCGACCTTGCTCCAGACCGGTGTACAGATGCTCAGGTAGATCGCTTTGGTATGCAGTGCTCAAGGATGCCAGGCCCAGCGCAATTGCTGCGACACTGTCCACATCACCGCCCAGCGCTACGCTATGCCGCAGTATTTCTGCATAGGAGCGATGCTGGGACATGACTGTCATGACGGCGTGGACGGTCTGGATGCCATCGCACTCAACCTCGGCATCCCAGTCGTTGCGCCACGCATGCTTTGTCTTTTCCGAAACAAATGTGGTCAATTGGGCAACTGGTCCAAGTTGATAGACCAAGTAGTGGCTGGCATAGGCGACTGCCATGGCTGAGACCACACCTTCGGGGGTGTTATGAGTCAGTTGTGCTTGCACCCTGCATTGCTGTTCCATCGTTTGTTGATCTTTTACCAAGCCTAGCGGGACCGAGCGCATGGCTGCCCCGTTTCGGCTACTGTCTGGGCGGAGGATGGCAAGCAAGGCGGCACCATCCGCCACATCACTTAACAACTGATACAGACCTTTGGCATAGCCTAGACGCTTGTCGCGCTTAAAGGCGCGGACAAATCCATCAGCAATATTGGCAGGGCTCCAGTCAAGCCGATCCAGCAATAGCTCAGCTATCGCAATGCTCATCTGGGTGTCGTCTGTGTAAGAGCCGGCAGGCATGCCCAGATAGTGCTGCTGGTAAGCAGTGAGATCGTTGTATTGCGCTATTTTGGGCCGTTCGCAAAACTCGAACCCGGCGCCGTAGGCATCACCGATGGCTATTTCAACTAGCATGTGTACCCCCCTGGTTGGTCTACGCGCCATTCTGCCAGTTTGCGACTGGCATCGGCGTTAGCGCAGTGGCCACGTTGTTTACAGGAGCAACTAAAGCCGCCGCTTCCACCGCCGATCAGGCCGCTGCCAAAGCGAGCACGCCATCCCGTTTTCTATTGCTGAATGACCTGCCTATTGGAAAATTTGGGTTGGGTAGTTTCTTTTTTTTGGGCAATGGGAATCTAACTCTTACCTGAGGGCACCGCCATTTTGAGGCTTTACTGGCTGGCGGCGTTATTGCTAGACTGCGCATCCCTTCAAGTTTGCTGCTGCAGAAGGACATGCCCCCACGCATTTGGACGTGGGGCATTGCCATGTCTCTGGAAAGCAGCAATGTCTACCTTACTTCGTTTACAAAAAGCCTTGGCGCGCCAAGGTGTGATGGTGCAGTTCGACCGGGGTGTTTACCAGCTCGCCCGTGCCGACAGTGCCGCCACTGTTTTACTCCCCGCCAGTTTTCCGCTGGAAGAAAAGGCTGTTCGGCAACTGCTGGATTTCGCTGCCGTACGTTCGGCAGATGGCCACCATGCGGTTTGCAAGGCCTGCGCCACGCCGGATTTTCACCCCGGCTCCATTGCACCTGTTGGTTCTGTGGTGGCAACAGGGCCGAATTTCGTGATTCCGGCCAGCATAGGCACGGATATCAACTGCGGCATGCGCTTGATTACCACCGGGCTGGATGAAGCGGGCTTTGCCCGGCATCGCGATGTATTACTGGCGCGGCTGACCCGGGTGTTGCTCGACAACGGCCGCGATGTGCCTTTGCGCAGCCAGGCTTTCCGTAACCTGTTTGATGTTGGCCCCTTGGGCTTGATAGATGGCTTGGGTAGGGAAGGATTATGGGCCGGTGTCGATACCGCTCGGCTGGCTGCAGAATTGACGGACTGCATAGGCCTTGCGGACTTTGCCGGCAATAGTCGCTATGCGCCCGATGCCATGGTGGGTAATCGGGAGCTGCTGCGCGACCCCTGTCTGGGCACGCCAGGCGCAGGTAACCACTTTGTGGAGTTCCAGCGGGTGGATGCCGTGCTGGATCGGCATGCCGCCTACCGGGCTGGCCTCAAGCAAGGGGAGGTGGTGCTGATGATACATAGCGGCTCGCGTGACCTGGGTTTCTATGTGGGGCAGCGCTGGATGGATAAGGCACGTGATGCCTGGCCGCAAGGGGTGAAGCACCCTGCGAGCGGCCTGTATGGCCTGGCGGGCACGCTGGCGGCGGAATATCTGGTAGCGATGGGTACGGCCGCCCGCTATGCCTGGTTGAATCGGGTGGTGCTGGCCGAACTGGTCCGCAAGGAACTGGCCGAGGTGACAGGTGCCACAACATCCCGCCTGGTGGTGGATGTACCCCATAACGTGGTGCTGCAGGAGCAGGGCTTCAATATCCACCGTAAAGGGGCGACGCCGGCACGCTGTGGCGACCTGGCCCTGATACCCGGCTCGATGGGAGATGCGTCTTATCTGGTCAGTGGCCTGGGCAATGCAGACTGGCTGTGGTCGTGCAGCCACGGTGCGGGTCGTCAGCTGAGGCGGCAGGAGGTGCGCCGCATGCGTCAGGCTCAGGCAGACGGTAGCTGGCATTGTGTGACGTTGCGGGAAGAGCGGCGGATTGAAGAGGCGCCGCACGCCTACAAGCCCATCGGCCCGGTACTGGCTGCGCAGGAGGAGGCTGGCCTGCTGGCCCCGGTGGCCAGGTTGTTGCCACTGGTGACCTTCAAGGCTTGATGGCGTCTCTGGCTGGCTCGCAGTTGATCGCCCTTGGGAACCGCTACTGCCGGACGTAGCCCCGATGGCAAGCGGAGGGTGCCGCCTGATGACGGTACCCTCCGCTTGGCCCCGCGCGCGCTCAGCTGCGCTTGAGCAATTGCTGGATGCTGGAGAAATCCTGCCCGCCATGGCCCAGGCTGCTATGCAGGGCATAGAGCTGGCGCGACAGGCTGCCCAGCGGCGTGCTGGACTTGCTGGCCAGGGCGGCCTCCATGGCGAGGCCCAGGTCCTTGAGCATCAGATCCACGCCAAAGCCGCCTTCGTAGCCACGGCTGGCGGGCGTGTTCTCCATCACCCCTGGCCAGGGGTTGTATTTTTCCAGGCTCCAGTTGCCGCCGGAGCTGACGCGCATGATATCGCTCAGTACCTTGGGGTCCAGGCCGTTAGCCACGCCGAGGTTGAGTGCTTCAGCCGTGCCTATCATGTGGATGGCCAGCAGCATGTTGTTGGCGATCTTGGCCACCTGGCCCGCGCCTGCACTACCGGCATGGAACAGGTTCTTGCCCATGGCTTCCAGCAAGGGGCGGGCGCGTTCCAGGTTGGCCGCCTCGCCACCGATGATGAAGGTGAGGGTGCCGGCAGCGGCACCTGCTGTGCCACCCGAAACCGGGGCGTCGAGCATGGCCACGCCACGGGTCTTGGCTGCGGCATGGACCGCACGCGCTACCTCGGGCGAGATGGTGGAGCACTCCAGTACCAGGGCGCCTGGCTTGACGGCGTGTATCAGTCGGCCTTCACCCAGGTAAAGGGCCTCTACATGCTGGCTGGCGGGCAGCATGGTTATGACGACGTCGGCCTCGGTGACGGCGTGCAGGGCATTGGGGGCGGCCTTGGCCCCCAGTGCCACGGCGGCCTCGACGGCAGCCGGTACCAGGTCGAACACGGTGAGCGCGTGGCCGGCCTTGAGCAGGTTGGCAGCCATGGGGCCGCCCATGTGTCCCAGGCCGATAAAGGCGATATGGCAAGCGTTGGTCATCGGGTTTCCTTGGCGATCAGCGCAGCGAGATGGTGGTGTTGACGGGACCGGCAGTCGCTTCGTCGTCGAACCAGCGGGCGGTCACGGTCTTGGTCTGGGTGTAGAAGCGGATCACTTCCTTACCATAGGGGCCGAGATCACCGAGCTTGGAGCCGCGCGAGCCGGTAAAGCTGAAGAAGGGAACCGGCACCGGGATAGGCACGTTGATACCCACCTGGCCGACGTCGATATCGTGCTGGAAGCGGCGTGCGGCAGCGCCGCTCTGGGTAAACAGGGCCGTACCATTGCCATAGGGGTTGGCGTTGACGAAGGCAATGGCCTCGTCGAGCGTGTCCACTTCGACGATACACAGCACCGGACCAAAAATCTCCTGCTCGTACACCTGCATGCCGGCCTTGACGCCCGAGAAGATGGTGGGGCCGACGAAGTTGCCATCGGGGTAGCCCACTACCGCCGGGTTGCGGCCATCCAGCTCCAGTTTGGCGCCTTCCTCGACGCCTTGGCCTATCAGTTTCTCTACCCGTGCCAGGGCCTGCCGGTTGATCAGGGGGCCGAGGTCGGCGCCGGCTTCGTGGCCGGCACTGACCTTGAGGGTTTGCGCACGGGCCACGATCTCGGGTATCCAGTCGCGCGCCTTGCCCACCAACACCGCCACCGAGATGGCCATGCAGCGTTGGCCCGCTGCACCAAAGGCCGCGCCCACCAGGGCATTGAGGGTTTGCTCCTTGTTGGCGTCGGGCAGGAAAACCGCATGGTTCTTAGCGCCCAGCATGGCCTGTACCCGTTTGCCGTGCTCGCTGCCCCGGCGGTAGACATGGGTGCCAACCCCTACTGAGCCGACAAAGGAGATGGCCTTGATATCAGGGTGGTCGCACAGGGCGTTGACCGCATCGACGCCGCCATGCACCACGTTGAGCACCCCCTTGGGCAAGCCGGCTTGTTGTGCCAGCTGCGCCAGCAGCATGGGAGTCATGGGGTCCTGTTCGCTGGGCTTGAGCACAAAGGTATTGCCGGTCACGCAGGCCATGGGAAACATCCACAGCGGAATCATGGCGGGGAAGTTGAACGGCGTGATACCGGCACAGACACCCAGCGGCTGGCGGATGGCATAGGTATCGACGCCACCGGCGACGTTCTCAGCGAACTCTCCCATCTGCAGGCTGCCGACCGAACAGGCGTGTTCCACCACTTCCAGGCCACGGAATACATCGCCCTTGGCATCGGCCAGGGTCTTGCCTTGCTCACGGGTCAGGGTGGCGGCCAGTGTATCCATGTGCTCGCGTATCAAGGCCTGCAGGCGCAGGAACACGCGAGCCCGCTCGGCAATCGGCGTGGCGCGCCAGGCCGGGAAGGCTGCCTTGGCGGCGGCTACCGCCTGGGCGACTTCATCACTGCCGCACATGGGCACGCGGGCCAAGACCTCCTGGGTGGCCGGGTTACGTACCTCTTGCCACTGGCTGGCGCTCGATTCGGTGAATTCGCCGTTGATCAGCAGTTTTACATTCTCGGTCATGTCTCGCTCCTTGTTTGTTTTGGATGGTTGCAGCCTTGCCTGGGTATGGTGGATGCGCGGGAACCGGGCTTGCGCGAAGCACCTTGCAGGGTGTGCTGCATTGCTGGCTAGCTTTGTAACTTCACATTGACGTAAACGTCAATCAGTCGTGATGGATTTTTCTGCCGCTTGCCACTCCGCTAGCTTGGACTGGACGGCCGCCTGCGGGTTGCGGTCCGCTGCCCATCTCGGCACCTGGCCTGACCAATGGCGTGCTTGCCGGGTGGCTGTGTCATTTGATCCACTGGACAAACGTACAAGTTGTATGTGGGTTTTCCCTAGTCTAACCATATTGGAGCCCCGAAATAAAAACGCAGCACAGGGGCAGGAGCGGCTGCCACAAGCAGCCAACATAACAAGGTGAGAACTAGGAGCAACTATGCAACACCGCTGGATTGTTTCAATGGCCGTCATGTCTGCACTCGCAGCGCCGGTACTGGTTCAGGCGCAGGATCTGCGCGTCAGCGTCGCCGCCACCCGCGTGTCCGCCATGGCCACGCAGGATGTGGAAGTCGATGTACGCTACACCAATGAGAGCCGTCAGCCCGTTTACCTGTACAAGTGGTATGTGGCAGGTAACGGCCTACAGGACCCGATGTTCGAAGTCAGCCGTGATGGCAAGCCGGTCGAATATCTCGGCCCGCTGGTCAAGCGCCGTGCCCCCACGGCAGCCGACCTGATCACGGTTCGCCCCGGCCAGACCATCAGCAGCCGCGTCAAGCTCTCCTCCGTCTACGATATGTCGCAAAGCGGCAGCTACAGCATCCGCTTTGCTGCCGATAGCGAGCGTATGCTCAAGCGTCCGCTGAAGGGCATCAACGAGACCGCTGCGGCTGAAGGTATCGAGGCTGCAGTCGAGTCGGAGATGCTGCGCTCGAATGATGTGGCACTGTGGGTAGAGGGCCGCAGCAGCCCCTTGCTGAGGCAGGCCGAGGAAGGCCGCAAACTGTCGGCCCTGCTTGATCGCATCACTGCGTCCAGCGTGTCCTATGCCAGCAACTGCTCGGCTACCCGTCAGTCGCAGATCAATAGCGGTGTGTCGGCAGCCATCTCCTACGCCAATGCCTCGGTCAGCTACCTGAACGGGACACCGTCGGGCACCTCCCGCTATGTCACCTGGTTCGGCAAGTATTCCAGCACCAACTGGAACACGGCCAAGTCGCACTTCGTGAAGATCAAGGATGCGCTGGATACCAAGCCCCTGGTGTTTGACTGCTCCTGTACCGAGAGCGGCACCTTCGCCTACGTCTATCCAACCCAGCCGTACAAGATCTACCTGTGCGGTGCCTACTGGGCGGCTGCCAACACCGGTACCGACTCGCGTGGCGGCACCATTGTGCATGAGCTGTCGCACTTCAATGTCGTAGCCGGCACCGATGACCATGCCTATGGCCAGACGGCCGCCAAGAGCCTGGCCAAGAAGAGCCCGACCAAGGCACTGGATAACGCCGACAGCCACGAGTACTTCACCGAAAACACGCCTTACCTGCCATAAGGTGACGATGGGGCAGGTGGCTTGCTCCCCTGGCTAGCTGCTCCCTCTTCTCCTGTCTGGCATCGAGCCGACATGAAGATACCTCTGTTGATCCGGCCGCTTTGCGCGGCCGGTTTTTTCCTTCTAATTCCTCTGGCGGAGGCGGCGTCCGTACCCATGCTCGAGTGCAAACTGCTGGCGCCACCCAACGCCAAGCTGGGGCAGCCGGTGATGCTGGGCTTCAGCCTGCATAACCGCAGCCCGCAGGATGTCTGGGTGCTGGCCTGGAACACCCCGCTGGAAGGCCTGAAAGGCCGCTTCCTGACCGTGCGCGGGCCCACTGGCGAGCTTGCATACCAAGGGCCCATGTTCAAGCGGGGTACGCCACAGCCGGTGGACTATCGCAAGCTCACCGCCGGCCAGACCCTGCAGGTCGAGGTGGATCTGGGGCTGGTCTACGACCTGGGCAAGCCTGGGCCCTACACGGTGCGCTATACCGGCCAACTGCACGATGTGGTGCTGGGCGTTGTCCCGGCACCGGGCGGCAACCTTCATGCGCAACCGCTGCACTGCCCCGGCGTGGCGTTCAAGTTGCTGCCTGTCTGAGCGTCCGGCCGCTACAGTGTTTTAATGGCGGCTTTCAGCATCTCCCGCACCTGCTTGGTGATGTCGGCGGTCTTGGCGGGCTCGAAAGCCTGGATGGAGGGCGTATGGATATGACCAACCGGCAATTGCGCCAGCCCCAGTTGGTTGCGTAGTCGTACCGAGCGATAGGAGATCTCATTGCTCAGGTAGCCGCCGCCGCCGCCTTCAACTGCCGTCTTGCCATGCAGGGCGGCAAGGCCGCCGGCGGCCATGCGGGTATCTGGCATCACCCGCACCCAGCGATTGTCCTGCACCTTGTAGGGGCCGTTGGCGGTCTGCATGGCGGCCACCGGCAAGGAGAACTCGACGAACTCCGGCCCTACCAGCGGCAGGCCGTGCAGCAAGGGTATGACGGGCGCAGTGCGGCTGCCGCCACTGAGGGCGGCCAGGTTATCGGTAGCCTTGGCCGAGCGGCGCAGGCCGGGGTAACGCTCCAGATCGAACTGTTCGCGCCCCATGCTGACGGTGACCACCATGTCCACCTGGGGCTCTACCCCTGCCGGCAGCTTGCCCGCCGCCGCTTGCCAGGTGGCTAGGGCGCGTGGGCCGGCCATCCAGGGGGTGAGGAAGTCTTCCACCATGCCGGCATCGAAATCGGCATAGCGCACCGGAAAGACGGCGACTTCCACCCGTGCGCGCTCACCGTTGACGACGATTTCTTCGCCATCCAGCAGCAAGGCGGTCACGCCGGAGGGATTGCTCTGGTCCAGGTTGCGTTCCAGCGCAAAGGGATCAAAACCCGTCAGCAGGATGCGCTTGATCTTGCGGTCCGGGTCGTAGCGGATTTCATCCATGCCACGGCTGGATTGCTCCAGTGCGGCGATGGCGGCCGCCCGGTCTGCTTCGAATAGGGGGAAGGCGGGTTTGTTGTCCCGGATGATGCTGGTCAGCGCCAGCCTGGCCCAATAAAGCGGCCTGTCATCAAAATCGCCTTGTTCATGCAGCCTGGCCTTGGCGCCAAGCCAGAGCTTGCGGCCATATTCGCGGGCAACACGGGTGGCTTCGAGTGCATCGCGGCTGTTGGCCCAGTCATGAGCAAAGTCCCGGGTCAGGCCAGCAAAGGCGGTATTGAGCGCAGGCAGGCGGGTAGCAACCTGCTGTAGCCGGGCTTCCTCTACGGTCTGGGCCTGGGCAAAGGTCAGGCAGGCAAGCAGCAACAAGGCAGGGCGCATGGGGGAATCCGTTGGGGGGATGAAGCAAAATTTTTACCGAATAAGGCTGCTGCTTGCAATTCGGCCAGTGGCTGTTGATGCTGTACAGACAAAAAACGGCACATCCCCACCCTGGGTGTGGATGAGGCCCTAACCGAGGAGGAGCAAACCATGGCGGGTAGCCGCACCTATCGTCCCCTGGCACAGGTAAGAGCCGTGGGCGGCCCCTACGTCGATCAAGTCGTGGCAGATTTTCGGGCCTTGCCGGTCGAGGCTGCTCAGCTACCCCGTTATGGCGAAGCCGCAGCCCTGGCTAATAACAGCGATACGCTGGACTGGCAGCAACTGTTTACGCTGGAGTTGTGGGTGGTGCAACTGATGCCGCTCTACCAGTTGGAACAACGCGCCGGCATCCTGGGCCAGCTGTTTCACCAGACCGCCGCAGCTTTGCCCGATCCGGCACGCGCGGACTACGAGCCGCGCTTGCGGGCATGGGCGCTCAATCTCCAATCGGAACGGCAATGGGCTTTCCGCAAGAACCTGCTGCGTGAGCAGGAAGCCTGGCGGCTGCGCCGCAGGCTGGCCGCCACCCTGTGGGCGGTGACGGCAATCGCGGTGCTGGTGAGCTGGAGCGGCATGCTGTTCGGCTGGCAGGGGCTGGCGCTGCTGAGCATGGTGGCCTGGCTGGGTATCAGCGGCGGCTATGCCAGCATTGCACGGCGCGCGCAATCGCCAGGCCCCTCGCAAGGCGGCGATGCCAGCCAGGGCACCGCCCTGGGTAATCTCTGTGCGCTGGACGTAGGGCAGGATAGTGTGGTGCAAGGCATGCTGCTGGCGGGCTTGTTTGCCCTGGTGGGCTACAGCCTGCTTGCTAGCGGCCTGTTTACCCAGTTGTTCAGCCCGGCACTCAATGCCAGCCTGATCCCACAGTTCAAGTCGGGCGACTGGCCCAGCATCCCTTTGCCTACAGGTGGCCATGAACTGGCCAAGCTGGCGGTATGGAGCTTTCTGTTCGGGTTTGCCGAGAGATTGGTACCTGATGTGCTGGACCGTCTGACAGGCAAGCTTAAGCCATCCAAGCCGGGAAAATAACGCTGGCACAGTCTCTATTAGCCCACGGCAAGTTGGCGACGAGGTGAAAAGATCTTGAACAGGCTCTAAGATGGCTGCCTCCTTTGTTTACGCACCAGGATAGCCCAATGAGTCATCCCGCCGATTTCCTGCCGCTGGCTCAACGCCTGGCCGATGCTGCCCGTGCGTTCATTCTGCCGTACTACCGCACCCGCCTGGCAGTGGACGACAAGCTCGATGCCAGCCCGGTGACCTTGGCTGATCGTGGCGCAGAGCAGGCCATGCGTGCCTTGCTGGCCGAGCATACGCCGGAACACGGCATCATCGGCGAGGAATTCGGGCGTGAGCGGGATGGGGCCGAATGGGTATGGGTGCTGGACCCGGTTGACGGCACCAAGAGCTTTATTGTGGGCCGGCCGACCTTCTGTACCCTGATTGGTTTGCTCCACCATGGCAAGCCGGTGCTGGGCATCATCGATCAGCCGGTATTGAACGAGCGTTGGGTGGGGGTGGCGGGCCTGCCTACCACCCTCAATGGCAGCGTGGTGCAGACCTCGGATGTCACGGATCTGGCAGCTACCCGGTTGGGCTCGACCGGACCGCAATATCTGCAGGCCACCGCCGGCGAGCGCTTTGCCGGCTTGCAAGCGCGCTGCCGCTTTACCGTATGGGGCGGCGATGCCTACCTGTACGCCCTGCTGGCCTGCGGTGGCTATGACCTGGTGGTGGAGAGCGGCCTCAAATTGCATGACTTTGCTGCCCTGGTGCCCGTGGTGCAGGGCGCAGGTGGCACGATGACAGACTGGCTGGGCGGCGAGCTGAACAAGGACTCCGACGGCAGCGTACTGGTGGCGGCAACCGCCGCCTTGCATGAGCAGGCGCTGGCCTATCTGCGTTGAGTGGTAGCTGCCAGCATTGACTGGTCAGCGGCTCTGGAGTCGCTGCGGATCAGAGCACGTACAGAGATCAATACAGGGCCGGCACGGCATGTGCCGCATGGCCGGCCTTGAAGGGATGGTTCAGTTGATGTTGTTTCGTTCGCGCCTTGGCTTGGCCTTGCTTTGCAGTAGCCTGGCAGTAAACCTCCTGGCGGCCCAGCCGTTGGTGTTCTGTGCCGATGCCGACCCCGACGGATTTGACTCGGCCTTGTCGGATACCGCTGCAACCCACCGCGCCGCCGCCTACCCCCTGTATAACCGCCTGGTGGGTTATGCACCGGCTAGTGGTGCGCTGGTGCCGGAGCTGGCGGAAAAGTGGAGCATGTCGGCCGATGGCCGTAGCTGGACCTTCAAGCTGCGCCGTGGCGTGAAGTTCCACACCACTGCCGGCTTCAAGCCCAGCCGCGATTTCAATGCCGACGATGTGTTGTGGAGCGTACGCCGGCAGGTCGTGACCAGCCACCCGGGCGCTGCCACGGCCCCAGGCGGATTCCCGGCCGCGCTGTCCGGCGATTGGGGGGCGTTGATACGGGCCAGCGAGAAGATCGACGCCTACACAGTGCGCTTTGTGCTGGCCAAGCCCTATGCGCCATTCCCGGCGCTGATGGCGTCCTGGCCGATGTCCATCGTCTCGGCCGAGTACGGCAACCGCTTGGCGCTGGCGGGGCAACTGGCCAGGCTCAGCAGCGAGCCGGTGGGTACCGGGCCCTATCAGTTGCTCAAGTACGAGAAGGGTGCCGTCATACGCTATGCCGCTCACCCGGCGTATTTCAGGGGCCGGCCTGCCGTGGACAAGCTGATTTTCAGCATCAATCCCGATGCCTCGGTGCGCATGCAGAAGCTCCGCGCCGGCGAGTGCCATCTGAGCGAGAGCCTGCGCCCGCAGGATGAGGCTGCGCTGAGCGATGCACCCAAGGTAAGGGTGGTGCATTATCAACCGCAGATCACTTCGTTTCTGGCGTTCAATAGCCAGAAGAAACCGTTCAATGATGTGCGGGTGCGGCAGGCACTCAGCCTGGCGATAGACCGCGCGGCCATCGTGCAGGCCGTGTATGAAGGGCGCGCCGCTACAGGCATGCTGCCCTACGCCCCAGACACCCTATGGGGCGCACCCAGCCAGCCGCCGATAGCGCCCAGGCTGGAGCAGGCCCGCAAGCTGCTGGCCGAGGCGGGCTACCCCCATGGCTTTGAAACCAGTATCTGGGCCCGGGTGGGTGGCGGGGCTTCCAATGTCAATCCGCGCCTGACCGCCGAACTGGTGCAGGCCGACTGGGCCAAGCTGGGCGTCAAGACCAGGTTGGTGGCCATGGAGGCGGCTGAGCTTGGGCGGCGTGGCCGCCTGGGTGAGCACGCCATCGTGATATCAGGCTGGATGAACAGCCTGGACCCCGATGAGCTGTATGGCAATCTATTGACCTGCGATGCGGCGCAGACAAGTACTGCGCGCTGGTGTGACAAGCAGTTCGATAGCCTGATAGATGCCGCCCGGGCCACGCAGCAGCAGGCCAAGCGTGCCAAGCTGTACGAGGCGGCGGCACAGCACTTCCTGACGGCAGCTCCCTGGGCCGTGCTGGCCTACCCCAAGGCGGCACTGGCACATGATGCCAGGTTGAAAGGCGTCATGCCCTCGCCAGCCGCACCCTTCAGCTTCGAGCGCTTGCGCTGGCCGTGATGCCGGTGCTGCGGGCTACTTGAGGGCGTCGGTCGCGACCTCGGTCAGTTCACTCATCAAGCTAGTGTCAAAGCCCAGTTCAGCCAAAATGGCCGCCTGGATATGTGGCCAGTGTGGGTCGGCATCCCGGCGCAGGCGGCTGAACAGCAGGTATTCGGCCAGGCGCGCCAGTGCAATCAGGCGGGCCGATTCCGGTTCCAGCAGCTCGTCATCGCCGAGCTGGTCGAAATCATGGTGATGCAGGATGGCCTCATTCATCGCTGAGGGCATGAACCAGGAACGCGCCAGCAGATAACCCACCACCACATGTGAGGTCGAGCGGCTGTCCATCTCGATGCGGATAAAGTTGGCCGGGTCTTCCATCGCCCGTGCCAGGGTGGCGATATAGGCAGGAAAGCGCTGGGTCAGCACCGGAATGCCGCAATCGCGGAACAGGCAGAACAAATAGGCCTGCTCCGGCTTGATCAGATTCCAGCGGCGCGCCAAGTGGCTGGCAATGGCGGCAATCTGGGTGGCGTCATCCCAGAATGCACGCAGGATGGGGGCCAGCGGGATGGCATTCTTGAGGGTAACGCTGGTCACCACCATGTCCAGATTGTCTGCTCCCAGCACCATGACCGCATCCTGCAGGTTGTTGAGCTGGCGGCTGGCAAAAGCGGGCGAGTTGGCGATCTTGAGCACTGCAGCGGCGAGACTGAGATCGCGGCCGATCAATTCGCTCATGTCGGCCAGGTCAGCCCCCGCCGCCCTGGCCTGGCGGAACTCGGCCAGGCTTTGTGGTAGCGGCGGCAGCGTCAGGCTTTTCAGCAGTTGTGCGGCTTCGGCATCAGACAGGGCTTGAGGCATGGGGGATTCCTGGGCAATAGGGCGGTCGGCACTACCCAGTTTAGACCGCCACAGCAATCCCGCAGCCACAACACGCTACTGCCGCGCCGTGCGCAGATTGGCGGGGGCTGCCTGGGTAAAGCTGGTACGGAAGGGATTGATGTCCAGACCGCCACGGCGGGTGTAGCGGGCGTAGACCGACAAGGCCTCGGGCCGGCATTCACGGCTGATATCCATGAAGATGCGTTCCACGCACTGCTCATGGAACTCATTGTGCTGCCGGAACGAAATCAGATACTGCAACAGGCTGCCGCGTTCTATGGCCATGCCTCGATAGCGTATTTGCACGCTGGCCCAGTCGGGTTGGCCAGTCACCAGGCAGTTGGATTTAAGCAGGTTCGATACCAGGGTCTCTTCCACGATGCCCTCGCCGGTCTCCATGGTGCGGAGCAAGCCCGGTTGAGGCGTGTAATGGTCTACCTCGATATCGAGGTTATCGATGCAATAGCCATCCAGCTCCGCCATGCGCTCGCGACCGAAGGCCTCTGGCAGCACGATGCGTACGTTCACATTGCCGCCGGCAGCCTGCGATAGATCTGCCTGCAGCCGGGTCCTGAGCGCATCCACGCCATCCAGCCGGGTCTGGTTGTAGCTGTTGAGATAGAGCTTGAAGCTTTTGGATTCAATGATGTTGGGCGTGTCCGCCGGCACCATGAAGCTGGCCAGGGCGACTTGCGGCTTACCGCGCGGGTTAAGCCAGGAGAGCTCGTAAGCATTCCAGAAGTCGCTGCCAAAGAAGGGTAGGGTGCTCGGTACGCCGATCTCGTCGCGCTTGGCCTGGCGAGGTATGGGGAAGAGCAGGCTGGGGTCGTATTGCTCGACATAGGCACTGGTGCGGCCCAGCGGGGAGAGTTCGGGGTGCATGAATGGGTTTCCGGTTTTGCTAGGAGGGGCGCGTCCTGGTGCTGGCCTTAGAGCCTGCCTCTGAGGGGATAAGCCAGGCTATTCGCCATTTTACCTCGACTACCGCCGCAGCCGGGCTATGCCGCCGCCCAAGGTATCGATTAATATATATAGACGATAGTTTTTATACCTTTATGTAGTTACACCATGCCCAGCCCTTTTGTACTCGCTCTTTTTGCGCTCGCATTGATCCTGTCTGTCTTGCTGGCATACCGCCTCTACACCAGGCTGGGTAACAGCGCCAGCCGTACCCGTTTGTCCGAGGCCGAAATGAATCGCGCCGCGCGCGAGACCGTGCAGCGCTTTCTGCGTGAGCGTGGCGAGTAAAAGCCCGTTCAAAGGCAGCCTGCCAGACTCAGTATCCGGCGGCCTGGCCATCCTTGCGCGATTCGCTGGCGCCTGCCCAGGCCCCATTAGGTAGCCGCATGATGGCTTGATAGCCACCATAGCCGCCCAGGTCGTAGCCTAGCTTGTGCCGCTTCTGCAGCAACTGCTGGATGGTGCTGTAGGGAAACCCAGTCTCCAGGCTGACTGCACCGCCATCGGTCATGCTGCCACCGGTGGGTTGCTGCGGCGTGTCCCAATAGATACGCGGTGCGTCACCTGCTTCCTGCAGGTTCATGCCGAAATCGATCAGGTTCATGACGATCTGGGTGTGGCCTTGCGGCTGCATATCACCCCCCATCAGGCCAAAGCTGACCCAGGGTTGGCCATCCTTGCTGATAAAGGCCGGGATGATGGTGTGGAAGGGCCGCTTGCCGGGGGCATAGACATTGGCATGGCCAGGATCCAGCGCGAACAGCTGGCCACGGTCCTGCAGGATGAAGCCCAGGTCTTCTGGCGCCATACCGCTGCCCATGCCACGGTAGTTGCTTTGTATCAAGGACACCATATTGCCCTGCGCATCAGCGGTGGTCAGGTAGATGGTGTCGCTGGTCTTGAGTGCGATATTGCCTGCCTCAACCTTTTGCAGGCTGCGCTCTTCCGTGATCAGCTTGCGCCGTTCTGCCGCGTATTGTTTGGATAGCAGCTGCTCAAGCGGTGTCCGGACGAAATCGGGATCGGCGTAGAAGCGGGCACGGTCGGCAAAGGCCAGCTTGGTGGCTTCGACAAACCAATGCACATGGCGGGTGCTGCCAAAACCGGCTGCCTTGAGGTCGTAACCTTCCAAAATGTTGAGGGCCTGCAGGGCGGCGATACCCTGTGTGTTGGGCGGGAGCTCCCACACATCATAGCCACGGTAGTTGACCGATACCGGCTCCACCCATTCACTCTTGTGGCTGGCGAGGTCGTCGTAGCTGAGATAGCCGCCATTGCGCGCCATATAGGCGGCGATCTTGCGGGCGATCTCGCCCTTGTAGAACGCATCGCGGCCTTGCTTGCCGAGCATCTCGTAGGTTCTGGCCAGGTTGGGGTTGGTCCACAGCTGGCCTTTCTGCGGGCCCACGCCATCACGGGTGAACTGCTCGCGTATGCCGGGGTAGGGCAGCAGGGAACGGACATTGCGCTGCCAGTAGTAGCTGATGACATCGCTGACCGGGAAGCCCTCGCGGGCATAGCGCACGCTGGGGGCCAGGATATCGCGCATGGGAAGCTGGCCGAACCGGGCGTGCAGGCTGAACCAGCCGTCCACCGCACCCGGTACGCTGACCGGCAGGGGCCCTAAGGGCGGAATGGTCTTGAGCCCCTGCTTGTCCAGCTCGGCCTTGAGCTGGGCCAGCGTCAGGGAGCGGGGCGAGCGGCCGCTGGCATTCAGGCCGTAGAGCTTGCGGGTCTTGCCGTCCCACACCAGCGCGAACAAATCGCCACCTATGCCGGCGCCTACTGGCTCCATCAGTCCCAGCGCGGCATTGGCGGCAATGGCGGCGTCGATGGCGTTGCCGCCCTGCTTCATCACGTCCAGTGCAATCTGGGTAGCCAGTGGCTGGCTGGTGGCGGCCATGGCCTTGGGCGCGATGACTTCCGAGCGCGTCGCAAAGGGGGAATCGGTAATCCGGTCTGCTGCATAGACATGACCGAGCAGGGCGATGGCAAGCAGGGTGGGGCGTAACATGGACGACTCCAGCTGGGTGATGCTGGAGTGTAGAATCAGTTACTTATATATACCAGCTGCCTGCATCTCCCCTGGCTTGGCTTGTTCCCCTGCAAGGCTAGCGATCACGCTTGGGGCGGCCATCCGGTGTGCATTCCGCCACTGGGCAGGGTTTGACCTTTTCGCGCGGCCTGGGTGCTGGCTGACTTGGGATATCGGTTTCTGCCTGACGCTTGGGCTTGCTGACCGCGGGTTTGACGGCTGGCGTCGGTTTGACGGTGGGTTTTTCGTGGGCTTTCGGCGTGGCCTTGCCAGCCTCGGCTGGCGGTGTGATGGCAGTTGCCGGCGGCAAGGCTGGGGCAGGCGTGGGCGTGCTGGTCTGGGTAGCTGCAGGCGTGCTGGTCGGCGCAGGGGTGGCAGGCGGTGCGGAGGTCGCGGCCGGTTTGGTGGCGATGGCTTGGCGCTTGGCGGGGTCAGCTGCAGCCGGGGCTGCGACGGGAGCGGCCTCCGTCTGCGCCACTGCGGGTGCTGCAGCCGGCAAGGCAAGCTGTGGCGGAGCATCCTGGCGCTGCATGAACCACCAGCTACCTGCAATCAAGGCCACTACCAACAGCGCGGCTATGCCACCTTGCCGGAGATTGAGCATGCGCTTGTTATGGGCAGGGCTGCCGGGCTTAGCACGCCGGATACCGCCGGGCCGCACCGCCCGCTTGGCCAGCTCACCGAAGCCGACCTGGTAAACCTCATGCTCCCGCACGTGCTTGTCGGTGCGCGAGCCCTCATATTGGAATAGCTGCGCATACTCGTCCGACAGGCAGGACACCACCTCGTAGTAGGAGCGCGACACCAGGATGCAACCGGGTTCGGCAAAGCTCATGACCCGCTGCGAGGCATTGATGCCGTCGCCCAGCAGATTGAGCTGGCCGTTGATGTCCTTGACCAGTTTGGCCGGGCCGAGGTTGATGCCTATCCGTATGGCAAAGCGTGGGAAGTTCGGGTCATTGTTGTGCAACACGGCGTCGCGCAGGCTGATGGCCACGAACAGGGCGTCTTCCGGGTCGCCCAGGAAACTGATGGCGGCGCCATCACCGGTATCGATGATGATTCGGTCGCTGACGGCGATATCCTGCAACGCCTTGGACAGCAGGCTGTTGAACGCCTCTTTCAGGCGCATCTGGGTGCTGACGGGCTGTCTCGAGTATTCGACGATATCGAGAAAAACCACGCTGCAGATCAGGGTTTTGTTCAGGCGATCGGACATGCGTTGGTGGATGGGTGATTGATAGGCTTTCCCCCAAATGTAGGCCTGTCGGATGACATTTGCTGTAGCAAATGATCAATGGGCGATATCGGTCCTCCGGATAAGGGGTGGATGGGCGTGCTGGCGCAGGCCTGCAACTGATGGCACCGCGCCCAGAATGAAAAAAACCGGCAGGTTCGCCACGAGGGCGGCCTGCCGGTCTTGGAGCCTGAAACGGTGTTCAGGCAAAGTAGGTCAATCCCCTTGGTTTACCAGGGTACGTCTACCTTGCCTGCCGGTGCCGCTGCCTGGGGGGCCGGGGCAGGCGCAGCGATCGGTGTGGCGGGCGCTGCTATTTCGCCCAGTTCGTCACCCAGTGCTTCGATCACGGCGGCAATCAGGCCGCGACCTTCCTGTGCCAACAGGGTGAGGGTGGTGTCGAACATGGCGGCGGCATCTTCCGCATTGGCTTCCTTGATCTGGTCTTCCAGCAGGTCGAGGAAGGTCAGCCGCTTGATATGCAGCTTGTCGGTCAGCACAAAGGCGATGCGCTCGTCCCAGCTCAGCGCCAGCTGCGTGACCAGCTTGCCGGTCTTGAGATGCTGTTTGACTTCGTCAGAGTTCAGATCGTGCCGCCGGCAAGTCACCTGCGCGCCGCCGTCGCCCGGTGCCTTGAGTACGCAATCGGCGTCCAGGGTGAAGTTGCTGGGGGCGTCATGCTCCAGCCAGGTGCTCATGGCGGTGACCGGGTCGAGCTGGGTTTGCGGCAGCTTGGTGGGCAAGGTGCCCAGGCTTTCGCGCAGGAACTGGATCAACAGCTCGGCCTTGGCTGGCGTGGCGCTGTCCACCCATATCCAGCCAGCTTCAAAATCGATCAGCGCGCGCAGAACCCTGGAGCGGGAGAAGGCACGGGGTAGCAGTTCTTCCGCCACGCGTTCACGTATCTCCTTGGCTTCCTTCTTGCCTATCTTGCGCAGGTCCTTGGCTTCGATCTCGGTGATGCGTTCATCGGCCACCTCCTTGACCACACTCGACGGCAGCAGCTTTTCCTCAGTCTTGAGGGCAATCAGCATGGCGCCGGAGTTGGGGTAGGCAAAGATGTCGGGTGCGTGGCTGGCCGGAGGAATCCAGCCGGCAGCAAGGCGATCGGTGGCGCCCAGCGGTACGAAGGGGCGCTTTCTCAGCTCGGTGTCGAGCTGGTCGGCATTCAGTTTGCTGAGATCGGTAATGCGATAGAGCTGCAGGTTCTTGAACCACATAGGACGGTATTCCGGGACGACAGGGATAAGGGGGCGATTGTATGCCAGAACCGCTTCGATCACTGCTGCCGTTATCCGCCAGTCCATCCGGGCAATTTTGATAAGCGTTCTCATTCGTGAGAGAATCGCGTTTGCAGGGTATTTTTCTCACAGTCTGGTTTGTAGGTCGGATGGGTGCGCTTGGCCCGTATCAGTTATGCCCGTGGTGCCATGGGTAGGCTGGTAGCGTCTTGAGCAAACACCGCCTGACTATGGCTTGAGGATGCCCGTCAGATTCTTCCACCTATCCAAAAGCTGGAGTGCCTCATGAAGTTTCGCCCCTTGTTGCTTGCCGCTGCCTTTGTTGCTGCCATGCCCGCCATGGCCGAGGAAGTGACGGTCTATTCGGCCCGTATCGAATCGCTGATCAAGCCCCTGTTTGATGCCTACACCAAGGAAACCGGTGTGCAGGTGAAATTCGTGACCGACAAGGAAGGCCCGCTGATGGAGCGTATCAAGGCTGAGGGTGCCAATACCCCAGCCGATGTGCTGCTGACGGTGGACGCTGGCGTGTTGTGGCAGGCCGAGCAGATGGGTTTGCTCAAGCCGGTGAAGTCCACTGTGCTGGAAGCCAATGTACCTGCCCACCTGCGCGACCCCAAGGGTAGCTGGTATGGCCTGTCGGTACGGGCTCGCACCATGTTCTACAACACGCAAAAGCTCAAGCCTGCCCAACTGGCAAGCTACGAGGATCTGGCCGACCCCAAGTGGAAAGGCAAGCTTTGTCTGCGTACCTCCAAGAAGGTCTACAACCAATCGCTGGTGGCCACCATGATTGCCCGCTTGGGCGAGGCCAAGACCGAACAGATCGTGCGTGGCTGGGTTGCCAATCTGGCAACCGATCCGTTCTCGGATGACACCATGATGCTGAAGGCCGTCGCGGCTGGCCAGTGCGAAGTAGGTATTGCCAATACCTACTACTACGGCCGCCTGATGGAAAAGGAACCCACCTTGCCGCTGGCCGTGTTCTGGCCTAACCAGAAGACCACGGGCGTACACGTGAACATCTCGGGCGCTGGTGTTACCCGCCATGCCAAGAACGAAAAGGGTGCCCTCAAGCTGATCGAATGGCTGTCCAGCGATAAGGCGCAGAACCTGTATGCCGACGTGAACATGGAGTATCCCGTCAACACCAAGGTGAAGCCTGATGCCAAGGTGGCTGCTTGGGGTGATTTCAAGCACGACTACATCAACGTGGCCAAGGCCGGTGAGTTGCAGGCAGCTGCAGTCAAGCTGATGGACCGCGCAGGCTATCGCTAAGCACTGCTTACAAAACCGCTGTGGCGTTGTTGCGCGGGTTCTTGCACACGGACTACCTGCACCCAGCAAGCATCGGAGCGCCGGCCGGACAGTACCGTTTCCGGCCGGCGCTTTTGACCTGCATCAATCCGGGTAGCGGTTTCGCTTAGCAGCAGCGCTCTGCCTTGGGTAGAATGAATCATCGACGGCCGCAATCAAGCGGCCGTTGGCTTTATCCGTCTTATGGACATCGATATCCCTCATACCGCTCCCTTGCCGCCCACCCCCCGTCGCCTGCCGCGTCGGCTGGATGAGCATGCCCTTGCCTGGTTGGTGGCGGCAGTTACGCTGGTGCCGCTGGGGGTGGTGCTGGCCAGCCTGTGGCAGCCCGAGGGCGAGGTGTGGCGGCATATGGCAGAGTTTGTACTGCCGCAGTTGCTGATCAATACCGCCTGGCTGATTGCCGGGGTGGCCGTAGGCACGCTGGGGTTGGGCGTATCGTTGGCCTGGGTGACTGCGATCTATGACTTCCCCGGCCGCAAGCATTTTGCCTGGGCGCTGGCCTTGCCGCTGGCCATGCCGGCCTATGTGCTGGCCTTTGTGCAGATAGGCTTGTACGACTTCACCGGGCCGCTGCAAAGCCTGATACGCGATGTTGCGGGCGACAGCAGCTGGTTTCCGTCCATACGCTCACGCGGGGGCGTGATACTGACCTTGACGTTGGTGCTCTACCCCTATGTCTACCTGCTGGCGCGTAATGCTTTTCTTACACAGGGCAGGCGGGCGCTGGAGGCTGCAGCGTCGCTGGGCCTGAGCCGTCGCCAGGGTTTCTGGCGGGTGGCACTGCCCATGGCGCGTCCATGGCTGGTGGGTGGGGTCAGCCTGGCACTGATGGAGTGCCTGGCCGATTTTGGCACGGTTGCTACGTTCAATTACGACACTTTTACCACGGCCATCTATAAGGCCTGGTTTGGCCTGTTCAACCTGACCGCCGCCTCACAACTGGCATCGCTGCTGGTGATGGCCGTGCTGGCCCTGGCATTGCTTGAGCAGCGCGCCCGTGGTGACAAGCGCTATACCGCGACGGGTCGAGGGGCTGCCCACCGGCCGGAGCGTCTATCGCCCTGGCGAGGCTGGCTGGTGGCGGGTGCATGCTTGCTGGTGCTGAGCCTGGCTTTCCTGGTGCCTATGGCGCAGTTGCTTTACTGGGCGTGGTCGGTAGCAGCCGAGCAGCTCGATTTGCGCTATATGGGCTTTGTCGGTCGCTCACTGGTGTTGTCGGCGGGGGCTGCCGGCGTGGTGGTCGTACTGGCGCTGGTGCTGGCCTATTCGGTACGGCGCAAGCGCGATATCGCCAGCCGGCTGGCGGCACGCCTGGCCACTCTGGGCTATGCGGTACCGGGCACGGTGCTGGCGGTGGGCGTGTTCATTCCCCTGGCCTGGCTGGACAATCATCTTATTACCGCTGCCCATGCCTTGGGCTGGCCGGGTGTGAGCGAAGTCATCAAAGGCACGCTGCTGGTGATGCTGCTGGCTTATGCGGCACGTTTCCTGGCGGTGGCGTTCGAGCCTACCCAATCTGCCATGCAGCGCATTACCGCCAGCCAGGAGGAGGCGGCAGCCTCCATGGGCCTGGGGCGACGTGCGGTATTGTGGCGCATACACCTGCCCATGCTGCGGGGGGGCTTGCTGACGGCGGCGCTTATGGTGTTTGTGGATGTGATGAAGGAAATGCCCATCACCCTGATGACCCGGCCTTTTGGCTGGGATACCTTGGCGGTGCGGGTGTTCGAGATGACCAGTGAAGGACAGTGGGAGATGGCGGCCTTGCCCTCGGTAGCCATCGTGCTGGCGGGTTTGATCCCAGTTATCCTGCTGGCGGTGCAGACGGAGAAACACGCGTGAGCAAGAGCCTGTTGACGCTGGATGGCGTGGGTGTGACCTATGACGACAAGCGTGTGCTGCACGACCTGTCCTTTACCCTGCTGGAGGGTGAAATTGGCTGCCTGCTGGGGGCCTCCGGCTGCGGTAAGACCACCGCGCTGCGCGCCATTGCCGGTTTCGAGCCGATTCGGGCTGGCCGCATTGCCATCAATGGCGACACGGTAGCCACCGTGGCCGACCACTGGCCGCCACAGCGCCGTGGGGTTGGCATGGTGTTCCAGGACTACGCCCTGTTTCCACACCTGACGGTGGCGGGGAACGTTGGTTTCGGCATGACAGGCGTGGCATCGGCAGCTCGCCGCCAGCGTGTCGATGAGCTGTTGGAGGTGGTGGGGCTGGCGGGCTATGCAGATCACTACACACACGCCTTGTCGGGCGGGCAGCAACAACGCGTGGCGCTGGCCCGGGCCCTGGCGCCCGCACCGCGCCTGCTGCTGCTGGATGAGCCGTTCTCCAACCTGGACGTGGAGTTGCGGGAGCGCTTGTCGCAGGAGGTGCGCGACATACTGAAGAGCCGTGGCATGACGGCCTTGCTGGTAACCCATGACCAGCACGAGGCATTTGCCCTGGCTGACAAGATAGGGGTGATGGAAGGCGGCCGCCTGCGGCAGTGGGATGCAGCCTACGCGCTCTACCATGAACCGGCCGACCGCTTCGTGGCGGACTTTGTCGGGGAGGGGGCCTTCCTGCCTGCCGAGGTGGTCGGGCCGGGCGAGCTGGTGTTCGAGCTGGGTAGGCGCAACTGCCGGGCCATGCAGGACTGCGCGACGGGTAGCAAGGTGCAGGTACTGCTGCGCCCTGATGATGTGCTGCATGACGATGCCAGTACGCTGCAGGCGCGGGTGGTTAAAAAAGCTTTCAGGGGTGCGCAGTTCCTCTATACCCTGGCGTTACCCTCGGGTGCGACGGTGCTTAGCCTGGTGCCCAGCCATCACGATCATGCCATTGGTGAATCCATAGGCATACGGCTGGAAATAGACCACGTGATCGCCTTTACCTGAGTCGCTTGAGGCATAGGCCCGCCGGCAACAAAAAAGCCGCTGATGTAAGTAATCAGCGGCTTTCGTGCAGTGGCACCTGCTGTTTCTTTGGCGACTCAAGTCTAGTCAGGCGCGAGCGGTGATGGTGCGCTGGCGATAGATCAGGAGCCACTGCCAGATATCTGCGATTGCAGGTAGTTTTGATAGCCTATCTGCTCGATCAGGCCCAGGTTGGTTTCTAGCCAATCCACATGCTCTTCCTCGCTTTCGAGGATGTGCTCGAATAGTTCCCGGCTGATGTAGTCGTGCACCTTCTCGCAGTGGGCGATGGCTTCCTTCAGCAGGGGGATGGCTTCCATCTCCAGCTTCAGGTCACACTGCAAGGCTTCCTTTACATCTTCACCGATATAGATCTTGCCCAGCTCCTGCAGATTGGGCAGGCCCTCCAGGAACAAGATGCGTTCTATCAGGGCATCGGCATGCTTCATCTCATCGATGGACTCATGGTACTCATGTTCATTGAGTGCCTGGAAGCCCCAGTTCTTGAACATGCGCGCATGCAGGAAATACTGGTTGATCGCCGTCAGCTCATTCTTCAGCGCCCCGTTCAGGAAGCTGATGACCTTTTTATCGCCCTTCATGATGCCCTCCTTGCAGAATCGAATTTGCAAAGCAGCATAGCCGCCCCTATCTCGCTAGCGTATGCCAGTTAGACAGGGTGCGGCAAGAGGAAACGCAAGTCTGTTTAGGCGGGTACCAGGGTGATGGTGGCTCCTTGGCCTGCAGTCATCTGTTCGCGCTTGCTGTCGAGTAGCAGAGCGCGGGCATCAGGGGCGCATTTACCACAGCAGCCTGCCACGCCCAGCTCCATGCGCAACTCACGCATGCTGCCGCAGCCATCGTTGATGGCACGGCGAATTTGCTTGTCGGTGACGGCGTTGCAGATGCAGACGTACATGGTGTGTATGCAATGAGAATGTTTATCGAATAATATTGATTCTCATTGGTGGATGCAAGTACTTCTTGTCATTGAGCTTATGCTCCGGGCGCTGCAAAGCAAAACGCCCGCGTCAGCGGGCGTTGAGCAGATGCATGCGGCGTTGTGCTAACCCGCCCGCAACATAGCGACAGGGCTGGTTTCCAGCCATTTCTTGATACGATTGGCGTCACCGATGCGGGTCAGCTTGCCGTCAGAATCCAGCAGCACAATGATGACGGGTGTGTCGTTGATGGTGGCCTGCATTACCAGGCATTTGCCCGCCTCGGAGATATAGCCGGTCTTGGACAAGCCTATCTGCCAGTTCTGGCTCCGAACCAAGGGGTTGGTATTGCGGAATTCGTACAGGCGATTATTGACGTTGGAGACGAAGTTGTAGCCTTCGCTGGTCGAATAGGCCCGAATCTCGGGGTAGTGATGGGCTGCTTGCACCAGCCTGATCAGGTCTTCGGCTGACGAGACATTGGCGCTGGTCAGCCCGGTGGGGTCGGCAAATGTGGTGCGATACATACCCAGCGATTGCGCTGTGCGGTTCATGCGGGCAATAAAGGCTGCGGTACCACCTGGGGCGGTGCGGGCCAGTGCATGGGCGGCCCGGTTTTCGGACGACATCAGTGCCAGGTGCATCAGCTCGCCACGGCTGAGTGTGGTGCCTACCATCAGGCGCGAACTGGTGTTCTTCAGGGTGTCGACGTCTTCTTCGGTGATGGTGATGTATTCATTCAGCGGCAGATGCATGTCCAACGCCACAATGGCCGTCATCAGCTTGGTGATGGAGGCGATGGGGGCAGGGCTGTTGCTGTTCTTGCCATAGATGCGTTCGCCGGAAATGGCGTTGACCACCACGGCAGAGCTGGAGTACAGCGCCAATTCGCCTGGATTGCCTATGGGTGCGCCAAAGTCCAGTGTGCTGGCACGGGTAGAGACGCGGGTGATCTTGCCGCCACGCAAGCGAGGCTTATTCAAAGCCAGCTTGCTGGGTTTGCCCTTGCGCACATAGCGCAGCTTCTTGACTGGTTTCTTGGCGGCCTTGCTACGTATCGTCTTGCTGCTGACTTGCTTCTTGCTGGCCTTGGCCGCCTCGGCAGGGGCGGGGAAGGACACCAAGCACATCACGACGATACCGGCAATTAGCGCGGAGAGGCGGGACTGCATGCGACGTCTCCGGAATGTAGATACACGATAAATCGATAATACATAAGCGATCAATGAAAAGCCATGAAAATCATGGGTTAAGGTCGTGCAAGTCAAGTGAGTTCTCAATAATTGCTTAAGAATTAAGCGCTTGTGATGACCCAGGAAGTGGCGAATATTACCAAGGTATTGCTTTTACAGTGCATTTTTGACCGAGCGCTAGACAAGATGACCTGTCATGTATTGGCGCTTGTGTCTGCTGGTAGGGCATGCCTAAAATGCGGGCGCGTACAAATTTGCTGCGTTGCAGCATCTACCCTGCCCACACACATACAAAAATACGGGCAAACCGATCAGGAGACAGCGCTTGAGCCAGTCCAGTACCGAACCCCAAGCAGGCAGCGAATCCCAGCCTTATCAGGCCTTTCTGCAATCGTTGACCGAAGCCAACCGCAAGTTGCTGGAAAACTTTGTGGGCGGCATGCGCCCTGCTGGCGATAGCCAGCCCAAGGCGTTTGAGCAGTTCATGCAGGGCCTGATGGGTAACACCCAGCAGTTGGTGGGTCTGCAGAGCAGCTACTACCAGCAGCAGATGGACCTCTGGATGGGTCTGCTGGGTACCCGCGAGAAACAACCTAACCCGCCAGCCAGCAAGGGCGATCGCCGCTTCGCTGCCCCCGAATGGGCCCAATACCCGTTTTACGATTACATCAAGCAGCAATACCTGCTCAGCGCCAAGTGGCTGAACGAGCTGGTCGATGGTGTGCCGATGGATGACCCCACCCGCGTCAAAGTGGGCTTCTATACCCAGCAGTTCATCGACGCCATGTCGCCCTCCAACTTCGCCCTGACCAACCCCGAAGTCATCAAGCTGGCGCTGGATACCAAGGGTGAGAGCCTGGCCGAAGGGCTGCGCAAGTTGTCTGAAGACATGGCCAAGGGCCATATCTCGATGACCGACGAATCGCAGTTTGCCGTGGGCGAGAACCTGGCGGTCACACCCGGTACGGTGGTGTTTGAGAGCCCCTTGTTCCAGCTGATCCAATACACACCGACGACCGCCCAGGTATACGAGCGGCCCGTGCTGTTTGTGCCGCCAGCGGTGAACAAGTACTACCTGATGGATCTGCAGCCCGAAAACTCCATGGTTCGCCATTTCGTGGCACAGGGCTACACGGTATTCATGGTGTCCTGGCGCAGCATCACCCCCGAGCTGGGCAAGCTGACCTGGGACGACTATGTCGAGAGCGGCGTGATCAAGGCTGCCGAGGTAGTGCGCGAGATCAGCAAGCAGGACAAGATCAATGTGCTGGGTTTCTGTATAGGCGGCGTGATCCTGGCGACCACCCTGGCGGTGATGAAAGCCCGCGAGCTGGATTGGTTCGAGAGCGTGACCTTCATGACCTCGCTGATCGACCATACCGAGCCGGGCGATATCAAGCAGTTTGTTGATGAAGAGCTGGTGAAGAGCCGCGAGGCCAAGCTGGCCGAGGGCGGGGTGATCAGCGGCAAGGAGCTAGCCCGGGCCTTCTCCATGCTGCGCGCCAACGATCTGATCTGGAACTACGTGGTCAACAACTACCTCAAGGGCAAGACACCTCCCCCGTTCGATCTGCTGTACTGGAACAATGATTCGGCCAACCTGCCCCTGCCCATGCACACGTTCTTCCTGCGTAATATGTACTTGGAGAACAACCTGGCCAAGCCTGGTGCCATGTCGGTCTGCGGTGTGCCGGTGGATGTAGCCAAATACGACTGGCCCATCTATATCTTTGCCGCCCGCGAAGACCATATCGTGCCGTGGCAATCGGCTTACCGGGGCACCCAGCTGCTGGGCAGCGACAAGGTGCGCTATGTATTGGGCGCATCGGGCCATATTGCCGGCTCGATCAACCCGGTCGGCCCCAACAAGCGTAATTACTGGGTAAACGACGACCATCCAGCCGACGCCGAAAGTTGGCTGGCCGGTGCCGAGAGCCGCCCAGGTAGCTGGTGGCAGGATTGGGATAACTGGCTCGCGCCGCAATCAGGCAAGCAGGTAGCTGCGCCCAAGAAGCCGGGCAATACCCGCTACAAGGCCATCGAGCCGGCACCGGGTGCTTATGTCAAAGCCAAGGTCGGTGCCTGATTGCAGGCCGGGCCGGCCGATGCCGGCCTTCCGTCTGCCAGCCGGCTGCGGGCTTGAACAATTCCCGCCACGGCGGGCACTGAGTAGTAGCACAACTGGAATCCAGCCCCATCAATATGGGGCGTAATGCAGACGCCGCGCCAGCTTGATGCTGCGGGCGGCCTCCCCACCCAAGTAGGAGCAAATCATGACTGAAGTCGTAATCGTTGCCGCACAGCGTACTGCCATAGCCTCATTCGGCGGCAGCCTGGCCAAGGTGTCTGCCCCCGATCTGGGTGCTACCGTCATCAAGGCACTGCTGGAGAAGACCGGCGTGGCCCCCGAGCAGATCAGCGAAGTGATACTGGGCAATGTGCTTACCGCAGGCCTGGGCCAGAATCCGGCCCGCCAAGCCCTGATCAAGGCAGGTATTCCGGTGCATGTGCCAGCACTGACCATCAACCAGGTGTGCGGCTCCGGCCTCAAGGCCACCCATCTGGCGGTGCAATCCATCCTGTCGGGCGATAACGATATCGTCATCGCCGGTGGCCAGGAGAACATGTCGCTGGCGCCGCACCTGCTGCCCAACTCGCGCGATGGCATACGCATGGGTAGCGCCACCCTGGTGGACAGCATGATGTACGATGGCCTGACAGATGTGTACAACCAGTACCCCATGGGCATCACCGCCGAGAACATCGCCACCAAGTACAACATCAGCCGCCAGGAGCAGGACGAGCTGGCGCTGGCCTCGCAGAACAAGGCCGAGGCCGCCCAGAAGGCAGGCCGCTTTGCCGACGAAATCACTCCCGTGCTGGTGCCGCAACGCAAGGGTGATCCGGTTGCGTTTGCCAGCGATGAATACATCAAGCTGGGCACCACCATGGATGCTCTGGCCAAGCTGCGCCCTGCCTTCAACAAGGAGGGCAGTGTCACAGCCGGCAATGCCTCGGGCATCAATGACGGCGCCGCAGCCCTGATGCTGATGAGTGCAGCGAAGGCTGCCGAGCTGGGCCTCAAGCCATTGGCGCGTGTGGCCGGCTATGCCTCGGCAGGTGTCGAGCCCAGCATCATGGGCATGGGCCCGGTGCCCGCCACACAGCGTGCGCTAGCCCGCGCCGGCTGGACGCTGGACCAAGTCGACCTGATCGAAGCCAATGAAGCCTTCGCCGCCCAGGCTCTGGGGGTTGCCCGCGAGCTGAAGTGGGACTGGAACAAGGTCAACGTGAACGGCGGCGCGATAGCGCTGGGCCACCCCATCGGCGCATCAGGAGCCCGCGTGCTGGTCACCCTGCTGCACGAACTGGCGCGGCGCGATGCCAAGCGGGGCCTGGCTACCCTCTGCATAGGCGGCGGCATGGGCGTGGCCTTGTGTGTGGAACGCATCTGATCCAACACACCGCGCAGCGACAACAAACCCCTGCCTCAGCGCAGGGGTTTGTTTTTTCGGCCATGCCTGCAGCGGGCCCAAGTCCCTGCATGCGCTTAGGGTATCTGGCGGTATAATGACTGTCTGGATTTAGGCTAGAGGTAACCCATCATGGCATTGCTGTTCAAAGACACCACATACGTATCCGAAACCACCCAGTTCCTGCGTGAGTTCCTCGACAAGAACCCGGAAGTGGCCAAGGGCCAGGTGGAAGGCCGCGCACTGCTGTGGGACAAGCAGGTAGATCGCGGTTTCCAGGCAGAGGCCGAGGCCGGCCGGGTGAACCAGAAGGCTTATGTGTATCAGCCGGACTGAGTTGGTACCGCAGGTGTAAGAAGCGCCGGCCTTGTGCCGGCGTTTTCATTTGTATCGCTGCTGTGCTTTGCGGGGATGGATGAACTTATGTATGGTTACTTCTCACTTGTCAGCGTAGTGGTCTTGCCCAGCACGAACTGCGGGCCTTCCGCCGTATGTTCAATGATGCCGAATTTGACAAGCTGGCCTTCGATTTTGAGGTGAATGTCACCTCAGCCTTTATCATTGCCAGTAGTGGTCGCACGTCACTGGCGCTAAACGGAATGGGGTGCGGCGCTTCTGTCGTCCGACACACACGTAATGCAGTATTGTCAACTCTGTTTGGAAAAGTATTGTCATGCGACCATATTGCTCATATTCTGCAAGGATCTCGAAATCATATCCTTTTGATTCTTAAATAGTTCCCAGTGCTCAGCGTCACCCCAATCCACATTTGTTTCCCGTTCTACAAACTTTACAAAGCTACCATCCCTCTCTGACTTGGCCTGCTGCAATACAGAAATAAGCACATGAACATCTTTCCCTTCTGAGTAGAAGAATAACCTCTCTGCAGAGTATTTGGCTAATTCAGAAAGTGCGAAATTATTCCAAGTCAGCTCATCTGCCTGATAATAACATTCAAACTCTCTTGTTACTAACGCATATGCCTCTTGGGTTTCCATAAACTTCGCCGGTTCTATTGTGGTGAATATGTTACCAGAGGCTAACCGTTAGCGCTTTACACCATGAGGGGCAGTTGGTGGTGTGGGCTCTTGTGAACGCCAAAATAGGCCTCCAACTTATTTACCATTTCAATTTCCATATTCTTTTATCATAGGAGTAAATGGCGGTGAGATAATCAGTCTCACAAAATCCCCTACTGTAGTCAGTGTAGATAACAACCAAATTTGGCTCGACTTCTTCAATGGATATTACGCCGTGCGGTGGCCAATCTCTATATCGTAGCCAAGTTACAATTGCGCCAAATTTACTCTGCTTCCAGCCGATTTGGCGATAAGTTTCGCCACCATCTTCTGAGAGGTATATCTCACTTTTGTCATTGATATTCTCCACGACCACTCGGAGAGCATCGCTTGCCATCTCGTGCCGAGAGCGAACCATCGCTGGCGTATTTAAGTACTTCAAAGTTGGCTTCATTTTTATTTACCCGTAAAGAGATCGTAGTAGTAGTCTCCAACCTCTCAGCCATAACTTGAGGCAAATATACTACTACCGACACCTGCCAGTATTCCCCCAGCTAAGATTACCGGCACGCCGGTGATTAAACCAACGGCGATAGTGCTAACAGCCATCGTTTCAAGCGTTCCTCCGGCTACCCCACCTGCAAAGGAACCGATTTCTTGAGAGGCATAGCGTGCAGTTTTTCGTTCGGGTGCATTGTATACGCGATATGCACCCAACGCATCGCAGGGTCTTGCATTTTGTATCCTCCAAACAGCCTTGGAATGCAAAATTCAAGACCTGACCCTATAGTTTTTCATAGTTTGTCTTGGTTCTGTGCGCCCGTAATTGGTTGGGTGGTTTCCCTTAATTTGCAGAAAATACTACAACTGAGCCAGCAGGATGTGTCCCTTTCCAGCCACATGGCCACCCCCCCATCCGATAGCAGTCAAACAACTTTTCAAAGAAATGGGGGGCGCTTCCAATCACTGCACGCTTATAAGCGCAGTAGTACAAATCGGTCGCAATTTGATCACCAATATCATCAAAGGGGCTACGCGAAAACCTAGCCTTTGCAATAGCTCCCAATTCATCGACTAATTTGCTTAGTTCTTTGGATGCCTCTCTGAAGTCCTTGAGGGTATACTCAAGGCGAAGAAGTTCACCAGCAAACTTGTCTTGCAAATACATCCAGTTTGTAAAACCATCGATAGATTCTTGAGTCCATGCTAACTCTTGAGCATGCACAAAATCCACTTCGATTATCGATCCGGTGATGCCTCCTTGATATGACACGGTGAAAAATTCCCCAGATCGGGCGTATTCGATAACTTCCTCAACCAAAGTCGTATTTGGGCCGAAGCGCATTTTCCTTACTCCATCAATTACGTGTTCAGCCAGCGTGTCCAGAGGTCATAAATGCCGCAATCCTTTGGTCGCACCGGCAATCCCTGCTCTTGCATCGACGTCCCCGCGAACTCAGCAGGAACCATGGAGTCAGGTCTTGTATTTTGCATCCTCCAAACAGCCTTGGAATGCAAAATACAAGACCTGGTCCTATAGTTTGTAGCTTGTGCGAGAACTGGTACTATGGTTTATGTATTTATCGAATCAGTTGCACACCCCTGAAGGTCAATGAGCCGTGGTCGTTGTCAATGATGGAAACATATTTCTTTTCTAGCAAATTAACTATTCTCTCAGCTAGCGGCTTGTTCCTAAAACTCACATAAACCAACTGCGGCTTATCGATGATCGCTCTTATGGCGCTAAGCTCCGATTCATCATACCTGTAAAAATCGGTCGAGGCACATTCAACTTCTACCTCGTCACTTCCACTGTTTTCAGATTCCCAGACTTTTATGCAAGTGTCACTTGGTAGAGTCCAGTAGCCGAAATCCTTGAGGAGATCAGCAATTTCTGCGGCAGATATCGACATATCCAATATGATCATGATGTCTTGTCGCATTGAGATTTCCTCGCGCTGCAAATCAACCCTCAATAATCCAGTAGATCATCGAGTGTATTTACAATCGTTTAAGTCATAACTCACAGGGTCTTGTTATTTGTATTCCAAGGCTTTTTTGAAAGTGCAAAATACAAGACCCCTATGTTTGCTTACCGGTACTGACTGACTAATCTCCTTTGATGGAGTTTGACTCCAAATTGTGGTGCTACTCAAATCCGGGTGGACGTCGGTTTGTGGTTTGCGTGATGTTTCATTGCAAGTTAAAGGGGCTGTTGTGAACGCCGAACGGGGCAGTGGTGGCTATTATGGCTATGGCATACCGTCTTGAAGTTCACCAATGTTACGCTGCTGTTCTACAGATTTCTCGCGGGCTTCAATCATTTGTGTCAATCTGTCGAAAGTGATTTCATAGTACTTCCCAGGCAACGAGAAAGTTTGGTTGTCAAGAATCTCAAATGCTACATACCCAACTTGAAGAGCATCAAGCCGCCTAATTAAGTCCAAGAGTTGATTCGGAAAATCTGGATTGTTCCGATCAAATATTGCCCGTTCCAGCAATGGGGTGCCATTAGCAAAAGATTGGTTTATTAGTGACAATCCAATACCTAGTTTTTCTCGAATAGCCCCAATTGCTTCAATCTTCTTGGGGCCAAAGTCACGAATAAACAGAGTCACTTTCGACATGTGGATGCTCCTTAAAGCTGATCAGACATATCTGGATTAACATGAACACTATGAGAAAGCATAGGGTCAGGTCTCAATACTGTTCGGTTAGATTGTTCGCGCGATTGCCGCTATCCACGACGATAGCCACTGGATTGCACCGTAGTCATGGACGAGCCCAAGTTGTTCATCCACGGTAGCAACCGCTAAAATCAATCCAACTGAATGCATAGGGTCTTGTATTTTGCATTCCAAGACTGTTTGGAATATGCAAAATACAAGACCTGACTCCATTTTTGCTCTTGGCTTAGTGTGCTACTGCTCGGCCTCAAAATCTCCCTCGTCTAGGCGCTCCAGGAACACACCCGCAATGCCTGGCGATAGTTCCAGCACGGCTTCGGCGATCTGATGTTGGCCCTTGGCCGCCGCAATTGCGGCAAGTGCGCAACGAACCATGCCTTCGTCCCAGTCGGCAGTTGCACCAAGGGCGACAAGCGATGGCATTCGCGCTAGCGCGGCACGGTAGGCCGCTTCCAAGTTTGGTGGCACCACAGCGCCTTGCTTGCGACGACAAATCTCCACCCACGCAGGGAACTGGAAATAGTCGCTGCCGGCCTTTTCTGGCGCCAGCGCAAGCGCTTCGACAATATGGGGTACTGCTGCAAACGACGCAGAATACACGTCGCCTTGGTGTGCAAGCGCGCTCCAAATGTCAAACCAAATGGCTTGGTTGTGGGACGGCAGGCCGTTTTCGGATAGTTGCGCCAGCATCGGCGGAATATCTGTTGCGGAACCATATGCATGGTCAAGCGTTGACCACGTTGGGTCTTCGAGGTTTAGCATTTTTGTAACGCTATGGCGTGTTTGGGTTGGGGGATGGGCGCTAACAGTTCTGACGCCAATGCTGCATTAGCATTACCAGGTTGCGCGATACGCTTTATCGAGCGCCAATCAATGGGCGCGTCTCTGGGTAGGCACGAATTAATGAGGCTTCCATCTCCGCAGGAAGTCCGATGAAAATCGTCGCACTGCTATCCCAGCAGGCAATTTCGAACAGTGCACCAGCAAGCTGCGGCATTGGCTCGGTTCCTTTCCAATAGTTCGGGTTGCCTTCAACGTATGGTACTTCCTCGACTGCCGAGCGGTGTCCGGTCGGAACTGCGCTGAACACGGCCCAGATGAATTGCACATCATTGTTCTGAAGGAAGTCCGAAAGCTGCTGGCCGCATATCCATTGGTCTTCCGAATGAAAGTCAGTGCCGTAGTAGTTGGTCTCTATGTCGCTGATGTACCAGTCATAGTCAGCAGCACAGACACCAAGTGCATCCAGCATCAAGCGTATGTCGGTGAAGTAGGGAACCTGCTCGGTTCGTTCAAGGATAAGGTTCATCGCGGACATTTGTCCTAGTCAATCGAACGCGGTGTTCAGACAAGGGGCTGGCAGTACGATGTTGCGCGCCAATTTGGGGCCGAGCACCGGCGGCAACTTTATGCTTCCCATATGGTTCCATGCTGCACGAAAAGCGGCAACTTTATGGTTCCACACGTGAGAAGCGGGAAGCATAAAGCTGCCGTTTTGCGAAAAACGAAGCATAAAGCTGCCAGTCCAATGGCATACGTGTGGAAGAGTGAGGCTTAGGGGGTAAACCGCTGAAACCGTTGAACGGCCTGGCTTTGAAGCAGACGAGGGGCGGGCGGGAAGAGCGGCTGAAGTGACGGTTCTTACGAGGTTTGTAAGAAAACACAACAAAATGGAAGCATATACTTGCCGCAGCGGCAACTTTATGGTTCCCGTCACAACTAGTGTGACGGGAACCATAAAGTCTCCGGGGTCGGGAAGCATAACGTTGCCAAACTGCTCGTCGCTGCCTGATTCAACTAATCCTGAGCCCACGCTGGGTGCGCCCTAGGCACGCTGTCAGCGCTGGGGTAGGGGGCTGCGTCTTGCGGTCACGGATTTGCCCGAATCTCGGCAAGCGGCATCAGCACACCACGAGGCCAGCGAAAAATTTAGGTTAGCTTTGGACTTGGGCACTACTGGTGAAAGATGCGGGCTAGCGAGCACGATACAGGGGCGTGACTTGCTTGGGTTGCTACGAGATATCACCCAGGCGAACTAGTCAGTCTGCCCAGTCCTATCTGGTTCTATTGGCGAATGGTGGACAGTACCGAGTCACTCTAAGCTGGCTCTCACGAGATATAGACGATCGTGAGAGAGCATCATGGCTAAGGACACTACAGCCGGCAACAGTCAGGCTACCTCGGTACTGCTATCCAGTACGTTTGCTTTCACCATCTGCTTTGCGGTCTGGATGATGTTTGCCGTACTCGGCATACCCATCAAGAAGCAGCTGGATTTATCCGAAACTCAGTTTGGCCTGTTGGCCGCGATGCCCGTGCTGACGGGATCATTGGTGCGGGTGCCGCTGGGCATTTGGACTGATCGCTACGGCGGACGCATCGTGCTGTTCATCCTGATGCTGTCCACGGTGATTCCCATCTGGCTGATGAGCTATGCAACTGCCTATTGGCAGTTCCTGGTCCTGGCGCTGTTTGTGGGCCTGGCTGGCGGCTCGTTCTCGGTCGGTACGCCCTATGTCGCGCGCTGGTTTCCCAAGAGCCGCCAAGGTTTTGCCATGGGCGTGTTCGGCGCGGGCAACTCAGGCTCGGCCCTGACCAAATTCGTGGCGCCTGCGCTGATTGCCGCGGCGGGTGGCGCGTGGGTGATCGTGCCCAAGGTTTACGCTGTTGCCATGCTGGTGACAGCCGTGCTGTTCTGGTTTCTCTCGGCCAGCAATCCCGCTCATCTGGTCAAGCAAAGTGGCAGTTTTGGCGAGCAGTTGAAGATGCTGCGAGACCCCCGCGTCTGGCGCTATTGCCAGTATTACTCAGTGGTCTTCGGCGGCTACGTGGGCCTGGCACTGTGGATGACCAAGTACTACATCGGCGAATACGGCTTTGATCTCAGGCTGGCTGCATTGCTGGCGGCCTGTTTTTCTCTGCCTGGTGGGGTGCTGCGGGCGATTGGTGGGTGGGTGTCGGACAAATACGGTGCCTACAAGACCACCTGGTGGGTGATGTGGGTGTGCTGGATTGCCTTCTTTCTGCTCAGCTATCCGCAAACCCAATTCACCATCCTTACCGTCGAAGGCCCTCGCACCTTCCATATCGGCCTGAATGCGACGCTGTTCACCGTCCTGCTGTTTGTGGTTGGTATCGCCATGGCGATAGGCAAGGCTTCGGTATTCAAGTTCATATCAGACGAATTCCCCACCAATATTGGTGCGGTTTCTGGCGTGGTCGGTCTCGCTGGCGGCTTGGGCGGATTCATCCTGCCCATCATGTTCGGCGCCTTACTGGATCTGACCGGCATCCGCTCCAGTGCCTTCATGCTGCTGTATGGCACGGTCTGCGTCAGCCTGGTCTGGATGCACTTCAGTTTCCGCCCGGAGAGTGTCGCAGAGGGGCAGCGCGCCTTGGCTTCCCGTGCGGCATAACAGTTCAAAAGCAAGCGCTTACGGATTCACTCTTTTCCTCCATCAAGGATATCTATCATGTCCAGTCACGTACTAAAGCGCTGGGAACCGGAAAATACCAGCTTCTGGGAGCAAACCGGTGCGCGGATTGCCAATCGCAATTTATGGATCTCCATTCCGGCACTGATGCTTGCCTTCAGTGTCTGGATGCTCTGGAGTGTGGTGGTGGTCAACCTCGACAAGGCAGGTTTTCAGCTATCCAAGAACCAGATGTTCTGGCTGACGGCACTGCCGGCCTTGTCTGGAGCAACCCTGCGGATTTTCTATTCCTTCCTGGTGCCCATCTTTGGCGGGCGCAAATGGACGGCCATCTCCACTGCCAGCCTGCTGATACCGGCACTGGGCATGGGATTCGCGTTACGCGACCCCAGTACCAGCTTCCCCACCTTGCTCATCTTGGCGCTGCTGTGTGGCCTGGGCGGGGGCAACTTCAGCTCCAGCATGTCCAACATCAGTTTCTTTTTCCCCAAGGCTAAAAAAGGCCTGGCCACCGGCTTGAATGCCGGGATAGGCAATCTTGGGGTCTCGCTGGTGCAGTTTGTGGTGCCCGTGGTGATATCCATGGGCCTGCTGGGAGCGATGGGTGGCGAGCCGCAGCAGTATGTGAAGGATGGCGTGGAAAAAAGCATCTGGTTGCAGAATGCCGGCTTTGTCTGGGTGCCTTTTATCATCGCTGCCAGCCTGGCCGCCTGGTTTGGCATGAATGACATTGCCGATGCCAAGGCGTCGTTTGCCGATCAGGCTGTGATCTTCAAGCGCAAGCATAACTGGCTGATGTGCTGGCTCTATGTGGGCACCTTTGGTTCCTTCATCGGCTTCTCTGCAGGCCTTGCCATGCTGACCAAGTCCCAGTTTCCTGGCATCAACCCCACAGCCTATGCCTTTCTTGGCCCCCTGGTGGGCGCCTTGGCGCGGCCCCTGGGTGGTTGGGTGTCTGACAAGCTGGGTGGTGCGCGCGTCACACTGTGGACCTTCGCCGGCATGATTGCGGCCGTCTTCGGGGTGCTGCATTACCTGCCACAAGGCGGGCAGGGGGGCGACTTCTATGGCTTCCTGGCCATGTTCATCCTGTTGTTTGCCCTTACCGGCATAGGCAACGGCTCTACCTTCCGCATGATTCCAGTGATCTTCCTGACTGAGCGTCAGCGCGAAGCCAGGGGGCGTGGCGAGAAAGCCGAAAAACAGGCGGTAGTGGATGCCAGCAAAGAGGCGGCTGCCGTACTGGGCTTTTCCGGCGCCATAGGGGCGTATGGCGGCTTCTTCATTCCCAAGAGCTTCGGCACGTCGATAGACCTGACCGGCGGGGTGGATGGCGCGCTGTTCTGCTTTATCGCTTTCTACCTGAGCTGCATGGCCATCACCTGGTGGTATTACGCACGCAAGCAAGCACCCATGCCTTGCTGATCCCCAAGCGCCCTTATGGGCGCTTTTTTTTGTGGCCATGTGGGACTAGTCCATATGGCCTATGCGGACTAGTCCCACTGCGCTGCCTTACCCCCTCCCTCCGGTGAATGGGAAGCGCAGGCGCAAAAAACTACAGTGGCACTGTCCCAATCGCAGCCCGGGCCACCTTCAGGGTGACCGTCATGGAGAGCAATAATGAGTCACTTTCTGGATCGACTGAAATTCATGTCGCGCGTGAAGTCCACATTCTCGGACGGTCATGGCGCGGTGGTGGATGAGGATCGCAAATGGGAAGACGGCTACCGTAGCCGTTGGCAGCACGACAAGATCGTGCGCTCCACCCACGGTGTGAACTGCACCGGCTCCTGCAGCTGGAAGGTATACGTCAAGAATGGCCTGATCACCTGGGAAACCCAGCAGACCGACTACCCGCGCACCCGCCCAGACCTACCTAACCATGAGCCCCGTGGCTGCCCTCGCGGTGCTTCATACAGCTGGTATGTGTATTCGGCGCAGCGGGTGAAGTACCCGATGATACGTGGCCGCCTGATCGAGATGTGGCGCGAAGCCCGCAAGACCATGGATCCAATCGCTGCCTGGGAATCCATCAGCCAGAACCCCGAGAAAGCCAAGCGCTACAAGAGTGTGCGCGGGCAGGGGGGCTTTGTGCGTGCCGACTGGGATACGGCCACCGAGATCATTGCGGCCGCCAATGCACTGACCATCAAGAAATACGGGCCTGATCGCATCGTGGGCTTCTCGCCGATTCCGGCCATGTCCATGGTGTCCTACGCTGCCGGTGCCCGCTACCTGAGCCTGCTTGGCGGCGCCTGCCTGAGTTTCTACGACTGGTACTGTGATTTGCCACCGGCCAGCCCACAGATCTGGGGTGAGCAGACCGATGTGCCTGAGTCGGCCGACTGGTACAACTCGACCTACCTGATGGTTTGGGGCTCCAATGTGCCCATGACACGTACCCCGGACGCTCATTTCTACACCGAGGTTCGCTACAAGGGCACCAAGACCGTGGCCGTGTCGAGCGACTTTGGCGAGATGGTGAAATTTGGCGACATCTGGCTGGCGCCCAAGCAGGGTACCGATGCCGCCCTGGCCATGGCCATGGGGCATGTGATCCTCAAAGAGTTTCACCTGACAGGCAAGTCAGACTACTTCAGCAGCTATGCCAAACAGTACACCGACATGCCCATGCTGGTGATGCTGAAGGAGCGCAACGGTTGCCTGGTGCCCGATCACTTCCTGCGTGCAGCCCACCTGGCGGGCAATCATGGCGAGGCAAACAATCCGGAGTGGAAAACGCTGCAGATTGATGCCCGTAGCGGCGATGTCGTGGTGCCTAACGGCACCATCGGTTTCCGCTGGGGCGAGGGCAAGGTCAATGATGGCGAAAAGGTGGGCCGTTGGAATCTGGAACAGAAGGATGGCGGTAGCGGCCGCGAGGTCGATCCGCTGCTCAGCCTGATTGATCAGCGCGATGACGTAGCAGGCGTGGGCTTCCCCTATTTTGGCGGGGAGCACGATGAGCTGCTGGTGCGCAACGTACCGATCAAGCGTATCGCCCTGGCCGATGGCACAACCGTGTCTGTGGCAACTGTGTATGACCTGCAAATGGCCAATTACGGCGTAGACCGTGGCCTGGGTGGCGGCAATGTCGCTGCCAGTTTTGATGATGACGTGCCCTATACCCCGGCCTGGCAAGAGAAACACACCACAGTGCGGCGCGAACTGGTGATCCAGGTTGCACGCGAATTCGCCCAGAATGCCCACGACACTCATGGCAAGAGCATGGTCATCGTCGGCGCAGCGCTGAACCACTGGTACCACATGGACATGACCTATCGCGGCATCATCAATATGCTCATGATGTGTGGCTGCGTGGGCCAGAGCGGTGGTGGCTGGGCCCACTATGTGGGCCAGGAAAAACTGCGGCCCCAGTTTGGCTGGGCCCCGCTGGCTTTCGCCAGCGACTGGCAGCGCCCACCGCGGCAGATGAATGGCACCAGCTTCTTCTATGCCCACACCAGCCAGTGGCGCCACGAAAAGCTGCACGTGGACGAGATACTCGCCCCCACGGCAGACCGTGCCAAGTATGGCCGCATGAGCATGATAGACCTGAACGCCAAGTCCGAGCGCATGGGCTGGTTGCCGTCGACGCCGCAACTGCAGACCAATCCGCTGGACGTGGTAGCTGCGGCCGAAGCAGCCGGCCAAGATCCGGTGGCCTATGCCGCCGCACAGCTCAAGTCGGGCAGTTTGCACATGAGTTGTGAAGACCCGGACAATCCGGCCAACTTCCCCCGCAATATGTTTGTCTGGCGCTCCAATATTCTTGGCTCCAGCGGCAAGGGGCATGAGTATTTCCTCAAGTACCTGCTGGGTACCCAGAACGCCCTGTTCGCCGACGAGGCCGACGCCATCCGGCCATCCGAGGTGAAGTTCCACGAGCAGGCTGCCGAGGGCAAGCTGGATCTGCTGACCGTGCTGGACTTCCGCATGAGTACTACCTGCCTGTATGGCGACATCGTGCTGCCTACCGCTACCTGGTATGAAAAGGACGACCTCAATACCTCGGACATGCACCCCTTCATCCACCCTCTCAGCGAGGCCGTACAGCCGCTATGGGAGAGCAAGACGGACTGGGAAATCTACAAGCTGCTGGCAAAGAAGTTCAGCGACATCGGCGGGCCGTATCTCGGCACTCGCAAGGACATCGTACTGACGCCGCTGATGCATGACACCCCGGGCGAACTGGGCCAGCCGCTGGAGCCCAAGGACTGGAAGCATGGTGAATGCGACCTGATACCGGGCAAGACAGCGCCCAATATGACCGTGGTGGAACGCAACTACGCCGATATCTACAAGAAGTTCACCTCCATCGGCCCCTTGCTCGACAAGCTGGGCAATGGCGGCAAAGGCATCAACTGGGATACCAAGCACGAAGTGCATGAGATTGCCGGCCTGACCAGGACCGTGACCGAGCCGGGCGTGAGCCAGGGGCGGCCACGGCTGGATAGCGCGATCGATGCTGCCGAGATGATCCTGACTTTTGCGCCTGAGACCAATGGCCATGTGTCGGTCAAGGCCTGGGACGCTCTGAGCAAGATCACTGGTCGAGACCATACCCACCTGGCAGTCGGTCGCGAACACGACAAGATCCGGTTCCGTGATGTGCAGGCGCAGCCGCGCAAGATCATCTCGGCGCCGACCTGGTCGGGGCTGGAGAGCGAAGAGGTCAGCTACAACGCAGGCTACACCAATGTGCATGAGCTGATTCCCTGGCGCACGCTGACGGGCCGGCAGCAGTTCTATCAGGATCACCGCTGGATGCTGGATTTCGGCGAGGGCTCCTGCGTATACAAGCCGGCCATCGACACCAAGACCGTCAAGCCCATGCTGGGACGCCATTCGAATGGTGAACACGAACTGGTGCTGAACTGGATTACGCCACACCAGAAGTGGGGCATACACAGCACCTATTCGGACAATCTACGCATGCTGACGCTGAGCCGTGGCGGCCCGCACGTCTGGATATCGGAGGCCGAAGCCAAGCAGGCTGGCATCGTCGACAACGACTGGGTGGAAGTCTTCAACGTCAACGGCACCCTGACCGCCCGCGTGGTGGTGAGCCAGCGCGTACCGCAGGGCATGTGCCTGATGTACCACGCTCAGGAAAAGATCGTGAACGTGCCCGGCGCGGAAACCAGCGGCAAGCGTGGTGGTATCCATAACTCAGTTACTCGTACGGTGCTCAAGCCCACCCACATGATAGGTGGCTATGCCCAGCAGGCTTATGGCTTCAACTACTACGGCACGGTAGGTAGCAATCGCGATGAGTTTGTCGTGCTGCGCAAGATGAAGAAAGTGGAGTGGCTGGAAGGGCCGCGCGTCGAGGACGAAGAAGGAGTCGCCAAATGAAAATCCGCGCCCAAGTCGGCATGGTGTTGAATCTCGATAAATGTATCGGGTGCCATACCTGCTCCGTCACCTGCAAGAACGTCTGGACCAGTCGCGACGGGGTGGAATACGCCTGGTTCAACAATGTGGAAACCAAGCCTGGCATCGGCTATCCCAAGGAATGGGAAAACCAGGCCAAATGGAATGGCGGCTGGAAGCGCAATACCGCAGGCAAGCTGGAACCTCGCCAGGGCGGCAAGCTCAAGATCTTGGCCAATCTGTTTGCCAACCCCAATCTGCCGGCGATAGATGACTACTATGAGCCCTTCACCTATGACTACGAGCACCTGCAAAAAGCCCCACTGAGCCAGACGCCTCCGACCGCGAGGCCGGTGTCTGTCATCACCGGCAAGAAGATGGACAAGATACAGTGGGGGCCGAACTGGGAGGATGACCTGGGCGGCGAATTCAGCTCGCGCTCCAGGGACCAGTTGTTCGAAGGCCTGCAGAAGGAGATGTACTCGACTTTCGAGAGCACCTTCATGATGTACCTGCCGCGCTTGTGCGAGCACTGCCTGAATCCCACCTGTGTGGCATCGTGTCCGTCCGGCTCGATCTACAAGCGTGAGGATGACGGCATCGTGCTGGTGGATCAGGACAAGTGCCGAGGCTGGCGCATGTGCATCTCGGGCTGTCCGTACAAGAAGATCTATTACAACTGGCAGAGTGGCAAGGCAGAGAAGTGTACCTTCTGCTTCCCCCGGATCGAGGCAGGCCAGCCCACAGTCTGCTCGGAAACCTGCGTAGGCCGCATCCGCTATCTGGGTGTGCTGCTGTACGACGCCGATCTGATTGAACAGGCTGCCTCCACCCCCAATGAGCAGGATCTGTACGAGGAGCAGCTCAAGGTCTTCCTGGATCCCCACTCGCCCGCCGTGATTGCCGAAGCCCGCAAGCAGGGTATACCGGAAAGCTGGTTGGAAGCGGCCCGCAAATCGCCGGTTTACAAGATGGCCTGCGAATGGAAAGTGGCCTTTCCCCTGCATCCCGAGTACCGCACGCTGCCCATGGTCTGGTACATCCCACCACTGTCGCCCATACAAAGCGCGGCAGAGGCCGGCCGGATGCCGCACAAGACCCTGGGCGACAGCATCATTCCTGACGTGAAGAGCTTGCGCATACCGGTGCGTTACCTGGCTAATCTGCTGACGGCGGGCAAGGAAAAACCCATTGTGACGGCGCTTGACCGCATGATCGCCATGCGTGCCTACAAGCGTGGCGAGGTGGTGCATGGCAAGCAGGAGGTCAGCCTGTTGCAGCAAGTGGGGCTGGATGCGGCCACGGTGGAGGATATGTATCAGATCATGGCCATCGCCAACTACGAGGATCGCTTCGTGATTCCGACCAGCCACAAGGAAATGGTCGAGGATAGCTTCAACGACAAAGGTAGCTGTGGCTTTACCTTCGGCAATGGCTGCTCTGGTGGTACCTCGGAAGGCTCGCTGTTTGGCAAGAAGCCGCAGGGTAGCGTGATCTTTGTCGAGATGCCCAAGTCGCGCAAGAAGCCTGTGACAACGGAGGAGTAAACGACAGGGGAGGCGTCGCAGCCTTCCGGGACGTTGTGCTGCGACACCATCCCCCGCGTTTCAGGAGTACACCATGAGCCTATACCGCATTCTTTCCGCCCTGCTTACTTACCCTGAGCCGGACCTTATCGACGCCCTGATGGAAATCGACGACGCATTGGATGCGTATCCCGATGCCCAGGAAGCACTTGCCGAGCTGACGGATTTCCTCAAGCAGCATGATCTGATCGCGTTGCAGGAGAACTATGTCGCCACCTTTGACCGCAACCCTGCTCACTCACTGCACCTGTTTGAGCATGTGCATGGCGAAAGCCGCGATCGTGGTCAGGCCATGGTCGATCTGCTGCACGAGTATCAGCAGCACGGCTTTGAGCCCGATGCGGCTGAACTGCCCGACCATGTGCCGCTGTTTCTTGAGTATCTGAGCCTGGTGAGCCCAGCGCAGGCAGAAGCCCTGCTGGGTGATGCGATACATGTGCTGGCCGCCATAGGCCGCCGCCTGGGTCGCAACGAAAGCCCCTATGCCGCTGTCTTTGCGGTGCTGTGCACCCTGACGGCCGTGGTGCCGCTGGAGCAGACCGACCCGCCGGTGCGGGACATGGACGAGGCCATGGAAACCTTTGGTCCGGGCGTAGATGGTGTCGAGCCACTACTCAAGCCCACGTTGAGCGGCACCCACACCGTGCAGTTCTACCCGCGCGCGGCAAGCGCACATTGAATCCACCGGGAGCACCATCATGAGCTACCTGCACCAATTCGTATTCGGCATCTACCCTTACATTGCTTTCGCCATCTTTATCCTGGGTAGCCTGGCCCGCTTCGAGCGAGAGCAATACACCTGGAAGAGCGACAGCTCACAAGTGCTGCATCGTGGCAATCTGCGACTGGGCAATATCCTGTTTCACCTGGGCATCATTGGGCTGTTCTTTGGCCATCTGGTCGGCCTGCTGACACCGGTAGCGGTGTGGGACGCACTGGGGGTAACGCATGGCTTCAAGCAGGCATTCGCCATGGCGGCCGGGGGTGTCATGGGTGGCCTGTGCCTGTCGGGCCTGCTCATACTGTTGCATCGCCGCCTGAGCGATCCGCGCATCCGTGCCGTCACCAAGCCTGGCGACAAGGTGTTGCTGCTCTGGATACTGGTCACCTTGCTGCTGGGTTTGTCCACCATCTTCGTCTCGGCCCAGCATATGGATGGACATGAGATGGTCTTGCTGATGACCTGGGCGCAGCACATTGTGACCTTCAAGGGAGACGCCGCTGCCTTTATCGTTGGTGCCCATCTCTTGTTCAAGCTGCATCTGTTCATGGGCATGACCTTGTTTGTCATCTTCCCCTTCACCCGGCTGGTGCATGTCTGGAGTGGCTTTGCCTCGGTGACCTACCTGGGCCGTGCTTGGCAGCTGGTTCGCCCACGCTGATCGCCTTAGAACAGGTTCTTAGCTTGCGCTTGGCCCGGCCGGGCGCCTTACCGTACCAGGAGGCCAATATGGCTGTTGTGGTGAATGGCGTAGAACTGAGTGACGCCGATATGGAACAGGAACTGCCGCTGCACGGCGATGCCCCCAACCCCATGCAGCGCGCCATGACGGCACTGGTGCTGCGGCGGGTGCTGCTGGATGAAGCCAGGCGGCTGGGTTTGCCATCTGCCGATGAGGAGGCTGCCATCGATGCACTGTTGGCAAGTGAGGTGCAAGTGCCTACGCCGGACGAGGCCAGTTGTCGCCGCCACTACCAGCAATACCCCCAGCGCTTTACCGTGGGTGAGCTGGTCGAGGTCGACCATATCCTCTTTCAAGTCACACCCAGGGTGCCGCTGGAGGCATTGCGCGGCCTGGGGGAGCAGACACTAGCTGAGTTGCTGGCTGAACCGGCTTTGTTTGCCGAGCGTGCCCGTACCTTGTCCAACTGCCCCTCAGGCGAGGTAGGCGGCAACCTCGGGCAACTGAGCCGTGGCGATACGGTGCCGGAATTCGAGCGTGTCGTGTTTGCCATGTCGCCGGGCAGCATCCTACCGCGCCTGCTGGAAACCCGCTTTGGCTTGCATATCGTGCGGGTGGCGCGACGGGTAGAAGGCCGTCTGCTGCCCTATGAACAGGTTGCCGAGCAGATTGCCGCCGCCCTGCATACTGCCAGCCAGGACGCCGCCTGGCGCCAATACCTGCAACTGCTGGTCGGCCGCGCCCGGATAGAAGGCATTACGCTGGAAGGCGCCGACAGCCCGCTGGTGCAATGAGCGCCGTGAAGATCACGCCACCCAGGAAATCGATATGTCCTTGCCCATCAACTCGTTTTCGGATTTTCTCCTTGCTGCCAAGCAGCAAGATCAACCGCAACGCTTGTTGTTTGTCTTTGCCAGGGCCGAGTTGCCAGAGCACGCCAGTCTGGAGGAGCGCGCCCGCTTTGACGCGGGGCAGGGCGGTACGCTGGCGCCCTTGATGTGTGTCGACAAGCTGCCTGAGGAAATCGGCGACTTTGTCCAGTTGCGTACCGAGTCTGAACAGATGGGGCCATCGTGGCAGCTGCTGTTTGCTGCCAGCCTGGCTGGTCGTGGCGGCAAGGCGCCGGGCAGCGCTGAGGCCGAACCCCATCTGAATCGCATGATAGAAGCGATCAAACAAGGCAGGGTGCAGCAGCTGCTGGCATTTGACCGCCAAGGCGAACCTCAACGCCTGTATTGATGGGTGCCTCAAGGCTAGGCTGGCTTGCCAGCCTGCTGGTGCGCGCGCCACCGGTCGGTTCTGCCTGCGGCTACCTCTACCCGGCCGCGCTGCCGTGTTTTTTCCGTGCTGGGGCGCTTCGCCAGAATGACTAGTCCCAACAGCGAATAGCGATGCCGCCGCAGGCTGCGCACAATGGTGGCCAGACTCCCTCGGGCTGTTGCCATGATTACTCCCACTGCCGCACCCGTATTGATCGACCCCTACCATCGCCGCATCGACTACCTGCGTGTATCGGTGACCGATCGGTGCGATCTGCGCTGTACCTACTGCCTGCCCAAGGGCTTTAAAGGCTTTGAGGAGCCTGCCAACTGGCTGACTCACCAGGAAATGAGCCGACTGGTTGGCCTGTTCGTGCAACTGGGCGTACGCAAGGTGAGATTGACCGGTGGCGAGCCCTTGCTGCGTCGCGGGATTGCCACCCTGGCGGGGCAGATAGCCGGCCTGCCCGGTCTGCAGGATCTATCACTGTCCAGCAACGGTACCCAGCTGGCCCAGCATGCAACCGCCTTGCGTGCGGCAGGTGTGCGGCGCCTGAATATCAGCCTCGATACCCTGGATGAAAGCTGTTTTGCCAGGATAACCGGGCGCGACTGCCTAGTTGATGTGCTGCAGGGCCTGTCTGTGGCCAAGGCGGCCGGCTTTGCACCGATCAAGCTCAATATGGTGGTGCAGGCGGGGGTGAATGAAGCCGAAGTGGAGCGCATGGTGGATTTCTCCATTGAGCACGGTTTTATCCTGCGCCTGATCGAAGCCATGCCCATAGGCGACACCGGCAGGCAGACTGGCGTGGTCGATCTGACGGCGTTGGGGCTGCGGCTGGCTGAGCGCTTTGGCTTGATACCCGAGGTAAAAGGCCAGGGGGCTGGGCCTGCGCGTTACTGGACGACTGCCGATGGTGAGATGAGCCTGGGTGTCATCACGCCCATGTCGCAGCATTTTTGCGCCGCATGTAACCGCGTCCGGCTTGGGGTGGATGGCACCCTGTATCTTTGCCTGGGCCAGGAAGACAAGGTGGCGCTGGGGCAGCAGTTGCGTGCAGGTGCCAGTGATGTGGAGCTGAGTGCCGCCATCGTGGCAGCCATCGCCGCCAAGCCAGAGCGGCATGAGTTCACTACCCAGCCCACCAAAATTGTTCGTTTCATGTCCCAGACTGGGGGCTGAGATGCATGACCTTGAACGCTTCATCGATGGTTTTCAGCGCTTTCAGCTGCACTACTTCGAACAGACGCCAGCCCTGTACCGCGATCTGCGCGAGGGTCAGCACCCCAATACACTGCTGATAGGCTGCTGCGACTCCCGGGTCGATCCTGCCTTGCTGCTAGGGTGCGATCCCGGCGATATCTTTACCGTACGCAATGTCGCCAATCTGGTGCCGCCCTGCAACCATGGACTGAGCCACCAGGGGGTGGCAGCCGCCATTCAGTTCGCTGTAGATCAACTGCGGGTGGCACGCATCATCATCCTGGGCCACGCTCAGTGCGGCGGCATCCGCGCCCTGGTGGAGCAGCGTTTCCCGGTTGATGGCGAGACCGACTTCATCGGCCGCTGGGTGCGTATTGCCGAGCCGGCCAGGGCCAGGGTGGCGCAGCAGCTACCCATGGCCACAGCGGCCGAACGGCAGCGGGCGTGCGAATTGGCGGCCATCCTGGTTTCGCTACGGAATCTTGAATCCTTCCCTTGGGTGCAGCAACGGCTGGCCCAGGGCGACATCACCTTGCATGGCTGGTACTTCGATCTGGATGCAGGCGCATTGCTGGCCTACTCACCGCGTGCCGATGCCTTTCTGCCGCTGGTGTGCCCACTGGTTCCGGAGGATGCATGAGTCGGGTATTTGGCCTGATAGGCCGCTCTGGCAGCGGCAAGACCAGCCTGATCGAAGCCCTGCTGCCGTGCTTCGCGGCACAGGGCTTGCGCGTCAACGTCATCAAGCACAGCCACCACGATGTGCAACTGGAGCCGCCCAGCAAGGACAGCGCACGATTCCGCTCAGCCGGTGCTGCCGAGGTGCTACTGGCTACGCCCTATCGCTTCGCCATTTTCCATGAGCTGCATGATGCGCCGGAGCCGGGCCTGGATGCGCAACTGGCGCGGCTGGCCCCTGCTGACCTGACCCTGGTCGAGGGATACAAGCGGTTTGCCATACCGCGGTTGGAAGTCTACCGGCCGGCACTGGGGCTGGTGCCCCTTTACCCGGAGCTGCCTGAGCTATTGGCAGTTGCCAGTGATCAGGCCATAGACACTACCTTGCCCGTGCTCGATCTCAACCAGCCCGCCTTCATTGCGGCGTTCATTCTGGAAAGTCTGCAATCACATGCATAGCCTAGAGGACATACAACACTTCCTGGCCAGCCATCCGGTAGCGACCCCAGGTACGGAGCAGGTGGCCCTGCATCTGGCGGCTGGTCGCGTCAGCACCCAGACCATCAAGGCCGCGCATGAATTGCCGGACTTTGACAATAGCGCCATGGATGGCTACGCCATTGCCATGCGCCCCGAGCAACCATTGGGGCCATTCCGCCTGGTGGGGTACGCGGCTGCGGGGGCGGGCGAGCGCTTGCAGATTGCTGCTGGCGAGTCGGTACGTGTCCTGACGGGGGCACCGCTGCCCTTGGGCTGCCAGGGTGTGGTGCCGCAGGAGCAGGTAAAAGTGGAGGGGGATCAGGTGCACCTGGACTCGCCCCTTTGCTATGGCGCACATATGCGCCTGCGGGGCAGTGAGCTGAGCGCCGGTAGCGTGCTGCTGTATCGCGGCGAACGCCTACGTCCCTTGCAGGTGGGGCTGCTGGCCACGCAGGGGCATGCGGCGCTGGAGGTGTATCGCCGACCGGTGATAGGCGTACTGTCTACGGGTAGCGAGTTGCAGGCGTTGGGCCAGCCCTTGGCGCCAGGCCAGATATACGATGCCAACCGGCCGCAGTTGTTGGCGCTTGCTGCCAGAGCCGGTGCCGAGGTGCTTGATCTTGGCTGGGTGCCTGATGACCTGGAAGTAACCAGGGAGCGGCTGCAGGCTGCAGCTGGCCAGTGCGACATCATAATCAGCTCGGGCGGTGCGTCTGTCGGTGAGGCAGACCATGTGCGTACGGCAGTGGAGGCATTGGGCGCCATCAGTCATTGGCAGGTCGCCATCAAGCCCGGCAAGCCATTTGCCTTCGGGCATGTCCAGGGTAAGCCGTTTCTGGGGCTGCCAGGCAACCCGGTGGCGGCGGCCATCACTTTTCTGCTGCTGGCCCGTCCTTTTATACAGCGGGCCTGCGGCGAGACCATGCGTAGCCGCTTGCCCTGCTACCTGCCCCTGGCGGAATCAGTGGAAAACATGGCGTCACGCCGGCAATTTCTGCGTGCCAGGCTGCTGGAGCAGGAAGGGCAGCGTTGTGTGCAGGCCTATGAGCAACAAGGGTCGGCGGCGCTGGCTTCGCTGGCAGAGGCGGATGTATTGCTGGAAATCCCTGAGCGTACCCGGCTGGCTGCGGGCATGCGCGTACGTTGTCACCACCTGTTTGAACTGGCTTACGCCTGATGACCCTATCATGACCATACAACTACTGTACTTTGCCCGTTTGCGCGAGGTATTGGGCTGCGATGGCGAGCGCCTTGCAGTGCCGGCTACGTCATGGGATGTGGCTGGCCTGCTGGCGCACCTACGCAGCCGTGGCGGCGCCTGGGCGGTCGAGCTGGCGGTCAATAAAGTGTTCCGGGTGGCTGTCAACCAGGAGCTTGCCGGGCAGGATACACACATACCCCCCGGCGCCGAAGTGGCGATTTTTCCGCCAGTGACGGGTGGGTGAATGGCCTGCATATTCATGCGGCCGAGCACAGCGGGCCGCGACGAGGCCAAAGGACTTTGAACAGACTCTAGGGCATCGCCACCCACCAGTGGCTTGAGTTCACGGCAGGTTCTTAGGCTAGCCCCAGCCACGGGCTACGGGTGCGGGCAACGGCCAGGATATATGCCACACAGGCCAGCGCTGCCAGCAGCCAGCACGCCCTGCGATTTGTACTCAACTCAGGCCGCAGCGCCAGCTTGCCGGTGGCGATGTAAGCCAGCAGGGCGATCACTTTGGCCGTCAGCCAGTGTTGCTGGAACGGGTACTGGCCGCTCAGCCAGGCCAGACTGATGGCGGCCGACAGCAACACGGTATCATTGACATGGGGCAGCCAGCGCAACGTAGGTACCTGCCGCCAATTGCGCCCGGCCAGGGCCAGGCCGCCGCGCAGCATGAACAGGCCCACGCTAAGGAAGGCCGCCGTAATATGGAGATGGCGCAGGGTAAGGTAGCTCATGGTGCCCTGATATACATTGTCTTGGGATGGTCAGTCTGCCCGGGGCAGACTGGGAAACAGAATAGCGCAGGGCAGCTCAGCGTGCCTTGAACGGGATCAAGTCGATGAACAGACCGGATGCACAGATAGCCGACTCGGTAGATCAGCCCGCCCTGCGGGACAGGTTGTCGACGCGTATCGTGGCCAGTGCCCTGTTGGCGCTGCTGGTGGTGCTGAGCATGATAGGCTGGACCTTGTGGCTTTCCTGGCAGCTTGAGGGGGCGGGGGCGGCGATCAATGATGCCGGCAGTTTGCGCATGCGTGCCAACCGGGTAGGTATCGAGCTGTTGCAGGCCAGCGCAGCCAGGCCGGCACAATGGCATGCCGAATTGCAGGCCCAGCGCGATACGCTCTCCCGCCTGCAGCGGGGAGTGCCGTCCCGTCCGCTATTTCTGCCGAATGACGCGGCAATCCGCGCGCAAATGCAACTGGTGGAACGTACCTGGATGACTCAGTTGCAGCCTGCGGCAGAGTCCACCCTGCAAGGTCGCGACCACACGGCCTATTTGCGCGCCTTGCCCGTATTCGTGCAAGAGGCCGACCACCTGGTGCAAATGATAGAAACCGACAATGCCGGCAAGACCACACTGCTGCGCATGTCGCAGGCCGTCTTGCTGGGCATTGCCTGCGTTGGCACGCTGACATTGATTTATCTGCTGTACCTTTGGATCATCTCGCCGGTGCTGCATCTGCAAGAGGGCCTGCGCCGCATGACGGCGCGGGAGTTTGGGGTAAGGCTGCCGGTGGAAAGCCGAGACGAGTTTGGCGTGCTGGCCTATGGCTTCAACCGCATGGCAGATGAGCTGGAAGGCCTGTACCGCGAACTGGAAGACCGGGTGCAGCAAAAGACGGCACAGTTGGCCAACCAGAATCGCGAACTTGGCGCGCTCTATGATATGGCCGCCTTCCTGAACCAGCCTACAGACATCGACACGCTTTGCCATGGATTTCTGCAGCGGGTAATGCAGCAGTTCAATGCCGACGGCGGCAGCATCCGCGTGATCGACCCCCTGGGTGAGAAACTGCACCTAGTGGTCTCCATAGGCCTGTCTGAGTCGCTTGAAGAAACCGAGCACTGCATGAAGGTGGATGCCTGCTTTTGTGGCGAAGCCACCAAGCAGGGTGTGGTGGTGATACGCGACTTCCGCAAGCTGCCCCAGCCGGAAGCCTTTCATTGCGCCAAGGAGGGTTTTCAGGGCCTGGCCGTGTTCAGGGTGGTGACCCGTGACGAGGTGCTGGGCTCCTTCTCGCTGCATTTTCGCAGCACCCATGAGGTGCCGGCTGCCGAGGCGCAATTGCTGGAGACCTTGGGGCAGCATCTAGGGGTGGCGCTAGATAATCGCCGTCTCAGCGCCAAGGCCCGCCAGCTGGCGGTGGCGGAGGAGCGCAATCTGGTCGCCCAGGGCCTGCACGACAGTATTGCGCAGGGCCTGAACTTCCTGAATCTGCAGTTGCAGATGCTGGACTCGGCACTAGGCCGGGAAGACCTCAAGGAAGTACGCGAAATTGTACCTTTGTTAAGGACAGGCGTTGATGAGAGCTATCAGGACGTGCGCGAGCTGCTGCTGAACTTTCGCAGCAAGCTGGGGCAGGGGGCCTTGCTGGCTGCCGTGGAAGACACCATTGCCCGCTTCCGCAGGCAGACTGGCATGGCAGTGTTGTTGCAGGTGGACGAGTTGGAGGGCGCCCCCTTGCCGCCGGAACAGCAGTTGCAGGTACTGTTCATCCTGCAGGAGGCGCTGTCGAATATACGCAAGCACGCGCAGGCCAGCCAGGCGACGGTCGAAATCAACAACCGGCGGGATTTCGAGATGGTGATACGCGACAATGGGCGTGGCTACGAGCCCGCCGAGGTTGCGGAGCGTGGCGAGCGCCATGTCGGTCTGCATATCATGCAAGAGCGCGCCAAGCGGCTGAATGCCTCCTTGGTATTGGATGCTCGCCCTGGGGCAGGGGTCAGCGTCAAACTGGTTCTGCCGCAGACTGCCCGCCAGGCAGCCTGATTTCATACACTTGGATAGACCATGACCATTCGTATTTTGCTGGTAGATGACCACAGCTTGTTTCGTTCTGGCGTACGCCAGCTCTTGCAGCGTGAAGCCGATCTGGACGTGGTTGCCGAAGCCGCAGACGGCATAGAAGGCATCAAGCGTGCCAAGGAATTCCACCCCGATGTAATCTTGCTTGACCTGAACATGCCGGGGCTGTCCGGGCTGGAGACACTGCAGTTGCTGGTGCAGGATGTGCCGACGGCAGCCATCATCATTCTGACTGTGTCGGAAGAGGCCGATGAGTTAGGTCAGGCATTGCGTGATGGTGCGCGGGGGTATCTGATCAAGAATATCGAGGCAGAAGCACTGACGACAGCCATACGCAAGGCACATCGTGGCGAGCCGGTCATCGCCGACAGCATGACCGCCAAGCTGGTGGCGCAATTTCGGGCGCAGTCTGCGCCGGTGGCAAACAGTCAGCCGGCCGAGCGGGATAAGCTGACAACCAGGGAGCGTGAGATAGTCCAGTGCCTGGCGCGTGGCGAAAGCAACAAGCAGATCGCCCGCCACCTTGATGTGGCCGAAAGTACGGTCAAGATCCATGTGCAGAACATACTGAAGAAGCTCAACCTGACCAGCCGGGTGCAGGTGGCGGTATATGCGGTGGAGCATGGAATCAGCGACATGGCGGCGCCTTGAGGGGCGTTGGCAATAATCTCGATTTCTGTTCCCTTGCGTGCCCGGCCGGCAGACCTTTAGCCAGCACCTACATGCCGATGTAGCGCCCAGGACGGTGATTAATCGCAATCACCATATTCATGGCCATGGCGCCCAGAATCGACAGCAATACCTCGGCCGCCGGCAATGCCAGCAGGGCGCCCAGCAATATCAGGCAGTCGGCCGCCATCTGCAGCTTGCCGGCCCGCCAGCCATGGCGCTCCTGCAGGTAAAGTGCCAGCACCCCCAGTCCACCAAGGCTGGCCCGGTGCCGTATCAGCATCAACAGTCCCGTACCTGCCAACAAGCCAGCCAGCACCGCCGAAAAGGCGGTGTTCAAGTGATCTAGATGTATCAGGCTGGGCAGCCATTCGCTGTAGAACGAAAGTAGGCTGACGGCGGCAAAGGTCTTGAGGGTAAATACCCACCCCAGGGCTCGCCAGGCGAACAGATAAAAGGGCAGATTGAGCGCAAAGAACACCAGGCCGAAGGGCTGGCCGCTCAAGTAGTGGCCCAGGAATGCCAGCCCGGCCGTACCGCCCGTCAACAGGCCGGATTGGCGCAGCAGCAATACCGACAAGGCCACCAACAGGGTGCCTATCAGCAGGGCTTGTGCATCCTCAAGTAGGGAGTGGCGTTCAACTGGGTCAGTCATGTTTCAGTGGTGCTTGGGTTGTGCGGTGCAAAGACTTTGAACTGGCTCTTGGCGCCTGTTGAGAACTGCATTATGGCCCTCTCGTCCGGCACGCTCGTGGGGAGTACGCAGACCCTTGATGGAGATCAAGCAGGCCCGCCCCAAAGCCCACTTGCTTGCCCAAAGTCAAGGCGGCAGGTGCCGTGGCCGCCTAGCATGGGCAACACTCTCCTATCGGTGCTGCCGCCATGTCTGATGCCATTACCCGCCTGATCTATCAACATCACGAATGCGACGACCTGCTTGCCAGGCTGGAGGCCGCCGTGCAGCAGCGCGACCTATGTACCGGGCAGCGCTATTTTCACGAGGCCGAGCAGGCCATGCTGGCGCATTTCGAGCTGGAGGAAACCATACTGTTTCCGGCCTTTGAATTAGCCACCGGCCTGCTGCATGGGCCCACCGAGGTCATGCGCGACGAGCACTACGCCATGCGGGATCTACTGGAGAACTGCCGCAGCCTGCTGCTGGCAGAGGACTATGCGGCCCTGCAAGCTGAGCTCGACACCCTGTTCATCTTTATCCAGCAGCACAATGCCAAGGAAGAAGGGGTGCTCTACCCCATGTGTCGCGCACATATAGGGGATCTGGGCGCGCTGCTGGCGCATACCCACGCCAGTTGTACGACATGAATGCCCCCAGGAACCTTGCCTTCCATCTGGCGCCATCACCCGGCGTGATTTTTGGCTGCTTGCTGCCGGCACCCTGGCTTGGCATGGTGGCGGGGCTGCTGTTGGCACTGGGGCCGGTCGAGGGTTTGCCGCACCGTTTTGCACCACTTAGCTTGAGCCTGGTGCATGTGCTGGCCCTGGGCATGCTATTGCCGGTAATGCTGGGGGCCTTGTTCCAGCTTTTCCCTGTCCTGGCTGGCGTGCCGGTGCCGGCCACCCGCTGGCTGGCACCCTGGGTAGCACCTTGCTGCGTGGGCACGGTGGGCGGCCTGGTCTGGGGGTTTCTGGGTAGCAATCCAACGGGTTTTATCCTGGGTGGCACTATTGCAACCATCGGTGTGGGCAGTGTGGTGATCGCACTTGTTGTGGCTGGCTGGCAAGTCATCCCCACCAATGCCAGCACACGCGTGTTGCGCTGGATAGCCTGGGCCTTGCTGGTAACCGTGCTGCTGGGTGCGGCACTGGCTGGGGTGCTGGCCTATGGCTGGGGCCTGCCCCTGCGGTCAGTGCTGGATCTGCATGTGGCTTGGGGAGCAGGCGGTTGGCTGGCGGTTTTGCTGGCAGGAGTCGCGGCTACCGTGCTGCCCATGTTCTGGCAAACCCCCAAACTGGACGCGCGCCTGTCCCGCTTGCTACCTGGGCTGATCTGGCTGCCGCTGGCGCTAGGCTTGCTGGAGCTGGCAGGCCTGCCGGCTCCCTGGCGCCCGCTGTGCTGGCTGGCCTTATGCCTACTGGCCAGCCTGCTGCTTTATGCGGCCCTTAAAGCCAAGCGCAAGCACGATGTTGCCTGGCCACTATGGGGTATCGCCGCTTTATCCTGGTGGTTGGCCGCCGTTTTGGGCTTGCTGGAAGGGATGTTGCCAGCGGATTGGCCGATAGCATGGTGGCTAGGGGTATTGATACTGGTGGGCGGGGCGGTGCTACCCATCAATGCCATGCTGGGCAAGATCATTCCCTTTCTTGTGTGGCTGCATCTCCGTCGGCAACTGCCTGCCCATGTACGGGTACCTGCCATGCAGACGCTGCTGCCACCTGCCTTGCAGTGGATACAGGTGATGCTGGTTCTGTTTGCCTGGCTATGCCTGCTGATGCTGCCCATCGCCCCAGCCAGGCTTGCCCTGCCAGCCGGCCTGTTGTTTGCCGCATCACAGGCCAGCCTTGGGGGGCTACTGCTCTACGTATTGTCCCGCTATCTGCAACTGGCAAAGACTTGACATGCGTTAAGGCGCAGCTTACCTGCGCTGCCTAGACTTGGCCGCATGAACAATCTACCTCCCCCCATGGAACTGGTGGCGCCGGCCGGTAGCCTGGCTGCGCTGAAAGCAGCACTGGAGGCTGGTGCAGACGCGGTCTACCTCGGCCTCAAGAATGCCACCAATGCCCGCAATTTTGCCGGCCTGAACTTCAGCGAAACAGATATCTGCACGGGTGTCGAGCATGCCCATGCGCTAGGGCGCAAGGTGCTGTTTGCCATCAATACTTTCCCCCAGCCTGGCCGGACGCAGGAATGGCGCAACGCCGTGGACGCGGCGCACGATCTGGGTGCCGATGCCGTGATATTGGCCGACCCGGGGCTGATGGTGTATGCCCACGAGCGTTACCCGCGCATGCGCTTGCATCTGTCGGTACAGGGTTCGGCTACCCACGCAGATGCGATTGAGCTGATGCGCGAGCAGTTCAATATCCAGCGGGTGGTACTGCCTAGGGTACTCACGCTGCAGGAAATCGAGCGGGTGACACGCCAGACCCAGGTAGAAATCGAGGTATTCGGCTTTGGCAGCCTATGCGTGATGGCCGAGGGCCGTTGCCTGCTATCGAGTTTTGCCACCGGCGATTCACCCAACAACAAGGGCGTTTGCTCGCCGGCCCATGCCGTGCGCTGGAGCGAAATCGGCGGCCAGCTCGATGCCCGCCTGAATGGCATCCTGATTGATCGCTATGCCCCTGGCGAACCGGCTGCCTATCCGACCCTGTGCAAGGGCCGTTTTGAGGTTGAAGGCCGGTTTGACCATGCGCTGGAAGAGCCCACCAGTCTCAATGCGCTCGGCCTGCTGCCGCGCCTGGCAGCCATGGGGGTCAAGGCCATCAAGGTTGAGGGACGCCAACGCAGTCCGGCTTATGTGGCCCAGGTCATCGCCACGCTGCGGGCCGCCATCAATGCCGCCAACCTGGCACCCGCCCGCTATGTGGTCAGGCCAGACTGGCAGGCCAGCCTGTCGCGGCATGCAGAAGGATCGCAAACTACCCAAGGGGCATTCGACCGACCATGGAAATGATATCCAGTCAGATTTCGTTGGGCCCCTTGCTCTATTACTGGCCCAGGCAGACCACGCTCGACTTCTATGAACAGGTTGGGCGTAGCCCGGTAGATATTGTCTACCTCGGTGAAACTGTCTGCAGCCGGCGGCACGAATTGCGCGCAGCCGACTGGTTGGCGCTGGCAGGCGAGCTGCGTGCTGCGGGCAAGGCTGTCATCCTCTCCTCTCCCACCCTGGTGGAAACCAGCACCGAGGTCGCTCAGATCAAGCGCCTGGTCAACCAGGCGGAATTCATGATCGAGGTCGGCGAGGTCGGTGCCATACGCAGCCTTGCCGGACGCCCCTTCGTGGCTGGCCCGCACCTCAATGCCTACCATGGTGCCACCCTGGCTTGGCTGGCTGGGCAAGGCGCCAAGCGCTTCGTCGCCCCGCTGGAACTGAGCCAGGCCGATCTGCGAACCCTGCTGACAGAACGCCCTGCAGGGTTGCAGGCCGAGGTCATGGTCTGGGGCAGGATGCCGCTGGCTTTTTCTGCACGTTGTTTTACTGCCCGGCATTTTCATCTGCGCAAGGACGAATGTGGCTTTCGCTGCATCGACTATCCCGATGGCCTGGCACTACGCACCCAGGAAGCAGGTGACTTCCTGGCAATCAACGGTATCCAGACCCAGTCGGCACAGTGTCTGGATCTGCTGGAGCAAGCTGGTGAGCTGCACGGTATGGGGGTCGAGGTGTTGCGTGTCAGCCCACAATCCAGGGGCACTCTGGATGCTGTCGCTGCCCTGCATCAGTGGCGGCAAGGCAGGGCAGCACTGCCCATACCGCTACCCGCCGGCATGCGCCGTTGCAACGGTTACTGGCATGGCAAGGCCGGCATCGATTGGCTGGGGCAGGAGGCCTAATGCTCAAGCTACCCAAACCACCGGCCCTGTTGGCCTCGCTGGGCCGGCGCTTACCCCCCGCATTTTTGTCACTGCACTTTACTGCAGGCCTGCTGGTGGCACGCCATCTCAACTGGCTGCTTCCCCCCGCCGAACTGGAAGGCAAGCGTTTCGCCATCGAGGTGACAGATCTGGGCCTGCGCTGTCTGTTCTGCTGCCGTCATGGCAGTTTCAGGCCGAGTTGGGATGCCCAGGCGGATCTGGAACTCAGCGCAAGCGCGGCCGATTTCTTCAGCCTGCTGCAGGGCGAGATGGATGCCGACACCTTGTTCTTTCAGCGCCGCCTGAAGATCAGCGGCGATACCGAGCTGGGCTTGATGGTCAAGAACTGGCTGGATGCGACTGAGCGACCTGCCTGGCTGCGCCACCGTTACCTCTCTGATTGAAGGAGTCTGCCATGAATCCACGTACCCGCCCCTTGGTATATGCCTGTTCAGGTTGTTCCAGCGTGGCCCAGCTTGCCAATGATCTGGCCATCGCGCTGGATAGGCAAGGTGAGGCTGAGATGTCCTGCATCAGCGGAGTAGGGGGAGGGGTGCCGGTGCTGGTCAAGCTGGCGCGCAGCGGTCGCCCTGTCCTGGCGCTCGATGGTTGTGCACTCGCCTGTGTCAGTGCCTGCCTGAGCAATGTCGGCGTCACGCCTGATACCCATCTGGTACTCAATCAGATGGGGGCGAAGAAGCGCTTGCATACCGACTGCCAGGAGGAAGAGCGGCAGGTGGTGTGGCTGGCGGTGAGCGGCGCAGCGCGCTCGCTGCGGGAGCAGGCGGCTGAGACCATGGGGCCGGATGCGACCAGCGACACGGCTATGCAAGCGGGTAGGGCGGGCTGATTCGCCTGGCAGGCGGCCTTATTTGGCGCCGCCTGCTGTTTTCTTGATGTAGGACAAGGCCGGCACTGTTTTGTCTATACACAATGTTGATAACGATTATTAATACCATTAAAGGAAAACCAATGTCCTTACGCACCACCTCCTTGCTCGCACTCTCCCTGTTACTGGCGCAAGGCAGCGCCATGGCGCTGGAATACCCTATAGGCAAACCGCAGATGCATAGCGGTCTCGAAGTGGCCGCCGTGTACCTGCAGCCTGTGCAGATGGAGCCTGCCGGCATGATGCGGGCGGCAGCGGCGTCTGATATTCACCTGGAGGCCGACATACGCGCCTTGGCCAATAACGCCAATGGCTTTCCTGAGGGAGGCTGGGTGCCTGGGCTGCAGGTGCAGTACCAGCTAAGCAAGGCGGACGGTAAGCCGGTTGCCCAGGGCGACATGCACCCCATGGTGGCTAGCGACGGGCCGCATTATGGCGACAATGTCAAATTGGCGGGGCCGGGTAAATACATGCTCACTCTGCGCATATTGCCACCGAGTGGTGGTGGCCACGCCCATTTTGGGCGCCATGTGGATAAGGAAACCGGTGTGGCTGCCTGGTTTGCCCCCATCACACTGAAGTACCCATTTGTGTATGCAGGCATAGGCAAGAAGGGGGGCTATTGAGCGCTATGACAGGCAAGGCAGCAACCCATCTCGCAACGGCGCTGGTACTGCTATTGACCGCCAGCACCAGTATCGCAGGTGAGCTGATCACCCACACCATTACAGCTGAACATGGCCGGCTCAGCCCGGCGGTGCTCACTGTGCCGGCAGGCCAACGCATCAAGCTGGTACTGCGCAATGCCGGGCAAAGCCCGATCGAGTTCGAGAACCTGCGACTGCGGGTGGAGAAAGTGCTGGCGCCGGGCGCAAGCTCCTTTGTGGTGCTCAACCCGCTCAGGCCTGGCGAGTATCAGTTCATCGATGAATTTCACCCTGACACCGGACGCCTTGTCCTCACCGCCCACTAATGCCCCATGACGCAAGCCCTGTTCATACTCTGGCGTGAATCCGCCGAAGCCCTGCTGGTCATCGGCATACTGCACGCCTGGCTGCGCCAGGGGGTGGATGCCACGCACAAATTGCGCTGGCTCTGGGCCGGCGTTGCTGCCGGCACGCTCATGGCGCTGGCCTTTGCGGCGGCATTGCTGGGTTTGTTCAGCGCCCTGCCAGAAGGCGCCATAGAGCAGATGCAATTGGCCATGATGCTGCTGGCCAGCGGCTTGATCGTGCATATGGTGGGGTGGATGCGGCAGCAGGGCGGGCAGATGAAGCATGCCTTGCAACAGGATGTGGCAAAGCGTGCCGGCCCAGGCATTGCCTTGCTGGCGGCATTGGCCATCGCCCGGGAGGGTACCGAGACGGTGGTGTTCCTGTACGGCCTGGGGCTGGGACAACAAAGCGCCGGCCAGCTAGGCCTGACCGCCTTGCTGGCTGTGGTGTTGGCCATGCTGACCTACTGGCTGCTGCAACAGGGCGGCCGCTGGCTGCATTGGCGGCATTTCTTCCGGTTGAGCGAAACCTTGTTGCTACTGCTGGGCGGCGCGCTCTTGCTGGCGGCTGCCGAGAAAATGACCATGCTGGGCTGGCTACCTACCTTGGTGGACGAGCTCTGGGACAGCAGTTGGCTACTGGATGACGCCAGCCGTGCCGGCAATCTGCTGGCCAGTTTCACCGGCTACCGGGCGCACCCGGCATTGAGTCCGTTGCTGGCCCTCTTGGGTTATTGGGGTCTGGTATGGGCCTGGCTGGGGCGAGGCAGGCATGCCCGCTGATGCCACCCTGTTTCGCCTGGGTCTCTGGTTGCGCGCCCATCGCCGTTTCATACAGGCGGGCCAGTGGGGCATCGTGCTTGTCTACGCGGTGCTGCTGATCGTGCCGGCCATGCTGCCACTACCGGCGGCTGAGTCGCAGTTGTTCAGCAGCATGGCAGGGATTGCCCAGTTCGTTTTCTGGGGTGTTTGGTGGCCTGGGGTCATTGTCTCCGTCCTGCTGCTGGGTCGCAGCTGGTGTGGCTTGTTCTGCCCCGAGGGCATGCTGACTGAATGGGCCAGTGGCCACGGTCGAGGCCGGCGTATTCCTGCTTGGCTGAAATGGCCAGGCTGGCCGCTGGTGGGCTTTGTCGCCACTACCGTCTATGGCCAGTTGATCAGCGTGTATCAATACCCGCAGCCTGCGCTGCTGATTTTGGGCGGGTCCACCCTTGCCGCCATGCTGGTCGGTTATCTCTATGGCCGCAACAAGCGGGTATGGTGTCGTTACCTGTGCCCTGTCAGCGGCGTGTTCGGCCTGCTGGCGCGATTGGCGCCCTTGCATTACGCGGTAGATCGGCAGGCCTGGGAGTCCCGCACTACACGCAAGACCATTCCCATCAATTGCGCCCCCTTGATCGACATACGCCGCATGGAGGGGGCTAGCCTGTGCCACCAATGCGGCCGCTGCGCCGGCCAGCGTGATGCCGTACAACTGGCCTGTCGGCCATTTAACCGCGAGATATCCCGCTTGCGACCCGATCAGGCGCAGCCCTGGGAGGTGCTACTGCTGCTGTACGGCATGATAGGGGTAGCCATCGGTGCCTTTCAGTGGAGCGCCAGCAGCACCTTTGTCATGGCCAAACAGGCCGTGGCGGGCTGGCTGATCGAGCATGAAGCCGGCCTGTTCCTGCTGGATGACGATGTGCCCTGGTGGCTGCTGACGCATTATCCCAGCCTAAACGACAGTTTTTGCTGGCTGGATGGCGCCATGATAGTTGGCTATATCGCGCTGGTCGGCAGCCTGCTGGGGAGCTGGCTCTGGTTCTGGCTGGGTGTGTCAGCACGGGCGCTGCAACCAGATTGGCGCAGCAGACGCCTGCAACTGGCCTATTGCCTCACGCCGCTGGCAGGCACGGGCTTAATCCTGGGGCTATCAGCCACCAGCTTGTCACTGCTGCGTGGCATGGGGCTGATGCTGCCATGGAAGGGCGTGGCACAACTGGCATTGCTGGGTCTGGGCTTGCTGTGGAGCCTGCGCTTGTTCTGGTTGCAAGCTGCTGGCGCAGGGCAAGTGCGCCGTGGGTACGCCATGCTGCTGGTCATGCCTGCATGGGTGGCCATCGTGCTGTGCTGGTGGCAGTTCCTGCAATCCTGATAGGTGAGGCAGGGCCTGCCGCCAGGCGCTAGAACAATACGCCGGGATTGAACAGACCAGTCGGGTCCAGCATGGCCTTGACCTGGCGCATCAGTGCCCGTTCAACCGGGTCGTGGTGCGCATCGGCGGCAGCAATACGCAGCCGGCCTATGCCGTGTTCGGCGCTGATATCCCCACCATAGTGCGCAACCAGGTCAAATAGCAGGCCATTGGCTTCCGCCTCGATCTGGCCTGTCTCTGCCTCTGGCAGCAGGCCCAGGTTGTAGTGCAGGTTGCCATCACCCACATGGCCAAACACCACCGGGCGCACCTGTGGTAGCCACTGCTTCAGCAGGCTGGCGGCCTCGGCAATAAAGGCGGGTATCGCGCTGATGGGCAATGCCAGATCATGCTTGATCGACGGACCCTGGCGGGTCTGCGCCGCCGGTATATGCTCACGCAGCGCCCAGAGCGCCTTGGCCTGGCTGCCGTCTTGGGCCAGTACGGCATTCTCGCCTCCGCTGGCAAGCAGCAGCTCCATCAGGCGCTCGGCCAGTACGCCATCGCTCTCGCTGCCACTCAGCGCAATCAGCACGGAGTACGGTGGTGGGGCGGCAAACGGCTGTTGCAGGGTTGGGAAATGCCTGGCCATCAGTATCATGGCCTCGCTGTCCATCATCTCAAAGGCCGTCAGCACCTCACCAACGGCCGCCTTGGTCTGATCGAACAGGGCCAGAACCTGCTCGGCATGGTCCAGCGCCACCATGGCGACCGCCTGGCCACGCTCTTGCGGAAATAACCTGAGCGTTGCCGCCGTCACAAAGCCCAGTGTGCCTTCGGCGCCGATAAACAGCTGTTTCAGATCATAACCAGCATTCCGCTTACGCAATGGATGCAGACCACGGAAAATCTGTCCGTCCGGCAACACGGCCTCTATGCCGAGTACCAACTCGCGGGTATTGCCATAGCGCTGTACCTGCAAGCCGCCGGCATTGGTGCCGATCAGCCCGCCCAGGCAGGCGCTACCCGACGAGCCCAGCCAGAGCGGGAAGAGCCGAGCTTCGGTCTGGGCTGCATCGCGAATATCGTCCAGCACACAGCCGGCCTCTGCCGTCAGGGTGTAACCGCATGGGTCTATCTGGCGTATCCGTTTCAGACGATCGCACCCCAACAGCAGACTGGTTTCGCTCATGGGTGTGGCGCCACCGACCAGGCTGGTATTCCCACCTTGTGGAACGATGGATACCCCGTGCGCCCAACATCGGGTGATGATCATGGCGGCTTCTTCGACACTGCTGGGCAAGGCCATGCCCAATGTCTGCCCGCGCAGGCGCTTGCGCGCATCGAGCAGGCGAGGCGCCAACCGGTCCGCATTCAGTACCAGATTGGCCGGTGGCAGCAGGCTTGCCAGCTCGACCAGCAAGGGATGGTTCATGGCGATATCTCAATACTCAATAGAATAGTCATGTCAGCGAGGCGCCCCCACGCAGTATGCAAGGTGGATTTCCATCGTGGCGGTGAGAGCTGGGGGGCGAATAAATCAGGGGCGTGTTTGCTGTTTCAGGTTGCACAGACGTCCGGCCCCAGCGTGTCACTGGCGCCTGCCTCGTCTCTCCCCTGCATGCTGCAAGTCCATAGCAGGCTCACATCCAGCCTACAGGACGGGTAAACGTCAGCAAACCGTCGCGACCCAGCGTACTGCCGTAGCCCGATGCCTCGCTGCCACTAAATGGTAGCTCAAACCGGCTGCTGGGACGGCGGTTGAAGCAAACCATGCCAGCCTTCAGCTGGCCTGCCAGATATTGTGCGCGAGGCGCATCGGCACTCCAGATGCTGGCCGCCAGTTGCTGTCGTGCGGCATTGGCCAGCTGCACCGCTACGGTAGCCGATTCCACTACGCTGATCGCGGCAACCGGGCCAAACAGCTCCTCGTCAAACGCCGGCATGCCGGGCCTGGTATCGGCAAGCACGGTGGCAGGATAATAATAACCACGCCCACTCGCTGCCTGCCCGCCTAACAGGCAGCGAGCGCCGTTTGCCAGGCTGGCATCGACCTGCAGGCCCAGCTTGTGGCGTAAGTCAGCACGCGCCAAGGGGGCCAGTGCGGCCCCGCAGCGATACGACGCCATGGCCTCGACCAGGGCGGACGTAAAGGCAGCAGCCACTGCTTGCTGGACGATGAAGCGCTTGGCTGCCGTGCAGGCTTGCCCGGCATTCACACAGCGGCTTTCGGCTGCGGCGCCGGCTGCGGCGTCTATATCGGCATCATCCAGCACGATAAAGGCATTGTTGCCGCCCAGCTCCAGCACGGCGGGCTTGAGATGGTGGCCCGCCAGGGCGCCAAGCTGCCGCCCGGTGTTTTCGCTTCCGGTACACACCAGCATGGCCACGGTTGGGCTGGCCAGTGCCGCATGGGTACCCAGTTCATCCACCCACAGGCATTGCATTAGGCCGGCTGGCAGCACGTCACGGCATAGTGTCTCAACCAGCGCGCTGGTCTGTGCGACATTGCAGGCCGGCTTGATCAGCACGGCATTGCCAGCAGCCAGGGCGGCGGCCAACGGGCGCAGCATCTGCCACACCGGGTAGTTCCAGGGAGTCACTGCCAGTACCACACCCAGTGGTCTGCGCAGTATCTGGCCGGTGTCGTTGTGCTCGTTTGCCAGCCACACTGCTGCCTGTTGTGCCATAAAGCGGCACCACTTGGCAGCGCGCAGAACTTCATCCTCGGCCTCCAGCAGACCTTTGCCCATCTCCCGGCTGATACTGCACGCCAGCGAGGGTAGGGCGCGTTCCAATGCCTCAGCCAAGGCCAGCAATCGTTCACTGCGCTGTGTGGCGTCGGTATGCATCCAGCGCCGGCTGGCTGCCGTGGCGAGCGCAAGTGCATCCTGCAGCTGGCCCATGGACCAATGCGGGCGTTCGCCAAAAATCTCGCCAGTGCGCGGGTCGCACGAGACAAAGTGGTGTGTTGTCATGGGCACAGCCCACTACGACCCACTGCAGCCGCAACCGCCACCATTACTGCCACAGCCACCTTCCGAGCGTTGCTGCTCGGCCGGATGAACCGAAAAGTCGATGACGACATGAGCTGCATCGTGATCGACATATTGCACACGTACCTGATCCCGGTAGCGTTGGCCTATTTGCTGTAGCAAGGGCAGGGGATCGTGGTCGTTGACGAAGCGCATGGTCTCGCCTTCGCGCAAGGCTTCCAGTGCACCAAAGATGGCGGCGTGGCGGAAGCGCTTGGCGACGCCACGTGCGTCGAATAGAAAAGTCTGCTCGCAGACGATACCGGACATGATGGTCTCCATCGAGTGGTTAGGATGCGCTGATGGTAATAAGCGGCGCTGGCCGCCGCCTTGAGCAAGGACAAGCAAACCGTATTCAGGCCGGCTGGCCGATGGCAGCCGGATAGCGCCCATGCAGCAGGTAGTCGATCAACTCGCTGACCGGTCGGATGGCCTGCCCAAAGGGCAGCTTGCTGGTTCCTCGGAAAAACAGGCCCTTGTCGACCTCGCCACGCACCGCAGCCGCTAGCTTGAGGTCGATGCAGAACTGGCCTATGCGGCTGATGCCGTCACGCAAGCCACATTGGCTCAGGCAATCCATGCGCTGGGTACAGCGACGTGCATCGGCGCGGGCGCTTGCTTGCAGGCTGGCTTCGCGGCGCAGATACTGCTTGAGCCAGGGTGTGGCCACGGCCCTGGCGGGCAGGCCCGCAACGCTGACAAATTCCACCAGCTCAGCCGGATCGGCATCAGCTAGTGTCTGCTTGAAGTTCAGATGGGCATCGCCTTCCTCGCTCACGGCAAAGGCCGTGCCCAGCTGTACCGCATCGGCACCACTCGACAGCCAGCGCCGTACCTTCTCGTGGCTATCCACGCCACCTGCCACAATCAGCCTGGGAGCATCCTTGCCCAGTGCCAGGGATTGAAACAGGGCATGGCATTCAGCCAGCACCCGCTCGAAATCAAAGCGCTCGTCGCGCAGCTCGGCCAGCTTTGCCGCGCCCAGGTGGCCACCGGCGTATCCAGGGTGTTCTATCACCACTGCATCAGCCCGCCGGCCTTTCTTCAGCCATTTTTTCAGCACGATACCCACGCCACGGGCGTCCGACAGGATGGGGATCAAGGCTACCTTGGGATAGTCGGCAGTCATTTCGGGCAGGTCCAGCGGCAAGCCGGCGCCCATCACGATTGCATCGGCGCCGCTTTCACAAGCCTGCCTGACCAAAGCCGGATGCTCGCGTACAGCCTTCATGACATTGACTGCAATGGCGCCCTTGCCTTGGGCCAGCCTGCGTGCCGCCTGTATCTCGCGGTCCAGTGCAGTCAGGTTGGCCTGATCAATAAGCGCGTGATCGCGGCAGCGATGGGTAGCCGCCAATAGATCGGGATGGTGATGACGTAGATCCACGCTGGCTATGGTGCCCAGCGCATTCTGCGCCGCCACGGCACCAGCCAGTCGATGAGCAGAGATGCCCACGCCCATGCCGCCTTGCACTATGGGTAGCAGTTCGCGGCCTGCCAGCTTGAATGAGTTGAACCACATCATTGATTGCCCCGGTTGAGTAGTGGCGCCAGCCTAAGCTGCGCGCGCACCTGCCGCCTTGAGCTTGATCAAGTGGATAGGGTGGTTTAATCGAATAAGTCGTTACCAATCAATCGCTTGCTTTTTCTTGTGGCGCAATAATGGCCTGCTTGGGCGGACCATCAACGCCCGTAGAGCTGCGCTTCCATCCCCGGCACATCCAGGATATGCACATCCCGCCCATCGACGGCGATATAGCCCTTGCTGTTGAGTTGGTGCAGCAGGCGTGACAGGGTCTCGGGGGTGAGCCCCAGCTTGGAGGCAATCACATTCTTGTTGAATGGGAACTGCACATGCTCCCCTTCGCGCGGCTGCTTGAGCAAGTAGCTGATGACCCGCTGCGAAGCGTTCTGCAGGTTGACGGTTTCTATATCCTGCACCAGCGCATGCAGGCGTAGCGACAGGCCGGCCAGCATGCGCCGGGCAAAGGAGGGGTCTCGGTCTATGGCAGCATAGATGTCCTGCTTGTCTATCCACAGCAGCAGCGTGTCCTCCAGCGCCTGCGCCTGCACCATATAGGGCTTGTCCAGAAACATCACCGCCTCGCCAAAGGCTTGGCCAGGGCTGAAGAATTCAATGACCTTCTCCTGACCATTGGCTGACGGTATGGCCAGCTTGATCCCGCCCACGGCAACCACATACAGCCCGCTGGCTGCATCGCCGCGATGAAACACGAAGCCATGCTTGGCGACCCGTACTTCCTGGCTGGCCTGGGCCATCAGCACCAGTTGGGTCTTGTCCAGGCTACGAAACAGGGGCAGATGCGCCAGCAGGGCTTCGATGTCGAGTTTGATGGCCATGATGTACCTGTTCAAGCAGGTGAGAATGCCCCCATGCTAAGCCCGCCGGGTATCCGTCGGAATCCGCCAGAAGAGCTAGTCTGATTGGGCAGGGTCGCCACCCGTCAGCGGTATTCGAAGCAGCGGAACCAGCTCTGCAGTTGCTGTCTGGCAGCCGTACTCAGCCAGGCAGTCGGCGCAATATCGGGTTTGACGCGGTAGTTCTGCACGGCATACTGCACCACGCCACGCGCTGCCAGATCCTGCGCCAGGGCCAGCAGCTCGGCCTCACTCAGCCAAGCCGGGCTCCAGGTGGTGCGGCACTCGAAGGGGACGCCCGACTCCAGCATCAACTCAAGGCTGGCGGCCGCCGGCGCGTGGCTGCGCTCACGCCCGGTCAGCGCATCATGGCCCTTGGCGTGGGTCTTGATATCCAGCCCCACCCAGTTCAGCTCAGGCAGTATCTCAGCCAGCCGGTTCGGGTAAATACCTGCCGTGTGCAACGCCACCTTGAAACCCATGGTTCTGACTGCCGCGATCATCTGCGGCAGCATACGTTCCGATAGCGGCTCGCCCCCTGAAAACACCACGGCATCCAGCAAGTCGCGGCGAGTTTCCAGCCAGTTGCAGAGTGCCGGCCAGTGATATTGGGCACGACGGCTCTGTAGGTGCGGGTTATGGCAATAGCCACATCGCCAGGGACAGCCGCCGATAAATACCACGGCACTGAGATGCCCCGGCCAATCCACACTGGAGAAGGGCACCAGCCCCGCCACGGCGGGCTCCTCCGGGCCGACCAGGGCCGGCCCGGGAGCCACCTGATGAAACAGGCCGATGGCCCTATCCAGGCTGTTGTTCGGTGAAGAAGCGGCGTTCATGGAACTCCCCTTGCTTGCCGGTATTGAACGAGCTGACCGGACGGTGATAGCCCATTACACGGGTCCAGACTTCGCAACGGGTACGCTGTTGTTCGTCCAGGGTGGTTTGAGTGCGTTCTGCGACTGCGTTGTTCATGTGTTCTCCTTGGGTGATGGATCAGGTACAACAGGCTTCTGTGCGTGCCAGCAGGGCTGCATCGCACTTGGGGCAAAACTCATGATGGCCGCTGAGGTAGCCATGCTTGGGGCAGATGGAAAAGGTTGGGGTGACCGTCACATAGGGCAGGCGGAACTGCCCCAGAGATCGCTGCACCAGGCGCTTGCAAGCCTCTGCGCTCGATACCGCCTCGTTCATGTAGAGATGCAGGACCGTGCCGCCGGTGTAGCGGCTTTGCAGGGCCTCCTGCATGGCCAGTGCGGTAAACGGATCGTCGGTATAGCCGACCGGAAGTTGGCTTGAGTTGGTGTAGTACGGCTGCTCCGCCGTACCCGCCTGCAGTATCTGCGGCCAGCGCTTCCTATCCTCTCGTGCAAAGCGGTAGGTGGTGCCCTCGGCCGGCGTGGCCTCCAGGTTGTACAGATGGCCCGTTTCTTCCTGAAACTCTGTCATGCGGCTGCGTACATGGTCCAGCAATTGCAGCGCCATGCCATGGCCCTGCGGCGAAGTGATGTCGTAAGCATCCTGGCTGAAGTTACGGATCATCTCATTGATGCCATTCACCCCCAGTGTGCTGAAATGATTGCGCAGGGTGCCCAGATAACGCTTGGTGTAGGGATACAGACCCTGGTCTATATAGCGCTGCACCACCTTGCGCTTTACCTCCAGCACATCGCGGCCCAGTTCCAGTAGCCTGTCCAGCGCCAGCAGCAGGCCACGTTCGTCGCCAGCATGCATATAACCCAATCGAGCGCAGTTGACGGTGACCACGCCGACCGATCCCGTCTGCTCGGCCGAGCCGAACAGGCCGTTGCCGCGCTTCAATAGCTCCCGCAGATCCAGCTGCAGGCGGCAGCACATGGATCGCACCATGTGCGGCTCCAGGTCCGAGTTCAGGAAGTTCTGGAAGTAGGGCAGGCCGTACTTGGCCGTCATCTCGAACAACAAGGCGGTATTGGGGTGGTCCCAATCGAAATCCGGGGTGATGTTGTAGGTGGGTATGGGGAAGGTAAACGCACGTCCCTTGGCATCCCCGGCCATCATCACCTCGATGTAGGCCCGATTGATCATGTCCATTTCGGCCTGCAGATCGCCGTAGCTGAACGGCATTTCCTCACCGCCTACATACGGTATCTGCTCGCGCAGGTCGGCCGGGCAGGTCCAGTCGAAAGTCAGGTTGGTAAACGGTGTCTGGGTGCCCCAGCGACTGGGGACGTTGAGGTTGTAGACCAGCTCCTGCATGGCCTGCTTCACCTCGCTGTAGCGCATAGCGTCGCGGCGGATAAAGGGCGCCATATAGGTATCGAAGCTGGAGAAGGCCTGCGCCCCCGCCCATTCGTTTTGCAGCGTACCCAGAAAATTGACAATCTGGCCTATGGCGGCCGACATATGCTTGGGTGGTGTGGCCTCTACTTTGCCGGGTACGCCATTGAAACCTTCGGTAAGCAGCTGCCGCAAAGACCAGCCTGCGCAGTAGCCGCTCAGCATATCGAGATCGTGTATGTGCAAATCCCCTTCGCGGTGGGCGCGGCCCGCCTCGGGGCTATAGACATGGTTAAGCCAGTAGTTGGCCGTCACCTTGCCGGCAACATTGAGTATCAGCCCACCCAGGCTATAGCCCTGGTTGGCATTGGCATTGACCCGCCAGTCGCGCTGATCCAGATACTCCTCCATGGCGCTTTCAACATCCACCAGGGTATGTTGCAAGGAGCGCAGGCGGGCATGCTGTTCGCGGTAGACTATATAGGCACGGGCAGTGCGCCAGCAGCCAGACGCCACCAGCGCCTCTTCTACCGTATTCTGTATGGTCTCGATGGAAGGGCAGGGCTGCCCAGCCAGATTCTGACAGACATGCCGGCAAAGCAGATCTGCCACCGACTTGTCGAACTCGCCGGTTGCCTGCCCCGCCGCCGCAATGGCAGCGGCAATCTTGCGCTCATCGAACTCAACAAGCCGGCCATCACGCTTCATTACCTGCAGGATCGACATAAACACTCCATCTAGTAGTCATGCAGCCAGTTTGGCACTAGATATTGTGTTTTTGCAGGGTGTTGCCGGGCTTATTTGAAAAGCTTGACCAGGATCAAGACCCCGGCCCGTCAGCCAAAAAAACCGGCCCCATAGGGCCGGCAAGAAGTAGCGCCGTGGACGCAGCGCAGCTACGGAACAATCCTTTGAACATGCTCTTAGCGCTCAGCCTGGCTTGCCGTCAGCCCTGGCGCGCCAGTAGATCGGCAATACCCGACAAGCCCATGCCAGCATCAGCAATAGCCAGCTTGCCGAGGCCAGGTGCAACCAGGCAGCAGGCCCGGCAAGCACCGCCACCAGCACCCTCAGCAAAGCCACCGTATGCAGGCCCAGGTAGATGGCCCAATAGAGATTGTCTGCCTGCAACTGCTGGCCGCTATGGCCCAGGCTGACACGCGTGACAAACCCCACTAGCATGGTGCAGCAAAAGCCCATGCCGAGCGCATGGGCGGGGGCCGCCCCCACCGGCACGCCTAAGGCGGCCAGGCCCTGTAACAGCAAGGCCGGCGCCAGCCAGGCAAACGAAAGATGCAGCATGGCCAGCAGGCGATTGCCCAGGCTAGCCCACAAACCCCAGCGCCAACTGGTATAGGCCAGGCTGGCCGACAGGCCCAAGGCCAGCGCCGCCTCAAGCAGTGGCCAGCCCAACAGGCCGGCAGGCACCAACGCCAGGCACAGCAGCAGCCAGCCATCCAGCAGGAAATTGGGCCGCCATGGCGCACGCTCAGGCAGCACCGACTGGGTGAAGAAAGGAATCATCCGGTGCGAAACAATCAAGAATACCGGCAGCAGAAAGCCCCAGAGGCTCAGTTGCCGGCACCACCACCACAATACCCCCTCGCCTGAGCGCACCCACAGCAATGCCAGCATCAAGGACATTGCCCCGGCTGCCATGGCCCAGAACAACCGTACTGCATGGCGCTTGTCCTGAGCGGCGCTCTTGTTGATGCATTGCAGCCAGCGCAAGGTGGCAATGCTCCAGCTCAGTTGCATCAACAGCAAGCCGACGGTAGGCCAGCTCCCGCCTCGGGCAAAGCCCAGCAGCGCCAATAGCAGGCCAAGCAGATAAGCCATCGCAGCAGGCGCATGGCCGCCCACCGGCTCGACATTCAGCCAGCGCGGCCCGGCCGTAAAGATAAAGCCCAACATGAATAACGGAAAAATACCCAAAGGCATCAGCAGCGCATGCACCAGCATGGCAGGGTAGCCCTCATTGCCGGGTGCCAGCAGGCGCAGCATCCACCAGGCGGCCAGGCCCAGCATGGCCAGCACGCCAGCGCTGAAATAGAGTCGATGCGGCACCTGCAACAGACGGCGCCAGGACGACGGCTGTGGCGAGACAGTAAATACAGTCAGGCTCATACCGCATACTCCCGGCGTGCCCGCATCCGTTCACCCATCTGCGCCAGCACCTGGGCGCTTAACTGGTGCGCGGCAGGGTAAATCTCGTCTTCTTCTCTCTGCGCATGCGCAGGGTAGCGCTGCGCAAAAGCATCCAGCTCTACCGGCCGAACCGGCAGACCTTGCTGGGCAACAGTCTCCAGCCAAGGGCGCACCGCACGCCATAATGCAGCCAGTTCATCATGTTCTGCCTCCAGCTTGGCCATGGCCGTGTTCAGCCCGGCATCGTCCAGTTGCCGCAGGGCAGGGAACAAGTCCTCCTCTTCATCGGCATGGTGCAACGGCGCAGCTACGTCGAAGTAGCGCAAGATATTGCTGGCGGCACTGGCCGCCTCGCTATCCTGCCCCTTCTGCTGCAAATGCTGATCCAGCCGCAGGCTGAGCGCTGCAAACCGCCGCACCTTGTCGTGGCAGGCAATCAGCAAAGCAATGGGGTCGTCAAACCCAGGTGCGGCGCTGTTTCCGAGATTTAGCATGGCAAGCCTGCTGATGAGATGGAATGCTTGCATTGTGGCAGTCATCACGTAGGAGCGAACTGATAGCGATCAAGGAAACGGCAGATTGCCAAACAGCCCGCCAGGGCAGGTTACCCAGCCGAGCTACGGCGGCTCAAGGAGTCGGAACGCGAAGTAAAGGAGTTGTGCCGTGCCTACGAGATTCTCAAGCTGGCCAGCGCGTTTTTTGTTTAGGTGGGGCTCGACCGCTGACTTAAATCCTTAGGAACTTTGTCGACGCACACCGGGAGACCTTTGGGGTCGAGCCGATCTGCAAGGTCTTGCAGGTCGCTCGGTCGGGCTATCGTCGTCACGCAGCCCGTCTATCCAAGAAAAGCCATTGATGGTGTGTGGAGGTTCCCTGCTCCTTCCTCTGGGCGCCAATCTGGAATGGGGATATCAGCAGGCTATCGATAACCTTCAGCATGACGAAGTGGTTCTCGTTGAGAATTGGGAGACCTTTGAGCGCATCGATGACCTTCAGGTTGATATCAGTCGTGTCTCCAGTAACCCGCTGATCATGTGGCGCGGCGGTTCCTCAAATTCAACGACTAGTGCTGCTCATCGCTTTCTTGAAGGTTATGGTCGTCCTGTTTGGTCCACGCCCGATTACGATTCCGCCGGACTGGCGATCGCCGCGAGATTGCCCAACTTGTCCGGGGTGTTGGCGCCAAGTGATGAGATCCTGAGAGCGTTGCTAGGGAAGTTCAGGTTGCATGACCGCTTCAGTAGCCAATTGGCAGGCTCCGTTACAACCATCGAGTGCTCACCAACCCTGATATCCAACGGCTTTGGCAGCTTGTTCTGGGTAGCAAAAATGCGCTCCCCCAGGAAGCGCTGTGCAGGAGCAACGATTAGCGACGTACTCCAGAAAAGTTTGGCCTGTAGCCAGCCAGGAGCTTTGCTTCAAACGCTTGGACACTACGCAAGGTGTACTGAAGCTGCTCCTCATTTACCGAACGAAGCAATGCCTCAAAGGTGCTGTGGCCCGATCTCTTTAGCCAGAGTGAAACTGCGGCCGGCGTAATACCAAGCTCCTTGGCAATCTCGGATTGGGTATAGCCTAGTGACTCAAGTTCACTCGCAGTCCGAATGCGGTCGCGCGTACGTCTAGACTTCTTTCGCGGTTGGCACTGCACCATATCGGCATACGTCAGCCATAATCTCAACCGTTGAAGCTTCCAACGCCAGACCCGCGGGCGGTACTCGAAAGGATCAATGGTTTGACGCAGGCGGATGTATAAATGCTGGCTTTTCAAGTTGCTGAAATCTCCACCAACCCAGTCCTGTAGAAGGACACTTCGCCGGATTTGCGCTTTGATTGCCCGAGCGGTTCTTTCCTCGTCGGGTAGCACGGTGGACCACAGCAGGCGCGATATGTACGCGCATACATTCTCGTTGCTGATAGGTACAAATTTCGGGATATCGCGCTGATAGTAGTTGTAATGCTCACCAACCTGGCGGGCAAATCGGAAGCGGGCGGCTTTCTCGGAAGCGGTGCCGTCGGTAACAACAGCCTGACTATGCGCGGGGCAGACGCCAGTTCCAGGAAATGCCCATCGTGGGCAAAACCGGCACAGCGTCATTCGGGCAAGTCCCAAGAACGATAAACCCAGCCATGCAAGAGCGGCTACCGTATCACCATCTACCGGCGCTGCGGGAGCTGCTTTATCAAATAGGTACGCATACGCCGACTTGGCCAAGTCGGGTGGTGCCATGCCAGGCAGAGGAACGAAACAACTGCCGTGTACGTCGTTTCTTTCATGCTGCGACAGGAATTGCTTCGCAGACATGCCTAAGTTTCGGCGGCTTTCCGGGAGGCTGAGCAGCGCCCTGCCAAGTACCTCAACTTCGGTTGAAAAATCGGAACTCCCAAGACGGTGTGGAAGGTGGCAGACCTGCCTAGGGTCATACGTTGCAGCTTTATCGAGCCGTTTTTTCGCGCTATTGGCGTGCGTCGACGACCACATGAGGTGGTAGAGCCCTGTGATGACCACTTTGCCGGCTTCTAGGGAAAGCAGGTCTTTGGTGAGCCATGGCCGCCTTGCCACCACCATGGCCTTCGCCTCCCGCAGCAGGGGAGCATCTTGCAGGGGTGACTTAAGAGGTTCTGGCACGACTCAGGCGGTAATTTTTCTACAAATGGGGTGGTCTGTATAAGGCCATGTTAAGCGTATTGCATTGAAAATAAGAGAGAAAATTATCTCTAGTTTAACAATATATGTTTTTAGTTGGCATTGAGTTGCCAACGGCGCGCCGTCAAACTGCACTGACCTGCAACAACTTGGGCTCATGATGCAATCACACACACACCTGACGGCGCGGCAACTGGCCGAGCTGCTCAACGTTTCGAAGCGAACCCTCGAAACGCTGATTGCCGATGGCCAGGCACCGGCGCACTACCTGATAGGGAGAACAAGACGTTGGGACCCGGTCGTAGTTCAGGCTTGGGTTGCCGAGCGTACTGCTGCAAGAACCGAAAAGCTATTGGGTGCCGACATAGGCGGGAAATAATGAAGATAGGTGGGCAGGTGAGCCGGCTATCAAGCGGTAAGACCAGCCGGATTCAATGTTAAAGGCAACACTGATCACGGGAGGTGAGGCGCAGACACACTAGGCAATTTTTGATCATCCAATATGCAAAACGCGTGACGCTGAAAAGACGAAAGCCCAAGAGTTCGTGGCTCATGGGCTTTCTGGTACGACGCATTGGTATCGGACCTTTGCTCACGTCCAGTTTCGTCTCCCCAGCATGCTATGTCAACTCCGGCCGGCAGTTTTTTGTCGTCGGTGTGGCATCGTTCGTCCCGCGATTTCCCAAACCAACGTCGGCGAGCCATCCCATGCGCGTCGGCGAAGCAGGAGATCGTCCATGAAAAACCAATCTTCAAGCGCGGATGTTAGCGCCAGTTCGCAGCCCCGCCGCACCATTCAGTGGCGCTTACAATTACCGCAGGGTACCGCTCCAAGTTTGCGTGAACGGCGACCTAACCGCCGCCTGCACGTTTCAAGAGGAGGGCGCCATCATGCTGAATGAACAGGAACTGGCAGCCTTTCTGGAGCGCCACGATCTATCCCCGGATGCCCGTGCAATCGTCATGCGCATCCGCAGTAGTGAGCCGAGTCGCCGGGTTCGGCCAGGAAGGGGAAGCATGACCTGCCGGTACCCCTCTCGCAAAATGGGACGGATCATCCAGGCCGAAAGCCACACCAACGAGCTAGCCGCGATCTACAGCTGGGAATTCGACGAGACCGTTCATGAGTTCTATGATCAGCCCGAGCCATTTAAATTGCCATACCACAACGGCGCGCGCAATGTCGCACCTATGCACACATCGGATTTCTTCCTGATTTCAGATGCGTTCATCGGATGGGTCGAGTGCAAGACCGATGAGGAGCTGGCAAAGCTGGCTGTGGAGAGGCCGGAGCGTTACGCACAGCGCGAGAGCAAATGGATCAGCCCTCCTGGCGAAACCTTTGCGTCGCAGTTTGGCTTGGGCTACAAAGTTTGCCCTTCGGGGGGCTTCAACTGGAACTTGCTTCGAAATTTCGATTTCTTGGCAGACTTCATGCGCGAGGATTGTCCGCCACCAAGTGATGAGGAGCGTAGCACTGTCCGCCGGCTATTCGAACGCACAGCCTGGATGCCGTTGCACGAGCTGCTTACCGTCGAGCCAGCCTTAACTGCTGACGCCATCTACAAGCTGATCGTCGCGGACGACATTTATGTCGACCTATCGGCGCGGCCGTTGACGGACGAGTTTGCACGGGCCTATCGCGATCGGCAGGTCGCGTCTGTCATCGATGCGAACCATGCGACTATGCCTGTTCCATGCACATCGCCGTTCAAACTTGAGGTTGGTGCGTCTTTGTCGTGGGAGGGGGCCTCGTTCACGGTGGCCTTCGTGAAGGACGGGTTGGTAACGCTTGTCGGGGAAAATGGCAAGCCGGTGCCTGTTGCGCTTGAGAGCGTCGAACAACTTGCTCATGAAGGTAAGCTTGCTGGTACCGCATTAGAAGCCGATGTTTCGGCGGGCATGCGTGACCAGATTGTTCGAGGCGCGTGTGTTAGCGCAACAGCCGAAGCGCACAGGCGTATCAAATGGATTGCCGATCATCGGCGCGGCGCAGCGGTATCGCGCAGCGCACGCACCATGCGAAGCTACGCTGCACGCTTCCGACAGGCCGAGGTTGCGGTTGGCGTCGGTGCGCTGGGCTTGATTCCAGACTTCAAGCTGCGTGGTAACCGTACACCAAGATATCCTGAGGCCGTCTTCGAAATCATTGCCGACGTCGAGCGCCAGACGCGTGAGCGCAATGTTCGTCGCACGAAAGTCGAGCTCTTTGGCGACATCCGGAACCGCTGTAAGGAGCAAGGGTTGCAAGCGCCCAGTGCGAAGACGGTAGCGAAATGGCGTAAGCATCATGTTGGTGTACACGAGGACGCCTTGCAGTTCGACGGCCATCGCATGGCCTACGATTCGAAACCCTGGGTGTGGACGAAACAGCGCGGGTTTCTTCCACATGGCGCGTACCCGTTTGACGTTGCCTATGTAGATCACACAGAGCTGGATCTCGCGCTGGTCGATAAGCAGCTGGGCGAGGTAATAGGCCGGGTGTGGTTGACTGCGCTGATCGATGGCTATTCGCGGAAGGTGCTTGCTTACTACATCAGCTTCGACCCGCCTAGCGGCATCAGCTGCATGATGGTCATCCGGGAATGCGTTCGCAGGCATGGCCGCCTGTCGTCGAAGATCATCGTGGACGGTGGCAAAGAGTTCGCCGGCAGCTATTTCGAGATCTTGTGCGCGTTCTTCGAAATGCAAAAGAAGACGCGCCCGCCCGCTGAGGGGCACTTCGGTTCGGTGATGGAACGCCTGTTTGGCACGACCAACAAGGGGCTGATCCATGTCTTGTACGGCAACACCCTAATCCTGCAGTGCGTTCGCAAGTGCAGCAGAACTCACGATCCGCGGCGGCTCGCAATCTGGACGCTGGATGCGATAGATCAGACGCTAGGGGATTGGTTCGAGCAGGTCTATCACACTTCACCGCACGGTGGCCTACAGGCGACACCCAACGCCGTATTTGATGCCGGCCTGAAGGAATTCGGCGCCCGTGAGCACGTGCGCATTCCCTACGATGCCGCCTTCATTTTGAGCTGTCTGCCTACGCCGAAGTCGCGACCGCAGCGCAACGTTTACCCTGGCAAAGGCGTCAAGCACTACGGGGAATATTACTGGTGCGAGTCTTTCCGATCCCCCAGGCACGAAAACACTGATGTGCCGGTAAGGTACGACCCGCTCAATATGGCAGTGCTCTACGCCTATGTAGATGCCGAGTGGCAGCAGTGTAGGGCCCATGATGCGCCGCTGTATGCTTACCGTACAGAACGCGAGGTCCGGCTTGCATCCGCCGCGTTTCGCGGGCTCATGCTGAAGGACGGTTCGCATCGGGAAATCCGTGCTGACCAACGGGCGGCATTCTTCCGCAACCTGTACGACGACGAACGGCGGCTCCGCGAAGAACGCGATGCGAATCTGGCGCACGAGCTCGAATCTGAGATGCCCGTTGCCGACCTTTCCGCACTGCCTCCCGCACCCCGCGAAACCTACCATCAATGCGAAGACTTCTAATCATGGCGTACACCCACACCCAAGTTCCCGCCTCTGTGATGGCGGGCACTCCCAGCCAAAAACTCACCTACTTCCTCGACAAGACAATCCTGCACGCACGCCTGGATATGGCGCTGCATGATGCGCTCGACGCCATTCTCAGCGAAACGGGACCGGACATTGTCATCGTCACCGGCCCGACGGGTGTCGGCAAAACCACGCTCGCTGCGCGACTGGAACGCGAGGTGGCAAATCACTTCGAGCCGAATCGCCGATACTCGCCGGGCATGATTCCCGTCGTGCGATTGTCGGCGGTGACGACGGGGTCGCAAGGGTTCGACTGGCGCGACTTCTATATCCGCTTGCTATGCCGGCTGGACCAGACGAACCCGCAGCTGAAGCTCGACTTTGGCGGCGAACCCGGTCACCTCAGCGAAGCGCCGTTCCATATGGCAAAGAGCCGCCTGACGACCGGCGGCTACGAGCGCACTATCGAAGTCGCACTGCAGCATCGTAGTGCCCACGTGCTCATCATTGACGAGGCAAACCAAATAGTCGTCGGCTGCAACCCCAAGGAGCTACGCCGGAGGTTTGAGGTCATCAAGTCGCTCGCGATCGAGACGGGGGTGACGATCATCCTGGTCGGTACCTATGACCTGCTGGAGATTCGCGACCAGTCGGCGCAACTGGTACGCCGCTCGCGGATCATCCATCTGCCGCGCTATCGGCTGGATGATGCAGACGATTGCACCGCGTTCGGCAGTGCGTTGCAGACCTTCGGCGCGCATATGCCATTCGCGCAGGTTCCGGATCTGACAGAGCAGTTCGAGTACTTTTATCTCAAATCGGCGGGCTGCGTCGGTATTCTCAAGGTATGGCTGGATGCCGTAGTCGAAGCGGCTTTGAATGCTAACCAGGACCAGCTGACGATTGAGGAAATGGAGCACTATGCCATGGAGAACCGCTGCCTGCAGACCATCATTGAGGAGGCGCTGGTCGGTGAGCGCAAGCTAGCCGCAGTATCGCTCGATGCCTTGAAGAACCTGGTTCTGGCGCACAAGGCTGGCCTCAGGCAGGCCGGCAAGTCTGATATCGGTCGACACTTTGGCAAACCCCGCCAGAAGCGGCGTGTCGGCGAACGCAGCGCGCGTCGCGATCCGGTAGGCCGGAAAGATGCTGCCTCGGGCGGGGTCTAGTCGTGAGCGGCGCCAGTGATGATTTACCAACCAGGTTGTTTTCGCTGGCGCCCATTGCGGTGGGTACGGCCGCAGGTGAAAGCCTGTTGTCGTACCTGGTGCGCTTGGCGCGAGCGCATTCGATGAGTCCGCGCCAGTTGATCCGCACCGAGATTCTGCCGCTGGCAGATCTCGGCGGCGGGCCTGCATGCGGCAGGTTCTACGCCGACCAGGCACGGACGACGGCAGGCGTAGGCAAATATGCCTGCGCCTTTGTTCATGCCCTTGAGGCTTTAACAGGGCGCAATGGTCTAGCGCATTTGACCATGCTGCCGTGGGCGGGCGTCGTACCTGCAGTTGGTTTCGGGCTGGTGGCAGAGCGAGTGCAATGGTGCCCAGAATGCCTGGTGTCGCAGCGGCAGGCAGGTGAGGACAGCCATTTCCTGCTGGCCTGGTCATTGGACTGTTACCAAGCATGCCCTCGGCACAGCAGGCGGCTGGCGAGCGCTTGTCCGTGGTGTGGACGTGCCCAGCATGCGGTACCGGACTACCCTGACCAGCATCGCTGCACGCATTGCCGCGGCTACCTCGGCAGCGAGCTTGTCCACCAACGCGCAGACGAGGTGCCAACGGAGCGGCAATTGCTGCGCGCAATGCTGATCGAGAACATGCTGGACTATGCCACCGATACCGAGACATGGGCGACACATGCAAACTTGTGCCGTCGGCTTTCCGCGCTTGCCGATGCCTGGACGGAAGGCGAGAAACGAGCGCTGTCGCTGAGGCTGGGTTTCACGAAGACCAGCGTGAGCACCTGGGTGGCGAAGAAGCAGCGCCCGGTGTTTCCGCAACTGCTGCAGTTGTGTGACGCCACCGGCCTGAGCGTTCGCGAGTTGCTGGGCGAATGCGGTGGCAAGCAGCCGCCGATCATGCCGGTTCCCGCGAGTGTGACTATCAAGCGCCGGGAAGCGGCGTCGGCCATCGCGCAGCGCAATACTGAGGCTGAACTAGGTCTGCTCATGGCTGGCACCGACTCGCCTCCTTCCGCAGCGGCTGCTGCTGCGAAGGTCGGCGTTACCGTTTCCCAACTGCGTTATCGGCATCGTGCCATCATGGCCAAGTTAAGCGAGAAGCATCGGGCTCATCGGCATGCACAATCGAATCGCCGGTGGTCGGAGCGTGTTCGGACGGTCCAAGTGGTTGCGCTGGGGATAGCAGCTGACGGTCAGCGGCCAAGTATTCGCCGTGTGACGGAGCGGCTACGCCACCTTCGGCTGTCGCTGCAGAACCCTCGGTTGCGGGCCGCATATAGGCGTGTACGTGGCGAAATTGCCGACCAGTGACCTTCGATAGGTGAGAGAGCTGCCGGATTTGGCAGTCGTTTGTCGAGGATGTCCGCTCCGGTGTCGGTGATCCAGTCTTCAAGGCCCCAAGCCATCATGATGCCCTCCTTAACTCAGTTGCACGAGCTTGGATAGATTGAGAGCCAGTCATCGGCAGAAAGATAATCAACCTTTGGGGCTAATAACGGAAATTGCGCAGCCATTTCGCCCAAGCACTCGCGGATCAACTTAGCCTCATCTGGCATTCGCGTCTCAAAGGCGGCCCATCCGACTAGGCGCAAGGCCTCAGGCATCTCTACTAATCCTGTTATTGCATCCCAAAAGGCATCCCAGTTGCAGCCGTACCAACCTGGGAAATCCAAGGACTCCATGAGCAACTGGTGCAGCTCGTTGGCGGTGGCGACAGAGTGCAGGTCAATATCGATGAGTGTAGCGCGAGCCATGTTTAGCGATGATTTAGTCACGAGGTGACGGAACTTGGGTGCGGTTTTCGGACGGGCTGCCGAGTTATTCGCGGAATGGCAACTTTATGCTTCTCATAGGGTTCCACTCCACACGAAAAGCGGCAACTTTATGGTTCTATACGCGAAAAGCAGGAACCATAAAGTTGCCGTTTTGCAAAAAGCGAAGCATAAAGTTGCCAGTTCAATGGCATACACGCGCAAGGTCGATGCTCAGGGGGAGAGCCGCTGAAACCATTGAGTGGCCTAGCTTACAAGCTGAAGTGGGGCGGAAGGGAAGAGCGACTGGAGTGCCATTTCTTACGGGACTTGTAAGAAAATACGGCAAAGTGGAAGCATATACTTGCCGCAGCGGCAACTTTATGGTTCCCTTCACAACTAGATCAAGAGCTTGCGAGATTCTGGCGGAAGCGGTGAGATTCGAACTCACGGTAGGCTCACACCTACGGCGGTTTTCAAGACCGCTGCCTTAAACCACTCGGCCACGCTTCCTTTGCTTTGCTGCTGGATTCGACTGTTGTCTGCCACGCTTACCGGCAGCGCGGGTTGGGCCGCTGAGGGCGGGCCCGCAGTCTTTGTACAAAGCGGGCGCAGATGCTACCGCAAGTGGGGGATTTTGGCTACAGTAGCGTCTGCGTGACTTGAAACTTTGCTGCTGCGGCGCAATCTGAGTCACATCTTGGTTTCAATCCCGTTTGAGGAGTCAGCATCATGCAATCGCAATGGCAAACGACAGCCGGTGGCCTGGGGCAGGGCGTAGACAGCGCTGCACAGAACAAGGTACTGCGCAATACTTATTCCTTACTGGCCTTGTCCATGATTCCGACTGCGCTGGGCGCTTGGTTGGGCATGGAGATGCAGTTCATGTTGCGCGGCTGGATGGGCTTGATGCTGTTTCTGGGCGTGAGCTTTGGCGCCTTCTTCGCTATCGAGAAGACCAAGCACAGCGCCATGGGCGTAGTGCTGCTGCTGGCCTACACCGGCTTTATGGGCCTGTGGATGTCGCAGTACCTGCAGTTTGCCATGCAGTTCAGCAATGGCGCCCAGTTGATCGCCATGGCGGCGGGTGGCACGGGGGTGATCTTCTTCTCGCTGGCCACACTGGCGACCGTGACCAAGCGTGATTTCTCGTTCATGGGCAAGTTCCTGTTCGTGGGTGTGATACTGGCGATAGTGGCTTCGCTGGCCAATATCTATTTCCAGCTGCCGGCGCTGTCGCTGGCGATTTCGGCTGCGGTGATCCTGATCTTCTCGGCTTATATCCTGTTTGATGTCAGCCGCATAGTGAACGGTGGCGAGACAAACTACATCACGGCCACGCTGTCGCTGTACTTGAATGTGTACAACATCTTTGTGAATCTGCTCAGCTTGCTGACTGCACTGGGTGGTGAGCGCGACTAAGCCGTGCTGGCAAGGCCCTGCTGAGACGGGGTATGACTTGTCCGCATCGCTGATGCGTTGCAGTGCAAACAAGAACGCCCTGGCTTAGCCGGGGCGTTTGTTTTTGAGTCGGGCTGGGGCTGGAACTGGCATTCCACCTGCCGGACGGCTATGCTAGGCCCGGTCTGTATCACTTTTGAATTGCCCTACATGAAAGCCACGCTCGACCCTCAAGCTCTCGACCAATTGTTCCGAGAAGCGCGTACCTACAATGCTTTTGCCGAGCGCGAAGTTGACGATGCGACGCTGGTGGCGTTGTATGACTTGCTCAAATGGGGGGCGACCAGCGCCAATGCATCGCCGGCCCGCTTTGTTTTTGTAAAGTCTGCCGAGGCCAAACAGAAGCTGCGGCCTGCTTTGTCCGAAGGCAATCTGGAAAAAACGCTGAAGGCGCCAGTCTGTGTGATTGTGGGGCACGATCTGGCCTTCTACGAGCAATTGCCCAAGCTGTTCCCGCATACTGATGCCCGTAGCTGGTTTGCCGGCAATGATGCGGTCATCCAGACCACGGCCTTCCGCAACGGCACATTGCAGGGCGCTTATTTGATGCTGGCGGCGCGGGCGCTGGGGTTGGATTGCGGCCCCATGTCTGGCTTTGATAATGCCAAGGTGGACGAGGCGTTCTTTGCGGGCACCACGGTAAAGTCCAATTTCCTGATCAATCTGGGTTATGGCGTGCCGGAAGGCTTGTTTCCGCGCAACCCACGCCTGGCCTTTGAGGAAGCCTGCCGCATTGCATAACTGCCTGCCAGCCTAGGGACGCCGCGTCGAGATGGCCGAGAACAAGAAACCGCAGTGGGATATCTGGAAAGAGCTGGAAGAGCTACGCCAGCGCTATAAGGAACTGGCGCCCATGTTTGCACGGGTAGGCGTAGCGCCGGAGTTTGCCCAGATGGTGAACAACCTGCGTCTGGACTTGCAGCGGCGGCCGCCATCACCCCCCCTGAATACCGGCGAGCGCGACAAGGATGCGCAAGCGCAAGAGGAGTACAAGCGGGCGTTTGCGTCTCACTATGAAGAAGTGTTCTTCAAAGTAGAGAACTGCCTGCGCATGCCTTGGCCGATTGAGGCGCAGTACTTGGTGCCGGGAATTCTGGAGGAAGTGGAGAATCAGCGCCGTACGCTGGCCAAGAATCCGCTGGTATCCCCGCCGCTGGAGAAGCTGGATGCTTTGGTCGAGGAGTACGCCAATCTGGACAAGATGGATGATAGGCTCGATCGGACGTCAATCGCCGTACGGCGGGCGCAGTTGACGGAAGTATTGGGTTTTCCGTTGATCGTGCGGCGCCAGCTTGCCCACCCGGAGTGGGAGCTGCTGCCGCCGCTGGCCAGTGATGCGTATCGGCAGCTGCTCAATAGCAAGATTGAGAACTACCGCGCGGCGGGCTGGTTGCAATCCAAGCTATTCGATAAGTGGTATATCGCGCTGGAGTTCGATGCCATCTGGGCGCGGCTCAAGCGTGATGCCAACGACCGCGAGCGCATCATCAGCCAGCTCAAGCTCAACTGGCCCAAGCTGGGGAACTGGGCGCCAGAATTTCCCCATGCAGATCTGGTGTGGTATCTGCTGCTGGTCCTGCTTTGCATCATTGCCCTGTTTGCCGAGTGGTGGTGGGCGGCGGGCGGCTTGCTGATCTGGCTGCAGCTCTCGGTCATCATTGAAAAGCACCACGCACAGCTGGTAATCAAACGTCGGCAGGCTTTGCTGCTGGAGTGCGGGCGCTTCAAGCGCATCCGCGACCAGATATCGTCGGGCAAGTTTGATCCGAGCACAGTGCTCAGGCAGCTCAAGCAGTTCAATTTCCGACACTATGTCTCGGAGCAAGGCATGCAGTTGCTGCAGTCCATGTCCATGGTGGGCGGTTTCTAGCAGTCCTGGCTCGCTTTTGGTATCGCTCACCTGTGTGTGGCCATGGCTACAATACGGCGGATACTGCCTGATACCCCATATGCCGACATTCGGCCGCTATTTGACAGGCTGTGATTTTCTCAGCGCCTCCTATGATGAGGTAGTGGCGAGATTCCGGTAGTACCGTTGCAGGCTTCCTGTTGGTATGAGGGGGATGACAGGTGGCGAGGGGACAATCCAGCAACTGTGCAGTAATGCCAGCATACTTGCCGTAATAATTACTCGTGAACCGATTACCGGCCGCGATAGTGTTGCAGCTATCCGCCGGGTAGGCTGCCAGCGCTCAATCGCGCTGGCGCTTGCGGTTCATGCCGTCTAAAGTAAGACCGCATCAATCTTGCCCGGGGTCAGAATGAAATCGCACTTAGCCGCTTTACTGCTGGCATGCACTACGGTAGCCGCCGCAGAAGAAACGCTCAGGTTCTCGATCAACCAGTACAAGGTGGAGGGGAATACCGTGCTGCCGGATGCGCGTATCCAGGCCACTCTGGCGCCCTTTGCAGGGCAGGGGCGCGATTTTGCCGATGTGCAACGCGCACTGGAGGCGCTGGAGACCTTGTACCGCAAGGCCGGTTATGGGGCCTTGCAGGTATATCTGCCAGAACAGGAAATGAACCAGGGCACCATTGTGTTCAAGGTGGTCGAGCCCAAGCTGGGCAAGGTTCGTATCGAGGGCAATCAGTATTACGGCGAGGGCAACATCCGCCGGGCGCTGCCAGCACTGCGCGAGGGGGACGTTCCCAATACTGGTTCGGTGACCGATAGCCTGCGTCTTGCCAACGAGAGCCCCGCCCGCCGCCTGACCGTAACCCTGCAGGCGGGGGAGACGCCACAAACAGTAGATGCCAACGTTAAGGTGGCCGATGAGCGGCCATGGCGGGTGTTTGCCCAGGCGGACAACACTGGCTCCAAGGAGACCGGCGAGGCGCGGTTGTCACTGGGCTACCAGCACTCCAATCTGTTCGATCTCGATCATGTCCTGACCACGCAGTTCACTACCTCGCCGAGTGAGGCGGACAAGGTCAAGATATTCGGCATAGGCTATCGCGTGCCATTCTATGGCTGGGGCGATAGCCTGAGCCTGTTTGGTGGCTATTCCAATGTGGAATCAGCCGCCTTGGCCGGTTTATTCAATGTCACTGGCAAGGGCACCGTGTTCGGCGCCCGCTATACCCAGGGCCTGCCGTCCGATGGAGCGTTGCAGCACAAGCTGCAATGGGGCCTGGATTGGCGCCGCTTCAATACCCGTTCTACCTTCGGTGGCGGTAATACCGTGGGTTCCAACCGTTATACGGTGCAACCGGTGAGCCTTGCCTATCAGGGGCAATGGCAAAATGCCAAGTCCAGCTATGACTGGAGTGCCGGCCTGTCGCGCAACTTGCCGGGTGGTGATGAATTGGGCCAGACCGGTGCCGGACTATCCAAGTCGGGCCGGCTGACGGCTACCACCGAATACACGATTGCGCGCCTGGGTGGGAATGCCTATATCAGCCTGCCGGCCGAATGGACGGCCCATGTGGGCATGAATGCACAGCTGACACCCGATGCGCTTGCGCCTGGCGAGCAGTTTGGCCTGGGCGGTGCCAATAGCGTGCGTGGCTATGACGAGCGGGAATTCGCCAATGATGAGGGGGTGAACCTGACCCTGGAGGCCTATACACCGGATTTTGCCAAGCGCTGGGGCTGGGAAAGCATGACCTTGCGTGGCCTGGTGTTTTTCGACTGGGGGCGGATTACCCGGAATGACGTGGCACTGGGCGAGATCGACAGCACCGAGCTGGCAGGTGCGGGTATTGGCTTACGGTTGGGTTGGGGGAAGCGTGCATCAATCAAGCTGGACATCGCGCAGACCCTGAAGGAAGGGCAGCAGGATGGACAGCCTAAAAAGAAGGGCGATACCAAGGCCCATGTCTCGGCGATTGTTTCATATTGAGCCGGCACGTTTGCGTGTCGCAGTAACTGGATAAATATGGCGGTTAAACCGCCTCCGCGTCGAGCGGAAGGAGTCACCATGAGTATCTCGCAGCAGCCCGGTTTTGCCATGAAATCCCTGTTTGTTGCCACGCTGGCCTGCTATGCGCCGCTGGTCGCTGCCAACCCTACCGGCGGTACGGTGGTGTCCGGCGGTGCCACGTTCAACCAGCAAGGCAACAGCCTGATCGTGACCAATACGCCAGGTACGGTGATCAACTGGCAGTCGTTCTCCATCAATCAGGATGAACTGACCCGCTTTGTGCAGCAGAACGCCAATAGCGCGGTGCTGAACCGGATCACCGGGCAGGACCCTTCGCAGATACTGGGGCAGCTGCAATCGAATGGGCGGGTGTTCCTGATCAACCCGAACGGGATTGTGTTCGGCCAGGGGGCGCAAATTGATACGGCGGGCTTGGTGGCCTCGACGCTCAATATCAGCGACGACGATTTCAGGGCCGGCAAGCTCAAGTTTGAGGGTGCGGCCACAGGCAATATCAGCAATGCCGCCAATATCACCACGCCGTCAGGCGGCTTTGTCTACTTGATCGCACCCAATGTCGAAAACAGCGGTGTCATCGTATCGCCCAAGGGCGAGATATTGCTCTCGGCTGGCCGCAGTGTGGAGTTGGTCGATGGTGTTGATACCAGCCTGCGCGTGAAGGTGCATGCACCTGCCGGCCAAGTGGTCAATGTGGGGCAACTGATTGCCGAGCAAGGCCGTATAGGCATCTTTGCTGCGGCCATCATGCAGCAGGGCGTGGTCAGCGCCAACCGTGCCGAAGTGGGCGAGGGCGGTAAGATCGTCTTCAAGGCCACTGATGCATTGAACCTGGCTGCCGGTAGCCTCACCGAGGCCAAGGGCGGGCAGGTGCTGGCACAGACCAGTGCGGGCGATACCCTGGTAAGCGGTGTGGTGGACGTATCCAATACCGCCGGTGTGGGCGGGCAGGCGACCTTGCTGGGCAAGCGCGTGGGCGTGTTCAACGGTGCGACCGTGGTGGCCGATGGGCGTGACGGCGGTGGCCAGGTACGTATTGGTGGTGACTTCCAGGGCAAGAACCCCGATGTACAGAATGCGCAGGTTACCGCTATTGCCGAAGGGGCGAAGGTGAGTGCCAATGCTACCGGCAATGGCATGGGTGGCCGGCTTATCGTCTGGTCTGACCTGGCGACCCGTGTGCAAGGCAACCTAAGCGCCCGTGGTGGGCAGTTGGGTGGTGACGGTGGCTTCACCGAGATTTCGAGTAAAGGCCACCTCGACCTGCGCTCGGTGGTGGATCTCTCATCGACCCATGGCAAGGTGGGGCAGCTGCTGCTGGATCCGACCGACCTGTGGATAGGCTCCGCACCTGGCGTGTGTCTGCCGACGGTATGCGTGGATGGTAGCAGCGGCGGCACCTTGCTGGACAACACCTTTAGCTACGCCGAGCACGCCGATCACTCCTATATCTCCGCCTCCCTGATCAATATCCAGGGTGCGTCGGCGATGGTTACACTGCAATCGAACAACAACATCACGGTTGCCGAGGATGTCGAGAGTGATTTCGGCTTGACGCTGCAAGCTAACAACGATATCGAGGTGTTAAGCGGCGTCAATATACTCAGCGATCTGGGCAGTGTGGTGCTGGATGCCGATCACGATATCCTGGTGGGTTCGAGTGCCACCATCACGACCAACGGTGGCCCGGTAGACCTGATTGCGGGCAACGGAATTTTCCACCTCGGCACCATCAATAGTTCCACCTCGGTACTGTTGCAGGCGACCAATGATATCTCGATTGCTTCGGGCGCTAATATCACTGCCAGCAGCGGCGCGGTAACCCTGATGGGGCGGGATGTGTACCTCGGCTCGGGCGGCTTGGTGGACGCTGCTGGCCTGCTGAAAATCGACGCCAGCCGTCATATCACCCTGGATGGCTCGCTTGATAGCGATAGCACGGTGGAACTCAAGTCACTGAATGGCGCTGCCAGCATGACAGGTACGGCGACTGTAATGGCGCCGACAGTCAATCTGCATGTGGGTACGGGTGGATTCAATTCCGGCGCCAATACGCGGGTGGATACCGACGCCCTATTCATTATTGGCGCCAAGGGCAATGTCACCATAGGCGGCCTGGATGGTAAGACCACACAGACACAGATCAATGCTGCTCACGACGCTGGCTTCGGCAATCTGACGCTTGATATTACCGAGACAGCTGGTATCAACCAAGGCTTAAAGGTGGGTAGTGTCGGCATAGGCTGGGCGGGGGGCACGGTCAAGCTCAACTCCAAGTTTGGCGATATTACGCAGGTGGATGGCTCGCATGTCAAAGCCAAGCACCTGATCGTGACCTCGGAGAATGCCTCAGGGACCGGCAATATCCTGCTCAATGGCAGCGGCTCGATCAACGAGATTGCCGAATTGAGCGCGGCGGTTTGCCAGGGCAGTTGCAGTGGCGCCAGTTCACTGAGTGTGAACAACAATACCGCGATGGCGCTGACCAACTTCGGCACCAATGCCGTTACCGGCCCCAACAACATCACCATCAAGAGCGTAGGACCGCTGACGGTCAATGGTGTGGTGAATGGGGGTGGGTTTGTCGATCTGGTTAGTGATGGCAAGCTGACAGTTAACAGCAACGTCACTGCAGCCAGTGGCTTGAGCCTGGATGGTGGCGGCGGCATCGACATCAATGCCTTGGTGGCAGGTACGACGAGCGTGAACCTGAAGTCAGGTAACGCGGCGGTGCAGGCTGGTTCGTCAGGGATGGTGTCGGCAAACAACCTCTATTTGCAAAGCATGGGCGGTACGGGGGCCGTAGGCTCCAAGAGTGCTCCGCTGAAGCTGACCAGCGGCGGCGGCATGGCGGTCTATATCGGTTCGGGATCGGATACCATCAGCAGCGTATCCTTGGATATGCAAGGCTCCGGCAACCTGAGCCTGTTTGCAGGTGGCGAAACCTCGTCCTTCAATATTGGCAACCTGTTTGTTACGGCACTGAACAACATCAACGCCAATGCTGGCATCACTGGTAATGAGCTTGCCCTCAAGTCCAGCGGCGGTAGTGTGTCGCTGAGCAACTACAGCTACAACCTGAGCGGGTTGACGCTGGAAGCGGGGTCTGCAGGCTCGGTTGCCTTTAATGGCTCGTCGGTGTTTGTCAATAATCTGAACGTCAAGGCCGGCACCTTCAATATGAGCTCGGCGCCGGCGCTGAGTATAGGCAGTGCCACGGTAGCGGCGGACAATATTATCTTCGGCGGCCAGTCGCTGGGTACATCGGCCTCGCCACTGTCGTCGCTGACGCTATCGCCCTTCCAACCCACCGGCGATCTGACCCTGAGCACCGGCCTGGCAGCCAGCCTGTTTACCAACAACCTGCTGCTGACCGGCAATAACGTCAATCTGCCGACAGGTATCTCCCTGTCAGGCCGCCTGGGTACGGATATAACCGGTAGCTTCAATGCCGGTGCGATGGTCAGCGCCAATGTGGTCGATATCAAGGCGGGCGCCGGTGTGAGCCTCAATGGCCTTTCGGCCACTGATATCATTGTGAACAGCGGTGGCGGCATTACCGGCCTGTCTGCCATAACCGGCGGTCTGATCTCGCTGACATCGGCCAGCAGCCTGGGGTCGTCCAGTGCACCCTTGGGTATTACGGCCAATAACCTGACCTTGGTGACAACAGGGGCGGGTGCCGGTATCTATGCGGCTTCTAATGCGGGCCAGGTAACCCTGAATGCGGCTGGTGATATCGTCTACAACGCGCAAGGGCCGGCCTCGCTAAGTGCGACCAGTTCGGGTGGCGGGATCAATATCACCGGTGCGGGCGACTTGTCATTCAGTAGCCTGACCGGCACCGGAGACGTGCTGGTCAACAGCGCAGGCGCTCTGAACCTGGCCAGTGCCAGTGGTGGCAGCATTACGCTGATGGCCGCAGGCAGCATAGGCGCTGACGGCGGGCCTGTCAGGGTGAATGCCAGCAGCCTGCTTAAGGCCACTACCACGGGTAGCGGCTCGGGCATCTACATTGCCGAGGCCGATGGCGTGGATTCGGCCGTACTGACCACCAACAATGGCGACATCAGCTTCACCAGCGGGGGGGCTGCCAGCGTGACGGCAACGACCGGCGGTGCCGGCCGTAATGTGTCGCTGACAACCACCAGCGGCAACCTGACAGTAGCGGGCCTTGGCGATGTGGCCAACAAGCTGACGCTGGCATCGGCGGGTAGCCTGATAACCAGCGCGGGTGTCAATCTGTCTGCGGCAGATTTGAGTCTGAAGTCGGTCGACAGCTTCAACCTGGGCGGCAACCTGACTGCCAATACGGCGCTCTCGCTCGATAGCGGTGGCGCGATCACGACCGCGGCCGGTGCCACTATTTCGGCGCCGACGCTGACCTTGCGCGCCGTAGGCGGCATAGGCACCGAAGGCGGCAGCGCCAACGTCAACACCAGCAACCTGCTGGCTTCCACCAGCGGTAGTGGCGCCGGTATCTATATCAATAGCGTGGGTACTTCGCCCCTGAATGCGGCGGTAAATGCCGGTTCGGGCAATGTACGCCTGAGCGTGGCCGGCGATATGACCGGGAGCGTGGCGGGCAGCGATGTGCATGTCCAATCGGTGGGCTCGATAGGCAATGCCGGGCAGCGCCTGCAACTGGCATCCAACAACCTGACCCTGCTCAGTGGCGGCAGCATCTTTGCCAATGAAGCAGATGGCACCACGGCGCAATTGACCACCACCAATGGCGATATCGATTTTGCCAGTGGCGGTGCCAGTACCGTCGGTGCAACGGTGGGGGGCAGCAATCGCAGCCTGTCGCTGGCCACGACCAGCGGCGACCTTACTGTCAGCGCACTGAGCGGTTCGCTGGCCAAGCTCTCGCTGGCCAGCGGCGGCAACCTGAACACCCCGGCTGGCGTGAGCCTGGAGGCAGCGGAACTGGCGCTCAAGTCGGCCAGCAGTTTCAATCTGGGTGGCAATCTGAGTTCCAGCGGCGCATTGACACTGGACAGCGGCGGCAGCATTACCACCGCCAGCGGCGTCAGCATCACTGCGCCAACGCTGACGTTGATCGCAGCTACTGGCATAGGTAGTTCGGGTGCCGCAGCCTCGGTCAATACCAGTAACCTCACGGCCAAGTCTGGTAGTGGCGGCGTCTTCATCAATAGTCTGGGCAGTTTGGCGAGTGCGAATCTGGGCAGCAGTAGCGGCGCTATCCAGCTCAAGACCGCTGATGCAACCGGATTGCTGGCCTCGATCGACGCGGGCTCCGGTTCGGTACTACTGAACCTGGCTGGCGGCCTGAGTGGCGAAGTCAAAGGCGGCGATATCGAGCTGTCAGTGGCATCCGGCGGAGTGGGAACCGGCGCGGAGGCGCTGCGGGTGGCAGCCAACAACCTGAAGGTAACCAGTGCTGGCGGCGTATTCATCAACGAGAAAGACGCCCTGAACGCCGTGGTGACGACCACCGATGGCGCCATCGAACTGACGGCGGGCGGCAACCTGACGGCAGCAGGCACAGCGGGTGGAGGCAAGGGCATCAAGCTGGCCAGCCTAGGCGTGATAGACCTGGCCGGGCTGTTGACCAGCGGCGACCTGACTGCCACGGCATCGGGCAATATCGTGGGTTCGGGCAGCGGCAACAGCGTCAGCGCCCGCCTTGCCAGTTTCTCGGCGGGTGGCATGATAGGGCCGCTTAAAACCAGCCTGCAGGTGCTGCAAGCCAAGGCTGGCAACTCCATCGATGTACTGAACGCAACTGCGCTGGAAGTGCAGAGCGCTACCGCAGGTTCGGGCAGCGTGCGTATCGAATCGAACGGCGGCCTGACAACCACCGGTCCGGTCGTGGCCGGTACCTCGGTGGATCTGATTACCCATAGCCCACTCACCATTGGTGCTGGTGGCGTGTCGGCCGGTTCGGGAATTACCCTCAAATCGGGCTCCGGTACGGGCAACGATGACATCACCATCAACGGCATCCTGCAGAGCACCACGGGCGGTTGCCTGGTGGATGCCGGTGGCAGCGTGGCCCAGAACGCCAATATCGTACTGGGCGGCAACGGGGCAGTGACGGTGAATTCCCAGACCGGCAATGTGCTGATGGCAGCAGGCACCACCACCTCCACCAACGGCGGCAGCATAGGGTACACGGCGCAAGGCAATATCGCGCTGAGCTTGCTGGATGCGGGCCCGACCGGTGCGGTGGCAGTGAATGCGACGACTGGCGCAGTCAGCTCGGTCACACCAGGTCGCATCAATGTGCGTGGCGGTCAGCTGACAGTCAATGCGGGTGGACGTATCGACATGGGCGTGGATGTGCCTGCCGATCAGCTGAAGTTCAACAGCGGCGTAGGCTATGCCGTGGTACGCGATGCATCGGGTGGCCTGGTGCCTGGCAGTTCGGCGCCAACGACGGATGATGGCGCCCAGAATGATACGGTTAATGCCATCAATTCGGTCAACACCACGGTGAACAATGCGGGCGATGTCAAGGATGACGCCCAGAAGAAGATAGACGAGCAGCAGAGCGGTGACCAGACGCAAACTGATGAGGAACAAGGCGATGACAAGAACAAGAAAACCAAGAAGTGCTAGCCCCATGTTGAAGCTGGCGACGCTTCTGGTCTCGTTCACCCTCGCCGTGCCTGCTTACGCAGCCCAGGCGGGTACCGTAACCCAGCTGGCCGGTGTGCTGAGTGCGCGCAAGGCAGATGGTATCGTCAAGATACTGGGCTTGCAGTCCAGCGTGGACAAGGGTGACCTGCTCTCCACCGGGGCCAATACCTATGCCAGGCTGAAGTTCAGCGATGGCGGGGAGTTGACCCTGCGGCCCAATACCCAGCTCAAGATCGATGACTACAAGTTCGATCAGGCCAAGCCGCAGGAAGACAATGCCTTCTTCCGACTGGTCAAAGGGGGCTTGCGAGCGGTGACTGGGTTGGTAGGCAAGCGTAACGGCCTGGAGAACTACCGCATGGCCACGCCGACGGCGACCATAGGCATACGCGGCACCAACTATGGCGTGCTGTTCTGCCGCAAGGAGGAAAGCCAGTGTGACGAGTATCGCAGCAACGAAGGGCAGATCCCATTGGATGGCCTGTATGTTGACGTGGCAGATGGCCGCATCGTGGTGCAGAACCAGGGGGGGGCACAGGAATTCGGCACCGGCGAGTTCGGTTATGTGGGCACCTTGACTACGCCACCGATTACCGTGCCGCCGCGCAGCGGCGTGCCCATTGCCACCGACAAGGGCACTAACAAGCCGCCTGAGGCTGTGCTGGAAAAGCAGGTAGATCAGAAGGACTTTGAGTGCACCATAGACTGATTCCGACTGAGCGCCTGTAATGAACAGGAAAGCAGTGTCGTTTTGAGAAGTGTGACCCTGGCACCCGGTGAAACCGGGTGCTTGTTTTTTGATTTGGCCAAATACCTTTGCAGCAGAGAAGGTCCTCTTCGACTGCTGAGTGCGAGTGAATCGGGTTCATAGCATCCAGGCAGGTTGGACGTCCGCTTTGGGGGTGCTGAGCGACTTCCTAAGCCTTGCTCAATCGGTTTCATTGATTGATTTACGCCTTGTGCAGCGGTTTTCTCAGCGACTCAAAGCTATCGCATCTACACTGTAATAAATCGAACAAGATAAAAGCCGTTGGGCAACAACGGTGTGGATATCACATCTGAGGAGGTGTCAGCCATGCAAATTGGCTGCCTGGTTATGACGGGTATTACCCGTCGTTCTGCTGCGTTCATCTTCGATGGTCATGACGAGCGTCCTTACCAGCTCAGCGACATTCTCTTCCGTGCTGACAACATCCATGCTGTGACCAGCAGCGTGGCAGTCGCGACAACCTGTCGGTCATCTCAACAACCTGGGCAAATCAAACAAGATGCCGTATTCAGCGAGGTCGATGGCTGCGAAGTACTGAGCTTTCCGCAAGCAAGGCTGGAAATCTGCGATACCCCGAGCATCCGTGCAGCAACCTGGTTTATTGAAGGCAGCGATGTTTTGGCGTTTCAAATAGGTGCGGTCAACAGCGTTAGTAAAATAAGCCGCCTCCGCTTGGTGCCTGCCTGGGTGCGGTACCAGATCGAGATGCTATATGCCCGATCTCAACAAGATGGCATGGCTGGCATGACCTATGCCACATTTCGACTCAGCGCTGGCTCGGCAATGGCATCGTCCAATCAAGCGGGCAAGCATACGTCGCTAGAGCATGCCTACTTTGAGACTACGGGCCAGTTTCTCAAGCTGCACAAGCGTATTACGGCACTTCTGAAGCCCAACCGCCTAAGCGGTTTCGCATGGGTACCCATGTTGCACTTTATCGCTCAGGTCACCATTCTCGAGCATATTCTGCTTGGGTTCAGCAAACGCGATACCAATGCAAACAAGATCGTTAAAACGCGTGCCACCCTGGGGCTTACCACTTTGCGCGTTTTGTAGGAGGCGACCGACATGGCGGGTTCGGTAGAAGCAACGGATCCCCGGCAATTCGAGTTTCTCGATCATGCCAAGGTGGTCACCTGTTACAGCCATGGGATGTGGAATGGCACAGGCGATATCGTGGGACCAGTAGCCGTCTCCACTTCATTGTCCGCGCGTGTGATGGTGGTGGCAAGGAACGCCGTTACCAAGCTTGCTTACCGGGCGTTTAAGGGGTTTATCCCTCATGTGAATGCCGTGCGGTTGACCATAGAGGGGGCAAAAGTTGTTTCAAACCTGAAGTGTTTGCCGCGCTATTTGTCCGCGGCGGAGCCTATGAGCCTATCTCGATCCGGCTTGGGAATAAATTATGAGTAAGCTCGGGAATATGATAGCGCGGCGAGGGCGGGTAAGGCTGAATTCGTGGGCCGGTACTTCTACGTGGCAACGCCGCCTGTTTTGGGGACTGGCGACTGCATATGCGGCCATTCTCGTGGCCAGCATGGCACTGCTGTTTGCGGAATACAAATCCCTGCAGCGACAATCGAGTGAGATGGCTTCGATTCATATCACTAGCTATACGCGCGCTACTTCAGAACATCTGCACAAACTGTTAAGTCATACAAGCAACCAGCTAGCGCTGATTGCTACCGTTTGGCGCAATCGGGGAAGTGAAAGTAATGCGCATGATGCGGTGCAGGACCTGTTAAATGATTTGGCGCTGGACCCGCGATATACACCGGAAATCCAGGGATTGTGGATATTTGACCGTAAAGGAGATCTGCTAGCTTCAACCGCAGTTGTACCACCGTCATTGAACATAGCCGATTTACCCCATTTCAGATTGGCCAGTCAGGCTAAGCGCGACAGTGTAGAGCTGATAATTGCGTCACTTCCAGCTTCTCTAGTTGATGACAAGCCAACGCTGATGATCGCCTACCCTTTGCATGACCGGAGTGGCCGATTCGATGGTCTCGTCTCCGCGACGTTGGCGCTGAACAAGGTTTCCCGTGAGGTAGAGTCCATTCACCCTCATGAAGGTGCGACCTATGGCATCTACCACTTCAATACCAATGCTTGGTTGTTCGGTACTTCCGATACAGGAACTGTGCCAGCTTTTCCCCGCCCGGATCCCAACTTGCCGCCCATGTATGTAAAGCTGAGCCAATACAGGCCTACGGACGGCAGCTCGCAATACAGTGTAGGGATGGTCCGCTTGCAGCGCTTTCCGCTGATAGTCGCCGTTGTAGAGCCAGATGGCGGTTTGGGGCTGGCGGCGCAGCGCCAATTGCAAATGATGGTGATGGGAACCTTGTTCAGCCTGCTGCTACTAGGTGGACTCATGTACTTGCTGTATCGGCAGCATGGTCGATTCCGTCACAACACGTCTTCCCTGTTGCGCTCAATCGAGGGCAAGGATGCCATGTTGAAGGCCATGCATGAGGGTTATATGGTTCAGGATCATGCAGGCATGATAGTCGAGTGCAACCCACAAGCAGCGCAGATACTGGGTTTGAGCCAGGAGCGTTTACTACTGCAGGATTCTATTGCCCCTGGTTTGCGCTGCATCAGGGCAGATCACTCTCACTACCCGGCGACAGACCACCCCACCGCACGTGCATTGCGAGACGGCATATCCTTGGTTGACGAACGAATGGGGGTATATCTGGAGGACGGAACGCTTCGCTGGATCACGATCTCCGTGCATCCCTTCCGCCGCCCGAATGAAGAGCAGTTATGTGCTGTATGCACCTTTTCCGACATTACCCATACCCACGAGCTGGAAGAGCAGGTCAAGCGTTCAACGCGCCGGCTGCAAGGTCTGCTGGACAATGCCCCGGATGCCATACTGACGGTCGATTTGAGTTCCGTCATCATCGATGCCAACCGCAGTGTTGGCACTTTGTTTGGGTATCAGCCTGCAGCCCTGATCGGTCAGCCTCTGGAACAGTTGCTACCGGATGGCATAGCCGCTGCACATGGCCAGCTGGTGCGCAACTTTGCCAATGAGGCTCAGAACGGACGCAAGATGGCGCCTAACCGCAAGGTCACAGCACGGCATGCGGATGGCAGTTTGATGCAGGTAGAGGTAGCACTTGCCACATTTCATGAGCAGAGCGGACCTGCCTTTATGGCGATCATCCGCGATGTAAGACAACGCGTTAAGCGTGAGGCGGCACTACAGGAACTGCTTCAGGGTATTACCCAGAGCCCACATGGATTTCTGATCCTGGATATGGAAGGGCGTATTCAGTATGCCAATCATGCCTTCGCCCGAACTACTCCCCATACGATTGAGGCGCTGGTTGGGCAGGACTGGATGGCGCTACATGGTGATGATTCACGCCCGTCGGATTGGTTGACTATACGGCAGGCGATTATAGAAGCCGGGGTTTGGCAAGAGGATGTCCAGCAAGGCAATGCAAACGGCATGGACGTTGTTGTTCGCTATGTGCTGTCGCTGGTACGAGATGAGGATGGCTTGGCGCTGAAGGTGGTTGGGGTGACGGAGGATGTGACGAACCGCCTGCGTGTTGAGCAGGAGCTTGAAAAGCACCGCAGTCAATTGGAAGACCTAGTGACTGAGCGCACCCTCGACTTGGTCATCGCCAAGACGGCGGCAGAAGAAGCGCTGCTGTCCAAATCGGCTTTTGTCGCAAATATGAGCCACGAGGTGAGGACACCGCTCAATGCCATCCTGGGCTTTGCACAGGTGTTGTGTAAAGAGGTACAGGACCCTCTCGTACTGGATAGACTGGAAATGATCGATATAGCTAGCCAGCAACTGTTGGCTATCATCAACGACATCCTAGACTTCTCCAAGCTGGAGGCCGGTAAACTGGAGATTGCGAGCGAGCCAGTCTCCGTCAGGGCCGCGTTGGAGTACGCCGCCGATTTGGCTCGCTCCAAGGTAAGGCACAAGCCTGTTGAGGTTGAGGTAAGGGTGGAGGCGTCCGTACCTGAGTGGGTAAATTCAGACCCTATTCGGCTCAGGCAGATAGTGGGTAACCTCGCCGCCAATGCTGCCAAATTCACAGAGAGCGGTGAAATCAAGCTCTGTGCTAGCGTGCTCACACTTGATTCTGGGGCTTGTCAGATTAGGCTGGAAGTAAGTGATACCGGCATAGGAATCGACCCCAAGCAACAGAATAAGCTGTTTCAACCTTTTGCTCAGGCCGACAACTCAATCACCCGTCGTTACGGCGGTACAGGCTTGGGCCTAGCCATATGCCGCAATCTCGCCACGGCCATGGGCGGTAGTATTGGTCTACAGAGCGAACCTGGCATGGGTAGTGTGTTCTGGGTCGAATTACCTTTCGGCATCGTGGATTGCGGCGGCCATACAGAGCGCGCTAAGCAAGAGAGTCAGCAGTTGGGCAAGCAGCCTGACCCGCGCTTCAGCGGCACGTTGTTGGTGGCAGAAGACAACCCCATGAACCAGATGCTGGTGAGGGCGATGCTTGCACCTTTGGGTGTGGACCCGATCATCGTGGAAGATGGGGCAGCAGCCCTTGCGGCGTGTAAGGACATGCACTTCGATTTGATTCTGATGGATTTGCAGATGCCTGAGATGGATGGTTTGTCTGCAACACGGATACTAAAGAGCGACCCCAGTACCTGCGATATACCCATCGTGGCCATGACCGCCAACGCCTTCATGGATGACCGCGCCGCCTGTCGTATGGCCGGAATGGCAGACTTCATCGAGAAACCAGTGCAGCTATCGCATCTGGTCGATGTGCTGGGTAAGTATCTGGTGCAGGCATCGCCTCAAGTTGCCGCACAACCACTACCCCGAGAAAGCGAATTTCGAGCAGGCCCACTCGCTCGGGCTGCTGCAGAGGCAGGATTGCTGGACATTGAGCGTGCACGTGGCCCTGTCGATAACAATGCAGCAATCTTGGAGAGTGCGCTGAATATGTTCGTGGATTACCACGCAGGTCTTCCAAAGGTTTTGAAGAGCGCGCTGAAGGATGGCCAATTGCAAGATGCAGAAAGGCTAGCGCACACCCTCAAAGGGACGGCATATGCCATCGGCGCCAGTCAGGTAGGTGTCGCGGCAGAGAGTCTGGAGCGAAGCGTTCGGAAAGGCACACCTGACATGGTGGAATTTACACAGTTGGTTGAGGCTACCCATGCCCTTGCCGAGGTTCTAGAAGAGGCGCGGATACGTGCCAAATTGGTGTTGGATGAGCTGCGGGACCTGTTACAACGGAACGACAATGCAGCGCAAAACTGGATTGCCCAATACGGGGACTACCTTGTGCCACTAGGTGATGTCACGGCACGGCGAATCACTGAAGCCATACATTTGTCCCAGTTCTCCGCGGCGCTGGCTTTGGTGAGTGAGAACGTACACGCTGAATGAAGAGGAGGAAATAGCATGACGGATAGCAAAACCATACTTGTCGTCGATGACGATCCCATAGTTCGTTTGCTGACACGCAATGCACTGGCCGCAGAGTATGAGATCGTGGAAGCATCGGATGGACAGGAGGCATTGCGGCTGGCTCTGGACAGTCCACCCAATCTTGTTCTGATGGACATCAGGATGCCCAATATGGACGGCTATGAGGCATGCCGACAGTTCAAGTCCCACGATGAACTGCAGCGTATTCCGGTGTTGTTTGTTTCAGGCGAGATCGGTCTTGAAGACCGACTATCCGCCTACGATGCCGGAGGTGAAGACTTCATCAGCAAGCCACCAAACGCCGCAGAGCTGCGCGCCAAAGTCAGCATGGCACTCAAGGACATCGAGGAGCGAATCAGGTTAGAACGAGACCTAGCCGCTGCGATGGAGGTCGCCATGACATCCATGACTTCGATTGGCGAGCTGGGTATCGTGATTGAGGCGCTGCGCAAATCAGTTTCAGTGCCAGACCTCGCTGGCCTTGCAGGAGTCATTTTGGATGCTTGCAGTAGCTACGGGTTGGAAGCTTGTGTGCAATTGCGATTGGGAGATGAGATACATCGTGCCAACCAGAAAGGTTATGTCACACCGGTCGAGGCGGGAGTGCTGTCCAAATTAGCTGAAGGTGATCGTATCTTTTCCCTAGGTAGGCAATGCGCCTTCAACTACGGCGGTACTACCTTCCTGGTCAAGAACCTCCCTAAGGAGGAGGGCGGGAATAGTGATCGCTATCGGGACTTGCTTGCCCTTATTGCCGAAGGGGCCGATGCACGGTTGAAGGTATTGGCAAGTGAGGCTCGGATTAAGGCGCAGGAACTAACCCAAAGCAAACTGTTTGAGCAGGCAAGGGATGCCTTGACCAGTATACAGATGCAGCATGTGCAAAATCGTGGCCATACGGAACAGATACTGAACCTTATGCTGTCGGAGATGGACGCCACCTTCCCTGGACTTGGGCTATCTATTCGGCAGGAAACCGTGGTGTCGGAGATGTTGCGTACTGCGGCTACAAAGATTTCGGCTCTGTATGCTGAGGGCTTGGGCATAGACGAACATGTGAGTGCTCTTGATGCGCGTATGAATGTTGCTGCTACTAGTAGCGGCCCCATCGTACGGCGGGGCTACCAAACTAGTGCGGGCTAGATCCGAGTGCGCTGGTAGGCGCCTTGGAAGTGACTGATCAGCTGGCCGGGTATTTCGGCCAGCGGTAGCACTGCGTCGGTTGCGCCAAGCCTGATGGCCTCTTTGGGCATGCCGAATACGACGGAGCTTTCTTCATCCTGGGCACAGGTCCATGCGCCGGCGTCATGCATGGCTTTGAGTCCCATTGCGCCATCTTTGCCCATGCCCGTAAGCAACACGCCACATGTGTGATTGCCGACGTTTTCGGCGACAGAGTGAAATAACACATCTACGCTGGGTCGATGGCCGCTCACCTCCTCACCGTTATCGAGCTTTAGTAGGTAATTGGCACCACTACGTACTACACGCATATGGGCATCGCCAGGAGCGACATAGGCATGGCCACCCAATAGTCGGTCTCCGTCTTCAGCCTCTTTTACGGTCATGCGGCTTACTTCATCCAGCCTCTTGGCAAAGGATTTGGTAAATGCAACGGGCATGTGCTGAACGATCACGATGGCTGGTGCGTCGGGTGGCATGCCCATGAGCACGAACTTAATTGCCTCCGTGCCGCCTGTAGACGCACCGATTGCCAATATTTGCTCGGTTGAGTGCTGCCGCAAGGCAGGGTTTCTGCTGCCGGTAGGGGGGGCAGCTATCTGCTGTGGCAATAAGGACCGTGGGCGGGAAGTAGCAGCTGCACGTATCTTTTCTATCAGGGTAGCGGCGTAGGCGTCGAGGGTACGCTCTATGTCGATCTTGGGCTTGGCAACGACATCAATGGCGCCCAGCTCCAAGGCTCGCAGCGTGGCGATGGAGCCTGATTCTCCTAAGGTAGAGATCATGATCACTGGCATGGGCCGTAGCTTCATGATCTTTTCCAGAAAGGCGAGGCCATCCATCCTCGGCATTTCAATGTCCAACGTAAGTACGTCTGGATTGGTATTGCGTATCAACTCCCGAGCCGCATAGGGGTCACCTACCGCGCCTACCACGGTCATGTCTTTCTCGTGGCTAATGATGCGGGTCAGGATATTGCGTATCAAGGCGGAGTCGTCGACGATGGCTACCTTGATCATGGACTGGTCTCATCAAATCAAAAAAGGTCGATATCGCCAGACACCTTGTCGGTCTGCAGGCGGTGGCTGTACTCACGCTCACGCCTTACGATGGTGTCGTTGTGCATGGTCTTGAGCTTCTTGATGAAAACATCGCCGGTCTTGGGGAAGTAGTAGACCTTGCGTGGATAGACATCCAGTAGGTCTTCGGCAACGACGGGGATGCGCTCTGCGGCCAGATATTGGTGTACGAAATGTGCGTTCTGTGCACCTACATTGGACGACGAAAACTCCTGCAGTACCCTGGCGCCACCAAATACCTTTGCCTCCAAGTTCTTCATGCTCGCCCCTTGTTTGATGAGGCTGGTGATGAGCAACTCCATGGCATAGGTGCCATAACGCGCGGCAACCGAAAGCGGGTCGTTATTTTCCAGCCTGGAGGAAGGTAGCATGAAGTGATTCATGCCACCGACCCCCATTCGCACGTCGCGTATGCAGGCAGACACACAGGAACCCAACACCGTGACAATCAGCATGTCGCGCGCGGTAGCGTAGTACTCACCCGGCAGTATCTTGACAGCGTCAATCTCGAACTGGCGGTCGAAGTAGATGACAGGTGTGGCCCCTTCGTTCAGGGTCATGCTTGTACCTGCGGAGCAAAGACAGTGCGCCCACAACTGCGCCAGCTATCGGATAGGTGACCGATGTTCTCCGAATGCCCAACGAAGAGTCTGCCGTCGTCCAATATCAGGGGGCGAAAACGGTCCACCAGTTTTTTCTGCGTGGGTTTGTCGAAGTAAATCATGACATTTCGACAGAAGATGGCATTCAAATTGCCATCGATCGGCCAGTGTGCATCCAGCAGATTGATCTGGCGAAAGCGGATCAAACTAGTCAAGGCAGGGTCCACGCGTGCAAGCCCCTGATTCTGTCCTTTGCCGCGATAGAAAAAACGGCTGCGGCGCTCCGCTGAAACGCCTTCCAACCTATCCAACGGATAGATGCCATTCTGTGCGGTCTCAAGCACCTGCGTATCTAAGTCGCTGGCTAGGATACTGATTGCGGCCTGCTTACCCGGTAGCGCTTCCACTAATGTCATAGCGATGGAGTATGGCTCCTCGCCGGTAGAGGCGGCTGCACACCAGACCCGTATCTGGCCATGACGCTGATACCACTGTGTCGCCATGGCGGCGAGGTCACTGAAGTGATGGTTCTCGCGGAAGAATGAGGTAAGGTTGGTTGTCAGGGCATTGACGAAAGCTTGCCATTCTTCACCTTCTTTGTCGTCTTCAAGATAGGCGAGGTACTCAGAAAAACCGCCAAGCCGCAGCTGGCGTATACGCCTTACCAGTCGGGTATACGCCATCTGTTTTTTGCAACTATTCAGTACGATACCGGCGTGCTGGTAGATCATGTGCCGAACATGTTCGAACTCCATATCGGTAAATGCAAATTCCGCGTCGCGTTGCACTGTCATGGTTTCCCGTCAGTGAGGGTGTAGACAAAGTTGGCGGCCGCTTGCTGATTCAGAAGTGCTCCCAATCATCCTCTGCGATGGTTTTGGGTAGCCGGCGCGAAGTGCTGCTACTGTCAGTAGTTTTCTTCTTGCTGGCCTTGTTGCTACTCGGGCTTTCTTCCCTGCTCGTCTCCCGCGAGGGCAACTCGACTGGCGTAGCCGTGTGTACATAGGTACGTGGGGATCGTGACGACGATTCGTTGGTGAGGCGGAAGGCGCTGACAGCCTCTGTCAGACGGTGGCTTTGTTCCTCCAGACTCTTGGCGGCTGCAGCTGCTTCCTCAACCAAGGCAGCGTTCTGCTGTGTCATGTCGTCCATTTGGGTGACAGTCTGGTTTACCTCCTGGATGCCTGCACTTTGCTCCGTAGAAGCTGCGGAGATCTCGCTCATGATGTCGGTGACGTGCTTGACCGAGTTCACCACCTCCTCCATGGTTTGACCGGCCTGGTTGACTAACAGCGAGCCGCTTTCTACTTTGTCGACCGAGTCATTGATCAGTTGCTTTATTTCCTTGGCGGCGGCGGCGGAGCGTTGTGCCAGATTGCGCACTTCGCTGGCGACCACGGCAAAGCCACGGCCCTGTTCGCCTGCCCTTGCTGCCTCTACGGCGGCGTTTAGCGCGAGGATGTTGGTCTGGAAGGCTATGTCATCGATCACGGCGATGATGTCTACAATCTTGTTGGCCGAAGAGTTGATCCCCTTCATCGTGTCGACCACTTCTCCAACTACCCCACCAGCCTTTTCGGCAATGTCGCTGGCACCACGTGCCAACTGATTGGCTTGGCGCGAGTTCTCCGCATTCTGCTTGACGGTACTGGTCAGCTCTTCCATCGCACTGGCGGTTTCCTCCAGGCTGGCTGCCTGTGACTCGGTACGCTGGCTCAGGTTCTGGTTGCCAGCGGCAATTTCGCGGGCTGCTGTCAGTATGGTGTCTGACGATTCCTTGATCTGATTCACGATCTCTGTCAGCCGCTCCACCGTTAGGTTGGCGTCGTCCTGTAGTCGGGCAAACATGCCGCTGTAGTCACCTGCCATACGGTGGGTCAGGTTACCAGCAGCCAACGCAGTGAACATGGCGCCCACATCGTTCAGGCCCCGTTCGGTGGTATCAAGCAGGGAGTTAATGCCCTCCGTCAGTATCTTGAAGAAGCCCACCTTGCCGGACAGCTCCAGTCGTGAGCTGAAGTTACCAAGACTGGCAGCCTCGATCAGTGCCGCAACTTCTGCTTCGGTATTGACTTCGTCGGTGATGTCCTGCCATTCGACCACCGATCCCAGCCGTTCCGCCTTGCTATCGAAAATAGGATTGGCAATAAGCCGGAAGTGGAATCCAGCCACTGAGATCTTGGCCTGGTAGGTGGTAGTGAGGGAGGCGAGCAAGTGTGACTGATGCGATGGATTCTTGTGGAATTCGTCCATGCTCTTGCCGATCAGCTTGTCGACATCAAAGCTTGGCAATGCCTTACGGAGCTCGGGCTCGGCTTTCTTGAGCATCCTTCGTACCGAACTGTTCATATAGATAATTTGTCGATTGGCGTCAGCGATCATCAAATTGACGCTGGTATTGTCGAGCGCACTTACCACCCGGGCCGTCTCGCGGGCGTTTGCCTGGTCGCGTAGTTGAGTGTCGTAAAGGTTCTGCCGCATATTGCCCACGGCTTGCGCAAGGCGGGCGACCTCATTATTGCCCTTGATGCCTTCGCCTGTTTCAGAGAGGTCGCCTTGTGCAATGCGATTTGCACTAGCTACCACCTGCTGCAAGGGGACAATGATAGAGTAACCAACCAGCAGGGCAGTACCGACCATCAACAGCAGCAATGTGATCAGCAACAGGAGCAGGCGGTGTTTGATGGCTTGCTTATCACTCAGCCGCTGAAGGAACTCCTCATCCAGCATGACGAGCAGCTGAGTGGTATTTTCATTGATCTGGTCTAGTGCCGCACTCGATGCACTTATCCACTGGTCGAGCGGGATGGTCTGGTCAGCGCTGAGCTTGGTCACCAGTTCCAACACCTTGGATACGGCCTGCTGATTTTCTGCCGCTATTTTATCTATGGTGGCCGCCATCTCGGGATCAGCGTGTTCCAGTTGAGATGCCTTGGCGTAGCCAAGCACACGATTAGTGGTCTGAAGCTGAGTGGTCAGTACATTTGCCACGGGCTGTAGCCGCAGAAGCGGAATGGTGCTGCCCTTCGGGTCGGACAGCCCCTGGATACCGTAACCGCGTATTCGCGCCACGCTCTCTAACTGGTTTGCTAAGCCATTGAGGGTCGCGTCGTAAAGATTGTAAGTTACTGACTCGGGATCCAGCCGTAGGCCAAATACGGCCGCCTCATCCTGCAGCAGCTGGTAGACCTGGTCTACATATTGGATATGACGGGTAAAGAGTGCGTCCGGGTTTTCACCAGCGCTCGGGCTGGCAAGGTTGGCCAGCGATAACCGTAGGCCAGCGATGCCATCTTGCAAGGATCGTTCATTTGCCAGTTCTGGCAACGCCTGTAGTTTGGCCAATTGCTCCTCAACCGCCCTATGGGTACCGGTGTATTCGGCTGTAGAGGCTTTGCCCATCGCCAGCATGACCGCCCGTGCACGGTTAAGTTGTGCGCGGCGGATTAGTTCTTGAGTCTCCTTGATCGGCTGCAGCGACTGACGTTCACGCGTGATGAAGGCCATTTCCTCGTGAGTCTTGCTCCAAAGGTGTATCGACGGGAACGCGATCAGCGCAATGGCAATTAACGCCATCGCCGTGAGCTTGCTTCGCAACCCTACCTGATGAAAGAAGAAGCGCTTCATGTTCCTCGTCTCCTGAGCTTGTATTGCAGTCATGGTGAATCAGGCCAGTTCTGCCGGCCGGAGGTACTTAGATGGTGGCTTCTGCCGCCACTTCCGTCAGATGCATTTCCTGGCTGGTCATGAGTTTCTCAATGTCGGTAAGGATGATCATCCGCTCCTCTAAGGTGCCTAAGCCCGAGATATAGGCGGTATCTATGGCACTACCAAAGCTGGGAGGGGACTGGATAAGCGAGCTGCTCAGCATTACGACGTCGGAAACGCCATCCACCACGATGCCGACAACACGTTTGGAAATATTGAGGATGATGACTACGGTGAAGCGGTCATAGCTTGCCTCGCTACAGGCGAATTTCACCCGCAGGTCCACGATCGGCACAATTGCGCCTCGTAGATTGATCACTCCCTTGATAAAGCTTGGCAAATTAGCAATCTCAGTAACGTGCTCGGATCGGCGGATCTCTTGCACTTTGAGTATGTCAATGCCGTACTCTTCACGACCCAATGTGAATACCAGATACTCACCAGCCCTAGGCTGGCTTGTCGGATCTTGGTCTGCCATAGCTGCTCCCCCTCTGTTGCGCTGGCCTAGCCCGCGAGTTGCTCCAGTTGTGAGGCTTGCGCTTCTGCCGTGTGCTGGCTCATCTTGACCAGTGAGTCCACATCGATGATCAAGGCAACATGACCATCCCCCATGATGGTTGCACCTGAGAGGCCTGGCAGTTTGCGGAAGTTGGACTCTAGACTTTTGATGACTACTTGGTGCTGGCCCAGCAATTCATCCACTCTCAGGGCTGTCTTTCCCTGCGCGGATTCAAGGATCACGAACATGTCGTGCCCTTCAGAGCGAGCCTGGCCTATGCCCCCAAAGATCTGCCGCAACTCGACGATGGGAAGGTATTCCCCTCGTACATGCAGCACTTTCCCACGGTTGGCCAGGGTGCGAATGTCTTCACTTTGTGGACGCAGGGATTCGACGATAAAACCCAATGGGATGATGTAGGTTTCTCTGCCATGGCGGATGGCCATGCCATCGAGAATGGCCAGTGTGAGCGGTAGGCGGATGGTCATGGTGGTACCGATATCCTTGTGCGACTCGATATCAATGCGTCCTCCCATGGATTGGATATTTCGTTTGACCACATCCATGCCAACGCCCCGACCTGAGACGTCAGTCACTGCATCTGCGGTGGAGAAGCCGGGCTCGAAGATCAGCGCCCAGACCTCGGCATCCGGTGCCTGATCGTCGATGGTGAAGCCACGGTTGCGAGCGGTGTTGATAATCTTAGTGCGGTTGAGACCGGCGCCGTCGTCACGTACTTCGATCACAATATTGCCGCCTTGATGAAAGGCTTTCAGTGTCAATGTACCGCTCGCGTCCTTACCCTTGGCCTCACGCTCGCTGCTCGCTTCGATGCCATGGTCCAGACTGTTTCGCACTAGATGAGTCAGGGGATCAGAGAGCTTTTCGATTAGGCCACGGTCCAATTCGGTTTGCTCGCCATGGGTGACCAGAAGCACCTTCTTCCCGAGTTTGTTGGCGGTCTCCCTCACTACGCGTGGGAAGCGGCTGAAAACCGTGGAAATAGGCATCATGCGGATTGACATGGCTGATTCCTGCAGCGCACGGGTGTTGCGCTCCAGTAGCGCCAGGCTAGCAAAGAGCTTTTCATTCTCACCCGGGTCCAGATGCGATGTCGCTTCGATCAACATGGCGTGGGTAATCACCAGTTCGCCTACCAGATTGATCTGCTCATCGATTTTCTCGGTTGCTACCCGAATCGACGTGGCTTCTGTCGCCTGCACGGTGCTCTTGGACGAGACGGTAGGCCGAGTTGCTTCGGGAAGATTTGCAGTCGTAGCAGCGAGCGCTGCTGTGGCTTTTTTCTCCGGCAGGGGTTCAAACAGTCCCATGTCCTCGGCGGGTGTGGGAGGCAGGGGTTCAAACAGGCCCATGTCTTCGGCGGGCGTGGCAGGCAAGGGTTCGAACAGTCCCATGTCCTCGGCGGGTGTGGCAGGCAGGGGTTCAAACAGGCCCATGTCTTCGGCGGCCGTGGCAGGCAGGGATTCGAACAGGCCCATGTCCTCGGCAGGCGTGGAGGGCTGGGGTTCGAACAGCCCCACTTCCTCTGCGCCGTTTCCGGTACCAAAAGTGTAGGCATCTGGTTCCAGGTAAAAACTTAGCGCCTCTGCCAGCGCTGCATAATTGACTTCATCAAATTGCTCGAAAGTCAGCAGTTCCGGTGTCTCGCTAACCAATTGCCAATCGGTGGCAGCGAGCATGGTGCACAAGCTGGCATGCTGGCCATGTGCAATTTTATTGACATAAACGACCAGCCTTGCGGTGCCCGGATGTTGTGCGAGGCTTTGCTCTTGAGGTGGTGGGGAGGAAGGGGCAATCTCTTCTTCCATGGCGTGCAAGCGTGAGCATAGTGACTCTGAGGCATGTAAGTCAGGCTCTTGGCCCTGCTGGTGGGCATTGATCATGCAGCGCAAAGTATCGGCGGCCTCAAGGAACAGATCGACCATGTCTTGCCGAAGCTGCAGCGTTCCCCGACGGATGCGATCGAGTTGGTTCTCAAGGATGTGTGTAACGCTGGCGATGTCGGTAAAGCCAAACGTGGCTGCGGCCCCTTTGACGGAGTGCGCAGCGCGAAAGATCGCGTTCAGTTGCTCAGGATCAGGCGCGTCCACGTTGAGATTGACGAGCAGGCTCTCCATCTGTGACAAGTGCTCAGCACCTTCGTCAAAGAAGATCTGCATAAACTCGGATAGATCAAAGCCCATCCCACCCCTCCAATTTAGGCGAACTTGCTGCCCCGACAGAAGACCCGGCTTTCGCCAGTCAAGTCGTTATCTTTTTAATCAGATCGATAAAGCGCTGTGGGTCGAAAGGCTTGACCACCCAACCTGTTGCACCAGCCGCCCGCCCTTGCGCCTTCATGGTGTCGCCAGCCTCGGTTGTCAGCATTAGGATAGGCGTGCGTTGGTATTGAGGGAGACCTCGCAAGGTCTTGATCAGTGTGAGCCCATCCATGCCGGGCATGTTTTGGTCGGTGACAATCAGGTCAAAAGTTTGCTTCTTGGCTTCATTGAGCCCGGCTTGCCCATCTGGAGCTTCGACAGCATCGAAGCCGGCCTGCTTGAGAGCAAATGCCACCATTTTCCTCATCGATGTGGTGTCATCGACAGTCAGTGCTTTTTTTGCCATCTCTACTGCCTCGCTCAGTCGCTAGAATTGTCTCTAGTCAAAACAAGTCCATACCGCCGCTGGACATATTTTGCTGCTGTACCGGGTGTGTTGCGCCGACATGGCGTAATTGTTCGGATGCTTCGCTAAGCATCTCATTCAGTTTGTTCAGATCATTCAGTAGGGTGTCACTGGAGGAAGCACCGTCCAGCCGGCGAAGTACTTCGAGTAGCTGAGGCTGGCCGACGATGGCGGGCTGCATGGCCCGGAACAAGGCGGAGGTATGCGTGAGTGATTGCCGTACCAGGTCTTCGAACTGCAATAGTCTGATGGCAGAGTCGGTATGCGCCTTCACATCGGCCGCAATCGCGCTTAATTCGGCCATGGTACGCTCCGCTATGACATTGCTCGATTGAACGTGCGCCATCATGTCAACAACATGCTTTTTCGATTCCAGCACGTAGCTCATATCCTGAGACGCCATGCTGGAGATACTCTCGTCTGAGGCTAGCACCGATGCGTTTAGCTCGGTCATGATGTCGCGTATCCGTTGGCTGAACTCATTGGCCCGTATTGAGAGATTGCGCACTTCGTCCGCCACAACGGCAAACCCTCGGCCAGCCTCGCCGGCACGAGCGGCCTCAATCGTGGCATTGAGTGCAAGCATGTTGGTCTGTTTGGCGATGGTTTCGATATCACCAAGGTAACTTAACGCAGTGCTGATTTTTTCGCGTAGCTCTCGCATGCCATTAACGAGGTTGATACTGGTGGCGCTGGTCTGGAGGGTGGATTCCACGAAAGCGCTCAGCATGCGGTCGGTATCTTCACTGAATTGCCCTAAGGAGAAGGATTCGCCACTGTTGGTGACCGACTGCGTCTGCATCAATCGTACGACCAGCTCTTGCTGCGACTCTGCCTTGCTACTGATGGTAGAGAAATTGACCACCAAGCCACCAGCACCTTCGCTCACAATTCGCTGCACGCTTTCCAGCTTGCTTAGGGCGTCATCGAGATGGGCAATCATTTGCCGGGAGTTGTCGTCCACCAGCTTGGCAGTGGTACGAATTTTCTCTCTGATCTCATCGTCCATGGTGGAAGGGGCTTGAGGGCGAGGAGCACGGATCGCGCCATAGCTAATCGCACAGGCGATCGTCAAGGTGACGTATTGAGCCAGTACACCCCACCAACTCATGGCACCTAGCAGTGCAAGTAGTAGGGGGGTGATGGCGAGCAGCGCAAGTGCAGCCCAGACAGACGCTGAGAGATGTGTCCCTGCGGGGGCCGGTGAGGCGTATCCGGCGCTGATGAACGTCATCAAACTTCCTCCACTGTATGTATGCAATTTTTCTTTACAGCGTTGCACTGCAAGAGCCTGTGCAGGCCCCCTTTTTTATAGACTTTTGGCAAACTGACGCAAGAAATTGTATAAAAAGTACTGCGTCACCCGTTTGCACGTGTGTACTACAAGGGTGATACGGCGCGACGTGCTGCGCTCCGAGTAAATCGTGTACGACTGGCCAGTTAAAGAGAGAGGTTGATATGGGTATCACTAGCAACTTACGGGGCGACAGGCTGATCGTTACGGTGGAGGGACGTTTCAACTTCGATCTGCATCCCGCTTTCAATGCCGCAACCGCAGCGGTGGGTAAGGACAAGTCGATCGCTGCGATAGACATAAATCTCTACGAAATCAGTTATATAGATAGTTCCGCCCTCGGGATGCTGCTGGTTCTGCGCGAGGCGGCGCTCAAGGCTGGAATCAAGGATCTCAACATCGTTGGCAGCCATGGCGCTGTTCGCCAAGTGCTGGATATTGCCCATTTCGAGAAGTTCTACACCTTGAACTAGTTGCGCCGAGGTCTTGAGGCGCGCTGACGATAGTGGGGCCCGGCATAAATCGAGAACATCTGCCGGTGAGAGGAGGAAACCGGTGACCAAATCCTTGAAGGTATTGGTAGTCGACGATGTTGCGTCCAGCCGCATGATGATCGAAGCATTCGTAACCCAGTTGGGGCATTCTGCCGACACGGTGAAGAATGGCTTCGAGGCTGTGCTCTACTGCGAGGAGCACCTACCGGACATGATACTGATGGACGTGGTGATGCCGATGATGGACGGCTTCGAGGCTACCCGCCGTATCCGTCAACTAAGCTCATTGCGGTGGCTGCCGATCATCTTTCTTACCGCCCTGGATGAGCATGAGAGCGTCATTGTCGGGCTGGAAGCCGGCGGCGATGATTACCTGATCAAGCCAGTAGACTTTCAAGTGCTGGCTGCCAAGCTCAAGGTTATTGCCCGCGTCACCAGTCTGCAGGAGCAGCGCGAAGAATATGCCAACAGTCTGCAGTCCTATTACGTCAAGAATGAAGAGGAACAGTCGCTGGCGCGGCATGTAATGACTCGCCTCGCTACCTTGTCCAGCCATGGCTTGCGCAATGTAGCCACCATGATCAAGCCGGCCGAGAAATTTAGCGGAGATGTGGTTTTGGCTTTGCGATCACCCTCGGGGGTGGATCACCTTCTCTTGGCTGACTGCACTGGGCATGGGCTGACTGCGGCAATTACTAGCCTGCCAGTTGTGGATGCCTTTATTGCCATGACAGAGCGTGGATTCGGCGTCAGTGCAATAGTCCGCACCATCAACCGGAAGATGCGCCACAGCCTGCCCGTTGGTTACTTTGTCGCGGCAGCTATTGTTGCCATTGACCACGCGGAAAAAATTATCTCAGTGTGGAATGGCGGTATACCCAACGTGTTCTTTTTGGATGAGGACGGACGGATTGTTCACCGCTTCCGCTCTGAGCACCCTGCACTAGGTATCATGAATGAGGACGACTTTGATAGCGCGCCAGCCCTGTACCGTGCGAATTCGCCCGGTACACTATTGATGTGTTCTGACGGGGTAACTGAGGCAACTTCCCCTGCTGGTGTCATGTTTGACCTTGAGGCAGCGCTGTTACAAGGTGTAGTCGGCTCTCCCGTTGCGATGCTGGATGAACTTGCGACGGCGCTTACACATCATGTGGGGCAGGGCGAGTTTCAGGACGATACTTCCTTTGTTCTGGCTGCTTGCCACCCTGAATACGCCGAGGAGGAAAAGCGGCAAGCGGAGGGGCATGACCTTAGTCCTGCAGGAATGGAGGAGTGGCAGGTAACACTGCGCTTTAGTGCCCTGCAACTGCGCAGTCTGGACTGCTTGACTCTGCTGACCGGCTGGGTAAATCAGCTGGGGCTGAGCAGGCGGCAACTGGCTGATGTGCTATTAGTCGTGACTGAGCTGTTCAATAACGCGTTGGACCATGGGGTTTTGGGGATGGACTCGTCCCTGAAGAATGGTGAGAACGGCTTTTACTCGTTTTTGCAGCTGCGCCTGGAGCGGCTAGCTAGCGTTCAGGATGGTCATATAGTGGTCGAGCTGCGGCGCCACGTGGTAGACACCAAGCCCACCATTACCATTGCCATGCATGATTCCGGCAAGGGTTTTGATCCTTCCAGCCTATCGGTACCGATAAGCACCGATGCACATGTGCACGGTAGGGGAATTGCTCTGGTTCGGGAGCGCTGTAGCGCTGTGCGCTTTCTCGATGAGGGACGGCGGGTCGAGGCTGACTATTTACTCTGATAGGTATATCCCACCATAAAGGCAGTTTGGCCCGGGTTTGGGCGCCACCAGATTGGTATATTGACTGGTTAGCGCTTCAGTAGGGCGCCGACGCTAGCCTCATGGTAACGAGCTGCCTAAATTCGCCGAAGGCTTTGCGAACAACGAGCTTCGTTTGGGAAGTGGCGTAGGAAAGAGCTGAACAGATTCGAACTATATCTGGTGGCCGTTTGGGCCATTGTGCTGGAGAGCGGGCTTGAGCTTGCGACGACGAAAGCAGTCAGAATGGGTTTGGGTCTGATGATTCGATGCCAGGTGCGTTCAGGGCTGGCATCGTGTACTTACCCAGTATTCAGCCCGCCGTGAAAACGCGAAGCGTTCCTCACCGGTCTGCTAGCGGGTGGGTTGACCATCCACAAAGACAACCAATTCGCCCGTCTGCATTTTTGTCCATGCCTCGTTGTCGGTCAACGGCTGGGTGGCGATCAGGGCGACACGGTCATTGGGGGTGGTCAGGGCATCGAAATCGACGCTGATGTCCTGGTCTATCAGGTGGGCCTGGCCGAACGGCGCCTTGCGGACGATGTAGTGCAGATTGGTAGCGCAGTGGGCAGCCAGCCACTCGCCATTCGATAGCAGGAAATTGAGCGTGCCATGGCGGGATAGCTCGGCGGCCAGCTCACTGAGGGCGGTCTGCAAGGTGGCTGCGTCCGGTTTGGCCGGGAATCGGGCAGACAGCTGCTCCAGCAGCCAGCAGAAGGCATGTTCGCTATCGGTGTCGCCCACCGGCAGAAAGCGCTCGGCGCTGAGCGCGGGCAAGGTCTTGAGGTCGCCATTGTGGGCGAATAGCCAGTATTGCCCCCACAATTCACGCAGGAAGGGATGGGTATTGGCCAGCGATACCTTGCCCACGGTGGCCTTGCGGATATGCGATATCACGTTGGTGGACTTGATGGGGTAGCTGCGCACCAGCTCGGCAATGGGCGAGGCGGTGGAGGCCTGCCAGTCTATGAACAGGCGGCAGCCACGCCCCTCGAAGAAGCCTATGCCCCAGCCATCAGCATGGTGGTCGGTTTCACCGCCACGTCGGCGGAAACCCTCAAACGAAAAGCAGATATCGGTAGGCACATTGCAATTCATGCCCATCAGCTGGCACATCAGCTACTCCTTGGGTAATACTGCACCGCTTGGCAGAACGGTGCCTAAGCCTAGTAAAATCAAGCGTATAGTAAGAGGGCAGGTGCTGCTTCCATAGCGCCTGCGTGGAGGTTATCGTGAATCTCACCAACATCGCCAGCAACCTGAGCCGGGCTTACGGCCTAGTATCCAACGATCCACTGCGTCTGCAAAGCCTTGAGCGTGCAACGGGGTTGAACGCGGCTGCGGGCAATGGGGCTGGCAGTAGTGTGGGCGGCTTGCGTCTGCCCGGTTCCACTCAGGTCAAACTGTCGGACTACGGCCGACTGCAATCGGCACTGACCAACCTCAAGACTGCGGTAGGCGGGTTGGATAGCGATGATGAGGTTGCTGGCGTGAGTCTGCGCTCCGATAGCAGGCAAATCAGCGCCAACGTGGACAAGAAAGCGGGCCCTTTGCGTGCCGCTACCGTAGAGGTGACTCAGGTCGCTGAGTCGCAGCGCCTGCAAAGCCAAGCGTTTGATCCATCCACCTTGGTGGGTACGGGTACACTCGAAATTGATTTTGGCCGCTTCAACAGCAGCACCAATACCTTTACCCAAGGCGACCAGGCCACGGCGCAGGTCTCCATAGGCGTGCTCGACAGCTCGCTCAATGGTATTGCCAATGCCATCAATCGCGCGGGTGTGGGCATCAGCGCCAGGGTGGTGCAGGAAGACAATAGCGCCAAGTTGGAGTTGACTGGCCAGAATACGGGTACGGACCAGGCTTTCCGTATACGGGTACGCGACAATGATGCGAATGGCACGGATAGCACCCAAGGGCTGTCGCGGCTGGCGTTTGATCCGGTCGAGCAAGCCGGGGCGGGGCGTAATCTCACCCAGCTGCGTGCGGCGCAGGATGCGGAACTGAAGGTGGATGGACGGGCTGTCAGCAGTCCCAGCAATCAGGTCAGCCGGGCGCTGAGTGGGGCGACCTTGAATATAGAGGGCACGGGAACGGCGCGCATAAGCTTGAGCCGTGATGCCAGCGAAGCCAGCCGTAGTGCTGGCAAGCTGGTGGCCGCTCTGAATGGGTTTTATAGCCAGGCGGGCAATCTGCAGGCAGATGGTTTGACCCGCCGCGTCGCTAACGACTTGGAAACGGCGCTGGGGAGCGCCGAATCCGGTAGCGGCCTGAAGCGGCTGAATCTGTCGCAGCTAGGGGTTGAACGTACGGGTGAAGGGCGATTCAAGCTGGACGAGGAGAAGTTCAACCGCGCCTTTGAAGCCAACGCCGACGGTGTGACCAGCCTGCTGTCGCAAGTGGCCAGCGAGGTGAAGGGGGTGACCGAGAACAGCACGGTGACCAGCCAGTTGCGCCGCAGCACAGAAGGGCTACGCGCAGCGAATACGACAGATAGCAATCCTTTCGTCGCGCAAGCACGCCAGACCCAGCTGCAGAACCTGCTGGGCAATCAGGCGACCTTGCTCAACTATTCACCGACGACCCGTAATCTCTATGGCTTGGCGCAGTACCTGTCTGTCGCCAGCTTCTGATGCAAGCCGCCTGACATAAGGCGCCCATAAAGCCCTGCTCTGATCCACCAAAGCAGGGCTTTTGTCACAAGAGCCTGACAGGAGCCTAGTCGCTGGTAATTTCCAGCAATGCGGCACCTTCCTTGACCTGCTCTCCCTTCTGGAAGAACACCTCGGCTACTCTGCCGGCCTGGGGGGCCAGTATGGTGTGCTCCATCTTCATGGCTTCCAGTATGACCAAGGGTGTGCCTTTTTCCACCTGATCGCCAGCCTTGACGTGAACGGCCACCACCGTACCGGGCATGGGGGCGGTCAGGCCACCGCCGGCTTCGACGGCTTCCAGCCCGGCCAGAAGGGGATTGAACGGGGTCAGGGCAATATTATGGCCGTTGCGTACCAGGGTCAGCGTGTTGCCATCGCGTACCACGCTGGCGCTCAGGCGATAGCCATCCAGCGTGGCGTGAAGCTGGCCTTCGGTCAGTCTACCGTGCGCAGCAATCTGTGCCTCGCCAATCTCTAGCAGATAGCCGGTATCGCGGTAGTGCGCTATCACCGCATGTTCTGTTTCGCCGTGACGGAAATGCAGGGCGTGGCGGTTGTCCTGGTTCAGGCGCCAGCCGTCTACCTGCCACCAGGGCGAATCGGCATCCTTGGCACGCTGGCGGGCGGCCTCGCTTTTACCTTCCAGCAGTGCTAACTCTGCCAGGGCGGCCAGGGCCAGGGTCTCGTTGCTGACGGTGGCAGGCGGCGGAATCAGGGTGTCGCGGTAGCGGGCAATAAAGCCAGTATCGAGTTCGGCGGCACGGAAGGCTGGGTGACTGGCCAATTGGCCCAGGAAGTCGAGGTTGGTATCCAGCCCGACCACTTCATACTCGGCCAGTGCGCTGGACAGGCGATCCAGTGCGCGGTCGCGGTTCTCGTCCCAGACAATCAGCTTGGCAATCATGGGGTCGTACCAGGGCGAAATTTCATCGCCGCTGGTGACACCAGTATCGACCCGCACATGGGCCGATTCCTGTGGCTGGCGCATGTGGGCCAGGCGGCCTATCTGCGGCAGGAAATCCCTTGCGGGGTCCTCTGCATAGACGCGAGCCTCGAAGGCATGGCCCTGTATGCGCAGTTCATCCTGCCGGCGCGGCAGCGGCTCACCGCTGGCCACGCGCAATTGCCACTCCACCAGATCGAGGCCGGTGATCATTTCGGTCACCGGATGTTCGACCTGCAGCCGGGTGTTCATCTCCATGAAGTAGAAGGCGTCGGATAGCGTATCGAAGATGAATTCGACCGTGCCGGCACCGACATAGCCGACCGCCTTGGCCGCCCGTACGGCCGCCTCGCCGATCTGTGCCCGCAAGGCGGGGCTGAGGCCGGGTGCCGGCGCCTCTTCCAGTACCTTCTGGTGACGGCGCTGTACCGAGCAGTCACGCTCGAACAGGTAGACAGCCTCACCATAGGTGTCGCCAAACACCTGTATCTCGATGTGGCGGGGTTTGGTCAGGTATTTCTCCACCAGCACCATGTCGTCGCCAAAACTGGCGGCGGCTTCGCGTTTGGCCGAGGCGAGCTGGCCGGCGAAATCCTCGCTCTTCTCGACGATCTTCATGCCCTTGCCGCCCCCACCTGCCGAGGCCTTGATCAGTACCGGGTAGCCCATGCGATCCGCTTCGGCCTGCAGGAAGGCGGCATCCTGATTGTCACCGTGATAGCCGGGCACCAGGGGTACGTCGGCTTTCTCCATCAGCGTCTTGGCGGCAGACTTGGAGCCCATGGCGGCGATGGCGCTGGCGGGTGGGCCGATAAAGACCACACCGGCAGCAGCACAGGCTTCGGCAAACGTCTCGTTCTCGCTGAGGAAGCCATAACCGGGGTGGATGGCCTCGGCCCCGGTGCGCTGGGCGATTTCCAGGATCAGGTCTGCCTTGAGATAGGACTCGCGTGGCGCCGGCGGGCCCAGGCGGAATGCTTCATCGGCCAGCTTCACATGGCGGGCATCGGCGTCGGCATCGGAATAGACCGCGACAGTTTTGATACCCATCTGGCGGGCTGTCTTGATGACACGGCAGGCAATTTCGCCCCGGTTGGCGATCAGGATTTTCTTGAACATCGGTTTGGCTCGTTGTGAAGCACAGTGCTGCAAGGGAGGGAGGAGGTACCGGCGCCAGGCGCCGGTACGCCAGTCATGTCGTTATTGGGTGACCCAGTTGGGTGGGCGCTTTTCCAGGAAGGCGGAGAGCCCCTCCTGGCCTTCCGGGCTGACCCGCTGCCGGGCAATGCGCTGAGCACAATGCTCGTTCAGCTCGCTACAGATAGGGCGGCCAGCCACTTCGGCTACCAATTGCTTGGCGGCCTGCATGGAGGCCGGGCCGTTGTTAAGCAACTGCGCCGCCCAGCTGTGTGCCAGTGGGCCGACTTCGTCCTGCGGGGCGATTTCATGTACCAGGCCAATGCGCAGGGCGGTGTCAGGCGTGAAACGCTCGGCCGACAGGAAGTAGCGCCTTGCATGGCTGCTGCCTATCTTGCGAACCACATAGGGGGAGATGACGGCTGGGATCAGGCCGAGTTTGACCTCGGTCAGGGCCAGCATGGCCTCGGGTGCGGCAAATACCATGTCGCAGCAGGCAATCAGACCTACGCCACCGCCATAGGCAGGGCCTTGTACGGCGGCCACGGTCGGTTTGGGCAGTGTGTCCAGCACATGCATCAGCTGGGCCAGTTTGCGGGCATCGGCCAGGTTCTCGGCTTCACCGTAGCTGGCCATGCGCTTCATCCAGCCCAGATCGGCACCCGCCGAGAAACTCTTGCCGGTGGCGGCCAAGACCACGACACGTGCAGCCGGATTGTCCGCCAGCGCCTGCAGCGCCTCGGTCAGCTCCACAATCAGAACGTCGTCGAAGGCATTGTGGCGCTCCGGCCGGTTGAGGGTCAGGGTGGCCACGCCATTGCTGGCGATGTGCTTGGTCAGGGATGTGCTCATGATCTTGTCTCCTAGGCTTGATGTTTCTGCAAGAACCGGTCCAACTGATTGGCAAAAGCCTGCCGGTCCGATTGGCTGAAGGCGGCTGGCCCGCCGGTCTCTACGCCGCTATTGCGCAGCGCCTCCATGAAGTCCCGCATTCGCAGTCTTTCGGCCATGTTCTCGGGCGTGTAGATCTCGCCGCGCGGGTTGATGGCATGGCCGCCTTTTTCTATGACGGCCGCCGCCAGCGGAATATCCGCGGTGATGACCAGGTCACCGGTTTGGACCTGTAAAACGATCTCCCTATCCGCCACATCAAAGCCGGCGGGCACCTGCACGCTGCGTATCCAGGCAGAGGGCGGTATGCGTATCAACTGGTTGGCCACCAGCGTGGTGGGCACCTGCCAGCGCTCGGCGGCGCGGAACAGGATTTCCTTGATGACACTGGGGCAGGCATCGGCATCGACCCATATCCGCATGGTTTGTGGTGCCGCTGTACTCATGGCTTGATGACCAGACCCTGGCCGGTGGGCAACTCCAGTATCGGTACCTGGCGCTGGCCGAAGAAGGCCCGTTCTGCCTCCATCTGGTGTCTGCTGCTTAGCCAACCATAATCGTCCAGCAGGATGACGCCACGAGGGCTGATACGCTCGTACAACTGCTCCAGCACAGCGATCTCGGCCGGTGCCGAGTTGAGATCCAGGTGCAGGAAGGCGATCCGTTCGGGGCTGGCCTGCTGCAGTTGATCGGGCAATATCCCAGGCTCGATTCGCACATTGGGATAGCTGGCGAAGCGCTGCCTGACCTGCTGCAACAGACCGGCGTACTGTGGGTCCTGATACATGCCGTTCCAGAGCTGGCGTTCCTCTGCAGTCGAATACTGCTCGGGCAGGCCGGCAAAAGTGTCGTACAGCCAGAACTGCCTAGGCTGTTGCTGGAACTGCAGGTAATGGCAGATACAGGCCGAGGTGAAACCCTCGAACACCCCACATTCCACGAAATCGCCCTGCACATGCAGTGCCTGGCTGGCCGCCCAGGTGGCGGTATGAATGCGCCAGGCCAGGGATTGGTCACGGTCGTTGTTGGCGGATTCCCGCTCGAAGGCCGACTTGAAGGTAGGGTCTTCAAGGAAGGCGAGATTGCGGTCAAAGGTGATCAGCATGTCGGCCGCGTAGGTCCGGGCAAAGCCCTGGGCGACGAAATTCATCGCCGCCTGCAACTGAGCCGTGTCTATCTTGCTGCCGGGGCTAAGGTAAAACATGCACTCTCCCTGAGACGGCAACGGTACGCTGCCTGGTTGGGTATACCGTATCCATGTTCAATTTGACGCGGCCGCCACGGTGATGCCCTTGAGCCGTAGCCAGACGCGGCTGGTGCTGCAGAAAGCCAGCGGTGCGGCGTCCAGCTTGCTCATGCTGCCTTCCATGTCGGTCAATACACACAAGGCACTGCTGCAATGCGGCAGGCCCAGGTTATGGGCAATCTCGTGCACTGCTACCTTGCTCAGCCGCAGTTGCTGCTGCGCCGCACTGGCGCCCCGCCTGAGCCGGTAGGTGGAGGCGACCGCCACCTTGCGGTCCAGCGAGCCCAGGCCAAACACTCCCCAATCTGGTTTGCCATGCAGGGTGGTGGAAATATCGGCATCGGTCAGCGCCAGTATGATGGGGCCATCGCCCGCCCGTTGCTGTGCCAGATGGTCGAGCAGCCGATCTGCACGGTAGCGCTGGCGTGCCGGGTAGTAGGCTGCCTGGGGCAGGCCCTGTGTGGTGCCGACGGCCACCTCAAATCCATACACCTGGCTGATGGCCTGGCGCACGGATTCCACCTGCTGCGGCGCAATGCGGCCCATGGGCTGCAATAGGACAACCGGGCTGGATTCGGCCCAGGCCGCCAGCGTGCAGGCCAGCCACAGCAGTGGCTGCAGCAGGCGGGCGGCAGGTGTAAGGAGGCGGGACATGGACGGTAGACCTTACATCCGGAACACGCCGAACTTGGTGTCGGCTATGGGTTTGTTCAGGCTGGCGGAGATGGCCAGGCCCAGTACGCGGCGGCTGTCCTTGGGGTCGATGATGCCATCGTCCCACAGCCGGCTGGTAGCGTAGTAGGGGTGGCTTTGCGCTTCGAACTGGTCGCGCAGTGGCTTGCGTATGGCTTCCTTATCCTCGTCGGACAGCGTTTTGCCCTGCTTGGCCAGTGCTTCTTCGCGCACCTGGGCCAGTACGCCAGCGGCCTGCTCGCCCCCCATCACTGCGATGCGGGCATTGGGCCACATCCACATGAAATTGGGGTTGTAGGCCCGGCCACACATACCGTAGTTGCCGGCGCCGTAGCTGCCGCCGATCACCATGGTGAATTTGGGCACCTTGCTGGTTGCCACTGCGGTCACCATCTTGGCGCCGTGCTTGGCGATCCCCTCGGCTTCGTATTTCTTGCCCACCATGAAGCCGGTGATGTTCTGCAGGAACACCAGCGGAATACCGCGCTGGCTGCACAGCTCGATAAAGTGCGCGCCCTTCTGGGCCGACTCGCTGAACAGCACACCGTTGTTGGCGATGATGCCGACCGGATAGCCATAGATGTGAGCAAAGCCGGTGACCAGCGTGGTGCCGTAGGTTTCCTTGAACTCGTCAAAGGTCGAGCCATCGACAATGCGGGCGATCACCTGGCGGATATCGAAGGGCTTCTTCAGGTCGGCGCCGACTATGCCATAGAGTTCTTCTGCCGGGTAGAGCGGCGCCAGGACAGGCTTGGTGGCGACCGTCATGGGCTTGACCCAGTTGAGGTTGGCAACGATGCGACGCACCTGATCCAGCGCATGGGCGTCGTTGTGGGCATAGTAGTCGGCCACGCCGCTGATCTTTGCATGTACATCGGCACCACCCAGCTCCTCGGCCGTCACCACCTCGCCGGTTGCGGCGCGGACCAGCGGCGGGCCGGCCAGGAAGATGGTGGCCTGATTCTTGACCATCACGCTGTAGTCGCTCATGGCGGGCACATAGGCACCGCCTGCAGTACAGCTGCCCATCACGGCGGCAATCTGGGGTACACCCTGGGCGCTGAGATTGGCCTGGTTGTAGAAGATGCGACCGAAGTGATCACGATCGGGAAAGACTTCGTCCTGATTGGGCAGGTTGGCGCCACCGGAGTCGACCAGTGCGATGCAGGGCAGGCGGTTTTCCATGGCGATTTCCTGCGCGCGCAGGTGCTTCTTCACCGTAATCGGGTAGTAGGTGCCACCCTTTACCGTGGCATCGTTGGCGATGATCATGCACTCCACCCCGCTGACACGGCCTATGCCGGCAATCAGCCCGGCAGACGGCACCTGATCGTCGTACTGCCCGTAGGCTGCCAGCTGGCCGATTTCCAGGAAAGGCGAACCGACATCGAGCAATTGCGCCACGCGATCACGCGGCAGCAGCTTGCCCCGGGCGGTATGGCGGTTACGGGCTGTCTCGCCGCCACCTTGCTCGACACGGGCGGCCTGCAGGCGCAGGTCGTCCACCAGTACCTGCATGGCGGCCTGGTTGGTCTGGAACTGTTCTGCCTTGGGGTTGATGGTGTTGGGTAAGGTATTCATCTGGTCTCGGTCAGCGCCGGGGCGCGGGTCTTGGCATGGTCGTGCCTGCCGAAGGCAGGCGGTTGCGGTTAGGGAGAGATCGATAGGGGCTTTACACCGCGCCTCGTATGGCGACGGTGGGGGCCGATTCGGCTGGCGAAAACACCACCAGTACGTCGAGGGCGCTATGTACCGTGCTGAAGCGCGGGGCGATGCGGGCCGGGACATGGATGATGCTGCCGGCGACCACTTCCAGGCTGTCGCTGCCCACCTGCATGCTGGCGGACCCATTGATCACGTAATACAGCGATTCTTCCTGATGGGCGCCCTGGCTGTCGTGGGCGCCTGGCTGCAGGTGATAGACACCGGCACTCATGTCACGGCTACGCAGAAACTCGTGGTAGGCCTCGCCCAGGGTTTGCCTGTCCTGGCTGATGGCGTCGAGGTGAAAGGTCTGCATGGCGGCTCCTGTGGACTGTTCAGACGAACTTGGCCAGTACGGCCCAGTGATCGCTGCGTTCGATTTCGGCATAACCCAGCCGCTCATACAAGCGCCGGGCAGGGTTGTCGTGTAAGACCCGCAGCGAGACACGGGCATGGCCCTGGGCGCGAGCCAGCTGGGCGAACTGCAGCATGGCCTGGCTACCCAGTCCGCGATTGCGATGGCTTGCTTCGATCTGGAAATCCGAAATGTGCAGACTCTCGTCGCGCAGGCGCCAGCGCAGTATGCCTATGCGGTCGTGATCCAGGTACAGCAGGTGGTTCTGCAGCAAGGGCCAATCTTGCTCCAGCTGCTCGACTCCCCAATTGCCCAGTGCACGTTGGGGCAGGTTGAGGCGGGTCTGTTCCAGGATGTAAGGCTTGTCCGCCTCGCCCGCCGGCACGAAGCGCAGTTCAGGGCGTTGCTGACCGTAGGCGCGTTCGACGCGGGCAACGCGGGTCTCGAATGCGGCATACCACGACTTGCGTCCCTGCTCACGGGCCAGGCTATGTTCGCCATGCTGCTTCCAGTTGGCGATGGCGGCCTCGCTCTCCCAGTAGGAGACCGTGATACCCAGACCATCAGTACCGCGCACCGACTCCACCCCGAGAAAGCCCGGCTGCAGTTGCGCCAGTGCCACCATCCGCTCTGCGGTGTTGTCATAACCGGCCGTCACGGCGCTGCGTTGCGACGTAAAGATGACGGCATAGTAGGGTGGCTTGGGGGTAGCGGCGAACATGGTACTCATAGCAAGGCGGTATCGAACACCAGCAGGATTTCCTGGATATCGGGGTTGCTGGGCATCTGCCGCTTCTGTTCGGTCCGCATGAATCCCAGGGTTTCGTAAAAGCGCAGCGCTGTTTCGTTGGTTTCGACTACCCAGGCGTTGATGCGCTCCACCCCTTGCTCGGCCAGCCATCGATTGGCGGTATTGACCAGGCGCGCACCAGCGCCGCCGCGGCGAAAGGTGGGTTCAACCCACATATTGCAGATATAGGCATGATCGCGGCGACCGCCTTCGAGATAGGCGCCGGCCATGCCTACCGGCTTGCCGGCGCGGTACAGCACGAAGGTGGCCGATTCCGCGCTGGTGGCATATCGGCGTACATGGTCATCCCAATACTGCAGGGGGCGGGCGGCGATCTCTGCGTAGCGGCGGCCAAAGGCATCGGGCGCCTCGTTCAGGCCCGACAGGCGCAGGCCACGGAGTACCTCGCCCTGGTCGGGGCGTATGCGCTGTATTTGTTCCTGCATGTCTGTATCTCTATATCCTTGGGTCGTCGGGGCGTATTGCGGCGGCAGCCTACACTTCGTTGCCGATAGCGCGACCGATGACAAGTCGTTGAATGTCGCTGGTGCCTTCGTATATCTGACACACGCGTACATCTCGATAGATGCGCTCTACCGGGAAATCGTTCAAGTAACCATAGCCGCCATGGATCTGGATCGCATCGGAACAGACCCGCTCGGCCATTTCGCTGGCAAACAGCTTGGCCATACTGGCTTCCTTGAGGCAGGGCATGCCTGCATCCTTGAGGCTGGCGGCATGCCAGATCAGTTGCCGGGCGGCTTCCAGTCGGGTAGCCATATCGGCCAAGCGGAAATTGACGGCCTGGTGCTCGAAAATAGGCTGGCCAAAGGTGACGCGCTCCTTGCTGTAACGCAGGGCGCATTCATAGGCTGAGCGTGCCATGCCCAGGGCCTGGGCGGCGATACCGATACGGCCGGACTCCAGACTGGCCAGGGCTACCTTGTAGCCTTCGCCTTCGCGGCCCAGCAGGTTGGCAGCGGGCACACGGCAGTTTTCCAGCACGATGGCACAGGTATCAGAGGCTGCTTGCCCCAGCTTTTTCTCCACCCGCGAGATGGTATAGCCGGCCGTATCGGTGGGGATGACAAAGGCGCTTAGCCCCTTCTTGCCGGCTGCCGGGTCGGTGACTGCAATCACGATGGCCAGCTGGCTGTTCTTGCCATTGGTAATGAACTGCTTGGCGCCGTTGATCACGTAGTGGTCGCCGTCCTTGACTGCGCGGGTCTTGATCGCTGCCGCCTCGGAACCGACCTGTGGCTCGGTCAGGCAGAAGCTGGCTAGCCAGGAGCCGGATGCCAGCTTTCTGAGGTACTGCTCTTTCTGGGCATCGCTGCCAAAAGCCATGATGGGACCACAGCCAACCGAATTGTGTACCGATACGATGGTGGAAAAGGCGCCATCGCCAGCGGCCAGTTCTTCTATGACCAGGGCCGAGGAAAGGTAGTCGAGGCCGGCACCGTTCCACTCGGTCGGCACGGTCAGGCCCAAGAGGCCCAGGTCGGCCGCCACGGCCAGCTCGTCATAGGGGAAGGCCAGTGTCTCATCACGCAAGCCGGCCGTGGGCCACAGCTTTTCACGGGCAAAGTCGCGCACTGCGTCGCGTATCATCTGTTGTTCTTCGTTCAATATCATTGTGTCTCTTCCTGCTGCTTCCTGTGAGGGGGACGCCTGTACCGGCGTTTCAGGGGAGTTGGGTGGCGGCGCGATAGGCCGGGCGGTCAAGGCAGCGGTTCAGCCAGGCCGCCATGGTCGGGTAGGCTGTCAGGTCAAACCGGCGCAGGCCGTTGATGCAGCCCGCGACGTTGAGATCGGCCACGCTGAAATCGTGCCCCAGCAGCCAGGGTTGGCCCTGTAGCGCCTGCTCCAGTCTGGCCAGCGGGCGTTGCAGGGCTTCTGTGGCTGCTGCGGCCTTGGCCGGGTCGCGCGCTTCTGGTGCCAGCCACAGTGTGTGGGCGGCCCACTGGATGTAGCTTGTCTCCATGCTGGCAACAGCCCAGAGCGACCACTGCCAGCACAGTGCCTGATCCTGTTCGGCTGCAGGCCACAGGCGGCCATACCGGCGTGCCAGGTGGAGGTTAATGGCCAGCGATTCGGCCAGTACGAAACCATCATCCACCAGCGTCGGTATGGTGCCAGTCGGGTTGATGGCCAGGTAGTCGGCATTCTGGCCGCATTCCTGCCACTGCAGCGGGATATGCTCGAACGGCAGGTCCAGTTCCTTCAGCATCCACAACACGCGCAGGCTGCGTGAGTAGCTGCTGCCATACAGCGTCAGTGCCATGTCACTTCCCCTCCGGATCGCGTACTGCGACCCAGATGGCGTTTTCCAGGCTCATCACCAGCTCGCCGTGCTGGTTGAAGGTGCGCCAGGCCAGTTGCACCACGCCGAAGGCGGGGCGAGAACGTGAATGCTTGCGGCCCATGACATCGAATTCGGCTGTCAGGGTATCGCCCGGTTTGACCGGTTGGTGCCACATCAATTTGTCTATCTGCAGGCCTACCAGACCATTGGCAATGCTGTTGAGCTCGCTGGCTGCCAGCATGCGCATGCTGTAGGCCGCTGTCTGCCAACCGCTGGCCACCAGACTGCCGAAAACACTGGCGGCGCCGGCCGCTTCGTCCAGGTGGAATGGCTGGGGATCGTATTTGCTGGCAAAGTCGTGCACCTCGGCTGGTTCCACCTGTAGGGGGCCTGCCTTGAATACACGTCCTGGCTTGAGGTCTTCGAAGTAAAGCGTCATGGGTTCTTGCCTAGCGGGCAGGTTGTGCTACCCGGTATTGGTTGAGCAGCTTGTCAAACGCGCCTTGGGCCTTGAGCTGCTGTACAGCCTGCATGACCCGTTCCACCTTGATGGGGCTGGCCTTGGGCACGGCGCAATGGGTGGGCGTGCTGCTGACCACATAGTTGGACATGCCGAAAGGCCGGCCACTGGCTGGGGGGTTGCGTAGATAGTGCGCAATCTGCAAATCGGCACTGATCAGGCCATCCACGGCATCGCGCTCCAGCAGCTTGAAGTTGGATTCATGATCCTTCTCGTACACCGGTTTGATATCGCCGGTCAGTATCAAGGGATCGATGGCAGGGTAGTGAAAGCCATGTATCAACCCAATACGCATGCCCTTGAGGTCGTTGACGTTGTTGGTCCGGGTGGCGCGCGTCTTGTCCATCATCACCCTCTCCACCTGTGGCACGATCTCTTCGGTCCAGTGCAGCTTGTCTGCCAGCGAGGTCCAGGCGGGGTTGGCGAAGCACAGCAAGTCCACTTCACCACGGGTCAGCGCCAGATCGATACGTTTACGCGACAGCACCACGTAGCTGGCTTTGACTCCCATCTGACGGGCGATCAGCTCACTCATATCCTTGATCAGGCCGCCTGTGGGCTTGTAGCTGCCCGGGGCAAACTCGACCAGTGGTGGAGAGTCGCACTCGCACAGGACGGTGCGCAGCTCCGCCCTGGCAGGCAAAGCTGCCAGGGTGACAAGCAAGGTAAGGCCTATGAGCAGGGCAGGGCGCATGGGTAGACTCCCGTAGATGGTCATTCCACTTTAGCCCTTGCCGCCGGGTCTGCTAACTCAGTACAGCTCAACGGCAAGGGCAGTGGCTTCGCCGCCACCTATGCACAGGCTGGCAATCCCACGGGTCTTGCCCTGCTGTTTGAGTGCGTACAGAAGGGTGGTGACGATGCGGGCACCCGATGCACCGATGGGATGGCCCAGTGCGCAGGCGCCGCCATGGATATTGACCTTGTCATGCGGCAGGCTCAGCTCGGCCATGGCTGCCATGGTGACCACGGCAAAGGCTTCGTTGATTTCGTACAGGTCGACGGAGTCGGCACTCCAGCCGGTCTTTTCGAACAGCTTCTTGATGGCGCCGACCGGTGCCGTGGTGAACCAGCCAGGTTCCTGCGCATGGCTGGCATGGCCGACTATGCGGGCCAGCGGCTTCAGGCCCCGGGCCTTGGCATCCGACTCGCGCATCAGCACCAGGGCGGCGGCGCCGTCCGAGATGGAGCTGGAGTTGGCCGCAGTGACGGTGCCGTCCTTCTTGAAGGCGGGCTTGAGGCCGGGGATCTTCTCCGGCATGGCCTTGCCAGGCTGCTCGTCGGTATCGATCAACACATCACCCTTGCGGCCAGCCACGGTCACCGGGCTGATCTCATCGCGGAAATGACCGGCTGCGATGGCGGCGTTGGCGCGGCTCAGCGATGCCAGGGCAAAGGCATCCTGTGCTTCGCGGCTGAAGCTGTACTTGCTGGCGCACTCCTCGGCAAATGTGCCCATCAGGCGGCCCTTGTCGTAGGCGTCTTCCAGGCCATCGAGGAACATATGATCCTTCAGTTCGCCATGGCCCAGGCGGTAGCCGCCGCGTGCCTTGGCCAGCAGATAGGGGGCATTGCTCATGCTTTCCATGCCGCCTGCCACCATCACGCTGTTATTGCCGGCACGCAGCATGTCGTGGGCCAGCATGATGGCCTTCATGCCGCTGCCACACATCTTGTTGATGGTGGTGGCATTGACCGACAGCGGCAGGCCGGCACCCAGCGTAGCCTGGCGTGCGGGCGCCTGGCCCTGGCCGGCGGGCAGCACGTTGCCCATGATGATTTCTTCGACGTCGTTTGCGGCAAGGCCGGCGCGCTCGACGGCGGCCTTGATGGCGACGGCGCCCAGCTGGCTGGCGGTGAGGCTGGCGAAGTCACCCATCAGCCCGGCCATGGGGGTGCGGGCAGCGGAGACAATGACGATGGATTCGGACATGGTAGAGCTCCTTGAGCACAAAAGCCGGCCTGAGGGCCGGCTCGTGAGAGTGGATATCAGCGGGTTTCGTTGAACAGTTCGCGGCCTATCAGCATGCGGCGGATCTCGCTGGTGCCGGCGCCGATCTCGTACAGCTTGGCGTCTCGCCACAAACGGGCGACCGGGTACTCATTGATATAGCCGTTGCCACCCAGGGTCTGGATCGCTTCGCCGGCCATCCAGGTGGCCTTTTCGGCAGCATACAGTATCGCGCCGGCGGCATCCTTGCGGGTGGTCTCGCCACGATCCAGAGCGCGGCCCACGGTATAGACATAGGCGCGGCAGGCGCTCCAGGTTGCATACATGTCGGCAAGCTTGCCCTGCATCAGCTCGAACTCGCCGATGGCCTGGCCAAACTGCTTGCGCTCGTGCACATAGGGCACCACGGCATCCATGGCGGCCGCCATGATGCCCAGCGGGCCGCCGGACAGCACGGCGCGTTCGTAATCCAGGCCGCTCATCAATACATTGACGCCCTTGCCGACCGTACCCAGCACGTTTTCCTCAGGGACTTCCACATCGTCAAAAAACAGTGGGTAGGTATTGGAGCCACGCATGCCCAGCTTGTCCAGCTTGCTGCCGTGGCTGAAGCCCTTCATGCCCTTTTCGATCAGGAAGGCCGTCATGCCTTTGGGGCCGGCATTCACGTCGGTCTTGGCATAGACCACCAGTACGTCGGCATCGCCGCCGTTGGTGATCCACATCTTGGAACCATTGAGTACGTAGCGGTCGCCCTGCTTGTCGGCACGCAGCTTCATGCTCACCACATCGGAGCCGGCATTGGGTTCGGACATGGCCAACGCACCGACGAATTCGCCAGAGACCAGCTTGGGCAGGTACTTCTGCTTCTGGGTTGCGTTGCCGTTCTTGCGGATCTGGTTGACGCACAGATTGGAGTGCGCGCCGTAGGACAGGCCAACCGAAGCCGAGCCTCGGGAGATTTCCTCCATGGCGACGATATGCGCCAGATAGCCCATATTGCTGCCGCCGTATTCTTCCTCGACGGTGAGACCCAGCAGTCCCATATCGCCAAACTTGCGCCACATGTCTGCGGGGAACAGGTTCTCTTCATCTATTTTGGCGGCGTTCGGTGCCAGCTCGGCGGCGACAAAGCTCTGCACGGCTTCGCGCAGCATGTCGATGTCTTCGCCTAGGCCGAAATTGAGGGCGGGGATGTGCATGGTGTCGTCTCCAGGGCAGCGCGGTGCGCCACGGTATTGATAGCGGATTTTACCGCCGGGCATGGCTGCGAAAGACAGCCGGGCGCCATGCCGAGCATTTGCTCGATACTGTATTTTACGTTGACGTTAACGTCAATCCAAAGCCTGCAAAAACCGGCTATTCGCGCAGCAAGGCCTCTGCTTCGTGTTCCAGCTTGTCCATTTCCAGCAGGATGGCATCGATATCAGCACGCTGCTGCACCAGGGCCTCGCGCTTGGGACGCAGGAATTCCAGCAATTTGACCAGCTGCGGCCGCTCGTCCCGGGCTGCATCGTAGAGCGAGAACAGCTCAAAGGTCTCTTGTAGCGAAAAGCCCAGTCGTTTGCCGCGCAGGATAAGCTTGAGGCGCGTGCGGTCTGCCCGGGTAAATACCCGGTTGCGACCCTGCCGCCCAGGCGCCAGCAGGCCTTCGTGCTCGTAATGTCGAATGGCGCGGGGGGTGAGGTCAAACTCACGGGCCAGTTCGGTAATGGTGTAGATGCGATCGTCGGACATGATGGCCTGTATTTATATCTGCCTGGCGAAGATATCAGAGGGTAGCGCGGCTGTCATAATTGCGCTTCGCCCTTGATCGTCAGCCCGCACATGCCCCACCGTCTTCGCTACCCCCTACACGATACCCTGCCGATGCCGGGACAGACCTTGCAGGTGGCGGCAGGCGTGCATTGGCTGAAGATGCCATTGCCGTTTGCGCTCAACCACATCAACCTGTGGCTGCTGGAAGAGCAGGCCGGTTGGTGTGCCGTCGATGCGGGCTACGACAGCGCTGAGACGCGGGCGCTGTGGGAGCAGCATTTCAGCGGCAGCATGGGCGGCAGGCCCTTGATCCGGGTGGTGGCCACCCATTACCACCCCGATCACATCGGCCTGGCGGACTGGTTGGCGATACGCTTCGATGCCGCTTTTCATGCCAGCCTAGGTGAGATCGCCCTGGCCAAGGCGGTGTGGCATGACTTGCCTGGGCATGATGTGGCGGCGCTGAACCGGCATTTCGCCCAGCACGGGCTGCCCGAGGCCAAGCAGGCCCAGTATGCCGAGCGGGGCAATACCTACCACTGGGGCGTGAAGAGCCTGCCGGTGACGTTCAACCGTATCCTGGCTGGCGATGTACTCCGGTTGGGTGAGTCGGACTGGCTGGCCATACCGGGCTACGGTCATTCGCCCGAGCACATGGCTTTGTACTGCGCAGATAAGGGCGTGCTGATTGCCGGCGATATGCTGTTGCCCAAGATATCGACCAATGTGGGCGTGTGGGGTGGTGAGCCTGATGGTGATCCGCTCAGGCAGTTCCTGGCTTCGCTGGATCGCTTCCTGCATTTGCCCGAGGACACCCTGGTGTTGCCGTCGCATGGTCGTCCGTTTGTGGGCATACAACCCAGGGTGGCAGCGCTCAAGGCCCACCACGACGAGCGCCTGGCTGCCATGCTGGCGGCCATGGATGGCCCCATGACAGCCTATGAGCTGCTGCCGGCCTTGTTCGGCCGCATGTTCGATCTGTACCAGACCATGTTTGCCCTGGCGGAATGCATCGCCCACCTCAATTACCTCTGGCATGGCGGCAAGCTGGTACGGCGGCGCGATGCCGACGGCTGCCATCGCTTCAGCATTGCGCCATGAGCCCCTGTATCTGAAGCTGGTGATCAGTTGCTGCATGGGAATGGTTGAGCGGTGGCGTGCTGTTAGGGCTGACTGCGGTGTGGCGTGGTGAACTCAACTCGCCGCTGGTACTGAGCCTGTCGCCTCGGGGTGGCATACTGTATCTGGGTGTGCTGGCCTCGCTGGGCGAGGAGTGGCTGACCAATGGCCAGCGCCGCTAGCTGGGTTGGGTTAGCAGCACCGAATGACCATGCAGTGACGCTAACTTGTGGAGCACGGATGGACGATTGCATCGAACTGATATCAGCCCATGGCCGTGCGCGTGTCAGCCGGCAAGGGGCGCAGGTATTGGAGGCGGAAATCGGCGGCCAGCCGCTGTTGTGGCTTTCGCCGTTGGCCAGTACCGAGGCGGGCAAACCGGTACGCGGTGGCGTGCCGGTGTGCTTCCCCTGGTTCGGCAAGCACCCCGATGGCTTGCCTGCACATGGGTTTGCCCGGAATCAGGCCTGGGTGGTACAGACGCAGCAGGCAGACCGGGTAGTGCTGGCCTTGCAGGACAGCCCAGAGGGACGTGCGCTATGGCCGCATGCCTTTCGCCTGGAGCTGGCCATCAGCCTGGATGAGCGGCTGCAGTTTGAACTGAGCGTGGAGAACCTGGATACGCAACCGTTCTCGTTCAGCTATGCCTTGCACAGTTATTTTGCGGTGACGGACAGCCGGCATTGCACGGTGGAGGGCCTGAGTGGTCGGCTACGGCGCGAGGTGGGACATGTCACGACGCCTCACCATGGCGCGGTGCTGCTGGCTCAGCCTATCGATGCCGTGTTCGAGACGGCACCAGGTAACTTGCAGTTGCTGGATGGGCAGCGCGAGATTGTGGTGGGGGGCGAAGGCATGCGTAGCGCCGTGGTATGGAACCCCGGCATGCACGCCGAAGGGATACCCGATATCGGGCCGCACTGGACCGAGTATGTCTGCCTGGAGCGGGGCAATATCGGGGTGGCTGCGGTGACGCTGGCACCGGCAGGCCGCCATGTGGCCAGCATGTGGCTGGAGAGCCGGCTGCGCCAGCCCGGTTGAAGCGCCGCACACCACTTGTCGTGCCCGGCAGCTGCTGACGGTCTGGGCTAGACTAGACTGGATCATCTACCGCTGCCATCCCACCATGGTCATTCCCGATTTCAGCCGCCTGGACATACGCTCTGCCGAGGAACTCGACGATCCCGGCAGCATAGCCATTGCCTTGCTGGATGCCGCCAAGTCCGCCAAGCTGGGGGTGTTTGTCTGGGAGGTGGCGGCCAATCGGCTGCTGTGGAACGACGCCATGTATGAAGTCTATGGGCTGTCGCACCGGGTGGCGCTGGACGGCACCAGTTGGCTGGCCTTGCTGCACCCCGACGATCTGCTGCGCGTACGGGACGACGTGATCGCTGCGCTACGTGGGGAGCGGCCCTACGACACGGTGTTTCGGGTCAAGTCTTCAGCCGGCTGGAACTACGTGCGCGGCACCGCCTGGATAGAGCGGGATGCCGCTGGGGTGCCGCTGCGCATGGCCGGCATCAACCAGGACATCAGCCACAGCCAACGTTTTGACGCACTGGTCGAGCAGGTGCAAGTAGATACCGACAGCCAGGTCGGGCGGGCCTTTCTCGGCGCGTTGGCAGATGCGTTGTGCCGGGCACTGGGTGTGGGCTATGTCTTGATCTCGGAAGTTTACCCCGCCCATCTGCCTACCCATATGCGCACCCTGGCGTTTAGCCAGGATGGGCGCGCCGCGCCGCCGCGTGATTTTGCCTTGCTCAATACGCCCTGTCAGCAGGCCTATAGCACGGCAGGCTGGCTGCAATTGAATGATGCACAGGTACGCTTTCCCCATGCACCGGTCTTGCGCGAACTCAATGTAAACAGCTACCTGGCCATGCCGCTGATGGGGGCAGACGGCAACCCCCTGGGCCTGATGGTGGTGATGGATAGCCTGCCAGTGGCCGATGCGGAGCTGGCGCGCAAGCTGATGGCGCTATTCGCTGGCCGCACCGCAGCCGAACTGGAGCGGCTGCGCCGAGAGGCCGAGGTAAGGCGGCTCAATGCCGAACTGGAGGCCAGGGTCACCGCCCGCACCGAGCATGTGAAACGCACCATGCGTGAGCTGGAGGCGTTTACCTATGCCGTATCGCACGATCTGAATGCCCCCTTGCGGGCAGTGCATGGCTTTGGTTCTATCCTGCGGGAGGATTATGCCGACCGGCTGGATATGGCTGGCCGGGATTACCTGGAACGGACACTGAATGCGGCGGAGCGTATGGGACGTTTGCTGGATGATCTGGTCAGCCTGTCAAAGATATCGTTGCGGCCGCTGAATGTCGGCAAGGTGCATCTGACCCAACTGGCGCTGGAGATCGTGGCAGACCTGCAGAACCAGCAGCCCCGGCCCGGCATGTCAGTAGTGATTGCGCCGCACCTGGTGGTACATGCCGACCCCGGCTTGATGCGCATCTTGCTCGATTGCCTGCTGCGCAATGCCTGGCGGTTTACCGAGCATATGCCCGATGCCAGGGTGGAATTGTTTGAGCGGCACCAGGGCGGCCGGCGTGAGTTCGTGGTGCTGGACAATGGTGTGGGCTTTGATGCGCCAACTGCGGAAAAACTGTTCGCCCCTTTCCAGACCTTTCAGGGCGAAGGGGGTTTTGCTGGCGGCGGTACCGGGCTGGCCATCGCCCAGCGGGTAATCCATCGCCATCATGGCGGCATTCAGTCCGAGAGCCGACCAGGGCAGGGGGCCGCTTTTACCTTTTGGCTGCCACCGGCCGGAGAGCTGATGGCCTTGCTCGAGACAGACGAAACCTGAGCGGCCTCTGAGCGGCCTGGGAAAAGGCAGTGGCATTCATTGTGGCTGTCGTGTGTCCTGCACACTAAGCTAGAGGCTGAAGCGCTTCACCGCCTGCTCCAGCTCCCCCGCCAGCCGTTCCAGCTCGCCTACCGTCGTACTGCTGCGAGCTATGCTGGCACTATTGGTCTCGGTCATCTGCGCGATCTGTTCCAGATGCTGGGCGATGGACTGGCTGGCGCTGGTCTGCTCGCGGTAGACGCCGGACAGCTCGTCTAGCTCGCGACTGGTGGTGCCGGAGCCGGCCTTGAGTTCAGCCAGGGCAGGCAGCAGGGCGCGCACGGTATCGGCACCATTGGCCACCTGGCGACTGCTTTGGCGCATGGTGCTGGCAGCTTGGCCGGTCTCGCGCTGGACCGAGTCCAGCGCAGCCATGATGTCGGTGGTGGCGGAGGAAGTCTTCTCGGCCAGCTTGCGCACCTCGTCGGCCACGACAGCAAAGCCACGGCCCTGTTCGCCGGCACGAGCGGCTTCGATGGCGGCATTGAGCGCCAGCAGATTGGTCTGGTCGGCAATCTCGCGGATGGTGGCGGCGATACCGCCTATGCTCTGGGCGTGGCTCTCCAGTCGGTCTATGGTGGCCTGGGTCTCGTTCACTGCCTCGGCGGCTCGACCTATTTCGGCACTGGCGGCATCCGCCTGGCTGGAGCCTGCCTCGGCCAGTTGCCAGCCGCGTTCGGCCTGGCTACGTACCTCGCCGCTACGCTGCGATACATGGTCAAAGCTGACGGTCATCTGCTCCACGGCGGCGGCAATGGAGGCCGTGGCCTCGCTTTGGCGAGACGAGCCGTCGGCAATCTCGGCATAGGCACTACGCAGGGAATGGGCTGCACCGTCGAGTTGCCGGCTGGATTCGCCTATGGCCGACATCATGTCGCGCAACTGCACCCGCATGGTTTCCAGCGCCTTGCCCAGTCGGCCCATTTCGCCTTTGTCCTGCAACTGTACCGTCTTGCCCAGCTCGCCTGCGGCAATGCGGCCGGCCAGGCGGATGGCCGCGTCCAGCGGCCCCAGCACCGAGCGGACTATGGCGATGGAAAATAGGATGGCAATGATGATGCCGCCGATCACGGCTGCAATAAGCACGCCCCGCAGCTTGTTGCCGGCGGCCTTTGCCGCTTCGTAGGAGGCCTTGGAGGCTTCCCGCTGCATGGCAATCAATTCGCCCAGCGACTTGGTGGTGGCTTCGAACGGCGTGCGTACGTTCTCACGGTAGAACTGGCCTGCGGCCATCATGTCGCCCTGCATTACTACGGCATGCAGCCCCTTGCGGCTCTTGTCGTAGGCCTGGTAGGCATCGACAAAGCCAGCGTAGGCGGCAGCCTCAGTGCCGTTGCGGGTGGACGGCGCTGCCATCGCAGCCTTCAGGGGCGCTTCCAGTTTGTCGATGGCATCAAAATGCTGCTTAGCGACATCGGGGAATGGCGCATCCAGCGCCAGCAACAGGTAGGCACGCCCCTGGTGCAGGCGCTCCAGTTTGTCGGCCAGGTCGACCACCGGCACCGTGCGTTGCTCGTAGATGCCGGCCAGCTCCTGGTTGCCGCTATGTATGCCCCACATGCCCAAACCGCTGACACCAGCCAGCAAGACCAGCAGGAAGGTGCAAAGCAAGGCAAGCCGGGTACGAATGGAAAGGGCTGCGAACATGGTGTGGTCTTCATGGCGGGTTGACAGCCTGATTCAAGCACAGATGTCAGCCCGTGTCTTTCAGCGATGTGCCATCGCGGGTACGATGCCGCCATCACACAACGGATATATACAATGTTGGCGCTACACCCCGCACGGGTTGAGGATGCGGAAGCCTACCTGGCCTTTTTCGCCGGCCTGATTGCCACCGCCGACACCATGTTGCCTACGCCGCAGGAGTACCAGAGCCGTACGGCGGCCGAGATCGCCAGCACCTTCAGTCGGTTTGCCGAGCAGGACAACCAACTGTTCCTGCTGGCCTGGCAGGATGGGCAACTGGCGGGGTTTATCACCGTTACTGGAGGCATGGCGCGCAAGAATCGGGGGTGTGGCCATATCGTGGCTGGTGTGGACCCGGCATTTCGGCGCCAAGGGGTGGCGCGCGCCCTGTTTGCTGCTGCCGAAGACTGGGCGCGTGAGGCAGGATTCTGGCGTTTGGAGTTGACGGTGATGGCACATAATGAAGCTGCGCGGCAGCTGTATCTGGCCGCTGGATTTACCGTTGAGGGTTGCAAGCGTGCCGCACTGTGCTGGGATGACAGGGTGGTGGATGAATTCCTGATGGGCAAGGTGTTGCTGCAGGCCCCGCTGCCAACTTAGCTTGGTGGCAGCGGGCTGCATTTTGCATGGATAGGGAACCAAGATGCCAAGCTTGTCGCTGCGGGCTACGTTGACGTTGGCTTTTGCCGCTGTCTCGGTACTGATGGCGGTATTGCTCTCAGTCTTGCTGGGCCGCTTGACGGCTGATGCCCTGCGGCAAGATATCGGTACCAGCCTGACCGAGCTGGCCGACCAGATGCGGGCACGGTTGGATGCGGGCCTGGCCGATCGATTGCGTACGGTGGAGTTGATGGCCAGTCTGCAGCAGATGCGTGATTCGGCCACGGCGGTGGCGGACAATCGTTTCCTGCTGGAAAAGCTGCGGCGCAACGATATCAAGATTGCCTGGATAGGCTTTGCCGACGTGGATGGCAAGGTGGTCTATTCGGCCGACGGCATCCTGGAGGGCGCGAATGTGGCTGCCCGCCCATGGTTTATCAGTGGCAAGCAAGGACCTTTCGTGGGGGATGTGCATGAGGCCAAGCTGCTGGCCAAGATATTGCCGCCACCAGCCTCCGGCGAGCCCCTGCGTTTTGTCGATGTGGCGGCCCCTGTGTTTGGCACTACTGGCCACCTGCGCGGCGTGCTGGGTGTGCATTTGTCCTGGGAGTGGGCGCGCGATATTGAACAGCATGTATTCACAGCCAGCAGGCGTGCCAGCGGCGTAGAAACCTTTGTGTTGAACAGGGAGGGCCAGATGCTGTTGGCGCCGCAGGGCAGTGCCGGGGTGTTGCTGCCAGCCAATCTGGATACGGCCGCGACCGGTAGTGGACAGTTGCTGCGCTGGCCGGATGGCCAGGACTATGTGACCACTTTGGTGAGGACTCGAGGCTACGACGAGTATGCTGGTCTGGGATGGTCCATCGTATCTCGCCAGGCGGCGCAAGAAGCCTATGCGCCAGTCAGGCAGATGCAGGACATGGTGTGGGCCATCGGGGTGGCCATGGCGGTGCTGTTTGCCCTGTTTGGTCTGTGGCTGGCCAGGCGCATCGCCCAGCCCTTGCATCAGCTCAGTCATGTGGCAGATCTGTTGCGCGGGGGCGAGATGAATGCGCTGATCCCGACTTCTTCCACCTTTGTCGAGACAGCACAACTGGCGGGTTCATTCAGGCATTTGGTATACGTGCTCAAGGCGGAGCAGGGCAAACTGCAGGCGCTTAACGAATCGCTGGAAGAGCAGGTGGCGAAGCGCACAGAGGCGCTGGATGCGGCCAATCGCCATCTGTTTACTTCACTAGAGGAGCGGCAGCGCCTGGTGGCAAGGCTGGAGGAATTGGCGCATACCGACAGCCTCAGCGGCTTGTTGAACCGCCGAGCCCTGCATGAGCGTAGCGCTATAGAGCTGGCTCGATTGGAGCGACAGCCGGCCCCATTGGCACTGATGATCTTCGATATCGATCACTTCAAGCGCATTAACGACCAGCATGGCCATGATGCCGGTGATGAAGCAATCCGTCTGCTGGCGCGCACGGCAAAGGGGGTATTGCGGGAGGTGGATATCCTGGCCAGATTCGGCGGCGAGGAGTTTGTGGCCTTGCTGCCGGACACATCGTCAGAGGCGGCCATCGCAGTGGCCGAGCGGCTACGTTTGGCTATCTCGGCGATCAGTATCGTGACGCCGGCGGGCCCTATCGGCATGACGGCCAGCTTTGGTTTGGCCCTATGGGAACCAGGCCTGAGCCTGGATATCTTGATCAGTCGGGCGGACAAGGCGCTCTATGGTGCCAAGCATGGCGGCCGCAACCGCCTGGTGGTCTGGCCTGATCAGGCCTGAAGGCTGTGGGTGGTGCTGGCTGGGTCAGCCTTTGGCGGTAACGCTGAAACTGCTGATGATGTAGTCGGGCAGAGTTTCAATGGGCGCACCCAGCGTAATTTGGTAACGCTTGCTGCCGGATGAGAGCGTGTAGAGCCCACCTTTATGGTGCTTGTCGCGCCCCATCAGCAGTATCCGGCCATGTGGTGACTCGGCACAGTAGAGTGCTGGCAGGCTCTGGCCGTTGTCCTCCAGCATCACCGGTGTGGGCTGCATGCCCAGTCGCTCGGCTCCGACCTTGACCAGCCCCTCGCGCGATTTATTCAGGCGGCGTACCACTGCCAGCCACACACCATCCTCGTCTTTCAGTGCCAGGACTTCGCACACTGCCAGCTTGTCGTCGAACTTGGCCTTGTAGTGCGCCCCCATGCCATTGGCGCTTTCGTCCGCCAGCGTCCATTCCTCCCAGTCGCGGGCGCCGCCATTTGCACGCAGCAGCTGGTAGATGCGGTTCAGGCCTAGTGCCGCACTGGTGCTGTGTTCCTTATGCCGGCGTTCGCTGCGACGGGAGCGGGTCTGGCCTGCACGGGAATAGATCAGGGCCAGGTCGCTAAGCAGGCTAGCGACTGCGGGTTGGTCGGCCTTGGCAGGCACCGGAATGGCCACCGGGAAGATGCCCTTGCCGGCATTGAGCGCCAGCTCGGCCAGATAGTCCGCCAGCGGTTCGGTATCAAGATAGCGGTAACGCTCCCCCACCATATTGCGGCGCAACTTCATGGGCGGGCGGGTTTCATCCAGGTTGATGGCATAGGTCTGGTCGCGCGGGCGGATGATTTTCTCCAGCGTGACTTTCTCCTGCCAATGCTGCAGCCAGCGGTCCACCTGCCAGATTTCCTCTATCCGCCGCCGTTCGGGCTCTGCCAGCTTGAGCAACATGGCATGGCGATAAATCTGGCTGACGCTGGTAGCCTCGGCATCCGGGTAGGCCTGCATGGATTTGTTGGCAAAGCCGGCGGCTTCGGCAATCTGGTACAAGCGGTTGAGGCTGCGCCATAGCCTTGGCTCGGCATCAAAGTACCGCAGATAGGCCCACTTGGCCTGCAGCGCATAGTAGCTGACCGAGCGTAGGGTGATCAGCTCGGCATCCTGGGCGAAGCGTTTGTTGGGGGATTGGGCATGCTGCTTGAGGCAAAGCTTGTAGGCCGAGGCCAGCTCCTTCCAGCAGGCCAACAGGCTGGGCAGGGCCTGGCGGGGGCTGATGCTGTCTATCTTTTCTTCGCTCCGGAATACCCGTACCAGCACCTGCGCCAGGGGACGGGCCTTGTCATCAAAGGCTTGCACGGCCTGGTAGCGCTCCTTCAATCCCACTTTGGCATTGCGGTTGAGTGCCGCCAGTGCCTTGATGATCTCAGTCAGGACGACCAGGGTTTCGTCGCGTGGCAGATCGATCAGGAGGCGCGTGGCAGAAGGACCAGAATCCTCCTCCTCACGGGCACGGCGCATCAGTGCGTCGATCAAGCCTTTGAAATCGAACATATCTCGTGTTTTGTTATCGGTGGATCAGCGACATTGCACCGGACGGTCAGATTGTGCTGATGTGATAAAATTACTCAATTTTGCCGTACCGCGCCATGCGCGGATTTTTATTTTTGTGACGGGTGTGCAAGAAAACACCCACCAGGAGCGTATCAGGTGATCAACACCGCCAATATCACGATGCAGTTCGGCGCCAAGCCGCTGTTCGAAAAAGTGTCGGTCAAGTTCGGTGGCGGCAATCGCTACGGCTTGATTGGTGCCAATGGTTCGGGCAAATCCACTTTCATGAAGATACTGGGCGGGGATCTCGAACCCACGGCCGGCAATGTCAGTCTGGACCCCGGCGTGCGCTTGGGCAAGTTGCGGCAGGACCAATTTGGCTATGAAGACCAGCGCGTGATTGATGTGGTGCTGCAAGGGCATGTCGAGCTGTGGCAGACCATGCACGAAAAGGATGGCATCTATGCCAATCCGGAAGCCACCGAAGACGACTACATGCGTGCGGCTGATCTGGAAGTGAAGTTCGGCGAGATGGGTGGCTATGATGCAGAAGCCCGCGCAGGCGCGTTGCTGCTGGGGGCGGGCATCCCGACCGACCAGCATTTCGGCCTGATGAGCGAAGTGGCGCCTGGCTGGAAGCTGCGGGTGTTGCTGGCGCAGGCCCTGTTCAGTGATCCGGATGTGCTGCTGCTGGATGAGCCCACGAACAACCTGGATATCAATACCATTCGCTGGCTGGAGCACACGCTGAACGAGCGCAACTCCACCATGATCATTATTTCGCATGATCGCCACTTCCTGAACCAGGTCTGTACCCACATGGCCGACCTGGACTACAGCACCATCCAGATTTACCCCGGCAACTACGACGACTACATGCTGGCCAGCACTCAGGCGCGCGAGCGTGCATTGGGCGCCAATGCCAAGGCCAAGGAGCGGATTGCCGAGCTGCAGGTGTTTGCTGCCCGTTTCTCTGCCAACAAATCCAAGGCACGCCAGGCGACCAGCCGGCTCAAGCTGGCTGACAAGATCAAGGAAGGCATGGTTGATGTGAAGCCTTCCTCGCGCCAGAACCCCTACGTGCGCTTTGATTTTGACGACAAGCTCAAGCTGCATAGGCAGGCATTCGAAACCCAGCACCTGTCCAAGTCGTTCGACAAGCCGCTGATACAGGGGCTGAACCTGATATTCGAGGCCGGCCAGAAGCTGGCGGTGATAGGCGGCAACGGTGTAGGTAAATCGACCCTGATGAAGATGCTGGTCGGCGTACTCAAGCCGGACTCGGGCTCAATCAAGTGGGCCGAGAAGGCGCAGGTGGGGTATTTCGCCCAGGATCACGAAGAAGATTTCGATAGCGATGACACCTTGTTCGACTGGATGAAACAGTGGGGACGCCCCGGTGACGATGACCAGGTGATACGTGGCATCCTCGGCCGCTTGCTGTTCAGCGGTGACGACGTGAAAAAGGCTGTGCGGGTACTTTCCGGTGGTGAGAAGGGGCGTATGCTCTATGGCAAGCTGATACTGGAGCAACCCAATGTGCTGGTCATGGATGAACCGACCAACCATATGGACATGGAATCGATCGAGTCGCTGAACCTGGCGCTGGAGCTGTTCAAGGGCACCCTGGTATTTGTTTCGCACGATCGCCAGTTTGTTTCGTCATTGGCCACCCAGGTGCTGGAACTGAGGGGCGACGGCAGCTACGTGCATTACACCGGCGGCTATGAGGATTACCTCTCCAGCCAGGGCCTGGAGTAAGCGCTACCGGCCAAACTGTTCAGGCCTTGCTTGCACACCTGGACATAGGCGCTATGCTGGGTTTTTATGGCAGTGCCAAGTCGATGGCATACCGTTAAGCCAAAACTGTTGCATTTTGTAAACAAGGAGGCGACTCTGACGGAAACTACCCGTTTAGAGTTGCCGCTCTAGATCGCCCGTACTATCATGCGCGCACATCTTCAGTGCGCCCTTGAACCAGTTTTGGGCGATCAAGCCGGTGATGTAGGTAGGTCACCGTCTCTCAGAGCCGCCGCAAGGGCCGCTCAACCGGATAAGACAAAGAAGAAGTATGGAGCAGACAGAAGCGCAGTGCCCCTGAGGGGTGCTGCGTTTCCCCATGTCTTTTCAGTTTTTTTGCTCTGTTTCCGGCCCTGCACGCGGCCAGCCTTTTAGGGAGAAAGTTATGCGTTTGTCAGGCAAAGTTACCATCGTCACTGGCGCTGCCAGTGGCATAGGCCACGCCACTGCCTTGCGCTTCGGCAAGGAAGGCGCTCGCGTTGTGGTCTGTGATCTGAACGCCGCCGGTATCGATGCGGTGGTGAGTGAAATCCTCGCGGCCGGTGGCGAGGCTGTGGGCTACGTGGTCAATGTCACCAACAAGGCACAGATTGCCGAGATGGTGGCAGGGGTCAAGGCCAAGTGGGGTCGTATTGATGTCCTGGTGAACAATGCCGGCATCGTGGCCGATGCCCAGCTGACCAAGATGACCGAAGAACAGTTTGACCGGGTTATCGACATCAACCTCAAGGGTGTCTACAACTGCACCCGTGCGGTGGTCGACACCATGGTGGAGCAGGCATCGGGTGTGATCCTGAATGCCTCATCGGTAGTGGGTCTGTATGGCAACTTCGGCCAGACCAATTATGCTGCCGCCAAGTTTGGCGTAATAGGCTTTACCAAGACTTGGGCCAAGGAGCTGGGCAAGAAGGGCATACGCTCCAATGCCGTCTGCCCCGGCTTTGTTGCCACCCCTATCCTCAAGGATATGCCGGAGAAGGTGATACAGGCCATGGAAGACAAGGTGCCCATGCGCCGTCTGGCCCAGCCTGAGGAGATCGCCTCGGTCTACCTTTTCCTGGCCAGTGATGACGCCAGTTATATCAACGGTGCCGTCTTGTCGGTTGATGGCGGTCTGGTGATCTGATCGGCACGGTCGTGGCAGCAAAAAAACCGTCCAGCCATGGACGGTTTTTTTTATGCATGGCCAACGACGGCGGGCGCTTAGCCTGCTGAGCCTTCCAGGCTGATACGCCAGCGACCGGCTTCCTGGCGCATATAGAGGCGCTTGCGCATCTGGTTGTTCAGGTTGCTGCTTTGGTAGTCCTGCATGAAGCTGGCCTGCAGCAGATCGCCTTGCGCGCTGGGATAGCCGAACAGGCTCAGGTCTGTCAGCTTGACCTTGGCCCATTGCTTGCCGGCATTGACGGCCTGCTTTTGAGCGCGCCAGGTATTGAGGTCGGCATTGCCACTCTTGAAGTCACTGGCGTAATGGCTCAGGTAGCGCGGGGTATTTAGGCTCTCCCAGTCGCGGCGCCAAGCCTCCACCTGGGCCAGGGCGCCGTCGCGCCGGGCTTGCCAGGCCGAGGGCGTCAGCCATTCCACTTCGCCCGCAATGATGACCGGGGTACCCGGTAGCAGATAGGGGCTGAGCGCGCTGATATCGCTATTGGACATGGCAACGCAGCCATTGGAGGCCTTGGGTGCGCGGCTATAGGTATCGTAGGGTACGCCGTGCAGCCAGATGCCGCTGCCGGTGCGGCCCTGGCGGCGGTCCCAGTCATTCGGGTAGCTTAGCGGCCAGGCTCCGACACCATAGAGTTCTGCGCGCTTGCCGTAGCGTTGGTCCAGCTGCTCGCGCGGCATATGGCCGGTGACGAAATAGACGCCCAGCGGTGTGCGCTGGTCGCCTTCGCGGGCCTTGTCGAAACCCAGCTTGCCTATGGTGGCGTAGAAATCCCGGACATAGCGCGGCGTGCCATTGTCGTTGCGATACAAATAAATGCGGGCGCGGCCGGCGTCGACCAGTACGGCATATTGTTGGTCTGGCGCAAATTGCAGCAGATTGGCAGGAATGGCTTGCTGGGCCGGGGGCGGCGCTTGGTAGCGCAATAGCCGGGCGCTGGCCTCGGCGCGCAGATCATCCAGCTTGTCGTCCACTACCGGCGCGCTGCCTATGCCCGCCAGGGGTTGCGATCGGGCCATCAGCAGATCGCCCTTGAGCAGGTGGGCCAGGCGGTAGTTGGGTTTGGCCTCTAGCAGCCCGTCGACCAGGCGGCCGGCTTCGTCCAGCCGGTTCTGCCGTATCGCAGTCAGTGCAGCTACCACAACCTCCTCGGGATTGCCACGTGCCGCCGCCAATGGGTTCTGCGCCAGCAGGCTGGCCAGCGGAGAGACGGTGGGGCGCTGCCACTGCATGGAGTTGGCAGCCGGGGCGAGGTAGAGGCCCGCCGCGAGGCAGGCGGTCAGCTTGAACCAGGAGCGACGCATGGTGTTTATCCTACCCGCTCTTCGCGTATGAGCCAACGGCCACCGTTGCGCTCCAGTATCAGGGTCTTGCCCGTCGAGGTGTCGAGCTTGTCGGACTTGTAACGCTGCACCAGCCTGACGGTGGCAGTCTGGCCACCATCGCTGAACTTGACCCGGATATTGGCCAGTTTGACTTCAATTTTGCGAGCAGCGTCTATACGCTCGCGCCGTTGTTTTTCCCACTCACTGCGACTCATGCCGCCAGGCTTGAAGCTGCGCGAATAGCTGGCCAGATAGGCCGGCACACGCTTGTCTGACCAGGCATCGGCCCAGCCGCGCACGGCCTTGACCACTTGCTCCTCGTTGGCGCTGTCTTCCGCCTTCGATTCGGCGGGCTTGGGTTCAACGGGCTTGGCCGGCGTGGGTTTGACTTCGGCGGGCTTGGCGGGGACGGGTGCAACCACGGCTGGTGTAGTCGGTGCGACAGGCTTGCTGGCTGTGGCGACCGGCGGCACGGTGACGGGTGGGGCTACAGGCTTGGCTGCAGCGACCACCACTGGTGGCCGTGCTGCTGCGACGACAGGTGCCGGCGTGCCGCCAGGCGCAGGTCGGCTGAGCAGATCCTGCACCAGGGCCAGCCTGGGGGCATCGGACTTGATCACCGGGGCGGCGCTGCCGTTCTGCCGTTCCACGATGTCGCGCTGCAAGGCCTTGTCGTAGGCTTGGGCCGCCAGGCGGGCATAGACATCAGCCAGGTTGGCATGCGCAGTGGCGTAGGCCGGGTTGGTCTGCAAGGCCATCTGCAAGGCGGCCCTTGCCTTGTCGAGCTGGCCTTGCTGGGCATACAGCGCTGCCAGATTGTTATAGGGTTCGGGCAGGTTGGGGTATTCGCTGGTCAGCGCGGTAAAAACCTGTATGGCTTCGGCGCTGCGGCCTAGCTGTGCCAGGGCGTTGCCGCGCAGCAAGCGTAGCCGGGCATCGCGTGGTGTTTTTGCCAGCGCCTTGTCGGCGGCTTGCAGGGCAGCGTCGGCCTGGCCGCGATTGAGGCTGGTGGCTATGTCTTCGGCCTCGCCGGCGTATGCCCCGGATATCAGGGCCAAACTGAGCAACAGTGAGGGGAGGCGGTAGGCGGGCATCGACTGGACGGCAGGTTCGCGGCTGTTCAAACTTCCCATTTTATCAGAGTCGCCGGCCAACGCCGGTCGCACGCATATGTTTACTGCTATTCCGCCGGGCATGCAGGCCATCGTCCTGCTGGTGTGCTCCAATGTGTTCATGACCAATGCTTGTGACCTAACACGGTAGGGTAAAGCACACCTACCCCCAAAAAAGCAAAAGGCCCAAGGCGACTAACCTTGGGCCTTTTGCATGGTGACTCGATGAGTCTGGTCAGCGTCCCACGAACAAGAAACCAACAGCGGCCATGATGCAGGCGAAGGCCGCAATGTGTCGCCAGTGCAACGGCTCACCCAGCACGGCAACCATGAAGACACCGAAGACCAGCAGGGCGATAGCTTCCTGCGCCACCTTGAGTTGACCGGCAGACCAACCAGCAGCAAAGCCGATGCGGTTGGCTGGGACGGCGAAGCAATACTCGACGAAGGCGATGCCCCAGCTTATCAAGATGACACCGAACAGCGGCTTGTTCATTCCGCCCTTCAAATGCCAGTACCACGCGGTAGTCATGAAAATATTCGAAAGCGAGAGCAGGAGGATGGTTTGCATGGTCTGGGCATCTTGTTTTGGCGTACCGAAGAAACGACCGTTTTTCGGTATGTGAATCGGTACGGCAGAAGTGTACCGAAAAACGCGGTATTTTGTTTTTCGGTGCGTACCGGCTAGAATGACCCCGTTATTTGGAGAATTCCATGACGGTCACCCGTTTCGCGTACCTGCGTGTCTCGAAGTCTGATTCCACGGTTGAGCAGCAACTTACCCAGATGGAGGTGGAGGGCTTGGTCTTCGAAGGGGACCGTGTGTACCGCGAGGAAGGCGTTAGCGGCAAGGTGCCTGCACTTCAGCGCAAGGAGTTCGCCAAGCTGTATGAGGCGATGTGCAAGAGCAAGAACCCAGAACTCTGCGTCGCTCGTATAGACCGGCTTGGTCGCGACGTGCTGGACGTGCTCTCCACAATCGAGACTCTGCTGGACAAGGGCGTCACCATCCGCGTACTGGGCTTGGGCGTGCTGGACAAGACGCCAAGCGGCCTGCTTGTTCGAAACGTGCTTTTGAGTATTTCTCAGTTTGAAAGAGAGTTAATTTCTGAGCGGACCCGTGCCAAGCTGGCCCATCTGAAGTCCACCGGGGTCAAGCTCGGGAGGCCCAGCAAGGCAGCGGATGCAGAAAAGCTACAGAAGGCACGAGCGCTCTTTGGCCAAGGCATGTCGTGGCGGCAAGTTGCGAAGGAACTGGGTTGTGCGCTCTCGACCCTTCAGCGCCTGATGGACATAGAGAAGGAAGCAGAGAACGCGAAGAAGCATGTTTCTGGCAGTGATGCGCTACTTCACTATCATGAGCCACAAACTGATTTGAAAAGATAGCCGAATCCGCTGGCGGCAAGCCTGCAAGGACCACGGTACAAGAAGGGGAGGAAGCATTGCGTCTCATCAAAAATAGCGGCAATGACCGAGTCATTGACGCGCTTCGGCAATTCTTGGGGCAGAAGTCGTCATTCGACTTGGCGTCTCCTTCCTTCTCTTTGTTTGCCTTCGCCGAATTGCAGGAATTGCTGGCTGGGGTGGACAAGGTGCGCGTGGCCTTGCCAGCGTCAGGGCCGGACGATTGGGAAATGCTCGGGTCGGAAGCGGACAGGGCTTTCCGCAACCGTTTGCAGACTAGATGGTTGGCCAAGCAGTGCAGCGACTGGGTATCGAAGAAAGCTGAAATCAAGCAGGCCAAAGGCTCCATCCCGCAATCGGCGATGGTGGTCCGCGCTGAATCAGGCGTTTCCCAGCGCGTCATCACCGGCACCAGTTCGTTCAGCACCAGCGGACTTGGCCTGACTCCCAACCAGCAGTTCAGCCTCATTCAATCGGCAGAGAACCCTGAAGAATGTGGACTGCTCGCCGCTTGGTTCGACGGCCTGTGGGCCAATCTGCCTGCTACCGGCGCAGCCAAAGCCGATTTGCTGGCGCGGCTCAACGAGTTGTCGGTCCACCGGCAACCCTCGCTCATCTATTACCTGACGCTGTATCACCTGTTCAAAGACCTCGGCAACGAACTCGATGAAGAAAAAATCATCAAGTCGGCCACGGGCATCAAGAACAGCGTGGTCTGGCAGAAGCTGTACAAGTTTCAGCGGGACGGTGTGGTCGGGGCAATCGACAAGCTCGAACGGCACGGCGGCTGCATCATTGCGGACAGCGTGGGCCTCGGCAAAACGTTCGAGGCCTTGGCCATCATCAAGTATTACGAACTGCGTAATGACCGCGTCTTGGTATTGGCTCCCAAGCGCCTGCGCGACAACTGGACGCTGTACAAGTCCAACGACCGGCGCAATGTGCTGGCCGCCGACCGGCTTCACTACGATGTCCTTAACCACACCGACCTGTCCCGCGACGGCGGTCAGTCCGGCGACATCGACCTCACGCACGTCAACTGGGGCAACTATGACCTAGTGGTCATCGACGAGTCCCACAACTTCCGTAACAAGATTACCCATCAAGGCCGAGAGAGCCGTTACGACCGCTTGATGCGGCAAATCATCCGCGAAGGCGTTAAGACGCGGGTGCTGATGCTGTCGGCCACGCCGGTCAATAACCGGCTCGCTGACCTCAAGAACCAGATTGCCTTCGTCACCGAAGGTGCAGACGGCGCTCTTGATGCCAACGGTATCCCCAGCATCGAAGCGACGATTCGACAGGCCCAGTCCCAGTTCAATCGCTGGTTGCGTCTGGAGGAGGTGGACCGCAGACCGTCCCGGCTGATGGACATGCTGGGCTTCGACTACTTCAAGCTGCTCGACCTGCTCACCATTGCCCGTTCGCGCAAGCACATCGAGAAATACTACGGTACGAGCGAAACCGGTACTTTCCCGAGCCGCTTGAAGCCACTCAACATCAAGGCCGATGTCGATTTGTCCAAGCAATTTCCAGCCATTGGCGACATCAACAACGAGATTCGACGGCTCAATCTGAGTCCCTACGCCCCATTGCGCTACGTGCTGCCGCACAAGATGGCCGACTACGACGCCAAATACAGTACCCGCATCCGTGGCGGTCAGAGCTTCTTCCGGCAGGTAGACCGCGAGGAGAGCCTGGTGCATCTGATTCGCGTCAATCTGCTTAAGCGCATGGAGAGCTCCGTGGCGTCATTCGCACTGACGCTGAGGCGACAGCTCGGCGGCGTTGACGCCTTACTTGCCCGCATTGACGCCCATGAGGATTCCGTCGAGGAACTAGACATCGACGATGTGGAAATAGACGACCCCACCTATGAATCGCTACTGGTGGGTCGCAAGGTCAAGGTGCTGTTGCAGGATGTGGATAGGGTGCGCTGGCGGCAAGACCTGCAAGAAGACCGCAACCGACTCGCCACGCTGCTCTCAGCCGCAGAGCAAATCTCGGCAGAGCGGGACGCCAAGCTCGCCGCCCTGCGCAAGCTGATTGCCGACAAGGCCACTCAGCCCATCAACGCGGGCAACAAGAAGGTCATCATCTTCACCGCGTTTGCCGACACCGCGATGTACCTGTACCAGCAGCTTGCGCCGTGGGCCAAGGCTGAACTGGGCATCCACTCGGCGGTGATTGTGGGGGCTGGCAGCAACAAGACCACCCAGCCCAAGCTTCGTACCGACCTTGCCACCCTGCTGACGGCGTTTTCGCCCCGCTCGAAGGAGCGCCCTGCGGAATATGCCCAAGAGGGCGACATCGACTTGCTCATCGCCACCGACTGCATTTCGGAAGGCCAGAACCTGCAAGACTGCGACTACCTCATCAATTACGACATCCACTGGAACCCCGTCCGCATCATCCAGCGCTTCGGACGTATCGACCGGATTGGCTCACTCAACGACTACATCCAGCTTGCCAACTTCTGGCCCAACATGGAGTTGGAGGAATACATCAATCTCGAACAGCGGGTCAGCGGCAGGATGGTTCTGCTCGACATCTCGGCCACGGGTGAGGAAAACCTCATCGAGCAGCAGTCCGGCAACCAGATGAACGATTTGGAATACCGCCGCCAGCAACTGCTGAAGTTGCAGGACACGGTCATCGACCTTGAAGACCTATCCAGCGGCGTCTCGATTGCCGACCTAACGCTCAACGACTTCCGCATCGACCTCGCCAGCCAGTTAAAAGAACATCCCGGCCTGCTGGACGCGATGCCGTTGGGGTCATTTGCCGTCACCACGGCGGCTGAACTGGGTGACGCATCAATTCCTGCGGGCATGGTGTTCTGCCTGCGTGCCGTGGGCGAGAAGGTGGCCAACGCTGCGGAATCGGGCTACCCGCTGGCACCGCACTACTTGGTGCATGTGGCGAACAACGGCGAGGTATCGCTGCCGTTTACCCAGCCCAAGCAGATTCTCGACCGCCTAAAGAAGCTCTGCCTCGGGCGCGACATGCCCGACGCCACAGCCTGCGCCCGGTTCGACAAGGCCACACGCGATGGCCGGGACATGGGCCATGCCCAAGACCTGCTGGCCACGGCCATTGCTTCGGTGGTAGGCAAGAAGGAAGAAAAGGCCGTCGCCAGCCTGTTCACGGCAGGCGGCACCCATGCGCAGAAGGGTGAATTCGCTGGCAGCAACGACTTCGAAGTGGTGGCGTGGCTGGTGGTCTTGCCGGGAGCAGCATCATGAGCCTGTCCGCCGTGCTGGATGCGCTGGCACTGCCCGCAGAGGCCAAGGTCGAGCAACGTATCCCCAAAAAGCTGCTGGTGGAGCAAGGCGCACCCACGGCAGCCGACAAGCGCCAGATTCAGGACGGCATTGAAGAATTGATGTGGGTAGCCGCCCTGAAGCCCACCAACATCGGCGTGCCCGTGTTCCGGGACAGCGAGCGCGAGTATCTGGAAGTGGCCGTGCTCACGGTGCAGTTCCGCACTAACGCCAAAGTGCCCCGGCTGCTCGAACTCATCCACCGGGCGATTCCTTACCCGGTGCTGCTGGCTGCGTCATTTCACGATGCGGACAAGGCCTGCGCGGGCGTGTCCGCAGCCCACAAGCGCTTCAATCAGAACGAAGCAGGCAAGTTCGTGGTGGATGAAGTGCTCACCACTTCCGCCATTGCACTGGATGCCCTGCCTTCCGCCAGCGTGCAGGGCTTCATGGCGGCAATGGGCTTGTCGCACCAGCCCAATCGAGACCTGTTTGCCCTGTATCAGGGCTGGGTGGACTGCATCGTCGGCCTTGCGGTCGCTGGGGTGGCTGGGCGTTTTGTGCGGCCCGCCTCGCCCGAGCAGACCCAGCAGATGCGGGCATTCATGCAAAACCGCGCACACCTGCTGGGCGAGTTGTCCGCCTTGCGCAGCCAAGCCAGCAAGGAGAAACAGATGAACCGCCTTGTTGAATTGAATCTATCTATCAAGCGGCTGGAATCCCAACTGGCCGCCAACCAATCCGCGCTGATTGCCTCGTAATCAGCCCCTATTTATTTGAAGACCATGCCATGAAAAAAATCGAAGCGAACGACACCGAAGCCCAGTCTGCCGACATCGTCGCCGACAACCTGTCGCAACTGAAAGCGTTGTTCCCCGAAGCCTTTGCCGAGGGCAAGGTGCAGTTTGAAACGCTGCGTCAGTTGCTGGGCGGCGCAGTGGATGAGTCCGACGAAAAGTATGGCCTCAACTGGCACGGCAAGCGCCGCGCACGGCAAATCGCTTTGACCCCCAGCACCGGCACCCTGCGCCCGTGTCCCGAGGAAAGCGTGGAGTGGGATACCACCCAAAACCTGATGATTGAGGGTGACAACCTTGAGGTGCTGAAGCTCTTGCAGAAGAGCTACGCAGGCAAGGTCAAGCTGATTTATATCGACCCACCGTATAACACGGGTAAGGATTTCGTATATGCCGATAATTTTCGCGACAACATTGGCAATTATCTGGAGATTACCGGGCAAGCGGAAGGTGGGGCCAGAATGCTCGCAAATACGGAGTCAAGCGGACGGTTCCACACTGATTGGTTGACCATGATTTACCCCCGCGTGAAGTTGGCGAGGAATTTGCTGCGGGACGATGGTGTCATTCTGATTAGTATCGACGACGCAGAGTTATCCAACTTGCGTGCGGTTTGCAATGAGATTTTTGGCGAAGAAAATCAAATTGCATGTTTGGTTTGGGAGAAGGGTCGAAAAAATGATGCCAAACTATTTTCGGTTGGGCATGAATACATTCTTGTCTATGCAAAATCACTCGCACATTTGAGGGAGGCGAAGACGCTATGGCGCGAGGAGAAGCCCGGAGCAAGGGAGATTTGGGAAAAGTACCTTGAACTAAGGCAATTGCATGGCGATAAAGACCGGTCTATTGAAAAAGACCTGCAAGATTGGTTTTCCTCTTTGCCAAAGACCCACCCATCCAAGAAATGGAGCCGATACAAAAGGGTTGATAAAAATGGTCCGTGGCGAGACCGTGATATTTCATGGCCGGGCGGTGGTGGACCGCGTTACGATGTTCTCCACCCCTTAACAAGAAAACCATGCCTTGTTCCTGAAAGCGGCTGGCGATACTCCTCCCCAGATGAAATGCAACGGCAAATCAATTTGGGATTGGTTGAGTTTCGAGATGACGAAACGCAACCTCCATTTCGCAAAGCGCACATTCGCCCTATATCTGCCGAGCTTATGGATGAAGAAGAAGCTGCTGAACTTGGCGAAGGGGGTGAAGATGAAGAGAGCGAAGAAGAGTTTGCAACGCAAGTGCGTGGCAGTTGCTTCTATAAGCAATCGCAGGTTTCCGTAAAGCTTCTTCGCTCCTTGATGGGCGCAAAAGTCTTTAATAACCCCAAAGACCACGCCGAACTGGCTCGACTCTTTGACTACGTTTGCGGCGGCGACAAAGAAGCCATCATCATGGACTTCTTTGCAGGGAGCGGTTCATCTGGACATGCGGTCATTGACCTAAATTCAAGCGACGATGGTCATCGTCGTTACATCCTCGTTCAGTTGCCCGAATATTTGGACTCGACAAAAAAGGAACAGAAAGCGTCTGCAAAGTATTGCGAAAAATTAGGAAAGCCCACAACGATTGTTGAGCTAACGAAGGAGCGCCTGCGGCGGGCCTCACGAGAAGCAAAGGTTTCTCATCCTGATTTCCAAGGGGACTTGGGGTTTAGGGTTTTCAGGTTGGACAAATCCAATATCCGGGAGTGGAACCTAAGACCGGAAAATGTTGCCCAGTCATTGTTCGACCATTCAGAGCATGTTGTTGACGGCCGGACAGAAGCCGACATCGTCTACGAGTTGCTGCTGAAGCTGGGCCTCGACCTGTGTGTGCCGATGGAGTCGCGTGCCATTGCTGGCAAGACCGTCTGTGCGGTCGGCGGCGGAGTACTGACGCTGTGTCTGGCCGAGGCGATTGCCGCCAGTGAGGTTGAAGGGCTGGCCGCAGGCATCGTGGCATGGCACGTGGAACTAGCCCCGGCAGGTGAATCTACCGTGGTGTTCCGAGACAGTGCCTTTGCAGACGATGTCGCCAAGACCAATATGGCTGCCATCCTCGCCCAGAACGGCCTCGAAAACGTGCGCAGTCTGTGAGGCCCCGATGAAACTTCACTTCGAATCGAATCTGGATTACCAGCACGCCGCCATCGAGGCGGTGTGTGACCTATTTCGCGGGCAGGAGGTGTGCCGTACCGAATTCACCGTTTCCAGTCAGAGCGCCCGGACGGTGGAGGGGCAGGCCGAACTGCCCTTGGGCGGCAGCTTTACGCAAGGCCAGTTGGGGCTTGTGCAGAACGAGTTGGGGGTGGGTAACCGCCTGACCCTGCTGGACGACGAGTTGCTGGCCAACCTGAAGGACATCCAGCTTCGCAATGGGCTTCGCCCATCGTCGGCACTGACCTCGGGCGACTTCACGGTGGAGATGGAGACCGGGACCGGCAAGACCTACGTCTACCTGCGCACCTTCTTTGAACTGAACAAGCGCTACGGCTTCACCAAGTTCGTGATTGTGGTGCCCTCGGTCGCCATCAAGGAGGGGGTCTACAAGTCGCTGCAAATCATGGCCGAGCACTTCCGCAGCCTGTATGCCGGTGTGCCTTTCGACTTCTTCCTGTACGACTCATCCAAGCTGGGGCAGGTGCGCAACTTTGCCACCAGCCAGCACATTCAGGTGATGGTGGTTACCGTAGGGGCCATCAACAAGCAGGACGTGAACAACCTGTACAAGGACAGCGAGAAGACGGGCGGCGAGAAGCCGATTGACCTGATTCGCTCGACTTGCCCCATCATCATCGTCGATGAGCCGCAGAGCGTGGACGGCGGTCTTGAAGGCCGGGGCAAAGACGCGCTGGACAAGATGAACCCGCTTTGCACGCTGCGCTATTCCGCCACGCACGCCGACAAGCACCACCAAGTCTTCCGGCTGGATGCGGTGGATGCCTATGAGCGCAGGCTGGTGAAGCAGATTGAAGTGGCGTCCGCAGCGGTGGAAGGTGGCCACAACAAGGCCTATGTGCGCTTGGTGTCGGTCAGCAACAAGGCCAACAAGATTCGCGCCGTGCTGGAGGTGGATGTGCAGCGCGGCACGTCTGTCAGCCGCGAGACGATTACGGTGCAGGCGGGCGAAGACTTGGAGCAATCCATCAATCGCCCCCTGTATGCGGGCTTTCTGGTGGACAACATCGGCTGCCGGAAGGGCGATGAGTACGTCCAGTTCAGCAACCAAGAGGCCCCGTTGCGCATCGGCGAGGCCATTGGCGGCGTGGATGAGGACGCGGTGAAGCGGCAGATGATTCGCCGCACCATCGAAGAGCATCTGGACAAGGAGCTTCGGCTCAACCCGCTGGGCATCAAGGTGCTGTCGCTGTTCTTCATCGACGTGGTGGACCACTATCGCCAGTACGACACAAACGGCGTGCCCGTGAAGGGCAAGTACGCCCAGATGTTCGAAGCCGAGTACAAGGCCGTGGCATCGAAGCCCAAGTTCCGTAGCCTGTTCGGCGAGGTGGACTTGAGCCTTGAGGCGGCGGAGGTGCATGACGGCTACTTCTCCATCGACAAGAAGGGGAACTGGCAAGACACCAGTGAAGGCAATCAGTCTGGCAGAGACAACGCTGAGCGGGCCTACAACCTCATCATGAAGGACAAGGAAAAGCTGCTGGGCTTCGAGACCAAGCTGAAGTTCATCTTTTCCCACTCCGCCCTGCGTGAAGGCTGGGACAACCCCAACGTGTTCCAGATTTGCGCCCTGCGCGAGATTGGCTCGGAGCGCGAGCGTCGGCAGACCATTGGTCGCGGACTGCGTCTGTGCGTCAACCAGAACGGTGAGCGCCAGCGTGGCTTCGAGGTCAATACGCTGACCGTAGTGGCGACTGAAAGCTATGAGGACTTCGCCGCCAACCTGCAAAAAGAAATCGAGGCCGACACCGGCATCCGCTTCGGCATCGTCGAGAAGCACCAGTTCGCCGCCATTGGGGTGGTGGATGCCAACGGCGAGGCCAAGCCGCTGGGCGTGGAGAAGTCCGAAGCCATCTGGACCTACCTGCGTGATAACGGCATGGTCGATGCCAAGGGCAAGGTGCAGGACGCCCTGCGCACGGCATTGAAGGACAAGACCTTCACCCTGCCGGAAGAGTTCGCCTCACAAAAAGCTGAAATCGGCGAGGTCCTGAAGAAGCTGGCCGGTGGCCTGATTGTCAAAAATGCGGACGAGCGCAAGCCCATCAAGACCCGTCAAGCCATATTGCAGAGCGCCGATTTCAAGGCCCTGTGGGACCGCATCAAGCACAAAACCACCTACCGGGTTCAGTTCGACAACGAAGCGTTGCTAGAGGCCTGCATTCAGGCGGTGAAGGGCTTGCCGGTGGTTACCAAGACCCGCCTGCAATGGCGCAAGGCGGACTTGGCCATTGGCAAGGGCGGTGTCGATGCCAACGAAACGGCGTCGTCCGCCCCCATCATCCTTGAAGAGCAGGACATCGAGTTGCCGGACATCCTGACCGAGTTGCAGGACCGCACCCAACTCACCCGACGCAGTCTGGTCCGCATCTTGACGGAGAGCGAACGGCTGGACGACTTCAAGAAGAACCCGCAGCAGTTCATTGACCTCGTGGCCGATTCGGTCAACCGGGCGAAGCGGATGGCGCTGGTCGATGGCATCAAGTACCAGCGCATCGGTGATGACGCCTACTACGCACAGGAGCTTTTCAATCAGAAAGAACTGACCGGCTACCTGAAGAACATGCTGCCCGCGACCAAGGCCGTGTACGAATACGTGGTCTATGACTCGGGCGGCGTGGAAAAGGGCTTCGCGGAAGACTTGGAGAAGAACGAGGCGGTGAAGGTCTACGCCAAGTTGCCGGGCTGGTTCAAGGTCCCAACGCCCCTTGGCACCTACAACCCGGACTGGGCGGTGTTGGTGGAAGTGGATGGCGCGGAAAAGCTCTACTTCGTGGTCGAAACCAAGGGCAGCCTTTTCGCGGAAGACCTGCGCGACAAGGAAAGCGCCAAGATTCGCTGCGGCGAAGCCCACTTCCAAGCCTTGGCAGTCGGCGAAAGCCCGGCCTCGTATCTGGTCGCCAGAAACATCGACGACCTGATGGCCAAAGTGGTGGCGTAAACGCAATCATGGGAGGCGTGCTTTCGCGCCTCCCATGTTGTTGGCGTGCCGTACTGGCAGGCGTTGGGGTTGGTGGGAGTATTGGCCACTCAGATCGCTGCCCCAGCCTTGCGTACCCGCAGAAGGTTCACCAGTGACGGCGGGTTGGCCAGAACCCAGTCCAGCAGCATACGGGCCGTACAGGACCTCGAAACGCCCAGGTGGTCTGCATGGGCATCGACCCTCACCACCTGCTCATCCCAGAGCATCAGTGTTACCTTGGTCAGTTTCATTGGTGGCCTTCCTGTACGATTACTGGCCAACCGTATCGGCTTTACCGTCTACAATCTGGCCCAGCTCAAGATCATGCAGGAGGTGATCACCCTGACGGTGTTCATCCCCTTTGCGGTGTTCTATATGAACCAGCCCTTCAAGTGGGATTTCCTCTGGGCGGGCCTGTGCCTGCTGGGGGCGGTGTACTTCATGTTCAGAACCTGACCAGCCTGATGGGGTGGGTTGGATGGCAGGGCTGCAGGATGAATCCAGCGAGACATGGGGTGCGGGCGCCGAATCGGGTAAAATCGCCGCATTGCACAAAATCAACGCCTTGCGGAATTCAATGACTACCGAAAACAACGCGCCCGCCGCCAGCAATTTCATCCGTAACATCATCGATGCCGACCTTGCCTCGGGCAAGCATCAGCGCACGGTTACCCGCTTTCCGCCCGAGCCCAATGGCTATGCCCATATCGGGCACTGCAAGGCCATCTGTATCAATTTTGGCATCAAGGAAGACTACCAGGCCAAGGGCTACGCCAGCGAATGCAACCTGCGCTTTGATGACACCAATCCGGAGAAGGAGTCGGAAGAGTACGCGCTGGCCTTCAAGGAAGACGTGCGCTGGCTGGGTTTCAGCTGGGATGGCGAGGTGCGCTGGGCGTCGGATTATTTCGACCGCCTGTATGCCTACGCCGAGGAGCTGATACTTGCCGGCAAGGCCTTTGTCTGTGAGCTCAATGCCGAGGAAATGCGCGAATATCGCGGCGATTTCCAGAAGCCTGGCCGCAACAGCCCCTACCGTGATCGTTCGGTGGCGGAAAACCTGGATCTGTTCCGCCGCATGAAGGCGGGCGAATTCGAGGACGGCAGCAAGACCCTGCGCCTGAAGATAGATATGGGTTCGCCCAACATCAATCTGCGCGATCCGGTGTTCTATCGCATACGTCGTGCCCACCATATCCGTACGGGTGACAAGTGGTGCATTTACCCAATGTATGACTACACCCATTGTATTTCGGATGCCATTGAAGGCGTCACCCATAGCCTCTGCTCGCTGGAGTTCGAGGATCATCGCCCGCTGTACGACTGGGTGCTGGACAACATCAGTATCGATTGCCACCCGCAGCAGATCGAGTTCTCGCGGCTTGAGCTGCTGTATGCCATCACCTCCAAGCGCAAGCTCAACCAGTTGGTGGTTGATGGCCTGGTGACAGGCTGGGACGACCCGCGCATGCCGACCATTTCGGGCATGCGCCGCCGTGGCTACAGCCCGGCCGGCCTGCGCCTGTTTGCCCAGCGTTGTGGGGTGTCCAAGAGCGAGAACATCATTGATTACAGCGTGCTGGAAGGCGCGGTACGCGAGATGCTGGAAGCGGAAGCACCCCGCGTGATGGCCGTGCTGGACCCGATCAAGGTGACGCTGACCAATTTCGAGGCTGGTGTGACCAGCAGCCGCACGGCGCCTTTCCATCCTCACCATCCTGAATTTGGCGAGCGTGAGGTGCCGATTGCGCCGCAGCTCTATATCGAGCGCGATGACTTTGCCGAAGTGCCGCCAGCGGGCTGGCAGCGTCTCACCCTGGGTAGCGAAGTGCGCTTGCGCTACAGCTATGTGATCAAGTGCGACGAAGTGATCAAGGATGCAGCAGGCAATGTGGTGGAGTTGAAGTGTTCCATCGACCCGGCAACGCTGGGCCAGAATCCGGTCGGCCGCAAGGTCAAGGGTGTGATCCACTGGGTGTCTGCCGAGCACGCCATCGAAGCCGATGTGCGGCTGTATGACCGGCTGTTCACGGTGGAGCGCCCTGATGCGGTACGGGGGGCTGACGGCCAGTACGAAGATTTCCGCCAGTTCGTCAACCCGACTTCGCTACGCACGGTTACCGGTTATATCGAGGCGGCTGTGCGCGATGCCGCACCGGAAACCCGCTACCAGTTCGAGCGCCTGGGCTACTTCGTCACCGACCGCTACGAGCATGTGGCCGGCGGCCGCCCGGTGTTCAACCGCACCGTGGGGCTGAAGGATAGCTGGCAGAAGTAAGTCACCCGTGTCGATTGCGATCAGGTGGGCGGCGCGCCAGGCATGGCGCGGCAACCCTGATCGCATCATGCGCTGGTCGCCCGCCTGGCTGACGAGCTGGGATAGCACGAGGAAGCACAATTGTTTCAGTATCGATTAGTGGAGCGCGGCAATGCGCTGAAGACCCGGCTTTGCCTGGGGCTGGATCCGCGCCTTGCTGCCTACGACAGTGTCGAGGCCATGCGTAGCCACACCCTGGCCGTGCTGGAGGCGGTGGCGCCGTTCATTGTCTGCGTCAAACCCCAGGCGGCTTTCTATGAGGCTGCTGGCCTGCCGGGCCTGCAGTTGATGGACGAAGTCATGATGCTGGCCCGGCGCCTGGATGTGCCGGTGCTGCTGGATGCCAAGCGTGGCGATATCGGCTCGACGGCCGAAGCTTATGCCCAGGCATGGCTGGAAGGCAGGCATGCTGGTAACGCCATTACCATCAACCCCTATCTGGGTTTTGCCACCTTGCGGCCATTCGTGGCGTCGGCGCGCCAGCATGGCGGGGCGGTCTTCGTGCTGGTGCGTACGTCCAACCCCGATAGCGGAGACTTGCAGGGCTTGATGGCCGACGGCTGCAGCGTGGCCGAGCACGTTGCCCGCGAGGTGGCGCGCCTGGGTGAGGAAGAAGCCGAGGCGCTGGCCAGCGTGGGGGCGGTCGTGGGCGCTACCCATCCGGCCGAGCTGGCACGCTTTCGTGCACTGATGCCCAAGGCCACCTTGTTGTTGCCAGGCCTGGGCGCACAGGGCGCAACTGCCGCTACGCTGGCGCCGGCCTTTCTGGCGGAGGGCACTGGCGCTGTGGTCAGCGCTAGCCGGGGCATACAGTATGCACAGGGCTGCGATCTGGATGCGGCCGTTGCGGCGGCTCGGGGATATCGGGATGAACTGAACCTGGCGGCCGGGCAACATGGATAAATTGATCGCACAGCTGGGCTTTTTGTTGGAACTGGACAAGCTCAAGGCCATATTGCGCCGTACCCGGCCGGTGGGGCTGGATCGCTATGAGAACACGGCTGAGCACAGCTGGCATGTGGCCCTGATGGCCATGCTGCTGGCCGAGCATGCCGAGCCGCCCGTGGCGGTGGAGCGAGTGGTGAAGATGCTGTTGTTGCACGATATCGTCGAAATTGATGCAGACGATACCTTTCTGTACGACGAGGCAGCCGCAGCAGGCAAGGCCGATAAGGAAGTGGCGGCGGCCGAACGCTTGTTCGGCATGCTGCCCCCCGAGCAGGCCCGCGAATTCCACGCGCTGTGGCGGGAGTACGAAGAGCGGGCAACGGCAGATGGGCGCTTTGCCTATGCCTGTGACCGCTTGTTGCCCATGCTGCAGAACCTGGCCAATGAAGGCGCCAGCTGGCAGGAGAACAGCGTGCGGTTCGAGCAGGTGATACGCAAGAACCTGCCCATCAATGATGCCGCACCAGCTTTGTGGCAGTACGTGCTGCCCAGGCTGGAGGCTGCCCGCGATAAGGGCTGGCTGGGCTGAATACCATTCCCGATGCCGGCTTACCGGCATCCCGAGCAAGCGGGTACGCTCCGGCGCTACCCGGCAGTTGAGAGAACATCATGTCCGTACTCCAGAACGATACCTTCTTGCGCGCGCTGATGCGCCAACCTACCGAGCACACACCGCTATGGCTGATGCGACAGGCCGGCCGCTACCTGCCGGAGTACCGTGCCACGCGGCAGCGTGCCGGCAGTTTTCTGGACTTGTGCAAGAACACTGAACTGGCTACAGAGGTCACCCTGCAGCCACTGGAGCGCTATCCGCTCGATGCCGCCATATTGTTTTCAGACATCCTGACCGTGCCGGATGCCATGGGACTGGGCCTGTATTTTGCCGAGGGTGAAGGCCCCAAGTTTGAGCGGCCCTTGCGGGACGAGGCGGCTATCCGGGCACTGGCGGTGCCGGATATGGCCGAGTTGCAGTATGTATTCGATGCCGTGAGCTCGATCCGCCGCGCCCTGAATGGTCGTGTGCCGCTGATAGGTTTTTCCGGCAGCCCGTTCACTCTTGCCTGCTATATGGTGGAAGGCGGTGGTTCGGATACCTTCAGCCGCATCAAGACCCTCATGTATGACCGCCCGGAACTGCTGCACCATATCCTGGCAGTGAATGCCCAGGCCGTGACGGCCTACCTGAATGCCCAGATACTGGCGGGTGCCCAGGCAGTCCAGCTGTTCGATAGCTGGGGGGGGGCGCTGGCTTATGGCAAGTATCAGGAGTTCTCGCTGGCCTATATGAAGCAGATCGTGGCTGGCTTGATACGTGAGCATGATGGCCGCCGTGTGCCGGTGATCGTGTTTACCAAGGGCGGTGGCCTGTGGCTGGAGGATATTGCCACCACCGGTTGTGATGCCATAGGGCTGGACTGGACGGTGGACCTGGCGGACGCCCGCCGCCGGGTGGGCGACAAGGTTGCATTGCAAGGCAACCTGGATCCGAATGCCTTGTTTGCCAAGCCTGCTGCCATAGAGGCGGAAGTGGCCAGGCTGTTGGCGAGCTATGGCGAGGGGGCAGGCCATGTGTTCAACCTGGGCCACGGTATCTCGCAATTCACGTCGCCGGAACATGTGACAGCCTTGGTCGATGCCGTTCATCGCCTGTCTCGCCCGTATCATTCAAACTGAGTAAATGCACCAAATCCGTGCCAGCCTGCTGCATTGCAGCAGGCATTTGTCAACCTCGACATCATTCATATAAAACAGCAACTTGCGTTGCAATGTTGAAGTGCTGCCACCTGAATGGTGGCTAAGTTATGCACAGAGTTGCAGGTTGGCGGAAACGCGCTTGTCAAGCACTGCATGTTCGCGCTGCAAATCGGTGTAAATTGCGTAAAGCACTGATTTTTAAGTGAATTAAATGTTGCCTATTTTTTGTGCAACATAATAAAGCGCTTGATGTATCCGGGGTTTAGCGCGTTTCCCCAAACTTGCCCACAAAGTTATCCACAGGATTTGTGGACAGGCCGAAAATCCCTGTCGCAACACGGATTTAGCGGCGTTGCGGCGTATCGAAAATAGTTTTCTTGACAGGCCTATGCCCTATCTCCGCCTTGCCCTGGATGTCCCGCTTGCCCGGCTGTTCGATTACGAACTGGCGGATGCCGATGCCTCGGCAGTGGGCAAGCGCGCAGTCGTGTCGTTTGGTCGGCGTGCCCTGGTCGGGATGGTCATCGAGGTGGCCGATAGCCCCGCCGATGCAGGCGTTGCCATCAAACCGGTGGAGGCCTTGCTGGACGATCTGCCCACCTTGCCGGCCGATATCCTGGACCTGTTGCAGTTCTGCGCAGATTACTACCAGCATCCGCTGGGGCAGGTAGTGCATACGGCCCTGCCGGGCAGGTTTCGTGAAATCGCACCGTACCGGGTGGCGCCAGCCTGTGCCTACCAGGCAGTGGACGCCGATGCCTTGCTGGGCAGCCTGCCCAAGCGGGCCAGCCTGCAGCGGCGCTTGGCAGTCATGCTGGCGGAGCCCTGCAGCGAGGCACAATTGCGTGCGGAATCGGGCTCGGCCTGGCGCCTGGTGCAGGCGTGGTTGGCGCAAGGCCAGCTCAGGCAGGTGGCGTTATCGCTTGCGCTTCCGCAACCGGTGGCCGGCCCGGCGCTCAACCCAGGGCAGGCTGCTGCTGTTGCGGCCATCACGCAGTCGGCGGGGTTTGCCTGCCATTTGCTCTGCGGCATTACCGGTAGCGGCAAGACCGAGGTCTATCTGCATGCCATTGCCGAGGTGCTGCAGCGGGGGCTGCAGGCACTGGTGCTGGTGCCGGAAATCAATCTGACGCCCCAGCTGGAAGGGCGCTTCCGGCAACGTTTTCCTGGTGTGGAGATAGTCAGCCTGCATAGCGGTGTAGCCGATGGCGAGCGTGCGACTGGCTGGGTGCGTGCGGCACGGGGGGAGGCTGCCATCGTGCTGGGTACCCGGCTGGCGGTGTTTACCCCCCTGCCCAGGCTGGGGCTGGTGGTGGTGGACGAGGAGCATGACGCCAGCTTCAAGCAGCAGGAAGGCCTGCGCTACTCGGCCCGCGATGTGGCCGTGTACCGGGCCCGCCAAGCGCAGGTTGCCATCGTGCTGGGCTCGGCTACGCCAGCGCTGGAGAGCTGGTACAACGCCGAAGCGGGGCGCTACAAACGCCTGGCCTTGCCTCAGCGTGCCGTTGCCGGGGCGCAGCCGCCTAGCTGGCAGCTGGTGCCAACCCGGCGTCAGCATCTGGCTGATGGCTTGCATGCCCATACACTGGGGGCGATAGAGAACCGCCTGGCGCGGGGCGAGCAAAGCCTGATTTTCCTCAATCGACGCGGCTACGCTCCGGTCATGCACTGCAGTGAATGTGGCTGGCTGGCTGCGTGTACCCGTTGCTCGGCCCGCTTGACCGTACATATGCGAGAACGGCGGCTGCGCTGCCACCATTGCGGCTGGGAAGAGCGCTTTCCACCGGCTTGTCCGGGTTGCGGCAATAGCGATATGAAGCCGCTGGGCCAGGGTACCCAGCGACTGGAGGAGCTACTGGCCCAGCGCTTCCCACAGGCCCGGGTGTTGCGCATAGACCGCGACAGCATGCGGCGCAAAGGCAGTTTTGAGGCGGCACTCAAGACCATACATGCGGGTGAGGTCGATATCCTGATCGGTACCCAGATGCTGGCCAAGGGGCATGATTTTCCGGCGCTGACGCTGGTGGCGGTGATTGGGGCGGATAGCGGCTTGTACTCGGCTGATTTCCGCGCCAGCGAACGGCTGTATGCCCAGCTGGCCCAGGTGGCAGGGCGGGCAGGGCGGGCCAATAAACCGGGCGAGGTACTGATACAGACGGATTTTCCAGAGCATCCGCTATACCAGGCCTTGCTGGCTGACAACTATGCGGACTTCGCCGCTACCGAGTTGGCTGAACGCAAGCTGGCCGGTTTCCCCCCCTATCTTTACCAGGCTGTGCTGAGGGCGGAGGCGGATACCCTGGCGGAAGCCATGCAGTTCCTGCAGGGGGCGGTTGCCCTGGCGCCGCTCGATGAGGCCGTTACTGTGTGGGATCCCGTTGCTGCCAGCATGATGCGGCTAGCCAATCGCGAGCGTGCACAGGTATTGGTGCAATCGGGTTCACGCGCACGCCTGGGGGCGTTCCTGGCGGGCTGGATGCAGGCTTTGCGCGCGGAACGGGCCGCCAAGGTGAGGTGGTCACTGGATGTGGACCCGCTAGAGCTTTGAGCTAGCCGCCAGAAACCGCGCTTTCGTGGCAATGCGAGCCGTGCTCGACATTGATTTCTCCTTATATATCAAGCCTGTGTTGCGTCGAAATTTTTCGACCATGCCTTGTCTTGCTGAGAAGTCGTATTTTCTGGAAGTCTCCTTGAGTCGCTATCCTATTAGGGAGCGGGTCTGAGAGCCTGTTCACGATTTTCTACCCTGGCGAAAAAATCTTGAACATGCGCTGAAGCCAGGCCTTGGCTATATGTCGGAATGGGTACTGAACCATGCACCTGCTGAGTCTGCTGCTTCCCTTGCCGCTGGTGGCGGCACCCCAGCCCGAACACGATGAGCCTGCGGTGGTGGTGCCCGCTGGCATGCGAGCCGGCTGGGTAGTGGATACACAACAGCGTGAGGCGGTACGGCTGTTTCATCGGGTCCGTTATCGTGCCACGCCTCGCTCGGGTTTCTGGCAGGGCAGCATAGACCGCTGTGATGCAGGCGAGACCCTGCCCCAGCATAGGCAGGCAGCCTTGGCCCGTATCAACTGGTTTCGCGCCATGGCGGGTGTTCCGGCTGATGTTGAGGAAGACCCGGCGGCGAGCCGCAAGACTCAGGCCGCGGCCTTGGTGATGGCCGCCAATGGCCGTATAGCCCATGCGATAGACCCCGGGTGGCGTTGCCATTCTGATGATGCAGAGGAAGGTGCCAGGTTGTCTCTGCTGGCCCGTGGCGAGAACGGCGCGGGGGCGGTGACGGCCTTTATGCGTGACGCCGGCCTGCAGAACCAGGGGGTCAATCATCGCCGTTGGCTGCTCTACCCACAAACACGTTTCATCGGCCTGGGCGACGTGCCGGTGGCTGGGCAAGCCGATGCCGCCAGTGGCTTTACCGCTTACGATGGCCTCTATGGCAGCAACCGGCCCGCAGTGCGTGACGGTTTCGTGGCCTGGCCGCCGCCGGGGTGGGTGCCCTATGGTGTGGTTTTTCCTCGCTGGTCGTTTGCTTTGCCGGGAGCAGACTTTTCTGAGGCGCGCATCCGCATGTGGCAGGGCGATGAGGAGGTGGCCGTGGCGACCGAGGCGCTGGAGGTTGACGTAGGCGAGCCCACACTGGTCTGGCGTGCACATGCACTGGCCCACGATGCGGCATGGACGGATCGTGACGGCCAGTACCGGGTGAGGATAGACAGGGTGAAGCTGGCTGGTGCTTGGCAGGAATACGCTTACCAAGTGAAGTTGTTCGACCCCGAGGCAGCCCATGCCACGCAGTCCGAAGCCCATATTGAAGGCGCCCGGCGGATACCCCTGGCCGGCGGTGGCTTCAGGGTATTGCCCCAGCCCGGTGCTACCGGCGCGCAATGGCGGGCCTTGCAGGTACTCACGGCGGGCGTGGAGGCCGGGGCGGAACAGGGTTATGGTCTGTTCTCCTATAGCGGGCGCAATGATTACCCGGTGCTGGATGGCAAGGTGGTTGCCAGTGGCAGGCAGGCCTATAGGCTGGCCCACCAGGGTGCGGGTAACGAGACCCTCACGCTGTCGCAAGCCGTGATGCTGGGGCCGGCGCCCAGACTGCGCTTCATGAGCCGGCTGGGGGTGGCCGGGCGCGACGAGGTGGCCCTGGTGGAGGTGCTGGTGGACGACCGGGATGACTGGGAGACTGTCTATCGACAAGGCAGTGATGGCGTCCCTGCCCACGCCGAGGCGCAGTACCGTGAACGTCTGGTAGATTTGTCGGCCTATGGTCTGCGGCGTGTGCAATTGCGCTTTCGCTACCAGTTTGACCAGGGGGACTTCTACACCCCCGACGACAGCCGGGTAGGCTGGTATATCGATGATATGCAGCTTGGCGATGCGGGCCTGGCGCAGCAGATCACCGAGCCGCAGCATACCCGGCAAGGTCAGTTCGAATTTGTGCCGGCGGCCAGGGGCCGCTGGTTTTTGCAGGCGCGTCCCTTGGTATACCAAGCTGCGGGTGACTGGGGGCCACTTTGGCAGGTACACGTGGAATAAGCATGGCGAAAAGAACAAGCCTGGCGGCATGGGCCGCTGTTTTGCTTTGTAATGTATTACCGGCAAGTGCGGCCTTGCCTGAGATGGTGGCCAGCCAACTGAAGCAGGCCAAAGTGCCGGAAAACGCCATGGCGGCGGTGGTCATGCCCTTGGCAGGCGAGGGCGCGCGCCTGTTGCATCAGCCCGATACGCCCTTCAATCCTGCTTCTACCATCAAGCTGCTGAGTACCCTGGCGGCGCTGGAGACCTTGGGGCCGAGCCATAGCTGGCATACCGGCCTGTACAGCAAGGGTGGCCTGGAGGGCGATACGCTCAAGGGGGATCTTTACCTGCGTGGCGGCGGCGACCCCAAGCTGACATTTGAGCGCCTTTGGCTATTGCTGCGTGAGCTGCGGGCCCGTGGCGTCCGGCGGATAGAAGGCGACTTGGTGCTGGATCGCAGTTATTTCGTGTTGCCCCCAGACCTTGCTGCGAGCCAGTTCGATGAACAGCCGGAGCGCGCCTATAACGTAGGGCCGGATGCCCTGCTGGCCAATTTCAGGGCGCAGCGCTTTGACATGGAGTCGGGTGCGGACAGCATGCTGGTGCGTATAGAGCCACCGCTGGCGGGCCTGGTGGCCGATAGCCGCATGAAGCTGGTAGATGGCGACTGCACCCGCTGGGCGCGTGGCTGGGCCAGGCCGGATATCGAAAGGCTGGCCGACGGCCAGGTCAAGGTGACCTTGCAGGGCAGCTTTCCACGCCATTGCCGGGCCGGCCGTTACTTGAGCCTGTTTGGGACAGTGGACTTCACCAGCCGCCTGCTACGTAGCCTGTGGCAGGAGCTGGGGGGCGAGATAAGCGGCACGACCCGCGAGGCAACGACACCGCAGGATGCGCGGCTGTGGGCCGAGCAGGTGTCGCCACCGCTGGCCGAGCAGTTGCGCGATATCAACAAGCTCTCCAACAACACCATGGCCCGCTCGGTGTATCTGACCATGGGGGCAGAACAGGCACGCGCCTTGAACTGGCCGCCTGGCATGGATAGCCAGCAGGCGGCAGAGGCGGCACTCCTTGCTTGGCTGGCCAAACAGGGTTTGAGCATGCCGGGCTTGGTGGTGGACAACGGCGCGGGTCTGTCACGCACGGCCCGCATCAGCGCACGACAACTTGCATCGGTGCTGGCGGTGGGGCAGCGCAGCGCGTTTGCTGCCGAATACCTGGCCAGCCTGCCTATCGTAGCGCTGGATGGCACCATGCGGCGGCGTCTGGCGGGCACCCCGCTGGCGGGCAGGGCACGTATCAAGACGGGTACCCTGGATGGCGTCAAGGCCGTGGCGGGCTATGTGACCGACACGGCAGGGCAGGCCTGGCTGGTGGTTGGCATGATCAACCACCCCAGAGCCGATGAGGCGCAAGTGGCGCTGGATGCCCTGCTGGAATGGGCAGCCTGCCATGACACCTGCCCACAGGCTGGGCAGGTGTCAGCGGCAGCGCCTACTGTGCCCTAGCGATCACGCCTTGCCGCCGCCCTGGGCTATCCAGCTGTCGACCTTGCGCTCCAGCAGTTGCAAGGGCATCCGTCTGCCGTCCAGTACCACAGCGTGAAAATCGCGGATATCGAACTTGTCACCCAGGGCCTGCTCTGCCCGCTGGCGCAGTTCCATCAACTTACGCTGGCCTATCATGTAACCCAGCGCCTGTGAGGGATTGGAGAAGTAGCGATCCACTTCGCTCTCGGCAAAATCCTGGGTCAGGCCACCCTGGCGCACCATATAGTCCACTGCCTTGGTGCGCGGCCATTTATAGGCATGGATGCCGGTATCCACCACCAGCCGGGCAGCGCGGAACAGTTCGGCCTGCAGGTGGCCGTAGTGCTGGTAGGGATCCTTGTACAGCCCCATGGCATAGCCCAGTTTTTCGGCATAGAGCGCCCAGCCCTCGCCGTAGGCGACATTCCAGCCGCCGACGCGGCGCCACGGATGCAGGCCTTCGATTTCGGCGGCACGGGCAATCTGCATATGGTGGCCGGGCACGGCTTCGTGCAGGAACAGGGATTCGACCCGCCAGGTCGGCTCGGTCTGGTAACCCAGGGCGTTGATGGTGAACAGGCCGCTGGTGCCCAGCACCAAGGAGCCTGCAGCGTAGTTGGCAGCTGTACTGCTGCTGGCTTCGGCGGCGGTCATGCTGCGGATGGCGTAGGGGGTGCGGGGCAGGGCATGGAACAGTTTGCCCAGTTGCGGATCGACCCGTTGCGACATGGCGCGATAGGCTGCTAACACCGCATCGGATGACTTGAAGAAATAACGTGGATCACGGCCCAGCTTGCGTACGAACTGGTCGGTGCTGCCTTTGAAACCCGTCTGCCTGGCTACCGCGGCGATCTCCTGTCGCAGGCGTGCCACTTGTTGCTGGCCCAGGGTGTGGATTTCCGCCGCACTCATGCCCTCGGCAATCTCGCTGCGGATAAGGTGGTTGTAATAGTCCAGGCCGCCGGGCAGGGCGGCCAGACCGGCCTCGGCCGGCGCTTTGGGCCGGTATTCGGTCTGCAGATAGGTCTTGAGCTTTTGCAAGGCGGGCTGGTAGTGGCTCAGGATCAGCTGCCTGGCTTCATCGGCCAGTGCCTGCCTTTGGGCGCCCGACACGGTGGCCGGGTATCGTTTGAAGGGACCGAAAACCACGCTGTCATCAGGCTGGCTCACCATGTGAGCATCGATGGCCGCGACGATGCGGTCCACTACGGGGGTAGTGCGCATCCAGCCGCTGTCACGACCCAGTTCCAGCCTTGCCATGGTCTGTTCCACCAGCTTGGGAATGCCGCGTAGCCGCGCCAGGTAATCCTGATAGTCATTGGCGGAACGGAAAGCGGTGAGCTGGGCCTGCCGCGGCATCATGTTCTGTATGCCGCCCAGGCTGCTCAGTACCAGGGCGTGGCGATAGGCGAAGCGCTGCGCAGCGACGGCTTGCTCCATCTTGTTGCGCAATAGCTCGTAGGAGAGTTTTTCCTGCCCTTGCAACTGGCTGGCATCCAGTGCCTGCAGGCGGATCAGGGTACTGCGCTCATACTGCTGCTGTGTCTCCAGGGCGGTTGCCGAGAGATCGGGCAGCAGGTGGTTGTAGCCGGGTATGCCTTGCGCGGTAGCCAAATCCGGCATGGCGCGGAGAACCTTGTCCAGATCTGCATCGAGCAGCGCCTTGAGTTCCTGGCTGGTACTGGGCGACGATTGCTGGGCCTGGCTGGCGGCAATGTCGCCGGCGTAAGCAGGGGGGAGGGTCATGACCAGAGCGGCCAGGAGGGTGAGGCAGGGGCGTTGCTTGCGAGCAAGGTCATGCATGGCGTGGTTTCCTCAGGATTTGTTGTCGTGCCGCTGGCAAAACCCTCGGGCGTGGCTGTGCAAACCTGCCTTGCTGCATGCACGGCCGGCATTTGCCGGCCTGGCCAGAACCGCTGCGCAGTTTTGTTGGCGGCGTTTATGGTTGTGAGGCTGCTGGCCTCGATGTGCGCAGCCCTGCGTGGGTCTGGCGCCTGGGCAGCATAAAGATAAGCTTATGTAGCTTCAATCAAAGCCGGCTGTATGGGCCGAATTGTTGCAGCGACGCCGGTATAGCGGCTGCCTCGATTTATACTTGCACCTTTGCTGCCCTTTGCGGTGGCGCCTGGCTGCGGATACTCCATGAAATACCAAGATCTACGCGACTTCATTGCCCAACTGGAAGCCATGGGTGAGCTCAAGCGCATCAAGACGCCGATCTCCACCAAGCTGGAGATGACCGAGATATGCGATCGTGTGCTGCGGGCCGGTGGCCCTGCACTGTTGTTCGAGAACGTGGTGGGCCATAGCATGCCGGTGCTGGGCAATCTGTTCGGCACCCCGCGCCGTGTGGCCCTGGGCATGGGGGCGCAGGAGGTGGAAGCCCTGCGTGAGATAGGCAAGCTGTTGGCCTACCTGAAAGAGCCGGAGCCACCCAAGGGCTTGAAGGATGCGTGGGAGAAATGGCCCATCCTGAAGCAGGTGCTGAATATGGCGCCCAAGGTGGTACGCCGTGCCCCCTGCCAGGAGGTAGTGTGGGAGGGAGAACAGCTGGATCTGGCACGCATACCCATACAGCACTGCTGGCCGGGTGATGTGGCTCCCTTGATTACCTGGGGCCTGGTGGTCAGTCGTGGGCCGCACAAGCCACGGCAGAATCTGGGCATCTATCGACAGCAGCTGATAGGCCGGCGTCAGCTCATCATGCGCTGGCTGGCGCATCGGGGCGGGGCACTGGATTTTCGCGAGCATGCCATACGGCATCCGGGGCAGGCTTTTCCCCTTTCGGTGGTGCTGGGCTGCGATCCCGCCACCATCCTGGGTGCGGTAACACCGGTGCCGGATAGCCTGAGCGAGTATCAGTTCGCTGGCCTGCTGCGGGGTAGCAAGACCGAGCTGGTGCAATGTCTGGGCAATACCTTGCAGGTGCCAGCCAGTGCCGAGATCGTGCTGGAGGGCCATATCGCACCGGCTGAAAAAGGTTGGCAGGGGGTTAGCGAGACAGGCATAGCCATGAAGGAGATAGGGGGCTATCTGCATGCGCTGGAAGGCCCCTATGGCGATCACACCGGTTACTACAACGAGCAGGACTGGTTCCCGGTGTTTACGGTGGATCGCATCACCATGCGACCGGACCCGATCTATCACAGCACTTATACCGGCAAGCCGCCAGATGAGCCTGCCGTACTCGGTGTGGCACTGAACGAAGTGTTCGTGCCCATACTGCAGAAACAGTTTCCCGAGATCGTGGATTTCTATCTGCCGCCAGAGGGATGCTCTTACCGCATGGCCATCGTCAGCATCAAGAAGGCCTATCCGGGCCATGCCAAGCGCCTGATGTTCGGCGTGTGGAGCTTCTTGCGGCAGTTCATGTACACCAAGTTCATTGTGGTGGTGGACGACGACGTCAACACCCGCGACTGGAAGGAAGTTATCTGGGCCATTACCACCCGGATGGACCCGACGCGCGACACTACCTTGGTGGACAGCACGCCGATTGATTACCTGGACTTCGCCTCTCCAGTATCGGGCCTGGGGTCGAAGATGGGGCTGGATGCCACCAACAAGCTGCCCGGCGAAACCAGCCGGGAGTGGGGCGTGCCCATCAGCCAGGACGTCGAGGTCAAGACGAAGGTCGATGCACTGTGGGACAATCTCGGGCTATAGGGCGCTCCCAGCAACCACGCTGTCGCCTCGCTGCGGCGTTGAGATTGTTCGCTGGCAGCTTGTCTGGTTTAGCCAGCCAGGTTTCTGGAAGCCTGCAATAACCCCGGCGTGACCGGGGCCATCCCATTTCAACAAAAACCAACTGAGGCAGGCCCGTGGGCAACCTTCAATATTTCCGATCCTCTTTCATCGTCACCGGCCTGGGCTTGGCGGCGGCTTTCTATGTGGGTGGCCCCAAGGCCATGTTTATCGCGGCCATACTGTCCGTGCTGGAAGTCTCCTTGTCGTTTGACAATGCCGTGGTCAATGCCACGGTGCTCAAGGACATGGATGAAAAATGGCGCCATCGTTTCATCACCTGGGGCATGCTGATAGCCGTGTTTGGCATGCGGGTGGTGTTCCCTGTGCTGATTGTGGCGGTCATTGCCAAGCTGTCGCCTTGGGCGGCACTGCAACTGGCGGTTGGCGACCCGGACGGCTATGCGGCTACCCTGACTTCTGCCCATGTGGTGGTGGCCGGTTTTGGTGGTGCCTTCCTGATGATGGTGTTCCTGCAGTTCTTCCTGGACAAGGAAAAGGACGTGCATTGGGTGCGTCTGATCGAGGAGCCACTGAGCAAGCTGGGCAAGATGGAGGCCGTGACCATAGCCATCTGCATGATCGTCATCTATGTGATATCGACCTACCTGCCCCAGGCTAAACAGATGGAGTTCGTGCTGGCTGCCATGGCTGGCCTGATCACCTACATCATCGTGGACGGCTTCTCTGCCTTGCTGGAGTCGGACGAAGAAGCAAACCATAACGGCACGGTGGCGCGCACCGGCCTGTCGGCCTTTCTCTACCTTGAGGTGCTGGACGCCAGCTTCAGTTTTGATGGCGTGATCGGTGCGTTTGCGCTGTCCAACAACATCTTCATCATTGCCATCGGCCTGGGTGTAGGCGCCATGTTCGTGCGTTCGCTGACCCTCTATTTCGTGGCCAAGGGCACGCTCGATCAGTTCCGTTACCTGGAGCATGGCGCGTTCTATGCCATAGGCGCCTTGGCGACCATCATGTTCGTCGGTACGGTGCACCATATCTCGGAAGTCATCACCGGTTTGATCGGTGCGGCCTTCATTGTTTTGGCGCTGTATTCGTCGATCAGGCACAACCGCCGCGTTGCGGCAGCACAATAGCAGGCCGAGCAAATCCCTGCCTGTGGCCTTCAGGCTATGAAGTCAGGAGGTTGGAGTAATTGCTCCAATTGCGGCGTAGAATGGTGCCCCTGTTGCCAGGGGCACTGAAACTAACCCAGGAACTGACTGGGGTAGTGTTCTTCCAGCAATTGGCGGCAGTCGACAACGCGCAGGTCGTTGTCTTTGGCAAAACTCATCAGAAAGCTGTACACCCGCGGGTCTATCTTCTCGAGCTGCTTGTCGATGGCGACGCAGCGTACGTTTTCCATGACCATCGGACGCACATAGGGTGCGTACGACAGCTTCTGGTCGGTACCAAAAGTCGAGAGAATACCTGACAGCCGTTCAGCCCAATCAGAGGGGCGGAACTCGCGGCCATTGCGGGTGAGGCCTTGGATGATGACTTCGTATGGGTTGCAAATCATCGCGTGTAGCTTGGGCTTGGATTATTCTTGCGGGCTTGGGCGGAGATCCCGCCCCGCAATTCAAGAATTATAGGAAGAGATAACCGTGTCAAAACCGATTAGCCGCATTTTACTGGTAAACGACGAGAAGCTGGTGCTGAAAGCACTGGTCAAGGGATTGAATGCTGCCGCAAGGCAATTGGACAACCCCTTGGGTGCCACGTTTATCGGGGTGGAAACCGCGCAGGAAGCCCTGGCGGCCATACGTGAGGACGGCGATATCCAGGCTGTGATCGTTGATGACCAGCTGCATCGCGTCGGTGAGCAGGGCGGCGCGCGCAAGAAGAAACTGCAGATGTCGGCGCTGGACCTGGTGCATGCCATCCATGCGCACCGGCCGGAGCTGGACGTCTACATCCTGATTGCCCAGCAAGATGAGGCCGAGGTGGTGAACACCTTGCTGTGCGAGGCGGTGGATGGTTATTTCTACCGTGATGATCCGGACTATTTCGGCTGGTACCGCATACTGAGCACCCAGTTGCTGGAGCGGGCCCACACGCCGTTTTACGACAAGCTCAAGCAGTATGTATTCATGGCCAAGGATGCCTGGCACACGCCGGGCCACAGCTCGGGCGACAGCCTGCGCGGCAGCCCATGGGCCGAGGATTTCTATGACTTCATGGGCGAGCATATCTTCCGGGGCGATTTGTCGTGCTCGGTGCCCATGCTCGATTCCCTGCTGCACCCGACAGGCATCATTGATGAAGCCCAGCAGATTGCCGCCAAGGCTTTTGGCGCCCACCGCACCTTCTTTGCCACCAACGGCACCTCCACTGCCAACAAGGTGATATTGCAGACCTTGCTGGCGCCGGGCGACAAGCTGCTACTGGATCGCAACTGCCATAAGTCGGTACACCATGGCGTGGTGATATCGGGCGCCTTGCCCGTTTACCTGGATTCGAGCACCAACCTGGAGTACGGCCTGTTCGGCCCGGTGCCCAAGCAGTTGATCTTCAAGGCCATAGAAGACAACACCGATGCGAGGGCCATGATACTGACCTCGTGCACCTATGATGGCTTGCGCTATGACCTGCCACCCATCATTGCCAAGGCGCATGAGCACGGCATCAAGGTGATCATCGACGAAGCCTGGTATGGCCACGCCCGTTTCCATCCCGAGTTCCGGCCTACTGCGCTGGAGGCGGGGGCGGATTTTGCCACCCAGTCCACCCATAAGGTGATGAGCGCTTTCTCGCAGGCGTCGATGATCCATGTGAACGAGGTGGTCGAGTTCAATGAGCATGTGTTCCGCGAGAACTACAACATGCATACCTCGACCAGCCCGCAGTACAGCATGATTGCCAGCCTGGATGTGGCCCGGCGGCAGATGAGCATGGAAGGCTACAAGCTGCTGAGCCGTACCCTTGCGCTGGCGGCGGAGTTGAAGGAGCTGATCAACTCCACCGGGGTGTTCCGGGTGCTGGAGCTGGATGACCTGTTGCCCGAGGAAGTGAAGCAGGACGGTGTGAGGCTGGACCCGACCAAGGTGACCGTGGATATCTCGGCATCGGGCTACACGGTGGACGACCTGCAGAAACTGTTGTTTGAGCGATACAACATCCAGATCGAGAAATCGACCTTCAATACCATCACGTTATTGCTGACCATCGGCACCACCAAGAGCAAGGTGGCGCGCCTGTACGATGCGCTGATGCGTATCAGCCGCGAAACCCGCGCACCACGGCGGCTTTACCGTACGCCGGCGATTCCGCATTTCACCCGGCTCAAATACCTGCCGCGCGATGCCTTCTATTGCGGTGGTGAGCTGGCGCCCTTGCTGGATGAGGCTGACCAGGTCAACCAGGCTTTGGCGGGCCGCGTCAGCTCTGACCAGGTTGTTCCCTATCCGCCGGGTATCCCGGTACTGGTGCCCGGCCAGGTCATTACGCCGGAGATCATCAGCTATCTGGTCAACCTGCTCCGCAGCCAGAAGCAGACCGAACTGCACGGCGTGGTGTTCGACGGCTGGCTGCCCTGTATCCGGGTGCTGACAGCGGAAGACGAGGCAGGCCTGAGAACGCTGGACGGCAAGGCCTGAATCGCGCATCCTGAGTCATATTCACTGCATAGAACCCATGACCGCTGAGGCCTATGATCCCACAGTAGCCCAGGTGTCGGTAGCGCAGGAAATCGCTGCGCTGAATGCCGGCGCCTGGCGGCTGCAATATGGCGACCCGCTGGAGGCGCGCTCGCTGGCCGAGCGTGCGCTGGCGCTTGCCTGTCAGACGGGGGATGACGCGGGGGAAGTCTATGCCCGTGTGGCGCTGGCATGCTACGAAATGCGCCACGGTGACGTGGAACTGGCACGGCGGGAGTTTGAGTCGGCCAAGCATTTCTTCGAGCGTAAGAAGGATGTGCGCGGCCTGATGAGGGCCAGTTTTGGCGTGTCGGCCTTATTGTCGCGCGATGGTCGCTCCGATGATGCCTATGCCGAGTTGATCGGCTTTGTGTCTGAGCTGGACGGAGCCGAGCCGGTAGACGCCTTCGTCATCTATAACTGCCTGGGTATTACCAGCATAGAGGCGGGCCAGCTCGACGATGGCATGCGCCATTGCTACAAGGCCTTGACTGCGGCCAGGCAGCTGGGCTCGCCAGACCATCTGGCCTTGATACTCTCCAACCTCGGTGATGCCCAGCATGGTGCGGGCAATTACGAAGATGCCATCCGCTTTCTGGTGGAGGCTGACGAGATGGTGGGGCAGTCACGCCTGGCGGCCCTGGCGCCCTTGGTGGCAGGCAACCTGGCCATGTGCCAATTGGCCATCGGCGCCCATGAGGCGGCCTACGAAACCATACAGCCCTATCTGAACCTCAGCGATGACGAGGTGCGCATAGGCAAGGCGGATGCCGCTTTTTTCCAGGCTATCGCCGCCCACACCTATGCTGCCCACGGCCGCTGGGACGAAGCCGGCGCCATGGTGGATCGGGCCTTGCTGGCCGCCGAGGCATCGGGCGAATCCAGGGTGATTACCCATTGCCTGTGGGTGCGCGGCCTGGTGGAACGTGGCTTGGGCCATGTGAGTGCCTCGCTGGGCGCTTTCCAGAAGGCCGAAGCCTATCTGAGCAAGCAGCAAGACCCGTATTACCCAGTGCAGATCAACCGTGAGTTGGCACGCGCTCATGCCAGCCTGGGGCAGTGGCAGCAGGCTTACGATTATCTGGATCAGTACCAGCAGCTGTATCAGCGATCGCTGGGCAGCGCTGCCCGTGCGCGCACCCAGATTACCCGTATACAGAGCGAATTGGCCGAGGCCGAGCGTGAGCGCGACTTTGCCCTGCTCAAGCAGGCCGAGGCCGAGCGTGCCCGTACCGAGCTGGAGATGCTGAACCGCGAGCTGGCCAACAAGGTGGACGAGATCGAGCGATTGCAGGCCAAGCTGCGTGAGCAGGCCATACGCGATCCTTTGACCAATCTCTATAACCGGCGCTACCTGCAGGAAGAGTTGAGCAATGAGATCAAGCTGGCGGAGCGTCGGCACTATTCCGTCTGTGTGGTGCTGATTGATCTCGATCACTTCAAGGCGGTGAACGACCGCTTTGGCCATCCCATGGGCGATCAGGTACTGATAGAGCTGGCCAGCATGCTGATAGGCAATATCCGTGGGTCGGACTTTGCTTGCCGCTTTGGTGGTGAGGAATTCTGCCTGGTGCTCTCTGATATCGACCTGGAGTTGGCTTTGGGGCGGGTGCGCACCCTGCTGCACCGTTTCCATGCCCTGGTGGTGGAGATGGATGGGCGCAGGTTGGATCAATTGAGTTTCTCGGCTGGCGTTGCTGAGTATCCACGCCATGGCCGTAGCCCCGATAGCTTGCTGGCGGCGGCGGATGCCGCCCTCTACCGCGCCAAGGCTTGCGGCCGCGACCGGATATTCCCGGCCGATTGACGCCAATCTGATCACCAGCGATGTCGATATTCCATAAATCGATGTCGCATAGTGGAAAATCCTTCTTGACCGGGCGGCCTTGCTCGGAGAAGCTCAAAGCTTTTCCGCAACGCACAAAGAGGCCAGCATGCCAGGCAAGCACTTCCTCCAGTTTACCGACTTCAGCCGTGACGAATACGAGCACCTGTTCGTCCGCAGCCGTGTACTGAAGGATCGTCTGCGCCGAGGGGAGCTCTATCAGCCCCTGCAAGGCAAGACCCTGGCCATGATCTTCGAGAAGAGCTCCACCCGCACACGGGTGTCGTTCGAGGCGGGCATGAACCAGCTTGGCGGCCATGCCATGTTCCTGGCCAGCAAGGATACGCAGCTGGGGCGGGGCGAGCCGATCGAGGATGTGGCACGCGTGATCGGCCGCATGTGTGACGTGGTGATGCTGCGCACCTATGAGCAGACCATCGTCGATACCTTCGCCAGCTATTCCAAGGCACCAGTCATCAATGGCCTGACCAATGAATACCACCCTTGCCAGACCTTGGCCGATATCTTCACCTATATCGAGCATCGTGGTTCCATCGAGGGCAAGACCGTGGCCTGGATAGGCGACTCCAACAATATTTCCCGCACTTGGCTGCAGGCCGCGCGTATCTTCAACTTCAAGCTGCGGCTGGCCTGCCCCAAGGGCTATGAGATGTCGGTGCTGGATGGCATCGATTACCGTGACCACTTTGAACAAACCCACGACCCGCGCGAGGCAACCGAGGGTGCGGATCTCGTCTCTACCGACGTTTGCGTCTCCATGGGCTTCGAGCGGGAGAGCCTGCAGCGCAGGGTTGATTTCCTCAGCTACAAGGTGACTGGCGAGTTGATGAAACTGGCCGACAAGGATGCGGTCTTCATGCATTGCCTGCCGGCGCATCGAGGCGAGGAAGTGGATCCGGATGTGCTGGACGGCCCGCAATCCATCGTTTGGGATGAGGCAGAGAACCGCATGCACACCCAGAAAGCACTGATTGAATACCTGTTGCTGGGCAAGATAGATAGCTGATTGAGGCGCGAAGGATGATAGACCACACCGGTGTGACCGTCAGTGACTACGGCCGCAGCAAGGCGTTTTACGAGGCTGCCCTGGGCACCCTGGGCTATGGTTGCCTGGCGGAATTTTCCGCCGAAGTGACAGGGCACACCGACGTGGCGGGCTTTGGGGAGAAAGCCAGCGGCAAGCCGGATTTCTGGCTGAGCGTGGGTACGCCCAACCAACCGCCCATCCATATCGCTTTCAGGGCAGATAGCCGTGCGGCCGTAGAGGCATTCCATGCCGCCGCCCTGTTGGCGGGTGGTCGCGACAATGGCGAACCGGGCTTGCGCCCACACTATCATCCGCACTATTACGGTGCTTTTGTATTGGACCCGGACGGCCACAATATCGAGGCCGTCTGCCATCACCCAGGTTGAGCATGCCCCATATCGTTATTGAATACACCGACAACCTGGCAGAACAGCCGGATTTTCGGCAACTGTTTGCAGCGCTCCATGCGGCGCTGGTAGAGACCGGCGATGTGGCCGAGATCGATATCAAAAGCCGCGCCATCAAGTTGACCGACTGGTATGTAGGGGATGGCAACGCCAGCCATGCGTTTGTCCACCTCAAGCTCTACCTGATCAACCGGCGTACCGTGGCGTTCAAGCGACGAGCGCTGGCGGCACTGCAGCCTGTAGTCGCCGCCCATTTCCCGCGTACGCTGGCCGAGCGCCAGTGCCAGCTTTGCTTTGAGACGATAGATATAGACGGCGATACCTACGCCAAGATCGTCTCACCCCAGAATTGAACCCATTAGCAGGAAAGTCTTATGTCTGACGCCAACAAAGTTGTACTCGCCTACTCCGGTGGTCTTGATACCTCGGTCATCCTCAAGTGGCTGCAGGATACCTATCAATCGGAGATCGTCACCTTTACTGCGGATATCGGCCAGGGTGAAGAGCTGGAGCCGGCCCGTGCCAAGGCCATCAAGCTGGGTATCAAGCCAGAGAACATCTATATCGACGATTTGCGCGAAGAGTTCGTACGCGATTTTGTCTTCCCCATGTTCCGCGCCAATACGGTGTATGAGGGCGAGTACCTGCTGGGTACCTCCATTGCACGACCACTGATTGCCAAACGGCAGATCGAAATTGCCAATCAGACCGGGGCAGATGCAGTGAGCCACGGCGCCACGGGCAAGGGCAATGACCAGGTGCGTTTTGAGCTGGGTTACTACGCGCTCAAGCCGGGCGTGAAGGTGATTGCACCCTGGCGGGAGTGGGATCTGCTGAGCCGCGAAAAACTGTTGGCCTACGCCGAAAAGGCTGGCATACCTATCGAGATGAAACACAAGGCGGGCGGCGCACCATACTCCATGGATGCTAACCTGCTGCATATCTCGTTCGAGGGACGACACCTGGAAGACCCCAAGGCCGAGGCAGAGGAAAGCATGTGGCGCTGGACGGTGGCGCCCGAAGCAGCGCCGGACGCCCCTGAATACCTGGACATGGAATTTGAACAGGGTGACCTGGTGGCCATCAATGGCCTGCGCCAGAAGCCCCATGAGTTGCTGGCCAAGCTCAACGAACTGGGCGGCAAGCACGGCATAGGCCGGCTGGACCTGGTGGAGAACCGCTATGTGGGCATGAAGTCGCGCGGCTGCTACGAGACGCCCGGCGGCACCATCCTGCTGAAGGCGCACCGTGGTATCGAGTCGATCACCCTGGATAGGGAAGTGGCGCATCTCAAGGACAACTTGATGCCCCGCTATGCCGAGCTGATCTACAACGGCTACTGGTGGAGCCCGGAGCGCCGCGCCCTGCAGGCGCTGATCGACAATACCCAGCAATATGTCAGCGGTTGGGTGCGGGTGAAGCTCTACAAGGGTGGGGTGTCGGTGGTGGCACGTGACTCCAAGGACACCTTGTTTGACCAGACTATCGCGACTTTCGACGATGATGGTGGCGCCTATAACCAAAAGGATGCCGAAGGCTTCATCAAGCTCAATGCCTTGCGCATGCGCATCGCTTCGCGCAAGCGCGGTTGAGCGTACTGCCATCCCATAAGCCCGGCGAGGCCGGGCTTTTTGCTGCCTGCCGTTCAGGGCGGATTCAAGCAGCGGGGCCTAGACTGCAGTCATCCATCCTGGGAGAACAAAAATGAAAAAGCTGCTGCTGTTGGCCAGTGTGTTGCTGTTGGGCGCTTGTGCTGCCATGAGCGAGGCGGAATGCCGGACGGGTGACTGGTATGGCGTGGGTGAGCGGGATGGCCGGGATGGTCGGGGCAGCCGCCTGGGTGACTATGCCGAGGCATGCCAGAAAACCAATATCCTGCCCGACCCGGCCGAATACTCGCGCGGCCGCGAGCGGGGTCTGCTGGCCTATTGCACTCCTGAGAATGGCTACCGCGTAGGCAGGGCGGGCTATAGCTACGGCAATGTCTGTGCGCCCGAGCTGCAGGAAGGTTTTTTGCGCGAGTACAACCGGGGCTATGCGCGGTATGAGCTGCGCCGCGATATCGACAATCTGGAAAACGATATGGTGCGCTATGGCCGCGAGATCAATCGCCTGAGCGAGCTGATAGGCAAGGCCGCCACCGAGGATGAGCGCCGCAAGCTACGCCGTGAGCGCGATGGCTACGAGCGTCAGCGGCGTGATGCCAAGAGCACGCTGATATTGCTGCAGGCTCGTTGGTTGGTGCAGGGTGACTAAGAGCCTGTCTTGAACTCAAATCATGGATGGGTGATGGCAGGTGAAGTGGCAGCTTAGGCTGCACCTGTGCTGGGTTTTGCTGGTGGTGCAGCCAGCATGGCGGCCGACCAATAGGCATACGCACCGCCACCTTGCCGCTTGGCGTGGTACATGGCGGCGTCGGCCTGGTCGAGCAATGCCTGGGTTTCCACGCCGTCGCGCGGGTAGAGGCTGATGCCGATGCTGGCATGGGTTTGTACCTTGTGTGGCCCGAATGCAAAGGGCTGGCCGATGGCGTCTACCAGCTGCTGCGCCACGGCATTGGCATGGTCGGTGTGCTGCAGTTCGCTGATCAGCACGGCGAACTCATCGCCGCCTAAGCGGGCGACCAGGTCGGATTTGCGTACCGCACCATGCAGGCGCTCCGCGACCGAGATCAGCAGCCGGTCGCCGATCGCGTGGCCCAGTGTGTCATTGACTTGCTTGAACTTGTCCAAGTCCAGAAACATGACGGCAAGCATATTGCCCTGCAAGGCAGCTGCAGCTATGGCCTTGCTCAGCAGCTCAAGAAAGTACTGCCGATTGGGCAGGCCAGTCAGGCTGTCGTGATAGGCCAGCCTGGCTATACGTTCCTGTTCGCAGCGTTGAGCACTGATATCGTGCTGGATGGCGATAAAGTGGGTAATGTTGCCGTGGCTATCCTGTAGCGGCGTAATAATCTGGTTGACGGTGTAGAAAGCGCCATCCTTGCGCCGCTCTATCAACTCGCCTTGCCAGGGGCGCCCGGACAGGATGGTGCTCCATAGCTCGCGGTAGAAAGCCGTATCGTGCTGGCCGGAACGCAGCAGATCGGGCGACTTGCCCATCAGCTCGGACTCGGCGTAGCCGCTCAGACGGCAAAAGGCCTGATTAACCCACACCATATGACCGTGGCGATCTGCAATCATGATGGCATTGGCTGCCGTGGCAAAAGCACGGGCCAGCAGGGCTTGCGGCTTTTTCAGCATTGCACCCTCCGCGGCTTGGGCTGGGGAACCTCCGGTGTTATCCGTTTTTCGCCGCCACCAGGTTCTGCCTGTTGGCCCCTTGGTTGGGATGGCGGTTGCCTTGGTTCCATGCGCTTCTGGAAACCTGATGGCCGTCCTGGCCGGCGTAGTTTGCTAGGGGATGTCCACAAGGCAATTGTTTTATAGCTGACCGTGGCGGTTTGTGCACCGGTGGGCGCAGGCTGCGTAAAGGGTAACTGACTGACAGTAAAGCACTTTGTGCTGGATCAAAGCCTGTTGATCTGGCGGATTCGCCAAATGCTCGATGCCCAGTTTTGCCTGCAGAGGTGTAAGCCACGACCTTGGAGAGGTGGAGGGGACTTTTGGTGTGGGTGAGCCTGCGCTTGCTTGTGCACTTGGTTAGAAATGCCCTCTTTTATTTTGTACATGACAATCAATGAACAAATTTTTTGATTGATTGTGCAGCCATGTTGCAAGTGCACATCAGCCTGTTGTACGCAGTATCCGGTATGGGTAAAAAGCACATAAGCAATTGTTTTTGTTAATTTACCTGTTAGAATGCCGCCCTTTCGTTCGAGGGTGGTCGCTCCCTTTTGGCCCATGGGTGGGCAGGGGGTGAGGGTCGTGTGCTGGACTCGGGATTTCCTTCGCGCCAAAAAGTTCAATTAGATTGCGCGATTAATGACAGTAAGATTTTCAATAGATGCTTGGGCCGCTTGGGCGCCGGGTCTGGTCGGCAATGATGCTTGGCTGGATTGGCTGGCTGCGCCGCAACCCTTGGTTGGCGAAGGTGCGCCTGTGTTGGCGGAGATGCCGGCCATGATGCGGCGGCGGGTCGAGCGTCTGGGCAAGGTGGCCTTGCAGGCCGCCTATTGGGCCCAGGGCGATGCCGAGGCGTGTCCCCATGTTTTTGCCTCGCGCTTTGGGGACGTAACCCGTTCGGTGGAATTGCTGCGGCAACTGGCCGCCGGTGAGGGGCTGTCGCCCACGGCGTTCAGCATGTCGGTGCACAATGCCATAGGTGCCTTGTTCTCCATCGCCCGCGCAGATACGGGTGCTTGTACTGCAGTGGCCGCTGGTGCCGAGACGGTAGAGGCGGCCTTCATGGAGGCGTTGGGCCTGCTGGCCGATGGCGCGCCGGCTGTGCTGGTGGTGTATTACGATGAGCCCCTGCCAACGCCGTATTCGGATTTTGCCGAATACCTGGATTTCCCCCGTGCTTGGGCCTGCCGCTTGAGCCGCTGCGAAAGTGGTGGCATATCCTTGCAGCCTGGCTTGCTGGCAGGTGCGTCTGAACCGGCGACTCTGCCAGATGACCTGGCCGCCCTGCGCTTTCTGCTGGGGCAGGCTCCGGCCTGGCAGCATGACGTGGCTGGCCGTAGCTGGCACTGGGTGCGCCATGCTTGAGCTGCTGGATCGTGGCTGGCGCGTTATCGCCACCGCCATTGCTTTTTCGAGCTTCGGCCTTGGCGGCTTGCTGCTGCGCCTGGTGTATTTTCCGCTGCTGCAGCTGATCGTGCGCGAACGCGCCAGGCAGACCCGCCTGGCCCGGCTTTCCATCCACCATACCTTCCGGCTGTTTATCGAGCTGATGCGGGTGCTGGGCATCTTGCGCTACGACATCGTCGGCGCGGAGCGACTGCGTCGGCCCGGCCTGCTGATCCTGGCCAATCACCCGACCCTGATCGACGTGGTGTTCCTGATCTCGCTGGTGCCAAATGCCGACTGCGTGGTGAAGGCCGCTCTGGCACGTAACCCGTTTACCCGTGGTCCCGTGCGCGCCACCGGCTACATCTGCAACGATAGCGGTGCCGGCCTGGTGGAAGACTGCGTCACCTCGGTGCATGCAGGCAACAACCTGATCATCTTCCCCGAGGGCACGCGTACACCCGTCGACGGGCCGATGAAGCTGCAGCGTGGCGCCGCCAATATCGCGACCCGTGGCCCCTGCACCATTACGCCGGTCACCATACGGTGCGAGCCGTTGAGCCTGACCAAGGGCTTGCCCTGGTGGAAGGTACCGGTGCGGCGCATGCATTTCACTATCGTCGTTCGCGACGATATCGAGGTGGCGCCTTTTCTGGCAGGCGCCGGTAATGAACCGGCCCTGGCGGCACGCCACCTGACCGATTACTTGCACGATTATTTTTCTACGGAGAAACCCGCCCATGCAGGCGCTTGAACAAGAAATCAAGGCGATCATCATTGAATCGCTGAATCTGGAAGATGTCACCCCTGACGATATCGACGCTTCCGCCGCCCTGTTTGTGGATGGCCTGGGGCTGGATTCCATCGACGCGCTGGAGCTGGGACTTGCCCTGCAAAAGCGCTACGGCGTCAGCATGTCGGCCGATTCGGAAGAAACCCGCCAGCACTTTGCCAGTGTCAGTGCACTGGCGCAGTTTGTTGCTGCACAGCGCACCAAGTAATTCGCCATCGGCATGATCACCATGCGCCATGGGACGCACCGGGTGGACATGCGGTACTACCGTAATCATGAAATGCATCAGCGGCCTATGTCATGGCTTGCTGGTGCCAGGGGTAAACCATGACCAAGCAGGAAATGTTCGATCGCCTCAGCGCGATTCTTCAAGAAACCTTTGATATCGCGCCCGAGCGTATCAAGCCCGAATCGCGCCTGTACGATGATCTGGACATCGACAGCATCGATGCCGTGGATCTGATCGTCAAGCTCAAGCCCATCGCAGGCCGCCGCCTGCAACCGGATGCCTTCAAATCGGTGCGTACGCTGCAGGATGTGGTGGACGCCCTGTATGGCCTGATGCACGACGCCACGGCCTGATGTGAGCGCGTCCACGCGTGTGCGTGCGGTAGCGGTCGGCCTGCTGACGCTCAGCTACCCGGTGCTGGTCTATCTGGGTCTGGGACGCTTCGAGCCGCGTTGGCTGGCCTTGCTGCTGGCTGGCCTGGCACTGTTGCGGGCGATTGCCACCCGTCAGCCAACCTGGCTGGCAGCGGCGGCTGGCGCCCTGCTGCTGGCGCTAGTGACGGCGGTGGGTAACCACGCGCTGCCGCTCAAGCTCTACCCGGTGCTGGTCAATGCCGTGCTGCTGGTGGTGTTCTGCACCAGCCTGATCTATCCGCCCAGCGTGATCGAACGGTTGGCGCGCCTGCAGGAGCCCGATCTACCGCCCGAGGGCGTGATCTACACCCGCAAGGTGACTCAGGTGTGGTGTGGTTTCTTTGTGCTCAACGGCAGCATTGCCCTGGTGACGGCGCTGTGGGCCAGTGATGCGGTCTGGGCCCTGTATAACGGCCTGATTGCCTACGGCCTGATGGGCATGTTGTTCGCTGCTGAATGGCTGGTTCGCCGCCGCGTGCGTGCTGGAGTAATACATGGCTGATTTCCTGGCCCTTGAACAATTGCTGGCCGTGGGCCGCCCCGCCGCCATGACCGTGGCTGTACGACAGGGACTGCAGCTGGACTTTGCCTGCCTGGCGCAACAGGCGGCCAACTGGTGCGCGGCTTTTGCCGCGCAGCCTGGGCGCCGCTTTGCGCTGTACTGTCACGACAGCTTTACCTTTGCCGCTGCCTTGCTGGGGGCCTGGCATGCCGGTGTGTGCGTTTATCTGCCGGCCGATGTGCTGCCCGCCACCCTGGCGCGCTTGCGGGGCGAAGTGGATGGCTTTGCTGGCGATATTGCCGGCGAGGACTGCCTGCAGCCCTTGCCGGATGCGGTAGTGCCCGATTGGCCTGCGCTGGAAAAGCAGGCGCCGGGCCTGGTGGTGTTTACCTCGGGGTCGACCGGTGAACCGGTCGCCATTACCAAGCAACTGTCGCAGTTGTTCGATGAAGTCCAGTCGCTGGCGGCCTGTTTTGATACCGATATGGGCGAGGCCATGGTGCTGGCGACGGTGTCGCATCAGCACATTTACGGCCTGCTGTTCCGTGTGTTGTGGCCACTGGCGGCTGGCCGCGTGTTCGCCGCCGATCGGCTGGTGTTCCCGGAGGATATCGTGGCCGCCCTGGCGGCCAACGGCGACTGTGTACTGGTGGCCAGCCCTGCCCATCTCAAGCGCTTGCCGGATAATCTGCCGTGGGCGGCCGGCAAGACCAGCCTGCGGGCAGTGTTCTCGTCGGGCGGCCCTCTGCCTGCAGAGGCCTTGCCCGATTGCAGGCGGTTGCTGGGTAGGGCGCCTATCGAAGTCTATGGCAGCTCCGAGACGGGCGGCATTGCCTGGCGCCAACGTATGAACGACGATGACCTGGCCTGGCGTGCCTTGCCGGGGGTGAAGCTGCGGCTGGATGGCGAGACGCTGCTGGTGCAGTCTCCCCATCTCGCAGGCACGGATTGGCAGCGCACCGAGGACAGGGTCAGCCTGCTGGGCGATGGTTTTGAGCTGCTCGGCCGGGCTGATCGCATCGTCAAGATTGAAGAAAAGCGGGTCTCGCTGACGGCCATGGAGCGAGCCTTGCTGGCGACCGGACTGGTGGCCGAGGTGCGGGTATTGCCGTTGAGCGGTTTACGCTTGACCCTGGGTGTGCTGGCTGTGCCCAGCGCTGCAGGTTGGGCCTTGATTGACGAGCAGGGCAAGCGTGCCCTGAATACCCGCTTGCGTGCTGCGCTGGCGGAGCTGGTGGAAGCCAGCGTGCTGCCGCGCCGTTGGCGCTATGCCTGGGCCTTGCCCAGCAACGCCCAGGGCAAGGCGACGGAAGCCGCCTTGCAAGCCTGGTTTGACCCAAGGCGCCCGGCGGCACGCCTGCTGTCGCGCACTACGGGCGAGGCCAGCCTGGTGCTGGAGATCGACGCCCGCTCACCTTATTTTGTGGGGCACTTTCCGCAGACGCCTATCCTGCCGGGTGTCACCCAGCTGGACTGGGCGGTGCTGTTTGGACGCGAGCTGTTTGCCATTCCAGCCGGTTTCCTGCGGCTGGAGGCGGTGAAATTCCAGCAGGTGATAGCGCCAGGCAGCCAGGTGAGCATGGATTTGAGCTGGCAGGCCGAGCGAGGCAGCCTGGGCTTTAAGCTCACCTCTGCCGCCGGCGCGCACGCCAGCGGGCGCATCGTGTTCGGAGCGCCAGCATGAAGACCTGTGCCGTGATCCCGGTCTACAACCATGGCGAGGCCATCGGTGCGGTGGTAGCCGCCGTTCGCCAGCACGGCCTGCCGTGCCTGCTGGTGGACGATGGCAGCGAACCTGGCTGCGCTGCGGTGCTCGATGCCCTGGCGGCGGCCGATGCAGCCGGTGTGCAGCTGCTGCGCCTGCCGCAAAACCAAGGCAAGGGCGGTGCCATGATTGCCGGCCTGCGCCAGGCCGCCAGACTGGGCTATAGCCATGCCCTGCAGATTGATGCCGATGGCCAACACGATACGGGTGATATTCCGGCCTTCCTGAGGCTGTCGGCGGCGCAGCCGGCGCACCTGATCTGTGGCTGTCCCATTTACGACGAGAGCGTGCCCAAGGCCAGGCTTTATGGCCGCTATGCCACCCATATCTGGGTGTGGATCAATACCCTGTCGCTGCAGATACGCGATTCCATGTGCGGCTTCCGGATCTATCCGCTGGCTCCTACCGTAGCCTTGTTGGACGCGGTGAACATAGGACGCCGCATGGATTTTGACACTGAGATCCTGGTTCGGCTGTATTGGCGTGGCATGGTCATCGTCAATCAGCCTACCCGGGTTTGCTACCCCAGCGATGGTGTGTCGCACTTCAAGGTCTGGCTGGACAATGCCCTGATTTCGCGCATGCACGCCCGCCTGTTCCTAGGCATGTTGTTACGTGCCCCTATGCTGTTATGGCGCAAGGTGGCCGCATGAGTACCGCGTCGCGCCAGCATTGGGCCGAGATGGGCGAGAACACCTTTGTCCTGGGTATCTGGCTGCTTTACTGGGTGCACCGCTTGCTGGGCCGCTGGCCTTTCCGGCTTTGCCTGTACCCGGTGGTGTTGCTGCACTGGGCTACCAAGCCGGCGCTGCGTGTATCTTCCATGCAATACCTGGCGCGGCTACAGCAGGCGACGGGTGCGCTGGGCAGGCCACCGGTATGGCAGGACAGCGTCCGGCATGTGATGCTGTTTGCTGAAACCATGCTGGACAAGTTGTTGGCGGTATCGGGGCGATACCAGTTTGCCCAGGTGCGCAGCGTGGGCAGCGAGGTGTTGCACCAAGCTGCCTTGGCGGGGCAGGGTGGGGTGATTGTCACCGCCCATATGGGCTGCCTGGAGCTGTGCCGCGTGCTGGCCGAACGTAAGGGAGGGCTCAAACTCAATGTGCTGGTGCATACCCGCCACGCAGTGCGCTTCAACAAGCTGCTCAAGCGGCTGAATCCGAACAATGAGCTGACCTTGCTGGAGGTCACCGAGATCAGCCCCGCCACTGCTGTGTTGCTGGCCGAGAAGGTGGCTGCCGGCGAGTACGTGGCCATTGCGGGCGACCGCATTCCGGTCTTTGCCAGCCAGACGGTGACCACCGAGTTCCTGGGGCATCAGGCGCCCTTTCCGGTGGGGCCATACGTGCTGGCCAGCCTGCTCAAATGTCCCCTCTATCTGCTGGGCTGCATACACGAGAACGAAGGCTACACCCTACATTTCGAGCAGCTTGCCGAGCAGGTGCAATTACCGCGCGGCCGGCGCGAAGTCGCCATGGCTGACTATGCCGGCCGCTACGCCACCGCGCTGACGGCCCTGGTGCGCCGCTCGCCTTTTGATTGGTTCAATTTCTTTCCCTTCTGGGATCAAACACATGCAAAACCTTGACCGCAACACTGATCCCATCCGATTTGACGGTAGCCGACTGACCATAGAAGACGTGGTGGCGGTGGCCGAGCAGCGCCAGCCAGCCGAATTGTCTGCTGACCCGGCTTTCCGCGCCCGTATCGCCCGTGGCGCCGACTTCCTTGACCGCCTGCTGGCGGAAGATGGCGTTATCTACGGTGTGACCACCGGCTACGGTGATTCCTGCACCGTCAGCATCCCGCCCGAGCTGGTCGCTGAACTGCCACACCATCTGTACACCTACCATGGTTGCGGTGCCGGCCGCTTCCTGACGCCGGAAGAAACCCGTGCGGTACTGGCAACCCGGCTGGCTTCGCTGTCGCAAGGCATGTCGGGCGTCAGCGTGGGCCTGCTGGAGCAGATCGCAACCCTGATGAAGCACGACATCCTGCCGTTGATCCCGGCAGAAGGCTCGGTCGGCGCTAGTGGCGACCTGACGCCTTTGTCTTATCTGGCTGCCGTGCTGTGCGGCGAGCGTGAGGTGATGTACCAGGGCCAGCGCCGACATGCCGCTGATGTGCTGGCTGAGCTGGGCATACAGCCGTTGCGCCTGCGCCCCAAGGAGGGCCTGGCCATCATGAACGGCACGGCCGTGATGACGGCGCTGGCCTGCCTGGCCTGGCGGCGTGCCGATTACCTGTGCCAGCTGGCAACCCGCTTGACCGCCATGAACGTACTGGCCAGCGCCGGCAATGCCCACCATTTCGACCAGGCGCTGTTTGCAGTCAAGCCTCATATCGGGCAGCAGCGCGTGGCGGGCCGTATCCGCGAGGATCTGGCCAGCGACCAGCCCAGCCGCAATGAGCAGCGTCTGCAGGATCGCTACTCGCTGCGTTGCGCTCCACATGTGATCGGTGTGCTGGAAGATGCCCTGCCTTACTTCCGCACCCTGATAGAGAACGAACTGAACAGTGCCAACGATAATCCCATCATTGATGGCGAGAACGAGCGCGTGCTGCATGGCGGTCATTTCTACGGCGGCCACATCGCCTTCGCCATGGATGGCCTCAAGAATGCGGTGGCCAATGTGGCCGACCTGCTGGATAGGCAACTGGCGCTGCTGGTGGATACCCGCTTCAACCATGGCCTGCCCAGCAACCTGTCGGGTGCCACGGGCCCCCGTGCTGCAATCAATCATGGCCTGAAGGCACTGCAGATCAGCGTGTCTGCCTGGACTGCCGAGGCGCTCAAGCAAACCATGCCGGCCTCGGTGTTCAGTCGCTCTACCGAGTGCCATAACCAGGACAAGGTCAGCATGGGCACCATCGCCGCGCGCGATTGCCTGCGCGTGCTGGAACTGACCGAGCAGGTCGTGGCGGCCATGCTGATCGCCGCGCGCCAGGGTGTTGCCCTGCGCCGCCGGCTGGATGTCGAGCTGGTGCTGCCGGCCGCGCTGGCCAGCATGCAGGCTGATCTGGAAGACCGTATCGCCCTGGTGGTAGAAGACCGGGCTTTGGATGGCGAGCTGCAATCGTTGCTGGGCGCAATACGGCGCGAGGCCTGGAGTGTCTATGTCGATTGACCTTGCCCACGAGATCGAGCTGGCACCGACCTTCCATGACCTGGACCCGATGAACATCGTCTGGCACGGCAACTATGTGAAGTACCTGGAAATCGCCCGCTGTGCCCTGCTGTCACGGTTCGATTACGACTATCCGCAGATGTATGCCTCGGGCTTTGTCTGGCCCATCGTCGACATGCGCCTCAAGTATGTGAAGTCGGCAGTGTTCAATCAGCGCCTGCGTATCCGGGCCGAGATTGTGGAATGGGAAAACCGGCTCAAGATCGAGTACCTGATTAGCGATGCCGACACCGGCCAGCGCCTGAACAAGGCCTACACCATACAGGTGGCGGTCTGCACCGAGAGCCAGGAGATGCAATACCTCTGCCCACCGGTGTTGTGGGAAAGACTGGGAGTGCCCGCGCCATGAAACAGTGGTTCCGATACGCTTTGCTATTGTGCCTGGCGCTGCCCGGTTCTGCCTGGGCCGCAGATATCGCCGAGGCGGTGAAAGCACGGCTTAGCAGCCCTCAGGTCCTGCGCGGCCAGTTCGAGCAGCAGAAGAGTGTGGTGGGCTTCAAGAAGCCCCTGCTGTCCAGTGGCGAGTTCCTGCTGTGGCGTGGCCATGGCGTGCTGTGGCAAACCCGCAAGCCTTTCGAGTCCAGCCTGGTGGTGAGCCCGGACAAACTGTCGGCGGAGTCGGGACAGGCCAGCTATCAGCTGGAATCCAGCCGCGAGCCGGCATTGCAGGCCATGAATGAGCTGCTGTTTGCCTTGCTGGCGGGCGATGTGGCCGTGCTGCAGAAGCGCTTCCTGACCGATGGTGGCCTGCGTGGCAAGGATGCCTGGGTATTGGCCCTGACTCCGCGCGAGCCGGGTCTGGCTCGGGTATTCAAGCGAGTGATACTGGAAGGCGAGCGGCATGTGAAGCTGGTGCGGCTGGAAGAGGCCAATGGCGACAGCAGCCTGATCCGTTTCGATAAGCTGGTTGAGGCCAGCGCCCCCACGGCCGAGGAGGCAACGCGCCTTGGCCGCTAAGCGTCTCTCTCTGTGGCTGGCTGCCGTGTGGGCGATCGTTGTGCTGGGCACTGTGCTGCACCAGGTTCAGTTCTGGCGGGCTGCCCGCCTGAACACCGATGTGCTGGCGCTGCTGCCCGAGAACGAGCAGGCGCCCGCCGTGAGTGCGGCTACCCGTAAGCTGGCGGAGCAGTCGCAGCGCCAGATCGTGCTGCTGGTGGGCGCGTCCGACTGGTCGCAGACCCGCCGTGCAGCCCAGATGGTGCAGGCCCGCTTGGCCACCCAGCCAGCGTTGTTGCAGCCCGCCGCGGTGGATGCCGGCAAGCTGGATGCGGCGGTGGCGTTCTACCAGCCCTGGCGTGACCGCTTGCTGACCCAGGAACAATTGCGGGCCTTGGCGTCGGCACCAAGCGAGCAATGGGCCAGCACTGCCTTGATGCGTTTGTACCAACCTGCTGCAGGGCCGCAGTTTGGCGACCGGCTGGCTGACCCGCTGGGCCTGTGGCAGGACTGGTGGGCTGAACGGGCGGCTGAATCACCCGCCCGCCCGCGCGATGGCCTGTTGTGGTTGCAGGGCAAGGGGCAGCAGTGGGCGCTGCTCAATTACCAGTTCCAGGGTGCCGCCTTTGCCGTGACGGGTGAGGCGCCGCTGGCCGAACTGCTGCAGGCCAGCCGTGCTGAGCTGGCCGCCCAAGGTATGGGCGAGATCAGACTGCTGGCCGCAGGGGTGCCGCTGCATGCCGAAGCTGCTGCGGCCCAGGCCAACCGGGAGATGAGCACCATAGGCTGGGGTTCCTTGCTGGCGGTGCTGTTGCTGGTCTGGCTGACCTTCCGTTCACTGCGGCCGATCGTCCTGGTGGGCCTGTCGCTGCTGATAGGTTGCGGCGTTGCGCTGAGTGTGACGGCCATGCTGTTTGGCCAGGTGCATCTTCTGACTCTTGTGTTTGGCGCCAGCCTGGTCGGGGTGGCCGAGGATTATGGTTTCCATTATTTCGCGGCTCGCCAGGGACGGCCGGCCAGTGAGCGCTGGCAGGTGCTGCGTGGCCTGTTGCCTGGTATGGCACTGGCGCTGCTGACCAGTGTGGTGGCCTATATGGCGCTGGGTTTGGCTCCGTTCCCTGGCTTGCGGCAGATGGCCGTGTTCTCGGTAGCAGGCTTGTTGGCGGCCTTTTTGACCGTGGTGTGCTGGTTCCCGCTGTTTGACCGGGGTGCCCTGCCGCAAACGGCCTTTGCCCGCTATCTTGCCAACAGCCTGACGCGTTGGCCGCGTTGGCAGCCCAACCGCAAGGGCTGGCTGCTGGCGTTGGTTCTCCTGGTGGTGTTGGGTGTAGGCCTGTCACGCTTGCAGAGCCGCGATGACCTGCGCCAGCTGCAGGGCTCGCCGGCCAGCCTGATGGCCGAACAACTGGAAGTAGGGCGGTTGCTAGGCATGCCCAGCCCAGGCCAGTTCTACCTGGTGGCGGGCGACAGCCCGGAGCAGTTGCTGCAGCGAGAGGAAGGATTGAAGGCAAGGCTGGACGGCCTGGTAAGGGACGGCGTCTTGCCGGGCTACCGCGCGGTCTCGGACTGGCTGCCCTCGCTGGCTACACAGCAGCGTGCCGCCTTGCTGACGGCACAGGCCGAACGGCATGCGCTGGCGGCCATTGCCGAACAGACGGGCGAGCAGCCGGCCCGACCGCTTCAGGCGACCCAAGCGCTGGATCCAGCAACCTGGCTGGCCAGCCCCGCCGCATCGATTATTGCAGCGCAGTGGTTGGGCGAACTGGACGGTAAGCACTACAGCGTATTGATGCTGCGCGGCCTGAGCCCGGCCATGTTGCCGGCGCTGGACAAGGCGGCCACCGATTTGCCTGGCGTGCGCTGGGTGGACAAGACGGCGGAGATATCCAGCCTGCTGGCACGCTATCGCCTGGGCATGAGCTGGCTGCTGCTGGCGGGCTATGTGGCAGTGTTCGTGGCCTTGGCCTGGCGCTTCCGTCTGGCTGCCTGGCGTGCCTTGCTGCCCACCTTGTTGGGCAGCCTGCTGGTGCTGGCCTTGCTGGGACTGCTGGGCGTGCCCTTGCAGCTGTTCAATGTGCTGGCGCTGGTCTTGCTGCTGGGCATGGGGGTGGACTACGGCATCTTCCTGCTGGAACACCCCGGTGATGGCACCGCCTGGCTGGCGGTAGCGCTGGCCGGTGTCAGTACCTTGCTGTCGTTTGGCCTGCTGGCATTTTCTGCCACGCCGGCCCTGCAGGCCTTTGGCCTGACCATGTTGCTGGGTGAACTGCTGATCTGGCTTTTGACACCTTGTTTCCGCCCCGGCGCAGCATTTGCCCGCGAGCAGGTAGAAGCCACCCCGGTATCGCAGCTTGCCACGGCAAACCATCAACCCTGAGTGCAATAAACATGACGACAAACAGCCTGGCCCTTGCCCCGGTGGCGACCCTCAATCAGTTCATCCTGCGCCATATCGAGAAGATCGAGATGGTAGGGGTGCTGATGCGCATTTTCAGCTTCAGCCTGGTGAGCTGGATGGGGGCGGCCAGTCCCTTCATGTTCGTCTGGATATTCAACACCATCGATGCCGTGATGCTGGCCTGGTGTTCCAGCCTGCGGCGTGACCGGGCTTATACCGTGCTCAATACCTTCTGGATCCTGGTCGGCGTGGTGGGCATCCTGCGCGCTGGGCAGATCATCCATTAATTCGCTGCGGCCACAGCGCCAGCAACAAGGAACAAGACCATGCGTCATGAACAAACAGAAATCCTGATCATTGGTGCCGGCCCATCGGGTTCGGTGGCGGCCGGGCTGTTGCGGCAGCAGGGGCGGCAGGTGCTGGTGATCGAGAAGGAACAGTTTCCCCGTTTCTCCATCGGCGAGAGCCTGCTGCCGCAATCGATGGAATACATCGAAGCCGCCGGCTTTCTGCAGGATGTGGTCGAGGCCGGGTTTCAGTACAAGAACGGTGCGGCTTTCCAGCGTGGCGAAAAGCAGACCCAGTTTGATTTCCGTGACAAGTTCTCCAAGGGCTGGGGTACCACCTACCAGGTGCAGCGGGCCGACTTCGACCACGTGCTGGCCAAGGCGGCCGAAAAGGCCGGTGCCGAGGTGCGCTATCGGCATCAGGTAGTGACGGTGAATGTGGACGGCGAGCGTCCGCAGGTGACGGTTTTGTCGCCGGAAGGCGAGACCTACCAGGTCAGCGCCCGATTCCTGCTGGATGCCAGCGGTTTTGGCCGCATCCTGCCGCGCCTGCTGGATCTGGAAACCCCCTCGGCTTTCCCCTTGCGTGGTGCCTACTTCACCCATGTGCAGGACAATATCCCCAGTGGCAGTTTCGACCGCAACAAGATACTGATCTCGGTGCATCCCGAGCATGTCGATGTCTGGTTCTGGACCATCCCCTTCTCCAACGGCCGTTGCTCGCAGGGCGTGGTGGCACGCACCGAATTCCTCGAGCGCTATAGCGGCACCGAGACAGAGCGCCTGCAGGCCATCATTGCCGAAACGCCTACCCTGGCGAGCTTGCTCAAGGACGCGGTCTGGGATACCCCGGCGCGCAAGCTGACCGGCTATGCCGCCAACGTCAAATCGCTGTGGGGCCCCGGCTACGCGCTGCTGGGCAATGCGGGCGAGTTCCTCGACCCGGTGTTTTCCAGCGGCGTCACCATTGCCGTCAAATCGGCCAGCCTGGCTACGGCCGCCATTGCCCGTGAATTTGCCGGCGAGAAGGTGGACTGGCAGGCGGACTATGCCGATCCCCTGAAGGGCGGGGTGGATGCCTTCCGCGCCTTTGTGGAGAGCTGGTATGCCGGCGGCTTTCAGGATGTGATCTTCCACCAGGATCAATCGCCCGAGATACGTCGCATGATTGCCGCCATCCTGGCCGGCTATGCCTGGGACAAGCAGAACCCCTACGTGGCTGAACCACGCCGCCTGAAGACGCTGGAGCAGCTGTGCGCCGCCTGATAGCCACTGCCGCCTTGCTGCTGGCGGCTTGTGCCAGCACGCCAGAGCCGCGCCCGGCCATGCCGGCCTTGCGCCTGGCGCCAGCGTCATTTGGCAGCAGCGTCAGCCTGGCACAGCGTCTGACGCTGGAACGGCTGGAAAACCGTTTGCCCGGCAAGCGCGAGGAGACCCCGCGCGTGCTGGAGGCCCTGCTGGAAATCGATCCAAGCACAGTACAGCTGGCCGGTATCGCGCTGGGCCAGCGCGTACTGACCCTGAGCTGGGATGGGCAGGACCTGCAGCAGAACCGCCATCCCAAGCTGCCGGCCGAAGTCGATGGTGGCCGTGTACTGCGGGATGTGCAGCTGGCTTACTGGCCGGCCGAATCGATACGCCAGGCGCTGCCGGCAGGTTGGGTGCTGCTGGATGATCAAGGCCTGCGGCAATTACAGCAGGATGGTGTGACTGCACTGAGCGTGCGCTATAGCGCGAACCCGCGCTGGGCGGGGGATGCCGTGCTGGAGAACCAGCGCGAAGGCTATCGGCTGCAGATTGAATCACGTTTACAAAGCACGGAACCCGCGCCATGACGAGCCCGGTCTATCTCAATGAACTGGGCGTCGTGTGCGCCCTGGGCGATGGCCCAGCTGCCGTCAGGGCAGCCCTGTTTGCGACCACGCCCGGTGGCGTGGCTGAAAACGCCAGCCTGATGCCCGGCCGCGCCCTGCATCTGGGCGCTGTACAAACCCCCGTGGCAGACGTGGCCGGGTTGCCCAGCGTCCACCGCAGCCGCAACAACGCCCTGCTGCTGACTGCACTGGCACAGATACGGCCGCAGGTGGATGCGGCCATCGCCCAATATGGCCCGGAGCGGGTTGCGGTCGTGCTGGGTACCAGTACCTCGGGCATAGGTGAAGCCGAGTTGGCCATCGATCACCACCGGCACCATGGCGAATTGCCGCTTGGTTTTCATATCGGCCAGCAGGAGATGGGCTCGTCGGCCATGATGCTATGCCAGTTACTGGGCCTGGGCGGGCCCTCGCTGGTGATCTCTACGGCCTGCTCATCCAGCGCCAAGGCGCTGGCCAGTGCTGCCAGGCTGCTGCAGATGGGTGCTTGCGACGCGGTGATTGTCGGCGGCGTGGACATGCTGTGCGCCTTCACGGTGGCTGGCTTCTCGGCCCTGGAGTCGGTCAGCGCACCGCGCTGCAATCCCATGAGTGCCAATCGCTGCGGTATCAATATCGGCGAGGCGGCGGCCTTGTTCCTGATGAGCCGCGCCGAGGGGCCTGTGCGGCTGGCGGGGTGGGGAGAATCGTCCGATGCCCACCATATTTCGGCGCCGGAGCCCAGCGGCCGTGGCGCCATGACCGCCATGCGCGCTGCCCTGGAACGTGCCGGCCTGCAGCCGGCCGATATCGGCTATGTCAACCTGCATGGCACGGCCACGCCGCAGAACGACGCCATGGAAAGCCTGGCCGTGCGTGAGTTGTTTGGCGCGCATACGCCAACCAGCTCGACCAAGCCTTTGACCGGCCACACCCTGGGTGCGGCAGGCGCGCTGGAAGCCGCCCTGTGCTGGCTGACTTTGCATGATAACCCCGACGGCCTGCTGCCGCCGCATTGGTGGGATGGCGTGGCAGACGCCGCGCTGCCGACGCTAGCGCTGGTGCGGCCGGGCCAGGCTCTGGGCAGGCCGCTGGACTACGCCTTGAGCAATTCATTTGCCTTTGGTGGCAGCAATGCCAGCGTGGTGCTGGCACGGAGCGGTGCATGACGCAGATCGACTACCCGATTTCGGCCATCGTGCCGCATGCCGGCCCCATGAGCCTGCTCGATCGTGCGCTGACGGGTGACGCGGAATCCCTGGTGGCCGAGGTGGACATCAGGGCCGAAGGCCTGTTTTTTGATGGCTATGGCGTAGCCGGCTGGGTGGGCATCGAGTTCATGGCGCAAGCTGTGGCGGCCTGGGCCGGCTGGCAGGCTAGGCTGGCTGGTGGCGAGCCCAAGGTGGGGTTTCTGCTGGGCAGCCGCCGCTACGACTGCCAGGTGTCGCATTTCTTGCCAGGGCAGACCCTGCGGGTAAGCGCCAGGCGGGCCTTCCAGGCCGACAATGGATTGGGGCAGTTCGACTGCCGGATAGAGATAGGCGATCAGTTGGTTGCCAGCGCGGCACTTACCGTATTCGAGCCCAAGGATGCCGAGGCATTCCTGGCGGGCCAGGCGGATGGTAGCTGAGCGATAGCATGAATGAGGTAGCAGGAATGATGGATAAGACCATATTGGTCACGGGTTCCAGCCGTGGCATAGGCAAGGCGATCGCCTTGCGACTGGCCCGCGATGGCTATGATCTGGTGCTGCATTGCCGCAGCCGGGTGGAAGAGGCCGATGCTGTGGCGGCCGAGATCGTCGCGCTGGGGCGCACTGCACGGGTGCTGCAGTTTGATGTGGCCGACCGTGCCCGCGCGGCCGAGGTGCTGCTGGCCGATGTGGAAGCGCACGGCTGCTACTACGGCGTGGTCTGCAATGCCGGCATCGCCCGCGACAATGCCTTCCCGGCCATGCCGGCCGAGGATTGGGATGCCGTGATCCATACCAACCTGGACAGCTTTTACAATGTGCTGCACCCGCTGACCATGCCGCTGGTACGCCGGCGCAAGCCTGGCCGTATCGTGACGCTGTCGTCGGTATCGGGCTTGATGGGGAATCGCGGGCAGGTGAACTACAGTGCGGCCAAGGCCGGCATCATCGGCGCCACCAAGGCGCTGGCGGTGGAACTGGCCAGCCGCGCCATCACGGTCAACTGCGTGGCGCCTGGCCTGATCGATACCGAGATGGTCGAGGCCGAAGTGCTGGACGAGGCCTTGAAGATGATACCGGCCAAGCGCATGGGTAAGCCGGAGGAAGTGGCGGCGACTGTGAGTTTCTTGATGAGTGAGGATGCTGCGTACATTACGCGGCAAGTGATTTCAGTTAATGGGGGGTTGATCGGATGAAACGCGTAGTGGTGACTGGCATAGGCGCGATCAGCCCGCTCGGACATGACTGGCCCACCGTACTGGCGCGGCTGCAGGCAGGCCGTAATGCGGTACAGGTGATGCATGAATGGGCGGAGTACGACGGCCTGCATACCCAGGTGGGTGTGCCCGTGCCGGACTTTGTTCTGCCCCCCGAGAACTACAACCGCAAAAACACCCGCAGCATGGGCCGGGTGGCGCAGATGGCCACGCGTGCCAGTGAAAAGGCATTGATCGATGCTGGCCTGCTGGGCGATCCGCTGGTCAAGAGCGGCCGCATGGGTATCTCCTACGGCTCGTCTTCGGGCACGCCTGCCAACATGGGCGACTTTGGCCGCATGATCGTCGAGAAGACCGTCGATGGCGTCAGCGCCACCACCTATATCCGCATGATGGCGCATACCGCCGCCGTGAATATCGGTGTGTTCTTCGGCATCACCGGCCGCATCGTCACTACCTCCAGCGCCTGTACCTCGGGCAGCCAGGGCATAGGCTATGCCTACGAGATGATACAGTCGGGCAAGCAGGTAGCCATGCTGGCCGGCGGCGCTGAGGAACTGGATGCCACCGAAGCTGCGGTGTTCGACACCTTGTTCGCCACCAGCGTCAAGCATAATGACAGCCCCAACCTGACTCCACGCCCCTTTGATGCCAACCGGGATGGCCTGGTGCTGGGTGAAGGCGCCTGTACCTTCGTGCTGGAGGAGCTGGAGCATGCCAAGGCGCGTGGTGCCAAGATATACGCCGAGATCATTGGATACGGCACCAATAGCGATGGCCGCCATGTGACCCATCCCAATGCCGAGACCATGGCGGTAGCCATGCAACTGGCACTGGACGACGCCCGGCTGTCGCCTTCCGACATTGCCTATGTCAACGCCCACGGCACCGCTACCGACCAGGGTGATGTGGCCGAGACCCAAGCTACCCACAGCGTGTTTGGCGAACGCATGCCTATCAGCTCGCTCAAGAGCTTTATGGGCCACACTCTGGGCGCCTGCGGCGCGCTGGAAGCCTGGATGAGCATACAGATGATGCACAGCGGCTGGTTTGCACCCACCCTTAACCTGGAAACAGTAGACCCGCGCTGCGGTGCGCTGGACTACATCACGGGTGACGGCCGGAAGATAGAAACCGATATCGTGATGAGTAATAACTTCGCGTTTGGCGGGATTAATACATCTTTGGTGTTCAAGCGTTTCTGATCGCTATTGCGGTTGAGTTTGTTGGGCTTGACTCAGAAAGTATCAGCCCTGTTTTTGATTATTAAACTAGGAATTGATGATGAAGCACTCCTTGATTGCAGCCAGCCTGGCGCTGGCACTCTCCTCTCACTTTGCTGTAGCCGCTCCGGTTGTCTTCAAAGAGCCGACTGCTGTCGTTCTGACTCGTGCTGATGGCCAGGCACAGACCAAGGCCATGGTGCGTTCTGCTATTGTTGCAGGCGCTTCCTCGCTGGGCTGGCAGGTCATTGCAGAGACGCCCGAAAAGCTTACGCTAAAGTACAGCAAGGGCGGCAAGATCGAGTTGACGCTAGATGCCAGCTACGATGAGAAGGGTTATCAGCTCAAATATGTCAGCAGCCTTAACTTGGACTATGGCATGCGCAATGGGGAAATGACCATACATCGTACATATGAACGTTGGGTGATCAATCTGCAAAAGCATATACTCATGGCCCAGATGGTTACCCCGGCACAACCGACGGTAGCTAACTGATCCTGTAGATACTTATCTGACCGAAACGAGGGGAAAACAGACCATGAAGAAGTTGATCGCCTGTAGCCTGTTGGCATTTGCTTTGGCACCTGCCGCGCAAGCGCGCGACACGGTATTGCATATACCGCTAGCTGATGTAATTGCCATGCCCGAGGCTCAGGGTAAGCTGGACGGGTCGGTCAAGTTCTTCCTGAATGGTCAAAAGACACCCAAGGTTTTGCAGAAGCTGGATACAGACACCTCCAATCAGAAAACGAATGGTGTCGGCAAGAGCGATGAATTTGGCTGCAAGTGGGCTGCTTTGTCGGCGCTGGTGGCTTTCCAGAACTCGGCCAAGCAGCGTGGTGCCAATGCGGTAGTCGATCTGGTCAGCTACTACAAGAAGAACGAAACCAAGAACGACACGACGATAGAGTGCCATGCTGGCAGTTTCGTGATTGGTGTAGCGCTTAAGGGCAATTACGCCAAGATAGCCAACTAATAGTTCGACCCATGCTGCATCTGGAGCTTGCCCCCTGTGATCGGCTGTTGGCCGAACTGCAGGCGGCAGGCTCTTTTGCTTTGAGCGAGTCGGAGCAGGCGCGGCTTGATGCGATCAGCGCGCCCAGGCGGCGGGCGCAGTTTCTGGCGGGGCATTACCTGGCGCGCAGGTTACTGAGCCAAGCGTATGGTGGGCAGCCCGCTGATTGGCAGATAGATAGCCAAGCAGGAGAGGCACCCAGCGTGGTCGGTCATGCGGGTATCTCCATCAGCCTATCGCACAGTGCAGACTGGTTGTTGTGCGCCGTGTCAGATAGTCCCGTAGGGGTCGATTTGGAGCTGGCCAAGCCGGGCCGGGATATCGCGGGCATGGCGGCCATGGTCTGCCACCCCGTTGAGCAGGCGACTCTGGCAGGCTTGGCGCCGGCAGCGGCGCTGGCGCAGTTTACCGAGTACTGGACGCTGAAAGAGGCCTGGCTCAAGTGCCATGGCCTGGGGCTGGATTACGCCCTGATGCGGCGCTTGCTGGCTGCGCCTAGGCCGGTGGGTTGCAATGCCGCCAGCTGGCATAGACCTGATCTGGGCCTGCATGTGGCCTTGGTCTGTACGGGTGGCGTTGGCACCGATCGCCTGTATGTGGCAGGGCTGGACGAAGGCCTGGTGGCACGAAGCTGGCTGTTGAGCGAGGGCTGAGGCCAGGGCTAGCCAAGCGTATCGTACCGCATCCACTCATCCCGACGTTGATCCATCGGCTAGGCTCCCGCTCAATCGCTGGTGTAGCCCTTCATGTATTTGAGCGTCAGGCCCTCCATCTCGGTCTGCCGTAGCTCTGCCAGCGTTTTCCAGATGCTCAGCGTCAGCTCAGGGTATCGGTCCTAGGTACCAACAACAACGCCCGGGCCAGCCGGGCGTTGTTGTGATGCTAAGGCAGTCGGTCTTACTCGCCCATGCCTGCGGCCACTGTGCTGTAGCCAGCGTCCACGTGCATGATCTCGCCGGTTACGGCCGAGGACAGGTCAGACAGCAGGAATGCAGCAACGTTGCCGACTTCCTCTATGGTGACATTGCGCTTCAGTGGTGCGGATTCTTCCACGTGGTGCAGTATCTTGGAGAAACCGGCGATACCGGCAGCGGCCAGGGTTTTGATGGGGCCGGCCGAAATGCCGTTGACGCGTATGCCCTGGGCGCCGAGTGCCGACGCCATATAGCGCACGTTGGCTTCCAGGCTGGCCTTGGCCAGACCCATGACGTTGTAGTTCACCACGGCGCGTTCGGCACCCAGGTAGCTCAGGGTCAGCAGGGCGGCATTGTCGGCCAGTTGCGGGCGCAGGGCCTTGGCCAGGGCGGCGAAGCTGTAGCTGCTGATATCGTGGGCGATCTGGAAGGCCTCGCGGCTGACGGAATCCAGATAGTCGCCAGACAGCGCTTCGCGCGGCGCGAAACCGATGGAATGCACCACGCCATCTACCTTGTCCCAGACCTTGCCCAGGTCGGCGGCCATGGCGGCGATTTCCTCATCCGAGCTGACGTCGCAGCGCAGTACGATATCGCTGCCCAGCTCGCTGGCCATTTCGACCACGCGATCCTTGAGCTTGTCATTCACATAGGTAAATGCCAGGGTGGCGCCTTCGCGCTTGCAGGCCTTGGCGATACCGTAGGCGATGGAACGGTTGGACAGCAGGCCGGTGATCAGTATCTTCTTGTCGGCAAGAAAACCCATCTTGTCTCTTCCTTCACTTGGGGAAGCGGCGATTGTAGCCTTGCCTTGCCCTTGGGCCAACGTCGATCCACCGGTCAAACGCTTGATCTGTGAGCTGCTGGCCGGGCAGACTGGCATAGGTGCTAGCTATGGCGTCTGGCGGTGGTGGATCGCGCGTTATCTTGCGCTGCATCAAAATGGGGATGGGCCAGGATGGATAGCCTGCGCGCTTTGTCTTTAAAGGGCCAGGTATGGCGATTTCACTGTACGACGATGGTAGCCACCGCTGCCTGATGTTTGCCGATCTGGTGGACGATGATGATGACCACGCTGTCCAGGCCAATCAGTTTCTGCTGGTGTCAGGGCGCGAAGGCGCCTTGATCGATCCGGCCGGCAACATGACCTACAACGCCCTCATCATGGCCATGGCGAGCTATTTTCCGGCGCGTGAGCTCAAGTACATTCTGGCCTCGCACGCCGATCCGGACATTGTGGCCTCATTGAACAAATGGCTGATCAGCACCCAATGCACCCTGGTGGTGTCCAAGCTCTGGTCGCGCTTTGTGCCGCATTTCTGTACCGCCGGTAATGCGGCCGGGCGCATTCTGGGGGTACCGGACGAGGGGGGCTGGTTCAAGCTGGGGGAGGAGCGGGTTGCCGCAGTGCCCGCCCACTTTCTGCATGCCGAGGGTAATTTCCACTTCTACGACCCCCGCTCGCGCATCCTGTTCTCGGGCGACATGGGGGCGTCCATGGTGGCGCACGAGTTAGTGGCAGAGCCTGTCAGCACTGTAGCGGAATTCACACGGCTCATACCCAGCATGGAAGGCTTCCACCGCCGCTATATGGTGGCGAACAAGGTCTGCCGGCTCTGGGCAGACATGGTCAGGCCCATGGTGGAGCGCGGTGAGATCCTGATGATGGTGCCCCAGCATGGTCGCTACATGGTGGGTAAATCGGTGCTGCTGGCATTTCTGGACTGGATCAGTGCGCTCAGCTGCGGCATAGACCGTTTCGACTCCGGCCATTACCGCATGCCGGCTGAGCTGGCCTGAAACAGCCATTGCAGGTGGCGGGGGGCGCAGTGCCGCAGCAGCAGAGTCGGGGGTTAGTGATGTCGTAATGGCAAGCACCCGGGTTTCCCCGGATGCTTACGCTGCACCTACCGTGATGCTAGTGCTTGCAGCCTTGTATCGCCCCTCAAAACGCCTCTTCCGGCAGTGCCAACACCGTATCAGCACCATGCAATATGGCTGCCGAGAGTCCGCCCACCTGGGGTAGCAGGTGCACGGCAAAGAAGCGGGCGGTGATCAGCTTGGCTTCTAGGAAAGCGCTGTCCGCATCGCCGTCAGCCAGCTTCTGCTTGGCCACCAGTGCGGCGCGGCCCAGTTGCCAGCCGCCCAGTACGATACCCATGAGTTTGAGGAAGGGCACCGAGCCGGCGGCAACGGCCTTGGGCTGTGCTTCAAACTGGCCCACCACGAAATCGGTGCTGGCACGGGCGTGGACCAGGGCAGCATCCAGTGCATCGCCGACCTCGGCCAGGCCCTGGGTCTTCAGCTGAGCAGCCACGGCCTCCACTTCGGCCAGCAGGGCGCGGGCGGTGCGGCCTTGCTCGCTGGCTGTCTTGCGGCCCACCAGATCCATGGCCTGGATGCCGGTCGTACCTTCATAGATGGCGGTGATACGGGCATCGCGCAAATGCTGGGCGGCGCCGGTTTCCTCGATAAAGCCCATGCCGCCATGGATCTGCACGCCCAGCGAGGTGATTTCGTTGACCTGCTCGGTGTTCCAACCCTTGACGATGGGGATGAGGAAGTTCACCACGGCCTGCCACTTCTGCTTCTCGGCGGCATCGGGGTGGCGTGCGGCGCGGTCGAGTGCGGCGCCGGCGTAGTAGGTCAGGGCGCGCTGGGCTTCGATCTGGCTCTTCATGGTCATCAGCATGCGGCGGATATCGGCATGCTTGATGATGGCGGCCGGCGCTGGGTTGTCCGACCCCAGCTCGCGGCTCTGCACGCGATCCTTGGCGTAGGCTACCGCCTGCTGATAGGCCCGCTCGGCTATGGCCATACCCTCGATGCCCACACCCAGGCGTGCCTGGTTCATCATGGTGAACATGTAGCCCAGGCCACGGTGGGCTTCGCCCACCAGGTAGCCTATGGCGCCGCCCTTGTCGCCGTAGCTCATCACGCAGGTAGGCGAGGCATGGATGCCCAGCTTGTGCTCCAGCGAGACGCAGCTGACATCGTTGCGCTCACCCAGCGAGCCATCGGCATTGACCAGATACTTGGGCACCACGAACAGCGAGATGCCCTTCACGCCTGCGGGGGCGTCGGGCAGGCGGGCCAATACCAGGTGGACGATGTTCTCCACCATATCGTGCTCGCCCCAGGTGATGAAGATCTTCTGGCCGCTGATCTTGTAGGTGCCATCACCGACCGGCACGGCCTTGGCACGGACCTGGGCCAGGTCCGAGCCGGCTTGCGGTTCGGTCAGGTTCATGGTGCCGGTCCATTCGCCCGATGCCATCTTGGGCAGGTAGGTCGCCTTGAGCTCGTCCGAGGCGTGGTGTTCCAGCGCTTCAAAGGCGCCCAGGGTCAGCAGCGGGCAGAGGCTGAAGGCGACATTGGCGGCACACCACATTTCCTCGGTGGCCATGGCGATCAGGGCAGGCATGCCCTGGCCTCCGAACTCGGTGGGGGTGCGCAGGCTGACCCAGCCGTTTTCGGAGAATTGCTGGTAGGCAGACTTGAAGCCAGGCGCGGTGGTGACGATGCCGTCGCTGAGCTTGTTGCCGTGCTGGTCGCCGACCTTGTTCAGCGGCGCGATCACGTTCTCGGCCAGCTTGGCGGCTTCTTCCAGGATGGCATCGGCCAGTTCGGGATTGACGTCCTCATAGCCGGGCAGGGCGCCGACCTCATTGAGGCCGGCTAGTTCGTTCAGCACAAAGCGGATGTCGGCAACGGGTGCACGGTAGCTCATGGTTATCTCCAATTCGAGCGCTTGCTTGATTCGTGGGGCTGAAAAAACGGCCACCGTGGTGACCGTTTTAGTTCATACGATGCTTACTTGTTGAGTTCTGCGATCAGTTCCGGCACGGCCGTGAACAGATCGGCCACCAGGCCGTAGTCTGCCACCTGGAAGATGGGGGCTTCCTCATCCTTGTTGATGGCGACGATGACCTTGGAGTCCTTCATGCCGGCCAGATGCTGGATGGCACCGGAGATACCCACTGCCAGGTAGAGCTGCGGCGCGACGATCTTGCCGGTCTGGCCGACCTGGTAGTCGTTGGGGGCGTAGCCCGCATCGACAGCGGCACGGCTGGCGCCGATGGCGGCACCCAGCTTGTCGGCCAGGGGCTCCAGCACGCCATGGAACTGCTCGCTGGAGGCGAGGGCACGACCGCCGGAGACGATGATCTTGGCGGCGCCCAGCTCGGGGCGGCTGGACTTGGTCAACTCCTGGCTGACGAAGCTGGATTTGCCTGCATCGCTGCCAGCGCCGATGCTCTCTACCGTAGCGCTGCCGCCGGTGGCGGCAGCATCGAATGCGGTGGTGCGGACGGTCATCAGCTTGATGGCATCGCTGGATTGCACGGTGGCGATGACGTTGCCGGCATAGATGGGGCGTACGAAGGTGTCGGCCGATTCGACGGCGATCACATCGGAAATCTGCGCCACATCCAGCAGGGCGGCCACGCGCGGCAGCAGGTTCTTGCCGTGGGTGGTGGCGGGCGCCAGCACATGGCTGTAGCCACGGGCCAGTTCCACTACCACGGGGGTGACGTTCTCGGCCAGCTGGTGGCCCAGGTGGGCGGCATCGGCCAGCAGCACCTTGGCTACGCCAGCGATCTGGGCAGCAGCCTGGGCGGCGGCAGCGGCGTTATGGCCTGCAACCAGCACGTGGATGTCGCCACCGATCTTCTGTGCAGCGGTAACGGTATTGAGGGTAGCGGCCTTGAGCGAGCCGTTGTCGTGTTCGGCAATGACGAGGATAGACATTTAGATCACCTTCGCTTCGTTCTTCAGCTTGGCTACCAGCTCGGCAACCGAAGCCACCTTGATGCCGGCCTTGCGCACGGGCGGCTCGGCAACCTTGAGGGTCTTGAGACGGGGCGCAGCGTCCACGCCGAGTTCTGCCGGCGTAGTCTTGTCCAGCGGCTTCTTCTTGGCGGCCATGATGTTGGGCAGCTTCACGTAGCGCGGCTCGTTAAGGCGCAGGTCGGTGGTCACGATGGCGGGCAGCGACAGCGATACGGTTTCGAGACCGCCGTCGATTTCGCGGGTGACATTGACCTTGTCGCCGGCCAGCTCCACCTTGGAGGCGAAGGTGCCTTGCGGCGCATTCATCAGTGCAGCCAGCATCTGGCCGGTCTGGTTGGCATCGTCGTCGATGGCCTGCTTGCCCAGTATCACCAGCTGCGGTTGTTCCTTGTCGGCCAGGGCCTTGAGCAGCTTGGCAACGGCCAGGGGCTGCAGCTCGGTATCGGTCTCGACATGGATCGCGCGATCAGCGCCCATTGCCAGGGCAGTGCGCAGGGTTTCTTCACACTGCTTGACGCCCAGCGAGGCCACGACGATCTCGCTGGCCTTGCCGGCTTCCTTCAGGCGCACGGCTTCTTCGACGGCGATTTCGTCGAAGGGGTTCATGGACATCTTGACGTTGGCAACATCGACATCGCTGCCATCGGTCTTGCAACGGACTTTGACGTTGTAATCAACAACGCGCTTCACTGCGACCAGGATTTTCACACTGCCTCCGCTGGGGATCGGATTAGGAATTCGTGTACACGCGACGTCCAGGTGACGTCAACGTAAGAGGGCCTGAAGCATAGCACCAGCGAGGGATATCGTCACCGCACCATGATGCCCGGCGCTTGCCGCCCAGGTGGTTCAGGGCGGGCAAATGTGCGGGGTGCCGTGACATATCCCGACTTTGGCGGTACTGCCGCAGCGGGCCATTGACCACAACTTAGCACCTAACAAATGATTTAAACAAGCGTTTGATTTGTGCATGTGAACAGCGCGCGACACGGCTGCGGGATTGCATACTGCCCGCAGCATTGCCAGAATCACCGGCCCGCCTGCCATGCCAGTGCCCTGGGGCAGGGTGGCCTGGGTGTTGCGATGTCTGCATCCAAGGCCTCACTGCCTCCTCCATCGAGCCTAGCCATCATGAAGAATACCGCCACACTGCTGATCTCCTGTCCCGACCGCAAGGGTTTGGTCGCTGCCATTGCCAACTTCCTTTACACCTATAACGCCAACATCCTGCACGCGGATCAGCACCAGGATGACGATGCCGATCTGTTCCTGATGCGTATCGAGTGGGATCTGGACGGCTTTGCGCTGGACATGGGTGCGTTCGAGGCGGCGTTCGCGCCGATAGCCGAACGCTTTGGCATGGCCTGGAAGCTCAAGCGTTCCGCCCACAAACCGCGCATGGCCATTTTTGTCTCCAAGTATGACCACTGCCTGGTCGATCTGTTGCATCGCTGGCATACCGGCGAGCTGGCCTGCGAGATACCGTTGATCATCTCCAACCATGAGGACTGCCGACGCATTGCCGAGTTCTACGGCATTCCCTTCCATGTGGTGGCCGTCGGCAAGGACAACAAGGCCGAGGCCGAGGCGGCACAGCGTGCCTTGTTGGTTGAACACGGCGTGGATCTGATTGTGCTGGCCCGCTATATGCAGGTGCTGTCGGAGTCGTTCAGCACGGCTTATCGCCACAAGGTGATCAATATCCACCACAGTTTCCTGCCGGCATTCGAGGGTGCCAAGCCTTATCACCGCGCCCATGCCCGTGGCGTCAAGCTGATTGGCGCCACCAGTCACTATGTGACCGAGGTGCTCGATGACGGCCCCATCATCGAACAGGATGTGACCCGTATCTCGCACCGCGAGACGGTCGAAGACCTGGTGCAGAAAGGCCGCGACCTGGAGCGCATCGTGCTGAGCCGTGCGGTGCGTTGGCATCTGGACCACCGTGTGCTGGTCTACGGCCACAAGACGGTTGTGTTCGACTGATTCAGGCGTAAAAGTCTGTAAACATGGGCCATGCAGGAGGCTTGCAGGCGCGCATAATCTTTCTGTTGCCAATAACTGCTGCCTATCAGCGAAGGAGTGGGAAGATGAACCGCATTGTGAACACCTTGGCCTTGTTTGCCCTGATCGGTCTTTCTGGCTGCGCCAGCATGAAGGTGACGGATACCAGCCTGCTGGATGGCCGGCGCGAGATGGGGCGTGCCGATATGAAGCTCTACCCGGTGCGGATAGTTGCCATCGATGGCAACTACACAGTGGATCGTGACACCGTCCGTGCCGAGCCCGGCCAGCGTACCCTGCGGCTGCTGGCGGCGCCTGTGGCGGGCTTTACCCAGCCGGTAGAGAAGGATGTGCCGTTTACCATTGAACCCTGCAAGCGCTACTATCTGGCCGCCAGGCGTGAGGCCCCGCTGCGGCAGGATTTCCAACTGGTGGTGCAACAGGTGGAAGATCGTCTTGATTGCGTGAAGAGCTAGCAGCCCGCCAGCTTACGCAAAGGCCGCCGAGAGGCGGCCTTGTTGTTTAGAAATGACAGATGCTGCCCTTATTCAAAGACGCCATCGACCTTGCCTGCTTCCGTGTGAAGCCTGTGCCGCACTATGCCTACACTTGGTGGCAGCCAGTACTGTTGCTGACCGTACTGGGGGCGTTGCCTGCGCTGGGCGCTCCCGACCTCAAGGCCAGTGTGCCGGTGCTGATGGTTTTCTTTATCGCCATGACCTGGTTGCAGGCTTTGGCGCTGACCTTGTTCTTTGCCTGGTGGCTCAAGCTGGGTAAACGCTGGAATGGTCAGGGCACCTTGTTCCCCTTGGTTGTGCTGGCCACCAGCAGCCAATTGCTGGAACCTTTGTTAAGCGCGGTCCCACCCAGAGTGGCCTTGCCGCTGACGGGGTTGCTGGCGTTCTACCAGATAGCGGTTCTGACGCATGCTTTGAACAAGGCGACCGGGGTAGGCATGAAGCATGTTTTGCTGGGCTTGCTGGCCTATTTGCCGACTGCATTGATACTGGGCTTGCTGGCATTGAGTATTGCTGGGAGAGCCGGCTGGCTACCCCCCTTACCTGCTGAAGCCGTTCCAGCCACACAACAGGAGCAAAACTGATGGCGGGTTTTCGTTATCAGGCGCTGGATGCCAATGGGCGTAGCAGCGAAGGTGTCATCGAAGCCGACAATGCCAAACAGGCCCGAGCCAACTTGCGCGACCAGGGCCTGTGGGTGACCGAAATGGGTGAGCTGGCTGGCGCAGCCGAGACCAGCAAACCCGGTGGCCGCCAGCGCGGCGGGGTGTCTACCGGTGAGCTGGCGCTGATTACCCGCCAGTTTGCCACCTTGCTGGATGCCGGCTTGACCATAGAGCGGGCCCTGACGGTACTGATAGAACAGGCCGAGAACCCGCGTGCACGCGATGTGCTGGCAGGCGTGCGCAGCGAGGTGCTGGCCGGTGCTGCCATGAGCGTGGCGCTGGGCCGCCATCCCAAGGTGTTCCCTGAGCTGTACCGCACCATCGTGCGGGCGGGCGAGGAATCGGGCAAGGCGGCCGGCGTCATGTCGCGCCTGGCCGATTACATAGAGGCTAGGCAGGCGCTGACCTCCAAGGTGGTGCTGGCATTTGTCTATCCGGCCGTGGTGCTGTCGGTATCGATACTGGTGATCGTGGGCATGTTGTGGTGGGTGGTGCCGCAGATGGTGTCGGTATTTCAGTCCTCCAAGCAGGAGCTACCCTTGTTGACGCGGGCTTTGCTGCTGATCTCGGGGGGCATACGGGAATATGGGCTGGTGGTGTTTGCCCTGCTGGGGGCTGGCGGCTTTGGCTTTGCCCAGATGCTCAAAAAGCCTGCCTTCAGGCTCAAGGTCGATGGTTTTCTGTTGCGATTGCCGCTGTTTGGCCGCCTTAACCGGGCGGGCAATACCGCACGGCTGGCCAGTACCTTATCGATCCTGGTGGGCAGCGGCGTACCGCTGCTGAAGGCCATGGAAGCGGCTGCCGGCGTGGTGGAAAACCTGGTACTGCGCGAGGCTGTGAGCAGCGCGGCACGTGATGTGCGCGAGGGCGCCGTGCTGTCCAAATCGCTGGAGCGGCAAAAGTTGTTCCCACCGGTGCTGGTGCACCTGATCGCCAGCGGCGAGGCCAGTGGCAGGCTGGAAGTGATGCTGGACAAAGCCGCCAAGCAGCAAACCGGCGAGCTGGAGCAAAAGGTGGCGACGTTCACCAGTCTGTTGGGGCCGGTGATGGTGCTGCTGATGGGGGGGGCGGTGCTACTGATCGTGCTGGCCATACTGCTGCCAGTGTTCGAGATGAATCAACTGGTGAAATAATGGCGACCGACCACGATACGACTCTGGCAGAACTGAAGCAGCGTGTTGCCGCCTTTGCGGCGGCGCGTGACTGGCAGCCATTCCACAGCGGCAAGAATCTGGCCATGAGCATCGCCATCGAAGCGGCCGAATTGATGGAGCATTTTCAGTGGACGCCGCCGGCCGAGGTGGAACTGGACAAGGCAGAAGTGGCCGAAGAGCTGGCCGATGTGTTGTTATATGCATTGGCCTTTGCCAACAGCCTTGATATCGATGTGGCTGCGGCCATCATCGCCAAGATGGAAAAAAACGAAACCCGCTTCCCGACGGGGCGACACCAATACAAGGAGAAATAGCAGATGCAACGCAAGCAGCAAGGCTTCACCCTGATAGAAATCCTGGTCGTGATCACCATCCTCGCCATCCTGGGGGCGCTGGTTGTACCCAAGATCATGAGCCGGCCGGACGAGGCCCGTGTGGTGGCGGCCAAACAGGATGTGCAGGCCATACTTCAGGCATTGAACCTCTACAAGCTGGACAACACCCGCTACCCCAGCACCGAGCAAGGTATCAAGGCCTTGGTGGAGAAGCCCACTGCCGGCCAGATTCCGGGTAACTGGAAGGCCTATCTGCCCAAGCTGCCGCAAGACCCCTGGGGTAACGATTACGTCTACCTCAACCCCGGCATGAAGGGTGAAGTCGATATCCTCAGCTATGGCGCGGACGGCAAGGCCGGCGGCGAGAACCACGACGCCGATATCGGCTCCTGGATGCTCTAAGCCGCCATCTTGAAATCCACCATGCAGCACAGGCCCAGGCGTGTCACCGGCTTCACCTTGATCGAGATCCTGGTGGTGATGGTGATCGTCGGTATCATCGTGACGCTGGCGGCGGTCAACTTCAGCCGCAGCGACACCGATGCCTTGCAGCACGAGGCCGAGCGGCTGGCCTTGCTGCTGGAGTCGGCACGCGACGAGGCGATTGCGGCGGGCGTGCCGCTGGCCTTTGGGCGTGCCGAGCAGGGCTATGGCTTCTGGAAACAGGATGCCGAAGGGGCGTGGCAACTGCTGGAGGACAACCAGATACTGCGAGTCCGCCAATTGCCCGAGGCCGTGCGGGTGGCGGATATGCGGGTCAACCTGCTGCCGCTCCCCCCCGATGGCCGTGTCATCTTTACGCCGTCAGGCGTCAACGCACCGTTTACTGTGGAGCTGCGTGCCGGCGAAGTCATGCGCAAGCTCAATGCCGATGCCCTGGGCCGCATGACGCTGGAAGTGCCTGGCCTGCCAGCCGGCACGACGACGGGTGGATCATGAGGCGTACGCTCGGTTTTACCCTGATTGAGGTGCTGATTGCGCTGGCCGTGCTGGGCATTGCGCTGGCCGCCGCAGCCCGTGCCACGCTGGCCGTGACGGATGGCTCCATGGCCTTGCGGCGCCATCTGGCAGGCGGCTGGGTGGCGCAGAATCGTATTGCCAACTACACCGCCATGAATACCTTGCCGGATACCGGTACCAACGAAGGGGTGGCGACCCAGGCGGGGCTGGAGTTTGTCTGGCGCGAGACGGTTTCTGAAACTCCCAACAAGGCTTTCCGTCGGGTGGAGGTGCGGGTCTATCCGCCGAATGACGCCAATCATGCCGACGCAGTGCTGGTGAGCTATGTGTCGCAGTAACCCAATGCCGAATCCCGCGGGCAGGGGCAGCCGCCACCATGGCTTTACGCTGGTCGAGATACTGGTGGCACTGGCCGTGTTCAGCGTGCTGATGGTGATCGCCTACCAGGGTGTGGCGCGCATGGCCACCACCAAGCAGGTGATGGATGCCGACAATCGCAAATGGCGCGAATGGACCGTGGCATTGGCACGCTTCGAGGAAGATTTCTCCCAGGTTGCCGACCGATCCTGGCGTGACGAGGGCGGTGTTGCCCAGCCGCCTTTGCGCGGCAGTGCCGGGGCCATTGATTTCAACGGCGCGCAGCTGGAGTTTGTCCGTTACGACGGTGGGCAACTGACCCGCATGGGCTACCGCCTGCGCGAAGGTAAGCTGGAACTACTGCTCTGGAACTCGCTGGACCTGGCGCCACGTAACGGCCCCACGGCCCTCGCCATGCTCGACAAGGTCCAGGCCTTCAAAACACGATACCTGGATGCGAATGGGCAATGGCAGCTGAGCTGGCCGCAAGGGCCAGGCACGCCGCCGCCACCACGTGGGGTGGAAATCGAGTTGACCATGGAAACGGGTGAAACGATAACGCGGATGTTTGCCCTGCCATGAGTACCCGCCTTCTGCCGCAGCGCGGCATCGCCATTGTTACTGCCGTGGCCGTGGCCGCCTTGGTGGCCACGCTGGCCGGCTTTATGGCGTTTCGCCATAGCTTGTGGATGCGCCAGGTGGAGAACCAGCACGATCTGGCACAGGCGCGCGATGTGGCGCGGTCGGCGGTCAATCTGGGGCGGATGACGTTGCGCGATGATAACCAGCAGAACCAGGTAGACCATGCGCTGGAGCCTTGGACCATCCCTATCCCGACCTTGCCGGTGGAGCAGGGGCAGGCCGGTGGGCGGCTGACTGATCTGCAAGGGCGCTTCAATCTGAACAATCTGCTGCGCGGCCCCAACCTGACGGTCAGTCCCGACGATGTAGCGGCCTTTCAGCGCCTGCTGACGGCCAAGCAACTGTCGCCCGATCTGGCCAATGCGGTGATCGACTGGATAGATGCAGACCAGCAGACTACCTACCCCGGCGGTGCCGAGGACATGGAGTACCTGGCCTTGGAACCGGCGCGGCGCGCCGCCAACCGGGTGTTGTTTGATATCAATGAGCTGCGCCTGGTGCGGGGTTTCTCGGAAGAGACGATCAAGACCCTGTCGCCTTTTGTGACCGCTTTGCCGCCCGGCACCCCGATCAATATCAACTTCGCCCCCGCAGAAGTGATTGCGGCAGTGACGACTATGGATATGACGGCGGCCACGGCCTTGGCGACCAAGTGCAAGACCCAGCCATTCAAGACTACCACTGAACTGAACGACTACACCCAGACGCTGCAGGGCCAGGTACAGACGCTGTTCCAGCAGCAGGGATTGCTGGATATACAGAGCCAGTACGTCCAGTCGGATGTGGCCGCCCGCTTTGGCCGCGTGACAGTCGCCTACAGTGCCCTGATCAACCGCGATAGTGGCAAGCCCAAGCTCGTCTGGTTACACCGCCGCTGATGTCCAGCAAGGAATCCTTCATGTCGCTGCCGCCGTTTCGAACATTGCTGAGCCTGATACTGCTGCAAGCCCTGCTGGCCTGCGGTGGCGGCTCCAGCAGCGGTAACTTTGCACCTGTGGCAGTGACCGATGTGTACTCGGGTAGCTGGAATGTGCCCATCAGCCTGGATGTGATGGCCAATGACAGGGAGCCGGAGAACGAGACGCTGCGCCTGATCTCTGCCAGCGGTGCCGTCAACGGCACGGTGGCCATCGTCAGTGGCCGCTTGCTATACACCCCGGCACCGGGTTTTTATGGCGATGAGACGCTTAGCTATGTAATAGGCGATGGCCATGGCAATACGGCGACCGGCCGGGTAGAGCTGAGCATACGTGCCCGCCTGCTGCTGCGTGGCAGTGTTTACCTGGGGGCGGCTGCACCAGCCAGCGTGATAGCCAAGGTAGGCACGCGTGAAGTGCTGGCCAGTACCGATAGCGCCGGCAATTACCGCATCGAGCTGGAAACCGGCGACGGTAGCGAGCCGGTGTCGTTGGAGGCTGTGGGGGTGGGCGACCGGCGTCGGGTTGGGCTGTATGCCGTGCTGGGCGACCTGGGTGGGTTGATCTTCCTGGCCGGGAACGACTTCGTACTGGATGCGGCCGAGTTGCCTGGGTTGGAGCTGAGTGAGCTGAATACTGCCAGCTACCGCCTGGCCGAGCTTTACAAGGGCGCGCCCCTGGCCAGCAGCGACGAGCTGGAAGCCCTGCTACCGCAGCTGGACCCACAGGCCCTGGTGGAGATGGCGGCGGTTGTGCGCCGGGCAGGCGACGCTGATGCCAGCCTGCCGGCTGGCTTTGCCGATACCCGTGCACTGCTGCGCAACAGCACTGCCTACCAAGCCCACCTGAACGCCCTTAAAGCCACGCCGGCCGAAGGCTTTGACGGCGCCATGCAGCGCCTGATGGACGACCGTTACTACCTGCGAGCACTCAACCCGGCGGTGGACGACAGCGTGATACGGCTGCTGCCGGGGAGCTACACCGCTTTGCAGGAAGGAGCTGAAATCAGCCTGGGGCTGGCCGGCCTGGCCGAGGGTAGCCTAAGCAACCAGAGCAACTACTGGATAGGGGCGCCCTGGGCGGTTAGCGATGGCGCACTGGGCATCACACTGCCCACCCGCACCGGTTACAGCAACGACGAGCTGGAACTGGAAACCGGCGTCATCGTCACCCAGCGGCGCGAATACAGCCAGTTGCAGGTCAAGCGGCTACGTGGCCTGCCAGGCCTGCATTTGGCCAGCTACAGGGCAGTGGGCGAGCACCGCGTACTGCGCAACAATGTGCTGCAAAGCATTACGCCGCTGGGGAGGCTGGCGCAGCCAGCGGCCTATATCGACGGCAATGCCCTGCAGGAGCTGACGGCAGCTGAGCTGGCGGGCAAAACCTGGACCGGCCTGCCGGACCACCTGATCGTACCGGGCTTTACCGTGCGTGCCGTCAGCCAGCAGCTCAATGCCGACGGCACAGGCAGCGATGGCATGCGATGGACTGCGATAGCCAATGAGCTGAAACTGAGCTACCCCGACCAGCACGAGCAGATCATCTACCGCCTGGGCAAGCTGGCCAACGGCCGGGAGCGCTGGCTGGTGCAGACCATCTATGTGCCAGAGGGGCGGGTGACTGGGGTGCATGGGGTGGAGGTAATGGGGGCGGCAGCGCGCTGATCTGAGCGATGAGTACTGCGTGTTGAGTAAGCCTGTAATGACAAGGGAAGAGGCAATTGCCTTGCTGGTGGCGAGAGATGTCAGCTTGCTGTCTCCCACGCAGCGTGAAAACGTATTGTGTGATTGGTGGGCTATAGATGCCGCTGATCCTGACTACGCTCGCCTGCCAGATGCGCTCAAGGAGATGCTGGGCTGTATTGATGGACCAGCAGATCCAAGCCTTCCGCTGTATGCGCCATTGTTATGCATTGCCTTTCGGCACACATATCTTGGTGTTCTCAACTCATATCTTGAAGATCAGTTGGCGACTTTGGGGCACGATGAAATCGTGGAGGGTGCTGTTGAGGTGCTAGAAAGTTGCCCTTGCTGTGGGTACAGGAGCTTGCACGAGCGTGGTGCTTATGAAATTTGCAAGGTGTGCTTCTGGGAAGACGATGGTTCGGTGGATAACGGATGTGTTAGTGGTCCGAATCACATGGGACTTCGGGAGGCGCGATTGAGCTTCCTGGACGTCGGTGCCGTGACTGAGAGCGAGCAGCAGTACATTCTCTCGGATGGCAAGGCACGATACGCATACGCGGGATTCTGACTAACGTCCTGTGCTTTGGCGGTGTAGCCGGACCGCAGGGATATTCTCGCAAGCCTTGCTTGAGCCGCAATATGGCGTTGCCCGAGGAAATTTCACCCTGCATATCAGAAGCGTGCTGCGTTGTGCTTCTCACCCACGGCTTCGCTATGTGCATAGCCTACTGCCAGGGTGAATGCGCTCAGCAGGGAAAGTCTATTGATCATTGCCTTATTCTCTTTTGAATTGGGTTATGTAGTCTGCCAAAGGGGCGCATGCAGTCATTTACGCCGCCGGCGTCTGTCACACACGCGCCCGCCATGGCTAGCTGTCCAGAAACGCCTTGTAGCGTGTGGCTGTCTCGGCCGGCCGCTCCATCATGGGCAGGTGGCCCGTTGCGGGCAGGGTAACCCGCTCTGCTGTGGGCAGCAGCGAGCCCAGCACGGGCAGGCCGGAGATATCGAATACCCGGTCTTGCTCCCCCCATAGTGCCAAGGTAGGTGCTTTCAACTGGGGCAGGGCGGCTTGCAGCTGATAGCCGTCGCGTCGCTGGTCTTCCCACAGACGCAGGTTGGATGCCGCATTGCGGATGGCGCTGGCTTCGGCGTCGAGCAGGATGGGCCGGGGCAGGAACGGTGGTTCCACAAACAGCATCTTCATCATGCCGGCGAACTCGGCCTCGTTGCGGGCAATCAACGGGGCTTCGCCCTGGGCGACACGCTGTTCCATCTCGCTGAGCTTGGGCGAGCGTATGCCGTGCGGCGCACCGATAAAGGCAACACTGAGCACCTCGCCGGGATATTTTGCGGCATATAGCGCCGCGATGGTGCCGCCCATGGAGTTACCGGCCAGGTGGAACTGGCGCAGGCCCAATTGCTGGACCAAGGCATGCAGCCTTTCTACCTGGGGAGCGTATTGATAGCTTTGATCGGCAAGGCGTGAGCTTTCGCCAAAGCCGGGGATATCAGGGGCGATGACGCGGTAGCCAGGTGTCAGCTCGCGGGCAAAGTCCACCCAGTGATCCTTCTCGGCAAAGATGCCATGCAGCAGGATGACGGTTTCGCCGCTACCGCCATCGAGATAATGGACCTGGTGCCCGGCAACCGTGGTGGTGTGTTCCTGCAGGCTGGAGAGCGAGCGGTTGAGGCTGAGCAGCGGCGCCACAAAAGCGCTGGGCAGAGCGTAGTAGGCCATCACGATGGGTACGATCAGGAACAGCACTGAAAACAGCAGGGCTTTGCGGGTACGCGACATGGCGCTCTCGGTGGGGTGGCGCGGCGATAAGGCCGCCTGGATCAACGCCGGCCAGGGTTTGCGCCGGCCCAGGGTAGGAGAACTCAGAACGGCAGTTCGGTGGTGCCAAGTTCCTTGTGCAGCAGCTTGCGGAAGGTGGCTTGTATACGCTTGAGGGCCTTGCTGTCGTCGCCTTCAAAGCGCAGCACCAGTACGGGTGTGGTATTGGACGCACGCAGCAGGCCGAAGCCATCTTCATACTCTACTCGCAGCCCATCCAGTGTGATCACTTCGGCATCGGGGAAGCGGGCGCTGGCCTTGAGCTTGTCTATCAGCGCGTGGGCGGCGCCCTCGGCCATGGGAATCTGTATCTCTGGCGTGCTCTGGCCTTGCGGCAGGGCGTTCAGCAGGGCGCTGGGGTCGTCGACCTGGGAGAGGATCTCCAGCAGCCGGGCACCGGCGTAGATGCCGTCGTCGAAGCCGTACCAGCGCTCGGCAAAGAATAGATGGCCGCTGAGTTCGCCGCCGACCAGGGCGCCGCTTTCCTTCATCTTGGCCTTCATATAGCTGTGGCCGGTGCGCGCCATGACGGCACGTCCCTTGTGCTGCTTGACCCAGGGGGCGACCAGACGGCTGGATTTGACATCGTAGACCACCCTGCCTCCCGGTTGGCGGCTGAGTGCATCGGCGGCGAAGGCCATCAGCAGGCGGTCGGGGTAGATGATGGTGCCGTCCTTGGTGACCACGCCCAGGCGGTCTGCATCGCCATCGAAAGCCAGGCCCAGCTCGGCATCAGTCACCGCCAGGGCGTGGGCCAGGTCGGCCAAGTTCTCGGGCCGGGCGGGATCGGGGTGGTGGTTGGGGAAGTCGCCGTCCAGCTCGCAGAACAGCTCCCGCACACGGCACCCCAGCCGGCGGTATAGAACAGGCGCGATGCTACCCCCCGCGCCGTTGCCAGCATCCACCACCACGCTGACGCGGCGTTGCAGCTGCAGATCGCTGCTGATGCGGTGCAGATAGTCTTCGCGGATATCGTATTGGCTATAGCTGCCCTCGCCGATGGCAAAATCCCCCACATCAATACGGGCGCGGAGGGCCTGGATGGCATCGCCGGCCAGGGTTTCGCCTGCCAGCATGATCTTGACCCCGTTGTACTCCGGCGGATTATGGCTGCCGGTGATCATGACACCGGATAGCGTCTCCAGGTGATGGGCGGCAAACCAAACCAGGGGCGTGGGCACCACGCCCAGATCGATTACCGCGATGCCGCTGGCCTGTAGGCCGGCCAGCACGGCTTCGGCCAGGCAGGGGCTGGCGTGCCGGCCGTCACGCCCCAATACCAGCCGCGCCTGCCCCCGCGCCATGGCTTCGCTGCCTATGGCGCGGCCTATCAGCAGGGCAGCGTCGGTGGTCAGCGTCTTGCCGACGATGCCGCGTATGTCGTAGGCCTTGAATATCTGGGGGGCAATCTGTGGCATGGCGGGGTTGGGCTCAAGGTTGAATGACGATTGTAGTGTCTGGCCGGCAAGGTTGCGCGGGCGCTCAGGCAGGCAGCAGCGGCTCGAAGTAGGCCAGCAGGCAGCGTGGCAGCCAGTCTATACGGCCAGGGAAGGGCCCTTCGGTGAAGCCCACATGGCCACCGCGCTCGGTTTGCAGCAGCGTAACCGAGCTGCTGACTTCGTGCTGGCCCGGCAGCGCCGCCGCCGGCAGGAAAGGATCATTCCTTGCATTGATGACAAGCGTGGGTACGGTGATGTGCTGCAGCCAGGGTTTGCTGCTGGCCCGCGACCAGTAATCGTGCACGTCGCGAAAGCCATGCAGGGGGGCGGTCACCCGGTTGTCGAATTCCTTGAAAGTGCGGGCAGCGGCAATCTCGCGCGGGGTCACGCCCAGAAAAGCCAGCTCCTGCTCGAACGCCGCCAGGTGCGCCAGGGTCTTGGGCCGTAAGGTACGCAGGAACTCGCGGGTATAGATGGCGCGGTTCAGGCCCTTGTCCAGCACCTGGCCGGCGGCGACCAAGTCCAAGGGGGCTGAGATGACGGCCGCGCCGTCCAGGGCGGCATGGGCGGCTGCGCCTTGCTCGCCCAGCCATTTGGCCAGGGCGTTGCCACCCAGCGATACGCCTGCTGCCAGCATGGGGCCATCATGCTGTTGGCGAAAACACCGCAGTATCCAGTCTATCTCACTGCTGTCGCCCGCATGGTAAGCCCGAGGCTTGCGGTTGCGATGGCCACCGCAGCCCCGGAAATGCGCCACCGCTGCCCGCCAGCCACGGTGCGCTGCCGCCTGCATGAGTGCCACGGCATAGTGGCTGTTGCCGCTGCCCTCCAGGCCATGAAAGTGCACCAGCAACGGCGCATGGGCCTTGCTGGGGGCAGTAAGCCAGTCGATCGCGATCTCGTCGCCATCGGGTGTGGGCCAGATTTCCCTGCGGTAGGGCGGTGCAGGGCGCTTGAGGGCCAGTGCGGGATAGATGGTCTCGCTATGCGGCCCAAGCAGCCAGCGGGGTGGGTGGTAGGCAGGCAAATGGCTCATGGCGCTGATTGTACGGCGCATGGGCAGGGCAAGGGCCTGGATGGCATGCATGATGGGTACCGATCTGGAGAGGGTGGCGCTAAGCTGCTGTTTTGTTGAGGCCAAGGGCTGATGCAAATCTGTTGCACGGCAGCAATTTCTTTTGCTATTGAAAACAATTCTCAATAAAATGAGAATACTTCGCAAACTCATTTTGTTTTTGATTGTTGTTCCATGCCCAGCCTTCGCGCCTTGAACCCTGGTTTTACCCCCTTGCTGCTGGTCTGCGGTGCCCACGCGCTTGCCTTGGGCGGGCTGGCCATGGGCATGGGTAGGCCCATGCCTATCAAGCCGCCCGAAGTGATCACGGCTGTCGTGCTGCCCCAGCCCATGCCCGTCGTGGCGCCGCCCAGCGAGCCCACCCCGCAGCCGCCCAAACCCCAGCCTGTCGTCCGGCCCAAGCCCACGCCTACGCCGCTGCCACCGATCAAGCAGGCGCCACCAGCGCCCAATGCCATTACAGCTCCCCCGGTCGAGCCGACACCGCCGGTCGAGGTGGCCAAGGCTGAGCCTGCAGCAGCACCCGAGCCCGCACCAGCCCCCATCGTGCCGCCGCTGAGCAATGCCAGCTACCTCAATAACCAGGCACCGGGCTACCCGGCCATGTCGCGCAAGCTGGGCGAAGCGGGGCGGGTAGTGCTTTCGGTGTATGTGCTGGCCGATGGCTCGGTGGGCGACATCAAGCTCAAGCGCTCCAGCGGTCACGACCGCCTGGATGACGCCGCGCTGGCGGCCGTCAAGCGCTGGCGCTTTGTGCCAGCCAAGCAGGGGGATGCCGCCATCCCCTATCGCTATGACCTGCCCATCAATTTTTCGCTGGATGCCTGATTTGCCCAACACAGTGGACGGTACGCGCCGTACCTGCCACCTGATCTGTTACACCGGAGACTTCTTGGTATGAACCCCAACCATTTCAGCCTTGCCAATATGTGGGCGCAGGGCGATTTCGTGACCCGCAGCGTAGCCATAGCCCTGCTGCTGATGTCCATCGTGTCGTGGTACGTGATCGTGACCCGCGCCTTGCGCCAGATGCGGCAGCGCCGCATGGCCCACGCCGCAACGGCCGAGTTCTGGCACGCCCAGTCGTTCTCCGAAGGCCTGCACCTGCTGGATGGCACGCGGGAGGACAACCCTTTCCGTAACCTGGCGGAAGAAGGCCGTGATGCCGTGGCGCATCACCGCGACAGCCAAGGAGATCTGCACGGCCAGCTGACCCTGAGCGACTGGGTGACCAGCTGCCTCAAGCGCGCCATTGATGAATCGGTAGAGCGCATGCAGTCTGGCCTCTCCATCCTGGCCTCGGTCGGCTCCACCGCCCCCTTCGTGGGCCTGCTGGGCACCGTCTGGGGTATCTTTCATGCCTTGGTCAGCATCGGGTTCTCGGGCCAGGTGAGCATAGACAAGGTGGCCGGCCCGGTGGGCGAGTCGCTGATCATGACGGCCTTCGGCCTGGTGGTCGCCATCCCGGCTGTATTGGGTTACAACGCGCTGACCCGTGGCAACAATGCCTTGCTGGGCCGTATCAACCGCTTTGCCCACGACCTGCATGCCTACTTTGTCACCGGCGCACCTGCAGTACGTTCCGAGCCGGGCGGCAAACCCGTGCTGACCAGCGTCAAGCCCAGCCACGCAGGGGGTCGCTGATTATGGCCTTCGGCAGCGGCAACTTCGATGGCCCCAGCGGCGGTGGCGTGATGAGCGAGATCAACATGACACCGCTGGTGGATGTCATGCTGGTGCTGCTGATCATCTTCATCATCACCGTGCCGGTGATCACCCATTCGGTGAAGCTGGACCTGCCCAGGGCCGACAATACCCCCAACGAGATCAAGCCCGAGACGGTGACCATCGCCGTTACCCAGGACGGCGCCATTCATTGGAACGAAGCCGTGGTCGCCAAGGCGGAATTCGAAACCAGGCTGGCCACGCTGGCCAGGCAGCAGCCCCAGCCCGAGGTCCATATCCGGGCCGACCGCAAGGTGGAATACGAACATGTTGCCCAGGTCATGGCAGCGGCGCAGCGGGCCGGTGTGCACAAGCTGGGCTTTGTGACCGAGCCGGGGCAATAGCATGATCATGGCCGGCCTGCTACTGCTGGGTGTTGCCTTGGGCGTAGGCTGGCTGGCTTGGCGGGTAGACCCCTGCTTGCGCTGCAGCTACCGCCGCCAGGGCGGCTGCGCTGCGGCTGATACCTGCACCAAGGCGCCGTCGGTGGGCAGGCTGCATACCGTGGTGGTGCATAGGCGTTAGCGGGCGTAGTGACTGCACCGATTGGGGGGACTCGTTGTACTCGTAGGGTACGGCCAACCGGTGCGGTGGAGGTTTGCTATCATGGGCGCGCTGAGTTGGGTGGTGTCTGTAGCAGTATCCAGCATGGCTCCCCACCGTCACGTTCCTGGCTACCTATGCGCTTTGCTCTCGCCCTTACACTTGCCCTTGTGTGTTCCATCCCATTCACTGCTTCGGCTGACGATAGCAAGCAGGTTGCAGCGCCTGTCAGCCAGACTCAATTGCTCACCTCGTTTATCGCCAAGAAGAAGTACCTCCCCGACGGTCAATTCGCCGGTGTTGGCAGTGAATCGGCCCGTGTGGAATACGAAGCATTGCTCAATGCGCTTGCTACTCGGCTGCTCGCCATTGCGGATCAGCCCTCGCCCAAAGCCCCGTTGCTCGCTGCATTCAAAACCGCATACCCGGATTTTCAGCATGCAGAATCAGGCGTGCGGGAGCGTACCCTGAGTTATTTCGAGGAGCTGATGGACATTCTGGGCGTCCAGAGCTCCGATGGACTGTTGAACCGCCTGTATTACGGCTTCGATCCATCTCAAACCACCGACATGCGCAACGCCGATGCCGTGGCAGCCATGACGGAACAAGAGCGGGCGTTTGCCAAACGGTTGGATGGCCTGAACGAGCAATCAGCCTTGCCGTTTTTGATGCAGGAACTGGGTAAGCCAGCCATGCAGTCTTCTGTGAGCACGATATGGATACGAGAGAGTGAGCCTGGCAATATGCTGTCGCTCGTTCAACAGCAAGGCAAGTCGGTACTTATCTGGGTGATCGAAGGGCGGTTTGTCTTCTCCCGCATCCTGTAAAGCGTTACGCCTCAGCCATAAACCAGTCTGTCAAAGTTCGATGAAGTGATATGCGCGCTCGTACTAGGCAAGTGCGTCTGTAAGGATGTAAGGGCGGTGTGGATGCCAGAATCCGGCACCGCCTTTTTGCTGGGCTGTGTTTACCTGGCGCTCAAGTCCTTGTAAGCGGCGGGTACGTTCAGGCCGGGGTGTACCCAGCCAAACAGGGCGTAGCCTGCGAACTCCGGCATGGCGACCTGCTTGACCGTCTGTTCCAGGCTAAGGCCCTGCGCTACGGCGGCCTTGACCTGGGCATGCACGGTGGCCAGGTAGTCGATGTGCCACTTCAGGTCTTCCTTGACCAAAGGTACGCCATGGCCGGGGACAATACGCGCATCGGCCGGCAGGAAATCATAGACCCGGCGCAGCGTGGCCAGTGTGGCTTCCAGCTTGCCGTCCAGCAGCCAGGGTAGGGCAGGCTTGCTGGCGATGATCGCGTTGCCGGCCCACAAAACCTTGGCCTGGGGTTCCCACACCCACAGGTCACCGCCGGTTTGGGCAAAGCCGAAATCCATCACGTCTACGGTCTTGCCGCCCAGATCCAGGCTGATGGTGCCGCCGGCGGGTACCAGCACATCGCCGGTACGTGCCTTGATCTCCTCGATGCCGCGGCCCGTTCCGAAGTGCTTGATCATGAAGGCCTTGTCGTCGGCCAGATGGTGATCCATATAGCGTCGGGTATGGGCATGCTGAACCACCACGGTTTGGGCAGGCAGATACATATTGCCGTAGGCATGGTCACCGTGCGCACTGGTGTTGACGGCATAGAGCAACGGTTTCTTGCCCAGCTTCTGGCTGAGTGCTTGCACTTGTGTGTTCAGGCGCTGGTTGAGCATGGTCTCGACCAGCAGCGCCCCCTTGCTGCCCACGATCAGGCCGCCACTGGTGGCAGCTGCACCCCCTTTGGCGTTCAGCTCGCGGGCATTGTCGGCATAGAAGGCATAGGTGCCGTCACCCAGCTTCTCGCTCACCATCTGCACCTTGTTGCCATCCCAGATGGGCTCTGCGGCGTGGACCGTGCCCACGGCAAACAGTACGGCAAGGGTGGTGCTGATCAGATTGTGTTTCATGTTGGTCTCCAGCTCAGGTTGGGATGGCTGCATTCTATGATTTCGATATTTGCAATAGAATTGCCAATAACAACAAGCAGGGTTTGCAAAAATGCAAGAAGTGGAAGACCTGAACGATCTGCGCCTGGTTGCCTGGATAGGCGAAAGCGGCTCGCTGGCTGGTGCGGCCAGGCGTATGGGGGTGAACCATGCAACGGTGTTCCGGCGGCTGAATCAGCTGGAGGGCCGCCTGGGCGTGCGGCTGTTCGAGCGCAGCGGTGGTCGCTACCACGCTACTGCGGCGGGAGAGGAACTGATACGGGCGGGGGCCGAGATGGACAGCACGGCTACCCAGGCCTTGTTACGGGTGGCAGGGCGCGATCTGCGCCCCAGCGGGCAGGTGCGTATCTCCACCACAGACAGCATTGCCCTCGCGCTGCTGCAACCCATCATTGCGCAGTGCCGCCGGCAATATCCGCAGATCACCCTGACGGTAGAAGTCGATAATCGCTCGGCCAATCTATCCAAGCGCGATGCCGATATCGCCATCCGCCCCACCTCGCAACCGCCTGATTACCTGATAGGCAAGCGCATCGCACCGCTGGACTTTTGTGTCTACGGTGCACGACCCTATCTGGCGGCCACCGCAGCGCTGGCGTTAGAAGACCATGCGTGGATTGCGCTGGACGACACCTACAGCGGCCACCGCACCCTGCGCTGGCTGGCGGCGCGCCAGCCGCTGGAGCAGGTGGGCTACCGCACCAGCAGCTTCGGCCTGGTGCGGGACGCCTGTATCCACGGCCTGGGCTTGGCGGTACTGCCCTGCATACTGGGGGATGCCGCTACCGCATTGCAGCGGGTGGGGGAGCCCCTGCCCGAGTGCGCAACGTCCCTCTGGCTGCTGATCCACCCCGATTTGCGTGAGACGATGCGCATCAAGGTGGTGTTTCAGCTGCTGCAACAGGCGCTGGGGAGTGCGATGGCTGGCTAACTGCCAGGCGCTATCAGGTCGCCCTGGCGCCTGTGCAGTCGCACATACCCCATTACCGATTTCAGTTCATGGCCGGCACTTACCGCAGCACGCAGTCATTGGTGGGCTGCGGCTGGCAGATTTTGGCGTCGTCTATGGTGTAGGTGGCTTGCTGCAGTAGCTGGGCCAGGTTGCGCTGCGGATGGGCGCCGCAGATGGTGCGCTGCTGGCCGCACAGGTCGCGGGGGTCGGCCATGCAGTGCTCCAGTTGCGGGAGCTTGCCGACCCAACTGCTAGGCAGGCTGGCTGCCCGGCCGCCGATGAAGACCGCCAGGGTCTGGCGCAAGGCGCTGTGGTCCAGGACGGCGCTGAGCGAGGGGCGGGCTTCGGTATCGAACAGGACGAAATCGGCTTGCTCGCCCACAGCCAGTTTGCCGAGTTGGCCCTGCAGGCCGACGGCGGCTGCGGCGTTCTCGGTCATCATGCGGTGGATGTCGGCGCCGCTGAACAGACTTTGCAGACTGTCGCGGTTATAGCGGGCCAGGCAGCGGGCCTCGTCCAATTCGGTCAGCGAGCCGGAGGGCGACCAATCGGTGCCCAGGGCGATATTGACGCCGGCCTGCTTGAACTCGGCCAGGGGGGCCGTCCGGCCATAGAGCTGGAAGTTGGAGCGGGGCGAGGCGACGACGGCGACTTTCTGCTCGGCCAGGCGCTGCAGTTGTGACCCGGCAACGGCCACGGCGTGGATGAAGGCGCTGGGGCTGGCTTTGTCGCGTATGGCGTCCAGTACGCAATCGATCTCATGCCGGGCGCCGTCATTGGTGCCTTCTCCTACATGGGGCACATAGGGATTGGCTGGGTCGAACTTGATCTGGGCTAGCTGCTCGCGGGTGCAGGGGGCCAGCGGCCATTGCATGCTGCGAGCGTCGTTGAGCGGGAAGGTGTTGTCGGTGACGGGCTTGCCTGCTGGCGTGGCCAATTGGCCGTCCACCAGCTTGAGATTACGCAGGAACACGCGATAGTCCTTGGCGCCTGCCAGGGCGGTGGTGCCGCTGAGGGCATGCCTCAGCATGGCGCGCTCGGATACCTCGGTACGGGCCTGGGCATCTTTGGGGGCGTCGCCTTCAAAGCCACGCTCGGCCGGCAGCAGCTTGCGCCACTCATGCCGATGCTGCCAGGTGAGCTTGGGCGGTTGCGGCGGTTGCTGATAGCTGTAGTCGATATGCTCGTGCAGATTGATCAGGCCGGCAGACAGCAAGGCGCCGGGGCAGTCGACCACGACGGCGTCGTCGTCGGCAACCTGGCAGCCGGCGGCTTCCACCCGGCCGTCGCTGCCTACGCGCAGGGCGCCACCGATATAGAGCTTGCCATCACTGATGAGGTTGGCACGCCAGACCTGCTTGCTGCCAGCGCCCGACAGCTGGCAACTGGCGGCGACCCCGGCATAGCGCGGGGCACAGACTTCGACAGGATAGCCCGAACCATCCAGGCTGCTGCCGGGCTGGCTGGTCGATAAATTGGCACAGCCGGTGAGGATGGCCGCTGCGAGGGGGAGGAGCAGGTACTTCATGCGCGAGTCTCGTGGATTGCAATTGCTGCGCATGATGCCAACAAGCGGGCGCCAGTGCGAATGCAAGGTGCGGTTGGGGCAGGATGTGTGGCGTGGTGGCGGCTGGGCAGGGCGGAATGCCCTCCGGTAGTGCTATTTTCAGCCCGCCAGCCCGCTAATGGATATCCGATAGCGGTGTGTGCTTGGCCTTGGGGTCGACATCCTGGCCCATGGCGCGGATGAGGGTCTCCAGTTGGGCGTGCAGCGCGTGCAATACGGCGGGGTCGAGCTTTTCCAGCGCATCGGGCAGGAGTCCGCGCAGCGGTTGCGGGGCGCGTTGATAGATGGCCAAGCCCTGCTCGGTAGGGTGCAGCAGGACGGCGCGTTGATCCTGCTGGCTGCGCTCGCGCCTGATCAGGCCTTGGCGCACCAGGTCTTCTATCAGATTGCTGGCGGTGGATTGATGTATGGCCATGGCGCGAGCCAGTTCGGTAACCCGCTGGCCTGGCTGTTGGGCGATGCGCGCCAGGGCCCAGAGCTGCGAGCCCGAGATGCCGCATTGCTTCTCTACTGACTGAAAATGCTTGCGCACGGATTGGAAGATCAGCCGGAACTGTTGCAGTACTTCTACATCCAGAGGGTGGTCAGGGCGGGGCATTGGCTTGCGCCGTAGTAGGGGAATGGGCGGATTCTAGAGCTTGCGGCCAACTATTTCACCAAGAGCCGGTGTGGGATGGGCGGGCATGCAGGCCGGTGGGGGCGGGCACAGAAAAAAACAGCGCCCGGAGGCGCTGGTGGAAGCTGCTCTGTTCGCTGCCGGCCTGGGCCGGAGTTCACAGGGCTAAAACTAGCATGCCCATATACATTTACACAAATGTATATGGGCGGCGTGGTTTTATCCACAAAGCCCATTACTTCTACCAGTTGGGCCTGGCCGGCTGCTGTGGCAGGATGATGCGCGCTATTTACCTATATTTATCGGGCACTTGGCTGGATGCTTGGCGATCACCAGTCGGCGGGCATGGCGCGCCTTCAGGATTTTCTGTCGAGAATTATTTTCATCAAAATATTGATTTGTCATGTTCTCTGAACTAAGGTTTTACCTATCGGTCGCTTGGTAGAGATAAAGCGTACCGATGTAGTACCCATAAAAACTTAAGGAGAAATCATGAGTGTGAAACATCTGGCCCGACGTTGCCTGGTAGGCGCTGCCTGCCTACTGGCATTGGGTGTACAGGCGGAAGACCTGAATGCTGTCGCTACACCGGTAGACCTGGTGAAGCGCCAGGCTGCGCATGAAGTATCGCAATTGCTGAACGACCCCGATTTCGCCGCCAGCCTGGCGCAGCGGATGAAGGTCGAAGCCAAACCCGGACAGGCCAAGGCCGCGTCGCTGCGCAATGTGCTGGCCCAGTATGAGCGGGTGCAGCGCTTTGCCGGCAAGCAGGTGGTCAACAGCCAGGGGCTGAAGCGGCTGGATCAGGAGGCGCTGCGCCACAAGGGTCTGCAGGGCTATAGCGATGGCCTGCTGCAAGTGCGGCTGTACCAGCCCACGGCCAGCACCGAGGTCAGCCTGGCCAATACCCTGGTGGCCTTTGAGCCCGCGGGTGACGACAAGCAGTGGAAGGTGATCGAGGCCTACGATCGCCAGGGTAATGTCCATCGTTTCGATGCCCGCTCGGCCCCGAATGTGCCCGTGCTGGTTGCCGACATCGATGCCCGCGAAGACATGCGTGCCGGCCTCAAGCTGATCAACCAGGCATTGCGCCAGCATGGCATGCAGACTGCGCCGGGCAAGCTGGCCCAGCAAGCACGGGCGCAGGCCGGTGGCTATGTCGATACCGCCAAGCTTGACCGTATCTCGGTCAAGGACGACCAGGAACCCTGGATCTCGGGTGCGGCCGAAGTGTACGCGCTGGTGTCGGGCGTTCAGCCAGACCAGGCTAAGGCGCAGATTGTGGCGGTAGACATGCCCTACCTGGATTACTCGGGCACCACCTACAACCCCAACCAGATCTTGATCCAGTGGGCGGATTTCCGTTATGCCGCAGCCAATGTGCTGTTCTACGAGCATGACGACAATACCAACTACAAAGACCTGGTACTGGCGCTGACCTCGGGCGTGGAGAAGATACTGGGTGTGTTCAAGCCGGAATTCGCCATCATTGCGACGGTGGCCAATGCCATTGTGCAAGCCATGCCCAGCCACTGGTTCGCCAATGACGACGACTATATGGACGCGTTCTACACCTTGGAAAAGAACCGTACCTATACCGATTGGGCGGGGGCAGGCGGCAATGTGGTGATGACGCTGACGCCCTATCGCCTGAACGAGCAATAAAACCGCCGCTGCGGTGATGCTGGTTTGCTCCCTGTCTGCTTCTAGGCAGGGGCGATGGGAACCCCTCTCTAGATGGAGAGGGGTTTTCATTTTCGAGCGTGTTGCTTGTGATTGGGGTCGCTAACAAAGTCTTTCTGGTGCTGCTGTGCAAACTTGCCGTACCGGCGGAATCGACTATCTGAGCATACCCATGCTGGCACTTAGAATCGCTTCGCTGGTTGGTAGTGATCAACTGGCTGTTCACTTGAACGTCGCCAGTCGATGCTGCTTTTCGGCCGGAGCGGTCATCGAGCGCCCATGTGGTGCTGCAGGTTTATGTGGCCAAGCAGACGCTTAAGGTCAAAGACTAAAGCCTCCTCTGGAAGCAACCTCAATCATCCAGCTTGGCAAGCGGCCATTTCTCTGCTTGCAGTACAGCGCCAATGTTTCGCGCCATTCACGGTTATGAGCACATTCAATTTGCTTGGATTCTGCCAGTCCAGCCAGCAGTAGCATGTACGCTTTCTCAGCATGTTTCTGTGCGGCATCCAGCTTAGCCCAGCATGCGTCAGCTCGGCTGATGGCCTCACAAATTTTCCCCTGCTCCTGAGTAGAAAACGCAGCGAAGAAACACTCACGATAATTCAGCAGATGCTCCATTCGAGGCGTTAAATGGCGAGAAACTAAATCTAGTGTTACAAGGGGGGCTTTACCAGCCAGCCAGCTTGTTTCTGCAGCAAGCATCCTGGCCAACAAGTACGTGTCTTCGAACCGCTCCGGTTTGGCACAGGCAAGTTTCTCCCGTATTTCTAGTGCCAGTAGAGCCTTCTCTGCCGCCTCCTCACTACGACCCAAGTCGCCCAGTCGGTTGGAGTAATTGCTCAGTGACGTCGCCCATTCCGGCTCAAACCGCTCCGGTTTGGCACGGGCGAGTTTCTCCCAGATTTCCAGCGCCTGACGAGCTTTCTCCGCCGCCTCCTCACTACGACCCAAGTCTCCCAGTCGGTTGGAGTAATTGCTCAGTGACGTCGCCCATTCCGGCTCAAACCGCTCCGGTTTGGCACGGGCGAGTTTCTCCCAGATTTCCAGGGCCTGAAGAGCTTTCTCCGCCGCCTCCTCACTACGACCCAAGTCGCCCAGTCGGTTGGAGTAATTGTTCAGTGATATCGCCCATTCCGGCTCAAACCGCTCCGGTTTGGCACGGGCGTGTTTCTCCCGGATTTCCAGGGCCTGAAGAGCTTTCTCCGCCGCCTCCTCGCTACGACCCAAGTTGCTCAGGTGGCTGGCGTAATTGCTCAGTGACGTCGCCCATTCCCGCTCAAATCGCTCCGGTTTGG
>NZ_BSOG01000007.1 GCF_030160395.1 Chitinimonas prasina
TAGGTCACCGCCAGGCTCCCCATAAAAGCCCCAGACTCACCAGAGTCTGGGGCTTTTGCTTTGCGGGTTTGGGATTGCGATTGGCAGCTGCGTAGGCGGCGGCAAATGCACAGGTTCGGAATATCGCTATTGCGGAGCAATCATGATGGATCTCAGCAAATCCATAGAGCAACTGGAGAGTGCGGTATGGGAATACAACCCCTATCCGTCGAATGTGGTGCAGCGAGAGCAACGACTCCGTAAGCTGGCGCTCGAATCGCTGTCTATTGATGACTTGCGGTTCTTGATAGGGCAGGAGATAGGCTTGCCGTATGTGTTGCCTCTGGCATTCGAGCACTTGGCGGAAAATCCGGCTGCCGGTGGTCAGATGTACCCGGGCGACCTGCTGGACAGCGTCCTTTCTGTTCGGGCTGCGTTCTGGGAGGAGCAGGCTGATTTGGACCGGGAGCTAATCGACCTGATCCCCAGTGTTGAAAGTCTGCTGGAGCTATTGCGAGACGAAATCCTGCCCGCTTTGCGGGAGCGTGCCTCCTAGTCAGGTGACCCAGAGTGCCTTGGCTGGCTAGAGCTGCCAGCCAAGAAGCGTAAAGCCTATGAATAAGCTAAGGTAGCCAGCAAGAAAGGGTGCTAGCAGAGCGGCTGCCAGCGTACGTAGCAGCCTGACTTGTTTGGACGGCGATGGATCATTGACGATCAAGCTATAGAGCAAGCCGGAACAGATGACCGTTGATCCCAGCAGTAGTCGATATAACAACGCCGGAAGGGCAGGAGTGCTTGAGCTAGGCCAGTAATAAGCCGCCATAGGAACAACCATTGCGGCAATTACCGTGCAAGTAAATGCAGCAATGGGGTGGACACGATGAAAGCGCATGGGCAGGTTGGTCAGTGCCGAGTCTAGTTGGTGCAGGAGTGCGGTGCTAGGCAGCATAGTGCCTCATGCCTTTGGGTATGACAGATACCATTCCCCCTAGGGCATGGCGTCTGCTTGCCTAGTATGGGTGTGTCGCATGCTACCTGGCCTGCCCTAGTCGGCGTGCTGCTTAGCGCCTGAGGCGGCAAGGAAAAATCTGCTACCTGCCTGGGGCCAGGAACGTTCTACTGCCCACCTGGCCAGAAGAGTAGATAGCGCCTTGGGGTGGACTTGCCTGGTGATGCTCCGATGTAGATAGATGAGCAATGTACAGCAATTGTCCGGTACAATTTATGTCATCAATCTGTCCTCTACCCTGCGCTATGCTAGTCAGATCGCGCCTAGGAGAATCGCCATGCTGTATCCCGAGTTGTTTGCCTCGCTGGAAAAAGCCCGCTGGAATATGCAGAGCGATATACCCTGGAATAGTTTTGACGCCAGCTTGCTGAGCGACGAACAGGCCCAGACGGTAAAGCTCAATGCCATCACTGAGTGGTCGGCGCTGCCGGCGACAGAGATGTTTCTGCGTGACAATCGTGATGACAGCGACTTCTCTGCCTTTATGTCGGTCTGGTTCTACGAGGAACAGAAGCACTCCCTGGTGTTGATGGAGTATCTGCGCCGGTTCCGGCCTGATCTGCTGCCGACCGAGCAGGAACTGCACGCCGTACGCTTCGAGTTCGATCCGGCACCTGCGCTGGAGACCCTGATGCTGCACTTCTGTGGCGAGGTGCGGCTGACCCAGTGGTATCGGCGTGCGTCGGACTGGCATACCGAGCCGGTGATCAAGCATATCTACAAGACCTTGTCGCAGGATGAGGCCCGCCATGGTGGGGCCTATCTCAAGTATATGAAGCGGGCGATAGAGCGCATGGGGGATGATGCCCGCTACGCCTTTGCCAAGATAGGCGTGCTGATGGCGTCCAGCGGGAAGTCGGGCAAGCCCTTGCACCCGACCAATCTGCATGTGAACCAGGCGCTCTTTCCCAATGACACCATACAGAGCCGTTTGCCCGATCCTTCCTGGCTGGAGCGCTGGCTGGACCAGCAGATTGTGTTCGATAAGGACTGGGAAGCGCGCGTGGTTGGCGGTATCTTGCGCAATCTATCCAGCCTGTTTGACCGAACTTTTGATACTGTTGGTCAACTAAACCTTTACCGCAAAGAAGTGCAGCGACAGCTCCTGGCCAGGGACTCCGTCCAAGGGGGGCTGACTGCGGCATGACAAGACCACGATGACTGCCTATAGCAACCCTGATTTCACGAACAAACTTTGTCCTCCTGAACAACTCGCAGAGCGGATCGCCCGCTTGCCCCGGCCCTTGGTGTTCACCAATGGCTGCTTCGATATCCTGCACAGGGGCCACGTGACCTATCTGGCCCAGGCGCGTGCGCTGGGTGCGGCCATGGTGGTGGCGGTGAATACCGATGCTTCGGTACGGCGCCTGGGCAAGGGGGATGACAGGCCCATCAACCCGACCGAGCACCGTGCTGCCGTACTGGCTGCACTGGCTTCGGTCGACCTGGTGACCTGGTTTGACGCCGATACCCCTATTGCCGAGATACTGGCAGTGCAGCCCGATATTCTGGTGAAGGGGGGCGACTGGCAGCCCGACAAGATAGTGGGCAGCACCGAAGTGCTGGCGCGCGGCGGGCAGGTGCATTCCATCCCATTCCTGTTTGATACCTCCACCACCCAGACCCTGCGCAAGATACGCGCCGCAGAGGGCTGAACTCATGGTGAAGGAGTTGCAACGTACACCGCTATACGAGTTTATCGAGGAGTTTCAGCGGCTGGGCCTGGCTGAAACCCATCTTCTGAGTCAGTCGCTGGCCCTGCTGGGTTGTGCCCTGCTGGCCTGGGTGGCCAGCCGCGTGCTGCAGCCGCGTTTGCGGCAGGCAGGGTTGGCGCGCTGGCGTGTCAGTTCCGAGGGTATGGCACGGGTGATGTATCCCGTGCTGTTCTGGCTGTTTGTGGAACTGGTGATTGTGTTCTGGCCCAGCGGCCAGAGTGTGACCTTGTTGCGCTTGGGCTCCAGCTTGCTGTCGGTGCTGGTCATCGTGCGTACGGTGGCCTATCTGCTACAGGAGTCGTTTATCCAGTCCGAGTGGGTGAAGAAGGCGGTGCGCCTGCTGGCCTGGCTGATCTGGCTGGTGTTTGCACTGCATATTACCGGTGTACTGCCCGAGATACAGAGGCTGCTCGACAGCGTGGCCTTTGCCATGGGCAAGCAGCGGATCTCGCTGCTGATGGTGGTGAATGGCGGGCTGTCGGTGGCGGTCACCATGCTGGTGGCGGTCTGGCTCGGTCGTCTGGCTGAGCGGCGGGTGATGTCGGCCACCTCGCTGGATTTGAGCTTCCGGGTGGTGGCCACCAAGGTGATGCGTACCGTTCTGGTGGTAGTGGGGGTGATGATTGCCCTGCCTATCGTCGGCATAGACCTGACGGTGCTGTCGGTATTTGGCGGTGCGCTGGGCGTCGGCCTGGGCTTTGGCCTGCAGAAGATTGCCAGCAACTATGTGTCGGGTTTCATCATCCTGCTGGATGGGTCGGTCCGTATAGGCGACCTGGTGAATATCGAAGGACGCCAGGGCAGCATATCGGGTATTACCTCGCGCTATGTGGTGCTCAAGCTGGGCGACGGCTCCGAGGCCATCATCCCGAACGAGGCCCTGATCACGTCGACCGTGCTCAATCTGTCGCATTCGGACAGCACCCAACGGGTGGTCTTGCCCATACAGGTGGCGTATGACAGCGATCTTGAGGCGGTGGGCGCGCTGCTGGTGGCGCAGACCCAGGGCGAGGACCGGATATTGGCCGAGCCCGAGCCTGCCTTCTTTGTCAGGGGGTTTGGCGAGAGCGGCATAGACCTGGAGCTGGCCTTCTGGATAGGGGATTCGGACAAGGGAACGTTAGCCCTGCGTTCTGATCTGAACATGAAGATCTGGCGGGCTTTCCGCGAGCATGGCATAGAAATTCCCTATCCGCGCCGCGATCTGCATCTGATTGCTGCGGCGCAGGATAAGAACTTTGCCCTGGATCAAACTTCGAGCACGCGCTAGGTGATTGATTTGCCGTAGAATCCCGTCGTCTGCTTATATTCCTTTACAAGGAACACCCATGCTCTCTTGGCTTAATGGCCTGATCGATCTGCCTTGGTGGGGTTACATTGTTGTTACCCTGGTACTTACTCATATCACCATCGCATCGGTAACCATCTTCCTTCATCGCCACCAGGCGCACCGGGCATTGGATCTGCATGCTATCCCCAGCCATTTCTTCCGTTTCTGGCTGTGGCTGACCACCGGCATGGTGACCAAGGAGTGGGCTGCCATCCACCGCAAGCACCACGCCCGCTGCGAGACAGAGGAAGACCCGCACAGCCCCCAGGTACTGGGCATCAAGAAGGTGTTCTTTGAGGGGGCCGAGCTGTACCGTGCTGAATCGAAGAACCGCGAAACCATGGAGAAGTTCGGCCATGGCACGCCGGATGACTGGCTGGAGCGCAATCTCTACGCCAAGCGCAGCGTATGGGGTGTGGTCACCATGGCGGTGCTGGATCTGCTGCTGTTCGGTGCCAACGGTATCTGGATGTGGGCGGTGCAGATGCTGTGGATACCGGTGACGGCTGCCGGCATCATCAATGGCATTGGTCACTACTGGGGCTACCGTAATTTCGAGAATGAAGATGCCTCCCGCAATATCGTCCCTTGGGGCATCCTGATCGGTGGTGAGGAACTGCATAACAACCACCATACCTTTGGTACCTCGGCCAAGCTGTCGAACAAGGCCTGGGAGTTCGATATAGGCTGGATGTATATCCGTATACTGGAGTTACTGGGCCTGGCCAAGGTACGCCGGGTGGCGCCATCAGTGCGCGAGGTGGCGCCCAAGCCCCAGGCGGACTTCGATACCTTGCAAGCCATTATTGCCAACCGCTACGAGATTGCCTCGGCCTATGCTCGCCAGTTGAAGGCGACAGTAGCCGGGGAGCTGGAGCAGCTACGCGAACACGCACCGCATATCTCGCAGTTCCAGTTCAATCCCAAGCGGGCGATGAAGCGATGGCTCAAGCAGGATCGCAAGGACACGCCACTGGCTGACCAGGCCAAGCTGGATGCCTTGCTGGCGGAATCCAAGGTGCTGGACACCGTCTACAACATGCGGCAGGAATTGACGGCTTTGTGGGAGCGTTCCTCGTCGTCCAAGGAGCAGTTGCTGAAGCAGCTGCAGGACTGGTGTGCACGTGCCGAGGCCAGCGGGATTGAAGCCTTGCGCGATTTCTCGCTGCGACTGCGCGGCGTGGCGCTGGCATAATACGGCCCATATCTTGCCCGGGGCGGCTGATCAGCCGCCCCTTTTGCATTCAGGGCATTCCCGTTTTCATCTCGATGGAAAATCGAGTGTTCTGGGAAGCCCTTTCAAGCCCGAGGAAAACATGTCCATACAGCGCTATCACGTTGGCCCCCGCCTGTCTGAAATCGTCGTCCACAACAATACCGTCTACCTGGCCGGCCAAGTGGCCGAGGCGACCTTGGCAGACGGTGCCAAGGCCCAGACCGAGGAGATACTGGGCATGATAGACAGGCTGCTGGGCGAGGTTGGCAGCGACAAGACCAAGATACTGACTGCCCAGATCTGGCTGGCCGATATAGCGGATTACGATGCCATGAACGAAGCTTGGTCTGCCTGGGTGCCGCAAGGCCATACCCCGGCACGCGCCACGGTCGAATCACGCCTGGCCACGCCTGAGTACAAGGTAGAGATCAAGATCGTCGCCGCGCTGTAAGGGTTACGGCCCTTACGAACCCGGCCCCCATTGCTTTTTGCTGTGGGGGCTTTGTTTTTCCCACTATGCTGTAAGCCATGGAAACCTCTACCTTTATCTCCGCCACCATCCTGCTGATCCTGGTCACTGATCCGCTGGGCAATATTCCTTTGTTCATCGGCTTGCTCCGGCAGGTGGATCCGGCGCGGCGGCGGCGCATCATCATCCGGGAAGTCTGCCTGGCTTTCGGCATCCTGCTGTTCTTCCTGTTCTTTGGCCGGCAGGTGCTGGCGGTCATGCATCTGAGCGAGACTTCGCTGGGTATTGCGGGTGGGGTGATCCTGTTCCTGATTTCGCTCAAGATGATCTTCCCGCATCCGGAGGGGGCATTTGCCCACCAGGTGAAGGGTGAACCCTTTCTGGTGCCCCTGGCCATCCCTTTCATTGCCGGCCCTTCGGCCATTGCCACCGTGTTGCTGTTGGTCGCCCGCGAGCCGCATCGCCAGCTTGAGTGGATAGGTGCGCTGACGGTGGCCTTGCTGGTCTCGGCCGTGGTGCTGGGTTTTGCCGAGCGTATTGCCGACTTCCTGGGTGAGCAGGTCACCATGGCCTTCGAGCGGCTGATGGGGTTGATACTGACGGCGATCGCCATCGAGATGCTATTGAGCGGCATACAGGCATTCGTGCTGCAGATTCAGCGCGCAGGCACCGTATAATCCGGTTTTCGCCGTCTCTTCTGGAGTAGCACCATGACCCTTGATGAAATGAAACGCGCAGCCGCCCGCGCTGCCATCGCCTTTGTCCCTGATAACTGCGTGGTGGGTGTGGGAACGGGTTCGACAGCCAATCATTTCATTGATGCGCTGGCCGAGATCAAGGGCCGCGTCGACGGTGCCGTGGCCAGCTCGGAAGCTTCGGCCGCGCGCTTGAAATCGCATGGCATTGCGGTGTATGACCTCAATGCCATTGATAGGCTGCCCATTTATGTGGACGGTGCCGATGAGATCAATCGCCACCTGCATGCCGTCAAAGGCGGTGGTGCCGCCTTGACCCGGGAAAAAATCGTGGCTGCCGTGGCCGAGAAGTTTGTCTGCATCGCCGATGAAACCAAGCTAGTGGATGTCCTGGGCAAGTTCCCCCTACCGGTGGAGGTGATACCCATGGCACGCAGCCATGTGGCGCGTGAGCTGGTACAACTGGGTGGGCGCCCGGTCTACCGCGAGGGGGTGATTACCGATAATGGCAATGTGATACTGGACGTGCATGGTCTGGCCATTGCCGAGCCGGGCAAGCTGGAAGGCGAGATCAACCAGATCGTGGGGGTGGTGACCAACGGGTTGTTTGCACGGCGGCGTGCGGATGTGCTGTTGCTGGGTACCGCCACTGGCGTGCAGACCTACCAGTAAGTTGGTGCGCAGGCCTGGTCACGCAAGGCCGGTTGCTGCGCCACTTGTAAGAAAAATGTCACGGAAAATTCGTTTGGCGCTGGGCATGGCTCGTGCCAAGCTAGCGCCGTGAGGGATAGACCCCAGTCCGAAGAGGGAAGCACACCATGTCCGAACATATTTCCAAGCAGTTCGATGTAGAGCTGGAAACCGCACGCGGCAAGATACTGGCCATGGCCGGCCTGGTGGAGGAGCAGTTTCGCGACGCCATGAGGGCGCTGGAGACCGGTGACGCCGAGATGATAGACAAGGTCATCGAAACCGAGAACCAGGTCAACACCATGCACATGGAGATAGACGATGACTGCATGCATATCATCGCCCGTCGCCAGCCTGCAGCCAGCGATTTGCGCATGGTATTGACTGTCAACAAAGTGGTGAACGATCTGGAGCGCATAGGCGACAAGGCCTGCAAGATCGCCCGCCGTGCCAGGCTGATCTATGAAGGCGGGCGCATCAATGTGCCGCGCCTGTCCGACCTGACCTATCAGTCCAATATCGCCCTGACCATGCTGCGTACCGCGCTGGATGGCTTTGCCCGGCTGGACCCCAGCGTTGCCGGTCAGGTGGCGCGCGAGGACATCAAGCTGGACGAGGAATTCAAGGCCATACAGCGGCAGCTGATTACCTACATGATGGAAGACCCGCGCACCATCACCCTGGCGCTGGAGATCATTGAGATCGCCAAGGCCATCGAGCGCGTGGGCGACCATGCCAAGAATATTGCCGAGTATGTGGTCTACCTGGTCAAGGGCATCGACGTGCGCCATAGCCCTCTGGAAGAGATAGAGAAGCAGGCTTCTTAAGCCTATTTGCGCACATCAGGCCCCTCGTTTGCACGGGGGGCTTGTTTTTTGTCTGGCCGCTTCCGACAATCCGCCCATCCCCGCATCGCTAGAAGAAGACCGATGAGTCCCTCGCATACCATAGCCGCCGTCGATCTTGGCTCCAACAGCTTCCGCCTGCAGGTGGCGCGTGTGGTGGAGGATCATATCTATCCGCTGGATGCCTTGAAGGACACGGTGCGCTTTGCCGCTGCCTTGGATGGCCAGGGGCGCCTGAACGACAAGGGCCAGCAGCGTGCATTGGCGGCATTGGCGCGGTTTGGCGAACGCCTGCGTGGCATGGCGCCCGAGCATGTGCGCGTGGTGGCCACCAACACCCTGCGGGTGGCCAAGAATGCCAGCGACTTCCTGCCACGCGCCGAGGCGGCACTGGGCTTTCCCATCGAGGTCATCGCCGGCCGCGAAGAGGCCCGCCTGATCTATATCGGCGCGGCACACTCCCTGCCTGCCAGCAAGGAGCGGCGGCTGGTGGTGGATATCGGTGGCGGCTCTACCGAGTTTATCGTCGGCCAGCAGTACAAGCCGCTCAAGACCGAGAGCCTGCTGATGGGCTGCGTCAGCTACAGCCTCAAATTCTTCCCCGATGGGCGCCTGACCAAGCAGGCACTGCGCGATGCAGAGCTGGCTGCCCGTAGCGAGTTGCAGGCCATTGTCCAGGATTTCAACCATGAGCACTGGCAGCTGGCGATCGGTACCTCCGGCACTGCCCGCTCGCTCAGCGATATCATGGAGATGAACCGGCTAACCGAGAGCGGCATTACGGCTGCGGGCATGGAGAAGCTGCGCGAGATCATGCTCAAAGCCGGACACATAGACAGTGTAAATCTGGATGGCCTGCGGGCGGACCGGCGACCGGTACTGCCTGGCGGGTTTGCCATCATGGCGGCGGTGTTTGCCGAGCTGGGCGTGGACAAGATGGGCATCACCCTGGGGGCGTTGCGTGATGGCGTGCTGTACGACCTGATAGGCCGCCAGCATCAGCGTGATTTGCGCGAAGTGACGGTAGCCCAGTTCAAGCGCCGTTACCATGTCGACATGGCCCAGCAGAACCGGGTGGCCGCCCTGGCCGAGCATTTCTACCGGCAGCTGGCCGCCAGCATGGGTCTGGATGCAGAGCAGGATCTCAATCTCTTACAGTGGGCATCGCGCCTGCACGAAATCGGCCTGTCGGTTTCGCATTCCAGTTATCACAAGCACTCGGCCTATATCCTGCAGCATGCCGACATGCCGGGTTTCTCCAGCCATGAGCAAGCCCGATTGGCCTTGCTGGTGTTAGGCCATAAGGGTGGGCTGAAGAAGCTAGGCAGTGGCCATGCGCGTGACCGCTGGGCCAGGGTGCTGTCGCTGCGGTTGGCCGTGCTGTGCTGCCGCAGCCGTACTGACCGCCCTCTGCCGCCTGTGCAACTGGTGGCGCTGAGCAATGGTTTCAGCCTGACGGCAGAAGATGACTGGCTGGCGAACAATCCCCTTACTCACACTGCACTGCTGCAGGAGGCAGAGGAGTGGCGCGAGATTGGCCAGGTGCTGCAGCTATCCAGTAATTTCCAGCACTGGAGCTGAGATGGCCAAGAAGCGGCGCCTGCTGGCCCACCATGCGGCCAAGCCGGCAGGCAATCATGTCGATGCGCAGGCAGAGACGCTGGCCACCTTGATTGAGTATGGCCCGGACGAGCATGACCTCCGGGAAACCTGCTTTACCTCGCTGGCGCAGGGACAGGGCTTTCAGCCTAGTCACGGGACCTTGTGGCTAAATATCCATGGCCTGGGCAACCATGCCTTGCTGCAGGAGGTGGCGCGGCGCTTCAAGCTGCACCCACTGACGCTGGAAGACATACTCAATACTGGCCAACGCAGCAAGGTCGAGACCTTCGAGCACTACCTCTATATCGTGGCCAAGCTGGCCCGCTTCGATGACGCAAGTGGCTGCGTATTGACGGAGCAGATCTCCATCGTCCTGGGGCGTGGCTGGGTGCTGACCTTCCAGGAACATCCCAGCGGCACCTTTGGCGAAGTGCGCGACCAATTGCGCAAAGGCGCAGGGCAGGTGCGCAGGCTGGGCGCCGATTACCTGGTCTATGCCTTGCTGGACAAGCTGGTTGACCGCTACTTCGGGGTGCTGGAAGCACTGGGGGAGCGGGTGGAGACGCTGGAGGACGTGGTACTGGAGAGCCCCAAACCCGAGGTGCTGACCCATATCCACGCATTGCGCCGCGAGATGTTGTATCTGCGGCGAGCCCTGTGGCCCATGCGCGAGGTATTGAATGCCCTGCAGCGTGACGATGCGGACTTCTTCCTGAGCGAGACGCAGATTTATCTGCGCGATGTCTATGACCATGCCGTGCATCTGATCGAGGCGCAGGAAATGCTGCGTGACATGATAGGCAGCCTGACCGATTTCTATATGTCCAATCAGGGCAATCGGCTGAACCGGGAAATGCGGATGCTGACGGTGATTGCCACCATCTTTATGCCGCTGACCTTTATTGCTGGGGTTTATGGCATGAACTTCGAGTACATGCCGGAACTGAAGTGGCACTATGGCTATGCCACGGTGCTGGCACTGATGGCGACCCTGGGCCTGGGGATGGGCTTGTTCTTCTGGCGGCGACGCTGGCTATAGCGATGCACCTTGGTGGTGCGACTGCACTGTTGCAGTGCACAATTTCTGCTGGCGTTTTTCTGTTTTTTCTTTAAAATCCGCGACCTTGCGTATCGGCCTTACCCGGTCGGTGTGCAGCATCCATCCCTACGGCACGGCCGGCAGGGGTTGATGTCATCACCCTGGTGCCACAAGCACCGGGCTACACCACCCTCTACCCGAGGTCGCTCCATGTTGCGTCGTCTGCTCCCCTCTGCGGTTGCCCTGCCGTATGTCCTGCTGGTTTTTGCCACCCTGTGCTGGGCCGGCAATTTCATCCTGGCGCGTGCCATGCACGCCGATATCGCCCCGATTACCTTGGCCTTTGGCCGCTGGCTGGTCGCCCTGCTGGTGCTGCTGCCCATTGCCTGGCGCCGCATCCGTGAGCAGCTGCCGCAGCTGCGCCGCGTCTGGAAGCGCCTGTTCTGGTTGGCTGCCTACGGCATTGCCACCTCCAATACCCTGATCTATATCGGCCTGCACCATACCAATGCCACCAATGCCGTGCTGTTCAACGCGCTCATACCGTTGATGGTGATGCTGCTGAGCTGGGCGGTATGGCGCAAGCCGCTGGCTGGTCGAGAGTGGCTGGGTATGACCGGCTCGCTATTCGGCGTACTGCTCATCATTTGCCATGGCCAACTGGGCCGTTTGCTGGCGCTGGATTTCAATAGCGGTGATGCGCTGGTGGTGGCGGGGCTGGCCTGCTGGTCGGTCTATACCGTGCTGCTGCGAGGCGTGCGCGAGAGCATGGATAGATTCGCCGTGCTGGCGGTCACCATCGCCCTGGGCTTGGTCATGCTGCTGCCCTTTCTGGTCTGGGAGTTGAGCCATGTGGGCCTGCCAGCGGCATCGGGCGCCAATCTGGCCAGCGTGCTCTACCTGGGCATCTTCCCCTCGGTCATTGCCCTGCTGGCCTATATGCGAGCGGTAAATGTGTTGGGGCCGACGCGTGCCGCCGGTTTCCTGCACTTGATTCCCGCTTTTGGCGCGGTGGGTGCCGGGGTGCTGCTGGGAGAGCAACTGGCCTTCTACCATGTGGCGGGTCTCGCTATCATTTTTACCGGCCTGTATTACGCACAGGGCCAGGTCGCGGCGAAAGTGCCGGCGACCGTGCTGCCGCAGCAACGCTAGCCGCTTTAGGGCGCATGCCGATTTGGGTTGGTGCGGCCCGAGGTGCCTTCTTGTCACACTGGTGGGCCAGATTTGCTGCGGCTCACCAGGGGGCGCGCCAAGCTGCTACCGGGATTCTCCTTTGATTTCAGATTGGTAGCGTCAGTCGGCTGCTTGCTCGCCCACGTAAGGGCCATAATCAGACAGTGGCCAAAATTAATCGGTGCCGCAGCATGGCGCTGATATAGAATCGCGCGCTTTATAAAGTTCCCCGGAGCGCGCCATGTCGGTGGCCCTGCAATCCTTGATCGGCATCATCAGCCTGCTGGCGATCGCCTACGCATTTTCTGCTAATCGCCGCGCCATCAACTGGCGCATCATCGGTATAGGTCTGGTGCTGCATTCAGGCTTCTGCCTCTTGTTCAGCAAGGTGGTGGTGGCCCGCCATATGCTGGAGAGCTTCAGCGCCGGTTTTGTGCACATGCTCAATTTTTCGGGCGATGGTGCGCGATTCATCTTTGGCGATCTGGCCAACCCTGGCGGCAAGCTGGCTTTCATCTTTGCCTTTAACGTTCTGCCCATTTTGATGTTCTTCTCGGGCCTGTCGGCCTTGCTGTACCACTTTGGTATCCTGCAGCGCGTGGTGTACGGCCTGGCATGGCTGATGAAGCGCACGATGAAGCTGTCGGGGCCGGAGAGCCTGTCGGTAGCGGCCAATATCTTCATGGGCCAGTCCGAGGCACCTCTGCTGGTCAAACCCTATATCAGCCGCATGACCCGCTCGGAGCTGTTCTGCCTGATGGTGGGCGGCATGGCTACGCTGGCCGGTTCTGTGCTGGCCGCCTATGTGAGCTTCCTGGGTGGTCCCAATCCGGTCGAGCAAGCCAAGTTTGCCACCTGGCTGCTGCTGGCCTCGCTGATGAATGCACCTGCCGCCGTGATCTTTGCCAAGATCATGATGCCGGAGGACGATCCCGAGCATATGTCGTCCAACCGCATGGATTACGACCATGGGCACCAGGGTCACTTCATCAATGCCTTGGTGGCAGGTACGGTGGAAGGTTTGAAGCTGGCGGCCATTGTGGCGGCCGTGCTGATGGTGTGCGTGTCCCTGATCGCACTGATCAACCATCTCAGCCAGAACTGGCTGGGCGAGATGCTTGGCGTCAACAGCTGGATACGTGTCAGCACCGGTGGTGCATTCTCGGGCCTGACCCTGCAGTACCTGTTTGGCCAGTTGTGCCGGCCGGTGGCCTGGCTGCTGGGTGTGCCCTGGAATGAAACCTTGCTGGTGGGTTCGCTGCTGGGCCAAAAGGTGGTGGTCAACGAGTTCATTGCCTACCTGGATCTGGGTCGCATGAAGGAGCAGGGCCTCTTGTCGGCCCACTCCATCCTGATTTCGACCTTTGCGCTGTCGTCGTTCTCCAACTTCTCCTCGGTAGGTATCTGCGTGGCCGGTATTGGCGCCATGGCGCCAGGCAAGCAGCAGACCATGGCGGAGATAGGCATGCGGGCACTGCTGGCTGCCGTGTTGGCAGGCCTGTTGACTGCCGCAGTGGGCGCCATCTGGCTTAGCTAAGCCGCTAGTTGTTGTGAGCACGTGAAAAAGCGCCGCCGGAAGGTTTCCGGCGGCGCTTTTTGCCTGGTGGAGGGGCTATGCCGCCGAGTCGGCGGCTTGGCCGAACAAATGGCAGAAACGCAATTCGTGCGGGTAGGGGTAGAAGTCTTCCACGTGGCCCGCGCGGATGCGGTCCTGCCGGCTACGCCAGAACCTGGGATTGAGCAGATCGCGATGGTGCTGCAGGAACACCCGTCGTATCTCGCTGGGCCCCAACAGGAAGCGGGCGAACTCTTCCGGGAAGACATCATTGCGGGCGACCGGATACCACGGCTCGCTGGCCATTTCCATCTCGGGCGAAGGGGCCTCGGGTATCTCGCGGAAGTTGCAGTCGGTCATGTACTCGATTTCGTCGTAGTCGTAGAACACGACGCGGCCATAGCGGGTGATGCCGAAGTTCTTGAACAGCATGTCGCCGGGGAAGATATTGGCCGTGGCCAGCTCCCGGATGGCATTGCCGTAGTCGGCCACGGCCATTTCCAGCTGCTCGGTGGTGGCACGGTTGAGGAAGAGGTTGAGCGGCTCCATGCGGCGCTCGATATAGAGGTGGCGGATGACCACTTCGTGCTCATCCTCCTCCAGCAGGCTGGGGGCCAGCGTGCGCAGCTCGGTCAGCAGCTCCTCGGTAAACCGGGCCTTGGGCAGTGCCACGTTGCTGAATTCCAGAGTGTCGGCCATGCGGCCTACCCGGTCATGCTGTTTCACCAGCTGGTATTTGGCGCGGACTATCTCCTGGGTGACATCCTTGGTGGGGGCGATCTCGTCCTTGATCAGCTTGAACACATAGGGGAAGGAGGGCAGGGTGAATACCAGCATTACCAGGCCACGTATGCCGGGGGCGATGATGAAATCATCGCGGGAATGGCGCAGATGGTGCATCAGGTCGCGGTAGAACACGGTCTTGCCCTGCTTGGCCAGCCCCAGCATGGTATAGAGCTCGGCCTTGGGCTTGAATGGCAGCATGGAGCGCAGAAAACCGACATAGCCAGAGGGCGAGGCCATGTCCACCATGAAGTAGGCCCGGTTCAGCGAGAACAGCACGGCGATGCGGCGTGGTTCCAGCAGCAGGGTGTCGAGGCAGAGGCGGCCGTACTGGTCGTGCAATACGGGTACGGCGAACGGGTATTCCACCCCGCCGTTGACTGCCTTACCGATGATGTAGGCGGCCTTGTTGCGGTAAAAGGCGCTGGATAGCACCTGTATCTGGAAGTTTGCCTCGATCTCGGGCCATTTGCCGCCCACGTGCTGCAGCGCTGTCTGGATGACATAGTCGATATCACGATCGAGGTCGGCGAAGTTGCGGTCCCAGCTGAAGTCCTCGACGATGCGGCGCAGGCTACGGCGAAAACCGCCGGCGCGGGGGTAGTAGCTACGGTAGGTGGGCGGATCGGACTCGATGTATTCGGTCGAGATGGCGGGCCGCACAAAGATGAAATCGTTGTGGAAATAGTTGCGGTGCAGGATCTTGCAGCAGACCGAGTTGAAGAAGGTTTCCGCCAGCTCGGGCTGCTTGTGGTTGACCAGCATGCCGATGAACAGCAGCTTGGCCTGTTGCCAGATGTCGTCATCCAGCCAGTCGGCGTGGAATTCCTCGTGCAGCCTTGCCACGCACTCGTCCACCCGTTCGTCGTAAAAGCGTATCCGCTCCTTGGAGGCTGACTGTACGGCGTGCCAGTCGCCTGCTTCGAAGCGGGCCTTGGCCGCCCGGCTCACCTGCCGGAAGATGCTGTAATGGCGGTCAAAGCCATCGATCAGTGCCTGGGCGATGGCAATCGCCTTGGGGTGTTGGCCGGCGGGTATCAGCATCAGGGCCTCATGGGCTTGCGTGGGTTGCGGGGAGCGGCGGTGGGTGGCAGATCTACACTGAGCTGGCGCCATGCGCCGGGGGCGATGCCCTCCAGCGTCCAGTCGCCTACCTGCATGCGTATCAGCCGCAAGGTAGGCAGGCCCACCTTGGCCGTCATGCGCCTGACCTGGCGGTTCTTGCCTTCGCGTATGGTCAGGGCTATCCAGCTGTCGGGGATGAATTTCCGCACCCGTATGGGCGGTGAGCGTGGCCAGATATCGGGTGGGGCCAGCCGCTCTGCCAGGGCGGGCAGCGTGGTGAAGTCGCCCAGATCCACGCCGCGACGCAGGGCCGCAAGGGCCTCATCACTGGGGTTGCCCTCCACCTGTACCCAATAGGTCTTGGGCAGTTTGTGGCGCGGGTCGGCAATATGGGCCTGCAGCTTGCCGTCATTGGTCAGCAGCAGCAGTCCCTCCGAGTCGGTATCCAGCCGGCCGGCGGGATAGAAGCCCGGCGCGTCGATATGGTTCGACAGGGTGGGGTGCAGGGCGTGGTCGGAGAACTGGGTGATCACGCCGTAGGGTTTGTTGAACAGGATGACATCAGGCATATATACGGCCGAACTGGCAGAAAAGCAGGGTTTTGCCCGATAATAGCAAGGTTTACAGCGTGAGATGACCCGCTGCACGCTGTACCAAGAACTCGAATCAAGCAAGGGCTGTCACAAGCAGCCATCCATACCCCCCAAGCAAACTCTTTCGGAGCAGGCATGAGCACTCAATCGCACATCAAGGTTCCCGCTGGTGGTCAGAAGATCGTCCCCGGCCAGGCCATTCCCGATCAACCCATCATCCCTTTCATCGAAGGTGACGGCATCGGTATCGACATCACCCCGGTGATGAAGAAGGTGGTGGATGCTGCCGTGGCCAAGGCCTATGGCGGCAAGAAGCAGATACACTGGATGGAAATCTACGCCGGTGAGAAGTCGACCAAGGTCTATGGCTCCGACGTTTGGTTGCCGGAAGAGACCATGGCCGCACTGAAGGACTATGTGATCTCCATCAAGGGCCCGATGACCACTCCGGTGGGTGGCGGCATCCGCTCGCTGAACGTGGCGCTGCGCCAGGAGCTGGACCTCTACACCTGTCTGCGTCCGGTTCGTTACTTCACTGGCGTGCCGTCGCCGCTGAAGCGTCCTGACCTGACCGACATGGTGATCTTCCGCGAGAACACCGAAGACATCTACGCTGGTATCGAATGGGCGTCGGAATCCGAAGGCGCCAAGAAGGTGATCGGCTTCCTGCAGAACGAGATGGGCGTGAAGAAGATCCGCTTCCCGGCCACCTCCGGTATCGGCATCAAGCCGGTTTCGAAGGAAGGTACCGAGCGCCTGGTGCGCAAGGCCATCCAGTACGCCATCGACAACGGCCGCAAGAGCGTGACCATTGTGCACAAGGGCAACATCATGAAGTTCACCGAAGGTGGCTTCCGTGATTGGGCCTATGCCCTGGCCAAGAACGAGTTCGGCGGCGTCGAGATTGACGGCGGCCCGTGGCTCAAGCTGCCTGGCGGCATCGTGATCAAGGATGTGATCGCTGATGCCTTCTTGCAGCAGATTCTGCTGCGTCCGGCTGAATACGATGTGGTGGCTACCCTGAACCTGAACGGCGATTACATCTCCGACGCCCTGGCGGCCCAGGTCGGCGGTATCGGTATCGCTCCAGGCGCCAACCTGAGCGACGATGTGGCCATGTTCGAAGCCACCCACGGCACAGCCCCCAAGTATGCCGGCCAGGACAAGGTGAACCCCGGTTCGCTGATACTCTCGGCTGAAATGATGCTGCGCCATATGGGCTGGACCGAAGCGGCCGACCTCATCATCAGCTCCATGGAAAAGGCCATCGGCGACAAGCAGGTCACTTATGACTTTGCCCGCCTGATGGATGGCGCTACCGAAGTCAGCTGTTCGGCCTTTGGCGATGCCATGATTGCCCGCATGTAATTGCGCGCAAGCCTGCCGTTCGTCGGCAAAGCAGAACCCCGCTTCGGCGGGGTTTTGTTTTTCAGCCAGGGCGGGCTTGTGTGTTTGCCGCTGCAGGCGGCCTTCTAGGGGCTGAAGGCGGCTCTGGCTACTTTGCTTGCCAGGCGCGCCTGGCGTGGCGCCAGGCGCCATTAAAGCGCCGTTGCCGGTGGGTGCTGGCCGGGGCGGCGCATCGGGCAGCGACTGGTTTGCGTGACGACCATGGTATTGCCCAGCAGGGGCGGTCAAATCGGGCCGAATTCGGCGATCTGGTCGATGTGCAGACAGGTAATTTTGTTACAAATGCAGGGCTAGCACATCTGCTAGTGATTGCCCGGAAGATTGTGGCAACAAAAAACCCCGCCGAGGCGGGGTTTTCTGACGCTTGCATGAAACTTCGGAACGCTTAGGCGTTCTGAATGTTCGACGCTTGCTTGCCCTTGGGGCCTTGGGTCACTTCGAAAGAGACCTTTTGGCCTTCCTTCAGGGTCTTGAAGCCATTCATGTTGATCGCCGAGAAGTGGGCGAACAGGTCTTCACCACCATCATCGGGGGTGATAAAACCAAAACCCTTGGCGTCGTTAAACCATTTGACGGTACCAGTTGCCATTGTGCTAATTCCTCAATTGCGGGTGCGAAGATAAAAGCGGCGAGCCGCTTGGGTGTTGTTATGGTTCAAGGCTCGCAAGACTGGCACTTCTATGTACTACGCAATCGCGTACAGCCGACAGCCGGTACTAGCTTCCAACTTGAATCCAAACGTTTGCCTTGTACCCCCCGCCGAATATGGCCGTCAAGCACCCTATGCGTGCCACTTGGCGGGTTGTAGGGGAAATACATCACAAATACACCACTTGAAATGCTGGCGGCACGGGCCAAAATTAGGTAACAGTAGCAACTGCTCTTCTCACACAACTTGATCATGGCCATAAAGCACAACGACGGCGTTGAACTCGCCAAGTCACCCACCCGAGTCAAACCACCGTCGATGTACAAGGTGCTGCTGCTCAACGACGACTTCACACCCATGGAATTCGTGGTGGTGGTACTGCAGCAGTTTTTTGCCATGGATCATGAACGGGCCAACCGTGTGATGCTCCAAGTACATACGGAGGGCAAAGGTGTTTGCGGGTTGTATCCCAAGGATGTGGCGGCGACCAAGGTCGCGCAGGTAATGGATTTTTCACGGCGGCATCAGCACCCGCTACAGTGCGTCATGGAGGAAAACTGATGATTGCCCAGGAACTCGAAGTAAGCCTGCATACGGCTTTTGTGGAGGCGCGTCAGAAACGCCACGAATACATCACGGTGGAACACCTCCTGTTGGCCATGCTCGACAACCAGAGCGCGGCGGAAGTGCTGCGCGCCTGCGGCGCCAAGATCGACCAGTTGCGCCGCGAACTGACCGACTTCGTGGCCGAACACACGCCCATGGTGGCCGGTACCGGCGAGGTGGAAACCCAGCCCACCATCGGTTTCCAGCGCGTGATACAGCGTGCCATCCTGCATGTGCAGTCGTCCGGCAAGAAGGAAGTGACGGGCGCCAACGTGCTGGTTGCCATCTTCGGCGAAAAGGATTCGCATGCCGTTTACTTCCTGCATCAGCAGGGAATCACTCGGCTGGATGTGGTCAATTTCATCTCTCACGGCATCAGCAAGGTGGCACCACAATCGGGCGGCCAGGCGGCGCCCAAGGGCGGTGAGGCGGAGCACGAGAGCGAAGCGGAAACCCAGAACCATGGGGCGCTGGAGAGCTTTACCCTGAACCTGAACCAGGCCGCCAGCCAGGGCCGTATCGACCCCTTGATCGGGCGCGATGCCGAGATCGAACGGGTGATACAGGTGCTGTGCCGCCGGCGCAAGAACAACCCCCTGCTGGTGGGCGAGGCTGGCGTGGGCAAGACGGCCATTGCCGAGGGCCTGGCCAAGCGCATCGTCGACGGCGAAGTGCCTGACATACTGGTGGATGCCACGGTCTACGCCCTGGACATGGGCGCTTTGCTGGCGGGCACCAAGTACCGTGGTGATTTCGAGCAGCGCCTCAAGGCGGTGATCAAGCAGTTGGGCGAGGATCGCAATGGCATCCTGTTCATAGACGAGATCCATACCGTGGTGGGGGCGGGCGCGGCTTCTGGTGGTACGCTGGATGCCTCCAACCTGCTCAAGCCGGCGCTGAGCAATGGTGCGCTCAAGTGCATAGGCGCCACCACCTATACCGAGTTCCGCGGCATATTCGAGAAGGACAATGCGCTCAGCCGTCGCTTCCAGAAGATAGACGTGAGCGAGCCCACCATCGAGCAGACGGTGGAGATACTGAAGGGGCTCAAGAGCCGCTTCGAGGAGCACCATGGCGTCAAGTACACGGCGGCGGCGCTGGCCACGGCGGCTGAGCTGTCGGCCAAGTACATCAACGACCGCCATCTGCCCGACAAGGCCATCGATGTGATAGACGAGGCTGGCGCGGCGCAGAAGATACTGCCCAAGTCGCGCCAGAAGAAGACCATAGGCAAGGGTGAGGTCGAGGAGATCGTGGCCAAGATCGCCCGCATTCCGCCCAAGAATGTGTCCAGCGACGACCGCAACGCGCTCAAGACCCTGGATCGCGATCTAAAGAACGTGGTGTTTGGTCAGGAGAAGGCCATTGATGCGCTGGCGGCTTCGATCAAGATGGCCCGTGCAGGCCTGGGTAATCCGCAAAAGCCCATCGGCTCCTTCCTGTTCTCCGGCCCGACCGGGGTTGGCAAGACCGAGGTGGCGCGGCAACTGGCCTATACCCTGGGTATCGAGCTGATCCGCTTTGATATGTCGGAATACATGGAACGCCATGCGGTCAGCCGGCTGATAGGCGCGCCGCCCGGCTATGTGGGGTTCGATCAGGGCGGGCTACTGACCGAGGCCATCACCAAGCATCCTTATGCGGTGCTGCTACTGGATGAGATCGAGAAAGCCCATCCGGACATCTTCAACGTGCTGCTGCAGGTGATGGACCACGGTACGCTGACCGACAACAACGGCCGCAAGGCGGATTTCCGCAATGTGATCATCGTCATGACCACCAATGCGGGGGCCGAATCCTTGAACAAGGCCAGCATAGGCTTCACCAACAGCAAGGCGGTGGGTGACGAGTTGGCCGAGATCAAGCGGCTGTTTACGCCGGAGTTCCGCAATCGGCTGGATGCCACCATCAGCTTCGCCCCGCTGACGCAGGAGATCATCTTGCAGGTGGTGGACAAGTTCCTCATGCAGCTGGAGAGCCAGTTGCACGAGAAGAAGGTGGAGGCCCACTTCAGCGAGGCGCTCAAGGCCTATCTGGCACGCAAGGGTTTCGACCCCCTGATGGGTGCCAGACCGATGTCGCGCCTGATTCAGGACACCATACGCAAGGCGCTGGCAGACGAGTTGTTGTTTGGCAGGCTGGCCGGTGGTGGCGAGGTGACCATCGATGTCGATGAGGCGGATGTAGTCAGGCTGGATATCAAGGAAGTGGCTGCCGAGCCGGCCTGAGCTGTTTGCAGGTAAAGCGACGCCCCGCATTGCGGGGCGTTTTTATTGATGCTGGGTCAGGCTTGACGGTGTATGGCCAGGGGGCCGGGGGCCTGGCAGGTGGGCATCATCTCGATGACGTTGATGTTGACGTGGGGGGGCAGGCTGGCCAGCCACTCCACCGTGGCAGCGATATCGTCCGGCAGTAGCGGCTGGGTGCCCTGGTAGACACTGGCGGCCTTGGCATCATCGCCCTTGAATCGCACATTGGAGAATTCGCTGCCGCCGGCCAGGCCGGGTTCTATGCTGCTGACCCTGACGCCGGTACCGAGCAGGTCGGCCTTGAGGTTGAGGCTGAACTGGTGCACGAAGGCCTTGGTGGCGCCATAGACATTTCCGCCAGGGTAGGCGTAATCGCCGGCAATGGAGCCGATGTTGATGATCAGGCCGCGGTTGCGGGCCACCATGCCAGGCAGGACGGCGTGGGTGACGGCTGCCAGGCCCAGGCAGTTGGTGTCTATCATGGTCTGCCAGTCGTCCAGGCTGGCGCCTTGGGCCGGTGCCAGGCCCAGGGCCAGGCCGGCGTTGTTGACCAGCAGGTCGATGGCGGCCCAGTCGCCGGGTAGCGCGGTGAGCGCAGCGCGTATGGCCTGGCGATCGCTGACATCCAGCGGCAGTGCCAGCACCTGACCGGGATGTTGGTCGGCCAGCGCGGCCAGCTTGTCTTGTCGGCGGGCGGCGGCGATCACGCGGTAGCCGCGTGCCAGCAGGCGCTGGGCGGTGGCCAGGCCAAAGCCGCTGCTTGCTCCGGTGACGAGGGCGATAGGTTGGGTCATGGTGGGTATCCTGGCGTCGGTTAGGGATGGGCCGTTTGTGGCCAAGCGCCTGTTCAAAGATCTTTTGCCTGCAGGCCGGCGTGAGGCGAAAAGGCTTTAATGGGGTGCTAAGTCAGCAGGTGCTCCAGGGTGCGGCGATAGATGGCCGACAGCCTGGGTAGATCGGCTACGGCCACGCATTCGTTGAGCTTGTGTATGGTGGCATTGAGCGGGCCGAACTCCACTACCTGGGGGCAGATGGCGGCGATAAAGCGACCGTCGGAGGTGCCGCCGCTGGTGGACAGCTCGGCCAGTTGGCCCGTCTCGGCTTGTATGGCGGTCTGCAGCGCCTGTGACAAGGCGCCTGGCTCGGTCAGGAAGGGGCGGCCGCTCAAGGTCCAGGCGATGGCGTAATCCAGGCCGTGCCGATCCAGTATGGCGTCTACCTTGTCGCGCAGGCTCTCGGCCGTGCTGGCGGTGCTGTAGCGGAAGTTGAACTGCACCACCAGCTCGCCTGGGATGACATTCGTGGCGCCGGTGCCGGCGTGGATATTGGATATCTGCCAGGTGGTGGGGGGGAAGTAGGCGTTGCCTTCATCCCACACTGTGGCAGCCAGCTCGGCCAGTGCGGGGGCGGCTTCGTGTACCGGATTGCGGGCCAAGTGGGGGTAGGCAATGTGACCCTGTACCCCGTGGATGGTGAGCTTGCCCGAGAGCGAGCCGCGCCGGCCATTCTTGATGGTGTCGCCGAAGACTTGGGCCGAGGTGGGTTCGCCAACGATGCAGTAGTCCAGGGTCTCTCCCCTTGTCGCCAAGGCTTCTACCACCCTGACCGTGCCATCCAGCGCCGGACCTTCTTCGTCTGAAGTGATCAGGAAGCCGATGGAGCCGGCGGGCTCCGGATGCTGGCCGAGAAAATCTTCCACCGCCGTGATGAAGGCCGCTAGCGAGGCCTTCATGTCGGCGGCGCCTCGGCCGTAAAGCTGGCCGTCCCGGATTTCCGGCGCAAACGGCTGGCTATGCCATTGATCGCGCGGGCCTGTGGGTACCACGTCGGTGTGGCCGGCAAAGCACAACAGCGGTGCTGCCGTGCCGCGCCGTGCCCAGAAATTGTCTACTTCGCCATGGCGCATGCGCTCTATGGCGAAGCCCAGGGCAGCCAACCGCGCTATCAGTAGGTCCTGGCAGCCGGCATCGGTGGGGGTGATGGAGTCCAGGCCCACCAGTTGCTGGGTCAGTAGCAGGGTAGGGTCGGTCATGGAGGGTGTGGGCCTAAGTTGCGAACAGCCGGGCGTATTGGTCGGGTTTGAAGCCTACAGTCAGTTGATCGCCATGCTCAAGCACCGGCCGCTTGATGACCGAGGGCTGTTCCAGCATAAGGGCGATGGCGCTGGCGGCATCCACCACCTGGGCCTGGCGGGTCGGGTCCAGCTTGCGCCAGGTAGTGCCCTGCTTGTTGACCAGCGGCTCCCAGCCGAGCTTGGCGATCCAGCCCGCCAGTTGGGCGGCATCCACTCCTTGCTTCTTGAAATCGTGGAAGTCATGTGCCTGGCCGTGTTCATTGAGCCAGCTACGGGCTTTCTTGACTGTGTCGCAGTTGGTTATGCCGTGCAGTTTCATCATGTATCGGGATGGCGGTTGGCGCCGGGCAGCTTGCCCGGCTGGGTTGGGTCCGGCCGGGACAGGCCTGGCGGCTCAGTGCAGGTCGATATCGAAGCTGATTTCGGGCTCGGCCGGTGCGGCGCGGGCTGCATCGGACTGCGCTCGCTTCTGGCTGCGCTCGGCGTCTTTTTCTTCCTGCGACTGGGCGTTGTTGATCAGCCAGGCCAGGTTGGTGGCCGAGTCGGCATTGCTCATGGCTTCGTCGTAGGTGATCTCGCCTTCGCGATAGAGCTTGTACAGGGCCTGCTCAAACGTCTGGGAGCCCTGGTAGAGGCTTTGCTCCATGGCTTCCTTCATCTGATCGATCTCGCCGTTCTTGATCAGCTCGGCAATACGGCTGGAGTTGACCATGACTTCCACTGCCGGGGTCAGCTGGCCCTGCTTGTTCTTGACCAGACGCTGCGAGATGACCGCCTTGAGCGCGACGCTCAAGTCCATCAGCAGGCTCTCGCGAGCTTCATGCGGGAAGAAGTTGATGATGCGGTTCATCGAGTGGTAGCTGTTGTTGGCGTGCAGCGTACTGATGATCAGGTGGCCTGCCTGGGCATAGGTCAGGGCATGCTGCATGGTCATCTTGTCGCGTATCTCGCCTATCATCATGACGTCAGGCGCTTCCCGCATGGCGTTCTTGAGCGCATCAGAGAAGCTGTGGGTGTCTATGCCCACTTCACGCTGGCTGACGATGCTCTTGCGATGGGGGTAGATGTACTCGATCGGGTCTTCGATGGTGAGTATATGGCCCGGCGAGGTGGTGTTGCGGTGCTCCAGCATGGCGGTAATGGTGGACGTCTTGCCCGAGCCGGTGGAGCCGACCACGAAGATCAGGCCCCGCTTCTCCATGATCAGCTGCTTCAGTGCGTCGGGCAGGCGCAGGTCATCGATGGTGGGGGAGATCGCCTTGATATAGCGGACCACGATGCCGACATTGCCGCGCTGGCGAAAGATGTTGATACGGAAGTTGCCTATGCCCTCGATGGGGTGGCCGAAGTTCATTTCCCATTCCGATTCGAACGTGGCCCGTTGGTCCTCGGTCATCAGCTCGTAGGCCAGGGTCTGCACATGGGCGGACTCCAGTACCTGCTTGTTTACCGGGTAGAGCACGCCCTGGATCTTGACCTGCACCGGGCTGCCTGCGGTAACGAACAGGTCGCTGGCCTTTTTCTCGGCCATCATCTTGAAGAAGGGGAGCAGGTTCATGAGTGTCTTTGCATGAGCGGATTTATGCCATCAGTTTAGCACGGCAAAAAAGGCAAACCCGCCATAGAGCGGGTTTGCCTTGGGTTTGCCGGTAGGTGGCGGGGCTTACTTGGCCTTGGCCAGCTCTTCGTCACGCAGGGCGCGGCGCAGAATCTTGCCCACGTTGGTCTTGGGCAACTCGGTGCGGAATTCGACGTACTTGGGCACCTTGTAGCCTGTCATATTCTTCTTGCAGTGCTCGATGACGGCGGTGTCGGTCAGCGAGGCATCCTTCTTCACCACGAATATCTTCACCACTTCACCGGACTTGTCGTCAGGTATGCCGATACAGGCCACTTCCAGCACGCCGGGGTGCATGGCGACCACGTCTTCCACTTCATTGGGGTAGACGTTGAAGCCCGACACCAGAACCATGTCCTTCTTGCGATCGACCAGTTTGACGAAGCCATCGGGATGCACGATGGCCATGTCACCGGTCGCCAGCCAGCCATCTGCATCGATGACCTTGGCGGTTTCCTCTGGGCGGTTCCAGTAGCCCTTCATGACCTGCGGGCCTTTGATCCAGAGCTCGCCAGCTTCTTCGAAGCCCAGTTCCTTGCCGTCGGCATCGCGCACCTGGATGTCGGTGGACGGCACTGGCAGGCCGATCGCGCCGTTGTAGGTCTTGAGGTTCATGGGGTTGATGCAGGCGGCCGGCGAGGTCTCGGTGAGGCCGTAGGCCTCGATCAGCGGTACGCCGGTCATTTCCTTCCAGTGCTCGGCCACGGCTTTCTGTACGGCCATGCCGCCACCCAGCGCCAGTTTCCAGGTGCGGAAATTGACGTTCTTGAAATCGGGATTGTTGGTCAGGGCATTGAACAGGGTGTTGACGCCCGTCATGCAGGTGATGGGAAACTTGTTCAGCTCCTCCACAAAGGCCGGGATGTCGCGCGGATTGGTGATCAGCACGTTCATGCCACCTATCTTGGAGAACACCATGCAGTTCGCTGTCAGCGAGAAGATATGGTACAGCGGCAGGGCGCAGACGATTACTTCCTTGCCTTCTTCCACCAGTGGCCTGAGCCAGGCGTGGGCCTGCTGCATGTTGGCGATGATGTTGCGGTGGGTCAGCATGGCACCCTTGGAGACCCCGGTGGTGCCGCCTGTGTACTGCAGGAAGGCAATGTCGTCGTGGCCGACGGGAACCTTCTTCAGCTCGTGGCGGCGGCCGATGGCCAGGGCGCCATTGAAGGAGACAGCCTGCGGCAGATTGTAGGCCGGCACCATCTTCTTCACGTGCTTGAGCAGGAAGCTGATGATGGAGCCCTTGAAGCCCAGCATGTCGCCCATTTCGGTGACGATGACGTTCTTCACCGGGGTCTTGCCTATGACTTCGGCCAGCACATGGGCGAAGTTGGCAACGATGATGATGGTGGTGGCGCCGGAATCCTTGAGCTGGTGTTCCAGTTCACGGGGGGTGTAGAGCGGATTGACGTTGACAACGGTGAGGCCGGCGCGCAACACGCCGAACACGCAGACAGGGTATTGCAGCAGGTTGGGCATCATGACCGCGACGCGTTCGCCCTTGCCCAGCTTCAGTTCATGCTGCAGGTAGGCGCCCAGATCGCGCGAGGCGGCTTCCACCTCGCCATAGTTCATGGTGCGGCTGGCGAACTTGATCGAGTTGGCGAAGGCTGGCCGGTCAGCGAATTTCTTGGCGCTTTTCTCGAAGACCTCGCCCGCCGACTGGAATTCGTTGACGTCGATTTCGGCGGGAACGCCGGACTGATACTGGTTCAACCAGATTTTTTCCATCTCTGCTGTCTCCGTGTCTGCTGGTCTTTGTGCTGCCCGTCGGGGCAGGGGTGGTATCAATTATTACTGGCTGACCCTTGCGGCATGAGGCTTGCAAGCCTGTGCTGCAAGCCGTGTCACAAGGCTCAACCGCATCCTTGCACCACCGGCTGGCACTGTACCGGAATAGCCAAAGTTGCGCCAAGTGCCAACCAAGCACATGCTCAGTCAATACAACAGCTGTATTAGTAATGCTATTGGGGTTCCGTTTCCGCCGCTAAGTCGCTAAAATAGCGGGGATTTCAATTCTTTGTGTATCTGAAGTGGGCTCGAGGGCCCATTTTTCATTTCTGCGGCGCGCTATGGACATGCAACGTTTGTTGGACACCACGCTACCTGGCCTGGGTTATGAGCTGGTTGATCTGGAGATCGGCCGGGATGGCTTGGTACGGGTGTTTATCGACAGCCCGACGGGCATCACGCTGGATGACTGTGTGAAGGTGAGCAATCATCTCTCCCACTTGTTCACCGTGGAGAACGTGCCCTATGAGCGCCTGGAGATTTCCTCGCCGGGCCTCGATCGCCCTCTGAAGAAGGAGGCGGACTTTGTCCGTTTCGCGGGGCAACAGGTGAAGATCAAGTTGCGCGTGCCGCTGGAAGGTGGCCGCAAGATGCTGCAAGGCGAATTGAAAGGCATCTCCGATGGCAAGGTGGAGGTGCTGCTGGCCCCTGACCAGTTGGTGGCGGTGCCCCTGGCGCAGATCGACCGGGCGCGTTTGGTGCCGGTGTTCTGAGTATCTGTTCGATAGAGCGGATGCTGTGCGGGATTGGGGTTTTTAGAGATTGGGGCCTGTGCCCGAAGCGATACGGTTGGAGGTATTCGAGAAATGAGTCGTGAAATCCTGTTGCTGGTCGATGCCTTGGCGCGCGAGAAGAACGTAGCGCAAGACATCGTGTTCAGCGCGCTGGAAATGGCGCTGGCCTCGGCCACCAAGAAGCGGTATGTCGATGATGTGGATGTACGCGTGGCGATAGATCGCGTGTCTGGTGATTATGAAAGCTTCCGTCGCTGGGAAGTGGTCGAGGACAACGACCACGAAGAACCCTCGCGTCAGTTTGCGATCACCGACGTGAAGGAAAAAGGCTTGGCGCTGACGATAGGCGACTTCTACGAGGAGCCGCTGGAGCCCATCGAATTCGGCCGTATCGGCGCCCAGACTGCCAAGCAGGTGATCCTGCAGAAGATCCGCGATGCCGAGCGCGAGCAGATCCTCAATGACTTCCTGGATCGCAAGGAACACCTGGTAACCGGCACCATCAAGCGCATCGAGCGTGGCAATGCCATTGTCGAAGTGGGCAAGCTGGAAGCCAAGTTGCCGCGTGAGCACATGATCCCCAAGGAAAACCTGCGGGTCGGTGACCGAGTCCGTGCCTATCTGGTCAAGATCGACCGCGATGGCCGTGGCGCGCAACTGATACTGAGCCGTACGGTGCCTGAGTTCATCGCCAAGCTGTTTGAGCTGGAGGTGCCGGAAATCGAGGAAGGCCTGATCGAGATCCGTGGTGCTGCCCGTGATCCGGGTGCGCGCGCCAAGATCGCCGTCAAGTCCAACGATCCACGGGTAGACCCGCAAGGCACCTGTATTGGCATGCGCGGTTCGCGCGTGCAGGCAGTGACCGGTGAGCTGGCTGGTGAGCGCGTGGACATCGTGCTGTGGTCTGCCGATCCGGCGCAGTTCGTGCTGGGCGCCCTGGCGCCGGCCGAAGTGCAGAAGATCATGGTGGACGAGGAAAGCCACAGCATGGACGTGGCTGTGGACGAGGAAAATCTTGCCATGGCCATCGGCCGCGGCGGTCAGAACGTGCGCCTTGCCGCCGAGCTGACGGGCTGGAACCTCAACATCATGACGCTGGAGCAGGTTGAGCAGAAGCACGAGGTGGAATACGCCAAGGTGCGCGAACTGTTCATGGCTGCCCTGGATGTGGATGAAGAAGTGGCCGAGATCCTGGTGCAGGAAGGATTCGGCAGCCTGGAAGAAGTTGCGTATGTGCCCATCGACGAGATGCTGGATATCGACGGCTTTGACGAAAACCTGGTGAACGAGCTGCGTAGCCGCGCTCGTGATGCCCTCTTGACCCAGGCGATTGCCAAGGAAGAACAGGTCGAGAACAGCGTTGAAGAGTTGCAGCACCTGGAGGGCATGACCCCCGATATCGCTCGCGCGCTGGCCAGCAATGGCATAGCTACCCGCGACGACTTGGCCGAGCTGGCCGTGGACGAGCTGGTCGAGATGACCAGCATGGACGCTGAAGCCGCCAAGCAATTGATTATGACCGCCCGCGCCCACTGGTTTGAGCAAAACCAGGCGTTCGAGCAGCAGTAAGCCGGACACGGCAAGGAGACGGGAGCCAGAATGAGTCAAATGAACGTTAGCCAATTTGCGGCCGATCTTAGGATGCCGCCGCAGCATCTGTTAGACCAACTACGCGCAGCCGGCGTGGACAAGGCCGGTGTCGATGACGCCTTGACCGAACAGGACAAGACCAAGCTGCTGGCCTATCTGCGCAGCGTGCATGGTTCGGCCATGGACAAGCCCAAGGTCACCCTGGCGCGCAAGCAGACCAGCGAGATCAAGAAGTCCGATGCCACGGGCAAGGCCCGTACCATCCAGGTGGAAGTGAAGAAGAAGCGCGTGTTGCTGACGCCTGAGGCTGCGGCGAGTGCCCAGCACGAGGCTGATGCCCATGTGGCGGAGCCGGTGATCGAAGCGGCCGTGGTGGCTGAGCCGGTTGCTGCGGCGGAAACCGTTGTGGTGGCCGAGGCTGTCGTGGAGACCGCACCGGTTGTTGAAGCTGCACCCGTGATCGAGGCGGCGCCTGAAGTGGTGCCCGAGCCGGTGGTGGAAGCCCCGGTTGCCGTGGTGGCAGAGCCGAAGGTGGAAGCCAAGCCCAAGCAAGACAAGCCCAAGGCCGAAGAGAAGGCCAAGCCTGAGCCCAAGGTGGAGCCGATAGCGGCCCCCGTGGTTGAGGCTGCGGCGCCTGCACCGGCTGCTGCGCCGCTGTCGCGCGCCGATGTGCTGGGCCAAGCTGAGCTGGATGCCCGTGAAGTTCAGGCTGCCCGCCAGCGTGCCCTGTTCGAGCGCCAGGCTGCTGATATCAAGGCCAAGCAGGATCGCGAAGCTGCACGTAAGGCTGCGCAGGAAGCAGCTGCCAAGGCAGCGGCCGAGGCTGCCGCTGCACCCAAGAAACCCGCCAATACCGAACATACCCTGCACCGCGCTCCCAGCAAGCCGGGCGAGGTCAAGAAGGATGCCAAGCCGGCTGCTGCCGACGTGAAGAAGGCAGCCGCACCCGCCAAGGATGGCTGGGGCGATGGCGCCAAGCGCCGTGGTGGCCTCAAGACCCGTGGCGGCGATACCGGCACTGGTGGCTGGAAGAGTGGGAAGAAGGGAGGCCGTGGCAAGGGCGGTGGTGCTGACGATAACAACGCCCACGGATTCCAGGCCCCCACTGAGCCTATCTCGCGCGAAGTCGATGTGCCGGAAACCATCTCGGTGGCCGATCTGGCCCACAAGATGGCGGTCAAGGCTGCGGAAGTGATCAAGGTGCTCATGAAGATGGGCATGATGGTGACCATCAACCAGGTGTTGGACCAGGAAACGGCCATGATCGTGGTCGAGGAAATGGGCCATCAGGCTGTTGCCGCACGCCTGGATGATCCGGAAACCTATCTGGATGGCAGCGAGAAGCAGGAGCATGAGCTGCTGCCGCGCGCCCCGGTAGTGACCGTGATGGGTCACGTCGACCACGGCAAGACCTCGCTGCTGGATTACATCCGTCGCGCCAAGGTGGCGGCGGGCGAAGCCGGCGGGATTACCCAGCATATCGGTGCCTACCACGTGGAAACCGAGAAGGGCATGATTACCTTCCTCGATACCCCAGGCCACGAAGCGTTTACCGCCATGCGTGCCCGTGGTGCCAGCGCGACCGATATCGTGGTGCTGGTGGTGGCTGCCGATGACGGCGTGATGCCCCAGACTATTGAAGCCATCCACCACGCCAAGGCTGCCAAGGTGCCTATCGTGGTAGCGGTGAACAAGATCGACAAGCAGGGCGCCAATATCGAGCGCATCCGCCAGGAACTGGTGGCCCACGAGGTGGTGCCCGAGGATTGGGGTGGTGATACCCAGTTCATCGAGGTGTCGGCCAAGATGGGTACCAATATCGACGGTCTGCTGGATGCCATCCTGCTGCAAGCCGAAGTGCTGGAACTGACCGCACCGGTGGATGCGCCGGCCAAGGGCCTGATCATCGAAGCCCGCCTGGACAAGGGCCGTGGCCCGGTCTCCACCATGCTGGTGCAGTCCGGTACCCTGCGCAAGGGCGACGTGGTGCTCGCCGGCGGCGTATTCGGCAAGGTTCGCGCCATGCTCGATGAGAACGGCAAGAACATCAACGAAGCTGGTCCTTCCATTCCGGTCGAGATACTCGGTCTGTCGGAAGTGCCGAATGCCGGTGAAGACGCCATGGTGCTGTCGGACGAGCGCAAGGCGCGTGAAATCGCCCTGTTCCGTCAAGGCAAGTTCCGTGATGTGAAGCTGGCCAAGCAACAGGCCGCTAAGCTGGAGAACATGATGGCAGCGATGGCCGATGGCGAGGTGCAGAACCTCCCCATCATCATCAAGGCCGACGTGCAAGGCTCCTTCGAGGCGCTGTCGCAAAGCCTGCAGAAGCTGTCCACCAACGAAGTGCGCGTCAACATACTGCACTCGGGCGTGGGTGGCATCACCGAGTCCGACGTTAACCTGGCGCTGGCCTCCAAGGCTGTCATCATCGGCTTCAACGTGCGTGCCGATGCCATGGCCCGCCGTCTGGCCGAGAACGAAGGCGTGGATGTGCGCTACTACAACATCATCTACGACGCTGTGGATGAGGTGAAGGCTGCGCTGTCGGGCATGCTGGCGCCGGAGAAGAAGGAACAGATCATTGGTTCGGTCGAGATCCGTCAGGTCTTCACCGTGTCCAAGGTTGGCTCCATCGCCGGCTGTCTGGTGCACGAAGGCGTGGTCAAGCGCGGTGCTGGCGTACGCCTGCTGCGTAACCACGTGGTCATCCACCAGGGCGAGCTGGAAAGCCTCAAGCGCTTCAAGGACGACGCCAAGGAAGTCAAGGCGGGCTTTGAGTGCGGTCTGCAACTGAAGAACTACAATGACATCCAGGAAGGCGACATGCTGGAAGTCTTCGAGATCATCGAAGTTGCCCGTACCCTGTAAGCCGTAGTGGGCAGGGCGTGCGGTGCGCCGGCCCTGCTGCATCGACAGGCGCGAAGCCCGACTGGGCTTGGCGCCTGTTGTACTTTAAGAATTCAACATGGCGTGGGGGCTGCAACCTGGTTCTCACGCCCGAGGCCATACATCATGCCTAAAGACTTTACCCGCTCTGATCGAGTGGCCCAGCAGATGCAGCGGGAGCTGGCAGAGCTGATCCGCCTAGAGCTGAAAGACCCGCGTATCGGTTTTGTCACGCTGACCGGTGTGGAAGTGACCCGTGACATGAGCCATGCCAAGGTGTTCTACACCCTGATGAAGGGCGATGAGCTGGAGTCGCAGTACACCCTGAACCGCTCGGCAGGCTGGCTGCGCAGCGAGCTGTCCAAGCGCATCAAGCTGTTCAAGATGCCCGAACTGCACTTTGAATACGATCGCTCGGTCGAATATGGCATGTCGCTGGACAAGCTGATAGACCAAGCCATGCAGACCACCGGGCCGGCTGACGATGAAGCAGACGCAGATAAAAAGGATTAAGCGACCGGTGCACGGCGTGCTGTTGCTTGACAAGCCCTATGGGGCGTCCAGCAACCAGGCCCTGCAGAAGTGTCGCTGGCTGCTGCAGGCGGAGAAGGGCGGCCATACCGGAGTGCTCGACCCCTTGGCTACCGGCCTGCTGCCACTGTGTTTTGGCGATGCCACCAAGTTTGCCCAGCGCATGCTGGATGCCGACAAGCGCTATGTCGCCACGCTCAAGCTGGGGGTGACCACCACCACGGGCGATGCCGAAGGCGAGGTGCTGGATACCCGGCCGGTACAGTGCGACCGGATGGCGGTGGATGCTGCGGTGGCTCGCTTTGTCGGCGAGATAGAGCAGGTGCCCCCGATGTACTCGGCCCTCAAGCATGAGGGCAAGCCCCTTTACGAATATGCGCGGGCAGGCATCACGCTGGAGCGGGAGGCGCGCCGCATCACCATCTACGGCATCGACGTGCTGCATTTTGCGGGAGACGAGTTGGTGCTGGATGTGCGCTGCAGCAAGGGGACCTATATCCGTACCCTGGCAGAGGACATTGCTGCGCTGCTGGGTTGCGGCGCCCACCTGATTGGCCTGCGACGCACCCAGACGGCGGGTTTTAAGCTGGAGGATGCGATTACGGTTGAGCAGTTCGAGGCCCTGGCGCTGGATCAGCGCGATGCTTTGCTGCTGCCGGCCGATAGCCTGCTGGCGGATTTGCCTGCCGTGACGCTGGATGCCGCCCAGACCGATAAGCTAACCCACGGATTGTCCGTGCGTTTTCCGTCAGATGGTGGGATAATCGTCGGCTTGCGCGTTTATGGCGACACCGGTGCTGGGCAGCCGACCTTTCTTGGGCTGGCTGAATTGACCGACCAGGTGCTGTCTCCGCGCAGATTGCTGTCTACTGTGGTTCACAGTTGATGGCGGCCAGGAAGCCAGGAGGGGTTGGCGGCATAGCCGACTCGCCTTGCTCGTCTGCACCGCTGAACGGTGCTTTTTAGTATGTGGAGTTACACAAAATGGCAGTGACCGTCGAACAAAAAGCCGAGATCGTCAAGCAATACCAACGTGCCCAGGGCGACACCGGTTCCCCCGAAGTGCAGGTTGCCCTGCTGACGGCTCGTATCAACGACCTGACCGGCCACTTCAAGGCTAACGCCAAGGATCACCACAGCCGTCGTGGTCTGCTGAAGATGGTTAACCAGCGTCGCAAGTTGCTGGCCTATTACAAGCGCACCAACCTGGATGGCTACCGCGAGTTGATCGCCAAGCTGGGTCTGCGTAAGTAAGCGTTTCAAGAAAAGCCGCTGCTAACTGCAGCGGCTTTTTGCATTTCAGGACCGGGCACTGCTGCGATGCGCCACAGGGCGCATGGCAGGAGTCTCTGCTCCGTATTCTGTTGGGCGTGAAGTGGTTCCGGCCACGCCCTGCGGCAAGCAAGTTGGCTGGAACCCCGGCGTCGGTTTATGCAATCACCGAATTCAGCGCGTCGGCGGATATGGGTCATGGTCGCTGGACATGACCAGTCGAAAAGGACGAAAAGCGTGTTCAATCGCATCTCCAAATCGTTTGCCTACGGCAAGCACACTGTTACTCTCGCAACTGGCGAGATTGCCCGTCAGGCCTCCGGCGCCGTGATGGTTTCCATGGACGATACCGTGGTGCTGGTCACCGTGGTGGGTGCCAAGAATGTCAAACCCGGCCAGGATTTCTTCCCCCTGACCGTGGATTACCAGGAACGTACTTACGCCGCCGGCAAGATCCCCGGCGGCTTCTTCAAGCGTGAAGGTCGCCCTTCGGAAAAGGAAATCCTCACATCTCGCCTGATCGATCGTCCCATCCGTCCGCTGTTCCCGGAAGCCTTCTACAACGAGATCCAGATCGTCGCCACGGTGATGTCGGTGGATCCCGAGATCGATCCGGACATCCCTGCGTTGATCGGCGCATCGGCAGCCCTCGCCATCTCCGGCCTGCCGTTCCAGGGCCCTATCGGTGCCGCCCGCGTGGGTTACGCCAATGGCCAGTACCTGCTGAACCCCACCAAGGCCGAACTGGCTGAATCGCAGCTGGACCTGGTGGTGGCGGGTACCGCCCAGGCCGTGCTGATGGTGGAATCCGAAGCACAGGAACTGTCCGAGGCCATCATGCTGGGTGCCGTGGTGTTCGGCCACGAGCAGATGCAGGCTGCCATCAACGCCATTAATGCGCTGGCTGATGAAGTGAACCCGGAAGTCTGGGACTGGCAAGAGCCTGCGGTCGATGAGGCCTTGGTGGCCCAGGTCGCCGCCCTGTCCGACGAAGGCCTCAAGCTGGCTTTCCGTATTCCGCAAAAGCAGCTGCGCGTGGCGCAGATCAACGACACCTGGGCCAAGGTCAAGGCAGCGCTGATCGACGAGAACACCGACACCCTGCGTGCCAACCAGATCAAGGATATCTTCCACGGCCTGGAAGCCAAGATCGTCCGTAACCAGATACTGGACGGCTACCCCCGTATCGATGGTCGCGACACCCGTACCGTGCGTCCCATCGAGATTCGCACCGGCGTGCTGCCGCGTACCCACGGCTCGGCGCTGTTCACCCGTGGTGAAACCCAGGGCATCGTGGTTGCCACCCTGGGCACCAAGCTGGATGAGCAGAAGATCGATGCGCTGATGGGTGAATACACCGACCGCTTCATGCTGCATTACAACTTCCCTCCCTATTCGACCGGTGAGACCGGCCGTGTCGGTACGCCCAAGCGCCGCGAAATCGGCCATGGGCGCCTGGCCAAGCGCGCGCTGATCGCCGTGCTGCCGAAGAAGGAAGATTTCAGCTACTCCATGCGCGTGGTGTCGGAAATCACCGAGTCCAACGGTTCGTCCTCCATGGCTTCGGTCTGTGGCGGCAGCCTGGCGCTGATGGATGCGGGTGTGCCCCTGAAGTCGCACGTGGCTGGTATTGCCATGGGCCTGATCAAGGAAGGCAACCGTTTCGCCGTGCTGTCCGACATCCTGGGTGACGAAGATCACCTGGGCGATATGGACTTCAAGGTGGCCGGTACCGAACTGGGCGTGACCGCCCTGCAGATGGATATCAAGATCAACGGCATCACCAAGGAAATCATGCGGGTGGCGCTGGATCAGGCACAGGAAGGCCGCCTGCATATCCTCGGCATCATGAAGGGTTCGCTGGATCACGCCCGTGAGGAAGTGTCGCAGCACGCGCCGCGCCTCTACACCATGAAGATCAATCCGGAGAAGATCCGTGACGTGATCGGCAAGGGTGGTGCCGTGATCCGTGCCCTGACCGAGGAAACCGGCACCCAGATCGATATCCAGGATGATGGCACCATCACCATCGCATCGGTTTCCAGCGACGGTGCCGATGAGGCCAAGCGCCGTATCGCCGAAATCACCGCTGAAATCGAGATCGGCAAGATCTACGAAGGCCCGGTGATCAAGATTCTGGACAAGAACGTCGGCGCTATCGTGCAGATCATGCCGGGTCGTGACGGCCTGGTGCATGTGAGCCAGATTGCCAACGAACGCGTAAATAATGTGGCCGACTACCTGAAGGAAGGTCAGATTGTTCGCGTCAAGGCGCTGGAGCAGGATGAGAAGGGCCGCGTGCGCCTCAGCATCAAGGCAGCGCTGGCTGATGAAGCCGCACCTGCAGCACCCGCCGAAGCCTGATAGTCAGGTTGAAAGTAGAAAAAGCCCGGTTTTTACCGGGCTTTTTTTCATGGTGGTTTTGCTTCTGTCGGTCGGGTGACAGATACTGCAGAATCGGCCTTGTCTGCCGCGCGGTGCCGTGCGCCCACCATCAGGAGGGGTGCGCTAGCTGCTGCAAGTACGGAGATTCGATTGGATACAGCAGTCTCGACTAGCAATGTGCCAGCCACCTCACCCTGGTTGCGCATCAAGCATTGGCTGACCCACCTTAGCCTGCGGCAGGTATTCGTGCTGGTTGTCGCCGTGGGGCTGCTGGCGCCTGGCGTTATCTTCACCCTGTTGATGCTGGAGTGGCGGCGTCACGAGCTGACCTTGCAGTTCCGGGCCGAGCAGGAGCGGGTGCTGGAGACCCTGGCGCTGGGTTTGCGCCAGCCCTTGTGGGATCTTTCCCTCAATGCCGGCCAGCCCTTGGTGGACACCGCCATGAAGGACGCCCGCATCGTATCGGTACAGGTGGATGGCACCTTCCCTGGCGAGCCCTTTATTGCGGTCAACCTGCCTGAGCGCCGGCAAGGTGTGGTGACCCACCTCTCCCGCCCTGTGCACTTTGGCGACCAGGTCATAGGCAAGGTCACCATTACCTTTGATGACGGCGATCTGCGCCGCCGGCTGGCCGCCCAGGGACGGGAATACGTGCTGCTGATCGGGGTAATGCTGGTCGTCAGTCTGCTGCTTATCCTGCTGCTGCTGGATTCACGTTTTCTGGTGCCACTGCGGCGCTTGTCGGAGCAGGCGCGGGCGTTGACCAACCATGAGGCGCCACCGGGCACCGTCTGGACTCGTGAGGACGAGATAGGCGATCTGGGCCGGCAGCTGGAGTGGGCCAGGGGAGAGCTGCACCGCCTGTTTGGCGAACTGAACGACAAGAACGAGGCACTGGAGCAGGATATCGTGGAGCGGGTGCAGACCGAGGAGGCCTTGCGGGCTTCCGAAGCCAAGTACCGCGAACTGTTTATTTCCAACCTCGATGGCATCTGCGTGGTGGACATGGATGGCCGGGTGCAGGATGCCAATCCGGCCATGCTGGCGCTGCTGGGCGTACCCAGCGCGGCCCTGGTGGGCCGGCCCATGGGCCAGTTCGTGGCGGAGGATTGGCGCAGCTACGATGACCATATGATGCAGCACCGGGTGCTGGTGGATGGTCATTGCAACGAATATGAGATCGAGTTGTACCGTCCCAGCGCCGGCTTGTTGCCGGTGAGCGCCAAGGGGGTGCTGATGCGTGACGTGGATGGCCGTGCCATAGGCATCTGGCGCATCCTGCGCGACCTGACCGAGCGCAAGGCGGCAGCCCAGCGCATGGAGCTGGCGGCCAAGGTGTTCGACAACACGGCCGAAGCCATCATGGTGATTGCGCCGGACAACCGTATTACTTCGGTCAACCGTGCCTTTACCGATATCCTCGGCTACCACGCCGATGAAATCGTCGGCCAGCCCAGTAGCGTATTGCGTGATCCTTCGGTAGAAACCAGGGTGTACGAGGAAATCAACGCGAACTACACCAATGGCGGCGCTTGGCAGGGCGAAGTGCCATTCCGGCGCAAGTCCGGCGGGGTGTTTACGGCCTGGGCCCAGATCAATGTGGTGCGCGATGTGACGGGCCGCATTGGCGATGTGGTGCTGCTGATACGGGATATCAGCGATGCCAAGGCGGCCCAGGAGCGCATTCTGCATCTGGCGCGCTTCGATGCGTTGACTGTTTTGCCTAACCGGGCGTATTTCCGCGAACTGGCTGAGGAGGCCATCGCCGAGGCACATCGGCATGGCGTGCACCGTGCCCTGCTGTTTGTGGATCTGGATCACTTCAAGACCATCAACGATTCGTTAGGCCATGATGTGGGCGACCAATTGCTCAAGGAAGTGGCCAGCCGCCTTAACGATGCCCTGCGTGCCGGCGATGCGGTGGGCCGGCTGGGGGGGGACGAGTTCGTTATCCTGCTGCGCAATCTGGACAGCGGCGAGGATGCCAGCTATGTGGCCAGCCGGGTGCTGGAACGGCTGGCGCGTCCCTTTGTTGTGGATGAGCATGAGCTGGTGGTGACGCCTTCGCTGGGGATAGCGCTCTACCCCGAGGATGGCGAGGACTACGACACCCTGGTGCGCAATGCCGATGCGGCCATGTACCACGCCAAGGAGCATGGTCGTAACACTTTCCGCTTCTATACCGCCGATATGAATGCCAGAGCGCGCGAGATACTGGCCGTGGAGAATCAGCTTCGCCGTGCACTGGAGCGCGACGAGTTCGTGCTGCATTACCAACCTCAGGTGGCCATGAGCAGCGGGGCCATTGTGGGCGTCGAGGCGCTGATACGCTGGCGCCATCCGGAGCGTGGCCTGATCGGACCCATGCAGTTCATTCCCATCGCGGAGGAGCGCGGACTCATAGGCGATATAGGCGAGTGGGTGCTGCGTGAAGCCTGCAGGCAGAATCGTGCCTGGCAGGATGAGGGCCTGCCCCCCATCGAGGTGGCGGTCAACCTCTCCGCCATGCAGTTCTACCGCCGCGACCTGGCTGAGGATATCACTGGCATACTGAAGGAGACGGGGCTGGATGCCCGCTGGCTGGCGCTGGAGGTAACGGAGAGCGTGATCGTGCAGGATGTGGAATCCACCATCGCCACCCTGGCCGCGCTGAAGGCCATGGGGCTCAAACTGGCCATCGATGATTTCGGCACCGGTTATTCCTCGCTCAGCTATCTCAAGCGCTTCAAGGTCGACAAGCTCAAGGTGGATCGTTCCTTTGTGATGGATATCCCGGGCGATGCGGACGACAGCGCCATCACCCGCGCCGTGGTCAACCTGGCGCGTAATCTTGGCCTACAGGTCATTGCTGAGGGGGTGGAGACGCCGGAGCAATGGTCTTTCCTCAAGCAGGAGGGCTGTGATGAGGTGCAGGGTTACCTGGTCAGCCCACCATTGCCTGCCATCGACCTGGCCAATCGGCTGGCGCGAGGGGCTTGGACCTTGCAGGGCTGAGCGCCGCGGGCACGCGGTAAGGGTGAAGGCTGGCGATGTACTGGTTGGTGACAGCAAAAAGCGCCTTGCGGCGCTTTTTGTTGGCTGTGTGCAATGCTCAGGCGGGTTCTTGCAACTGTTGCAGGATGGCTGGGTTCTCCAAAGTGGAGGTGTCCTGGGTGATGGCTTCACCGCGGGCAATGGCACGTAGCAGCCGCCGCATGATCTTGCCAGAACGCGTCTTGGGCAGATTGTCGCCAAAGCGGATATCGTCTGGCTGGGCGATTTTGCCGATTTCGTGCGCTACCCAGTTCTTCAGCTGCTCAACCATTTTTTTGGCGTCTTCGCCGGTAGGGCGTGCACCCTTAAGCACCACGAATGCCACCACGGCCTCGCCCTTGATCTCGTGAGGTTTGCCCACCACGGCGGCCTCGGCCACCAGCGGGTTGGCCACCAGCGCTGATTCAATTTCCATGGTGCCCAAGCGGTGGCCGGAGACATTCAGCACATCATCTATGCGGCCCATGATCCAGACGTAGCCATGCTCATCCCGGTGGGCCGAGTCGCCGGCCAGGTAGTACTGGCCGTTGAACTCCTCGGGGAAATAGGTCTTCTTGAATCGTTCAGGGTCGCCCCAGATGGTGCGCACCAGGCTGGGAAAGGGTTTCTTGATGACCAGCATGCCGCCCTTGCCGGCTTCGACCGGTGCGCCGGATTCATCGACGATATCGGCGATGATGCCGGGCAAAGGCAGGGTGCAAGAGCCCGGCTTGGTCGCCACGGCACCGGGCAGCGGGGCTATCATTACCGAGCCGGTCTCGGTCTGCCACCAGGTATCAACTATGGGGCAGCGCCCGCCGCCGACGGCCTCGTGATACCAGATCCAGGCCTCGGGATTGATGGGCTCGCCCACCGTACCCAGCAGGCGCAGGCTGGAGAGATCGTGTTGCTGCGGGAAATCCGCGCCCAGTTTGATCAGTGAGCGTATGGCAGTCGGGGCGGTATAGAAGATGCTGACCTTGTGCTTCTCTATCATCTGCCAAAAGCGATGGGCGTCGGGGTAGGTGGGCACACCCTCGAAGATCACCTGAGTGGCCGCCATGCCCAGCGGGCCGTAGCAGACATAGCTGTGGCCGGTGATCCAGCCTACGTCGGCCGTACACCAGAACACATCATTGGGCTTGGCATCGAATACCCAGCGGAAGGAATTCATGGCCCCCAAGAGGTAGCCTGCGCTGGAGTGCTGGATACCCTTGGGCTTGCCGGTGGAGCCCGAGGTGTAGAGGATGAACAGTGGGTCTTCCGCATTCATCCATTCTGGCTCGCATTGCTCGGCCTGGCCTTCGGTCAGCTTGTGCCACCAGATATCGCGGCCATCGGCCCATACGGTCGCACCATTGTTGCTACGCTGGTAGACCACCACATGGCGGACGGATTCGCAACCCCCCAGGCTGATGGCCTCGTCGATCACTGCCTTGAGTGCCACGGCCTTGCCGCCGCGCATGCCTTCGTTGGCCGTGATGACGGCAACAGCGCCGGCGTCCTGTATGCGCTCTTGTACCGATTTGGCCGAGAAGCCGCCAAATACCACGGAATGGATGGCGCCGATGCGGGCGCATGCCTGCATGGCCACCACTGCTTCTATGCTCATGGGCATGTAGATGACGACCCGCTCGCCCTTCTTTATGCCCAGTGTCTTGAGCCCGTTGGCGAACTGGCATACCCGCCTGTGCAGCTCGGCATAGGTGACGCGGGTGACGGCACCATCGTCGGCCTCGAAGATGATGGCGATCTTGTTGGCGTTCTGGGCCAGGTGCCTATCGAGGCAGTTGTAGCTGACATTGAGCACGCCGTCGTCGAACCACTTGAAGAACGGTGCATTGCTATCGTCCAGTACCCGGCTGAACGGTTTTTTCCAGCTGATCAGCTCGCGGGCGATATCCCCCCAGTAGGACAGGTAGTGGTCGTCCGCCTGTTCACACAGGGCGTTGTAGGCATCCATGCCGGGTATGGTGGCACGGTGCCGAAACTCGTCCGACGGTGGGAAAAGGCGCGTTTCCTTGAGTATGGAATCGAGCGTGGACATTGAGGGGCTCCTTTGTTTTTGAGTTTTTGCTGTGACGCTGTTGGCGCTTGCTTCGCTTGGGCAAGGCAAGGGGCAACAGAACCAGAGACCAGACTATTCTGGGCTTGTGCCGGAGAAAACGAAACCATAGCTTGATCTGTCCTGCGGCAGGGTGGCTCCGTTCAGGGGCGCCACCCTGCCAAGGCTCAGGCTCAGTCGTTGGCGTAGATATCCCTGTCCTTGGTTTCTGGTGCGAACAGGCAACCAATGACGAAGGTCATCAGGGCAAACAGGATGGGATACCACAAGCCGTAGTAGATATCGCCGGTGGCTGCCACCATGGCAAAGGCCACGGTAGGCAGGAAGCCGCCAAACCAGCCATTACCGATATGGTAGGGCAGGGACATCGAGGTGTAGCGTATCTTGGTCGGAAACAGCTCGACCAACCAGGCCGCGATGGGGCCATACACCATGGTCACGAAGATCACCAGGATGGTGAGCAGCGTCACCACCATGGGGGTGTTCATGCTGGCCGGGTCGGCCTTGGCGGGATAGCCGGCGGTGGTCAGGGCGCCGCCCAGCGATTTGTTGAAACCATCGGCCTGGGCCTTGAAGGCATCCTTGTCCAGGTTTTCGCCTTCAAAGCTGGTAATGACGGTTTCGCCCACGCTGACAGTTGCCAGGGTGCCTGCAGGCGCGGCCACGTTCTCGTAGGGTATGCCCTTCTTGGCCAATGCCGACTTGATGATGTCGCAGGACTGCTTGAAGGTCGCCTTGCCTATGGGATCGAACTGGAAGGCGCACTTGGCCGGGTCTGCCACGACCTTGACCGGTGCGCGGGCGATGGCAGACTCCAGCGCCGGGTTGGCGTTGTGGGTCAGCGCCTTGAAGATGGGGAAGTAGCTGATGGCGGCAATCAGGCAGCCGGCCATGATGATCTTCTTGCGGCCTATCTTGTCGGACAGGGCGCCAAAAATCACAAAAAACGGCGTGGCAATGGCCAGCGAGACGGCGATCAGCAGGTCGGCCCTGTCCGCTTCCACTCCCAGGGTCTTGGTGAGAAAGAACAATGCGTAGAACTGTCCGGTGTACCACACCACCGCCTGGCCGGCGGTGCCGCCGAACAGCGAGAGCAGCACGATCTTGAGGTTGGGCCAGCGGCCGAACGACTCAGTCAGCGGTGCCTTGGAGTGCTTGCCTTCCTCCTTCATCTTCTTGAAGGCGGGCGACTCGTGCAACTGCATGCGGATATAGACCGATACAGCCAGCATCACGATGGAGACCAGGAAGGGAATGCGCCAGCCCCATTCCTGGAAGGCTTCGGTACCCAGCGCATTGCGGCAGAGCCAGATCACCAGCAGCGACAGGAACAGGCCCAGGGTCGCGGTAGTCTGGATGAAGCTGGTGTAGAGGCCGCGTTTGCCATGAGGTGCATGTTCGGCCACATAGGTGGCTGCACCGCCATACTCACCACCCAGTGCCAGCCCTTGCAGCAGCCGCAGCGTGATCAGCAGTATGGGTGCCGCAATGCCTATGGTGCCATAGCTGGGCAGGATGCCGACGATGGCAGTGGACAGGCCCATGATCAGGATGGTGACAAGGAAGGTGTACTTGCGGCCTATCATGTCGCCCAGGCGACCAAACACGATGGCACCGAAAGGCCGTACTGCAAAGCCGGCGGCAAAGGCCATCAAGGCAAAGATAAAGGCGGTGGTGTCGTTGACGCCGGCAAAGAAGTGCTTGGCGATGATGGCGGCCAGCGAGCCGTACAGGTAGAAGTCATACCACTCGAAAACCGTGCCCAGCGAAGAGGCGAAAATCACTTTCCGTTCTTCTCGGGTCATTGGCCTGGGCTCGGCATGCACGCCGGGCGCCGCGTTGGCGATATCTGTCATTGCAATGTCTCCATCTTCTCTGGCGGGCTTACGCCCATCAAGGTTGCGGCCTCTGGTGGGCCATGGTGATCACGCTGCGGGCAGGCCCGGCCGGTGTCGTGGCGCAAAACTACGCCTGCTTGCCAATACCCATCCAATCGCAAATTCGGATACGCGCCATTTGCCGAGCGATGCTGCAGTGCGATAAACCCAGTATTGGTGCGGGTTTCGGGGGCGAATGCGCAATGGTACTGATGGCGCTGATAGATTTCGCTGATGGCGTGGGTCTGCGGCAAGCTGCACAATAGGCAGATAAGAAAACCTGGAGTGAGCAATGGAAATCTACCAACTGCGCACCTTTGTGACGGTGGCGCAGCAGGGCCACCTGACCCAGGCGGCGGAGATACTGCATCTGAGCCAGCCGGCGGTAACCGCCCAGATCAAGGCGCTGGAAGAGGAAACCGGCATCAGCCTGTTCGAGCGCAGTTCGGCCGGGGTGCAGCTGACCGAGGCCGGCAAGCTGCTGCTGCCGGAGGCAGAGCGGATACTGGCCGGCAGCCGCGAAATGCTGAACAAGGCCCGCGCGCTCAAGGGGCAGCTCAGCGGCAAGCTGCGGCTGGGTACCATACTTAGCCCGGAGCTGTTGCGGCTGGGGCCCATGCTGGCCTTGCTGAAGCAGCGCTATCCGCTGGTGCAGCTGAGCACCTTGCAGGGCATATCCGGCTCCATACTCAACGAAGTACGCAAGAAGGAGCTGGATGCCGGTTTCTTTATCGGCAAGAACCCCTACCAGACGGTGCATACCCTGACGCTGGAGGAGCTACCTTATGTGGTGGCAGCGCCTGCTGCCTGGCGCGAAACCCTGCAGGGTTGCGACTGGCGTACGCTTGGCCGACAGCCCTGGGTGGGCGCTACCCAGTTCTCCAGCCTGTCCAAGCTGCATGCCGATATCTGGCGTGAACACAATATTGCCCCCAAGAAGGTCTACGACGTGGACCAGGAGCAGGCCATGCTGGTGTGCGTAGAGGCCGGGCTGGGCCTGTGCATGCTGCGGCGCGATGTGGCCGAGGCGGCAGAGCAGGAGGGGCGTTTGTGGATATGGGGCGACGCCGAGGTCACCGTGCCGCTGTCCTTTATCTACCCCGCCGAAATGGCCGACGATGTGCTGGTGCGGCTACTGCTGGAGATACTGCGGGATGTTTGGCCGGAGCGTGGTTTGTAACCGGGAGTGCGGCGCCGCTCCGGTATCATCGCCGGCATCGCATGCCTGAGGGCATACGCCTGACCAACCTGATGGACATACATAGCCTATGAAATCTGCCCTATTGATCATCGACGTCCAGCGCGGTTTGTTCGATCCCTTGCCGCATCCCTATGAGGCGGATGCCGTGGTGGATCGCATCAATCAGCTGTCTGCCCGTGCGCGCGAGGCGGGCATGCCGGTGGTGATGGTGCAGCATGAACGCCTGGGCAGCGCGCTGGCGCATGGCTCGGAGGGCTGGCAGTTGCAGGAAGATCTGCTGGCGATGACTGGCGATATCGTAGTGCGCAAGACCACGCCCGATGCCTTCCTGCGCACCCCGTTGGCCGAGTTGCTGGTGCAGCATGGTGTGTCGCGATTGGTGATCTGTGGCTATGCCACGGAGTTCTGTGTGGATACCACCACCCGCCGTGCGGCGGCACTGGGCTTTCCGGTGGTGCTGGCGGCGGATGCCCACACCACCCATGACAAGGCCCACGCCACGGCCTTGCAGATAAGAACCCACCACAATGCCACGCTGCCCGATATCACCAGTTTCGGGCCGGAGATTGTGGCACTGCCTACGGCGGAGATTGCCTTTCAGTAGTGCCTGCTGCGGCGCTTCATGCGTCCTGGCTGGCTGCTATCCAGTCGGCCATGGCGCCCAGGACGGCATCGGTCTCGCCCAGCGCCTCGGTGACGCTGATTTGCAGGTGGGGGTGTTGCTCGCGCAGTGCGGCCACCAGCAAGGGCAGATCCCGTCGCAGGTGTGCGCCGCGGGCCATAAAGGCCGGTACGATGGTCATGCTGGCTATATTCTCGGCTACCAGGCTGGCCACGCAATCGGCTAGATTGGGTGTCATCAGCTCCAGAAACGCCAGCCGCACCAGATGATCCGGGCGGCGTGCCGCCACCAGGGCGGCCAGTTTCTCGAAGGGTGCTGCCCACAAGGGGTCGCGGGCACCGTGGGCGAACAGGATGATGGCGTGTTGGGTCATGGTTGCCATGATGGCGGCTTGCGTGACAAAACAAAACCCCCGCACGAGGCGGGGGCTTGCGAGTATGCATCACCAGCGCTCAAGTGTCGGCTGACTTGAGCGGAAACCGTGCTTACTTGAGCTTGGTTTCTTTGTAGGCAACATGCTTGCGGGCGACGGGATCAAACTTCTTGATCTCCATCTTTTCCGGCATGGTGCGCTTGTTCTTGGTGGTGGTGTAAAAGTGACCCGTGCCTGCGGTCGATTCCAGCTTGATCTTTTCACGCATGATTCATCTCTCCCGGATTACAGTTCGCCACGGGCGCGAAGGTCAGCCAGCACCACATCGATGCCCAGCTTGTCGATGTTGCGCAGGCCGGCGTTGGAAACACGCAGGCGCACCCAACGGTTTTCGCTTTCTACCCAGAACTTGCGATATTGCAGGTTAGGCAGGAAACGACGCTTGGTTTTGTTGTTGGCGTGGGAAACATTGTTCCCGACCATCGGACGCTTGCCGGTGATCTTGCATACTCGAGCCATTTTGGACTCCCGACTGATTTACTGAAAAATGTTCTTCGACTGGCTTGTGGCGAGGCTGATAGCTCGTCGCGACAGGCGGCGGTCACGCAAAAGAGGCCGAACTATAGCCACTTTGTATGTCGGTGTCAATTTCGCTTTTGCATTCAGTGCTTAAGGCGGGACAGATGGGGTGTGGCGGCAGTTCGGACAGTGCTGCGCAGGGTATGGCTACGGACGCGATCGGCGCCATAGGGCCGTGCTACGGCCTTGCCGGTGTGGGCGCAGGCAGCACTTGAGGGCGGCTGCCGGGGCGGCCCGCCAGTGTCTGATTTGTGCACTGGCGGGCGAGCCGGCAGCTATTTGAACTGCTGGACCTGCTTCTTGTACTCGGCGGATTCACGCACGGCGGCGACGGTATCCCACACCTGGGTGGCAAAGGCGGGGTACTTGGCCACAAAGGGCTTGGACAGCATCAGAAAGTAGGGCTTCACCACCAGGGGTGGGCTGACCTTCTCCAGCTTGGCGGCCAGCTCAGGCTTGCTGGCAATGCTGATATCGCCCTCCAGGGTCTGCAGCGCCACTCCGGCTACGCGGCCGTTAACCAGCTTCTGCAGGTTGTCGTCGGCACTGCGGGTACCATCGTCCACCCGCACACCCAGGCCCTTGAGTTGGTCGACGATGGAAAATCCGGCCTGCGCGCCGATGGCGGCGCCGTCGGCATTCTTGATGGCCTTGCCGTCCCACTCCAGCTTGCCACCCTTGAGCCGGTAGAGACTGTAGCTGTCATCCAGCATGCGCTTGCTGCTGTCGGGTTTGTCGCCTGTCATCGGATAGTGGCCTATGTCCATGCGGTCGGCCTTGAAGCTGATCTTGAACAAGCCATCCATGGTGCCGGCCTTGACCTCTTCCATGCAGCGTTTCCAGGGCAGTGTCTTGATCTCGATCTTGGTGCCCAGCTGTTTTTCTACCTGGCGCATCATGATCATATTGAGCCCTGGCCTATCCTTCAGCAGCCAGGGGTAGGATTCTTCATTTTCGGTACAGATATTGATGCTGGCAGGTTTGTCGGCGGCTTGGGCCATGCCGACAGGCAGCAGGGCGGCCAGCAGGAGGCCGGTCAGCAAGCGGTGGGGGCGTTGGTACACGATGTTGCTCCTGTTCTAGGTTGGTATTCCTGGTTCCGGCGCGTTATCAAGGGGCTGTCTACAAACCGGCGTTGCCCGTCAGGCGGTGTGGTCATCTGCCCGCCTGGCGAGGAAACTGACGCAGCTGTACGCCCCTGCTTGTCACATGGGTGTCGTATGAGTTTAGGCAGCATGGGCAGAAATGCCATCTCGTCTGGCTATGCTGCGCCAGCATGCTAAAATCCGCGCCCCTTCAAGGACTTGCCCCTTCATGCTGCACAAGCTCAATTCCCCGCAACAAGCCGCTGTACGGCATCTGGACGGCCCTTTGCTGGTGCTGGCCGGTGCGGGTTCGGGCAAGACCCGGGTGATTACCCAGAAGATCGCCTACATGATCGAGCAGGCGGGCTACGATGCCCGCAATATCGCCGCCATCACTTTTACCAACAAGGCGGCGCGCGAGATGCAGGAGCGGGTGGGGCATTTGATGGATGCCAGCCGGCTAAAGGGGCTAACGGTATCGACCTTTCACTCGCTGGGTTTGCAGCTGGTGCGGATGGAACATGCGGCGTTGGGTTACAAGCCGCGCTTTTCCATACTCGATAGCGCCGATGCGATGAAGATCGTGTCCGATATCCTGGCGACCACCGATAAGGACGAAATACGCGGCGCAGTCAGCACCATCTCACGCCTGAAGAATGACTTTGTCAGCCCGGACATGGCGCTGACCTCGGCCCAGAGCGATGGCGAGCTGCGCATCGCCCGCGTCTATCGCGCTTACCAGGACACCCTGTTTGCCTATCAGGCGGTGGACTTCGACGACCTGATACGACTGCCCGTGGAGCTGTTTGATCGTGAGCCCGAGATACTGACCAAATGGCAGCTGAAGCTGCGTTACCTGCTGATAGACGAATACCAGGACACCAACGTCTGCCAGTATCGCTTGATCAAGCAGCTCACCGGCTTTCATGGCAAGTTCACTGCGGTGGGGGACGATGACCAGAGTATCTATGCCTGGCGCGGTGCCAATGTGGAGAACCTCAACCTGTTGAAAGAGGATTTTCCGCGGTTGGAGGTGATCAAGCTGGAGCAGAACTATCGTTCCACCAGCCGCATACTGAAGGCGGCCAACGCGGTGATCTCCAACAATCCCAAGCTGTTCGAGAAGCAGCTGTGGAGTGAGCTGGGCATAGGCGACCCCATCAGCGTGGTGGAGATGAAGGACGAGGAGCATGAGGCCGAGATGGTGGCCATGCGCCTGCTCGCCCACAAGTTCGAGAACCGTACCCAGTTCAGTGACTACGCCATCCTGTATCGTGGCAACCACCAGGCCCGGATACTGGAAAGCCAGTTGCGCAACCACAAGATTCCCTACCAGATTGCCGGTGGGCAGAGCTTCTTCGACAAGGCCGAGATCAAGGACGTGCTGTCCTACCTGCGGCTGATCGCCAACCAGAACGACGACCCCGCGTTTATCCGCGCCATCACCACACCCAAGCGCGGCATAGGCAATGTGACGCTGGAGAAGCTGGGCGGCCTGGCGGCCGAGCGCAAGATCAGCCTGTTCGAGGCGGTGTTCATGCCCAGCCTGGAGGGCCTGGTGCAGGCGGCGCAGTATGAAGCCCTGCAGACTTTCTGCGGCTTTATCAACCGTATCGCCGGCCGCGCCAACCGTGAGCCGGCCGGCGCCTTGTTGAAAGAGATACTGACGGCCATCGAGTTCGAGACCTGGCTGTATGAGACGGACGAGCCCCGGCCGGCCGAGACCAAGTGGAAGAACGTGCTGGAGCTGGTGGCCTGGTTCGACAAGCGGGCCGAGGAAAACGGCGACAGCCTGATCGACATGGCGCAGAAAATAGCCTTGATCACCCTGCTGGAGGGGCGTAGCGAGGAAGAGGTCGACGCCGTGCGGCTCTCCACCCTGCATGCCTCCAAGGGGCTGGAGTACGGCCATGTCTTTCTGGTGGGGTGCGAGGAAGGCATCCTGCCACACCAGCAGTCCATTGATGGCGGCATGGTGGAGGAGGAGCGGCGGCTGATGTATGTGGGCATTACCCGAGCGCAGCGCAGCCTTACCATTACCTATTGCGGCAAGCGCAAGCGGGCAGGGGAGTGGAGTATCGTCGAGCCCAGCCGCTTTCTGCTGGAGCTGCCGCAGGACGATATCCGCATCAGTGGCCGCCTGGCAGGGCAAAAGAATGTGGTGGTCAGCAAGCAGGAGGGCCGCGCCAAGCTCGCCAACCTGCTGGCCGGCCTGGATGGCAAGTCAGCTAACTGAGTATCTGCGGTTACAATTCGATTACCCAACGAAACAATAGGCGGCATCACCGCCACCCTCTGGAGTACCGCTATGAGCTGGTCCGTTGCGCAAAGTCGCGCTGTCTATGGCATCCGTCACTGGGGTGCTGGTTATTTCGACATCAACGAAGCCGGCCACGTGCTGGTTCGGCCCCATGGCGCCGGTGGCCATGCGCTGGACCTGCACACCCTGGTGGGGCAGCTGGAAAAGACCGGCCTGGACCTGCCGCTGATCGTTCGTTTCCCCGATATTCTGCAAGACCGCGTGCGCGACCTGTGCGGTGCCTTTGACGAGAACATCGCCAAGCTGGCTTACAAGGGTCGCTATACCGCCATGTATCCGATCAAGGTCAACCAGCAGGAGGCGGTGGTCAAGTCCATCATCGCCACCGCTGATGCGGCCATCGGCCTGGAAGCCGGCTCCAAGCCTGAGCTGATGGCTGTGCTGGCGCTGGCGCCGCGTGGCGCCACCATCGTCTGCAATGGCTACAAGGATAGGGAGTTCATCCGCCTGGCCCTGATGGGCCAGAAGCTGGGCCATCGCGTATTTATCGTGATCGAGAAGGAGTCCGAAGTGGGCTTCGTGATCGACGAGGCCCGCAGCCTGGGTGTGCAGCCCAATGTGGGCCTGCGCGTGCGCCTGTCCTCGCTGGCTTCCAGCAAGTGGGCCGATACCGGTGGCGAAAAAGCCAAGTTCGGCCTGTCGGCCGCTCAGCTGTTGACGGTGGTGGAGCGCTTCAGCGCCGCTGGCTTCAAGGACAGCCTGCGGCTGCTGCACTTCCACATGGGCAGCCAGATTGCCAACCTGGCCGACTACCAGGCCGGTTTCAAGGAAGCCATACGTTATTACGGCGAACTGCGGGCCCTGGGGCTGCCGGTTGAGGTGGTCGATGTGGGCGGCGGCCTGGGGGTGGACTATGACGGCACCCATAGCCGCAATCCCAGCTCCATCAATTACGACATGGATGACTACGCCGGTACGGTGGTCGCCATGCTCAAGGAATTCTGCGACGACAACGATCTGCCGCATCCGCACATCTTCTCGGAGAGCGGCCGCGCCATGACGGCGCACCATGCCGTGCTGGTGATGCAGGTGACCGATGTGGAGCGCCACCACGACGAGAACCCGCAGGTGGACGATATTGCCACCCTGCCCGAAGTCATACGCTGGCTGTTTGAGCTGTTGGGCCAGACTGAGCTGGAGATGGCGACCGAGACCTATTATCGCGCCACCCACTATATGAGCGAAGTATCGGCCAAGTTTGCCGAAGGCAAGCTGACCCTGGCCGAGAAGGCCCTGGCCGAGCAGGCCTACTTTGCCATCTGCCGCCGTCTGCAGGGCCAGTTGCTGGCAGGCCAGCGCTCGCACCGCCAAGTGTTTGACGAGCTCAACGACAAGCTGGCCGACAAGTACATCTGCAATTTCTCGGTGTTCCAGTCGCTGCCCGATACCTGGGCGATAGACCAGGTACTGCCCATCCTGCCTTTGCACAGACTGGATGAAACGCCTACCCGGCGCGCTGTACTGCAGGACCTGACCTGTGATTCCGACGGCAAGATCAAACAGTATGTTGATGGCCAGAGCATAGAGAACAATCTGGCCGTGCATGTGCTCAAGCCGGGCGAGGACTATCTGTTGGGGGTGTTCCTGGTGGGTGCCTACCAGGAAATACTGGGCGATATGCACAACCTGTTTGGCGATACTGATTCGGTCAATGTCTATATGGATGCCGACGGCACCGTACGGCATGACGGTATTGAGACCCACGACACCATAGAAGACATGTTGCGCTATGTGCACCTGGAGCCGGCTGAACTGATGACCCACTACCGTGACAAGGTGGCGGGTGCGACAGGGCTGACCGAAACCGAGCGGACCGCCTATCTGGATGCCCTGCGCCTGGGCTTGACCCGCTCGGCCTATCTGGCAGCGTAGGGCGCCTTTCTGCACTGGCAGGCAGTTGGAGTGCGGCCACCTGCTAATCCGGCACCCGGGGAACCCGGGTGCTTAACCTGCCTGGCACTCTCAAGCAGCGGCGCTCCCTTGATTGATTCCCACCCCTAGCCCCGCCCGCAGGCGGGGAACCTCGCTACGCTCGAGGTGACGTGCTGGCACGTCAGGCACGCGCAACAGCTGGGGTAGGTGCTGCTGGCGGCTGCTTATCCATTGCCTATAGTGTGGGTATGGACAAGCCCTCGCCTCAGCGTTGGTCCTATCCAGCGCGCTGCATCAACCACGGCCTGGCCGTGGGTAACCTGCTGCTGGCGCTGGTCTGGCTGGCGGCAGGGGGCTTGGGATTGGCCGATTTTATCCGCCTGTTGATGGGTTTGGCGGTGGTGCTGTTGTTGGCCTATTCCCGTTGGCCCATCGTGCCCGACGACGACGACATGAACGTTGCTCCCGCCGTGGTGGTATGGGCCAACGAGGCCTTGTGCTGCGGCCACATGTGCTACTGGGGCCTGCTGCTGGCGTTGTCGCAGCCCACGTTGCAGCTGGCGGCGGCCCTGCTGGGTTTTCTGTTGATTCCTCCTATCGCCATTTTCTATCTGGGCGGCCTGAGCCTGATGGAATACGACCGCCGTCGCTGGCGGTGACGGCGCGGCCTGGATGGGTTTCCCAACCTCGCTACGGGGTCTTGCAACCCAACGTAGAAATCCCGTCTGCACCGATCTTGAGTCACCGATGTGCATGGCCTGTTCAGACAGGCGCCTGTTGCTGCAGCGCACTGTATCGGGTGTGAAGCCTGCGGCTCGACTAGGCTATGCCGTCCTCATGTGCGGAGCCTGTCATGCTTAACCCAGAAGCCTTGTTTTCTTTTGCCTTGCTGGCCTTGATGATGGCGCTGACACCCGGCCCTAATATGGCCTATATGGTGTCGCGTTCGCTCTGCCAGGGGCGGCGGGCTGGCTATGTCTCGCTGGCCGGCGTGGTGCTGGGCTTCCTGATCTACATGCTGAGTGCTGCCCTAGGCCTAAGCGCCCTGCTGCTGGCGGTGCCGCTGGCCTATGATCTGTTGCGTTGGGGCGGCGCGGCCTATCTGGCCTACCTGGCGTGGCAGGCCATCCGACCTGGTGGACACAGTCCCTTCGAAATCAGGACCTTGCCGGCTGAGAGTGACCGCCGGCTGTTCCTGACGGGTTTGTTCACCAATCTGCTCAATCCCAAGATCGCCATCTTCTATGTCTCCATGCTGCCGCAATTTATCGACCCGCAAGGGGCTTCGGTGCTGGGTCAGAGTGTGCTGCTGGGTTGCGTGCAGATAGCAGTGAGCATGAGCGTACACCTGACACTGATCAGCCTGGCGGGCAGGGTGGCGGCCTTGCTGCAACACCGGCCCGGCTTTGTGCGCCTTCAGCGATGGCTGATGGCGACGGTACTGGGTGGTATGGCTTTGCACCTGGCTGCAGATAGCCGTCGATAGCGCACCGCGTACGTTACTTTTTGCATTTCCTCGCACCTGGCCGGCGTCTCTGCTAGAAAGAGCCATGACCGGAATGTGCCTTGACCTGCGATGACGTGGGCGAGTGACCGGCGCCAGGATGAGGAAACCCCCTTGTATACGCCCAGTCGTGCCCACGAAGTATTCAGTGTCGTCTACCGCCACCTGCCCCTGTACGAGGTGCGTGCACAATGGGACAAGCGGCCGACCCAGGGTTTGATGGCAGCCTGGTGTCTGTCCTTGCTAGCCTGTGTGGGGCTGGGCATTGCCTCCATCGTCTATCAGTGGTCCGGTCTGCCCCTGCATTTTGGTGGGGTGGATGTCTATCTCACGGCCTACCCGCCGTTGACCATCTGCGCCTTCTGGGTGCTGTGGTTTGGCTTCTGGTGGGGTGCCATACCGGCCTATGTTTCTACCTTGGTACTGGCCGTTTATTCCGGCATGCCCTTGGGTTGGTCCGTGCTGTTTGCATTTTCCGATCCGCTGGCGCTGGCGGTATTTACCGTGGTCTATCGGGCCGTGCCCATCTCCTATGACTTGCGCTCGCTCAACTCCATCATGCTGTTTGCGCTGCTGGCCTTTGTGTCCGGCATCCTGGGCGCCAGCGGCTCCTTTGTCTGGACCCATACCAACACCATAGGCATGCACGATGCCTTCACCAACTGGCAGGGCTGGTGGCTGGGGGGCTTTGTGCAGTTGTTGCTGACCGTGGCACCGGTGCTGGCCCTGGTTAGCCCGGCGGTGGTGCGTTGGCGTGACAGGCATTTCACTACGGTGGCCGATGGCAACCATGACCAGCAACGGGTGTTGATGGCGGCGGGCATCCTGGTAGCAGGGGTGTTGAGCTTTTTGTTGCTGTCCTTTGTACTGGCACGACAATCCAGCCTGCCCAACGCAGGTATGAGCGAGGTGGAGGCCTTGCGGCACGCGGCACGGCTGACCAACGAGGCGGCCTCGGCGGTCTACTGGGTACTGGCCATTCTGCTGTTGTCCATGTCCTTCCTGGGCTATCGCTTTTTTGTGTACTGGACCAGCACGCTGGAGCTGGCGCTGCAGGAGGCCGAGCAAGCCAGTTTGGCCAAGTCGGATTTCCTGGCACGGATGAGCCACGAGATACGTACCCCCATGAATGCCATTGTGGGTATGACGCGCCTGGCCCTGCGCACAGAGCTGACCCCCCGCCAGGTTGACTACCTGGAAAAGATACGGGCTTCGTCCGATGCCTTGCTGGGCATCATTAACGACATTCTGGACTTCTCCAAGGTGGAGGCCGGCAAGCTGCAATTGGAGCATGTACGCTTCAGCCTGGAGGAGGTGCTGGACAGTGTCTGCTCCATGGTGCAACACCGCGCTGAGGCCAAGGGGGTGGATCTGCATATCATGGTCAGCCAGGACGTGCCGGGTGCATTGCAGGGCGACCCCCTGCGCTTGGGGCAGATACTGACCAACCTGGTGAGTAATGCGGTCAAATTCACGGATCAGGGCGAGGTCAGGGTCGGTATCCATCTGGTGCTGCTGGATGGCGCGACGGCGCGGCTGCAATTCGACGTGCGCGACACCGGTATCGGGCTCAATGCCGAGCAGATCAACCGTTTGTTTGATGCCTTTACCCAGGCCGATGAATCGATTACCCGACAGTACGGTGGTACCGGGCTGGGGTTGGCCATCTGCAAGCAGCTGGTGGAGGCCATGGGAGGGCAGTTGTGGGTGGACAGCCTGCCTGGCAAGGGCAGTTGCTTCAGTTTCAGCCTGGATTTGCAGGTAGCCGAGCCGCTGGCGGCAGCCGAGCCGCGCAACCCGCCCTCGGCAACACCGGTGGAAGCCACTGCGCTGCAAGGGGCCCATGTGCTGCTAGTGGAAGACAACCCCATCAATCGCGAGATTGCCGAGGCCTATCTGCACGATGCCGGGGTCAGGGTGACGGTGGCCGAGAATGGGCAGCAGGGGGTGGACCTGGCTTCGGCCCAGGTTTTTGATGCCGTGCTGATGGACGTACAGATGCCCATCATGGATGGCCTCAGTGCCGCCCGGCGTTTGCGCGAAGTGGCGAGGTTGGCCCAACTGCCCATCATTGCCATGACGGCGCATGCACTGTCAGGCGATCGTGAGCGTTGTATCGCCGCCGGCATGAACGACTACCTGACCAAGCCGCTGGACCATGATCTCCTGTGTGCCATGCTGGCCCGTTGGATGGGGCGAGCGCCGCAGCCTTTGCCGTCCGGCCCTGCCGAGGCAGACAATGTGCTGCCTTTGCCGGTGTTCCCTGGCATAGACCTGGCGGTGGGCTTGCGTCGGCTGAATAACCGGCGCGAGCGCTATTTCTCCATCCTCGGCAATTTCCGGCGCAATCATGCGGCCACGGCCCAGGGCATCATGCAGGCAGCTCAGGCCGGCGACCATGAGGAAGTCCATCGCATTGCCCACACACTGAAGTCGGTTGCCGACTATATGGGCGCGTCCGAACTGACTCAGCGTGCATTGGCACTGGAACTGGCCAGTGCCGAGCCTGAGCACGAATACAGCGAGGCGCTGCGGGATTTCGTAGTGGCATTGCAGGCGTTGATGCAGGCGCTGGACAGCGTTTTACCCACCGCAACTAACCCCCCCATAGAGGAGACGGTATGAGCTGGAAAACAGGGATGATGGTCGTCGCCGGCATGCTGCTTGTGCAGGCCGCCCACGCCAAGGATGTGAAGGTAGACCTGGGGAGCAAGGAGCGGGTCATCCGCTTGTTTGCCTACCCCAACAACTGCAATGTGATCTGCTATCGCAACTGGACCTTGCAGCAGACGGTGGAGCATTACCTGGGGCAGAGCCTGCAGCGTGATGGCTACACCGATGCCAAGGTCAAGGCCACCATCAGCAAGGGTCGCGTGCACGCGACCTTCCGTGGCGTGCCACAAGGCTACGACAAGCCCCTGAAAGCGCTCCTGAAGACTGGCGACCTGGCCTATACCGGCGCCAGCAAAGCCAATGCCGATGGTAAATGGGCCTACAACTGGTATTTCTTCCTGCCTCTGGGCATGGCGTTGGAGAACCGCAAGAGCGTGGAGTTGTTGCACTTTCCGCCGGATTATTCACTGACACGCGCGCAGGATTACCTGGAGTCGGCCACTACCGATCGCTGGGCCAGCCTACTGGAAACCAATGGCGTGGCCAAGAATGCCACGCCGGGCTATCAGACTATCATCGACATTGCTCCCATCGCCGCGCCAGCCAGTGCCGGCAGTACGCTGGAGAACATCTACGGCTATTTCACCGACTATCAAGCCGGCATGGTGGCGCAACTAACGGCGCCGGGCAGCGCCGGTGGCCCCAGCAAGCCCATGGTGGCCTTTGGTGGGCCGGTGCGGGACTGGATCAAATCGCAGTACGGCGTGAGCCTCAGTGTGTTGGGGCTGGGCAGCATTACTGCGGCGCCGGGCCAGAGTGTGTCGGTACTGGGCTCCAACCACCCCAGCTACATCTGGTATGCGGCAGATCCGGCCAACTATGGCGGCGACCAGGCCAAGGCTGATGCCATGGGGCTGAAGGTGATGGGGCAAGACATTACCGCCGCCTGCTGGCAGGCAACCATGGGCGGGCAGCCGACCAGCGACCCGACGGCCACGCTCAATACCTGTACCCATAAGTGGCAGGTGACCGACAAGGTACAGACCTGCGAGTTGTTCTATACCTCCATCCGCAACCTGACACCGCAGCAGGCTCAGGCCAAGTGCCAGGCCTGATGGGCTAACCCGGCCAGCATCAGCACAACGGCCGCGATGCGGCCGTTGTGCTGGGTGGGCTGCCTGCAAGCTGATCTGGTCGGCCTTAGAGCCTGTTCAACGTCTTTTCGCCTCGCGCCGGACGTGGCGAAAAGGCTTTGAACAGGCTATTACATCAATGCTTTGCGCCCAGTGCCCGTGCGAGGCTCAGGCGGGCAGTGGTGGCCTGCTGGTCTTCCTGGTGCTCCAGCCAACCACCCAGGTGGGGCGCCAGGATACGGGCCAGGGCAATGATCCAATCAGGTTCGGCGTTGAGCGCCGGGATGTAGCGGTACTGGCCGCCACCTGCGGTCAGGAAGGTCTCCTTGCCCTCCATGGCGATTTCTTCCAGGGTTTCCAGGCAGTCGGCCACAAAACCAGGGCAGATCACATCGAGCTTGCCGGTCTTGCGCGTGCCGAGTTGCTGCAGTACCTCGCTGGTATAGGGCTTGAGCCATTCAGTGCGGCCGAAGCGCGACTGGAAGGCGACGGTGTACTGATCCTTGTTCAGACCAAGCCGCTCAGCCAGCAGGCGGCCTGTCTTATGGCACTGGCAATGGTAGGGGTCGCCTTTATCCAGGCTGAAGCGAGGAATGCCGTGGAAGCTCATCACCAGGTGATCGCCACGACCCTGCTGGGCCCAGTGGCTCTGTACCCGTCGCGCCAGCGTGTCAATATAGGCCGGGCTGTCGTGGAACTGCTTGACGATGCGCAGCTCGGGCGGGTTGCGCAAGGCCTTGATGGCGTCGGCCAGCGCGTCCATGGCGCTGCCGCTGCTGGAGGCGGCGTACTGGGGGTAGAGCGGAACGGCCAGTACCCGATCACAGCCAGCGGCCTTCAGTGCCATCAGCTTGTCGGCCACACTGGGCTGGCCATAGCGCATGGCCCATTCCACTACCACCTGTTGCCCTGCGTCGCCCATATAGCCTTGCAGCAGCTTGGCCTGTTGGCGTGTGTAGATCGCCAGGGGAGAGCCGTCACGTGTCCAGATGCTGGCATATTTGGCGGCCGATTGTTTGGGTCGGGTATTGAGAATGATGCCGTTGAGGATGAACCACCAGGCCAGCCTGGGTATCTCCACCACCCGTGGGTCGGACAGGAACTGCTTGAGGTAGGGCCGCACCGCAGCAGCAGTTGGGGCCGCCGGCGTACCCAGGTTGATCAGCAGTATGCCGAGGCGACGGGGCTGGTCATGGCGGAATTCGGGTTCAGTCAGATAGGGCATGGTTTTGTCGCGTATTTGTCCAAGACGGGATCGCTGGTCACCATGATAGCGCCAAGCGCTGCAGTCGGGGCGGGCGAGTATGGCATCTGGTTCTTACCTGAGCTCCCCGGTTCCCCGCTGGCGGACGGTGTGGCTAGTTCAAAGGAGAGCCGCGGCTGCAGTTGCTGCAATAGTCAGCACCTGGGTTACCCGGGCGCTTGAGTTGGTCGCGTCGTGCCTACGCTGGCTGTAAGTCCAAAATAGGCTCTTAGTCTATAAAGTGGACATGCCCAAACTAGCCTTCACCCCGCATCTGCGCCGCCATGCACCGCCCGCTGCCTTGACGGTGTCGGCAGACACGCCGCGTGCCGCGCTGGAATTGATATTCAGGGAGTATCCGCAGCTACGTGGCTATGTGCTGGATGAGCAAGGTAGCTTGCGCAAGCATGTGGCCCTGTTTATCGATGGCGAGCTGCGTCGCGACGCGCTGGACAGCACCGTGGCGGATGACGCTGAAATCTATGTAATGCAAGCCCTCTCGGGAGGATGAGATGCAGGACACGCTCTTGATAGGCAGCCGCAAAGGCCTGCTGGTTTACCGCAGGGGGACGGACGGCTGGCAGTTGCTGGGCCAGCATTTTCTGGGTACGGCAGTGTCGGCGGTGCTGGCCACGGGCGGGCGCTGGTATGCGGCGCTGCAGGATGGCCACTTCGGCCCCAAGCTGCATGCCAGTGATGATGGCGGCGCCAACTGGACCGAGCTGGAAATGCCGGCCTTTGCTACGGGGATGGAAGGCGCGCCTGTGCTGGAGTTGATCTGGACGCTAGTGGCTGGCCTGGACGGTACGCTATGGGCAGGTGGCATACCGGCGGGCCTGTTCCGTTCTACCGATGCTGGGCGTAGCTGGAGCTTGGTGGAAAGCCTGTGGCAGCGACCCGAGCGGGCCAAATGGTTTGGCGGTGGGTATGACCACCCCGGCATCCATTCCATCCTGGTTGACCCGCGTGACCCGGACTGGCTGGTGGTGGGCATCTCCTGCGGTGGTGTCTTGCGTAGCCGCGATGCTGGGCGCAGTTGGGAAAACGCCAGTACCGGCTTATGGGCGGCTTATATGCCGCCCGAATCCAAGGAAGACCCCGATATACAGGACACCCACAGACTGGCGCAGTGCCGCGCGGTGCCCCAAACGGTCTGGTGCCAGCATCACAACGGCCAGTTTGTCACGCAGGATGATCTGGGCAAGTGGGAGGAAATATGGCCTGCCGAGCCGCTGTCCAATTTCGGCTTTGCCGTGGCGGCCCACCCGCTTGATCCACACACTGCCTGGTTTGTTCCGGCGGCGGCTGATGACCGTCGGATACCGCTGGAAGGCGACTTCTATGTGCTGCGTACCCGCGATGGCGGTCGTCACTTTGACAGGCTTAATCTGGGTTTGCCAGCTGCACCGGCTTTCCATCTGGTTTATCGGCATGGTTTGGCGGTGGACGATCAGGGCCTGCGGCTGGCCATGGCATCCACCACCGGTTCGCTATGGCTGAGTGAGGATGCGGGCGAGAGCTGGCTGAGGCTGTCGGCCGAGCTGCCGCCTATAGCCTGTGTGAGTTTTGCTTGAGAGCCTGCATGTAGTGTTCAAACAATGCAGGGTGCAAACGTGCCGCGCAGGGCCCCCGGGTGTTGGCCCTTTGAGGTAACTCAGGCCGCGGTGCCACCTTGATTGACTCCCACCCCTGCACTCGCCCGCAACCGATCTGGGAGGGACTGATGCTCAGGCGACTACCTTACCCGGTTGCCGCGGAAGCAGCCTAGGGTATAGGGGTACTCCCAGGTGGCATGGTAGTGATACAGGCTGCGCTGCTGGCCGTCCCAGTCCAGCGTGTGGGTGTGACCGTGGCACTCGTCCAGGTCGGCATTGGTGAGTAGTTTGCCGCCCTCGCCATAGCGGCCATAGATGCCGAAGCCGTCATAGGCATAGCCGACCAGCGGCGAGTGCTCGGAGGGTTCTGACTTCTCGGCAATGCAGGTGCTGATGTTGTGATAGTGGTAGCTGCCGTTGCGTTCGGGATGGCCTTGGCAACGATCCTGCACCTCGTGTGCCACTGCATCGCGGTTCTCGCCGTCGAGTCCATTGAAGATCACCACGCCGCTGGTAAGGATGCCGATGGCGCCCCCAGGCAGGCAACTGCTGCTTGCTGCCAACTGAGGTAGGGCCGGCAGGGTCAGGCTGACGGTTTGGCCCCTGATGCTGTTGGGGTTGCGGTCATACTGGTAGGCCGGATCACTACTGGCAATGGGATAGCTGCCCGTGGTGTGGCCGGGTAGGCCATTGCCGCTGAGGATACGACTGCTGCCACTGACGACGGCGCTGAAACTGCCGCTCCAGGGTACCGAGCCGATGACCGACAGCTTGGCGGTCAGGTCATAGGTGCCATCGCCGCGTATCCACGGGCCTGCCTGGCTGGCGCCGCCCCCACCGCCAGTGGTCGTGCAGGCCCAGATGCTGCCTCGGGTAGGGCTGCTGCTGATCTTGCCGTCGCCCATGGGCAAGCGGGTGACATCGACCGCGGCGGATAGTCCGGCCGAGCCGGCCGGCGTGACCGTGTGTACTTTGCGCAAGTGACCGGGGGTGTTGTTAAAGGCGGCTACGCTGCTGCCATAGCCCAGGTACACCTCCAGGCCTGGCAGGCTGGTTAGATCCAGGCCTTGGTTGATATCGATGGCATTGACGGGGCCGAGTGTGAGGCTGGGTACCGCTACCGGGTAGCTGCCTTCGAAAGCCTGCCAGCCGCCGCTTGCATTACGCAGAAACCACTGTCCACCATAGAGCGCGCCCAGCCAGACCTGGGTGGTGCTGCCTATCTCCGCCTCGTCCGGCACGATGATGGCGCTCAGATAGGTGTCTGAGACCTGATTGGTATCAATATTGTGGGCCTGGACGGTCAGTCCGGCGCTGACCAGACAAACCAGCAGGCGGGGCAGGTGTGCGAGCGGCATAGCGGCGTCCTCCATGATGTAGTCCCAGACTCTAAGCACCAAATGTGGGGCAACTATGGAGAGCAGGCACAGCTCGAACTAGGGTCACAGGGAAGGTCAGGCGACCTGCCTACGTGCCCTGACCAGCAGGAACAGAAAGAAGGGGGCGCCCACCACGCTGAGTACCGCGCCTATGGGCAGTTCGGACGGTACCACCACGGTACGGGCCAGCCAGTCGGCGACCAGCAGGCAGGCTGCACCCAGCAGTGCTGAGCCAGGCAGCAGGTGGCGGTGACTCGGGCCCAGCAGCAGCCGCGCCAGATGGGGGGCGATAAGGCCGACGAAGCCCAGGGCGCCGCAGACCGAGACCGTCAGCGCGACGGTCAGCGCACTCAGCGTCACCAGGCGACGGCGCAGGCCGGTCAGCTCATAGCCTAAGTGCCAGGCTTCACGCTCGCCCAGCAGCAAGGCATCCAGCGCGCGATATTCGCGCCACATCAGCGCCAGGCAGATGCCCAGCACCGGCAGCAGCCAGGCCAGCTGCATCCAGCCGGCACCCGCCAGGCTGCCCAGCGCCCACAGGGTGCTGCCGCGTAATGCTGTCTCATCGGCCAGATAGGTCAGCAGTGACAGGCCGCCGCCGGCCAGTGCATTGATGGCGACCCCGGCCAGCAGCAGACGGCCGGCATCCTGCCCCCGGCCAATGGCCCAGGCCAGCCAGGTGGCCATCAGGCTACCGGCAAAGGCGGCGGGGGCAACGGCCATGCCCGGCAGCATGACACGCGCCAGGGTGGCGGCCAGGGCCGCGCCGCTGGAGGCACCAATCAGGCCGGGCTCAGCCAGGGGATTGCGAAACACCGCTTGCAGCACGCAGCCTGCCACGGCGAGGGACGCGCCCACTGCCAGCGCCAGGAGGATGCGTGGCAGCCGGACATCCAGCAGTACGCTCTGCCAAGTTTGCCGCAGGTCGTCGCTGGCGCGGCTCCACAACAGGGCGGGAATCTCGCTCACCGGGATGTCGATGGCGCCGCTGCCGGCAGCCAGCAGGGCCAGCAATACCAGCGCCAGCGCGCCCAGGGCCAGGGCCTTGGGTGCGCGCCGGGAGGGAAGGGGGAGGTAGGACATGGGGCGATGTTACCTGCCCGGCCCAATAACCGTCATGCCGGCTATGCATCAGGCTGCTGCCCGACACTGGCGATTGCAGATTTGCCCGTATAATCGGCACCTTCCGCAACGCAGACAGATTCGCATCATGGAACTCGCCAAGAGCTTCGAACCCGGTGACATTGAGCGCCGCTGGTACCAAACCTGGGAACAGGCCGGCTATTTCAAGCCGAGCATGGACACATCGGTCCCGTCCTTCAGCATCCAGCTGCCGCCGCCCAATATCACCGGCACGCTGCACATGGGCCATGCTTTCAACCAGACCATCATGGATGGCCTGACCCGCTACTACCGCATGCAAGGCCACAACACCCTGTGGCTGCCGGGTACCGACCACGCCGGCATTGCCACCCAGATTGTGGTGGAGCGCCAGTTGGCCGAACAGAAAGTCAACCGCCACGACCTGGGCCGCGAAGCCTTTGTCGGCAAGATATGGGAGTGGAAGGAGAAATCCGGCGGCACCATTACCAGCCAGATGCGCCGCATGGGCTGCTCGGTGGATTGGTCGCGTGAATACTTCACCATGGATGGTGCGCGCTCCGAAACCGTGACCGAGGTGTTTGTCCGCCTGTTCGAGCAGGGCTTGATCTATCGCGGCAAGCGGCTGGTGAACTGGGATCCGGTGCTGGGTACCTCGGTGTCGGATCTGGAAGTCGAGAACACCGAAGAAGACGGCCATCTGTGGCATATCCGCTACCCGCTGGTGGACGGCAGCGGCCACCTGACCGTGGCGACCACCCGGCCTGAAACCATGCTGGGTGACGTAGCCCTGATGGTGCACCCGGAGGATGAGCGCTATACCGCCCTGGTGGGCAAGCGGGTGCGCCTGCCCCTGTGCGATCGTGACATCCCGGTGATTGCCGACGAATACGTGGACAAGGAGTTCGGTACCGGCGTGGTGAAGGTGACCCCGGCACACGACCCCAATGACTATCAGGTCGGCAAGCGTCACGGCTTCCCCTTGATCAATGTGATGTCGCTGACCGCCCATATCCTGGATGAGGCGCAGCTGTTCGGCTTTGATGGCAGCGTGCAGGGCAGCATCCCGCTGCCGGCCGGCTATGCCGGCAAGGAGCGCTATGTGGCCCGCAAGGCCATCGTGGCCGACCTGGAGACCCAGGGTTTGCTGGAATCAGTGAAGCCGCACAAGCTGATGGTGCCCCGTGGCGACCGTACCGGTTCGGTGCTGGAGCCCATGCTGACCGACCAGTGGTTCATGGCCATGACACGGGTGGGTGAGGGTGATCCGACCGGCAAGAGCATTGCCGAGAAGTCGATCGAGGCGGTGGAAAGCGGCCAGGTCCGGTTTATCCCCGAGAACTGGGTCAATACCTACAACCAGTGGATGAAGAATATCCAGGACTGGTGCATCAGCCGCCAGCTGTGGTGGGGGCATCAGATCCCTGCCTGGTATGACGAGCAAGGCAATGTCTATGTGGCCCGCAACGAGGCGGATGCCGTCCGTCAGGCCGGTGGCAAGGTGCTGCGCCGCGACGATGATGTGCTCGACACCTGGTTCAGCTCGGCCCTGGTGCCGTTCAGCACCCTGGGCTGGACCGGCGACGCCGAGCAGGATGCCGCCAACCCGGCCCTGAATGCCTTTGTACCGTCCGGTGTACTGGTGACCGGCTATGAAATCATCTTCTTCTGGGTTGCCCGGATGATCATGATGAGTACCCATTTCATGGGCCGCGTACCGTTCAAGGATGTCTACATCCACGGCATCGTGCGTGACCATGAAGGCAAGAAGATGTCGAAGTCGGAAGGCAACGTCATCGACCCGGTCGACCTGATAGACGGCATTGCTTTGCCTGAGCTGGTGGGCAAGCGCACCACCGGCCTGCGCCGGCCTGAGAAGGCCCCGCAGATTGCCAAGGCCACCGAGAAGCTGTTCCCCGAGGGCATACCGGCCTACGGTACCGACGCATTGCGTTTCACCATGGCCAGCTATGCCACCCTGGGCCGCAATGTGAACTTCGATTTCAAGCGTGCCGAAGGCTACCGCAACTTCTGCAACAAGCTGTGGAACGCCACCCGCTTTGTGCTGATGAACGTGGAAGGCCAGGATACCGGCCAGGATGAAAGCCTGCCGCTGAGTTACAGCTTCATCGACAAGTGGATCATCGGCGAGCTGCAGAAGACCGAAATGGCGGTGAAAGAGGCGCTGGATACCTATCGTTTCGACCTGGCTGCGCAGGCCATCTATGAGTTTGTCTGGAATGCCTATTGTGACTGGTATCTGGAACTGGCCAAGGTGCAGATACAGCAAGGTGATGAGGCACAGCAGCGCGCCACGCGCCGCACTCTGGTCCGGGTATTGGAAGTGGCCTTGCGGTTGGCTCACCCCATCATCCCCTTCATTACCGAAGAGCTGTGGCAGACCGTAGCACCGTTTGCCAATGCGAAGAAGACCGAGTCGCTGATGCTGGCGGCCTGGCCACTGGCGCAGGTCGAGAAGATAGACGAGCAGGCCAACAGTCGTATGGCCCAGTTCCAGGCCTTGACCATGGCGGCCCGTACCCTGCGCAGCGAGATGAGCCTGTCGCCGTCGCAACGGGTGCCCTTGTTCCTGGAAGGGACTGCGGCCGAGCTGGCCGAGTTCGGTCCTTACCTGACCTTGCTGTGTCGCCTCAGCGAGGTGCAGGTGGTGGCGCAGTTGCCGGCCGACGATGCACCGGTACAGGTAGTCGGCGGCACCCGCCTGATGCTCAAGGTCGAGATAGACCGCGAGGCCGAAAGGGCGCGTTTGAGCAAGGAAGTGGCGCGGCTGGATGGTGAAATTGCCAAGGCCAATGCCAAGCTGGCCAACCCGGCCTTTGCCGACAAGGCACCGGCAGCCGTGGTGGAGCAGGAGCGCAAGCGCTTGGCCGACTTCAGCGAAACGGTAGAGAAAATGCGGGCCCAGCTGCAAAAGCTGGCCTGAGTTTGACCCTGTAGCGGGAAGCGCGCCCTTAGTGGCGCGCTTTTTTTATGGCAAGCTAGGCTTTACCCGGCGCATAGCCGGGACTGTGGTAGCTGCAAATACGATTCAATCACCTGTCGGAAGCGCCGCCACCAAGGCGCCGCGCGGACGCAAACAAGCTGTTTTCAGCGCTTCCCTAACAAGACCGGATGCGCATCGGCCATGGGCCAAGGTGCGCAGAACAGGCTCTGGAGTAAATGTCATGACGATATCCATGCAACAACTGGCCGACCGCATGGGCGGTGTCAGCCAGCGCAGTTATGAAACCCGTACCGAGGACGAGCGTGACTACGCCCGTATCGTCCATTCCGCCGCATTTCGCCGCCTGCAGGGCAAGACCCAGACGCTGGGTGTGGCAGAAAGCGACTTTCCCCGCACCCGGCTGACCCATTCGCTGGAAGTGGCACGCATAGGCAGTGGCATAGTCCAGGCCTTGCGCCGCCGGCTGGCTGGGCATGGCCCGGCATTGGGCCTGGGTGAGGCCCAGCGGGCCGATGTGGCCGCGCTCCTGCCCAGCGACCAGCAGATTCAGTGTATCTGCCTGGCGCATGATATCGGCCACCCGCCGTTTGGCCATGGTGGCGAGATGGCGCTGAATTTCCATATGCGCGAGCATGGTGGCTTTGAGGGCAATGGGCAGACCCTGCGCATACTTGGGCGGCTGGAAAGCTACAGCCAGCAGCACGGCATGAACCTGACCCGCCGTAGCCTGCTGGGGGTGCTCAAGTACCCAGCACCCTATAGCAAGGTGGTGAATCAGCAGCCCTTGAACCCGGGCGTGGCCCTGACCGAGCTGCGGGCCGGCCTACTGAAACCGCCCAAATGCTACCTCGACAGCGAGGCCGATATCGTGGCGTGGTTGCTGGCACCCTTTGCCGGCGATGACCGCGAGCGGCTGCAGGCCATCGTCGCTGGCGCTGAGGGGGAGCATGCCAAGCCCTGCCACAAGGGTTTCGATACCGCATTGATGGAGCTGGCGGACGATATCTCCTATGGCGTGCATGACCTGGAGGATGCCACCTCGCTGGATCTGGTGCGGCCGCAGGACTGGGCGGCCAGCATGGCCAGGGCCGACAATCTACCGGCCTGGTTTGACCAGGACAGGCTGGGCAAGCTGTTCTTTGGCGAGCCTTATCAGCGCAAGGAGGCCATAGGCGAGATCGTCCATCGCTTGATCCTGTCCATCGTGCTGGTGGAGGATGAGGCCTTCCAGCATCCGATGTTGCGCTGGCAAGCCAGCCTGCCGCCGGCTGAGCGCTGTCTGCTGCGCAGTCTGCATGGCATGGTGGTCAGCCGTGTTATTGGCTTGCCGGGCACCCAGATGCTGGAGTTCAAGGGCCAGCGCATCGTCGGTGACCTGTTTTCTGTCTACGCCAGCGACCCCATGCGCTTCCTGCCCGAGACGGCCCGCCACCAGCATGCCGAAGCGCTTGATGCCGAGGCGGCCATCCGGGTGGTGTGCGATCACGTCGCCAGCCTGACCGACGAGCAGGCGGCGCGGCAGTTCCAGAAGCTGTTCATGCCCAAGATGGGGTCGGTGTTCGATGTGATGTGAGGGCCTGGCATCAGCGCGCAAGCAGTACTGTGTGTTGGACGCCGCGCTGGTCACCCTGAAACCAGGGGGCTGACCATGTCGTGGGTCTCAAGCCGCGACGGTAGCTTGATGTGGCACTATCCCTGGCTTTTTTCCCGCACCCACAGCTTGCATGGGTACTTGTTTTACAAAGTGAGTGTTGATGTCGTTCAAAAAAATCCATTTGCCCCTGGCTGGGCTGGTCAGCGCGGAGACCCTTTCGCTGCTGGGTAATCAAGTGGCAGCGGTGGCCATTCCCTTGCTGGTGCTGCAGCAAACCGGCTCCGCCTTGATGACGGGCTTGGCGGGTGCGGTGGCGGTGCTGCCCATCCTGCTGGCGGCCCTGGTGGGGGGCCGCGCCATAGACCGGTTCGGGCCGTGGCGCATCAGTTTGCTGGCCGATGTGCTGAGCGGTGTATCGGTGCTGGCCCTGCCGCTGGCGTTTGCCTGGCATGGCCAGCTGCCTTTGGCCTGGATACTGCTACTGGTATTCGTGGGGGCCTTGTTCGACCCCAGTGGTTCGGCCGCCCGCCAGATCCTGGTGCCCAGCCTTGCGCGGTTGGCGCGGCAGCCGTTGGAGCGGGTCAATGCCTTGCGGGGCGGTTTGGAGAATGGCGCTGATTTCGCTGGCCCCATGCTGGCTGTCGGTCTGGTTGGGTTGCTGGGGGCGGCCGGCGCGCTGTATGTCAATGCGGCCAGCTTTCTGCTGTGCGCCTTGCTGGTGGCCTTGCTGGTGCCGCGCAAGCCGGTACGGGCACGGCGCGAGCAGGATGAATCGGCCTTGGCCGGTGTGCGTTTTATCTTGCGCCACCCCAGGCTGCTCCCCCTGGCCTTGCTGAGCATGATGGGCAACTTCGTGCTCTCGCCCTTTCTGGGCTTGCTGCTGCCCTTGCTGGCCGTACAGGTACACCACAACACCACCCTGCTGGGGCTGTGCCTGTCGGCCTTTGGCATCTGTGCCACGCTGGGGGCGCTGGCCTTTGCGCGCCTGAGCCGCTATTTCAGCCGCAGTGCCATCTTCTATGGCGGGCAGCTATGCACGGCGCTGGCCATTGTGTTGTGCGGCCTGGCCCAGGCGCCAGCGGGTTTGCTGGCCGCTTCAGCGTTGGCCGGCCTGCTGTTGGGGGCCGGCAACCCCCTGCAGCAGACCCTGCTGCAAGAAGAAACCCCCAAGGCGCTGGCAGGCCAAGTCTTTACAGGCATGGGCGCCATCAGCTTTGGTGCCGGCCCGTTAGGCCTGCTGTTGCTGGGTGTGGCGGCACAGTACTTGGGTGCCGGCACGGCCACCTTGCTGGCGGGCGGCGCTTTGCTGATCAGTGCGCTGCTGGGCTGGCTGCTGGCGCCGTTGCATGGCCGCAGCCCAGCTGCTGTCATGCCGCAACAAGGATAGTGAGGTAGTTCGTGTCCCTGCTCAACAACCGCCGTCTCAGCGGCGCACTGCTGATACTGCTGTCAGCCCTGTGCTTCGGGGTGATGCCGTTGTTCGGCCGGCTGGCGTATGCCGAAGGGGCGGATACCCAGGCCGTGTTGTTGCTGCGTTTTGTCATTGCCGGCGCCTTGCTGGCCGTCCTGATGCTGCTGCGTCGCGAGCGCTGGCCACGGGGCAAGCTGGCGCTGGGCTTGCTGGCCATGGGGGCCGTGGGCTATGCCGGCCAGGCCTTCAGCTATTTCACCGCGCTCAGGTATGCCAGTGCTTCGCTGACGGCCCTGTTGCTCTACACCTTTCCGGTCATCGTCACCCTGATAGCGGCGGTCTGGCTGCATGAGCCTTTGACCCGTCGCAAGGTGGTGGCCCTGCTGCTGGCTTCGGCCGGCCTGGCGCTGACAGTGGGCGATGCCTTGTCCGGCTCGCCGGTGGGCATCGCCTTTGGCCTGGGGGCTGCGCTGATCTATTCGGTCTATATCGCCGTGGGTACCAAGCTGACTCCCCAGGCCGGGGCCTTGCCCAGTGCAACCGTGGTCATGCTGGGGGGCGCCCTGACTTTCTTGCTGGTGTCGCTGTGGCAAGCGCCCGTCATGCCGCGCAGCCCTTTGGGCTGGGCGGCCATCGCCGCTATCGGGGTCATGTGTAGCGTGTTAGCCGCACTGGCCTTCTTTGCCGGGCTGGCACGCGTGGGCGCCTCTGAAGCCGCCATGTTGTCCACTTTCGAGCCGGTGGTGACCGTGGTATTGGCCGCCTGCTTGCTGGGTGAACGACTGTCGGTCTCGCAGTGCTTGGGCGGTGCGGTTATCATCGCTGCCGTCCTGCTGTTGGCGAAGTCACCTGCCAGCGGCACACCGCCGGAATAATTCAATGGCCTGGGCATGCGCCCAGGGTCACCTTCGAGGTAATACCCATGTTCTACAACAACGTCGTCCCGCTGGATGCTACCAAGCATGCTGACCTGAAACTGAGTCTGGCGCAGAGCTTCAATTTTGCTGCCAAGGTGCATGCCGTACCCGTGGTCGGCGCCGAGTTCTCCTCGCTGATGCGCGACTACGCCATCGTGTTTGCTGAAACCGGTGAAAAGACCTACTCCCCCACCGTGATGCTGGGCATGCGTGCCCAGGAGAACCTGTTTGTCGATGCCGATGGCAACTGGGATGCGCCCTATATCCCCTTCTTCGTGCGCCGCTTCCCCTTTGTCACCGTCGAAGTCGAGAACGACGATGCCGTGCTGTGCATTGAAGAGAGCGTGGCACGCACCATGCAGCGCGAAGAAGATGCTGCCATCTTCGTCGACGGCAAGCCCACCGATGCCATGAAGCAGTTTGCGCAACTGATGTTCCAGTCGCGCGACGATGGCAAGCGCTCCGGCGACCTGGCCAATGAGCTGGGCAAGGAAGGCCTGCTGCATCAGGTGTCGGCCAGCGCCGAGCTGCCAGGCGGCCCGGTCAGCATGGACGGCATGTGGGTGGTGGACGAGACCAAGCTGCGCAATATCTCGGCCGCCAAGGCTGACGAGTGGCTGAAGAACGGCACCATGTCGCTGATCTACGCCCACCTGTTCTCGCTGGCCAATCTCGATGGCCTGGTCAATCGCCTGCAAAAGCGTACGCCTGCCGCCTGATCAGTCTGTTGAACACATGGCGACGTCCTCGGTCTATGCTGGAAGCCCGGCATGATGAGCGTCGCCATGTTGCGTTTACTGCTGCTGATTCTGGTGTGTTCCCTGCCGCTGCGGGCCGAGGTCGTGGTGCGTGCCTGCGGTGGCGAGGGGGAGTGGATACCCTCCAGCTATTTCAAGCGCGTCGACGGTAGCAAGACCGCCGAAGTGGCCGGGTATTCACCCGATGTATTGCGCGCCGCCCTGCAGGGCAGTGGTTACCGGGTCGAGTTTGCATTGTTGCCCTGGTTGCGTTGCCAGCGTGAGGTGGAGCTAGGCCAGCGCTTCCAGCTGGCCATGGGCATGCTGCACAGCCCGGAACGGGCGCGGCTTTATCGCTTCAGCGATGCCTATCTGCGGTTTCAGCCGGGTTACTTCTATCTGCACAGGCGCTATCCGCAGGGTTTGCAGATACGCCAGCTGGATGAGCTGAGCCGGTACCAAGTGTGTGGCCTGTATGGCTACAACTATGGCTTTACCCGCCTGCGGCCAGAACAGATGGACAACGGTGCGCTGGATTACCCGGCGGCCATGGCCAAGCTGGCCTTCGGGCGCTGCGAGATATTGATCGAAACACTGGAAGTGATGGCAGGACAACGTCGGCTTGGGCGCCTGTCCTACGATGGCGATCTGTTGCGTGGCCGACCACTGCCGGAAACCCCGCCGGTGGTGGCCCATTTTGCCATCAGCCCGCAGATGGCGGATGCCGATGCCTTTCTGCAGATTCTCAATACTGGACTGGCCCGCTTGCAGCGTGAGCGCAAGCTGGAGGTCATACTGCGTATGCATACTTCCCCCTGATGCTGACCCTGCTTGCGGACGAGCCGCACTTCATCCTGATAGACAAACCTGCCGGCCAGAGCTTTCACCGCGAAGGCGAACAGCGGGGCGTGCTGGAGCTGCTGCGTGAACAGACTGGCGTGGGGGAGCTGCATGCAGTGCACCGGCTGGACCAACTGACATCGGGGTTGCTGCTGGTGGCCAAGGGTGCCGAGGCGGCGGCGGATTTTGGCCAGCTGTTTGCCCAGCGGCAGATACGCAAGTACTACCTGGCGCTGTCGGACCGTGCGCCTGGCAAGAAGCAGGGCACGCTCAGCGGCGATATGGAAAAAGGCCGCAATGGCAGCTGGCGTCTGTTGCAAAGCCGCCAGGATCCGGCGGTGACCCAGTTCTTCACCGCAGGCGTAGGCAATGGCCAGCGCGCCTTTATAGTCAGGCCGCTGACCGGCCGCACACACCAGATACGGGTGGCCCTCAAGGCGCTGGGCAGCCCCATACTGGGGGATGTGCGCTACGGCGGCAGCGAGGCGGACCGGGGCTATCTGCATGCCTATGCCCTTGAATTCAGCCTGGGCGAGACCCACTACCGTTATGCCTGCCCACCCCGCGAGGGCGAGCACTGGCATAGCCCCGGTGGGCAGCTTGCCTTTGGTCGTTTTGCCGAACCGTGGTGTCTTGCTTGGCCTAGAAGCTGACTAGGGCTATTGTTGTAAACCTCCGGGTTGCCAGGCAGCCGGGGGATCAATACATAAGGAGTATGGAAATGAGTCTGTGGAACAAGCTCACCGCTGAGTTTATCGATATTGTCGAGTGGACCGAGGACAGGCCTGAGGTGATGGCCCATCGTTTCGAGCGGCATCAGAATGAACTCAAGATGGGCGCAAAGCTCACGGTGCGCGAAGGCCAGCTGGCCGTGGTGGTGAACGAGGGGCAACTGGGCAAGAACCAGGTGGCCGATGTGTTCACGCCCGGCATGTACACCCTCAATACCGAGAACATGCCCATACTGGCCACCCTCAAGGGTTGGAAGTATGGCTTCAATTCGCCTTTCAAGGCTGAGGTGTATTTCTTCAACACCCGCAAGTTCACCGATCTCAAATGGGGCACGGCAGGCCCGGCCACCATGCGCGATCCGGAGTTCGGCGCGGTGCGGGTTACCGCCTTTGGCCTTTATGTGATCCGTATTGCCGATGCCAAGACCTTTCTGGTCGACATCATGGGCACCAAGGCAGAGTTCACCACCGAGGATATCGAGGCCAACCTGCGCGGCAAGGTTGGTACCCGTATCAAGGAAGTGATGCCGGAGATCGGCGTGCCGGTGATAGACCTGGAAGGCAAGGTCACCCTGGTCGGCGAGAAGATACGTGAGCGTATCGCGGGCGATTTCGCCGGTATGGGCCTGGAACTGTGTGAGATACAGGTGCAGGACATCGGCCTGCCCGAAGAAGTCGAAAAAGCCATCGACCAGCAAGGCGCCATGCGTGCCATCGGCAATATGCAGCAGTTTGGCCAGTACCAGGCAGCCCAGGCCATGCGCGATGCTGCGCAGAACCCCGGCATGGCCGGTACCATGATGGGCATAGGGGTGGGCGGCATGCTCAACCAGGGCATGGGTAACCTGTTCCAGCAGCCTGCCCAGGCCGGTGGCGGCATCTCCGGTACGGCGCCTGCGCCAGCGGCGCCGGTTCCGCCGCCTATACCGGGTGCGGTCAGCTTCCATGTGGCGGTGAACGGCCAACAGGCCGGCCCGTTCGACCTGGCGGCACTGCAAGGGCAGCTGCAGGCGGGTAGCTTCAATCGTGACAGCCTGGTCTGGAAGGCCGGCATGGCCGCCTGGGGCAAGGCCGGCGAGCAGCCGGAACTGGCAGCCCTGTTTGCTCATATGCCACCACCCATACCGCAGTAATGTGGTCTACCCGGCGCCGTGGGCGCCGGGTTTCTTTCACCACCCCGCCATCGCCATGATACGAATGCTCGGCCAGGTCCTGCTGTTGCTCTGTAGCGTGCTGTTGGCGGCTGCACCGCCACCAGCCCTGCCGGCGGTGCGTGTCGCCGCGCCTGAGGGCATGGACGCCACCGTGCAGGTGGGGGAGCTGGTCCTGCGCGAGGCTTACCGGCGCATAGGCTACGAGATGCAGCTGGAGAAGCTGCCCGGTCTGCGTTCATTGGCGGTAGTGGATGCCGGCAAGTATGACGCCGAGCTGGGGCGTATCGCTGGGATGGAGCAGCAATACAGCAATCTGCGTGTCGTCCCGACCTCACCCTTGTCGCTCACCGTGGCGGCCCTGACGCTCAAGCCGGAAATCGTGGTACGTGACTGGGAAGACCTGCGGGGCTGGCGGCTGGCGGCGCAGCGCGGCGTCAAGGTGGTAGAAGCCAGGACGGCTGGCATGGATGTCAGTTTCGCCACGACGCCCGATGCCATGGTGCGCATGTTGCTGGCGGGCAGGGTCGATGTCGTGCTGGGCAGCCCCATCAGCATGCCGGCCGTACTAGCGGGCATGCGCCAGCGCGGGGAGTTGGCAGCGGATACCCGTTTGCTGGTGCAGGAGTTCTACAGCATACCGGTCTACCATTATGTCCATACCCGCAACACCCATCTGATCGTGCCGCTTGAGCAAGCCTTGCTGGCCATGCGCAAGGATGGTTTCATCGACCGCGCGCTGCGGCAAGTCACGGCACAGCAAGTCGACAATGCACTCGGCAAGCACAAGCCCTAACCTCAACCTTCGACCCGACCTAGTCGTCAGCCTACATGACCACCAACCATTACCCTTGCACGGCCTGCGGTGCCAAGCTTGAATTCGCGCCTGGCCAGCACGCGCTCCAGTGTCCTTATTGCGGTGCGCAGAACGCCATCGCGGTGGCGGACGCAGCAGAGCAGGAAACCGCAGTAGCCGAACTCGATTACCAGGCTTACCTGGCCCAGGCAGCTGGCAATGAGCCGCAGATAGAGCGACAGACGGTGAAGTGCCCCGGCTGCGGTGCCGCATCGCAGCTGCCGGCCAATACCACGGCAGACCGCTGCCCCTTCTGTGCCGTGCCGCTGATCGCCAGCAATGCCTATGCCCAGCGCACCATACAGCCCAAGGCGGTAGCGCCGTTCGAGATCAAGGAAAACCAGGCCAGGGCCAGCTTCAAGGACTGGATACATGGGCTGTGGTTCGCCCCCAATGCCCTGAAGCAAGCCTACCGCGCCGCCAGCGGCTTGAAGGGCATCTACCTGCCTTACTGGACGTATGATGCCAATACCGACACGCCCTACCGTGGCGAGCGGGGCGACTACTACTATGTGAGCGAGACCTATACCGACAACGGTGTCACCAAGACCCGGCAGGTACGCCGTACCCGCTGGTCTTCGGCTGTGGGCGAGGTCCACGTGGGTTTTGACGATGTCACCGTGCCGGCAACCCAGTCGCTGCCCACGCAGTACCTGCATGGACTGCAACCCTGGCGCCTGGAAAAGCTGCAGCCGTATCGCGAGGACTACCTCACCGGCTTTACCGTGGAAGCCTACCAACTGGGCCTGCAACCAGGCTTTACCGCAGCGCAGGGGCTGATGGAGCCCACCATCCGGGAGGCCATCCGGCGTGACATCGGTGGTGACGAGCAGCGCATACACAATATGTCGCCGCACTACTACGACATCACCTTCAAGCACATCCTGTTGCCCATCTGGTTATCCAGCTACCAGTATGGCGGCAAGACCTGGCGCTTTGTCGTCAATGGCCAGACTGGCGAAGTCCAGGGCGAACGTCCCTGGTCGGCCTGGAAGATCGCCGGCGCCATCCTGCTGGCCTTGCTGCTGCTGTTTGTGGTGATCTACCTGAGCGGGGAATAGCTGCTGCCTGGCGGGGGCGCCCAACGCCCGCAAGCTAAGCCTATGTTATGCGGCGCTCTAGCTGACTAACGCTGCTCGGATGAACACGGCTACACCTCAACGACCAAGCCTGGATCGAAGTCCCGGTTTTCCATCTCGCCGTGGCTGAGCCGGTACCCGCGCGGATTGCATACCACCCGCGTGCCGTCAACGCGGTAGTCGAAGGACTTGTGCATGTGGCCGTGGATCCACAGCCCTGACTTGCCCATTAAATGGCCCAGGTCGCTCGCATATGCGGCAGAAAGCAGATCAGTAGCGTAATCCGGCGCAATGCTGTTCCGATGCGGCGCGTGGTGGGTCACAACCACGGTATTGGTAGCTTGGCCGGTGGCCAGCTCTTCCTCCAGCCACCTTCGGCTGCGCACATGTGTCGCCAGCGCATCGCGTGGTTCGAAAGGCCGCTTGGATCTGCCTGCGCGCGTCGAGATGCGGATGTGGTCCGACATGCTGCCGGCAGCTTCGTCCATGGCGCCCAACTGCGTATATGTGCCGAACAAGGCATAGTCGGTCCACAGCGTGCAGCCCAGGAAACGCATGTCGTCGATCACGACCGATTCGTTCTCCAGTAAGTGGACGTTCGGTGGGCAGACGCGGCGCAAGTCTTCCCAGGTTGCCTCGACGCTGCTGCCATAAAATTCGTGGTTCCCCACCACGTAGATGACCGGCGTGTCAGGGAATGCGCAGCCTGCCCAGGTGATGGCTTTGGCACCCACTCCGATGTCGCCGGCGAGAACGACGACGTCGGCCTCGAGTTTCGGTGGCGCGAAGGCGCAGAACTCCAGATGAATGTCGGAATAGATACGGATTTTCATAGGGCGAGTCTAGCAGGCAACGCTGCTACAACAAGCCTAGGCCGGCCCTATGGCTGCAACGACCAGGACAAGGTTACGCGGAGACATGCGGTAACGCTCTCCGCGCCCGGCTGGCCAAAAGTCGTTTGTTCCACATGCCTTTGATGGCTCCCTTGGCGTTCAAATGGCCCTTCTGCATGGCCGGCTAAGAGCCGGTGCCGCAAATAGGTACGCGATAGGGATACATGATGGGCGCTTTGCGACATCGTATGAATTGGCCGGCCGAAAGTAGCGTGAAGCGATTACACAGGTGCGCAACACAGGACGACCGAACAAGGGGCTAGTGAACAGTTAGAAGCCAAGTGGGCTGATCTTGCCCGCGGTGGAGCGGGCGATTGCTGCGCGCCGACGCGCGTTGGACCTGGGACATAGCCAGGAATGGCTGGGGGAGCAGGTTGGGCTGTCGAAGCAGACCTTCAGCAGGATGGAGAATGGGGTGGTCGCTCCGGCGATTTTCTGGCGGCAGGACATTTCCGGAGCGCTGAGGTGCTCGATGGGCGACTTGTTGGACCAAGTTGCCAAGCCCGAAGGTGATCATGCGCAAACGATCGTTCTCCTGCTGGCCGAGGTCCCGCTGGAGAAGCGAGAATCGGCAGCGTGCGTGCAGTGGAGCTGGTGTCGGCGCTGCGCTAAGAGAGGCCGTTCCTCCCAGGCAGGACGCTGATCGATGGCGAGAAATCAGGCATCCTTGCTATGACGTTAGCTTGGCTTGTGAGGATTGGGATAGCGCCGGCTATCGGATTGATTGCCTGTATCAACTTCACAAGCTGCTGGGGTGGGCGTAGTGTGGTGTGAGAGCCTGTATGCGGCGTTAGGCCGTTATGGTCGGCGCTTAATTCCTTGTGCCAGCCATTGTTCGGGTATGCCCAGCGGGCCGCGACGAGACGAAAAGACCCTGAATAGGCTCTAGGGGAGTGTATCGGTGCAGCCATGCTGCTTACCAGGAGATTGCCATGCATGCTCATCCCACCCAGGCACAGGTACCGGCCCTGCCCACGTTGAATTGCCAGGTATGCCTGGCCGAGATTCCTGCTTCTGAAGCCGCCAGCAGCGAAGCTACCGATTATGTGGCGGCCGTCTGCGGGCTGGAATGCTACGTGCAGTGGCAGGCTCAGACCGGCGCCGTGGTGCCAGAGCCGCCACCGGCTGGAGAGAAGGCTGCCGAAGCTTAGTGTCACCCGGCCTTCTCGCCTTCTGAAAACCTCCCGTCAGGGCTGGGCTGCGTCCTCTAGCAGGTAGCGCAGCTCCCTTGGCAAAGGGTGGTCTGGCCAGCGCTGCTGTAGCAGCCGGACTTGCCTGCGCGCCTCATCTTCCTTTCCCACCTCCAACAACTGGCGGATGCTGGTAATCCAGCGCTCCGGTGTAGCGTCCGGTTTGGTCGTCGGTGGTGGCATGCTTTCCAGCATCTTGCGTAGCGCTGGGGCGGTATGCTCCTGGCTGCGGCCGGCGGCAGGCTTGGCCGCAGCAGGTGCCGGTGCGGGCATCGCCTGCGGTGCCGGTGCGGCCGGTGCCAGGGCGGGTTGACTGCGTTTGTCCTGCCTGGCCATTGGGTCGCCAGCTTTCGATTCGGCTTCCTGCGCCGGTTCTGGTTCCGGTGCTGGTGCGGCCAAGGCAGCTGGTGCCGCATGCTTGGCGCTTTCCATCAACCCCGGCTCCATCGCTGGGCGCATCTCTGCCGGCGGTATCTGGCGAGGCTGTGCGAGGCTGCGGCGGGTAGCCGGTACGCTGCTGGTCACCGGTTCTTCTTGCGGTGGCGGAGGAGCGGCTGCGGCGGTGCTTGCCGATTCCAGATTCTTTTCATCTTTGCTCCCGACCGCTGCATTGGCAGGCGGGGCCGCCGTGGCTTCTGGCACCGCCACAGGGTCTGACATCTCTGCTGCCAGCATGGGCTCGTCCAGCCGGGTTTCCTCGCTGTCGCGCAGTTGCAGGCTGACACCCAGGGCCAGCATGACCGTGGCGGCCAATCCCAGGGGGACGCCCCAGTTGCGGCGGGGCCGGGCAGGGAAGGGGATGACCTTGGCGCCGTCTTGTACTGCATTACGGGCGGCAGCCAGGATGGCGCTGTCCAGTGCTGGCGGCGGCAAGGGTTGTTCCAGTGCCGCGTAGGCCTGGCTCAGTGCCTTGTCGTCGTCATCGGGTTTCATGGTGTCCATCTCAGCTTACCCCCGCCAGCGTGGCTTTGAGCTTGGCCACGGCATAGCGTAGCCGGCTCTTGGCCGTTTCCATGGGCACGCCGGTCAATGCGGCAATGTCTTCCAGGCTCATATCGGCCTGCTCGCGCAGCAGGAACACTTCACGCTGCACCGCAGGCAATGCACGCAAGGCGGTGTCCAGTGCCTGGCCCGCTTGCTTGCCTTCCAGGCGGCTGGCGGGCTCTTGGCGGCTGTCTCCCGCTACACGGGCCAGCGGGTCCTCGTCGTCCTCATTCAGAAAGTCGCCCAGCAGGGCGGGTTCCTTCAATCGTATCCGGTCTATCAGCTTGTTGCGGGCGATGCCGAACAGCCAGGTACGGAAGCTGGCCGTGGGCCGATAATCGTGGCGGGCGTTGACGACCGCCAGCCAGGTTTCCTGAAACACATCATCAACCCAGGCTGTACGGGGCGACTGCCGGTGCAGAAAGCCGTACAAGCCGGCTTTGTGCAGGGCGTACAGGCGCTCGAACGCCACCGCCTCGCCACCGGCGTAGGCAAGCATCAAGGCAGTATCGTCATGGGCGGGCTGCATGGCAGGCGAGTGTAGCGGAATGCCGGACTCGCCGCCTGCACTGTCCACGCTGGGGTGGTAGCCTTCCACTGGCTGATCAGCCCTCTTTGGCAGTGATCTTCAAGCGGGTGTAATAGATGCCACTGAGGCCCCGGTAGCCGGAATCGGTGCCAAACATCACCCACAGCTCGCCCGAACCGTTGGTGGTCAGCGACAGCGGGTTGCTGCTGTTGCTCAGCAGCTTGTTGCGGTAGGGGCGGTTGACGCAATCGGTGCTGTCGGTGGCGACATTGCCCAGTACCCGGGTATCGCGGCCACTGGTTTCCTGGTTACCCTTGTCCCAGTTCATCCGCCAGTTCTTGTTGGCGTCCACCAGGGCTAGTGGTTCCTGCACGCTGGCCCCAGCCTTGAGGAAGACCGACTCCCCTGGCGAGCCGGTTCCGCCGGTGCAGTTTGCGCTGCCGTTGCTAGCGAACTCCGCCTCAAAGGTCAGCTTGTAGGCCTGGTTGGGCTTGAGCTTGTCGATCTTGCGCTTCACATACATCCACAGATCGGTACTGTGGTTGTTGCCGCTCATATGTATGCCTCTGACCGTAAACGGCACGGGCAAGGCACGCCAGGACGATGTCAGCTCGTAGTAGGTATCCTGGCCTTGCTCAAAATCGGCAAAGCCGGATACCCAGCCCTGTGCGCTGGTATCCAGGTTGTACTCATAGGTCAGGTTGGTGCCTGGCTGCTCGGGTGTACCCACGCCAACCTCGGTATTGCAGGCGCTGAGCAGCAGCGGAACCAGGGGGAGCCACAGGTAGTTTCTTTGGCGCATGACCATTCTTCCTCTTTCTATCGATTGTTGTTGTGCAGGCCAGCCCTGCAGGCAGCGTGCGGGCTTGCTTTGGTAGCGGGCTCGCCGTCTGGTTCCCGGCATGCTGCCGCTATCAGGGAAAAGCCTAGCCTGCCAGGCCGCCTTTGCCTACGCTCATTGTGGCTGGGTAGGGTGCGGGCAGCCTGGTCAGCAACTTAGAGCGGCTACCAAAACCCAGCGTAGGGGCGCTTACTCGGCAATCTGCGGCTGCACCTTCGCATCCTGCCCTACCAGTGTTTCTGCCAGGCTGATCAAGCGCAGGAATTCCCCTCGGTAGCCGTAGCGATCCTCTCCCTGCGCGCCAGCGGCCAGTGCCTTGATCTGGCCAAAGTCAAAGCGGCCCAGATGCTTGCCGCCTTCTGCCAGGCGCTGGCCAAATGCGGCCACGGCGGCGGCAAAGCGCAGGTCTTCGCTGGGGCGCTGGCTGATCGCATCGCGCCGTACAGGGAAGGCCAGCAACTGGCTGTCCTCTCCGTGCGCTGCCTTGTAGCGCAGGCGCAGATAGCCCAGTTCCTGATCCTTGCCGGTCAGCAGCGGCTTGTTGATGCCATAGCGCAGCGGCTCCACTGCACCGCGCTTGCCCGCCAGGGTGATTTCATACAGGGCAGTCACCCGGTGGCCGGCACCGATTTCGCCGGCATCCACCTTGTCGTTGTTGAAATCCTCGCGCTTGAGCGCGCGGTTCTCAAAACCGATCAGGCGATACTCCTGCACGTTCTGCGGGTTGAATTCCATCTGTATCTTGACGTCGCTTGCGACGGTGGCGAGGGTGGAGGTGAACTCGTCGACCAGCACTTTCTGCGCTTCGTTCAGGGTGTCGATGTAGCTGTAGGCACCGTCGCCGGCATCGGCAATCTGCTCCATCAGCTGTTCGTTGTAGTTGCCGGTGCCAAAACCCAGCGACGACAGCGATACACCGGAGCGGCGTTTTTCTTCCACCAGGTTCTTCAGGGTCTCAAAGCGAGTGATGCCGACATTGAAGTCGCCATCGGTGGCCAGCAGGATGCGATTGATGCCGCCTTTTACAAAACCCTGCTCGGCCATCTGGTAGGCCAGCTGGATGCCGGCGGCGCCTGCGGTGGAGCCGCCCGCTTCCAGGCTATCGATGGCCGCCATGATTTCGCCACGCCGGGCACCGCTGGTGGGCGGTAGTACCACGCGGGTCCCGCTGGCATAGGTCACCAGCGAGACGTGATCCTGCGGCCGCAACTGGCGGGTGAACAGCTTCAGCGCCTCACGCAGCAGGGGGAGCTTGTCGGCCGAGTTCATCGAGCCCGAAACATCGACCAGAAACACCAGGTTGGCCGGTGGCAGTGCCTGCTTGGCGGGGTCGGCCGCCTGTATGCCTACCCGCAGCAGCAGGCTGTTCGGGTTCCAGGGCGTGGGGGCCAGTTCGGTGCTGACGGCAAACGGGGCCTTGCCTTGGGGCAGGGGGTAGTCGTAGGGAAAGTAGTTGACCAGCTCCTCCACCCGCACTGCGTCACGTGGGGGCAGTTGGCCGCCGTTGAGCAGGCGCCGCACATTGCTGTAGCTGCCGGTATCGACATCAATGCTGAAGGTGGAGACCGGCGATTCCGCTGCCAGGGTAATGCCATTGCGTTGCAATGCCTGGTAACGCTCGCGGTTCTCCGGTGCAGCCGGGACATACTGCCGTACTGCTGGGGAGGCAAGGCTGTTGCCACCCATGGGCATGCGCTTGGATAGCGAGACTTGCGGCTTGGCCAGGCCGGTGGCCCGAACACTATCGGCGCTGGTAAGGGGGCTCACCGCAGGCGCTGCGGGGGCTTCTGCGGCCGGCAAGGGTTGCTGTGGCGGCAGTGGGGCAACGGTTTCGGCTATTTGCAGGGCGTTGTCGGCCTTCTCTGCCTTGCTCCCTTCTGCCGTGGTAGTGATCTCAGGCTGGTGGGTGGAGCAGGCGGCCAGCCAGATGCTGGCCAGCAGGGCAGTCAGGTGCTTGGGGGTCATGGCGTTCTCCGCGTGGGTGGAATGATGCTTGAACGGCGCCATGCGATGAAACGGGTTAAATCCTGACAAATTATTGGCTGCGTGCCACCAAGCTACTGGTAGCGCTTGAGCAAGGCGGCCATTCTGGCCTGTCCGGGTCCCTCGCAAGCAGCCTTGAGTCTGGCCATTGCAGCCTGATCCTGCATCAGCGGGGATTTATGCGAGATATAGATCACCACGGGCTGCACATCGATCTCCAGCCAGTGGTAGTCGCGGCTTTTCAGCCCAGCCTGCTCCAGTGCGCTGATGGAGCCGGGGCGGGACACGAAAGTGGCATCCAGTCTGTCGGCCATCAGCATGCGCAGCCCTTGTTCCACCGACTCCAATGGATACAGGTTGGCGTCCAGCGATTTCAGCTTGTCGAGCGCGCGCGTGCCGCGGGGTACGCCTACCACCATGCCACTCAGGTGCGAGGGGGCCAACTGCTTATAGCGTTGGCGCTTGTAAAGGACACCAGAGCGTATCTGTCCGATCTGACACAGCTGCGATGCAAACTCGTCTCGCTCGGCGTCGGGTATCAGGACGGCGGCCACGTTCTCTCCACTTTTCAGGCCGTTGATCGCCCTGACATAGGGCAGGGTGGACAGGGAAATCGTGACGCCTGCACGGTCAAACAGAAAGCGCAGTATCTCGGGAGAGACGCCGCGCTCGGGTTGATCGGGAAAGGTCCAGGGAAAGACCGGTACCGTATAGGCGGTCAAGGGGGCAGCCTGCGCGGGCAGGCACAGCAGCAGGGCCATGGCAAGGTGTGCAATCGACGCCAGCAGCGTTCGCCAGTCGGCAGGTAAGGCTGCAGTAGCCAGCCGTAACAGTCGCATGAGTTCAACGTACTTTCTAAGTTGGTACGAGTCATGGTCAGGCGACAGCCTGCAATATGGCGCCGTCTTCCGTAAGGCAGGATCGCAGGATGTGTCGTGTCCCATAGCGCATCCAGCCTTCAGCTTAGAGCCTGTTAGGAACTTAAGTAACTGAAAAGCTGAAACTGATTCAGCTCGCTGTCGAGCGCCGTATTACCGGGGCACTAAATTTGGCACCTATTCGCGATGCAAGTGGCATAGCCCGTAGGATCACATCTGCTTGAAGCAGATAGACAGCTATAACTCTACTTTTGATGCGGAACAGGTGCTGGATATGGATGTGCCAACAATTTGGGAGCTTGTCGGAGTTGCTGGAGGAGCTATCACTGCTGTTATTTGTTTCGCAATTCATCTCAGAACAGTGAAAAAACTGCAGCTGGAAATTGTCAAGCTGACGCTTGAAACTGAGAATCTAAAAAGGGGCGCTGAGGAGCGTGAGCGGATGCTTGTCATGCCATCTACCCAAGAAGTCCGAGACATACAAATGTTAAAATTTTACGTCTCCCAATCGCATGAGAATTACACGCACTCCCCTGAGAGAAAGACTTCCTGGTTAAATGAGACGACATGGGAGCATGCGGTTCTCCTAGGCATTGTGACGGTGATCGCCTACCTGATTTTTGCCATTTATCGAGTGATCGCGTTGCTGCTACCAATGCTCAGCTAGATTACGCTTCACGAGGGTCACGGCATCAGCATAGAGCCCCGCCAAGGGGGGCTGGCGTGCCTCCAACATTTCCCAGAAAGTTAGGATGTTTCCCTGTGTGCCTCAGCGCCAGCCTGTGCCGGCGGTACAGGCGCAAACCAGCCCACAGCGACCAGCAGCAGACCCACACCGAGGAAGGACACCACCCTGGCCAGGCTGCCTGCGCCTGCGAGATCCACCACGAAGAGCTTGAGTACCGTTACCCCCACCAGGCAGGCCCCTGTCACCCATAGCGCGCGCCAGCGGACGCGGGTGGCGGACCACATGGCGGCCAGGGCGACGCTGGTCCACAGCAGCGATAGCGCAGCCTGGTAGCCCTGGTCGGGCCATAGCGATGCCTGGCTGAAGTTCAGCCCGCCCAGATGGTGGAAGCCCCTGGCCAGCAGGCTGTTGAGCCAGGCAAACAGCAGCAGGGCCAGACCCGCCTGGATGGCTGGGCGCAGTTCGGCCAGCTTGGCGGCAGGGTAGGGGCTGCGCAGCCAGCGCAGCAGGGCCAGGGCGGCCATCCACCAGCCCAGGTCTAGCGGATTGAGCAGGGGCCACCAGGCCAGCGGGCTGGCGCTGCCGCTGCTGGCCCAGGGGGCGATCAGCAGGGCGCCGGCAGTCAGGGCTGCGATGGGCAGGGGTAGGTGCCACAGGTAGTCGCGCCGATAGCGGCGTGACGGCCAGCGGGCCTGCAGCGGGGCCAGTGTCTGGCACAGCAGCGCCAGACAAAGGGCAGCCAGGCCGCCCAGCCAGATCCAGCCCGAGCCACTGCCGATGCGGCTGCTGCCATCGGCCAGCACCCACACCAGCCAAGCCGTCAGGAGCCAGCCTCCCATCAGGTGGGCTAGTTGCCTGCCCAGCCTGGGCAAGGTGCTCTCACGGTAATACAGCAAGCCCATAGCCAGCCCATAAGCCAGCGGCCAAGCCAGCCAGCCGCCCTGTTGCAGCGGGGTGGCCTGGCGGTCGGCTGCCAATAGCAACACCACGGCCAGTGCGGGCAGCAAACCCAGACCGGGCCAGCGCAATGCCGGCCAGGCCAACGGGCCGGACAGCAACGTGGCCAGCAAGGCCAGGCCGGACAAGAGGGCGAGCCAGGCTACGATCAGGTGTTGGTCGGGCATGAACTGCGCCAGGCTGACACCGCCGCCGGCCAGCAACAGCAGCAAGCCCCACAACAGCAAGACCAGGTGCGGCGTGCGGGGGCTGGCTCGATAGCATACGGCGCCGGCCAGCCAGGCAGCGATGCCTACCAGACTGGCTGCCAGCAGGCGGCCATTCCACCAGTGTATTTCCCGCTCTATCTGAGACAGCTGTGCCAGTACGATGAGGCCTGCGGCGAAGATCAACAGATAGCCGGTCAGCTGGCTGAGCAGGCGCTGCTGGCGATGTCCCAGCCACAAAAGGCCGGCGCCTTCCAGAGCCCAGCTGGCGGCTGTCCAGCGGCCGTCGAGCGCCAGCGGTATGGTCAGGGTGGCAAAGCCGGTGGCCAGTATGCAGAACGATTCGGCCAGCAGCCCCATGCCGGGGCGGCGGCGCAGGCTTAGCCAGAGCGCGCCGTAGACCAGGGCCATGGCGGCGGCAGACCATGCATTGCCATGGGCAAAATCGCTGACCAGCATGACTTGCAGGCCAAAGCCGACCAGCGGCACGCCAAACACCAGGGTGGCATCGACGGGATCGCGCACCAGCTGGCCCAGCTTGGCCTCTGCCTGTCTATGCCGGGTAAAGGCGACAGCCAGCGCCACGTACAGCAGCCAGAATCCCACCAGGAAAGGCTCCGTGGTGGCGAAGTGCTCGTGGGTGTAGCGCAAGGTGCCCCAGCCTGCGCCGATGACGAAGGTGAACAGGAAGCCCAACAGGTTCAGTCCGCGCCAGGCCCGCAGGCGGGCTACCCAGGCGATGCCGAGATTGAGCACCGCGTAGTAGCTGAACAGCATGATATGACTGCCCTGGCCAGTACTGGCCAGGATGGGGGCCAGAAAGCCGCCCGCCAGCCCGATGATGGCGAGTGACTGGGCCGACTGGGTGACTGCCAGTGCGGCGGAGAAGGTGGCCAGGCCCGCCAGCAGTGCGAAGGCAGCGCCTGCGGGCAGCAACTGGTGCAGGTGCAGCGCTGCGAACACGGTCAGGAAGGCAATGCCCAGGCCGCCGCCCTGCAAGGCATGGGCAAACACCGGCTTGCGCTCGCGTTGGCGCCAGCCGAAGGTGATGGCGGCAGCCGAGCCGGCCATGACGGCCAGGTAGCGGCTCTCCACCGGAAAGCGTACATATTGGGCGGCGTACTTGAGCAGGAAGGCCACGCCTATGATCAGCAGCAGCACGCCTATCTTGACGGCTGGGTTACCCGCCATCATCCAGGCCAATACACGATCAACCACGGTGGGGCCGGTCTCTACGGCTGCGGCATAGGCTGGCTCGGGGAAGGCGGCGGGCGCTGGCGCCGGCGCGGCTACCTGGACGGCAGGCTGCACCGCTGCGGTTGCTGCGGGCTGGGGGGGCAGCGCGGGAGCGGCGTCGATGCGGGTCTCCGGCACCGGGCTGGCAACGGTCTCCGGTGGGGGGGGCGCAGGCACGGCCGATGGGGATGGTGGCGCTTCAGCTTGCAGCCTGGCCTGCAGTGCCCGTATCTGTGCGCTGTGATCGCGCTCGCGACCGAGTAACCAGCCCAGCAGGCCGCCCAGCAGCCAGCCGCTGTCGTGCCATATCACGGCACCGATGACTAACCCGACAAACAAACCCAGCCATGCCATAGATGCTCCTTGAGGCCAGTTCACCCTAGGCGAAGAGGCGATCAGACATTTCTTAGAGCCGCTAACAAAACCCTTCTGGCGTTGTTGTGCGAGCTTGCCGTACCCACGTACTGTCGTCGCTCGCACGCCTAGCCAGAACCGCTACGCTGGGTTTTGTTAGCCGCTCTTAGTGTGGCCTTATCTTGGTCGAGTGGGGAGTGGTGTGCAAGCAACATGGCGTCTGGGCGGGCGGCGGCATAGAATCCGCTACCGTCCGTCGCGTTTTTCCATCCCATGTTGATACGCCAGCTTGTTCCTGCCGATCTGGACCTGTTTAGGGCTTTGCGCCTGGCAGGCTTGCGCGAGTGTCCGGCGGCCTTTGCCGCCAGCCTGGAGGAGGAAGCCGAACTGCCACCGGGCCAGATGAGCGAATGGCTGCAGGCCGGCCCACACGGCTGGATACTGGGTGCTTTCGACGGAGATGTGCTGGTCGGTGTGGTAGGTTTGGGCCGAGAGCGCATGCGCAAACTGCAGCACAAGGCCGTGGTCTGGGGCATGTATGTGGCGGCCAGCCATCGGCGTCGCGGCGTGGCGCTGGCCTTGCTGCAGTCACTCAAGCAGCAGGCTGCCGGGATGGCAGGCCTGCGGCAGCTGAACCTGGGGGTGCATACCCGCAATGCGCCGGCTCTGGCGCTGTATGCAGCGCTGGGTTTTACCGTGTATGGCACCGAGACCCACTGCATGCAGGTGGATGGCACATGGCACGACGAATATCTGATGGCTTGCACACTGTGAGCCGCATGGACCAAGCAGGCGACCCCTTATGAAATTGCTATTAGCCGAAGACGATGCCGTATTGGCCGATGCCCTGCTGACCAGCCTGGCACGCCTGGGTTTTGCCGCTGAGCATGTCAGCAATGGCTTGGTGGCCGAGCAAAGGCTGCTGGCTGCCGATTACGATGCCGTGATCCTGGATCTGGGCCTGCCTGGCCAGGGTGGCTTGGCGGTGTTGCGCAAGGTGCGCGCGCAGAAGCCTGGCCTGCCCATCCTGATACTGACGGCGCTGGACGGGCTGGAAGACCGGGTGGCCGGGCTGGATGCCGGTGCCGACGACTACCTGGCCAAGCCCTTCGAGTTTGTCGAGCTGGAGGCGCGCCTGCGAGCGCTGTTGCGCCGTAGCAAGGCGGCGGGCAGCCCCCGCGACGAGGCACGGTTTGGACGGCTACGTCTGGACCGGGCCGGGCAGCGGGCTTGGGCCGATGATCAACCGCTGGATCTGTCGGCCCGGGAGCTGGCCGTGCTGGATGTGCTGCTGAGCAATGCCGACCGGGTCGTGACCAAGGAACAGATTGCCGCTGAACTGAGCGGCGACGAACTGGGCGCCAATGCCATCGAGGTGTATGTGCACCGCCTGCGTAAGAAGATAGAGCCAGCCGGTGTCGGGGTGAGGGCGGTACGGGGCCTGGGTTATCTGCTGGAAGCCCGGCCGCTGTAGGAGGCCCGGTGCCATGAGCAAACCACGCAAGCTATCGCTGCACCGGCAACTGCTGATCTGGCTGCTGGCGCCGCAGTTGTTGCTGTGGCTGGCGGCGGCATTTGTGTCGTACTCGGTGGCGCTGCGCTATGCCGATGAGGTGATAGACCGCAGCCTGGTGCAATCCAGCCGCGCCTTGGCACGTCAGGTGAAACCGCTGGGCGAGGGGCTGTATATCGATTTTCCCCGCGCTGCCCGCGAGATACTGGAAGAAGACCCCAGCGACCGTTTGTATTACATGGTCAGCACACCTCCCGGTGAATTCATCCTTGGTGAGAAGGATATCCCACCCACCCCGCGTGAGTTAGCGCGTGAGGTGGGCAAGCCTTATTTTTACGACGGCGTCCTGCGTGGCCGTGTGGTGCGGGTAGCCGCCTTGTACCTGCGCATAGGTACCGAGGAGCGGCCCCAGACCATGCTGGTGCAGGTGGCCAAAAGCACGGCGCTGCGTACCCAGCTGCAGCGGGATATCCTGATTGATACCGCACTGCCATTGGCTTTGCTGCTGGTGTTGACCAGCGTGCTGGTGTGGGCCGGTATCAGCCGTGGTCTGTCCCCCTTGCGGCATTTACGCCGGCTGGTGGAGAAACATTCGCCGCGTGAGCTGAGTGCGCTGGAGGTGGAAAACGCCCCGGCCGAGGTGCGGGCGCTGGCACGGGCCATCAACAGCTTGCTGGAAGAGGTGCATGGCCAGGTGGCGGCGCAGCGGCGGTTTATCGCCGACGCCGCCCATCAGCTGCGCACGCCCCTGGCGGGCTTGAAGTCCCAGTCCGAGCTGGTGCGCGGCGAGTTGAACCAGACCGAGCCTGACCGTGCTGCCCTATTGCAGCGTCTGGCGCAGATCGAGACCAGCGTGGCCCGCGCCATCCGGTTGGTCAACCAGTTGCTGGCACTGGCTCGGGCCGAACCCGATGCAGCGTTACCGTTGGCGCCGCTGGATCTGGTTCGGCTGGCCCGTGAGGTCACCATGGAGGCCGTACCCCGGGCACTGGCACGGCAGATAGACCTGGGGCTGGATGATGCGCCGGCCAAGCTGCTGATCAGTGGTCACGACGGTCTGCTGCGGGAACTGCTGGGCAACCTGATCGACAACGCCATCCAGTATTGCCCGGCAGGCAGTGAAATCGGTGTCAGGGTGGTGGACGAAGGTGCCCATGCCGTTCTGGCGGTTTACGACAACGGGCCAGGGATTGCCGAAGCTGAGCGTGGCCGGGTGTTCGAACGTTTCTATCGTGGTGCCATGGAAGGGCAGGGCAAGGGCTGCGGCCTGGGCCTGGCCATCGTGCAGGAAATTGCCCGCCGCCATCATGCCCAGGTGCTGCTACAGGACAACCCACCCCATGGCCTGCGTGTGGTGGTTCGGTTCAGGCTTACTTAGAGCCTGTTTGGACTCAGGCCATTGATGGGTAGTGAGGACGGGCTAGGTGCGTTTGCCCGGCTTGGCTTGGGCAGAGACACCAGTGGGTAGCGGGAAGCGTGCCCGCAGCCAGCGGCCCGGCGCGGTTTGTTGGCGTAGCTGTTCCAGCTCGGCCAGCCTATTGCTGGTAAACGGCGGGCTGTTGGCAAGGTTGCGCAGCTCCAGCAGTCGCAGCTTGCAGCCTTGGGCCAGGGGGCGGCCCAGGGTGGCCGCCATCCATAGCAATAGCAAATTGCCCAAGAGGGCCAGCCAATGCAAGCCGCTGCCTTGCTCCAGCCAGGGGCGCAGCAGGTGGTAAAGCGGAACTGAGGCGGCTGGGGCGATCAGCCAACTGGCCTTGCTACGTTGCGCCGCTGTGGTGCTGGCCTGCAACTGGCGGCTGTCCAGCTTGATCTGGGTACCGGGCCAGGCCAGGGTCTTGGCGTCGGGGCTGGGCCAGGGCGCCTTGCGCCACTCCAGCACGACCATGCAGCCCAGCACGATCAAGTAGGCCGCCAGCAGGGTCAGCCAGATCAGGCCGGCCTGTGCCTGGCCCAAGGCCAGCGTTGCCAGACAGAAGGAGAGGGGCAGCATGAACAGCAAGGCGTGCAGACTGCTGATGATGGCTGCCCGGCTGCCAAACAGCGACAGATAGCAGACCGCCAGCCCATCCAGCAGAAAGTAGAATCCCAGGACCACAAAGGCCGCCAAGGCCCAGCGCCAGTCGGCCTGGGCCCATACGGCCAGGCTGGCCGGCACGGCCAGCAGCCAGCCATGCCAGGCTTTGCCCAGCAGCAGCGGCAGGGATGCCGGCGGGTGGGTCATCGCTTGACGCCGAGCGCCGAGGCGGCGGCGTTACCGGCGGCTTCGTCGCCGCCGTAGCGGCTCCAGGCGGCCTGCACAGCGACCCCGGCAACCAGGCTCAGGGCAAACACAGGCCAGCCAAACGGCGTGAGCAGCAGCAGGCCACGTGCCGCCATCATGCCCACGGCCACGGCGGTGCCGGTACCGGCGGCAACACCCAACACATTGCCGCTCTGGCTCTTGGCCGAGCGCACGGCGAAGCCGCGCCAGTCCACTGCCAGGCCATCGGCTGTGCGGCTGGTGCTGTCGTAAAAATCGAAGGCGGCCGTGGGGCCAAAGGCCAGGATGCCGCCGCCAACCTTGCTGCCGGCGGCGCGCAGCAGCATGCTCGACTGTGCGCGGGAGTCCGCTACGCCATCGGCCAGGGCCTGCAGGCGGCGCATGTCATGGGCGCTGCTGCGCATGCTGGCAAACGACTGGGTGGCGCGGCCGCCAAAGGCTGCCGTGGGGATCTGGTGCAGCACCTGCACCGGCAGATTGCTGACTTTGACCCGTATCTGGGCGCCGCGCCGCAACTGGCCGTTGGCGCCGATGCGGTGGGCGTAGATGGTGATGTTGGGGCTGAGCCGTATCGACTGTGCACCGCCGGCCCGCAGGCGGGCAAAACCTTGGGCGGCATGGCGGGCCCAGTAGGCCCTCAGGCTGCTTTCAACCACGCCATGGATGTTGCCAGCGATATTGCCCGGCCCGATCAAGGAATCCTTCAGCGGACCATACCAGGCGTTGAAGCTGGCATTGGCCTGCTCCGGTGTCATCGGCTTGTCGGGCAGGGTCTGGGTGCTGGCGACAAGCAGCACCGCCGTTTCTGGATCAGTCTGCACCAGGGTGGGCAGCAGCGCAGCCAGTACGGGCTTGTCTAGGGCGAAGTCGCCATCATAGGGCATGGCGTACTCATCGAACTGGTAGCGGCTGCAGGAGCGCGAAGCGCTGCCGTAGGCCATGCCGGGTTCGATGACGGCTTGCGGACGCAGGGCATGTGCCTGCTTGAATACGACGGATTCTGCGTGGGTGCGGGGCTTGGTGATGAAGGGCATCGAATGGGTAAGGATATCAGCTCAGTTATATGTCATAAATTTTACCACTGAGACGCAGCTGGCTGCTTGGTACCAATACCAGTGCGCGGTGCCGGGTTGCGGTGGTGGGTTGCTAGCAGGCCGGGGTGGCGACCGACTGTGTAACAAAACAAGATGTTGCCCAGTTGGCTATGACTAAGTGTATCCCACACCACAGTGGGCCTTGCCCCGATGCTGTGCTGCGATCGCCTTGAAATGGAGCACAGGCTGGAGCTCTGCGCTTTTATGGTGCAATGCAATATTGAAACTTACTGAAAACTTACAAAAATCCTTCACAAAGCTTACATGCGTAGTTATATTTCGCTCCAGTCGTGTGCATGACGCAGCCGACCTAATTCAAATAAGGAGTGAGACAGATGCAACCCCGTCGCCTGACCCTGGCATTGGCCGCCGCCTGTGTGCTTTCCCTCCCAGCCTCTGCCGGTACTGTTGAAGTGCTGCACTGGTGGACTTCCGGTGGCGAGGCCAAGTCCGCCGCTGAACTGAAGAAAATGATAGAGGCCAAGGGCCATACCTGGAAGGACTTCGCCGTGGCCGGCGGTGGTGGCGACAATGCCATGACCGTACTGAAGACCCGCGTGGTATCGGGCAATCCGCCCGTGGCTGCCCAGGTGAAGGGGCCTGCCATCCAGGAATGGGCTGCCGAAGGCGTGCTGGCCAATCTGGACGGTGTATCGGCGACGGAGAAGTGGGACACCCTGCTGCCGCCCGTGGTGGCCAATGTGATGAAGTACAAGGGCCATTACGTGGCCGTGCCGGTGAACGTACACCGCGTCAACTGGATGTGGGCCAATCCTGAAGTATTCAAGAAGGCCGGCGTGCAGCCGCCCAAGACCTGGGATGAGTTCCCCGCCGTGGCCGAGAAGCTGCAAAAGGCTGGCTTTATTCCGGTGGCCCATGGAGGCCAGCCCTGGCAGGACAACACGGTATTCGAATCCATCGCCCTGGGGGTGGGTGGTGCCGACTACTACAACAAGGCTTTCGTGAAGCTGGACCCGGCGGCCATCAACAGCGCCACCACCATCAAGGCCTTCGATACCCTGCGCATGGTGCGCAAGTACATGGACAAGGACATGCCGGGCCGCGACTGGAATCTGGCGACGTCCATGGTGATCAACGGCAAGGCGGCCATGCAGTTCATGGGTGACTGGGCCAAGGGTGAGTTTGCCGCCGCTGGCAAGAAGCCCGGTACCGATTATCTTTGCCTGGCGGCACCGGGTACGGCCAATGCCTTCACCTTCAATATCGACTCCTTTATCGTCTTTGCGCAGAAGAACAAGGATCTCAAGGCGACTTCCGATTTTGCCTCCACCGTGCTGTCCACGCCTTTCCAGGAAGTGTTCAACCAGAACAAGGGCTCTGTCCCGGTGCGCCTGGGGCACGACATGAGCAAGTTTGACGACTGCGCCAAGAAGTCGGCGGCCGATTTCGTGGCTTCCAACAAGTCGGGCGGCCTGGTGCCTTCCTTTGCCCATCAAATGGCCCAGCCATCTGCCGCACAAGGTGCTATCCAGGATGTGGTGTCGAGTTTCATGAACTCGAACATGAGCAGCAAGGATGCCGTTGCCAAGTTGCTGGCTGCCGCCAAGAAGCGCTAAGCGCCGCGTCGCCAGCAGCGCTGGTGTCGTGACGGGTTGCCGTGGGCAAGCGTCCCGCTTTGCCCTGCGGCCAGGCCTGTGCCTGATAAGTACAACAAGCAGTAAATAACTCGCGCCAGCGAGGAGTGAACGCTCCGGCAGGCCTGTATGGCTGCCGGAGTCCCCTACCCGCTGTCTTTCCAACCTGCACAAGGAGACGCCATGACTGCTTCCCGTCAAGGCGCACCCGGTTTTTCTTTAAGCCGGCTCGCCGATGTGATCCTGCCCAAGCTGGTGCTGGCGCCCACGGTGCTGGCCTGCCTGGTCGGCTTTTATGTATTCATAGGCTGGACGGCCTGGTTGTCGTTCACCGAATCCCGCATGCTGCCACGCTATGAATGGGCAGGCTTAGTCCAGTATGTCGAGCTGTTCGGCAATGATCGCTGGTGGGGCGCCATGCAGAACCTGGGCGTCTTCGGTGGCTTGTTCATTCTGGTCAGCTTGACCCTGGGCCTCTTGATGGCTGTGCTGCTGGATCAGAAGATCCGCTTTGAGGGCGCCATCCGTACGCTCTATCTCTACCCCATGGCGCTGAGCTTCATCGTGACCGGCACCGCCTGGAAATGGATATTGAACCCCGGCCTGGGCCTGGAAAAGTTGGCGCACGACTGGGGTTTTACCGGCGTCACCTTCGATTGGATCATCAACCCCGATTTCGCCATCTACACCGTGGTCATTGCCGGTGTGTGGCAGTCCTCGGGTTTTGTGATGGCCTTGTTCCTGGCGGGCCTGCGCGGGGTGGACGACAGCATCATCAAGGCGGCGCAGATGGATGGCGCCTCCCTGCCGACCATTTACACCCGCATCATCATCCCCAGCCTGCGGCCGGTGTTCTTGAGTGCTTTCATGATACTGGCGCACATCGCGGTCAAGAGCTTTGACCTGGTGATGGCCTTGACCGGCGGCGGCCCCGGCTTCGCCACCGATCTGCCGTCCATCTTCATGTACCAGCATGGCTTTACCCGGGGCCAGCTTGGCCTGGGCGCCGCCAGCGCCATGATGATGCTGTTCACCGCCTGCGCTGTGGTCATGCCACTGCTGTATTCCGAACTGAGGAGGGAGCGTCGTGGCTGATTACCAACAATCCCTGCAGGCAAAGCTCATACGCTTCGGCATCTATGCCGTGCTGGTGCTGATGGCCTTGTGGTATCTGGCGCCGCTGTACGTGATGCTGAGCACCAGCTTCAAGACTCTCGATGAAATCCGCGCTGGCAACCTGCTGTCGCTGCCTGGCACCTTCAGCCTGGATGCCTGGAGCGCAGCCTGGTCGACAGCCTGTACCGGGGTGGAGTGTGGCGGCATGAAGAGCTATTTCGCCAACAGCCTCAAGATGATGATACCGGCGGTGCTTATCTCCACCCTGGTGGGGGCCTTCAATGGCTACATCCTGTCGATGTGGCGATTCAAGGGCTCGGACATGTTCTTCATGGCCTTGCTGATTGGCACTTTCCTGCCCTACCAGGTGGTGATACTGCCCATGGCCCAGGTGCTGGGCTGGCTGGAGCTGGAGAACAGTACCGGTCGGCTGGTGCTGGTGCATGTGATCTACGGCCTGCAGTTCACTACGCTGTTCTTCCGTAACTACTACGTGACAGTGCCGGGCGAACTGGTCAAGGCAGCGCGCATAGACGGCGCGGGTTTCTTCCGCATCTTCTTCAAGATACTGCTGCCTATCTCGGTGCCCACCATCATGGTGTGCCTGATCTGGCAGACCACGCAGATCTGGAACGACTACCTGTTCGGCGTGGTGTTCAGCTCGGGCGAGGGCCAGCCCATGACGGTGGCGCTCAACAACCTGGTGAACACCAGTACCGGTGTGAAGCAATATAACGTGGACATGGCCGCCGCCATCATCGCGGCCTTGCCTACCCTGCTGGTGTACATGGTGGGCGGCAAATATTTTGTGCGCGGGCTGACTGCCGGCGCGGTAAAGGGCTAACCGAGGACAGGCAGGCGGTGCCGGCACCCTGCCCAGGCGCCTTACTTGCCCCACCTTGCGGAGAATCGACATGGGCGCACTCAGCATACGCAACGTCAAGAAGAGCTTTGGCAACACCCACATACTCAAGGGCATAGACCTGGAGATAGAGAAGGGCCAGTTCCTGATCCTGGTCGGCCCCTCGGGCTGTGGTAAATCCACCCTGCTCAATATGATCGCCGGCCTCGACGACATTACCTCCGGCGAAATCGCCATCGGTGACCGGGTGGTCAATAAGCTGTCACCCAAGGATCGCGACATCGCCATGGTGTTTCAGAGCTATGCGCTGTATCCCAATATGACGGTGCGCAAGAACATCGCCTTTGGCCTGGATATCCGCAAGGTGCCCAAGCCCGAGCAGGAGGAAATCATCGCCAGGGTGGCCAAGACCCTGCAGATAGAGCACCTGCTGGACCGCAAGCCGATGCAGTTGTCGGGTGGCCAGCGCCAGCGTGTGGCCATGGGCCGGGCGCTGGCCCGCAACCCCACCCTGTTCCTGTTCGATGAGCCGCTCTCCAACCTCGATGCCAAGCTGCGGGTGGAGATGCGCTCCGAGATCAAGCTGCTGCACCAGCGCCTGGGCACGACCATCGTGTATGTGACTCACGACCAGATCGAAGCGATGACCCTGGGCGACCGCATTGCCGTGATGAAGGATGGCGAAGTGCGCCAGTTCGGCTCACCCCAGCAAATCTACGATGCCCCGGCTGATCTCTATGTGGCAGGCTTTATTGGTTCGCCATCGATGAACTTCATCCCGGTGCAACTGCACGAGGAGGATGGCCATGCTGTGGTGGAGCTGGACAATGGCCGTGCCGTGCAGAAGGTCAGGCTTAGCCCCATTAGCGACAGCCAGCGGGACTTTGTGGGCAAGCAGGTGGTTTTGGGCATACGGCCGGAACAACTGACCGACCCCGAAAGCGCCCACAGCGAGCGCGGCAATCTGCAGACCCTGCAGGCCACCGTAGCCATCACCGAACCGACCGGGCCCGATACACTGGTGACTGTCACCTTCAATGGCATCAAGACCGTGGCGCGCTGCCATCCCCGCGCAGCGGGCGCGCCCGGCCAGCAGGTGGAACTGACACTGGACCCCACCAAGGCGCTTTTGTTCGATCCGGCCAGCGAGAAACGCCTGGCCTGATCACTACCGTGTTTTACTTAGGGTCTCACTTCGGGGGCGCATCGCAAGGTGCGCCCGTTTTTTTGGTGGGAGTCCTGCGGCGTCTGGTGCAGGCTATGCGGTGCTGGGCGAGGAGCCTGACCCCACAATGTCTGGCGTGCTTGCTGCTGGGGGCAGACCTGACGCGAATCAGCACCAACGCGACGAAGTCGAAGCAGGGTGTGAGGCGTTGTGCTCCAGGGTGTACCGTATGGCTATAAGCCCCGCTTCGGGTTGTAACCAAGTATTTGAGTAATGCCACTTTGCCTAATAGGCACGTGCCAGTCTTTGCTCCAGCTTGCGTTGCAACCGCTCCAGCAGGGCGCTCAGAGCCCAATAGATGGCGGCGGCGGCCAGGTAGAGCGGCAGGGGCTGGAAGGTGGTGGAGATCAGCTCCTTGGTGGCCAGCATCAACTCGGTGACGGCGATGACAGATACCAGCGAGGTGTCCTTGATCAGGCTGATCAGGGTGTTGCCCATGCTGGGCAGGGCCAGGCGCAGGGCTTGGGGGGCGATGATGTAGCGCAGGCTTTGGGCCCGGCCGAACCCCAGGCTGCTGGCGGCCAGCCACTGGCCCTGCGGCACGCCATTGATAGCGCCGCGCAGGCTTTCAGCCAGGTAGGCGCCGGCATTCAGGCTGAGCGCCAGTACGCCGGCGGTGAGCGGCTCGAACTGCAGGCCGACGCTGGGAAGGCCGTAGTAGATGACGAATACCTGCACCAGCAGCGGCGTGCCCCTGAAGGCGCTGACATAGGTATCAAGCAGGTATTGCAGCCAGCGTGGCCCCAGCAGGCGCAGGGTGGCGACGATGCTGGCCAGCAGCAGGCCGCCCACCATGGCTGACAGGGCAAAGACCAGGGTCCAGCCGGTGGCCTTGAACAGGATGGGTGCGGCGTCCAGCAGCAGGGTGTAAAGCTCAGTCATCGTGGTAGGGGGTTCCATTCAATGGCAGGCGGCCGCCAACCAGTTGGTTGCGGCCGCCATGCCGTGCCAGCGCTGCTACAGCATAGTATCAACTGGCACCTAGTGGCCGGCTGACATCGCGCTCAAAGTACTTGATCGATATCTTGCGGAAGGTGCCATCTGCCTTGATGTCGGCCAGGGCCTTGTCGAGCGCCGCGCCAAACCGTGGGTTGCCCTTGAGATAGGGGATAGCACTGCCTTCAACCGAGCCGACGCCCGCGCCACCCTTGAGCGGTAGCTTGGCCTGCTTGACCAGATAGGGTACCAGCAGGCTGTCGTTCAAGGCGGCATCCACCCGGCCCAGTGCCAAGTCCTGCAGGTATTCGGCGGCGCTGGGGTAGGTCTTGACCTCGACACCCTCGACGCCCTTGGCCAGGTCGGCATAGTTGCTGCCTTGGCCTACGCCCAGTTTCTTCCCTTTCAGGTCAGCCAAGCTCTTGAACTGGCGCTTTTCGTCCTTGCGCACGATCAGCTGGGCGCTGGAGAGGGTGTAGGGCTGGGTGAAGTCGAAAATCTCCCGCCGCTTGTCGGTGGCGGATACCTGGTTGACGATCACATCGTATTTACCTGCCTGCAGGCCGGCCAGGATGCCACTCCATTCGCTGGTGATGAACTCGGGCTTAAGCCCCAGTTTTTGCGCCAGTGCACGGCCGATCTCCACATCGAAGCCATCCAGCTCACCTTTGCCGTTCTTGAAGTTGAAGGGAGGGTAAGTGCCTTCCAGGGCGATTTTCAGCGTGCCGCGCTGCTTCACGGTATCAAGCAGATCGGCAGCGCCGGCGGTAGCGGCCAGGGCGACAGCCAGCAGGGTGGTAAGGAAAGTGCGCTTGTTCATATGCTGTCCTCTCTAGGGGGTGGCATTGATAGATCAAGGAATTGTGGGCATGCGGTATGCGGTGCCTGACTGTATTGGCCAAGCATAAGGACTATCTTAAACTATATAAAAAGTTATATTAAATGAATTTTTAATTCGTTTTGTGAATATCAAGTCTGACCGATGCTACATCCCAGGTGCTGCATCGGCACCTAGCCAGAACGCGACGCTAGCGGCCCGGGTACTGTCAGCAAGATTAGGCCAATTTACGAGCGCAAGATCACCTACCGCGTTGGGGAGCGCGGCATCTCCTCCCGGCCCCATCACTCCTGGGGTCGGGAGGGGCAGGTGACCCAGGGCCAACCCAGGAACCGGGGGTACTTGGGGATACGCGCCGCACGGCTGGCCGGCCGCAGGTAAAATGCGGTTTTCGCCCCGATTGCTGCCTGCCAATGCTGTTTGTCATCTCGCCTGCCAAGACCCTCGATTACGATACCCCTGCCCATATAGCCAAGTTCACCACGCCTGCTTTCACCGAACAGTCGGCCGAGCTGATTGCCTTGCTGCGCCAGAAGACGCCGGCTGAGATCGGCAGCCTGATGGACATCTCCGAGCCGTTGGCTGCGCTCAATGTTTCACGCTACCAGGCCTGGCGGCCACGCTATACCGCCCACAACAGCAAGCAGGCGGTACTGGCGTTCATGGGTGACGTCTACGAGGGCCTGGATGCGGCCAGCCTGGATGCAGCTGACCTCGATTACGCCCAGCAGCATCTGCGTATCTTGTCAGGCTTGTACGGGGTCTTGCGACCGCTGGATCGCATGCAGGCCTACCGGCTGGAGATGGGGACGCGGCTGGCCAATCCGGCGGGCAGCAATCTGTACGCCTTCTGGGGCGACCGCATTACCGAGGCCTTGAACAAGGAGCTGGCGCACGACAAGCCAGCCGTGCTGGTCAATCTGGCCAGCGACGAGTACTTCAAGTCTGTCCGGCCCCGCCACCTGAAGGCCAGGCTGGTGGAGTGCGTGTTCGAGGATCGCAAGGGCGAGCAGTACAAGATCATCAGTTTCTACGCCAAGCGGGCCCGCGGCCTGATGGCGCGTTACGCGCTGACGCGCCGCATCAGCACCGTGGACGGGCTGCGTGATTTTGATGTGGAAGGTTATCGCTACGAGGCGGCACTCAGCCAGGAAGACCGGCTGGTATTCCGTCGCGATGCGCCGCCTGCGCGTTGACGCGCTACCAGTTCAGCTCGCCACGCCCTAGCTCCACCACCCGTCCTCCCACGTAGATACGCTGGTCGGTTATCTGCAGGCGCAGCACATTGGGGCGGCCCATGGCAGTGCCCTGGCGTATGGTGGCGTTCAGCGCTGCACCACCCTGGGTAGCCAGCCACCAGCCGCCCAGGTTGGCGGCGGCAGAGCCGGTGCCGGGGTCTTCGCTGATGCCGGTATCGGGCGTCCAGAAAAAGCGTGATTCGAAACCCTCGTCGGTACGGGCAAACACATAGACCTTGGCTTTGCCGTCGGCATTGGTACAGTAGCGGCGTACCAATTCGCTGTCGGGCCGGCAGGCATGAACTGCTGCTACCGAGTTGAGCTGCAACATGGGCTGCTCGTTGCCACAGCTCACCCACAGGCCAGGACCGGCGATGGATGTTGCCGGCAGGCCCAGCATGGCGGCCAGCTGTGTGGGACTTGCCTCCAGCGGGCGGTTGACTGGCGGCATGGCTTGCAAGGTCCAGCGATCACCGTCTGCCAGAACCGGAATGACGCCGGCCTTCATCTCCAGCGTGATGGCGTCGCCGGTACCCTGCAAGGCTCTGACCACTTGGGCGCTACCCAGGGTAGGATGGCCGGCGAAGGGCATCTCATACCCAGGGGTAAAGATACGCACCCGGGCGGTGGCCTGGGTGGAGGGCAGAATAAAAGTGGTTTCTGACAGGTTGAACTGGCGGGCGACCAGTTGCATTTCAGCATCGGACAGGCTGCTGCCATCCTCGATCACCGCCAGGGGATTGCCGCCGAATGGGGTCTCGGCAAACACATTCAGCAGGCGATAGCGTATTGCAGGCATCAAACACTCCTTGGCAAGGTGTCCAGTGGACAAAATAGTTCTTCACAGGCGAGAGCACGCTTGGCCGTATAATCGGGCTTCCTGAAGCGCTAACCCTCGAATAACACAATGATTCGCAAACTGATCGGTCGCGTACTCAAGCTTAAGAAGCGTCATGGCGGCGGCCGCGTGGTAATTCCCCTCAAGCGCCACGGCATACGCCGTAACCGCTTGCCTTCCTTTGCCCTCAAGACCACGGACCAGCTGCAGGCGGCTGGCTACGAGGCCTTCATTGTGGGCGGTGCCGTGCGTGATCTCTTGCTGGGCAAGGATCCCAAGGATTTCGATGTGGCCACCAATGCCACGCCGGAAGAAGTCCACAAGGTGTTCCGCCGCTCTCGCATCATCGGCCGCCGGTTCCGGCTGGTACATGTACTGTTCGGCGACGAAGTGGTGGAAGTGTCCACTTTCCGGGGCAGTGGCGAATCGTTGACCGACGAAGCCGGGCGCATCATTCGCGACAATACCTGGGGTAGCCAGGAAGATGATGCCAAGCGCCGTGACTTCACCGTGAATGCGCTGTTCTACGACCCGAACCGGGAAGAGATCATCGATTACCACGGCGGCGTGGCCGATATCGAGAAAAAGCGCATGACCATGATAGGCACGCCGGCCGTTCGCTACCGCGAAGACCCGGTGCGCATGCTGCGTGCGGTGCGCCTGGCTGCGAAGCTGGGGCTCAGCATCGATGCCGATACCCGCAAGCCCATACGTGAGCTGGCCTCGCTGCTGGAGAACGTGCCGTCCTCAAGGCTGTTCGACGAGATGCTCAAGCTGCTGTTCAGCGGCCAGAGCTGGGCCTGCCTGATGCAGCTGCGTGACGAAGGGCTGCATCATGGCTTCTTCCCGCTGCTGGACAAGATGATGAAGGCCCCCCAGGGCGAAGCTTTCCTACGCAATGCGTTGGAGAATACCGACCGCCGTATCCGCGAGGACAAGCCGGTATCGGCAGGCTATGTGTTTGCCGCCTTGCTGTGGCTGGAAGTGCTGGATAACTGGGACAAGCGCAAGCAGGCCGGTGAGAAGGCCATGCTGGCCCTGTTCTCGGCCATCGATGAAGTCGAGGCCGTGCAGGAAGAAAAGCTGGCCATTCCACGCCGCTATGGTACAGCCATGAAGGAAATCTGGACCCTGCAGCCGCGCTTTGAGCAGCGTAGCGGGATCAAGCCTTTCCGTCTGCTGGAGAACCCGCGCTTCCGTGCAGGCTATGATTTCTTGTGCCTGCGCGCCTCGGTGGGTGAGGTGGACAAGGAGCTGGCCGATTGGTGGACTACCTTCCAGCAGGCCGATAGCCAGACGCGCGAGGCCATGCTGGTGCGTCCGCAAGCGGGCGAGGGTGCCAACAAGAAGCGCCGGCGTCGGCGTAGTGGTGGCAAGGGTGAGGCCGCGGCGGATAGCGCCCAGTGAGTACCCTTGCCTATATCGGCCTGGGCGCCAACCTGGGCGACGCGGCTGCCACGCTGGATGAGGCCGTGCAGCGCTTGGGCAGCCTGCCCGGCACCCGGCTGCTGCTGCGATCCTCGCTCTACCGCAGCGCCCCTGTGGGCTATCTTGACCAGCCGGACTTCACCAACGCGGTGGCCGCCATCGAGACCGAGCTGGCACCGCATGCGGTGCTGGATGGCCTACTGGCCATTGAGCAGCATTTCGGTCGCCAGCGCAGCTTTCGTAACGCACCGCGTACGCTGGACATGGACCTGCTGCTGTATGGCGACACGATGTGCCACGACGACAGGCTGACCTTGCCGCATCCGCGTATGGCGTCGCGGGGTTTTGTCATGCTGCCCCTGCTGGAGATAGCACCGACCATACAGATACCCGGACTGGGAGATGGCGCTGGCCTGTTGGCGAAGCTGGATACCAGCGATCTGGAAAGGCTGGCATGAGTGGCAAACACAGCCTGATGGGCATGACGCTACTGGTATTCGGGCTCAGCTGGCTATACCCCCTTTGGCCACGCGAGCAGGCCTTGCACAGCAGCCTTACGGTGATCGGGCTGATACTGTTGTACTGGCATGATAGGCGTGCTGCCATGACGATTCGGGCTTACGCCCTGGTGTGCCTGTTTATTGCTGCCCACTGCCTGGCGGCGCGCTGGCTCTATTCAAATGTGCCGTACGACCGCTGGATGGACGCCATGTTTGGCTGGTCGCCAGGCCAGGCTTGGGGCGTGACGCGCAACCATACCGATCGCCTGATCCACCTGCTGTATGGCGTGTGCCTGACGCCCGCCCTGGTGGAGTGGCTGTCCCGGCGCTATGCCATCGCCTGGCGGCCGGCCGCGCAACTGGCGGTGTTGCTGGTAGTGGCCAGCAGTGTGGCCTATGAATGGTTTGAGTGGCTGATTGCCATTACGCTGTCACCGCTGGATGCCGAGGCCTACAACGGCCAGCAGGGTGATATGTGGGATGCTCACAAGGATATGTTGCTGGCGACGATAGGGGCGCTGTGCTGGTGGCCTTTCTATCGACACCATGAGGAAACGGGGTATACCCGCAGATTGGCGCCTACAGTAGGCGGTGCGCGGGTACTTGCAGCCAAGTGATACCAGGAGAGCTGGGCATGGGTTTGGAGCGTTACCGTTATATCGTCGTGGAAGGCCCCATAGGCGTAGGCAAAACGACCTTGGCCCGCAAACTGGCCGAGCGCCTTGAATCCAATCTCCTGCTGGAGGATCCGGATGCCATTCCCTTCCTGCCCAAGTTCTACCAGGACATGCAGCGCTATGCGCTGCCCACCCAGCTGTCGTTCCTGTTCCAGCGGGTGGAGCAGGTGGAGAGCCTGACCCAGATAGACCTGTTCGGCGGCCAGACTGTGGCGGATTTCCTGTTCGACAAGGATCCGCTGTTCGCCGAGCTGATACTGAGCGACGATGAATTCCGGCTGTATGCCGACATCTACCGCCACCTGCGGGTAAGGGCGGCGACGCCCGATCTGGTGATCTACCTTCAAGCCGACGTCGATACCCTGATCAGCCGAGTACAGAGCCGCTCGCGTGACTATGAGGCCAAGATACCCGATGGCTATCTGCGGCGGTTGACCGAGCGCTACAGTCGCTTCTTCTATGACTATACCGAGGCGCCGGTGCTGAGCGTCAATACCGAGAATCTCAACCTGGCCGGCAATAGCGACGATTTTCAGCTCCTGCTGGACCGTATTGCCGGCATGCGTAGCGCACGCGAATACTTCAACAAGGCCTAGCGGGCTGCCGGCTACGATGGGCCGAGGTTGAGTGATGCCTTGGGTTTGGGCTATTGTTGCGCCGCATCGAAAGCGTGCGCGCCCGGCGGCAGGCCATTCAAGCGACTTAAATGCTTGAATCGGCAGGCTGGACAAGAAGGCGTTGACAGTCGAAACTAGGCAAGCAAGCGCTTGATTGCAACTTGGTGGTGCATGGCAGCAGTCCGAAAGGGGCTGCAGGGTGTTGCCCTAAGCCCCTGTTTCCAGCATGGCAGCCATTGCCATGCGCAAGGTGACAGGGTTGGCGGAGCAGGCCCGTATGTTGCGCCGCTGCAAACCTAATTTATTGCGCCCTGCCTTATCCAGGCGGGGCGAGCAGCCCAAGGACGTAAGCCTATGAAGATCACCGTATCCACGCTACAGAAGCTCAAGCAGGAAGGGCAGAAGATCACCATGCTGACCTGCTACGACGCCAGCTTCGCCAGCATGATGGCCGATGCCGCAGTGGAAGTGCTGCTGGTCGGCGATTCGCTGGGCATGGTGATACAGGGCGAAAGCTCGACACTGCCGGTCAGCCTGGAGCAGATGGTCTACCACACCCGTTGTGTGGCCAAGAATGCCAAGCAGTCGCTGGTGCTGGCTGATCTGCCGTTTGGCGCCTACCAGGCCAGCCCGCAGCAAGCCTTTGAGGCATCGGCCAGGCTGATGGCGGCCGGCGCCGAGATGGTTAAGCTGGAAGGCGGCGAGTACATGGCGGAGACGGTGCAATTTCTGGTGCAGCGAGGTATTCCGGTATGCGCCCATATCGGCCTCACACCCCAATCGGTACATATGTTTGGCGGTTTCAAGGTGCAAGGCAAGACCGATGCAGGCGCCGAGCAACTGAAACGCGATGCCAAGGCGCTGGAGGCGGCAGGAGCCGCCATGGTGCTGATGGAGATGGTGCCGGCGACGCTGGCCCGCGAAATCACCGAGAGCCTGCATGTGCCCACCATAGGCATAGGTGCCGGTGTCGACGTCGATGGCCAAGTACTGGTGGTCTATGACATGCTGGGCGTCTATCCCGGCAAGAAGGCACGCTTTGTAAAGAACTTCATGCAGGGCGTCACCAGCATCCATGGCGCCATCGAAGCCTATGTGCGCGAGGTCAAGGGCAAGACCTTCCCTGCGCCTGAACACACGTTCTGATTGTTGCAGGGCTGGCACGCCTGGCTGCCAGCCACCTCAGGAACACGCCAGCCAGCTCGCCTAGCACGCACTTGCGAGGGCCTGGCGAACGGGGTTTGCCGGGCCTGCCATCAACGCACTTTCTACAGTCCATCAATATCATGCAGATATTCACTACCGTTGCTGAATTCAGGGCCTGGCGCAAAACTGCCGGCCAGGTTGCTTTCGTGCCCACCATGGGCAACCTGCACGAGGGCCATATCTCCCTTTGCCAGGCCGCCAAGGCGCGGGGAGGCAAGGTGGTGGTATCCATCTTCGTGAATCCGCTGCAGTTTGGGCAGGGCGAAGACTTCAACACCTATCCGCGGACCTTTGAGGCAGATTGCGACAAGCTGGTCGCTGCCGGCGTGGATGCACTGTTCCACCCCACGGTGGATCAGCTCTACCCGCGCACCGAACAGCAATACAAGGTGGAACCGCCAGCCATACAGAATGAGCTGTGCGGGCAGTTCCGCCCTGGTCATTTCCGTGGCGTCGCCACTGTGGTGACCAAGCTGTTCAATATCGTCCAGCCCGATGCCGCCATGTTCGGCAAAAAGGATTACCAGCAGCTCAAGGTGATTGAGGGCATGGTGGCCGACCTCGATATGCCCATCGAGATTGTGCCGGTGGACACCGGCCGCGCCAGCGATGGCCTGGCGCTGTCCTCGCGCAATGGCTATCTCACCGCCGAGGAGCGAGCTGAGGCGCCCAGGCTCTATCGCAATCTGATGGCCATCAAGACTGCGCTGGAGGCGGGCGCCACAGATTTTGTGAAGTTGACCGAAGCGGCGCGGGCAGACCTGGAGAACCACGGCTGGCGCGTGGATTACGTGGAAATACGCGACCAGCAAAGGCTGGAGCACGCCCGCCCAGGTGACCGCGAGATGGTGGTGCTGGGCGCTGCACGGCTGGGCAAGCCCAGGCTGATAGACAACCTAGAGGTAACGCTTGGCTGAATCCGCCTTTGTGCTGAGCCGCCTGGCGACAGCCGATAGCGCTTGTTTGGCGGCGTTGACCGCCGTGTTCCTGGCCAGCCGCCGGCAGGCCATGCCCTGGCTACCGGAGCTGCATGGCGAGGCGGAGACCCAGGCCTATCTGGCGGGGCTGCCGGCGGAGCAGCATGTCTGGCTGGCGCACGACGCGGCGGGCTGCCTGGCAGGCTTTGTCAGCTTCGATGCGCAGTGGGTACACCACCTGTACCTGGCACCCGTAGCGCAGGGGCAGGGCTTGGGTGCGCAGTTGCTCGGCCAGGCGCTGGCCGATGGCCAACCGCGCCAGCTATGGTGCTTTGCGGCCAATCTGAGGGCGCGACGGTTCTACCAGGGCCAGGGCTTTGTGCAGATCGATGCGACGGACGGCGCGGGCAACGAGGAACGTACCCCCGATGTGCTGCTGCAGCACCCGGGCAGGATATAGCGCTGGCGGCCCAGGCGCTGCGCAACTGGCGCTATAGCCCAGCCCGGCAGCGCATGCCAGACGCGCAGTAACAGGTCATACGGCAAGCTTGCACACGGCGGCGGCGGGGATGGCTGGCGGCGCTTATTGATAAAAGTGGCCCTATGCGGCCGGATACAGAACAGACACCATGAATACCAGCCCCATCAAAGACTATTTTCTCGATCTGCAACAACGCATCGTGAGTGCCATGGAGGCGGCCGACGGGCAGGCCTTCTTGCGCGATGAGTGGACCCGGCCGGCCGGCGGCGGTGGCATCAGCCGCCTGCTGGAAGGGGGCGAGCTGCTGGAGCGCGGTGGGGTGGGATTCAGCCATGTGATGGGCGACAAGCTGCCGCCGTCTGCCAGCGCACACCGGCCCGAACTGGCAGGGCGCGCCTGGGAGGCCATGGGCGTGTCGCTGGTGTTCCATCCGCGCAATCCCTATATCCCTACCGTGCACATGAATGTGCGGATGTTCCGGGCCTATCAGGCCGGTGAGCCCGATGTGTTCTGGTTTGGGGGCGGCATGGACCTGACGCCCTATTACGGCTTCGAGGAAGATGCCGTGCATTTCCATGCCACCTGCCGCGACGCACTGCAGGCTTCAGGCGACGACAAATACCCGCGCTTCAAGCAATGGTGCGATGAGTATTTCTTTCTCAAGCACCGCAATGAGCCACGGGGCATAGGCGGTGTGTTCTATGACGACTTTGCCGAGCTGGGCGAGGCGGGCAGCTTTGCCATGACGCGCGCCGTGGGCGACGCCTTCCTGGCGGCCTACCTGCCCATCGTCGAACGCCGCCGGCAGATGGCCTACGGCCCGCGCGAGCGTGACTGGCAGGCCTACCGGCGAGGCCGCTATGTCGAATTCAACCTGGTCTGGGACAGGGGTACGCTGTTTGGCTTGCAATCGGGGGGGCGCACCGAGTCCATCCTGATGTCGCTGCCGCCGGTGGTGAACTGGCGCTACGACTACCACCCCGAGGCAGGTAGCGCGGAGGCAGCGCTGCTGACCGACTTTCTGACAGGGCGTGACTGGTTGGCATAAGCTCCGCTAAACGGGCCGCTATTGAGCATGGTCAACAAGTCTGGCAATTCTGGTCGGTAATACTGCGGTGTTCTGGCTAAGCTGAGTGGGTATGGCTTTAAGGAGATATGACCATGATGTCGCCAAGACGAAGGCTGTTGGCACCCTTGCTCTACCTGATCCTTTCGATGCTGTGTGTCCATGCGGCTGAACTGCCGCGTGTGGGTTTGGTCATGAAGTCGCTGGCCAATCCATTCTTTGTTGCCATGGCGGATGGCGCCAAAGTCCATGCAAAGTCGCACGCGGGCAAATACACGCTGGTGTTGACGGGTATTGAGAATGAAACCGACAAGGCCGGACAAATACGGCTGGTCGAGAAAATGATTTCCGACAAGGTCAGTGCCATCGTGATTGCTCCTGCGGATTCGCGTGACCTTGTACCGGTGGTGCGCAAGGCGCTGGCGGCGGGCATCCTGGTAGTCAATATCGACAACAAGTTCGATGATCGCGTGCTGGCGGAGCAGGGCATCAATATTCCGTTTGTAGGCCCAAGCAATCGCCAGGGTGCACGTGAAGTGGGGGCGTTCCTGGCGCGCCAGCTCAAACCTGGCGATAAGGTCGCCATCATCGAGGGGATCTCCAGTACCACCAATGCCCAGGCAAGGACGGCGGGTTTTCGGGAGGCTATGGCCAGCGCTGGCGCCGATGTGGTGGCGGTTCGCAGTGGTTTGTGGGAAACCGCGCCAGCCCAAAAGCAGGCGGCTGATTTGCTGAAGGCCCATCCCGACCTGAAGGCCTTGCTTTGCGGTAACGACAGCATGGCGTTAGGCGCGGTTGCAGCTGTGCGCGCCAGCCAACGCCAAGTCGCCGTAGTGGGTTATGACAATATCCCGGCTGCTGCGCCATTGCTGGCAAGTGGTCAACTGCTGGCAACTGCCGACCAGTATGCTGCCCAGCAAGCGGCATTCGGAATTGACCTAGTGCTGAAGGCCATACAGGAGAAGACCGAGCAGGCATTGTTGCCGGCCATGGTGCAAACGCCTGTGAAGCTGGTGGTCAAGTGACGTGATGAGGGCTGCAACCTATCTGCGGGCGCTATTGGCCCTGATGTGCTGCGCATTACTGCAGGCTGCGCCGTCTGGCGAGCCGGTCACCGTCATGGTTGAATCTTACCCGCCCTTCGTGAATGAGGGCGGCACGGCGCCCGCTGGCCCATATGTTCAGGCCTTCACGCAGTTAGCCGCCGCACAAGGCGTTGCCGCGAGGATGCAACTGGTGCCTATACGCCGTGCGCTGCTCATGGCCGAAAAGTCGCCAGGTCATTGCGTGCTGGCGCTGAACTACGCGGCGGAAACCACCGAGGTGCTGCTCTATCTTGGCAGGGTGGCACCCATGTATGTGTGGGCCTATGCCAAGCGCGGTTGGTCCGGGCGGCTGACCCGTGTGGGCGACTTGAAGCGCTACAGGGTTGGTGCGATCAATATGGCAGAGTTAAGGCTGTTGCTGGAGCAAGAGGGCGTGGCCTACGAGCCCTTGCAGATCAGTGGTAAAGGTGCGCAAATGCTGGCGGCCGGTAGATTCGATGTATTGCTCAGCGATATCGGCCCCGCCTTGGAGACGGCTAACAGTGTTGCGCCGCTGGAGCGGCGCCTTGTCGTGCTGCGGGCTGATCGCTGGCTGGCCTGCCACCCCAAGACCAGCCCTTTGGTGGTGGCTAAACTCAGGCTTGCGCTCCGCGAAGGCCTGTTCGCCGAATCGACGGAGCCCATCTGGTCTCGGCATGGGCTGTCTGATTACTATCAACAAGTGCGCCGAGAATGGCCTGGCGCCACCAAACCCTGAGTATTAAGTGCTGCTTCGCATTCTTGCCATTATTACCCCGGTACTACTGATCGTGCTGGTGGGTTACCTCTATGCCCGTCGTCACAAGCCTGATCTGGCGGCCATGAATACCCTCACCATCGAGTTGCTGGCACCCTTGCTGGTGTTCTCGGGGCTGACCTCGCGCGATTTTGACCTGCTGGCCAACCGCTGGTTGCTGTTGGGGGGCGCGCTGGTGGTGTTCGGCTCGGGGGCCCTGGCCTGGCTGGTGGCACGCTGGCGGCGTTGGGATGTGCGTACCTTTGTGCCGCCCATGATGTTCGGCAATACCGCCAATATGGGCCTGCCGCTGGCTGTGCTGGCATTTGGCCCAGCTGCCTTGCCACCGGCGGTGGCCCTGTTTGTCATGACCAATATGCTGCACTTCACGGTGGGCACCCGCATGGTCAACCCGGGGGCCTCGCTGGGGGCCATGTTGCGCAGCCCCATGATACTGGCCTCGCTGGCGGGCATAGCCTGCAACCTGGCGGGCATGCACCTGCCGGAGTGGCTGTCGCTGCCCATCAAGCTGCTGGGTGAGGCGGCCATTCCGCTGATGCTGTTTTCCCTCGGTGCACGCATGCTTGATATCAGCCTGGCCGGTTGGCGGGTAGGCATAGTCGGGGCTTCGCTGGGGCCCTTGGCCGGCCTGGCCGTGGCCTGGCTGGCGGCGCAACTGCTGCCCTTGCAGGGCATGGCGGTGAGCCAGCTCTATGTGTACGCGGCACTGCCACCAGCCGTCATGAATTTCATGATTGCCGAGCGCTACCAGCAGGAGCCGGACAAGGTCGCCTCCATCGTGCTGTTGGGTAATGTGGCCAGCCTGCTGTTCGTACCCTTGGGTCTGGCACTGGCGTTGGCGTAATGTCCTGGGCAACTTGTCCATACATTGCCGTAATCCCGGATTGTGTCCATGTTGTCGTGGCCAGAGCACTACATGAGGGTCGATGTCGCGCTTTCGTAATAATCTGTCGATGTGTTGAAAATATTTGACAGTTATAATGACGTAAGTTGTTGATTAAAAACAATTCGTGCGGCGCACAAAACCATTGCGCCGGCCGCCCTCGCTCCGCTAGAATCGTTCAAGCCTGTCAGAACCTCACTTGGTTCGGCAGGCTTTGTTTTCGAAGCGCTTGGACGGCTGTTTCCGCCATCCTCTCCGCAGTTGCCTCCCCATGCCGCGACACCCGCGCGGCACCCGCCGCCCGGCAGAGTGACCCTCGCCGGGCCGGCCGCAACGCCACACCAGCGTGTTTCCACGCCGGCCGGAACCAAGCGCCACTCCCCAAAAAAAGGGGCCGCGTCAGCATGTTGCCGCCACAAGCGGCTCGCATGAACGAATGCCGCCCCGCTCGCGTACGGGTAATACGACATGGATGACAGACAGCGCCGCCTTGACGGCACGCTTTACCGACCCAGCTTCGAGCAGGATTCCTGCGGCTTTGGCTTGATCGCCAACATGGACGACAAACCATCGCACTGGCTGGTTTCGACCGCGATTTCCTCGCTGGCCAACCTCACTCATCGTGGCGCAGTCGCGGCGGATGGTAAATCGGGTGATGGCTGTGGCCTGCTGTTCCGCAAGCCCGACAGCTTCCTGCGTACCGTGGCCAAGGAGAAGGGTCTGGAGCTGCGTAGCCATTACGCCGCCGGCCTGGTATTCCATAGTGCCGATCTGGAACTGGGCAAGCAGTCGCTGGCCACCCTGAAGGCACAACTGGAAGAGCAGGGTCTGGAAGTGGCCGGCTTCCGCACCGTGCCGACCGATACGCGTGCCTGTGGCGCCTATGCGCTCAAGACTCTGCCGGCCATTGCCCAGATCTTCGTCAACTGCCCGCCGCATATGGATGCCGCCAGCTTCGAGCGCCGCCTCTATATCGGCCGCCGCCTGGCCGAGAAGGCCAATGGCGGCGATGGCAGCTTCTACATACCCACGCTGTCGGCCCACACCATTTCGTACAAGGGCCTGGTGACGCCCGAAAACCTGCCGGTGTTCTTCCCCGACCTGCAGGACGAACGCTTCACCGCCTCGCTGGCGGTGTTCCACCAGCGTTTCAGCACCAATACCTGGCCTCAGTGGAAGTTGGCCCAGCCTTTCCGCTATGTGGCCCATAACGGCGAGATCAACACCATCTCGGGCAACCGCTCCTGGGCCCGCGCCCGCGAAGCCATCATGGCTTCGCCGCTGATTCCGGATATGGATGCCATCCGCCCCATCGTGCAGACCGATGGCTCGGACTCCATGAGCCTGGACAATATGCTCGAAGGCCTGCTGATGGGCGGCATCGATTTCTTCCGCGCGCTGCGCCTCTTGGTACCGCCGGCCTGGCAGAACGTGGACAGCACCGACAAGGAGCTGCGGGCTTTTTACGAATACAACTCCATGCATATGGAGCCGTGGGACGGCCCTGCCGGCATCGTGCTGACCAACGGCCGCTACGCTGGTTGCATGCTGGATCGCAATGGCCTGCGCCCGGCCCGCTATGTGCTGACCCGCGACCGCCATTTCACCATCTCGTCCGAGATCGGGGTGTGGAACTACAAGCCCGAGGATGTGGTGAAGAAGGGCCGTGTGCGGCCCGGCCAGATCATTGCCGTGGACTTGCAGTCGGGCCAGTTGCTGTTGCCGCATGAGATCGACCAGAAACTGAAGTCTGCCCACCCCTACCGGCGCTGGATCAAGCAGTACGCCAACCGGCTGGAGCTGAGCATGGACGAGGACAGCGGCCGGCCTGAGCTGTCGCGCGAGCAGCTCAATGTGTTCCAGAAGCAGTTCCAGGTGTCGTTCGAGGAGCGCGACGCCGTGATACGGGTGCTGGCCGAGGATGGCCAGGAGGCTGTCGGCTCCATGGGTGACGACACCCCCATGGCCGTACTGTCGCAACGGGTGCGTTCGCCCTATGATTTCCTGCGCCAACAGTTTGCCCAGGTGACCAACCCGCCCATCGACCCCATACGCGAGGCGGTGGTGATGTCGCTGAACACGGTGTTCGGCTCCGAGAAGAATATCTTTGAAGAGACCGCCGACCACGCCAAGCGGATCGAAGTCAGCAGCCCGGTACTCAGCTTCGAGAAGTTCAAGCTGCTGACCGGACAGACCGACGAGCAGTTCCGTTCGCAGAGCTTTGACCTGAGCTACGACCCGGCCAGCACTAATCTGGCGGATGCCCTGGCTGCCCTGGCCGAGGCGGTGGTAGCAGCCTCGCGCAACGGCATTGCTATCGCTGTGCTGAGCGACCGCAACCTCAGCCGCGACCGTCTGGCCATCCATGCGTTGTTTGCCACTGGCGCGGTGCATACTGCCCTGGTCAATGCCGGCCTGCGCTGCAAGACCAACCTGCTGGTGGACACCGCCACAGCGCGCGACCCGCATCACTTTGCCTGCCTGATCGGCTATGGCGCGACGGCGGTGCATCCCTACCTGGCTTATGAGGTGATCGCCGACCTGATCGCTGGCGGCCAGGTGACCGATCGCCAGTCCGAGGCCATGAGCAAGTACCGCAAGGGCATCAACAAGGGCCTGCTCAAGGTGCTGTCCAAGATGGGCATCTCCACCGTGGCGTCCTATCGCGGTGCGCAGCTGTTTGAGGCCGTGGGCATCGCCGACGAGATCATCGAGCGCTGCATGCCCTTTACTGTCAGCCGTGTCGGTGGTGCGGGGTTTGCCGATTTCGAGGCCGACATGAAGGCCTTGCACAAGCTGGCGTTCAACCCCATGCGGCCGATTTCGCAAGGGGGGCTGCTCAAGTATGTGTTCGGCGAGGAGTATCACGCCTACAACCCCGATGTGGTGATGCAGCTGCAAAAGGCCGTGCAGAACGGCGACTATGCCGAGTACCTGCGCTATGCCGAGCTGGTGAACACCCGGCCGGTAGCCATGCTGCGTGACCTGATGCAGTTGAAGCTGGCAGGCACCACACCCATTCCCTTGGATGAGGTTGAACCGCTGGAGGCCATACTCAAGCGTTTCGACTCGGCCGGCATGTCGCTGGGGGCCCTGTCGCCCGAGGCGCACGAGGCCCTGGCCGAGGGCATGAACCGCCTGGGCGGGCGTTCCAATAGCGGCGAGGGTGGCGAAGACCCGGCGCGCTATGGCACAGCCAAGATGTCCAAGATCAAGCAGGTGGCGTCTGGCCGCTTTGGCGTTACCCCGCATTACCTGGTGAACGCCGAAGTGCTGCAGATCAAGGTCGCTCAGGGCGCCAAGCCCGGCGAGGGCGGCCAGCTGCCGGGCGACAAGGTCAGCGGCCTGATAGCCCGGCTGCGCCATGCCAAGGAAGGCATCAGCCTGATATCGCCGCCGCCGCACCACGATATCTATTCCATCGAGGATCTGGCCCAGCTGATTTTTGACCTCAAGCAGGTCAACCCCAGTGCGCTGGTGTCGGTGAAGCTGGTGGCGGAGCCTGGTGTCGGCACCGTGGCGGCCGGTGTGGCCAAGGCCTATGCCGACCTGATTACCATCTCGGGCTACGACGGTGGTACCGGCGCCTCGCCGCTGAGCTCGGTGAAGTATGCTGGTTCGCCCTGGGAGCTGGGTTTGACCGAAGCCCAGCAGGTACTGCGCGCCAACGGCCTGCGGGGCCGGGTGCGGGTGCAGACCGACGGAGGCCTCAAGACCGGCCTGGATGTGATCAAGGCCGCCATCATGGGAGCCGAGAGCTTTGGCTTCGGTACCGGCCCCATGGTGGCGCTAGGCTGCAAGTTCCTGCGTATCTGCCATCTCAACAACTGCGCGACCGGGGTGGCCACGCAGGAAATCAAGCTGCGCTCCAAGTATTTCATCGGCCTGCCCGACATGGTGGTGAACTACTTCACCTTTATCGCCCGCGAGACCCGCGAGTGGATGGCCAAGCTGGGCGTGCGGTCCATGGCCGAACTGATAGGCCGTACCGAGCTGCTGGAGTTGCTGGAAGGCGAAAGCACCCGCCAGGGCCAGCTGCGGCTGGATGTGCTGTTGAGCCAGGGTGGCATACCCGAGGATGAGCCGCGCTATTGCATTAGCGAGGGCAACCCCAGCTTCGACAAGGGCGAGCTGGCCGAGAAAATGGTCAAGGACGCCCTGGCGGCCATCAGCAGCAAGACACCGGTCCAGCTGGAGTACGCGGTACGCAATATCAACCGCTCCATCGGTGCCCGCCTCAGTGGCGAGATTGCCCGCCAGCATGGCGCCGAGGGTTTGCCTGCAGGCTGCCTGGATATCCAGCTTAAGGGCTCGGCCGGCCAGAGCTTTGGCGTATGGAATGCCAAGGGCCTGCACCTGACGCTGGAAGGCGATGCCAACGACTATGTGGGCAAGGGGATGAATGGCGGCCGCCTGGTGATCTACCCACCGGCAGGCGTGATGTATCAGCCGCACGAAGGCACCATCATCGGCAATACCTGCCTGTATGGCGCAACCGGTGGCGAGCTGTTTGCCTCCGGCCTGGCCGGCGAGCGCTTTGCCGTGCGCAATTCCGGCGCGCTGGCGGTGGTGGAGGGCCTGGGCGACCATGGCTGCGAATACATGACGGGCGGCTGTGTCATTGCCCTGGGCCAGACCGGGCTGAATTTCGGTGCCGGCATGACGGGTGGCTTTGCCTTCGTCTACGACCGCGACGAGAAATTTGCCTATCGCTACAACAATGAGCTGATCGATATCCATCTGATCAACGGCGAAGCCATGGGCCAGTACCGTGCCTTCCTCAAGGAGAAGATCGAACAGCACGTTGCCCTGACCGGCTCGGTAATTGGTGCGCAGATCCTGGAAGACTTCGACGACTACGTCGATTACTTCTGGCTGGTCAAGCCCAAGGCGGCCAGGCTCGATAGCCTGCTGAAAGACTAAGTGTGAGGGGCGGGGCCGGTATGGCGGGATGAGACACCGCATGCCTACCCCGCTCTGTGAAGATCAAACGATGCGCAAGCGCCTGCGGGCCGACCCCGCCAGCCTTGCCCATCCCACCTCACGAGGCATCACATGGGTGACGTATTCAAGTTTTTGAACCTGCCGCGCGATCCTGGCCAGAAGTTCGAGGCGGCGTTCCGCCGCAGCAAGTTCATCGAGATCTACGCGCCGCTGCAGAATAGCGACGCCGCCGAACAGGCCGGCCGCTGCCTGAGCTGTGGCAATCCCTACTGCGAGTGGGAGTGCCCGGTGCACAACTACATCCCCAACTGGCTCAAACTGGTGGAGGAAGGGCGCTTGTTCGAGGCCGCCGAGCTGAGCCACAAGACCAACTCCCTGCCCGAGATCTGCGGCCGCGTTTGCCCGCAGGACCGTTTGTGTGAGGGTGCTTGTACCCTGAACCAGGGCGGCTTCGGTGCCGTCACCATAGGCTCGGTCGAGAAGTACATCACCGACGAGGCCTACAAGCAGGGCTGGCGGCCGGATATGTCGCAGGTGATCAAGACCGACAAGCGCGTCGCCATCATCGGCGCCGGCCCGGCGGGCCTGGCAGCGGCCGATATGCTGGTGCGCAATGGCGTGGCACCGGTAGTGTTCGATCGCTACGAGGAAATCGGCGGCCTGCTGACCTTTGGTATTCCGGAGTTCAAGCTGGAGAAGGATATCGTCCGCCGTCGCCGCACCATACTGGAGGACATGGGGGTGGAGTTTCGCCTCAATACCGAGATCGGCACCGATATCGCATTCGAGAGCCTGCTGGCTGACTACGATGCCGTCTTCATGGGCATGGGTGCCTACCAGTACATGAAGGGCGGCTTCCCCGGCGAGCAGCTGCCGGGGGTGATCGAGGCGCTGCCTTTCCTGGTCAACAACATTCGCCATCGCATGGCAACCCTGCCAGAGGGCGAAAGCCATCTGAGCATGGAGGGCAAGCGGGTGGTGGTGTTGGGTGGCGGCGATACCGCCATGGACTGCAACCGCACCAGCATACGCCAGGGCGCTGCCAAGGTGATCTGCGCCTATCGCCGCGACGAAGCCAATATGCCCGGCTCCAAGCGTGAAGTGGCCAATGCCAAGGAAGAAGGGGTGGAGTTCCTGTGGAACCGCCAGCCTGTCGAGATCGTGCGCCTGAATGGCAAGCTGGGTGTAAAGCTGGTCACCACCCAGCTGGGCGAGCCCGACGCCAAGGGCCGCCGTGCGCCCGTCATCGTGGCAGGCTCGGAGGAAATCATAGAATGCGACCATGTCATCGTCGCCTTCGGCTTCCAGGTCCAGCCCGAGCCCTGGTTTGACGGCAATGGCATCCGGACCGACGAGCGCGGCCGTACCCTGGCCCGTGAGAAGCAGACCTTCAAGCACCAGACCAGCAATCCCAAGGTGTTTGCCGGCGGCGACCAGGTACGGGGCGCTGACCTGGTGGTGCGCGCGGTGTTCGAAGGCCGGCAGGCGGCGGAAGGTATGCTGGCTTATATGGGGGTGTGGTAGGCCTTTTGTGGGCAACGTGGTTGCATAGGCAGCCGCCACCTTCGCGCCGGTTCTGGTCGGCGCACCTGCCTGCGGTGGGCACATTTACGCTATGAAAAGGAATCGGCACAGGGAGTGTACTGTGCCGATTCTATTTATTGCCGCAGGTAATCTGCCTGTGGAATTCGCGAGCCTGGTTTAGGGCTTGACGAGTTTGTCCAGATTGACGGCCTGGCTATCAGGCAAATGCTTTTGCGCTTCTTCTTCGGTTGCCGATTTGATACTTGCGCAGCGGCTGTTCGGTCTGACCAGGAAGAAGTTGGACTGGGAGACATTGGCTATGAACTTGAGCGATTCCTCTTTCCAGGTAGGAGAGAATCCGCCAAAGCACTTTACAGCAATGTAGTGCTCTCCTGGCGTAACCAGAAACTCGGCATGCTCGCCAGAGCCAATTCCGGCTAGATCTTTGCCATTGAACGCAATGGTGTAGCCGTTGGCGGCCCCCACCAAGTCACTGATCCGGACCACCACAACTTTGGCGGCGGTATTGCGATCTGCGACGGGAGGCAGATCGCCCAGGCGGCCAGACATGGTGCCGCAACCAAATAGGGTTGCCAGCAAGGGAGTGAGTAGTAGCGACTTTTTCATGGTGCGTCGTTCTTGGACTGAATAGTGAGTTATGCGGCGTAGTCTATCCGAAGTGACACTACCTACTCACTACCAATCTGTCACCCGACAGGGGTCTGTGCTCTCGGCCCGCACGCAGTGTGTTTGAGGTCGCATTGATAGCGCACGCAGGCAGTGCATGATTGTTAACGGCCAAACCCCACCACCCGCTGTTTCAGTTGCTCCAGCCCGCCACCACTGCCGTAGCGCGCAGCCAGATAGCAGTCGAGGATGGCCTGTATCTCGGTTTCGCGCTGAGGTAGCCGAGCCATGGCGCGCTGGGCGAAGTCGCGGGGGCCTTCGGCCCTGGCGGGTACCAGGTCGTAGGCGGCCAGCCTGCGGCAGAAGCTGTCCCACAGCTGGCGTGCGGCATCAGGCTTGGGCGGGCGCATGCGCCAGAGTAGCCAGCCGGCGATCAGGGCGATGCAAAGGCCGATGCTGCCCAGGAAAACGGCCACGAACTTGCCCGACAGCAGGTCGGTGATACCCAGCCGTTTCAGGACCTGCCGCTGGCGTTCCGGGGTATAGCCTATGACCCACTGGTTCCAGCCGTTGACCATGCTGTCCAGCGCCAGCTGTGCCCGCTTGACCAGATTGTTGTCCAGCCGCAGCAGATAGGGCAGGTCGGAGTCGTTCACGGCTGATGCCAGGCCTTCTTCGATACGCGAGGGGGCCACGGCAAAGGTGGGGTCTACCCGCTGCCAGCCCTGGCCTTCGAGCCAGACCTCTGCCCATGCGTGGGCATCGGCCTGACGGACGATCAGGTAGTCGCCGTTTTCCTCGCCGCCCTGATAACCGCCCACCACCCGGGCCGGGACGCCAGCGGCCCGCATCATGAAGACGAAGGCCCCAGCAAAGTGTTCGCAAAAGCCCTGTTTGCCGCCGTAGACAAAGTCGTCAACCGCATTGCTACCATATAGCGGCGGGGCCAGGGTGTATTGCAGGCCCTGGCCGGTAAACAGCTGCAACACGGCGTCGACCCGTGCCTGTGGCGGCAGAGTGCGCCAGGCTGCAGCCTGCTGGCGCGCCCTGGGGTTGCCTTCTTCGGGCAGTACCAGGGCACGGGCCAGCATGGCCTCGTCTTCGTCCACGCCGGCTCGGTATTGCAGGTAAGCCGACAGTTCCAGCCGCAGGCGCTTGCTGACTTGGCGGCGGCCGACCAGTTGTAGTTGGTCGGACATGCGGCCTTCGTCCGGCACCGTGGCAGGCATGTCCAGAGCCAGCAGCCAGGGGCGTTGATGGGGCTCCAGCGTGATGGCATAGCGTAGCGGCGGCTGGGTGCCGCCTTCTATGCGGGGCGAGGTGGTGGCATTGGGTGGGCTTTGGGTCCAGGTCCTGCCGTCGTAATCGAGGAATACCGGGCCGCGCCAGTACAGCAATTCCTGGGCGGGGCGCTCGCCTTCGAAGCTCACTCGGAAGGCGACTGAGTCGTCCTTGGACATATTCGAGAAGCTGCCGGGCGACATGCTGTCGGCCAGGCCTGAGCGTATGCTGCCGCGATCCTGCGGCAAGCGCCACAGCGGCCCTTCGATACGCGGGAAGAAGACGAACAGCAGGGCCATGACGGGCAGGGCCTGCAGCATCAGCACGCCGGCAAAGCGTGCCTGTTTGAAGGCCACCCGCCATTGGCCGGTCCAGCCGCCCAGGGTGTGCCAGCCTATCAGCAGGGTGGTGATGATCAGTACCATGGCGCACAGATAGGCGGCCAGGGCCATGGTCTGGTCGAACAGCAGGTTGGTCACCACCAGAAAGTAGCCGAGGTAGACCAGGAGCAGGGCATCGCGGCGACTACGGGTCTCCAGCAGCTTGGCGCCTATCAGGGCTGCGAACAGGGCTATGCCGCCGGTACGGCCCAGCAGGGTACGGAATTCGATGAAGACACCGACTATCAGGCCGAAGGTGATGGGCAGCAGCACCCATTTGGGCGGCATGCGCCCCTGGGTGCGGATCAGCCAGATGCGCCAACCGAACAGAATGGCCAGGGCGCCCAGCAGCCAGCTGGGCAGGCGGCCGGCGTGCGGCAGCAGCAGGCCGGTCAGTACCGCCAGCAGGGCCAGTATCTGGGTACGATCCAGCCGGTCCGGGTTCATGTGGCCTCCCGTATGCCGTGCAGTGCCAGTGCTGCCAGGCAGGCATCGCGATGGGCTTCGCCCTGGTCTGCCGCCAGCACTTCGCCCGGCAGGCGCAAGCCATAGGCCAGGCCGGCGGCATGGGCGGCCAGGACCCAGGCGGTAAGGCGGGAAAGGCGCGCCTCGGTGTCGATCAGGCCGGATGCCGCGTCCCAGTCCAGCCAGAGGGCCTCGGCGGCCTGGCCGTGGAACTCCTTGACCATCAGCGCATCGTCACGCGCTGCAACCTTCCAGGCCACATGCCGTGGTGAGTCGCCGCGCTGGAACGGCCGCAGACCGGCAAAGTCGTCCTGGCCGCGCGGGGTTAGCGTGCCTTCGCCGTCTCCGGTGGCGGCCATGGGCAGGGGAGGCGGGTCGTTCTCCGGTTTTGGGTAGACCAGGGCCCGTTGGCTGAAGAAGGCATAAGACCAGGCCTGGAATACGCCCAGCGGCCAATGGGTTTCTATCCGTAGCCGGGGGGCCACCAGCCAGCCGCGCTTGCTTGCCGACAGTGGCAGCCAGACCCTAGCGGTATCCCCAGGGGCGACATCGCTGGCTTCGACCGGACCCTCGAAGCGCAAGCCAAGGTTATGCCGGGGTAGGCGGCTGTCGTTTTCCAGTATCACTTCAAAGCGTGCCACCTCGCCGGCAAAGCAGGGGTCTGCCCTGCCGGGCATGAGGCTCAGGCCCAGCAGGTTGCGGAAGGTATGGAATACCGAGGCCAGCGCCATCGAGGCCAGCAGGAAGACCAGCAGGTAGGCCAGTGCCAGATCGTAGTTGATGGCACCGCCCAGCATGGCTACCAGCATGATGCAGAACACCAGGCCGCTACGGCTGAGAAAGATGTAAACGCGGTTCTGGGTCAGCCGCTGCGCCACCATGCCGTGTGGATGGCGCCGTTGCAGCCAGCGGTTCCAGCGCTGCTGCAAGGGGGCGAGCAGGCCAGCCAACCAGGTGCGGCGGGGGGGAGGTGCTGGGTGCATGGCTTGGTTCAGGGGATAGCGACAGCGGCTTGCAGCTTGGCCACCAGCTCCGGTTGCGGGCGGTTGCTGGCCCGTGCCAGCAGCCTGTGGGTGGCTACAGCGGCAAATACGGCCTGTACGTCCTCGGGTATCACCATGTCACGTCCGGCCAACAAGGCCCAGGCACGGGCGGCGGCCAAGAGGCCCAGGGCTGCGCGGGGCGACAGGCCATTGTGGAAGTCAGGCGCTTCGCGAGTGGCACGGCATAGGGCCTGTACATAGTCGACCAGGGCTGGTGCTACATGTACCCGGCGTACCGCGTGCTGGCTGTCGGCCAGCTCGGCCAGGCTGATCACCGGCTTGGCGTCGCGCAGCATCTCGCGCCGGTCTTCGCCCAGCAGCATGGCGCGCTCGGCCGCCACATCGGGATAGCCCAAGGTGATGCGCATCAGGAAGCGATCAAGCTGGGATTCTGGCAGCGGGAAGGTGCCTATCTGGCTGGACGGGTTCTGGGTGGCGATGACAAAGAAGGGGTCGGGCAGCTCGCGGGTTTCGCCGTCCAGGGTGACCTGCCGTTCCTCCATGGCCTCCAACAGCGCCGACTGGGTCTTGGGCGTGGCCCGGTTGATCTCGTCTGCCAACACCACCTGGCTGAATACCGGGCCGGCGTGAAAGCGGAAGGCGTGGCTGTCGCGGTCGTAGATCGAGACCCCGATCAGGTCGGCCGGCAGCATGTCGCTGGTGAACTGCACACGCTGGAAGGCAAGGCCCAGCATTGCAGCCAGGGCATGTGCGAGGGTGGTCTTGCCGACGCCCGGCACGTCCTCTATCAGCAGATGGCCCCGCGCCAGCAGGCAGGCCAGGGCCAGGCGGGTTTCGCGTGGCTTGCCCAGAATGAAGTCATCCAGCTGCGCCAGTACGGCATGCAGCGGAGCGAGCGAGATACGGCTGGGGGTGGCGGCATTCATGATATGGATTTCCCTGGAATCGGGCTTGGACGCGTAAATGGCTTATTGGTTTATATCATCACCAGCCGTAAACTGTTACGTATGGTACGGGTTCGATAGCCGGGCTGACGGCCTGTCTGCGTCCATCCCTGCCCAGAGAGACGCCTAGCGTCCACGGGAGACATATCTTGCTCAGTTGGTTGGCCCGAAAGATGGCGGGGGATGCCCCCACCGCCTATATCACTCACCCCGAGTGTGTGCTGCACAATATGGGCAGCCACCACCCCGAGTCGCCAGACCGGCTTGCGGCCATACAGGACAGGCTGATCAGCGCCGGACTGTGGGACCATCTGCTGCATGTGGCGGCGCCGCTGGTGACCCATGAGCAACTGGCACTGGTGCACCCGCCCCGCTATGTCGAGGCGCTGGAGCAGGTGTCGCCCCAGCATGGCATAGTCCATGTTGATCCCGATACCGCCATGAGCCCGCATACCCTGCAGGCGGCCTTCCGCGCCGCCGGGGCCGTGGTGAAAGCGACGGAGATGGTGCTGGCAGGCGAGGCGGCCAATGCCTTCTGTGCAGTCAGGCCGCCGGGCCACCATGCCGAGTCTCGCCGTGCCATGGGCTTTTGCTTCTTCAACAACTTGGGCGTGGGCGTGGCGCATGCGCTGTCGCGCGGCATGGAGCGCATCGCCGTGGCCGATTTTGACGTACATCACGGCAATGGCACGGAGGAGCTGTTCCATGACAATCCCCGCGTCATGATGGTCTCCATCTTCCAGTCTCCGTTCTATCCCTACTGCGGCGAGCAGCCCAGTGGCCCCAATATGCACAATGTGCCGCTCAAGGCCGGCAGCAAGGGTGAAGACCTGCGGCAGGCGGTAGAGCAGCAATGGTTGCCGGCCCTGCATGCCTTCCAGCCGCAGATGCTGTTTATCTCGGCCGGCTTCGATGCCCATCGCGAGGACGAGATGGCTAGCTTGGGCCTGCTGGAACAGGACTACGCCTGGGTGACCGAACAGTTGATGGCGGTGGCCGATCGGTACGCCGAAGGACGCGTCGTCTCGGTGCTGGAGGGGGGCTATGACCTCTCGGCGCTGGGGCGTAGTGTGGCGGCCCATGTGAAGGCGCTGGCCAGGCTGTGACGCCAACCCGGCCCACCACGCCCTGGCTGGCCTATGCGTTGCTGACGCTGACCAGCCTGTTCTGGTCGGGCAATTTCGTGGTGGCGCGGGCGACCCACGCTGCCATCCCACCCATGACGCTCAGCTTTGGACGTTGGCTAATTGCCCTGTTGATACTGCTGCCATTTGCCTATCAGCGTGTTTGGGCCGACCGCTCCCTCTACGCCGAGAACTGGCGCCGCATTGTCCTGCTGGGTGCCATCGGCGTGGCCGGCTTCAATTCGTTGGCCTATGCAGGCTTGCAGTACACCAGTGCCACCAATGCGGTGCTGACCAATAGTTTCATCCCTATCCTGATCCTGCCGCTGGGTGCCTTGTTTCTGGGCGAGCCCTTCAGTCGCCGGCAGGTGCTGGGGGTGTTGGTCAGTTTTGTGGGCGTGATGGTGATCTTCAGCCATGGGCAGCTTGGCCGGCTGCTGGCGCTGGAACTGAACCAGGGGGATATGATCCTGCTGCTGGCTGCGCTGGACTGGGCAGTCTATACCTTGCTGCTGCGCGGCCTGGATCCGCGCCTCGATCGCCTGGGCCTGCTGCTGTTGCTGGTCGTGGTGGGCCTGGTCTGCATCGCCCCGCTCTACGTCTGGGAATGGCAGCAGGGCCGCACGGTGGCGATGACGGTTGGCAACCTGGCCACCTTTGTCTACGTGGGGGTGTTTCCCTCGGTGCTGGCGTATTTGTTCTACAACTATGGGGTTCAGCAGGTGGGGCCGGGCAAGGCCGGTAGCTTTATCCACCTGATGCCAGTGTTTGGCACCCTGCTGGCCATTGCTTTTTTGGGTGAGCGCTTCGAGTGGTTTCACGCCGTGGGGATTGCCGGCATAGCTGCTGGCCTGTGGTTGTCCAGCCGGCGTGGCTAATGTGCTTGTTGAGACGAATGCATGGGCCGAATGGCCTAAGTGGATAACAAACTCTAGAATCGCCCCAGATTGCGGCATAACGACGAGGAAGCACTGTGCGCCTGACCTATCCTGCCTACCTGCTCCAACTTTGCAGCCTGATGTTGCTGTCGCTTCTGTCCGCCTGTGGCGGTGGCGCGCCGGATTCTGCCGGCCCGGTGACACCGCAACCCGTCCCGCCGGTTTACCAGGTGCAGCTCTATGCCGATGCCACGGCACTGGGCTCGGCCGGCCAGACCGAGGTACTGCTGACGGCCGTTGTGAAGGACAGCGCCAACAAGGTGGTTGCGGGCCAGACGGTGAGCTTCAGCAGTGATTCCGGCACACTCAAGAATATTGAAGCACTGAGTGACGACGACGGCACTGCCACGGCCGTACTCAGCACCGCCGGCAATCCGGCCAACCGCACCATTACGGTAACGGCCGCCCTGGGCAATAACAGCGACCGGGTAGAGCTGGCCGTGCAGGGCACGGCACTGGTCGTCAGCGGCAATCTGGGAGTTGCACTCAACCAGAGCACCACGCTGGACGTGATGCTGACCGATTCGGCCGGGCAGGGGCTGGCCAATCGGGCGGTGACCATCAGCAGTCTCAAGGGCAACACCGTGCCGGCCAGCGTGACTACGAATACCAGTGGTCGGGCCAGCGTGACCGTGATCGGCCGGGTGATCGGTAGCGATACCCTGAGTTTCAGTGCCTTGGGCGCCAGCACCACGGCCACCTTGCTCACCAGCAGTACCCAGCAGTTCAGCTTTGGCCTCAACACCAGCCAGGTGGTGGTGGGCAGCGAGGCCTTGTTGACAGCCGTCTACAGCCGAGACGGCATCGCCCAGGCCAATGTGCCGGTCAGTTTCTCGGTCTCGCGCGGTGCCATTACTGCTACGGCAACCACCAACGCGCTGGGCGAGGCGGTGGCGTTCTTCAACTCGCTGGATGCCGGCCCGGTGACGGTAACCGCGCAGGCGCCTGGTTTTAGTGGCCAGTTTAGCTTTGACGTGATTGCCACCCTGCCGTCCAGGGTGACGCTGCAATCGAGCCGCAGCACGCTGGCATTTGCCGAGCAGGCCGACCTGGTGGCGACTCTGCGCGATGCGCGCGGCAACCTGGTAGCCGGCAAGGATGTAGAGTTCACCCTGACTCAGGACACCACCGGCGGTACCTTGTCGGCTGCCGTGGTCAAGGCCAACGCGGTAGGGCAGGCGACAGTGCGCTATACCGCCGGCCGGGTTGCCTCTGGCCAGAACGGGGTGACCATTACCGCCAGGGTCAAGGAGACCCCCAGTGTCAGCGGCAGCACCTTGCTGACGGTGGCGCAGAGTGGCCTGGCCGTGGCGCTGGTGCAAGACAATCTGCTGGGGCGCGATACAGACAACAACAATATGTACCGCAAGCAGCTGACTGCCATCGTGAGCGATGCGGCGGGGAATCCGGTCGGCAACCAGGTAGTGGAGTTTCGGGTCAGGCCGGTGGCGTATTACAAGGGATCGATGGTGACCGGGGCGCAGACCTGGGTGGCCGGCTACAGCCTGACCAGTGGCGATCCAGGCACCACAGGGCTGGGTACGTTTGCCTGCAACAACGAGGATCTGGATCTCGACGGCTTCCTGGATGCTGGCGAGGATGTGAACGGCAACGGCCGGCTTGACCCGATACCAGGTGAGATAGTCACCCGTACCGTGGTGACCGATGCCAATGGCCAGGCCCAGGTTTACCTCAGCTATGCCAGGGAGCGTAGCCTATGGCTGGATGTGCAGGTCGATGCCTATGTCGGCGCCGTGGGCACCGACGGGCCGCGTGCCAGCCGAGTATTGCCCTTGGGTGTGCTGGTTGACGATGTCAGTGACCTGACCATCCGCGCACCCAATGCGGTTAGCCCGTTTGGTGTGGGGACCAGTTGCACCAGTGCCAATTGATAGGAGGCCGCGGCTGATGATCGCGGCCATATTAGCCACCGCAGGCAGGAGCCAATGTGAACGACACCATACACCCCGAAGCACAGCCTTTCATGCCCAAGCAGGCATACAGCCGGCGCGAGTTCGTGACGACGACGCTGGCAACCGGTTTCGCCCTGGCGGTGCTGCCGGATGCCCAGGCCACAGTGATCAATACCCCGCTTGATGGCCTGGTTGCCGGAGAGGTCAAGATACCGGTAGCGGGCGGGGACATGCCAGCCTATCGCGCCATGCCGGACGGTGCGGGGCCTTTCCCCACCGTGCTGGTGGTGCAGGAAATATTTGGTGTGCACGAGCATATCCGCGAGGTGTGCCGCCGTTTTGCCAAGGCTGGCTATTTTGCGGTGGCGCCGGAGCTGTATGCCCGTCAGGGTGATGTGTCCAAGCTGCCCGATGTGAAGTCCATCGTGGATACCGTGGTGTCCAAGGTGCCGGATGCCCAGGTGATGGATGACCTGGACAGGACGGTGGCGTGGGCCAAGGGGACAGGCAAGGCGGCGACCGACAAGCTGGGCGTGACCGGCTTTTGCTGGGGTGGCCGCATCACCTGGCTGTATGCTGCCCACAATCCCAAGCTCAAGGCTGGCGTGGCCTGGTATGGCCGGCTGGTGGGCGAGGCCAAGCCACCCATCAACCCCCGGCATCCGCTGGACGTGGTGGCCGAACTCAAGGCGCCGGTACTGGGCTTGTATGGCGGTGCGGACAACGGCATCCCGAACGACACGGTGGAACAGATGCGCGCGGCCCTGAAGACTGCCGGCAAGCCCAGCGAGATTGTGCTCTACCCGGATATGCCCCATGGCTTCCATGCCGACTACCGGCCTACCTACCGCAAGGAGGCGGCGGATGATGGCTGGAAGCGGCTGTTGGCGTGGTTCAAGCAGAACGGCGTGAATTGATCGCAACGGCTTAGGACAAGCGCACTGCCTGGCAGTGCGCTTTTTTTATGGGTGTTGGCTGAGGCTATTGGTACTGCTGCGATCGGCGTTCGTCGCATGCGTGTCGTCGTTGATCCCTGCGGCATTGCCGGGCGGGATGCCTGGCCCTAGAGTGGCATCCAGCAACCATCCTGGAGTAAGCCAGCAATGAACCAGCCCGCCCTGCAACTGAGCAACCTGACCAAGCGATTTGGTGAGCGTACCGCTGTCGATAACCTCAATCTCAATATCGAGGCGGGGTGCTTCTATGCCTTGTTGGGGCATAACGGTGCGGGTAAGTCCACCACCTTGAGGATGATAGCGGGCCTGAGCCGGCCAGATTTCGGCAATGTGCGCATCCTGGGCCAGGACATGGCCATCCATCCCGAGGCCGCCAAGCAGCCCCTGGCTTTTCTGCCCGATGAGCCGCTGCTCTACGGCAAGCTGCGGCCGCTGGAGTATCTGGAATACGTGGCAGGCCTGTGGGCCATCCCGGCACTGCAGGCGGAAGCAAGAGCCCGTGAGCTGCTGGAATGGACAGATCTGTGGAAGCATCGTGGTGAATACTGCGAGGGCTTCTCGCGCGGCATGCAGCAGAAGCTGGCGCTATGCGGCGCGTTGATACACGAACCCAAGCTGCTGCTGCTGGATGAGCCCCTGACCGGTCTGGATGTGGCCGCCGCCCGCCAGGTAAAGGACCTGCTGCAGGCCAAGGTGCGCGAGGGCTGCACGGTGATACTGACCACCCATATCCTGGAAGTGGCGGAAAAACTGGCCGAGGTCATAGGCGTGATTGCCCAGGGCCGCCTGATTGCCGAGGGAACGCTGACCGAGCTGCGGGAGCGCATAGGTCGTGGCGATGCCAGCCTGGAGGACATCTTCCTGCATCTGCATGACGAGGTGGCAGCATGAATCTGCAAGCCAAGCCCGGCTCGGTAGCCTGGTTGCTGAAATGGGATTTGATCCAGCTGTGGAACTGGCTGGGCACCACCAGCGAGCGGCGTATCGGCAAGCGCTATGCCTGGCTGTCCCGGCTGGTGCTCCTGGTGCTGCTGCATATGCCGGCGCTGCTGATACTGCTGCTGCCTGCACCGGAGCGGCGCTCCGACGATGTCAAGCTGGCGATCGACATCGCCATGACCTTTCTGGCCTGCATGCTGTTTCTGTCGATGACCTTCATGGCCATCTATACCGCCGTCACGGCGCTGGGCGAGCGTAAATACACCGAGCTGGTGCTGACCAGCCCCTTGCCCGAACGTACCTTGGGGCGCTGGTTCATTGCCAGCAACGCAATGGGTACGCTGGTGGGTTTTCCGCTGTTTGTGCTGCCCTTCGTGAATGTGCTGGTCTGCTTTGGCAAGCCACAGGCCTTGCTGGTCTACCTGAGCATTGCTGGTTATGCCCTGACTGCCGCCAGCATAGGGGTATTGGTGGCATTTGGCCTGCAACGCCTTCTGGGGCCGGCCCGGGCCAAGCGCTATGTGGGTTTGATCGGGATCGTGCTGCTGTTGACCAGCGGCGTGGTCATCAGCCTGGGCATGAAGATGCTTAAGGCCGCTCAGCTGACACCGCAGCCCTGGCACAAGTTTGTTGCTGGCACGGTAGCAGGCGAGTGGCTGCCCACGCTGGTGGTGCTGCTACTGGGGCTGGCGCTCTGGCTTGGCCTGGCGCGGTTTGCGGCCCGTGGCGTCAAGATGGCGGCCGAGACCCAGGTGGTGGCTGCCGCACCGGTGAATGACAAGCCACTGCGCTTCGAGGTATCGCCCGTGCGGGCGCTGCTGAACAAGGAATGGCGCCTGATGCTGCGTTACCCCATGCTGGCCATGAACCTGGCCAACCCGGTGATGATGCTGATTTTCCCCCTTATGCATGTGCTGGAAGGCAAGGGTGCCTGGCATGAGGCGCTGGACATGACCGTGGCGTTCTCTGGCGGCATGGCAGCCATGACCGCTCATTCGCTGTGCTGGGCCGCCAGTTCGCTGGATGAATCGCCAGCCCTGCTGTGGTCTGCCCCCATGCAGCGTGAGCGCTGGCGCCGCTGGCAGTTGCTGGCGGGCTTGCTGCCTACCTGGCTGGCCATGCTGCCGGTGCTGGCCATCGTGGCCTGGGTGGCGCCGCTCAAGGCGGTGGGCCTGGCGGTGGTGGCTGTCGCGGCTGGTATAGGTGGTGGTCTGCTAGCGCAAAGTTTTTATCGCCCGGTGGCCAAGCATGAACGCAATATGCAATACGGCATGCGCACCCCCCAGGTGATCATCATGATGCTGTATGGTGCGGCCTGGGGGGGCGTATCGACCGCGCTGAACGGCTTTGCCCTGGGCCTGGTCCTGCTGCCCTTTGTGCTGGGCCTGCCCGCCTGGTTGCTGATGCGTATGGAAGACCGCGAATACCTGTATGACTGACACCACTTTTTACTGGCACGACTACGAGACCTTTGGCATAGACCCCAAGCTGGACAGGCCGGCCCAGTTTGCCGGGGTCCGTACCGACCTGGAGCTGAACCCCATAGGCGAGCCAGTCGAGCTGTTCTGCCAGCCCAGCGACGACTTTCTGCCCGATCCGGTTTCGGTGCTGATTACCGGCATCACCCCGCAGCAGGCGCGCGAGCGCGGGGTGGGCGAGCCGGAGTTCGTCGGCCGCATTCATGCCGAGCTGGCGCAGCCAGGCACCTGTGGGCTGGGCTATAACACCCTGCGTTTCGACGACGAGCTGACCCGCCATCTGTTCTGGCGCAATCTCTACGACCCCTATGGCCGCGAATGGCAGAACGGCGGCTCGCGCTGGGATTTGCTTGATTGCGTGCGCGCCGCCTTTGCCTTCAGGCCAGAGGGCATACACTGGCCACGCCATGAGGATGGCCGGGTATCGTTCAAGCTGGAGCAACTGACCCAGGCCAACGGCCTGGCGCACGCGGCAGCGCATGATGCACTCAGCGACGTTTACGCCACCATAGCCTTTGCCAAGCTGGTCAAGACCCAGCAGCCCCGCCTGTTCGACTTCTGCTTCAAGCTGCGCAAAAAGGATGCGGTGGCGGCCGAGATCGGCCTGCTGGATGGCCATGCCTTCCTGCATGTCTCGGGCATGTATCCCACCGCCCAGGGTTGCCTGGCACCGGTGGCTGCGCTGGGCTGGCACCCCAGCAACAAGAACGAACTGGCGGTGTGGGACTTGCAATACGACCCGACCGAACTGTTCGACCTCGATGCCGAACAGATACGGACACGCATGTTCACCCGCAGTGCCGATCTGGCCGAGGGCGTAACGCGCTTGCCGGTCAAGACCATACACCTGAACAAGTCGCCCGTCGTGGTGGGCAATACCCGCACCCTGACGGCCGAGCGGGCAGAGCAGCTACAGCTGGACATGAAGCTGGCCCAGCAGCATGCCGCCAAGCTGGCGACATTGCTGCAGCAGCACGGCAAACGCCTGGGTAATACCTTCAAGCAGGTCTACAGCCGCGATACCCCGCTGGCCCGGCGTGATATCGATGCCGCACTGTACGAAGGCTTTATCGGCGATGGCGACCGGCGCCGGCTGGATAAGGCACGACAGGCCAGCCCGCAGGACCTGGCGGGCATGGCGGTGAGCTTTGACGACGAGCGCCTGGGTGAACTGCTGTTCCGCTACCGGGCTCGCAATTGGCCAGACAGCCTGAGCGAAAACGAGCGGGCTCGCTGGCAGGCACACCGCTCGGAGCGGTTGCTGGACGGTGCCCATGGCGGGCTCAGCCTGGCCGAGTTGGACGCCAAGCTGAGCGCCCTGCGGCTGGAACGTGCCGACGAGCCTGCGGCACTGGCCTTGCTGGATGCTGTGGCGGCGTTTGCTAAGGAACAAGAGATCGGGTTGCGGGCATGATTTCGACCCATTGCTGCGAAGAGCGCTGAAGTAGCAAGACGCTTGTTACTTCGCGGCAAACAGAGCATCGAATAGCGCCAAGCAATGCTTGGCCGTATTGCTGCAAGCACTGGGTAGGCTGGTAGGGGACGACCAGGCTCACCAACGGCTTCAGCTTGGCCGCCGGCGCGCTATCATGGCGGCATCCCTTTCTGTCGAGTCCTCCATGCACAACATCCTGCTTACTGGCGTCAATGGCCAGGTTGGTTTTGAGCTCAAGCGCAGCCTGCAAGGGCTGGGTACCGTCCATGCGCCGGGCCGGGAGGGCCTGGATCTGACCCGGCCTGATGCCATTCGTGAGTTGGTGCGGGCGCTCAAGCCCACGCTGATTGTCAACCCGGCGGCCTATACGGCGGTGGACAAGGCCGAGAGCGAAGCTGAGCTGGCCTATGCCATCAATGCCACCGCCGCTGGGGTGCTGGCGGAGGAGGCCAAGCGCCTGGGGGTGCCGCTGATCCATTACTCCACCGACTATGTCTACTCGGGCGAGGGCAGCCAGCCCTGGCGGGAGGATGATGCGGTCGCGCCGCCCAATGTTTATGGCGCCAGTAAGCTGGCCGGCGAGGAAGCCATACGGGCCAGCGGCTGCGATCACCTGATTCTGCGCACCAGTTGGGTGTACGGGGCGCGGGGCAAGAACTTCCTGCTGACCATGCTCAAGTTTGGCCGCGAGCGCGACAGCATGAGTATCGTGGCGGACCAGATCGGTGCGCCAACCTGGAGCCGCAGCATTGCCGACATCACTGCCCATATCGTGGCGGGCCGGCCTGATTGGGAGGGTGTCAGCGGGGTGTACCACCTGGTCAATGCCGGCGAAACCAGCTGGCACGGCTTTGCCGAGGCGATCTTCAAGCTGGCGGCGGAGCGTGGCGACAAGGTGCCGACTACGCTGGCTGCCATTGCCACCGAGGCTTACCCCACGCCGGCCAAGCGGCCCAAGAATTCGCGCCTGCAGCTGGATAAGCTGCACGACACCTTTGGCCTGGTGCCACCCGACTGGGAAGAGGCACTCAAGCTCTGCTTTGACACCGTGGCCTGAGTCCGTGGGCGCGCTACTGACACCGGGAGTGAATATGGGCAAGTTTATTGGCCACGGCCTGCTATTGGCCCTGCTGTGCCTGGCTGGCGTGCAGGCGGCAGAGCCGGGTGCCGAGAAGCGCCAGGCCATACAGACCTTGATCGATACACTCAATCTCAAGGCCATGGGGCCGCAGATGATGCAGCAACTGGCTGGGCAAGGTGAGGCCATCATGCGGCAGACGGCGCTGGGCGTGATCGACGCCAATGCCGAGCTGAGCGAAGCACAGCGGGCTGAGGCCCGCCAGATGCTGGAGCGCGAGCTGCCCGGACTGGCCATGGAACTGAATGTCAGCCTGGCCAAGCTGGATCTGAGCCCTATCGTCAACGAGGTGATCTTCAGCGTTTACGGCAAGCATTTCGAGACGGCGGAGATACGCGACATGACGGCCTTCTATCGATCTCCCACTGGCCGCAAGGTCCTGCGCCTGTTGCCGCAAGTGACGCAGGAATCCATGCAACTGAGCATGGAGCGTATCGCGCCCCTTGCCGAGGAAGCGGCACGCAAGACAGTGTTGCGCTGGCAGGAGGGGCGCAAGGGGGCAGGGCGTATTTGACCGGCGGGTCAGGCTGGGAGCGGCATGCTTCTTAAAGCCGCCAGCGCAAGGCCAGGCTCAGGCTGCGCTCGGTTTGGCGGCTGGGTGTTGACAGCAGTTGCCGGGCAGGCCGTTCGCTGCGCAGTACGAGGCCTTCTGCCATCACACTCAGGCTATCGCGCCAGGGCCAGCTGTAGGCCAAGGCCAGCGCCTGCCCGTGCTCGCCATTGGGGTCTTCCGGCAGACGGTCGCGCTCGCGGCTGCTGAAATAGTCGTAGCGCACGGCCAGCTTGCCGCTGCCCAGGGGGTGGGCTGCCAGCACATAAGCGGAACGATAGGCCGCATTGACGGCATTGCGTCCCATCACCGTACTGCCGGCCAGCCACTGGCTGAGGATTTCCCATTCCTGATCGGGGCGCCAACGCAGGGCTAGCTGCTTGAAGCGGGTGGTCCAGGCGTATTGGCCTCGGTTCACCACCAGGGGGTCGGCGCGATTGTCGTAGTGAAAGGCTGAGAGTTCGAGGCGGCCGCCATAACCATAGTGCAGGCCAGCGTGATAGCCCCATCGGCCATCCAACTCGCGGAAGTTGTCTACCCTTGAGTCCTGCTTGGCTATGCGGCCATCGTCGCGGTAGACGGGCAGGTCTGGCAGGGGCAGCTTTTCTGTCAGGCCGGTGATGCGGTCGCCCACCCCCCAGCCGCGCCAGGCGATCAGCGTTCCAGCCGGGTCATTGCCCTTGAAGGCGGCCAGGCTGAGGCTGATGTCGTGAGGCGAGCCAGCAAAGCGGCCAGGGCGGGCCAGAGTGTATTCCAGCCCTATCGTGCGTAACTCCTCGCCTATCCAGCTGTTGATGGCGGAGGCTGATAGCGTGCGGGTGGTTGTCCAGCCCAGCCCGTCATGTTCCAGGCTGACGGCAGGAAAGAAGGCACCTACCTTGGCGCTGTGGCGCCAGGGGCCGGTAGGCAGGGGTTTCCAGCGTAGCCAGGCTTCGCTGACATCAAATGCACTGGCGCGATCGTCGGCCAGGTTGATGACGGCCTGGGCGCTGACGGTGTCGGCCAGCTCGCCGCGCAGCAATAGCATGGCCTGGCCCAGGCGCAAGCCATCGTGGCGGGCATCATGGCGTTGCTTGCCCAGGCCGCCTTCCAGCCAGCCTTGCGGGCTGTTGCTGTAGACCAGCCTTTGGTCCAGCAAACCCTCGACTTCCAGGGCATAGGCTGGGGCGAGCAGGGTAAGGCAGGCTAGCGTTCTGGCCAGTGTGGGCGACACCTGCATCCTCCTGAGGTTTACATGGCGCTTGGTCGATCAATACTGCGCGCCATGACGTTATGTAGGAATCATAGACCAGCCGACCAGCGTAGCGCCGCCACGGGCACCTGCCAAAAGCCCTGCTTGCGTCGCCATGCAAGCTGCGCGTGTAGAAGCGGTAGCGCCTACATGGCCTTGGCGATGATCTCCTTCATGATCTCGCTGGAGCCTGCGTAGATGCGCGCCACCCTGGCAGAGGCCCATAGCCGCCCTATGGGGTACTCGGCCATATAGCCGTAGCCGCCAAACAGCTGCAGGCTGCGGTCGGCCACCCGGCCCAGCAGCTCCGATGTCCACAGCTTGGCCTCGGCGGCATCTACTGCATCCAGCGCGCCCAGGTTGTATTCCGTGACCAGCCTATCCAGGTAGACCTGGCCGACATCCAGCTCGGTCTTCATGGCGGCCAGCTCGAAACGGGTGTTCTGGAAGTCGATCAGGCGCTGACCAAAGGCCCGGCGTTCCTTGACGTAGTCCAGTGCCAGGTTCAGGGCGGCCTGCGCTGCAGCATGGGCGCCGATGGCGCATGTCAGCCGCTCGGGCGCCAGCATGCGCATCAGCAGTTTGAAGCCCTGGTGGGCTTCGCCCAACAGGCCATCCTTGGGTACCTTGACATCACGAAAGAACAGCTCTGCCGTGTCCTGGCTGTGCTGGCCGATTTTGTCCAGCTTGCGGCCCACCTCAAACCCGGCCCAGCCTTTTTCGACCAGGAACAGCGACAGGCCGCGTTTCTCGGTGGGGTGGGTACGGGCAGCGACGATGACCAGGTCGCTATGCACGCCGTTGGAGATAAAGGTCTTGCTGCCGTTGAGCAGCCAGTGGTCGGCATGCTCCACCGCCTGGGTCTGGATGCCGGCCAGGTCGCTACCAGTATTGGGTTCGGTCATGGCAACGGCCAGCACGCACTCGCCTGACACCACACCGGGCAGATAGCGCTGCTTCTGTGTCTCGGTACCGAACTCGTCGATGTAGGGGGCCACCAGCGAGGAGTGCAGGCCCATGGCAAGACCCCATTCGTTGGCGTAGCCTAGCTCCTCTGCCACGATCTGGTCGTAGCGGTAGTCGCGGCAGCCTGCGCCACCGTAGGCCTCGTCGACAAAAGTGGCCAGAAAGCCCAGCTCGCCAGCGCGGCGCCAGATGGCGCGGGGCACCATGCCGGCGGTTTCCCAGCCGCGCTGGTGGGGTATGACTTCTTCAGCCAGCCAGCGGCGGAAGTTGTCACGGAACAGATCGTGTTCGGGTTCGAAATGGCGGCGTGGCAGCATGTTGTCTCTTTCTCTCCATGGTTTGCTGGGCGCGGGGCAGATAAGCACCACGGTGCGTTTGATTATTGGCTGGATGCTACAACCTTTAGAGTTTATGCGCTAACCTAGCGCTTGCTTGATATTTATCGAATCAGATTGCTCAAGGACAGACACATGACTGATGCGTTGATCTATGACGCCCTGCGTACCCCGCGCGGCAAGGGCAAGGCCGATGGCAGCCTGCACGAGGTCAAGCCGATCTCGCTGTTGACCGGCCTGATGCACGCACTGGAGGCGCGTACCGGGTTACCCACCGCCGAGGTGGACGACGTGGTGCTGGGTTGCGTTACCCCAGTGGGTGATCAGGGCGGCGATATCGCCAAGACGGCGGCATTGGCGGCAGGCTGGGACTGGAAGGCCGCTGGCGTGCAGGTCAATCGATTCTGTGGTTCTGGCCTGGAGGCCGTCAATCTGGCCGCGCAGAAAGTGCGCTCCGGCTGGGAGGACATCGTGGTGGCCGGAGGCGTGGAGTCCATGTCGCGCGTGCCCATGGGCTCGGATGGCTGGGCCATGGCGACCGACCCGCAGACGGCCAAGGCGCTGGGCTTTGTGCCACAGGGCATAGGCGCCGACCTGATCGCCACGCTGGAGGGCTATGGCCGGGCCGAAGTGGATGCCTTTGCCGTGGAAAGCCAGCGGCGTGCTGCGCAGGCACGCAGCGAGGGGCGTTTTGCCCGCAGCATCGTGCCGGTACGCGATATCAACGGCATTGCCATCCTGGCCGAGGACGAATTCATCAAGGCGGGCACCACGCTGGAAGGCCTGGCCAAGCTCAAGCCCAGCTTCGAGCAGATGGGGGCCATGGGCTATGACGCAGTGGCGCTCAAGCGCTATCCCTGGGTGGAGCGGATTGCCCATGTACACCATGCTGGCAATGCCTCGGGCATAGTCGATGGCGCCGCACTGGTGCTGGTGGCCAACGAGGCCGCCGGCCGCCGCTATGGCTGGACGCCGCGCGCCCGCATCGTGGCCACTGCGCTGACCGGAACCGACCCGACCATCATGCTGACCGGCCCGGCACCCGCTGCCCAGAAAGCCCTGGCCAAGGCCGGGCTGACGGCCGACGACATCGATCTGTTCGAGGTCAATGAAGCCTTTGCGGCTGTAGTAATGCGTTTTGCCCGAGAGATGGGGGTGGGGATGGACAGGATCAACGTCAACGGCGGCGCCATTGCCATGGGTCACCCCCTGGGTGCGACCGGCGCCATGATATTGGGGACGCTGGTGGACGAGCTGGAACGGCAGCAGAAGCGTTATGGCCTGGCCACGCTCTGCATAGGCGGCGGCATGGGCATTGCCACCATCGTGGAAAGAATCTGAGGGCAGAGCATGAGCATACGTTACGACATCGACGCGGACCGCATCGTCACCCTGACCCTGGATGCGGCCGACGACAAGACCAATACCATGAACGCGGCATTCCGTGCCGCCTTGCACGCCGTGGCCAACCGGCTGGAGGCAGAGCGAGGGCAGATAGCCGGCGTCATTGTGACCTCGGCCAAGCGCAGTTTCTTTTCGGGGGGCGATCTGAAGGAACTGGTCGCCATCCCTGCCGATGGCGCCGAGGCGTTCTTCCTGATGGTGGAAAAGCTGAAGGCCGATATGCGCCGTATCGAGACCTTGGGTGTGCCCTTGGTGGCGGCCATCAACGGCAGTGCGTTGGGTGGTGGGTTCGAGATTACCCTAGCGTGCCACCATCGCATTGCGCTGGATGATGCCAGCCTGCGGCTGGGCCTGCCAGAAGTGACGCTGGGCCTGTTGCCCGGCGCAGGTGGCGTGACCCGCATGGTGCGCTTGCTAGGCCTGCAGGGGGCATTCGAGTACCTGGTCGAAGGCAAGCAATTTGGCGCGCAGGCTGGCCTCAAGGCCGGGCTCTTGCACGCACTGGCTGGATCGACAGAGGACATGCTGGCCCAGGCACGAGCCTGGATCAAGGCCAATCCCCATGCCAAACAACCGTGGGATACCGATGGCTACAAGCTGCCCGGCGGCGTGCCCAGCCAGCCCAAGGTCGCCCAGATGCTGGCGGTGGCGCCGGCCATGCTGTACGAGAAGACCCGTGGCAACTACCCCGCACCAGAGGCGGTGCTGGCCACCATGGTGGAAGGCGCGCAGGTGGATTTCACCAATGCCTGCCGGATAGAGACCCGTTACTTCACCCGTCTGGCTACCGGCCAGGTAGCCAAGAACATGATTGCGACGCTGTTCTTTGCCATGAATGAAATCAAGGCGGGTGCCAGCCGGCCTGCGGGTGTCGCCGTGCGCCAGGTGGCGCGGGTGGGCGTGCTGGGGGCGGGCATGATGGGTGCAGGCATCGCCTGGGCCTGCGCCAGCAAGGGTGTGCAGGTGGTACTCAAGGATGTGAGCCTGGCCGCTGCCGAGAAGGGCAAGGCCTATAGTGCCAAGCTGCTGGAGAAGCGGATAGCCAAGGGCCGCTGCAGCGAGGCAGAAGCGGCGGCCATTTTGGCGCGCATACAGCCCACCGAGGCAGTGGCTGATCTGGCCGGATGCGAGCTGGTGATCGAGGCGGTATTCGAGAGCCGCGAGCTGAAGGCCAGGGTAACCCAGGAAACCGAAGCGGTGCTGGCTGCCGACGCGGTGTTTGCCTCCAATACCTCGACCCTGCCCATCAGCGGTCTGGCTAAGGCATCCCGAGCACCGGCCCATTTCATTGGCCTGCATTTCTTCAGCCCGGTAGACAAGATGCAGCTGGTGGAGATCATCAAGGGCCGCGATACCGACGCGGCCACCGTGGCGCTGGCCTATGACTTTGTGCAGCAGATAGGCAAGACCCCCATCGTGGTCAATGATGGCCGCGGCTTCTTTACCAGCCGAGTGTTTGGTTGCTACATCAACGAAGGTATGGCCATGCTGGCCGAGGGTGTACCGCCTGCCATGGTAGAGCAGGCGGGCTTGCAGGCTGGCATGCCGGTTGGCCCATTGGCGGTGACCGACGAGGTCAGCCTGACCCTGTGCGAGCACATCAGCAAGCAGGCACGCGAAGACTTGGGCGATGCCTATGTCGCCCATCCGGCAGAGGCGGTGGTCAACCGCATGATCCACGCACTGGGCCGTAGCGGCCGGGCGGCTGGTGGCGGCTTCTACGACTACCCCGAAGGTGGCAAGAAACAGCTCTGGCCGGGCCTCGCGCACTTTGCCCAGCCGGACAGACCGCTGCCTGACATGCAGTTGCTGATAGACCGCTTGCTGTTCGCCCAGGCGCTGGAAACCGCCCGTTGTTTTGATGAGGGCGTACTGGAGAGCGAGCGGGATGCCAATGTCGGCGCCATCCTGGGCATAGGCTTCCCGGTCTGGAGCGGTGGCGCCATGCAGTTCCTGCATCAGCATGGTGATGCATTGGGCCGTGCCGCTGAGTTGGCAGTGGCCCATGGTGATCGCTTTGCCGCCCCGGCGGGGCTGGCTGCACGCCTGGGTAGATGAGCGGGTAAGGTTGCGCCGGCCTGCAGCCGGGCCCATGCCATTGCTACGGCAGTGGTGGCATGGGCTACACTGCCCGGACAAGGAGACCGGCCATGACCGAACCACACGACCGCCTGACACAAATAAGCGAGCTGGCGGCACGCTGGCAGAAGCTGATGCAGGACAAGCTGCAGCAGCAAGCCAGCGGCGCCCCCCAGGTTCAGATACCTGATCCGCAGAGTGTGCAGCATGCCTTCGAGGCGCTCTGGCGTGTGGTGCTGGAAAAACCCGAGCCCATGCTGCGGGCGCAGATGCAGTTCTGGATGGACTATGCCGATATGGCCCAGGCGGCCATGCGCCAGTTCTGGCTGGGTGAGGCTGCCCAGTCCGTCGCCCAGCCGGACAAACGCTTCAAGGATGAGCTGTGGGTCAACAATCAGGTATTCGGCTTCGTCAAGCAGGCCTATCTGCTGGCTTCGCGCCATATCCAGGACAGCGTGTCCGGCGTCGATGGCCTGGATGAGCATACGGCCCAACGGGTGCAGTTCTATACCCGTCAGTTTGTCGATGCCATGGCCCCTACCAATTTTCTGGCGACCAATCCGGTGGCGCTCAAGGCCACGCTGGAAAGCGGGGGCGAGAACCTGATCAAGGGCTTTGCCCACCTGCTGGAAGACCTGGAACGCAACGGTGGCCGCATGATGCCGCGCATGACCGATCTGGATGCCTTCACGCTGGGCGAAAATGTGGCCACCACGCCGGGCAAGGTGGTGTTCCAGAACGAGTTGATGCAGCTGATCCAGTATGCCCCGCTGACCGACAAGGTACACAAGACACCGTTGCTGGTGGTGCCGCCCTGGATCAACAAGTTCTATATCCTCGACCTCAAGCCCAAGAACTCGTTGATACGCTGGCTGGTGGAGCAGGGGCATACCGTATTCGTCATCTCCTGGGTCAACCCCGATGGCCGCCACCGCGACAAGGGCTTCGAGCACTACATGACCGAGGGCACACTGGCCGCGCTGGATGCCATACAGGCGGCTACCGGCGAGAAGCAGATCAATGCCGCCGCCTATTGCATAGGCGGCACCCTGCTATCGGCCACCCTGGCCTGGATGGCGGCGGCCAAGGACAAGCGCTATCCGCCCAACCGCATCAAGTCTGCGGCCTTTTTCACCACCATGATCGATTTCAGCGAGCCGGGCGAGCTGGGGGTATTTATCGACGAGGAGCAGTTGGGCAGCCTGGATGCCTATATGGAGGAAAAGGGCTATCTGGAAGGACACCAGATGGCCGGGGTGTTCAACCTGTTGCGCGAGAATGACCTGATCTGGAGCTTCGTGATCAACAACTACCTGCTGGGCCGAGAACCCATGCCGTTCGACCTGCTGTACTGGAACTGCGACTCCACCCGCATGCCTGCGGCCATGCATCGCTTCTACCTGCGCAAGATGTACCTGGAGAACGTACTGAAAGACCCCGGCGGAGTGACGCTGGCAGGCGTGCCCATCGATATGCGGGCCATCAAGACGCCAGCCTATTTCATCTCCGCCCGCGAGGATCATATCGCCCCCTGGCAATCGACCTATGCTGGCGCTCGCCTACTGCAGGGGCCGGTCCGCTTCGTGCTGGGCGGCTCCGGCCATATTGCCGGCATCGTCAACCCACCCTCGGCCAACAAATACGGCTATGCCACCAATGCTGCGTTGCCAACGACACCGCAGCAATGGCTGGCGGATAGCAGCGCACATGAAGGCTCGTGGTGGATGGACTGGGCCCAATGGGTGCTGCCACACCAAGGCAAGCCGGTGGCTGCGCGGCAACCCGGTGCGGGCGAGCTGCCTGCCATCGAGGATGCGCCAGGCAGCTATGTGAAGGCCAAGTTGTAAGGAGCGTCCTCCATCCGCGTTTGCAAGTTTGTAAGGGGTAATGATGCGAGAGAGGCAGGGTCTCGCTGATTGGGTGGGTACGGCATGCGCTGCGCATCATTCGCCGCGCTGAATACCCTAATTGGATATATTGGCACCTTTTCTGCTTTTTCCTTTGGTGGCGCTTGCTGTGCTGATTCTGGCTAGGCTATATTGTGCCTCCCAAGGCGACACAGTCACGGGTATGCGGCCACGAGGAGAGGAATCCGCTGCGCTTAAAAAAATATCGACAGGCACGCGAATAAATAAGAACAAGCAGCATGTGTTCTCAATGCTGATGGATGGGCAAGCTCATCGCAATCGAGCGTGAAAAGGCGTGGTGGTCGGGGAATAGGTAGTTTAAGAATGTTTTTTACTGGGGGTCTGTAGTGGCTATGAATGTATCGTTTTTTCAGCTTGTTTTTGCCGGGAACGTATTTGCGCTTTCTCTGGTGTTGGTTTTGAGCGGTTTGGGTAAAGGGCCAGAAAGTATCAATACTATCGCCGGGATTGCAGGTGTTTTTCTGTTTGCGAACTTAATCGCATGGTCCAAGTTGCGCGGTGTGTCTCGGCGGAATGAAAACTGACGAGCAGAGTATTCGAGTCGGGGGGTGACCTAGTCCTTGATCTGGCAATTAATGCCTACGTCTCAGAGACAATTACGTATTTGTGCAAAATCTTGGCAAGCACCCCACCAATAACGATAATAAAAATAGCGAGAGTACGTTGCCAATCTACATCAGCCAAGCCAAATAACAGCGAGCCCGAAATCACAAAAGCCGCACCTACAAGCAATGAAAGAAAATTACTCCGCAGAGCAACGCCGCAGTTGGTACAATACGGCTTATTCAGCGAAAAAAACAAAATACGTCTCTGTTTGGAAACAAGCCCCTTTCCTGTAATTTTAATACCACAGTTAGGGCATATATTGCCCTGATTCCTACTTTGCATGATGAATATCCACATATCTCGCCACTGTTGTGAAAGCAGCAAAAGCCAAGCCCTGTACTATTTGCGATGATGCAAATCCTAGCAAACCAAACGAAGCAGACAGTGCAAAAAGTGTCGCACCAGATACGTCCCCTCACGCCAAATCATACTCTGCATATACGAAGATCTCCGCGATAATTGCAGTCATTGCAATCGTCGCCAAAATATACCAAAGCGCCCAACTCGATATAACCACCACACAGCTTTGTTGCACAACTCCACGCACCTGAGCTCGGCCGATAAACTACGGCCATGACCAAGCACACTCCTGCCAAGTATAGAACCACCAACTGACGCAACTGCAACTCCGCCCTCAAGGTTCGGGGATCACTCTTGATCTGGCTTGGTCCAGCCATGCGATGGTATGCGTCGGCCAGTCGCCAGCCCACTTTTTCTAATGCTGCCATCCAGTTCTGCCTGTCGATAAAGGTGCTGCTCAGCCTGGCATTGCGGCAGGCCATCGGCTTGATCGAGAACCTTCGAGAGGCAGGTGGCGGAGTTGTAGATTCGCGCCGCACTGCTGAACTGTTTTACCCAACCGGGTACGCCGCAAACAGTGCGTGTGGCATAAATCCGTCCGGTGTTTGGGGCGACTCAACCTTCAACTGCGTTGTGCAACAAAGCCCTGTCGGGGGTGTCGGTTACGCTGGCAAGCACATAGGTGTTGGCCTGCTCCCCTTGTTTCGACCTTTCTTATCCATTTTTGGCGGCACCCCGACCAATACGCGTTGGGGGTGAAATCAGCCCGCCCAGGCACTAAGCTGAGCGCACGGCCGAATGGCGGCCGCAGCCAGAACCTGGCGTGTCTCGCTGCACAGGTTCGCCTGGAGGAAGAAATGGATATTGATTTCGCACATTGGCAGGATCTGCTGCTGGGTTACGCCACCACCCTGGGGGTGAAGCTGCTGGCGGCGATTGCCTTCTGGGTCATAGGCCGCTGGTTGATAGGCATAGCCGAACGGGCGGTGCGCAGCTCACTGGAGCGGCAGAAGGTGGACCCCACCGTGATGCGCTACATCGGCGGGGTGCTGACGGTTACGCTCAATATCCTGCTTGTGATAGGCATACTCGGCTACTTCGGGGTGCAGACCACCACCTTTGCGGCGCTGATTGCGGCTGCTGGAGTGGCCATAGGCATGGCCTGGTCGGGTTTGCTGGCCAACTTTGCGGCCGGTGCCTTCATGATTGTGTTACGGCCCTTCAAGGTGGGCGATTTTGTTTCGGTGGCTGGCATTACCGGCACGGTGAAGGAAATCAGCCTGTTCACCACCACCATCAATACGCCTGACAATGTGCTGACCATAGTGGGCAACAACAAGATATTCGGCGACACCATCCAGAATTTCAGTGCCAATGCCTACCGGCGGGTGGAGCTGAAGGCGCAACTGGCGGGCAGCGCAGATCACCGTGCGGCGATAGCCCTGCTGCAGGGTAAATTGGCCGGGATTGCCAATGTGGTGGCCGACCCGGAGCCTGAGGTTTCGATACTGGAATTCAACCTGGTGGGGCCGGTGCTGGCGGTGCGGCCGTTCTGCCATAACGACCATTACTGGCAGGTGTACTTCGATACCCAGGCACTGATACGCGAGGCCTTGGCCGAGGCGGGTTTTCCGGCACCCATGCCGGCACAGACCGTGGTGGTGCACAACGCAGGTTGATCCGCCTCATGCCCATATGGCTGCGACTTTGAGCAGGCTCTTACAGCCCTGCTGTAGCCCTGCGTTGCCGCCGGCAATGCAGGGCATGCCGGACATGCAGGCGCCAGCCCAGCTGGACTGCGCCATAGCCGGCCAGGGCCAACAGCAGAGCCAGCACCACGATGCCTATGGCTAGTGGTGTGCCCAGTGTCACCATCCAGTCCAGCCAGGCTTGTACGGTGCCTGCCAGGTTGGACCAGTCGGTTTCCGGCGCCGGCGGGATATGGGCGGGGCCACCATTTGCGCCGGTGATCAGCCGGCCCAACCCGAATGCGGCCAGGTAGAGCGGGACGATGGTAAAGGGGTTGCTGAAGAAGGTGCCGAAGATGGCCACCGGCAGGTTGACCCGAAACAGGATGGACAGCACGGTGGCTGTCAGCATCTGCAGCGGCCCCGGTATCATGCCGCAGGCCAGCCCTACGGCCAGGCCTCCCGAGACCGAGTGCCGGTTGAGGTGCCAGAGGTTGTGGTGAGTCAGGAAGGGCGCGCAACGCCGCAAGAAGGCATTGCGATTGAGCGTGTCACGGTCAGGCAACCAGCGGCGTAGTAGTTTTCGAGGCATGGGCAGCAGCGGCGGGAAGATGATCGATGGACTGCCGCCGGGACAAAAAGTGCCTTCCCGTTCCCGCCTCGCACACGCCTATTGAGCGGTATCGGGCTTGGCGGGCATGTGCAGTTTGGCAAATGCCTGTAGGCCATTCTGTACCAGCTCCCAGGTCTTGTCGATATTGCTGGCGATCTGGTCCTTGAGTACGCCCAGGCTGTCCAGTATCTCGCGCGCCTCGGCAAAACCCTGTGCCACGCCCTTTCCTATGGTCTGCATGAAATTGTCCAGCACGCTGGCTTCGTCTTCATCCGGGTGCTGCTGCTTGAACAGCTCGTAAAAACCGGTGGACAGATCGACGATGCGCTTGGCGGTGGCTTCCGGGCTGACATCGAGCGGGTCGTACTCGGCGGGCTCTGGTAGTGCCTGGCCTTCGGGCAGGGCAATGCGGGCACGGACGCTGATGGCTTCGTAACTGGTCTGCAGCACCAGCTTGAGATGATTGTTGCCATCGCTGAAGGAGGCGCTGAAGCTGTAGCTGGACTGGGTATGGGTGATCTCCAGGTCCAGCTTGGCCTTGTCGGCCGCCTTGCCCGGGCTGGCATGGGGCGCGTGCGTCTGGGCCTGCTGCCCGGCGTCTAACGATGCGAGTTTCATGGTCGTGCTCCTGTCATTGCCTTGCCCGTTTGTATGATTTCGCCGGGCTATGCCACCTTATCGGCAGCAAACCGGTTTTATATAGGGCAGCCGACCAGCGGTGGATAGAAAAAGCCGTTTGGCCGCAACTGGCAACCTTGGGAGTGTTGCCTGCCGTTGGTCGGCTTGGGGGCTTCACCACCCATCCATGACGCGGGGGCGCGACAGGCGCTCAGGCTGCCCGCAAGGCATCGACGATTTGCATTCGGGCCGCCCGCACGGCAGGCAAAAAGCCGCCCAACAAGCCCATGAAGAGGGCAAACAACAGGGATTTGACCACAATGGCCGGGGTGAGCGTAAAGCTGAATGCCAGCTCGGAAAAGGTTTGCCAGTTCATGGTGGAGACAGCAAAGAACTGCATGAAGGACGCCAGTACCACGCCCATGACCCCGCCCAGCAAGGCCAGCAGCAGCGATTCGGCCAGAAAGGCGGCCATCACGCTGCTACGTCGGTAGCCCAGTGCTCTGAGCGTACCGATCTCGCCGGTGCGGTTGGCGACGGCGGCATACATGGTGATCATGGCGCCGATGACGGCGCCGATGGAGAAAATGACCGAGAGCACGGTGCCGAGTATGGAGATGAAGGTGGCCATGGTCTGTGCCTGGTCTGCATAGAAGCGGGTTTCACGCTTGTATTCGGTGGTCAGGCGCTGGTCGGCCTCCAAGGCCTGGCGGCTTGCCTCGTAGCCATTGCTGTCGGCCAGCTGAAATACCAGGGCGGAATAGTTGACGCGGCGAAAAGCCTGCATCATCTGTTCGGCGTCGCCCCATATCTCGGAGTTGAAACCGGTCTTGCCTGCATCGAAAATGCCTACCACCAACCAGTCGCGGCGGGCAAAGCGCAGGCTGGCGCCCAACTGCACGCCATCGAAGCCATCGGCAATGGCGCGCCCGACGATGATCTCGGAGCTGCCTGGGCGGAACTGGCGGCCGGCCAATAGTTGTACCTGGGGCCGCAATGCCAGCCCCTGCTCGCCAGCCCCCCGCACCACCACATTGGCCGGCTTGCCGCTGCCCTGTTTCTTCAGTGAGATCAGTACCACACTTTCGCGGCTGCTGAGTAGGCGGCCGGCGCCATCAAGCGCGATATTGGGCTGGCTTTCGATGATGGCGGCCTCGCTACGGGACACGCCGCTCTGGACCTCGGTCTGCGATCCCTTGCGGATGACCACCACATTCTGGGGTAGGCCGGTTGCAGTCAGGGTCTGCTTGAGCCCGGCTTCCAGCATCAGCACGGTGGCGAAGACAAACACCACCAAGGCCATGCCGGCAGCCGTGAGGCCGGTGGTGAGCTTGCGGGTCAGCAGGTTGCGCCAGACATAGCTGAGCGGGACGCGGGTCAGGGTCATGCAATGGCCCTCAGGCCGTCAACAATGCGTATGCGCATGGATTGCCAGGCAGGTATGGCGGCAGACACCAGTGCGACGACCAGGGCCGCACCGGTCTGTAGCCATAGCGTCTGGTTGGCGATATGAAAGACTGGGAACAGATTGTCCAGTGCGTGGCCTACCAGTTGCACTGCCGGGAAGCTGAGCAGGATGCCCATGCCCGCCCCCAGGGCGCATAGCAGGACGCTCTCCAGCAGGATCAGCCAGCCTACCACCGGCGGGCCAAAGCCCAGCGCCTTGAGGGTGGCGTACTCTGCCGTGCGCTCGCGTGCTGCCATGGCCATGGTATTGGCCATGACGGCCATGATGATGAGTATGACCACATAGCTCACCACCTGGATGGCCAGCACGATGCTGTCGGTCATGGCGACAAACGACAGCTGGAAGGATTTTTCGGTCTCGGTCAGGGTCTCGGCCAGCGAGTTGCGGAACTGGCTGTCCACCCGCTCGCTGACCAGCGCCGCTTCGCTGCCCTCGCGTATGCCCACCACGAACACCCCGGTGGCATTGCCCCGCTTGGGATAGCGTTGCAGAACCCATTCGTTCAGGTAGGCCCAGTGGAAGAAAAACTGGTTCTCGTCGGTGGTGGCATCGCGCCCCTCGTAAATGCCGCGTACCACGAAGGACCAGGTGCCGGGGTAGATGGTGCCCTTGAGCGGGATGGTATCCCCGACTTTCCAGCCAAAGCGCTGCGCCAGCTTGCGGCCCACCAGGCAGCCCTGGCGGTCACGGATGAAGGCAGCGCGTTCGGCCTCATCCACCTGGAATTCGGGGTACAGCCGCAGGTAGCTGGCGGGATCCACTGCGAACTGGGGGAAGAAATTCTTGGGCTCGATATAGATACCGCCAAACCAGTTGGCCCAGGAGATGCCGGTCACGCCTTCCACGCCGCGTATCTTCTCGCCGTAGCTCATGGGCAGTGGAAACACCAGTGAGATGGCGCTGCGGCTGATCAGGCGCTTGTCGGAGGCGGCGTCTGCCCCGGCATACCAGGCGGTGACCACGGTGCTGAGCAGGCCGAACGACAGAATCGCAACGGCCAGGCCGGCCAGGGTGAGTGCCGCACGCAGACGATGGCGCAGGGCATTCTTGAGTGACATGCGCAGCAGGAACAGCATCATGGCAGCATGCCCCCGTAGCGGTTTGGCGGCAGGTTTGGTGCCAGGGGCCGGAAGATGAAATAGTCCATCGCAGGTTCTACAGTAAGGACGTTAGGTTTCGGCGTGGAAAGGCCGACATGCTTGATGCCCGCACGCTGGCCATAGCTCTGGTAGTCACCACTCTGCTGTCTGCGCTGATGCTGCAGCTGGCCAGCTATGGCCGCATGCACCTGCCAGGCGGGCGCCACTGGGTAGTGGGCCTGCTGCTGCTGGCCGTGACCTGGGGCTTGATGGCATTGCGCGGGGTAGTGCCCGATGTCCTGAGCGTACTGCTGGCCAACCTGCTGATATTCACTGCCGCCGTGCTGCTCTATGCCGCCATGGCCGAGGTGGTGGGGCTGCCGCCCTATCCGGCCAATCTGCGCTGGACGGCCATCATTGGCGGCGGGGGGCTGAGCCTGGCTTTCTTCGGCGGTGCCATACCCATGCTCATGATCTTTATCGTCTCGCTGGCGCTGACCTTGCTGCTGGTGATGTCGGTGCGCATGTTGCTGAGGGGAGCGACCCGCATGGAGGCACCGGCCCGCTATGCCATGGGGCTCTGGCTGGGCCTTTGCGCCCTGATCTTGCTGGTGCGCACCATTGGTGCCTTGGTGCATCCGCCGGCTTCCATGCAGATGACCGGGCCACTGCACACCCTCTCCATGCTGGCAGCCCAGGTCATCGTGCTGGGCTGTTCGCTCGGCTTTGCCCTGATGGCGCGGGAAACCATGGTGATGGAGCTGGCGCAGCGTGCCACCCACGATGCCCTTACTGGTGCCTTCAACCGTTATGCCTTTGATCCGGTAGGCCAGGCTGCCCTGACCCGGCTTGCGCGCGAGCCAGGGGAGCTGTCTGTGCTGATGCTGGATATCGATCATTTCAAGCAGATCAACGACGAAATCGGGCATCTTGCTGGGGATGAGGTGTTGTGCGAGGTGGCGCGACGGATCGAGTCCTTGCTGCGGGGCGGCGATATGTTGGCCCGCTACGGTGGCGAGGAGTTCTGCATCCTGCTGCCGGCGACCGGCCCAGCCGAGGCCTTGCAGGTGGCAGAGCGCCTGCGTCTGGCCATCGCCTGTGAACTGTTCATGCTCAAGGGCTGCAGCATCAAGGTCACGGCCAGCATAGGGGTGGCCACCGTGGCCGAAGCCATGGAACTCAAGCAACTTATCGGCCTGGCGGACAGTGCCCTCTATGGCGCCAAGATGGCTGGCCGCAACCGTAGCTACGGGCCAGACCTCTGCTAGCTCGGTGGCGCAGTCCGGCAAGGAATCAGGCATGGGAGGGCGCGGCACGCGGATTGATCTCCAGGCTGGACAGCTCGCCTTTCTCCAGGTGGCGTATGGCATGGGCGCGCTCGGCCGCACGGGCATCGTGCGTCACCATGATGATGGTCTTGCCCAGCTCGGTATTGAGCCTGTCCAGCAGGTCCAGTATCTCGCCGGCTGATTTTCTGTCCAGGTCGCCAGTGGGTTCGTCCGCCACGATCAGGGTGGGGTCGGTGACCAGGGCGCGGGCAATCGCCACCCTTTGCTGCTGGCCGCCCGAGAGCTCATTCGGATAATGCTGCATGCGGTCGGCCAAGCCGACCATCTCCAGTGCCAGCGCAGCATGCTCGCGCCGCTCACGCCGGTTCAGCCGGGTCAGCATCAGGGGGAGCTCGACGTTCTCCAGGCCGGTCAGCACCGGCATCAGGTTGTAGAACTGAAAGATGAAACCCACATTGCCTGCACGCCAGTCGGCCAGGTCAGCTTCGTCCAGTGTGGCGATATCTGTGCCGCCCACCAGTATCTGGCCGCCGGTGGGTTTATCTATGCCGGCAATCAGGTTCAAGAGGGTGGATTTGCCGGAGCCGGATGGCCCCATCAGGGCCAGGAAGTCGCCTGACTGGATATCGAAATCGATATCGGTCAGTACCTCCACCGCCTGCCCGCCACGGGTATAGGACTTGCTGACATGGCGCAGTGCGACTGCTACCTTGGTGCTGGACGTCAAGGTTTGGCCTCCACGATGCGGGCACCGTCCTTGAGGTCGCCGGGTTCCAGTACCACTACCTCGTCCAGCTTGATGCCGGCACGCACCTCCTGCATGTCGCCCAGCTTGCCACCCAGTTGCACTGCGGTGCGGTGGGCGATGCCCTCACGCACGACGAAAACCGCCCCTTGGCTGAGTGCCTTGGGGTTGATCGCCAGGCGAGGTTGGCGCTCGTCAGCCTTGAGCTGACGGCTGAGGAAGCTCACCTTGGCGCTCATCTCGGGCAGGATGCGCGGGTCCTTCTCGATAAAGCCGATCTTGAACGTGACCGTGGCCTTGCTGCGATCCACCGAGGGTACGATGCTGCTGACACGGCCCAGCAGGCGCAGGTCAGGCAGCGCATCCAGCTGTATCTCGCAGGGCTGATCCTGCTTAGCCTTGAATAGGCTGGCTTCGGATACGTCTGCCTCTACCTCCAGGGTTGTCATGTCGGCCATGCTGACCACGGCGCCTTTGGAGTCGGCGCTGGCATTGAAGGGCGAGATCACATCGCCGACATTGGCGGTCTTGGTCAGCACTACGCCGGAGAAGGGGGCACGGATATAGGCGTTCTCCAGCCCCACCCGCGCCTGTGTCAGTGCGGCCTCGGCCTGTCTCACTGCCGCCGCCTGGGCACCAACCAGGGCAGCGGCCTGCTTGGTGCGCGAGATGGCATTGTCGTGGGAGGCACCGGCGATAAAGCCCTGCGCCAGCAGCTCCTGGCTACGGCGGAATGCCCGTTCGGCTTCCAGGGCCTCGGCCTCGGTCTGCTTGAGCCGGGCGCGGGCTGCTTCTACATTGGCCACGGCCTGGGCTACCTGGGCTTGCAGGTCGGCGCTCTCCAGCCGGGCTATGACTTCGCCTTCCTTGACCTGGCTACCTTCGCGCACACCCAGCCACTCCAGCCTGCCTGTGCCTTTGGAGGCAATGGCGGCTTTTTTCTGGGCGACCACATAACCGGTGGCGGTCAGGTCCGACAATGCCGACGAGGGCCACGCCTGTGTGACCTTGGCGGTCTGTACCGCAACCGGCCTGCCCCGCTGGCTGAAGAGCAGGGCGCCGCCTGCCAGTACTATCACCACCAGTGCGATACGCCATTTACCCCAGCGCTTGCGGCGCTTGTTCGGCTGAGCGGTGCGATCGATGGCGAGTTGCTTGAGGTTATCGGTCATGGTGGGAGGTCCGGTTAGGATTCCCGCATTCTAGGGCCGGCGGTGGGTGAGCGGCGTGTACCACGCATAAATTTGCTATCCAGTTGCGATGGCGCAAATATTCCAGCTATTAATGCTGCGGGCGACCCGGCCCGGTACAGGTTGATGCCTGGGTGTCTGGGCCAGTGATGGACTATCAATCGGCGCCGCATTGCTGAATGCAGCGGGCTTGTTCGCGGTTCCAAAAACGGGAGGTCTCACGATGTCGCTGTTGCTCTACGGTCATTCATTCTCCTCCTATACGCAGAAAGTGCTGGTGGCGCTGTATGAGAACGACACGCCTTTCGCTTTCTGCAGCATAGGGCCGGATACCCCACAGCATACGGCAGAGTGGCTACGACGCTGGCCCCTGCGCAAGTTCCCACTGCTGGTGGATGGCGAGCGCAGCATTGCCGAGACCAGCATTATCATCGAGTACCTGCAGCATGCCTACCCTGGGCCGGTGCGCCTGCTACCCGCAGACCCGGTAGCGGCGCTGGAGGTGCGCTTTCTCGACCGCTTCTTCGACCTGCATGTCATGAACGCGGCACAATACGCCGTGGATGGCGCCTTGACGGGCGACCCGGTGAAGCGCCAGGAAGGCATGGCGCTGGCCGTCAGCAAACTGGAACTTGCTTATGCCTGGCTTGAAGGGCAATTGGCTGGCACGACCTGGGCTGCCGGTGAGGATTTCACGCTGGCAGACTGTGCTGCCGCACCTTCCTTGTTCTACGCGGACTGGACGCACCGGATTGCCGAGACGTTTCCCGTACTGCGCGCTTATCGCGCAAGGCTGCTTGCCCGTCCCTCCTTCGCCCGTGCGGTGGAGGAGGCGCGGTGGTTTCGGCCGAACTTCCCATTGGGTGCGCCGGAGCGGGACTGAGGTGTGCCGGGCGAATTGGGCAGTATCGAGGTGGGCAGAACTGATCGCGGGTCGTCCCAACTTCGGGGCTGCACCTGTTGGAGGGGGGCGCTATCACGAGCTCAATACTTGAGCGCCCAACCTCATGCCAGGCTACGGGTCTGCCCTAGCAAGGTTGCCAGTGAAGCCCGCGTATCGGCGGTTCCGCGACGAACGGCCGCGCCAAATTGTCCGTACGGGTCTAGAGTTGGGTCTCAAGCGGTGTGTAATCTGCACTGCGCCAAGGAAAGGAGGCTGGATGCGCGAACAGTCCTTTATCGACACGCTAGGCTACCGAGGCCCGGAACGTCGCCTGCAAGATCGTCGCACCCCGATACACCCTGAAGACCGCGACTGGCGTATTTACAACCTCGCGCTGGAAAGCAGTGAACAGCGCGGTTCCCTAGGCCGACGTGATAGCGATTATGCATTTCTCGCGGGCTTGCAGCACTAGGCCCGCCATAGGGCGGCGCGCGTAAGCGCCGCTGCTGGCCCAAGCCGGCAAATAAAAGGCGACCGTGGTTTCGGTCGCCTTTGCATTTGGGCGCCGCCACCATGAGGCTGGGCATGGGGCGGGCATTCCCGCTATGCTTGCTCCCCATCGCAGCCGCAAGGGCTGCATTGCTGATGGGTTGTCATGGATTATCTCTATATCGGCGGCTGGTTGCTGGCCATACTGCTGATGCTGGCCGGTTTTGCCGGCAATTTGCTACCCCTGCTGCCGTCTGCGCCGCTACTGTTTGCGGGCTGCCTGCTGGGCGCCTGGCTGGACGATTTCAAACGCCTGGGCTGGGGCTGGCTAGGCGTATTGCTGGTGCTGGCCATCATTCTGCAGGTGGTTGATTTCGTGTCTGGCGCCTGGGGCGCCAAGAAAGCAGGGGCCAGCCGCCAGGCGGTCATCGGGGCCACGGTGGGCGCCATTGTCGGCATCTTTGCCGGCATACCGGGTCTGATACTGGGCCCGTTTGTCGGTGCGGCCGTGGGCGAATGGATGGCCAGCGGAGACACCCTGAAGGCAGGCAAGGTGGGGGCGGCAACCTGGCTGGGACTGCTGATTGGCACCGTGGCCAAGGTAGGCCTGAGCCTGTTCATGCTGGGCTTGTTTGTGCTGGCCTATTTTCTGGGTGCGCCTTCGGTACCTTGAGCTATCCCCTGCAGGAAGCTTCGAAGGGCGACGTCATAGGCTGGGGCGGATGACAGGTCGCCATGGCCGGTGTTGGGTAGTTCCACCCAGATCTTGCTGCCGCGCCAGGCATCGTGCAGTCGCTGGGCGTGGGCTTTGGGTATCAGTTGGTCTTCGCCTGCCACCAGAAACAAGGCGGGTTCGTGTCGCTGCGGTGCCTGGGCTGCTGAATCGAAATGGTGGCGCAGCAACCAGCGTACCGGCACCCAGCGATAGTGCCGCTGGGCCACTGCAGTGAGGCTGTCGTAGGGGGTGATCAACACCAGCCCGCTGAGTTTGCGCTCGGCTGCCAGGGCCACCACGACCCCGGTGCCCATGCTGCGGCCCATGGCGACAATGCGGCTGGCTTGCACATCGCTACGGCGGCTCAGGTGGTCGTAGAGCAGCAGGGCATCGGCACGCAAGGCCGCTTCACCGGCCTCGCCCTGGCTATCGCCAAAACCGCGGTAGTTGAGGGTGGCGATGGCCCAGCCGGGCCAGGCGGCCTGCTCAGCGAGGATGTGGCTGACTTCTTCGGCGTTGCCGCCAAAATACAGCAGCAAGGGCCAGGGACCAGTTTGGTCAGGTTTGCGTAGCCAGCCCCGCAGGGTGTGGCCTTCTGGGCTGACCAGGCTCAGCGTCTCGGTGCCGGGCAGGCGACCGGTGGCGGTTCGCTGTGCGTCAGCCAGGGGCTGGGGCTGGAACAGCAAGCGTTCCTGTAGCAGGTAGAGCAGCAGCCACAACAGCATGACTGCGCAGGTTGTGCCCAGCGCGATGCGCAGCAAGGCGCTGGCCACACCCGCCGCGGTCATCGTCGTTCCTGCCACCAGAGCAGGAACAGCGCCAGTATCAGGAACAGGGTGGAAGGCAGGATGGCGGCCAAGAGGGGCGGCCAGTCATACAGCAGGCCGAAGTGCCCGACCAGCTTGTTGACGAAGTAGAAGCCCAGGCCCAGCATGATGCCGATGAACAGTTTCATGCCTACCCCGCCGGCCCGGCGTTGGGTCTGGGCAAAGGGCAGGGCGATGATCAGCATGGCAAGACAGGCGAAGGGGTAGACCAGCTTGCTCCACAAGGCGATTTCGTAGCGACTGGTTTTCTGCTGGTTGCGGGCCAGGTGGTCGATATAGTCGAGTAGGGTCAGCACCGACATCTGCTCGGGCTTCACCAGCAATACCTGCAGGGTGTCGGGTGTCAGCACCGAGCGCCAGAGGTACTCGGGCATGTGCTGGACATCCACCTTGTCGCCATGGAAGTTGGTGAGGATGATTTCCCGCAGCTTCCAGGCCTGCTCGGATTTCTGCCAGTCGCCAAAGCGGGCATAGCCATAGGCTGTCATCTGCCGCTGGTCATCGAACAAATAGACATGCACATGGCGCAGGGTCTGGTCGGGCAGGACTTCGCGCACATTCACAAAGCTGCTGTCGTCCTTGAGCCAGAAACCGGAACGGTTGTTCTGGGCCACCAATTGGCCCTTGGCCGCCAACCGCAACTGGGTGGCGGCGCGCTCAGCCGTGGGGGCCAGGTACTCGCCTGCCGCCATGGTGATCAGTGCGAAAAACAGGCCGGCGATGCCAAGTATGCCCAGCAGGCGCCAGACCGACAGGCCACCCACCCGCATGACGGTCAGCTCGGAGTGCTGGTTGAGCATGGAGAGGCCGATCATGCCGCCTATCAGTACGGCGATGGGCATCAGTTCATAGGCGTGGCCGGGTATCAGCAGGAGCACATAGGCCAGCAGCTTGCTGAAGGTGTAGCTGCCCTGGCCCATGTCGCGCAGTTCGCCTATCAGGTCGAAGAACAGGAACAGGCCCAGCAGCCCGGCCAGCACGAACAGGCTGCTGCGGGTGACTTCTGCAATTAGGTAGCGGGAGAGCGATTTCATGATCGGGGTTTGGCCCGCCAGCGGAACAGGCCCCAGGCAATGGCCGCCATGGCCAGATGCACCGGCCAGATGCCTATCAGGCTGGAGAGTTTGCCCGCCGCGATCCAGCTCTGGGCGATGTTGACCAGATTGAGGTAGATGGAAAACAGCAGGATGGCGACGATGAGGTTGAAACCCCGGCCGACACGCGGATTGACATAGGCCAGCGGGATAGCCAGCAGGGCCAGCAGCAGCGTGCTGATGGGGCTGGCAATGCGGCGTGCCAGTTCGCCCTTGTCTTCGGGGTTATCACTATGCCAGAGCGCCAGGGTGGACTGCGTCTCGCTGGTGGTAGTGGCTTCCCGCCGGTCGGGTTCCTGCACCCGGATGCGGGCCTCATTGAATTCCACGATGCGGTAGTTGGGCTGGCCTAGCATGCCCTCATAGCGGCGGCCGTTCTGCATGACCAGTATGCGCTCGCCATCGGGCAGGCTGCGCAGATAACCCTGGGCTGCTACGGTAACGCTATGGGTGCCGTCCCTGGCGGTGGACTGCACGAAGATATTGCGGGCCGCACCCGCCACGCCGGAGAAATTCTCGATGAAATAGACCCGGTCGCTGAGGGAAGATTCCTTGAACAGACCCGGCGCCAGCGCTGACATATCGTCTCGGGTAGCCAGTTGTTCGCGGTATTCACGGCTTTTTTGCTTGGCCCACGGGCTGAGGCCCAGGCTGAGCATGGCCACCACCAGCGCCAGTGGAATGGCAAAGGTCAGCACCGGCCTGATCCAGGCAGTGAGTGGCTGGCCGGCCGCGAACCAGATGGCCATCTCGTGGTCGCGCCAGGCGCGGGTAAGCGACCAGAGTACGGTGATGAAGACCGTCATGGACAGCAGCCATGGCACCAGGCCGAGCAGCGTGAAACCCAGCAAGGCGGCCACGGCTTCGGATACGATGCCGCCACTGGCCGCAAGGCCGAGCAACTTGGCACCGCTGGTTACGATCATAATGCTGAGCAGAATGACGAACACACCAGCGCTCATGACGCCGAATTCGCGCAGCATGGCACGTTCGAACAGGCGCTCTGAAGGTAGGCAGGAACGTAGCAGGGAAGGGGAGGCTGAATGGGCTGGCACGGGTTGCGCTTTGACTTTTGCCGGTCTAGTTCGGAAAATCGGGAGAATTTTCTCGATTCTCGCTACGGCCATAAGCCGCAGTGCGTTTCAAAAACCTAGCGGGGTGCGCTGCCTATACCGGGCAGCGGCCGAGCCGCGATCTTACAGGAGTCCACCGTGGAAATCATTGCAAAGGCCGCGAGCCCCGAAAAACACAAGGCGGCCGTATTGGCGCTGTCGGTCACCGAGGGCAAACTCGGGGCGGCTGCGCAACTGGTGGACAAGGCGGCCGGTGGCCATCTCAGCGCCATATTGAAGCTGGGCGACCTGGATGCCAAGTCGGGCAGCAGTGTACTGCTGCACAAGGTTGCCGGCGTGGCTGCCGAGCGCGTGCTGCTGGTCAGCACCGGCAAGACCGACAAGGAATTCCGTGATGCCGCCCGCGCTGCCGTGCGCGCTGCGACGGCAGCCGGTGGCGAGCTGGCATTGGCTTTTGAAGGCCGCGATGCGGCTTGGGCCGCCGAGGAAATCGCTGTGGCGGCATTTGATGCCAGCTACAAATTCGATGCCACCAAGTCCAAGAAGGACGACAAGCCCGGCCTCAAGAAAGTGACCGTGCTGGTGGCCAAGGCCGATGAAGCTGCTGCTGCCGTCGGTGTGGCTGCTGGTGTGGCGCTGGGTAGCGCCATCAACCTAGGCAAGGACCTGGGCAACCTGCCACCCAATTTCTGCACCCCCACCCATCTGGCCAACACCGCCAAGGATATTGCCAAGCAGTTTGGCATGAAAGTGGAAGTGCTAGAGCGTGCCGACGTCGAGAAGCTGGGCATGGGCTCGTTTGTCTCGGTGGCCAAGGGCAGCACCGAACCGCTCAAGTTCATCGTGCTCAAGCACGAAGGCGGCAAGAAGGGCGACAAGCCCGTGGTGCTGGTCGGCAAGGGCATCACCTTCGATTCGGGCGGCATCAGCCTGAAGCCGGGTGAGGGCATGGACGAAATGAAGTACGACATGATGGGCGCGGGTTCGGTGATTGCCACCATGCACGCCGTGGGCGCCATGAAGCTGCCGCTCAATGTCTACGCCGTGGTCGCCAGTTGCGAGAACATGCCTGCCGGCAATGCCAGCAAGCCTGGTGATGTCGTGACCACCATGAATGGCCTGACGGTCGAGATACTGAATACCGACGCCGAAGGTCGTTTGATCCTGTGCGACGCGCTGACTTATGCAGAACGCTTCGAGCCTGCCGCTGTGGTGGATGTGGCTACCCTGACCGGCGCCTGCGTAATTGCCCTGGGGCATCATGTGACCGGCCTGTATGCCAACAAGGAAGAGTTGGGCCGTGAACTGGTGGCAGCGGGCGAAACCGCGGGCGACCGTGCCTGGCAGATGCCGATGTTCGACGAATACCAGGAACAACTGAAGTCCAACTTCGCCGATCTGGCCAATATCGGCGGCCGCCCTGGTGGTTCGGTCACCGCTGCCTGCTTCCTGTCGCGCTTTACCAAGAAGTATGACTGGGCTCACCTGGATATTGCCGGTACGGCCTGGAAGTCGGGCGCGGCCAAGGGTGCGACCGGCCGTCCCGTGCCGCTGCTGACGCAGTTCCTGCGGGCACGTGCCGCAGCGGTGGCAGGCAGCAAGCCTGCAGCCAAGGCTGCGCCGGCTAAGGCGGCTGCCAAGCCCGCTACCAAGGCAGTCGCCAAGCCTGCAGCCAAGGCTGCGGTCAAGCCTGTTGCCAAGGTTGAAACCAAGGCTGCTGCAAAGCCTGCAGCAAAGCCCGCTGCCAAGCCGGCTGGCAAGAAGAAGTGATATGAAACCGCTGGCAAGCTTCTATTTCAATGTGTCCAACCGCGAGCAGGCGCTATGCCAGCTTGTGGGCAAGGCTGTGAAGCGCAAGCTTGCCACCGGCATCGTCACCGATTCGGAGACCGCCAGTCGCGTCATCGATCGCCTGCTGTGGGAGGTGCCGCCTACTGGCTTTGTCCCCCACTGCCTGGGCGATGATGCGCTGGCCTCCCAGACGCCGGCACTGATAGACCACCGCCTCGAGCTGCTACTGCCGCGCGAGGTGGTGTTCAACTGGACGGCGCATGTCGTCCCCACAGATCGCGGCATAGCGCGTATCGTAGAAATCGTGCCGCGCGACGACATGGATTTGCGCGAGGTTGCCCGGCAACGTCTGGCCCTCTATAAACGGGCTGGATACGACGTCGAGTTCACCGATATGGACAAGCAAGGTCGTGCAAATGGCTGATTTTCCCTCGCTGGGCCCCGATACCGAGCCGCCAGCTGTCGTAGGCAAGATGGATGCCTTGATCGCACGCCATCGTGGCAGCGGCCTCAACCCCAACGTGCCGGTGCTTACCGACCTGGATGCCGGGGATCTCAGTGATGCGATTCCGGTGCTGACCCAGGTAGAACCGGTGGTGGGCGATGAACTGATGTTCACGCCCGAAGAGATACGTGGCGAGTTGCCCTCGTCGTTGGATAGCCTGGGTGCACCGCCGACACGCGCTGCGGCACCTGCGCCGGTTGCTGCGCCCGTGGCGGCAGATCCGGTTGCCCCGTCCCCCAGGCCCGCCCCGGCTGCACCGCAGGTTGCGGCGCCCGTGGCCCCCCCGCCTACAGCACCCGCTCCGCCCGTGGAGGCGGCAAGGCCTGCGTCGCCCGCGCCCAGTTTTGAATTCCCCGAGCTGACCATCCCCAGTTTGGATGCACCGCCCGCCAAGGAGCTTGCCAAGCCCGCTGTGCCGCAGTCACAGCCGCACTCGCCCTTGGCGGATGGGCCGCTGATGCCAGAGCTGTCGCTCAACTTCGATTTTTCCCCACCTCCAGAAGAGCCCAGGGCGGCACCTGCACCTGCACCTGCACCTGCTGTTGTACCGGCAGCGCCCTTGGTGGCAGCGCCTGTTGCCCCTGCACCCGTGGTTGCTGCCACACCGCAGCCTGTCCCCGCACCCGCACCCGCACCCGCACCGGTAACACCTGCGGTTCCTGCGACGAAGCCAGCGGCCGTGCCAGTGGCGCCCGTTGCGCCACCCACTGCCCCGGCAGTGGCGCCCGCCGCCCCGGTTGCGACGGCTTCCCCCCCGGCGATGTCGCCAGCTTCACCTTCGCCGCGTAGCGGTGTCACGGTGCTGGTATCGGACGAACTGCCCGAGCTGAGCCTGGAGCTGGACGAGGATCACGCAGAGCCGGCGCCTGTATTGGATGTGGCCGCACTGGCGCAGGAGCTGGTCGCCGGCCTCAAGCCCGAGCTGGAGCGTATGGTGCGCATAGAGCTGGGCAAGCAGCTGGCCATTGTGCATACCGAATCGCTGAAACGGACCCTGGGTGCCCTGCAGCCCCAGCTAGACAAACTGATACGCAGCCGCATAGAAGACGCGCTGAAAAAACGCTGAAAGACCGCAGAAAAGGTACAAATCAGCCGGTCCTGCAACAGGGCCGGTATTTGTTTATGCATTCAAACGGAATATTCGGCAGAACCTACGGTAAAATCGCGTTCTTTCAAACGATTACCGTCGAGCTACCGTCTGATGCGCACCTCGCAATTCTTCCTCTCTACCCTCAAAGAAGCCCCCAATGAGGCCGAACTGCCTAGCCACAAGCTGATGCTGCGTGCCGGGCTGATCAAGAAGCTCGGCTCCGGCCTCTATACCTGGATGCCACTGGGTCTGCGTGTACTGCGCAAGGTAGAGGCCATCGTGCGCGAGGAGATGAACAAGGCCGGTGCACTGGAACTGACCATGCCGGCCATACAGCCGGCTGAATTGTGGCAGGAGAGTGGCCGCTGGGCGGTGTTCGGCCCTCAGATGCTGAAGATGAAGGACAGGCATGATCGCGACTTCTGCTTTGGGCCGACGCACGAAGAGGTGATTACCGATATCGCCCGCACCGAGATCAAGAGCTACAAGCAGCTGCCGCTGAATTTCTACCAGGTACAGACCAAGTTCCGCGACGAGATACGCCCCCGTTTTGGCGTGATACGGGCGCGTGAGTTTGTCATGAAGGATGCCTACTCGTTTGATGCTGATGTGGCGGGCATGGCCGAGAGCTACCGCAAGATGCATCAGGCCTATACCCAGGTATTCACCCGCCTGGGCCTGCAGTTCCGGGCCGTGAAGGCCGATTCCGGCGCCATTGGTGGCGATGCCTCGCAGGAGTTCCATGTGCTGGCCGAGTCGGGTGAGGACGCCCTGGCCTACTGTCCGGATTCGGACTTTGCCGCCAATGTGGAAGCCGCCGAAGCCATGGCACCGGCCGCGCCGCGCGCCGCTGCCAGCGAGGACATGCGCGATGTGGATACGCCCAAGCAGACCACCTGCGAAGCCGTGGCTGAGTTGATGGGCATTCCACTGCAGCGTACCGTCAAGCTCATTGCCCTGATGGCCAATGAACAGTTGCATATCCTGCTGCTTCGCGGTGATCACTCTCTCAACGAGGTGAAGGTAGGCAAGCTCGATGGCCTGGCCGACTTCCGTTTTGCCAGCGAGGAAGAGATACGGGCCTTCTTCAATTGCCCTCCCGGTTTCCTGGGGCCAGTCGGTATTGATCGCAGCAAGGTGAAGTTGATTGCCGACCGCACCGTCGCCGCCATGAGCGACTTTGTGGTGGGGGCCAACAAGCCCAAGTTCCACACCGCCGGTGTGAACTGGGGCCGCGATTTGCCGGAAGCAGATCTGGTTGCTGATATCCGCAATGTGGTGGCCGGTGACCCCTCGCCCGATGGCCGTGGCGTGCTGGAAATCTGCCGTGGCATCGAAGTGGGGCATATCTTCCAGTTGGGCACCAAATACTCTACCGCCCTGGGCTGCAACTACCTCGATAGCGAAGGCCAGCTCAAGCCCATGGAAATGGGCTGCTATGGCATAGGCGTGTCCCGTATCGTCGGAGCCGCCATCGAGCAGAGCTACGACGACAAGGGCATACGCTTCAGCACCACCATGGCGCCGTTCGCTGTGGTCATCGTGCCGGTGGGCTACCAGCGTTCCGAGGCCGTCAAGGCGGCAGCAGATGCGCTGTACGCCGAGCTGGCAGGCCGTGGCGTGGAAGTCCTGATGGACGATCGCAACGAACGTCCTGGCGTGATGTTTGCCGATATGGAACTGATAGGCATCCCCCACCGCATCACTATTGGCGACAAGTCGCTGGCGGATGGCAAGGTGGAGTACGTGTCGCGCCAGGCTGGTACCACGGAACTGGTAGCACAGGCCGATGTCACAGGCTTCCTGCTTGGCAAGCTTTCAAAGTAAGGATTATGGTTCGTAGTATGTTGCGTTCAGTACTCGTCTCTACATTGCTTTTTGCGACGCTGCCGGCCCTGGCCGGCGCCCAGCGGGAAGAAGACCTGTCGTTCTCGGTGGCCACTGCCATGCAGCGGTCCATCAACGACAGCGCCTCGCCACGGCTGGTGTTTGCCAACCCCAATGAGGGACAGGCCTGGATGATCGAGATGTCGGCTCGGCTGAAAAAGCGCATCCCCGATGACTTCATGCGCGAGAAGCTGTTGACGGCCATCCACTACGAAGCCACCCGCGCCGGGCTGGATCCGCAGATGGTGATGGGCTTGATCCATGTCGAGAGTGGCTTTCGCCGTTATGCCATCTCGTCGGTGGGCGCGCGTGGCCTGATGCAGGTGATGCCGTTCTGGCAACGCGCTATCGGCAAGGGCGATCACAACCTGTTCGACATGTACACCAACCTGCGCTTTGGCTGCACCATCATGCGGCACTACCTGAATGTCGAGAAGGGCGATCTTTACCGTGCCCTGGGGCGTTACAACGGTAGTACCGGCAGGCCGGAATACCCCAATGCCGTCCTGGCGGCCTGGCGCACCCACTGGGATTGGCAGCCAGGCCAGGTCAGGGTGCAGACGGTGTCCTACCCGACCAACAAGTAAATAAAACCCCGCCATGGCGGGGTTTTGTTTTTGGCCCAGATCGTGCAGCGTTGCCCGGCCCGGACGCCGCTTGTGCGGCATGGAATCAAGGTCCAGGTCGGCGTGTCGCCATGCGCCGTTATCTTGCCGTTTTTTGCCTGCCGGGCTTGCCTGTTACGGCGATGCATTCCCGCACCATCTCATGCATAAGGGCGAGAAGGTCGTCGCGGTGGATGTGGATGCAGTTCGGGAGGCGGCAGCTTCCATAGGCATGTAGCGCGTTTGTGCGCTTTTCCATTGCTCCACATCCAGCCGGGACAAGCCTGTGCACGGCCTGTGGGCAAGCATGGTAAGTCACTGAGGGCAGGCGTTTTTCCCAGCGTGCCTAAAAAACAAGCAAGTGGCGTAGTTGGCTGCCTGGCGAGCCATAAGCGGGCAATAACCGCCCGCCAGCAGGGCTGCGGCCGGTGTCCTGGGGGTTAGCCCCGGTGTTTCCACACAGGCGCGGGACAAGCCTGTGTGTGGCCTGTGGGCAAGCGCGGTAAGTCACTGAGGAAAAGATGCTTTCCAGGTGTGCCTAATAAACAGGCAAACAGCGCATTTGGCTGCCTGCCGAGCCATAAATGGGTAAAAACAGCCTGCCAGCAGGGCTGCAGCTTGTGCGCTGGGGGTAAAACCCCAGTGTTTCCACACCGGCGCGGGACAAGCCTGTGTGTGGCCTGTGGGCAAATAGGCTAAGTGACTGAAGGCAGAAGGCTTTATGGAGCTGCCTAAAAAACAGGCAGGCGTGGCTTGTCCTAGCCATTGCATGGGCTCTGGTGCAAACCGCGACTGCCAGCAGTACTGCGGCACGCGGGCTGGTGATAGGACGGGTTGTTTCCACAGTACGGCGGGACAAGCCTGTGTGGCAACTGTGGACAAGTTGGGCAAGTGGCTGACCCCGCAGGGGTTTTTGGTGCTGCTTAAAAAGCAGGCAGTTAGGCTGGGTGTGCGTGCGCTTGCCTGCACACCTATGCTAGGCTCCCGCGCCATGATTCCCGTGATTGCCTACCAAGCCGACCTGCACGATGCGGGTATCGTGGCGCTGTTTGCGGCCTGCGCCGCAGTGGATGCTGACGTCAATGTACTGAGCATGGCCCGCTGGCAGCATTTTGCCCGCGATCCGGGCCGCCTGGCTGGCAGGGACTTCCTGGTGGTGGAGTTGGATGGGCAAGTCGCCGGCATGGCCTATAGCGGCCTGGAGGAGGGCGCGCAGGGGATGTTGCGCTATGGCCGCATCATGGTGCATCCGGCCTTTCGGCGGCGTGGCGTAGCCCGGGCCATCATGGCGGGGCTGTTGGCGATGGATGGAGAGCGCATGCCCCTGGAGTGCGCCTTGCCGGCCCGTTGGTTGGCTGGGTTGGCCTTTGCGCAGCAGCAGGGTTTTGCGGTGCTGGCAGAGGAGGCCGAGTTGCGGCGTGCCCTGCCCGTTGACTATCCACCGGCGCCGGACGTTGCCATACGCCCCTTGCGCCGGGGAGATGCCGACGATATGGCAGCCTGGTGTGCCCTATCGAACGCCGCTTATGCCGGCCACCTACCGCCTGTGACGCCGGCTACGGTAGCAGATTTGGCGCACCGGGCCAGCCTGCCGGGCTGCTCGCTGGGCTTTGTCGAGATCGATGGCCGGCCACAGGGGCTGGTGCAGTGGGAGGCGGACAGCGACAGCCTGGTCTATCTCAACAGCCTGCTGGTGCACCCTTCTAGGCAGGGGGAGGGCTTGGGCCGGCATTTGCTGCGCTGGGCCTTGCAGCGTATGGCCGAGCAGGGGGCGCAGACGGTGGAGTTGACCGTATCTACGGCCAACACAACTGCACTAAGGTTGTACTTGGCCCATGGCTTCGAGCAATACGGCACCACCTGCTATCTGCGTCGCCCCGTCGCAATTTGACCCACACAGGGCAGGGACAAGCCTGTGTGTGGCCTGTGGGAAAGTAGGCCAAGTGCTTGAGCGCTTGGAGGGAATTGCCGCTGCCTAAAAATCAGGCAGTCCAGCCCAGCGCCCTGCAGACAGCGGAAAAATCCTCCGCCAGCGGGGCGTCCACAATGATGCGCGCACCGCCATCCGGGTGGCTGAAGGCCAGCCGGGTGCAGGCGAGCAGCAATCGCGTATTGCCATAGAGTTCGGTGAACAGGCGATTGTGCTTGCCCTTGCCATAGGTGGCATCGCCGATGATGGGGTGGGACAGATGCTTGAGATGTCGGCGTAACTGGTGCTTGCGGCCGGTCAGTGGGTCCAGTTCCAGCAGCGCATAGCGGCTTTGCGGATAGCGATCGACACTATGGGGCAGCTCGGCCGTGGCCAGCCGGCGGTAGCGCGTGATGGCTTCCTGCGGTGGTGCCAACTGGTCGGGCATGCGCTCGTAGCTGTCGTACTGGCGGCTGAGCGGGTGGTTGATTTCGCCGGCATCATCTGGCCAGCCACGGACGACGGCCAGATAGCGCTTCTCCACGGTACCTGCTTCGAACTGTTGCGATACCGCGCGGGCGGCGTCGGCATCCAGACCAAACAGCAAGATGCCCGAGGTGCCTTTGTCCAGCCGGTGTATGGCATGTACGCGCTGGCCCAGCTGATCGCGCACCTCCTGCAGGGCAAAGCGGGTCTCGTGCCGGTCTATCTCGCTGCGGTGTACCAGCAGGCCCGAGGGTTTGTGGATGGCGACCAGGCGCTCGTCGCGATAGAGAATAGGATGGTGGTAGTTCATGTGCGCGGGGCCAGGATGATGACGGTGGCGCCGGCCAGTACCAGGCCGACGCCAGCCCAATCCCAAGCGGTGGGGCGCAGGCCATCGACCAGCCATAGCCAGGCTAGTGCAGTCGCCACGTAAACCCCGCCGTAGGCAGCATAGACGCGGCCGCTGGCGGCCGGGTGCAGGCTAAGCAGCCAGACGAACAGGGCCAGGCACGCCGCTGCCGGCAACAGCAGCCAGGCTGGGCCGCGCTTGTGCAGCCACAGCATGGGCAGAAAGCAGCCCAGTATCTCGGCTATTGCGGTGAGCAGGTAGAGGCCCAAGGTCTGCAGCATGCTAGTCGCCCAACTGCTGCAGCAGGTAGAGCCGTTGGTAGATGCCGCCTTCATGGGCCATCAGCGTCTCGTGCTGGCCTTGCTCGGCAATGCGGCCATGATTCAGCACCACGATGGTGTCCGCGTCGCGTATGGTGGAAAGCCGGTGGGCGATGGCAATGACAGTGACCCTGCCACGCAGCTCGGTCAAGGCTTGTTGCACCACCTGTTCGGTTTCGCTGTCGATATGGGCGGTGGCTTCATCCAGGAACAATATGCGGGGTTTGCCTGCAAGTGCCCTGGCAATGGCAATCAACTGCTTCTGCCCGGTGGATAGGCGGGCGCCGCCTTCACCCAGGGGAGTGTCGTAGCCTTGCTCCAGGGCCAGGATAAAGTCGTGGCAACGGGCGGCACGGGCGGCGGTTTCGATTTCTGCGCTGCTGAGCGGCCTGCCCATGGCGATGTTCTCGCGTGCACTGGCGGCCAGCAAGAAGGGGTCTTGCGGCACCAGCCCCACGTCCGCGCGGAAGTCATCGTCGCTGAATTGCTGCAGCTCGATACCGTCTATGGCGATCAAGCCCTGTTGCTGGGTGTAAAAGCGCAGCAGCAGCGAGAGCAAGGTGGATTTGCCGCTGCCGGTGTGGCCGACGATACCGACAAATTGGCCTGCCTCTATGTGCAGGTTGAGATCGTGTATCACCGGGTTGTCGCTACTGTAGCCGAAGCCCAGTCCGCTGATGTTCACCTCGCCGTGGCTGATGCGGGCGTGCCCGCCCTGGGGCATCGGCTTGTGCTCCTGTAGCAGGGTGTTGACCCTGGAGGCGGCTACTACCGCTTGCTGCAGCTGGCTGAACTGCAAGGTAATCTGGATCAGCGGATCCACCACCCGACCGATATAGCTGACAAAGGCATACAGGATACCTACCTCCAGCCCGCCCAGCGCCCGCTGGCTGAAGCTATGGATCACCACCACCAGCAGGATCACGTTGAGCAGGTCCAGCATGGGCCGCAGCAGCCAGGCATTGGCACGCAGCTCAGCCATGCGGGCGCGGAAATGCTGCCGATTGGTATCGCCAAAGCGCAGGCCAAAACGGCTTTCGGCATTGCTGGCCTGCAGGACTGCCATGCCGGCAATGCTCTCTGCTACCTGGGCATTGATATCGCTGCGCAGCTCGCGGGCGCGGCTGACAGCCGGTGCGCTGAAGCGCTGGTAGAACCAGACGATGATGACTACGGCCGGCAGCAGCACGATGACGATCAGCATCAGGCGCCAATCCAGCCAGGCCATGGCAACGAGCGCACCCAGCACCACGATGCTGCTGTCCAGCATGACGAACAGCACCTGCACGTAGAGGTTCTTGACTTGCTCGGTGTCGTTGGTGACGCGGCTGACCAACTGACCGGTGATAGCCTTGTCGAAAAAGGCCATGGGTAGCCGCAGCACATGGCCGTAGACCTGCTCGCGCAGCCGTTTTACCGAGCGCATGGCCACGCCAGCCAGCCGGGTGAGCTGCAGGTAGCGCAGCACGCTGGCTACCCAGCCGGTCAGCAGAATACCTATCAGCAAGCCGCTAATGGCCGGCCAGTCCAGCACCCTGGGCAGCAGGTACTGGTCGATGAAATATTTACCCAACAGTGGCCCCAGGGCTTCCAGGCCGGCTGCAACAATCAGCCAGAAGCAGCCCCACCATAGGTTGTGGTGTTCGGGTGCTGCGGCCTGCCGCAGCAAGGCAATGGCCTGCCGGGTATTGGCGGCGGAGAGCGGGTTAGAGGGCGTCAAGACTGGCCTCCAGTTGCTGATAGCGCCATTGGCTGGCGTACCAGCCATCCTGCAGCAACAGGTCGGCGTGGTGGCCGGTTTCGGTAATCCGGCCGTGCTTGAGCACCAGTATCTGGTCGGCATCCATCACGGCACTGAGCCGGTGGCTGACAATGATGACGGTGCGGTTCAGGCGCTGGTCGCGCAAGTGGCCCAGGATATCGGTTTCGGTCTGGGTATCGACGGCAGACAGCGCATCATCCAGCAGCAGCAGCGGGGCATCGGCCAGCAGGGCGCGAGCGATAGCCACACGCTGGCGCTGGCCCCCCGAGAGGGTGACGCCACGCTCGCCCACTGGGGTGTCATAGCCCTGTGGAAAGCGCAGTATGTCTTCGTGCACCGAGGCCAGCCGGGCAACCTGCTCGATCTCGGCGCGGCTGGCATCAGGCTTGGCCAGGGCGATGTTGTCGGCCACGCTGGCAGAGAACAGGAAGGGTTCCTGCGGCACCCAGGCTATGGCGCCATGCAGGGCTTCCAGCTGGTAGTCGGCGAGGGCATGGCCGCCCCAGAACAAGCTGCCGCTGTGCTGGGCGTACTGGCGCAGTATCAGTCGCACGATGCTGGATTTGCCCGCACCGGTGGGGCCGACCAGGCCCAGGGTCTGGCCGGGCAGCAGGCAGAAGCTGATGTCGCTGAGCGCTTCGGCCTGCTGGCCCGGGTAACGCAATTGCACGCCATCGAGCCGCAGCGGGCCTGGCTCGACCTTGGTCACCTTGCCTGTGTCGGTGATGGTAAGCGGGGCATCCAGTATCGGTTGCAGCCTGCTCCAGGCTGCTCGGCCGCGTTCTATCAGCGACATGACCCAGCCGGCGGCAAACATGGGCCAGATAAGCTGGCCCAGATACATGCTGAAGGCAGTCAGCAGGCCCACGGTCAGCTCGCCTTGCCAGACCAGATAACCGCCAACGCCCAGCGTCAGCCCAACGGCGGCAACCAGGGTCAGGCCCACGGCGGGCTCATAGGCAGCCTCCCAGCGCTGCGCCCGCAGGCTGGCCTCGGCGGCGTGCTCGGCCAGCTCGCTGAACTGCTGTGCACTACGTGCCTCCAGCCCCAGGGCGCGCAAGGTCCGCACCCCAGCCAGGGTTTCCTGTACGTGGTCGTTCAGGTCGGAGAAGCGGGTAAGCGAGTCATGGCTGGCGCGATGTATCTGGTTGGAGATATACCAGAAAGCCAAAGCCATCAGCGGGAAGGGCGCCAGAGCGGCAGCGGCCAGGTGCCAGTCCACGCCTAGGGTCATCATGGCCAGCACCATCAGCAGGGTGAGCGTGCCGTCAAATCCAGCCAGCATGGCTTCGCCGGCCGCCATTTCGACCGCATCGACATCGTTGGTCGCCAGGGCCATCAGATCGCCGGTACGCTGTTGCTGGTAGAAGCTGGGGCCCTGCAGGCTAAGCCGTTGGTAGAGCTGGGTGCGCAGTTGCACACCCAACTGGTAGCTGGCGGCAAACAGCTGCAAGCGCCAGCCTACCCGCAGAAAGTAGATGCCCATGCCGGCCAGCAACAGGCTGCCCAATTGCCAGAGCAAGGCATTGCCATGCAATTGGCCGGCTACCAGGCCGTCAACGATCGCGCCCACTTGGCGGGGGATAAAGACGGTCAGTACGCCTACGCCCATTAGCATCAGGGCCGACAGCACATAGGGGCGCCAATGCTGGCGTATAAACTGGGCGATCAGCCGCGATAATGGCATGCCGGGAATACCGTGATGGCTCGGGAAGGGTGGTCGATTCTAACGGGGCTGGCGCGAGAAGGCATGCACGGTTGCGACAAAATGCTGGCGGTTGTCTATTAGGCGCACCCAGCGGGGTGTCTTGTGAGCATCCTGGTCGGCCACGGCATGGTGGTGCGTGGTTGCTGGCACCTGGAGAGGGTTTTGGCCGGACGCCTGCCAAAAGCACAACGGCACCCCTGGGGGTGCCGTTGGCGTGACCAGCTACCTGGCGGTTTAGCGCCGGTTGAACTGGCCAGGACGGCGTTGACCACCGCCGCCACCTGCGCGCTCATCCTTGTGGCGGAAGCTGACGCGGGCCTTGGTCAGGTCGTAGGGCGACAGTTCCACGGTCACCTTGTCGCCTTCGAGGATGCGGATGCGGTGCATGCGCATCTTGCCCGAAACGTAGGCGATCAGCTCCATGCCGTTTTCCAGTTTCACGCGAAAGCGGGTATCCGGCAGGACTTCCGATACCGTACCTTCCATTTCAATCAGTTCTTCCTTGGCCATGCATTACTCCAGTGCCGAGGCAAGCCGCCTCGGTGGGGGATAGGGTACTGTAGGGCACTCCGGCAGCCTCGATTCGTCGTACCCTCAAGGAGTAGGCCGAGATGGGCGGGCACCTGGCGGTGACGACCATTTCGTTCCAAGGCGGCGTTACTCGTGAAAACCATTTCCGCGCATATCTAGCCTATGCAGCATTGAAAATAGTCATTCGCGCCTCGCCTCGCGTAGAAACCGAGATTGCTGGATGGACCCTGTAAAGCGGACTAAATCAGCCCGTGTGCGCGGCACAGCGCGGCGTTGCGGCGTACGGCGCAACACTGCCCAAACGGAGCACAGTCCGACACTATACAGGTTTATACGGCAAGGGCCGTAGCTGCTGGCTGAACGGCATGTCGGCAAGCCTGCAGAATGCGGCGGAGAAGGCGCGTGCCGAGCGTACAGGCTAGCCTGGCAGGTCAGTCAGAATCGCAGGTTCAGGCCGGCAACCGGGCCGGAAGTAAAGTCTGAAATGCTGCTGGTGTAGCGGCCGCCCGCGCTATCGGCCAAGGGAAAGCGGTGTACCGTCAGCTTCTGCATGCGGTAGCCGAACAGGCCGGAGACGCTGGAGAGCCCGGGGCTGATGCCCGCCAGGTTGTAGGTCAGCCCCACCTCGCTGACAAAGTAGCGGGTGCTGAGCGAGCCAGGCAGGCTGCTGGTATGGGTCTTCAGCGCGCCTATGGCGGCGCCGCCGTAGAGGGCCAGGTGGGTGTCCAGTGGCGCGGCGCCGCTGACAGACAGGGTGGGGCCATCTATCTGTACCGCATCCCACAGCAGGCGCTTGTAACCCACGCCGACATTGAACTGGGGGGCGAAAAAATAGCCCAGGTTGATGTCCTGTTCCCGGCGTGAGGCATAGAGGGTACTCAGGTTGTCATTGAAGCGGAACTCACGCTCCATGGCGGCCGATCCATTCAGTATCCAGTTGCCGTAACGGAGCGACAGTGTCGGTATCGGCACGATCTCCGCATCGGAGCGCATCTTGGCTACCACCTGCCGTTGTGGCTGGCTGCCATTGCCTGGCAGGTAACTGGCGTAGGGGAAGCTGTTGGCTTCCCACTCATTGGACCAGAGCCGGATGCCGGTGCTGATGGACCAGGTGGCTTCCTCGGCCTGGGCTGGCAGAGCCAGCAGCAGGATGGTGAGAGTGGGCAGCGAGCAGCTGAATGGGGTAGGACGTGGCATGTAGAACCTGATGGATACCGATGGGGAGGGACTGCCGCCTTGCGCTGGCGCCCAGGCGATGGTGACCCTGGGTGCCTTGCCGGCCTGCGCGGTTGCAGGCCGTGGTCCGCCAAGGTGCCGTTGGCGTTAAGATGATGGTACCCGAACCGTCTGGATGGAATAAATAGTGCAACCGATCTCGCTGCGCGAAATGTTGGCGCGCAACACCCTGTTTGCCGACTTGCACGACGAGGAATTGGACGCACTGGTAGCACGCATGTCGCTGATGGAGGTCAGGGCGCGGGATGCCGTGTTCCTGCAAGGCGATGCTGGGGATCGCTTCTATGCCGTGCTGCGCGGCGTACTCAAGGTGGTGGCCAGCAATGAGGAAGGGCAGGAGACCGTCTTGTCGCTGCTGGATGCCGGTACTACATTTGGCGAAATTGCCCTGCTGGACGGGAAGTGCCGCAGCGCCACGGTGATATGCAGCAGTCGTGCGGAGCTGGCCTATATAGACCGGCAGGGTTTCCTGGCCTTTCTGGCGCAGCATCCAGCCGTGCGCGATAAGCTGATGGTGGCCCTGTGCCAGCGTATCCGTACCTTGACCGAGCGGGTAGAGCACCTGTCTGTGCTTGACGTACCTGCACGTCTGTCGCGTACCTTGCTGTTCTTGGCCTCTGCCCATGGAACCGAGCTGCAGGGCAGGCATTATCTGCAACTGCGGGTGTCGCAGGGCGAGTTGGGCGGCATGGTGGGCGCCACCCGGGAGAGTGTGAACAAATTGCTGCGCAGCTGGGATGAGGCTGGCCTGATCGCGGTGGTAGACGGGCGCATACAGATACTCAAGCCTGAGGACTTGCAGCGACTGGGCATGACCGGGGCCTAGCGTCAGGCGAAGCAGGCTCTAAGGAGAGATGGGCATGAAAAGGCGGGGAATGCGCCATGTACCAATAACGGTGGCTGCAGGCCTGTGGGCGGCAGCCGGCCTGGGTCATGCAATGGCGTGCAGCATCGTGATCGACCCCAGCTCCAGTGACCGTTACCACAACCAGGCACCCTGCGCTGGCAAGGACAGATTGCGCCTGGAGCAGGGCGAGCTGGTGATTGCACCGCATGGCTTTGTGTCACTGAGCATTGCGGCACCTACGGGCAGCAAGCCAGCTCGGCTGCGCTGCGATGGCTGGAGTGACCGGCCCTTGGTCTTGCGCCTGCAGGCCGGAGCGGGTTGGCAATCGCGGCTGGCATCGGCCGGTTGCGAATGGCGCGGTGATCAGTTGCGGTGCGGCAAGGAGGCGGCGCCGGTATGCGTGGTGGAGTCCATCGTACCTTTGCGGCAACGTGCCAGCGTGGCCGCCACCGTACAACTGCGTTCGATCGCGGCCAGCAAACCCGGTGACGACGATGTGCTTGCCGCCTGGATGCAGGGCCAGGTGGCAGTATTGGATCTGTGCCGGCAAAAGCAGGGCCTGCAATGGCCTCTAAACCTGGTCCTCCGTTATCAAGCCAAGCAGGGCTTTGCCGCCACGGCGGAGAATGATGCCGCGCTGGCGAGCTGCGTGCTGCATCGCTTGGCCCTGCAGCAGCCTGCCTTGGCGGGCGAGGCGGAATACACCATCCAATGGCGCGTCGAAGCGCCGTGATCGCGGCAACGCGCCGGGCGCTATGCCTGGCGTTGCCCCTGAGCCGGCCACGCTGGTGGCTGGCCGCGCTATGGTTGGCGGCCCTGGCGGCCGGCGCCAGCCTCGTGTTGGAGTGGCGATGGCTGGATACGGTTTTCTATGACCGGGTACTGGCCGCCAATCAGCGGCAGGCATCGCCCTTGACGCAGCGGGTGGTGTTTGATGCCGATATCCCGCACTCGGTATCCCGCGAGCAGTCTCTGACCCTGCAGGCGCTGGCGGTGGAGCGGCTGGTCGCCATGGGCGCGCGCTCGGTCGTGCTGGATGCCCAGATTGCCCTGCGCAATCGTCGCGCCCAGGATTTTGTTGCCTGTCTGCCGACAGGTGAACCGCCTCGAATATGCACCCTGCTGGGGGAGCAGGCCTGCCAGACACTGGCCGGCCGTAACCGCACAGCGCCGCTGGATATGGATGCAGCTGCGCAGCGGGCATTGATACTGCCCACCCCGCTGTCTGACCGCCAGCCGCCGCCCCACGCCTGGTTGTTTGGTGCTGCCGACGGCGTGCGCATGGTGCAACCTACCCTGCCACTGGGGGCAGATGGGCTGATACGCCATATGGCTACGGATGCCGGTAGCTTGCTTGGGGCGTTTGCCATGCCGTCCCCTAATACGGCTGGCCTGTTGGCCTTGCGCTTTGGCGATGCCGGCAGGATTACCCCGCTGCCGCTAAGCCAATTGGCTGCTTGCGAAACCAGGCTCTGGCAAGCGCTGTCACCCCAGGTGCAGGGGCGCCATGTGGTGCTGCAGCTGACCGATGAGCAAGGAGCGGAAGACGTACATATGGTGCCCACTGGCCCCGGGGGCAGCGTGGCTTTGCGCTCGGGTGGCCGCTTGATTGAGGACGGCCTGGCCACCTTGCTGCAGGGTGATGGCCCCAGGCTGCTGCCCTGGCCGTGGTTGATGCTGCTGGGACTGCTGATGCTGGCAGGCTGGATCGCTGCCTGCTGCTATCTGCGTGCCCGGTGGCTGGGCCTGCTGGCGCTTGCGCTGGGTGGGGCGGCCTGGTTGATGGCGCCGCTGGCCTACCCTTATGCCCTGCTGCCCTGGACAACCTTGCTGATAGCCCTGCTGGTGGCGGGCAGTGTCTGCCATGCCGGGCATCTTTACCTGCGCACTCGCCAGAACAGTGTGCTGGCGCGCTTTCTGCCGCCGCAGGTGCGCCATCTGCTGCTGGCGGATACGCCACTGGCCAAGCAGGGGCAGCAGGTGGAGGCCGTGGTGCTGATGAGCGATCTGGCGGATTACGCCAGCCTGACCCGCCAGTTGCCCTCCGCCTTGGCCGTATTCGATTTCATCAACGACTACCTGACCCAGGTTACCGCAGGCATGCAGCTTGAGCATGGTGCCTGGCTGGAGTCCTATATGGGCGATATGGTGTGCTACTACTGGCCAGACCTGGATGGTGGCGAGAGGCACTGCGACGGTGTGCAGGCACTACAAGCCGCTGTGGCACTCTTGCATCGGCAACAGGCATGGTTGAAGGCCTTGCCCCAACGACTGCCGACTAGCATGCCGCTGGCGCAGCGTGAGCAATTGGCGGCCAGGTTGTTTGCCGGGGTGGCGCTGACGCGGGGCAAGGTCTGCATGGGCGAGATCGGGCCGGAAGGCGGCATACGCAAGTTTGGCATCATCGGCGATCCGCTCAACCTCGTGGCTCGGCTGGAAGCGTTGACCCGGCATTTCTCGGCCAGATTGATCGTTACGGCGGACATGCTGCCTGCCGCCAGTCGTCTGGGCCTGCAGCCGCGCCTGTTGGCCCAGTTGCAACTGAAGGGGCGGCAGGGGTGTCTGGCGGCGTGGGCCTTGCATCTGCAGGACGAAGCGGTGGACCTGGCAGCAGTAGCCGCCTGGGATGCCTGGCGCCAGGATTTCGAGGCCGGCGGCGAACCTGCTCCACCACCGCAGTTCGACCAGGATGCCGCCACCCTGCGCCGCTGGCGCCAGGCCGGCTGGTGGGACACCGACCAGGCCTGCTACCTGCTGGAGCAGAAGTAGCGGCAGGCGATCCTGCGGCAGGCGACCCTGCACCAAGCGGACCTGCGGGAGAGAAGGGAGTGGGTCGTGTTAAAATCCACAAGAAGAAAAACACCTAATCCCTGTGGGATGTTGCCTGGGGTGTCTATTTGCCTACCATGTCCCGTTGCCTAGCCTACCTGCTGTTTGCCGTTGCCATGACCTTGGCAAACCTGCCGGTTGCCGCCGAGGCCAACCCGCCACGGCGGCTGGCCCTGGTCATAGGCAATGCCGACTACGTCCACGCGGGCAGCCTGCGCAATCCGCGCAATGATGCGGTGGATATCTGCGAGGCCTTGCGTCAGCAGGGCTTTACCCCAGTTTGCCTGGAGAATCTGCCGACGGCAGCCGTGCTGCAAGCCAGCATACGCGACTATGCTGCCAGCCTGGGGCCCGCCGATATCGGGGTGTTCTACTACGCCGGTCACGCAGTCCAGATCCATGGCGACAACTACCTGATACCGACCGAGGCCACGCTGCGCTCGCTGGCGGCGCTGGAGATCGAAACCGTCAATCTGCGGGTGTTGATGCAGGCACTGGGCGAGGCACGCAACAGCCTGAACCTGGTGGTGCTGGACGCTTGCCGGGACAACCCGTGGGCGGGGCAGCTCGGCCGCCAGGGCCTGGCCCGCATGGATGTCGTACCGGCGGGCACCATGGTGCTGTATGCCACGGGCGCCAATGAAGCCGCCTTTGACGGCAGCGGGCGAAACGGCACGCTCACCCGGCATTTTCTTCAGCACATTGCCACGCCCCGGCTGGGCATTGAGGACATGCTGAAGCGGGTAAGCCAGGGTGTGCAGGGTGAAACCCTGCTGGCCCTGGGACGTAAACAAGTACCCTATGTCTATACTTCGTTTACCGGCGAATTCTGCTTTGCCGGCTGCGCCTCCAAATCGGACCTGGTCGAGCTGCAGCGCCAGTACAGCGACAAGCAGGCGCTGGAAAACCGGCTGGATGCAGCAGTGTTGGCGCGCGAAGCAGAGGGCCGCCGGCTGCGCGGTGAACTCGACCTCCTGGCGAGTAGCAATAGCAGCGACGAAACGGTATTCAAGCGCAGCCAGCAGCTGCAGACACGGTATGAGGCCAACGAGCAGGCGGCAGCCCGTGTCAGGGCGGAGGCGTCGGCGACCCGGGCGATGCGGCAGCAACTGGCGTCGCAGATTGCCGAGCTGCAACGGCAGGCCAGCCAGGCGGAAGAAGCCAAGCGCACCAGCCGTTACCTGCCGCCGCCACCGCTATAGTTCTGCGCTATCCAGCAGGCCTGTGAGCTGGCTCACAGCGGCCTGGCGGCAAGCTCCCCATACTGCATGCAATGGATCCAGGTCGGGCAAGGTGCCCCGCCACGATCCGGGTTTGCCCGTGCTCACCCCGGCGTGTCCGGTGTCGCTGTCGGGGGGCCGTTCCGCTTGGACTACGCATGCATACTACCTTGCCCTCCAACCTTTCCGTGACGCCGTTGTTGTCTGGCCAGCAGGTACAGTGCGGGGTGCAAGCGGCGCAACAGCTGCATACCCTGCAGTGCCTGAGGGGCCTGGCGGCGCTGATGGTGCTGGTGTTTCACTGCGCCTTGCTGCTGGCACCATTTGCCGGCGCGCCCTTGCTGGGAGGCCTATTGGCAATAGGCAGCCTGGGGGTGGAGCTGTTCTTTGTACTCAGCGGGTTCATCATCATGTGGATGCATGGCGACGATATCGGTCGGCCCTATCGTGCCGGCGTCTACCTGCTCAAGCGGCTACTGCGCATCTACCCACCTTACTGGGTGGTCTTGCTGCTGACGCTGGCCGCAAGTTGGTATCTGGGCACTCGCTGGGAGTGGCTGCGCCCGCTGATGGATATCGTGATACTGCACCCGGCCACGCCCGAACCCATGTTAGTTGGCATAGGTTGGACATTACGGTTTGAACTGGCCTTCTATCTGGTATTTGGCGTTCTGATACTGAATCGCAGCCTGGGCCTGTTCCTGATGGCGTCTTGGTTGCTGGGCATCATGTTGCTTGCCGGCAAGTTGGTCAGCATACCCTGGTCGGTGGCGTATCTATTCTCCAACTATTCCTTGCTGTTCTTCTTTGGCATGGCGAGCGCCTTGTGGGCACGGTATGGTGCCACCAGCCCGGTGGGGCGCTGGCTGGTGGAGTACTCGGCGCCACTGGCCGCCACATTGTGCTTCTGGCTGGCTGTCGCCTTCCTGCAATCGGGTAAGCCTATTGCCGAGGATGGCCTGGGCATCTCTGTTCTGGGGTTGGCCCTGGCCGTGCTGATGCAGGCCAGTCTGTCGCCTTATTGGGAAGCACGTAGCCGCAAACTGGTTTGGCTGGAAAAACTGGGTGATGCTTCCTATTCGATCTATCTCACCCATATGGGTCTGCTGCTGCTGGCTGGGTTACCGGCATTTCGTTGGCTGCTGGGCCTGGGTTTGCCACAACAGCAAGGCCCCTGGCTGCTGGTGCTGCTGCTGGCCTGCCTGCTGTGTGTTGGCTGTGGTTTGCTCTTCCATCACTGGCTGGAACGGCCGCTGCTACGTTGGGGCAGGCGACGCCTGGGCGGGTGATGGGCAAGTCAGGCGCCCTCGAGCGTAGCGAGGTTCCCCGCCGGCGGGCGGGGGTAGGGGTGGGGCTATATCAAGGTGGAGCCGCTGCTTGAGATGCTCCTGGGGCTAGCGCCCGGGTTTCCCGGGTGCCAGATGGGCTGGTATCCCTGCGCTTCGGCTGGCAAGGGCAAGTCAGGCTCCTACCCAACTCGGCAGGCTTGGCTATAGTTGCCTTGAGCTGTGCCGTTTGTAGGCGTAGCCACGGAGGCGACTTGAACCCCCAGCAGAGATTACCCAGCCAGACGCTGCATCGATATGTGCTCAGCATGATGTTGCTGATCGCGTTGCTGATCGGTGGCCTGGCATGGCTGCTTTGGCGAACGGCTGTGCGCCAGAACGAGGTTGCGGTGGCGGCCGAGCAGGCCTTGGTGATGGCGCTGCTGGACGCCTCCAAGCGCCAGCTGCCGGCCAGCTTGTCAGACTATGCCTTGTGGGATGACATGTATGCCAAGGTGGGCATGCCGGCACAGCCGGATCTGGCATGGTTTGACGACGGAACGACCGAGACCATACACACCAAGCTCAAGATAGATCTGATGCTCTTGGCCGAGGGTGACCGCCGTGTATTGCGCCTGATGCTGCGCGGTGAGTTGAGAGATGGCGCCGAGTTCGAACTGGATCGCCTGCCAGCCTGGCGTGCCTTGCTGAGTGAAGCCAGGGCGGCGGCGGCCGGCAAGGAAGTCAGCCGTGACCTGCGCTGGGGCGACCATGCCTATTGGGTAACTGCCTTACGGGTGCAGCCCCAGGACGTTACGAAATACGCCAAGCTGCGCGCTGATCGGGTATTAGTCTTCGCCCGCAAGCTGGACGTGGCACGAGTGGCTGATGTGCTGTCGCAGCAACGGCTGGACGGATTGACCTTGAGACGCGAGCCGGTGGCGGGTGGGGCCTATGTGGCGCTGACGCAAGTTGACGGTGTGCAGGGGCGCTATGTTGTCTGGTGGCCGAAGCAGAGCGGCAGTGCGTTTGTCCATGCTCTGCTGGTGCCAGCCGGGTTGCTGGTGATGTTGATACTGTTGCTGGGGTGGGGACTATTGCGTGACGCAAGGCTCCGTCAGCGAGCGTTGAGTCGGGCAATGGCCAGTCAGGCGCAGATGCGCGCCGCCAATGTCGCCCTGGTTGCGCTGACCTATGCCCACCACCATGGCTCGGATGCCACTGACGCAGATTACTGGCAGCGCTTTGCCATTACTCTGGGTAAGGCCATCCGTGCGCAGCGGGTCAGTCTGCTGCGCCATGATGCGCAGGTGGATACGGCGCTGGCCGATATCGATATCGCCAGCCAGTCTGCTTGGCCGGGGCCGGCAGGGCCGCAGCGGACAAACAACCCCAGGCTGCTCGCGCAGGAATACCTGATGCTGGAGGATGCACCGCAGGCGCGCGCCCGCGCGGCCGTGATACGTGGTGGTCGCCTGGTGGGCGAGGTGCTGGTGGAGCGCGAGGCCGGAACACAGTGGTTGCAAGACGAGGGTAACTTTTTGGTGGCCGCGGCCGCATTGGTGGCCTTGTCGCTGGAAACCTCCAGTCGGCGGGATGTGGAGCGGCATCTGCATAAGCAGGTGTATTTCGATCCGCTAACCGGACTCTCGAGCGCCTTGCGCCTTAGCGAGGAACTGTTGCTGCGGCGGCAGGACTGGAGTGGCATGGTGGTGGTGGCTGTGCTGCGGCTGGAAGAACTGGAAGATATCAACCTGCTGTATGGTCGCGAGGCAGGCGATACGGTGCTGCGCACCACGGCAGCACGCCTGAGCGCTGTGTTGCAAGCCGATGAACTGGCGGCCCGCAGCGGCGGCAAGCGTTTTGACCTGTTGCTTTACGCAGGCCAAGCTGCGTCCGGGCATGCACGCCTTAGCAGCCTGTTAGTGCAATTGACCGAGCCCATCATGGTGGGCACCCAGCAGTTCAGGCCACAATGCCGGGTGGGCGCTGTGTTGTGCGAAGCAAAGGAGCTGGGTGCGGCACGGTTGCAGGAGGCCTGCCTGGCACTAGACCAGGCCCAGCAGGGCGGACGAGATAGGTTGGTCTGGTATGACCAGACGCTGCGAGCGCTGGCGGAGCGACGGCTGGCTTTGCTGCAGGCGCTGCGCCGTGCGTTGGTGCAGGGGGGCTTGAGCCTGGCTTACCAGCCTTTTGTCGATGCCGCCAGTCGCCAGCCGGTGGGCGCCGAGGTGTTGCTGCGCTGGCGCGACAGCGAGTTCGGCGTGGTGTCACCAGCCGAGTTTGTCCCGCTGGCAGAAGAAGGTGGGCTGATACTGGAACTGGGTGATTGGGTGATGGAGACCGCCATGGCGCAGCTGCAGCAGTGGCAGAGCCAGCTGCCGGTTCCCTTGCGGCTGGCGATTAATCTCTCGCCCAGGCAGTTGGAAGACGAGAAGTTGGCCATCCGGCTATTTGCCGCCATGGCCAGGCATCAGGTGACTTGCTCCGCCGTGGAGTTCGAGGTGACCGAAGGGCTGGCACTCGAGACATCGACCGCCATCACGGCCAATCTGCAGGCTTTTCAGGCGGCGGACATCGATATCGCCATAGACGACTTTGGCACGGGCTACGCCACATTCAGTTTCCTGCGGCGCTACAAGGTGCAGAAGATCAAGCTGGACAAGCTGTTCATCGATGGCTTGCATGACCACAGCACCCGCTTGCTGGTGCGCAGCATGATTACCATGGCCAGCGGCCTGGGCGCGCAGGTAACGGCCGAGGGGGTAGAGCAGGATGCCCAGTGGCGCATGTTGCAGGATATGGGTTGCGACTATATACAGGGCTATTTCTTTGCCCGCCCCATGCCGGCTGAGGACTTTACCGCCTGGGTGGTGGACCAACAGGGTCAATGACCTGGGCGCCTTGCCCTTCATTCGGCAAGGTTGCGAACGATACTGCGAAGAAACCTTGAGCAGGCCACCTCGAGCGTCAGCGAGGTGCCCCGCCGGCGGGCGGGGTGTAGGGGTGGGGTTCAATCAAGGGAGAGCTGCTGTTTGAGTTGCTGCAATGGTCAGCACCCGGGTTACCCGGGTGCCTGCGCTGCGCTTAAGCACACGCTACCGCCTGCCTATGAATACCAGACTCTAACAACCACAGGTCGCCAGGAAGCTGCTGGCTGGGCCCACCGCCAGGATATCTGGACCGAAGTCAGGGCCATAGACATACACGATGCCGTTAGCCAGCCCCAGGTAGTAGCCCTTGGCATAGGCACGAGCCGTGTAGATGTCGATCTGCTGGCTGGTCGCTGCCGGACTGAAATATTGCGGGTAGGTACGCTCGGCCCAGTTCATCAGCCTCTCGGCCTCAGACGGCGTGGGCTTGGTGCCGCCCACTGCGGCTACTTCCAGGCCAGGGCCCCAGTCGCCGAAGGTGTTGTACATGCCGGGCCGTACCTGCAACAGTGCCTTGCCGATGGTGGGCGGGGTGTAGTTGAAGGCATTACTGGCGACTGTGGCGGGGCTGCCGGGCGATGAAGCCGCGACGCCGCTGAGGGCGATGTTGTCCAGGTACCAGCCGGTGCCCTTGCTGGCCTGCGGATAGAAGCTGCCCACCGAGAAGGCATAGCGGAAGCGCAGTTGTGCAGTACGGCCGGCATATTGGGCCAGCGAGATATCGCGCACCGTGAAGCTGCTCTCGGCCTTGCCGTTGCCGGCCTGTTGATACACGGCAGTCCAGCTGGCGCCGTCGTCCAACGAGAGCTCGACCTTGGCGTGCTGGTCGCTGGTCGCCAGGCCCAGGCGGCTGGCAAAGCTGAGGCTGGCGCCGCGCTCTATGTAGAACGGCTGCGTCAGCGTCATGGTCTGGTCGGTGGCCTTGAGATGGGCCAGGTGAAACGATGCCGCACCACTGGCAACCAGATCGCCCTGCACCACGTTGTAGCCGGCTGAAGTGGACAGGCTGAAGTTGCCGCTGCCGGACTCGGCTCCATCGTTCAGGCTGAAGGGGGTGAGCGAGATTGGCCGCCACTGGTAGGCGGTGGCGCCCGGTACGGCCTCGAACTGGTAGGGCGTGGCCTGCCCGACGAAGGGTGAGGCGCTGCCCGTGGGTACGGGCGTTATGTCACCCGTGCCTGCCACATCGGGGTCATAGACGGTGACGGCATAGTTGAAGGTGCGCGTCGCACCGCCCACCTTCACATTGCCTATGGTCACGTTGTAGGTAGTATCGGCCGTCGGCTTGGGCAGGTTGACGCCATCGCGGGTGCCAGCAGGGAACCAAACCAGGGTGTTGTCGCCATAGCCATTGGCCACGGGTTCCAGCTTGACCGGCCCCATGGCACTGCCGTTCTGGGTCATGGTTACGGTGGCTGTCGAGAAATCGGCTTTGGGATAAGAGAACGACCAGCGAGGATACACCGTGGTGTAGGGCACATATCCCTTGGGTGGCCAGGCTACGAAGTCATCGCGCACGGCGGGGCGGGCGCCCCACATATTGCCGTCGAACACCCACAGCGTATTGCTGCTGGTGCCGGCAATGCTGCCATCCACATCGCCGGTGCCCATGAACTGTGTTTGTGGATACAGTATCCACCGGCGGTGGCCCACGGCTGCATTGTTGCCGCCGCCATCGCTGATATAACCGTTGGCAATGGCGCCGGGGCCGAAGTTGCCCAGGGCGATATTGCCATTGCCGGCTGCATCAGCCCCCCCGCTTGTGTAGCACAGCCAGTTGGTGGGGGGGGAATGGCTCAGCGACTTGTTGGCTGCCATCATCAGTGCAGCTTGTTGTGCCTTGGCGTTGAAGCTGGGATCGAAGGAGACTGCCGCCGGTATGCCGCTCATGGCGCGGAACCAGTTGATACGGCGCAGTATGGCGCCTTTGAAATCGGCAGTGGTGTCGCCGGCATTGCAGGCCGCCAAGTTGCCATTCCAGCCACTGGGCACACCGTTGGAAGAGGAAAATACCGTACGGTAGAACAGTCGCGACATCGCCCGGCTGGTGGGGTCGACGCTATAGCCTGTTCCCGCCTGCGCCGACTGGATGCGCACGGTATGTTCCATCTCGGCGATGGAGGCAGGAAAGCGCGGTGCGGGGTAATCGGCAGGTGCGGGCTGGACAGCGATCGTAGCGGCGTTCGCCGTGCTGAGTAACAGTACGGTGGCAAGCATCAAGGTGGTTCCTGCAATGACAATTGCATGAAATGTATCACCTTGGCTGCTGGTGATACAGCCCGTTTTCGCGTCAGGCTGTGGCGGTGTGGCAGTTGGGCGGCGCCAAGCCTTGCTGTAGGCCGAGACCAGTGGGTGCGGGCGGAATGGTTACAAATAACAAAGCGCCGATGTTGCCATCGGCGCTTTGTCGTTACCGGTCTCGCCTTGCATGGGCAGGTGTGCGGGCCTGGGCGGCCCGCATCCCAGCCATGGCGGCTAGCGGCCTGCCAGCTTCGCCTTGACCGCCAGCCTGGCGCGGTGCAGTGCCGGCTCGGTGTAGCCGTTGGGTTGCTTGCAGCCTTCAAACACCAGCTCGCACGCCGCCTGATAGGCAATGCTGCCGGCAAAATCCGGCGCCATGGGGTGGTAGAGCGGGTCTGCAGCATTCTGGCCGTCAACCACGGCGGCCATACGTTCCATTGCCTCGCGTACCTGTGCTTCACTGACGACGCCATGGCGCAGCCAGTTGGCGACATGCTGGCTGGAAATGCGCAGGGTGGCACGGTCTTCCATCAGGCCCACGTTATGGATGTCAGGCACCTTGGAACAGCCCACGCCCTGATCTACCCAGCGCACCACATAGCCCAATATGCCCTGGCAATTGTTCTCCAGTTCGCTGCGGATTTCGTCGGGATGCCAATCGGTGCTGGGGGCCAGCGGCAGGGTAAGGATATCGTCCACCGAGGCACGCGGCCGCAGCTTGAGCTCGGCCTGGCGCTGCGCCACATTGATCTTGTGGTAGTGCAGGGCATGCAGGGTGGCGCCTGTGGGCGACGGCACCCAGGCACAGTTGGCGCCGGCATTGGGGTGTCCCAGCTTGGCAGCCAGCATCTCGGCCATCAGGTCGGGCTTGGGCCACATGCCCTTGCCGATCTGTGCCTTGCCTTGCAGGCCGCAGAGCAGGCCGACATCCACATTGCTGTTCTCGTAGGCGCCTATCCACTTGGTGGCTTTCATGGCTTCCTTGCGCACCATGACGCCTGCTTCCATGGCGGTGTGGATTTCATCGCCCGTACGGTCCATGAAGCCGGTATTGATGAAAATGATGCGCTCGCGGGCAGCGCGTATGCATTCTTTCAAGTTGACCGAGGTGCGCCGCTCCTCATCCATCACGCCGATCTTCAGCGCCAGTGGTTTGAGGCCCAGGGCGGTTTCGACCCGACTGAACAGCTCAACGGCAAAGGCCACCTCGTCGGGGCCGTGCATCTTGGGTTTGACGATATACATGGAGCCGGTGCGTGAGTTGCGTAGGCTGCCACGGCCCTCAATATCGTGCTTGGCGATCAGGGCAGTGATAGCGGCATCCATGATGCCCTCGAACACTTCCTCGCCCTGATGCAGGATGGCCGGATTGGTCATCAGGTGGCCCACGTTGCGCAGCAGCATCAGCGAGCGGCCGTGGAGCTTCAACTCACCGCCGTGTGCTGCTGTGTAGCTGCGATCGCCGTTCATGCGGCGGGTCACTGGCTTGCCAGCCTTGTCGAAGGTGTCTTCCAGGGTGCCCAACATCAGGCCTAGCCAGTTGCGGTAGACTTCGACTTTGTCCTCGGCATCGACAGCCGCGACCGAGTCTTCGCAGTCCTGTATGGTCGTGACGGCGGCTTCGAGGCAGACATCCTTGACCCTGGCGGCATCAGTGGAACCGATGGGGTGGCTGGCATCGATCTGGATCTCGGCATGCAGGCCGTGGTGCTTGAGCAGGACCGTGGTGGGGGCTGAGGCATCACCGCAGTAGCCGACAAACTGACCAGTATTCTGCAGTCCGGTCACCTCGCCGCCCTTTAGACTGACAGCCAGCTTGCCATCGGCCACCGCATATAGGGTGGCATCCTTGTGGCTGCCCAGCGCCAGCGGGAAGGTCTCATCCAGAAAATGGCGGGCAAAAGCAATCACCTTGGCGCCACGAATAGGGTTGTAACCCTTGCCCTTGTCGGCGCCGTCGGCCTCGGGGATCACATCGGTGCCATACAAGGCGTCGTACAGCGACCCCCAGCGTGCGTTGGCGGCATTGAGGGCGTAGCGGGCATTCTTCACCGGCACGACCAGTTGCGGGCCGGCCAGGGTGGCGATCTCTTCATCGACCCCAGTGGTGCTGATGGCGAAGTCCGGGCCTTCCGGCTGCAGATAGCCGATTTCGGTCAGAAAGCCCTTGTAGCTGGCAAAGTCAGCCTTGGGATTGGCGCGATGCCATGCGTCAATCTGCGCCTGCAAGGTATCGCGGCGGGCCAGCAGGGCGCGATTCTTGGGGGTGAGGTCGGCAACGATCTGCTCGAAGGACGACCAGAAGGCATCCGGTGCGATACCGGTGCCGGGGATGATCTCGTTGTTGACGAGTTCGTGCAGCTCGCGGGCGATGGCGAGGCTGCCGTGCTGGATACGTTCGGTCATGCTGGAGAGTCCTTCCCTGTGGCTTGGAAGCGGTCCTGTCGAGGGTTCGATCGTGATGGCTTCACCGGGATGATGCAGTTGTATGGTTTCTACGCATTCCGCCATCCTGGCCTCGTCCGCTGGGTCGATAGCATCATAGAACCAGTTGAGCGACATGGACTTCGGAATACGTGCCTCTACGGTATCGTCGAGGATATCTCCGCCCAGCCAGAGCTCGCACGGTGTGCCGTCGCTGTGTGCAAGAAAGTTATCCAGGCCCTTGCGGGTGACGATAAAGAAAACCATTGCGTGGTGCGCTGCCTGATTGTCGATGGCGACTGTTGATGGGCGATTGCCGATGGAGATACGCCGCCCGAACTCGGTGAGCAGGGGCGGCGTTGATCGTGGGCAATCCACTGGCGAGTTGAGCAAGGCTCCCCTCCGGCGGGAGGGGGGACTGATCAGCCCAGCTGCGCTGGTCTATCCAACCCGGCTTTGCCGGGCATGCGCCATGCCCACACCAGCCTTGCAATCAGGTCAGTGGAACTGCTCTTCTTCGGTCGAGCCAGTCAGCGCAGTCACCGAAGAACGGCCACCCTGGATGACGGTGGTGATGTCATCAAAGTAACCGGTGCCAACTTCCTGCTGGTGGCTGACGAAGGTGTAGCCACGGTCGCGGGCGGCGAATTCGGGCTCCTGCACGCGCTCCACATAGGCCGACATGCCGCGGGCCACGTAGTCCTGGGCCAGATCGAACATGTTGTACCACATGGAGTGGATACCGGCCAAAGTGATGAACTGGTACTTGTAGCCCATGGCGCCCAGCTCACGCTGGAACTTGGCGATGGTGGCATCGTCCAGGTTCTTCTTCCAGTTGAAGGAGGGCGAGCAGTTGTAGGCCAGCAACTTGCCCGGATGCTTGGCGTGGACGGCCTCGGCAAACTTGCGGGCAAATTCCAGGTCAGGCGTACCGGTTTCACACCACACCAAATCGGCGTAGTCGGCGTAGGCGACGGCGCGGCTGATGGCCTGCTCCATGCCCTTCTTGGTCTTGTAAAAGCCTTCGGCAGTGCGCTCGCCGGTCAGGAAGGGCTTGTCGTTCTCGTCGTAGTCGCTGGTCAGCAGGTCGGCGGCTTCTGCGTCGGTACGGGCGATCACCAGGGTGGGCACACCGTAGACGTCAGCCGCCATACGGGCGGCGATCAGCTTTTGCACGGCTTCTTGGGTGGGAACCAGCACCTTGCCGCCCATGTGGCCGCACTTTTTCACCGAGGCCAGTTGGTCCTCGAAGTGCACGCCACCGGCGCCCGCGCGGATCATGGACTTCATCAGTTCGTAGGCGTTCAGTACGCCACCGAAACCGGCTTCGGCATCGGCCACGATAGGGGCGTAGTAATCAATAAAGCCCTTGTCGCCGCGCTCAATACCCTTGGAGTGCTGAATTTCGTCGGCGCGGCTGAATGCGTTGTTGATGCGCTCGACGACCTTGGGCACAGAGTCTACTGGGTAGAGGGACTGGTCCGGGTACATCGCGGCGTATTCGTTGTTGTCGGCAGCCACTTGCCAGCCGGACAGGTAGATGGCCTTGACGCCAGCCTTGACCTGCTGCATGGCTTGGCCGCCGGTCAGGGCGCCCAGGCAATTGATATAGGGTTCGTTGTTGACCAGATCCCACAGCTTTTCGGCACCACGGCGGGCCAGGCTGTATTCGTTCTGGACGGAGCCGCGCAGGCGCTCGACGTCGGCAGCAGTGTAGCCGCGCTTGATACCCTTCCAGCGTGGGTTGGTGTCCCAGTCATGTTGAATAGCGGCGATGCGTTGTTCGCGAGTCGACATATCTCTTACCTCGTTGGGCGGCGGCCCCGGCGAGCCGGTGGCGCGCAAATCATTGGGGAGTAGCTCGGGAGGGGCAGACAGATGTTTTGTCTGCCGGCGCCCCGGCTGGATGCTGCTTGGGGCGATATGGACCCGGGTCTGGCATGGGGTGGGCCAGCTAGGGTATTCCGTTACTTGTGTAGTCGATTATAAGGAGTTTCATGTGCAGTGCACCATATTTTTCAAACGAGCGTCTGATTTATATGAAATCACAACAGCAGCGTGGTGGTGAGGAGACAGCTGTTGTGGGTTTGCGCATGCTGCGCAGCGCCCTGGGCAGCCGGCTGGTGGGGGCGATGGGCGGCGAGCCTTGTTCGGGGTGCAAGCGGCTTGCATGAGAGGGCTTGAAATCCCAATAACCATCCTCATCTTGTGGGCTATCGCTTCAGGAGATAGCACTATGCAACAGGAAAACCAGACCGAAAACCCCATCGAAAGCCAGCAGGATCAGGCGTTTGAGCAGGATGCTGCAGCGCTTGAGCGCGAAGAGCCCGTCGCTGCCGAGAGCCTGGAGGCCCAGGTGGCAGCGCTGGAGGCCAAGGTGGCTGAACTGCAGACTGCACTGCTGTATGGCAAGGCAGAGACCGAAAATATCCGCCGCCGTGCCCAGGAAGATGTGGCCGCCGCGCATAAGTACTCGGTAGGCAAGTTCGCCAGCGAACTGCTGATCGTGAAGGACTGCCTGGAGATGGCGCTGAAGGACAACTCCAGCATAGAGAACATCAAGATGGGCGTGGACATGACGCTGCGCAACCTCAGCGGTGCGTTCGACAAGTTCCAGGTCAAGGAAATCGACCCGCAGGCCGGTGACAAATTGGATCCGCACAAGCACCAGGCCATGAGTGCCGTGGAGGCCGAGCAGGAAGCCAATACCGTGGTGAGCGTGATGCAAAAGGGCTACGTGATTGCCGATCGCATCCTGCGGCCCGCCATGGTGGTGGTCGCCAAGGCCAAGGCCGAGTAAGGCCTGAGTCGGGAAGGACTGGCCATGTGCCGGTGTGCAGACAATCTCACTTGAAACCTGCTGCACCATCCCCACTTAGCTAACAAGGTTATACAAATTCCAGCCGGCCAAGCCGGCAAGTTATTGAGAGGACTACAAAATGGGCAAGATCATCGGTATTGACCTGGGCACCACCAACTCCTGCGTGGCCGTGCTGGAAGGTGGCAACGTCAAGGTAATCGAAAACGCAGAGGGTGCTCGCACCACGCCGTCCATCATCGGCTACACCAATGACGACGAAATTCTGGTTGGCGCTCCGGCCAAGCGGCAGGCGGTGACCAACCCCCGCAACACGCTGTATGCCGTGAAGCGCCTGATCGGCCGCAAGTTTGAAGAGAAGGAAGTGCAGAAGGACATCGACCTGATGCCTTACACCATCTCGCGCGCCGACAACGGCGATGCCTGGGTGGAGGTGAAGGGCAAGAAGATGGCGCCGCCGCAGATCAGCGCTGAAGTGCTGCGCAAGATGAAGAAGACCGCCGAAGATTATCTGGGCGAGGAAGTGACCGAGGCCGTGATTACCGTGCCGGCCTACTTCAATGACAGCCAGCGCCAGGCCACCAAGGATGCCGGCCGCATTGCCGGCCTGGAAGTGAAGCGCATCATCAACGAGCCTACCGCTGCTGCGCTGGCTTTCGGCCTGGACAAGAAGGAAAAGGGCGACACCAAGATTGCAGTCTATGACCTGGGTGGCGGTACTTTTGATATCTCCATCATCGAGATTGCCGATGTGGACGGCGACAAGCAGTTCGAAGTGCTGGCGACCAATGGCGATACCTTCCTGGGTGGCGAAGACTTTGACCAGCGCCTGATCGACTACATCGTGACCGAGTTCAAGAAGGAACAAGGCATCGATCTGAAGAACGACGTGATGGCGCTGCAACGCCTGAAGGAAGCTGCCGAAAAGGCCAAGATCGAACTGTCGTCGACCAGCCAGACCGAGATCAACCTGCCCTATGTGACCATGGACGCCACCGGCCCCAAGCACTTGGCCATGAAGATCAGCCGCGCCAAGTTCGAGAGCCTGGTGGAAGATCTGGTCGAGCGTTCGATCGAACCTTGTCGTATTGCGCTGAAGGATGCCGGCCTTAAGGTGACCGACATTGATGACGTGATCCTGGTTGGCGGTCAGACCCGTATGCCCAAGGTCATCGACAAGGTGAAGGAATTCTTCGGCAAGGAAGCCCGCCGCGATGTGAACCCGGACGAAGCCGTTGCTGTGGGTGCAGCCATCCAGGGTTCGGTGCTGTCGGGCGACCGCAAGGACGTGCTGCTGCTGGATGTGAGCCCGCTGAGCCTGGGTATCGAAACTCTGGGCGGCGTGATGACCAAGCTGATCCAGAAGAACACTACCATCCCGACCAAGGCGTCGCAGGTGTTCTCTACCGCCGATGACAATCAGAGCGCTGTGACCATTCACGTGCTGCAGGGCGAGCGCGAGAAGGCGGCTGCCAACAAGTCGCTGGGCCAGTTCAATCTGGAGGGTATCCCCAGCGCTGCCCGTGGTGTGCCGCAGATCGAGGTGGAGTTCAACATCGACGCCAACGGCATTCTGCATGTGTCGGCCAAGGACAAGGCGACCGGCAAGGCCAATAACATCACCATCAAGGCCAATTCCGGCCTGAGCGAAGAAGAAATTCAGCGCATGGTGAAGGACGCCGAAGCCAACGCCGAAGAAGACAAGAAGCTGACCGAACTGGTGGGTGCACGCAACCAGCTGGAAAGCCTGATCCACTCGGTGAAGAAATCGTTGGGCGAATTCGGTGACAAGATTGCCGCCGATGAGAAGGCCGCCATCGAAACCGCCCTGACCGAAGCCGAAGGCGTCGTGAAGGGTGATGACAAGGCCGCCATTGATGCCAAGTCCGAAGCGCTGATGAGCGCCTCGCACAAGCTGGCCGAGAAGATGTACGCCGCCCAGCAAGGCGCAGAAGGTGCCGAAGCACCGGCTGGCGAGGCCAAGAAGGACGACAGCAATGTGGTGGATGCCGAGTTCACCGAAGTGAAGGACGACAAGCAGTAAGCGTGAAGTGGAAGAGACCGGCGAGGGTGCTGGGCCAGGGGCTGGCAGTGGTTTGCCGACGCTTGGCCTGAACCAGGCTACCGCTGGTACTTTTCCGGGTGGGGTGCAGTTGGCCTTACCTTCTGGATAGGGCATGCTGCCGTGTCCCACCGCCCGATAATCTGGGCTGGTGGACACGGCAAAGTGCCGAAGAGGCGTAGCGCTGTCCTGGGTGCGCCGGGTACTGTCAGCCGCAGAGCAGCCGGATTTCTGGCTGTTTTAGTTTCACACTTCACGTTATGCAAATCTGATCATGGCAAAAAAAGACTTTTACGAGATTCTGGGTGTCAACCGGGACGCCAGCGATGAGGACATCAAGAAGTCCTATCGCAAGCTGGCGATGAAGTACCACCCAGATCGCAATCCCGACAGCAAGGATGCTGAAGACAAGTTCAAGGAGGCCAAGGAGGCTTACGAGATACTGTCCGACGGCCAGAAGCGGGCTGCCTATGACCAGTATGGCCACGCCGGGGTAGACCCGCAGGCCGGCATGGGTGGTGGTGGCTTTGGCGGCGGCGGCTTTGCCGATGCCTTTGGCGACATCTTTGGCGATATCTTCGGTGGCGGCGGCCGTGGTGGCCGATCCAATGTGTATCGCGGTTCTGACTTGCGTTACAACCTTGAAATCAGCCTCGAGGAGGCCGCGCGCGGCACCGAGACCAAGATCAAGATTCCTTCGCACGAGGAATGCGATACCTGTCATGGTTCCGGCGCCAAGCCCGGCACACAGGCCAAGACCTGCGGTACTTGCGGCGGTCATGGGCAGGTTCGGGTGCAGCAGGGTTTCTTCAGCCTGCAGCAGACCTGCCCCACCTGTCACGGCAGTGGCAAGGTCATACCCGATCCATGCCGTGCCTGTAATGGTCAGGGACGGGTCAAGACCTACAAGACCCTGAACGTGAAGATACAGGCCGGTCTGGATGAGGGCGACCGTATCCGCCTGAGCGGCGAGGGTGAGCCTGGCGTCAATGGCGGCCCACCGGGCGACCTGTATGTGGTTATTCACCTCAAGGCGCACGGCGTGTTCGAGCGTGAAGGCAACGATCTGCATTGCGAAATGCCGATCAGCTTTGCGACTGCCGCGCTGGGCGGCGAGATCGAGATACCCACGCTGGATGGTGCGGTCAAGCTCAAGATACCAGCGGAGACCCAGACTGGCGCGGTCTTCCGCCTGCGCGGCAAGGGTATCAAGGGCGTGCGTAGCGCCATTACCGGCGATTTGATGTGCCATGTGGTGGTGGAGACGCCGGTCAAGCTGACCGAACGACAGCGCGAGCTGCTGCGCGAGTTCGAGAACATCAGCCTGGAGGACGACGCCAAGCACAATCCACGAGCCAACTCCTGGATGGACAAGGTGAAGGATTTCTTCTCCAACTGATCTGCCTGCCAGCGTTCACTGCCCACAGATAGCCGCAGATTGCGGCTATCTGCTTTTCTGCGAGCCACCAAGGGCAACCACAGGCCGGCCTCGTTTGACTATTTGTTGCAGCGCGATAGAATCGCCGCCCCCGACGGGGCTAGGTCTACGCAATGGCGAAGATGCTGGTACTCGTCAGGCACCTACCTATACCTATGCAAAAAAGAGGCATAACTATGAAGAAACAATTTACCCTGATCGCACTGTCCGCCGCTCTGGCTGCGCCAGCCTTCGCCAATGGCTTCTATGTGGGGGCTGACATGGGCCGCACCAAGCTGGAAGTCTCCGACGACATGATCGGTGGCCATCGCTATGACGACAGCTGGGCGCTGTCTGGTGGCTATCAATTCAATGACCATATTGCAGCAGAGCTGAGCTATCGCAGTCTGAGCAAGTTCAATCAGCAATACGGTAACTGGGGCGTTAAGCACAAGTTGAGCGCTGTGGAAGCATCGGCAGTCGGTTCCTTCCCGCTGTCCGATAAGTTCGCGCTGTTTGGCCGCGTGGGTGTGGTGCATGTCAAAGCCAAGAACTCGATAGTGGACGGTTCGACTATCGAAGTGGAATCGGAAAGCAAGAACAGGGGCATGCTGGGTTTTGGTGTTCGTTACTCGGTCACCCAGAATGTCGGCCTGCGCAGCGAATACATCCGCTACGCCAAGATGGACGACGTGGCTATCTCGACCCTCACCTTCGGTGCAGACTACCGCTTCTGATAGGTAGTCGCTTCGGTTAGGAAAAGCACCTGCGGGTGCTTTTTTTACGCCTGTTGCATGCAGCGCACGGCGGGCTGCCGGATGTGACATTTGTCAGCTACAAGTCGTGACAGGGGACACTGGGACAGGCAAGGTGGCGGCCGAATAATGGTGACGTTGCCTACAAAGAGGAGTCACAGATGTCTGCTTTCCCCCTTGTCATCGCCAGTGTCCTGGCATTGTCTGGCACAGCCCTGGCGGCTGGACCGGTATTGATACGCGATGTGGCCGTGTTCGACGGCACCCAGCGTCTGCCAGCACGGCATGTGCTGCTGGCAGACGGCAAGATTGCCGATGCGGATTTCAGGGGGGCTACCCCAGATGGCGCCACCGAGGTGCGCTGCGACGGCTGTACCCTGCTCCCTGGTTTGGTGGACAGCCATGTGCATGCCTATGCCAACCATGAGCTGCCGCTGTTGCTGGGGGTCACCACCCAGCTGGATATGTTCATGCCGCTGGATATGGCACGCGACATCAAGGCGCGCATGGCGGCTGGCAAGCTGTTGGATCAGGCCGACCTCTATACTGCAGGCACGTTGGTGACGACGCCAGGCGGCCATGGGACTGAGTACGGCTTCACCATCCCCACGCTGAACCGGCCGGAAGATGCCGATGCGTTTATCGACGCGCGGCTGGCTGAAGGTTCGGACTTTATCAAGCTGGTCTACGACGACGGTAAGCACTATGGCGTCAACTTCACGACCTTGGACCTGGCCACCCTGACGGCGGCGATCAAGGCCACCCATCGACGCGGCAAACTGGCCGTGGTGCATGTGTCCACCCAGGCTGCCGCCAAAGATGCAGTGGCAGCAGGCGCAGACGGCCTTGTGCACCAGTTTACCGATAGCGAGGTGGACGATGCCTTTGTGCAGCTGGCCAAGCAGAAGAAGATATTCATCATTCCTACCTACGCGGTGAATGAAAGCGTTTATGGCCGTGCTGGCGGCACCGGCCTGCTGGCGCAAGCCGCCATTGCCGACATGCTGGATGCTGGCCAGCAAGGCGTCTTGAAGCAGGTGATGCGGCCAGTTGACCGCAGTGCGCGTCTCGATGCCCTGATGCGCGCCAGCCTGGGCAAGCTCAAGGCAGCCGGTGTGCCTATTCTGGCTGGTACGGATGCGGGTAACCCAGGGACCCTGCATGGCGCCAGCCTGCATCGTGAACTGGAACTGCTGACCCAGGCAGGGCTGAGCGCCAGCGAAGCCCTGGCGGCCGCGACCTCGGTGCCCGCCAAGGCCTTCGGCCTGCATGACAGCGGTCGCATTGCCAAGGGAATGAAGGCCAATCTGTTGCTGGTAAAGGGCGACCCCAGCATGGATATCCGCGCTACCCGCAATATTGTTGAAATCTGGAAGGCGGGCGTGGCTGTCAGCCCACTGCGGCAGGCGCGCCAGTTGGCACTGCAGCAGGCTGCGGCGAAGGCTGCTGCGAGGCCGCAGACGGTCTTGCCGGCGGATGGCAAGCTGGGATTGTTCAGCAGCGATGCTGGCAAACTGGTAATGGCAGCGCCCTTCGGCAGCTGGCAGCAGAACGTCGATAGCGTGATGAGTGGCAAATCGCAGGTGGTGCTTAGTGCGGGTGCCGGACCCTCGGGCCAGGTCAGCCTCAAGCTGGACGGTGAGCTGAAACCCGGCTTTGCCTATCCCTGGGCGGGCGTGGCGTTCAATCCCGGCAAGCAGCCCTTTGCGCCGACTGATCTGTCCGCCGCCAAGGGCATACGCTTCAAGGTGCGAGGCGATGGTGCGACCTATGCACTGCAGGCCTTCTGGCAAGCCGGTGGCTACCAGCCCGCTGCCGCCACCTTCAAGGCGGAGCCCGAATGGCGCGAGGTGAAACTGGAGTGGGCCAGCCTCAAGGGCTTTGATCCCAAGACCACAACCTGGCTAGGGCTGGTTGCGGCCATGCGCACTGGCCCATTCCAGTTCGAGCTGGCTGATGTAGGTTTGATTCCGAACTGAAGCTGACGGCGCCGGCTGTGGTCGGTGCCGTCTGGTCGGAGGCTCAAGGAGACGCATATGAAGATGAATCCATTGCAGTGCAGGCAAGATGGTGCGATCCAGGCAGACCAGGGGGAGGACGAAAGCTTCTACGACGGCCCCTGGTTCAACCTGATCTACCTTGTCTTTCTATTCCTGCCGCTACAGCGCATGCAGAGTGAGGGCTGGCTGGCGACGGCCCTGGCGATAGCGGCGTTCCTGCCGCTGCACTTCGGGAGCTTCTACGCCACCGGCCCGCGGCTGTGGCTCTGTAGTGCGCTGATTTTCCTCATCGGGGTGGCGCTGTTTCCCTACAACCCGTTTGCCCATACCTTGTTCATCTATGCCGGTTTCCCAGCCATCAGGGCAAGCATGCGGGAGGCGGCTGCCATGATTGTCATCACGACGGTGGCGTCGTTTGCCTACCTCAGCTGGCACGATATGGGCGGCGCCTATTATGGCGTGCTCTCAGCCATTCTGCTGGGGGTGGGGTTTGGTACCCTGGGCGCGCGCGCCGGCCGTGCTTCACGCCGGACCATCGCGCAGAAGGACGAGGAGATAGAGCGGCTGGCGCAGTTGGCGGAGCGCGAGCGTATCGCACGTGACCTGCATGATCTGCTGGGCCATACCCTTAGCCTCATCGCCATTAAGGCAGAGCTATCGCACAAGCTGGTGGCGACGGAACCGGCACGGGCCAGTAGTGAGATGCAGGAGGTGGCAGAGGTGGCCCGTTCGGCACTCTCCGAGGTGCGACAGGCCATCGTCGGCCTGCGCAGCGTGGGTTTGCTGGATGCAACACAGGCGGCGGACACCATGTTGCGTGCGGCTGGTCTCAAGACCGAGCTGGCCATTGCCAGCCTGCCCAGTCTTAGCCCTGCCAGCGAGCATGCATTGGCGCAGGCCGTGCTGGAAGCCAGTACCAATATTGTGCGCCATGCCGGTGCCAGCAAGGCTAGGATAGCGGTGTCAATCAACGCTAGCCAGCTGGTGCTGCAGGTAGAGGACGACGGCCGAGGCCAGCACGATATCGTGCCTGGTAATGGCCTGGCCGGTATGCGCGAGCGACTGGTGGCGGTGGGGGGGCAACTGGATTGGTCAATGCTGCAGCCTGGTACGTGCTTGCGTGCCAGTGTGCCGCTTGCCACGGCCAGTTGATGGTGTGAGAGACAAGTTGGGAGAGGGTGTGAGCAAGCTGCGTATCGTATTGGCTGAAGATCAGGCGCTGGTACGCGGCGCGTTGGCGGCGCTGCTGGGGCTGGAGCCCGACCTGGCGGTGATTGCTGAAGCAGGCGATGGCCGCGCTGCGCTGGCGCTGGTCGAAACGCTACGACCTGATATCTTGCTGACGGATATCGAGATGCCGCTGATGACAGGCTTGGAACTGGCGCAGCAGGTAAAAGCCCTGCAGCTGCCTACCCGGGTGGTGATTGTGACCACCTTTGGCCGGGCTGGTTATCTGCGCAGGGCCATGGCTGCTGGCGTGGGTGGCTATCTGCTGAAGGATGCGCCCAGCGAGCAACTAGCATCGGCCATACGGCGTGTGGCGAGCGGTGGCAGGGCGATAGACCCCGAACTGGCCTTGGCTGGCTGGGATGGGGATGACCCGCTGACCGACCGCGAGCGGCAGGTGCTGCGCTGGGCTGGTGAGGGTAAATCGTCGTCCGAGATTGCGGGCTTGATCCATCTGTCCGAGGGGACAGTGCGCAACTATCTGTCCGAGGCCATAGGCAAACTGGGTGCGGCCAACCGGGTAGAGGCTGCAAGATTGGCGCGGGATAAGGGGTGGCTCTGAGAGCCTGCCCTGGGCTCAAGCCATCGCTGGGTGCTGAGTGATGGGGCCGGCGACAGGGCAGCCAAGGCACGGGATGCCTGCGCAGCCTGATACCTTGGGTTCACGCCTGATGGAATCCATCACCGCCTCGCCGCTACAACGGAAGTCCACCTTGCACGGTGTGTAGATGATGCCTGCCGCCTTGTGCCGACCCGCTGGGATGATCCTGAAAAACCTGTAAAACGGTCGCTACGCTGGCGCGCTAACTGGCAAGCACCAGGCAGTCGCGACCATGCTGTTTGGCGCGCAGCAGGGCGGCATCGGCGCGGTTGATGGTGTCGGAATAGCTCTCGCCCGGCAAGTGAGCAGCCAGGCCGGCGCTGACGGTAATGGTGAGTGCCTCGGTGCCCTGGCGAATGGCCAGATTGCGTATGCCCAGGCGCACGCGCTCCACCACCACCTGGGCGGAAGCCAGATCAAGCTCTGGCAGAAGGATCAGAAATTCCTCGCCCCCCCATCGTCCACAAAGATCGTACTCGCGTACTTCGGCCTGCATGACGCGGGCAATCTCGATCAGTACCCGGTCGCCGGTGTCATGGCCATGCTGGTCGTTGACCTGCTTGAAGTGGTCGATATCCACCATAGCGACGCAGAAGTCGTGCTGCAGGCGGCCCGCGCGCTCCGTCTCGGCCTTGAGCCTTTCCATCAGCAGGCGGCGGTTGGCCAGGGAGGTCAGCACATCGTGGGTGGAAGCTTCTTCCAGCGCAATATTGAGTTCGCGCATCATCTGCTGGTAGCGGTCGGAGATGCGGGCGACTTTCTCCAGTTGCCGCAGCTGCTTATCGAAGCGTTCAGCCAGGCTCATCTCACGCTCCCGAGCGATGCTCTGGTAGGCGTCGGAGACGTGGGTGATGCGTTCTATGCGGTTGAGCAGCTCGCGATGCGCCAACCATAGCTGGCTAAGCGCATAGTGCATGGGGTGGTCGCTGTTGGCAGGGTCGGCCAGCAGGCGTTTGACCAGTTCGTCCAGATCGCGTTGATCGGGTGTCATCGGATGTGGCCGCCTTAGAATCCTACTATGGCAAAGGGGAAGGTACAGTCCTCTTTGAACTCCTCAGCCAGGTCGGCTACCCGCTCGTTACGCTTGTCGTAATGCCAGTTTACTGCGACTGGCTGGCCGGCATGGTGGGCCGCTTCCAGCAGGTCGAAGATATCCATCATGGCTTTTATGCTGCTGGTATTGAGGTAGAGCAGGTGCAGTTCCAGCGTCAAGGGGCGGCCGGCATCCTGTAGGAACCGCTCTACCCATTCGAATACTTGGTGGAACAGCTCGTAGGAGTTCTCCGGGTAGGAGTCACCCTGCATGGACAACACACCCTCGCTCCATTTGCCCTGTATGGCGGGAGTGGACTGGCTGCGGGGGATGGAAAAATCACTCATGGTCTTGGCTCTTGCTGGGTATTCAGATAACGGCGCGCAGGCTGATGAACGCCCGGTCCTGGTTCAATGGCCGCATGGATGCGAGCAGCGGCTCGCTTGCCTTGCGGGCGATGTCAATCAGTCCCAGGCCTGCGCCAGTGCTTGCGCTGCCATCACGCGGCTTGCGCAGCTGTTCCTTGTAGATGGCCTTGAGCTGGGCCTTGTCCAGTCCAGCGAGTGACTCCACCTTAGCCAGCAAGCCGGCGCCGTCGGCAGCGTCCACCATATTGCCAGCTGATACCACGTAACGGCCAGCCTCATCACGGGCTATGACCACCGTGGCGGCTGCTTCCTGCTCCTGCCAGCCTTTCTGGGCGGCGTAATGGCGGATGTTTTGCGTCATCTCGATATAGACGGAGAAGACATCCATCGCGGCGGAAGGGTGTGCGTGGTCGGCTTCCAGGTAGTTGCGCAATGCGTTGCCTATTTCTTCGATCAGGCTGCGCGAGATGGGGCCGTTGAAGCAGAGCATGATCTGCTGCCGGTTGTAAGCCTCCCGCATGCTGAAGAGATCGAATGGTTCCATCATGGCTCCAGGGTCAGGTAGCGGAATCAGTCAAAACGGAAACACAGCATGGTGATGTCGTCGCGTTGGGCGTGCTCACCTTGATAGGCTGCCAGGGTAGCAGCGAATGCTTCGCCCTGCTCCGCCAGCGGCAGGCGGGCATGGCGTGCCAGCATCTCGGCAAAACGGCTGGTACCAAAGCCAAACCCCAGCTCGCCGCCGGCCTGGTCCAGAAAGCCGTCGGTGCTCAGGTAGAAGGTGCGGCCAGGCAGCAGGGGCACATGCTCGTTACTGTAATGGCCTACCCGCTTGTCACCGATGGCACGCCGGGCGCCAGGCAGCTCGTCAACCACATCGCCATCGCTGAAATAGAGCGCAATCTTGGCGCCGGCAAAAGTCACCTGCCGCTGCTTCAGATCCACATAGGCGAGGCCGACATCCATATTGGTGGCCAGGGCCTGCCGCTCTGGCTCGTCCCGTAGCATGCTGCGGATGATCTGGTCGGCCCGGCTCAGTATGCCGGCAGGGTCATCCAGGCCTACGTCCAGTATGGCCTGGTCTAAGGCGGCGTGGCCCAGCATGGTCATCAAGGCCCCAGGTACGCCGTGGCCGGCGCAGTCGACCACACCGAACAGGCAGGCGTCGTCGGCGGCGCGGTAGACATAGAAATCACCGCCCACCACATCACGCGGGCGCCATAGCACGGCATGGCGTTCACCCAAGGCACTCACCAGCTGCCGGTTGGGCAGGATGGCGCGCTGTATCAGGCTGGCGTAGTCGATGGAGTCGTCTATCTTCTTGTGGGCGGCCACCATTTCGCGGTTGGCCCGCTCCAGTGCCTGGGTGCGCTCACGCACCCGGCTCTCCAGCTCGGTGGTATGGCTGCGTACCTTGTCGGCCATGATGCCGAAAGCACGGCTCAGTTCGCCGATCTCGTCCTGGCTGCCATGCGGTAGGGCGACGTCGTACTCGCCCGCTGCAATGGCGCGGGCGGATTGATGCAGGCGCCGCAAGGGCTTGAGCACCAGATGCTCGGCGGCGTAGCCAAAGCCCAGCAGCAGGGCCACCAGCAGCATGCCCAGGGCAATCGCGGCAGGTGCCAGCCAGCCAGCATCCAGCACTTTCGCGGTATGCAGATCGACAGCCGTGGCGACATGCCATTGCAGCTCGGGCAGATAGGCTATGGCTAGCAATTGCTGCTTGCCCCCTAGGCTGATCCAGGTGGTATGTACGCCATTAGGCATTGCCTCGGCGGCCTGCATGGTCTGGCGGACCGCGTTCTCGTCATCGGGCTTCAGCAGGCGGAACAGGGTGCTGCCGCCAGCGTTTTGCTGGGTGCCGGAATTGAAGGCGATCAGCGTCTCATCGGGATGGGCCTGGATGGCACCGTGCCTGTCCAGAATCATGGGCGTGACGCCCTTCTCACCGCTGACGATAAAGTCGCGCAGGAAATTGCTCAGGTCCAGGCCTGTACCCGCCAGGCCCAGCTTGCGGTCGCCGACGCTCACCACCACGTTGAACCAAACCCGGGTGACCTTGAGTTTATGGTCGTGGTTGATATTGATGTTGTAGGGCGCTGTGCTGCGCATGGTATTGAAGAACCAGGCGTCGTTGCTGTCGGCAGGGTCCAGGGTGTAGCGCGGCTCGGTACTGGCGGGCTTTCCGGCCTCGTTTAGAAAGTAGCGGCGACTGCTATTGCTGATCACGAAATAGGAGTGATCACGAAAATCCCGTCGGTAGCCCTCGGCCTCTCGGAAGAACAGGGCGGACTTGGCAGGATTGGTCTCGTCCTGCAGCCATTGGCGGGTGACTTCGGAATCAGCAAGGCGCATGGACAGCGCCAGTTCACGTGAGATGGGGGCGAGTATCTTCTGCTGGTTCAGCTGGGTGAAATTGCGGGCATAGGCCAGCCCGAAGTGGTTGCGGATATTGTCGACCAGCTGCCAGCCGATCAACACGGCAGGTATCAGAGCGATGAGACAGGCCAGCACGAGTGCCAGCAAGGATTTACCACGTAAGCCCAGCGCTGCCATAGTGATCCCTGTTTTACCCTATCTGGGCGTCGATCTGATTGTGCCGTGCCAAGCGGCGGCGATCAATCGTGACGTCGAGCGCTGATTGTATTATTTGGCGCGTGCGCAAAACAAAGGCGCCCCAGGGGGCGCCTAGTCAGCCAAGTCTGGGCGTATCAGACCAGATTGCCCAAGTAGCGACGCTCCCAAGGCGTGACCTCGTGCCAGAAGCTGGCCATTTCGGTTTCCTTGACTGCAATATAGCTGTCGACAAACTCGGCGCCCAGCCACTCGCGCGCCAGCTTGCTCTGGCCCATGCGCTCCAGCGCACTGTCCAGCGTGCGCGGCAGGCTGGGGCCGGTCTCACCTTCCTGGTTAAAGACCGTGCCTTCGGCTTCGGCGGTGGGCTTGAGCTGCTGTTCGATGCCATGCAGGCCGCAGGCCAGGCTGGCGGCCAGTGCCAGATAAGGGTTGGCGTCGCAGCCGGGAATGCGGTTTTCCACCCGGCGGGCGGCGGCACCAGAGCGGGGAATACGTATGCCCACGGTGCGGTTGTCGTAGCCCCAGCTCAGGTTCACTGGCGCCGCCATGTGCTTGGCAAAGCGGCGGTAGCTGTTGACGTGTGGGCAGAACAGCGGCATCAGCTCGGGTATGCCTTGCTGCTGGCCGGCGATGAACTGGTAGAACAGCTCGGTGGGCTGGCCATCTGCCGCGCTGAAGATATTGTTGCCATGGGCATCCACCACGCTTTGATGGATATGCATGGAGCTGCCGGGCTCGCCCGCCAGCGGCTTGGCCATGAATACCACCTGCAGGCCGTGCTTGAAGCCGATCTCGCGCAGCGCGTATTTGAACAGCAGGGTCTGGTCGGCCAGTTGCAGGGCATTGCCGTGCAGCAGGTTGATTTCGTACTGGGCCGGGCCTAGTTCATGCACAAAGGTATCGGCAGGGACGTCCAGCGTCTCTAGGGCGGCGTAGACCTCGTCCCAGAATGCGGCCAGATCATTCAGGCCGCCCAAGGTAAAGCCCTGGTTGCCGATCTCGGCCCGACCGCGCGGGCCGGAAAAAGGCTGGAACGGCGCCTCTGGGGTGTTGCCGGCGGCCAGCAGGTAAAACTCCAACTCGGGCGCAACCACGGGCGACCAGCCATGCTGCTGGTAGCGTGCCAACACATTCTTCAATACCGTGCGGGGGGCGATGGGGGTAGGGGTGCCATCGAGGTCGACGCAATCGTGTATGCACAGCGCACGGGGGCGGCTGGCCCAGGGCACGGGCTTGAGGGTATCGAGCACCGGCTCCAGCTTCATGTCCGGGTCGCCTTCTCCAGAATACTGGTAGTCTGCCCACTCGCCCGTTACCGTATGTATGGCCACGGCACGACACAGCCGCAGCTCGGCGCCGCTGGCAAACGCCTTGGCGGGTAGTCCCTTGCCACGCGGTACGCCGTTGATGTCGGGCACCAGGCACTCCACCTCGCGTATGCCATGCTGGTCGAGAAATTCACTGATCTTGTCGTTTGTGCTCATGGGTATTCCTTGTTTTCTTGCTAGCCGGCCAGTGTGGCCCCGGCCCAGTCTCAATATGACGCCGTGTGCTCGCCCAGGGTGGGCGGCGGGGTGTCATAGCAGATCGGTGTCTTGGAGAATTTGATCGGATTGGCCACCATCTTGACGCTGCCTGCTGGATGGGGAATCTCCACCACGGCGCCACGGGCCAGCGCCTGGGGCTCGGCCAGTGCCTCGGGTATGGTGTTGATGGGGCCGCCTGGTATGCCCAGGCTTTCCATCCCGCTGATCCAGTGGCCGCGTGGCTGTTTAGCCAGGGCGTCACTGATCAGGGGCACCAGTATCTGGCGGTTTTCCACCCGTGCCTTGTTGGTGGCAAAACGGGCGTCTTGCGCCCACTCGGCATGGCCGCACAGCTCGGCAAAGCGGCCGAACTGGCCATCGTTTCCCACGGCGACGATAACGTGGCCGTCGCTGGCGGCAAACGCCTGGTAAGGCACGATATTGGCGTGGGCATTACCGTAGCGGGGTGGCTGTACATTGCCGACCAGATAGTTGCTTGCCACATTGGCCAGCATGGCCAGCTGGCAGTCGAACAGCGCCAGGTCGATATGCTGGCCGATGCCGGTGCGGTCGCGGTGTGCCAGGGCTGCCAGGATGGCTACCGTGGCATACATGCCGGTGAACAGGTCGGTGACGGCCACGCCCACTTTCTGTGGTTCGCCTTGCGGGTCGCCGGTGATGCTCATCAGCCCACCCAGGCCCTGGATCATGAAATCGTAGCCAGCCTGGTCTGCGCGCGGCCCCTGCTGGCCGAAGCCAGTGATGGAGCAGTACACCAGGTCGGGCTTGATGGCAGCCAGGCTGTCGTAGTCCAGGCCATATTTCTTTAGGCCGCCGACCTTGAAGTTCTCCACCACCACATCGCAGTCCTTTACCAGCTCGCGCAGTCGGGCCTGGCCCTCCGGGCTGGCCATGTCGATGGCGACGGATTTCTTGCCCCGGTTGGCGCACAGGTAATAGGCCGATTCGCGGGTAGGCTGACCCGCGCTGTCCTTGAGGAAGGGTGGCCCCCAGCCGCGGGTGTCGTCTCCGCCGTCTGGTTTTTCTATCTTGATGACCTCGGCGCCCATATCGGCCAGTTGCTGGGTGGCCCAAGGGCCGGCCAGTACGCGGGAGAGATCGAGGATGCGGAGATGCTGTAGTGCAGACATGGCTGCCCTTTATATAACGAGGGCAGGCCGGACCTATCGTATAAACAGGCCCGCCTGCCCGGCGTCGCACCGGGTAGATGCGATTGCAAACTGATCCCCGGCGCACTTGCGCAGGCCGGGGAGGGAGGGGACTTAGCTGCCGAAAGCGGCGATGCCGGTCTGGGCACGGCCCAGGATCAGGGCGTGCACATCGTGGGTGCCTTCGTAGGTATTGACGGCCTCCAGGTTCATCACATGGCGGATGACATGGAACTCGTCGCTGATGCCGTTGCCGCCGTGCATGTCACGGCTGATGCGGGCGATTTCCAGCGCCTTGCCGCAGTTGTTGCGCTTGATCAGCGAGATCATCTCGGGTGCAGCGCGGCCTTCGTCCATCAGGCGGCCCACACGCAGGGCGGCTTGCAGGCCCAGGGTGATCTCGGTCTGGAAGTTGGCCAGCTTCAGCTGCATCAGCTGGGTGGCTGCCAGGGGGCGGCCAAACTGCTTGCGATCCAGGGTGTACTGGCGGGCAGCGTGCCAGCAGAACTCGGCTGCACCCATGGCGCCCCAGGCTATGCCGTAGCGGGCCTTGTTGAGGCAACCGAACGGGCCCTTGAGGCCACGCACATTGGGCAGCAGGTTGGCTTCCGGCACGAAGACCTCGTCCATCACGATTTCGCCGGTGATGGAGGCGCGCAGCGAGAACTTACCTTCTATCTTGGGGGCGGACAGGCCCTTCATGCCCTTTTCCAGCACGAAGCCACGAATTTCGCCATCGTCAGTCTTGGCCCACACCACGAACACATCGGCGATGGGCGAGTTGGTGATCCACATCTTGGCGCCAGACAGCGAGTAGCCGCCGTCAACCGAGCGGGCGCGGGTAATCATGCTGCCGGGGTCGGAGCCGTGGTTGGGTTCGGTCAGGCCGAAGCAGCCCACCCATTCGCCGGTTGCCAGCTTGGGCAGGTACTTCTGCTTCTGTTCCTCGGTGCCGTAGGCGTAGATGGGGTACATCACCAGCGAGCTTTGTACGCTCATGGCCGAACGGTAGCCGCTATCGACACGCTCGACTTCACGCGCCACCAGGCCGTAGGCCACATGGCTGACGCCGGCGCAGCCGTAACCCTCAATGGTGGAACCCAGGAAACCCAGTTCGCCCAGCTCAGTCATGATCTCGCGGTCGAAACGCTCGTGCCGGTTGGCTTCCAGTACGCGGGGCTGCAAGCGACCCTGGCAGTAATCGCGTGCTGCGTCGCGAATCATGCGCTCGTCGTCGGTCAGCTGTTCGTCCAGCAAGAGTGCGTCGTCCCATTGAAAGTGCGGCTTGGCCATGTCTGTCTCCATCTACTGCGTTGCTGGGTTTGCCCGATACGGCGGGGCGGTCTTGTCAGGCCTGCTGCAGCTCCTGAAGGCCGCCGGCCACGACGGCACCTTGGCCGTATCACGCAAAGCTTGAGTTGTTCCGCATTGCGGAACATAATTTCACCATGCGAAACAGAATACCGTTTGCCGGGCGGGGTGTAAAGTCGGGCGGCGAGCCGAAATCAGAAAGCACGGATGCAGAAAAGCCTTAAGAATCGGTGGGATGCGCTCAGTGGCAATACCCGTGGGGTGCTGCTGGTGATACTGGGCATGTTGTGCTGGGCCGTGCTCGATAGCTGCAACAAACAGTTGATGAGCCAGGGGTTGGCCCCCAAGCAGGTGTTGTTTCTGCAGGCCACCCTGGTGCTGCTGCTGTTGCTGCCCTTGGCCGTCCTGACGCGTGGGCGCGCCATGGCCACCCGCAATCCGCGCCTGCATCTGATACGCGCGCTGTTCATCGTCACCTCGGCCTGGTGTGCTGCCTGGGCAGTAGCCCATCTGCCACTGGCCGAGGCGAGCGCTTATCTGATGACAGGCTCGCTGTTCATGCTGCCGCTGGGCGTGATGCTACTGGGAGAGAGGCCACATGTGCTGCGCTGGCTGGGTGTCGGGGTCGGTTTCTGTGGCGTACTGGTGATACTGCAGCCAGGGGTTGATGCTTTCCGTCTGGCGGCCCTGGTGGCGCTGCTGGGGGCATTCATGGAATCCATGCTGGGGGTGGTGCTGAAAAAGTACTCGGCTGATGAAAAAGCTATCGCGGTGCTGACCTGGAGCCAGGTGGCCTGCTGGCTGACCTTTGGCCTGTTCACCGGCTTCAGCCTACCCACGGTGCCGTTGGATCTGTGGTGGTTGCTGCCGCTGGTTGCCCTGTCCGCCTCGGGCATCTATCTGGCGTATTTCCATGCCTACCGCGCGGGCGATGCTTCGGCCGTGGAGGCGGGCAGCTTCTCACTGCTGCTGTTCAGCCCGGCATTGGGCTATGTGTTCTTCAACGAGGTGCCCGCGCTGGTGTTCTGGCTGGGTGCAGGCCTGCTGGTTGCCGGTATTGCGCTGGTGATCATCGAACCCAAGGGTAGAGCGACGTGAACGAGGATCAGGACCGATTGTTTGTCACCGCGCTGGCGCGTGGTCTGGATGTACTGGCGGCCTACCAGGCTGGCGACCGTGCGCTGGGTAATACTGAGTTGGCGCAGCGTTGTGGTTTGCCGAAATCGACGGTTTCGCGGCTGACTTACACCCTGTGCAAGCTGGGTTACCTGAGCCAGGACGAATCAGGCAAGTATCGCCCGGCGCCAGCTGTACTGACCCTGGGTTTTGCTGCCTTGTCGGGGCTGGACCTGCGAGAACGCGCGCGCGAGCCCATGCGGCGCCTGTCGAAGGAGACTGGCTTGTCCGTGACGCTGGGCGTGCGGCAGGGAACCCGGGTGGTCTATGTCGAAACCTGTCGGGCACTGACCAGGGTGGGGATCAGGCTGGAGGTGGGTTCTACCGTGCCGCTGGCGACCACCGCCATAGGCAGGGCGCTGTACATGGCGCTGGCGCCGGCGGAGCAGCAGGAGGTGGCGTGCCTGCTGGCCGACGAGTACGGCGCTCGCTGGCCCGAGGTTGCGGCGCGGCTGCAGGTTGCGCAAACAACTTACGGCGAGACTGGCTTCTGCGCCTCTTACGGTGAGTTTGAGCCCGACATCCATGCGGTGGCTGTGCCCATCGCCGGCAGCGCACCGGCCATGGCCATCAATTGCAGCGGCCCTGCCTACCGGCTGACGCCCGCACGCTGGGCCGAGGAGATTGCGCCCCAAGTAGTCAAGCTGGCAGCGCAGCTTGCTGTCTAGGCTATACGCCATATAAGCAAAGCGTGTTGATTGACCTTGGGTAGTTGCGGGGATATGGTCACGCCACTGTTCACTGTGGAGGCCGTACCATGCTGCGTAGACTCACCGCACTCATTGCCCTGCTGGCCGTACCCTCGTTGTATGCAGCAGATTGTCCGGCTTTGCTCAAGCACGAATTCAAGACCCTGCAGGGCAAGCCGCTCGATCTGTGCAGCTTGGCGGGCAAGCCCATCCTGGTGGTGAATACCGCCAGCAAGTGTGGCTATACGCCTCAGTTCGAGAAGCTCGAGGCCATGTATAAGCAGTACAAGGCGCAGGGTTTGACGGTGGTGGGCTTTCCCTCCAACGACTTCAAGCAGGAGCTGGCGGACAACAAGCAGATCGCGGATTTCTGCAAGCTCACCTATTTCATCGAGTTTCCCATGGCGGAGGCCAGCAGCGTGACGGGTGAAACGGCCAACCCTTTCTTCAAGGCATTGGCGCAAGCCAGCGGGCAGGCGCCCAAGTGGAACTTCCAGAAGTACCTGATTGCGCCGGACGGCAAGACGGTCTACCCCTTCTCTACCCGTACCGAGCCCGATGCCGCCGAGGTGATGGCCAAGCTCAAGCCCATGTTGCAGTAGCCAGGGCGTGGGCGGATTGGCGGACAGCGCGGCAAACTGTTTACCATGGCGGCCCTGCCACCCATGCCTGCCCACGCCATGCCCGACTTTATCGAGATTTACGACGACGCCCTGAGTGCCGAGTTCTGCGCCGAGCTGATCAAGGCCTTCGAGGCCAGCCCCCATACGGTGGCAGGCCGCACCGGTGCAGGGGTGGATATCAGCAAGAAGCACAGTACCGATCTGCACCTTAACCAGCACCCTCAATACCAGCGCTTCCTCCAGCAGGTCAGCCAAGTGACCAGCCACTACGCCGCTGAGTATTTCCGCAAATATCATTTTGCCCTGATTGCCCCGGTGGCCTTGACCCTGGCCGATCCGGACACGGGGGCGCCGGTAGCGCTGACGCACGAGAACTATACCGAGCTGGCTGCCGGGCAGACCGATACGTTGATGCGCAGCCTGTACCGCCTGGGGCCGATACAGGCGCAAAAGTACCGGGCGGGCGAGGGCAACTACAACTACTGGCATTGCGAGGTCTACCCGCAACTGCCGGCCAATGAGCCGCTGCACCGCACCTTGCTGTTCATGTTCTACCTCAACGACGTGACCGAGGGCGGGCAGACCGAGTTCTACTATCAGGACAAGGCCATTGCGCCGCGCCGCGGCCGCATGGTGATTGCGCCGGCCTATTTCACCCATACCCACCGCGGCTGCACGCCAATCTCCGGTGACAAATACATACTGACCAGCTGGATATTGTTCAATCGGGCAGAACAACTTTATGGCCAGGGTTGATCGGCCCAGTTACCCGAATTGGCTATATCCATCAAGGGTATGGGATGTGTGCTTGCAGAGTTTGATCAATTTTTGTGACAAATTCACAACGCATTTCCGTCAGGCGAAAAAGCTCCTGACCAAGCTTGCGCCGACGTGACACCGACCGGCGCATAAGACCGGTATTGCTGGCTGATTGGGGTTATCCCTTATGTCAGAATTGGTAGGTATAAACCATCTTTAAAGTTTTACCTGCAAGAAAATACAGCCCCCTTTGCTTGCTTGTTGCGCTGCGCTTCGATCACCATGAACTCGCCGTCACTTGATGGCCAGCCAGTCAGGATCATTGCAGGCGCAGCGCCTTCGGTACCGTCTACCGGGCCCATGCGGATTGCCGTGCCGACCGGCTTCAATCCAAATCTCAATAGGGGAGATTCGCTGTATGGAGAAGTCCTGTTTCAAGATGTCCCGACTCAGCCGCGCTGTCAGCCTGGGTCTTGCTACCGCTGTCGTCGGTATGGCCAGCGCTTCGGCTGCTGAGAATGTCCGCGTTATCGTGGCCTACAAGTCAGGCGTGAATGCCGCACTGCAAGCCGAGACTGCCGTGCTGGCAGCACGTGGTCAGGTCAAGCTGAAGATTGCCGGCTCGCGCGCCATGGCAGTTGAAGTGCCTGTCAATGCAGTTGCCGCGCTGCGCAACAATCCCAATGTGGAATATGTCGAGGAAGACCTGGTCCGTCGCACGATGGCACTCTCCTCACCGTCGACTGGCAGCCCTTACCTGAGCGGCCAGCAGGTGCCTTACGGTATCAAGCAGGTGCAGGCCGACCTATTGCCCGGTGCGGATTCGCTGACCAGCAACCGCAAGGTCTGCATCATCGATTCCGGCTATAACCGCGACCACGAAGACCTGACTGGCAACACCGTGGCCGGCGAGTTCGACAACAATACCCGCTGGTGGTACACCGATGAGAACGGCCATGGCACGCATGTCGCCGGCACCATCGCTGCCGTCAACAACAGCGGCAAGGGTGTGGTGGGTGTGAACCCCAACAAGCGCCTGCGCCTGCATATCGTCAAGGTATTTGACGCCGATGGCTGGGCTTACTCCTCCACCCTGATTACGGCCGCCAACAAGTGCAAGACCATGGGCGCCAATGTGATCTCCATGTCGCTGGGCGGCGCTGGCCGGAGCCTCTCCGAAGAGCGTGCATTCGATAAGCTCCACGTTGGCGGCATCCTGCTGGTGGCGGCTGCTGGCAACAGCGGCAATACCGCGCTGTCCTACCCGGCCTCCTATCCCAGCGTGATGTCGGTGGCGGCGGTGGACCAGAACAAGGAGTGGGCTCCCTTCTCGCAATACAACAAGCAGGTCTCCATTGCCGGTCCGGGTGTGGATGTGCTCTCGACCGTGCCCATGGGCACCGGCAGCGAGACCGTCCTGTCGGCGGCAGGCACTGCCTACGCAGCGAACGATATCGACGGTTCGCCCAAGATCACGGCCACCGCAGCACTGGCTGACTTCGGCCTGGGCGACAAGGTCGATGCTGCAGTCGCTGGCAAGGTCTGCCTGATTGCCCGCGGCAGCGTGAGCTTTGCGGTGAAAGTGGGCAACTGCGAGACCAGCGGTGGCGTTGGCGCCATCATCTACAACAACGCACCAGGTAGCTTCAACGGTACGCTGGGTGGGGCGGTTACCACTATTCCTTCCGTATCGACCAGCGATGTGGATGGTGCGGCCTTGAAGGCACAACTGGGCCAGAACACCACCGTGGGCGTGGCGGTGACCAACTACAGCACCATGAGCGGTACTTCCATGGCAACACCGCATGTGGCGGCCGTGGGGGCTTTGGTGTGGAGCTACTTCCCCCACTGTACCGCTGCCAAGGTGCGTAGCTCGCTCGAGCGGAGTGCACTGGACCTGGGCGCACCAGGCCGCGATGACAAGTATGGCCATGGCCTAGTACAAGCCAAGGCAGCTTACGATCGCATCAACAACAAGGGCTGCGGTAACTAAACCCTAGGTGGCTATCCAGGCAACTGGGACAGGAGAAACGGGCAGCGCAGGCTGCCCGTTTTTTGCGTCCTACGCTTTCAATTCAACACCGGCGCCTATCGCCTGTCGCTACGTGAAAAACGTATGGGCATGGCGGGTTGCCTGATGGGGCCGGCTTCGGTTTCCACGGTCACGGTCCAGCCTCGGGCCTGGGCCAGTTCGCTGGCCAGGGCTTCGGGCAGGGTCAGCACGGGTTCCACGCAGGCGTCCACCGCCGCAAACACGGCCCGCCAGTGTGCAAAGTCCTGCGCCGCAATATGCTGGGCCAAAGTCTGCTTGGCGGCCACGGGTGCCTGGCGGAATTGTTCCAGCAAGGCCGGCTCTCCTAGCGCCTGGCACAAGGCTTGCAGAAAGACGGGTTCCAGGCTGCCCACGGCCAGCCAGCGGCCATCGCGGCAACGGTAGTAGTCGTAATGGCAGCCACCGTTCAGCAGCCCAGCCTCGGCCGGCGTGTCCTCTCCCGCCCCCAATTGGCCGGCAGCGGCCAGGGCGTTGAGGTGAAAGGCACAGTCGGTCATGGCGATATCGATATGCTGGCCCAGGCCGTCGCGTTCGCGCTGGTACAAGGCCGCCAGGATGCCGATCACGGCATGAAGCGAGCCGCCGGCGACGTCGGCCACCTGTATGCCCAGCGGTGGAGGGCCATCGGCTCGGCGGCCCGAGCCTGCGGCAAGGCCCGAAAGGGCAAGGTAGTTGATATCGTGGCCTGCCCGGTCCCGTAGTGGGCCAGTCTGGCCATAACCGGTAATGGAGCAGTACACCAGCCGTGGGTTTACTGCGGCCAGCGCCTCATAGCCCAGCCCCAGGCGGCTCATGACACCGGGGCGGAATTGCTCGACCAATACGTCGGCGGTGGCGACCAGCGCCAGCACCTGAGCCAGCGCGGCGGGCGATTTCAGATCCAGGCTCAGGCTCTGCTTGTGCCGATTGAGGTAGGCATGGGCCGTGGCCACACCCTGCACAAAGGGCGGTGTATGCCTGACCAGATCGGGTCGGTTGGGGGATTCGATGCGGGTGACCTGGGCGCCCAGGTCGGCCAGCATGCGGGTGGCAAAGGGGCCGGGCAGCAGCGGCGAAAAATCCAGCACGGTCAGGCCGGTGAGGGGTGTGGCCATATGGTATGTCTCCCTTGTTATTGCGGTGGAGCATAGCAAGTGCTTGGTTGATTTGCTGGTTTGCGTGCAGACAAGCTGAGGCTGGGGGCTGCCAACAACGCCAGAACGTTTTTGCGAGCAGCGATTTGGGCTACACAGGTTTTGTTGACCGTGCTTGCTACGTGGTGCTGCGGGCTGGGGCGATTTTCTCCATCCAGTCGGCCAGGGTGGCATCGCCGGCATTGCCGGTGGCGCGCAGGCCTTGCAGGGTGCCGGCAAAATCAGCCGGCGATCGGTTTTGGCTGAGCTTGAACTTGCCCTCCAGGCTATCCAGCACGATGTCTATACCCACAATGGCCTTGTGCATCTGGGCCAGGAAGTCGGCCGGTGCATCGCTGACCTGCCAGGGGGAGGGTTGGCTGGCCTCGAATCGATCGGTCAGGCGTGTCAGCAGGGCGGTGAGACGGGCGGGGTCGCGATAGGTTTGAATACGCCCGCGTGCCTGTACCACGGCAAAGTTCCAGGTAGGTACGGCTTTGCCATGCTGCTGTTTGATGGGAAGCCAGTTGGGCGAAATATAGGCGTCAGGGCCATGGAACAGCACGGTGGCCGGGAATCCATCCAGTTGCGCCAGCGGGTTGCCGCTGGCGACATGGCCCAGCAAGGTGCCGTGCTCGCCTGCTGCGGCGTCCAGCAACATGGGCAGCAGGTTGATTTCCAGGCCTGACTCCTGGTTGGCGATCACGGTGGCCAGCGGGTAGCTGGCGATCAACAACTGCAACGGTTCGGCCCGTGTTTCGCGGAAGTGCTTGGGTTGGTACATGGTGGACTTCCCTGCAGAGTTTGCATCAGGCCAGTGCTGCACTGGCATGGTGGGTGATGGGTTCGCCAAAGCGGGTCTCAAGTGGCCACACTCCGGCCCAAACCGGCAGCGACAGATCTGCTTCATCGTCTTCAGGCGGCCCTTGCCGTATCTTGGCTACGGCCTCGATGATGGGCAGGGCCAGCACCGTGGTGGCGGCCAGTTCGTTGGCGTCGGGCATGCGTACCTGGGCACGGCGGCCGGGTTCCAGCTTGTCCATGAAGGCATCCAGTGAAGCGCTACGCTCTGCTGCTGTCAGGGGTGCAAATCGACCGTAGACCATTGCGGAGCGATAGTTCATGGAGTGGTTGAATGCCGAGCGTGCCAGCACCAGGCCGTCCAGGTGGGTGATGCAGACGCAGGCAGGGATGCCGGTGGCCAGCGCACGCAACAGGCGGCTGCCATTACTGCCGTGGATATGGATGGCCTCACCCACCCGCCAGTGAGCGGTAGGAATGCAGTGCGACTGGCCATCCAGGCTGAAGGCAATGTGGCAGATCCAGGCATGGTCCACGATGGCATGCACGGTAGCTTGGTCATAGTTGGCTCGCTGGGCAACACGGCGTACGCGGGTCAGGTCGGTAGGCGTGAAGTGGCTCATGGCGTGATCCTTGTCGGCTTGTATCAGGTTCAGTGGACGGGGCGAGGGATATAGAAGGCATGGTTGGCACGTTGAAATCCCAGCCTGGGGTAGTAATCCATTGCCGTGGGTGCCGACAACAACACCAATTGGCATTCGCTACCTATCTCTGCCTGCACGGCGGCCACCAGCGCGCGCCCCAGGCCCTGGTGCTGCAGGCTGGCATCCACGGCCAGATCGGATAGATAGCAAACCCAGCCGTAGTCGCAGAAGCAGCGTGCTGCCCCTATCAGCCGCTCGCCTTCCCAGGCGGTGACCAGCAGATTGGCATGCTCCAGCATACGCGCCAGACGGGCTTGATCGTCGACGGGGCGGGCCAGGTCGGCGCGGCGATAGAGATCGGACAACTGCTCGGGGCGTACAGGCTGGTTTAGGGCAATGCGCATGGAGAGTCCTTGCTGGATTGGCGGTGTTGACGGGATAGCAGCAAAGCGTAAAGCTATATTGGTTCCTTTAAAGGTGCCGATTGAACAATGTTGAATGGAACCAATCTGCCAGCATTGCTGGACTACCTGGCGGCCAGGCTGGATCGCCAGGTGGCGGAGCCGCTCCATCGCCAGCTCTACCGTGCCTTGCGGCAGGCAATACAGCAGGGGCTGCTGGCGGGCGATACCGCTTTGCCGGCCAGCCGTGTGCTGGCCCAGTCCTTGGCGGTGGCGCGCAATACGGTGCTGCATGCCTACGAGCAGCTTTGTGCCGAAGGTTTTTGCCAAACAAGGGTGGGCGCAGGCACGTTCGTGGCAGCGCACCTGCCCGAGCCCGCGGCTTGGCCGACCCGCCAGACGGCGATCAGCGAGGCGCTGCCACTATCGCGGCGGGCTGCCGCCTGGCTGGACGTGATGGGCGAGCGGGTGGAATCGGCCTCCGCTGCATTTGCACCGGGGCAGCCCGACCTGGCGGCTTTCCCCTGGCTTGTCTGGTGGCGCTTGCTGCAAACACAGCAACGCGGGGCGCAGGCGGGCGACTTTGACTACCGCGAGGAAGGCGGCCACCCGGCGCTCAAGCAGGCCTTGGCAGGCTATCTGCAGCTATCCCGGGGCGTGGTGTGCGAACCGGCGCAGGTGCTGGTCTGTAGCGGCATGCAGCAGGCGCTGGATTTGTTGGGACGCGCCCTGGCTGACGCGGGTGACACCGTCTGGATGGAGGAGCCGGGTTACCGGGGGGCGCGCATGGCCTGGTTGGCAACCGGTCTGTCGGTTTGCCCTGTGCCGGTCGATGAGGAGGGCCTGGACTGGCAAGGACGGGCGCTGCCGGTGCCACGGCTGGTCTATGTGACGCCTTCGCACCAGTATCCACTGGGCAGTGTCATGAGCCTGGCGCGCCGGCAGGCCTTGCTGGCCGAAGCCGCACGGCAGGGGGCCTGGGTGGTGGAGGATGACTACGATGGCGAATTCCGCCATGCTGGCCGGCCGCTGGCGGCCATGCAGGGCCTGGACAGCAGCGGCAGGGTGATTTATCTGGGCACCTTCAGCAAGGTCATGTTCCCTGCCTTGCGGCTAGCCTATCTGGTGGTGCCGGCTGCGCTGGTGGCGCCGTTGCGGCAGCTGCAGGCGCGCCTGTATCGCGAGGGGGACTATACGACCCAGGCGGCCCTGGCCAGCTTTATCCAGGAGGGCCATTTTGGCAGTCATCTGCGCCGCATGCGGGGTGTCTATGCCCGGCGCCAGGCCAAACTGCGCAAGGTGCTGGAGGGCGAGCTGGGAGAGGCCTTGCCCCTGCTGGGGGGCGAGGCTGGCATGCATGTGACGGCTCGCCTGCCCGCAGGCTGGGATGATGCCAGGGTCAGTAACATCCTGGCGCAGCAAGGTATCGCTGCGCCACCTTTGTCGGCCTACTGCGCGGCTGAGCCACCGTTCCCAGGCCTGGTGCTGGGCTATGCCGGGGTGGACGATGCCAGCCTCATGCTGGCAGCCGTCAGGCTAGCCCAGGTTCTGCGTGATATGGGGATCAGATCCAGCCCAATACCCCAATAAACAAGACCAGGGCGCACAGCACCGTGGTGGCGAGACCGCCCACCACCGCCAACTGGCGCTTGCGCGAGGGCATGTCGTGCACCCAGTAGGCTACCAGGAAGAAAGGCAGATAGCCTATCAGCCAGATCAGCCAGGGCGCCTGGGTATTCCAGCCGCGCCATTCCCAGGTCAGCGCGCCGATATGGTTGAGACCGTATTCGACCAACACACATAGCACCGAACTCACCACGGCGAGCAACCAGCGGTTGTTGATGCCCAGCAGCTTGAGGGAGCGGTCGGCCGGCAGTGTACGCACGGCATACAGGCCCATGATGGCGAACATCAGGCAGATCTCGATGTTGAGCCCCACCAGGATCACGTAGGCCGAGCCACCCGGGGTGGCCCAGGCGGGGGCGTAGCCGGAGAAGTGCAGCAGCAGGCCGTTCCAGATTTCGTTGATCCAGTCCATCAGCCAGAAGGCGATCCCGCCCAGCACCACGTTCCAGCGCTTCTCGGCCGCCTGCTCGCCATAGGCGTGGATGACCAGCAGCAACAGGGGAATGACATACCACTGAAAGTGGCTGGGGTCGCGCAGCAGCGCCTGCGCTTGGGCTGCAGATGGGGCAATCATCGCAAGGCTCCGTCTTGAAGTAGGGAGGCCATGCTAGGGCTTGGAGCAGGGGCGGGGCTTGACTTGTCGGGCCAGCTTTTTGACACTTCAGGCCATGATCAAGCTGGAAATCGAACGTGCAAACCCGCCGCTGCCGGTATCCGGCCATGTGCCTGGCACCTATGTGCGGCTGCTGTTCGACTATCTGGCCGCGCAGGGGCAGGACGTTGGCCACGTGCTGGGCGAGGCTGCCGCACCACCGGGGCCGGATGGCACTGTGGCAGCCGCCCACTGGCGCCGGCTGCTGACCCAGGCCGCGCTGCATCTGGGCGACCCGGCCTTGGGCCTGCGCCTGGGGGCAACCATTACCCCGGCCCACCTGGGGCCACTGGGTTATGTGCTGCAGTTATCGGGTTCATCCGCCACGGCGCTGGAACGTTATCTGCGCTATCAGCGGCTGGTGCATGACGTTAGCCCGGTGCGGCACTTCCCGGCAGAAGGTGCCGTGGTGCTGGAGTGGGGCGACGATGCCCGCGCCATCGGGCTGCTGGCCAACCAGTGTGGGCTGGCAGCCCTGGTCCATTTCGCCCGCTGCATCACCGGCCAGCCATTGCGCCCCCTGGTGGTGCACTTCGTGGAGGCCGCGCCGGCCGATATGCGCCCCTATGCCGAGCTGTTTGGCTGCCCGGTGCTGTTCGGCCAGACGGCCGCCCGCATCCACCTGCCGGCCGACGTGCTGGCTATGCCCTTGCGCCAGCCCGACCCCGCGCTGGCAGCCATGCTGGAGCAGCAGGTTGCCGCGCTATTCGCCGCCATGCCGGCCCGGGAGGCGCTGCTGCAGTCGGTGCGGGGCTTTATCTCGCAGCACCTGATACAGGGCGAGCCCGCGCTGCAGGCCTGCGCCGAGGCGCTGAACCTGTCGGACCGTACCCTGCGTCGGCGTTTGCAAGCGCTGGGCTGGAGCTACCGCGCACTGCTGGAGGATAGCCGCCGCTGCCTGGCTGAAAACTACCTGCGCGACCGTCGCCTGGCCCTGCCCGAGGTGGCGCTGCTACTGGGCTACTCGGAACAGAGCGCCTTCAATCGGGCATTCAGACGCTGGACGGGTATGTCGCCCAGGCGGTGGCGTTTGGCCCATGCCTGAGGGGCACCGGGCGCGAGACCGCGCCGGCGAATGGCGGCAGGGGACGGTTTAATCAGAGAGCCTATTGGTTCAGGTGGTGCAGGCGTTTAGCGCCAGGGTTGCCCTGGCGCCTGTGCTGTCGGAAACACCCTTCTATACCTCGGATCCATACAAGCGCTGAGGGCCATTCAAAATGTGGGTGAGCGCCGGTTAAGCTCCCTCCACGCACCGTGCAACGTGGACTTTCGTCGCTGCGGACACTGACCATCCTTGCTGATAACTCGTGATCACCCAGCTGCTTGTTATGCGCGACCTACTGGTTATCTGATCAGCAATCAATTGTCTGTTTCTCGGCCAAAGCAGTCATGGAATAGGTTGTTAGATTACGTCCGTTGCCAACTACTAAGCGGCAGTCGGCACTCCGATCTTTCAGCCTTAGACATTTACCGCACATACGTTGCGCTTAGCGACTGGGTCGTGTCAACTCAGCGGCAGCCTGAAAAAGTCGATCGGCGATATTCTTCAGGGCAGTTCTGTTTTCTGCCGACGCCCCTGCATTGGTGAATATCGCCACGCCGCTGCGCGTAGCCGGGGCCAGGTAGACAGCGGTAAATACGCCCGGGTCGCCCCCCCAGTGGTTGGGCCGCACCTGTCCAGCCAACGGGGATGCCATCCAGCCAAGACCCTGGCCGCTGAGCCATTCAGGTAGACCGGCCGGCGCGCGCATATCCAGCATTTGCGCCATGGTGGCGGTACCCAAAAGTTCGACATCGCCTGCCCGGCCACCATTTGCCGAGGCGGCGACGAACTTCATGAAATCACTGATCGACGAGCGCAACATGCCGGCTGGCCAATCCGGAAAGCCTACAGGCTTCACAGGCGTAAGTGCGCCGTCTACACGGTCATACGGAACAGCGCTGTGTAACTGAGGCGTGTTTTTGACTGTCCAGCTTGTGTGCTCCATGTCGAGCGGCGTAAAAATGTCCCTGCGTGTTTGTTCGCGCATATCCACCCCCCCGATACGCCCGGCAAGATGTCCAAGTAGGCCGAAGCCGACGTTGCAATAGTCCCATGCAGCGCCTGGACGCGCAGCTGAAAAACATCCCGTTTTTGAATAATGGCCCCCCCCGGGCACGAGATATTGTTTGAGGAAGTCGGTCAAGGACAGGTCGGCATCGCGATCGTTCTCACGGAAGTCGATCTCATAATACCGAGCGTCGGAAATACTTGATGTGTGCGTCAGCAACTGTCGGAACGTGATTGCCATGTCGGGAAATCGCGGATTCACGACGGGAAAGTCCAGATGGTGCGATATGGGCTCATCTAGTGCGAGTTTTCCTCTTTCTGCCAAACGCATAATCATGGTCGCTGTGACAATCTTGGTCACCGAGGCAATGTGGAACATGGTGCTAGCGGTCACAGCCCTGCGCTTCGCGATATCGGCTATGCCGTAGCCTTCCGCAAACTGCACAACGCCGTCACGAGCGTAACCGGCAGCCAAGCCTGGAATGTTCGCCTTGCGCATTTCGTTTTGAATGAACGACTCCAGATCCAGGGATGGCGGCAGGAGATTGCCTGCCGATGTAACACTTGGCAGCAGCAGCGTTGACAACCCCGCGCCGAGGAACGTACGCCGCGAAATCTGGCATGTCGGAGTGGGATCAAGGAATCTCATGTCTTCGTTCTCTCCTGGGTAGACGTGCTAGTATTCGTAGGCGCCTACGCAAATGTCAACCCGAAAGAGTCCTGCTCATGAACCAGCAAGATTACTCACGCGCTGCCGGAGGGGCGGCTATCGGCGCCAGGCTAAGGCGCTTGTCGGAAAACCTCGATGCCGATTCGGTGCGGGTGTACGCAGCCTTGGGGATTTCGTTCGAGCAACGCTGGTTTGGCGTCCTGAATCAATTGGTCATCAAAGGCTCTGCCACTGTGGGTGAACTGGCGACGACGCTGAGGATCACTCATGTATCTGTGAGCCAGACACGGCAGTCGCTTGAAAAAGCCGGAATGGTGACGTCAGAGTTCGATCCCGTTGACGCCCGCAAGAAGAAGATCATGCTCACCGCCGCAGGCAAGAAACTGGTCGCCGAGCTGCAGCCGATATGGGCGGCATTTGATCAAGCGGCCCTTGAGTTGAATGCCGAGGCGGGCGATGTCGTGGCATCGCTGAACAAACTCGACGATGCCCTAGACCGCCAATCCATCTTTGATCGCATCATGAACTGTGTCGGCAAGCAGTGAGGCTGAGCCTGACTTGCTATCGTTGTATGACTACCCAGCGATGGCACTTGTCAGGGAAACATGAACCGAGGTATCCGAAGTGAGCTAACGTACCGGCAAGAAGCGCCATAAATGCCCAAAAACCATAAACTTAGATAAATTTTCGGAGGGCGTTGGCGCGCATTGATAATTGACCCACGTTCAATCCACCCGCTTAGATTTTCGGCAGGAGAGCGGCCATGTCCGAAGTTTCGTGTAAAGCGGTTTTCGTCAGTTTGCATAACTGAAAGGCCGTTTTGGCTGAGATTCGGCCCTTATCACTGGTCATGACTGCCATCACATTGATCAAGTCCGAACTGCGCCATGTTCACAAGCACCAGCAAGGGGAGCCATGAGAGATCAGATTCCTCACCTCGCGGCGGCGCGGACGGGGGGACTCAATTAAGGGAGAGCCTATTAATTAGTTCAGGCTGCGTGGACGCCCAGCGCCAGGGTTACCCTGGCGCCTGCGCTGTCAGAAAAAACCATCAATGCCTTGAGTCCATACAGGCTCTCAAGGCCAGGCGGTCTCCAGCGATTTGTACTTGCCGCTCTTGCGTATTGCTTCCATGCCCTGGTTGAACTTTTCCACGAACTTGGCGCTGTCCGGGTGCTTCTTGGAGAAGGCGATATACAGGCCCGGCTCGGCGGTCATGCCCACGGCCTTGAATTTGCCGGTGAATTCGGCCTTGTTCTTGCTGAAGATGGCATTGGCTACCTTCTCGTAAGCCACCATGTACTGCACCCGCTTGGCCAGCAACTTGCGGAACCCCTGCTCATCCTGGTTGCTGACGCTGCGCTTGATCTTGGTATTGCGATCAAAGTCGTCGCCGTACTCATAGTTGTTGGTGACCGCCACATCCTTGCCTTCCAGGCTCTTGGGCGTCAGCCCGCTTTCGCTACTGTCGGCCGGGGCGTAGATATTGATGCGGGCATTGAACATGGGCTTGGCGTGCCACAGGTAGTCGTTCTCCAGCAGGCTGTTACGGGCGGCATTGAAGCAGCCCACCAACTTGCCTTCCTTGGCTTCGCTCATGCAGCGTGCGTAGGGCACCAAGGCGAACTTCACTTCCACCCCCGCCGCCTTGAAAGCTTCGCGAACCACATCAACAGCAAAGCCCTTGGCGTCGTTGCCCACCTTGGAACAATACGGCGCCCAATCGTCTTCGGCACCTATGGTCACGGTTTCGGCCCATGCAGCAGCGCTGCATGCCATGACGGCACTCAGGATAAACAGTTTCATCATTCGCCCTTTTCATAGTTGAGTAGGCACGACTAGCGGCACTATGCCGCTGTCGATGCTCTGTCTTCTACTAAGGGTCTTAGCTTATCGGGACAGGAATACCATCCCCTTACGACGAACAGCTTACCGAGAGTTGCTTGGCCCAGTCCGGCGGCAGGCTGGCATAGGCCTCGAAGGCGGGCTGCTCGTCAAACGGTTGCGCCAGCAGTTGCTGCAGGCGGGTGATTTCGCTGTCGTCTCCTGCCTGGGCCTGCCGTATGGCTTGCTCGGCCAGATGGTTGCGCAGCACATACTTGGGGTTGGTGGCCAGCATGGCGGTGTGGCGTGCCGCATCCACGCTGGCCTCGCGTGCCAGCCTGGTTTTGTAATCTTGTGCCCAGCCGTCAAATGCCTCGCGGTCCAGCACCATGTCGCGCACAGCGGGGTTGAGCGCGTCCGGGCTGCTGTCGAAGCGGCTGAGTTGCCGCCAGAACAGGGTCCAGTCGCTGCGGCTGGCCTGCATCAGGTCGAACAGCCGCACCAGCAGGCTCCAGTCATCGTCTTCCTGGGTGGCGAGGCCCAGTTTGCGGCTGAAGCGGTGGGTCAGCTCGGTTTCGAACAGCGGCTGGTACTGCTTGAGAGCGGCGATGGCCTCATCGCGGTCCAGCAAGGGTAGCAAGGCCTGGGCCAAACAGTGCAGGTTCCAGAGGCCGATCTCGGGCTGGGCGCCATAGGCGTAACGGCCGCTGTGATCGGAATGGTTGCAGATATGGCCGGCGTCAAAACCGTCCAGAAAACCGAAGGGGCCATAGTCTATGGTCAGGCCCAGCAGCGACATATTGTCCGAGTTCATCACGCCGTGACAGAAGCCGACGGCTTGCCAATCGGCAATCAGGGCGGCGGTGCGGCGGATGACCTCCTCCAGCATGGCCTGGGCCGGCCGCGCGGCCTCGCTGCAGTGGGGAAAATAGCGGCGGACAGCGTAGTCCACCAACTGGCTCAGCTGGGGCTGTTGATCGCGGTAGAAGAAGTGTTCGAAATGGCCAAAACGCAGGAAGCTGGGCGCCACCCGGGTCACGACGGCAGCGGTTTCAGGCGTCTCGCGCCAGACCGTCTCGGGTGACGCTACCAGGGCCAGCGCACGGGTGGTTGGTATGCCCAGGCCGTGCATGGCCTCGGAGCAGAGGTACTCGCGTATGCTGGAACGCAGCACTGCCCGACCATCGCCCATGCGTGAATAGGGTGTGAGCCCGGCCCCCTTGAGTTGTACTTCCTGGCCACCTGCCTCGCCCAGCAGCAGGGCGCGGCCATCACCCAATTGGCCGGCCCAGACACCAAACTGGTGGCCGGAATAGACCGTGGCCATGGCGGCGCTATCGGCAGCGGGCAGGTTGCCGGCCAGCATGGCGGCGGCATCAGGCCAGTCACCCGCGTGGGCAGGCAGTCCCAGTTCGGCAGCCAGGCTGGCGTTGTAGGCGGCCAGCCGGGGCTGAGGCAGGGGCGTGGCGGTGACTTCGCTGTAGAAGTCCGGCCCCAGCCCGCGAAAACCGGCTTGATCAAGCGTGATGGTAGGCATGGTGATTCCAGAGGGACAGGCGATGATTCTACCCCGGCAGGCCGCATATCGTAGCTGGCTGGCGCAGAGAGGGGCGGGTGGTCTAAGGTCAAGGCAGCATCGCCTGCCGTCGCGATGCCCTTCTTTGTTCTTCGGAGACCACCATGATGCTACGCCGCAGCCTTCTGTGCGCCACCCTGACAGGCTTTGCCGCCTTGCAGGTGCAGGCGCTGACCTTCACGACTGAAGACTATCCGCCGTTCAATATGTACGAAGAAAAGAAGGTGGTCGGGATCTCCACCGAGATGCTGCAGGAGGCGTTGAAGCGTGCGGGGATGACGGCCAATTTCGAGCTGCTGCCATGGGAGCGTGCGCTCAATATGGCCAAGACCAAGGCCGATACCTGTGTCTATTCGGCGGTACGTACACCGGAGAGGGAGAAGCTGTTCAAGTGGGTGGGGCCGTTGACGGCCGACCAGATCACGCTGTTTGCGGCCAGTAAGAGCAACATCACACTGGCAAGTATCAACGACGCCAAGAAGTACAAGGTGGGCGCCTATAACGGTGACGCCTATGGCGACTATGTGGAGAAGCAGGGGGTGAAGCTGGAGCGGGTGGTGACGGATACCCAGAACCTGCCCAAGCTGACTTCGGGCCGCATAGATCTGTGGGTGGCGGGTGCCAACAGTGGCCCGTACAAGGCAGCACGCGAAGGCTTGAAGGGCGCGATCAAGCCGGTGCTGGCGGTGGGTGATCCCAAGGACAGCCAGATGTACCTGGCGTGTAATCCAGGCGTACCGGATGACACGGTGAAGAAGCTCAACGACGCGATCCAGTCCATTGCCAAGGATGGCACGGCCGGCAAGCTGGGTACCAAATACAAATAGCCGCGCAGGCGGCGCCCGCTTGGTCGGGCGCCTGTCAGTGTGGGAGCAGCAGCATGCGTTGCCTGCCCTTGTTCTGCCTGTTGCTGGCCATGCCAGGAGCCAACGCGCTGGTGTTGCTGACCGAGGACTATCCACCATTCAACATGTTGGAAGATGGACGAGTCAGCGGCATCTCAACCCAGATACTGCGGGAGGCGGTGAACCGGGCCGGTTTGTCCGCCCAGTTCGATCTGCTGCCCTGGGCGCGGTCGCTGGCCCTGGCTGCCAGCCGTAGTGATACCTGTGTCTATTCCGCCGTGCGCAGCGCCAAGCGAGAGTCGCAGTTCAAATGGATTGGGCCGCTGGTGGACGACAAGATAGCCCTGTTCGCGCTTACCGGCAGCGCCATACGGCTCGATAGCGTGGCGGATGCCAAACAGTACAAGGTGGGCGGCTATCTGGCCGATGCCTATGGCGATTACGTGGAGCGCCAGGGCGTGACACTGGACAGGGCCCCAGCCGATAGGCACAACCTGCCCAAGTTGATGAGCGGGCGTATAGACCTGTGGGTGGCTGGGGTGATCAGCGGGGCGTACAAGGCCAATCGCGAGGGCTATCAGGGCGAGGTGCGGGTGGTGATCACCATGGGCAACCCTGGTGACACCCAGATGTGGCTGGCTTGCAACCCAGGCATGTCGGATGCCTTGTTCCAGAAACTGGATAACGCCGTGCAATCGGTGCTGCAGGACGGCACCGCCGCCGGTTTTGCCGCGCGCTATCGCTGAGCCTGCCACTCCTCTCGCAGCAGGCCGAATACCAGGTCATCCACCCATTGCCCCTTGAGCCACAGGCTACGTTTGAAGTGGCCTTCCTGGCGCATGCCCACGCGGCGCAGCAGGCGGGCCGAGGCATGGTTGTCCGGGTCGCAGGCGGCATGCACGCGATGCAGGCCCTGCTGGGTGAATAGCCAATCGAACAAGGCCCTGAAGGCTTCGCTGGCGTAGCCACAGCCCTGGTGTTTGGGCGCCAGGGTGATGCCCAGCTCTGCCTGCTGGCCATCGCCCGACAGGCACACGGCGCAATCGCCCAACAGGGTGTCGTCCAGGCGGCTGGCGATGGCAATCTGCCGCCAGGCGCGCGGCATCAGCGGTAGGCTGGCGTCGCATTCTCGGAACAGTGATTGCGCTTCGTCCAGCGAGTAGGGCAGGGCAAAGCTCTGCCAGTGTGCCACCTCGGGCTCATTGCGGTAGGCCATGAAGCTGGCCATGTCGCGTTCTGTCAGCGGCCTCAGGCGCAGGCGTTCGGTCAGGATATCCATGTGGCAATTATCATGGAAATACCCCGTGCTGCGTGGTTAAAATCGCCCCCATGAGCCAGGAAAAAGCCCCCGTCACCGCCGCCATTCGTGCCTTGCGCCAGCACAAGGTGGCTTATACCGAACACCTTTACGACTATGTGGAAAAAGGTGGCACGGCCGAGTCATCGCGCCAGCTGGGCGTGCCCGAGCACGCAGTGATCAAGACCCTGGTGATGGAAGACGAGGCCAGGAAGCCCCTGATCGTGCTGATGCATGGCGATTGCGAGACGTCCACCCGCAATCTGGCGCGGCAGACGGGTCGCAAGCATATCGAGCCCTGTAGTGCCGAGGTGGCCAATCGCCACACCGGTTACCTGGTGGGCGGCACCTCGCCGCTGGGTACGCGCAAGGCCATGCCGGTGTATGTCGAGAAGACCATCATGGCGCTGGATCGCATCTATCTCAACGGCGGCAAGCGGGGTTTCCTGGTAGGGCTGGATCCCAAGTCCCTGCTGCCCCTGCTGCAGGCCGAACTGGTGGAAGTGGCCAATCCGCATGAGTAGGCGGTGCTGCCGGTGCATCTGCTAAACTGCGCAGATTCAATCGCTTGCTAGGTAGCTTGGACAGCCTGTTCCATCAGCCCCGGCAAGCTGCACGACCCCGACACAGCAAAGGTTACCGCCATGCATCAAGCCGTCATCACCGGCACCGGTCTCTATACGCCGCCGCAAGTCATCAGCAACGAAGAGCTGGTGGCCAGCTTCAATGAATATGTACGCCTGCAGAACACGGCCAACGCCGAGCGCATCGCCGCTGGCGAAATGGACCCCATGGCAGAGAGCTCGGTGGAGTTCATCGAAAAGGCCTCGGGCATCAAGCAACGCCACGTGGTGGATAAGGCCGGCATCCTGGACCCCGAGCGGATGTGCCCGCAGATTGCCCCGCGCGGCAATGAGGAACTGTCGGTCATGGCCGAGATGGCTGTGGCCGCCGCGCGCGAGGCCTTGGCTAGGGCAGGCAGGACGGCTGCCGACATTGATGGCGTGATCTGTGCCGCCAGCAATATGCAGCGGGCCTACCCGGCCATGTCGGTCGAGATACAGCAGGCATTGGGCATACAGGGCTGGGCCTTTGATATGAACGTGGCCTGCTCCAGCGCCACCTTTGGGTTGGAACAGGCGGCCAATGCCATCCGTACCGGCAGCGCCCGTGCAGTGCTGATGCTCAACCCGGAAATCTGCTCGGCTCACCTGGAATGGCGTGACCGTGATTGCCATTTCATTTTTGGCGATGTCTGTACCGCGGTGGTGGTGGAACGTGCTGAGCTGGCCCAGGTAAAGGGCTACGAGATACTGGGTACACGCCTGGCCACGGTGTTCTCCAACAATATCCGCAACAATGCCGGCTTCCTGAATCGGGCCGAGGACAAAACGGGCGACCTGCGCGACAAGCTGTTCGTGCAGGAGGGCCGCAAGGTCTTCAAGGAAGTCTGCCCCATGGTGGCCGAGCATATCGCCAGCCACCTGGGCCAATTGGGGCTGGCGCCGGTAGCGGTGCGCCGCTTTTGGCTGCATCAGGCCAATCTCAGCATGAACCTGTTGATTGCCAAACGGCTGCTGGAGCGCGACCCCACGGCCGAGGAAGCGCCGGTGATTCTGGATCGCTATGCCAATACCTCCAGCGCCGGTTCGATTATTGCCTTCCATCTGCATGGCGATCTGCCACCGGGCGAGGTGGGAGTGATATCGAGCTTCGGAGCCGGATATTCGGTCGGAAGCGTTGTAGTAAGGAAGCAATAGGTACAACAGCGGGCTCGCCCCGCTGTTTTCACGTTTACGGCTGTGTTACCGTCTCGCGCCATGCGGAATCGCCGCATTGCCGGGTTGCTGCTTAGGGAAAACCCTAGGGAGTCTCTGGATAAATCTCTCGTAAGGTGTGCCGGGGATTTATCCAGGGGCTTCCCGACCCGGTCTGCAAAACTCACCCACGAGGATGAACTACATGAAGCGTCTTACCGTGTTGTCGTTCGCACTTGCCGCCACCTTTGCCGCCACTGCCGGCCAGGCGGCCGTACTCAAGTACTGTTCTGAAGGAAGCCCCGAGGGTTTCGACCCCGGTCAGTTCACGGCCGGCACCACGTTTGATGCCACTGCACAGGCCATCTACAACCGTCTGGTGCAGTTCGAGCGTGGCGGCACCAAGGTTGTCCCCGCCCTGGCTGAATCCTGGACTATCAGCCCCGATGGCCTGCAGTACACCTTCAAGCTGCGCCGTGGCGTGAAGGTACACACCACCGAATACTTCAAGCCGACGCGCGATTTCAACGCTGACGATGTCGTCTTTACCTACGAGCGCATGATCAGCAAGGAACACCCGTTCCGTAAGGCCTATCCAACCGAGTTCCCCTACGCCACCGACATGGGTCTGGACGAGAACATCGCCAAGGTAGAGAAGCTGGACGACCTGACCGTCAAGTTCACCCTGAAGAAGGTGGATGCCCCCTTCCTGCAGAATATCGCCATGGACTTCGCCTCGGTGCTGTCGGCTGAATACGCCAACCAGCTGCTGAAGGAAGGCAAGCCCACCCAGATCAACACCCTGCCCATCGGCACCGGTCCCTTCGTCTTCAAGAGCTACCAGAAAGACGCTGTGATCCGTTACACGGCCAACAAGCAGTACTGGAACAAGGCAGACGTTAAGCTCGATGGCCTGATCTTCGCCATCACCACCGACGGTGCCGTGCGTGCGCAGAAGCTGAAGGCCGGTGAATGCGACCTGATGGCGCATCCCAAGCCGGCCGACCTGGCTGGCCTGAAGGCGGACCCCAAGCTGAAGCTGATGAACCAGGCTGGTTTCAATGTGGGCTATCTCAGCTACAACGTTGAGCACAAGCCGCTCGACAACGTGGTGGTGCGCCGTGCACTGGATATGGCCATCAACAAGAAGGCCATCATCGACGCGGTGTATCAGGGCGCGGGCCAGGTTGCCAGCAACCCCATGCCACCTACCCAATGGTCCTACAACAAGAACCTGAAGGACGTTGCCTACAATCCTGAAATGGCCAAGGCCATGCTGGCCAAGGCCGGTGTTAAGGATCTGAGCGTCACCCTGTGGGCCATGCCAGTGCAGCGCCCCTACAACCCCAACGGCAAGCTGATGGCCGAAATGATCCAGGCTGATTGGGCCAAGATCGGCGTCAAGGGCGTGATCACCAGCTACGAGTGGGGTGAGTACCTCAAGCGCGCCAAGAACGGCGAGCACGACACCCTGCTGGTCGGCTGGACCGGCGACAATGGTGATCCGGACAACTGGCTGGGCACGCTGCTCTCCTGTGACGCCGTGGGTGGCAACAACTACTCCCGCTGGTGCTACAAGGAGTTCAACGATGCTGTGGTTAAGGCCAAGCAGGTGAACGACCAGAAGGAACGCACCAAGCTGTATGAGAAGGCCCAGGAAATCTTCAAGCGCGAAGTGCCTTGGACTACCGTTGCCCACTCTACCGTGTATGTGCCGATGAACAAGAAGGTTGAAGGCTTCAAGGTTAGCCCCTTCGGCAATTTCGCCTTCTACGGCGTGTCGATCAAGTAAGCCTGCCTCGGCAATCGGGAAAGGACGGGTACGCCCGTCCTTTTTTGCGTAAGACGATGATTACCTGCTGCATACGCATGCACCACGGAGCAAATACGATGAAACTGATCAAATACACGGCTATTGCCCTGGCCCTGGCAACAAGCGCCCAGGCCAAGACCCTGGTCTATTGTTCCGAAGCCTCGCCCGAAGGCTTCGATGGCGGCATGTTTACCGCTGCCGCAACCCATGATGCCTCCACCGAGGCCATCTATAACCGCCTGACTGAGTTCGAAAAAGGCGGCACCAAGGTCGTACCCGCCTTGGCCGAGAAGTGGGAAGCCAGCAAGGACGGCCTGGAGTACACCTTCCATCTGCGCCGTGGCGTGAAGTTCCATACCACCGAGTGGTTCAAGCCTAGCCGTGATTTCAATGCCGATGACGTGCTGTGGACCTTCCAGCGCATGATCGACGACAAGCACCCCGGCGCCAAGGCCAGCCTGCAGGGCTGGCCCTATGCCGCCGATATGGGCTTCCCCACCTTGATCAAGAAGATCGAGAAGCTCGATCCCTACAAGGTCAAGTTCACCCTGAGCAAGCCCGAAGCGCCCTTTGTGGCAAACCTGGCCATGGGTTTTGCCGATATCGTGTCGGCCGAGTACGCCATGCAGCTGGACAAGGCTGGCCGCCCCGGCGATATCAACCTCAAGCCCATTGGCACTGGCCCCTATGTTTTCAAGCGTTACGAGAAGGGCTCGCAGATACGCTACGACGCTAACCCGACCTTCTGGCGCGGCAAGCCCGGCAGCGACAAGCTGATCTTCGCCATCACCGAAGACGGTGCCGTGCGCACCCAGAAGCTCAAGCGTGGCGAGTGCAACTTCATGGTCTACCCCAAGCCGGCCGATATCCCAGGCCTGAAGGCCGACCCCAAGCTGACCGTGCTGCAAACCTCGGCACTGCTGCTGACCTATGTGGCCTTCAATGCCCAGAAGCCCCAGCTCAAGGACAAGCGCGTTCGCCAGGCACTGGCACTGGCATTGGACAAGAACGCCATGATCAAGGCCGTGTGGGAAGGCAACGCCTCGCCCGCCCACCTGCCGCTGCCTTCACGCATGTGGGGCTACAACAAGGCTATCCCTGCCTACAAGACCGATATCGAAAAGGCCAAGAAGCTGCTGAAGGAAGCCGGCTACCCCAATGGCTTCGACATCAATATCCTGGTGCGTAACGGCAGCAGTGGTTCCAACCCCAACCCCAAGCTGGCCGCCGAAATGCTGCAGGCCGACTGGAAAAAGCTGGGCGTCAACGTCAAGGTGACGGTGATGGAGTGGGTAGAACTGCAAAAGCGCACCAAGGCCGGTGAGCACGATGTCACCATCTACGGCTGGGCAGGCGACAACGGCGACCCCGATAACTTCCTGACCCCCAACCTGAGCTGCTCTGCCGCCGAATCGGGCGAGAACCGCTCGCGCTGGTGCAACAAGGAATTCGACAAGCTGATCGACCAGGCCAAGCGGGTAACCGATCTGAAGGAGCGCACCAAGCTGTACGAAGCCGCCCAGAAGATCTTTATCGAAGAAATGCCCTGGGCCACCTTGGTGGAGCCGCTGACGACCGTGGCCTTCCAGAAGAACGTCGTGGGTTTCAAGCCCAGCCCGTTCACCAATAACAACTTCGAAAACGTTTCCGTCAAGTAGACTTGGGTCTACCACGGCAGATCACGCGGCGGCCAGTGGCCGCCGTTTTTTATGGGAGCCCGCGCCATGCAAGCCCGTATCAGCTTCATCACCCTGGGGGTACGCGACCTTGAGCGGGCCCGCCGCTTCTATTGCGAGGTCATGGGCTGGCCGCTCTCGCCCAAGAGCCAGGCCGGTGTGGCTTTCTTCCAGCTCAATGGCTTTGTGCTGGCCTTGCTCCCCGCCGATGCCCTGGCACATGACGCCGGGCTGGCAGGCGAGGGCGGTCATGCCCGGATTGCCCTGGCGCACAACGTGGCGACGCGGGACGAAGTCGATAGCCTGCTGCTGGAGCTGGCCAGCAGAGGCGCCACGATCACCAAGCCCGCCGACGATACCTTCTGGGGCGGCCGTAATGGCTATTTCAGCGACCCCGACGGCTATCTGTGGGAGGTGGCGTGGAACCCCGGAGGTTACCTGGATGTGGAGGGGGATTTCTGGTTTGAGGCACCCGCGGGCAAGATAGCCCGTAGCCACGACATCGCCGCCGATAAAGCTGGTCATGCCGCCGCGTAGCCAATTACGTAGCCGTAGATTGCCGGTCGATTTGGATGTGACAGCAAATCAGGCCACTTATGACTGGTGGCCCAGTGAGTACTTATTCTTCCAGGTCGCGGCGGCTAAACAGGACTTCCCAGGTGGTGCCGTCAAACAGCGCCGCCCCATCAGGGCCGGCGGTCAGCATCCACTTCTTGTCCGGGGAGATATCAATGGCGCCGGAGACTAGTTGGACGTTGGCGGGGATGTCTGCTCGGGCCAGTTCCTGGCCCTGCAGCACCCACAGGCCGTAGTCAGAACCGCACCAGAGCTTGCCCCCGAACCAAGCGATGTCCTTCCACGGTACGCTGTAGTTGCTATCGGCAAGCTTGGTCCATTGGTTGCCTTTGCCCACATAGAGCGAGCCCATATTGCCGCCGATATAGACCTTGCCGTCGTCGGCACAGCAAACGTTGTACAGCCGTTCGTTGGATGGAAAGCTGCATTGAGTCCAGCGTTGGCCGTCGTAGTGCCAGACATCGCCAGCACCGCCAACAGCATAGATGTCTGATTCACTAAAGCCGGCAGCGCTTTTCCAGACATAGTCGCCCATGGTGACATCGCCATTGGCGTAGGCGGGGGGGATGGGTAGATCCTTGGTGAGGTCTTCCCATTGGCTCACACCTAGGCGCTTATGCATGCGACGCGGGCCGCCGACTGTGTAAGCATGCTGTCCAATCCGAACGACCTGAGTAACCGTGGCTCCCGGCTCTGTGCCTTTCAGTTGTGTCGGATGGCGCTCTTCTTCGTCGCTACGCGGGGGGTTGTAGCCGTAGGTTTGTCCAACTATATCGACCGCAACAAATTCGGATTCTGGTGAGGATGTGTACGCAACACGGGCGAAGTCGAAATAGGGGAATTGCATACGATAGAAGCGCTTGTCCATCGGGCGTTCCATGCGAGCAACAACAATCCTCAACTCTGGCAGAGGGTCGCGGTGAGGGCTGTCAGTCTTTTCGTAGGCCAGGAAAACATACCTGTCTTCATAGCCATATGCGCAGTCATATATTGAGAAGCCATTGAAGAAGCGGTCCCAGCGCTCTTTGTCAGCAATTGACATTTAGGATTACCTTTCTGGAAGTTGTAATTTTCTTGCAGATCGCCGTCAGATGTTTTGGGGCCGCCATGGCTTTGTTGCACAACGCAGCTGAAGATTGAGCCTCCCCAAACCCCAGACGGATTCATGCCACACTCACCGTCTGCGGCGTGCCCAGTTGGGTAATACGGTTCAGCAGTGCGGCGCGAATCTGCAACTCCGCCACCTGCCTCTCGAAGGTGCGCGCTTTTACCCGTTCACCCAGCAACTTGAAGCAGCGCATTTTGGCTTCGACCAAACTCCGACGGTGGTAACCACTCCAGCGTTTCCAGATCGCCGGCCCCAGCCGACGCATCGCGCGCAATGTTTCGTTGCGCACTGCGGCGCCAGCTTGATTGGCTTTCCAAGGCCGGCCGTTCTTGCGTACAGGGATGACCGCCTCGGCGCCCCGCTCGGCAATCGCGCGATGGCAATCCTTGGTGTCGTAAGCGCCATCGGTACACACGCTGGCAATGCCCTCTTCAGCCAGAATCTGCCCCAGCAAGTCCGGCAGCACCGGTGCGTCGCTGCCCGTGACTTCAATGGCGCGGATATCCAGTGTTTCGGCGTCAATGCCTAGATGCACCTTGCGCCACTGCCTGCGGTATTCTGCGCCATATTTCTTGCGCTTCCACTCGCCTTCGCCGAGAAACTAAATACCGGTGCTGTCGATCAGCAAATGCAGCCCAGCCGTGCTGCGCCGGGCCGGAATCTGCACCGTTAGCGTCTGCTGGCGCCGGCTCAGCGTGCTGTAGTTCGGCACGCGCCAGTCTAGCCCAGCTAGTTTGATCAGCCCTTCTACCAAGCCAATGGCCTGCCGCCATGCTAGGTCGAACAGCACCTTGATCGACAGGCAGAACTGGATGGAGGCGTCGGAGAAGGTGTGCTGACGACCGGGCTTTCCACAGGCCGGCGCATACCATTGCATGGCTGGATCGAGCCAGATCAACAGTGATCCCCGGGCCTTGAGGGCGGAGTTGTAGTCGCGCCAGTTGGTGGTCTTGTACTGGGCGGGAGCGGGTTGGGTCATGGCCGTAGTTTATCGACTGGGCTCAGGTGCGAGGAGTTGTGCAACAAAGCCTCGTCAAGCTGCTTGAAGCAACGATCCTGTACCACATGGTGCCGCATTTGGCTGTTTGGATTGTTCTTCTTGTGAGGACATACGCAGCGACGGCCGCCGTCCTGATGGCGGCCTGGCACGTTTACGTTGTCCCAGTCACTGCGGCTTGTTTTTGGGCCTTGCTGTGCTTCCACCTTACCTGACGGTATTGCAGGCTGCGTTGCGCCTCCGCTGTCGCCACGGTACTTTGCGCACGAAGGCAATTAGGCGGGGGTTATACTCCGCTACTCAACAAGGTCGCACTATAGCCTTTGCATCGTAAAAACAGGGCGGCGTGGCGACGCTGTAGCTGGGTGGCCTCCGGATCCGCGAATACGATCTGTGCCCTCTCAGATGTAAGTGTCTGGCCGCCCAGTATGGGGAGTTGCTCTGCGCCAAACGTAGCATGGGACACATAAGTACTCATGGCTGGGCGCAGCTTGAGCGGGTCGGGCCATAAAAGCCCGCTGTCAGGATCTTGCTTGCGGTGTACAGGGATTGCAGGGTCGGAGGCTGGATCGGGATAGTTACCGGCCTCGTCTGGTTCCCATAGGTCTTCTGCACTGGGTGTGTCCTGCCACAAGGCCGCATGTTGCATGTTGCCGCCAATCGGGTGGCCAGTCAGGTGGGCTAGTACGTCGGCGGCCAGCCGAGCCAGGTTGCTGGCCGGTTCGAGCAGGGCGCTACGTAGCGCGTCGGGTTGGGTATGGGCGTCCACCAGATCAAGCAGATAGGGTACCCACCGGAGATCCCCGGTGTAGCGTATTGCATCCAATGCACAGCGCTGATGGGTGGGTAGACCTAGCGCGTTGCTGAGTGTTCGGAACATCGTGTCGGGCGGGAGCAGTTGCGCCAGCACGGCTAGCGCATGTCTGCTCCTTGGCTGTTCAGGGTGCTCTGACGCCCACTTGCCCAGCAAGGGAGCACCATCGACATAGCCTAGCAGGCAGCGAGATATGGCAGCCCAATAGCGACAATCGGCATCAGCCTCCTGCAGTGGATCCATGGCTGGCACCAGGGTTTCGCCAAGCTTGGTACGACCTAGCTCACCCACGCAGCGCATGGCATGGGCACGCACAAGTGGATGGGTATCCTGCAGCCAAGCGGTCAGCACGGTATCGCTGAGGCTTTCATGTTTTGCAGCGGCGGCAAGGGTGATGTAGCGTTGAATGGGGTCGGCAGATTGTTGCCAGAGATTGGACAGAAGGTTGATTGCTGGCAAGCCCAACCAACTAGCTGCCAGTGCCAGCCCCTTAGCTACTTCCCTCTCGCCCGTTTCTGCAAACTGATTCGTGGCTAATTGCGCCATCGCATCGAGTAGTGCCTGTGTCGGCGCACTTGCAGCCAAGGCGGTCTCCAAAGCCAGTACGCCGCTTACAAAGGCTTCATCCGCAGTACGCCATTTTTGGGTGCGCGAGAAGGTGGCTTGCCAGCCTGCACCATTAGATGGGGTGCAGGCCTGGCACTCCTGCTGTGCAACCCGCAAGCCTTCCAGGTTGGCTTCCACCAAATGGCTAAATCGTTTCAGTGTGGCGATATCCTGCTGAGCGCTGAACTGTCCCTCCTGGCAGCGCGCCCAATAAAAGGCGGCATCCTCGGCGTGGCGTGCAACAAGATGTTTCACTACGGACATTACAATCAACTTTCTGAGTTCAGGCTAGCTAGATGTAGCTGGTCAATGGATCAAGGGGGCACCTCAAAAGGTTTGCTCCCGTGCCGCTATCGATACCTAATCGATGGCAGTCCAGGCCGCCTGTGGCTGACGGCCTGCAAGTACTTAGTCTTCAAGGTCGTGGCGGCTGAACAGGACTTCCCAGTTGGTGCCATCAAATAAGGCCGCCCCATCACGGCCGGCCGTCAGCATCCACTTGCTGTCGGGGGAGATATCAATGGCGCCAGAGACGAGTTGGACGTTGGCGGGGATATTTGCACGTACCAGTTCCTTGTCTTGCAGGACCCAAAGGCCGTAATCTGAACCACACCAGAGCTTGCCCGCAAACCAGGCGATGTCTTTCCAAGGCACGCTGAAATTGCTGTCGCTGAGCTTGGTCCATTGATTGCCTTTCCCGACGTAGAGGGAGCCCATATTGCCACCGATATAGACGTTGCCGTCGTCAGCGCAGCAGACGTTGTAGAGCCTTTCGTTGGATGGAAAGCTGCATTGCGTCCAGTGCTTGCCATCGTAGTGCCAGACATCACCAGCACCGCCCACGGTATAGATGTCGGATTCGCTAAAACCGGCAGCGCTCTTCCAGACATAGTCGCCCATAGTGACATCGCCGTTGGCATAGGCAAGCGGAATGGGGAGGTCTTGAGTCATGTTTTCCCATTGATTCATGCCTAGGCGCTTGTGCATGCGACGCGGTCCGCCGACAGTGTAGGCATGCTGTCCGATGCGAACGATTTGCGTGACGGTGGCACGTAGCTCGGTTCCTGCCAAGCCGATTGGGTGCGGTGCTTCCTCGCGCGTACCAAGGGCATTGAATGAGTAAATCAAGCCGCCGAGATCAGCTGCGACGATTTCTGTTTGATCACCTTTGTAAAAGGCCATGCGTGCAAAATCAAAATTGCCAAACTCATCGTAAGAAAAGCGCTCAGCCATGTCTTTTTTAAGACTGACTGACAGGACACGCATCCGCGGCCAAGGGTCACGGTGTGGAGTCTCCTGAATTTCGTACCCTAGCAACCAGAAACGGGTAGCGGTGCTGATTGCACAGTCGTAGAACGAGAAGCCTGAACCGAATCTTTCCCAAGTTTTTGCGTCGAACATAATTAACCATCCATGTCTGTGTTTACTGTACCGTCGCCGGTTTTCGGTCCGCCATTTGGCATGCCGTCATGTGGGACAACCTTGGCATCCTTTAGCTTCTCTGGGCAGGGTTTGTTTCCGCCGCAGGTATACATCTTGCAATAGGCTTCATCCAATTGCGCTTCCAGACAGTCGGCATCGCAACCGTAGGCGACGCTAATTTCCTTGGCAAGCAGGCTCCGGGCTTTGGTGTAATCCATAGTCGGACTGCTCTTGAACGGTGCAAGCAACGTTGAGGTCGCGCTGTGGACTAGACCGTGCGAGCCGCTGGTATTGTCGGTGCCTTCCAGGCAGATGGTCGGGGCTGGGCCTTCCTTGTATTTGTCCCAGCACTTTGCATTTGCCTTGTGATCACGCGGCATATCGCTGGCAGTGAGTTTGGACTTATCTTTCTTGCCACCGTAGGATTTCTTCCAGGTCTCGAACGCCTTCGCCTGTTCTTGCTTATCAGCACTGCGGAACATGGCATCAGGCAAAAGGTGGTGGCCAGTTTGACCTGGGCAGCAGCCCTTGCCTAGCCAGCCATTATCTTTATCTGCCTTATTGTAGGGAACTAAGGCACATTTACGGGCACGCAAGCAAGGGTTGGCCGCGCCATAGGCACCCTGAACGGCTGCCATGACTTCACGCTCAGCTTTGTTCTTCTCATCGGCGCTCATGGTGCCGTATTTCTTGAGCTTATCTTCGTAATCCTTGAATGCTTTGGTAACGTTGTCTGACTCTTTTTTGAGGTTGTCGACGGTTTTCTTTAGGTCAGCCAATTCATCCTTCATGGTGCTGACCGTTGTGGCAATCTCATATCCCGTTGCTGCAACATCTACTGCGGTCAGTACCCAGCCGACTACAGGTATCCAACCCGTCAGGCCGCGCCTTACAGCCATCTTTGTCAGCTTCTTTGCCGCGAACTCGGCGATCTCCTTTTCCATCTTGGCGATCACATCGTTCTTGAGCTGATCTGAAGCCTTCTTCATCAGGCTACCCAAGTCCCCAAAATCCTTCTTCCAGTCCTCAAAATTGTCGCCGGGATGGACCATAAGCGGACCGCAATGATCCATGACCCAATTACCGGCCTTATCGACCTTCCCTTGCTTGTCCTTAGGTACACCCTTGCCACGCTTGGCCCTGTCCTTGTGATCGTCAGGCGCGCAACGCTTGGCGATCTGTTCGTAGTCTTTTTTGCATGGGTTAGAAGGGTCGGCATTGGACATGTAATGCATGGGAGGGGTATTGGCCGGGCTGTTGTGGTTGTGCGTCACCATGTCCAGATGGCGGGTAACGGCCAAGCCTTCGACAAATACGTTGGGACTCCAGCCTATGAAGCGGCATTTGCCCTGGACGCTGGTTGAGACGACACCGCGCTTGAGCCCCTGGGTAGCGGCTTCATCACCGTAACTGGTGGCAAAGTAACTCTTGTCCTCCATGCAGACTTCCATACCCTTGATGGCTACTGTCTTGGAGCCCTTGGTAATGTCACTGGCTTTGCAGCTATTCATGTAGGGCACGGGCACGCCGGGCATGGGGGCGCCGGGCGAGAAGCAGGTATCCGTGGCGAGATTCGACGAACCCGATGCACTTTTGGCACAGATCTCGTTGTTGTTGGCGAAGACGTTGTGGGACATGACGGCGGATTCTCGATTCTGTGGCTCAGGCAGCGGTCACGACTACAGCAGCTCGGGGCGTATGCGCACTACTGAGGTGGACGAGCGTGTGGGGGCCGGTGGCCCATTGCTTGCGCACCTGGTCAAGGGTGACGACGAGGGTGAGTGGTCCCATGGCGGCACCGATGTGGCCGACGCGGTTCATTAGGGTGAAAAATCCGTAGCCCTCCGGTGAGCGCTGCCGTAGTAGCCGGGTCCAGGCGAAGCTGGCTTCTTCAAAGAAGTAGCTTTCGGCTGTGGCGTCAGAGAGCCGGGTGTGCATGTCGTGGGCTCCGAGGCCGGCTTCGTCTAGCGCTTGCCGGATGGCGGCCGCCAGGCCTTGGCCTCGGCTGGGTTTTTGCTCGAGCAGGGTTTCGGTCTCTTGGGCTATACCAAGGCCGCGCACGACTAGGTTGCCGCTGGGGGCTGTGATATTGCTGCGCTCGCCAATAATGAATAGGCTGGCACATGCTTCACCGGGGATGAAACCGTCGCTATTGTTCTGGGCAAGGAGTCGGCGCTGTTGGAGGCCTGCGAGGATGTCGCTGGTGTTGAGCAGGCTATCCAGGCCGACAATCAAGACCGCGTGAACGCCACTTTGATTCGGGTCGGCCAGGAGCTCGCGGCTGTATTTAAGTGCTACAGCGAGCCCAGGGGTTCCGATCTGCGTGATGCGGCTGGCGTCGTGGAAGTGCTCGCCGAGCGTGGCCTGACAGGCATCAAAGACTTCACGCAGGCTTTCGGCAGTGATGCCTGGCCGGCTGCTTTCGGGGCCGACTAGTAGCAGAGCCGTCTGGGCGGCGTTGAAGCCTTGTACCTGCTGCAGGCATTCGCGCACGGCGCGTACGAACATAGCGGCGAGCTTATCTGGCCCACCTTGTACGGCATCCTCGTCGCTGCCAAGCAGGGCGTGCGCAGGCACTGTGGCGCCGAGCAGCGGAGCTCCTTGTCCGTCGACGAAGTGCGTTTCGCGAAAGTTATTGAGGCAGGCGCGAATGGCGGCGCAGGTACTGGCGGCGCTCAAGCCCAGTGGCGTGACAGCGCCGCTGGCGATAATAGTCAGCTTTGTATGGTTACTCATGCATGCTCGCTGCGGGGTGTGCTGTCATCGGGTATGGAGTCGTCCTCCTCCAGTGCTTCGGTGACGGGAGCCAGGTCCTTGTCGTCTGTTTCGATACCGTGGCAGCCACAGTCTTCCGCACCGTAGACGCGGCTCTTCCACCAGCGTTTGCAGACGTTGCCGGCGGCCAGCGTGTGGATTTCTTGCAGATTGCGCTTGAGCGGATGGCAGGCACGCCAGACGACTTCGAGCACCATGGCATCGGTATCGAAGATCAGGGTGTCGACGACGGTGTGGAGCGGGATGGGCCGACGCTCGCGCGTCAGTGCGACCATGGGCAGGCGTAGACGTGGCAAGGTAATGACCTTGAGGCCGCCACCAAGCGTCAGGTTGAGCAGTGCTATCTGCTCACCACCGGTTGGATAAGGCATTTGCTGGTCCGGTGGCGCGCTCTGATAGAAGCGCTCGTCGAAATCCTTGGGCAGGAGAGGGAAGACCTCCTCCTGCCACCGTTGATCATAGGTGCCGGCGTAGCGTAGCCGGGGGGGGCAGTTGCGGGCAATCGGGCCTAGCGACACAGCCTTGTAACGTCCGTCGGGCGCACTGATCTCCTCGTCCATGGCTTCGAGGTTGGGTGCGTAGGTGTCAGCCAAGAGACCTTGGAATGCGCCTTTGGCATAACCGCGGCCGACGAGATTGTCGGGGTAGCTTAGGTAATCGTCCGGGGAGGAGGAGCCAATTTGCTCAGGTGTATACATGCCACCGAAAGCATTACCGTAAGTGATTGGGAGTTGAACGAACGGCTCCGGTGAGCCCGGTGTCCAGTAGCTGCCTAGCTTGCGTTGCCAGGGGCGGTTGCCGACGACGCGTAATACCTTGTGGATAGGACCGATGCGTAGACCGGCTTCAAGTATCTTGACAGGCTTGCCTTCGGGTGAGTGGGCAGCACCTTTGAACAGTACATCGCAAGCGGCTTTGCGAAAGGTGTAGTCAGATTCGAACAAAGGGGCACTCAGACCGGGCTCTCCTTCGTGCACGTCACTCATGCGCAGTGGGCGTTGTTTGGCGGCGAGGGTCAGCTTTCCGTCGGCGTCGGGTTCGAGCTGCCAAGTGCTTTTGGCCACGGCTACGAGCCATGGGCGGCCGTCTTTATCGAGTACCTGGTCGACGCTCAGGGCGTAGCGGGTGCCGTTGATCAGGTCCATATCGGTTATCCCGTCAGTTGATCTGCACGGCAGCGCCCTTGATGCGCTGGGTGCCGGTGGAGTGATTCGAGATATAGTCACCGCGTAGCAGAATCTGGCCGTCTGCAGTAAGGGTGACGCTGGCGCGACCGCAGGCGAGGGTGATGGATTCTTTGGCTTCAATGCTGACGTGTTGGCCATCGACGATGACATCATGCAGGGTCGTGGTCGCGGGCTCCGCTTTCCAGATTAAGCCAAGCACGAGTGCTTGGCTGTCGCCGTGCAGTGTGATTGCTGCCGTGCGACCGATATCTGCAGCTTGCAGTGGGACCAAGCTGGCTGCGGTGATAGGCTGAGCACCAGGGAGCGAGAGTGTGGCTTGGCTACCATCAAATGCGATCAGCGTGGCGAGCATGACGCTGCCTTGCGGTGGGGCGAGCGTAGCAGCTGGCCGTTGCAGTAGGGAGTCTAAGGGGGTACCCGATGTGGATTGGCCAGTGCACTGGGCGGTGTGGGGCACGGACATGCCTGTCTCCTTAACCATTCTGCTTGATGTTCTTGCCATGCATGACAATATCGGCCTTGGCTTCGACTTGTATTTCGGCACTGGCCATGACATTGATGTCCTTGCCATTGATTGTGATGGTACCGTCCCCTTTCATGGTCATGACGCTCTTGCCGACTTTAAGGGTGATGGTGTCTTCGTCCATATGGATCGAGCTTGCACCGGCAACGGTGAGATCGTATGCATCACCTACCGTAATCGCCTTGGTCAATCCCACCTGTTCCTTCTGCCAGGCCGCCACCACCGTATTCATGAACGCCCCCACATTCAGGCTGTAGGCCGCCCCCACGTTCGTCATCTTCGCCAGGCCCACGTTCTCCATCGACGCCAATGCCACCGTCTCGGTCTTGGCCTTGCCCACCGTGATGCTCAGGTTGTCGCCGATATCGTCGGTCTTGTTGCTGCCTATGCTGATCGTTTCGTTGTCGCCCACCGTCACGCTGCGGTTTTCACCGATGCTGATGGTCTCGTTCTTGCCCACATCCTCCGTGCGGTTGTCGCCTATCGAGATCTTCTCGTTGTGGTCCACCCGCTCGGTGCGGTCGTTGTGCACCGTGATGGTCTCGTTGTTGTCCACCGTCTCGGTACGGTCATGCTTCA
>NZ_BSOG01000008.1 GCF_030160395.1 Chitinimonas prasina
GATCTGTCCGAGTGCTTCGTGGCCGTCCAGGCGGCGGAAGATGAGGGCTTCGGGGCCGAGCGGGGTGGTGAGGCGGACATTGCGATGATCGAACATGCGGACTATCCCTGGGTATTCATGCTGTGGGCCTAGTGTTGCTGGCGGCACGTATGGGGTTATCGGTTTTAACGGTGTGCTTAATTAAACGGGTCTGTCAGCGGGCTGGCCCGGAAGACATACGGGTTGTCGGGTGCTTCGGGTATCAATTGCCAAGCGTCCAGTGCCAGGGTGCGCAACTGCCCACCGTGGCGGGCCTTGGCCTGGGCCTGGAAGTATTCGCCGTCGGCGCTGACAACGATGAGGTCCAGCTTGCCATCGCCGTCGAGATCGCTGATGGCATGGCAGGAGCCGAACAGTGAGAAAACGGCGAAGCTGTCCCGCCCCATGTCGTCCAGCACGACTATGTAGCGCCAGCGCTGCAAGCTGCCGGAGGCGCCGAGAAGGCTGGTGGCGCTCTCGACGCAGATATGCTGCGCGCCCAGTTGGTAGACATCGGCCGTGGCAAGGTCGAGCTTGCTCAGATCGGCCTGGGGGCCGCCTACGCTAAGCCGGCTGATGGCCAGTGCGTGCCGGTTCAACTGGTACTGGCCCTTGCTGCCTATGGCCAGTTTGCCCAGCGGGGTATCTCGCGTCCAGACCGCGTGCTTGCCGTTGGGGGGCGATAGCGGGCCCAGCAAGGTCAGCGGTGGTGGCTGGGTGTGCAGCTGGCTGTAGAAACTGTCGTAGTCCTCAAACAGCCGGCCCTCGTCGGCCTGGCTGGGCAGCGCGATCAGGGCGAGCCACAGCAGGGCGAGCATGGCTAGGGATGGCAAGGGCAAAGGGCGGCTCATCGGCTTGCCCTCTGTAAGCCTAGCCAGGCGCCACACAGTGCCAGCGGTGCGACGGTGAGCAGCCCCCCTATCAGGTCGTGCGAGGCGCCGCGTGCGCCCATGGCCAGGTACCAAATGAGCATGAGCAGCAGCACATGCAGCGTCAGGAAAACCAGGCGATGGCGTTTTAGGGTGAAGATCAGCACGCCTATGCTCAGCAGCAGGGTGAGCACGGCGCCGGCCAGCCAGAACATGACGTTGATATTGCCGCTGGCCATGGCCGGGGCACACAGCAGTGCCGCCGCCAGCCAGGCTGGTGGGTGCGGGCGGGGGAGGGCGTGTGGCGCCATGGCTAGCCCAAGCCGGTGCTGCAGCCATCGCAGCCAAAGATGAAGAGATTGCCGGCGGGCAGGCGCTTGGCGACAAACCACTCCCAGGCGGTCTTGGTGGCAAGGTAGAGCTGGCTGTCGTCGCCTGGGTTGATCATTTCCTTGTGGACATGGCCGACTTCTTCGCCAAAGGTCTCTTCGCCTGTCCATAGCTGAAAGCCGCTATGCGAGGGCGAGGTGGAGTCCTGGATGGTATGCAGTGCCAGCCCGAACTCGAACAAGGCGGTCTTGCGATCGGGGGCGTTCCATGCCCGCTGGTATTGCGCCCGCACAAAGCGATTGGCTTCGGCCTGGGCTTCATCGGTGGTTTGCCGGGGGCGCCGCATGGCATGCCTGTGGGTGGAATCCAGCCCCTGGTACACCTTGGCATCGGCGGCGACATGGGCATGGGCCAGTATGGCGCGTTCGTCCTGCGGCAGGTGTCGGCCTATGACCAGAAAGGTGGCCCGCTGGTGGACATAGAAGCCCTTTTGCGAGGCCCAGGCCAGTTGCACATTGCCCTGCGAACCAGCGCGAACGCCCAGCGCGCCTGCCATGGCGGGCTGGATGCGTTGGGCGATACCCCGCTCCAGGGGCACCATGCTGCTGCTGGTACCCTGGGGGCCGGGTGTGCGCTGGCCGGCCATGGTTACTCTGCCACCGGGTCGAAACGGATTTGCCGTACGTCGAGCAGGGCGAATTCTGCGGTGTCGCAGGTGAACTCGCGCTGACCCAGGCCCACCCAGGTATCGGTGTGCGGCTGCAACCATTGGGTGGCGCGCGACATGGCCAGCGCGCCGCCCATGGCGGGGGTGCCGGGATAGCGCACGGGTATCAGCGCTGGCGTCTGCTGGCCGCCTGCCAGTTCCAGTTCGGCCTTTACCCACACCAGGTCGACCAGCGATTCTGGCGCTTGCACGGTGATGCTGTTCAGTTTGTCGAAGGGTATCCAGCGGTACTGGCCGTTGACATGGGCTTCCAGCACAGGGCCCAGGCGGCTGTCGGCATCGGCCAGCCAGCTGAAGGGTTGTTCGTTGATCTGGCCTGCACAGGTCGGCGCATCGGCCAGTGCTTGCTGGCGCAGTATGGCGGCGGCGGCGTGCTGGGCGGCGGCATCGCGCTGCTGGGCTTCGATCAGTTGCGCCAGCCAGGGGGCGGGTTCGCCGATGACGATGGGGGTGGCCTTGCCGGCGAAGACATCGGCACGGTTGCGCTCGGCAATCAGCACCTGCCGATACAGCTGGGCGAAGGTGGCGTAGTCATCATAGAGCTTGGCCAGGGTATCGAGTTGCGTCTGGGCCCGGGTCCAGTCTCCCAGCACGGCCAGCAACTGAAACAGGAAAACGCGTGGCTCCGGTTTGGCCGGAGAGGTGCGTACCTCTGCCTGCAGGGCTTCCAGTGCTTCTGACGGGCGATTCTCCCGGATCAGGGTTTCGGCATTGCTCGATAAACTCATTGCGAATCTCATTTGCGGAAGGGAACGGCAATGGCCGGCGACAGGGCCGACCATTGCCTTGGGCCTTGCGGCCCAGCTACTTCGATCTGTCCGGTACCCTGGGCCACGAGACGCACTCCCTGGGGAAGCGCCCTTGGCTCAGGATGCCTGACAGGGACTTACACCTTCTTGTTAGCCTTGATGTCCCACTCGGACACCACGGCGCCACCCTTGGCGCTACCATCGGCGCCTTGTGGCTGGTACTCGACCTTGACCTTGGAGAAGGACAGGCCAACGGCTTCCATCACGGATTGGCCGCCGCCGTTGCTGCCCGAAGGGCTCACCGAGCTGACCAGCACGTCGGTCATGGTGATCTTCAGGTAGTCGAGGGGCTTTTCACCGGCCTTGCGGGCGGTCAGCACAGCCTTGGGGATGTGCTTACCGGACATACAGGTCTGGATCAGGATGGGGCTGGCCTTGTCCAGGAAGTGGACGAAGGACAGGTCGTCAACCGACACCTTGCCTTGGCCGCCACCGGTACCGGCGTGCATGCTGGAGGCTTGCGACATGCCCCAGTTGAAGGAAATCAGTTCGATTTCGTTGGCATGCTTGTCGTCAGCCGATTCGCCTTCGATGCCGTCGATTTTCAGGAACATATCAATTGCCATTTACTGCTTCTCCTTGCTTAGAATTTGCGCGCGGGGCGCAGAACGTCTCCCCGGTACGGTGCTGCTATACCAGTGGGATACTGGATGGGGTACTGCCTTTTTAACCTGCGTTACAAATTGCCGTGTTCCATGCGTAGTAGCGAACCTGGTCACGATCGCGGTTGTTCCATACTTCTCCTACTGAACGGGTGCCGGCGCTCTGCGCACCGCCGATGCTGCCGCCCCAGCAGCGAGGGTATTTGTTGCGATACACGGGGCCTTGCACGATGACGACTACGTGGCCATTGGATTTGACTGGCTGGTGCTCGCCTGCCTTGAGGCAAGCCAAGACGAGATAGCCTTGGCCGGCACGGGTAAGCGCTTCGGCAGGGCTGGCAAGCTTTGTCCAGTTGCGATCCAGATAGTCGGCAATGCCATCAGCCTGGGTATTGGGCAGGTGTATGCCTAGCTCGGCTGCGACAGCTTTGACGAAACCAGAGCAGTTGTTCTTGTTGAGCACGCCTGCTGTAAAGGATTGCTCCCAGACTGCACGGCATGCGTCGACGATGCATTTATCAGCCATGTTTCTCTCTTACTTATTGTGGTGATGTGCTTTTGCTAACGGTGTTCAGCGGCACCCTGCGCTTGGTCTTGCAACTGGCAAGGCTATCCGCGCTGCATGCTTTGCCCGTAACCAGCTGGGAGCCTTCCACTTGCCAGCGCAGCCCACTGACATCAAAGGTCTTGATCGTCTTGCAATCACTGGTGCGGTAGATCACCAAGCTGTCGTTGGAGCCGCTGTACTCGTGTACCAGCAGGTGCTGTTCGCTCGCGTCCAGAAAGACCGACTTCCTTACCCAGATGCCGCCCTCTTCGATCTTGCATTGCTTCCCATCCTTACGTTGCTTGATCACGAGTGGTGGCTCGGGAAAGACATCGACCTCGCCTGCTTGGCCTTCGTGGGTAAACAGCACTTCGAGATGCCTACCGTGACCGACGTATTGATCGGCAGTTGAGCCTTGACCAATAGGCAGGGGAGTGAAGCCAACCGTTGGGCATGCTGATGCAGCTGCGAAAACCAAAGCGAGACCCGCATACCTTAGTACTTGCTGCGAGCGTATAAAGGTAAATAATGACATTGTCATTTCACTTGAGCGCATTGCGACCGTCCAGAAGGCTGGTGCAATGAAGTGTTTAAGTTGCGGCTAAGCCATGCCACAGTGCTTTGATTGCGGGCAGGAAAATTGCCCTGCCAGCCCTTTATCGGAGGTGTCACGTCTACGGACCGGGCCTTCCGGCAGGCAGGCGCTGGAAACAGCAGCACTGCACCAGGGGTGGTCGGGTATAGGCGAAGGGCTGCCTTGGCAAGCGCCATCCGATTTCCTCCTGCATCTCAATACGGATGCATTATCATTTAATGATATTGTCATAATTGCTGCGCGCAATCTGACGTTTTGCACTGCATTTACTGCTACTGCATGAGTGGGGCAACGGCGGGCTGGGCCCACCGTTTGCCCGCGTGTGAGTACTAGCCGCCGCCTTCCTTGGCCGATGGCAGCTTGGACACCAAGCGCAACGACACGGTCAGGCCTTCCAGCTGGTAATGCGGGCGCAGGAAGAACTTGGCAGCGTAGTAGCCTGGGTTGTCCGCGATTTCTTCCAGATGGACTTCGGCCGCAGCCAGGGGCTTTTCAGCCTTGACCGATTCGGACGAGTTGGAAGGATCGCCATCGACGTAGTGCAATATCCATTCGTTGAGCCAGCGCTGCATTTCGTCGCGGCTGGTGAACGAACCGATCTTGTCGCGCACGATGCACTTGAGGTAGTGGGCAAAGCGGCAGACGGCAAACAGGTAAGGCAGACGGGCAGCCAGCTGGGCGTTGGCGCTGGCATCGGCGTCCATGTACTCGGTCGGCTTTTGCAGCGACTGTGCGCCGATAAAGGCGGCCAGATCCGAGTTCTTGCGATGCAGCAGCGGCATGAAGCCGTTCTTGGCCAGCTCGGCTTCGCGGCGGTCCGAAATGGCGATTTCGGTCGGGCACTTCAGGTCCACGCCACCGTCGTCGGTGGGGAAGGTATGGCAAGGCAGGTTCTCTACCGCGCCACCCGATTCCACGCCGCGTATACGGGTACACCAGCCGTACTGCTTGAACGAGCGGTTGATGTTGACGGCCATGGCATAGGCCGAGTTGGCCCAGCCGAAGCGCTCGTGGGCGGCGCCTGCGGTGTCTTCCTCGAAATCGAACTCGTCCACCGGGTTGGTGTTGACACCGTAGGGCAGGCGGGCCAGGAAGCGCGGCATGGCCAGGCCCAGGTAGCGGGCGTCTTCCGATTCACGTAGCGAGCGCCAGGCGGCGTATTCCGGGGTCTGGAAAATCTTGGTCAGATCACGCGGGTTGGCCAGTTCCTGCCACGATTCCATCTGCATCACCGAGGGTGCTGCACCGGTAATGAAGGGGCAGTGCGAAGCGGCGGCAGTACGCGAGATCTCGCGCAGAAGCTCGACATCGACGGGGCTGTGGTCGAAGAAGTAGTCACCCACCATGCAGCCAAACGGTTCACCGCCGAACTGGCCGTATTCTTCTTCGTAAACACGCTTGAAGAACGGGCTTTGATCCCAGTTGGTGCCCTTGAAGCGGCGCAGGGTGCGATGCAGATCGGTCTTGGCGACGTTGAACACCTTGACCTTGAGCATCTCGTCGGTCTCGGTGTTGGTAATGAGGTAATGCAGGCCGCGCCAGGCCGATTCCAGCTGCTGGAAGTCGGCGTGGTGAATGATCAGGTTGAGCTGTTCGGACAGCTTGCGATCCAGCTGGCCAATGATGGCTTCGATGGACTTGAAAGCGTCGTCGCTGATCAGGTTGGTGTCGCTCAGTACCTGCTTGGCCAGGGTGTGGACAGCCTGCTCCACGGCGCTGCGGGCTTCGTCGGTCTTGGGACGAAACTCTTTTTGCAGCAGCTGGTAGAAATCATTCTGCTCTTCGTGTTGCGGGCCGGATTTGGCGAAATCCTGTAATTCGGTGGTCATGCAATCATGCTCCCTGGCTTATTCGGCAACGGTGGCGGCCGTATCGGCGGCTTCGGCCTTGGGGCTGCTGGACAGGCTGGCCAGCAGGGCCGGGTCTTGCAGCAACTTGGCGATCAGCGACTCGGCGCCGGTCTTGCCGTCCATATAGGTCAGCAGGTTGGCCAGTTGCTGGCGGGCTTCCAGCAGCTTGCGCAGCGGTTCGATCTGGCGGGCAATGGCGGCCGGCGAGAAGTCGTCCATGCTCTCGAAGCTGACGTCAATGCTGAGGTTGCCTTCGCCGGTGAGGGCGTTGGGTACGCTGAAAACGGCGCGGGGGCGGAGCGACTTCATGCGCGAGTCGAAGTTGTCGACGTCGATCTCCATGAACTTGCGGTCGGCCAGCGAGCCTTGGTCCACTTCGGACTTGCCGGAGAGGTCGGACAGCACGCCCATCACGAAGGGCAACTGCACCTTCTTTTCGGCGCCGTAGACTTCAACGTCGTATTCGATCTGTACGCGCGGTGCGCGGTTACGGGCAATGAATTTTTGTCCGCTATCACTTTTAGCCATGAGGGGTCCTTGCTAGCTGAGGTGGGTAGAGATTTGCGTTTCGGCCTGCAATGACCGTTTAGCGGTTAAGCCCGGCAACCATCTCGATCTGGCCCAGACCTTCAGGGGCAAGTTCGCGCATGATTTCCAGGAAATCCATTGTCATCAGCTTTTGGCCGCGCCGCAATAGCAGCGGAGCTGGGTGTCCGGGCTCATGACGTTCAAAGTAACTGCATGCCAACTCCACCAGCCGTGCGGCTTCCTGGCGGCTGTTGACAGATTGGGGCCATTGTCCGGCGGGTGCGTGGCTGACCGGCGCCCCTTCGGTTGGCTGGATGTTGCCTTCGGCTGTCTCTTCGGTAGCCGGTGCGGAATCGCCGGTCACGGCCTTCAGCGGCAGCTGCAGGGCCTGCAGCAGGCGGCGCATAGGTTGAAAGTCCAGGCCGTGGTAGGGGGCGTTGTCGTCCAGCTGGCTGGTGATGACGGCGAGCGAGGCGAGAATCTGCGTCAGCAGCTCGGCCACTGCCTGCGCCTGTGCCGGGTCGGCCTGAACCAGGCGCATCAGGTCGGCCTCCTGCAGGCCACCTTCGCGCTCGGCCCGGCCGCTCAGGGTGATTTCGGCGTCGCGCACCAGGCAGCTGCTGAGGCCACGCACTTCCAAGTAGACCGATTGGCGCACGTCAGCCTGCAAGCACTCGGCGCTGGCCAGCACCGACAGGGCGTTGACGCGCATGGTGGCGTCGCCGTCTTCCAGTTCGGGGTGCAGGTCAGGCCAGTACTGGGCCAGCAGATCGGCTACCAGCGATAGGCCTTGGGCCAGGCCTTGCAGGCCGCTGTTGCGGGTGGCAGCGCGGACCAGGAAGCCGGCGATGCGCAAATCCTTGCTACGGGCCAGCATCTCCTGGGCTTGCCGGGCGACGGCGAGCCAGTCGGGCGCCACGGCAGCAATGATGGTGTCGCCAAACTGCTGCTCGGGCGTGCCGCCCGCCATGGCTTCCAGGGCGAGGAATTCTGCGCTGTATTCGAGGTTGTCGCCGCAGGGCTGCGCATCAGCTACCGGCGCAAGCAGGGCTGCGAGATCGATGTGTGACATACTTTTCCTCCTTGCGGGTTTTTTGACCGCAAAGGCATGGTTCTTGTGGGTGGCGATGCTATTGGAATTTACTATCGAACTCAAATGGCATTTTTCACCATCAATCGATAACGATTCTCTAATCTAATCATTGTGTTGACTTGTTTTTGATGTTTATGTCATTTTGCCACCCAACTTCCGGTTATGCGGCGAACCTAGGTATCATTGAAAACTGATCCTGATCGCCAGGTTTTGCTGTTTTGTATTCCATGCCCGGGCACGGCAGGTCTGCCTAGGGTACAGGCACCTGCCCGTTTGAGGCTGGGCCTTAGGGGGAAATTGATGAAATCTATTACGTTGCATGCGCGTCTGTGGGCGGCGCTGGGCTTGGCTTTGCTGCTTTCGGCCTGTGCCAGCAAGCCCATCGCCATGGATGGCCTGCTCTACGCGGCACCCAAGGTCAATCCCGATGCCAGCGGTCGTTCCTCGCCGGTGGTGGTCAAGCTGTTCCATCTCAAATCGTTGGCAACCTTCCAGGCTGCCGACTTCTTCAGTCTGTACGAGCGGCCGGCAGAGGCCCTGGGTAGCGAGCTGGTGGCGGTCGAGGAGATCGCTCTGGTGCCTGGCATGCAACAGCGGCTGGAGCGCCCCATTGCCCCCGAGGCACGTTATCTGGCGCTGATTGCGGCCTTCCGTGATATCGAGAATTCACAATGGCGTGGCACGCTGGATGTCAGCCAGGGCGACAAGGTCTTGCCGCTGATCGTGGAGGTCAGCGACCGGCAGGTGACCTTGCGCAAGGCAGATGGCAGTGGCGAGTTGACCAAGCTGGAAGCCAAGCTCAAGGAAAAGGGTGAGGAGGCGGTCAAGTCGGCCGCTGATGACGCTGCCCAGGCCGCCAAGGACAAGGCGAAACAGTCCTTGATGAAGCGCCTGAAGCGAACCCCTTGAATAGCATAAGTCGCTGTCTTAGAAACGGATTTTGATCTTGAAGCACAATCGCGTGATGTGGAGCGAGGGGTTGTTTCTGCAACCCCAGCATTTCCAGCAACAGGAGCGCCATTTTGAGCGTCTGGTGGCCGCCACCACGATGCAGGACTGGTATTGGGGGTTCCGCCAGCTACGCCTGGACGAATCGCAGCTGGCCTTGGGCAAGCTGGCGCTGAGCCGCGCCAATGGGCGCTTCCGTGATGGTTCACCGCTCGATTGTGGCGGCGAGGATGCCTTGCCGCCTGCGCTGGAGATACCGGCGGATGCCCGCAACGAGCGGGTTTTCCTGGCCATGCCGCTGGCGAGCGACAGCCACCCCAGCCATGAGCTGGACCCGGCACAAGCAGCCATGGCCCGGTATGTGGCGCAGGTGGCCGAGGTAGAAGACAACACTGCCTTGGGCAAGCCTGTTGAGCTGTTGCTTGGCCGTCTCAACAGCCGCCTTGTGATGGAAAGAGACCTGGTTGGTAATATTACCGGCCTGGCCGTTGCCCGGGTTCAAGAGCGCCTTCCGAGCGGCGAAGTGAAGCTTGACGAACAGTTCCTGCCCCCTCTGCTGGCCTGCCAGGCTCACCCGAGGGTTGAGGGTTACCCACGCGAGATCCTGGGTTTGCTGCGCCAGCGCGCCAGCGCCATGGCAGCCCGTATTGCGGCGCCTGGCCGTGGCAGCGTGGCCGAGGTGGCGGAATACCTGCTGCTGCAGACCTTGAACCGCTATGCACCCTGCTTGGCCCAACAGGTGGCCATGCCGGCAGGGCATCCGGCAGATTTCCACCAACTGGGCCTCTTGATGGCGGGGGATCTGGCCATCTTCGCCAGGGAGGATCGCTTGCCTGCGACTTTCCCGGCTTACGATCCGGACAATCTGGATGCCACCCTGACGCCGCTGATGGACGAGTTGCGCCGGGCGCTAGCCATGGTGATGGATCAAAGCGCCGTCGCCATCGAGCTGCAGGACCGCAAGTATGGCGTGCGGGTGGCGATCACCCCCGATTCGGCGCTGTACCGGGAAGCCACCTTTGTGCTGGCCGCCCGTGGTCAGATGCCGACCGAGGTGCTGCGGCAGCGCCTGCCCAGCCAGATCAAGATCGGCCCTATCGACAAGATACGCGACCTGGTCAACCTGCAACTGCCTGGCATAGGTCTGCACTCCTTGCCAGTGGCACCACGGCAGGTGCCTTACCACGCGGGCTATCACTATTTCGAATTGGATCGTAACCACGAACTCTGGGGCCAGCTTGAGCCCTCTGGTGGCGTGGCCCTGCACCTGGCCGGTGAGTTCCCCGGTCTTGAACTGGCGCTATGGGCCATACGCCAGTAGCCGATTAGCACGACCCGGACGGATAGCCGACTGGTCTCCCATAGGTGATGAGATGAACCGAATGAAATTGCGCACTGCAGCGGGCTTGGTACTGGCATGGCTGGCCCTGCCCCTTAGCGCCGCACCAGCGACCACGCCGGCAGCCACACCGCAGCCAGCTGCGACGCCTGCCAGCAAGACCGCCAAGCCGGCGAAGGCCGTCGAGGCAAAAAAGGCCGATGTGAACAAAGTGGACGCGAAGAAGGTGGATGCAAAGAAGGCAGACAAGGCTGAGGCCAATAAAGCCGAAGCCAAGAGCAAGCCGGGTTCGACTGCCTACAACCGGTATGCGCCTATAGGTACTTTCCGGGTTTCGGTGGCTCGTTTGCTGGACTTTGCTGATGGCAATGGCATGACGCCGCCGCCGGATGGTCCTTCGACGACGACCATACGTCTGGCCAAGGATCAGGCGGATATCTATCTGTCTGGCGTGCTCGATAGCGGCGAGGGTGTGAACTGGTGCACTGGCCGCCCTGGTGTGGCTACCGCCGAGGTGCATGCCGAGATCGTGCGTTCGCTACGCCGTATCAAGCAGCGTGACAGCAGCGCCGCTGCTGCCGTTGGCAATGTTGCCAAGGAACGCTTCCCCTGCAAGCGCACTACCTGATGCTTTGCCCTTGCGCTGACGCAAGGGTTACAACCTGGTGAAGAACCCCATGGACGCCGATTTCAATCTACTCAAGCCCACCCCCGGTGGGCAAACGCCGTCTCAGCCCGCCAGCGGGCCGTTGACAGGCTTTCACGACGACTTTGACGATGTGCAGAGCGAGCCGGTCTATTCCGGCCTCAATCCGCTGGTGGCCTGCGCCAACCCCTTGCTCTATCTGGCTGGGCAACTGCGTAAGACTGCGCATCACCCCAACCCTGCAGGCCTGCGTGAATACCTGGTGGAACGGGTGCGGGCCTTTGAGGATGCCGCCCGTGCTGCCGGCTTGCGCCATGAGCAGGTAATTGCCGGCCGCTATGTGCTGTGTACCTTGCTGGATGAGGTCGCGGCCGATACGCCCTGGGGCGGCATGGGTGTTTGGGCCAAGCACAGCCTGCTGGTGACTTTTCACAACGAGACCTGGGGCGGCGAGAAGTTTTACCAACTGCTGGCCAAGTTGGGTGAGAACCCGGTAGGTAACCGCGACCTGCTGGAACTGATGTACCTGTGCCTGTGCATCGGCTTTGAAGGCCGTTACCGGGTGGTGGAAGGTGGCGCTGCGCAATTGGATCTGCTGCGTCGCCGTCTGGTTGAGATGCTGCGGCAGCAGCGCCCGGCGGCTGAGCGTGATTTGTCCGCCAACTGGCAGGGCGAGGTGTCGGTCAACAAATCCACCCGTTTTGTCATCCCCCTGTGGGTGGCCGCCTCGACTGCGGGCCTGGTGCTGGCGCTGCTCTATATGGGCCTGTCGCTCAGTCTCAACCGCAATTCCGACCCGGTGTTTGGCGATATCCAGAGCCTGCGCGCCCGGGTGGCCAACCAGTTGCTGGATAAGCCGGCAGCGGCGCCACGACTGGCCGCCTTCTTGCAGAAGGAAATCAACGAAGGCCTGGTATCGGTGGCCGACCACGAGAACCGCTCGGTGGTGACCATACGCGGCGACGGCCTGTTCGAGTCGGGTAGTGCGGATGTCACCCAGGCCTATCTGCCGGTGCTGGCCCGCATTGCGGCCGAGCTGCAGAAGGTCAAGGGCCAGGTGCTGGTCAGCGGCCACACCGACAACCAACCGGTACGCTCCATGCAGTATCCGTCCAACTGGCATCTGTCCCGCGCCCGGGCAGAAGCAGTGCGTGACCTGCTGGCAGATACCCTGCCGGCCGACCGCCTGATGGTGGATGGTCGCTCCGACAGCGAACCTGTCGCCGCCAATGATTCGGCGGCCAATCGCGCGCGCAACCGCCGCGTTGAAATCACCTTGTTCGTCAGTAAATAAGTCTGGCCACCCTCATCATGAAAAAATTGTTTGGCTTGTTGTTCAATCGTTGGGTGCTGGCGGCGCTGGGCTTTATCTGCCTGGCCTTGCTGATCTGGTTTGTCGGTCCCCTGATCGCCATCGCCGAGTGGCGCCCGTTGGCACCCGTATGGGTACGCTTGGGCCTGTTAGGCTTGTTCTTGTTGGTATTCCTGATACGCCATGCCTGGTCATGGTGGCGCAAGCGCCAGGCCAACAAGGCGCTGGAGTCGGGCTTGCTGGTGCAGGCCAAGTCGGAGGATGCCCAGGAGAACCAGGAAAACCAGGTGCTGCAACAGCGCTTCTCGGAAGCTCTGGGCGTGCTGCGCAAGGCCCGCACGGCCGAGGGCTCGGCGCGCGGTGTGCGCAAATGGATGTCCCGGTTTGATAACGAGGCCTACCTCTACCAATTGCCTTGGTATGTGATCGTCGGTGCGCCCGGTACAGGCAAGACGACTGCGCTGCTGAATTCCGGCCTGCGCTTTCCGCTGGCCGACCACCTGCCCGGCGAAAGCGTACGTGGCGTGGGTGGTACCCGTAATTGCTCCTGGCTGTTTACCGACCGCGCCGTGCTGCTCGATACCGCTGGCCGCTACAGTACCCAGTCCAGCGACAAGATGGCGGACAGCAAGGAATGGGGCAGCTTCCTGCGCCTGCTGGCCCGCCACCGGCCGCGCCAGCCCATCAATGGCGTGATGCTGACCATCAGCGCCACCGAGCTGCTGCAGAACACCAGCTTCGAGATCGAACTGCAGGCAGCGGCACTGCGCAACCGTATCAATGAGTTGCGCGATGGCCTTCAGATCAATTTCCCCATCTATGTGATGGTGACCAAGATCGACCTGCTCGCCGGCTTTGGCGAGTACTTCGAGGACATGACGGCCGACGAGCGCCAGCAGGTCTGGGGTTTGACCCTGCCGCTGCAGGAAGGCCAGGCCGCCGTGCCGCAGGACAAGGTTGCCGCCGAATTCGACAAGCTGGCAGACCGCTTGCAGGGTCGGCTGGTGGAGCGGCTGGAGCGTGAGCGTGATGCCCAGCGCCGCACCCAGCTGTGCCACTTCCCGCAGCGCTTTGGCATTCTGCGCCAACCGCTGCTGGAGTTCCTCGGCCTGGTGTTCTCGCCTACGCCGTACCAAGCCTCGGCCATGCTGCGCGGTGTGTATTTCACCAGTGGTACCCAGGAAGGCCAACCGCTGGACCCCTTGCTGAGCCAGTTCCCCCGCGCCCAGCTGGAGCGCAACGGCGGTGGCGGTGGCGCGTCCTCTTTGAGCAATGCCGGCGGCAAGGGCTTCTTTATCTCGCGCCTGCTGAACGAACTGATTTTTGCCGAATCGCATCTTGCCGGTACCAACCGCCGTTGGCGCCGCCGTCGTGCCCTGCTGACCGGCGGTGGTTATGCCGGCCTGGCCGTGGCCACCAGCCTGGCATTGGCAGCCTGGGGCACTAGCTATGTGCGTAACCAGGGCTATATCGGCGAAGTGACCCAACAGGTACCGCAGGTGCGTGCCCAGGTCGAGCAACTGGTAGTGGGGCAGGACGGCAAGCTGGCCGATCTGGTGCCGGTGCTGCGCGCTGTGCGCGATGTGGCCGAAACCCCGTTGGTAAAGCGCGACGATGTGCCGATGTCCTTGCGCGTGGGCCTGTATCAGGGCGACAAGCTAGACGCGGCCGCCAACAATGCCTACGAGCGCCTGCTGCAGGATGCCCTGTTGCCGCGCGTGGTCTACCGGCTGGAAGAAGTCCTGCGGCAGAGCCAGCACGATGGCGATCTGCTGTACGAAGCCCTCAAGGCCTATGTGATGCTGCAGGATAGCCGCCATTTCGACACCGAAGCTTTCAAGGCCTGGGTGATGGTGGATTGGGAGGCCAATCTGGCCCGCGAAGTGACGTCGGCCCAGCGCGATGAGCTGGAAGGCCATCTGGACGCCTTGCTGGCCCATGGCATGCCGAACAGCCCGGTAGCGCTGGACGAGAAGCTGGTGGCGGAAGCACGCGAGATATTGCTGCGCAAGAGCCTGCCGGAGCGCGTCTACGGTCGCATCAAGCGTATGGGGGTGGGCAATGTGGCGGCCGATTTCAAGGTCTCTGAAGTCGCTGGCCCGTCTGCCATGCTGGTGTTCCAGCGTACCAGCGGCCTGCCCCTGAACAAGGGTGTGCCGGGGCTGTTTACCGTCCGTGGCTACTACCAAGGCTTCCTCAAGACCGTGGAGCCGGTGGCACACAGCATGGCCCAGGAGGAACGTTGGGTGCTGGGTACCCAGCAGGGAGATGCCGAGGGCAAACCCTTGCCAGCAGCCGAACTTGCCAAAGTCACTGCCGCCGTCAAGCGCATCTATCTGGAAGAGTACGCCAATACCTGGGAGCAGTTCACCAAGGATATCCGCCTGGTACAGTTCGGCAACCTGTCGCAAAGCGTGCAGGCTGCCCGAGTGCTGTCGGCCAGCGATTCACCGCTGCTGTCCTTGCTGCGCGGCATCGTGCGCGAAACCTCGCTGGCGCAGTATGCTGAGGCCGAGAAGAACGCGGTGGACAAGGCGTCCGACAGCCTCAAGGAAAAAAAGGATGGCTTGCTCAAGCTCATTGGTGGCCAAGGTGAGGTAGTACCCGGCCAACAGGCTGGCTATCGCATAGAGCGCTTGGTGGATGACCGCTTTGAGGGCCTGCGCCGCTTGGTACAGCCCAGCGCCCCGAATGCTCCGGCACCGATTGATGGCTCGCTGTCGCTGCTGAACGAGTTCTACACCTTCCTGACAGCCACCCAGACTGCCGTGCAGGGCGGCGTGGCGGCGCCGCAGAGCGATCTGCCCACCCGCTTGAAGGCAGAGGCCGCACGTATGCCTGAGCCTATGCACAGCGTGCTCGATACCTTGTCTACCACCGGCGTGACGCAGGCGCTGGGGGTGACCCGGCAGAATCTGTCAGCCAATCTGGGGGCATCGGTAGGCGAGTTCTGCAGCCGTGCCGTGGTGGGGCGCTATCCCTTCAACCGTGGCGCCAGTGCCGAGGTGCGGCAGGAGGACTTTGGTCGCCTGTTTGCTGCCGGCGGCGTGCTGGACAGCTTCTTCCAGCAGAACCTGGCCCAGTATGTCGATATCAGCCGTCGGCCGTGGACCTTCCGCCAGGTGGGCGAGGGCAGCATGGGCGATGCATCAGGTGCGCTGATACAGTTCCAGCGTGCTGCCACCATCCGTGATGTGTTCTTCCAGGGCGGCAGCCGCCTGCCTGCGCTCCGGCTGGATTTCAAGCCGGTGGAGATGGATGCGACCGTGATCCAGGCCATCCTGGATATCGATGGTCAGCTGATACGTTACAACCATGGTCCGCAGATACCGGTGACGGTGAACTGGCCTGGCCCGCGTGGTGGTCACCAGGTTCGTCTGCAGTTTACTGGGCCCGGCGGCGCCGAGATCGGCGGCATGAGCTTTGAAGGTGGTTGGGCACTGTTCCGCGCACTCGACAAGGCGCAGATTTCGCCTTCTGGCCAGCCTGAGCGCTTCCGTGTCAGCTTTGACATCAACGGCCGCAAGGTGCAGTACGAGGTGACCTCGTCCAGCGTGCAGAACCCTTTCCGCATGGCGGAACTGGCTCAGTTCTCCTGCCCGGCCAGACTGTGAGGCTGATATGAGCCAGGATCTCCCCATCGCCGGTTGGTACGGCAAGATGCCTTCGTTGTCGGACTTCGCATCGCGCCGGCTGGACAGTACTTTTATCGACGCCTGGGATAGCTGGCTGCGGACTTCGCTGCTGGCCAGCCGCGAAAAACTGGGCCAAGCCTGGCTGGAGCGTTATCTCAATGCCAGGGTCTGGCGCTTTCTGCTGGCCCCAGGCGTGTGCGGCCAGCCTGCCTATGCCGGGGTGATGATGCCCAGCGTGGACGGCGTGGGCCGCTACTACCCACTGACTGTCTGCGCGCCGCTGTCTTCAGCTTGGGCCGCCCGCTTGGCGCGGGCCGAAGGTCAGTGCTGGTTCGACCAGATAGAGACCATTGCGCTGGCGGCCCTGTCGCGCAACCTGAGCCCCGAGCAGCTGGATGAGGCGCTGGCGCGCGTACCCATGCCGCGCGCCCAGAACGAGGATGCGCAGCTGGACAACGCCGTACTGCAGCTGGCTGATGCCTGGCGCCTGCAGGGCGGCCAGGCCAGCCAGAGCCTGCTTAGCGGCGGCCGCTCGCTCAATGATGTATTTGGCAGCCTGGGCCGGCAGACGGTGACCCGTCTGTGCGAGGGCAAGTCCTTGTGGTGGGTGGGCAGCCGTGAGCAGGACGCCTTGCGCCTGGTGCGTTTTGACAATATGCCGCCACCCTATGCCTATGCCCAGTTCCTGGCAGGTGCGGCAGCAGAGGCAACGGCCGGTGTACGCAGTGAAGCGCGTTGAGCCTGGCGCAGCCTTGCGCCTTGAGCGCGGGCTTTGCGCGGGCCATGGCATGCCGTCGGTGTACTGGCCTGGCTTTGCCGTATCTGCCTGCCTGGGGGCCTGATGGAGCAGACTGCCAAGGCGCCGCTGGGCCATAGACTCTATCCCTCACTGCTGGACAGGCTGACCGACAACGCGCCAGACGTGAAGGAGGAGCCGCCTGAACACCGGGTGCTGCGCGCCGCCCAGTTAAGGGCTGGCGTGCTGCGTGATCTGGTGTGGCTGCTCAATACCGTGCGGCCCGATGACGAGGCCTTGGCGGCGGTGGCACAGGTGCGGCAGTCAGTGCTGAATTACGGCCTGCCGGCGCTGTCCGGCCAATCCCTGGCCAATCTGCAGGCACGCGATATGGAACGTGCCATCCACGATGCCATTGTCTGCTTTGAGCCACGCATCGATGCGGCCACCCTCAGCGTTACCCTGTTGCGCAGTGCCGACATGACGCACCACCAGCATGTGGGCTTTGAAATCCGTGGCCAATTATGGTCACACCCTTACCCGGTCGAACTGCTGCTCAAAACCCAGCTAGATGTTGAGTGTGGCGAGTTCAGGCTGGATGACGAGCGCTAGACGCAGCCATGATAGATCCCCGTTTTCTTGAACTGTACAACCAGGAACTGCGCCATGTGCGCGAGATGGGGGGCGAGTTTGCCCAGGCTTTTCCCAAGATAGCCGGCCGCCTGGGCATGGGCGGGGTGGCGGTGGAAGACCCCTATGTGGAGCGCCTGCTGGAAGGCTTTGCCTTCCTGGCCGCACGCGTGCAGCTCAAGCAGGAAGCCGCCTACCCGGCCTTCACCAGCCATCTGCTGGATATGGTGTACCCGCATTACGGCATGCCGGTACCGGCCATGGCCATCGCCCGCTTCCGCCCCTCATCCACCACCGGCAGCATGACCCAGGGCTACGAAGTGCCACGGGGCGCACGCCTGCGCGGCCGTATGCCGGCTGGCGAGCAGACTGCCTGTGAATTCAGTACGGCGCAGGCGATCAAGCTATGGCCGATCGATATCGTCTCGGCCCGCTACCAGACCCATGTGGCAGACCTGCCCATCGCCAGCCGTCTGCCGACCGGCCTGCCCAAGGGCTTGTTGCGTATCAAGCTCAAGGCCCGCAATGGCCTGGGCTTTGACAAACTCAATATCGACGACCTGCCCATCTATCTGTCGGCGGCTGACGATGTGGCCAGCCGTCTGGCCGAATTGATACTGGGCGCCGCCCAGGCCGTGGCGATCTACGATCCGGCCCGCCCCGCAGGCGGTACCGTGCTGCCGACCAGCGTGATTGCGCCGGTGGGCTTCGAGCCGGACGAGGCTTTGCTGCCCTACCAGAACCGCTCATTCGACGGCTACCGCCTGCTGCATGAGTACTTTGCCTTCCCCCAGCGCTATCTGTTCTTCCGCCTCAAGGGCTTGGAGCAGGCCATCCGTACTGTCAAGGGCGATACGCTGGAGATCGTCATCCCGCTGAGCCGGGGCGATGATGCCCTGGCGTCACTGGTGGATGAGCAGTGCTTTGCCCTGTTCTGCACACCCGTCATCAATCTGTTTACCAAGCGCTTGGACCGGGTGCATGTGGATCCGCTGCAGAGCGAATACCACGCCGTGGTGGATCGCCGGCGGCCGCAGGATTTCGAGATCATGCGGGTGGAAGCGCTGGAGGGTTATGGCCCCGATCAGCAGGAAGAGACACGCTTTCTCCCGTTCTACGCCACCTATGACCAGCATAGGCCCCATGCCCGTGCCTTCTTTACCAGCCGGCGCGAGCCTCGGCTGTTGTCGCTGGAACAGCGGCGTACCGGTGGACGCGCGTCCTACCTGGGTAGCGAATTGTTTGTCCGGCTGGTTGATGGCGATCGTGCGCCGTTCTCGGAGCGCATCGTGCAGTTGGGCGGCGAGGTGCTGGCCAGCAATCGCGACCTGCCCTTGCTGATGCCTATCGGGGGCGACAGCGACTTTACCCTGCTCGACTCGGCGCCGGTCGATGCCATACAGTGCCTGCGCGGCCCCAGCCGCCCCATCCCGGCCGTGGTGGGCGGCGAGGTGGCCTGGCGCCTGGTCAACCACCTGTCGCTCAACCACCTGGTCATGACGGACCTGGATGGCGAAGCTGCCGCCCGCGCCTTGCGCGACATGCTGCTGCTGTACGCCGAGCGCGGCGATGTGGCGCATCATCGGCATGTGGAGAGCGTAGAGCGCATGTCGGCGGCAGCGGTAACCCGTCGCCTGCCCGGGCCTGGGCCGCTGGTGTTTGGCCGTGGCGTGGAGATCAAGCTGACCATCAACGAGACGGTCTTCGGTGGCGCCAGCCCCTTTGTGCTGGGCATGGTGCTGGAACGCTTCCTGGCCCGCCAGGCCACGCTCAACAGCTTTACCGAGATGGTGCTGGTGTCGACCAGCCGGGGTGAGCTCAAGCGCTGGCCTGCTCGCGCAGGGGTGAAGGCCTTGCTATGAGTTATTGGCGCAAGGTGGCGGAACGCCCCCAGGGCGTGCGCCTGTTCGAATTGCTGCGCAAGATAGACGCAGAACAGGTACAGCGGCCTCGGCAGGGCACCTCCACGCGGCCGCAGGAGGATGGCGTACGCCTGGGGCAGGCGCCCTCACTGGGGTTTGCCCCTGTCGAGCTGGACAGTGTGGATGCCGACGGCGCGGTGCCACAGGTCAAGGTGCGCTCGCTGGGCCTGTTCGGCCCCAACGGTGCCTTGCCCCTGCATATGACCGAATACGTCTGGGACCGGCTGCATAACCACCGTGATCCGACCTGGGCCAATTTCGCCGATATCTTCCATCACCGCATGCTGGGGCTGTTCTACCGGGCCTGGGCCGAGGCAGAGCCTGCGGTGGCATACGACAGGCCGGCGCAGGACAGCTATGCCGATTACCTGGGGGCGCTGTGTGGCTACGGTGCAGATAGCCTGCGCCAGCGTGATTCGGTGGCTGACGAGGCCAAGCTGCATTTTGCCGGCTTGCTGTCGCGCAGCAATCGGGATGCCGACAGCCTGTCGCGCATCCTGGCTGATTATTTTCAGGTACCTGTCAACATCCTGCCCTTCACCCGGCACTGGCTGACGCTGCCGGTCTCGCAGCGCAGCCAACTGGGCAGGGCAGGGGGGCTGGGCCAAGGTGTGGTGCTGGGAAGCCGGGTGCCAGATAGGCAATCCTGCTTCACCATCACCCTGGGACCCATGCCCTATGCAGAGTATGTCCGCTTCCTGCCCGGTAGCGCGGCGCTCAAACGCCTGCATGACTGGATTGCCAACTACGTTGGCCTGAGCCTGCAATGGCAACTGCGGCTGCTGGTGGACCCGGCCACCGTCCCGGCGCCTAGTTTGACCGGCAAGGTGCAACTGGGGCGCGATGTCTGGCTGGGCCGGCCCTTGGCCGACCAGCCGGCAGAAGGATGGCGTCAGCCATGCACAGCCTGACGCCTATCCTTGCATCAGGGCTTGTCCAACCCGAACAGCGCATCCAGGGAGTCAGCGGCGGGCGCAGCGGCGGGCGCCGCTGGTGGGGTAGCGGGCACAACCGGCGGGCTGGCCTCCACCGTCTTTTCCAGTTCTGCCAAGCTGGCGGCTGGCTCGATGGGCAAGGCATCCGGCACGATGGGCGCGGGCAAGGAGATGGTGTCGTCCATGGGTATGGTCGGGCTGGCCGCACTGCCATGCAGTCGCACGCTGCTATGTATGCCGGGCGTATGGTCTGCCTGGGTCACACTGGGCGCGGCGGGGGTGCCCAGGTCGAGGAAGGCATCGCTGGGCTGATTGTAGCGATCAAAGATACCGCCCGGCGCCAATGGATCGGCGCTGCTGCCGGCTTGCAGGCCGAACAGCAGATCCAGACTGTCAGCTGTACTGGCCACCGGGGTGAGCGAAGAGGCCGGCGTACCCACGCCAAGCATGCTGCCCAGGCTGCCGCCCCGGTCATTCAGCGCAGCCGTATTGGGTGCGATTACCGGCGTGGTGTTGGTGTTCAGCCCATCCAGGCCGGTGTAGCTGTGGCTGGGTGGCGGGGCGGGCTGGTTGATGCGCTGGCTGGGCGGGGTCAGGTCGCCGAAATCGAATGGATCGATGCTGCTGGGCTTGCTGGCCGGTGCTGCAGCGGTCGGCGCGACGTAAGCCGGCACGGGCGCTGGGCTGGCGACGGGCTTGCTGGCATGCAGATCGCCAAAATCGAACGGATCGACGCTACTGCCCGAGGTGGCTGCTGGGCTGGTAGGCGGGGTGGACTGTACGGCTGCTGGTTCGACCATGGGCTTGTTCACAGCCGGAGCAGCGGGCTGCAGCGTGCCGAAATCGAACGGATCCACGGTGGTGCTGGCAGTGCTGGCCACCACGATGGGCGCCACGGCGGCGGCAACGGGCGCCATGGCGACCGCCGGCACGGTGGCTGCCGCGGGGCGGCTGGCATGCAGGTCAACCGCCAGCTCCATGCCGCTGATGCGCACGCTGTCGCCATGGCTCAGGTTGGCTCGGCTGCCGTAGCCCAAGGGTTTGCCGTTGTGAAATACCGGCAGCAGATCGCCCAGGTCTTTCAGCACCCAGTTGTCCTGCAGTTTCTCGATGGCCAGATGCACCTGGGAGATATTGCTATCGCCACTCAGTACCAGGTGGTTGGCCGGGGCACGGCCGACAGTGCCGCCATCTTCGTCGAAGTAGGCATCGGCACCGGGCGGGGTCAGCAAGGTCAGTTTCAGCATGGCGTTACGTCTAGTCACGGTAGTCGAAGGATTACGCTGCCTATTCTACGCTTTCCATTTGTCATTTCCCGCAGCCGTTCGCAATTGGTCACACAGTTTGTGCCTGGCGCTACGTCTGCTTCATATTCATTCTTACATTAATCACGGCAGGTAGATCATGTCCGAAATCAGTCGCGCCGCCCTCTTCGGCAAACTCGATTCCACTTTATACAAGGCCCTGGAAGGCGCCACTGTCCTGGCCAAGCTGCGCGGCCATGGCGAAGTTGGCCTGCTGCACTGGCTGAACCAGCTGCTGCTGGCGCAGGATGGCGACCTGCATCATATCGCCCGCCATTTCGGGCTCGATGCCTCGCGCCTGGCGGCAGATCTGACCGCTGCGCTCGATCGTCTGCCCTGCCCTGGCACGGCGGTGGATCTGTCCAGCGATCTGGAACTGGTGACCGAACGCGCCTGGGTCTATGCCACCCTCAAGTACCGCGAGAGCCGTGTCCGTGGCGGTACCCTGCTGCTGGCGGTGTTGCGTACGCCCGCCTTGCGTGACCGTTTGTTCAACCTGTGCGGTGAGTTCCGTCGCATTGGTGACGACAAGCTGGCCGATGCCCTGCCGCAGATCGTGAAGAGCTCCCCCGAGCATGCTGAGCAGAGCGCCGATGGCATCTCGGTGGCTGCGCCGGGCGAAGCCAGCGGTGCCATTGCGCCGGCAGCCATGGGTAAGCAGGAGGCATTGCGCCGGTTCGCCGTCGATATGACCGAGCGCGCCCGCAATGGCGAGCTGGACCCCGTACATGGGCGCGACGCCGAAATCCGCCAGATGGTCGATATCCTGATGCGCCGCCGCCAGAACAACCCGCTGCTGACCGGCGAGGCCGGGGTGGGCAAGACCGCCGTGGTGGAAGGCCTGGCCCTGCGTATCGCCCAGGGTGATGTGCCACCGTCCTTGCAGGATGTGAGCCTGCTGTCGCTGGATATCGGCATGATGCAGGCCGGCGCCAGCATGAAGGGCGAGTTCGAGAATCGCCTCAAGCAGGTGATAGAGGAAGTCCGCAGCTCGCCCCGCCCCATCATCCTGTTCATCGATGAAGCCCACACTCTGATCGGTGCCGGTGGCGCTGCCGGTACCGGCGACGCCGCCAATCTGCTCAAGCCCGCACTGGCTCGGGGCGAGCTGCGTACGGTTGCCGCCACCACCTGGAGCGAGTACAAGCGCCATATCGAGAAAGACCCGGCCCTGACACGCCGCTTCCAGGTAGTGCAGGTCAACGAGCCCGACGAAGACGCGGCCTTGGTGATGATGCGTGGCGTGGTCGGCCAACTGGAATCGCACCACCAGGTGCAGGTGCTGGACGAGGCCGTCGAGGCCGCCGTGCGGCTGTCGCACCGCTATATTCCCGCTCGCCAGCTGCCGGACAAATCGGTCAGCCTGCTCGACACTGCCTGCGCCCGCGTTGCCGTCAGCCAGCATGCCACCCCGGCTGCGGTGGAAGACTGCCTGCGCCAGCGCCAGGCGCTGGAAACCGAGCAGGCCATACTGCAGCGCGAGTCGGCCATCGGGCTGGATCGCGAGGGCCGCCTGGCCACACTGGCCGAGCAATTGCGTGTGCTGGAAGACGAGCACGCCGTACTGACTGCACGCTGGGAAGTGGAGCGTGGCCTGGCACAGCAGGTGCTGGCCTTGCGTGAGGCACTGCGCCAGGGTGAGGCGCTGGATGAATCCAGCCGCAAGGACAAACTGGCCGAGCTGGCCAAGCTGCAGGATGAGCTGGCTGAATTGCAGGGCGAAGCCCCCCTGATACTGCCCTGCGTGGATGAGCAGGCTGTGGCGGCCGTGGTGGCCGACTGGACCGGTATTCCGGTAGGCCGCATGGTACGCGACGAAGTCGACGCCGTGCTGCGGCTGGCACAGACGCTGGAGCGCCGCGTGGTGGGCCAGACCCATGCGTTGGAAACCATTGCACGCCGTATCCAGGTATCGCGCGCACGGTTGGATGATCCCTCCAAGCCCATAGGCGTATTCATGCTGGTCGGCCCGTCTGGCGTCGGCAAGACCGAGACCGCCCTGGCGCTGGCCGAAACCCTGTACGGTGGCGAGCAGAACCTGATTTCCATCAATATGAGCGAATTCCAGGAAGCCCATACGGTTTCCACGCTCAAGGGCGCCCCTCCCGGCTACGTGGGCTATGGCGAAGGTGGTGTACTGACCGAAGCCGTGCGCCGTCGTCCCTACAGCGTGGTGCTGCTGGACGAGATCGAGAAGGCCCACCCCGATGTGCACGAGATCTTCTTTCAGGTATTCGACAAGGGCTGGATGGAAGATGGCGAAGGGCGCTATATCGATTTCCGCAATACGGTGATCCTGCTGACCTCCAATGTGGGCAGTGATCTGAGCATGCAGCTGTGCCAGGACCCGGAGCTGATGCCGGATGCCGAGGCACTGTCGCAGGCATTGCGCCCGGCGCTGCTGCAAACCTTCCCGGCTGCGCTGGTGGGCCGCATGTCGGTGGTGCCCTACTACCCGCTGTCCGATCGCGTCATCCTGGATCTGATCGGCATGCGGCTGGACCGCATTGCCCGTCGCCTGCTGGACAACCATGGCATACGCCTCGACTACGACGAGACGGTGGTGCAGCAGGTTGCCGACCGCTGCCGCGAAGTGGAGTCGGGTGGCCGCATGATCGACGCCATCCTGGCCCGCTCGGTGCTGCCACGCATCAGCCAGGAGATACTGCAGCAACTGGGCAAGCTGCCAGCGCTGCAGGCTGTGCAATTGGGCGTGGACAATGGCGACTTTACCTTTGGCCTGCAGCATGAAGCTGTAGCGGAATAAGCCTGCCGGCCGGTGTGGCGCGCACCAAGCGCCCGCTTCTGGCGACAGTACGGTGTTGCAGGGCGCCAAGCAGCAACATCGATGCAACAGGGTATTGCCGGGCAGCGGGAGCTGCCTTGCCATACCCTGTTTTTCTTTGGCAAGTATTTGAAAATCCGGGTTTTCTTTCCTTTTTAGGGAAAACTTGGTACAACCCCGGCCTCATGATCCAACTCAAATACCTTTCTGCCTATTCACCGGGCCTGCAGGCACAGGTGCAGCAACTGATAGCCGAAGATCGGCTAGGTGCGCACCTGCAGACCAAGTACCCGGTGAGCAATACCGTACAGACCGACAAGGCGCTGTACCGCTATGTCTGTGAGCTGAAGCAGGAACACCTGCGAAATGCGCCGGCTATCGACAAGGTGGCGTTCGACAGCAAGCTCGATGTGGTGCATCACGCCCTGGGCTTGCATACGGCCATTTCGCGGGTGCAAGGTGGCAAGCTCAAGGCCAAGAAGGAAATCAGGGTGGCCAGTCTGTTCAAGACGGCGCCGGCCGAGTTTCTGCACATGATCGTCGTGCATGAGCTGGCCCATCTGAAGGAGCACGACCATAACAAGGGCTTCTACCAGCTGTGCGAGCACATGCTGCCCAACTACCACCAGCTGGAATTCGATCTGCGGCTTTACCTGACTTGGCGCGAGGGCGCGGCAAGGTGATGTGAGCACCCAGAAAAAACCCCTGCCTATGCTGGCAGGGGTTTTTTCTTGCATGCGCAGGGCGATGCTTAGCGGCATTTATTGCTCGGGTATAGGCTCGCCGCGGGTCTTCCACAGCGAGTAGAGCACGCCAGCCAGCAGCAGGCCGAAGGTCACGCTCAGCGAGATAGGCGAAGGAATCTTGATGCCCAGATTCACCAGGAAGATCTTGACGCCGATGAAGACCAGTACGACAGACAGTGCGTACTTCAGGTAATGGAAGCGGTGCACCATGGCGGCCAGGGCAAAGTACAGTGCACGCAGGCCCAGGATGGCGAAGATATTCGAGGTGAATACGATAAAGCTGTCGGTGGTAATGGCAAAGATGGCCGGGACGCTATCCACGGCGAACACCAGATCGGTCACTTCGACCATGATCAGCGCCAGGAACAGGGGGGTTGCCCACCAGACCTGCATGGCTGGGTTCTTGGGGTCGGGCGCTTTGACGAAGAAATGGTTGCCCTCAATTTTCTCGGTAAAGCGGAAGTGGCCCTTCAGCCAGTTGATCAGCGGATTGCTGGCAACGTCTGTGGCATCGTCCTTGGCCAGGAGCATCTTGATGCCGGTGAACACCAGGAAGGCACCGAAGAGATATAGCACCCAGGTGAATTCATGGATCAGGGCTGCACCCAGGCCTATCATCACACCGCGCATGACGATGGCGCCGAGGATGCCCCAGAACAGCACCCTATGTTGATAGGCGCGGGGGATGGCGAAGTAGGTGAAGATCAACGAGATGACGAAGACGTTGTCCATGGACAGGCTTTTCTCCACCAGGAAGCCGGTGAGGTAGTCCATGCCAGCCTGCGCGCCCATCTGGTACCAGACAAAGCCGCCGAACAGCAGGCCTGCGCTGATGTAGAAGGCTGAGAGCTTGAGGCTCTCCTTGACGGAGATTTCGTGGTCCTTCTTGTTGAGGACGCCTAGATCGAGGGCAAGCAGGATGATGACGACAGCCGCGAAGGTGCCCCACATCCAGAGTGGATAGGTCATGGTGGATTTCCAGTCAGTTCAATAAATAATCAGGCGTACCGCCAAAGCGGTACGCGGTAATAGAAGCTGGCGCCGGACGGGGTATCCTCCAGCCCGGCACCGGCTGGTTTAACGTATAGCCTGCAAAGCAGCGATGCGTGTTTCAATGGGCGGGTGGCTGCTGAACAAGCCGGCCATGCCGCCGCTGATGCCCGAGGCTGCCATGGTCTTGGGGAGCTCGCCTGGCTGGCGGCCTCCCAGCACCTGCAACGCATCTATCATGGGCGCCGTGCTGCCCAGTAGCTGAGCGGCACCGGCATCGGCGCGGTACTCACGCTGGCGCGAGAAGTACATGACGATGATGCTGGCCAGGATGCCGAACAAGATTTCGAAAACGAAAGAGGCTATGTAGTAGCCTATGCCGGGGCCGCTGCTTTCCTCGTCGCTCTTGCGCAGGAAGCTGTCGACCAGATAGCCGGCCACCCGTGACAAGAACACCACAAAGGTATTGACCACGCCCTGTATCAGGGTCAGCGTCACCATATCGCCATTGGCGATATGCGCCACTTCATGGGCCAGTACAGCCTCCACTTCACGCCGGCGCATGCTGGCCAGCAGGCCGGTGGAGACTGCCACCAACGAGTTGGATTTGCTGGCACCGGTGGCGAAGGCATTGGGCGCACCCTCATAGATAGCCACTTCGGGCATGGGCAGGCCAGCGCGGCTGCTGAGCTGCCGCACGGTATCGACCAGCCAGGCTTCATCGGCATTGCGGGGCGAGCTGATGACCTGCGCGCCAGTACTCCACTTGGCCATGCTTTTCGACATCAGCAGCGAGATAAAGGCACCGCCAAAGCCGATCAGGGCCGAAAAGCCCAGCAGCATGCCGAAGTTCATGCCGTTGGCCGTGAGAAAGCGGTCTACGCCCAGGATGCGCGCGCTGAAGGACAGCACCAGCATGACCGCCAGGTTGGTCAGCAGGAAAAGCACGATGCGTTTCATGATTTGGATCTCCCATGTTCAGGCCGGGGCCTGTGTCGATCAGGAACGGGCGTAGCGTACGGCAAGTGAGATTGCGAAAGAATCGAGTATATTGGTATGAATACTTCGATTTTCTCGATGAATCATATGGCCAAGCCTGAACTCAATTACAAGCATCTGCACTACTTCTGGACTGTCGCCAAAGAAGGAGGCATAGCCCGGGCTGCAGAGCGCCTGGGGCTGAGTCCGCAAACTATCAGTGGCCAGCTCGGTAAGCTGGAGCGTGAAATGGGCAGGGCGCTGTTCAGGCAGTCCGGCCGGCGTCTTGAACTGACCGAGGCGGGTAGGGAGGCATTGCGCTATGCCGATGAGATCTTCCTGTTGGGCGAGCAGTTGCAGGAATTCCTGGCCAATCCCCAACTGGCACAGGCTAGTCGTTTGACTGTGGGCATAGCCGATTCGGTTCCCAAGCTGGTGGCCTATAAGCTGCTGGCGCCGGTATTGCAGGCCAGCCCCAGTGTGCGGCTGGTCTGCCATGAAGGTGAGTTCGAGGAGCTGATCTCGGCCCTGTCGCGCCACAAGCTCGATGTCGTACTGTCGGATCGCGACCTGGGCCAGGGTGGGCAGCGGCGGCTGGTGGGCAGGCGGGTTGCGTCCTGGCCTATAGGTATCTACGCCAACCGGACCCTGCTGGCACGGCAGCTTGAGGCGGAGCGGGGCGTGGTGCCGCAACGGGCGCCCATGCTGCTGCCCAGCAAACGCAGCTTTCTGCGTTCGCGGCTGGATGCCTGGCTGGATGCCCAGGGCTTGAATCCGATCGTGGTAGGGGAGTTTGACGACAGCGCCCTGCTGACTACCTTCGGCGGCAATGGCGTGGGGTATTTCCCGGCGGCCACCATGCTGGCAGAGACGCTGGCCCGCCAGTACGATGCAGAGTTGGTGGTGGTGCTGCCTGAGTTGCACGAGGACTACTACGCCATCAGCACTCCGTCACGGCTGCCCAGCCCGCATATTACGGCGCTGCTGCGGGCGGCTGAGGTGGCTTGACCGGCTGGTGCCGGAAAACAAAAAGCCCAGCGCTAGGCTGGGCTTTTTGCTTACATCTGGCTCCTCGACCTGGGCTCGAACCAGGGACCTACGGATTAACAGTCCGGCGCTCTACCGACTGAGCTATCGAGGAAAGGAGGCGCACTTTAATGTCCAGGCAGCCACTTGTCAAACATCTTTTGCATTTATTTTTTTATTTTTTCAGTGTTGGATGATGAATCCTTTTTACATCAATGGCTTGGCTGGTCAGAGTTTGCTGCGGGGCAGCATAGTGTATCGACGCCATTGAGCTAAGCTGAATCAGATAACGGGCCCATGACAGAGGCTGGGGAGCAAGGCTATGCGGGCGAGCAGCTGTGAAACACTGATTTCGGACCCCTACCGTGCAGGTTTGGCGCTGGGAGAGGGCCTGGCCGGCCTGGCGCCCGAGGTGGTGTTCCTCTTCACCGCCGTCCACTACGCCGGCAGTACCGAGCTGCTTGAGGGGCTGTACGACGCACTGGGCCGCGATGATCTGGTGGTGATAGGCAATAGCGGCGACGGCTACTATGCTGCCGGGCGGGCCTCCGATCTGGGGGCTGTGGCGTTGGGCCTGAACAGTGGAGGCAAGGTGCGCTGGACCGTAGCCTGTGCACAAGGCGTGGGGGCCAACCCTGTGGCGGCCACCCGGTCGGCCTTTGCGCAGTTGAGCAGCGCCATGTCAGAAGAGGCCGCGCTGGTGTTCCTGGCGGCCGATTTCCGCGCCGATGCCAGCCAGATTGAATCCGTACTGCGCGATGAGGTGGATTGCCCGGTGGTAGGGGGGCTGGCGGCAGATGATGACAGGATGCGTACCTGTTACATCTACGCCAACCGGCAGGTATTGCAGGACGCTGTGGTGTTGCTGGGTATGGCCGGCGCTGTGCGCTTTGATGTCAGTATAGGCAATGCTTTGACGCCTGTGGGCCGGCCGGGGCTGATAGAAGAGGCCGAAGGCACGGCGCTGTATCGTATCGATGGCATAGGTGCCATGGACTTTATCGAGCGCGAAACGGGCAAACCGGTACTGCAGACGGATCGTGGCGTGGTGGCACTGACCATCGTGGACCCGGATCGGACCGCGCAGCGACGCTTGCGTGCCATCGTGCCTGACTTCGGTCGTGGCCACGGTGCCATCGGGCTGTATGGCGGAATCGAGGCAGGCAAGACGGTGCAGGTCTGTCTGGCCAACCCGTCCGACCTGATGGCAGAGGTCAGCCGAATTGCCAGGCGGGTGGCTACCCTGGATTTTCAGCCTGTGGCAGGCCTGATCGTAAGCTGTACCGGCCGCAAGCAAATGCTGGGGAACGATATCGCCCGCGAGGCGGGCATTCTGGCCGAGTCGTTCCCTGCAGGGCTGGCGATTGCAGGTTATCCCTCGTTCGGCGAGATCGGACCCTTGCGGGAAGGCGAGGGCTATACCCGCAATCTCTTCCACAATATGACCTATATCCTCCTGCTGCTGGGAGCCTGAGCCAGGGCATGGCCATGACCTATCGACTGCTCAGTATGCTGGACCCGCCACCCCCCGGCTTTCGGCTACAGGATGTGCAGAAGCGCGACCTGCTGTCGGGGGCCGTCGCGGTTTATTGCAGCTCGGCCGAATCGCTCTACCCACTGGTGGAGATGTTCTGTCAGCGTGTGGCCGGGGTGTTGATCGTCACTGGTGATGGCTTTAGGCAAGAGCAACTGGGCACCTTGCTCTGGCGCATGACCTTGCCCAGCCGCTTGCAGTCGGCCATGCGGGTGCTGGTGGAGCCCCTGCTGGCGGCCATTGAAACTGCCTTGGCCCAACGGGAAAAGGCGGTGGAGTTGGGCAGCACTCTCAATCGACTGCGCTATGACCTCGATATCGTACGGGGCGACTATTTGCGCGTGACAGCCAAACTGCAAAGCCAGGTGGCGCAACTGGTCGAGACCCAGGCCGAACTGGTGCAGGGTGAGGCCGAGTTGCGCGCCATACTCGATTTGCTGCCACAGCTGATCTACGCCAGCGATGAGCGTGGGCGCCTGCTGCTGGCCAATGCCTCGTTTGCCCGCAAGCTGGGTCTGAGCGACCCTCAGTTAGCGTGCGGCCAGGAGGTACGAAACCTGAATCTGCCTGCACGCTGGCTGGGCCAGGCTGCGCTCGAGGATAGCCTGGTCTGGCAGTCGAAAGCGCCCCGCGCCATGGCCGATTTGCAGCTGCTGCAGGCCGATGGCGAGCTGTCGACCTACGAGGTACTGAAGCTGCCCTGGACATGTGGCGGCCAGGAGGCGGTGTTGACCGTGCTACATGATGTGTCGGCCAGGCACGCCGTGGAAGCGCAGATGGTCAGCCTGAACGAGGAGCTGGAAAAACGGGTGCAGCAACGCACGGGCGAACTGCAACAAGCCAATCGAGAACTGGAGTCCTTCTCCTATTCGGTTGCGCACGACCTGCGTTCGCCCCTACGGGCGGTCATGGGCTTCAGTCAGATACTGGAGGCGGAAGCCGGCAACCTGGACGGTGAGCAGCGCGATATGCTGCAGCGTGTGCAGGCTGCGGCGGTGCGCATGTCCCAGTTGATAGATGATCTGCTGATGCTGGCACAGGCCTCGCGCATGCAGCTGGAGCGCCGACCTCTGGATATCGCGGCACTGGGCCGCCAGGTGTGGCAGCAGTTTGCGCACCTGCGTGGCGACAGGCAGGTGGTGTTCGAGTGTGAACCCGCCCTGCCTGCGGTGGCTGATAGCCGCCTGGTGCAATTGGTACTGGAGCAATTGCTGACCAATGCCATCAAATTTACCCGTGGTAGTGTCGAGGCCAAGGTAGAGCTGGGGCATTTGCTGCTTGGCGACGAGACGGTCTATGTTGTACGCGATAATGGCGTAGGCTTTGACATGGCGGCCGCCGAGAAACTGTTCATGCCGTTTCAGCGCCTGCATAGCACAGCCCAATTTGAAGGTAGTGGCATAGGCCTTGCTACCGCGCGCCGCGCCATTAGCCGCCATGGTGGCCGTATCTGGGCTGAGGCGCAGCCTGGCCTGGGCGCCCAGTTCTATTTCACCCTGCCAGACGGTTAATACAATGATGCGATGGATAGCAACAGCAAGCATGTTGGTCAGCCTGGCGGTGCAAGGTGAAACGCCGGCGGCCGAGGCACAGAAGCTCTATGCCGTGGAGTTCCGCACCGGCCCTGCCTGGAAGCCTGGTCTGGTACCGCCAGCTCAGCCCTACTTCAAGGAGCATTCGGCCAACTTGCAGCGCTTGCGTAGCGAGGGTGTACTGGTGGCTGGTGCACGTTATGGCGAGGTGGGCCTGGTGGTGTTGCGTGCTACCAGCCTTGCAGCCGCCGAAAGCCAGATCGCCCAGGATCCGGCTGTGATCCATGGTCTGTTCAGCTACCAGCTCAACGAGATGCTGGTGTTTTACCCCGGGCATCTGGGCAAGCCAGTGAGCCCGCCATGAGGCCCGCCTGGCTGTGCGTGCTGCTGTGGCTGACTTGCAGTGGTGTGGGCTTGGCAGCCTGCCGGCAGGACTACCGTGTGCCCTACATCACCCTGGGTTATGCCAGCTACACCGATGAGCAAGGCCAGCCGGCCGGGTACTTTATCGACCTGTATCGGGAGCTGTCGCACCGCACCGGCTGCCGCTTCGTGATCGTACCGATGCCGGCCCAGCGGTTGCGCGCCACCATGGTGGTCAACCGCATACCCCTGTTCGGGCCTGCAGCCGCACCTGCCACCGGCGAGGCACGTGCCCTGCGGCGCTTTGTGCCGCTGACCCGTGAGCCCATGGAACTGGTGGTGCGCAAGGATCTGGCTGTCCGCAATGTGGCTGACGCCATGAGCCGGCCAGGCCTGGTGTTCGGCACCATACGCGGTGCCAGTTACGGCGAATGGGTGGAGCAGAACCTGCCCCGCCTGCCGGTGGCGCAGCGGGAGGAATCAGTGGATGCCGAGACCGTCTACCGCAAGCTGGTGGCTGGCCGGATTGGCGCCACCTTTGGTAATGCCTATGTCTATCGCTGGCATCTGGATCGTATGCAAGAGCCCGATAGCGTGAGCGTATTGCCGCTGCCGGAGCGCCATCGTACGGTGGTGGGTATGGTGTTCAACCATGACGGCATGGCGCCCGAAGATCTGGAGCGGCTATTGCGAGCGGTGGTGGCAATACGTGACGATGGCAGCTTCCGCCGCATGGTGGCCCGCTATCTGGGCGACGACTTGGCGCGGGACCGCTTGTATCAGGGCAGCACCAGCCATCCTTGAGTGGCTGGCCCGCCGGTCTGGCGGGGACTATGTCAGCAGTTCATCCAGCGCTGCCGCCAAGGTTGCAATCAGCCTGTCCACATCGGCCGCCGTGGTGGCGGGGCAGACCAGCATCATGTTGTGAAACGGGGTGATCAGTATGCCCCGGTTCAGCAGGTAGAGATGCAGGGCATGCTCCAGCGTGTGATCCATGGCGGCTTCAGCCTCGCTGCCATTGCGGGGCGGCTGGGCACAGAACTGGAATTCGGTACGCGCCCCCACCTGGCTGACACACCAGGGCAGGCCACGCTGGCCTATGATCTGCCGCAAGCCGTTGGCCAGGCGTTCGGCCAGTTCGAACATATGGGCATAGGCCTCGTCGGTCATCACCTCGGCCAGGTTGGCGCGCATGGCGCACATGGCCAGGGCGTTGGCAGTGAGGGTGGTGCCTATGCCAGAGTGGCCGGGTGGTGCGGCGGATTTGCTGGCCTGCATGCGTTGGGCCAGTTCGCTGGTAAAGCCGTAGACAGCACAGGGCACGCCACCCCCTACCGGCTTACCCAGTACGAAGAAATCCGGCTCCAGGCCGTGCGCCAAGGCATAACCGCCAGGGCCGGTGGAGATGGTGTGGGTCTCATCGCAGACGAACAGTGTGCCGGCCGCCCGTATCAGTTCCCGCGCAGCCTGCCAGTAGCCTGGCTGTGGCAACACCATGCCGACATTGGTCATGGCGGGCTCTGCCAGCACGCAGGCGATATCCCCGGCCGTCAGCGCCTGCCGCAAGCTGTCCAGGTCATTGAACTCCACCACCACGGTGTGCTGAGTCAGGTCATACACCTGCCCCAGCAGGCTGTCGCGCTGGCTGGGCTGGCCTTCGACCAGGTCGACAAATACATCATCCACCGTACCGTGGTAGCAGCCGTTGAATACCAATACCTTGCTACGCCCCGTGACTGCACGGGCCCAGCGTATGACGAAGCGGTTTGCATCAGTGGCCGTCATGGCGAATTGCCAGCAAGGCAGGCCGAAGCGTTGCGCCAGCAGCTCGCCCACTACCGCCGCATCCTCGCCTGGCAGCATGGTGGTAAAGCCCAGCTGGGTCTGCCGCACTACGGCGGCGGCAACAGGCTCAGGCGCGTGACCGAACATGGCGCCGGTGTCACCCAGGCAGAAGTCCACGTAGCTATGCCCGTCCACATCGTGAAAACTGGCGCCCTTGGCAGCCTCAACGAACAAAGGGAAGGGCGTACCCCAGTCAGTCATCCAGTGCAAGGGCACGCCATAGAGCAGGTGCGATTGCGCGCGGTGGGCCAAGGCCTGCGAGTGAGGTCGAGCGTCGATATAGCGATCTCTCTCACGGGCCAGCAGGGCCTGTAGGCTGTCTTTCTGGATACCGGTAGGGTGGGCCATATCATCCTCGACTGTTAATGAAATTCATCGTGGTGTTTAATATATGCACCATTTTGCCCATGCCGCAGGCGGCACGTAAAGGGCACGGCGGGCAATGATGCGAGGGCTGGTAAACATTCGCAGATCTCGTGCCGGCCGGGATAATCTGATCGAGATACACACCATGCTTCCAATCGCCGTCATCCAGCATGTGCCCGACGACGGCCCTTGCTACTTTGCCACCTACCTTGAGCGAGCAGGCTTGCCATATCGGGTATTTCGCCTGTTCGACGGCGACGCCTTGCCGGCCCGTATCAACGCGCATAGCGGCCTGTGCATACTGGGTGGTCCCATGAGTGCAAACGATGACCTGGCCTATCTGCCGCCCTTGTTTGAGTTGGTGCGGGCAGCTGTCCAGGCAGACATCCCGGTGATAGGCCACTGTCTGGGCGGCCAGATCATGGCCCGGGCACTCGGTGGGACGGTACAGGCATCCGAGCATGTCGAGATAGGCTGGAGCGAGCTGGAAGCGCTGGAGGATGCGGCGGCAGATTGGTTTGGTGGTGCTGCCAGCCTGAGACTGTTTCAGTGGCATGGCGAGAGCTTCAGCATTCCACCTGGCGCTCGCCATCTCGTGCGGGGTCGTTATTGCGCCAACCAGGCCTTCGGATTGGGTAGCAAGCATCTGGCCATGCAGTTCCATTGTGAGGTGGACGAGGCCAAGGTGCGGCGCTGGCTGGTGCTGGGGCAGCAGGAGCTGGCTAGCTGCACCTCGCCTGCCGCCCAGCAGGCCGAGCAGATACTGCCGAACCTAGCGCAGGCCATCGTGCTTAGCCAGCAACTGGCAGATGCCATCTACGGCCGTTGGGTAAAGGGATTGATGGTTTAGAGCCCCTATTGCCAATCTGGCACGCCATATTTGGCCAGCAAGGCCTTGAGCCGGCCATCGGTACGCATGGCGGCGACCTCGTCCTGCAGCAGCCTGGCATATTCGCGAGCCTTGGGGTGCTTGGGTGAGAAGGCAATATGCAGGCCGGAGGGCGTGACAGAACGTTCGCAACCGGCGTCCTTGTAATGGCCCTGCCAGTTTTTTTCGTTGATGGTGTAGGCCAGTACTGCCTGATCCTCAACGACGGCATCGAGTCGCTTGTTGCGGAGTTTTTCCAGGTTGCGTAACAAGGCATCATCGCCAGTGACGGCCTGTAAAACCTTGGGGTTGGCCTTGAAGTAGGCATCCAGCGTGTCACCGTAGGCGTAGTCCTGGATGGCACCTATGGTGCGGCCAGCCAGGCTGGGTAATCCCTTGTACTGCCAACTGCCGTCTTTGTGGGTGACAAAGCAATTGATGCTACGGCCCAGTGGAGCCGCGCCCACGATCAGCTTGTTCTCTCGCACCTCTTCGTCACTGGCGCCGACGACGGCGGTAAAGCCGCCATCCCGAGCCGCAGCCAAGGCGCGGCTCCAGTTGAGATTCTGGTAGTCGACCTTATGGCCGGCCTTGCCCAGGGCGGCACTGGCGATTTCTATCATGTAGCCAGGCTTGGTGCTTTGTGGCACGCAGTTGAATGGACACCAGGAATCCGCCCGTATGGTGATGGTTTCCGCCACAGCTAAGGGAGTGCTGAGACCTAGAGCCAGCAGATAGCCGGCGTTAGCCAGATGGAGCAGATGAGTACGCATGGAGAAAGGGGCCTTGTGGGTATGCACTAGCTTGAGTTGTAGCGCACCCTCCGACAGGTACAAGGCCTGGCCTGCAATGCCTGCGTGGCTTGCCCGCGTACAGTCTGCACCGAACGCTTAACCAGAACCATTACGCGGGGACTTGTTAGCGGTGTTTGATGCTGACGGGTCAGATGGCATGGCGACCACTGCTGACGCGCAAGGTGCTCAGCAGGTTGTCGGTATCTTCCGTACCGGTTTTCTGCAGCAAGCGGCCGAGACTGCCGCGCAGCCAGTCAAACTGGCCGGCGTAGTGGCCGTCTTCATGCAGCAGCCAGTTGGCCAGTCTGCAATCCTCGGTGGTGAAGCCATAGGCTTGGCGCCAGATGGTGCTTGCAGGCGGAGCATGGTCGCCGACCATCAACAGCAGGGCGGTGCGGCTGATGCTGAATACCTTATCAGCCCAAGCTGGTGGCATGGGCAGGCAAAGCAGCCGCCAGCCGTGTCCTTGCCGCTGCAGTCGCAGCGAACTGGCATGCGCTTTCCCAAGCAAGCCTGATGCAGCAGCTAGCGCGACACGCAAGGCGGTATTCATTTCCGGTGCATACAGCCTGCCATCGACCTGGCTCAGGCCACTGTCAAGGCGAAATACCACGGTTGCTGCCGCATTGCTGTATAGCACCCTGCCATCAATGCTCACCACGGCCAGAGCAGTGTCGGGATGACTGGGTTCGGCGTGGCGCCGGACGATGGGTGGCCGCAGAAGGCGGGCATGCGGCCTGCGCGCTGGGTTTGCGGTATTGGGCAGATACAAGTGGGCTAGTGTCATGCTGGTGATCCTCCAGTGTTGGAAGATAGGCCAGTGTCCGTGCCCGGTAATCATCCGGATGGAGGATAGGGCAGTGCCATTTTTACCATGCCGACAAGCGGTCATCCCGATTGTGCCGCCAGCCAACCATACAGTCGACTGTTGTCTGCCCAGGCGGCGTTGAAGCGGAAGTGCCGGCTGCTACCGCCGTCCGGCAGGTAGAAACGCCCTGGGGCGAGGGCGATGCCCACGGTGGCGGCCGCTTCGGTCAGGCGGCTGACATCCATCAGCGGCGGTGCCTCTGCCCACAGGAACAGGCCGCCTGCGGGTTGGTGGAAAACCTGCCAGCCCAGCTCAGTCAGGCGGCCGCAGACGCGGGCCTGGGCCTCACCCAGGCGGTCACGCAGGCGATCCAGGTGGGTGCGGTGGTGGCCGTCGGTGAGCATGGACAGGGTAGCGGATTCCATGATGGCAGAGCCGGTCAGCCCCGCCACCATCTTGTGTTGTGTGGCACGGGTCAGCAGGTCGGCACGGGCCAGCAGAAAGCCCACGCGCAGGGCTGGCGACAGAGTCTTGGAGAAGCTGCCCAGATAGATGACGCGCTCCAGTCCATCCAGGCTGGCCAAGCTAGGGCTGGGGTGCAATTGCAGGTCGGCAAAGGGGTCGTCTTCCACGATATGGAAATCATGCCGGTCGGCCAGCTTGAGCAACTGGTGCGCCGTGGCGGCTGTGGTACTGGTGCCGGTAGGGTTGTGCAGGGCGCTGTTGGTGAACAGGGCGACCGGCTGGTGTCGGGCTGCCGCCTGTGCCACGGCGGCTACGTCCGGCCCAGCCAGGGTGCGGGGGATGCCGACCAGTTTGGCGCCGTGCAATAGCAGCGCGGCGATCAGGGTAGAGTAGCCAGGGCTGTCGATCATCACGGTATCGCCGGGCTTGACCAGCAGCCGCACCGCCAGGTCCAGGCCCTGGCTGGCGCCGTGGGTCAGGACGATGCGCTCGGCCGGCGCTTCCAGTCCCCGAAGGGCCAGCCGCCACTGCAGGTGGCTGCGCAGTGCAGGCAGGCCTTGCGGATGGCCATAGCGGGTCAGCAGGTCACCCGGTGCCTTAGCCAGATTGCGCAGCGCAGCCCGTACACCGTCCTCGTATAGCCAGTCATGCGGTAGCCAGCCGCCACCAGCCTGCAGCTCCAGTTCAGCATCCTCGTAGACGCGGCTCAGCAGCCAGGCGTCATCCACCGGTGAGCGCACCGGCGCCGCCGGTGGGCGCTGCCGAGTGGCCACGAAGTAGCCGCGTGCCCGCTGCGCCATGATCCAGCCACCGGCTACCAGCCGGTTATAGGCTTCTGCCACGGTAAACGGGCTGACGCCCGTAGCCTGGGCCAGGCCACGCACCGACGGCAGTCGGGCGCCTTCGCTGAGCAGGCCGCGTTCTATCTTGCCTATCAGGCCCTGCACGATCTGTTCGGTAAGCGGACTGGTGGCGCTGGGGTCGAGTTGCAACATGACTGTACTGGCCTGGGTATCTGTACATCTGGCTGCCGGATGGCAGGGCTTGTATATGGCGGTATAGCTGAATTCTCAACGATACTAGCGGCCAGTGACAAATGGCCGGAGATTGCAGCGGCCAGTACATGACCAATACAGATCAGCCCCCAGCCACGGAGACCACCATGGGCCAGAACGATAGCGAGCAACTGAATCTCAATCCCTACTGGATGCCTTTCAGCCATAACCGCTACTACAAGCAGGATGCGGTCCACCGGGTGCATCGCATGCTGGCCCGGGCGGAAGGCAGCTATTACTGGACCACCGAGAACCACAAGCTTTACGACGCGCTGTCCGGCCTGTGGTGCTGTGGCCTGGGCCACCGGCACCCGCGCCTGGTGGAGGCCGTCAAGCAGCAGCTTGATGTGCTGGACTATGGTACGGCCTTCCAGATGGGCACGCCGGGCGTGTTCAAGCTGGCCGAGCGCATTGCCGAGGCGGCGCCGGCAGGCTTCGAGCATGTGTTCTTCTGCAATTCGGGTTCCGAAGCCGTCGATACGGCGCTGAAGATGGCGCTGGCCTATCACCGTGCCCGGGGCGAAGCCCATCGCACCCGCTTTATCGGCCGGGAGAAGGGCTATCACGGCGTGGGTTTTGGCGGCATCTCGGTAGGGGGCATGGTGGCCAACCGCAAGATGTTTGCCGCAGGCATGCTGCCTGGGGTGGATCACCTGCCGCACACCCACAATCTTAAGGAAATGGCGTTCAGCCGGGGCGAGCCGCAATGGGGTAGCCACCTGGCCGATGAGCTGGAGCGGCTGGTGGCCTTGCATGATGCTTCTACCATCGCTGCCGTGATCGTGGAGCCCATGCAGGGTTCGGCCGGCGTCATCGTGCCGCCGCAGGGCTATCTCAAGCGCCTGCGTGAGCTGTGCACCAAGCATGGCATCCTGCTGATCTTCGACGAAGTGATCACCGGCTTTGGCCGCATGGGCCAGCCTTTCGCCGCCCAGTATTTCGATGTCACCCCCGACCTCATAACCTTCGCCAAGGGCGTGAACAATGGCCTGGTGCCGATGGGCGGGGTCATCGCGACCAAATCGATCTACGACACCTTCATGACCGGCCCGGACCATATGGTGGAGTTCTTCCATGGCTACACCTACTCGGGCCACGCGCTGGCGGTGGCGGCAGCCCATGCCGCGCTGGATGTGATCGCCGAGGAGCAGATCTACCCGCGGGTCAATGCACTCAGCAAGACCCTGGAAGAGGCCGTGCATGGCCTCAAGGGCGAGGCCAATGTGATCGATATACGCAACTGCCAGCTGGCGGCGGCGGTGGAGCTGGCGCCCATGGAGGGCAAGCCCGGCCTGCGTGCTATCCGAGTGTTCGAGGAGGCGCTCAAGCGCGGGGTGTTGTTCCGTTTTACCGGCGACATCATTGCCATGGGGCCGACTTTTGTTTCCACACCCGAAGAGATAGGCCATATGGCCGAGGTCTTGCGGGAGTCGATCCGGGCGGCCGGCTGAGGCGCGCTCGCCATCGGTCATCTAATCCGCTGCCGCCGCCTACGCTGGCGTGACGGCCGCATCTGAATTACCCATACGCAGGGCAGGCATCATGGCAAATACCATACATCACTGGATCAACGGCGCCGAAGTGGCAGGCACTTCCGGCCGCTACAGCGAGGTTTACAACCCGGCACAGGGCGAGGTCAGCGGCCGCGTGCAATTGGCCAGCAGCGAGGAACTGGATCTGGCTGTGGCCGCTGCCAAGGCGGCGTTCCCTGCCTGGTCCGCCACCCCGCCGCTGCGGCGGGCGCGGGTGATGTTCAAGTTCAAGGAGCTGCTGGAGCGGCACGCCGATGAAATCGTGGCGGCCATCTCGCGCGAGCATGGCAAGGTCAGGGCCGATGCCCATGGTGAACTGGTACGCGGCCTGGAAGTGGTGGAGTTCGCCTGCGGCGCGCCCCACCTGCTCAAGGGCGAGTTTGCCGAGAATGTGGGTACGGCAGTAGACAGCTACAGCCTGCGCCAGGCGCTGGGGGTAGTGGCCGGCATCACCCCGTTCAATTTCCCGGCCATGGTGCCCATGTGGATGTTTCCGCTGGCCCTGGTGGCAGGTAATACCTTCCTGCTTAAGCCCAGCGAGCGCGACCCATCCACCGCCCTGATACTGGCCCGCTTGCTGAAGGAGGCAGGCCTGCCAGACGGCGTGTTCAACGTGGTGCAGGGCGACAAGGTGGCGGTGGATGCCATCCTGGCCAATGACGATGTCCAGGCAGTCAGCTTTGTGGGCTCCACCCCCATTGCCCAGTATATCTACGCCACCGGTACGGCCCGTGGCAAGCGGGTACAGGCATTGGGCGGTGCCAAGAACCATATGGTGGTGATGCCCGATGCCGATCTCGACCAGGCAGTCGATGCCCTGATGGGCGCGGCGTATGGTTCGGCGGGGGAGCGCTGCATGGCAATTTCGGTGGCGGTAGCAGTGGGCGACGAGGTGGCAGATGCCCTGGTGGCCAGGCTGGCGCCCAAGGTGCGTGCGCTCAAGATAGGTAGCTGGGATAGCTCAGCCGATGTGGAAATGGGCCCGCTGGTGACACGCGAGCATCGCAACAAGGTAGCCGCTTACATCGATGCCGGCGTGGCCGAAGGGGCCAGCCTGGTGGTGGATGGACGCGGCCATGTGGTGCAGGGCTGTGAAAGTGGCTTCTTCCTGGGGGGCTCGCTGTTTGACGGCGTCACCACCAGCATGAAGATATACCAGGAGGAAATCTTTGGCCCGGTACTCTGCGTGGTGCGGGTCGGCAGTTACGAAGAGGCGATACGGATTACCAACGAGCATGCCTACGGTAATGGCACCGCCATCTTCACCCGCGATGGAGACGCGGCGCGAGACTTTGTCGCCCGGATACAGGTGGGGATGGTGGGGGTGAATGTACCCATACCCGTACCCATGGCGTTCATGAGCTTTGGTGGCTGGAAGCAGTCGCTGTATGGCGATCATCATGCTTATGGTGCCGAGGGCATACGTTTCTATACCCGTTTGAAGACCGTGACTGCGCGCTGGCCGCAATCGATACGCTCGGGCGCCGAGTTCGTGATGCCCACCATGAAGTAGCCTGAACGCTGCCACCGCCTGCCAGGAGGCGCATGCCTGGCAGGTGGGCGATGGGCGGGGCGGCAATCCGCACAGCAAGGTCTAGACTGGGCTTATCTGCAGGCCGACTGCCGACGGAGCACTATCATGGACCAGCAACGCAGAAAGACACTGCAGCTATTGGGCGCCTCGCCCCTGCTGCTGGCTGCGGCCACCCCACCTGAGCGCTTTGTAGTCAGCTATAACGATGACTACGCGCCGTACTCCTATATAGACAGCGCCACCAGTACCAGCAGGGTGCTGGGGATACTGCCCGATGTGCTCGACCCCATTCTGAGCGAGCTGAACGGCCTGGTGCCGTCCAACGTCGGCCTGCCTTGGCGACGGGCTCAGATGATGGTGCAGCAGGGGCTAGCCGATGCCCTCTGTACGTTTGCCTCGGATGAACGCAAGCAGTACGCCCTGTTCCATAGCGTGCCGGTGGTACAGCTGCAGCCACATCTCTTCTTCAATGCCTACCACCTGCGCAGGGCCGAGCTGGAGCGCATCAAGACCCGCGATGAACTCAAGGCTTTTTACCTGGTGGACCAAAAGGGCAACCAGTGGGCGGAGCAGGCACTGAAGGATTTCCCGCATGTGGAGTGGACGCCGGGGCATGACGCCATCTTCAGGATGGTGATGGCCACGCGGGGGGATGTGCATGTTTCCCTGAGTCCCATCGTCACCAAGTGGCGCTTGCGCAAGCTGGGCATTTTGCAGGAGATCGTCTCCATCCCCGCGCCCTATATCGCGCCCAGCGTGCCGTTTCACTTGGGGATACGCAAGGATCACCCCCGTGCTGCAGAGATACTGGGGCATGTCGACGAGGTGCTGAGGGTGCCCGCCACCCAGCGCCGTATAGAGGATGTGGTGCGGCGCTATGCCTGAGCCCTGGCGGGACCTGTAAATATTGACCGGATCGCCACCGAAAAATGCCGACAGTCAGTGTCTGGCTCGGTGCTATATTGCCGCGCACCGCCACACGGCGGCGCCGTATACGCGGTAACGTAAGAGCCTGTTCACAATCTTATTTGCTCCGATACCGGGGCAATAAAATAGTGAACAGGCTCTTAGATCCTGTTCAATATATTCAAGGTATGCACGTGATAAAAATATCCCGCCTCACCTCCCTGGCTGCGGCCTGCCTGTTGCTGGCACAACCCGTTATTGCAAACGACCAGCCCGCCGTTGATCCCGCTGCACAGCCAGCTGCCGAGCCTGCTGCAAAGAAATCTAAAGCTGACCTTGCAGCCGAAGCCATGCGCGAGATGCAGGAGTCGGAGCTGTTCCAGACCTATATGGGCATCATGGGCGAGCTTAGCCCCCTGGTAAGCAGCGAACTGGCCCTGGAGGCCAAGCTGGAGCGTATCGAGAAGTTCGACTTCTCCGAGCCTACCCAGCAGCGCCTGAAGAAGCTGTTTGGCAACGCCAGGCCCTTGCATTTCAGCAAGCAGAAACTGGCCGACGGCGACATTGCTGTGGATTTCAAGCTCGACCCGCTCAAGTACCACGATGAGCCTGCTGCCAGTCTGATGAACTGGTCAGGCATGGCTGGACGTGCCTTGGTGAAGTCCGATATGCGCCGGGTTACCATGACCGCCAGCTCCGATACGCTGGACATGGACAACAAGGAGCTGACACTGAAAGCCACCGGGCTCACCATGGCGAGCAGCCAGATGAAGGGGCCGCTGGATTTGTGGTTCGGCAATGGCGAAGCCAGGGTCGAGCAGGTGACCGTGACGCCCAAGCGCTTGCCCATGACGGTTCAGCTGCACGCCCTGCGCTATGGCTTCGATATGCAAGCCAAGGGCAAGACGGTTGTCATCGGTTATACCGGCTCGATCAAGGCCATCAAATGGGGTGAAGACAGCGTAGAGGATGCCAATCTGGCGGTGCGTATCAGCGGCCTGCAGCTGGAGGCCCTGGCGGCCATGAACAAGGATGCCAAGGCGCAGGCTGCGAAGAAGCAGGTGCCGGCAGCACAGCTTGACGCCGCGTTGGCCATGGTAATGAAGCATGGTGTGGCCATGGTGAAGCAGGGCGTGGTGCTGGATGTCGACGATATCTCCGCCCGCTATCACGGCCACAAGGCCCAGATCAAGGGCCAGGTCAAGCTGGCCAAGCTGACCGACCGAGACCTGCAGAACTTCGACCGTATCATGAAGAAAGTGCAGCTGCGTTTTGATGCCAGCGTGCCACTGGGCATGGTTCGCGAATTGTCGCGCACCATGATGGCCAAGCAAGGTGGCGAGGGCGTGGACAAGCAGCAACTGGACGAGGCCAGCGAGCAGATGGTGCGCAGCGGTATCGATACGCTGAAGCAGAACAACTGGGCTCGCCTGGAAGGCGACGTGCTGCGTAGCACCTTGGTGATGAACCAGGGCAAGCTGTTGCTGAATGGCAAGCCGCTGTCGCTGTCTGGCGGCAAGAAATCGGCCAAGCCGAAGCAGACCGCCAAGCGCGCAAAGGGCTAAGCCAGCCTGGCGTCGAGCACCCACAAAGGGCCGCTGCAAAGCGGCCCTTTGTGTTTTACGGGCCAACAGCAGCTGGGTGGGACGTGCCTTTTACGCGACAGGCAGGCGCTTGAGGGCGCTGCCGGATACACCGCTTGTATCGCCATGTGGACTTGCTATCTGGGTATTTTTTCCTTGCATATCAAGCCTATGCTGCGTCGATGTCCAGACGCGAGCCGTGATTGGCTTGGTGTTGGTGTTTGCTTGCGGCACCCTTGTGTGTGGGGGGCTTAGCCGGCGCTGGCTGGCTATGGCATGCTGCGCCGCTGACCCTAAAACGGAGAATGCCGTGATTGCGCTGACTGCTCGAGTTTCCCTGGTGCTGGGGGCTACTGCTGCCCTGGCTTGCTCGCTTGGAGTGTCCGCTGCCGCGCAGCGCACCCCTGCCGATATCATCAAGCAGTCTGCTGCCAGCGATTGGCGCCCTCTGGATGGGCAAAATACCCTGGTGATGGAGCTGAACGGCGGGCAGGTGATCTTTGAACTGGCGCCCCGTTTTGCACCGCGCCATGCTGCCAATATCCGCAAGCTGGCGCGCAATGGCTACTACGACGGGCTTGCTGTGATACGGGTGCAGGATAACTTTGTCACCCAATGGGGCGACCCGGTGGACGAGGAGAAAGAGCCTGCCAAGGTCAAGCCGTTGGGCGATGCCGAGGCCAAGCTACCGGCGGAGTTCTCCATTGCCTACCGAGGATTGCCGATTGCCCGGCTGAAGGATGCGGATGGCTTTGCGCCGGTCACCGGCTTTAGCGAGGGTATGCCGGTGGCGGCCGACCCGAAGAAGAACCGTGCCTGGATACCACACTGCTACGGCGTGATCGGTGCCGGCCGTGGCAATACGGTGGACAGCAGCAACGGCAGCAGTCTCTACGTCATCATCGGACAGGCGCCGCGTGCGCTGGATCTTAACATCACGGTGGTGGGCCGCGTGCTCAAGGGTATGGAGTTGCTATCCGGCTTGCCGCGTGGCGGCAGCAATATGGGGTTCTATGACAAGCCCGAGCAGCATGTGCCCTTGCAGCGGGTACGCTTGCTGGCCGATATCCCTGCGGCCGAGCGCCCCGCGCTGGAGGTGCTGCGTACCGATACGCCCACGTGGCAGGCACTGGTGGAATCGCGCCGCCATGCCAGTGGTGATTGGTATGTGCATAGCGCCGAGCACACCAATGTCTGCAATATTGGCATTCCTACCCGTCCGCTGGTGCCTGCAGCCAGCTAATGGACGCTGGTGGCCCGCAGCACCAATAGACTACGGTAACTGGGCAGGGCGGTGGCTAGCCAGTTCACGCAAGCCGGCCGCCAGGATGAGGTCGTCGGTATTGCCGGCGGGCTGGGCTAGGTCTACCCGTATCGGTGGCTGAAAGTCCTCGCGGGGCGTGCCACGGACATGGAACAGCCGTTCGGCGGGGACATTGGCGCTGATGCCGCTATGCGGCAGAGGGATAGTGTAGGTGGCCCCCAACAACCCGGCCATGGCAGTGCCGACGACCTGGGCACGGCCCAGGCCGTGCAGGCCTATGGCCAGGCCTTCTCCCATGCTGCCGGTCCAATGATCTACCAGTACAACCAGGGGGCGGGTGTACTGGAATGGCCCGCGTGGCTGCACCAGTTCCAGCCAAGCTCGGGCTATGCCGGTTTGCTGGGCTTCCAGCGGCAGATCGTGCCGTTGATAGGCGGCTTCCACCGCAATAAAGCGGCTCATGATGGCGCGGGCTATCTTGCTGTTGCCGCCGCCAGGGGTGTCGCGCAGATCCAGGATCAAGCCCTGGCTGTCGCCTAGCTCGGCCAGGGCTGCATCAAAAGCCGTAATCAGCGCATCCTGGCCCAGACTGTTGTTGAGCCGGATATAGCCGGCGCTACCGATACGCCTGTGGCTCAGGGGCGTGCTGGCCTGTGTGCTGACACCCGCCAGCGTGACCTCCAGCGGCCTGCCGTCTGCCAACAAGCGCAGCTGGCGCTGCTGGTCACGCCTGCCGGCCAGCAGTGAGCGCAAGGCCCAGTCGCGGGCCCGTTGGCTGGTCTGCGGCGCTACCCGCCCAAGTTTTTGCGCCACGGCTACGGCAATGGGCTGGCCCTGTATATGGGTCAATATCATGCCCGCTTGCAAGCCAGCCTTAGCGGCAGGGCTATCAGGCCGCACCTGGACCAGGCGGGCGGTCTCGCCCTGCCAGGCCGCCCACAGGTCGGTGCCCGACGGGACCAGTCGTGGCGAGCTGGCGGTGTTGCGGTTGAGCTGGGTGTGGTCGTCGTGCAATTCTTCCAGCAATTGTTCCAGCACCGTGATGAAGGCAAGCTGATCGCGGGCCTTGGCGGCCAGGGGGCGGTAGTGCGCCACGGCGGCCTGCCAATGCTGTGGCCCGTCGGTGAAATAGGCGTAGTTGGCCGTGACTTCGGTGGCCAGGGTGTCGAAGTCGGCCAAGTAGTCGCTGGCAGACGGGGTGGGGGCGGCCTTGCTGCAAAGGGTGCTGAGCAGCAGGCCCAAGGTGCAGAATAACTTTCTCATGCAGATAGGGGCTTGGCGTAGGTGGATGCCACATTCTCGCCCCCATGCGGCGTTGTGCGTAAAAAATTTCTCCTCGCACAGGCCTGCCTGGGCACCGCAAATTCTGGCACGTGTCCTTTGGAGGCGGGGAGGGCGTGGTAGCCGGCAAGTCCGCTACCTAAAATAAGGGGCAAGGTGCCGGTCCAGCTCAGCGATCACATCGTTGGCCAAGGTGATGCCCCGGCCATCGCGATTGACCAGGGCGTCACTGGCGCAGCCATGCAGGCGGGTGGCCAGGCAGGTGGCCTGCCAGGCGGTGAGGCCTTGTGCCATCAGGGCGGCGATCAGGCCACTCAGCAGGTCGCCTTGGCCCGCATTGGCCAGTGCGGCGCTGCCGCTCTGGTTGACCGCCATGAGGGCGCCGTCGACGATGACGGTACCTGCGCCCTTGAGCACGATGGTGGCATGGTAGCGGCGGGCAAGCGCTGCCGCAGCGTCATAGCGGTGCTGCTGCACCTCGGCTGTGCTGCAGGCCAGGAGCCTGGCGGCTTCGGCCGGATGGGGCGTCAACACGGTAGGCGCCTGGCGCGGGTGGGCGGCCTGGGTGAGGCGCGGGTCGCTGGCCAGCAGGTTGAGGGCGTCAGCATCCAGTACCAGTGCCTGCTGGCTGCTCAGCGCATGGTGCAACAGGTCGGCAGCCGGCGCGCCTTGGCCCAGGCCTGGCCCCAGCAGGATCAGATCAGCCGCATCCATCAGCAGGGTATCGGCCGGACGCAGCATCAGCTCGGGGCGAGCCAGGTCTGCACTGGGTACCGGCCCCAGCAGACCGGCAAAGACCTTGCCGGCGCCTGCCTGTAGTGCCGCCCTGCCGGCCAGCAGGGCGGCACCGGTCATGCCCTCGGCGCCGCCTATGATGCAGATGGTGCCATAGCTGCCCTTGTGGCTGTCGGCCGCACGAGATATGCGGATGGTTTGGGCCACGGTGGCGGTATCCAGCAGGGCGGCCTGATCCAGTGTGGGGGCGTCCAGCCCCAGCTTGTCCAGCAGGCAGAGGCCGGTATAGTCGCGGGCTGCACCGGTTGCCAGCCCACGTGCCTGACCGATGAAGCTCAGGGTCCAGCGGGCCTGTATGGGGGTGCCCAGCAGTGCGCCGCTGTCGGCGTGTACGCCGCTGGGCACATCGAGTGCCAGTATCGGTTTGCCCAACTGGTTGACTTGGGTAATCAGCGCCTGCCAGTTTGGCTCCAACGGACGGTTCAGGCCCAGGCCGAACAAGCCGTCGATGATGACGGTGCAGGCCCTTGTAGGCGCATGGGCGCTCTCGGTGCCGCCGCAGCGCTGCCAGTCGCGGTATGCGGTGGCGGCGTCAGCGGGCAGGTTGCCTGGCCCGGCTGGCATGCAGACTGATAGGGAATAGCCCAACTGCCTCAGCAAGGTGGCGGCAACCAGTGCGTCGCCACCATTGTTGCCCGGCCCTACCAGCACGCCGATGGGTGCGGCCTTGCCGAAGCGACGCGAGATAAAATCGGCGGCGGCGCGTCCGGCACGTCGCATCAGGGGCAGGCCCAGCTTGCGGGCCTGCTGTTCTATCTGGCGTAGCTGCGATACGTTATGGAACATGGAGGCTGAATGCGGTCATAGCAAGAAGGGGCGATGTGTTCTGGATCATAGACTGCCCAGCGTGGCGCTTGTTGATGTAATACCTGCGGCGAGTGTGAGATATGCAATGAAACAGCTGCTGATACTGCATGCCGGGCAGACCGAGGCCGGCCATACCTATGCGCTGGCGCAATCAGCGCGGATCGGTGCTGCTGCGCTGGCGGACGAGGTGGCCACTGTCATGCTGCCGGCGTTGCAGGCAGATCTGCCGGATTTGCTGGCGGCAAAGGGTCTGCTGCTGGTGACGCCAGAGAAGTTTGGCTATATGGCGGGCGCGCTGAAGGATTTCTTTGACCGAACCTTCTACCCCGCCCAGGGCAAGATAGCGGGCCTGCCCTATGCATTGGTGGTGGTGGGCGGCAATGACGGCAGCGGGGCGGTCATGGCGGTAGAGCGTATTGCCCGGGGTTACCCGCTGAAAGCCATTGCCGAGCCCCTGGTGGTCAAGGGGGCGCCCACCGAGGCGCAATTGCAGCGGGCTTGCGAGCTGGGTGAGGCCATGGCGGGCGGCATCGCCATGGGCATATTCTGAAGGAGTGGCAAGTGCCGCAAGGCTGGTGTGTCTATTTACTGCGCTGTGCCGACGATAGCCTCTATTGCGGTATCAGCAATGATCTGGCGGCGCGCATCGATACACACAATCGTGGACGTGGTGCGCGCTATACGCGGGTGCGCCTGCCCGTGGTGCTGGCCTATGCCGAGGCGTGCGAGGACAGGTCCAGCGCCTCGCGGCGGGAGGCCGCCATCAAGAAACTGGACCGCAAGGCGAAGCTGGCCTTGGTGGCAGCAGGATGCAACTGATTGAAGAAAAAGGACTATGGCGCCGATTGGAAGAATCAATCGGCAGGTGCGCTTGAATTGACAGGAACCGGCCTGAAATTCTTGATTGGTTTACTCGGGTATTTGCTGCCCGGTACAATTGACCCCTATCGCATCAGGATCGCATCATGAACGCACCCCACAAGCCCGCGCCTCTCGAGGACGTGCAAAGCTCGCGCGATGTACGCAACATCGCCATCAACAAGGTCGGCATCAAATCCCTGCGCCATCCCGTCAAGGTGGCCGACCGGGCCGAAGGGGTACAGCATACGGTTGCCGGCTTCGATATGTACGTGTATCTGCCCGAGCACTACAAGGGCACGCATATGTCGCGCTTCGTGCAATTGCTGAACAGCCACGAGCAGGCGATCTCGGTGGCCTCGTTCGAGCAGATGGCGCGCGAGATGGTTGGGAAGCTGGAGGCGGAATCGGGCTATATCGAGATGCGCTTTCCTTTCTTCATGAACAAGACGGCGCCGGTATCAGGCGTGCAAAGCCTGATGGACTACGATGTCAGCCTGATTGGCGAGATACGGCAGGGGGTGTTTACCCAGACCATCAAGGTGGTGGTGGCCGCGACCAGCCTTTGCCCCTGCTCCAAGAAAATCTCCGAATACGGTGCGCATAACCAGCGCTCGCATGTGACCATCACCGCCCAGGTGAATGACAGGGTATGGCTGGAGGAGCTGATACGGGTGGCTGAAGAAGAGGCATCCTGCGAGGTCTACGGCATACTCAAGCGGCCGGACGAGAAGTATGTGACCGAGCAGGCCTATGACAACCCCAAGTTCGTGGAAGATTTTATTCGCGATGTGGCCGCCAGGCTCAATGGCGACCCCCGGATAGACCGCTATGTGGTGGAGGTGGAAAACTTCGAGTCCATCCACAATCACTCTGCCTACGCCTTGATCGAGCACGACAAGCGCACGGCCTGAGCCAGGTAAGCATGAAAAAACCGCCCGAGGGCGGTTTTTTTACGGGCCTGTGATGCTGAGCGGCGCTTACTCGTGCACCGGATAGGGCAGTGGCAAGAAGGTGAGTAGCGGGCCTTCTGGGCTGTCGAGGTGGACACCGTGCTCTACGCTGGCCATCTGTACCACAACCAGCGCTTCCCATAGACCTTCGCCAGCCGGCGCGGCCAGGGCAACCTGGCCGCTGGCCTGGCCGTTCATCTCCGGGCTGTAGACAGCCTGCCCAGCCTGCATGGGGGCAGTGGCACTTACCCGGAAGGTACGGCGCTTGAGCTTGCCCAGGTATTGGGTGCGGGCGACGATTTCCTGGCCGGGATAACAGCCCTTTTTGAAGCTGACGGCGCCGATCAGTTCCATATTGGCCATCTGCGCGACAAAGGCCTCTTGGGTTTCGGGCAGTATCCAGGGTATGCCTGCGCGGATGTCCGACAGCGTCCAGGCAGCCGTGCCCGATGGCTGGGCGCCAGCGGCCAGCAGGGCGGGCCAGGCAGCCATGGCGGCGTCGAGCGTCAGGCAGAGCAGCAGGCGATCCTGCCCCAGCCTGGCAAGCAAGCCGCCGGCCAGCTTGATGGTCTGCATGGCTTCGGCCGGTGCCGAGCCGAACACGGCTAGGGCGATGGCGGTGGCTTGCGGGCCATTCAGGCCCAACAGCACGCGCTCATCGCTGGCATCGCTGGCGCGGGTCTTGCTGCGCAATACATACATGCTCAGGCGCTTCTGCACACCTGCCTGCAAGGCGCGTGGCAGCATCAGCAGGATATCGTCGGCTTCACGCAATACCAGAAAGCTGGCCAGCATACGGCCCTTGGGGGTGGAGTAGCTGGAGTACTGGCAACCGTCGGCGGGCATTTTCTTGAGATCGCTGGACACCTGGCCATGCAGGAACGCCAGGGTCTCCTCACCGCTGAAGCGTATCAGGCCGAACTGCTGCAGTGGTACCAGCGCGGTGTCTGCTGCCGCAGTGGGAAAGCTGACCTGACCCTGTTCATCGGTATGTGCGCCCTGGCTTGCCAGGTAAGTGTGCCAATCCATTGCTGATATTGCCTCCAAATGACGATCGCCGACCAGGGGCCGGCGATATCCATACTGATGATTAACTGTCGGCCTAACCGTCGGTAATCACATAGGTTAACGGTTAAAAGATCTGCGTGGTGTTCTCGCTGCTGCCTGGCTTGTAAGCGCCGGCCGAACGCAGCTCGGGGGCATCCAGCGTACCGGCGATGGCCAGCGGCGCGTTGACCACGATGCTGCCGCTGGACAGGCGGGTATTGATACGACCACCCAGCTTGCGCTCGGGGCTGATAGTCAGGCCACCACTGGCCGAGAACTTGCCTGAGTTCAGCTGCAGGCTGCGCAGCGAGACCTGGGTGTCCTCCAGCAGGTATTCGCCCGCCAGGGTATCGAAGCGGGTCTGGCCGCCGCGTTGCAGCACCGATGGACTCTGCGACTTGAGTGGTGTGATCAGGTCGAAGTTATGCAGGTTGCCATCGCGCACCGAGAACTTGACCGACACGCGGCGCTTGGAGAACAGGTTCTCGTAGCTGTCGCCACTGAACTCGAAATCGGCAGTGGCTGCCATGCGGCCGGTGGAGCGGGTGGTCGCACTGGCCAGCGAGATCAGCGGTTCAACCTGCATGCTGCGTGTCTGCAGGCTGCCTGTCAGCTTCCAGCCCTCTACCCAGGTCAGCTGTGCCACACCCACGGCAGGTGAGCCGAAGATCAGTGCCTGGACGTCGTCAATCAGAATGCCGTCCTTGTCGGCCACGCCGCGCAGTATCAGCTGGTCAAAGCGTGCATCGGGGTAAGGGCCGGGGGCTACCCAGTTGTTGGCGGTAAAGTCGAGGCCGAACTTGTCGCCCTCAGGCTTGATGGTCAGGGTGGCGCGCTCGTCTGCATCGGACAGGGTAACCAGCTTGAAGGTGCCGTCCTGATTCAGCTGCAAGGTGCCGGACAGCGGGCCGATCTTGCGTTGGGTCAGCTGTATGGTCAGGTCTTTCAGCTTGAGCTTGGCGAAATTGATATCGCGGCCGCCCGGGTTGGGCTTGAGCCGGCCCGGCAGGGAAAGCGCAAAATCCTGCTTGAACTGGGCTTGCTCCAGTACCACGTCGGTCAGCTCGGTACGCAGATTGATCAGGTTGCGCAGGGTAATGGGCACAATGACCTGACCAATTTCAGCCTCGCCCTGCTTGCCCATGGTCAGCTGCTTGAGCGCCAGTTGGGGTTTGGGGTCGTAGCTGAAAGCGATATCGCTGATGCTGACAGGGATGTCCAGGCGTGCGCTAACTGCCTGTTCGATATCGGCTTTGTAGCTATCGTAGGGGAATAGCAGCGGGATGGCCGCCACGATGGCAACCAGAACCACAACTATGATCAACAGTTTCTTGAGGGCAGACATGAGGCCTTCTTATAAGTTTGAAATCGAAACGGGTGTTGACACGCCAAGCACAGCCTTTTAGTATAGCGGCTTCTTTAGTTCCTCGATAGCTCAGTCGGTAGAGCGCCGGACTGTTAATCCGTAGGTCCCTGGTTCGAGCCCAGGTCGAGGAGCCAAGTTTCCAAAAGCCGCACAGTCGAAAGATTGTGCGGCTTTTGCTTTTTCCGCAAGGGTGTTTGACGCGAAGAATAGTAATCGCTAAAACACCTAGGTGCCTGCCACGGATTTCTGCGACTGCGTATGCGATTAATCATATGGCATGCAACTGGCTGGCGTCGCCAACGTTAAACCGAGAGGATCGCATGACAATGGCAAATGAACAAGCTGCCAAACTGCCCTTGATGAAGCGATTGATCCTTGCCATGCGTGGCGGAGTGGGCGGAGGGCTGTCTGCCATGCTGGTGGTTCTGCTGGTGGCGCTGGTGATTGCCATCGGTGCAGGCGGTTTTCTGGGCGGCCTGGTGATGGCGACCAAGCGTAATCTGCATGCCGAGCAGAACCTGATTGCCCAGGTGAAAACTGCCAAGCAGGCGCAAGCCAAACTGCTGGCAGAGAAGGCAGGGCTGGAAAAGGAACTGGAAGTGGCCAAGGACGCCAGCAGCATGCTGGGCAAGGATGTGGCTACCCTGAAGGAGCAATTAGCCGCCGCCCATGTCGAGCGCGAAACCATGAACAAGGTGCTGGCTGAAATCAGCGAAAGCCTGCGTAGTGGCGGTGCGGCAGCCAATCCCAAAGCCGCCGCAGTGGTGAAGGGCGCCATGCTAAAGTTTGGCGACAAGGAGTGCGAACTGGAGGGCGGCGCCATCAAGAGCAAGGACGATGTGAAATGCCTGAACCTGAAGGATGCCATCGACGCCATGAATAGCGGGCCGGGCGGCTATGGCGCCAAGCCCACCAAGCCGACAGAGGCGCCTGCGGCCAAACCGGTACAGAAAGGGCATTGAGCCGGTTGCCGGCCAGGGTTTTCATACTAGCCTTGGCTGCGGCGGGGAAGTATTTGGCAGTGTAGTTATTTGCCCACGCATTCACCCAGATAGTTGTTCACCGTGCTCGCTGCGCGTTTCCAGCGCGGGTGCACCTAACTCTCGCTACAAAGGGCCTTGCCGAGGATATTTATACGGTCCTCGGCAAGCGGCTTGCTAAGCAGGTGCCTAGTGTCGTCGCGCTACGGTAGGCTGCCGGGCACCGAGTGCCGTGAGCGCCAACATATTCACGCCTGACTGACTTTGCGGCGAGTCTGGCCGTCACCGGGATTGCCGGCATCCAGCCGATGCGTAGCCACACTTGGGTATGCCCAATAGCTAAGAACCCGCCTAGGGGCGGGTTCTTTGCAGGGTACTGCAGTAGCACTAGCCAGCCATCATCACTTCACGCGATTGGCGTACATAAAGCTTTCCAGCCCCGATTCGGCCAAGCTGAACCAGCCTTGCTCGATGCCGCGGAATTTCTTCCATTCGGTATAGACCTTCTTGAACGAAGCATTCTTGGCGGCTTCTTCCTCGTACAGCTCGAAGGTGGCCTTTTGGGCGGCTTTCATGATATCGGCCGGATACTTGTGTAGCTTCACGCCGGCTTGCAGCAACCGCACCAGGGCCTGGGGGTTCTTGGCGTCATACTCAGCCTGCATGGCGATGGCAGCTTCGGCAGTAGCCACTTCAAAGGCGGCCTGGTAGCTCTTGGGGAGTTTTGCCCACTCTTCCAGGTTTACGTAGAAGGAAATCTGCGGACCCGGTTCCCACCAGCCTGGGTAGAAGTAGTTTTTGGCGACCTTGTAGAAGCCCAACTTTTCATCGTCGTAGGGGCCTACCCATTCAGCGGCATCAATGGTGCCTTTTTCCAGAGCGGGGTAGATATCACCGCCGGCCAGCGTTTGGGGGACGGCGCCCAGGCGCGACCAGACTTCGCCGCCTATGCCGGGAATACGGATCTTCAGGCCTTTGACGTCGGCCAGCGATTTAACCGGGTTGCGGAACCAGCCGCCCATCTGGGTGCCGGTGTTGCCGCCGTAGAAGCTGATGACCTTGTAGTCGCGCAGGAACTCCCGCATCAGTTGCAGGCCACCGCCGTAGTACATCCAGGCAGCTTGCTGGCGCGACGACAGACCGAAAGGTACGGCAGTGTCGAAGGCGAAGGTTTTGTTCTTGCCCACATAGTAGTAACCGCAGGTGTGGCAGGCCTGCACCGTGCCGTTCTGTACTGCATCCAGTGCTTGCAGGCCGGGGACGATTTCACCGGCAGCGTGTACCTTGATCTGGAACTTGCCGTCGGTGAGGTCGGACACGCGCTTGGCCAACTGCTCGGCGCCGCCATAGATGGTTTCCAGGCTCTTGGGGAAGCTGGAGGTAATGCGCCATTGAATGCTGGGCTCGGCCGCTGCGATGGCGGGGGCGGATATCCCTGCGGCGGCAACGCCGGCTACGCTGGCCTGTTTGAGAAAACTACGTCTTTCCACGGTCTGCTCCTTCTTCTTGGGTTGGAGTGCGATATGGACCGCACCCATCTACTGAACCAAAACGTAAAGAAACTACGGCGACTTGCCTGCCTCCTCAAGCAGGGCTGCCGCAGGGTCGGGTTCCGGCTCGGCGCCGGCAGGTAGAGTGGCGCCGCTGCCTTCCATCAGAGCTGCACCGCCATCGCCCTCGGTCTGGTCGGGCGCGTCTTGCGGCAGGCTTTGCAGGATTTCTTCGGTGGTCTGCGTGCTTTCCGCCGCCGGGCCATGCAGGGCGTGGGTGACCAGTTTGGGGAAGGCGATCACCAGGGCCACCATCAGGATCTGGATGATGACGAAGGGAATGGCGCCCCAGTAGATATCGGTGGTCTTGATGCTCTTGGGGGCCACGCTGCGCAGGTAGAACAGGGCGAAGCCGAAAGGGGGGTGCATGAAGGAGGTTTGCATGTTCACCCCCAGCATGACGCCAAACCAGACCAGGTCGATGCCCAACTTGGCGGCGATGGGTGCCAGTAGGGGGACGATGATGAAGGCGATCTCGAAAAAATCGAGGAAGAAGGCCAGTACGAAGACCAGGATGTTGACGACCACGAGGAAGCCGACGACGCCCCCCGGCAGGCTGTCGAACAGGTGCTCTACCCAGGCGTCGCCATCCACACCAATGAAGGCGATACGGAAGACCCGGGCGCCGATGAGGATGAAGACCACGAAGGTGGTGAGCTTGAGGGTGGAGTTCATGGCCTGACGAGTCAGGTCCAGATTCAACTTGCCCTTGATCATGGCCAGGATAATGGCGCCGGCGGCACCCATTGCGCCGCCTTCGGTGGGGGTGGCGACCCCCAGGAAGATGGTGCCGAGGACCAGGAAGATCAGCATCAGGGGGGGCACCATGACGAACACCACCCTTTCTGCCGCACGGCTGAGTAGCCCCATCTTGGTGACGCGGTTGACGACAGCGGCGCCAAAGGCGATGGCGATACCGATCAGGGCGGAGACGATAATGCGCTCGTCCATGGGCCTGTCGGTGGCGGCATAGTGGAACTGGTCGTACGCCACGCCGGCCACGATGGAAACGGCCAGCAGTGCCAGTAGGGATGGTGTGCCGCTGGAGCCATTGTCCTCGCGCAGGGTGCGGGCTTCGGGCGGCAGGGCGGGGGCCGCATTGGGGCGCACTACCGTGACGATGAAGACATAGAGCACATAAAGCAGGACCAGGGTCAGTCCTGGCACCAGCGCGCCGGCATACATGTCACCCACCGAGGTACCCAACTGGTCGGCCAGCACGATCAGCACCAGAGAGGGGGGGATGATCTGCGCCAGTGTGCCGGAAGCGGCAATCACACCGGAGGCCACTCTGGCGTCATAGCCATAGCGCATCATGATGGGCAGCGAGATGAGCCCCATGGAGATGACCGAGGCGGCCACAACGCCGGTGGTGGCGGCCAGCAGGGCGCCCACGAAGATGACGGCGTAGGCGAGGCCACCGCGGATGCGCCCAAACAGCTGGCCTATGGTCTCCAGCATGTCTTCGGCCATGCCTGATCGCTCCAGTATCAGGCCCATGAAGGTAAAGAAGGGGATGGCCAGCAGGGTGTCGTTGCGCATGATGTCGAACACCTGCTGCGGCAGGGCTTGCAGCAGGGCAGCGGGCATAAAGCCCAGTTCGATGGCAATGACGGCGAACAGCAGGCCGACGGCAGAAAGCGAGAAGGCAACGGGATAGCCGATCAGCAGAAACAGGATCAGCGAGGCGAACATCAACGGCGCCATGAAGTCGGGGCTCATGCCTTGTCCTCCTGCTTGCGCTGGGGATCCAGGTTCTGGGCAATCACTTCTGCAATCTGGCCGGTGTGCTTCTCCGCCGGATTGGGAATCAGGTCTTGCAGGAAGGCCAGCCGTTTGATGATCTCGGCAACCGCCTGCAGGATCAGCAGGGTAAAGCCGATCGGAATCAGTGCCCAAACGGGCCAGCGGACCAAGCCCCCTGCATCACTGGAGGTTTCGCCCGAAGTCATCATCTGGGTCATGACCGGCCAGGAGAAATACAGTACGGCGATGGCCATGGGAAGCAGGAAGAGCAGCGTGCCCAGGATATCGACCACGGCTTGCTTGCGCGGTGACAGCCGGCTGAGCAGGATATCGATGCGGATGTGCTCGTTGTGCTTGAGGGTGTAGGCCGCTCCGAGCAGGAACATGGCGGAAAACAAATACCACTGGATTTCGAGGAAGGCGTTTGAGCTGGTATCGAACGCCTTGCGGATCACTGCGTTGCCGGCGCTGATCAATACGCAGATCAGTACCAGCCACTTGGCCATCTGGCCGATACGCTCGTTCAGCGTATCGATCCAGCCGGCCAGACGGAGTAATGCTTGCATCTTGGATTGTCCCCCTTGTTCTTGGATGCTCCTTCATCCCAGGCTTGCAACCGTTGCAGGGCTGGCTTGGCGGGATTAGAGCATTCGCACCATAGCATAGGGCGAAAGCTGCTGATAAGCGTGCCGAGGGGGTATTTCCGTAAACCCTGATAACTTGGGAGGCCTGTTGGGTACGTAATGGTGCTGACGGGGGTATTTGTGTTGCCTGAAAAGCAAACAAGCCACCCCGCAGGGTGGCTTGTTCGATGCCGCGAGCTGCGATCAGGCCAGGGCGTTGGCGATGCGCGCCAGGGCTTTCTCGAGATTGCCCATGCTGGTGGCAAAGCTGATGCGGAAATAGCCTTCGGCGCCAAAGGCAGAGCCGGGGACCACGGCAACGTCCTGCGCTTCCAGCAGGTAGCTGCCCAGAGCCAGATCGTTGGGGGCGGCGATCTTGCCTTCCTTGTACAGATTCTGGATGGCCTCGCGGGCGTCTACAAAGGCGTAAAAGGCGCCGCCGGCGGTCAGGCACTTGAGGCCACGGATGCCGTTGAACGTGTTGACCACGAACTCATGGCGCTCGTTGAAGGCCTTGAGCATGGGGGCGAAACACTCAGCCTGCGGGCCATTGAGCGCGGCCTCGGCAGCCACCTGGGAGATGGAGGTGGGGTTGGAGGTGGATTGCGACTGGATGTTCTCCATGGCCTTGATCAGCCACTCGGGGCCGGCGGCATAGCCTATGCGCCAGCCTGTCATGGAATAGGCCTTGGAGACACCATTGAGCAGAATGGTCTGCGGATACAGCTCGGGGCAGGCATTCAGGATATTGGAGAAGGTGGTGCTGCCCAGCATCACGTGTTCGTACATGTCGTCGGAGGCGATCAAGACCTTGGGGTGCTTCTTGAGGACTTCACCCAGGGCCTTGAGCTCGTCCAGGGTATAGACGGCGCCGGTGGGGTTGGAGGGCGAATTGATCACCACCAGCTTGGTGCGGGGGGTAATGGCAGCGGCCAACTGGGCGGGGCTCAGCTTGTAGCCTTGCTCGATGCCACATTCGACGATGACGGGCTTGCCCTCGGCCAGGATGACCATGTCGGGATAGGACACCCAGTAAGGTGCCGGGATGATGACTTCATCGCCTGCGTTGATATAGGCCTGGCAGAGGTTGTAGAAGCTCTGCTTGCCACCGCAGCTGACCAGGATCTGCTTGGCGGTGTAGTCGAGGCCTTGATCGCGCTTGAACTTGGCGACGATGGCGTTTTTCAGGCCAGGTGTGCCGGAAACCGGGGTGTACTTGGTGAAGCCTTTGTTGATCGCGTCAATCGCGGCGGCCTTGATATGGTCGGGCGTGTCGAAGTCGGGCTCGCCGGCAGCCAGGGCAATGACATCACGGCCATCGGCCTTGAGTTTCTGTGCCTTGGCGGTAATGGCAAGGGTGGGCGATTCCTTGATGGCTTGGACGCGATGCGAGAGTTCCACGACAGGCTCCTGAATTAAGCGGGAAAAAACAGAGGGAGGAAGATTCTATCAGCCGCTGGCTGCTTTGTGCGGTGCAAAAACGCCCGGCGCGCCGAGTGGCGGGCCGGGCGTTCCGGATGCATGGGGCTGGCCATGCGGAGCCTGCTTGCGTTGGCTAGAACAGGTAGGCAAATAGGGAGGAATCGCCCTGCACGACCTGGCCATTGATGGTGACGGAACCGGTGGTGCTGGCCGCGGAAATCTCGCCTGTGGGGGTGATGTTAAGCACGAATACCAGGTTGTTGAACACCACATTGTAGGTGGTGCCGGCGTAGGTGTAGACCAGCGGGCCGTTGTAGCTGACGCGGTAGATGCCGTCGGTGTAGTTGTAGTTGAGGCCGAAGGTCAACGAGCCGTTGGCGGTAAAGCCCGGTGCATTGGGTGGGGCGAAATTGCTGAAGGTGAGGGTGCCATCCCAGGTCAGCAGGGTGGGGGCGGGCACTGGGGTGGTGACAAAGCTGATACAGATCTGCCCGGTCATGGACAGGTGCCCGCCAGAGACCTGGGCAAAAAAGTCGCTGCTGCTGTCGATGACGGTGCATTGCGACGGCAGGTTGGTTGCCTGGGCCGTGGGCGCGAGCAGGGCGAGTGCAAGGCCGAAGAGCGCGATAAGTTTTTTCATGGCGAGGTCTCCCAGGGGGCTGGCTTGGAATTCTCAGTCTAGAAAATTGCCAGCCCGGCGCCAGGGGAATCGACGCCACTTATCCGATATTTTTTACCATGACAAAGTCGTCCATAAGGTAGCCATGGCCGATATCCACGGTGACGCTGTCGCGTACGGTAAAGCCGTTGCGAGTGTAAGCCGCGATGGCTTTTGCGTTGTGCTTGTTGACCGCCAGGATCAAGGTGGTGCATTGCCGTGCCTGGGCTTGCGCCACCACGTGCTGCAGCAACTGGCTGCCCAGGCCCTGGCCGTGCAGATCGGGTAGCAGGTAGAGCTTGTCCAGTTTCATTTCGCCTGGCGCGTTGTAGTAATACTGCGCGAAGCCGACGACCTGATCGCCAGCCAGCGCCAGATCAAGCCACTGATCGGGGCCGCTGATCTGGTGCTGTAGGGCGGCAAGGTTGTAGCGTTGGGCCAGCATGTAATCTATCTGCGCCATGCTGATGATGGCCGGGTAATGCTGGCGCCAGATGATATCCGCCAGGGTGGCGATGGTGGGTATGTCGGCGGCAGTGGCGGGGCGGATAGCAATAGGCGTGGGCATGGCGCTGATGGCTCCGGCGGGCACGCTAGGGTGCAACCGCCTCTACGGTAGGGGCTGATGCAGGCAGCCTGGGGGATATCAAACCGCCTTGCGGGAAAAATCCCGGGGGCGGAAGCCCAGTGCAGCCAAGGTGGCAAAGTAGACGAGGGCGCCGACGCCGACCAGCAGGGCCAACTTGCCGGCTTGCAGGGCGTTAGAGCCACCATGCCAGTTGCCCAGCGCTGTCTGTAGCCACCAGAGCAAGGCGGCCATCAGGCTGACGGCCAGGCCCAGCTTGCGGAGGAAGGCGAACCAGCCGGCGGCAGGAGTATAGATATTGCGGCGGCGCAGGCCGGCATAGAGCAGGCCGGCATTGAGGCAGGCGGCCAGGCTGATGGAGAGGGCCAGGCCGGCATGGCCCAGAGGGCGATAGAAGGCCAGGTTGAGCAACTGGGTGACGATCAGGGTGACGATGCCTATCTTCATCGGGGTTTTGACATCCTGCTGGGCATAGAAGGCCGGCGCCAATACTTTGATGGAGATCAGCGCCATCAGGCCGACAGCGTAGGCGCTGAGGGCGTGCTGGGTCATGGCGGTATCGTGGGCATCGAACTTGCCGTGCTCGAACAGGGTGGCGATCAAGGGCTCGGCAATCACGGCCAGGGCCACGGTGGCGGGCAGGGCCAGTAGCCAGCACAGGCGCAAACCCCAGTCGAGCATGGCGGAGTAGTCATCGTCCTGCCCCTGGGTTTTGAGCCGCGCCAGGCTGGGCAGCAGTATGGTACCCAGGGCAACGCCAAGCACACCGGCGGGGAGTTCCATCAACCTGTCTGCGTAATTGAGCCAGGACATGCTGCCGGCCTGGAGCCAGGAGGCAAACTGGGTATTGAGCAGCAGGCTGATCTGGGCGATGGAGACGCCGAACAAGGCGGGCACCATCTGCTTGAGCACCCGGGTGACGCCGACATCGCCCAGGTTGAGCTTGGGCCGGCTGAGCATGCCTATGCGGGCCAGAAACGGGAGCTGGAAGGCCAGTTGGGCCACACCGCCTACCGCCACGGCGATGGCCAGGGCAAAGATCGGCTCCTCCAGATGAGGAGAGAGCAGGATGCCGAAGGCGATCATGGAGAGATTGAGCAAGGTAGGCGTGAAGGCCGGGATGCTGAATCGGTTCCAGGTATTCAGGATGCTGCCAACCAACGAGGACAGCGAAATCAGGAAGATATAGGGGAAGGTGATGCGGGTAAGCTGGACGGCCAGGTCGAACTGGCTGCTATCCTTGCTGAAGCCTGAGGCCGACAGCCAGACGATGGCAGGTGCGGCAATCACGCCCAGTACGGTGAACACCAACAGTACGAGGGTGAGCAGGCCGGCGATATCGGCGATGAACTCGCGGGTGGCATCCTCACCACGCTGCGCCTTGTATTCGGCCAGGATGGGGACGAAGGCCTGCGAGAAGGCACCCTCGGCAAAGATGCGGCGGAACATATTGGGCAGCTTGAAGGCCACCACGAAGGCATCCATGGCGTGGTTGGCGCCAAACTGGTGGGTATTCATCACTTCGCGGGCCAGCCCCAGGATGCGTGACAGCATGGTCATGCTGCTGGTGCGGGCAAGGGCTTTGAGCAGATTCATAGGGCCGAGTCATTGACAAAACGATGGCAGTGTACGCGATGATTGCCATCGTGGTGCAGAGTGGGCATAATGCGCGGTTTCGCGATAGTCCTTTTACCGGTTTAAGGAGTTGATTTAATGGCAAATAGCGCACAAGCCCGCAAGCGTGCCCGTCAGGCCGCCAAGGCGCGCCTTCACAACCAATCCCAGCGTTCGGAATTCCGCACTGCCGTCAAGAAGGTGCTGAAGGCCATCGAGGCTGGCGACAAGGCCGCCGCCGCTGAAACCTTCAAGGCTTCGGTCAGCAACATCGACCGCCTGGCCGACAAGGGTGCATACCACAAGAACAAGGCTGCTCGTCACAAGAGCCGTCTGGCTGCTGCCATCAAGGCAATGGCCTAATCGTTTCGTCAGGAACGATAGTCGCAAGACATAGACAAACGAATCGCTGGCCAGCATCGAATGTCCAAGAACCCGCTCTCCGGAGCGGGTTTTTTGTTTTTGTCGTCGCCGTCCTAGCGGCTATCGGCGTCGGCGCGGCGCAGTGCCAGGAAGGCCGACGGCTCCCAGCTGCGCAGCGCCAGCAACAGGCTGGTGCCTTGCGTGGGAAGGTGGCCCTGATCAAGACAGTCGGCGTGCAGCTCGTCGAACTCCTGCAGCAGTCGCAACAGCCGTTGCTGCAGTTTGACGGCGGCGGCGGGGGAGAGCATGGCGTGCTGAAAACGCAGTAGCTCACCAGAGGCATGAAAGGGCGCATCCAGGAAATCGTCCTGTATCCGCGCACGGAAAAAGCGATGTATGGGGCCGTTGGGCAGCCAAGCAAAATCCCGTGCTACCCGCAGCTTCACCCGATTTTCGGGCAGGAGCTGTATCAGCCCCAGTTTATCAAGCTGCAACAAGGCGGCGACACCCTCTGCCGGCGTCAGTTGGTATTGCTGGACGATTTGCGCCAGGGGCCAATGATTGAGTGTGCAGACGGCCACCAGCAACAACTTGGGGCTGGCGACCAGATCAGCTTCTTGCGCCTCGCTAAGGTGCTGCAACTGGGGTTGAGCGGCCTCCATCTCGCGCACCAGGTCGCCCAGCTCCAGGCCTGCCAGTTGGCAAATGGCATCAAGCGTCTGCAGGCTCAGGCTGCAGTGCGAAAACTGACGTTTGACACTGGCCTCACTCAGCCCCAGATGCGGGGCGATCTGGGCATAGGTGAGCCCCCTGGCCTTGAGGGCGCGCTTGAGTGCACTGACCAGTTGCTGGGTTTGTGACATGTCCTGCCTTTGAGTATCGATTTTCGATACCTTAAAGCCTATTTTCTGATGATTTAAATGGCAAGGTTTATTTGGCGATGCCGTTTGGGCAGAGTGCGGGTCACGTAACCCGGAGCAAGCCTTGATGACTCTCGTACTCTCCCGCGGCCTATGTCTGGCCGTAGTGCTGTCTGCCCTGCTAGTCATGGGCTGGCATGGCCCCATAGAACAGGCGGCCGCCTACCACCAATTTGCCGATACCCGAGCCTGGTTGAGCCTGCCCCATGCGGCCGATGTGTTGTCCAACCTCGGCTTCCTGGTGGTTGGGCTTGGCGGTATAGGCCATATGCTGGGCCGCGAAACCGGACTGCGGCGTGGTGATTTGGGTTACGGCCTGTTTTTTCTCAGCCTGATGCTGACGGCAGCGGGCTCGGCCTGGTACCACCTGTCGCCCGACAATGCCCGCCTGGTATGGGACAGGCTGCCGATTGCGCTGGCATGTGCCGGTCTGCTGGGGGCGGTGTTCTGCCGTTGCCAGGAGCAGCTCAGGGAATGGGCCGTGATGGGTGGCTTGGTGGTCGCTGCGGTGTTCAGCGTTGCCTGGTGGCGCTGGACCGACCTGCAAGGCCTGGGCGATTTACGCCCCTATCTGTTGCTGCAATTGCTGCCGCTGGTATTGATACCCCTGCTGCAGGCGGGTAGCGGCACTGGCCGCAAGGAGCGGCTGGGATTTGCTCTCGCCATTGCCTGCTATGTGATCGCCAAAGGCTGTGAACTGGCTGACCATGCCATCCTTGAGGGCCTGGTAGTGGTCAGCGGGCATACCTTGAAACATGTGTTCGCGACGGCCGCGGCAGCGGTGTTGGCATGGGTTTATGCATCCAATACCAGCGAAGCCGCATAGCCGGTTCTAGCGGCAAGGCACTTGGATTTCCGTCAGTACGACCATGCTTTGCATAAATATTTTTGTAATTCATGGCGACTTACTGGCCACCCTGTCGATTCGACTATTGCCAGGCATGGCAGTGCTGCACATCAATCGATAACCATTTAGCACAACGAACTGACTGCAAAATCATTCCCGCCCCGCCGGTCTCATTGATAACACAAACCGAAAGTAACGTACTCTACCATGCTGACACGACTAGAAATGCTGTCCTTTCATGCTGCGGCGATGATCATCGCCAGCATTTTTCTACTACCCGTTTCCGTTGCTATTTTCTCTTTCGCGCAGATGTTTGTTTACTTCCTGGGGTATGGCTATGAATATGGGTTTATGCTTGCAGGTGTGATCTACTTCAGTCTATCTACCTTGGCTACTTATGTTTACGCCAGATGGACACACTCGCATCTTGTGCAGGTCTGGGAAAAATCTGACGTACACAATCCTTCAATCCTGATTCTGCTTGGCCATCTAGCCCCTATTGCCCTTGCTGTTGCACTATTCAACAGTAACCACCAACCCGCTCATATATACGTATTAGTATTGAAAGCCTTGTTTTATCTTGTGCCCTTCGTTGTTTGGGGCGGCTTTTTTTACTGGAAAGGCATGGCGACGATTATGCATCAACTCTCAAATACGCACAGACATCTGCACCACAAGCAATAGTGCTGTTATCACAGAAACAGAATGCGCTGGAAGGCAAAACATTGATGGGCTAACAAATCCCAATAAAGCCGCACGGGCGATGAAAGCACTGCGAGCGAAAGCTCAGTACCAGTTTGTAGCGCATCCATTTGGTGTTCATCGCTTGACTGCTCACAAGACTTTGAAATGTTTCTACGGGGTACGCATCAACTTGAGATAGTCACCTCGCCCCAGCTCGCAATGCCGGGAGCTGTCCGATTCCACTGCCGTGGCCTCAACGGCGACTTTGACGTAGCGGCCTAGTTGCCGCCAGATGGCGATGGAGAGGTGCTGGGTAAAGGCCGCCTGGTCTTCGCCCTCAGGCAGCTCGGCCTCCATGGCGATCTCCAATAGCCAGGCACCGCGAGCTTGGCGGCGGTTGACCCAGGCCGGGCTAAGCCAGGCTTCTCGTATGGCCGACAACACGCGGGTGGGCTCGCTGCTGCCTAGGGGGTAGACGGACAGGTGGACATGATGGCGCAAAGGCATGATGGACTCGGAGTCTGTTCACTGACTTGCTGCGCGGCCCTTGCCCTAGTGTTGGGCGTGTATGGCGGCCCGACCAAGCTGCATCGGGCAGACGCATAGCGGGGCTTGGGCGCTACGCTGCGCCGCTGGCAGTACACCCGGAACATGACCGGGCGCCAACGGTGACCATACCTTGTTTTATCAAAACCCCTGCGGCGCCGCAATGTGAGTTGATCGACAGGCTGAGTGGACTGGTGATATAGAATGGGGCATCCAGACCAGCCCTTACCTGCGCCATGAGCCAAACCGACATCACTTCCAACATGCCACGCATCCTGGTGGTGGACGACTCCCGTATCGTTCGTGCAACGGTCAAGAAGCATCTTTCCACACAGTTCGACATTGTCGAAGAGGCAGATGGCGAGGCGGGCTGGTCGCGCCTTGAGGCAGACCCCGAGATTCTGGTGATGATGACCGATCTCAGCATGCCCAAGCTCGATGGCTTCGGGCTGCTGGGGCGGGTGCGTAAATCCCAGGATGCCCGCATCAAGAATACGCCGGTCATCGTCATCTCGGGAGAGGAGGACCTGGAGGTCAAGCAGCAGGCCCTGGAACGTGGGGCCAACGATTTCGTGACTAAATCGACCGATCGCGCCGAAATGCTGGCGCGGGTATCGGCCGCGGCCAAGCTAGCCCGCACCGCGCGCGAGCTGCGGGCCACGGAGGAGTCGCAGGCACGTACTGCTACCACCGATGCCCAGACTGGGTTGGCGACCGAGCATATGCTACATGTCGAGGGCGACAAGGCAATGGCACACGCGGCCCGCTACCATGGCGAAACCACGCTGGTGCTGTTTGAGCTGGATAAGTTCGACGAGGTGACCTGTGAGCTGGGCGAGGCGGCAGCAGGCCAGTTGATCAATCTGGTAGCCAAGCTGGTGGCGGGCAAGCTGCGCAAGGAAGAGACATTGGCACGCCTGGACGGCCCGTGCTTTGCCGTAATGCTGTACGCCAACTTCAGTGGAGCGACCATTTACGCCGAACGCCTCAAGGAGACGATTGCGGCAGCCAAGGTCAATTTCCGTGGTCAGTCACTGCGCATCACTGCCAGTATCGCCCTGGCCAACTCGGTGCAGGACGGCCTGGCCGACTTTGACGGCATGCTGGGGCTGGCCCAACTGCGGCTGGCCCGCAAGCGTGCTGGTGTAGTGCAGCCCGTGGCAGAAGGGTCGGCCCAGCCATCGGACATGACAGTGGCAGAGGCGCTGGCCCTGATAGCGCAAGGCAAGGAGGCGCTGGTGCAGCCACAATTGCCACGGCTGCTGGAGAGCCTGCAGCCCTTGCTGGCCTTGGCGAGCACGCCTACCGCGTAGTCGGCCGCCAGCCGATCGGGAACCGGCCGTCTGTGTCGGTTTTCCCTGATACTGTCGTAGCAGCCCAACATTCTGAGCAGTGTTGTTGCAAATACGTATAGAAGAATTGCCCCACGCGACAAGTTGTAAGACGATCATCCCCAATTCCCGGGCTGCTACCCTGTGTTCGCGGCTCGACGGAATAGTGCGTACCAGCACATCAGGATGCTGGCAGCCAGGCCGACAAGAGAGGTCAGGCAGTCGGGATCACACTAACTGACCACTATTGATTCGGGAGATCACTCTAATGAGGATCAAGCAGCTCGCTTACGCGATCGGGATGATTGGTATTGCCACTTCGGTTGGCTTTGCCCATGCCGCAGAAGAAGCCTCGAGTACCGAGAAGATTGAAATCACTGGCTCGAGCATCAAGCGTCGTGCTAACCAAGGTAGCCTGCCTGTTCAGGTGATGACCAAGGAAGAAATTTCTCGTAGTGGTGCCACCAGCACTGAGCAATTGCTGGCTTCGATTTCCGCCATCTCCTCTGCTGGTGGTACGACCAACTCGACGGGTGCAGGTTCCTCGACTTACGGTTTGTCCTCGATCTCTCTGCGTGGTCTTGATAGTGATCGCACACTGGTACTGGTTAACGGTCGTCGCGTTGCTGCCTTTGCTGGCGGTGGCGGTGCTACTGTTAACGTGAACTCCATACCGCTGTCTGCCATTGAGCGAGTGGAAGTGTTGAAGGATGGCGCATCGGGCGTTTATGGCTCGGATGCCATCGCCGGTGTGGTCAACTTCATCCTGTCGAAGAACTTCAAGGGTATTGAGCTAGGTGCTCAGGCTGGCCAGGCAACGCGTGATGGCGGCGGCGACAGCGAGAAGTACTCGATCGTGGCTGGTTTCGGTAGCATGGACGATCACGGCTTCAACATTACGGTTGCAGGCTCCTACGAAAAAGAAGATGTACTGAAGGCCAGGGACCGTGAGTTTGCCAAGAGCGGTAACGTCCTGCCCTACTTCACCAACGGTGCCACAGGCCAAGGCAACATCGAGGGTGTCTGGGAGAATGGTGATCGCCATCCTACCCTGTGGGGAACCTCGCCAGCTTCGGGTTACGGCAATCCTGCTGCTGTAGGTGGCAAGTGCGCCTCCATTCAGATGTTCAATGCAGGTACCACCAGCAAGGGCGGACCATACTGTGCCTATGACAGCGCGCCTGATGTCGGCCTGGTGCCGGATCGTGAGCTGACCAATTTTGCTGCCAACTTCTCGGCTAAGCTGGGCGATAACTTCAGCTTCTTCGGCGATGCGCTGTGGTCGGAAAGCGTGGTGAAGCAGAGCTATCAGGCCAACCCAATTCGTAACAGCTTCCTGGTAACCGACTCGCTGTTTGCGGCTCAGGGCGTAGATGCTGCGCTACTGATGAAGCCGACTAACCCCAATTACCATATCGCTGCGGACTACCTGAATTCCATTGGTGCCGGTGCTTTGGTCGGTCAGACGTTGGCTGTGACCTCCCGTACTCTGGGCTTCGGTGGCCGTAAGGGCGAAGATAAGTCTGAGCAGTCGCGCCTGGTGGCGGGCCTGCGCGGCAACTTTGCCAGCCAGGACTTTGAAGTTGCTTACTCGGTTAACAAGAGCGAGACCAATTCGCGAGTTACCGGTGGCTACTTCTCGCAAGTGGCTTACGCCAAGATCATCAACGACACCAACTCCTGGAACCCCTGGGCGCCGGATGGTATAGGCAATGCCAGTGTGCTGTCGGCCCTGAAGGGTGCTGCCTACGTGGGCCCCAGCCTGAACGCCGAGTCCACTAGCGACGTGTTCGACGGCAAGATCTCGGGTGACCTGTTCGATCTGGGCGATCGTCCGGTGCAGTACGCAGCTGGCTTCCAGCATCGCAAGGAAGAGTACGTTACTCGCCCGAGCGCGGCGCTTGAGACTGGCGATATTGCCGGACTGGGCGGTAGTGTTCCGCCGGTGAATCGCGACCGTAATGTGCGCGCATTCTTCGGTGAAGTGGTTGTGCCGGTGCTTTCCAACCTGGAAGCCAACCTGTCGATCCGTAATGACCGATACAACGACGTGGGTTCCGCCAACAATTACAAGGCATCCCTGCGCTGGAACCCGACACGTGCCTTCATGGTCCGCGCTTCGGCTGGTACGGGTTTCCGTGCACCTACCCTGACGGATCTGTGGCAACCCCAGTCGTTGGGTACCTCCGAGCAGTTCACCTACAAGAACCCCAAGGACGGCAAGGTCTACGAGGATGTGCAGGTCAATTCGCTGACTGGCGGTAATCCCAACCTGCGCCCTGAGGAGTCGGATCAGTCCTCGATCGGCTTCCAGTTCTCGCCGAGCTCCAAGTTCACCATCGGTGTGGATCTGTGGAATGTGAAGGTGGAAGACATCCTGTCGACACCGTCGGCACAGGAAACCGTTTCTGGCTTCCTGAAGGGGGATTCGGCCTACGCCGGCAAGGTGACGCTGGATGCCAACGGTGATGTGCAGAGCATTATTCAGACGCTGGCAAATGTCGGTAGCGCCAAGGTTAGTGGCGTGGACCTGGACTTGTCCTACCGTGATAGCTTTAGCTTCGGCCGTATTGAAGTGGCGTTGAACGGTACCTATATGTCCAAGTTCGACCAGACCAGCCCTGGCGGTTTCCTATCGCACAAGGTTGGTACGATTGTCGAGCCGGATGGCAACCCTGTTCTAGATGCTGACGAGGGTGGCGTGGTACTGCGTTGGAAGCATGCCTTGTCTGCGAACTGGTCGACCGGCCCCTGGGCTGCTGGCATCACTCAGAATTTCTACAAGCGCTATCAGGCGGGTAACGATCTGAATGGTGATCAGGTCTACGTGCCTAGCCAGGCTATCTACGACCTTAGCCTTGCCTACAGCGGCGTCAAGGGCCTGAAGTTGGGCCTGGGTGTGAAGAACCTGTTTGATCGCGATCCGCCAATCTTCGTGCCAGTCAGCAACCAGTTCCAATATGGGTATGACATCAGCCTGTACGATCCGCGAGCCCGCTTCGTTTACTTGAACGCCAGCTATAAGTTCTTCTAAGCGAAGTTAAGCTGTAGTTGCTTGTACGCACGGTAACTTAGCGATAAAAACACCCCGAACGCAGTTCGGGGTGTTTTTTATTTGTCCGCCGGTGCGTGCCGTAGGCGTGCAGGTCAGCGCAAGAACCGATTCGTCACCGGATAACGCCAGTCGCGCCCAAAACCGCGGGGTGTTATGCGGGCGCCAATGGCGGCCTGGCGGCGCTTGTACTCGTTGATCTTGAGCAGTTTTACCACACGCAATACATCGGCCTCGCTGTAACCGCGGGCGATGATGTCGGCCATGGACAGGTTTTTTTCCACGTAGAGCGCCATGATGGCATCCAGAATGTCATAGGGCGGCAGGCTGTCTTGGTCTACCTGGTTGTCGCGCAGCTCGGCCGAAGGGGGGCGGGTGATGATGCGGTCGGGAATGATGTCGGACACGCTGTTGCGGTACTGGCTGAGACGATAGACCAGTGTCTTGGCGATATCCTTGAGTACGGCATAACCGCCTGCCATGTCGCCATAGAGGGTGGCGTAACCGGTGGTCATCTCCGACTTGTTACCGGTCGTCAGGACCAGCCTGCCGGTCTTGTTCGATAGTGCCATCAGCAGCACGCCGCGTATGCGGCTCTGCAGGTTTTCCTCGGTTGTGTCCGGTGCCAGTCCGGCGAACTGCGGCGCCAGGGCAGCGCCGAAGGCTTCATACATGGGCTCTATGCTGATCTCGTCATACTGCACGCCCAGTCGACGTATCATTTCGCGGGAGTCGTCCAGGCTGATCTGAGCGGTGTAGCGGGAGGGCATCATCACCGCGCGTACCTTGTCTGCCCCCAGCGCATCCACGGCGATGGCCAGGGTCAGGGCGGAGTCAATGCCCCCAGAGAGGCCGATGATGGCGCCGGGGAAGCCGTTCTTGACGATGTAATCGCGGGTGGCGACGACCAGCGCCTGATAGACCGTGGCCGCTTCGCTACCTGTCGGGGCGATGTCGCCGGGTTCGATATCACCGTCGCTGAAACTCAGCATGGCAGTGGCCGATTCAAAGCGCGGTAGCTGCGCCACCAGTTCGCCAGCCCGGTTCATGGCGAAGCTGGCGCCGTCGAATACCAGTTCATCCTGGCCGCCCACCCAGTTGCAATAGACGATGGGCAGGCCGGTTTCCTCTATGCGCTGTCGCACTATCTGCTGGCGTACATCGTCCTTGCCCACGTGGTAAGGCGAGGCATTGGGCACCAGCAGAATCTGTGCTCCCATGTCGGCGGCTTCGGAGGCCGGCTCCACATGCCAGATATCTTCGCAGATGGGTACACCCACCATGACCACGCTGCCGTCGTGGCAGCGTTGCTCATAAACGCAGGGCAGGGCGCCGGGCGTGAAGTAGCGGCATTCATCGAATACTTCGTTATTGGGCAGTACCATCTTCTGGCCGCGGGCCAGGAAGTTGCCATCGCGCATTACAGTGACACCATTGAAGCGCTCCTGCCCCAGCATGACCGGGTGGCCCACGATCAGCGTGACGTCATCGGCGGCATCCAGCAGCCTGTCCAACTGCTCATTGCAGGCCTGGTAAAAGCTGGGCCGCAGCAGCAGATCCTCGGGTGGGTAGCCGGCAATGGCTAGTTCGGGTACCAGCAGGACATCGGCACGGGCCTCGCGGGCCTCGCTGATCAGGCGCAGGATATGGTCGGTATTGCCGGCGAGATCGCCCACGGTGGCGTTGAATTGGGCGACGGCGATTTTCATGGTCATGGTGAGTCTTTGCAGTGGTGCGGGCGCAGCTTAGTCGTAGGTGGCAGCAGGCTCAAAACGGCAGAGCTTGGCCACCAGCACGGCGGGAAACTGGGCGATGTCGAGGTTGTAGAGGCGGACGGCGGCATCGTGAGTATTGAGCCTATCCGCCCAGGCGTTACCATCAAAGGTTGTGGGGTCGCTCTCTCTGCGCAGGGTCATGCCATCCAGCTCGGCGCGCAGGGCTGCAATGACGTGTCGGGCAGCGACCAGGCGGTTGTAGCAGAGTACCAGATAGACCACACAGGTCAGCACCAGCAGGGTCAGGATCAGGAGTGGCATGGCTATCCTTTATTTACAGCGCGGCTGACAACAAACCGCGTGGCGGTTCTGGCTAGGTACTTGGCGCAGGCGTGCATGTCGCCAGGGTAGGCATGCGCAGCCATGCCAGAAGTGGTTTGGCTGCTGCATTCACCTAGCGACCGGCATAAAGTACGAACATTGCAGGTCTTTTCTTCAGGTCCGGCCTGGTCTGTGACTTCCAGTTGCTGAGTGTTTGCGACACGATGAGTTCATCGCTGCAGCTCAAATCGCGCGCCACGGTCAGTTGCGTGGCCGGTTTGCATGCCTGCAGTATGGCATCCACCATGGCGTCATTGCGGTAGGGCGTTTCAATAAACAGCTGGGCTTCGTTGAGCCTGCTTGAATCTCGCTCCAGCTCGCGTAGTCGCTCCTGCCTGGGGCCGGCCTCAACCGGTAGGTAGCCATGGAAGCGGAAGCGCTGGCCGCTGGCGCCGGCTGCCATCAGGGCCAGCAGTATGGAGGATGGTCCCACCAGCGGTACGACACGTATGCCGCGCCTATGTGCCAGCCTGACCAGGTTGGCGCCTGGGTCTGCCACGCCGGGGCAGCCGGCTTCCGAGATGACACCCACGTCATGGCCGGCTTCCAACGGGGCAAGCAGTGCGGCCAGCTCGCTCTCCTTGCTGTGCTCATTCAGCTCCATCATCTTCAGCTCGGCTATGACGCGCTCGGGGCCGTACAGCTTGAGGAAGCGGCGTGCCGTCTTGGCGTTTTCCACCACCCAGTGGTCTATGCGATTGGCCAGGGTCCGCACGTCATGCGGCAGGATGGCCTCCAGCGGGCCTTCGCCCAGTGGTGCCGGTACCAGATAGAGTGTGCCCTTCATAGCAGTGGATAGCCTTCCTCGCGCAGCATGTGGCACAGCGCTATCAGCGGCAGGCCGATGATGGCAGCAGGGTCGCTGCCTTCCATGCGGTCTATCATGGCGACGCCCAGCCCTTCGGTCTTTGCGCTACCGGCGCAGTCATAGGGCTGTTCGCGCTCCAGATAGCGGGTGATCTCGGCATCACTATAGTCGCGCATGCTGACTTGCCAGGGGACGACGATCTCCTGGGTGCGGCCGCTGGCGCTATTGTGCAGGGCCAGGGCGGTATGGAACACCAGGGTCTGGCCGCGCATGGCACTCAGTTGCACGAAGGCACGTTCGAAATTGCCGGGTTTGCCCAACTGCTCGCCATGTAGCAATGCAACTTGATCCGAGCCGATGATTAGGGCATTGGGATAGCGGCCGGCCAGCGATTGCGCCTTGATTCTGGCCAGGCGGGTCGCCGTTTCGGCGGCAGTCTCGCCGGCAAGGGGGGTTTCGTCGCAATCCGGTGCGGCGACTTCGAATGGCAGGCCCAGGCGGCTGAGCAGCTCGCGCCTATAGCGCGAGGTGGAGCCGAGTACGAGTGTTGGTGTGCTCATGATGGAGGCGGTTCCAGCGGGTTGACTTGATCTTGCGCCCTGCGGCGGCCTGCCTGAGCCTTGCCTGGCCGGCAGATTTGCAGGGGCCAGGAAGGGGCGGGTGGGCTGTGCCTGCACCGCACGGCAAAGGCTAGATTTTTTTGACGTTTGAAGGACTTGGAGTATATCATCCACCGTTTATGTCCGACCTCACCTTCGACAACGGCGAATTTGCCAGACGTGAACGCACCCTGCAGGGGGAATTGGCCTTGGCCGATCTGCCCCGTGTGGCGGCCGACGTGCTGGGCGGTAGTGCCATACAATTTGCCCTGGCCGGCAACGCAGACAAGTACAAGCGCCTGACGCTGGACTTGCGTGTAGGCGGCCAGCTTGAGTTGAAATGCCAGCGCTGCCTCAAGTCCTTGCCGTTCGAGATAGACGTAGCGACACGCTTCACCCTGTTTGCCGACGAGGCCAAGCTGGATGAGGCGGAAGCGGAAGATGAGGACATGGAAGGTTTGCTGTTTGAGCAAGAGTTCAGCCTGCTAAACCTGATTGAGGACGAGATTTTGCTGTCGCTACCCTATGCTCCGGCACACGATGCGTGTGTTGCTGAGGTGGGTGTGGCGCCAGATGCGGACGTAGTGCCGCAAAAGCCGAACCCGTTTGCCGTGCTGGCGGATCTTAAAGGCAAGTTGCAGCGCGGCGAACACTAAGTTTTTGTCATTTTCGAGTTTGATCCAGGAGTTAGAACCATGGCCGTTCAACAGAACAAAAAATCCCCTTCCAAGCGCGGCATGCATCGCGCCCACGATTTCCTGACCGCTCCTGCGCTGGCTGTTGAGCCCAGCACTGGCGAGGCTCACCTGCGTCACCACATCAGCCCCAACGGCTTCTACCGTGGTCGTCGCGTGGTCAAGGCCAAGGGCGAGTAATTGTCCTTTGCTTCGGCAAGCAATACCAAGGCGCGCTTCCTACGAAGCGCGCCTTTTTGTTTGTACTGTTTCAAGCTAGCGCTTGGCGAACATCGCGCTAGCCCGTAATCTCCCGCCCATGGAAATCACAGTCTCTATCGATGCAATGGGCGGCGACCACGGTGTGCATGTCACCGTGCCCGCCGCACTCCAGTTTCTCAAGGCACATCCCGACGTCAATGTGGTCCTGGTGGGTTTGCAGGATGCCATTGAGGCCGAGCTGAAGGCGCGTCACGCCACGGTTGGCCCGCGTCTGCGCATCCATCACGCCAGCGAAGTCGTAGCCATGGACGAGGCGCCCCAGTTGGCCCTCAAGAACAAGAAAGACTCGTCCATGCGGGTGTCCATCAATCTGGTGAAGTCCGGCGAGGCGCATGCCTGCGTGTCGGCAGGCAACACCGGTGCGCTGATGGCCACGGCCCGTTTTGTGCTCAAGACCCTGGCGGGCATAGATCGCCCTGCCATCGCCAAGATGCTGCCCACCATGCACGGCACCAGCTGCGTGCTGGATCTGGGGGCCAATGTCGACTGTACGCCCGAGCAACTGTATCAGTTCGGCGTGATGGGGGCGGCGCTCAGCAGTGCGCTCAATCACCAGGACAGGCCCACGGTCGGCCTGCTCAATATAGGCTCGGAGGACATCAAGGGTAACGAGGTGGTCAAGGAGGCAGCCGAATTGCTGAAGGCGTCCAGTCTCAACTTCCGTGGCAATGTGGAAGGCAATGACATCTACAAGGGTACGGTGGATGTGGTGGTCTGCGACGGCTTTACCGGCAACGTGGCATTGAAGGCCTCGGAAGGCCTGGCCAAGATGCTGACCGAGATACTGAAGGACGAGTTCTCCCGCAGTTGGTGGCGCAAGCTGATTGCCCTGGTGGCTATGCCGGTGTTGCTGAGTTTTCGCCACCGCATGGATACCAGGCGCTTCAATGGCGCCAGCCTGTTGGGCCTGCGCGGTATTGTGGTGAAGAGTCACGGCGGTGCAGACAGGCTGGGTTTCTACTATGCGCTGGAGCAGGCCTTGGAAGAAGCCCGTTCCGGTGTGCTGCACAAGATTACCGAAACCATGGCGGACCATGTGGTGGCCAGCAAGGCGGCGGCCGAGCGAACTTAGCGAAACTGGATATGGCACAGCTTGCCTAGTGCACTGTGAGCTCGGGTAGGGTAGGGGTGCGATCAAGCGTACCTAGGGTGGCCTGGGCTGGATAGCTGGGTCGATAGCCTGCACAGGCGGCGTTGCTGTGCGAACAAAGAGGGGGTTGTGGGCGGGCCCCGGTATTTTCTGACCCGTGCGACTATGTCTCGTGCGGGCATTACCCCAGCGTACCGCTGCCCAAGAGGCGGCGGATGGAGAGACCGAAGTGCAGTATTCCCGCATTGCCGGCACGGGCAGCTATTTGCCCGCGCGCGTACTGGCCAACGCCGAGTTGGCCCAGCAGGTTGATACCAGTGACGAATGGATAGTGACGCGTACGGGCATCCGTGAGCGTCGTATCGCCGCTGCAGACGAGCTGACCAGTGATCTGGCGCTCAAGGCCAGCCTGGCGGCGATGGAGGCGGCGGGTGTTACCGCAGCCGATATCGACCTGATCATCGTCGCCACCACCACCCCCGATGTCGTGTTCCCCAGTACGGCCTGCATATTGCAGGACAAGCTGGGTGTGCATGGTTTTCCGGCCTTCGATGTGCAAGCCGTTTGTGCCGGTTTTGTCTATGCCCTGGCGACGGCTGACCAGTTTGTTCGTGGTGGCATGGCCAAGACGGCGCTGGTGGTGGGGGCGGAAGTGTTCTCTCGCATACTGGATTGGGATGATCGCAGTACCTGTGTGCTGTTTGGCGATGGTGCGGGCGCAGTGGTGCTGAAAGCCACGGACCAGCCGGGCATTCTGGTCACCAAGCTCAAGGCGGACGGCCGCTACCGTGACATCCTGACAACCCCGGCCAGCATCATGCACGGCGATGTCAGCGGCAAGCCCTTCCTGCATATGGATGGCCCGGCGGTATTCAAGTTTGCGGTCAAAGCGCTGGCCGAGCTGGCTACCGAAACGTTGGCTGCGGCGGGCTTGCCGCAGTCCGAGCTGAGCTGGTTGGTGCCGCATCAGGCCAATCTGCGCATTATCGAATCCACCGCCAAGCACCTGGGGCTGAGCATGGACAAGGTGGTGGTCACCCTGGATAGGCATGGCAACACCTCCGCCGCGTCCATCCCGCTGGCCCTGGATGAGGCGGCCCGAGCTGGTCGCTTCAAGCCGGGTGAGTTGCTGCTGCTGGAGGGGATAGGCGGCGGATTTGCCTGGGGATCTGCCCTGCTGCGCTGGTAGGCGGCGGGCGGCGGCGCATCAAACAAGCGCCTGCTTGCTAGCGGTTTGACCGCTTGAAGGGTAGTATCTGCGCTTATTTTCTGGAAACGTCGTCGAAAAACAAGGGTGATAGCGTGTTCAGGCTCTACGGTTCAGCATTCTCGAACTACTCCAACAAGGTCAAGCTGACCCTGGTGGAGAAGGGTATCGCCTTCGAGGAGATCGCGACAGGCCCCTCGCAAGAGGCAGATTTTCTGGCGCGCTGCCCCACAGGCAAGGTGCCTTACTTTGAGGTGGATGGTACTCGCTTTTGCGAGAGCCAGGCTGCATTGGAGTATCTGGAAGAACGCTATCCTGACGTGGCCTTGCTGCCCAAGGACTTGCTGGCACGTGCCAAGGTGCGTGAGCTGATCCAGATACTGGAGCAGGATGTGGAGCTGGTGGCCCGTCGTTTGCTGCCGCACGCCTTGTTTGGCGCGCCAGTGGCCGATGGTGTCAAGGAAGAGGTGGCGCGCCAGTTGGACCGAGGTGTGCAGGCGTTTGGCCGGGTAGCCCGCTTTTCACCCTATTTGGCGGGCGAGATGTTTACCCTGGCGGATTGCGCCGCGGCCGTCCATTTCCCCTTGATCAGTCGGATTACCGACAAGGTCTACGGTCGTGACTGGTTTGCCGGTCTGCCGGTGGCGACTTATCTCGAATACATGAAGCAACGCCCTGCCTATGCAAAGGTGCTGGCCGATATGGCGGCAGCCCGCGCAGCGCGGGGATAGGGAAGCGCGATAGATGAAACTTGCATTTGTTTTTCCTGGTCAGGGTTCGCAAGCCATAGGCATGTTGAATGCCTTCGCTGATAGCGATGTGGTGCGGCAGACGCTGGCTGAAGCGAGCGAGGCGCTCGGTTTTGACCTGGCGGCCATGATAGCCGGCGGCCCGGACGAGGCGCTCAACGCGACCGTCAATACCCAGCCGGCAATGCTGGCGGCAGGCGTGGCGGTATACCGAGCCTGGCTGGCGGCTGGTGGCCGCAAGCCGGACTATCTCGCCGGCCACAGCCTGGGTGAGTACTCGGCCCTGGTGGCGGCCGATGCGCTGGATTTCAAGGATGCGGTGCGCCTGGTACGCCTGCGGGCAGAGGCCATGCAGGCCGCGGTGCCAGCTGGGCAGGGTGGCATGGCTGCCATTCTGGGCCTGGACGACGATGCCATCCGTGCCGCCTGTGCCGAGGCGGCGCAAGGCGAGGTTGTAGAGGCGGTGAACTTCAATACCCCTGGCCAGGTGGTAATTGCGGGCAGCAAGGCCGCCGTGGACCGGGCCTGTGAGGCTTGTACGGCGCGCGGCGCCAAGCGGGCCTTGCTGCTGCCAGTATCGGTGCCTTCGCATTGCGCGTTGATGAAGCCGGCGGCCGTGCAACTGGAAGCGGCCATGGCGGGCATCGTGCTGCGCGCGCCCGCCATTCCGGTGATTCATAACGCAGATGTCACTGCCTGGTCACATGACCATGAGATCAAAGGGGCCTTGGCGCGCCAGCTTTATAGCCCGGTGCGCTGGGTAGAGACCGTGCAACTGCTGGCCCAGTACGGAGTGACTGTGGTGGCCGAATGTGGCCCAGGCAAGGTGCTGGCGGGCATGACCAAGCGTATCAATGGCGAACTGAGTGGCATGGCACTGACCGAGCCGGCCAGTTTCGACAAGCTGAAGGCGGCACTGTGAACCGGGTGGTGGAGTGTTTTCGCCGCATGCCCTGGATAGACAGGTTGTTTATCCCGCTGGCACTGCTGCTGGGGGTGACGCGTGTGCATGACGGGCTGGTCAATGGTGTGGCATGGTCGTTGGCTGCTGGTGCGGGTTTCTTCCTGTATGCGGCCGGCAAGCTGGGACAGTACTTGAGCGGTGATGGTGCCAGGCCCAGCGGCAAGGCCTTGATCATGCAGGTGGCGGGGGGCGGTCTTTGGCTGGCCTCGATGATCTGGCGCCTGACGAACAATTGACGATTGAGCAAGTGAGCGAGGAAGACGACGCATGTCCCTAACAGGCAAAGTAGCACTGGTTACCGGTGCATCCCGCGGCATAGGCCGGGCTATCGCCGAGACCCTGGGCAAAGAGGGTGCCATCGTGATAGGCACGGCAACTAGTGACACGGGTGCGCAGGCCATATCGGACTATCTGGCTGCTGCTGGCTATCCGGGCCAGGGCTTGGCGCTCGACGTGAACGACAGCGCCGCTCTGGATGCCGCGCTTGAGCAGGTCGAGAAAACCCATGGCACCATTGCCGTGCTGGTGAACAACGCGGGTATTACCCGTGATCAGTTGCTGATGCGGATGAAGGAAGAGGACTGGGATGCCGTCATGGATACCAACCTGCGTTCCGTATATCGGCTATCCAAGGCCGTATTGCGTGGCATGATGAAGGCTCGCTGGGGGCGCATCATCAGCATTGCTTCGGTAGTGGGTGCATCCGGCTCTGCCGGTCAGACCAACTACGCCGCCGCCAAGGCAGGCATGATGGGTTTTACGCGGTCGCTTGCACGTGAGGTAGGCAGCCGCAATATCACGGTCAACTGCGTGGCCCCCGGTTTTATCGATACGGATATGACAGCAAGCCTGGCGGATGACTACAAGCAGAAGCTGCTAGCGCAGATTCCGCTGGAGCGTTTGGGCCAGCCACAGGAGATTGCCGATGCCGTGGGCTTCCTTGCATCGGACCGAGCCGCTTACGTGACGGGTACTACCCTGCATGTAAACGGCGGTATGTACATGAATTAATTGGAGTTTTCACTCCGTTTTTTGGCGTCGCCGTTTTTTGATAGAATGCGGGCGCTTTTGACCATCCAACACGAAAGGTTTGGGTTCAAGAATGGAAAATATCGAACAACGCGTGAAGAAGATCGTCGCCGAACAGCTGGGCGTCAACGAAGCCGATATCAAGATCGACTCGTCCTTCGTTGAAGACCTCGGTGCCGACTCGCTCGACACCGTTGAGCTCGTGATGGCGCTGGAAGAAGAATTCGAGTGCGAAATTCCGGACGAAGAAGCCGAAAAGATCACCAACGTTCAGCAAGCCATCGATTACGTCAAGAGCCATCAGGGCAAGTAATCCAGCTGTGAGCCAGACCTTGACCGGCTTGGCTGCAGGGTGTGCAAGACCCCGACGCGTTTGCTCGCGGCGGGGTCTTGTCACATTTGCTGTTTAATTTGATCGGTCGCTTGTTTGACCGTGGTGTATTGTCATGCGAGTCATGTAGAGTGATGCGCAGCTGTTCTCGATAGGAAGTTCCAATGTCCAAACGCAGAGTTGTCGTTACTGGCCTGGGCCATGTTTCTCCTGTGGGCAATGATGTCGCTTCAGGATGGGCCAATTTGCTGGCCGGCAAGAGCGGTATCGGCACCATCACCCGTTTTGATGCCAGCGATATGGCCTGCCAGATCGCTGGGGAAGTGCGTGGCTTCGATGTCAACCAATACATTTCGCCCAAAGAGGCGCGCCGCATGGATACCTTTATCCATTACGGCATTGCCGCTGCGCTGGATGCCATCAAGGATGCCGGCCTGGATGATATTGCTGGCCTGGACAAGACCCGTGTCGGCGTCAATATCGGCTCGGGTATCGGCGGCCTGCCCCTGATCGAGGAAACCGGCGTGGATCTGATGCAGGGCGGTCCCCGCAAGATCGGTCCTTTCTTTATTCCTGGTTCGCTGATCAACCTGATCGCCGGCCACGTCAGCATCATCAAGGGCTATCAAGGCCCCTCCTATGGCATCGTGTCGGCGTGTACCACTGGCGCCCACTGCATAGGGGATGCTGGCCGCATGATCCAGTACGGCGACGCCGACATCATGGTAGCTGGGGGGGCCGAATGTGCCATCGCCCGCCTGGGCATAGGCGGTTTTGCAGCCATGAAGGCGCTGTCTACCCGCAATGACGATCCGACTACGGCTTCGCGCCCCTGGGACAAGGGCCGTGACGGCTTTGTCATGGGCGAGGGAGCAGGGGTGCTGGTGCTGGAAGAGTACGAGCACGCGGTCAAGCGCGGCGCCACCATCTATGCGGAGCTGGCCGGTTTTGGGATGAGCTCGGACGCCCACCACATCACCGCGCCGAATGCCGAAGGCCCGGCGCGTGGCGTGCAGAATGCGTTGCGGGATGCTGGCGTCAATCCTGACGAGGTCGACTACGTCAACGCCCACGGTACCTCCACGCCGCTGGGAGACGCCAACGAGACTAATGCACTCAAGATCGCTTTTGGTGACCATGCCCGCAAGCTGGCCGTCAACTCTACCAAGTCCATGACGGGTCACTTGCTGGGTGGCGCGGGTGGGGTGGAGGCGGTGTATTCCATCCTGGCGTTGCACCACCAGAAGAGCCCGCCCACCATCAATCTGTTCGAGCAGGATATCGAGGGGGGCTGTGATCTGGATTACGTGGCCAATACGGCCCGTGACATGACTATCCGGGTCGCGATCTCCAACTCCTTCGGGTTTGGCGGAACCAATGGCACGCTGGTGTTCAAGCGGGCCTAGCCAGGGCGCAAGAGGCGTTGCGCGCTAGCACGGCGTAGCGTACTGCCCTGTGGCGGCAGGCCTCCTGGCGGAATACTCGCCAAGCGGCTTGCCAAACAGAATGCCGCGCGGGAGACTGCGCGGCGTTTTCATTGATTTGCTGCGCGATGCCAACCTTATCGCTAGACACCACGCCCGATCTGCTGGCGCTGGCTGCGGCCCATCCGGCTGCCTTCCCCTATCTGTTGCAGTCTGCTGGTGACGCCGGCTGGGACATCCTGTTCGCCCTGCCTATGTCGGTGCGTGTCTATGCCGGGCACGAGGGGCGGGCACTGTACGACGACCTTGCCCGTATCGCTGTAGCGCCCCAGATGGCGGCGGGGGAGTTGCCCTTTAGTGGCGGCTGGTTCACCTATCTGGGCTATGAGTGGCTTGAGACACTGGAACCTACGGTGCCGGCGCGACAGGACAGGGACTTCCCCTTGGGGCTGCTGGCCAGGGTGCCGGCTGCCGTATTGGTAAGACGAGGCCAGGGTGGGGCGGTGCTGGTGGCGGAGACCGAGGCGCAGCTGGCCAGTCTGCAGGCATTGCTGGCCGCCGTGCCGGTCTTTGCGCCGCAGGCTATTGCCTTGCAGCAACTGGGTGAGGACGAGCCGGCGGCGTTCCTGGCGGGGACCTTGCGCTGCAAGGACTATATCCGCGAGGGCGATGTATTCCAGGTCAATCTGTCGCGCGGCTGGGACGCCAGGTTGGCCGATGGCGCCGGGCCGCTGGATCTGTTCGCCCAGTTGCGCCGCGCCAATCCTGCGCCCTTCTCGGCCTATGTGGATCTGGGGGGCGGCCAGGCTATCGTCAGTTCATCGCCCGAGCGCTTGGTGAGGATAGACAGGCAGGGCCGGGTGGAGACGCGCCCCATCGCTGGCACGCATCCGCGTTCCGCCGATCCGCAAGAGGACGCTGCACAGAAGGCCAGGTTGCTGGCTTCGACCAAGGAGCGGGCTGAGCACATCATGTTGATTGACCTTGAGCGCAACGATCTTGGGCGTATTGCCGTACCGGGTACGGTAAAGGTTGATGCCTTGATGGAGGTGACCAGTTATACGTATGTCCACCATATCGAGTCCACCGTCAGCTGTACTCTGAGCGCAGGGCAGCATGTGGCGGGGGTATTGCGGGCCTTGTTCCCCGGCGGCACGATTACCGGCTGCCCCAAGGTGCGCTGCATGCAGATCATCCGGGAGCTGGAAGACAGGCCGCGCCGCGCCTATACCGGCAGCCTGGGCTATATCAATCAAGATGGCTCGCTGGACCTGAATATCCTGATCCGTACCTTTATGCAGGACGGTGATGCCTTGTACTTCCGCGCTGGGGCTGGCATCGTGGCCGACAGTGATCCCGAGCGGGAACTGAATGAGACGCGCGCCAAGGCCAGGGGCTTGCTGCGCGCCCTGGGGGTGCAGCACTAGTGCGTTGGTCGCATCAGCCAGGTGAGGGAAAGGGTGAGGCGTGACCGAGCAAACCGCCTTGATCAATGGCGAGATCGATGCCGTAATCTCTCCGCGGGATCGCGGACTGGCCTATGGCGACGGAGTGTTCCGTACCCTGCGCTGTCAGGCCGGGCGGGTGCTGGCCTGGCCCAGGCAGTATGCGAGGCTGCAAGCCGATTGTGAGCGGCTGGGCATGGCGTGCCCGGATGAAGCCCTTTGGTTGGCCGATTTGGCAAGACTGGCGCCTTGGGACGCCAGCATCAAGTTGATGGTGACGCGTGGGGTGGCTGCCAGGGGCTATGCCTGTGCACCGGACGCGCCGCCTACCCGGCTGGTATTGGCCGGCCCCTTGCCTGCCTATCCTGAGGCGCTTTACCGTGATGGCGCAGCCATCAGGCTGTGCGACTGGTTGTTGCCGATACAGCCCGGATTGGCCGGGGTCAAGCATCTGAACCGGCTGGATCAGGTGATGGCCAGGCGGGAGTGGAGCGATCCGGCGATATTTGAAGGCCTGATGCGTAATGCGCGAGGCGAGCTGGTAGAGGGGGTGATGAGTAATCTCTATCTGCTGCAGGATGGTTGCTTGCTGACACACCCGCTGACGGATTGTGGCGTGGCTGGCGTAATGCGCGAGATGGTGTTGCAGCTTGCGACCGAGTTGGGCTTGCCAATCGTGTTGCGGTCTTTCGATGCGGATGTCATGCTGGGGGCCGAGGCTGTGCTGCTGAGCAATAGTCTGGCTGGCGTGGTGCCGGTGGGGCGTTGTGGTCAGCGCCTATGGCAGGATTTCAGCCTGGCTGCGCAATTTAACCACCGTATCAACTCATTGTGTCGTGAAGAGAGCCATCTATGCTTGCCCGTTTGATCTTACCCATGCTGCTGTTGGTACCCGCGCAGGCCGCAGGTCCAACATTGCCGGACAAGTACTCCCCCATCTTCTACGAGCATTTGCCGGGCAAGGAGAAAGCCCGGTGCGAGAAGTACGTCAACGAGTTGGTGCTGATAGAGAAGCGAAAAAAAATGGGCGCCAAGCCTTGGGATCTGGAGAAGATGGCGGCCAAGCAGGCCAAGATAGAGGCAGACTACGACAAGTACTGCCTGCGTCTGCAGAAGTAACCGTTATGGTGAACAGCCTTCGCAGTAAACAGTAGGCCGGCTGATTGCCGGCTTTTTTACATCTGTACTTGCCATAATTAGCAGGAATGTTTAAATTTCCAGTAAATACTGGAAATTGAACATGAACCTGACTCCGCTGGCTGAACGCTTTGTGCTGCACTTTGGTGAAATGGGCTCCCGCTGGGGTGTCAATCGCACCGTAGGGCAGATTTATGCCTTGCTCTACATCAGCGGCAAGCCGCTATGTGCCGACGAAATAGGCGAGACGCTGGCGTTTTCCCGTTCCAATGTCGGCATAGGCATCAAGGAGCTGCAGGCCTGGCGTCTGGTCAAGCTGGTACACCTGCCTGGTGACCGGCGCGACTTCTTTGAGCCGCCCAAGGATGTCTGGGACATCTTCCGGGTGTTGATGGAGGAGCGCCGTCGCCGCGAGATAGAACCTACCCTCAGCATGCTGCGCGAGGCGTTGCTGGAACGCCCCGATAGCGAGGCGGACCAGATTGCCCAGGATCGCATGCGAGAAATGCACGGGCTGATCGAGCTGACCACAGGCTGGCTGGATGAAGTGCAGCGGCTCTCGCCCGAGACGGTGATACGGCTGATGCAACTGGGTGCCAAGGTACAAAAGGTGCTGGAGTTCGCCGACAAGCTCAAGTTCGGTGGCCGTGATGGCGGCGAGGCTTGACCACCATGACTGACCCCGAACCAGGCCCCAGACCTGCCCTTACCACGCGCCGACCCCGCTTGTGGCTGGAGTTGAGCGTGATCGTGGTGGTCAAGCTCACCCTCTTCTTTACCGCCAAGCACCTCTGGTTCAGCGAACCATTGGCCCGCCACATGACCATACCCCAGCCGCAGGTGGAGCAGCAACTGCTCGGCACGGCGGCCAAGCCTGTACCCCCTGTATCCCCGACTCGCGGAGCTTCCCATGATCTCACCCGATGATGTGGTCACCCTGTCACGCCTGCAGTTTGCGTTGACGGCCATGTTCCACTTCCTGTTTGTGCCATTGACGCTGGGGCTCTCCTGGATACTGGTGATCTGCGAAGCGGCCTATGTCATGACAGGCCGGCAGGTGTATCAAGACATGACCCGCTTCTGGGGCAAACTGTTCGGCATCAACTTTGCCATGGGGGTGGCCACCGGGCTGACGCTGGAGTTCCAGTTCGGTACCAACTGGGCCTATTACTCCCACTATGTGGGCGATATCTTCGGCGTGCCCTTGGCGATAGAGGGCATGATGGCCTTCTTTCTGGAGTCCACCTTTATCGGCTTGTTCTTCTTTGGCTGGAACCGCCTGAGCCCGGTCAAGCACCTGATGGTGACCACCCTGCTGGCGCTGGGCACCAATCTCTCGGCCTTGTGGATCTTGATCGCCAATGCCTGGATGCAGAACCCGGTGGGCGCAGAGTTCAACTACCACACCATGCGCATGGAGCTGGTGAGTCTGTCGGAAGTGTTCTTCAACCCGGTGGCGCAGGCCAAGTTCGTGCACACGGTGGCCGCTGGCTATGTCACGGGTGCCATGTTCGTGCTGGGCATATCGGCGTTCTACCTGCTGCGCGCCCGTGATACTGGCTTTGCCATACGCTCGTTTGCCATTGCGGCGGGCTTTGGCCTGGCAGCCAGCCTGTCGGTCATCGTGCTGGGCGACGAATCGGGTTACACCACGGGCGAGGTGCAAAAGGTGAAGCTGGCAGCGATCGAGGCGGAGTGGGAAACCCATCCGGCACCAGCAGGGCTGACCCTGTTTGGCCTGCCCAACCAGGCCGAGGAGCGTACCGACTATGCGGTGAAGGTGCCCTACGCACTGGGCCTGATTGCTACCCGCTCGGTCGACGAGCCGGTAATAGGCATCAAGGATCTGAAGCGCAACCATGATCTGCGCATACGCCGCGGCATGAAGGCCTATGAGGCACTGGTGAAGCTGAAGGCGGGCGACAGGTCCGACGCTGTGCTGTTGCAATTCGAGCAGCACAAGGCCGACCTGGGGTTTGGCCTGCTGCTGAAGAAGTACACGCCCAGGGTGGTGGATGCGACCGAAGCGCAGATTGCCCAGGCGGTGAGCGACACCATTCCGCAGGTGGCACCGCTATTCTGGGCCTTCCGTGGCATGGTGGGGCTGGGTTTTCTGTTCCTGTTCATCTTTGGCGCCAGCTTCTGGTATCTGGCGCGCAAGCAGCTGGCGCCCCGGCGCTGGTTGCTGCGCCTGTGTGTGGTCGCCATCCCCTTACCTTGGGTGGCGGCAGAGCTGGGCTGGTTTGTGGCGGAGTATGGCCGGCAGCCATGGACCATCTCGGGCATCCTGCCTACCCATCTGTCGGTCTCCAGCATTGAGGCCAGCCAGGTGTGGACCAGTCTGCTGGGTATCGGTGCCATTTACCTGGGCCTGTTCGTGGTGGAGATGTATCTGATGCTCAAATATATACGGCTGGGGCCGGCCAGCCTGGGTACCGGGCGCTATCACGGCGAAGCCACTACTGCTTAGAAGGAGCGCCACATGCTGGAATACGACACGCTGAAATTGATCTGTTGGGGGCTGCTGGCGACCCTGCTGATCGGCTTTGCCTTGATGGATGGCTTTGATATGGGGGTGGCCATCCTGCTGCCCTATGTGGGCCGTACCGATGAAGAACGCAGGGTGGCCATCAATGTGGTGGGGCCCACCTGGGAAGGAAACCAGGTCTGGCTGGTGCTGGCCGGTGGTGCCATCTTTGCCGCCTGGCCGCTGGTGTATGCGGCGGGCTTCTCGGTGTTCTACTACGCCCTGGTGCTGGCGCTATGTGCGCTGTTCCTGCGCCCGGTGGGTTTCGACTACCGCAGCAAGTTGGCCAACCCGCATTGGCGCAGCTTCTGGGACTGGGGGCTGTTTGTCGGCGGTCTGGTGCCGGCGCTGGTGTTCGGGATCGCGATTGGCAATCTGTTTGTCGGCCTGCCCTTTCGTTTCGATGACACCATGCGGGTCAGTTATGGTGGTGGCCTGCTGGACCAGCTGAACCCGTTTGGCCTGTATTGCGGCTTAGTATCGGCCTGCCTGCTGGCATTGCATGGCGCTACCTTGTTGCTGTTGCGTACCGAGGCTGCGGTCGGCTTGCGTGCGCGGCGGGCTGCCATGGTGTTGGGCTGCCTGCTGGCGCTGCTGTTCATCCTGGGTGGTGTGTGGCTGGCGGGCATGGCGGGTTTAAGCCTGCAAAGCCAGGGCGAAGTGGCCAAGGCACTGACGCCATTTGAGAAGACAGTCACCCGCGTAGCGGGCGGCTGGCTGCACAACTATGGTCGTTGGGATTGGTTATGGCTGCTGCCTGCCAGCGGCGTGGCGGCAGCCTTGCTAGCCAGTTTGTCGGCTTGGCGTGGCTGGCGCTGGGCGGCATTCCTGGCCAGCGCTGCGGCGATAGTCGCCATCCTGCTGACGGCGGGCTTGTCGCTGTTTCCTTTTGTGCTGCCTTCGAGCATGGATGTCCAGAGCAGTCTTACCCTGTGGGATGCCAGCTCCAGCCATAAAACCCTGTGGGCCATGCTGCTGGTGACTGCCATCCTGCTGCCCATCGTGCTGCTCTATACCAGTTGGGTCTACCGGGTACTGCGCGGGCCGGTGACGGTAGAGACCATCCGGCGTGACAGCCATACCGCTTATTAAGAGAGGACAAGCAATGTGGTATTTCGCCTGGATACTGGGTTTGGGGCTGGCACTGGCCTTTGGCGTAGTCAATGTGATGTGGCTGGAGGCCAACTATGCCTTTGGCCAGCGTGACGAAGACGAAACCAGGCGCCGCTTCGAGGCGCACAAGGAGTAATGCTTGCCGGCCGGCCAGCGCATTGCCCGGCCTGGCTGGATGAGGCCGGTCGCGCTGTGGGCATGCCGACCACTGGGGCGCTTATATATATGTTTCCTGGGTGATGTTCAGCCATCCACCGGTTGCTGGGGTGTAGGCAGTAGCAATTGGTAGAATGCCAGATCCAGCCAGCGGCCAAACTTGAAGCCTGCCTGCCGGATGGTACCGGCGTGGCTGAAGCCCAGCTGCTGATGCAGGGCGATACTGCCAGCATTGTCGGCATCGATGCCACCCACCAGGGTATGTACCCCGCGCGCCTGTGCTTCGACTATCAGTGCCTCCAGCAGTTTGCGACCCAGGCCGGCGCCGCGCTGGTCTTTGTGGACATAGACGGAATGCTCGACCGAATACTTGAAGGCCGGCCAGGCGCGGAAGGTGCCATAGCTGGCGAAACCCAGCAGTGTGCCTTGATCGTCCTCGAAGCCGATGACGGGAAAGCCATTGGCCCGCTTGGTCTCGAACCAGCCCACCATGCTGGCGGCCGGCCTGGGGTAGTAGTCATACAATGCGGTGGAATTGACGATTGCGTCATTGAAGATGGCCAGTATGGCCTCGGCGTGGCGGGCTTCGGTACAGTGGACAAGACGCATGGTATTCCTGGGTGGCGGGTGCTGACCCGCCATGTTATCCAAAGGCCACAGGCGCGGTAAGTAGGTATCCTCGCCACTGTCTGGGGAATTGCCGTGTCGCCCGTCAGCCTGCGTGTCACACGGTGCAGCTGGCGGTGTCGCAGGCCAGTTGCTGTGGTGGCTGGGATGCGTTGCCCGCCTTTACCAGCCGGTCGCGCAACCATGCTTGCCACGCTGCAGGTTTGCCCAGGTAGCGGTCCAGCGGCAGGATTTCCTGCTGCGCGCCATCTAACAGAACCAGGGTAGGGAAGCCACGCGCCCCCAGCTGTGCCATCTGCGCCCGGCTGCTGGCGATATGGCTGGCGGTTTCTGCGCCTTGCAGCTTTTCGTAGGCCTTGGCGTAGGCTTGTGCATCGAGCCCCAGATCAATGGCCAGTTGATGCAGGACCGCAGGATCGGCAATCTGTTGGCCCGCAATATAGTAGGCTTGCTGCAGGCGATGCAGCATGGCCAGGCCCATGCCGGCGGCTGACTCGGCCGCCAGGATGGCACTGATGGGCGGTGCCGAATCCAGCATGGCCGTGCTATCGCGCAGCAGTCCGTCGCTATAGCCAATACCAAAGGGCTGGCCACTGAGTTCGGCGATACGTTGATCGTGTGGCAATACATAGTCTCGCCAGGCCGGGCTGATGGGGCGGCGTTGATCACCCGCCAGCATACCGCCGGCATGCAGGTGCAGGGCGACGCCGGGCAGGCTTGCTGCGATGGCAATCAAGGGGGCGGTGCCGTAGCACCAGCCGCACAAGGGGTCGTAGTAATAGTGCAGGGCGGGGCTTACCACTTCATGTCTCCCATACGGACCTTGGCGCCAATATCAAGTGCGATGCCCAGGCCGGCCTCGGGGTAGGCGCGTTGCATGGCGGCTATCAGTTCGTCGCTGGTCTTGGCTTGCTGGCTGGCAGCGTCGAAGCGAAGCAGGTAGTCACGGGTGTATTGGATGGCGCTGGCGTCAAGTGCGCCGCCTGTCGCCATATGGCCGGGAATCACCATGGCCGGCTGCAGTGCCTGCATCTCCTCCAGTTGGCTCAGCCAGGCCTTGCGCTCAATCTCTTGCTGTGTGTCGGCGGTCCAGACGTGTAGCTTGCTGAAGACGGCGACATTACCCGCGATGGTACGCAAGGAAGGAATCCAGACATAGGGACGATGCGCCAAGGCCCCATGAGTGCCACGCAACTCGATGGTGGCACCATCCAGCAGCAGGGTATTGCTGGAGAGAGGCTGCGGCAGTACGGACTGCATGGGAGCGTTGGCGCCCATCTTGGGGCCCCAATAAGCCAGCTTGGCGGGCTGCTTGGCCTTGATCTTCTCTGCCACAGCGGGACTGGCGACGATGTCTGCCTGGGGGAACAGGTTCTTGAGCGTTGCCGCGCCGAAGTAATAGTCGGGGTCGGCATTGCTGATCAATATGGTCTTGAGCGTCTTGCCGCTATCGAGGACGTGGGCGGCAATGCGATAGGCATCTGCCTGGGTGAAGCCGGCGTCGATGACCATGGCTTCGCTGCTGCCGGTGATCAGCACCGAATTGGCGTGAAAGCTGCCCGCATCGGCGTTGTAGAGTTTGAGTTGCAGGGGCTGGGCTGCCTGGGTGGTGGCGGCCAAGCTGAACAGGGCGGTTGCGAGCAGGGTGGGGCGCAGCATGGTGTAACTCCTTGGTTGTGACGACAACGGGCCTAATCCCGCGTCGTTTTCAGTGAGGTGCACTTTAGTGGCTTAATTCGTTCGGATAAATCGGCTAATCTGTTCATGTTTGTTGCGTATATCGAGCAAGTGATATGGATAGATTGTTGGCGATGCGTGTGTTTGCCGATGTGGCCCAGACCGGCAGCTTTACCGCCAGTGCCGAGCGCCTGGATATGTCGCGCGCCATGGTGACCCGCTATGTGGCTGAGATGGAGCAATGGCTGGGTGCCCGCCTGTTGCAGCGCACTACCCGGCGTGTGGCGCTGACCGATGCCGGCGAGCAATGCTTGCGGCGCAGCCAGCAGATGCTGGCATTGGTCGAGGAGGTGGAGGCGGAGATATCTCCGCCCGACGGGTTGCTGCGAGGGCAGTTGCGGTTGACCTGCAGCATGTCGTTTGCCTACGGCCACCTGGCGGCGGCCATCAGTGACTTTCTGACCATGCATCCGCTACTGAAGATAGATCTGGATGTGGGGGACAGGGCCGTGAACCTGGTCGAGTCGCGCATCGACCTGGCGGTGCGCATCAGTGCCGACCCTGACCCTGCGCTGATTGCCCGTCCATTGGCGCCTTGCGATTCCGTGCTGGTGGCAGCGCCTGCCTATCTGGCGGCCCATGGCCATCCGCAGCACCCGGTGGAGCTGAGCCAGCATCGTTGCCTGGGCTATGCCAATTTTGGCCGCAGCACCTGGCGCTTCAGCCAGGGCGAAGCTTGGCAGGAAGTCAGTGTCACCCCGCGCTTTACGGCCAATGAGGCAACGGTGCTGTTGCAGGCAGCCCTGGCAGGGGGAGGTATCGCGCTACAGCCCACCTATCTGGCCAACCATTTGCTGGCTGGTGGTGAGCTGGTGGCCGTGTTGCCAGGCTGGCAGCCGCCGCAGATGACTATCTATGGCTTATATCCATCGCGCCGGCAGCTATCCCCAGCGATACGGACGCTGCTGGATTTCCTGGTTGCACGATTTGCCGATCGGCGTTGGTAATTGCCAGCGTGGCGAATGCCTGCCCCTGAATATGGTCTTTAGGGCCGTCAGATCAGGCTGAACGGGCCTTCTGGCAGCTTGATCTGATACGGGATATTCGCGCTGCCGATAAGAATTTTGCGAATAGGTGTTGACGTGATTATCTGTGGGACGTATAGTTCGCCTCCTTGCTGCTGACGCAGACAAAAACGAAGCGAAACGAATGAGTTTAGCGGAGTGGGTCTGAAGAAGCAAACGCTCTTTAACAAGATACAACCGATAAGCG
>NZ_BSOG01000009.1 GCF_030160395.1 Chitinimonas prasina
GTGAAATGGTAGACACGCGAGACTCAAAATCTCGTGCTAAAGAGCGTGGAGGTTCGAGTCCTCTTCAAGGCATAATACGGAGAATGCGCATTCAATGAGCATTCCCCGTAGAAGTATTCCGGAAATCTGCGCCTGGCGCTCTCCTCTATCTTCTGAGGTCCTTAACCACTTCCCTGAGAAAAGGAGACAGTAAAAGCCAAAATAGACTAAATATAGCCTGAACGATCCTAAAAATCCCTCGAAGGAGATAATATAATAAAGAACCCAAAGCAGACGGTATCCTACTGCAAGGGTGGTCTTAAGAATCCAAAAGAGGTTGCTCAGAAGAGATAGATGTATCCCAACCTCTATTGCTCTCGCGTAAAGCCTTTTTTTTACGCGACAGGAAAAAGTGACTACGAATTCCCCTTTTTGTTTGCGAATCCCTGTTTGTATCCTTTGAGCGCACGCCCATAAGTAGCGATCAAGGAAATCGATCAAACGATCCCAATACCGTGAAAGAGAAACTTCCCAGATCCAGGGAAGCTTATCATAAAGGGCTTCGACAAGGGGTTTTATTCGTTCTTTGAGCAAAAAGATAAAGATCGGATAGATTCGAACCGCAATTGCAAAGGTAATCACTACTATGCCAGCCCAAATCATGATCTTCACCAACTTGGATTTGGTTCTCTCGCGAAAATCGCGAGTTGCAGAGATGAGAACCATGAAAAGCAAGATCCCGAATAAGAAAACAGAAACCGAGGAAACCACAAGAGTGAAGACTAGTAGAGTCTCGTCTTTTGTCATTCTTTGCTCCTTTTTCACTCAATGATTCATTCGAATTTCCCGACCAAAAATTCTATATGTCTATTCATAGGGCCTCGTTGCTAAGTGCTACAAGATCTAGTGCACTGGAACTCGTGGTTATGGACCCGAATCCTTTAGTATGGAACATTGTCTTTTCCAAGTAAAAACCCCCAGTATATGAAAGAATGAAAAGGTGCTTTCGTTCTTTTCTTGTGGAATAAGAAGCCCTCGTACCTTAATGAAAGGAAAATAGGAATTTTTCATTAGGTATTTGACCAAATAGGATCGTCCAGTTCCTATAGAACCTATCACTAAAATACCCGATAGGGCTAAGCGGAACGAAAAGGATTTTCCCTGAGATGGTAAATGAAAACGATTAGCCCCATACGAGGTTTGGGAATAAGTGATGAGCAAGGAATATACGTCTTTCTGCTAAAGAGGATCTATTAAACTCATAATTCATTAGATCCTTGTTATCAATGTCAACTAGGTATCATAAGTAAACGGATCCCGGTTGTTCAATCCTTTGATAACCAAGGTCATTCTTTGCTAAAGAGAAATGATCACTATGAGTCAGACTCAATAGAATTGGATCCATTCCAAATAGCGAGAATTAGGATTCTGGATCCCTCTCAATCTCTCTTTCAATTCGAGGATCCAGAGAGGTGTTTTCATAGTCATCTCCGAATATTTGCCATCTCCGAATATTTTCGATTTCATTTTTCTATGATATGTCTTTCTATATGAAAATTGGTTATTTACGATGTACGATGATCCCTGTTAAGCATCCATGGCTGAATGGTTAAAGCGCCCAACTCATAATTGGTAAATTTGCGGGTTCAATTCCTGCTGGATGCACGCGAACCGGAACGTTCCATAAGTCTATTGGAACTGGCTCTCTATCCATGGAATCTCATCCATCATCCATACATAACGAATTGGTATGGTATATTCATACCATAACATAAGAACAATAAGAACTCGAATTCTTATCGATACTGGAACTCAGAGCATAGGAGGGAAAGTCGATTTATGGATGGAATCAAATACGCAGTATTTACAGAAAAAAGTCTTCGTTTATTGGGAAAGAATCAATATACTTTTAATGTCGAATCGGGATTCACTAAGACAGAAATAAAGCATTGGGTCGAACTCTTCTTTGGTGTTAAGGTAGTAGCTGTGAATAGCCATCGACTACCCGGAAAGGGTAGAAGAATGGGCCCTATTCTAGGACATACAATGCATTACAGACGTATGATCATTACCCTTCAACCGGGTTATTCTATTCCACTTCTAGATAGAGAAAAAAACTAAAGGAGAATACTTAATAATACGGCGAAACATTTATACAAAACACCTATCCCGAGCACACGCAAGGGAACCATAGATAGGCAAGTGAAATCCAATCCACGAAATAATGTGATCCATGGACGGCACCGTTGTGGTAAAGGTCGTAATTCCAGAGGAATCATTACCGCAAGGCATAGAGGGGGAGGTCATAAGCGCCTATACCGTAAAATCGATTTTCGACGGAATCAAAAAGACATATCTGGTAGAATCGTAACCATAGAATACGACCCTAATCGAAATGCGTACATTTGTCTCATACACTATGGGGATGGTGAGAAGGGATATATTTTACATCCCAG
>NZ_BSOG01000012.1 GCF_030160395.1 Chitinimonas prasina
ATCGAGATCTTCTCGTTGTGGTCCACCCGCTCGGTGCGGTCGTTGTGCACCGTGATGGTCTCGTTGTTGTCCACCGTCTCGGTACGGTCATGCTTCACCAGCACCGTCTCGTCGTTGTCCACCGTCTTCTTGCGATCGTGGCCCACCCAGTGGCTTTCGTCGTTCTCCACCTCGATACGTTGGTCCTTCTCGGCATGCAGCCACAGCTCTTCCGCCCCCTTCTTGTCCTCGAAGCGGATGGCGTTGGCGTTGTCGTAGCTGCCACCCGGGGTGGAGCGGCTCAGCATGCCGGTCTGGGTCTGGTTGGCCGGTAGCTCCCACGGCGGCATCTGGCCGGCGTTGTACACCCGGCCGGTAATCAGCGGCTGGTCAGGATCTCCTTCCAGGAAGCTGATCACCACCTCCTGGCCAATGCGCGGCACCGCCATGGCGCCGAAGTTCTGTCCGGCCCAGGGCTGCGAAGCACGGACCCAGCAGGAGCTGTGCTGGTTGCGCTGGCCGCGTCTATCCCAGTGGAACTGCACTTTGACCCGGCCGTACTGGTCGCTGTAGATCTCCTCGCCCTGCGGGCCGACCACCACGGCGGTCTGCGGGCCTTGCACAAAGGGGCGCGGGGTGTAGCGGGTGGGGCGGAAGGGCAGGCTGCTGGGCAGGGCTTCGATCTGGCACAAACAGACCCAGTCGCCAGCACCCGATTCGTAGGAGGCTTCCGACCAGCTGAGGTGGGCGCTGGTGACCAGGTATTCGCGGTTCTGGTCGCCGCGCGGGTGATCGCTGAGGGTAAACAAGGCGCCCACCGGCAGGCCCCGGACATTGCCCTGGCCACGGACGGTTTCCTGGCGGGCCTGCATGGCATCGAGCTGGACCCGCACATAGTGCTCGCCGACAGCCGGGTTGTCGTATTCGCCGGGGTAGTCGAACACCTCATGGCGGGCTTCGCCATGCTCGCGGGCAACGCGGGAGCGGACGGTAAGGTCGGCGCGGGGTTTCTGGAAGTCGTAGTCTGTGAGGACATAGTCCACCGGCTGGACGGACTTGGTGTAGTTCCAGTGTTCGAGGTGTTCGCGGTCCGAAGTCATGCCGCCATCGCCACCACCCTGTTCAAAGGGGATGTGGGCATAGCCGGGGGCGGGGGCATGGGCGGAGAGGGCGTCGGCCAGGATCAGGGTGTGCAGGCCGTCCTTGTGCTCGAACCAGAAGTAGATGCCTTCCTGTTCGCACAGGCGGGCGACATAGTTGTAGTCCGACTCGCGGTACTGCACGCAGTATTCGCGGGGGGCATAGGATTGGGTAAGGCGGAACTCGAACTTGGCCAGGGGGTGATCAGCGAAGATGGCCTTGATGATGTCGGGGGTGTTCTGTTCCTGGAAGATGCGGCTGTCGGCGGTACGGGTGAGGAACCAGAGCCAGGGACGGAGGATGGCTTCGTAGACGTAGTAGTCGCCTTCCTTGCCCTTGAGTGACATCTCGCAGACGTAGAGGTTGAGATGGCGTGTGGCCATCAGCATGAGGTCGGAGCTGATGGTGAGTGGCTGTCCGACGAGTTTGTCCAGGGGGAGGTCGGGGCGCTTGGAGAGCGCGGTGAGGCTGTACTGGCCGATCTGTCCGAGTGCTTCGTGGCCGTCCAGGCGGCGGAAGATGAGGGCTTCGGGGCCGAGCGGGGTGGTGAGGCGGACATTGCGATGATCGAACATG
>NZ_BSOG01000013.1 GCF_030160395.1 Chitinimonas prasina
TCTATAGATATAGATAAGCAAAGTAATATACTTCAAACAAAGTAGGAATTTGCAAGATGTTCTCCATCTTGCAGTTGATTTGATAGAAATTCATTTTTCTTTTCCTGTCTCTATAATTTTCGATGAATGAGCCTCTGGTAATCATTTTCTCTCTATTTTATGGCGCAGGCGCCTGTCCAGTCTATAAACAAGTACTAATAGGGAAATGAAAACTATACTAAAGGAAACGTAGGATATCTCTCCTAAAATCTAAAAAAGGACATATTAGGGCTATACGGATTCGAACCGTAGACCTTCTCGGTAAAACAGATCAAACGGATTATTATCGAAATGATTCGAACTGTTTCAAAGACCCAACATGCATTTTTTTGCATTGGGCTCTTTTATCAACTGATAGAAAGATCAGTTAGTCCACCATAGTTTTTCTTTACGGAAAGATAATGAGATGGCTCCCTGCGCTCTGATTGATTATTTGTATTATGATCTATCTAAGAGCAATACCAAAGTGTTTCAAAGGAGGATTACCTTGACTTAGGTCTGCCTCCGGCCTAAATTAAATCAACCTAAGTGAAATAGAGTCTCTATCGTTCCGCTACAAGAGTTGACTATGAGACTTCATACACCTTAAAGTTCATAGAACGAAAAGAATTTTTTTGGAGGCCCTTATCCTCATTAAGCCTAGCATTTAGTGGGCTGGATATTTACCTTATCAACTAGCAAATCAATAAAGGTTCTATTTGTTTAGGCACCTGGATTGGTACCTGAATCGGACTGAACCAACTATTTGTCAGGCGACTGTTCTCCTATTCTCTCGAATCCATGAAGTAAGACATTGATTTTGCAAGAAGATCCACTATGTTCATTGCATAATAAGCTCCCTTGAAAAGCATTGGCGCACGTGTAAACGAGTTGCTCTACCGAACTGAGCTATAGCCCTTGTCAGAGATATCTTAATATATAGAGAATTTCTTGTCAAGATGAATATTCTCTAATAGTAGAGGATATCCTTTGATCTGTTTACTATAATAACATACCAATAACGAAGCGGTATTTGCTTATAAAAAGGATTCGATCTATAATCGATCGAAGTAAAGGGTCTTCCTTTGTGGTGATAAATTGCCTACTTAACTCAGTGGTTAGAGTATTGCTTTCATACGGCGGGAGTCATTGGTTCAAATCCAATAGTAGGTAAAACCGGGTATTCCGACCTTAGATTTTTGCTCTGTAGGGGCTACCCTATGGGCTGTTATCTCAAGGTCCTGGTTAGGCTCTTCTTTTTGTCTCTTAGAGGCTAAAA
>NZ_BSOG01000016.1 GCF_030160395.1 Chitinimonas prasina
TGGTCTTATTGACATAAGAGATGTCATTTATAGTCTATCTCTTTCTATATATGGAAAGTCAAGAAATTCTCATCGAAACATCGAGAAATTGTGCATATAGAAAACTCTAAAGAAAGAAAAAAAGGAGACCCATGCCATGATTTTCAAATCTTTTCTACTTAGTAGTCTAAGTTTCTCGATGAGGATAATTAATTCGGTCGTTGCGGTCGGACTCTATTATGGGTTTCTGACCACATTCTCCATGGGTCCCTCTTAGATCTTCTTTCTCCAATCTTGGATTAGGGAAGAAGGAGATATTCGCGACTCCTGGTGGTTTCATTATGGGGCAGCTCATGATCTTCATATCGATCTATTATCCACCTCTGCATCTATTCTTTCTTAGCTAAACGGGTGGAAGATCCATCCAATTTGGTTATATCATGGACTCAAAAAACGGATCTGAATGTGACTGAAATGCACGATCTTCACAGGTATCACTTTTCACGATACCTAAAAGGTGGAATAGCGATTTTCGAACCATTTCCTATAAGAGAAAGGTTTCCATTACTTTGAGAAATGGATTCTATATCAAACTATAGCTATTGCATTAAAGAAGAAAAGAAACTAATAGAAGTCGAAGACGCGGAATGGTAGTGAATAGAGAGAAAGATTCTTCTGGTTTTCTTGTTCCTGAAAATATTCTATCTATCTCCTAGACGCCGTAGAGAATTGAGAATTTTCATGTCTTTCAATTCTCGTACTCGTAATTGGAAAGTTACGGAAGGAGATCCATCATTTTGCAATGAAAACTACATAAAAAACTCTGGACAATTTCGAAATCAGGCCAAGCGTCTTAATACATATGCAAAAAAATTCATTATTGGCCCACCATTGATTAGAAGATTTAACTTGTATGAATCGCTATTGGTTTGATACGAATAATGGCAGTTGTTTCAGTATGTTAAGGATACAGATGTATCCACAATTCATTTAGAGTTACTTAATAGCCTATTTCTTATACCATATCTCTATCCCGTGAAATTCTCGAGCCGAAAGATGGATGCATATGCTATGTTTCATTTTGCTAAATGATATCAATTAAACGGTGTATCAATTCCATAAATTGGATATAG
>NZ_BSOG01000017.1 GCF_030160395.1 Chitinimonas prasina
GTGACAAGACCCTTCGCATAACCCCCTCTAGCCAAGCACACCACACCTCAGGTTTCACACCCGTCCCCAGCGGGCAACGGGCAGTCCCCTCTCGTGCCTAGGTGAATCCGGAAGCGACATAGGCCGTCGCAGGGCCCATCCAAACTCCATCACGCCCACCCTTGCCTGGATGCGTCAACTAGAGGAAAGCTACACTACAAGCCCAGCCGTTGCCCACGCTGGCTTGTGGTAAGTACGATAAGTTCTTCCAGGGCATCCCGCGAACCGGTCCTTAACTGCCATGGGTGCGACCAGCAAAACCATGCACCCACAGCCCACCATTCAGTTGCATTTTAGTTGGATAATTACGACCATGAAGCATGGCCAGATGTCTCGAGCACGCAGCTCATTCTGACACTAAAAGGTCTAATACGGTAATTACAACATCAACTGAGCTAGTGGTAATTAAGCATGGCTAAGCATATAGTTCTAGCTAAGTCACATAAGTAACATGAGCTAGTCGATTTATTACCCAATGTTGACAAAGGATAGATATCAAGTAAACATGGCACAAGCGAGCAGATAGGTAAACCCGGATCCCATGTAATTAGCAAAACATGCATATTTATTTGCAAACGGTAAAACATTTATAAATTAGGATCAACATGCTCAAGGGGAATGTGTGACTTGCCTTGCTTCTTCACAACAATCTTCCGGACTCTTTTCCTCGCGACCGCGGACTTCCGAAACGACGGATTCTACACGCTGGCACGCAAAACGAGGAAAAACTCTAATAAAAACCAAGGAAATAGTACATAAAAAGTAAACAAACATGTAGAGCTCAATTTTAGATGAATTTTGCAAGTTGAATGGCTCAATTCGGAGTTCGAATGAATTAGATATGAATTTTAGAAGTTTTGAGCCATTTAAATGAATTTCTATAATTAAACTCGATTTATTGCGCAATTATTATTTATTTTTACAAAGGAAATGGACCTCGCTGACGTCATCAAGGGGGAGGGGCGGCGCCGGCAAGCGGGCCCCACCGGTCAGCGGCACAAGGGCGCCGGTCCACCGTGGACCGGGACCACCGAGGCGGTCCACTGCCGGTCCACGG
>NZ_BSOG01000018.1 GCF_030160395.1 Chitinimonas prasina
TTGACGGCAGGCACGAGCTAAACACCAAAGCCTTCATCTTCCAGGAACTCCTCTTCTGGGTTTGGGAAAAATTGAGCAAGACTGAGTACAACCACCGTACTCAACAAGACACACCCACAAGTGCAGAATAAATGCAAGGGAGTACAAGGGAATTATAATATAGAGGGTTAGGGTTGCAGTAAACAGCATTTAAAGACATTTAGTTGCTCAAAGCCATTTTGTAAACGCGATCCTAGAACTATACAATATTATTAATCAAGGCCGTGAACCCACACGAACCTGCCTTAACCCAAGGCCTACGATGATTCAGACCGAACTGGCAACCCGACCCTGGGTCCCAGCTCGTCCCAAGCCAACCCAGGCCAACCATTCCACATTTTAGTTGTTAAGCAAATTTTAAGAATTAAAACACTAACTTGGGTACATTGCTCGGCTTGCCCATAACCGAGGGCGCGGCTATTCGAATAGATTATACTCTGATCAGAGGTGTACATCTTTACCCACAAGACACATCTTCCTCACGTGTAACCACGTGCCACATACCACCACGGTATACGGACGGAAGACGTGACATAGTTTCCAACCCATCCTAGCCATAGACAAGAGTACCGACCCAACCCCACCTACGGCCGGAACCCCCGGGACAGGTAGGCAGGACTGAGCCCCTAGCAGCAGGACACCGGCCCTGTGCCATGACATCTCGACTACCGGGCCGCAGCTCGTGTAGCCTTCATTTGCCCTAGAGATGTCCATCGACCCCCGACTTCGTCCATCTCCATCCGTGTACTTTTGTTTATAACCAGACTGAGCCACAAACTAAGCCTTACCCACTAGACATGTGGAAGTACGGTAGTGCTTTGCAACAGAGGCCCGAGCTTAATCCTTATAGTACCCGAGGTACGACTAACAAAACCCAACCACGCACCTCGAGCCCAGCCTAAACCATTTTGGGGGTTTTGAATAGAGGGGGAGGTGTGTGTCCAATTCCAACATAAGCCAACCATTCCATAGTGTCCAAATGATATGAGAATTCCCAAAGTCTAAAGTTATAAAACCACCTAATGTTGCCTAATTAACCAGCG
>NZ_BSOG01000019.1:0-621 GCF_030160395.1 Chitinimonas prasina
GATCCTCGATCGCCTTATGCATCATTGCCATCTGCTTGAGTTCGACGGACGCAGCTATCGGCTCAAAGAAGCCGCTGAAGCTCTTGCCCGGGAAACAAACTCAAACTAACAGTCCCTTGTCCTGCCTCGCGGGTGGAGGAATTTGACTGACCACACCCGGAGGAATTTGAAGTGACCCGCGGGGCTTGATCAGATTCTCGGCTTGGCCGCGCGCGCAATACAGGCTGTCGTAGATCCACTCGGCCGAGCCGACATCGAGGCTGGTGACGACGAAGCGGATGTCGAGGCCGAGCATCGTCGCCTCAATACGGGCGACAGTGCGCCGTTCGCGATCCCAGGACTTTGCCTTGTGGCGCGTCTCGGTATAGCCACGCAGAACCGGCAGGTTCTCGATGGCGCGTCGGGTGCGGATGTCGTCGGCGACCTCGTCGACTTTTCTGGCGAGAGGCTTGGTGCCGGACAGACCGAAGATGTAGTCGATGCCGTTGGTCTCGCACCACGCCATTGCCTCCGGCCGGGCATAGTGCCCGTCGCCACGGAACGTAATTTGCGTGTTGTGCCATCGCGTCCGGATATGCCGTACCAGGCGGCGCAGAAGGGCACGCACCTCGACGCCGCCCG
>NZ_BSOG01000019.1:657-968 GCF_030160395.1 Chitinimonas prasina
GGCTCTTCTCCGTGTCGTAGACGTGGATCGGCAGGAAGCAGCGTTCGTCATAATGAGCGTTGAACAGCGAGAGCTGCTGATGGCCGTGGACGACATCGCAGGTATCATCGATGTCGAGCGTGACGGATGCCGGCTCGCGCGGGTAGCTATCCATCCATGCGTCGACCAAAGTGTAGGTCAGCCGGATCACGTCGCGCAGGCGCGGAGCATTCTCCAGCCGCGACAGCGTCGGTTGGGAACACAGATCGCGGCCCGTGTCCGGCAGCCGTCCGCAGGCCAGCTTGAATGCGGGATCGGACCGCAGATGATCG
>NZ_BSOG01000020.1 GCF_030160395.1 Chitinimonas prasina
GATATGAGAGGTTGCGCGTCGACTAACAGACACAGTGGAAGCCTCTTCTCAGGGCACGTTCCGACCGGATAGAGAGAGGGACGAGCTGTCACTCGTCCTGCAGACTCCAGAGCATCCAGGACGAACACGAGGGAAAGGGGTGATTCCTTGGAAGATTGGATTCAAGGACATCCACACGTACAGGAGTCGGATGAGGAGCAAGAGAGATACCGAGGCGAAGATTGCAGATCTTGAGTACAGGGTATCGAGCTACGAGCTCAGCATGCAAGAGGAGGTGGCAAGGAAGGTTGATGAACGCATGGCCGCACATCGGTCCCATGATCCCCAGCCGACCATTCCTCCTGCAATGGTGAGCCCGTCAGGAAACCGTAGCAGCTGCGCCTCAACGGGGCAGGTAGGATCACAGAGCATGGACGCCATGCAAACACAGGACGAATCGACCTGTCCCGTTGATGACATCACTCAGCGGACACCATGTGAGCTGCATATTCCTTTCAAGAACTTATCAATAAAGGTAAGCTCGTAGTTTATATATTTTAGATTTGCCCATTCCGCTAGTTGCTGCTTATATATGTTGATTACTAATAAATAACCTCTCACCACATGAAGGTGGCGTCGGGCATGGCCATCCCAACGGACCCTTCAGGTACTTACCACTGCAGGCCGATTCCAGCAGGATACTCGAAGGTCGAAGTTGAGGTGGTCGAAGGCGCGTACGAGGACCTCGAGCTGGATTACCCTGGAGGAGACGGTGAGACGCATCTACGAGACACATGCCATGCCATTATTCTATGGCGCAGGCGGTACATCATCCTCCCTGGGCGACAAGCGGCGTCTCGTGCACCATCTCCTCCGGCTCCGCCATCTCCTCCTCAGGATCCTGCACCGTCTCCTCCTCATGCTCCAGCACCGTCTCCACCTCAGGCTCCTGCACCGACTCCTCCTCAGGCTCCTGCACCGA
>NZ_BSOG01000021.1 GCF_030160395.1 Chitinimonas prasina
CTCTGCAGAGGGGGTACACTTTACCCACACGACATTACTAACCCGGGTCACCCAGCCCGTGGGGATCAGCCACGTCGGGAGACCTCCAAGCTTTCATGACAAGGCATTTCGAAAGCCGATACGGGTTTGCCATATGCCGACGAGAGGGGTCCCAGACCAACAACAGGTTAGGTCCCAGACCATACTGTGCCAGGAAGCCCAGGGGTCCTCCCCGACACCACCCCGGCGAATCCACATGTCTCTCGGCATCAAGGCTCCCCTGATAAGCTAGTTACTCAGCCAGGGGTGTCCCATTCCACCCATGTGGTCGTACTTGTCTTATGTTTGGATGAAATTCCAAGGAAACGGTCCTTAAGTGCAAGAGCGGGAAAACCGTACACCCGGTACGTTCCCCGGTCCGCGGTTTTGGAAATTCATTTAGTTCGCAAGCACCGACCCAGGTGTCGGGTTTTCCAAGTCTTTTGTAAAACCCAAGTTTTACCCAAGTTGTTACTCAGATTTTAAGTTTGAAGGCGACCGTCGATACTCGCACAGAGTGCACGATTACCGAGGCGCAACTAGGTGGTTACAAGGGGACATGGTATAACAATTAACAATGGAAGGATCAAATGCAACAAATTAGGTAGGTCCGCCAATCTGCCTTGCAGACGGGACAAACAGATTAAGTGCGCTCCTATCAATGCATAATATTTTGCAAGCAACATAATTAAATTTCAAATATAGGCTCAAGATGTTCAAAGGTGGCTTGCCTTGCTCGAGATCTGGAGCTTGATCCTCGAAATCCTCGCACTGCGGGTCTTCGGGCTCCGAAACTACACGCGAAACGGGACAACTCAACAAACGGCGAAAATAAAGCCCTATTAATGACCTCTAAGCATGCCATTAGATAGATCTCGAGATTTGGGGAATTTTGGAAGTTGAACGGAGTCAAACGGATTTACGGTTGGGAAGATATTGA
>NZ_BSOG01000022.1 GCF_030160395.1 Chitinimonas prasina
GGATATAGCAATAAATAAATCAGCAAAATTCTTTTATTTTAGATAGAAGAAACTTTTCTTCTATCTAAAATAAAAGAATGTACCCTTCTATCCAAATCCAATTTGCATCGATAAAATAAATCCAAATTCCAGTAGTAGATGAATAATTGCAAATTTTTGTGTGTACGAGATTAGAATAACTTCAAAATAACTGACATAATTTTTTATTTTTCCTGATCAGAAAAATACATGAAAAAGAAAGGAGGTAGAAAAATTTTTGGATTTATGGTTAAAGAAGAAAAAGAAGAAAACTGGGGTTCTGTTGAATTTCAAGTATTCAGTTTCACCAATAAGATACGGAGACTTGCTTCACATTTGGAATTACACAAAAAAGATTTTTCATCGGAAAGAGGTCTCCGAAGACTTTTGGGAAAACGTCAACGTTTGCTGGCTTATTTGGCAAAGAAAAATAGAGTACGTTATAAGAAATTAATCAGTCAGTTGGATATTAGGGAGCGGTAATTTCATCGTTCGAATTTTTTTTCTTATTTTATTAGTAGTCTTATAGTAGTCTTAGATTTTGCATTTTGATGAGCCTCGTTTTGAGGAATTCATGGAATAATCCATTTTCATGGAATAATGAATTAAGGAAGAAAGGATATGAGTCTACCGCTTACAAGAAAAGATCTCATGATAGTCAATATGGGCCCTCAGCACCCATCAATGCATGGTGTTCTTCGACTGATCGTTACTCTCGATGGTGAAGATGTTATTGATTGTGAACCCATATTAGGCTATTTACACAGAGGAATGGAAAAAATCGCGGAAAACCGAACTATTATACAATACTTACCTTATGTAACACGTTGGGATTATTTAGCTACTATGTTTACAGAAGCAATAACGGTAAATGCACCAGAATTCTTGGAGAATATTCAAATACCCCAAAGAGCCAGCTATATTAGGGTAATTATG
>NZ_BSOG01000023.1 GCF_030160395.1 Chitinimonas prasina
TTTCAACTGTGGAGACCCAGGACATTATGCTGACAAGTGTCCGAAGCCCCGACGCGTGAAGGTTGTCCCTGCTCAGAGCAACTCTGCTGTACCAGCATCAAAGGCCCGTGTCAATCATGTCGCTGCTGCAGAAGCTCAAGATGCTCCAGATGTGATTTTGGGTACGTTCCTTGTTAACTCAGTTCCTGCAACAGTGCTTTTCGATTCTGGTGCTACACATTCATTTTTATCTATGAGTTTTGCGGGAAATCATGGGATGGAAGTAGAAGATCTTAGACGTCCTTTGATGGTTAGTACCCCAAGTAATCAAGCACTCTCTTTGCAACGTAGCCCCTCTGTCAGAATAGAAATTCAAGGATTACCATTTCTGGCCAATCTTATCCTGTTAGAATCCAAAGACCTTGATGTCATCCTAGGGATGGACTGGTTAGCCAGACATAGAGGTGTGATAGACTGTGCTAACAGAAAAGTAACTCTCACCAGTAATGATGGTCGAGTTGTAACTGTTTATGCATTGTCTTCTGAGTCTTTAAGGTCAAGACTGAACCAAATAACTTTGGAAGAGATTCCTATAGTCCGGGAGTATCCCGATGTGTTCCCAGATGATTTACCTGGTATGCCGCCTAAAAGGGATATAGAGTTCAGAATAGATTTGGTACCTGGAACAACTCCGATCCATAAGAGACCTTATAGAATGGCAGCCAATGAGTTGGCAGAAGTTAAGAGGCAAGTAGATGATTTGCTTCAGAAAGGATACATCAGACCCAGTACTTCGCCATGGGGAGCACCAGTCATCTTTGTGGAGAAGAAAGATCATACTCAGAGAATGTGCATGGACTATCGAGCGTTGAATGAGGTCACTATCAAGAATAAGTATCCTCTACCCAGGATTGACGACTTGTTTGATCAACTGGAAGGTGCTACAGTTTTCTCCAG
>NZ_BSOG01000024.1 GCF_030160395.1 Chitinimonas prasina
GTTTGGCAATTCCGTAATATAGCCTATTCTCTCTTCTACAACTCTAGATTGTATATTCATACGCAATTCTAACTATTTTGTTTTCCAACCAAGCGAATTTTCCGCAACCATGCATGAATTGAGTTAAGCTAAAAAAAAGACTATTTTGAAAACTAGTCAATTCAATGATGACCCTCCATGGATTCACCTATATAGGCTGCGGCTAACGTTGCAAAAATAAGAGCTTGAATACCGCTTGTAAATAATCCAAGAAACATGACCGGTATAGGAACTACTAAGGGGACTAAAGAAACAAGAACAACAACGACTAATTCATCCGCCAATATATTCCCGAAAAGTCGAAAACTAAGCGATAATGGTTTTGTGAAATCTTCTAATATGTTAATTGGTAAAAGGATTGGAGTTGGTTTAATATATTTCTCGAAATAACTCAATCCTTTTTTGCTAAGACCCGCATAAAAATATGCCGCTGACGTGAGTAAAGCTAAAGCAACAGTAGTATTTATATCATTCGTGGGCGCTGCTAATTCTCCATGGGGTAACTGTATAATTTTCCAAGGTAAAAGAGCACCCGACCAGTTCGAAACAAAAATAAAAAGGAACATAGTTCCAATAAAGGGAACCCAGGGACCGTATTCTTCTCCAATCTGAGTTTTGCTTAAGTCTCGAATAAACTCAAGGACATATTCGAAGAAATTCTGACCATCGGTTGGGATGGTTTGTGGATTGCGAACAGCTATGATAACTGAACCTAGCAAGATAGTAATTACGACCCAAGAAGTGATAAGTACTTGGGCATGAATTTGGAAACCTCCTATTTGCCAATAGAAGTGTTGGCCTACTTCTACGCCCGATATCTCGTATAACCCCTTGAGTGTTTTAATGGAACACGGTATAATATTCATATTGTCCCCTG
>NZ_BSOG01000025.1 GCF_030160395.1 Chitinimonas prasina
GCTGCGATCGTTGCTGCGGCGGGAGGGCGTATACGCCGGTCGCCGCCACATCGCGACGCTGATGAAGCGCATGGGGATCGAGGCGGTCTATCGTCGCCCGAACACGAGCAAGCCGGCTCCGGGTCACAAGATCTACCCGTACCTGTTGCGCGGATTGAAGATCGAGCGGCCCGACCATGCGTGGGCAATGGACATCACCTACATTCCGATGCGGCGTGGCTTCGTCTATCTCGCGGCGGTCGTCGATGTGTTCAGCCGACGGGTCCTGGCCCATCGCGTCTCGATCACAATGGAGGCGGCCTTCTGCGTCGAAGCGGTCCAGGAGGCGTTGGCGAAGCACGGCAGGCCCGAGATTTTCAACACGGATCAGGGCAGCCAGTTCACCAGCCTCGAGTTCACCGATGTGCTGCTGGACGCGAAGATCGCCATCAGCATGGACGGCAAGGGCGCCTGGCGCGACAACGTGTTTGTCGAGCGGCTCTGGCGCACGGTCAAATACGAAGAAGTATATCTCCGCGCCTACGACAGCGTGTCCGAGGCGCGAGCGTCAATTGCCAAGTATCTGGCCTTCTACAATCAGGGACGCCCTCACTCGAGCCTTGACGGGCGCACGCCCGACGAGGCTTACTTCGGCACGCAAGCTATGGTGATGGCCGCATGACCGTCGCCGACGGTTTTGTCGTCGCTCTGGTCGGGCTACGCCCTCCCGACGCAACGACAAAACCGTAAAGCCCCGCGTTCAGCATAACCCGGCAGGAATCCACTTAAATCCAGCGGGGCGCTGTCCAAACAACCGGGGCCAGCTCTCCATGCCGAGAACTTCGCGCCGGCCATCGCTGTTGACGCCGACCGCGACGATTACCGCAACGGACACGATGCGGCCATTCTGGCGCACCTTCACGT
>NZ_BSOG01000026.1 GCF_030160395.1 Chitinimonas prasina
ACGGCGCCGGCCGGTGTGAGCCCAGGTGCGCCTGGTCCACCGTGGACCGTGAGGCTGCCGCGTGGGCCCCACTCCCGTGGACCCGGTCCGCGCGCCCCTCCCCTCGGCTGACGCAATAAATCCTTTTTAAATTAAAATTTAAATGAAGAAATTCGCAAATATTCATTTAAAGAGCATATAAACTTCAAATGGCCATAACTTGGCCATTTGAACTCGGAATTGGACCGTTCAAGTCTCTAATTTTTCCTTAAGAAGTCAAGAACCCATTTTTGTGCTTTGTTCCTGCTTGTTATATGGAGTTTATTAGAGTAAAAGCCTTTTCTTTTCCGTTGGTCGTGTAGACGCTGCAGCTTCGGAAGATCCGCTCTTCGTGGAGGTTGAAGCCGACGTTTGGGAAAGCGAGCAAGGCAAGTCACATCATCCTTGAACATATTGAATCCCAGTTTATAAAATTATTTTGATTTAAATTATTGCATTATCGCTTTATTTAAATTCCCGCGTTATCACTGTTTTATTTAGCCATGCCTATTTACCTTTGTTATGACCTTATTATTATTGTTATTGTTATTATTACCTTGTTCACCCTAGAATAAACAAAACCCCAACTAGTGGGTACTCTATTCATGGTACCACTAGTATGAATTTAGGTAGATGCTTCGCTGTTTAATTAGGCAACATTAGGTGGTTTTACAACTCTAGACTTTGGGAATTATCACCTGGACACTATGGAATGGTTGGATTATTGTGGAATTGGATTCACACCGCCCCCTCTATTCAAAATCCCCAAAATGGTTTTAGGCTGGGCTCGGGGTGCATGGTTTTGATAGTAGCACCTCGGCCATATAAGGACCGGTCTTCGGGCCTCTGTTGCAAAGCACTACCGTACTTCCACATGTCTA
>NZ_BSOG01000027.1 GCF_030160395.1 Chitinimonas prasina
TTTGTTTTATACTCTTTTCTTATTCTTAGTTCTTAAAATAAATTTTATGCTCTTTTGAAACATTTCGCGACATGTTTAAGCATGAAAGATTCGCTGGTTTTTTCCTTTTACTTTTTTTCTTTTACTATAGTCTATTCTCATATTATTTTTCTCTCCCTCCATGGATTTTTTCATTTTGACTTGATTGAAATTAAGTGGATGCAGTGAAAAAAGAAATTGAATTAGACTACTATTTCAATCTAGTAATCTATTCTATGTAGATTCAAGATAATATAATAGAAAGACTCTAAAGTGTGGTAGAAAAAACTATATGTAGTTTTTTCTACCACACTTTATGATTCCAACCGGATCCTTTCATTTAAGACTTGGATTTTTATTTTATTTAATCCCTTTTTCATTTCTTCAATGATTAATTGAACTTCCAATTAATCATTTTGGCTGACTGTTTTTACATAAATAATAAGTAAAAAGGCAGTAGGAACTAGAATGAACAATGCAGTAGCAATAAATGCGAGAATATTGACTTCCATAACCTCTTTTTTTTCGCAATAACTCGGGATGTAATCCCATGGAGAGGGAAAAGGGTATCCTGTAAATTCAAGGGGAGGACTTGCATTCTGATAATACTGAATCAATTCAATATTATGAATATCGGATCTATCAAATCAATTCATGGTTGAGAGTGGAATAGTATAACATAGGAGGATCCCTTCCACGTATGATATGTATGTCTTTCGCTATCAACCAGAAGTAGTGATAAAAAAATTCCTATACTCTCCTCTCTTTACTGAGAAACGCGAACTAAAAAAAGTGAAATAGGGGTACCCCATAGGTATTTGATCTTGCTTCCTGCCCCCCTTTTTTCATGGAAAAAGGAAA
>NZ_BSOG01000028.1 GCF_030160395.1 Chitinimonas prasina
CGGGCTTTGGCCGCCGGCGCGGCCGACAACAGTCCACGCCCCGAGCCGATCGGCGGACCAGCCGAAGCCGTTCCGCATACGGCCGGGGCGCATCGCCGGCCCCCATCCGCTTCCCTCCCGGCAATTTCAAGCACTCTTTGACTCTCTTTTCAAAGTCCTTTTCATCTTTCCCTCGCGGTACTTGTTCGCTATCGGTCTCTCGCCTGTATTTAGCCTTGGACGGAGTTTACCGCCCGATTTGGGCTGCATTCCCAAACAACCCGACTCGTTGACGGCGCCTCGTGGGGCGACAGGGTCCGGGCCGGACGGGGCTCTCACCCTCCCAGGCGCCCCTTTCCAGGGGACTTGGGCCCGGTCCGTCGCTGAGGACGCCTCTCCAGACTACAATTCGGACGGCGCGGCCGCCCGATTCTCAAGCTGGGCATCTCCCGGTTCGCTCGCCGTTACTAGGGGAATCCTCGTAAGTTTCTTCTCCTCCGCTTATTTATATGCTTAAACTCAGCGGGTAGTCCCGCCTGACCTGGGGTCGCGGTCCGAGGCGTTCGCTCTCGGTGCGTTTGGGTCCTGAGGGGCCATCGCGCCGGCCGCGCGCCGGGGTGCACTGCGGCCTAGAGCCAGCGTGAGCTGTCCACCATGCGCTGTGCCCGGCACGCTTCGCCGGCAGCCCGAGCTTCGGCCCACCGCGCCGCGAGGCGCGGGAGGCCAGACACCGCGTCCCCGCGCCACTCCCGGATAGGGGGGGCGCGTGGAGCGTCTTTTGGCGTGACGCCCAGGCAGGCGTGCCCTCGGCCGGATGGCCTCGGGCGCAACTTGCGTTCAAAGACTCGATGGTTCACGGGATTCTGCAATTCACACCAGGTATCGCATTTCGCTACGT
>NZ_BSOG01000029.1 GCF_030160395.1 Chitinimonas prasina
ATTGGACGCAATCTTATTTCTATCTATTCTTTAAATAACTATACTAAAAACTAAGAAAACTTTTTTGCATGATTCAAATGAAAAATCTTTCTCAACGATTTCTCCTCTACTAACAAGAGTAGACATGCAAAATTGTTGTTTGTTCCTGAAGGGAAAACCGTTCGAGCTGTTCCTGAATAGCTTCCTTCAAAAGGATTTCCGCTTCCTCGGTGAATGTCTTGCTAGAAGATATAATTTCTTGGAATTGAGGTTTAGTATCTTTTAGGTGTTTACGTAACTCATCCAGAAATTTCTTTACCTGTCCAATTTCTAAGGAATCAAGATATCCTCTTGTTCCGATATAAATAGTAGCTATCTGCTCTTCCACTGGAAGAGGATTTGCTTGGGATTGTTTAAGCAATTCTCGTAATCGTCGGCCCCTTGCCAATTGATTCTGACTTGTTTTATCGAGAGCAGAGGCGAATTGTGCAAAGGCTTGTAACTCTGCGAATTGAGCTAATTCCAATTTTGATTTGCCAGCTACTTGTTTCATGGCTTTAATTTGAGCCGCGGATCCTACTCTGGAAACGGAAATACCCACATTAATAGCAGGCCGAATTCCGGCATTGAATAGATCCGCGGATAAGAATATTTGTCCATCTGTAATGGAGATTACATTAGTAGGAATATAGGCGGAAACGTCTCCAGATTGAGTCTCAACTATTGGTAAAGCAGTCATACTTCCTTCCCCTAAAAGAGAATTTAATTTAGCGGCTCTTTCTAAAAGGCGTGAATGCAAATAAAAAACATCCCCTGGGTAAGCTTCGCGGCCGGGGGGTCTTCTTAATAGAAGGGACATTTGGCGATAAGCTTGTGCCTGTTTGGAGAGA
>NZ_BSOG01000030.1 GCF_030160395.1 Chitinimonas prasina
TATAGAAATTCAAAAAGAAATCGATACAATCCACGTCATAATCCATATTGGATTCCCCAATTTATTAAAGAAAAAAGGAGCAATCGAAGAATTAGAGAAAGATCTACAAAAAGAAGTTAATTCTGTAAACCAGAGACTTAATATTGGGATCGAAAAAGTGAAAGAACCTTATAGACAACCTAACATTCTTGCAGAATATATAGCTTTCCAATTAAAAAATAGAGTTTCATTCCGAAAGGCAATGAAAAAAGCCATTGAATTAACTAAAAAAACAGATATAAAGGGAGTAAAAGTAAAAATTGCAGGCCGTCTCGCGGGAAAAGAAATTGCGCGTGCCGAATGCATCAAAAAAGGTAGACTTCCCCTCCAAACAATTCGCGCTAAAATTGATTATTGCTGCTATCCAATTCGAACTATCTATGGAGTATTAGGAGTTAAAATTTGGATATTCGTAGACGAAGAATAACCAACCCTGTCTTCCCATTCTGTTCAGTAATAGAATAAAAAATGACAAGAGCCTTATTTTCCCTAAAATCCCTGAAAAAAAGAAGAAATTCTACCTCTTTCTATAAGATTTAATGAAAATTGAGAAATCTTTTAATAAAATTGCTATGCTTAGTGTGTGACTCGTTAGTTTTTTTTTAGGGTTCAAAAAGGGGATTAAAAAAAAATAGAATGAACCCTACTATGTAATTATAGAAAATGAACTAATAACCAACCTATTGCTTCGTATTGTCGAGATCCTAACTAAGAAACAGTCACTATATGAATAAATACATCTATCATAAATGAGTAAATCTATCATATACGTGTAGCAACTGCAATTTTTTCTTTAAAAAAAATAGGATTCTAAGTTGTGAAGCAA
>NZ_BSOG01000032.1 GCF_030160395.1 Chitinimonas prasina
TTTTTAATGATACGGCGACCACCGAGATCTACACACTAAAAATATCCACATGTACTGTTCATGCTTGTTTATGTGCTGTTTTGGTGTTTTTGCTCTTTTCTGTTTAGATTCCGACGTTTCCGGAGAGTCCGTTTTCGCAGGAGAAGAATTTGAAGAGTTCCAAGGCCAGCAAGGCAAGTCACACAGATCCCAAACAACCCTTTGAGCATGTTGATCCCGTTTAAAGCTATTGTTTCTATTCAACTATTGCATTTATTTTCGAATGTCATTGGGTGGAATTAACCTATTGTTTGTTATAGCCCTTTTGTTCTTGATTACTTTATTCCTTGATACCTTGGGTTATTATAACTTGACTAGTTGAGCTTTATTTATATTGGTTCAGCTAGATATTAGATATAATTGCTTAGCCCTGCTTAGAAACATTAGCACACTATTGGGATAACTTATGACTCACTATTATTTAATGATGGCTTAATGATAGTTCACGATGGTCAATCGTGATTGGTTAATTAATTAATGTGCCAACTAAAACCTGATAATGGTGGGTTGTGAGCACATGGTTTTGATGGTCGTGCTCATGACAATTAAGGACCGGTTCACGAGTTTCGGTTGTGAAACATTAACCGTGCCAACCACAAGCCAGCGTGGGCAACGGCTTTACCTTTTGTATAGCATGGTTCATTGCGGAGCACCAGACTGAGAAGTGGCGGAGATAAGCCCACGGGGGTCGCTGGGGAGTCCATGCCTTGTTTATAAGGGGGTGATTATGATCCAGGAAAGGTGCGCTGCGGTGGATTGTGTTGTGCAAGGGGTATTGTCACAGCTCCTTTCCGAGGTACCGTGGTGGTATTGAGGCAC
>NZ_BSOG01000033.1 GCF_030160395.1 Chitinimonas prasina
TGGAATTAATGGATGGGCTAAGGCCCACTCGAAGATTAATTCTTTATCACAAAAGCCCACCTCATGGGATGGCATGCATGTGGAGTTTAGTACCACCTTGCTTATTCTAGGAGAGGGGGACCTCCTTAAAAGGGAGGATGCCCTCCTTGTCACTTGAAGCATGTGTGGTGGAGAGAAGAGGGGAAACACACGCGCGCGCTCGCTCGCCTCGCCTGGCAGGCGGCGCGCGTGCACGACGTACGCGTCGAATGGTCCGAAAAATTGGCTCCTCACCCTTGCGCAGATGCAGCCTCCTTTTGCAGTTTTGTTTTGCTGCGGGAAATTCGGATTTGTTTTGTTTTGGAAACATTCCGAAAAATCCGGTGCGTGAAAACGGCGTGGAGTCCGGATAAGTTACGCGCGACTTATCCGGTTCGGTTACGCGGAGTGGAGATCATGCGGGCGCCCTGATCAAGCGACCTATCTCTACATAAACACACGCGAAATCAATCTAGGGTTTGCCTCCTACTCTGTACTGCGCCGTCGCTCGTAGACTACTCCATCCCGCTCGCCGGCGTGCACCGGCGATCGGGAGAGCAGGTCTCCGGAACCTCTGCCTTCGACGTCCTGCACCGGGAGAAGGCGGCAATAAGGTTTTTGGGAAGCGCTTCGCGCGACTGCTCCCTGTTCGTTCGCGACGGCTCGTCTTCCTCTTCGCTCGCGTGCTTCGCGCCTTCGTCGACGCTTGCAACTGCGAGTAGATCCTGCCGAGCAACCGGTCTTTCCGCCACATCGGTATGTGTTCAACATATTGCGCATATTTGATATGTTCATGTTTTACTACTTAGTTTACATGTGTAGATCTAAT
>NZ_BSOG01000034.1 GCF_030160395.1 Chitinimonas prasina
GGCAAGGGCAACGTCAGCCTCCAGGCTGCCGACCTGAACAACCAGGGCGGCACCATCGTCGCCGACGGCCAGACCCGTCTGGGCGCCACCCGCCAGCTCAACAACCAGAGCGGCCAGATCCATGGCGGCCAAGGCCTGAGCCTCAACGCCAGCCAACTGGATAACCGCCAGGGCAAGCTACTCAGTGGCGGCGACAGCCAGGTCACCGGCAGCGCCAGCCTGAACAACCAGGACGGCATCATCCATGCCGCCCGCCAACTGACGCTCAGCGGCCAGCAGATCAACAACCAGCAAGGCGCCCTGGTGGGCGGTGAGCGTCTCCAGCTCAGCGGCAACCTCGACAACCGCCAAGGCCAGGTCGCCAGCGGCGGCCAACTGCAACTGCAGCAAGGCCAGATCGACAACCGTAGCGGCAGCATTGCCGCCCAAGGCGATGCCCAGCTGCAACTCCACAGCCTGGACAACCAAGGCGGCAAGGTACTGGCCAACGGCCAATTGACCGTGACCAGCCAAGGCCAGATACAGAATGCCAGCGGCCAACTGAGCGGCGTCAATGGCGTCGTCCTGCAAGGCAGCGAGCTGCACAACCGTAGCGGTAGCATCCTTAGCGGCCAGGACCTGCAAGTGCGCAGCGGCAGCCTGGACAACAGCCAGGGTGTGCTGGGTGGTCAGGGCAAGGTCGTGGTCCAGGCCAGCGGGCAGTTGAACAACCAACAAGGTCAGATCGCTGCCGGCCAGACCCTGGACGTCAGCGGCGTGGGCATCGTCAACGACGGTGGCAGCCTGACCGCCACGGGTGATGTGGTGGTGGATGCGGGTGATGCCGCCTTGAG
>NZ_BSOG01000035.1 GCF_030160395.1 Chitinimonas prasina
GGCTTCTTGTACCAATTTTTCCTGGCACATTACTAAATCTGCTGGCGCTAATTCACTTCTTTTTAATAGATAGGCAAGATTGTTGTTCCGACGGATAACTCTCTTATAAAGTTCATTAATATCCGAAGTCACTACTTTATCCCCAGACCTATAAACAATGGGTCTTAATTCGGGAGGAAGAACTGGTAATAAGCACAAAACCATCCATTCTGGTTCTACATTTGTTTGAATAAAATGTTTCGCCAATTGCATGCGTCTAATCAAAAAAACTTTTCTTATTCGTCTTTTTCTATCTTCCCATTCATCTCCACTATACCCCTCGTCTTCTAATTCCTTCCATTCGACCGAGGAATTCTCTAAAATAATTCGCAAATCCAAATCTGCTAATTGTTCTCTAATAGCACCTGCTCCTGTCGCAATTTCCCGATTTCGAAATGTTGTAAAGCCTGGGGTAGAAAAAAAGGGGGAAATGCTATGGTTACAGGATGAAATTTCATCCTCGAATAAACCTCGTAATCGTAAGAAAGTTGGTTTTTTAGCACTGGGCCTAGCAAAAGAGAAATCGCCATATACTAGGCCCTCCAATTTCTTAAGGGGTTTATCTAAAAGATTCGCGATATAACTAGGAAGACCTTTTAAATACCACACATGAGTCACGGGACATGCGAGTTTGATGTATCCCATTTGATATCTTCGTATCCGAGAATCAACAAATTCTACTCCGCATTTTTGGCAAAATCTTTCGTCTTCGTTTTCAGCTCCGCTCGCTCGAGAATTTCCACAAGCACAAATTCTGCTTTTTATGGGTCCAAAG
>NZ_BSOG01000036.1 GCF_030160395.1 Chitinimonas prasina
ATCCAAATTAATGGGATCTCCGATCACAATGGATAGGTTTCCACTATTGTGCAACCTTAGGTGGGTATCAGACCCATTTCCCTCGATGCACTGTCTATCACATTACGTGGTAGCCCCTTGGTAAACTGATCTGCCAGATTTTTAGCCGTTTGGACATAGTCCAATGCTATCACTCCGGAGTTTTTCTGCTTTCTGACAGATTTCAGTCTTCTCTTGATGTGTCTAGATGACTTCATGTTGTCCTTTGAACTGTTCACTTTAATAATCACTGTTTGATTATCACAGTTCATTAGGATAGCTGGCACTGGTTTTTCAACCACCGGCAAATCCATCAGGAGTTCACGAAGCCACTCGGCCTCAACTGTCGCAGTATCTAGTGCTGTAAGTTCTGCTTCCATTGTTGACCTCGTTAAGATGGTCTGCTTGCAAGACTTCCAGGAAACAGCGCCACCTCCAAGTGTGAACACATATCCACTTGTGGCTTTTATCTCATCAGCATCAGATATCCAGTTTGAGTCACTATACCCTTCTAGTACTTTTGAATACCCGGTATAGTGAATTCCATAGCTCATAATGCCCTTTAGATAGCGCATTACTCTTTCCAGAGCCTGCCAATGATCATCTCCCGGATTTGAGACAAACCGGCTCAGCTTGCTTACAGCAAATGAGATGTCAGGCCTCGTTGCACTAGCTAAGTACATCAATGAACCAATAATCTGGGAGTATCTCAATTGATCCCTTGCTATTCTTCGGTTTTTCCTTAATAGCACACTAGGATCATAAGGAGTAGGAGCTGCCTTGCAGTCACTA
>NZ_BSOG01000037.1 GCF_030160395.1 Chitinimonas prasina
CCGAGCCGCCGCCGCCGTCGGTGACGTCATCGCTGGCGTCATCAAGCCCCTCTCCCGTGAACCGCCGTGGACCCGATCGATCTCGGCCGTCCATCTTGGGTCGGTTAGATCTCGGCCATCCGTTCGCGTGAACCGCCGCCCGTGCGCCCGGTCCACCGAAACCCTAGCCCGCTGACGCAATAAATCTCCTTTTCCTTTTCAAAAATAATTCATTATTGCGTCATAATTCAATTAAAATCCATATAAGTGTTTTAATCCGATTTAATCTTTAAAAATTCATAACTAATTCATTTGAACTCAATTTAAGGTGGTTCAAGTTGCAAAAGTTGTGTAAAATAAAGATCTACATATTAAAATTGTCCATAAATTGAATTAAATTTATTTAATTCTTTTTAAATGGGCTTTAATTAGATTTAATCTTGTAAAATTCATAATAAATTCATTTGAAGTCAGAATGAGGCCGTTCAAGTCTCATAATTCATCTAAAATCATGATCTACATGTTTGTTTATTTTTTATGTATTGTTTATTTGGAGTTTCTTAGTATTTTTTTCTCGTTTTGCGTGTTAGCTTGTCGTTTCTGTCGTTGCGAAGGTTCGTGAGTGCGTCGGAAGTGTTCAAGAAGATTAATTGAAGACCGATTATTGCAAGGCAAGTCACACAGATCCTAAACACAATCCTTTGAGCATGTTGATCCTATATTTAAATTCTCTATTTATTTCAACTGTGCATTTATTTTCGAATGTCATTGGGTGGAATTAACCTATTCTTTGTTATGGCCCTTTTGTTCTTGATTACTTTAT
>NZ_BSOG01000038.1 GCF_030160395.1 Chitinimonas prasina
CGCACGGCGTTCTCCCTGCCAAGGAGATCATCGGGTGGCGGCCAGCGTGCGGTGAGGCTTTTCCGACCCCCGATACACACGAGGCTGTGGTCTTCTCCCATTTCTTTTATGGCGGCTTCGCTCTTCCGACCTCAAAATTTTTCCGCGGGATATTAAGCTTCTATGGAATCAGCTTGCATCATCTAAACCCAAATTCCATAGTCCACATCGCCAATTTCGTCCATGTTTGTGAAGCCTTCTTGGGGATTAAGCCCCACTTCGCTCTGTTTCGCCGAATCTTCTTTCTCAAGCCCCAACCGAACAAGAGTAAGCCATGTGTAGTCGGAGGGGCCGGATTTCAGCTGAGGGGGACTCTGAGCCAGAAGTACTTCCCTATGCCCTTCAAAACCTCAAACAAAGGGTGGCATGCAAACTGGTTTTATATTCAGAATCCTGAGCCTGCTCTTCCCGAGTACTCTTGTCTTCCTCCGGTGTACCAAGATACCTGGAACTCTCTTCCGATTGGGAATGAAGCAGCCCAAGCCTTGGAATTGATGGACCGTATGCTAAAACTCAAAGAACAAGGCTTACAAGGAGAGCAGATTACTCGGCACTTCATCAAATGCCGACTGGCACCAATTAAAGAAAGATCCCGTACAGCATTCGAGTTTGACGGCAAGCATGATCCTAATCGTGAAGAACCAGATTCTCTGGATTTTAAAATCATGAAGGAGAGAATGTATAAAATCTTCTCAAATGCTATTGTCGTCAGCTACTCACATCAGCTGCCAGTTGTGCCATATAACGCATTCAATCC
>NZ_BSOG01000039.1:0-261 GCF_030160395.1 Chitinimonas prasina
CGTGAGCCTCGGCCTGCCGACCATTGTCGTCGGCGTCGCGCCGCACAGCGCGGCTGAAGAGGTCGCCGTATTCCGCGGGGGTACGGATCAGCGGATGATCCTGGGTGAGCGGCGATGCCGGCTGTGGCGTCACTCCAACCTGCTCGATCGCCTGTTCGAACAACCGCTCGACGGTCGCACGCACGTGCTTGTAGCGGTAGATGCGGTTGTCGATGGCGTGCGCGCAGGCCTGCTCGACCAGCCGCGCCGGATACTTCCGGC
>NZ_BSOG01000039.1:388-747 GCF_030160395.1 Chitinimonas prasina
GCCGCGACGGGTTGAACGGCCGTTCGCTGGTCGGCAGGACGACAGAACCGGGGTGCGCCATCCGGGAATGAACACGCAGCAGCGCACGGGTGTGGCGATCACGGATCTCGATCGTGGTGGTGTAGATGCGCACGACGACCTGGCTGCCGATCGGCGCGGGCCGCGCGGCGTAATAGCTGTTGTCGACGCGTACGGTGGTGTCGTCGCAGACAGTCCGGACGACTTCGGTGAAGATGCGGAAGGGAGCGACAGGCAGCGGCCGCAGGTGCGGCTTCTCTTCCTGGAACATCGCCTCGACCTGACGGCGCGTGCTGCCGTGGATGCGTTTGGAAGCCCAGTTCTCCTCCCAGTGCCTCAAG
>NZ_BSOG01000040.1 GCF_030160395.1 Chitinimonas prasina
TCCTCCTCCCCGTGCCGCTGACCGGTGGGCCCCGCATGTCGGCGCCGCGCCACCCGTGCTGACGTCAGCCCTGGTTAATATTGCGCAATAAATTATTTAAGGATTTCTTTTATAGTAATAAACACAGTGAATCTTCTAAAATTCATAACTAATTCATCCGAGCTCCGTTTAAGCCCATTCAAGTCTCAGTAAATCAAGAAAAATGTGTAGAATCCATTAAAAATGGTTTTGTTCTCTGTTTCAGTAGTCTTATAGCCTGTTTGCAATGTTTGCTTTGTATGTCGCTAGATTCCGATTCCTCCGACGCTCCGGTGTACTTCGAGATAGTCGCCGAGGTCCCTCCAGCAGCAGAGCAAGGCAAGTCATGCTTGTCACTTGAACATGTTGATCCTATATTGCAAATGCTCTATTGTTTTCTTTCAAATATTGCATTGTTTTATAATGTTACTATCGGTTGTTTACCTATTGTCGTAGCCATGCTATTGTTGTACCATGTCCCTTTGTCAGCTTGGGGTTATAACATGACTAGAGATTCGACTAAGGATTGCTTAGCCATGCTTAGTTCAACTAGTGCACAAAGGGGGATCACATTAAAGCATAGACTTTGATTATTGGCAATAGCTTTGGATTAGTGCCACCGCAATGGTGTTGGTTAATTAAAATACACTACATGGTGGGCTGTGGGTGCATGGTTTTGCTAGTCGTACCCATGGCGATTAAGGATCGGTTCGCGGGATGCCCT
>NZ_BSOG01000041.1 GCF_030160395.1 Chitinimonas prasina
ATGCGCACGTCGGACTGGAGCAGGCGCAGGCCGGACGGGCCGTCGGCGGCCTCGATGGCGGTGTAGCCGAGGTCCTCCAGTACCTCCGCCACCAGCATCCGCACCGTCGGCTCGTCATCCACCACGAGCACCGTCTCCCCGCGCTCCGCGCGCGGCGAGGCCGCGGCTTGGGGCGCGTCCGCCTCGCCCTCCGCCTCGCCCAGGTGGCGCGGCAGGTAGAGGCGCATGGTGGTACCGTGCCCTTCCTCGGAATGGATGCGGATCTGCCCGCCGGACTGGTTGGCGAAGCCGTAGATCATCGACAGGCCGAGCCCCGTGCCCTGGCCGATCGGCTTCGTCGTGAAGAAGGGGTCGAAGGCGCGCGCCACCACCTCGGGCGACATGCCCGTGCCCGTGTCGCTGACCGCGATCGCCCGGCTGCATGTCGCGCTGGAGCGAGCCCTGCTCGTCGAGCCAGGCGTTGGCGGTCTCGATCATCAGCCGCCCGCCGCCGGGCATGGCATCGCGCGCGTTGATACAGAGGTTGAGCAGCGCGTTCTCGAGCTGGTTCGGGTCGCACAGCGTCGGCCAGAGCCCGTCGGACAGCACCGTCTCCAGCTCGATCGCGGGGCCCACGGTGCGCCGGACGAGATCCTCCATCTCCGCGATCAGCGCGTTCGGACGGGTCGGCCGCGGGTCCAGCGTCTGCCGGCGGGAGAAGGCGAGCAGCCGGTGCGTGAGCGCGGCGGCCCG
>NZ_BSOG01000042.1 GCF_030160395.1 Chitinimonas prasina
TGGGACTTTCGAATTGGAAGGAATTCTGACCCCCGGATTTTCTCGTAGATAAATGTATGAAACGAATCCAATTAGTAAGGAAAAATTTTGGATTTTTACTCGTCACGCCCAGGATTACGTCCTGGATCATTAGATAAGAATCCAAAGATAAAGAGGGAAACAAAGAATATCACTACTGTATAACCAAAAAGTTTGAGAGTAAGCATTACATAATCTCCAAGATTTTTTTTTAAGGAATAGATTACCCGTTTTTCCTTACCACACAAATCCACTAGGATGGGTTTTGTTTATTTTGACACCTAAAAATGCAAAAATCAATTTTTGAAAAAAACTGCAAGAATTGATTTATAATAAGCACTCTTATCAATAAATTAGGTTAGGTATTGTGCGGTTACCTAAAGATACCTGCTCAACGTAGATGCAGGGAGTAGAAAGGCTGATCCAAATTTATTGCTGCAGCTATACATTCAATGTAGAAGAATTTGAATTTTAGAATCGAAGGTTCATAATATAAGACTTCTCGGCTCTTATCCATTTTTCGAATTTTTTTAGAATGAATACATGATTCAATTTGGCAGACAGAGTAGTAAAGATTTCATCGAAAACTTACAGCAGCTTGCCAAACAAAGGCTAATAGAAAAAAGAGTACAGGTATGACAGCATAAAATCCACAATTGGGTTGAAAATGGCGGCAGCAGTCGGACGCGACGACAACGGGACGGCGGTGGTC
>NZ_BSOG01000043.1 GCF_030160395.1 Chitinimonas prasina
TGAATTTTCCCTTCCTTTTATCCTCCCGTCTTATATGGGGGATAGGCCCCCATACCTTATATCTGTATATGGAGAGTATACTTGAAATATAAATTGATTTAAATAGAAAACTTTTGTATATATTCTATATTATTAAAACAAAGTCTAAAAAAAATATATAATATGTTAAAAAACTCTTGTCTTATCCGCATTAGACAAAATGAAGTAAAAAAGAATTCAGAATTTCAATATCTTTTAGTATCTAAGTATAAATACTAAGAAAAAGAAGAAAGATGGATTGATTTGCGGCAATAGATGTCTTTCACATACAACTAGAAAAAAGTAATTTCCTTTTTGAATGGCAGTTCCAAAAAAACGTACTTCGATGTCAAAAAAGCGTATTCGTAAAAATCTTTGGAAGAAAAAGACTTATTTTTCCATAGTACAATCTTATTCTTTAGCAAAATCAAGATCATTTTCTGGCGTCAGCGAGCATCCAAAACCAAAGGGTTTTTCTCGGCAACAAACAAACAAATAATAGGGTTTTGGGATAATATGAATTGACCTATCCCCAAAAAATTCCAATTATTTAATATGAATAATTAGGAATAATTAGGATTAATTAATGAGTTTACTTTTATGTGTCGAATTCCTCGGTACAATATTCTTAGAACAAACCTCTCTGATATATAAAAAAAGGGTTTTTGG
>NZ_BSOG01000044.1 GCF_030160395.1 Chitinimonas prasina
GGAAGCGCGTCATCGCCAGCGCCGCGCCGCACGCGCCCATGGTGAAGCGGTCCCCCACCGGCACGATCGCGACCTTCGGCCGGTAGAGCTCGCCGATCAGCGCCATGTCCGAGAACACGTCCGTGTCGCCCATGTGATAGACGGCCGGCTGCGCGGAATCCTTCGGCGAGATCACCACGCCGTTGGGCAGGCCGAGGTCCTGCAGCACGCCGTTCTCGTCCATCGCGGCGGAGGAGTGGAAGGCGATGGTGAAGGACACCGTGAACTCGCCCTGGTCGGTGGTGCCGCCGGTGTTCATCATGTCCAGCTTCTCCACGCCCTGACGGCCGAAGAACTGGCAGACCTCGGCGTTGGCGACGAGCTTCGCGCCCGTCTCCTTGCAGATGGCGGCGGCGTCCCCGGTGTGGTCGCCGTGGCCGTGCGTCAGCACGACGTGGGTGGCACCCTTGGATGCCTCGGCCACCGTGCCCTTGAAGGTGCCGTTGCCGGTCAGGAAGGGATCGATCAGCACCGCGCTGGTGCCGAAGTCGAGCCGGAAGGCCGAGTGGCCGAACCAGGTGATCTTCATGCGGTCGTACCTCCAGGGGGGAAGGGCAAGGGTTTAGCCGGGGCCGCGGGGCCGGGCCAGGAGGGGCCCTAGCCCACCGCCTCGCGCACGCGCTCCATCCCGTGGAAGACGGAGACGG
>NZ_BSOG01000045.1 GCF_030160395.1 Chitinimonas prasina
TTCTTTCTATTTTGGTCTTTTTCAATAGGATGATTTAACCTTCTTTTTGGAGCGAACAGTCGAATATTCCCCTATTCCTTCTTATTTTAATTGATTGTATTCCATATGGAATAAGAGGAGAAGAAAAGCATTCCACGACCCCTCGAGGGTCTCCTAAAAAAAGGAAATCTTTCCTGAATTTACTTTTTTTTAATTCCTTTTTCGAACCCCAATCAAAGTCGATTCGAAGCACTTCTTTTTCCATTACACTATTTCGGAAACCTAAGGACTTGATGGTATGGATATGGAAAATACAGGATTTCCGATCCTAGCGGGAAAAGGAGGGAAACGGATACTCAATTTTAAGTGAGTAAACTGAATTCCATACTCGATCTCATAGATCCCTATAGAATTCTGTGGAAAGCCGTATTCGATGAAAGTTGTATGTACGGCTTGGAGGGAGATCTTTCCTATCTTTCGAGATCCACCCTACAATATGGGGTCAAAAAGCCAAAAAAATAAGTGATTCGTTTTTAGCCCTTATAAAAAGAAAACGGATTCTTGAACCTCTTTCACGCTCATGTCACGTCGAGGTACTGCAGAAAAAAGAACTGCAAAATCCGATCCAATTTTTCGTAATCGATTAGTTAACATGGTGGTTAACCGTATTATGAAAGACGGAAAAAAATCATTGGCTTA
>NZ_BSOG01000046.1 GCF_030160395.1 Chitinimonas prasina
TTTATCCTAATATATCTTTTTGTATGTTGCAGAAAAGACGTTGTCGTCGTCGTCCCTCAAGCCGGAGTGGTAGCTAGCCCTCTAAGGAATTCGCGCAGGCAAGTGACGTAAATATATGATTGTTATATTTTTAATGCAATTAAGACTATTAGATTTAATATACGACACTTAGACTTAGCATTATAATTAGAGTTTTAATACAATATTATTTGAGTTTTAATATAAGATTATTTTATTTGTAATTAGACTTAGTATATAATTATTTACTAGCTAGGGTTGTATAATATACGTCACCTAGACTTAGCTTATATCACGATTTGTAATTAGACTTAGCACGTAAGGTTGTGTAGGGTTCTAATGTACGACATTTACACTTAGCATACATGACTTAGATTGTTAAAACATAAATGTCTCGTGACTTAGCAGATATTTCTTGTATCAACAGATGGCTGACCGCGATGAGGAACAGATATTGTACGATACAATCATGGAGGGAAGCAGCCAGTACTGGAATGAAGAAGAGGGGAACGAGGATCCAAACCAGTACTTGAACGAGGAAGGGAACGTGGAGAGGGATGCGGAGGGGAACCAGCAGGGGCACGTGGAAAGGGATGTGGAGGGGAACCAGGAGGAGGAGGCTAGTGGTAGTCAACCCTCCGTTGGACAGAA
>NZ_BSOG01000047.1:0-314 GCF_030160395.1 Chitinimonas prasina
TGCGCCGAAGGAACTTGCCTACACCGTCGGCATCGACGCTGAAGCTGGCTTTATCGTTAAGATTGATACGGTTGGTCTCGCTGAGGACAGCCCTACCCGGCGGGCATATCTCACCTTGCGCGGGCTCTGTTGCAGAAATCAGCGTGAGGACGCAGTTCGGTCTTTGATGTTCTGATCAGGCGCGGGCGACGGTATCGGGCATGCCAAGGGCGTTGAAGGTGTTGAGGATGGCGCAGCGGATCTGGACCTCAGCAACCTGACGAGCAGGGTCGCGGGCCACCAGGCGCTCGCCGAGACGTTTGAGACGCGACATG
>NZ_BSOG01000047.1:332-660 GCF_030160395.1 Chitinimonas prasina
GGTAACCGCTCCAGGTCTTCCAGAGCCGTCGGCCGAGACGCTTGATGGCACGGAGGCTCTCGTTGCGAGCCTCAGCACCGGTGGTTCTTACCTTCCACGGTTTGCCGTTGCGGCGCGGCGGCACGACCAGGGCCGCCCCGCGGGTTGCGGACGCCTCGTAGACGCCCCGGGTGTCGTATGCCCCGTCACCGCTGATGACACCGATCCGTTCGGCCTTCGGCAGCTGGGTCAGCAAGTCCGGGACGATCTCGCCGTCCCCGTGCCGGTGGTCCGTCATCTCGACGGCCCTGACCTCGTGGCTGTCGGCATCGATCACCAGGTGCACCTT
>NZ_BSOG01000048.1 GCF_030160395.1 Chitinimonas prasina
CGCTGGAGGCCTGGAACCACCGCGGCATCGGGCCCCGCGTCCGAGAAACGCTCAGCAAGGCGTGGGAATACTGGCTCTGATACAAGCGACGAACCCGTTGCCGGAGCCCTGCCGATGAAACTGTCACCGCCCGCCCGATCCCTCGCCGTCCTGTCGGCCGCCCTGCTGGCCACCGGCCTGTGCGTCGCCCAGGGCAACCCCGCCGCGCTGAAGTCGCGCCACGCCGCGCTGCAGCCCCAGCTCGCCCAGAACGCCTACGGCCGGCCGCTGCACATCGAATCGTTCGAGAGCGGCGACACGCTGCGCGGCGAGGTGCATGCCGTCGTGGACCACCCGTTCCCGGAAGTGCTCGACATGCTGAAGTCGCGCGACAACTGGTGCGACATCCTGATCCTGCCGTTCAACGTGAAGCAGTGCCTCGCGCCGAAGGACTCGTCCACCATCTCGCTGCGCGTGGGCCGCAAGTCCGACCAGCCCGTCGAGGACGCCCACCTCGTCGCGTTCACCTACAAGCTCGCGGCCAGCAGCGCGAGCCACCTCCAGGTGCAGTTGAGCGCCGAGGAAGGCCCGCTCGGCACCCACGACTACCGCATCGTCGTCGAGGCCATTCCCATCGACGCGAAGCGTTCGTTCATCCACCTCTCCT
>NZ_BSOG01000049.1 GCF_030160395.1 Chitinimonas prasina
CAGTTCTCTACTTAGGCGGGTGGAATTTGTCTATTCCCTATATATCCTTTTTTGGATTTTTCCAAATGAATAAAATGGTTGGAATTTTAGAAATGACAATGAGTATCTTTATTACATTAACTAAAGCTTATTTATTTCTCTTCATTTCTATCACAATAAGATGGACTTTACCCAGGATGAGAATGGATCAGTTATTAAATCTTGGATGGAAATTTCTTTTACCTATTTCCCTGGGCAATCTCTTATTAACAACTTCTTCCCAACTTGTTTCACTATAAAATAAGATAATACAATAACAGTAAGAATATTTTCAACACAAAAGTCCTCTCAAACAAGAGAAAGAAACATACCTTTTTCATAGATATTTCGAATATGTTCCCTATGGTAACTGGGTTCATGAGTTATGGTCAACAAACAATACGCGCAGCAAGGTACATTGGTCAAAGTTTCATAATTACCTTATCCCACACAAATCGTTTACCTATAACGATTCACTACCCCTATGAAAAATCAATTACATCGGAGCGTTTCCGGGGGCGAATCCACTTTGAATTTGATAAATGTATTGCTTGTGAAGTATGTGTTCGCGTATGCCCTATAGATCTACCTCTTGTGGATTGGAGATTTGAAAAGGATATTA
>NZ_BSOG01000050.1 GCF_030160395.1 Chitinimonas prasina
TCAAATGTTTGTTAAATGCTGCTTTTGCAAATGGAACCCTACTATGCCATCCTTTGTTATCCTGTGCACTTGCATATTTGTTGCGTGGCTTGCTGAGTATGTCATATACTCACCTTGCAATCATTCATCAGAGGAAGAGTTCTACAATGATGCTGATGGTGTGGAGGATTAGGTGTAGCCCTGGTCAAGCTGCCTGTGGAGTGGAGCCGTCTGCGCCGTTTATCTTATTTTCCGCTGCTTAGATCTTTATTGATTGAGAGGAACTATCTACCTCTGTAATGACATTTTATTCGCTTATTAATTAGAGTAATAATTGTACTCTATTATCAATTTGTTATTGTGTGCCTCGGCTGATTCCTGGACGAGGGTTCACACACATGTAAGCGTTTGGAATTTTGGATAGAAATTCCGGGCGTGACAATCTTCTAACTTCGCCTTCAGCTCAGAAGCACTACACTTCTGAAAAAGGGGAAAAATAGCAAGGCTGAGTACAACCACCGTACTCAGCAAGCCACACCAACGATGCAGACGTGCAAGGGGATACAAGGATGGTTTGTGGCTATTTGCATAAAGGCGGTTGTAAAACATTTTATTGAGCAAAACAGTAAAACTGTTGAGTAATTAGAGTAACATTAAA
>NZ_BSOG01000051.1 GCF_030160395.1 Chitinimonas prasina
TGACAGTGGGATGACAACGGTTGACCTTCACAAGGTTGGATACTCGGACGAACCTTTTGTCCTTGCCAATGATGTAACGCAAGTCTTTTTCGTGAAGGACATGTCTAGCAAAGGAAAGAAGGGCAGAGGGCCTGATGAGCCTAAGCGTCAAGTGGTTCTCCCAGGCAAAAGAAAAATCGTCGGAGTTGAGGACAAGACTGACGAGGATTACGATCAGTTGGATGGGCAACCCCCTTTCACGGTGACGATTGACCCTAGCATCCTCCTATCAAATGAAGACACCCCTTACTCACGCAGCGATCACAAGGAGGGAACAATAGTGAGGAGAAAGTACGTGCGGTCAACCGTCACCGCCGATGTAATGCCGTAATTATTGTGTACACGATGTAAACTATTTTGGATGTATTGATTATCCATATAAATCAATTGATGTATGGCATATGTTAATTACGCACGATTATTAGAGGTTTCAACAAGTTTAAATCATGTATATGCTAGTTATATGTTATACTTACAATTTTTAAAAGTTTTAAATCACACAGGTAGCAATTTCATATGTATGTTAATTAGAGTTTTTAACATTTAATTTACTAGCATTCATATGCTAATTATAATTGACTAGAGGATGTT
>NZ_BSOG01000052.1 GCF_030160395.1 Chitinimonas prasina
GTATCTACATATTCCGTTAGGGATGTAGATTATCTTTTGTAATACGGACTCCTTCCCATATATAGGGAGGGCCCGGGTGCCTCTAGGGACATATGTTGATTTTCTCCAAATCATACAATCAATAAGACACTCGGCGGATTCATCCCCGGACAGGAGTAGGGTATTACTTCTTGAATAAGAAGGCCTGAACCTGTATAAAATTCCTTGTCTCCAAACCCATCCACTTTCCTAGCTTGATAGCCACCCCCTTTTATTATTGCCGAAATCTTGTTTCGACAGTTGGCGCGCTAGGTAGGGGTAGCGTCAAGTTTTTGCCGACTAAGTGCGATGGGTTCTGTCTCCGGCATCGACGACTACGCCTTCCCTCCCGGGCAGGCGTTCCGGTTCGGCAGCCTCAACTTCATCACCAACGACTTCGGCAAGATCTCTCTCCTTGACTTGGATTCGAACCAATCGGGAAGAGATCAGGTCCCCGCGCCGTTCGGTATTCCGAACTCGGCCGAGGCCTACTCCAAGATCATCTCTCCCGAGTCGGCTTCAAACCACTCGGATGACATCCCATCTACACCAACACGACCTGATCAAGATGATGAGGCCTATCCTTCGATCCTGATGAAGCTCCTCGAC
>NZ_BSOG01000053.1 GCF_030160395.1 Chitinimonas prasina
TACCCCGGCTGGTCCTGGACGGGGATTTTAATGCACATTCTGCTTGGAATTCTATTCGGGAATTTCTGGGCGTTACAAGTTGGTATCAGAGCCGACCTTGACCGTAGGACAAGCCAAATGGAAAAACCTAAGAGCCCTCTGAATCCTTTTCACTGCATATGTTCTTTGCAATTGGATTTGTTCCGGGAAAATTAGGATCTGTTCTTGTGGTTCAAGGGAAAAATCTTGGTCGCTCGTTTAAGTGAGGTTTTTTCAAAACGAGTCAGTCTAGGGTTTTAGTAAAATTATTGGGATTTATTCGTCAGTCCGTTGGGGTTTGAGGGGTGAAATGCATTAGGTCCTAGCTCAGGAATTTGGGTTGCAAGGTATTTATGCTTTATTTGTTATTATTAGTATGTATCTAATTTCTCATTATTTTATCGTTATGTGAGTCTGTCTTATTTATTCGCTCTCATGCAAAATGATCTATGCATAAAATTTCGCTCTTATTCGATTCCCTTATTTGAGTCTTTTATTGCTTTGTTTACATTTGGATTTGAGCATGCATTGATCCTACTCCTTTGTCTTCTCTAGATGGCCGGTCACCCACCCAACCACCGCGGAGAGGGCATGATCGATTTCGTGGCA
>NZ_BSOG01000054.1 GCF_030160395.1 Chitinimonas prasina
GGATTGTATCCATATTGGTTTCCCTAGTTCTACTTAGACAAGGGGACACCTATGGGTATAAATACAAGGCCCCCTAGGAGAAGAGGGGACACGACAATCCACACACCCATCATAGACGACATGGAAAGATAGATCAAGACAGAAGATCAACATACAAGCCAACATACGCCAAGACAAGACGCCGGATATCGACTTCAGGGATAAGCACGGCTAGTCCCCTACGGTGTCTCCAGATACTGTCAGGAGAGACGAAAGCGTTATCTCTGATCTCGCCGGGCACGAACTCGAGGAGGAAGACTACCCTGTTGTCGACTACGAGTCAGACCTTCAGACCGCCATGTCGACAACAGTTAGATATGCTACCCCAAATATTGTACTGGTGTGATTATGGTGAATAAGAGCAATACCGGCTTCGGCCAACAGGATGTAGGGTTATTACCTGACAATTCAGGGGCCCGAACCTGTATAAAAATCCCTGTCTCCATCTTTTTTACCTCAGTCTCGCGTATATCCTAGTACCAACGATCCCCATACTATGCAAATACCGGAATCGTGACATCAAACATCGACAGTGGCGCGCCAGGTAGGGGAATTTTGGTGCTTCTGGATTTTGACGAGATGGGTTT
>NZ_BSOG01000055.1 GCF_030160395.1 Chitinimonas prasina
AAGCAGCTTTATATACTCATCACCAATACATTGCAGGGTTCATCATGACAGGGGCTTTTGCTCATGGAGCTATTTTTTTCATTAGAGATTACAATCCGGAACAGAATGAGGATAATGTATTGGCAAGAATGTTAGACCATAAAGAAGCTATCATATCTCATTTAAGTTGGGCTAGTCTCTTCCTAGGATTCCATACCTTGGGCCTTTATGTTCATAATGACGTCATGCTTGCTTTTGGTACTCCAGAAAAGCAAATCTTGATCGAACCTATATTTGCTCAATGGATACAATCGGCTCATGGTAAGACGACATATGGGTTCGATATACTCTTATCTTCAACGAGCGGTCCCGCTTTCAATGCGGGTCGAACCCTATGGTTACCCGGATGGTTGAATGCTGTTAACGAGAATAGTAATTCGCTTTTCTTAACAATAGGACCTGGAGATTTCTTGGTTCATCATGCTATTGCTTTAGGTTTGCATACAACTACATTGATTTTAGTAAAGGGTGCTTTAGATGCACGCGGTTCCAAATTAATGCCTGATAAAAAAGATTTTGGATATAGTTTTCCTTGCGACGGCCCTGGTCGCGGCGGTACTTGTGATATTTCTGCTTGGGACGCGT
>NZ_BSOG01000056.1 GCF_030160395.1 Chitinimonas prasina
GATTTGGAAGGAAACGGCGGAGGCGCGACGCTAGGGTTTCGGGCGGCGGCGGTCGAAGGAGGACGACGAGTCCGACAGGCGGGCCCCACCTGTCAGCGAGCGAGGGCGCGCGTGCGGGCAGCTGCGGACTGGGCCGGACTGGGCCGAGGAGAGAGAGAAGAGCGGTTTTGGGCCGACTTTCGGCCCAAAGCCAAAAGAAGACTTTTTAAAACCTTTTTCAATTTAAATTATTTATTAAATGCAATTCCATTTATTAAAAATACTTCCTTAGCTCAAATAAATCCCAGAAAAATCTAGGAATTATAGAATTAAGCAAAGTATTTAATGAAATTTTATCTGGCCCCATTTTATATTGGAATTTATTAATTAAAAATTAGATCTTCTCTTCTAGGCTTTTAAAATAAATTCTAATAATTCCAATTAAACAACAATTTATATATTTTTGGATTTTTAGGATGTGACACTAATTTTATACCATGTAATTACCCTGTAACTATCATGTAACTAGTGTACATGTGTATGTGCTATGTAACTACTCTGTAAGTAGGGTGTAAGTGTTATGTAACTACTCTGTAATTAGGGTGTAAGTGCTACTCTCTCCGTCCTATAATATAAGGGATTTT
>NZ_BSOG01000057.1 GCF_030160395.1 Chitinimonas prasina
ACGAGCGGGTGCTATGGAGCTCGGGCGGCGACGGCGGCGAGCACACGGCGAGCGACGGCAACGGTCGGGGCGGCGCCAGCTAACTACGGGGAGGCTACTCGAGCTACTACCGAAAACTAGGGGGAGGAGATGGAGCGAGGAGGAAGAACGGAGAGAGGCACTACTGTACGGAGGAGGGGCGCTGTGACGAGAGGCCGACGGCGCGGGAGTAATCTCTCCGGCCTCGGGCCGGGGAAGAGGAAGAAGAGGGCGCGGCCGAAGTCCCCTTCCGCGTCCTCGAACGCACCGGCTCTCCCGGCGCTCGGCGAAGGACGGCGGAGGCGAGACAGAGCACGGGGGCGGCGGCAATGGCGCGGAGACGAATGGAAGAGGAAGGGAAAGGGGAGGCTGGGGTTTAAATGGGCGGCAATGTCGGTTTGGGAACCGACTTGCGCGGTCAAGGACGCGAGCTGGCGCTCGGCGGTCGCGGCCAAAGCGGCGACAGGGCGGAGGGAGGATGACGCCGGCGGGGGAAAAGGGGAAAAGGAGGGAGAGAAAGGGGGCTCGCCCCTTTCTTCTTGGGGAAAAGGAGGAGAGGAGTGGGGGCGACGTGGCAGAGGGAGGAGGGGGCT
>NZ_BSOG01000059.1 GCF_030160395.1 Chitinimonas prasina
TTTCTATGAAGGAATTATTCTACTATTGATGAATAATCATAGTAGAATCAAGGGTACAGAGTCAAAAAGGGGTTCTGACCTAAGGCTATGGATGAATCAGTTCAAAGAATTTACTCTTAACAAATTCTTAGAGTATTTCTGGTAGAATTTAACAAATTCTTAGAGTATTTCTGGTAGAATTGGGGAGCATTAAGTATAAATATGATACATAGCCCTTTCTTATTAATAAAAGAATAAGGAAACGCTATCTCATCCCTATTGGTATCGGTTTGGGCCACTACTGCTAAAACAAACCCCAGTTTGAGGAAAGAACGGTGGGTTCTCAAAATCCAGTATCGCCGAGCCTTGTTATTCTCTTGCCCCAACTTATGCGGGGTGCAAATTTGTCGATTTGGATCAGTACTATAAGCCTAAGTATTTTATTGATCAGGCGGCACCCAGATTTGAACTGGGGATAAAGGATTTGCAGTCCCCTGCCTTACCGCTTGGCCATGCCGCCAAAAAATACGATCTAAAATCGAGAAAAGAGCAAGTATTCATCCACGTTTCTTACTAAAACTAACTTTCTTTTATCTTAAATCTAATTCTACTTACTTTTTTCCA
>NZ_BSOG01000060.1 GCF_030160395.1 Chitinimonas prasina
TTTAACTACATTTGCTTTATGTGTTTTATTGACATGTTAAATCTGCCCTTTATGTCAAGATCTTATTGCATCTAAGTATATTAAGCTTCTATTTGGTATATTCTGCTTGTTTTAATATCTTAACATAGAGTTGTATCGGAGTATTAGCCGATACATGCTAGATCTATCTGATCGGCTATGCTATGAACATATATAGTCTTATTGTTAATATATATTTCGATCTAAGTGATTTATACTGTCTCGGCATGGCGACCGATCTATCCCAATCACTTGATTTAAGTATATATCGATATAAGGATTATATATCGTTAATATCTACAGCCGATCGAGTAGATTTAGTTCTGATTTGCTTATTGATATTTGTCGATCGATGCACGCATGACATCGGCTTGAAATAAATGATATGTCATCGGCAACTAGCCGATCAGCTATCGTTTATGAATTTAACCGCGGTTTCTTTGTCTTTATTTCTTGTTGATTGCAGGATCAAATCAACTGGCACGCTCACGAACCTAAAGGCAAGCTTTTTGGACCTGCACTGGAGTTAAGCAGATCTCCCAAGCCAGTGTGTGTTTTTTGCATCAACAGCCACCCCTTTATA
>NZ_BSOG01000061.1 GCF_030160395.1 Chitinimonas prasina
CCACATCTCTTTTTGGGAGATGGTGGAATTTTTCCATCTTTTCTTCTGCTCTTAAGTCTCTAAATTGAGAAAGTCTAGTTTTAGTAATCGACCAATTCGTTAACATACCACTGAACCACTTTTTATTAACATAATGACAACGAGCCCTTATTGCAGCTGATGCTACTAAATCCGCTGCTCTTTTTTTGGTACCAACAATTAAGAAGCTTTTTCCCTGACTTGCTGCATCAAAAACTAAATCACAAGCTTCTGATAAAAAACGGGTGGTTCTAGCGAGATTTGTAATATGAGTACCTTTACGCTTTGCCGAGATGTAAGGGGCCATTTTAGGATTCCATTTCTTAATACCATGACCAAAATGAACTCCCGCTTCTATCATCTCTTTCAAATTGATGTTCCAATATCTTCTTGTCATTTTTTCCACACTTCCTTTTGATTTTTTCTTTTTTTTCATCCTACCTTTCCATTACGAAATTTCTTTCTTTTCGAAGATTAAGAAAGAGCCGAAATAGCTTGAAATAAATAATAATTGTTCCGATGGAACCTTCTACATGGTATAAGCATAACCTTAATGAATTAACTAAACTTCTTTTTAAATT
>NZ_BSOG01000062.1 GCF_030160395.1 Chitinimonas prasina
CCCACTTCTCTCTTGGTTTAGGACTTGAGAAAACTCATCACACTTGGTTAGACAAGCCCACAAAATGCACCTACATGCATATGAACTAATATGGCACAAGATCATCCACAAGCTCGCTTCATAGACCCCTCTTGATAGTACAGCATCTATCTAGCAAATCCGGTCTACACCAAACACCAAGACTGGGAAAAGACTAAGAAAACATTCTTAGCTACATTATACCTTTGCCTTGCGCCATCCATCTTGGGGTCAAGCTTGAGCCGAGATCAACACTTGTGACCATCCGGTTGAACCATGTTTATGCCGAGGTCTTGTCCATCCTTTGTCAAGACTTTATTCTCATCACAAGCTTGACTTCATTCTTGCCAACATGACGATGTCCTTGGCTTGGTGACCACTAACCCATGGTGTCATTCATTAGCCTCATCGTAGTGGGACCTATTCCTTTTCACACCTCAAAGGAGAACATTAGTCTCAACAAATCGGTTGTCATCCTTCACTTGATGACCAACCGGTTACATATGAAAGATATGGATATGTTTGTTGAGTATTCATTAACATCACAAGTGTCATATACTCGTATGCAATCTCAAGTGC
>NZ_BSOG01000063.1 GCF_030160395.1 Chitinimonas prasina
ATAGACTTCTTTTAATAATTCCAAGTTCGAAAAAGAATTGATAGCTTCTACCTGTACCCTGTCTATTATCATTTCAACGATCAACTTCTCCCATAATGATATCTATACTACCTAATATCGTCATGATATCAGCCAATTTCATTTTTTTGACTAGCTGAGGAAGAATTTGCAAATTAATAAAACCGGGTGGACGAATTTTCCATCTCCAGGGGAAAAGACTATCATCTCCTACCAGATAAATTCCTAATTCACCTTTTGGGGCTTCCACTCTTGCATAAAGCTCTTGTTTTGACAATTCAAAATTGGGTGAAGGTTTTTTACCAAGAAATCGATATTCAAAATCATTCCATTCGGAATTCTTTGCTTTCTTAAAGCGTCGGACTTCTAAATTCTCATAAGGGCCCCCAGGAATTTTTTCTACAGCCTGTTGAATAATTTTGATTGATTCCCTCATTTCACCGATTCGTACTAAATAGCGTGCTAATGAATCCCCTTCTTTTTGCCATTGGACTTTCCAATCGAATTGATTGTAAGACTCGTAAAGATCAACTTTACGAAGATCCCATTGTATTCCAGAAGCTCGTAACAT
>NZ_BSOG01000064.1 GCF_030160395.1 Chitinimonas prasina
TTACCTCTCCGGGAATTCTTTTTTAATTATTCCTGTATATTACTTTTTTATCCCTTTAATTGATAATCTTTATTTTATTGGAAATCGTGTAAAGATTATTTGGATTTAATACAGCTACTTGTGCAAGGATTTTACGATTAAGAATCAATTCTTTCTTGTAAAGATTGTGTATTAATTTACTATAATTATCGAATACTTTATGTATCCGCGTTGCTGCGTTTATCCGACTGATCCACAAACGCCGAAAATCCCTCTTTTGCCTGACTCTATCTCGATGAGAGGAAACAAACGCTCTTCTTACCTGTTGAGTAATCATTCGATTAAGTCTTAAACGAGCCCCTCTAAAGTTTGAGGCAAATGAACGCATTTTTGCCCGTCGTCTCCGAGCTATATATCCTCGCGGAACTCTGGTCATTGAATCAAATTAACCTTAATGAATAACTAATGATTTCTCTTCTTTTAGCCATCCTTTTTCCCATTAATAACAAAACGAATTATTCCCATATATAAAATATTAGTTCCAATGGCTTTTGCTACTATAACCTTCCCAACCACAATTTTCTCTTCTACTCCCTTCAGTTATTT
>NZ_BSOG01000065.1 GCF_030160395.1 Chitinimonas prasina
TTCGATAAATTCTACGCAGAATTCAATGACCTCCTCTGTTCCATACCCCTTGGCGATGCTTGCCTCTGGACGAGCACGGTTACGAACATACTTCTTCAGAACGCCCATGTACCTCTCGAAAGGAAACATGTTGTGTAGGTACACAGGCCCGAGAATACGGATCTCTTTCACAAGGTGACAAAGCAGATGCGTCATTATATTGAAAAATGAAGGTGGAAATATCAACTCAAAGCTGACAAGACATTGCACCACATCATTCTGAAGGGCTTCTGCCAGGCCCCTTTCCAAACACTACTTTAAGATCTTTAACCATAGCAAACACTGTTTTCCCGCTGCGATGTTTAGGCTTCGTACGGTGGTCGGCCTTATGTTCGAAGTGCTTGCCTTTCTTCCGTACCGGGTGGTTTGCTGCAAGGAATCGACGATGATCCATGTATACAACCTTCCTACAGTGGTTAAGATACGTACTTTCTGTTTCATTCATACAGTGAGTGCAAGCCTTGTACCCCTTGTTGGACTATCCGGATAGGTTGCTAAGTGCAGGCCAATCGTTGATGGTTACGAACAGCAGCACTCGTAGG
>NZ_BSOG01000067.1 GCF_030160395.1 Chitinimonas prasina
AAGTGAGTTTTTGCCACGAACGCACCCCATACACTCCAATATGTCCAAAAATCATGTTTAGGTGCGTTTTGAACTTTTTGATTCCGGTTAAAAACAACGCACCCACGAGTGGCAATATCGGCATTAATTGTCAAAAGTTCGCAGCGTGAGTCGCGAAGTGAGTTTTTGCCAAGAACGTACCCAATCCACTCCAATATGTCCAAAAATCGGCATTAATTGACAAAAGCTCGTCACGCGAGTCGCGAAATGAGTTTTTGCCACAAACACACCCATTACACTCCAATATGTCCAAAAATCATGTTTTGGTGCTTTTTGAACTTTTTGATTCCGGTATATTACATCGCACCCACGTGTGGCAATATCGGCATTAATTGACAAAAGTTCGCCGCGCGAGTCGCGAAGTAAGTTTTTGCCACGAACGCACCCAATACACTCCAATATGTCCAAAAATCATGTTTTGGTGCTTTTTGAACTTTTTCGTTCCGGTCAAAAACAACGCACCCGTGTGTGCCAAATATGGCAATATTGGCATTAATTGGCAAAAGTTCGCCGCGCGAATCACGAAGTGAGTTTTTGCC
>NZ_BSOG01000068.1 GCF_030160395.1 Chitinimonas prasina
CATTGGCACCGGAACAGAGGAACCTTGAGAGGACCATAGTCAAGTTCCCATATATCCTCGATGGCACCGTAATACGTGGCAGTTGTTCCATCGTGTCCCATGGCATCGACACGAACAGCGCTGTTTTGGTTCGTGCTCTTTATGTCTTGGGCTCTCGTGTAGAATGTGTACCCATTGATCTCATATCCCTGGAATGTCGCGATCGACCCAGACGGTCCCCTCGCTAGGAAGGCAAGTTGTTGGTTGATCGACTCGTTACCCATGAGATGTTGTCGTAGCCACGTGGGGAAAGTATCAATGTGATGCCGTGTAATCCATGCATCGGACTTACCGATGTTTCTGGCGCGAACTAGAGCCAAGTGCTCCTCGATGTGAGGAGCTACCAATGAAGATTGTTGCAGAACCGTGAAATGGGCTTTACGGAATAAATTGTTGTCTACCGTCATTATTGCTTTCCTTCCGAGAGTTCCCTTTCCCCGTAGTCTCCCTTCATGGCGTGATTCAGGTACCCCGATTGGGCGAAGATCCTCGATAAATTCTACGCAAAATTCGATGACATTCTCTGTTCCATAAC
>NZ_BSOG01000069.1 GCF_030160395.1 Chitinimonas prasina
GCATCGCCCGACGGGCGGCGGCTGTACGTCACCGTGGGCTCCAACAGCAACGTCGGCGAAAACGGCCTCGAGATCGAGGAGGGCCGCGCCGCGATCTGGGAGGTGGACCCCGCCGCGGCCACGAAACGGCTCTTCGCCACCGGCCTGCGCAACCCGAACGGCATGGCGTGGGAACCCGCCACCGGGGTGCTGTGGACCGTCGCCAACGAACGCGACGAGATCGGCAGCGACCTCGTGCCCGACTACCTCACCTCCGTGCGCGATGGCGGCTTCTACGGCTGGCCGTACAGCTACTACGGCCAGCACGTCGACGAACGGGTGTCGCCGCAGCGCCCCGAACTCGTGGCGAAGGCGCTCGTGCCCGACTACGCGCTGGGCGCCCACACCGCATCGCTGGGCCTCGCCTGGTCGGACGGCCGCGCGCTCCCGCCGCTCGGCACGGGCATGGTCGTCGGGCAGCACGGCTCGTGGAACCGCAAGCCCCACAGCGGCTACAAGGTGATCCTCGTGCCGTTCGACGGCGGCCGTCCTGCGGGCGATCCGCGCGACGTGCTGACGGGCTTCCT
>NZ_BSOG01000070.1 GCF_030160395.1 Chitinimonas prasina
GATCTCTTAATTGTTGAGAGGGTTGCCCAAACGCGGTATATAAGGCATACCCAGTAAAGCTTACAAGTAAACCAGATATGGAGATGGCGACTAAAGTTGCTGTTTCCATTTTTATAGAATTTCAAGATTACAATGGATCTACGAAAAGATCGTGTATTTACAACTACAACGGAATAGTATACAAAGTCAACACAAATCATTAAATGGAATTTATGGCTACACAAACCGTTGAAGATAGTTCTAGACCTGGACCAAGACAAACTCGCGTAGGTAATTTATTGAAACCCTTGAATTCGGAATATGGGAAAGTAGCTCCGGGTTGGGGGACTACTCCTTTTATGGGGGTCGCAATGGCTTTATTCGCGGTATTCCTATCTATTATTTTAGAAATTTATAATTCTTCCGTTTTACTGGACGGAATTTTAATGAATTAGGTTTCTACTAACGAAAACTACGAAGTCATAGTTTTTCCATCCAAAAGAGCCTTTCTACTTTAAGCTCTACATTTCTAGACATTCTGGTAGTTCGACCGTGGAATTTTTTGGTTTCGGTATCTCTGGAAT
>NZ_BSOG01000071.1 GCF_030160395.1 Chitinimonas prasina
CAAAAACTCGCGTTTTAATCCCTTGAAGTATCATGCCATTGGCTCGCTCCACCTGTCCATTGCTCATGGGATGTGCCACTGAGGCATAGCAAATCTTAATTCCAAAGTCTTCACAAAAGTCTTTAAAAACTCCGCCAGTGAATTGTCTGCCATTATCAGTGATGATCCGATTAGGCACTCCAAATCTATGCACAATGTTGATGAAGAAATCTCGAGCGTTATCTGCTGTGATTGTGACAACCGGTTTAGCTTCAATCCACTTGGAGAATTTGTCAATGGCCACAAAGAGGTGCGTGTAACCGCCGACTGCCTTTTTAAACGGGCCAACCATGTCGAGCCCCCAAACCGCAAACGGCCAAGACAGCGGGATGGTCTGCAACTCTTGAGCTGGTAGATGAATTTGTCTGGCGAAAAATTGGCAACCTTCGCACGTGCGCACAATTTTGTCGGCGTCGGACACTGCAGTAGGCCAAAAAAAACCCTGCCGGTAAGCTTTGCCGACAATGGTGTGTGCGGCAGCATGGTTTCCGCATATCCCAGAATGTATGTCTTTCAGCAA
>NZ_BSOG01000072.1 GCF_030160395.1 Chitinimonas prasina
AAAATTCCCCACTGCTGCCTCCCGTAGGAGTCTGGGCCGTGTCTCAGTCCCAGTGTGGCGGATCATCCTCTCAGACCCGCTACGGATCGTCGCCTTGGTGAGCCTTTACCTCACCAACTAGCTAATCCGACATCGGCCGCTCGTATAGCGCGAGGCCCGAAGGTCCCCCGCTTTCATCCGTAGATCGTATGCGGTATTAATCCGACTTTCGCCGGGTTATCCCCCACTACACGGTACGTTCCGATGCATTACTCACCCGTTCGCCACTAACCTAGGAGCAAGCCCCTAGATCCGTTCGACTTGCATGTGTAAAGCATGCCGCCAGCGTTCAATCTGAGCCAGGATCAAACTCTTGAGTTCAATCTCTGTTTTGAAACATTTCTGGCTGTTCGCAAAATCAATCTCGTCGAAACGATCTTGATTATTACGTAAGCCTTTGACCCTCAAGTCAAATGCCTACGCTTATCGGTTGTATCTTGTTAAAGAGCGTTTGCTTCTTCAGACCCACTCCGCTAAACTCATTCGTTTCGCTTCGTTTTTGTCTGCGTCAGCAGCA
>NZ_BSOG01000073.1 GCF_030160395.1 Chitinimonas prasina
CAGACTCCAAGGACGGGGCTCCGGGCGCGCGCCACGGACAGCGGGCGGTCGGACGGCGCCCATGCCCACCAGGCCCCCCAGGCGTGCGGCTGCGCGCAACCCGCCAAGGTCCTGAACGCGTACCGCGCGAGAGCACCCGCGCCACGCCGGGGGCGGTCCACGTCCGCTCGCCCGAGCGAGAACCGTGCGCGAGCTGTCAAGGGCTGCACGCTACGGGTGCGTGGGGCTGGCTACGGCCCTAGCCTATAGTAGCCTATAGTGGTTCGGTCCACGTTCGGGGCAACCGACCGGGAACCGGGTGCGAGGTGTGAAGGGCTGGGCTGCCACCCGCCGGGCGACCGACCGAAATACCGATTCGGTCGACGTTCGGTCTGCCGGGCGACCGACCGAAAACCGTGCGCGAGCTGTGAAGGGCTAGGCTGTGCCACCCGCCGGGCAACCGACCGAAAACCCGATTCGGTCGACGTTCGGTCTGCCGGGCGACCGACCGAAAACCGTGTGCGAGCTGTGAAGAGCGGGACGCTAGGGGTGCGTGGGGCTGGCTATGGCCCTA
>NZ_BSOG01000074.1 GCF_030160395.1 Chitinimonas prasina
AAACAAACCTTGGCAAACATTGGGGTTAACACCAATGAGCCACATTATTTATAGCAAGTGCTTACATGATTGGAAAATAAAAACCAAGCACCTACTACCATTTTATTCATGGGAAAGGAGTAATTAGCATAATACTTATTTTCCTTTCCCAGCTGTCGCGACCGGGAAAACTGCATTTTCCCGAACGCTAGTGTATTAATCCCCGTCCCAGGAAAAGCCGGGGTACACCACACAAACATGATATAAAAGGCACATCTTTATTATATCGATAATATTTACATTATTACAAAGGCACTTAAGGCCTGACAATCAAAAATAAACAGCAGCGGACTAGCGGGCCTACGGCTCCATCTTCACAGGCGCTCAACTGGGGTATAAGCCAGGACTCCACCTAAGACTTCTTCTCCAAAGCTTCTCTTACTGAAGGGGGGAAAGATTGAGCAAGAATGAGTACAACCACAGTACTCAGCAAGCCACACCGGAGATGCATGATTAATGCAAGGGAGTACAAGGGGATAATAACATAGGGGTTAAGTTTTGCAGTAAACA
>NZ_BSOG01000075.1 GCF_030160395.1 Chitinimonas prasina
AATCAGCCTAGTTTCGACGAGTTGGACAATAGCATCTACTTTCCTCCAAGTGAAGCATCTATAACAGCTATAACACTAAGTTCTGCGGTCATCTTTATAAATCAAGAAGCGTTGCAACAGTCTTCTTTATGCACACGCTCGCATCAAGGAAACTACTCGAACTTTGATATCTTCTCAACAGTTTGATGGATTATTGTCACTGACTTCATCACCAGCACCTCTACTTCATCGGCCCTGACATCTCTACCGTTGCGAATGGATGACTACGTCTTCGCCTCCGGCTGCTTCCGTCATTGCCGACTTGTTATTTCGCCTTCATGGTTGACCTACTATGCAAACGCTGATGAGCATCTTCGTCATTATCATCGGCTGCTACACTGCTATTGACTGGATCACCGACATCGTCATCTTTAGAAACATCCTGTCAAGCTTCTTCAACATATCCTACTCTATTGCTATTGATGGGAAACTTCATCATCATAGTCGATCATCTCTGTTGCTGCTAATCATCATTATCGTCGGTTGCGTTTGCCATCG
>NZ_BSOG01000076.1 GCF_030160395.1 Chitinimonas prasina
TTATTTAAGAAAAATTATACATAAAGCATGCACAAACTTATAAAATGCATACAAAATTCATCTCAACTCATTTTAGGGTAAATTCGCATTCCACAGAATCACCAATTTGTTGTCCACTATAAAGTGAAATAAAATAATGTACTTACTTTGTACCAAATGCCTCTAAAACTATTATCTTTAAAATGAATAGTTTTAGATAAGCTGAACTTTAGAAGTTTATATAAAATTCATCTTAGATCCTTTTTGAGTAAACTCAGGTTCTATAGGATCATAGAGTTATGCACTTCAATGTTATAAAATAAAAAGACATACTTACAGTATAACAAAAACCCCTAAACATTTGTGTAAGGAATAAGCAACATAGAGCATACCTTAATTTGTAAAATTTGTAGAAAATTCATCTTTAGTCTAAATGAAGTGAACCAAATATCTATAGAACCAGCAAACAGTGGGCTTCAACATAGTAAAATAAAATATGGAACCTTCTGTACAGGTTATAGCTCTAAACTTTAAATTTATAGGATAG
>NZ_BSOG01000077.1 GCF_030160395.1 Chitinimonas prasina
ATTACAATTCATTATGTCCTTGCTAGCTACGACTTCGACGTAGTAGTCGTTATCTCAGAAGCTAACGACTTATGAATTGTATTTCCGTCGTAGTAGAATTCACCCTTGGGATCAAGGATTTCTTCGTTGATGAATCCCATGAGTTGTTCTTGAACCGCCGCGATAAATTCCTTGTGTGTGGTCAGGTTATCCCTCATGCGAATAAACTATATGAATGTATGAAATTGATTAGTAATTAAACAAGAAATCGCTACGTAATGAAATTTTGAATTTATTTGTACGTACATCGAGCTCTCTTGTGGTGATGATTTGGTCTGCAAGGCAGTGGCAATACTCGCACACGTAATAGCCGCACAAGTTAGTTCCCTGCTTTTGCTTTGCGCACTACAAATAAATGACAAACAACGAGAGATCTAATTAATATACACTTGTATGTATTTGAATCGGAGAAATATAAATGTAGAGCATGTGTACTCACAGGAAATTTGAACCTCCGCCTAAGTCTTTCTCTCCAGTTGCCGCGG
>NZ_BSOG01000078.1 GCF_030160395.1 Chitinimonas prasina
TCCTCGATGATCGAAGCCCAAAGATCTATGAACCACCTCATGTTTGACTAGCCAATTAGATAACCAACCCTGCTGCATTATCTTGATCTCTCCTCCTTTGTATAAATATTTCGCAGTTCGAATGCAAGTTTGAAATATTGCCCTGCTCTTTCTTTTTCGGCACAAAGAGCTCCTCCTAATTCACTAATTTGTAGGAAGATACTGGACTTTTGGATTTGAAAAAAGTTTCAGAAGATATGTCTAAAGTAGATGGTGATTGATAGAGCAATTCTTGCTCATAAGTTCCAGTATTAGTACTGCGCCGAACATAAAGCTTGTGGCTGGTAGTAAAACATCGATTTTTCTTTTGAGATAGAGTTCGATCCTCAACTATTTCTCGCGATATCTTCTTACGAAGTTTTGTTAGGGCATCTATAACAGCCTCTGGTTTAGGTGGGCAACCCGGCAAGTAGACGTCCACAGGAATTAACTTATCAACTCCCCGAACAGTACTATAGGAATCCGTACTGAACATTCCACCAGT
>NZ_BSOG01000079.1 GCF_030160395.1 Chitinimonas prasina
ATCGCACTGTAAAAATAGGATAGGTTCGATCTATGGTCATTGAGGGCCTCCTAAAAGGATCTACTAAATTCATCGAGTTGTTCTAAAGAATCAAAACGGTCGGTTATTAACGGAATTCCTTGTCGGCTTTCTGTGAAATACTCGTTTGGCCGAGGACTTCCAAACACGTCATAAGCTAAACCCGTACTGACAAATAACCAACCCGCAATGAATAGGGAAGGTATAGTAATGCTATGAATAACCCAGTATCGAATACTGGTAATAATATCAGCAAAAGAACGTTCTCCCGTGCTTCCAGACATGCTGAGCTCCCCAAATTTTTGTACATTCAAAAAAGGAATTGATTCCGTAAAAGATGGGATCAACCAGTAAATAGAAAATTACTGATATTTCATCCTTGTGAGATTGTCAATTTTGTACCAAAGGTGTATTTTGAGTATACCAAATTAGTATAGCTATCCTTCCTATGGCACAGCAATCCTGTTTCGCTTGGTCTCGAAACAGAATTCTTTTTTTCT
>NZ_BSOG01000080.1 GCF_030160395.1 Chitinimonas prasina
TGTACGAAAGATTTATCACCTGCAACGGCAAACTAACACCTATTGATAACGTCTTTTATCGGAGGGGGCTACTGATCAGGCCTCTGATGCATACGTGTAAAAATCGGGTGCTGCGCATACGTGCAAAACCACTTTAAACTAATTTTTCTCTTAAATTACTTATCCAAATCATGATCCGATTGCACCATTAAATTCGTTGCAATTAAATCTTCAAAACAAGACCACATATGGATATATTCCGATGAAATTTTTTTAGCTTATTATTGAATTATTTTTAAATGTTGCACGATGTTCCACCAGGTATATCGGAATTGTTTCACTAAGTAGATCGAAAATGTTTCAATCGTTTAAATCGGACGTTGTTTCACCTTATATAAAAATAATGTTTCAGCAAATAGCGAAAGAATGTTTCAATTCACTGCAACATTTGATCTATACGTAGTGAAACATCACGAGTGCACTAGGTGAAACATTTTTGGTGGAACAAAAAATAAAATGGATTCCCTTGATAGAG
>NZ_BSOG01000081.1 GCF_030160395.1 Chitinimonas prasina
GCAGTCGATGATGGTTCGCAGCCGGACCTCGCGTTGTGCCGGAGAGTTCAGGGCGTAGCGGTGGAAGAAGTCGTCGGTCTCAAGATACTGGACCTTGTGGCTTTGCAGGATCGCCTGATAGGCAATCGCCTTGGCGATGTGCGACTTCCCGGTGCCAGGTTTGCCAACAAGCAGAGCGTTCTCGCCAGCGGCAATGAACGCCAGGGTGTGGAGCTGGAAGCAGGTCTGACGTGGCAGTTTGGGATTGAAGGACCAGTCGAACTCGGCGAGCGTCAGCTTTTCGTCGAGCCCGGATTGCTGGTATCGCCGCTCGATAAGACGGGACTGACGACGGTCCAGTTCATCCTGCAGGATAAGGGAGAAGGTCTCGAGGAAGGGCTGGTTGGCGCCCTGCGCCTGGAGCACGCGCGTCTGCAGCGTGTCGCGGACACCCGACAGGCGCAGCTGTCGTAGGCAACGCTCAATTTCCGGCATGGTCATCATGTGGCTAGGTCTCCAGTTTAAGGTGAG
>NZ_BSOG01000082.1 GCF_030160395.1 Chitinimonas prasina
GTCCAAGAGGATGCCAGCCGAACATGGGCTGGATTGGACAATCCCATGGTTCGACCGAACCTATCCTGGCACCGTTGGATGCAGGGTTGCGGCTGGATGGTGTGGATTAACCCCCAATGACGGTTGGAGGGTATTTCCGACCATTCCAACTGTCACAACCGTCATTGGGAGGCTATAAAAGGAGTTGCCATTCTCACTTCACTCACACACCTCAAGCAAGAGCTCTCTCATTTCTCTCAAGTTTAGTTTAGTAGTATCTAGCTGGTGGAATAGGAATAGAGTAGAAATCAGGAGTCCGGAAGTCTTCGGAAGAGTCCGAAAGTCTTCTTTTGTAAGCTTTGTACTTTTATTAGAATACTCTTCTTTATACATTTATGGTATTAAAATACTTTCCGAGTATATGAGTACCTACTTTACATTATGTTCATGTTATACTGAATATACTGCTAGCTTATCTGGGAGATGCTTTGGTGCGGGTATAGTGTTTGCTTATGCAATTACTCTATGTC
>NZ_BSOG01000083.1 GCF_030160395.1 Chitinimonas prasina
CCAGCCATCTCCAGTGCGCTTTTGTCCAGTTCGTACGACCGGTGAATTTACGCCCATGGCGCAACAGAAACCCCAGAAGCATCTGTCGGCAGGCAACAAGATCCTGTCTGACCTGGCGCCGACTGCGTACGAGGTCTGGCATAGCCTCGTGTGCCGGATCCGGGATCCAGATTGCCGTCAACTCACCCGATCGCAACAGTCGCGCCAACATTTCGGCGTCTCTCCTGTCCGTCTTCACCCTGTCGGCTGGCTTGCGCGGTATTACAGATGGGGCGATGACACTGCAGTCCATACCCATGCCCAGCAACTGGCGATGGATGCCGTACCCGCAGCCACCTGCCTCATAGCAAAAGTGGAGTGTCGCATCAGGCGTAGCCAGGCGCGACACCAGACGTCGTATGGCCTCGGGCGTGTTGAGAATTGTCCCGTGGAACCGGATTTCTCCCGATCGCCCATCGTCTGCAACAGCCACGGCAATCGTCTCTTTGTGGACATCCAGACCGAT
>NZ_BSOG01000084.1 GCF_030160395.1 Chitinimonas prasina
CTCAAGGTTCTGGAAGCAGTTGCATGAAGCCCTCGGAACTGACCTAAATTTTAGTACAGCCTACCATCCGCAGACCGATGGTCAGACCGAAAGGGTAAACCAAATCCTAGAAGACATGCTACGTGCGTGTGCCCTGGATTTCGAAGGCACCTGGGATCGTTGTTTGCCGTATGCTGAGTTCTCATACAACAACAGTTATCAGGCCAGCATTCAGATGTCGCCGAATGAGGCAATGTTCGGAAGAAAGTGCCGCACTCCCTTGTGCTGGAATGAGGTGGGCGAAGCCTTGGTATTCGGTCCTGACATACTCAAGTCAGCAGAAGAACAAGTTAAGCTGATCCGAGAACGTTTAAAGACAGCACAGAACCGTCAGAAGAATTACGCTGACAATCGGAGGCGTGACCTTGAGTTCGAAAAAGGAGATCATGTGTACCTGCGGGTATCACCCCTCCGTGGTATGAGGAGGTTTGGGATGTCCGGCAAGTTAGCACCCCGCTACATCGGC
>NZ_BSOG01000085.1 GCF_030160395.1 Chitinimonas prasina
AAAAACATCTCGGAACAAGGTTCTAGCCCCATGCCAAATGTGTCCGAAAAAGAAGAGCAAAGCAAAGGTAGCATGACCAAAAGTGAACCAACCCCTTGGACTGCTGCGAAAAACACCATCTGATTTCAAAGTAGCCCGATCTAATTCAAAAATTTCCCCTAATTGGGAACGCCTCGCATATTTTTTTACAGTAGCAGGATCAGAATAACTTACTCCATTAAGTTCGCCACCATAGAACTCCACCGTTACGCCTACTTGTTCAACACTATATTTGGATTCTGCTCTTCTAAAAGGAACGTCCGCTCTCACAATTCCCTCTTCATCTACCAAAACAACCGGAAATGTTTCAAAAAAAGTAGGCATACGGCGTACAAAAAGTTCGCGCCCTTCTTTATCTCTAAAGATAGGATGTCCTAACCATCCAACAGCTATTCCATCCCCATTGTCCATTGAGCCTGCTCTGAATAATCCCCCCTTTGCCGGATTATTACCAATATAATCA
>NZ_BSOG01000086.1 GCF_030160395.1 Chitinimonas prasina
CAAAAGGAAAGAGCATACCCAAGTTCAATAGCTTTACGTCCGCTATCCCGATCATGGTTTTCCTACCCTCAGGGGGAAAGTAAAGGCCCTTCCCCTTTGGAAGGCTGTGGGCGAGGAGGGATTCGAACCCCCGACACCGTGGTTCGTAGCCACGTGCTCTAATCCTCTGAGCTACAGGCCCACCCCGTCTCCACTGGATCTCTTCCCGGGGGTACCCCCCAAAAGGAACCTCCCTCTCCTCAGCCATTTCATTTCGGGTTAAGAAGATGGGAAAGCCCCTTTCTCTCTATAAGAACAGTGCGTTCCGAGGTGTGAAGTGGGAGAGAGGGGATGTGATGATTGAGGTTTTGAATAAGACGACCTTTGCATTTTGGATTTGGATCTTTTTCGTATTTCAAAATAGTGAAAAAGTCAAATAAGAGGTGTTAAGCTTTTTATCATTCTGGCATCGAGCTATTTTGCCGCAGGACCTCCCCTACAGTATCGTCACCGCAGTAGAGT
>NZ_BSOG01000087.1 GCF_030160395.1 Chitinimonas prasina
AAGCTTCTAATTCTGATAGAAGCTACAGTAGCTAAAAGCTCCCCAAACAGGAGTAACATCCATTTCACTCAGCTTCACCAGTGGGATTGCAACAATCGGATCGCTGGATTTACTCTTAGGCTGTGTTTAGATCCAGGGGTGTAAAGTTTTGGCGTGTCACATCGGATATACGGACACACATTTGAAGTATTAAATGTAGACTAATAACAAAACAAATTACAGATTCCGCCTGTAAACTGCGAGACGAATTTATTAAGCCTAATTAATCCGTCATTAGCAAATGTTTACTGTAGCACCACATTGTCAAATCATGGCGCAATTAGGCTTAAAAGATTCGTCTCGCAATTTACACGCAATCTGTGTAATTATTATTTTTTCTATATTTAATACTCCATGTATGTGTCCAAAATTCGATATGATAGGGTGAAAAGTTTTTCTTTGTAAACTAAACAGGGCCTTAGCCAAGCTCTGTGGATTTGGTTGCCCGATGGCCAATAATG